>NZ_CP072613.1:0-3267500 GCF_000735125.2 Sulfitobacter sp. CB2047 | reverse complement strand
TTTCTGGATCAAATCAAGCGCGAAAAGGGCGTTTGGTGAATGCCTTGGCAGTAAGAGGCGATGAAAGACGTGATACTCTGCGATAAGCCATGGGGAGCTGAGAATAAGCTTTGATCCATGGATTTCTGAATGGGGCAACCCACCTGATTGTTTATTGTTGTCCTACCGCTTTGCTACTTGAGGACGTAAGTTCGCAAGGTGCAGACGGTGGGTTCATCAGTAAGCAGAACCAGGTATTTATAGACTGAATACATAGGTTTATAAAAGCAAACCCGGGGAACTGAAACATCTAAGTACCCGGAGGAAAGGAAATCAATTGATACTCCCCTAGTAGCGGCGAGCGAACGGGGACCAGCCGAGCCATGAGTGTGGTTAGAATGCGTTGGAATGCGCAACCAAAGTGGGTGATAGTCCCGTATAAGAAGCATGATTGGACGTATTAAGTAGGGCGGAACACGTGAAATTCTGTCTGAAGATCGGAGGACCACCTTCGAAGGCTAAGTACTCCTTACTGACCGATAGTGAACCAGTACCGTGAGGGAAAGGTGAAAAGCACCCCGACGAGGGGAGTGAAACAGTACCTGAAACCGAACGCCTACAATCAGTTGGAGGGTCTTTACGGCCTGACAGCGTACCTTTTGTATAATGGGTCATCGACTTGGTCTCACAAGCAAGCTTAAGCCGTTAGGTGTAGGCGTAGCGAAAGCGAGTCTTAATAGGGCGTTGAGTTTGTGGGATCAGACCCGAAACCGAGTGATCTAGGCATGGCCAGGTTGAAGATAAGGTAACACTTATTGGAGGACCGAACCCACATCCGTTGAAAAGGATCGGGATGAGCTGTGCCTAGGGGTGAAAGGCCAATCAAACTCGGAGATAGCTGGTTCTCTGCGAAATCTATTTAGGTAGAGCGTCATCCGAATACCCTCGGGGGTAGAGCACTGGATGGGTAATGGGGCCCCACAGGCTTACTGATCCTAACCAAACTCCGAATACCGAGGAGTACTAGATGGCAGACACACAGCGGATGCTAACGTCCGTTGTGAAGAGGGAAACAACCCTGACCTACAGCTAAGGCCCCTAATTCATGGCTAAGTGGGAAAGCA
This sequence comes from Sulfitobacter sp. CB2047, assembly GCF_000735125.2. Lineage (NCBI taxonomy): Bacteria > Pseudomonadati > Pseudomonadota > Alphaproteobacteria > Rhodobacterales > Roseobacteraceae > Sulfitobacter > Sulfitobacter sp. CB2047. The sequence continues at coordinate 3,266,397 of NZ_CP072613.1, read as the reverse complement.
GGTGAGACGACCAAAACAACCAGGAGGTTGGCTTAGAAGCAGCCATCCTTTAAAGATAGCGTAACAGCTCACTGGTCTAAATAAGTTGTCTTGCGGCGAAGATGTAACGGGGCTCAAGCCATGAGCCGAAGCTTAGGATGCATTAATTGCATGGTAGCAGAGCGTAGTGTGACATAGTTCCATGTCTCCTTAGCCCTTCGGGGTATTGGAGACGCGGAACTTTCTGTGAAGCCGGCGCGTGAGCGATCCGGTGGAGAGATCACTAGTGAGAATGATGACATGAGTAGCGACAAAGAGTGTGAGAGACACTCTCGCCGAAAATCCAAGGGTTCCTGCTTAAAGCTAATCTGAGCAGGGTAAGCCGACCCCTAAGGCGAGGCCGAAAGGCGTAGTCGATGGGAACCAGGTTAATATTCCTGGGCCAGATGGAAGTGACGGATCTCGAGGGTAGTTCATCCTTATCGGATTGAATGGGCTGCTTAGAGGTCCCTGGAAATAGCTCCATCGCTAGATCGTACCCTAAACCGACACAGGTGGATAGGTAGAGAATACCAAGGCGCTTGAGAGAACTATGTTGAAGGAACTCGGCAAAATACCTCCGTAAGTTCGCGAGAAGGAGGCCCGGTTCCTAGGCAACTAGGGGCTGGGGGCACAAACCAGGGGGTGGCGACTGTTTATTAAAAACACAGGGCTCTGCGAAGTCGTAAGACGACGTATAGGGTCTGACGCCTGCCCGGTGCCTGAAGGTTAAAAGGAGGAGTGAGAGCTCTGAATTGAAGCCCAGGTAAACGGCGGCCGTAACTATAACGGTCCTAAGGTAGCGAAATTCCTTGTCGGGTAAGTTCCGACCTGCACGAATGGCGTAACGACTTCCCCGCTGTCTCCAACATAGACTCAGCGAAATTGAATTACCGGTCAAGATGCCGGTTACCCGCGGTTAGACGGAAAGACCCCGTGCACCTTTACTACAACTTCACACTGGCATTAGGCCGAACATGTGCAGGATAGGTGGTGGGCTTTGAAACGTGGACGCCAGTCTGCGTGGAGCCTCCCTTGAGATACCACCCTTGTTCTGCTTGATGTCTAACCGCGGTCCGTTATCCGGATCCGGGACCCTGTGTGGTGGGTAGTTTGACTGGGGCGGTCGCCTCCTAAATCGTAACGGAGGCGCGCGAAGGTTGGCTCAGAGCGGTCGGAAATCGCTCGTTGAGTGCAATGGCAGAAGCCAGCCTGACTGCGAGACTGACAAGTCGAGCAGAGTCGAAAGACGGCCATAGTGATCCGGTGGTCCCAAGTGGGAGGGCCATCGCTCAACGGATAAAAGGTACGCCGGGGATAACAGGCTGATACTGCCCAAGAGTCCATATCGACGGCAGTGTTTGGCACCTCGATGTCGGCTCATCTCATCCTGGGGCTGGAGCAGGTCCCAAGGGTACGGCTGTTCGCCGTTTAAAGAGGTACGTGAGCTGGGTTTAGAACGTCGTGAGACAGTTCGGTCCCTATCTTCCGTGGGTGTAGGATACTTGAGAGGAGTTGCCCCTAGTACGAGAGGACCGGGGTGAACGATCCACTGGTGGACCAGTTGTTATGCCAATAGCAGTGCTGGGTAGCTATGATCGGACAGGATAACCGCTGAAGGCATCTAAGCGGGAAGCCCCCCTCAAAACAAGGTATCCCTGAGAGCCGAGATAGACCATCTCGTCGATAGGCCAGAGATGTAAGCGTAGTAATACGTTCAGTTGACTGGTACTAATTGCTCGATAGGCTTGATTTGATCCAGTAGAAGAAAGACTTCTTACTAGGACAAAAGCATACACATACAATCAGCTGTACTGACTTGGACAAATCCTTACCCAGAATGGTGAGGGGGCGGGAACGCGCATCCTTCGGATACGCTCTCTCCCGCTTGTTGCTCTTTTGCCAATGGCAAAAGCAGCAACATAGAGGTTTTACTCGGTTTGGTGGTCATAGCGTAAGCAAAACACCCGATCCCATCCCGAACTCGGCAGTTAAGTGCTACTGCGCCAATGGTACTGCGTCTTAAGACGTGGGAGAGTAGGTCACCGCCAAACCTAGCAAAACCTCTACGTATCTCTCAACGATGACAATTAATAAGCCAATACAATAACATTGGCACCCGGCGCGGGATGGAGCAGCCCGGTAGCTCGTCAGGCTCATAACCTGAAGGTCGTAGGTTCAAATCCTACTCCCGCAACCAGATTTAAAGAACTTTAACTAGCACCAACCGCTGGCATCGCCTGCGGGCCTTTTGGCGTTTTGAGCCAACGTGATGGTGCGACGGGTGACCTGATAGGAACGCAGGCCCCACGACCTGTACCTGAATTTTCGGAAGTGGGATGCTTCGGAAACACGAAAATTCGCGCAGAGACACCTCAGCGAGAGCGCAAACTGTAACCGCGCCACTCCATAAACCAACCCGCCCTAGAACCGAAGTAGGCGTGCTTCATGGCGTTTCAGCGTGTTACGCGCGGCGTTGTAATGCTTAATCCCGATCTGCTCTGAAAGCGCGGGGAACAGGGCCAGGATCTCGTCGCGTTGCGCTTGGCCGATGCTTTGAAGTGTTTCTACTCCCGGCTGAAAGCTTTCTGTCCATGCCCCGTCTGACAGCACAAGCTGATGGCTTTCGAACATCAGGTGCACGTATTGTACAGAAGATGGCGTGAACGTCCGGATCGTGTCACCATTCACCAAGTGCTTTGCGGCGACGAGGACCTCGTCCTGACCAAAATGTAGCATCGATCGCGCATCGGAAAGCAATATTCGGTGGTTGGGTGAAACGATAAGGTCCCGTTCCGGCGTTCCAGCGCCGAGAGCGCCCGCCGTGATCAAAACGGGACGCAGGTGTGGATAGACGACCAGCTCCGCCGCTGTCAGCTGACGTGCACCGACCCAAGAGACTTTCTGCATTCCGTGGTCGCGTGTGATGACAGCGTCACCGGCTTTCAAGTGCTCTACAGGGGTTTCGCCTTTTGCAGTGGCGATCAGGCTGCCCGCGGTGAAACATGGGACGGTATTCCCGACATAGAACTTGCCGTTGCCATCCTCCAACGTACCGGATGCGATGGAGCCGTCGCCGTCAAAATCCTGATCCGTATTGCGGTCGATCTTGAGTGTGCCGATATTGTCGCCCGCTTTGGTACCTGGTGCCACCAGTAGATTCCCAAATGTCGGCGCGCTTGGGTCGTTGGCACCGCTTTCAGTGCGGGGCACCAGAACGTTGGCGTTGAACCGCACGTAGGTGTCGCCAAGTCCGCTGACATCGCTTTGGATATTCGCCGATTGGCCGGGGTTCATCGGAACGTAATTATATTGGACGATGCCGGCGTTATAGTCGGCAGCACTGGCATAGACCTTGATCCCGATGAAGGACGAGCCCCCGTCAAGTTCACCGTCTGCCGTTTCATTCTGTGTGATGAATTCGATGATGGCATCGTCAGCGAAGGGCTGGCTGCCACCGGAAAGTGTCATCTGACCAGCGCCGTCTTGACCTGCGCTGGAGTTTGTGGACACAGCGGGATTATTGATAACATCGATACCAAACGCAAAAAAGCTCGCCATCTCTTTATCCTCTGCTGGCCTGTGGGTCGGTCAAATGATCCGGACCGGCCTAGTTTATAGTAATTTCTGCAATTTCATTAGCGATATGTGGCGACAAATCGACTTAACTTTTGACATATCACATGGATGTGAAGCGCGTCTGACGCCTGTGGGGCGTCTTTGATGGCGCTATCGATGGTGGCTGGTATGCCGCAGATGCGATGCTAATTTGAAAGGGCAGTTCGATGGGCAGGGACAACGATCGCTAAGGAGCACTAAGTAAGGGTGAAACAAAACAGCGACTTATCGGGGATAAGTGGTGCCCAGGAGAGGACTCGAACCTCCACACCGTTGCCAGTACTAGCACCTGAAGCTAGCGCGTCTACCATTCCGCCACCTGGGCACAGGGGGGTTGTGAGGGAGCGTTTATTGTTGTGGGGCGGGGGTGTCAATTGGATTCTCGCAACAAAATGAAACGGCGTGAAAATAAATCCGGAAAACCGAGGTTTGGTGCGGTGGGTCGGGCTTTCGAGGCGATCTCTGCCGGAATTGCTGCTTGTTCCCGAGGGGGGCTGGATGTATCTGTAGCGCTAGATTTTCTGGTCAGGGGTATCATCATGGCAAAGCTGGTCACGGTTTACGGCGGCTCCGGGTTTGTGGGGCGGTATATCGTTCGTCGCATGGCGTTGGCGGGATGGCGTGTGCGCGTCGCGGTGCGTCGCCCGAACGAGGCGCTGTTTGTGCGCACCTACGGGACTGTCGGCCAGGTCGAACCGGTTTTTTGCAACATCCGTGATGACGCTTCGGTGCGCGATGCGCTGCAGGGCGCTGATGCGGTGGTCAACTGCGTCGGTATTCTGGCCGAGGCGGGGAAGAACACCTTTGACGCCATTCAGGCCGACGGCGCAGAACGCATTGCGCGCTTGGCCGCCGCCGAAGGGATCGCGCGTTTGGTGCAAATCTCTGCCATCGGGGCGGATGCCGAGGCGGATAGCGAATATGCCCAGACCAAGGCGATGGGAGAGGCCGGTGTGCTCAAGCATATGCCGCAGGCTGTTATCCTGCGCCCCTCGATCGTGTTCGGCCCCGAGGATGACTTCTTTAACCGTTTCGCTGGTATGACGCGCATCAGCCCTGCGATCCCGGCTGTGGGTGCGGATACGCTGTTCCAGCCCGTCTATGTAGATGACGTGGCCCACGCGGCGGAGCTTGCAGTGACAGGCAAGGCCGCTGCCGGTATTTACGAACTGGGTGGCCCTGAGGTCGAAAGCTTTCGCGGCCTGATGCAACGTATGCTTGATGTGGTGAACCGTCGCCGCATGGTTGTCGCCTTGCCGACTTTCGTGGCGAAGGTGATCGCCTTTGGTCTTGATGTGTTGCAATCGGTGACGCTCGGCCTGGTCAAGAACAACACGCTGACCCGCGATCAGGTCAAGAACCTGGCGCATGATAATGTTGTGGGTGAGGGGGCGCAGGGCTTTGATGCTTTGGGTATCAGCCCGGTGTCCATGGGCTCCGTCCTGCCCGAGTACCTGTGGCGGTTCCGCCCCTCGGGCCAGTATGACGAGATCAAGCAATCCGCGAAGAACCTGCGGACCTAACGATTTCGATGTCGAATTTGGAAAGGCCCTGCCGGCGACGGCGGGGCCTTTTGCGTTAGCTGTAGGCGTATACCAAAAGCGCTGTCCCCAGCAGGATGCGATAGATGACGTAGGGGGTGAAATTCACGCTGCGCAACAGGCGCATCATCAGGACCAGTGCCGCCAGTGCGGCAACAAAGGCAAAGCCCGCAGCGATCGACGCGTCGCGCGCGAGCTGCGCGTCGGCTTGCCCGATCACATCCAGTGACAAAAGCGCGCCAGAGGCGAGGATCGTGGGAATCGACATCAACATGGACAGTGTGGCAGCGCTGCCGCGGTCGTAGCCCAGTTTGCGGGCGGCGGTGATGGTGATGCCCGACCGCGATGTGCCGGGGATCAGCGCAAGCGCCTGCGCCAGCCCCATCCAGACGGCACCTTTGACATCCCAGTCGCCAGTATCCCGATCGCTGCGTCCCGTGTGATCCGCCCAATAGAGCACAATACCGAAGAGCAGCATGGTCCAGCCGATCACCGCGACAGAGCGGAGCATTTCGTCAATCCCCAGCAGCTTGAACGCCAGCCCGACGACCAGCACCGGAAGTGTTGCGAGGATCAGCAGGGCGGCCAGCCTTGCGCCGGGGGTGTCCATCTTGCCGCGCAGCAGGCGACCAAGCCCGATGGTGGCTTCTGCGACCTCCGACCGGAAGTAGAGCACGACCGCAAGGAGGGTGCCCACATGCACCGCGACATCAATCGCAAGCCCCTGATCCGGCCCGCCGGTCAGCGTGGGCAGCAGGATCAAATGACCCGAGGAAGAGACAGGCAGAAACTCTGTCAGACCCTGAATGATTGCGACAAGCAGCAGTTGGAACAGGGTCATAAGGGGGCCGGCCTTTGGTTCATTGGCGATGGCATAGGCGTATAACTTTGGGGGGCTGGAAGGAAAGCCTGTAATTGGGTCCGTAACGGACATAAATATGTGATAAATTTGCGGGATTTTTTGGGTCGATATGAAATAAACCGCATATAGGTCAGCAATGCTGCCTTTATAATCGTTTAGCCCCTGTGTATGAGGGGGCAGCAACGTGTTTCAGGCGGAGAGATCCAAGATGGCAAAGCAGCCAATGCTCAAGTTTACAACGGTTTCCCGGGATATGCCCGAAAAACGGATGCCGAATCTGCGTCGTGAAGACTTTAAAGAGATTTACGCGGAATACGCGGATGAGAAAGCGCAGGAGCAGTCCAGCCGCTGTAGTCAATGTGGCGTTCCCTATTGCCAGACCCATTGCCCGCTGCACAATAACATCCCCGACTGGCTGCGCCTGACCGCCGAAGGGCGGCTGCAAGAGGCCTATGAGGTCAGCCAGGCCACCAACACCTTCCCCGAAATCTGCGGCCGCATCTGCCCGCAGGACCGTCTGTGCGAAGGCAACTGTGTGATCGAACAATCCGGCCACGGCACTGTGACCATCGGCTCGGTCGAGAAATACATCACCGATACCGCGTGGGAAAATGGCTGGGTGCAGCCGATCAAGCCCAAGACCGAACGCGCAGAATCCGTTGGCATCATCGGCGCGGGCCCCGGTGGTCTGGCCGCAGCCGACGTGCTGCGCCGCGCGGGTGTGCAGGTCACCATCTATGACCGCTATGACCGCGCGGGTGGTTTGCTGACCTACGGCATCCCCGGTTTCAAGCTGGAAAAAGATGTGGTCATGCGCCGCAACGACCAGCTGGCCGAAGGCGGCGTTAACTTTGAATTGAACTGTGACGTGGGCGTCGACATCAGCTTTGCCGATATCCGCGCCAAGCATGACGCCGTGATCATCGCGACGGGCGTCTATAAAACACGTGACATCCAGGCCCCCGGCGTGGGCGGCGTTGGCCTTGAGCGCGCGATTGATTTCCTGACCGTGAGCAACCGCAAAAGCTTTGGCGACAAGGTAGAGGAATTCGATTCCGGCCGTTTTAATGCTCAAGGGAAGCGCGTCGTCGTGATCGGCGGCGGTGACACCGCGATGGACTGTGTACGGACCTCGATCCGTCAGGGGGCGACCTCGGTCAAATGTCTGTACCGCCGTGACCGCGCCAACATGCCCGGCTCGCAACGTGAAGTGCAAAACGCCGAGGAAGAAGGCGTGGTCTTCGAATGGTTGTCCGCGCCCAAAGGGTTCGTCGGTGATCCGGTGACCGGCGTCGTCGTGCAAAAGATGCGCCTTGGCGCGCCGGATGTCTCGGGTCGTCAGGCCCCCGAGGTGATCGAGGGCGCCGATTATGTCGAAGAGGCGGATCTTGTGATCATGGCGCTTGGCTTTGAACCCGAAGACCTGCCCACGCTGTGGAACACGCCCGAGCTGCCGGTCAACCGTTGGGGCACGGTCAAGGCCGACTATATCACCGGCGCGACCGAGCTGGATGGCGTCTATGCCGTGGGCGATATCGTGCGCGGTGCGTCGCTGGTGGTCTGGGCCATCAAGGACGGGCGCGACTGTGCGCAGGCGATCCTTGAAAAGATGGGGGCCAGCGTGGCCATCGCGGCCGAATAAGCGCCCCTTTCAACTGATATTTCGCGCCTCGGGCGCGCCCGATTTAGGAGATTCCAAATGACCAAGTACGATGACGCCTGGGTAGCACGCGAAGAAGCAAAACGCGCCTTCATGGCAGAAAACGGTCTGTATTCCGAAGAAGAAGAGCATTCATCCTGCGGGGTGGGTCTTGTTGTGAACATCGACGGCTCCAGCAGCCGCGCGGTTGTCGAAAACGGGATCAAGGCGCTCAAGGCGATCTGGCACCGTGGTGCGGTGGATGCCGATGGCAAGACCGGCGACGGTGCGGGCATCCACGTGCAGATCCCCGTCAATTTTTTCTACGATCAGGTGCGTCGCACCGGTCACAGCCCCCGCGAAGGTGAATTGATCGCCATCGGTCAGGTCTTTCTGCCGCGCACCAACTTTGCCGCGCAGGAAACCTGCCGGACCATCGTTGAAACCGAAGTGCTGCGGATGGGCTACTATATCTACGGCTGGCGCCACGTGCCCGTCGATACGTCGGTTCTGGGGGAAAAGGCCAACGCGACCCGTCCCGAGATCGAACAGATCCTGATTTCCAACGCCAAGGGCGTGGACGAGGAAACATTCGAGCGCGAGCTTTACGTCATCCGTCGCCGCATCGAGAAAGCCGCGCTGGCCGCTCAGGTGCCGACGCTTTACATCGCGTCGATGTCCTGCCGGTCGATCATCTACAAGGGCATGATGCTGGCGCAGGATGTTGCCAACTTCTACCCCGACCTGATGGACGAACGCTTTGAATCCGCGTTTGCGATCTATCACCAGCGTTATTCCACCAACACCTTCCCGCAGTGGTGGCTGGCGCAGCCCTTCCGCATGCTGGCCCATAACGGCGAGATCAACACGCTCAAGGGTAACGTCAACTGGATGAAAAGCCACGAGATCCGCATGGCGTCGGGCACCTTTGGCGACATGGCCGAAGATATCAAACCGATCGTCGCCGCGGGGTCGTCCGACTCTGCCGCGCTGGATTCGGTGTTCGAAGTCCTGGTGCGCGCGGGTCGTTCGGCCCCGATGGCGAAAACCATGCTGGTGCCTGAAAGCTGGTCCAAGCAGGCGGTCGAGCTGCCCCAGGCATGGCGCGACATGTATTCTTATTGCAACTCGGTGATGGAGCCTTGGGATGGTCCCGCAGCGCTGGCCATGACCGATGGCCGCTGGGTCTGCGCCGGTCTTGACCGGAACGGCCTGCGCCCCATGCGTTTCGTCGTCACCGGTGACGGCATGCTGATCGCGGGTTCCGAGGCGGGGATGGTCCCGCAGGACGAGGCGAATGTCGTGCGCAAAGGCGCGCTTGGCCCCGGTCAGCTGCTGGCGGTCGACATCGAAGAAGGCAAGATGTTCGGCGACACCGAGATCAAGGACAAGCTCGCCGCGTCGCGTCCCTTTGGTGAATGGGTCGGCAAGATCAACGAGCTGGACAAAGCGCTTGGCGATGTCGAGGAAAAGGCCCTGTTCTCGGGCGATGAGCTGCGTCGCCGTCAGGTGGCAGCGGGCTATACCATCGAAGACCTCGAGCAGATCCTCGCACCGATGGCCGAAGATGCGAAAGAGCCCTTGGCATCCATGGGCGATGACACCCCGTCGGCGGTTCTGTCGAACCAGTACCGCCCGCTCAGCCATTTCTTCCGCCAGAACTTCAGCCAGGTCACCAACCCACCCATCGACAGCCTGCGCGAATTCCGCGTCATGAGCCTGAAAACGCGGTTCGGGAACCTCAAGAACGTGCTGGATGAATCCAGCGCCCAGACTGAGATCCTCGTGCTTGATAGCCCGTTCCTCGCGAACGCGCAGTTCGATCAGCTGATGACCGAATTCAACGCGAATTCCGTCACCATCGACTGTACGTTCGAGCCGGGCGGCAACAACCTGAGCGAAAACCTGCGCCGCATCCGGGACGAGGCAGAAGACGCCGTGCGCTCGGGCGCTGGTCACATCGTGCTGACCGACCAGTTCAGCGATGCGACCCGCGTGGCGATGCCGATGATCCTTGCGACCTCTGCCGTGCACAGCCAGCTGACCCGCAAGGGCCTGCGGACCTTTACCTCGCTCAACGTGCGCTCGGCCGAATGTGTGGACCCGCATTATTTTGCCGTGCTGATCGGCTGTGGTGCCACCGTGGTGAACGCCTACCTTGCGGAGGATTCGCTGGCGGATCGTATCGGGCGTGGTCTGCTGGACATGAACCTGACGACCGCGATGGCCCGCTACCGCGAGGCAATTGATCAGGGGCTGCTGAAAATCATGGCCAAGATGGGGATCAGCGTCATGTCCTCCTACCGCGGCGGCCTGAACTTCGAAGCCGTAGGGCTGAGCCGTGCGATGTGCGCGGAATACTTCCCCGGCATGACCAGCCGTATCAGCGGGATCGGTGTGACCGGTATCCAACGCAAGGCCGAAGCGGTCCACGACCGTGGTTGGCAGGGTGATGGCGTCGTCATGCCCATCGGCGGCTTCTACAAGGCGCGCAAATCCGGCGAGACCCACGCATGGGAAGCATCGTCGATGCACATGCTGCAAATGGCCTGCAACAAAGCGTCCTACCAGATGTGGAAGCAATATAGCGCCAAGATGCAAAGCAACCCGCCGATCCATCTGCGCGACCTGCTGGACATCAAGCCGCTGGGGGCCCCAGTGCCCATCGAAGAGGTCGAATCCATCACCTCTATCCGCAAGCGGTTCGTGACGCCGGGCATGTCCCTTGGCGCGCTGTCACCCGAGGCACATAAGACCCTGAACGTCGCGATGAACCGCATCGGGGCCAAGTCAGACTCTGGCGAAGGCGGCGAAGATCCGGCGCACTTCGTGCCCGAGGCCAACGGTGATAACCCGTCGGCCAAGATCAAGCAGGTGGCGTCGGGCCGTTTCGGTGTGACTGCCGAATACCTGAACCAGTGTGAAGAGCTTGAAATCAAGGTCGCCCAAGGGGCCAAGCCCGGCGAGGGTGGTCAGCTTCCGGGCATGAAGGTCACCGACCTGATCGCCCGTCTGCGCCATTCGACCAAGGGCGTGACCCTGATCTCGCCCCCGCCGCACCACGATATCTATTCCATCGAAGACCTTGCGCAGCTGATCTATGACCTCAAGCAGATCAACCCGCGCTGTAAGGTGACCGTGAAGCTGGTGGCGTCCTCGGGCGTTGGCACGATTGCGGCCGGTGTGGCAAAGGCCAAAGCGGATATCATCCTGATCTCGGGCCATAATGGCGGCACGGGCGCATCGCCTGCGACCTCGATCAAGTATGCGGGTCTGCCGTGGGAGATGGGCCTGACCGAGGCGCATCAGGTTCTGGCGATGAACAACCTGCGTGACCGCGTCACCCTGCGGACCGACGGTGGTTTGCGCACAGGGCGTGACATCGTTATGGCCGCGATGATGGGAGCCGAGGAATACGGCATCGGCACCGCCGCGCTGATCGCGATGGGTTGTATCATGGTGCGTCAGTGCCAGTCCAACACCTGCCCCGTCGGCGTCTGCACCCAAGACGAAGCGCTGCGTGGCAAGTTCACCGGCAACGCCGATAAGGTCGTGAACCTGATCACCTTCTACGCCACCGAAGTGCGTGAATTGCTCGCCTCTATCGGGGCGCGTAGCCTGGATGATGTGATTGGCCGTGCTGATCTTCTGGCACAGGTCAGCCGTGGGTCTGCGCATCTTGACGATCTGGATCTCAACCCGCTGCTGATCACCGTCGATGGCGCGGCAGAGATTGTCTATGACCGCAACAAGCCACGCAACGCTGTGCTGGACACGCTGGACTCTGAAATCGTGCGCGACGCCGCGCGCTTCCTTGAAGATGGCGAGAAGATGCAGCTGAGCTATGCGGTGCAGAACACGCACCGTACCGTGGGCACCCGCGTCTCAAGCCACATCATCCGCAACTTCGGCATGAACAACCAGCTGCAGCCCGATCACCTGACGGTCAAGCTGACCGGTTCGGCAGGGCAGTCGCTGGGGGCCTTCGCGGCACCGGGGCTCAAGCTTGAAGTGTCCGGCGATGCGAATGACTATGTCGGCAAGGGTCTGTCGGGCGGCACCATCGTCGTGCGCCCGTCTATGGCCAGCACCATCGTCGCCTCTGACAACACCATCATCGGCAACACGGTGCTTTATGGCGCGACCAAGGGCTTTTTGTTCGCAGCGGGCCGTGCCGGTGAACGTTTCGGCGTTCGGAACTCGGGCGCGCATGTGGTGATCGAAGGCTGCGGCAGCAACGGGTGTGAATACATGACCGGCGGTGTGGCCGTGATCCTGGGCGAGATCGGCGCGAACTTTGGCGCGGGTATGACGGGCGGTATGGCCTATCTCTACAACCCCGATGGCAAGGCCGACAAAATGCTGAACCGCGAAACGCTGGTGACCTGCCCTGTCACGGTCGAGCATTGGGAAAACCAGCTGAAGGGCCTGATTGAACGGCACCTGCAGGAAACCAACAGCCGCAAGGCCGAAGACATCCTGCAGCACTGGGACATTGAAAAGGATAACTTCCTGCAGATCTGCCCCAAAGAGATGCTGGTCCATCTGCCCGCCCCGCTGAGCGTCGAAGAACACGCGATCCCGGCGGAGTAAGCAAAACGGATAGATCGGGCGCGGGGGAAACCTCGCGCCCGATTTCTTTTGTGCGTCGCCCACGCTTTACCGGGGCCGCAACCGGCCTATAGTTACGGGATGATCAAAACACTTACCTCTCGCGTCCGGCTGATGGCGCTTTTGCTGGTGGGGCTCGCGCTTGCGGCCTGTACCGATGCTGCGCCCAAGGGCGGCGGCGATATTCTGGTGATTGGCGACTCCGTCATGGCGTGGAACGGATCAAGCGATCAGGCGATCCCCGATGCGATGGCAGCAAGCCTTGGCCGCAATGTGGTCAGCAAGGCCGTCCCCGGGGCGCAGTTCAGCAATGACAGCACGCTCTTGTCCGCTGTTGGTTTCGATATTCAGGATCAGTACCCCGGCGGGCGGTGGAACTGGATCGTGGTGAACGGCGGGGCCAATGATCTGGGGTTCAACGACTGCAAATGCGCGGCCTGCACGCCTGTGGTCGACACGCTGATCGCTGCGGATGCCGCTACTGGGGAAATCCCCGCCTTTCTGACGCGTTTGCGCAGCACGGGCGCGCAGGTGATGTGGATGGGGTATTACGCCGGCAATGGCAAAGGGTCATTCGAAGGCTGTCGCGATGATCTGGTGCTGCTGGAACGCCGCATCGCGCGGTTTGCGGCACAAACCCCGGGGGTGACATTCCTTGATTCAGAAACCGTCATCGACCGTCAGGATCCGAGCCTGTTTGCCAGCGATAACACCCACCCGTCGCCCAAGGCCTCTGCGTTGATCGGGGCTTATCTTGCAAAAGGGATTTCCGTCCGCAGTGCCCGTTCACAATAAGCCATTGCCACGATATAGCTGATGGCTATGGCAAAACGCGCATCCTCCAAATCCAAGGGCAAAGCCAAGTCCAAGACCCCGTCCCCTGCGGCGCAGCTGCGGTCGCTCAAGCGGCGTGTGGTTCGGGGCGCGTTCAAGCTGGTGCTCGCCGTGCTTGGCCTGTTGATCGCCCTGGTGTTGCTGTTTGCGGTGATCAACCCGCCGACGACCCCCTATATGTTCAGCGAAGGCCGTAGGCTGGGGGGCGTGGACCAGCAATGGGTCGCGCTGGAAGACGTGGCCCCTGTCATGGCGCGGTCTGTCGTGGCGGCGGAAGATGCGAATTTCTGCCAGCACTGGGGCTTTGATCTGGCCGCGATCAAACGCGCCATCGCCGAAGGATCAAACCGCGGGGCATCCACCCTGTCGCAGCAGACGGTCAAGAACGTCTATCTCTGGCATGGTCGCACATGGTTGCGCAAAGCGCTTGAGGCCGGGATCACGCCGCTGGTTGAAACCGTCTGGACCAAGCGGCGCATCATCGAGGTCTATTTGAATGTGGCCGAGTTCGACGAAGGCATCTTTGGTGTCGACGCCGCGGCACAACATTACTTTGGGGTGATTCCCGCCAAGCTGACCGCAACCCAAGCGGCGCGGCTGGCCGCGATCCTGCCGTCTCCGAAAACCCGTTCGGCCGCGCGCCCCTCTGCCGCGGTGCGCAAGCGCAGCGCCCAGATCCGCGATGGTGCGGCGACAATCAGCAAGGACGGACGGGCAGCCTGTTTCGAGAGTTGAAAAACCCAACCAAGACGGGCATGAGGATGAAACCCCTGTTTGTTAGTACCGGAACCCCTTATGGCTCGCCTGTTTCACGTCCCGCTTTCGCCGTTCTGCCGCAAAGTCCGGCTGAGCCTCGCTGAAAAGAAGATCGAGGTTGAACGCGTCGAAGAGCGGTATTGGGAGCAAGACCCAGATTTCATGCGCCGCAATCCGGCGGGCAAGGTGCCCGTATTGCAGCTTGATGGCATCATCATGTCCGAAAGCGCAGCGATCTGCGAATATATCGAAGAGACCCGCCCCGAACCGTCGCTGATGCCCTCTGATCCGGTCCAGCGGCTTGAAGTGCGTCGTCTGGTCAGCTGGTTCGATGACAAGTTCCACGACGAGGTCACCTCGAAGCTGCTGTATGAACGGGTGAACAAAAAGGTGATGAAGCAGGGGTTTCCCGACAGCCGCAACGTTAAGGACGGGGCCAAGGCGATCAAGTATCACATTGATTATATGGCATGGCTGCTGGACCACCGGCGCTGGCTGGCAGGCGACGTGATGACGCTGGCCGATTTCGCGGCGGCGGCGCATCTGTCCTCGCTCGATTATATCTCGGATGTGGACTGGAACCGGTCCGACGTGGTCAAGGACTGGTACGCCAAGATCAAGTCCCGCCCCGCGTTCCGGTCGTTGCTGGCCGATCAGGTGCCGGGTTTCCCGCCGCCGAAGCATTACAATGACCTTGATTTCTGATCCACGCCGCGGCCGATGTCTGTGACACCGGCTGCCGATACGGACGCCCTGCGGGGCCGGTTGGTGGCGCAGGCGCTGGACGAAGGCTTTGTCTCCTGCCGGATTTGCCGCCCCGACGCGGTGCCTGATGTGCCGGAACGGCTGCAGGCTTTCGTCGATGCAGGCTATCATGGGCAGATGGCATGGATGGCCGACCGCATGGCGTGGCGCGGCAACCCTGCCGCCCTTTGGCCCGAGGCCCGGTCGGTGATCATGCTGGCCGAAAGCTACACCCCTGAATACGACCCGACCGAGGTGCTGAACCACCCCGACAAGGCGGGCGTGTCGGTCTATGCGCAGGGGCGCGACTACCACGACATCGTCAAGAAACGGCTCAAGCGGGTGGCGCGATGGCTGGTGGCGCAGGAACCCTGCGAGGTGAAGGTCTTTGTCGACACGGCCCCCGTGCCGGAAAAGGCGCTTGGGCAGGCGGCGGGGCTGGGCTGGCAGGGCAAACACACCAATCTGCTAAGCCGCGACTGGGGGAACTGGGCCTTTCTGGGCGCGATTTTCACCACGTTGGATTTCACCCCCGACACGGCAGAGGTGGATCACTGCGGGTCGTGCCGGTCCTGCCTCGCGGCGTGCCCGACCAATGCCTTCCCCGCGCCCTATCAGCTGGATGCGCGGCGCTGCATTTCTTATCTGACGATTGAACACAACGGGCCGGTCAACCTAGAGCTGCGCAGCAAGATGGGCAACCGCATCTACGGCTGTGATGATTGCCTTGCCGCCTGCCCGTGGAACAAATTCGCCGTCGCGGCGAGCGATTTGCGCTATCACGGCGGTGTCGGAGCCCCCGATCTGGCAGAGCTGGCTTCGCTGGATGATGCGGCCTTTCGACTGCGGTTCAGCGGCTCGCCGATCAAGCGGATCGGGCGCAACCGGTTCATTCGCAATGTGCTTTATGCCATTGGTAACTCCGGTCAGGCGCGTCTGACCCCCGTGGCACAGGGCCTGTTGGACGATCCGGACGCGACTGTCGCCGACGCGGCGCAATGGGCCGTGGCCCGTCTGCGTGGAAACCACGGCTGACAGGGCTGGACCGCTGCGCCGGAACAGGTAAACCCTAGGAAAACGGTGCAAGGATAGTTGAATGGCGCTTTTGCTTGGGGTCGATACGGGCGGCACTTATACGGATGCGGTGCTGATCCGCGATGAAACCACGGTGGTCGCATCGGCCAAGGCGCTGACCACCCGCGCCGATCTGGCCATTGGTGTGGGGCAGGCCGTGCGCCGCGTGCTGGCGGCGGCCGATGTTTCAGCGGGTCAGGTGGCGATGGCGTCGCTGTCGACCACGCTGGCAACCAATGCGCTGGTCGAAGGGCAGGGCGGGCGCGTCGCGTTGATCTATGTCGGCTTCAAGAAGCGGGATCTTGAGACGCACGGGCTGGCAGGGGCGCTGAACGGTGACCCCTATCTGATCCTTGGCGGTGGTCATGACCACGCAGGCGCAGAGCGTGCCCCGCTGGACGAAGCCGCGCTGATCTCCTTTTTGACCGAGCAGCGTGAACAGGTCAGCGGTTTTGCCGTCGCCAGCCAGTTCGCCACGCGCAACCCCGCGCATGAACAACGTGTCGCCGACTTGGTGACGCAGGTGACGGGGCGGCCCGTGTCGGCCTCGCATCAGCTGTCGGCCAAGCTCAACGGGCCGAAACGGGCGCTGACAGCGGTGCTGAACGCGCGGCTGATCGGGATGATCGACCGGTTGATCGGGCGGGCCGAGGATGTGTTGACCGACATTGGCGTCGCGGCCCCGTTGATGGTGGTGCGGGGGGACGGGGCGCTGATCTCTGCCGCGCAGGCACGGGAACGGCCGATTGAAACGATCCTCAGCGGGCCTGCGGCCTCGATCGTGGGGGCGCGGTGGATGACCGGTGCGGCCCGTGCGTTGGTCAGCGATATTGGCGGCACCACCACCGATGTGGCCCTGTTGCGCGATGGCCGGCCCGCGATCGACCCCGCAGGGGCCCGCGTCGGCAGCTACCGCACGATGGTAGAGGCCGTTGCCATGCGCACCACTGGTCTGGGGGGCGACAGCGAGGTGCATTTCCTGACCGAAGGCTTGCAGGGGGGGGTGACGCTGGGGCCCAAGCGGGTCTTGCCCATTGCGCTCATCGCGACGGAGGCACCCGAGGTGGTTCATGCCGCGCTTGATGCGCAGCTGCGCAGCACCACCCCCGGCGAATATGACGGGCGCTTTGTGCGTGCCGTAGCCAGTCAACCGCGCGAGGGGATCTCGGCGCGTGAACAAATGCTGCTGGACCGTATTGGTGACGGGCTGCACCCGATGGCCGACATCCTGCGCGCCCGGATAGAGACAGGCGCGCTGAAACGTCTGGTAGAGCGTGGCTTGGTCCAGCTGGCCGGCGTTACGCCATCGGACGCAAGCCATGTGCTGGGACGGGTGGCAGCGTGGGACGCCGAGGCCGCAGGCAAGGCGCTGCGGTTGTTTGGACGGCGACGCACAGGCGCGGGGCAGATGCTGGCCCCTGACCCCGCCGCTATGGCGCAGATCATCGTGGATCAACTGACCGAACAGACCGCGCTGGCCATGCTGGAAGCGGCGCTGGCGGAAGAAGAGCCCGCCTTTGGTACAGAACCCGAAACGCTGGCCCGCCACGAGCTGTTGCAGCGCGGGTTGCGCGGGCACGCGGGGCTTGTGCGGATCGAGGCGGCGTTGAACCTGCCGGTGATCGGGCTGGGGGCCTCTGCCGCGGCCTATTATCCGGCGGTGGGGGAACGGTTGGGCACGCAGATGATCCTGCCCGAACACGCCGCGGTGGCAAATGCCATTGGCGCTGTCGTCGGGCGTGTGACCATGCGGGAAAGCGGCACGGTGACCTCGCCCGCAGAGGGGCGGTTCAGGGTGTATCTGGCCGGCGGGCCGCAGGATTTCACGGATCAGACACAGGCGCTGAGCACGCTTGAGGCAACCCTGCGCGACAAGGCAGAGGCGGCGGCGCGGGCGGCGGGGGTGGTCGATGTGCAGATCGACGTGCAACGCGACATCCGCCATGCAGAGGTCGAAAGCCGCAAGGTCTTTATTGAAGCGCTGCTGACGGTCGAGGCGACAGGCAGGCCAAGGGTCGCATCGGCCTGACTCTGCACAAAAGAAAACGGCGCAAACCCGAGGGGCTGCGCCGTTTTGCGTTTATTCTGCTGCCGCGCGTTTGGGCAGGACCCAATCGGGGCGCGGGAAGTGGCAGGTATAGCCGTTTGGAATACGCTCCAGATAATCCTGATGCTCGGGCTCTGCTTCCCAGAAGTCGCTGACGGGTTCTACCTCTGTCACGACTTTGCCCGGCCAGATGCCCGATGCCTCTACATCGGCAATCGTGTCCAGCGCCGTGGCTTTCTGGTCTTCGTCGACATAGTAGATCGCCGAACGATAGCTCAGCCCGCGGTCATTGCCCTGACGGTTCAGCGTTGTCGGGTCGTGGATCTGGAAAAACAATTCCAGCAGATCACGATAGCTGATCACGTCGTCGTCAAACATCACCTCGATCGCCTCGGCATGGGTGCCGTGATCGCGGTAGGTGGCATTGGGCACATCGCCGCCCGAATAGCCCACGCGGGTCGATAGAACCCCCTCGCGTTTGCGGATCAGGTCCTGCATGCCCCAAAAGCATCCTCCGGCCAGTACTGCACGTTGTTCGCTCATGCTACATCCTCCACTTGGTTGATATAATCGCCATAGCCTGCGTCTTGCATGTCGTCACGATGAATAAAGCGCAACGAGGCGGAATTGATGCAATAGCGCAGCCCGCCACGATCCGCGGGACCGTCGGGGAAGACGTGGCCCAGATGGCTGTCCCCATGGGCGCTGCGCACCTCGGTGCGGATCATCCCCAGCGACGCGTCACGCAGTTCGGCGACATGGGCCGGTTCGATGGGTTTGGTAAAGCTCGGCCAGCCGCAGCCGGACTCGTATTTGTCCGAGGACGCGAACAGCGGCTCGCCAGATACGATGTCTACGTAGATGCCCGGCTCTTTGTTATCGAGCAGCTTGCCCGTGCCCGGCCGTTCGGTGCCGTTCTGCTGGGTGACACGGAATTCTTCGGGGGACAGAGCGTTAATGGCGGCGTCGGTCTTTTCATAGGTCGGCATGCGAGGCTCCTTTGCGGTTTGATACATTAAATGGGGCCTGCGCGGGTTTTTCAAAGGGGTAATGCACCGACGCACCGATCTGTGACCGCCCGCCTGTCGTCCAACCCCTTGGCTTGCAGGTCAGGCCCTGCGCTGCCGCGAGACCTGAACCGCAAGAATACCCAAGGCAATCACAGCGACACCGATGATATCCTGAACCCCCAGCGGTTCGCCCAGCAACAGCCAGGCAATCGCCACCCCAAAAAACGGATTGAGGAAATGGAAGGTCGCGGCGCGGGTGGCTCCGATACGGTTGACCAGCCAGAACCAGACCACCGTCGCCAGCAGCCCCGGCACCAGACAGGTATACAGGAACGCCAGCGCCAGTGGCCAGCTTGGGCTGATGTGCGGCGTCTCGAACAGCAAGGTCGCAATCGACAGCGCGACGCAGCCGACAAGCATCTGCAAGCCCACCACCATCAGGAAGTTCCCGCCAGAGGTCGCACCGCGCACCAGCAGGGTCGCCGCTGATAGCGCGACCACACCGACGCCGCACAGCACCAACCCCGTCAGATCGACGCCTCCGTTGATCCTTGCACCCATAATGATGGCCACCCCGATCACACCTGCGATCAGCCCTGCAATGCCCAACGGCTTGAGCTTTTCCCCCAGAAACAGCCATGTCGCCAGACCGACCAGCAACGGCATGGTCGAGGCGATGATCGCCGCCAGTGACGCCTGTACGGTCTGCATCGCGACAAAGTTCATCCCCAGATAGACCGCGTTTTGCAGCACGCCGAAAATGATCGTTGCCCGCCATTGCGCGCGCGTCAGTCGCCACGTCTGACCAAGCGCCAGCGCGACCCCCACGCCGATCAGGCCAGAGATCAGATACCGCGCCGACAAAGCCATCAAAGGGGACGCATCCGCGACGATGATCCGCGCCGACGTAAAGGCCGAAGACCACATGACGGCGAAGGCCAGCCCCATGAGAATTGCACGTATATCCATGAGCGGGCCTTTCAGGTTTTCCAGTGGGCGGAGACTTCCGCAGTTGTCCGACAGGGGCAAGCGCATTCAGCGCAACGCAGACCTGCGTCAAACGCAAAGGGCCGCCCGTGGGCGACCCTTTGTCAGAACAGACTGTGATCAGTCTTATTCGTTAACGCTGTCTTTCAGCGCTTTCGCGATGGTCATCTTAACAACCTTGTCCGCGTCTTTCTTGAACTGTTCGCCGGTGGCAGGGTTGCGCACCATACGCTCGGGGCGTTCGCGGCAGTAGATTTTGCCAATGCCGGGAAGTGTCACAGCGCCACCGCCGGAGACTTCTTTGGTGATCAACGCGCAAACCGCGTCCAGTGCCGCGCTTGCTGTTTTCTTGTCTTCGCCCATTTCCTCAGCCAAAGCCGCGACGAGCTGGGTTTTTGTCATTGGTTTAGTTGCCATCTTGTTTTTCTCCTTCGTCCGCCCGGATTAGGGCCTCACGCGCAGAATGTAACGGTATGTTGTGGCTGAACACAACGAATAGGTCGCAAGAAACCGCGAAAACATGCTATTTTCAGCCGATTTCGGCCTTTAGAGAAAGGCAGTTTCGTCAAACGAGCGCAATTTTCGGCTATGCAACCGCTCTAGCGGCATATCGCGCAGCTGTTCCATCGCGCGAATACCGATCATCAAGTGTCGTGCGACCTGCGTTTTGTAGAAATCAGACGCCATACCGGGCAGCTTCAATTCACCATGCAAGGGTTTGTCCGAGACGCATAGAAGCGTGCCGTAGGGCACCCGGAAGCGGTAGCCGTTGGCCGCAATCGTGGCGCTTTCCATATCCAGCGCCACGGCGCGCGACTGGCTGAGCCGCTGCACCGGACCGGATTGATCGCGCAATTCCCAGTTGCGGTTGTCGATGGTGGCAACGGTGCCCGTGCGCATAATCCGCTTCAACTCGTAGCCCTCAAGCTGGGTGACCTGTTCAACGGCGTCCTCCAGCGCGATCTGGATCTCGGCCAGCGCGGGGATCGGAACCCAGACCGGCAGGTCGTCGTCCAGCACGTGATCCTCGCGCAGATAGCCATGCGCCAGCACGAAATCCCCAAGCGCCTGTGTGTTGCGCAAACCGGCACAGTGGCCGACCATCAGCCACGCATGGGGCCGCAGCACGGCGATGTGGTCGGTCGCGGTTTTCGCGTTGGATGGGCCGACGCCGATGTTAACCAGCGTGATCCCGGACCCGTTCGCGCGCTTCAGGTGGTAGGTCGGCATCTGCGGAGTTTTGACCGACGCAGGCAGCGGCGCGTCGCCGTCCGAAATCTCGACATTGCCGGTAGATACGAAGGACGTGTAGCCGCTATCGGGGTCGCGCAACATGGCGCGGGCGTATTCCTCGAACTCGGTGACGTAGAACTGGTAGTTGGTGAACAGCACGTGACTTTGGAAATGTTCGGGATCGGTTGCGGTGTAATGCGTCAGCCGTGCCAGCGAATAATCGACGCGCTGCGCGGTGAAGGGGGCCAGCGGGCGCACGTTGTCCAGCGGCAGATAGGTGCCGTTGACGATGTCGTCATTGGTTGTGCTCAGGTCCGGCAC
Source organism: Sulfitobacter sp. CB2047 (assembly GCF_000735125.2). Classification (NCBI taxonomy): domain Bacteria; kingdom Pseudomonadati; phylum Pseudomonadota; class Alphaproteobacteria; order Rhodobacterales; family Roseobacteraceae; genus Sulfitobacter; species Sulfitobacter sp. CB2047. The sequence goes on along the minus strand of NZ_CP072613.1, from coordinate 3,245,102 downwards.
GTCAAACACATCGCGCAGGGTGAAATCCGCGGCACCTTCCTGCGGGATCGTCACGCTGTCGTCATTGCTGACCGCGAAATGCACGGGGATCGGCGTGTCGGATACCGCGATGGTCACGGGCTGGCCGTGGTTTTCGATCAGCAGACGGATTTGTTGTGTCAGGTAATGTTTGAACAATTCTGGCCGCGTAATCGTGGCCGAGAAGGTGCCGGGGGACGATACATGGCCGAACGACAGCCGTGAATCCACCTGCGCATAGCTGGAGGTGGTAAACCGGATCTCGGGGTAGAAGGCCCTGATCCGCGTTTCCGGGGCGGCGCTGTCCATCGCCTTCTGGAAATGCGCGCTCAGGAAGCCTGTCGCTTGGCTGTATAGCTCTATCAGCCGTGCAACGGCGGCAGCGGCATCGGTGAACTGTTCGGCGGGGCGGGCGTCTGGGGTCAGGATTCTGGTCATGAAACAGGCTCTAACAAAGGAATAAATTCAAAACTGCGCACATCGACCAAGCCGAGGTCAGAGATGCGCAATTCGGGAATGACAACAAGCGCCAAAAGCGAATGTTGCATATAGGCGTTGTTCAGCGTGCAGCCACAGTCGCGCATCGCCTGCATCATGGCTTGGGTCTTGGCGGCGACCTCGGAGGCGGGGTTGTCGGACATCAGGCCAGCGATCGGCAGCTCGACCATGGCCAGCTCTGCCCCGTCCTTGAAGATGGTGATCCCGCCGCCAACCTCGCGCAGACGGTTCGCGGCCATCGCCATATGCTTGGTATCGGTGCCCACCACGATCATGTGGTGACTGTCATGTGCCACGGTGGACGCCATCGCCATCGGCCCCTGATAGCCAAAGCCCGAGACCAGCGCGTTGACCACAGTGCCGGTGCCGCGGTGCCGTTCGACCAGCGCGATCTGGCACACTTCGCCCGTGGACTGCACGCGGCCTTCGGTCACCGGCAGTTCGAATTTCAGCGCGCGGGTGGGGGCCTGATTCTCGACCACGCCGATCACATTCGCGGTGACGGCATTGGCCCCCGCAGGTGCGGTGATCTGGAAATCATCCGCGCCAAGGGCTTTGCCCATGTTGACGGTCTGCCGCGCATGGGGCGGCCAGTCGTAATGCGGGCAGTCTACCAGACACACGCCATCCTCGGCCACGATCTGCCCCCGCGCGATCACCGTCTCGATGGGGAGCGTTCTGAGGTCAGAGGTCAGGATCACATCTGCCCGCCGCCCGGGCGTCAGTGACCCGATCTCGCGCTCAAGCCCAAAGTGGGTCGCGGTGTTGATCGTCGCCATTTGCAGCGCGACCAACGGGTCGCAGCCGCAGTCGATGGCATGGCGCACCACGCGGTTCATATGACCGTCATTCACCAAGGTGCCGGAATGGCAGTCATCGGTGCACAGGATCATATTACGCGAATCCAGCCCTTTTTCGGTGATCGCGGTGATCTGTGTTTCAACGTCATACCACGCGGACCCCAGCCGGATCATCGACCGCATCCCCTGACGCATCCGCGCAATGGCATCCGCCTCGCAGGTGCCCTCGTGATCATCCGCAGGGCCGCCCGCGACATAAGCTGCAAAGGCCGGCCCCAGATCGGGGGAGGCATAGTGCCCGCCCACGGTCTTGCCCGCGCGTTGCGTTGCGGCAATCTCGGCCAGCATCTTGGGGTCACCCGCGGTCACACCCGGGAAGTTCATCATCTCGCCCAGACCGATGATACCGGGCCAGTGCATGGCCTCGGCGACATCCTCTGCCGTGATTTCAAAGCCGGTGGTTTCCAGACCGGGCGCGGATGGCGCACAGGACGGCATCTGGGTGAAGATGTTCACCGGCTGCATCAGGGCTTCGTCATGCATCATGCGCACGCTTTCCAGCCCCAGCACATTGGCGATCTCATGCGGGTCGGTGAACATCGACGTGGTGCCATGGGGGATCACAGCGCGGGCGAATTCCGCCGGCGTCAGCATGCCGCTTTCGATGTGCATATGCCCGTCACACAGGCCGGGGATCATATAGCGGCCCTTTGCCCCGATCACCTTGGTCGTGTCGCCTTTGCAATGGCTGGCGTCCGGCCCGACAAAGGCAATGCGCCCCGCCTTGATCGCGATATCATGGTCCGGCAGGGTTTCGCGCGTGTGCACGTTGACCCAGATACCGCCGGTGATAATCGTATCCGCAGCACTGCGTCCTGCCGCAACAGCGACCAGTTGATCGGCCACATCGGGCCACGAGGGGAATGTGTGTTCTTTCATACCTGACGTTGACACGAAGATCGCCCGAGGTTCAAGCCAGAGCCGTCCAGCGCCGTGGCGTTTGCACTGTCCGTGCCGACTGGGCTAACTGTCTGCAACCGACAGGACATAAGGCGACCCCATGAAGATCATGTTTGTGCACCAGAATATGCCCGGCCAATACCGCGAGCTGGTGCAATGGCTGGCCGATCAACGCACACACCAGATCTATTTCCTGACCCAACGCAAAAACCCGCCCCGTTTTGAGGGCGTCGAGACACGGGTCTACAAGGCGCATCACAGACCGGCAGAGACTGCCTATGGGCTGTCGAAGAACTGGGAGGAATCTACCGGCAACGGCTTGGGGGCCGCCCGCGCGGCCAAACAGATCGAGACCCGCGAAGGGTTCAAACCCGATATCGTGGTGGGGCATGTGGGCTGGGGGGAGCTGACGTTTTTCAAGCAGATCTGGCCCGATGTCCCGATCATCGGCTTCTTCGAGTATTACTACAGCGATACCGGCGGCCCTGTGGGGTTCGATCCCGAAGACCCCGTGACCGAGAATACCCCCTTTCTGTTGCACGCGCGCAATGCCGTGCCGCTGGCCAATATCGAAACCGTCGATGTCGGGCTCAGCCCGACCTACTGGCAGCGTGACCGTTTTCCGCAAAGCTTTCACCGCAAGCTCTATGTCTGCCACGACGGGATACGCACAGACCTGCTGCGCCCCGATCCGGCGGTGACGCTCAAGCTGGGGCGGATGGATCGCGCCCTGACCAAGGATGACGAGGTGCTGACCTTTGTGTCGCGCAACCTTGAACGCACGCGGGGCTTTCATGTGTTCATGCGCGCATTGCCACGTATTCTGAAACAACGCCCCAACGCGCGGGTGTTGGTGGTGGGGGGCAACGACACCTCTTATGGCGGCAAAAGCAAACACCCCGGGGGACTGCGTGCCGAGATGGAGGCAGAGGTGGGCAAGCACGTCGATTGGTCGCGGGTGCATTTTCTGGGCAAGCTGTCCTACGAGGACTACCAGAGGGTGATACAGATCAGCCGCTGCCACCTTTATCTGACGATGCCATTTGTGCTGTCGTGGTCCCTGCTCGAGGCGATGGCGATGGGCGCGACGATTGTCGGCTCTGACGTGGCCCCCGTGCGCGAGGCGATTACCCACGGCGAAACCGGTCTGCTGTGCGATTTCTTCGATCCCGATGCGCTGGGCGATCAGGTGGCGGATGTGCTGGGCAATCCGGCGGCCTATGCGCATCTGGGGCCGGCGGCGCGGGCGCATGTGGTCCAGACCTATGACTTCCTGACCAAATGCCTGCCGGAACATATCGCGCGGATGAATGCATTGGTCCCCGAAGGGCAGCGGATCGCCTTGCCCCGGACCGCCACCACATAGAAAGGACGCCTCATGGAGAAAACGCTGCTGTCGATCGGGCATGGCTTTAGCGCGCGCGCCCTTGCCGCACGGCTGGTGCCGCAGGGCTGGCGCATCGTCGGCACCACGCGCAGTCCCGACAAGGCAGATGCCATTGCGGACACAGGCGTTGAACCCGTCGTCTGGCCGGGGGCCGATCTGGGGGCGTTGATCGCGCAGTCTCCCAATGTGCTCGTCTCGGCCGGACCGGACAGCGCAGGCGATCCGGTCTTGAATGCGGTCGAGGATGCAGTCACCCGCGCCGCGCCCGATCTGCGGTGGGTCGGCTACCTGTCGACAACGGGGGTTTACGGCGACCACGGCGGCGATTGGGTGGACGAGGACACGCCGCTGACACCATCGACCAAACGCGGACGCGCCCGTGTCACGGCAGAGGCACGGTGGCAGGCGATCCCCGATCTGCCGCTGCATATCTTTCGCCTCGCAGGGATCTATGGCCCCGGACGCGGCCCCTTTGCCAAGGTACGGGCCGGAACGGCGCGGCGGATCATCAAGCAGGGGCAGGTCTTCTCTCGGATCCATGTCGAGGATATTGCCCAAGCGCTTGAGCTGTCCTTGCAGCGGCCCGACCCGGGCGCGGTCTATAATCTGTGCGACGATGACCCCGCGCCACCGCAAGACGTGATCGCCCACGCGGCAGAGCTGCTTGGCCTGCCCGTGCCCCCCGCGATCCCCTTTGATCAGGCCGATATGACCCCCATGGCCCGCAGCTTTTACGCGGAAAGCAAGAAGGTTCGGAACGACCGTATCAAGCAGGCGTTAGGCTGGGCACCGCAGTTCCCCACCTATCGGGCCGGGCTGGCGGCATTGCTTGCACTAGACAGCTGACCTTTGGGGGGTATATGCACAATATCGAGGAGCGTAGCCTCACCCATCTGCTGGACGGGATGGAACAAGCGGCCAGCCGCGAGACGGTCACGATCAACGATGTGCTGAACGAATTCGGAGAGCGGTCCCTGCTCCCGTTCATTCTGCTGGCCGCGCTGCTGTTGGTGTCGCCGCTGTCCGGTGTCTTTGGCGTGTCCAGTTTCATGGCGATGGTGATCATCGTGCTGTCGGCGCAGGCGGTCTATGGGCGCAAACGTCTGTGGTTGCCGCAGTTCCTGCTGCGCCGGGAGGTCAAGTCATCCCGGTTGCTGTTCTGCGTGCGGTGGCTGCGCAAGCCCGCTGCGTTTTTTGATCGCCACTCGGGCAAAAGGCTCCAGTTTCTGACGACAGGCCCGATGCGTCTGCTGACGTTGGTGACCTGCGTGATCCTGCCTGTGGGTTGGCCCTTGCTTGAATTCGTGCCCTTCGCGTCGTCCTTCGGGGGCGGGACGGTGGCGCTGTTCGCCTTTGGTCTGTTCACCCGCGACGGGCTTTATGTGCTGCTGGGGTATCTGACGATCCTGCTGACATCGCTGACCTTTTACGCGGTCATTTTCTGATTACCCCAGATAGGCGCGCAGCGCGTCGGGCGGGTTGTCCATCAGCGCTGCGGCAGGCTGCGGCGGATGTGCGGTGCCACCTTCGACAAAGATCACCTGATCCGCGATGCGGCGCACGTCTTCGGGGGCGTGGGTGACCATGATCAACGCGGCTTTGGTCTCTGCGGCGAGCGCGGCCACCAGATCCAGCATGTCGTTGCGCAGGGCGGGGCCAAGTGCGGCAAAGGGTTCGTCGAGCAGGACAAGCGGGCGGGCTTGCACCAGCACCCGTGCGAGGGCCACGCGGCTTTGCTGCCCGCCGGAAAGCTCGGTAGGCTTGCGGGCAGCCATCCCCTGCAGCCCGACGCGATCAAGCGCCTCGTGTACACGGGTTTGTTCCGCAGTGCCGAGCCGCAGGTCGGGGCGCAGCCCCAGCCCCACATTCTGCATCACGCTGAGATGGGGAAAGAGGTTGTTATCCTGAAAAAGCATCGTCATCGGCCGCGCACCGGGGGCGGCTTGGGTGATGTCTTTGCCCTGCCACAGCAGCCTGCCGGACTTGAGCGGAATGAACCCGCAAAGCGCCCCCAGCAGGGTGGATTTTCCCGCACCCGAGGGGCCGATCACCGCATAGGTCTGCGCGGGCGCAAGGGTCAGGTCGGCGTGCAGGGTAAAGCTGCCTTGGGTGATCTGCGCGGTCTCAAGCGTCAGCATGCCAGCGCCCTCCCTTGTCGAATATCCAGAAAATCCCAAGCGACAGCGCCAGCAGGATCAGGGCCGCACCGGCCGCGGCCTCCATCCGGTAGGCCCCCATCAACCGGTACATCTGCAGTGGCAGGGTGGCACTGTCGGGGTCGGCGAACAAGGCAATGACCCCCAGATCCCCCATCGATAGGGCTCCGGTCAGCCCCGCGGCAAAGCCGATCTGCGGGCGCAAGCGTGGCAGGATCAGCCAGCGCCAAAGCGGCCATCCACTCAGCCCCAGCATCTGCGCCTGCCGGCCATAGATCTGCACCGTGTCGCGCAGGCGGGGCACCAGAATACGCAGGGCAAAGGGCAGGGCCATCAGCGCATTGACCAGCGCCGTGACGGGAAGGGCCAGCGCAAAGGGGTTGGCGACAGGGTTGATCAGAATGAACCAACCGGTGCCGATCATCAGCGGAGAGGCCGCAAGCCCCAAGAGGCCCACGGCCTCTACCCCGCCGCGGGCGCGGGTCGCGATCCATCCGGCAAGGGGCAGGGCCAAGGCCAGCAAGACCACCACGCTGATCAGCGCCACGATGAGTGAGGTGCCCGCTGCCTGCCACACGCTGGCGGGCATTTGCGGCAGGCCGATCGCCCCGCGCAGCACGACCGAGGTCAGGGGCAGCAGCAGAAACCCCGCCGCCAACGTGATGAACAGCGCGTCGAGCCCGCGTTGCAGCCCACCACGTGCGTCCCAGCGGTGCAGGGGGCGGTCCTGCCCGCCGCCCAGACTGATCGCGGGGATAATCCACAGCGCCAGCGCGGCGGTGCTGCCCGCAAGCCCAAGCTGCACCAGCGACAGCAGAGCTGCACGGTTCAGGTCAAAGTCGAAACGGAACGCCTGATAGATCGCAAGCTCGATCGTCGTGGCGCGGGGGCCGCCGCCAAGGGTCAGCGCCACGGCAAAGCTGGTCAGGCAGATCACAAAGATCAACGCCGCGGTGCCGGGCAGGATTTGCCGCAGGAGGGGAAGCTCGATGCTGCGAAATACCGCGCGCGGGGTCAGGCCAAGCTGTGCGGCCAGCCTGAACCGTTCCGCGGGCACGGTCTGCCACGCCTGCAACAACAGCCGCGTGGCCAGCGGGAGGTTAAAGAAGACATGCGCCAGCACCACGCCGTGCAGCCCGTAGATCGTGATGCCGGGCAATCCGACCGCCGACAGCGCCGTATTGAGCCAGCCTGCGCGGCCAAAGACCGCAAGCACCCCCAGCACGGCGACAATCACCGGCAGGATGAACGGTGCCCCCAGCAGCGTGACCAGCAGCCCGCGCCCGACAAAGCGCCGTCGCGCCAAGGCGCGGGCGACAGGGATCGCCAGCATGGTAGACAGCAGGGCGGAAAGCGCGGCCTGTAGCACGGTAAACCGGATCGCGGACCAATCGGCCGGGCCAAGCCCGCTGCCGAACTCGGCCCGCCACAGCACCGCCCCCACCGCAGCAAGGATCAGCGCCGCCACCAGAACGGCGGCGCTGATGCCGGTTTTCGTGCTTATTGCGACAGCGCGGAGAGCCATTCGGCCAATGCTTCCTCGCGCAGGGCGGGCACGTCATCGCTTGGGATCAGCAGCGCCTTGCCCGGTTCGATCAACTGTTCAAAGCCTTCGGGCAGCCCGCCTTGGGGCGTGACGGCGGGGTACATCCAGTTGGTCGTGGGCAGCACCGATTGCGCCGCGTCCGATACCATGAACTGCATGAACTGATCGGCCAGCTCGGGCTGGTCGCTGCCTGCCAGTTTGCCGACCACTTCGATCTGCATGTAGTGGCCTTCGTCAAAAGCGGCGGCGGCTTTGGTCGCGTCCTCTTCGGCGATCAGGTGGTAGGCGGGGGATGTGGTATAGCTCAGCACCATGTCGGCCTCGCCCTCAAGAAACAGGCCGTAGGCTTCGGACCAGCCCTTGGTCACGGTCACGACATTATCCGCCAGACCTTCCCAGATCGCAGGGGCCTCGTCGCCATAAGCGTCCTTGACCCACATCAGCAGGCCCAGACCGGGGGTAGAGGACCGCGGGTCCTGGATCACGATCTTGAGGTCACTGTCGGCCAGAGCGCGGAAATTCGCGGGCGGGGTCAGATCAGCGTTATGGACAAAGGCGAAATAGCCCCAGTCATAGGGGGCAAAGCTGTCATCCTCCCATGTGACCGGCAGGTCATATTCCGCGTTCACTGTGGCGGGCGCGAACAGCCCTGTTTCCTTGGCCCCCGCGATCAGGCTGGTATCGAGCCCCAGCACCAGATCGGCGTCAGACCGCGCGCCTTCCAGCTTGAGCCGCGCCAACAGCGCCGCGCCATCGCCCATACCGACGAATTTCAGATCGCAGGCGCATTCCGCCTCGAAGGCCGCTTCGATCACGGGGCCGGGGCCCCATTCGGCGACAAAGCTGTCGTAGGTATAGACCACCAGTTCGGGCGTCTCGGCCCATGCTTGCGTGGCGAAAAGCGTGGTGGCAGCAAGTGTAAGATACTTCATGGCATCCTCCAAAATGCGGCGTCAGAAAGCGTTGGAGGTGTATCCAGACCTTCCCTCCGCCGGTGTTAACCGGTTCAGGTTCAACGGGTCCGTGCGCGCACATCTCAGCCTGTCAGGCCCCCCGAGGTGTCTTATCGGTAGAACGCCTGTCGCCCGCGCGCAAGGTGAAACCCCTTGAGGCATGGTGCAGCCCCCGTTAAGGATCACCGCCAAAGGAGCACCGCCCATGTCGATCAACAGCTTTGGCCATCTTTTCCGCGTGACCACCTGGGGCGAAAGCCACGGGCCTGCTTTGGGGGCCACGGTGGACGGCTGCCCTCCCGGTGTGACGATCACCGAAGAGATGATCCAGCACTGGATGGACAAGCGCAAACCCGGCCAGAACAAATACACCACGCAACGCCGCGAGGCGGATGAGGTGCGGATCCTGTCGGGCGTGTTCGAAGGTGTCACCACCGGCACGCCGATCCAGCTGATGATCGAGAACACCGACCAGCGGTCGAAAGATTACGGTGACATCAAGGACAAGTTCCGCCCCGGTCACGCCGACATCACCTATTTCCAGAAATACGGCATCCGCGATTATCGCGGGGGCGGGCGGTCCTCGGCACGTGAAACGGCGTCGCGTGTGGCGGCGGGTGGCCTTGCGCGCGAAGCGATCAAGGCGATTGCGCCGAATGTGCAGATCACCGGCTACATGGTGCAGATGGGCCCCCACAAGATCGACCGCGACGCGTTTGACTGGGACCAGATCGAACAGAACCCGTTCTGGGTGCCCGACGCCAAAGCGGCAGAAGAGTGGGCGGCGTATCTGGACGGTCTGCGCAAATCCGGATCCTCCGTCGGTGCGATCATCGAGGTGACAGCGCGCGGCGTGCCCGCGGGCCTTGGCGCGCCAGTCTATGGCAAGCTCGACACCGATCTCGCCGCCGCGATGATGAGCATCAACGCCGTCAAAGGCGTGGAGATCGGCGAAGGCATGTCCGCCGCCATGCTGACCGGAGAGCTGAACGCGGACGAGATCAGCATGGGCCCCGACGGCCCTGTCTATTCGTCGAACCACGCGGGCGGTATTCTGGGCGGCATCAGCACTGGTCAGGACATCGTGCTGCGTTTTGCGGTCAAGCCGACGTCAAGCATCCTGACCACACGCAAGACAATCACCAAGACCGGCGAAGACACAGAGATCATTACCAAAGGCCGCCATGACCCTTGCGTTGGCATCCGCGCCGTGCCGGTGGGCGAAGCGATGATGGCCTGCGTCCTGCTTGACCATATGCTGTTGCACCGCGGTCAGGTCGGCGAAAACCGCGGCATCATCGGCTAAGTCGCGCGGAACGCTCGGATCTTTTGCATGTTGGCGGGAATACGACGCGCAAGTTGACGCGGGGTCTTGCAACTTGAAACCTGCAGGCGCAAGCATGCGCCATGCAAAGCACCACGACAGAGCACCGCCCCGGCCGGGCCATCGCCCTTAAACTGGGGGCGGTCTTTCTGTTCTCGGTCATGGCGGCCCTCATCAAGATTGCGACGGCCACCGTGCCCGCCGCCCAGGCCGTGTTCTACCGGTCGTTCTTTGCCTTCCCGATGATCATCCTGTGGCTATGGCAAAGCGGCGACCTGCGCGACGGGCTGAAGCCAAGCAATCTGATGGGCCACGTCTGGCGCGGCGTTTTCGGGACCACGGCGATGGCGCTGACCTTTGCCGGGCTTAGCCTGCTGCCTCTGCCAGAGGTCACCGCGATCGGCTATGCCACGCCGCTTTTCACGGTAATCTTCGCCGCGATATTCCTGGGCGAACAGGTGCGTGTGTTCCGACTGTCTGCGGTGGCCGTGGGGCTGATTGGCGTGCTGATCGTTCTGTACCCCCGCTTTACCGTAGGCGGGGATAGCGTGTCGCAGCTTGCCATGCTGGGGGCGATGATGGTGGTTGCCGCGTCGATCATGCGCGCGCTTGTGCAGATCCACGTGCGCCGATTGGTGCAAACCGACAGCACGGCGGCCATCGTGTTCTATTTCTCGCTCACCGCAACCTGCCTTTCGTTCCTCACGCTGCCCGCCGGCATGGTGATCAACTGGGAGCCGCTTTGGTGGGTGAACCCCGGGTGGCAAGTCTCGGCGCTTCTGATCCTGTCGGGCATGATCGGCGGGGTATCACAGATCATGATCACGGCCTCTTACCGCTTTGGCCCGGTGTCGATGCTCGCCCCGTTCGACTATGCCTCTATGCTGTTCGCGGTGTTGATCGGCTGGGTGCTTTTCAGCGAAATCCCGACGCCTGCGATCCTGATCGGTGCGGGTCTGGTCATCGCCGGCGGTGCCGCGATCATCTGGCGGGAACGGCAGTTGGGACTGGATCGATCCAAATCCAAGGCCAGCAGCACGCCACAGGGGACACCCAGCTGATCGGTTGAAACTACGTGCCCTGATTGAATTTCATGTTAACCTAACCCTCTAGGGTGTGGAGCAGCGGGTATCCCGTCGGTGCTGCACCCTGTTTTCTGGGAGGGAAGAAAGATGAAATTTACCAAGATTATCGCAACTGCCGTGTCCATCGGTGTCGGGGCATCTGCCGCATGGGCGCAAGACTGTGACCATTCGCATTGGGGCCCTGAAGACCAGCTGGGATCGGCGAACCTGATCTCGACCGAGCGCACGTTGCAGGCCGCCAAGCTGATCAAGCAGGGCAAATCGATGCCGCTCGGGATCGTGATCGGGCCGGATACACCTGCCTTCCCGCCCCGTTCGCTCAGCCTTCAGGTGGTCCAGCCGAACCAGCACGGCGGCCAAAAGCTGTCGTCCTTTGGCTATGAGGGCAATTATAACGACGATCTGCTGCAAACCTGGATCGGTATCGGGTCGCAGTTGGACGGGCTTGGGCATCTGGGCGAAGACGGGATGTATTATAACTGTTTGGACGAAAAGGAAATCTCGGCGATCAGCGGCCTGACCAAATTGGGGACGCATGCCGTGCCGCCCTTGGTCGGGCGCGCTGTGATCATCGATATGGCCAAGCACATGGGCAAGGATGTGTTGGCCGCCGGTGAGCATTTTGGCGAGGCAGAGATTACCGCCGCGATGGAGGCGCAGCAGATCACGGTAAACGAAGGTGATATCGTGCTGTTTCACACGGGCTGGACCGACGGCATGATGGAAAGCGACCCGACGGCCTGGGGGTCCACCGAACCGGGGCTGAATAACGAAGGCGCGGTGTTTATGGCGTCGATGAACCCGATGGCCGTGGGTGCAGACACATGGGGCCTAGAAGCGATTCCACCGAAAGAGGGGGACAAGGTGTTCTATGGCCACGTCACGCTGCTCAAGGACAACGGCATCTATATTCTGGAGACGATGAACACAGGACCGCTGGTCGCGGAAGGCGTGCAAGAGTTCATGTTTGTGCTCGGGCAGCCGCTGATCAAGGGCACGGTACAGGCGATGATCAATCCGGTCGCGCTTTACTGACACGACGTGCTGCACCGCAGGTGCGGACATGAAAACGGCGCGGGGGGAGATCCCCTCGCGCCGTTTGTTTTGATGGCGCAGTTCAGGACCGGACGAGCTTTTCGTAGTCTTCCGAAATCTCGCGGGTGAGCGCGCCAACCTCGAAGGTGTAGTCGCCGATCTGTCCGACGGGTGTGACCTCGGCCGCGGTGCCGGTCAGCCAGCATTGCTCGAAGCCTTCCAGCTCTTCCGGCATGATGTGGCGTTCGTGCACGGTCAGGCCCTTTTCCTTGAGCATCCCGATGACGGTCTGACGGGTCAGCCCGTTGAGGAAGCAATCGGCCAGTGGCGTGTGCACTTCGCCGTCCTTGACGAAAAAGATGTTCGCGCCGGTCGCTTCGGCCACATAGCCACGGTAGTCCATGAACAGCGCGTCGGAACAGCCCTTGGCCTCTGCCGCGTGTTTGGAGGTGGTGCAGATCATATACAGGCCCGCCGCTTTGGCGTGTACGGGGATCGTTTCGGGCGACGGGCGCTTCCACTTCGAGATGTCGAGCTTGGCGCCCTTCATCTTGGCGTCGCCGTAATAGTTGCCCCATTCCCAGCCCGCGATGGCCAGACGTACAGGGTTGCGCGCCGCCGAGACGCCCATGTCGGGGCCGGCTCCACGCCACGCGACCGCACGGACATAGGCATCGGTCCAGCCGTTCGCCTTGAGCATTTCGTATTTCGCGGCTTCGATTTCGTCCACGGAATAGGGGATTTCGAAATCGAGGTATTGCGCCGATTTGCGCAGCCGTTCCGAATGCTCGCGGCCTTTGAAAATCTTGCCATTGTAGCAGCGTTCGCCCTCGAACACCGATGACGCATAGTGCATGGCGTGGGTCAGGATGTGGACATTGGCGTCGCGCCAATCGACCATTTTACCGTCCAACCAGATTTTGCCGTCGCGATCGTCGTATGCGCCGTCCATGATGTATCCTTCCTCAAAGCACCTCGGGATTTATGAAAATTGCGTGAAACCCGCTGCGTGCAGACATATAATTACGCAAAACATGGGATTCGATAGCCTTTGACTCTTGGAAAGTCAATAACGCTGACGTAAGCTCTTGGCGCAGCAAGGGGAGAGTATAATGGCAGACGGACGCGGCCCATCATCACACACGGGCGAGAACCTGCTGTTCCTGACGGATGAACAGCTGCGGCAGGGGATCGAGGCGATGTTCTTTGCCTACCGCGGTTTTACAGCCGACCCTGACAAGATCCTGGTGGATATGGCCTATGGTCGTGCGCACCACCGTGCGATCCACTTTATCAACCGGGCACCGGGCACGACGGTAAACAACCTTCTGGGGATTTTGGGTGTTACAAAACAATCCCTTAATCGTGTATTGCGCACGCTGATCGCCGATGGTCTTGTCAAAAGCCAAGTGGGAAAAGCAGACAAGCGGGAGCGGCACTTGTATCTGACTGACGCCGGGCGCGCGCTCGAACAGACATTGTCTGATGCACAACGGATGCGGATGCGCAGTGCGTTCCGCGACGCGGGCCCCGAGGCGGTCGCCGGTTTTCGCACCGTGCTAGAGGCGATGATGGACCCCGAAATGCACCATTGTTACACCCGTCTGAAGGAAAACGGCGCGTGAACGAGGCCGACGCACACCTGCTGATCGTCGATGACGACGAACGTATTCGCACGCTGCTGCAGAAGTTCCTGATGCGGCACGGGTTCCTTGTGACCTCGGCCCGCGACGCGGCCCATGCGCGGCGTATTCTGGCGGGGCTGGATTTTGATCTGATCGTGCTGGATGTGATGATGCCGGGCGAGGATGGTCTAAGCCTGACCCGCAGCCTGCGCGAAGACATGCAAACGCCGATCCTGCTGCTGACCGCCAAGGGCGAGACAGGCAACCGGATCGAAGGGCTGGAAGCGGGGGCGGATGATTACCTTGCCAAACCGTTTGAACCCAAAGAGCTGCTGTTGCGGATCAACGCGATCCTGCGGCGTATGCCCGACACCCGCGTGGCTGATACCGCCCCCAAGGTGCTGTCGATGGGGCCGATCCGCTATGATATCGAACGCGGAGAGCTGTGGCAGGGCGACGATCTGGTGCGGCTGACCGCCACCGAAATCCAGCTGATGCGCATTTTTGCGGCCCAACCGGGTACCGCGCTGAGCCGGTCAAAACTGGTGGAGGAACTGGGCCGTGACCGCGGGCAGGCGCAGGAACGTGCTGTCGATGTGCAGATCACCCGATTGCGCCGCAAGATCGAAGACAATCCCAAACAGCCCCGCTATCTGCAAACCGTGCGCGGCGAGGGCTATATGCTGGCCCCCGACTGACCACGCGCTGCCTTGGCGGTAAATGTGGTATCGTGGCGTAAGAGAATTTGCGCCCAAGAAATCGGCACGGTCACTGGAAGCCATGGCGCGGGCGGGCTATGGTCAGGCCAAGTTTGATTGATGGGATTCACGGCAATGACGGATACTCCGGTAGAAGAGATGAGCTTTGAGGCAGCGATGGCCGAACTGGAAAAGGTTCTGGGCCAGCTGGAACGGGGCGATGTGGCGCTGGATGAAAGCATTTCGCTTTACGAACGCGGGGCCAAGCTCAAGAAACGCTGCGAGACCAAGCTGAAGGAAGCCGAAGAGAAAGTCGCGCAGATCACGCTGGATGGCGACGGCAACCCTGTCGGAGTGGCTCCCGTTGGCGGGGTTTGACATCTCGCTTGAGACAGAGCTGACGCGCAAACCGTTTCATGCGGCCATGCCCCATGCTGCGGATCTGGCGATTGGCCAGATCCTGCACGGGCTTGGCGGGTTGGACGGCACCGTGGCCGAGGCGATGCGCTATGCCGTGACAGGCGGCAAGGGCCTGCGGGCTTTTCTAGTGATCGAAAGCGCGCGGTTGCACGGGGTGATGGACGCGCAGGCCGCCCCCGCCGCCGGCGCGATCGAGGCGCTGCACGCCTATTCGCTGGTGCATGATGACATGCCTTGCATGGATGATGACGCCCTGCGTCGGGGTCAACCCACGGTACATGTGAAATGGGACGAGGCGACAGCGGTTCTGGCGGGCGATGCGCTGCAGACATTGGCGTTTGAACTGGTCGCGGCAACGGGCTGCGGCGACGCTGAACGGGTTGCGCTGGTCACGGGGCTGGCGCGGGCTGCCGGTGTGCGCGGCATGGTGGGCGGGCAGGCGATGGACATCGCCGCCGAAACCGCGCGCCAACCGCTGACCCTTGACCAGATCACAACGCTTCAGGCCGGCAAGACCGGTGCGCTGATCGAATGGGCCGCGACGGCGGGGCCGGTGATGGCGGGCGATGATGCCGCCGCGCTGCGCAGCTATGCGCGCAACCTCGGGCTGGCGTTCCAGATCGCGGATGACATTCTAGACGTCGAAGGCGATGCCGCCACGGTGGGCAAGGCCGTGGGCAAGGATGCCGATGCGGGCAAGGCGACCTTTGTGTCGCTGCTGGGGCTGGACCCCGCCCGCGCCCGTGCCCGTGATCTTGTCGATGCTGCCTGTGATGCCCTGTCCCCCTACGGCATTGACGCCGAAACCTTGCGAGACGCGGCCCGCTTCGTTATTGCCCGCAAAAGCTGATCCGGTGGAGAGCCAGATGACCGATAGACCAGATACGCCCCTTTTGGACCGGGTGAACCGCCCTGCCGATCTGAAGAATTTCTCGGATGCAGAGCTGGTGAAACTGTCCCATGAACTGCGGGCAGAGACGATTTCTGCCGTATCAGAGACGGGCGGCCATCTGGGCGCGGGTCTGGGCGTGGTTGAACTGACGGTCGCGATCCATTCGGTGTTCGATACGCCGAAGGACAAACTGATCTGGGATGTCAGCCACCAGTGCTACCCGCATAAGATCCTGACCGAACGCCGCGACCGTATCCGCACCCTGCGTATGAAAGACGGGTTGAGCGGATTTACCAAACGCAGTGAATCCCCCTACGACCCCTTTGGTGCGGCGCATTCGTCGACCTCTATCAGCGCGGCTTTGGGCTTTTCGGTGGCGCGTGATCTGGGCGGCAATGTCCCCGAAGGTCTGGGCGATGCGATTGCGGTGATCGGCGATGGGTCGATGTCGGCGGGCATGGCCTATGAGGCGATGAACAACGCGGGTCATCTGAAAAAACGGATGTTCGTCATCCTGAACGACAACGAGATGTCGATCGCGCCGCCGGTGGGGGCGATGTCGACCTACCTCAGCCGTCTTTATGCCGAAGAGCCGTTTCAGGATTTCAAAGCCGCGGCCAAGGGCGCTGTCAGCATGTTGCCCGGCCCGTTCCGCGAAGGGGCCAAGCGCGCCAAGGATATGCTCAAGGGCATGGCCGTGGGCGGTACGTTGTTCGAACAGCTTGGGTTTTCCTATCTCGGGCCGATTGACGGGCATGACCTGAACCAGTTGCTACCGGTGTTGCGCACGGTCAAGGCGCGGGCGACGGGGCCGGTGCTGATCCATGTGATCACCAAAAAGGGCAAGGGGTATGGCCCCGCCGAAGCCGCCCGTGACAAGGGCCACGCGACCGCCAAGTTCAATGTGCTGACGGGCGAGCAGAAGAAAGCGCCGTCAAACGCGCCCAGCTATACCCGCGTCTTTGCGGACAGCCTGATCGCCGAGGCCGCAAAAGACGACAAGATCTGCGCCGTGACGGCCGCGATGCCGGATGGGACAGGGCTGAACCTTTTCGCCGAACGCTATCCCAGCCGGTGCTTTGACGTGGGCATCGCGGAACAGCACGGTGTGACATTCTCTGCCGGATTGGCGGCGGGCGGGATGAAGCCGTTCTGCACGATGTATTCGACCTTCCTGCAGCGCGGCTATGATCAGGTGGTGCATGACGTGGCGATCCAGCGCTTGCCGGTGCGCTTTGCGATTGATCGCGCGGGGCTGGTGGGGGCCGATGGGGCCACTCATGCCGGTGCCTTTGACGTGGCGTTTTTGGCGAACCTGCCCGATTTCGTCGTCATGGCCGCCGCGGATGAAGCAGAGCTGGTGCATATGGTGGCCACGGCGGCGGCCTATGACGACGGGCCGATTGCCTTCCGCTTCCCGCGGGGCGAAGGCGCGGGCGTGACCATGCCCGAACGCGGCGAACCGCTGGAGATCGGCAAGGGGCGCATCATCGCCGAGGGCAAGCGCGTGGCGCTGTTGTCCTTTGGCACGCGCCTGTCAGAGGTGGAAAAAGCCGCCGAGGCGCTGCGGGCCAAGGGCATCACGCCGACCATTGCCGACGCCCGCTTTGCCAAGCCACTGGACCGCGAGATGATCCTGTCGCTGGCCGCCGATCACGAGGCGCTGATCACCATCGAAGAGGGTGCAGTCGGCGGTTTTGGCAGCCATGTGGCACAGCTTCTGGCGGATGAGGGCGTGTTCGACGCAGGGCTGAAATACCGGTCTATGGTGCTGCCCGATATCTTTATCGATCAGGCGAGCCCCGCGGATATGTATGCGGTCGCGGGGATGAACGCCGAACATATCGAGGCCAAAGTGCTGGATGTGCTGGGCATCGCCAGCATCGGGGCGCAGCGGGCCTGACGCACAGGCCCGCGCGGTAAACCCGTCTTAGGCGTCAAGCAGTTGACGCGCCGCGACGATGCCAAGCGCTGCCGAAGCGGCCTCGCGGCCCTTTTCGACGAAATGCGCGCGGTAGATCGCATTGTGGTGGTCGGTTTCCTGATAATGGTGCGGCGTCAGCGATACGGATAGCACGGGCACGCCCGTATCAAGGCCTACGCGCATCAACCCGTCAACCACGGCTGTCGCCACGAAATCATGCCGGTAGATGCCGCCATCGACCACGAAGGCCGCGCAGATCACCGCATCGTATTTGCCGGATTTGGCGAGGGTTTGCGCCATCAGCGGCATCTCGAACGCGCCGGGGACATCGACAACATCGATCTGGCTTGCGGGGATGGTTTCGGAAAACCCGTCATAGGCACGATCTACAATATCGGCGTGCCAGCGTGCTTTTACAAAGGCGTAGCGGGTGTGTGTCATAGTGATCTCCTTTTTTACGTCAGCGACACAAGTCACCCAAGGCGATCACGATTGCGGACGGCCCCAAGGGGCCGCAACAAACGCATTCTCTTTCATCCGGACTATGACCGTCGGCTCTGGCATCTCACCAGATCTGCTGACCCGGCGCATCCCGAAGGGATGTCGCCAGCGCTCGCGGGCTCGTGGCACTGGGGCCACATACCGCCGGTGGGGAATTGCGCCCCGCCCTGAGAATAGGGATACGTTGCCAAGGCAGGGGCGCGTCTGCAATACCAAAAGCGCGTTTGCAGTTTGGACCCTACGTTATGCACCCGAATCCCGTTTACCACGACGCCGACACCGCCAAGAACATCGCTTTTGCCCGCGACCGCAGCTTTGGCGTGCTTGCCGCCAATGGCAGCGACGGCCCGTTGATCAGCCATGTCCCGTTTTTGCTGAACGAAGCAGGGGATCAGGCGGATCTGCATCTGGTCAGGTCAAACCCGATTGCGCGGGCGCTCAAACCCGCGTTGCCGGTCAAGCTCGCCATCAGCGGGGGCGATAGCTATGTCTCGCCCGACTGGTACGACATCGACGATCAGGTGCCGACGTGGAACTATGTGGCGGTGCATCTGACCGGCACGCTAGAGCTGCGCCCGCAAGAAGAGCTGCTGGACCTGCTGGATCGCCAGTCTGCCTGGTTCGAGGATCGTCTGCTGCCCAAACCGCCGTGGACCACCGCCAAGATGAACCCCGTGACCATGCAGAAAATGATGCGCATGATCGTGCCCTGCCGGATGCGGATCACCGGCGTCGACGGGACGTGGAAGCTGAGCCAGAATAAACCCGATGCGGTGCGACTGGCCGCTGCCGACGGGGTAGAGGCGCACGGCTTTGGCGCGGGAACAGGCAGTTTGGCCGACCAGATGCGCGCGGCAAAAGGCGCCTGATCAACAAGCGATTGCACCGCGCGCGGATGACGGTGATAGTTCGCCCGAACCCCGAGGAGGAGACACCCGTGAAACTATCCTATTCCCCGACATCGCCCTATGTCCGCAAGGTCATGGTATTGCTGCATGAAACCGGCCAGATCGAAGATGTGACGCTTGAAAATATCTCGACGACGCCGCTGGCGCCTGATGCCGCGCTGCTGCCGAACAACCCGCTGGCCAAAGTACCGGCACTGGTGCGCGACGAGGGGCCCGCGCTGTATGATAGCCGTGTGATTTGCGCCTATCTGGATGATCGCGCGGGCGGCAAGCTGTACCCGACCGGCAGCCGCCGCTGGGACACGCTGACGCTTGAGGCAACGGCGGATGGTATGCTGGATGCGGCGCTATCGATGGTCTACGAGGGCCGGATGCGCCCCGAAGGCAAGCAGATGCCAGAATGGGTCGAGGGTCAGTGGTCCAAGATTGAACGGGCGTGCGCGGCGCTGAACACACGCTGGATCAGTCAGCTTTCCGGTCCGCTGGATATGGGGCAGATCGCCGTCGGCTGCGCCTTGGGATACCTTGATTTCCGGCATGACGCGCGCAATTGGCGCAAGGGAAACGACGCCTTAGCCGATTGGGCGCGCCGCTTTGATTCGCGTGCATCCATGCAGGCCACTGCCCCTCCGGCAGGATAAAAGCGCAAAAAATCCGGTCTGCACCCTTGAAGGAATGCAACACTGCGACGGTTTGCGCGACAAAGGTATCTGGACGTGCGCGACGCAGCCCGCTAGTAACCAAAAGAATTGTGGGAGGTGCGTCAGCGCCGCCCCTTGATTTAATGGCCGTCAGGCCCTCGATTTGGAGTTAACCCGTGTCCCAAGCAGAAGATCACGCAGGCACCCGGAGGGATTTCCTCTATTACGCCACAGCTGGTACAGGTGCGGTCGCCGTCGGCGCGGCAGTCTGGCCATTGGTCAATCAGTTGAACCCATCCGCAGATGTGAAGGCGCTGTCGTCCATCCGCGTCGATGTGTCCGCTGTTGAGCCAGGTACACAGCTCACGGTCAAATGGTTGGGTAAGCCGGTGTTCATCCGCCGCCGTACCGAAGAAGAAATCGCCAAGGCACGTGACGTTGAAATGTCCGAGCTGCCCGATCCGGGCGCCGAGAACGCCAACATCGCAGCCGGTGCCCCCGCGACGGATGAAAACCGCGCCATGGCCGGTAAAGAAGACTGGCTGGTGATGATGGGCGTCTGTACCCACCTGGGCTGCGTGCCTTTGGGCGACGCAGGTGACTTTGGCGGCTGGTTCTGCCCCTGCCACGGGTCGCACTATGACACTGCGGGCCGTATCCGCAAAGGGCCAGCACCGCGCAACCTGCCGGTGCCAATCGCAGAATTCGTGGATGAAACCACGATCAAACTAGGTTAAGGGAGAACGGGAATGGCTGGAATTCCTCACGACCATTACGAGCCGAAATCTAACGGAGAGAAGTGGCTGCACACCCGTCTTCCCGTTGTTGGGCTGCTGTATGACACATTGATGATCCCGACACCGAAGAACCTGAACTGGATGTGGATCTGGGGCATTGTTCTGACGTTCTGTCTGGCACTGCAAATCGTGACCGGCATCGTGCTGGCGATGCACTACACACCGCATGTCGATGTCGCCTTCTCGAGCGTTGAACACATCATGCGGAACGTGAACGGCGGCTACATGCTGCGCTATCTGCACATGAATGGCGCGTCGCTGTTCTTTGTTGCGGTCTACGCGCACATCTTCCGCGGCCTGTACTACGGGTCGTATAAAGCGCCACGTGAAATCACGTGGATCGTCGGCATGCTGATCTACCTTCTGATGATGGCAACCGGCTTTATGGGCTATGTTCTGCCTTGGGGTCAGATGTCGTTCTGGGGCGCTACGGTTATCACCGGTCTGTTCGGTGCGATCCCGTTCATCGGGGAAAGCCTGCAAACGCTTCTGCTGGGCGGGCCTGCGGTCGATAACGCCACGCTGAACCGTTTCTTCAGCTTGCACTACCTGCTGCCCTTCGTGATTGCCGGTCTGGTGATCGTGCACATCTGGGCCTTCCACACCACCGGGAACAACAACCCCACAGGGGTCGAGGTCCGTCGCACAAGCAAGGAAGACGCAGAGAAAGACACGCTGCCCTTCTGGCCCTACTTCGTGATGAAAGACCTGTTCGCGCTGGCCGTGATCCTGGTTGTTTTCTTTGCGATCGTGGGTTTCATGCCGAACTATCTGGGCCACCCCGATAACTATATCGAGGCGAACCCGCTTTCGACGCCTGCACACATCGTGCCTGAATGGTACTTCCTGCCGTTCTACGCGATCCTGCGTGCCTTTACTGCCGAAGTCTGGGTTGTTCAGATTGCGTCCTTCGTGACCGGTGGCATCATCGACGCCAAGTTCTTTGGTGTTCTGGCGATGTTCGGTGCGATCGCGGTGATGGCGCTGGTGCCTTGGCTGGACACATCCTCGGTGCGTTCGGGCCGCTATCGTCCCATGTTCAAGTGGTGGTTCGCGCTGCTGGTGATCGACTTCTTCGCGCTGATGTGGCTGGGTGCCATGCCTGCGGAAGAGCCCTATGCCAGCTTCTCGCTGATCGCGTCAGCCTATTGGTTCGCATACTTCCTGGTGATCCTGCCACTTCTGGGTGTGATCGAGAAACCGGCGCCGCAGCCTGAAACCATCGAAGCCGACTTTGACGCGCATTACGCGCCAAAAACCGGCGGCACCAAGACGCTGGTCAAGCCAGCAGAGTAAGGACCATGACAATGATCAAGAAAACCTTCCTTTCGGCTGTTGTCGCCTTGGGCTTTGCAGGTTCCGCTGCTTTCGCCGCCGGTGGTGAAGCGCATGTCGAAGACTTTGACTTCTCTTTCGAAGGGCCTTTCGGGTCCTTCGATGCCAACCAGCTGCAACGCGGTCTGCAAATCTATACCGAGGTATGCTCTGCCTGCCACGGGATGAAGTTTGTGCCGATCCGTACACTTGCGGATGAAGGTGGCCCCCACCTTCCCGAAGATCAGGTCCGTGCCTATGCCGCGAACTTTGATATCTTCGACCCCGAGCTGGACGACACACGCCCCGGCACGCCGGTTGACCATTTCCCTGAGTCCGCGTTGGATACTGCGCCCGACCTCAGCTTGATGGCCAAGAAGCGCGCCGGTTTCCACGGGCCTTATGGTCTGGGGATCAACCAGTTCTTCAAAGGCATCGGCGGACCCGAATACATCGCGTCCCTGATGGTCGGCTATGAAGAAGCGCCTGCCTGTGCCCCCGAGGATTTCCCCGGTCACTACAACACAGCGTTCCCAAGCGGCGGTATCCCCGAGTCCTGTAAGGACGAGAATGGCCACGCCACTATCGAAGGCAGCTGGATCGCCATGGCACCCCCGCTGTACGGCGACGACGTGACCTATAACGACGGCCACGATTCTGACCTGCACCACGAAGCCGAAGACGTTGCGGCCTTCCTGATGTGGACAGCCGAGCCCAAGATGATGGCACGCAAGCAAGCCGGTTTTGCTGGCGTTCTGTTCCTGACGCTGTTGTCGGTACTCCTGTACCTGACCAACAAACGTCTGTGGGCGCCTGTGAAACACAAGGAAGACTGATCTTCCTTCACACGGCCAATGCCTGAATATAGCCCCCCGATCCATTGTGGTTCGGGGGGTTTTCTTTTTTTGCGGTAGTCGGCTGGTCGCCAAACGCGCGGGTCAAATACCGCGACAGACGGTGCCTGTGGCTTAGCGGTGGAACCCTGCCACGCGGTCCAGCCGCACACCGCCATAGCCCGCAAGCACGGACATCACCGCGGCGGTGGCAGGGCCGTAGACGGTTAAACGCACCGGCATAAACAGCTCTGTAAACCGGTCAGCAAAGCGGCCACCGAACTGCGCAAAATGCGCCATCACGGCTGCATTGTCCGCATAACGTTCCAGCACAGTGCAGGTGCGTCGGTCGTCGGACATGTAGAATTCGCAATGCAGCGTACGCGGTTCGTCTGCCTCTGCAGCCTGTACCATTTCCTCAAGCAACGGTTGGACATTGTCGCCCTGACCATCCCGCACGTCCATCTCGAGGACCCATTCGATAATTTCGCTCATGTTAACCCTTTCTCGCTAGGGAATCACCCTAGAGGAGAAAGGTTTACAATCTGCAACGTCTCACACAGCCAGCAGATGCCCTGCGTTCTGGCCGGTGATCGTGGCCGAAATGATCGCGCCCTCGGTCTGGGGGGTGGCAAAATGGGTTTCGGTAAATTGTTCGGTCCGGCCCATGGTGGGGCTTTCCATCAACACCTGATGGGCGCGACCTTGTTGGGCCGCCAAATGGCGCGCGACCTGCGCGTCACCCGCAGCACGCAGCTGCGCCGCGCGTTCCTTGATGAGCGTGCCGTTCACTGCTGGCATCCGTGCCGCGGGCGTGCCTTCGCGCGCCGAATAGGGGAAGACATGCAGCCATGTCAGATCGCAGTCCGTCACCAGCTTGAGCGAGTTTTCGAACATCGCGTCGGTTTCGGTGGGGAAACCGGCGATGATATCGGCCCCAAAGGTCATGTCGGGACGCAGTTTGCGGGCCTCTTGGGCAAAACCAATCGCATCATCGCGCAGGTGGCGGCGCTTCATCCGTTTCAGGATCATGTCGTCGCCGTGCTGCAAGGACAGATGCAGGTGCGGCATCAAGCGGGGCTCGGTGGCGATGGCCTGCATCAGGTTCTCGTCCACCTCGATCGAATCGATGGAGCTGATGCGCAAGCGGGGTAGGTCCGGCACCAGCCGCAGGATGCGCATTACCAGATCCCCCAGCTTGGGCGTCGCGGGAAGGTCCGCACCCCAACTGGTTAGATCGACGCCGGTCAGAACGACTTCGTTAAAGCCCTTGTCGACCAGTCGCTTGATCTGATCCACCACGACCCCCGCGGGGACCGAGCGGGAATTGCCGCGGCCATAAGGGATGATGCAGAAGGTACAGCGGTGATCGCAGCCGTTCTGGACTTGCACATAGGCCCGGCTGCGCGTGCCGAAACCGTCAATGAGATGCCCCGCCGTTTCGGTCACCGACATGATGTCATCGACCTGCAGCGCCTCTGTCTCGCCGATGAAATCAGCCGCCAACCCATGCCACGTCGCGCCCACCATCTTTTCGGTGTTGCCGATGACGGCGTCGACCTCTGCCATCTTGGTAAAGGTCTCCGGTTCGGTCTGGGCGGCGCAGCCGGTGACGATCAAACGCGCGTCGGGGTTGGCCTTGCGCAGTTTGCGGATGTCCTGGCGGGCCTTGCGCACGGCCTCGGCGGTGACGGCGCAGGTGTTGACGATTACCGCGTCTTTCAGGCCCGCCTGTTCGGCCAATTCCTTCATTGCTTCGGTCTCATAGGCGTTCAGGCGGCAGCCGTGATTCGAGAAGATCGGGGCGCTCATGTCAGGCTTTCCAGAAACGAAGGGGTCAGCACGCCGCTGAAGACATGGGCCGAGGGGCCGGTCATCCAGACGCCATCCTCGCGCCAGTCGATGTGCAGCGTGCCACCGTCCAGATCAATGCGCACGGCGCGGCCTGTCAGCCCTCTGCGTGCCGCTGCCACGGCCGTCGCACAGCTAGAGGAGCCGGAGGCCAGCGTGATGCCCACACCCCGTTCCCACACGCGCATACGGATGTGATCGGGGCCGATAATCTGGGCGATCTGCACATTGGTGCGTTCGGGGTAAAGCGCGTGATGCTCGATACCGGGGCCAAAACCGGCCAGATCAATCGCGTCGACATCATCAACAAAGAAGGTGCAATGGGGGTTGCCCATGCCAGTGGCTGTCGGCGCGCCGTCGATTGGCAGCTCAAGCGTATCCATTTGGCGGGCCAGCGGAATTTCGTCCCAGTCAAGCTGCGGGTGACCCATGTTGACCGATGTCAGGCCATTGCCTGCATCCCGCGCCGCCAGATCGCCGCGGTCGGTGGTCAGGTGCAGTTGGGTCTTGCCCGTTTCCTCCATCAGGAACCGCGCAATGCATCGCGTAGCATTGCCACAAGCGGCAGAGGTAGAGCCGTCGGCGTTGAAGAACGTCAGATGCGCATCAGCGGCGCCATTGGTGATCACGGCCAGCTGGTCAAAGCCCACGCCGAACTGGCGATGTCCGATGGCCTGCGCAAGGGCAGGGGTCACCTTCGGGAGCGCCGGGGTGCCGTCGGCAAGCGCAGCAGTTTGGCGCGCATCCAGCACGACCTTCTCACGCGCGTCTAGCACGACAAAATCATTGCCCAGCCCATGCATCTTCATGAAGGGCAAACCGTTGGTCAGATCACTATACATTCGGCGCATATAACGCGGCATTTGAAACTAATCCAGCGAGAGTGAAATTTTTCGTAAGTTTCCGCTTGACCCCAAGGCCGCACCTTTCTAGATACCCGCCTAGTGGGCCGTTAGCTCAGTTGGTAGAGCAACTGACTTTTAATCAGTAGGTCGATGGTTCGAACCCATCACGGCTCACCACTACTTTCCAGTCTGACTGGAACGGATAAAAACAGCGCCCCTCGGGGCGCTGTTTTTCGTTTCAGGTGTTGGGTTTAGGACTTAGCCCGTATGGCCTTCAAAACATTTCAGCGCGATCCCTGCTTCTTGCAGGGATGATTTGACAGCGCGGGCAATATCGACGGCTTCGGGGGTGTCGCCGTGCAGACAGATCGTATCGATCGCGGCAGGAATTGTTTGGCCGCCCTCGGTCAGAATCGCACCGGCTTTTACCATTTTGACCATCCGTTCGCCCGCCAGTGCCGCATCGTGAATCACCGCACCGGGTTTAGAGCGGTCGACCAGCGTCGCGTCGTCATTATAGGCGCGGTCGGCAAAGATCTCTCCGGCCCACTTACAGCCAAGCGATTGCACCGCGCCCTGCTGCGCCGTGGCGGCCAGCACCATGACGATCAGATCAGGCGCGACGCTGAGCGCGGCCTCATAAAGGTCACGGGCCAGTATCTCGTCCTCTGACGCCATATTGGCGAGCGCGCCGTGCAGTTTCAGGTGCCGCACCGATGTGCCAAGGCTGCGCGCCATGCCGACGCTGGCGGCGACCTGATAGCGGACCTGATTTTGCAGCGTGCCCCGTGGCACCGACATGCGGTTGCGGCCAAAACCGGCCAGATCCATGAAACCGGGGTGCGCACCGATACCGACGCCATTGTCACGCGCCAGCGCCATTGTGGCAGACATCACATCGGCGTCACCCGCATGGCCGCCACAGGCGATGTTGGCAGAGCTGATGATTTGCAACAAAGCGGCATCATCGCCCATTTTCCACGGGCCAAAGCTTTCGCCCATATCGGCATTCAGATCGACGGTCGGCATTTAATGCTCCTCTTCAAAGGGGTTGTCGGTGGCAGAGATCGCGCCCCCCACCAGCTGATAGGCCAGCAGGTTGCGGATTTTGGCAGGGTCGCGGACCAGCGGCGTGACCTGCCCGCCAAGCGCTTTGATGTCTTGGCGGTGCTGCGTCTCGAGCGTGATGGCCTGTTCCAGCGTGATGAATTCGAACCGGATCGCGGTGCCCGATGCGGCCTGCGCCACGCGGGGCAGGTCGCGGGGAATCACGGTCCCGATGCGGGGATAGCCGCCGGTGGTCTGGCACTCGCCCATCAGCACGAAAGGTGCGCCGTCCCCGGTGATCTGGATGTCGCCGGGCACGATGACCTCGGACAGGATGGACAGACCGCCCTCGGCGCTGAAACCGTCGCCGTCGTGGTCCATGCGCACGCCCATGCGGTTGGCACGCGGGTCGCGGGTAAAGGCGGTGGTTTCGAAGCGTTCGCGTTCATCAGCGGTAAAGTGGTCGGTCTGCATGCTGGCCACGACGCGCACGGTGCCGCCGTCAAAACGACTGTCGCGGGGCAGTTGCAGCCCCGTTTCGCGCGACTTATCCGCCCCAAGGGGCAGCGCGTCGCCCGCAGCAAGCGGCTGGCCCAGACCTGCGCTTAGGTGGCTGGCCCGTGCCCCCAACAGTGTGTCAGAGGCGATGCCCCCGCCCACATGCAGATAGCCATAGGTGCCGCCCGTGGTGCCGCCAATGGTCAGCTTTGCGCCCGCGGGCAGCATGTGGCTGGCGTTCCAGACGATGGCATCCCCGTCGATGCTGGCGGCCATGGTGGCCCCTGTCAGGGCGATACGGATGTCGGCGTCAGCCGTGAAGGTCCCGCCGGTGCCTGTCATCTCTATCACCGCAAGCTCGGGCGATTGGCCAAGCAGGGCGGCCCCTTCGTAAAGCGCCACGGGATCGGCGGCACCGCCCTTTGTAAGCCCTTGGGCACGCCAACCGGGACGGCCCATATCCTGTATGGTCAGGGCGGGACCGGCTTGGGAAATGGTGAGGGTCGCGCTCATGCCAGCACCTCTGTCTCTGCGCCGCCCTGGCCGGTTTCATCTGTCGCGGTGATCTTGTCATATTCGGCGCGCGATATGGAGGGGAAGCACAGCTCGTCCCCCGGTGACAGGGCAAAGGGTGTGTCGCTGCGCGGGCGGAAGGTCTTGAACGCGGTCTGCCCGATGTGGCGCCAGCCAGTGGGGGAGGCATTGGTGAAGATAATCAGCTGCCGGATCGCCACGATCAACGCGCCGGCGGGGACGGATTTTGTCAGCCCCTGCTGGCGCGGAATATCCCAGTTCTGCGGCAGTTCGCCCATATAGGGCTGGCCGGGGGCAAAGCCGATGGTCAGCACCCGTACGCGCGCCTGCGACAGCTGTGCAATCGCCGCATCGGGGTCCAGCCCCGCAAGCTCTGCCGCTTCTTCAAGCTGTGGCGCAAGGTCGGTGCCATAGACCGTTGGCACATGCCACAGCGTCCGCCCCGTCGGCAGGTCAGAGGTGTACCAGTCGCGCGTTGCCAGAAGGTCGTGCAGCCGGTCCAGCAGGGTGTCCACCGAAGCCGCCACCAGATCGATCTGCAGGAAGGTGGACACCAGCGATGTGCTCGTCTCTGTCACCTCGGGCCAGTCGGCGGCATCCACGGCGGCGCGAAACGACAGGGCGGCGCGGTTCGCGGGCTCTGACATCGTGTCCGCAAAACGCACCAGCACGCCGGACAGGCCAACGGTCTGGATCAGGGGGAAGTCGGTCATTGGGGCACCTGCCTTAAATTTTCGGGCAGCCAGGTCGCGATGTCGGGGAAGAAGATCAGGACAAAGACCATCACCACCATGATCAGGAACATCGGCAAGGCGGCTTTGGTGATATATCCCATCTCGTGATCCGTCATGCCTTGCAGCACGAACAGATTGAACCCGATCGGCGGCGTGATCTGCGCCATCTCGACCACGACCACAACAAAGATTCCGAACCAGATCAAGTCGATCCCCGCACCGCGCACCATCGGCTCAACCACAGCCATGGTCAGCACGACCGACGAAATACCATCAAGGAACATGCCCAGTACGATATAGAATACCAGCAGCGCCATCAGCAGTTGAAAGCGCGTCAGTTCAAGCGCTGCAATCCCGTCCGCCAGCGCACGGGGCAGGCCGGTAAAGCCCATCGACAGTTTAAGAAAGGCAGCACCCGCAAGGATCAATGCGATCATGGCAGAGGTGCGCATCGCCCCCATCAGGCTTTCCTGAAAGCTGGTCCAGTTCAGCGACCCCTGCATCAACGCCAGCGCCAGCGACCCCAGCACACCGATGGCCGCCGCCTCTGTCGCGGTGGCGTAGCCCAGATACATCGACCCGATCACCACCGTGATCAGCCCGAAGACCGGCAGCAGAAAGCGCGAGTTGCGCAGCTTGGCGGCAAAGCTCATCCCTGTCTCGACGCTGGGGTTCCAGTCCTTCGAGGTCAGCGCGATAAAGGCGACATAGGCCATGAACATCAGCGCCAGAATAAGCCCCGGCAGGACGCCGGCAAAGAACAGTTCGGTGATGCTTTCGTTCACGGTGACGCCGTAAACGATCAGCGCGAGCGAGGGCGGGATCATCAGCCCCAGCGTGGCGGCACCGGCCAGCGTGCCGATGATCATCTTTTCGGGATAATTGCGCGCCCGCAGTTCGGGGATCGACATTTTGCCCACGGTCGACAGCGTCGCGGCAGACGACCCTGACACGGCGGCAAACACGGTGCAGCCGACGATATTGGTATGCACCAGCCCGCCGGGCAATTTCGCCAGCCACGGCGACAGCCCTTTGAACATATCCTCGGATAGCCGCGTCCTGAATAGAATCTCACCCATCCAGATGAACAGCGGCAGCGCGGTCAGCGTCCACGAGCTGGACGAGGCCCAGATCGTCGTGACCATAGCATCGCCAACCGGGCGGGTGGTAAACAGTTCCATCCCGAACCAGGCGACGCCCATCAGCGCCAGGCCAACCCAGACGCCGGTGCCCAGCAGGAACAGCAGCACAGTGATAAACAGAATGATCGCGTAAAGTTCCGTCACAGCGTCACTCCCCAAAACTTTGATCGACAAGATCGCGGGTGAGACGGTGTTCGCCTTTTACGATCAGATAGAGCAGGTTATCGGTCAGCGCGATGGCGAGGATGCCACCGCCCACAACCATCACCGACTGCGGAATCCACAAGGATGTGGCGTCTTGCGACTGGCTGACTTCGTTGAATTTCCACGACCAGTAGACGAACCAATAGGCGTAGTAGGTGAAATACCACGCAATCGCCGCGGCAAGGCCGAAGCACCATATTTCAAGAAGCCGTTTCGGGCCTGCGGGCAGTGCGTTCAGCAGCACCGATACGCGGATATGCGCGCCACGGTTCAGCGCGTTGGCGAATGCGAGGAAGCTGGCGGCGGCCATCGCATAGCCGGCATAGCTTGCCGCACCGGGGAAAACCTCGCCGGTCCAGCGGGCAACCATCTGCACCACGATCAGCAGCAGGATCGCGACAAGACTGACGGCAGCCAGGGCACCAGATGCGAAATAGATGAAATCAAGCAGGCGTCGCAGGATGTTCATGGGAAAGGTCTCCGGATTGGCGGATCGAACGTCAAACGGCGGCACCTGTGGGGGGGGCCGCCGTTCGTTGATTTACTGCATGGATTTGTAGCTATCGACGATCGCCTGACCGTCCTCGCCCGCATTCTCCAGCCATTCGGAGGTCATGGTGCCGCCAATGTCGCGCAGGCCGGACATCAGCTCTTCGCTGGCGGGTTCCACGGTCATGCCGCCTTCGCGCAGCCCGTCATAGGTGAACTGCGTATAGTCCTTGGAGGCTTGCAGCCCGCGCGTTTCCGCATCGCTGGCACAGGTGGTGATGATCGCCTTGTTTTCCTCCGAGACATCGTTCCACACGTCATTGTTGATCATGATGTAGTTGCGCGGCAGCCAAGCGTCGACCTCGTAGAAATGGGTCAGGCTTTCCCAGACTTTCTGGTCATAGCCGGTCGCACCGGACGAGATCATCGATTCCGCAACGCCGGTGGCAAAAGCCTGGCTCAGCTCGGCGGCTTCGATGGTGACGGGCAGCATGCCTGTCAGCTCTGCCAGACGGCTGGTGGCGTTGTTGTAGGACCGGAACTTGACGCCCTTCATGTCCTCGATCGTGTTGACCTCTTTCTTGAAGTACAGACCCTGTGGCGGCCATGGCACGTTATAAAGCAGCGTCAGGTTCTGCTCTGCCAACAGCTCTTCGATCTTGGGTTTCGCGGCTTTCCACAGCTTGTCGGACGCCTCGAAGGACGGCGCGAGGAAGGGGATGGAATCAAAGCCGAAGATCGCGTTTTCATTCTGGTGCCCCGACAGGATGCGTTCGCCCAGCTGGACCTGACCGGTCTGGATCGCGCGTTTGATGTCGGCACCCGCGATCAGCGACCCGCCGGGGTGCACGGTGATCTCGATCTCGCCCGCGGTGCCTTCGGTCACGCAGTTGGCAAATTCAACGCCGTTCTCGGAATGGAAGTTCGACGCCGAATAGGCCATCGGCATGTCCCATTTCTCAGCCGCGAAAGCGGGTAGGGCGGCGGTAACCGTCAGGGCGGCGGTTGCGACGCCTGTCATCAATGTGGTGGTCCGTTTCATGTGGTTCTCTCCTTGTTGGTATGTCTTTGGTTTGCGGGGTTAGCCCCTGCTAAACCGTTGTGGTGCATAGGGCTGCAGGTCGGTGTTGACGGGTTGCCCCATAACCAATCCTGCGACGAGGCGGCCTGTTTTGGGCCCGCCTGTCAACCCGATGTGGTGATGCCCGAAGGCGGTAAAGACCCGGCTTGTGCCAACCTGTCCGATCAGGGGCAGGCTGTCGCTGGGGGCAGGTCGGTGCCCCAGCCATTCGATTTCGCGCGTGGCCTCAAGCTGTGGAAAGGCCGCCTTGGCCTGTCGCCGGAGCAGCGCCAGCGGGGCCTTGGAAGGGGCTGCGTCAAGCCCGCCGAATTCCAGAATACCCGCGCAGCGTAGGCCCTGCGCCATGGGGGTGGCAACGAATTTCCCGCTGGCGATCATCACGGGGCGCGCGGGCCCGCCCGTCGCGCCCTCGAATATCACATGATAGCCGCGTTCGCTTTCCAGCGGGACGTTCAGCCCCAGCTTGGCCATCAGCGGTTTTGACCAGACGCCGGTGGCCAGCACGATATCGTCACAGGCCACGCGGCCTTGGGTCGTCTCGACCCCGGAAATCGCGCCGCCGGGCAGGTCGAAATCCTTGACCTCGGCCTGCAGGATCGTGCCGCCGCCCTGTTCGAACGCCCGCGCCAGGGCGCCGACATAGCCGCCGGGGTCGCGGATAAAGCTGTGGTCCTTCATGGTGGCAAGCAGGTGGATGTCCGGCCCGAGCGTCGGTTCATACTCGTGTATCTGCGGCCCCTCGATCAGCTCTGGCGCGAACCCCGCCTCCGCCCGCAGCGCCCAGGTGTAGGCTTCGGCGTCAAACGCGGCGCGGTTTCGGTAGGCGAAAACATAATCGCTGTCCCTCACCCAGTCGGACAGGCCCAAATCAGCGGTCAGGCTTTTGTGTTGGTCCACACTGTCGCTGACAATAGGCGCGAGCCCCTGCGCAATCCGGCGGGTGTCGCGGTCGTTCGCGACCCGCAGATACTTTGCCAGCCACGGCAGCAGACGCGGCAGATAGGGCAGGCGCAGGTAAAGCGGCACATCCGGGTTCAGCAGCATCGCGGGGGCTTTGGCGATCAGGCCGGGGGCGGTGACAGGTGCCACGGCGCAGGCCGCTAGCACGCCCGCGTTCCCATGTGACGTGCCTGTTCCCGGTGCCGCGCGGTCAATGATCGTGACCTGCGCGCCTGCGCGTTGCAGCCAGATCGCCGATGACACACCGACGATACCCGCCCCCACGACGACCACATGGCGCGTCATGGGCGACCCTTGGGATGAAAGCAAAGACGGTTCGACATGGTTCTTGATTCCTTTCCGCTCACTTTGGCAGGGAAAAGCAATACGTCAACAAAATGTTTACAAATTGTCATCGTTGTTGCCTGCGCAGGCATGTACCGCCAATTCGTTCATCGAAACGGGGTGGGTTAGCGAAGCCAGCCGTCTTCGAAGGCGATCTGACTGACGCCTGCCAGACGGATGATGCGGGCCAGCTCTGCCTCGAAGGCGGCTTGTTTGCCTTTGCCCCACCGGCTGCCCGGCTCTGGCCAAAGGGCGCGTACCACCAGCGTATCGCGGTCACGGTGCGCTTTCATATCCACCCGCGCGATGATGCTGTCGCCCTGCAGGATCGGAAAAACATAATAGCCATAGACCCGTTTGGGCGCGGGCACGAACATCTCTATCCGGTAGCGGAAGCCGAACAGACGTTCGGCGCGTTTGCGATCGCGCAAGGCCGGGTCAAAGGGGCTGAGCACCCGCAGCCGTGCGGTCGGAGCCATGTCTATCGCGGGGTCGCTTGCCAGACCGGGACGGGCAAAGCTGCGATGGATTGTGCCGTCGGCACCCGCGATCTGCACCTGCTCGACACGTCCGGCGGCCTGTTCATGCTGGACCCATGCCTTCGCCTCTGCCGGAGAGATATGCGCCCAGAATGCCGCCAGTTCCCCCGGCGTGGCAAAGCCCAGACGATCCAGCGCGCCGTTGCAGCACCAATCGATGGTCTGCGCCTCATCCGGTGCCAGCGACGGGTCGCATAGCGCCGCGTCAATCACCCGCTCTGTCAGGTCATAGCGTTTCTGGAAACCGTCCCGCCCCACGACGCAAAGCGCACCGGCGCGCCACAGATATTCCAGCGCGGTTTTGGAGGGATGCCAATCCCACCACCCGCCATTCGAGCGTGGTTCATCCTGCCCGACATCAGACGACGACACCGGCCCCTGTGCGCGGATCTGGTCCAGCACGGTCTGGAACCGCCCCTCGAAATCATGTTGGTGCCAGTTCTTGTACCGCTGGCGCAGCATCTGCGCGTCCCGCTGGCGGCGCAATTCCCAATGGGGGTAGTATCCCATCGGGATCACCGCGGCGTCATGGGTCCAGTGCTCAAACAGCGCCCCATCGCGTTCATACAGGGTCTTCAACGCTTGCGGGCGATAGCGTTGGCGGCGCGAGAACAGGATCAGGTCATGCGCCCGCGCCACGGTATTGATGCTGTCCAACTGCACAAAGCCCAGGCCCTGGATCAGCTGCAACAGGTCGTTCCCGCTGGCGGGCCCCTGGGGCGCATCGCTCAGCAGATGGCGATGCAGAAAGATGCGACGGGCGTCGCGGTTGCCGATCAGCGGCAGGGTCATACCTTGCGGTTGCGGCGCAGCGTGTCCCCCAGCGAGAGGGTCGGTGTCAGGGTAATCTGCGTCTGCAGATCGGGGTCCGGTTCATCCAGTGTATCGTTCAGAATGATACGCGCCGCCGCCTGTCCGATCTCGAGCCGACAGGCGTCCATCGTGGCAAGCTGACGGGGCAAACCCTGTAGCAGTTCGACGTTGTTGAAACCAGCAAGGCCGATCTGGCCCGGAATATCGATGCCCTGATCGATCAGATACAGCAATCCGCCCGCGCCGATCATGTCGTTTGAATAATACAGGAAATCCAGCTCGGGCGACCGTTCCAGCATGTCTTGCGTCATCTCGCGCCCCTTGGCCAGCGCAGAGCCGCCAGAGTAGAACGCGCGGTCCTCGATCTCTATCCCCGCTTTCGCGAGCCCTTCGGTAAACCCTTCGAACCGTTTGCGGGCGCGGTGGTCAAGCGGCATCTTGGTGCCCATGAAACCGATGTGCTCATAGCCTTCCTTTAGGATCGCCTTGGCCATTTCCTGCCCCGCACGACGGTGCGAGATTCCGACCATCGCATCAATCGGACGCCCGTCAACATCCATGATCTCGACCACGGGGATGCCCGCGTTCTTGAGCATGGCACGCGTCGCATCACTATGTTCCAGCCCCGCGATGATCACACCCGAGGGCCGCCACGACAGCATTTCATAGAGAACACGTTCTTCTTTTTCGGGCATATAGTCGGTAACGCCCACGACCGGCTGCAGCGGCGTGTCTTCAAGCACCTGATTGACGCCGTTCAGCACCTCGGGAAAGACCATGTTCGACAGCGACGGGATAATCACCGCGACAAGGTTCACCCGTTGGGACGCCAGCGATCCGGCAATCTGGTTGGGCACATACCCCAGCTCTTTCGCCGCAGCCAGCACCCGCCGGCGCGTCGCTTCGGACACGTCGCCGCGTTTTCGCAGAACCCGGCTGACCGTCATTTCCGACACCCCGCAGGCATCGGATACATCACGAAGGGTCAACGGGCGTTTCGGAGGCTGTGTCAAAGGCGCTTGTCCTGCTTGAAAGTGGTATTCTATCAACAGCGTAGTGCGTCGGTCGGGCGCAGGCAATCACCATATCAAGCCCCCCACCACAGCGCCGCCATACCACCGTGCAGTGTGACTGGATCACCACCCCGTTTTGCGCTAAGCCAAACCCGTGGCCCCGTGGCTCAACTGGATAGAGCAGCCCCCTCCTAAGGGGCAGGTTGCAGGTTCGAATCCTGCCGGGGTCACCATTCCTGCCTGAGAACGTGACCTATTTGCGGGGAAAGCCGAACGCGTGGGGGTAAGGGGGCGGCCTAACGTCATCGGCAAGCAGGACGTATTCGACACGGCGTGCAGCGATTGCGCATTTCATGATGGCAGAATGCGAGACGTTCTCACGGTCTGCGCGAAACCGGACCTCGACGCCATCAGCGGCGAAGGTCCGGAGCGATACTTGTGAGCAGACCGTGCCTTATGCAGGCTGTAACCTGTGCCTCGTGTCTGTCAGTCTGCGATTGTCACGCCGATTTTGCCCATATGCGACTTTTCCAGAAATGCCTTCTGCGCCGCGTGCAAGTCAGCCAAGGGATAGGTTTCGGCGACCACGGGCTTGATCTCGCCTGCTTCGATGTAGCTGACCAAATCAGTGAATATGCCTGGGTCTTGCCGGGTGCTCCCGATGAGGGTCAGATCCTTGAGGTAGAGGGTCCGCAGATCAAGTTCGACGATCGGACCGGCAATCGCGCCCGACGTGACGTAGCGCCCCCGTGGCACCAAAGCATCAAGCAGTTCGGGCCAGCGCGGCCCCCCTACAAGGTCGAGCACGACGTCGAAGACGTCATCCGGATAAGCTTCGTTGCGGTCTATCACCGCATCCGCGCCGAGGGTTTTCAGCGCGTCCATTTTCGCCGGGCTGGTAGAGGCTGTGACATGGGCACCGCGCCGCTTGGCCAGTTGCACCGCCGCCGACCCGACTCCGCCGGATGCGCCGGTGATCAAGACGCGCTCGTCCCCCAATCCGGCGCGTTGGATCATGCCTTCGGCGGTGGAGAATGCGCAAGGAAAGGACGCGAGCTCGACATCCGAAAGCGGGCTTTCGATCCGTAGTGCGTTTTCCTCGCCCACGGTGGTGTATTCCGCGAAGCCGCCATTGCGCTCGGAGCCGAAGGTCACAAGCGCATCTGGTCCGGCACCAGCAGGACGATACATCGGCCGCACCAGCACGCGCTGACCGATCCGCGCCGCGTCCACACCGTCACCAACCGCAACGATCTCTCCGCAGCAGTCCGCGCCTTGGATGCGCGGAAAGCTGAGCGCACCGGACCATCCGCCGTCGGCATCAGACGCCCCCGCGTAGCCCTCGGTTGCGGCGGACCCTGTGTCGCCCCGCACCGCTTTCGAATACCAGCCGGTTCGGGTGTTGACGTCGGTATTGTTCACCGCCGATGCGCCCACACGGATCAAGACCTCGCCAGCGTCGGGTTGCGGCACCGGAACGTCGTCACACCATTCAAGCTTGTCCAGCCCGCCATGGCCGGTGAGGCGTACAGCTTTCATCGTTTCAGGAAGCGTCATAGGGAAATCTCCGATGTAGAATGATTGCTCTACTTGCGTAGGTAGAGGGATCGCTCTACATCGTCAAGTATGAGCGATATAATGAGCAAGATATCCGCAGGGCTTGAACGCGCCTTTGCCAATCGGGGCTTTGCCGAGCCCAGCGTCGAGGATTTGCGGGATGCTGTGGGCGTGAGCCTTCGCACGCTTTACAAATACACGCCGTCGCGGGCGGAAATGGTGCTTGCTGCGTTAGAGAACCGGCATCAGCGCTATCTCGCCCGCGTGTTTGATGACCTGCCAGAGGAGCCGAGCGAGGCGCTTGATACGATACTGACCCGCGTTGGAAACTGGATGGCGACCGAGAGCGCGCATGGCTGCCTCTTTCATGCTGCAGTGGCCGCTGAACCGGGCAGTCAGCCGCTGCGCGAATTACTGGAACGTCACAAGGCAGAGGTCGCGGAAAGGGCCGCAGCGGCGACCGCTTTGAATGGGGCCGATACCGCGCTGTTGTTGATCATCGAAGGGCTGACGCAAGCGTGGCCCCTGCATCATGAGGCCGCGCTGGATGCGGCCAAGCGATTAGGGCTGTCGCTGCTGTCACCGGATCGTTAACGGCCCCACAGCCGGATGTGGCGGCGGTACCCCGTTCCGGCCCGCGGGTGTTTTTGCGGGGGCTGCCCATAGCTCAGGTGTAAACCTGAATGGCTGGCACCGCTGTGGTCGAGCGGCTGTTTTATTCTGCACAACAGATTGGCACATGCGTCTTTTCTGCTCGCTGTTTGGGCTAGGCATGTCGTAAGCCGCTGGCGCACGAGGGATGCCGGATTGAAGTTGCATCGATGATCGCGGATCAAAATGCATGAATGCAGATCTGCGTATCCTGGTTGTAGAGCCAAACCCCGAGCGCGTGCGTGACATCGTGGATGCACTGCGCGAAGCGGGTTGGTCTGACGTCAAGGCTTTGCTGCAGATGTCGGAACTGAACCAGACGGTGAGGGAATTTTCACCGGACATCGTTCTTATCGACCTGACAAATCCGGACCGCGATACGCTTGAACATATCTCTCACGCGACCGAGACGACCAAGCGGGCGGTCGCGCTGTTTGTGGACCAGACGGATGAGAACCTGACGCAGGCGGCGCTGAATGCCGGGGTCAGCGCCTATGTGGTGGATGGTCTTCAGATGGACCGGATCAAGCCCGTGCTGCAAACGGCCATCGCGCGCTTCAAAATGATGCGTCAATTCCACTTTGAACTGAATGCTGCCAAACAAGCGCTGGAGGATCGCAAGACGATCGACCGCGCAAAGGGGATCTTGATGCGTCAACGCGGCATGTCCGAGGATGACGCCTATAAGCTGCTGCGCACCACCGCGATGCGCCAGAATCGCAAGGTCATCGATGTGGCACAAGCATTGGTGACGGCAGCGGATCTGTTGTCATGAGCGAGGTTGTTCTGAACTGTGGCTATGTCCCGTTGGTTGATTGCGCCCCGCTGGTCATCGCGAAAGAGCTGGGATTTGCTGCCGAACAGGGGCTCGCGCTTAATCTTTTGCGTCAGCCTTCGTGGTCTGCACTGCGCGATATGCTGGCACTGGGGCATCTGGATGCCGCGCATATGCTGTCGCCAATGCCGGTGGCCATGTCCATCGGGATGGGTGGATTGCCCGCGCGGGTAGATGCGCTGATGGTCTTGTCCGTGAACGGCACGGTGTTCGGGGTCTCTAACGCTGTTGCTTCCACATTGGAGGATGTGCGCTTTGGGGACACGACTGCATTGCTGTCGGGGCTCAGCGCGCGCGGTGCCAAACCGCTGCGTGTGGGTATCCCCTTCCACTATTCCATGCACCGGCTGCTGCTGTCCTATTGGGCTGCGCAAGCGCCCGACCTCCAGATCGAGGAAGTCACCGTGCCGCCGATGCGTATGGCGGATGCGGTCTCGGACGGGTTTGTCGATGCCTTTTGGGTGGGCGAGCCCTGGGGCGGCGTGGCCGTGCAGAATAATGTGGCCAAGCTGATGATGGCGGGCCGCGATGTCTGGCAGTTCGCGCCGGAGAAGGTGCTTGCCGCGCGCCATGAGTGGGCCACGCAGAACGAGGACAGCGTGCGTCGTCTGATGCGGGCGGTATACCAAGCGTCGGCCTGGCTTGATGCGCCGGGAAACAAGCCGCTTGCGGTCGAGATTTTGGGCCGCAGTGAACACCTGAGCATGTCGCCCGATTTGATCGATCCGGCCCTGACCGGGCATATCGTCCCCCGAACGGGGGCCTCTCCGATCACGGTGGATCGTTTCTTGCAGTTCCACAGCCATGCCGCCTCTTTCCCGTGGCGCAGCCAGGCGGCGTGGATCGCGCATCACTTAGGCGCCGACGCCGCGGGAATCGAGAAAGCCAAAACCTGTTTTCGCGCCGATCTTTTCCGCCAGAATCTGTCTGATATCGGCGCTGATATGCCCCAATCCTCCGAGAAAACCGAAGGGGCGATGACGTTGCCAACATCTGTAGTATCTGCACGGGGAGAGATGATTCTTTCGCCCGACGCCTTTTTTGACGGCAGAACGTTTGATTTCACCGCAGCTGTGCGATGAATTCTTAAGCGGCTTCTGCATGGGCCTCTGAAAAGCTGCCGCAATGCAGAAAATTCGTTGCGTGAAGCCGCGTCTATGAGCCACCCTTGATGCCAAGGGACAACGTTGTCCGACCTATCCCGCTGACCAATGCTGGTCGCACATCACTCAGAGCAATGCCGCTCGTACGGAACACGGATTTCTTCCCCGTGAACCATACGTGCGGCTTTTTTCGTTTCTGCCCTTCGGGGCCATGAAAGGACATGACCCATGAAAAATACATTCGCACTCCTGCTCGCCTCGACAAGTCTGCTGGCGACGGCGGCGTCGGCCGAAATGCTGGCGCTCGAGAAAGAGGAACTGACCTTTGGCTTTATCAAGCTGACCGATATGGCACCTTTGGCCGTGGCTTACGAGCTGGGATACTTTGAGGACGAGGGGCTTTTTGTCAGGCTTGAGGCGCAGGCTAACTGGAAGGTGCTGCTGGATGGCGTGATCGACGGCCAATTGGACGGCGCGCATATGCTGGCGGGCCAACCGCTGGCGGCAACGATCGGCTATGGCACCAAAGCGCATATCATCACGCCCTTCTCGATGGACCTGAACGGCAATGCGATCACCGTTTCCAACGACATCTGGGACGAGATGAAGCCGAACGTGCCCACGATGGACGATGGTCGGCCGCAGCATCCCATCAGCGCCAGTGCTTTGGCTCCGGTGGTCGAAGGCTACAAGGACCGCGGCGAGCCGTTCAATATGGGCATGGTCTTTCCCGTTTCGACCCACAACTACGAGATCCGGTACTGGCTTGCGGCGGGCGGACTGAAACCCGGCTACTATAGCGCGCAGGATATTTCCGGCCAGATTGATGCGGATGTGCTGCTGTCCGTGACGCCGCCACCGCAGATGCCTGCGACGATGGAAGCGGGGACGATATCGGGCTACGCCGTGGGGGAGCCTTGGAACCAGCAGGCGGTTTTCAAAGGGATCGGCGTGCCGGTGATCACCGACTACGACATGTGGAAAAACAACCCCGAGAAGGTCTTTGGCATTACCGCCGAATTTGCCGAGGAAAACCCCAACACCACGCTGGCCCTGACCAAGGCACTGATCCGCGCGGCAATGTGGCTTGATGCCAACGACAACGCCAACCGCGAGGAAGCGGTAGAGATGTTGTCGCGCTCTGAATATGTGGGCGCGGATGCGGATGTGATCGCCAACTCCATGACCGGCTTTTTCGAGTTCGAGAAAGGGGATGTGCGCCCCGCCCCCGACTTCAACGTCTTCTTCCGCTACAATGCGACCTATCCGTTCTATTCAGACGCGATCTGGTATCTGACCCAGATGCGTCGCTGGGGCCAGATCGACGAGACAAAGCCGGATGAATGGTATTTCGAGACTGCCGCAGACGTGTATCGCCCAGACATCTACCTACAGGCCGCAAGGCTGCTGGTGGACGAGGGTATGGCCGACGAAGCGGCGTTCCCTTGGGATAGCGACGGCTTCAAAGCACCGACACCGGCTGCCGATATCATCGACGGGATCAGCTACGACGGACGCGCGCCGAACGCCTATATCGACAGCCTGCCCATCGGTCTGAAGTCCGGTCAAACGGTCGTCGACAGCAAGGTCGAAGGCTAAACCCCGCCCCCGCGCTTTGCCACACCGCAAAGCGGAAAGGGGGGAGGGAGCCACTTTCATCAAAAGCAGCAATTGGACAGCCGATATGACCGCGATTGACACAAACACACTCGATATCGAAGCCCGCCGCGCGCGGCGCTTTGCCCGGATCAACAAGGCCGACGCATGGTTCAGCGTCTTTGGCCTGTCTTGGATGACACCGATTCTTAAGGCCGCCGCGGGGGATAATCCGCGCGCGCAGGCGGGCGAGATCTGGCGGCTTCTGGGCGTGCCGCTCTTGGCGATTGCGATCTTCCTGACCCTCTGGGCAAGCTTGGCCCCCAAGGTTCAAACCTCGCTCGGGGCTGTGCCGGGCCCTGCCCAAGTCTGGGAGCAGGTGGGCGAGTTGCATCAGGACGCCATCCGCGAGGGCGAACGCGAAGCCGCCTTCTACGAGCGGCAAGAGGCGCGCAACGCCAAGCATATCGCAAGTGGCAACGCAGACCGTGTGCGTGATCGCGCCTATACAGGCAAGCCAACCTACTACGACCAGATCTGGACCTCGATCAAAACGGTGCTTTTCGGTTTTCTCATTGCGTCGATCGTTGCCATCCCGTTGGGCATCGCTGCGGGCCTGTCTGTAACGGCGAATGCGGCGCTGAATCCGCTGATACAGATCTTCAAACCGGTCTCGCCACTGGCATGGCTGCCCATCGTGACCATGATCGTATCAGCCGTATATAGCACCAATGACGGTATGTTCTCCAAGTCGTTCCTCATCTCGGCGATCACCGTGACGCTCTGCTCGCTCTGGCCCACGCTGATCAACACATCCCTTGGCGTCGCCAGCATCGACAAGGATCTTGTCAGCGTCAGTCGCGTGCTGAAAATGAATACCTATACCAAGATCACCAAACTGGTGCTGCCCTCGGCGCTGCCATTGATCTTTACCGGGCTGCGGCTGTCGCTTGGTGTGGGCTGGATGGTTTTGATCGCGGCAGAAATGCTGGCGCAGAACCCCGGGCTTGGAAAATTCGTCTGGGATGAGTTCCAGAACGGCAGCTCGCAAAGTCTGGCGCGGATCATGGTCGCGGTGCTGACCATCGGCATCATCGGCTTCCTTCTTGACCGTGTGATGTATGCGCTCCAGTCCATGTTCACCTTCTCGAATAACCGGTGATCGATATGGGTATCTTGAACTTCACCAATGTCACCAAAACCTATGGCACCCAACCCGTTCTCAAGGACATCACCCTTGAGGTTGCCGAAGGTGAATTCGTCGTCATCCTCGGGTTCTCGGGCACCGGCAAGACGACGTTGATCAATCTGATGGCGGGGCTGGAGCAGCCGACCTCGGGCAGCGTGACCTACAAGGGGAAGCCCATCACCGAACCGGGCCGCGAACGCGGTGTGATCTTTCAGAACTATTCTTTGATGCCGTGGCTGACGGTGCAGGGCAACGTCAGGCTTGCTGTCGATACGATGTTCCCTGATCTCTCCAAACTCGAACGGGCGGCCAAGGTCGATCACTATGTCAACATGGTGGGCCTGTCCCATGCGGCCACGCGCCGCCCTGCTGAATTGTCCGGTGGGATGCGCCAGCGGGTCAATGTGGCACGCGCCCTGGCGATGGACCCCGAAATGCTGCTGCTGGATGAGCCGCTGTCGGCGCTCGACGCCCTGACCCGCGCCAATCTCGCGGATGAGATCGAGGCGATCTGGGACGAAGACAAGAAAACCTGCGTCCTGATCACCAATGATGTGGATGAAGCGATCATTCTGGCGGATCGGATCATCGCCCTTAATCCGGACGGCACGCTTGGGGAGGCATTCAAAGTCGACATTCCCCGCCCCCGCGACCGGATTGCGATGAACAATGACGCGGCATTCAAGGCGCTGCGCGGGCAGGTCACGACCTATCTGATGGACATTGGCATCGCCGCGAAAGTCGAAGAAACGCGTATGCTGCCCAATGTCACGCCGATCCATTCAGTGCCCGCGGCAGTCTCCAAGGCGCAGGAAGGTGCCATCCAGGAAAAATTCCTGAATTTCTCGCAGCTCGACAAGGTGTATCCGACGCCGAAAGGGCCGCTGACCGTTGTCGAGAACTTTGATCTCAAGATCAACAGGGGCGAATTTATCTCGCTGATCGGGCATTCGGGCTGCGGTAAATCCACTGTGCTGACGATGGCTGCGGGGCTGAACCCGATCTCGAAAGGGGCGATCCGTTTGGACGGGTGGAACGTCCAAGGTGCAGACCCCGAACGCGCCGTCGTGTTCCAGTCGCCCAATCTGTTCCCGTGGCTCTCGGCCAAGGAGAACGTCGCCATTGGTGTCGACAAGGTCTATCCCCGCGCGTCGCAGGCGGAACGTCAGGATGTGGTGGAATACTACCTTGAACGTGTCGGGCTGGCAGACAGTATGGACAAGAATGCCGCCAGCCTGTCGAACGGCATGAAACAGCGCGTCGGCATCGCCCGTGCCTTTGCCCTATCGCCCAAACTGCTGCTTCTGGATGAACCGTTCGGCATGCTCGACAGTCTGACCCGCTGGGAATTGCAGGAAGTGCTGATGGAAGTCTGGTCGCGCACCAAAGTGACGGCGATCTGCGTGACCCATGATGTGGATGAGGCGATTTTGTTGGCCGACCGTGTCGTGATGATGACCAACGGCCCGCAGGCCACCATCGGCAAGATCACCGACGTAAACCTGCCGCGCCCACGCACCCGCAAGGCGCTGCTCGAACACCCCGACTATTACAGCTACCGGCAAGAAGTGCTCGATTTCCTCGAGGAATACGAACACGGCAATGCGCCGAAATCACCTGCCTCCGGCGGGACACCGAAACCCAAAGCAATCGCGGCGGAGTGAGACCATGAAAC
Organism: Sulfitobacter sp. CB2047; assembly: GCF_000735125.2. Taxonomy (NCBI): domain Bacteria; kingdom Pseudomonadati; phylum Pseudomonadota; class Alphaproteobacteria; order Rhodobacterales; family Roseobacteraceae; genus Sulfitobacter; species Sulfitobacter sp. CB2047. The sequence continues at coordinate 3,202,107 of NZ_CP072613.1, read as the reverse complement.
AGAAACTTGTCGTTATCGGTGCCGGTATGGCCTCCGGTCGGGTGCTGGAGCACCTTCTGGAACAGGACCGCGAAGCCTATGACATCACCCTTTTCAACGCAGAGGCACGGGGCAACTACAACCGCATCATGCTGTCCCCGGTCCTGTCGGGAGAGAAGACCTATGCCGACATCGTGACCCATGATGCTGGATGGTACGCCGAAAATGACATCACCTGCCGTTTTGGCGAAAAGGTGCTGGAAATAGACCGTGCGGCTAAGACCGTCACGGGCGAGAATGGCACGGTGTCCTATGACAAGCTGGTTCTGGGCACCGGATCGAACCCCTTTATGATCCCCTTGCCGGGTCACGATCTGGACGGCGTCATCGCCTACCGCGATCTGGAAGACACCGAACGGATGATGGGGTTGGGCGAAGGCAGTAAATGCGTCGTGATCGGCGGCGGGCTGCTGGGGTTGGAGGCGGCGGCAGGCATGGCGGCCCGCGGCGTCGACGTGACCGTTGTGCACATCATGGGGCATTTGATGGAGCGGCAATTGGACGAGGCCGCAGGCTATCTGTTACGCCGCGCCCTGACGGATAAGGGCATCACCGTCAAATGCGCCGCAAATTCCAAGGAGATCTTGGGCGAGAACGGAAAGGTCCGTGCCCTGCTGCTGGATGACGGGACGGAACTGCCCTGCGATTTGCTGGTCATGGCCGTGGGCATCCGCCCCAACGTGGCCCTCGGGCAGGGCGCAGGCTTGGCCGTTGGAAAGGGCATCCATGTAGATGACCAGATGGTGACCTCCGACGTCGATGTGCTGGCTGTCGGGGAATGCGTGGAACATAATGGCGCGCTGTTCGGTCTGGTGGCACCGCTGTACGATCAGGCAAAAGTGGCGGCGCAGACCCTGCTGGGGCAGTCATCGACCTTTGTCCCGAAAGAGCTGTCGACCAAGCTCAAGGTGACGGGCTGCGATCTGTTCAGTGCGGGCGATTTTGCCGATGGCGAGGGGCGCGAGGATATCGTCTTTCGCGATCCGGCGCGGGGTGTCTATCGCCGTCTGGTGATCAAGAACAACGTGGTTATCGGGGCGGTGATGTATGGCGACACCGCCGACAGCAACTGGTTCTTTGGCCTGATACGCGACAAGACCGACATCGCGGACATGCGCGATACGCTGATTTTCGGCCCGGCCTACCAAGGGGGGACCCCCCTGGACCCTTTAGCAGCTGTTGCAGCCTTACCGCGTGACGCGGAGATCTGTGGCTGCAACGGTATCTGCAAAGGACAAATTGAAGACGCCATCGCGGCGGGCGCCTCTGATCTGGGCGCGATCAAAGCGACGACCAAGGCCAGCGCATCCTGCGGGACGTGCACCGGGCTGGTCGAACAGGTATTGGCGGTCACGCTGGGGGATGATTTCGTCTTGCCTGCCGCGGCGTCGATCTGCGGCTGCACCGACATGACCCACGAAGACGTGCGGCGGATGATCAAATCGCAGCGACTGACCTCGATGCCGGCGGTCTGGCAGGAGTGCGGGTGGAAGACGCCCGACGGTTGCCATGTCTGCCGCCCCGCGTTGAACTTCTATCTGCTTGCCGATTGGCCGCTGGAATATCGCGACGATCCGCAATCGCGTTTCATCAACGAACGCAAACACGCCAACATCCAGAAGGACGGCACCTACAGCGTCGTGCCCCGCATGTGGGGTGGGATCACCACGCCGGACGAACTGCGTGCCATTGCCGATGCGGCGGATAAATACATGGTGCCGACGGTCAAGGTCACCGGCGGGCAGCGGATCGACCTATTGGGCGTAAAAAGCGAAGACCTGCCCGCCATCTGGGCCGATCTGAACGCGGCCGGCATGGTGTCGGGACATGCCTATTCCAAAGGGCTGCGCACGGTCAAAACCTGTGTCGGCACGGATCATTGCCGCTTTGGCACCCAGGACAGCACCGGACTGGGCATCCAGCTTGAGAAAGAGCTCTGGGGGGCCTGGACGCCGCATAAGCTGAAACTCGGGGTGTCGGGCTGCCCGCGCAATTGCGCCGAAGCGACCTGCAAGGACATCGGGGTCATCTGTGTCGACAGCGGATACCAGATCAGCATCGGCGGGGCGGCCGGTATGGACGTCAGGGAAACCGAATTGCTGATCCAGGTGCCGACCGAGCAAGAGGCGATCAATGTGATCAAGGCGGTGACCCAGCTGTATCGCGAGAATGCCAAATACCTTGATCGCATTTACAAATGGATGGCCAAGGTCGGTCTGGACTGGATCAAGGAACGGGTTGCTGCCGAAGGCGACGCTTTGGTTGATCGCTTCGAGCTGAGCCAGACGATTTACCGCAAAGACCCGTGGGCCGAACACGTGACCCAGCAGGCCGAGCGCTACAAACCCCTTGCAACCCTGTCACTGGAGGCTGCGGAATGACCAGCTGGATCGATATCGCAGCACTTGATGATGTGCCACAGCGCGGTGCGCGTATGATCAAGACCACGCTTGGCTGTGTCGCGGTGTTCCGCACCGCCGAGGATGAGGTCTTTGCGCTTGATAATGCCTGTCCGCACAAGGCGGGGCCATTGGCCGAAGGCATCGTGCATGGCAAATCCGTAACCTGCCCGCTGCACAACTGGGTATTCTCTCTCGAGACCGGAGAGGCGCAGGGCGCGGACGCGGGCCGCGTCGCGACCTATCCGGCGCGGGTGGAAAGCGGGCGCATCCTGCTGGACCGGACGTTCCTGCACGCGCGGAGCGCCGCATGACCCTCACGCGCACCACTTGCCCTTATTGCGGTGTAGGTTGCGGTGTGCTGGCGGCCGCCGATGGTACAATCAAGGGGGATCCGGATCATCCGGCCAACTTCGGGCGGCTCTGCTCCAAAGGCGCTGCCTTGGGGGAAACCATCGATCTGGACGGGCGGCTTTTGCATCCGCAGATCAACGGGGTGCGGGCAAACTGGGATACGGCGCTGGATATGGTGGCGCAGAGGTTCAGCGATGCCATCGCGCAGCATGGGCCGGAAAGCGTCGCCTTCTACGCCTCGGGCCAGATGCTGATCGAAGACTATTATGTCGCCAACAAGCTGATGAAAGGGTTCATCGGGGCGGCCAATATCGACACGAATTCACGTCTGTGCATGGCCTCCTCTGTCGCGGGTCACAAGCGTGCCTTCGGCACCGATACCGTTCCCGGCACCTATGAAGATCTGGAGCAAGCCGATCTGGTTGTGCTTGTCGGGTCCAATCTGGCGTGGTGCCATCCGGTCCTGCACCAGCGTATTGCCGCCGCAAAACAGGCCCGCCCCCATATGCGGATCGTCAATGTCGATCCGCGCCGTACGGCGACCACCGATCTGGCGGATGTGCATCTGAGGATCGCTCCCGACGGGGATGTTGCCTTGTTCAATGGGTTGCTGGCGTATCTGGCAGAGACCGGAAAACTCGACACGGCCTATACCGAAAACCATGTGAACGGGCTGGACGCGGCACTGGCGGCGGCACAGGCCAGTGATCCGGCGGACAGCGGGTTGAACGCTCGGGAATTGGCCGATTTCTATGCGCTTTGGGCAAACACGCCTAAAGTCGTCACCGCGTACTCCCAAGGCGTCAACCAATCGGTCTGTGGCACGGATAAGGTAAACGCGATCCTGAATTGCCATCTTGCCACAGGGCGCATCGGCAATCCGGGGATGGGCCCTTTCTCATTGACCGGCCAGCCCAATGCCATGGGGGGCCGCGAAGTGGGCGGTCTGGCCAATATGCTGGCAAACCACCTAGAGATCGGGGATGAAGCGCACCGCAGCGCGGTGCAGAGTTTCTGGCAAAGCCCGACGATCTGCACAAAACCGGGACTGAAGGCTGTCGATCTGTTCGAGGCCTGTGCCAACGGCCAGATCAAGGCACTGTGGGTTATCTCGACCAACCCCGCGGTGTCGTTGCCCGATGCCGATGGCGTGGCGGCGGCAATTGCAAATGTGCCCTTTGTTGTTACGTCTGACATCATGGAGAAGACGGATACCAACGCTTTGGCTGACGTCCTGCTGCCCGCCACCGGGTGGGGTGAAAAAGACGGCACCGTGACCAATTCCGAACGGCGCATTTCGCGCCAACGCGCCTTTCTGCCCGCCCCCGGTGATGCGCGGCCCGACTGGAAGATCATCAGCGACGTGGCCGCGCGTATGGGGTTTTCGGGTGCCTTTTCCTATGGCTCATCCGCGGATGTCTTTGCCGAATATGTCGCGCTTGATCGGGCTGCTTCGGCCTTCCCGCGCGATCTTGATCTGAGCATTTTTGCCGATGCGGATTACGCGAAAATGGTGCCGACCCAATGGCCGCGCAATGGGGCGCGTTTCTTTGCGAACGGGCAATACTATCATCCTGACGGCAAGGCGCAGATGGTTGCCGTGACATCGCCTGTGTCGCTGAATTCACGCTTTACGCTCAATACCGGACGGAACCGCGACCAGTGGCACACGATGACGCGCACGGGCAAATCGGCGCGGCTTGGGGCACATCTGGCCGAACCTTATGTAGAGATGAACCCAGTTGATGCCGCCGCGTTGGGGGCACTCCCCGGGGCGTTGATCGCGCTGCAAAACAGCCGTGGTCGTGTTTTGATGCGGGCGTTGATCACCCCGCGCGTCGCCCAAGGCGCGTTGTTCGCGCCAATGCACTGGACACGTCAGCGCAGCACCGCGGGCACGGTCAATAGCGTCATGACGCCGCTGACCGATCCGATTTCAGGTCAACCCGCTTTGAAGGCCAGCGCTGTCACTGCCGAGGTTTTCAAAGCGAAATGGTACGGCTTTCTGGCAAGCATCTTGGAACCCGACCCGCGCACCACCTATGCCGCCGTGGCCCGCACCAATACCGGCTGGCAGGCAGAGCTGGCGGGCAGCAAAAACCCCGAGGATTGGGAGGCAGAGGCCCGCCTTCTGACGGGGCAGGCGGAGGGTGATCTTTCGCTCCAGTCCGACGCGGCGACCGGTGGCGTCCGGATTGCGATAACCCAAGGTGGGCGGATCACCGGGCTGCTTTTCGTATCACCCAATCCGGTGGTCGTCTCGCGCAGTGCGATTATCGCGCTGATCGGGACGGACACATCGGCGTTGGCGGCGCTCGCCGGGCGCAATGCCTCTGACCGGCCGGACCCGGGTGCTACGGTCTGTGCCTGTTTTGATGTGGGGCGCAACACTTTGCTGGCCGCGATCGCCGGCGGGGCCTCTACCGTCGCGGCCTTGGGCGACGCCACCTGCGCGGGGACAAACTGCGGGTCGTGCAAACCCGAACTCGCCGCCCTGCTGGATCAGACCTTGCAACGGATGGCCGCAGAATGAGCCTGGCCCCCTATGTCCGGATCGTCGCGCGCGGCAAGGGGCGTGCCCGCGCTATGACCTTGGCCGAAGCTCAGGACGCCATGGCGCTGATCCTACGCGGTGATGCTGCCCCCGAAGCGGTCGGCGCGCTGTTGATGGTCATGCGTCTGCGCGGCGAAACCCCCGAAGAGATTGCCGGTTTCACCGCAGCATTGCGCGCGCATGTGGTGGGCAAACTGCCCAAAGCGGATCTGGACTGGCCGTCCTACGCCGCAGGCCGCAGCCGGGGGGTGCCGCTGTTCCTCCTTGCTGCGCGGCTGGTGGGGCAGGCCGGTTACAGCATTTCGATGCACGGGTGGAATTCGCATCAATCGGCCAATGCATCGGTGCGCGAGGTGATTGATCTTGCCGGGCCGCAGGTGGCCTATACCCCGCTAGAAACCCTAAGCCCTGCGGCATTCAGCATCTTGAACCTGCGCGATACACTCGGCCTCAGATCGTGCTTCAATACGGTATTGCGGATGTGGAACCCGTCCGAGGCCCCGGCGACGGTGCAAGGCGTGTTCCACCCGTCGTACCGCAGCCTGCAGGCCCAAGCCGCGCAGCTATTGGGCCAGCATGATCTGAGCATCATCAAAGGGGGCGGCGGCGAATTCGAACGTCATCCCTCCAAGGACATCGCCCTGTTCGGCCTGCGCGACGGGGCGCATATCCAGCAGACCGCCGCGCCAATCCTGGATGACACCCGGCGTTTGCATGAAACAGGCGATGTCATCGACCTGCAGGGCCTGTGGCAGGGGCGCGTGGACGACCCTTTCGCAATCGCCACGGTGACCGGCACTGCGGCACTTGCGCTGTGGACGCTGAAGGCGTCTCCGACGCTCTCTCAAGCCGACCAAATGGCGCGCAGCCTTTGGGACCAGCGACACCAGTCAAAGGAGCAATCCGCATGAAGACATTTCCAATGTTCCTGCAAATGGCGGGCCGCCGCGTCGTGATCATGGGCGGAGGCGAACAGGCCGCCCAGAAGGCGCGACTGATCCTGAAAACCGAGGCGACGGTCGAGATCTGGGCGGCCACATTCGATGCCGAACTGTCGGACCTTGCTGCATCGGGCCGTGTCACACTTCACGACGGTCCAATCACCCCGCACAGCTTTTCAGACACCGCGCTGGCCTTTATTGCCACTGGCTGCCCTGGTGCTGACATGGCGCTGCATGTTTTGGCCAAAGAGGCCGGGGCGATTGTGAACGTGGTAGACCAGCCACAGCTTTGCGACGCGATCACGCCTTCGATCGTGGACCGTGATCCGGTGGTCGTGGCCATCGGCACCGAGGGGACAGCCCCGGTGCTGGCCCGCCAGATCAAGACGAAAGTAGAGGAAATGCTCGAGCCGCGGCTGGGGGATCTTGCTGCTCTTGCGGGCCGGTTGCGGGGGAAAGCGTCTGCGCGCCTTGATCCGCGCGCGCGTCGCGATCTGTGGCGTTGGGTCTTCAACGACAGCCCGCGCTGGATGTTTGCCGCCGGTGCCGAACGCGCGGCGGCCAAGCGTATCAAGACGGCCATCGAAACGGGCGACTTCGGCACCGCTGCGGTCGGCAGCGTCAGCCTTGTTGGCGCGGGACCGGGGGCGAAGGATCTGATCACCCTGCGCGGCGTGCAGCGCCTGCAAGAAGCAGATGTGATCTATTATGACCGGTTGCTTGACCCTGATATCCTTGAATTGGCCCGTCGTGACGCCGAGCGCATTTACGTCGGGAAGGCTCCGGGCTGTCACAGCTGGCCGCAAGAGAAAATCACACAGACCCTTGTGATGGCTGCCAAACGCGGCCAGCGCGTCGTGCGCCTGAAATGCGGTGATCCGGGGGTGTTCGGGCGCAGCACTGAAGAAGTCGATGCGCTGAAAGCCAGCGGTATCGCATTCGAGATCATCCCCGGCGTCACCGCGGCCTGCGCCGCGGCCGCGAGCATCGGTGAAAGCCTGACGGATCGGGGCAAGATCGACACCGTGGTGCTGACGACCGGCCATCGCCAAGCTGGGTATGCGGTGCCTGAACCGATCAAGGACATCAGACCCGGCACATGCGTGGCGCTTTACATGGCCGTGGGTGCTGCGCCACAGATTGTGGATCACCTAAAGACAGCGCATCCGGGGGTTCAGTTCGACCTGCAGATCGCCGCGAAAGCGCAGCGCAAGGATCAGAAGATTTTGCGCTGCTCCCTTCAAGATCTGGAAGCGACGCTGAGCGCTAATAGGATCGCAGGCGAGGCCATGCTGTTCATCCGGTGGCCTCGGGAGGCCCATCAGGCTCATATGCCCTTGGCGCAAAGCGCAGTGGGGCGCGTCGTATCGATGGTGCAAGACTGAACTTACATGCAGATCCCCGCGGGGATGTTGCGGAATTGACTTATCCGAGTAAATTTGTCAGAAAATGGTTTCAGAATTCTGGAGCTGTCTCAGCGCGTCGTCATGTCATCCGCCCCTCTATCAAAATCCTATGTGCCACAGGTTTTTGTCCCTCGTATGGAGGCGCAGACCCGCAACCTGCGCACGATCAAGCCCTTGCGGTTTCGGCCTTTGTCGGGGGCTATCGCAGATGTCTGGCATGTCGACGGGGACCAAGGGGGCGGCGGGTATTACACCGCGCCGGATCCGCGCCTTGTCGTCTTTCTGGATGACACCCCGCCGCTGATCGCGCTTCGAACGGGCGAGGGGGCGACGGCCCAATTCGGAACGCGCGCTTTCTTTGTTCCGGCGGGCACCCCGTTGTGGAGCAAGCTGGGCAAGGCCCAAAGGCTCAGCCATATTGATTTCCATTTCGACGCAGCTGCATTGCAGACACGGCTTGGTGCGATCGGCGTATCAGAGCTGCCCCGCCGCGTGATGTTTGCGCCGGAGGATAGCGTGCTGCTGACCCTTGGCCGTCTGGCGGCCAGCGAAGTGGAGACCCCTCAACGTGGGACGATGGTCTTGGAAGGCCTGCTGCAATCGCTTTTGGGCGCAGTGATGGACCCGGCGTCGCAAAACGCCCTGCCTGCGTCCGGCGGGCTGTCGCCTCAGCATATGACGGCCGTGCGGCAGTACATGGCGCAGAATATATTTCGCCCCGTCGGTGTGGGCGAATTGGCCGATTTGGCGGGGCTCTCCGAAAGCTGGTTCAGCCGCGCGTTCAAGCAAACCTCGGGTCTGTCGCCCCAACGCTGGATCGCCGAGTGTCGCGTCGTCGCCGCCAAGGAGATGATGGCCGACCCCGGACGCCCCCTTGCCGACATCGCCGCGGCAACCGGTTTTTCCGATCAAGCCCATCTGTCACGGGTCTTTCGCCGGTCTGTCGGGGTGCCGCCATCGCAGTGGCGACGCGATATTCAGTGATACGTTTACAGCGGATTGGGACAAATGACGGCGGATGCGTTCAAGACGTCGCCTTATAGCTGAGTTAAATACTCGGAAAAATAAACAGCGGGACGTATATCCATGAAATTCACCTTTTTCTTGATGCTGGGGACCAGCGCGCTGGCCCTGTCTGCCGGTGTGGCGACGGCGCAGGACGCCGTTGATCTGGGCGAGATCATCATCCAGTCCGAAGAAGACCCGACCGGCCCGGTGGTGGGCTATGCCGCGGGCACCACGGCGTCGACCAAAAGCGGGCGGTCCTTGCTGGAAACGCCGTCCTCCGTCACGGTGGTCACCACCGACCAGATCGAGGATACGGCCGCCAACAATCTGTCAGAGGCGCTTGGCTATGCGGCGGGTGTCGTGACCGAAGCCTATGGGGCCGATCCGCGGTTTGATTCAATTTCTGTCCGCGGGGCTGACCTGCAAAACCAGATCTACCTCAACGGGTTGCAATTCAGCCGCTCTACGCGTCCGAACTATGGCGCGCCCTCGCTTGATCTTTACGGCATGGAACGGGTGGAGCTTCTGCGCGGCCCAAATTCGGTGCTATATGGGGCAGGGTCGCCCGCCGGGCTGGTGAACCTGATCCAGAAACGCGCGCAATCTGATGGCGACACGACCGAGCTGGGCCTGCATGCGGATGGCAACGGGTCCCATTATGTCTTTGGCGATGCCAACCGCGTGGTCGATGACCGCTTTGCTTACCGCATCGTCGGCAAGGCGGGCAATCGCGTTCTGGGGATCGATGAATACGACAACCCCGGGGCCTATCTGGGCTTTGCCGCGAAATACCAGGCGACCGATGCAACGACGGTGGAATTCCTGCTGTCCTATCAGGATGACGACCCGGATTCCCCCTCGGGCGTGCCCAACGGGCTGGTCGGCACCCGTTCCGACGAAGACCTGCGCGACTTCTACTTTGGCAATGAGGCATTGGAATACGGCGACCGCAAAGTGCTTAATCTGGGCGCGCAGGTCACCCATACGTTCGATAATGGCTGGCGGCTGGTCAGCAACACGGGCGTGACGAAATTCGACTGGTCCTATTCCAACCTTTCTGTCGGCGGGGTGACCGGCACCGATGTGGCGCGCACACAGCTGTTGCAAGACGAAGATGCGACGTCTTATGCCACGGACCTGCGGCTTGAAGGCTCGGCGCTGACCGGCGATGTGCTGCATAATCTCGCCTTTGGTATCGATGCCAGCCGGTTCGAAGAATCTGCGCTCAGCGTGTTTTACTATGGTCAGGACAGCATTGATTTTGCCGCGCCAGACTACAGCCCGATCACGCCGGTGCGCGACGGGGCAAGCTGGTATGCGAACAAGAATGTGACCGTGGAACAGGTCGGCATCTACGCCAGCGACGAAATCGAATATGGCCATTGGCGCGCTGGTCTGGCCTTGCGCCATGATCGCAACAAATCCGAAGGGCAGTCCAACACCCTTTACACCGTTCCGGGCTCTGGCGGCACGCCCGGCACCGTTGATCTGACACGCGACGACAGCGCCACCACCGGTCAGGCAAGCCTTGGCTATGTCTGGGACAATGGCGTGTCGGCCTATCTGTCCTATGGCACCTCGTTCCAAAGCTTTGCTGAACCGGGCGACACGGGCACAGCGCTTGACCCGACCACGGGCGAGCAATGGGAAGTTGGCGCGAAATACCTGCCCGCCACCCTTGATGCCTTTTTGTCGGCCTCGATCTATCAGCTCGAAGAAAAGAACCGCCCCGTCTATGTACAGAATGGGGCCGGGGTGCGGGCCTATGATCAGGTCGGCAAATCCCGCATCCGCGGGCTAGAGCTGGAAGGCCGTGCCAATCTGGCCGACGGCTGGAGCGTGACGGGCGGCTATTCCTATACCGATAGCGAGATCATCGGCGGTGACAACAATGGCAACGAACTGGGGCTGACCCCGAAACATACCTTCAAGCTGTGGGCATCAAAAGAGATACAGGGCGGGCCGCTTGCCGGGCTGACCGTGGGCGCAGGCGCGCGGTTCATCGGGGAACGCTATGCGTTCAACGCCAATGCCAATCAGCTCGACTCTGTGACGCTGCTGGATGCGGCTGTGTCCTATGACTTTGACGACGGCACGGAGCTGCAGGTCAATGTGACCAACCTGACAGACGAGGCCTATGTATCGTCGGTGGGCTATTTCTCGACCTACTATGGCGACGGGCGCACGATCTCTGCGACGCTGTCCAAGAAGTGGTAAAGCGCCTCGCCCTCACGCGCCGCGCGATCATTGCCACAGGAGCCTGCGCTCTTGTGGCATCTCGCGCGCGCGGTGCGCGCGGTTGGGGGGGATCGCGCCTCGCCGCGATTGACTGGGCGATGGCGGAAACCGCTGCCGCCCTCGACCTGCCGCTGGTTGCCGTGGCAGAGAAACGTCAATTCTTGCGCGGTACGGCGGTGACGCTGCCCCCGGGCTGTGCGGATATCGGGTTGCGCGGCAGCCCCAACCTCGAAGCGCTGAGCCTTGTCGCCCCTGACCTGATCCTGTCGTCGAATTTCTATAGTTTCGTTGAACCGCAGTTGGGACGTATCGCACCGGTGTTCACGCAAAATATGTTCATCCCGACCGAACCGGCGCTGCCCAAGGCGCTGTCGGCGCTGGAGACGTTGGCAATACAGCTGGACCGCGGAGAGGTTGGGCACCGGGTGCGTCGGGACTTTGAGACCGCTTTCGATGCGCTGCGCGTACGGGCGACAGACTTTGCCGCGCGCCCCTTTGTGGTGATGACGGTGGGGGATGCGCGTCATGTGCAGATCTATGGCAGCGACAGCCTGTATGGCGGGGCGCTTCGCCGGATCGGCCTGACGAATGCCTGGGGCGGCGATACTGAATTCGGATTCAATGCCCCGGTCCCTCTGTCCAGATTGATCGATTTTCCGCAGGCGCATCTAGTCATCGCGGGCGCTTTGCCGGTCACTGCACGGCGCGCGATTGGCCAAAGCGCGCTTTGGTCCGCGCTGCCGCCCGTGCGGGCGGGTCGCGTGTCGTATCTGCCCGATCAGATGCCCTTTGGCGGCGCGCCTTCCGGGCTGCGTTTTGCGTCCCATCTTGTGACGGCGCTGGAAGCCGCATGATCCGTCCGCCCTTTTTAACGCTGCCCCTTGTGGCCGCCCTCGGCGCGGCGTGCCTATGGACCATCGCAGCGCTTGCCGCCCTGCCCGCTGCGCAATGGGTGCTGCCCGTCGCAGGTCCGCAAGACCTGTCACCCGAACAGATCCTCTTTGCCTTCGGGTTGATGCCGAGGGCCGTGATTGCCCTGCTGATCGGGGCGCTTCTGGGGCTGTCGGGTGCCTTGATGCAGGCTGTGCTGCGCAATCCGCTGGCTGATCCAACGACCCTTGGCGTGGCCTCGGGTGCACAGCTGGCGCTGGTCTGCGCCACGCTGCTATGGCCGAATATGCTCGCCCTTGGTCCCGGCCCTGTCGCATTGGTCGGAGGCGGGCTTGCAGCGCTCATTGTCATGGCGCTTGGCGCGCGGCGTGGCTTTGCGCCTGTTACGGTCACCATCGCGGGGATGCTGGTGGGCATGCTTGCTTCCGCCATCTCTACCGCGCTCACACTGGGGCAGGGGCACTACCTGCTGTCGCTGGTGATCTGGAACGGCGGGGCGCTTTCACAAGACAGTTGGCACGGGGTGATCCGACTGACTGTGGTGCTGGTGCTGGGGGCGGCAGGAGCCGCCTTACTGGTGCGGCCACTGGTGGTCCTAAGCCTTGGCGGGGCCACGGCCAAGGCGCTTGGGGCGCAGGTCGGGGCGATACGGGTCGCGGCGCTGGCGTTGGCGGTGTTCGTCTCGGCCATGGTCTCTGCCGAGGTGGGGCTGGTCGGGTTTGTCGGGCTGGCGGCACCGGCCTTGGCACGGCGTTTGGGCGCGCGCAGCGTGGCGCAAGTCCTGCTGGCCGCGCCACTGGCGGGCGCGCTGCTGCTGTGGCTGGTGGACAGCGCGCTGCTGGCGCTTGCCGCCTTTGGGTTGCCAGAACTGCCGACGGGCGCGTTGACCGGGCTGATCGGCGGGCCGCTTTTGATCGCTTTGCTCCCGCGATTGCGCAACATTGTCCCGCCCGAGGCCGAGCGTAACGACACCCTGCCACCGCGCGCGCCGCACCCGTGGCGGCGGGTTGCTCTGCTGGCCTGCGCGGCGGTCGCCTTTGCCGTGCTGAGTCTGTTTGGCACCCGCGGACCCGAGGGCTGGGGCGTGATATCGGGCGCGATTGCGGCGAGTTTCGTGCCATTGCGGGCCACGGCCATTCTGGCGGCTGCCGCTGCCGGAGCGCTGCTGGCACTTTCGGGGGCGGCATTGCAGCGGGTGACGGCAAACCCGATGGCCGCGCCCGAGGTTCTGGGTGTGACCGGTGGTGCCGCGCTTGGCTATGCGGCGACGCTGTTCCTGCTGCCCGCCCCGTCGCCCTTGGCGCTGGCGCTCGGGTCTTCTGGCGGGGCAGCGGCAACGCTGATCATCCTGTCCGCCTATGCGGCGCGCAGTGATATGGCACCGGCGCGGCTGTTGCTGGCGGGGCTGGCGATCGGAGCCTTCGCCTCGGCCCTTCTGGCAGCGATTATGGCGTCAGGTGATCCCAGAGCATGGTCCTTGCTGGGGTGGCTTGCGGGAAGCGCTACACGGGTCACGGTCGCAGGGGCGATGGCGCTTGCCGCAATGGCGGTGGCGGCGCTTGGCGCGGCGCTGTTGCTGTCGCGCTGGTTCGACATCCTGCCGCTGGGATCGGGTGTCGCGCAGGGTCTGGGGGTGCCGCTTGGCGTCGTGCGGCTTGCCGTTGTGCTGGCGGCAGGGCTGGCCACTGGCGCGGCAAGCGTGCTGGTCGGCCCGGTCAGTTTCGTTGGCCTGATGGCCCCCCATATCGCCCGCAGCCTTGGCCTGCTGCGCCCTGCGCCGTTTCTGGCTGCCAGCTGGTGTCTGGGTGCGTTGCTCATGAGCCTCGCGGCCTTTGGGGCGCGCACCGCCAGCTACCCCTACGACCTGCCGCTGGGGCTTTTCGCGACGCTGATCGGCACGCCCTGGCTTTTCATTGCCCTGCTCGGACGGAGACACGCATGACCCTCTTTACGCTCGAAAATGTCTGCTTCGACGTGCCCAAGCGGCGGCTGGTCGATCACCTTTCCTTGGCGATCAAGCCGGGGATCACGGCGCTTGTCGGGCGCAACGGGTCGGGCAAATCAACGCTGCTGAAAATGCTCGCCGCGCAAACCCGGCCGAGCGCCGGAACCATCCAATATGGCGGCCAAGATCTGAGGGACTGGAAGCCGCGGGATTTTGCCCGCGATCTGGCATTTCTGCCGCAGGTAACCCCCCCGACCGAAGGGCTGTGGCTGGAGGAGCTGGTCGCGCTTGGCCGATACCCGTGGCGCGGAGCCTTGGGTCGATTGGGACCCGAGGATCGCTTTATGATTGATACGGCGATTGCTCAATGTGGTCTGGAGCACAAGCGCGGCCAGATGGTCGACACTATGTCAGGTGGGGAAAAACAGCGGTCGTGGATAGCGATGATGCTGGCGCAGGGGGCGCGTAGCTTGCTGCTGGATGAACCGATTTCGGCGCTGGATGTGGCCCATCAGATCGACGTGCTGGGGCTGCTACGTGAAACGGTCAACGCCGGGTCGCTTTCTGCCGTGGTGGTGCTGCATGACGTGAATATGGCGGTGCGCTTTTGCGATCATGTTATCGCGCTGGATGCCGGGCGCGTGGCGCTTGAGGGCGATGCGCACTGCCTGCTCGACCCCGACGCGCTTCAGCGGATCTACGGGCTGCCCATGCAGGTCATCGACACAAAGCCCAGCCCGGTCGTTCACCCGATTTGACCCCGACCATATTCATCCGAAAGCCAGCCTAATGCTCCGCCAATTTTTCGAATACTATCGTCCCCACACGCGCCTGTTCTGGGTGGACTTCGGCTCTGCCGTGCTGTCCGGCTTGCTGGAGCTTGCCTTCCCGCTCGCCATCACCGCCTTCATAGATCACCTGCTACCGCTTGGCGACCTGAGGCTGACCATACTGGCCGCGATTGGGTTGTTGCTGGTGTATCTGGTCAATACCGCCCTGATGGGGGTGGTGATCTATTGGGGGCACCGTCTGGGGATCGAGATCGAGACCGAGATGCGCCGCCGCGCTTTTTCGCATCTGACGCGGCTGTCTTGGCGCTGGTATGACCGGGCGCGCACCGGCAAGCTTGTCGCCCGAGTGACCCGCGACCTTGAAGAAATAGGCGAGGTCGCGCACCACGGGCCCGAAGATCTGTTCATCGCGGTGGTCACCTTTGTCGGAGCCTTTGCGTTGATGATCAATCTGCATGTCACGCTCGCCCTGATTACGGTCGTGATCGTGCCGCTGATGGTCTGGGTCGTGGCCGTTTACGGGGCGCGCATGACACGGTCTTGGCGCGATATCTATGCGCGTGTGGGGGCCTTTAACGTGCGCCTGGAGGAAGCCATCAGCGGCATCCGGGTCGTGCAGGCCTTTGCCAATGAAGATCACGAAGAAACGTTGTTCGCGCGTGACAACGCAGCCTATCGCAGGACCAAACTGTCGGCCTATGCGATCATGGCGAAGGCCAGTGCGATCCACTACATGGGCCTGCGTTTCGTGCAGGTTGTGGTGATGGTGGCGGGTGCTGGTTTTGTGCTGGAAGGGTCGCTGACCACGGGCGGCTTTGTCGGCTTCCTGCTGCTGGTCAGCGTCTTTTTCCGCCCGCTGGAGAAAATTGCCGCTGTGATCGAAACCTATCCCCGCGGTATCGCCGGTTTCCAACGCTACACCGACTTGTTGCAGACCGATCGCGATGTCAGCGATCGGCCGGATGCCGTCGCAGTGACCGTCACGCAAGGCGAGGTCGCTTTTGACGATGTGTCATTTGCCTATGACAGCCCGTTGCCCGTTCTGCACAACGTCACCTTGACCGCCAAAGCCGGTGAGACAGTGGCTTTCGTCGGGCCGTCGGGTGCAGGCAAGACAACGCTTCTGGCATTGCTCCCGCGGTTTTACGACCCTTCCGGCGGGCGGATTACGATTGATGGGATCGACATTGCGGATATGACCCTGAACAGTCTGCGCTCTCAGATCGGGTTGGTCTCTCAGGATGTGTTCCTATTCGGGTCCACCCTGCGCGAGAATATCCTGTACGGAAAACTCGATGCCACGGCGGCGGAACTGGATGCCGCGGTCGAGAATGCCCAGTTGGGCGCGCTCGTCTCCGCGCTGCCCGAGGGGCTGGAAACCATCGTGGGCGAGCGGGGTGTCATGCTGTCGGGCGGGCAGAAACAGCGCGTCGCCATTGCTCGCGCTTTCTTGAAAAACCCACCGATCCTGATCCTGGACGAGGCAACATCGGCGCTGGATCGCGAGACGGAGCGCGACATCCAGCAGGCGTTGGAGCGGCTTTCAAAGGGCCGCACCACGCTCATTATCGCGCATCGGCTTGAGACGGTGAAACATGCCGACCAGATCATCGTCATGGAGGCAGGGCGCAAGGTCGAAGCCGGAACGCACGACAGCTTGCGCGCGCGCAATGGCCTTTACGCGCGGCTGACCTGACACGCATTTTACAACGTTTGGTGCTGCTTGGGCGTGCTTCTGGATCAGCTGAGGAAAGTCACCTTGGGTCGTTCGTCGTCTCGGGCAGGCGCAAGACGGCGGCAAAACCGCGCGGGCTCAGTTCCCGGGGTACGTAAATTTCAAGTTGGCATCCGGACTGGGCGCATAGATCTTGTATGATCGACAGTCCCAGCCCGTATCCGTCTGACAGCGCGCCACGCCGGTTGAACCGCTGCTTTATGCGGTCGAGGTCCGCAGGTGAGAGAGGGGCGCAATCGTTCACGACGGCAACTCTCCCCGATTGGCTGGCGTCTACAACCGTGGGCAAAGGGCCGCTAGCGTGCTTCAGGGCGTTGTCGAACATATTGTTCAGGATGATCCCGAGGGCATCCGGATCGACGCGCGTTGAAAAATGTGTTTCGGGAAACTTCAATTCGATCTTTTCCGGGGTGCGGCTTCGGCTGCGCATCTCGGACATCAAAAGCGTGATCACCGGGGAAACATCCGTCGCGACCGCATTGAGGCCCAGTCCTGATTGCGCCCTTGATAATTGCAATAGGCGCTCGATCAAGCGCTCAAGCCGCTTCAGACCTGTTTCGATTTCGACGATATTGTCGATCTTTGCGGGGTCGCTCAGCTTTGCCCGCAGCCGCTGCGCCTGCGCCAGACAAATGGCAACGGGGGTGCGCAATTCATGCGCGGCATTCGTGGCAAAGGCACGTTCTGCGGTGATGGCGCGGTCAAGTCGCCCCATGAGCCCGTCAAGCGTATCAATCGCCGGGGTTATTTCGGAAAAGACATTCTCGCGTTCAATCGGGGAAAGGTTGTGTTCGTTCTTTTCTGCGATGTTCCGGCTGAGCTCGGCAATCATCGCGACTGATCGTCGAACCGCCCAGAAGGAGGATACCGCAAAAAGCGCCCCCAACAGGCCAAAACCGATCGCCACAGCGATCACCACATCGGTTATCGCCTCATTGCGTTCCACCATCGGCTCGGCCACCACGACGCTGCCCGTCTCGGGCTGATCTGAACGGAGCATGATAAAGCGATGCCCGGCGGCGGTGCTTAGCCCGGTGGCCAATGGCGTGGGAAGCGCGAAAGCACCAACGCTTTTTGACTGCGCGTAGACCTGACCATCCGGATCCAGATACCACATCAACGCGCGTTCATCCGGCTTACGCAGTTTGCTTTCAAAATCCAGCAAGCCGCCCACGTCAAAGCCCGCGTCGCCTTGGGTCGTTTCGATGAACTCCACCAAGAGATGCGCCTTGCCAATCAGGCTGGCATCAAGCAGCTCGTCATACTCGTCCTTGAAGATATGCTGGACGATCAAAACGCCAATCACCATCACCGCCAGCCCGGGCACAAGCAGCGACCCAAGCAGCGACTGAACCAGACTTTTGTGGCGGCGTGTCATGAGGTCAAGGCGTAGCCTAAACCACGGTGCGTGGCGATAAGGTCTTTGCCTAATTTCGTGCGCAAACGGCTGATATGTGCCTCGATCGCGTTGCTTTCGACTTCTTCGCCGTAGTCATAGATGGCAGCTTCAAGGCTCTCCTTCGGCACGATCTGGGGTTTGCGGCGCAGTAGCGTTTCGAAGACGCCCCATTCCTTAGCGGTCAGACGTACGGGCTGTTCAGCGCGCATGACGGTGTGATCGGACAGATTGACCACCACATCGTGCAGCTGAACCGTTTGGGCAAACTGGTTGGCGCTGCGTCGACAGACGGTATGGATGCGCGCTTTGACCTCATCTAGGTCAAAAGGCTTGATCACATAGTCATCAGCCCCCCTGTTCAACCCCTCTATCCGGTCCGACACCTTGTCGCGGGCGGTGAGAATGAGGATCGGCGTGCGTATGGCCTTTGCCCGCAGTTTGCTTAAAAAATCCAACCCGTCGCCATCAGGCAACTGCAGGTCCAGAAGTACCACATCATAGGATAGCGTACGCAGCGCGGCGTCTGCCTCGTCCAGGGTGCAGAACCATTCGACAATGTGAAGATCCGCTTCCAGATGCTCTTTCAGCGGCCGCGCCAAAGCTTTTTCATCCTCGATCAAGAGTATGCGCATAATGTTACTGTCCAGTTCCGAGACGCGGCTTAGCCAATTCGGCTGATGCTGACATGATCATAGTTTCAGGCTTAGGGCATTCTATTTTCTGCGGCCGGTGCATCGGCATATCTCAGGCCATCCCGAAATAGCGCAAAGCGACCACAGCCATGAAAAAACCGTTCGCGAAAAGCAAACACATGGTCGCGAGCGAACCAAGGTCTTTGGCGTCACGGGCGAAAACTTCCCACTGTGGAGCAAGGTGGTCGACGATACATTCGATCGCCGTATTCAGAGCCTCGACCGCGACAAGAGCGGAAAAGAGGACCAGAAAGACCAGAAAATCAGCGACACCCGCATCCATGATGTAGAGCAGAACACTACCGATTGGCAGCGCCACAATAATATGCCTGAACGCGGTTTCCATCCAAAGACGTCGCAGCCCGCCAATCGAATAGCCCGCAGCGGCAAACAGATGGGCGACCCCCGTAACGCGTTCGGGTTTCTCAAGCGGTTTGATAATTTCCGGCTTCATATCTTGGCCACCTCAGTATTTGTTTTGCAGGAAGCAAAGATATCCAGATCGGGGTTACGCTCTGCGGTGTTGATGTCGAGCATCCCAAGTAGGGAATGGAACAGGTTGTCGTGTGACAGCGGCTTGTCCTTCTGTTCCGCCACACAGCTTTCATCGATGCCAAAGCGGGTTCGGAATGCGTCTGACATCCATAGGAGCATCGGGACATGGGTCTGCGTGTCCGGGGCCATGAAATAGGGTGCCCCGTGCAAATACAGCCCGCGTTCGCCAAGCGATTCACCGTGGTCGGACACATAAAGCAGTGACGTGGCCAAAGCTTCATTCGCGGCAAGCATTTTTATCGTCTGGGCAAGGATCTGATCCGTATAGGCGATGGTGTTATCATAGGCATTGGTGATCTCCTGCGGGGTGCATTTCTTGAACTCCGCCGTACGGCATGCGGGCGTGAAGCGTTCGAATGCCGCCGGATAGCGCTGATAATAGGTCGGCCCGTGACTGCCGATCTGGTGCAGAACCAAGACCGTGTCCTGCTTGATCGATGCGATGTAGTCTTTCAACGGCTCAAGGAATATGCCGTCGATACATTCACCCGTTGCACAGAACTCCGGGTCGGTCAGATCGTTGAACCTGCGTGTCTTGAACCGTGCGGCAATCGCTTTGTCGCCGGTGTTATTGTCCCACCATTCGACCTGCAGCCCGGCATGCCCGAAGACATCTAGCACATTCTCGGTCGAGGTGCCTTTTTCAAAGCTGTAGTCATCTCGGCTGTATTTTGAGAACATACAAGGCAGTGACACCGCCGTGGCAGTGCCACAGGACTGGATATTGCTAAAGTTGATAATTGGCAGCTTGGACAGCTCTGGGTTCGTGTCGACGCCGTATCCGTTCAAGCTGAAATTCTGCGCCCGCGCGGTTTCCCCCGCAACGACAACGGTCAGCATAGGCTTTTGCGGCGCGTCATAGGCAGAACCGCCCCTTGCATTCGTTCCGGTGCTGGTGAGGACCAGATTGGCCGAACGCGACATCATCTTGGCGTATCGGATCGCGCCTACCAACGGGGCACCGGGCTGGTAGCTGCTCATGAAATCCTTCCGCTCGCGCAGGATCGAAGCATAGGATTTCAGGTCTGACATCAGCAATCCTGCGGCCAATGCAAGGCTGACAACAAAGGTCAGTATCGGCGTTACAGCCGCCCTGATCCGCGTCTGGGGTCGAATGGGCACCCAGATCACGACGAGCGCGGGCAACACACCGAAGACAATAATATGGGTGATGTAGCCAGGTGTTATCAGATGCCGGGATTCCGCGACGGTGGTCACCATGACATTTTGTATCATATCGCGGTCAACGATAATGCCAAGTGTATCGACGTAATAAGACGTCATGGCGGCCAGTATGAGCATCGAGACCAGAAACGGTTTAACCGTCCATGGGTATGCGAACAGGCTGAAGGCGGCCAACGTCAAACAGAACACAGCCCCCATAAAGCCCACGAGCGACAATAGGTGGCCCGAGAAGACATCCCTTGAGATGTTCCAGAATGTGCTATTATCGACACTGAACACGAATGCGATGGAAAGAACGGTCAGCAGCACGGGGGAGATGCTTATCCGTTCACGCAGAACGGCTAGCCGGGATAAAAGGGTCTTCACAGAGGCCATAATAGAGCTTTCGCAGATTTAGATGCGTGCTCATGACCAGCGTAAGCTTACGAAAAGCTTACGATCGGAATTTTTCATTTTTAAAAGGTAAATTGTACATGGAGAACGAAACCGGCGACGCAGCAGTTCGAGAAAGGCCCGGGCTCGTGCGCCTCCTTGCATGGTACGCGATATTTGGCTGCATCCTGTTTTCGGTGATGATCCTGATCGCGGATTTTGTTGTTCCGGACCACGACTGGATCGCCGACACCATCAGCGATCTTGGTGCGGGTGAATATGAATATATTGTCGATATCGGCATCTATGCGTTTTCGGCTTCACTGATATCGGTCGCTTTACTTGCCGCGCATATTCATCTGGGCAATTGGCGCTGGAGCGTCGGGATCGTGGGCTTCACCGTCTTGGGGCTGATTGTCTTCCTTGTTGGCGCGCGGAATGAATACGGCGACAACGACAGCGATGGCGTCGTGATCCATAGCTACCTGGTCTATGCTCTTGGCCTTCTTATGGCGATCTTGCCGTGGTCCATGTCAGAAGGGGCGCGCTGCTGCGGTGCGATATACGGCAGAATTCTTGTCGGTCTCTCCGCGCTCTGGACCGTCTCGGCACCGGTCTTTTTCATGCTACCCACTGATGTCGATGGACTGTACGAACGGTATCTCGGTGTGATTGCGATGGCGACGGTGATCACTCTGGCGGTATTGTTTCTGCGCCGGCAGGGGCGCGGATAGGGTCACGGCTGCTGCCCGCTTCAACGGGCGTGGCTGCGGCATGCTGCAGCTCTGGCGAAAGCAAAGCAGCCCCGCCGGTCATCCGGCAGGGCTGCTCTTTAGGTCTTACAGGCTCGCGTCCAGCGCGGCGAGGATTGCGTCGCCCATTTCGGAGGTCGAGATGGGTGAGCCGCCTTCGGGGCCCATCAGATCCGCGGTACGTGCCCCATCGGCGAGCACTTTTTCAACGGCTTTTTCCAGACGCGCGGCCTCATCGCCCTGGTCGAAGGAATAGCGCAGCGCCATCGCAAAGCTGAGGATACAGGCGATGGGGTTCGCCTTGCCTTGACCCGCGATATCGGGGGCAGAGCCATGGACGGGCTCATACAGCGCTTTGGGGCGGCCATCGGCATTTGGCGCACCCAGCGAGGCAGAGGGCAGCATCCCCAGCGAGCCTGTCAGCATCGCGGCACAATCGGACAGGATATCGCCGAACAGGTTGTCGGTGACGATCACGTCGAACTGCTTGGGCGCGCGCACCAGCTGCATCGCGCCGTTGTCGGCGTACATGTGGGACAGCTCGACATCGGGGTAGTCTTCGTCATGCACTTTCTGCACGACTTCGCGCCACAGGATGCCGCTTTCCATGACGTTGGCTTTCTCCATCGAGCAGACTTTGTTGCCCCGACGACGCGCCAGTTCAAAGGCTGACCGTGCGACACGGTCGATCTCGGATTCGGTGTAGCGCTGAGTGTTGATGCCGACGCGTTCGTTGCCTTCCTCGAAAATTCCGCGGGGTTCGCCAAAGTAGACACCCGATGTCAGTTCGCGCACGATCATGATGTCGAGCCCGGCAACGAGGTCTTTCTTCAGCGAGGAGAAATCCGCCAGCGCGTCAAAACACTGTGCCGGACGCAGGTTCGAAAACAGGTCCATTTCCTTGCGCAGGCGCAGCAGGCCGCGTTCGGGTTTCACGCTGAAATCAAGCGCGTCGTATTTCGGCCCGCCAACGGCACCGAGCAGAACAGCATCCGCCGCCAGTGCTTTGGCCATCGTGTCGTCATGCAGGGGGGTGCCGTGTTTGTCATAGGCGGCACCGCCGACCAGATCGTGATCCACGTCGAAGGCCAGATCGCGCTTGTCGCCAAACCAGTCGATGATGCGAACAACCTGGCCCATGACCTCGGGGCCGATGCCGTCACCGGCGAGGATTAGCAATGTGGGGTTGGCCATGCGGTGTCTCCTGAAAAATACGTTGATAGCGGGGTAGCGCGGGGAGCCAGAGGGGTCAAGAACGGCTAGCGGTCAAGATCGACCCAGACCACGCCATGACGGCTGGCAGCAGGGTCGCGGGTCACGCCAGCGGCGACGATGCGCCAGTCGGTTGAGGGCAGTAGATAGTCGACACGCATATCTCCCAAACTGTCGAAGGTGACGGTGGGCTGGCCCGCCAGCGGGTCGTGGAGCGCGGGGTGATCCAACAGCGTCTGGATCGCGGCGCGCAGCCCTTCGCCTTTCGCCGGATCAAGATTTGCATCCCCCAGCAGGATAAAACGGTCTGTTGGCGGCGGGCCGAAGGTGCCCGCCAGATAGTGGTCCCAGAACAGGATTTCATCATGGTTGCGTTTGCCGTTGCGGTCCTCTGGTCCGTCGAACACAGGGGGCGTGGCATAGAAGGTCAGCAGGGTCAGGGGCGCTTGGTCTGGGATGTCGAGGGGGACGACCCATGCCCCGTGCGAGGCAAGCCGCTGCACCTCTTGCGCCGCGGCAGAGGGGAAGGGGGCACCGTCCGTCTGCGGCAGCAGCGCATCGGGCAGGTCACGCCACAGAAAATCGCTGTAATCCTGAACATCGGTGCGCAGCACGGGATAGCGCGACAGGATCGCCATCGCGCCCGCGCCGAAGAAGCGGCCATAGCCCTGACCATCGCGCGCTCCGCCCGTTTTTCCGTCGCCGTCCATATCCAGACCCGTAGGCCGTCCCGCATTCGGAGGCAGCGCGAAACGGTAGGGGTAGCTGGGGCCAGCCTCGCCAAGCCTGTCCGCCAAAGCGCCAAGCGTTGTGCCGCCAAGATCGTAATCCACCCCCTGCAGCACGATGATATCGGCAGCAACATCCGCCAGCAGGCGCGTCACAGCGGTAATCTGCGGGTCCGCCCCTTTGGCAATGTCGCGCAGCAGCAGACCCGGTCCGGCCCGCGATAATTCGGTGTTGAAGGTGGCGATGCGCAGGGGCTCTGCCACCGCGGGGGATGCGGCCAGCAGGACGCCTGCGATCAGGCTGGCTGCAAGCCGTGATCTTTCTCCGCCTCGTCGGCATAGGCGCGACGGCGTTTCTCTTCGATCATCTCGGCGATCTTGCCCATGGCAATGCCGCGCATGATGATGCTGGCAGGAAGGAAGGCCCATGCGGCGACTGTCCAGATCTGGGTGTGCGGGTTCTGCAATGTAATCGGGTCTAGCAGATCGGCCGCCGCTTTGACTACTGCGGGGATCAGGAAGGGCAGAAGGAAGCCAAGCGCGATATTGATCCGCGCGTCCCGTTGCAGACGATAGATGACATCGCCGCCCGCGGTCGGGTCGAACAGCGGCAGGTTCACCCAGACGTTAAAGGCCCCCTGACGCACTGGCCAATTCATGATGCGCACCAGCACCAGAAACGCCCCCATCGAGATCAGCGAGATCAGATAGGCCATGCCCGCGGACGTACGGACCGATGTCACCAGTGCGTCGCTGGCGCTTTCGGGCAGCATCAGGACAATCATGCGCACCGGCGAAAAGGGGAAATCCATCGCATTGCCAAGGATCGTCCCGATAGAGGTCATGGCACCGCCCAGAACCGAGGGGCTGACCTTTTGCTTCAGGATCAACGTCAGCAGGATGATGGTGACCAGCAAGCAGACATAGCGCAGCCGGTTGAAGGGGGCCGCGTCGCGGAATTCGATGATGCTGGGGAAGTTCGAGTTGTATTCGATGAACGTGAGGAAACAGGCGATCAGCGCCACCAGCATTGTGATCTGGCTGGAATCGTTCAACGCATCGGGTAACATGAGGGCGGGCGTTGCAATCAACAATGCCACCAGAATGCCACGCGCTGCCGCGCCGGATATACGTGCAATCACAAAACTACCCTTCCAAACTGGCCAGCCACGATTCTTTGCCGCGTGCTTGTTCCAACTTGATGCCCTCGGGTGTCGAAGGCCTGCCTCAGAATTGCCTCAATTGTGTCTTCTTTCGCCACATTCCTCAAGCCCGTTCCTGACGATGCGCGCGGATCTGAGACATTTTGAGCGCAGGTGTGGTGCGATATTGCATCATAGCTGCGGCGAAAATGACGCAACCCGCGGCCTGTTGTGGGCAACAAAGCGGTGCCCACAACCATGTATAGAACTCAACCCGTGGTTAGGTCAAGCGCGCCAGCCCGTCGGGCCGGGCCCGTGGGGATCAGACCCAGGGGCGTGCCTGTGCAGCGGCAGATTCGAAGCTGTCGATAGAGGCCGCTTTTTCCAGCGTCAGACCAATATCGTCGAGCCCGTTCATCAGGCAGTGCTTCTTGAACGCGTCAACCTGGAAGCTGATGACTTCACCGTCAGAGCTGGTGATCTTCTGCGCCTCAAGATCCACTTCGATCCGCGCGTTAGAGCCTTTTTCGGCGTCTTTCAGCAACAGGTCCACCTGCTCTTGCGGCAGGGCGATCGGCAGGATGCCGTTCTTGAAACAGTTGTTGTAGAAGATGTCCGCAAAGCTGGGCGCGATAACACAGGTGATGCCGAAATCGGCGATGGCCCAAGGCGCGTGTTCCCGCGAAGAACCACATCCGAAGTTATCGCCCGCCACAAGAATCTGCGCGTCACGGTATTGCGGTTTGTTGAGCACGAAATCCGGTACTTCGTTGCCGTCGCGGTCATAGCGCATCTCGTCAAACAGGTTCACGCCAAGGCCCGACCGTTTGATCGTTTTCAGGAACTGCTTGGGGATGATCATATCGGTGTCGATATTCACCATCGGCATGGGGGCCGCGATCCCGGAAAGTTTGTCGAATTTGTTCATGGTTTTGTTGTCCTTTGATCTGCTGGCCGCTTACGCGTCGAGCTTGCGGATATCGGTCAAACGTCCGGTAAGAGCGGCAGCGGCAGCCATCGCGGGGGACATCAAATGGGTGCGCCCCTTAAAGCCCTGACGACCTTCGAAGTTGCGGTTCGACGTCGATGCGCAGCGTTCACCCGGTGCCAGTTGGTCGGGGTTCATCGCCAAACACATGGAACACCCCGCAAGGCGCCATTCGAAACCGGCATCCTTGAAGATATCGGCAAGCCCTTCTTCCTCGGCCTGCGCCCGCACAAGGCCGGAGCCCGGGACGATCATGGCGCGCATGCCGTCCTTGATCTTCTTGCCTTTCAGAACCGCCGCCGCAGCGCGCAGGTCTTCGATGCGGCCGTTGGTGCAAGACCCGATGAACACGGTATCGATCTCGATATCGGTCAGCGCCATGCCTTCGGTCAGGCCCATGTATTCGATCGCGCGTTTCGCCGCGTCGACCTTGCCGCCGGTGAAGTCGGATGCCGCGGGCACTTTGGCGGTGATGGGCAGAACATCCTCGGGCGAGGTGCCCCAGGTGACGGCTGGCGCGATGTCTTCGCCCTTGATCGTGATGACCTTGTCCCAATGGGCGTCGTCATCGGAATACAGAGTTTTCCACCAATCCATCGCGGCTTCCCACTGGGCACCCTTGGGCGCGTGGGGGCGGCCTTTGCAATATTCGAACGTCTTGTCGTCCGGCGCGATCAGGCCAGCGCGCGCGCCGCCCTCGATGGCCATGTTGCAGACGGTCATGCGGCCTTCCATCGACAGGTCACGGATCGCCTCGCCGCAATATTCGATGACATAGCCGGTGCCGCCCGCCGTGCCGGTTTCACCGATCACGGTCATGGTGATGTCCTTGGCGGTCACACCGGGGGCAAGCTTGCCGGTGATCTCGACCTTCATGTTCTTGGATTTCTTCTGGATCAGAGTTTGCGTCGCCAGCACGTGTTCCACCTCCGAGGTGCCGATCCCGTGGGCCAGCGACCCGAAGGCCCCATGTGTCGCGGTGTGGCTGTCACCGCAGACAACGGTCATGCCGGGCAGGGTCCAGCCCTGTTCAGGGCCGACGATATGCACGATGCCCTGACGCACGTCGGACACGGGGTAGTAGTGCAGGCCGAATTCCTTGGCGTTTGTATCAAGGGCGGCCACCTGAACGCGGCTGTCTTCGGTCATCGTCGCGGCGTTGGCGCGGTCCAGCGTGGTCGGCACGTTGTGATCGGGCACAGCGATGGTCTGGTCCGGGCGGCGCACGGTGCGGCCCGTCATCCGCAGCCCTTCAAAGGCTTGCGGGCTGGTCACTTCGTGGACGAGGTGACGGTCGATGTACAGAAGGCAGGTGCCATCGTCGGCCTCGTGCGCGACATGGGCATCCCAGATTTTATCATAGAGCGTTTTGGGGGACATGTGGTCCTCTCCCGTATGTTATGTAAGCGAAGAATAGGGGTGTACGAAAGACGAGCGCCAAGGCGCGGGCGGGCGTTTATAGTCGCGCCAGCACGGTGTGGGTTGCCCCGAAAAAGCGTTCGCGCAAGCGGGCGCGGTCGCAAATGTCGAACAGATCGTCTGAAACATGTGTCATAGCGGCTTAGCTAGACGCTTTCGGCCATGTGATCAAGGATTCTGACGGTGTGCGGTGGTGGCGCGGCTGCATCGGATCACGTGCTTGTGCACGGACGGGGGTATCCCTTCTTGCGCGGTGCGCGGGATTGTCCCACCATTGAAGCCCTGTACAAGTTTCTTGCCTTGAAAGTTCATGATGACCCCAGACCCCTTTGCCCATTTCCTTGAGAGTATCCAGGCGTTGATCGCAGGGGGGATCGGGTTGGCGGAAAGCCTGATGCAGCCCGGCTGGCGTCAGTACCAGATGTTCATCCTGCTCGGGCTCGCGCTGATATCATGGGGGCTGCATCACGCCACGGGCAACTGGCTGCAAAACTGGGTCCGCTCGCGCGAGGGGTGGTCCAAGTGGCAGCTGCGCATGGTGGTGCAGGTCAAGCGGCGTCTGGGGCTGATGTGGTTCGCCCTGCTGGCAGGGACGGTCTATCTGGTGATGCAGAACATTACCTGGCCGTCGCGGTCCTATCTGATCGGCATATTCGCGACGCTGGTGGCGGTGTGGGTCTGTATCGCCTTCGCAGCGCGGCTGGTGCGCAACCGCCCCATGCGGCGTCTCGTGACATGGGGGCTGTGGATCTACGCCACGCTCTATGCGTTGAACGTGGTTGATGATGTCTCGGCGTTTCTGGATTCGGTGGCGCTGTCGATCGGGGATTTCCGGCTGTCGCTGCTGACGGTGATCACCGCGCTGGTGGTGATCGGTCTGTTCTTCTCTGTGGCGCGGATCATCAGCCAGACCAGCGCTGCCACGATCCGCAAGAACGAAGACATCAGCCCCTCTATGCAGGTGCTGGCGGTGAAGGGCGTACAGCTGACGCTTTATGGCATCGCTTTCTTTATGGGGGTCAAGGCCGTCGGAATTGACCTTACCGGGCTTGCGGTGCTGTCGGGGGCGATTGGTGTGGGCCTTGGTTTCGGCCTGCAAAAGGTCGTGTCGAACCTTGTGTCGGGGATCATCATCCTCATCGACAAATCCATCAAGCCGGGGGATGTGATCAGCCTTGGCGATACCTTTGGCTGGATCCAGACCTTGGGCGCGCGCTATGCCTCTGTCGTGACGCGGGACGGGAAGGAATATCTGATCCCGAACGAGGACCTGATCACCGGTCAGGTGGTGAACTGGTCCCACTCCAACGATTTTGTGCGGCTCGATATCTATTTCGGCACGGCTTACGGGGATGATCCCCATGTGGTGCGCAAACTGGCGGTAGAGGCCGCAAGCGGGGTCGAGAGGGTGCTGAGCTTCAAGGCTCCGGTCTGTCATATCGTGGGCTTTGGGGACAGCAGCGTCGATTATATCCTGCGCTTCTGGATCAAGGACCCGACAGGCGGTCTGACCAATATCAGGGGCAATGTTTATCTGGCGCTTTGGGATGCGTTCAAAGAGCACGGCATTTCGATCCCCTTCCCGCAGCGCGAGGTCAAGGTTCTGGACGACAGCAAGCTCGCCCTGTCCCGCGCGGGTGCAGGTGCCGGATCAACACAGGAATGAGCGGCGGGAATCAGCGGGGCCGGGATCCTGTCGTGACTTCACCTATCCCCCTGTCGCGGGCGCATGGCAGCTTTGCGACGCTGTAGCACGACTGCCAACTCGAGCCGGACGGATGGCATATGTGCCTTTCGGCCAGACCTTCATGGCGCTGCGAGGAGGGTGGTCGTCGTACCCCCTGACAACGCCAGTGCCGTCAGTAAAAATGCACACCGGACAAGAGTTTGCCCGTAAGGGCGTGCCATTCTCTGGCCGCGTCACGGGCGGCCCGTCAAAGCGGTGGTGTCGCGGCTCTCGGAGCGGGCCCGACTGGCGCGCGCCGGTAAATGCCGGTCATGGCCGCTTGTCATTGAAATTTCACTTCGGCGTGCCTATTCTAGGACATCCCCAGCGCCGGGGGACTGTCGGCGCGTCTAAAGGAGGACAATGTCCTGTCAACGCTTTCAAATGCAGTTCCGACTGCTACCCCGCAGGCAGCCCTGATGACTGCTGAACAAAACACAGCCACAAGCGACGCTCTGCTGGCTTCAATCCTTTCCCAACTTGACGACGACAAAGCCGAAGAAGTTGTGCAGATCGATCTGCGCGGCAAAACGGCGATTGGCGACTATATGGTTGTGTGCTCCGGCCGGTCTTCGCGTCAGGTTTCGGCGATCGCTGAAAAACTGGCCCAGATGGTCAAGGACGACTATGGCCGTTCGCCCAAGGTCGAAGGCAAGGAAACAGGTGACTGGGTGCTGATCGACACAGGCGATGTGATCGTTCACGTGTTCCGTCCGGAAGTCCGCGAATTCTACCAGCTGGAGAAGATGTGGATGACCACAGAAGCCCCAGCCGTGATGCCGCATTAAGCTGCCTTTCAGGCAGGGATCATGCGTGTTCACATCTGTGCGGTCGGGCGTTTGCGCGCCGGACCGGAAAAAGACCTCATTGATGATTATCTGAATCGGTTCGATCGAACCGGTCGCGCGCTGGGCCTAGGGCCCGCGCGCGTGATCGAGGTTGAGGATAAGAAAAATGGCGGTATGCCCGCCGAAGCCGCGTTGCTGCGCCGTGCCATTCCTGCGGGGTCGTTGATCTGCGTGATGGACGAACGAGGAAAGGTCGAAACCTCACCGGATTTTGCCAACCGTCTAGGGGGCTGGCGCGATCAGGGGCGGGGGGATCTGTGCTTTGTCATCGGCGGCGCGGATGGCATCGACAAAGAGCTACGCCGCGAGGCGGATCATGCGCTGTCATTCGGCAAGATGGTCTGGCCGCACATGCTGGTGCGCGTCATGCTGGCAGAACAGCTGTATCGCGCCGCCTCGATCCTGTCGGGCGGCCCATACCACCGCGTATAAATCCGCCAGCTCTGGGGTCCGGCAGGGCCCAAATCTTACTTGATCTGGACCTTCTTGATCTCTTTCCCCCAACCGGCCTGCGTATCGCGGGCCTGAATGCCGACCTCTGTCGTGCCTGCGGGCAGCTCAACGCCGGACAGGGAACGGGTTAGCGGTTGTTCGTCCACGTGGGGGTGGATCAATTCGCGGATTGCCAGCTGGTTGCCATCGGCATCCAGAATGCGCCACGCGTCCGAAAAGTGGTCCCAGCCGGTATCATTGTGGCTGATCGTCACGTCGAACTTATAAAGGCCGCCCTCTTTCGACACGCGCACCGAGTTGATGGAGGTCGGGTCCGCCGCAGCGACCTGTGCTGCAACCAGCAGCGGAATGGAAAGGATCAATTTGTACATGAATACACCAATGTCTGAAAACAGACATATAGACTAGCCTTGCTCATTTTCCAATAGAATGCGCCGTGACAGTGACGTGAACTCGCGCCGCCAGATGATGATGACGGTGACCATGGCCGCTACGGTGAGGGGGATCGGGCCGACGATCCAGCCCAGACTGGCCAGCGCAAAATAAAGCGACCGCAACCCCCGATTGAAACTGCGTGCGGCGGTGATGTTGATCTCTGCCGCCTTGGACGCCAGCGGGGGTGCGCGGCGGTCCTCGGGGTCATTTGGGACGGCGGCCATGAGCACCGAACAATAGCCAAACAGCCGGTTTGACCAGACGAATTTCAGAAAGCCGTTGGTCAGAAAGAACAGTGGCAGCAGCATTTTGAATTCCCACACCACGGTGGGCAGCTCGGTCAGGGCAAGGTCTTCGACCACCGTCGACAGACGCTCGCTGTTGCCCAAAAGCGCCAGTGTCCCGCCCAAAGCGATCATGCTGGTAGAGGCGAAGAAAGCCGTGCTTTGCCGCAGGGTGCTGATCATCTGCGAATCAAAGATACGCGGCTGGCGGGTGATCATCTGGGTCATCCATTCGCGCCGGTATTGCGCCATGATCAGCGACACAGAGGGCTTAGCGGGGTTCGGGTGTTCGATGCGCCAGCCAATGGCCAGCCAGGCGCAAAAGATTATCGCCAAAGCGGCATAATCCAGCGGTTGAAACAGGGCGATGCGATCCATCCAAGTCATGCTAAGCTGCATACGCCGACGGGTTCTATGTTGCCAATGTCTTTAATTGGTCATATTATTTTACCAAACTGGAGGTTCGCCATGGAAATGCCCATTCCCAGCCAAGCCGTGATCGCGCGCAAGACGCGCGTGGTTGATCGGCTGCGTCAGGTTTTGCCGGCTGATGCTGTCATCTCGGATGAACGCGAGACGCGGGCCTATGAATGTGATGCGCTGACCGCCTATAAATGTGCGCCGATGGTGGCGGTGTTGCCCTATACCACACAGCAGGTGTCGGATGTGTTGCGCATCTGCCACGAAGAGGGCGTGCCCGTCGTGCCGCGCGGGTCCGGTACGTCGCTGGCGGGGGGCGCGCTGCCCACGGCGGACTGCGTGATCCTTGGCGTGGCGCGTATGAACGAGGTGATCGAAACCGATTACCCCAACCGCATCATCAAGGTGCAAACCGGGCGTACCAACCTGAGCGTCACAGGCGCGGTCGAGGAAGACGGTTTCTTTTACGCGCCCGACCCTTCAAGCCAGCTGGCCTGTGCCATCGCGGGCAATATCGCGATGAATTCGGGCGGGGCGCATTGTCTGAAATACGGGGTGACGACCAACAACCTCATGGGCGTTACGATGGTCTTGATGGATGGCGAGGTGATCGAGGTCGGCGGCGCGCATCTGGATGCGGGCGGGCTGGACCTGCTGGGGCTGATCTGCGGCTCTGAAGGGCAGCTGGGGGTCGTCACCGAAGCCACGCTGCGCATCTTGCACAAACCCGAAGGCGCGCGGCCCGTGTTGATCGGGTTCGACGATAACGAGGTCGCGGGGGAATGTGTCTCTGACATCATCAAGGCGGGTGTCTTGCCCGTCGCCATCGAATTCATGGACCGCCCCTGTATCGAAGCGACGGAGGCCTTCGCCAAGGCTGGTTATCCCATGTGCGAGGCGTTGCTGATCATCGAGGTCGAAGGCTCCGACGCGGAGATTGACCACCAGTTGGGTCTGATTTCCGACATCGCGCGGCGGCACAATCCGGTGGAGCTGCGGCAATCCAAATCCGCAGAGGAAAGCGCCAAGATCTGGCTGGGTCGGAAATCGGCCTTTGGCGCGATGGGGCAGATCAACGACTACATGTGTCTGGATGGCACCATCCCGGTGTCCTCGCTGCCCTTCGTGCTCAAACGCATCAAGGAACTCAGCGATCAGTTCGGGCTGAAGGTCGGCAATGTGTTCCATGCGGGCGACGGAAATATGCACCCGTTGATCCTGTTTGATGCCAACAAACCGGGCGATCTTGAGCTTTGCGAGGAATTCGGGGCCGAGATCCTCAAGCTCTGCGTCGAAGTGGGCGGCTGTCTGACCGGCGAACATGGCGTCGGGATCGAGAAACGCGATCTGATGCATGTGCAATACGCCCCCGACGATCTGGAGGCGCAGATGGCGGTGAAGGATGTGTTCGACCCCGCATGGCTGCTGAACCCCGCCAAGGTCTTTCCGCTGGATGCGTCAGAGACACGCCGCGCCGTGGCGCTCGCGGCGGAATAACCCGCGCCTGATTAACTGCTGATCTTCAACAGATCACACGCACGACGAAGGAGCCGAGACATGGCCATCACATCCGAAGAGGCGCTGGTCGATGCGGTCAAAGGTGCCGCTGGCCCGATCTCGGTTCAGGGGGGCGGCACGCGCGGCCTGCCCGCGACAGGTCAGATCATGCGCGTTGCGGGGCTGCAGGGGATCACGCTGTATGAACCCGGTGCGCTGACGCTGGTCGCGAAACCCGGCACCCCCGTGACCGAAATCGAAGAGGCGCTGGCCGCCGAAAACCAGCGTCTCGCGTTCGAACCGATGGACCATCGCGGGTTGTTGGGCACCAGCGGCACGCCGACGATCGGTGGGGTGATGGCAGGCAATATCAGCGGACCGCGGCGGATCTCGGTCGGGGCGGCGCGGGACTTTCTGCTGGGGGTGCGCTTTGTCGACGGGCGCGGTGCCGTGGTCAAGAACGGCGGGCGCGTGATGAAGAATGTCACCGGCTATGATCTGGTCAAGCTGATGGCGGGGTCTTACGGCACTTTGGGTGTGCTGAGCGAGGTATCGATGAAGGTGCTGCCACGCCCTGAAACGCAGGCGACCTTGGTGCTGCACGGGCTGGACGATGCGGCCGCTGTGGCCGCGATGGCCCGCGCCCTTGGCAGCCCGTTCGAGGTGACAGGTGCCGCCCATGACCCTGCCACCCGCGAAACCGCACTGCGCATCGAAGGGTTCGAGGCATCGGTCAGCTACCGTCTGAGCCAGCTTCAATCGTTGCTCGCCGGCGCGGGGGCAGAGGTCGAGCAACGCGATGCAGCGGCGACGCAGGCGCTTTGGTCCGGCATCCGTGATGTGGCGGCGTTTCACGACGGGCAGGGTGATGTGTGGCGCGTGTCGTGCAACCCCTCTGACGCGCCGGGGATCGCGGCGCGGTCGGGGGCAGAGCGCTGGACCTACGACTGGGCGGGCGGGCTGATCTGGCTGCGCAGCGCCGCGGGCCATGATCTGCGCGCAGCCATCGGGCCGATGGATGGGCATGCAACGCTGGTGCGGGCCGATGTGCAGACCAAGGCGCGCTTGGGCGTGTTCCACCCCGAACCCGCCGGTGTGGCGCGGCTGACAGCGGCCCTGCGGGCGCAATTCGATCCCAAGGGCATCTTCAACGCGGGCCAGCTGGACTGCGCGGCATGAGCTTGCTTGCGGTCTTCCTTGTTGTCTTTATCGGCGGGCCGTTGGTGTTCCGCCTCTTGACCCGTGGCAAGCCTGACCGGCGCAGCCTGCGTGCGCTGGTGCTCCTGGCTTTTCTCTGTGCCGTGGCGGGGATGGCGATACGCTATGGCGTTGCGCAGTATTGGGGCGAAAACCTGCTCGCGTCGATGGGGGCGATTGCCTGTATCTGGCTGGGCTGGATCGCCGTTCTTGCCTTTGTCGCGCAGGTGTTGCGCCGCGCCTATCCCGGCCCCGTCACGCAGCGCTGGACCAATGTGCTGGGGATCTTGGCCACCACGCTGCCCTGGTTCGGCCTGATCTGGGCCAGCACCGTCGCCGCTTAACTCTTTACCTCGTCAGGGTCTCGTGCCCGCAATGCCGGAGCTTTCATGCAAACCACATTCACCGCAGAACAGTTGAAAAACCCCGCGACGGCGCGCAGCAACGAGATTCTGCGCGCCTGTGTGCATTGCGGCTTTTGCACCGCCACATGCCCCACGTATCAGGTGTTGGGTGACGAATTGGATAGCCCGCGCGGACGTATCTATCTGATCAAGGACATGCTCGAGAACGACCGCGATCCGGATGAAAAGACGGTCAAACATATCGACCGCTGCCTGTCCTGTCTGGCGTGTATGACGACCTGCCCCTCGGGCGTGCACTATATGCATCTGGTGGATCACGCCCGCGATTACATCGAAAAACGCTACAAACGGCCCTTCAGCGACCGTGCCCTGCGGTGGATTCTGGCGCGTATCCTGCCCTATCCGGCGCGGTTCCGGCTGGCGCTTCTGGGGGCGAAGATCGGGCGGCCCTTCGCGCGGTTGATGCCCGACGCGCGGTTGCGTGCGATGATCGAGATGGCCCCCAAGACGATCCCGCCGGTCAGCCGCAACGATGACCCGCAGAGCTTCCCGGCGCAGGGGGCACCGCGCAAACGGGTGGCGCTGATGACGGGCTGTGCGCAAAAGGCGCTGAACACCGACATCAACGACGCCACCATCCGCCTGCTGACACGGCAGGGCTGCGAGGTGGTCGTCGCCGAAGGCGCGGGCTGCTGCGGGGCGCTGACCCATCACATGGGCAAAACCAGCGAAAGCCACGCCACCGCGGCGCGCAACATCAAGGCATGGTGCGCCGAGATGGACGGGCAGGGGCTGGACGCCATCGTCATCAACACCTCGGGCTGTGGCACCACGGTGAAAGACTACGGCCATATGTTCCGCAACGGCCCGCTGGCGGCGGATGCGGCGCGGGTGTCGGCGATCGCCAAGGATGTGTCCGAGGTGCTGCACGATCTTGCGGGAGACGCAGACCCAGACGCCATGCCCAACCCCGCCAAGGGGGATATCGCGGGCATCGACGCGCCAAAGGCCCCCACGCCCGCCCATCACGGCCTGACGGTGGCCTATCATGCCGCTTGTTCCCTGCAACACGGCCAGCAGATCAAAAGCTACCCCAAGGATTTGCTGAAACGCGCAGGCTTTACCGTGGTCGAGCCTGCGGATTCACACCTGTGCTGCGGGTCGGCGGGGACGTATAACCTGATGCAGCCCGAAATCTCTAAGCAGTTGAAAGACCGCAAGGTCAGAACCCTGCAGGCCAAGAACCCCGACGTGATCGCGGCAGGCAATATCGGCTGCATGATGCAGATCGGATCGGCGGCGGGCGTGCCCGTGGTGCACACGGTAGAGTTGCTGGATTGGGCGTCGGGTGGGCCGAAGCCTCCGGCGTTGTCGCAAGAAAAAGGCACAAACTTGCAGATTCCTCGCCTCCGCTAAGGGTTTCGCCGCATTTTCGCCTTATCTCGCGGCTAGGAGAGGCTAAAGACCAGACCTCACCGAAGTAGGAGCGATATCCGTGCGCCGTTGGGTAGCCATCTCTATCATGTGCCTGACCGTCGCGACGGCCGGGCTTGCTCAGGATGCGCGGTTGCGCAGGCTGGACACGGGGGTGGATGCCGGCGCGTGGGAGGCCGTGGGCCGTCTGGATATCGGCGGTAAGGGGTTTTGCACCGGCGCGTTGATCGCGCCTCGTCTGGTGCTGACGGCGGCGCATTGTCTGTACGACAGGGAAAGCAAGCAGCGCATTGATCATGGCGAGGTAGAATTCCTTGCCGGTTGGCGCAACGGGCGGGCGGGGGCCTATCGCAATGTGCGCCGTGCGGTGGTGCATCCTGACTATGTCTACGACGGCGTCGTGTCCTCGGACCGTGTGCGCAACGATCTGGCCCTGCTCGAACTTGACCGGCCGATCCGCAATACCACGATCAAACCCTTCGACACCGCCCGCCGTCCGCGCCGTGGCGACCAGTTAGGGGTGGTGAGCTATGCCAAAGACCGGTCAGAGGCACCGTCCCTGCAAGAGGTCTGCAGCGTGCTGGCCCGCCAAGAAGGCGTGCTGGTGACCACATGCTCCGTCGATTTCGGGGCCAGTGGTG
Organism: Sulfitobacter sp. CB2047; assembly: GCF_000735125.2. NCBI lineage: Bacteria > Pseudomonadati > Pseudomonadota > Alphaproteobacteria > Rhodobacterales > Roseobacteraceae > Sulfitobacter > Sulfitobacter sp. CB2047. The sequence goes on along the minus strand of NZ_CP072613.1, from coordinate 3,166,062 downwards.
CGCCGATCTTTACCTTTGAAAACGGGGTGCCGCAGATTGTGTCTGTCGTATCCGCCAAGGCCCATGTCGAGGACAAGGAAGTGTCCCTTGGTACCGCGCTTGGTGCACCGCTGGCGCGGCTTCAGGCGGATCTGGTGGCAGGCAAGGGGGTGTTCCAAGGCGGAGGTGTTGTCAGCAAGCGCATCACGTCAGAGGATCGCCGCCGCACCACCGGCGCGAAATTCGTCAAACCCTGACCTTGTCATCAGGGGTGATTTTGTCCCCTTGAAACGCGATTTATCCATCCCCACATGCATGTCACCGGAACGCCTGTTGAGGGTTCCGGTAGACAACCCAGGGTCTGTCCATGGTGGAAGGCCTGAATGATTATCGCTCAAACGAGGATGAATACCTATGCGTAGTTTTGATTTTGCACCGCTGCACCGTTCGACTGTCGGCTTTGACCAGATTGCCAATCTGATGGATCGCGTGATGGCCAACGACGCACCGCAGCCAAGCTATCCCCCTTACAACATCGAAAAACTGGACGATGATTCCTATCGTATCAGCATCGCCGTCGCCGGCTTTACCGAAGGCGACCTGAGCGTTGAAGTCCGTGAAAAATCGCTGATCGTCTCGGCGCGCAAAGCTGATGAAGATACGGACAAGACCTATCTGCATCGTGGCATCGCGACCCGCGCGTTCGAACGCCGCTTCCATCTGGCGGATCACGTGCAAGTGACCGGCGCGGCCCATGCCGACGGTATGCTGCACATCGATCTGGAACGTCAGGTGCCCGAAGCGCTTAAACCGCGCCAGATCCAGATCGCACGTGCGCCAAAGGCGATTGAAAAGGATGTGGTTGACGCGAATACCGTCAACTAAGCGACACCTCTGTGACAGACGAAGCCCGGTGCATTTGCGCCGGGCTTTTTTATGCGCGCATGGGGGGCTAGGTCACAGTTGTTGACTTAAAATAGCGCAATGGGCACAGTGCCCCGATCCAGTCGGGGGAGGAACGCCGGATGTCACTGCAGGAAATATTTGCCACACGCGCCAATCGCATGAAGGCGTCGGAAATTCGCGAGCTGCTCAAGCTGTTGGACCAGCCGGATATCATCTCTTTCGCCGGTGGTATTCCTGACCCTGATCTGTTTCCAAAAGCGGCGTTTCAGGACGCTTTTGCCGAGGCGCTGAACGGGCCGATGGCGGCGCAGGGGTTGCAGTATTCCACCAGCGAGGGGCACAAACCTTTGCGCGTCTGGATTGCCGCGCAGATGCAGGCGATCGGTATTCCGGCGACGCCGGACAACATCCTGATCACCTCGGGCTCGCAGCAGGCGCTGGATTATCTGGGCAAGCTGTTCCTGTCGCCGGGGGATACCGCGCTGGTGGGCTGGCCGACCTACCTGGGGGCCTTGGGCGCCTTTAACGCCTACGAGCCGCGCTACGACAAGCTGGACCCGCTGAGCAACCGCAGTGGTGCGGATTATACCGCCGCCGCGAAAGAGGCAGGCGGCGCGGCCAAGTTCGCCTATCTTTCCGTTGATTTTGCCAATCCGACAGGGGCCACCGTCAGCCGCGCCGCGCGCGAGCGGGTGATTGATCTGGCCGAGGAAATGGACATTGCCGTGATCGAAGACGCGGCCTATCAGTCGCTGCGCTTTGACGGCGACGCGATCCCGCCGATCCTCGCGCTTGAGGCCGAACGCCGGAACGGCGATCTGGAAGCCTGCCGGACGATCTATTGCGGCAGCTTTTCGAAAACACTGTCGCCCGGGCTGCGTGTAGGCTGGGTCTGCGCCGCGATGCCGGTGATCTCGCAACTGGTGTTGATGAAACAGGCGGCGGATCTGCACAGTGCCACATTGAACCAGATCGCCGTGGCCTCGGTCGCGGAGCAGCATTTCGACAGCCACATCGACACGATCCGCAACGCCTACCGTGCACGTCGAGACGCTATGCTGGCAGCGCTGCAGGCGCATATGCCCGATGGGGTGAGCTGGACCAAACCCGAAGGCGGCATGTTCATCTGGGTGACACTGCCCGACACGCTGGACGGGGCCGATCTGCTGAAACAATCGCTGGAAAGCGAACGGGTCGCCTTTGTACCGGGGCACGCGTTTTTCGCGGACGGGTCGGGGCGCAATACCTTGCGGCTTAGCTATTCCACCTCGACCGAAGGCAAGATCGCGGAAGGGATCGAACGCTTGGGCCAGTTGATCACCCGCGCGCTGAACGGCTGAAACGAAAACGGGCGGCAGGATGATCCCGCCGCCCGTTTCTAATGCCAGATGATCCGCAGGTCAGACCGACATGCAGATGTACTTCATTTCCAGATAATCCTCGATCCCGTGGTGGCTGCCTTCGCGGCCCAGACCGGACTGCTTGACGCCGCCAAACGGCGCGACCTCGGTCGAGATGATGCCGGTGTTCACACCCACGATGCCATATTCCAGCGCCTCTGCGACCTTGTACACGCGGCTCAGGTCTTTGGCGTAGAAGTAGGACGCAAGACCAAAGATCGTGTCATTGGCCATCTCGATCACGTCGTCTTCGTTGTCGAACTTGAACAGCGGGGCGAGCGGGCCGAAGGTTTCCTCTTTCGAGACTTTCATATCCTGCGTCACACCGGTGATGATGGTCGGCGCGAGGAAGTTGCCCTCCATCTGCTCTTCTTTGCTGCCCAGCAGGATTTCGGCACCTTTCGACACCGCGTCCTCGACATGTTCTTTCACCTTCTCGGAGGCATCGCCGTTGATCAGCGGCCCCAGCTCTACGCCGTCTTCAAAGCCGTCGCCGACCTTCATCTTTTCAACGCGTGCTTTCAGCTTTTCAGCGAAGGCGTCATAAACACCGGCCTGCACATAGATGCGGTTCGCGCAAACACAGGTCTGGCCGTTGTTGCGGAACTTGCACAGGATCGCGCCTTCGACAGCGGCGTCCAGATCGGCGTCGTCAAAGACGATGAACGGCGCGTTGCCCCCCAGCTCCATCGAGCATTTCATGACCTGATCGGCAGCCTGTTTCAGCAAGATGCGGCCCACTTCGGTTGATCCGGTAAAGGTCAGTTTGCGCACGGCGGGGTTTTCGCAGAACTCCTTGCCCACGGCAGAGGAAGACGACGACGGCAGCACGTTGAACACGCCTGCGGGGATGCCCGCGCGTTCGGCCAGCACACCCATCACGATTGCCGACAGCGGTGTTTCCGCAGCGGGGCGCGCCACAAAGGCGCAGCCGGCGGCCAGCGCGGGCGCGGCCTTGCGGGTGATCATCGCGTTGGGGAAGTTCCAGGGCGTGATCGACGCGGCCACGCCGATGGGCTGCTTGATCACGGTGATCCGCTTGTCGCGCTGGTGGCCGGGGATGGTCTCGCCGTAGACGCGCTTGGCCTCTTCGCCGAAGAATTCGATAAAGGACGCGCCATAGGCGATTTCGCCTTTGGCCTCGCCCAGAGGCTTGCCCTGTTCAGCGGTCAGGATGGCCCCCAGATCGTCTTGGTTTTCCATCATCAGGTCGAACCATTTGCGCATGACGCCGGCCCGTTCCTTGCCAGTCCAGCTGGCCCATTCCTTCTGTGCCTTTTCCGCCTGGGCGATGGCACCGGCCACCTGCGCACGGCTGAGGTTGGCGACCTTGGCAATCACATCGCCGCGGGCGGGGTTCACTACATCAAAGGTGCCATCGTCGCCATCCACCCATTCGCCACCGATATAGGCGCGGGTCTCAAGCAGGCTTGGATCCTTGAGCATTGATTTCAGGTCAGTCTTTGCGTCAGTCATTTTGATCTCTCCGCTTTTGTCTGTGGTTACCCAAAGCAACAAACGCTATGATTGTCTAGTTCCAGTTCGTATCGGGACGCTGACGGAGGACCACATGCAGCTAGACGACGCCTATGCCAACGCCGCTTATATCGATAACGCAGAGGCATATCCGCCCCGCTGGAAAGACGCCGCAGCGGCATTCCGCAAGAAGCTGGGGTTTCGTGCGCAAAAGAATATCTCTTACGGGCCGACCGACCGCGAAATCTATGATCTGTTTGAACCCGAAGGCGTGTCGCGGGGCACGGTGATCTTTGTCCACGGTGGCTATTGGAAAGCGTTTGCTCCTGCCGATTGGTCCCATCTGGCGGCTGGCCCCCTGGCGCGCGGCTATGCGGTCGCGATGGTCGGCTATGACCTGTGCCCCGATGTGCGGATCAGCCAGATCACCGGACAGGTCGCCCGCGCCATTTCCGAGATCGCCAAACGCACCCAAGGTGCGCTGGCGCTTGTCGGCCATTCCGCGGGTGGGCAGCAGGTTGCCCGCATGACCGACCCGTTGATCCTGTCCGGCGATGTCCGCGACCGGATCGAGAATATCGTGTCCATCTCGCCCGTGGCAGATCTGATGCCGCTGTTGCAGACCTCTATGAACGACATCCTTCAGCTGGACGAAGCCGAAGCGACGGCAGAAAGCCCCGTGAACATGACGCCGCCCCATGGGGTGAACGTCACGATCTGGGTCGGGGCCGATGAGCGCCCCGCCTTTCTGGAGCAGGCCGAACAATTCTCGCGCGTGTGGGGGGCCAAGCAGTTCGTCGTCGAGGGGCGGCACCACTTTGACATTATCGACCTGCTGGAAGACCCCGACAGCGATATGGTGAAAGCGCTGCTTGGCATAAAGTGAGCCTTGATCGGGCCGCGCAAATCGGCGAGACAGGGGGCGGGTTGGGACGATGGCGTCGTCCTGCATTTCACGGCCCTTGCGTCCTGCACGCCGGGACCTTTCTGAGAAGGAGGGTCTGATATGACCAATACATCCAAAACCGCCCGTCCCGATATGTACCGTTTCCATAACGGCACGAAGTCTCCGCTGCCGTTTGACACCGCTGAATACGAAGCGCGTCTGGAAGAGCTGCGCGAACGGATGGATGCAGCCGGTGCGACGGCGGCGGTCTTCACGTCGATGCACAATATCGCCTATTATTCGGGCTTTCTGTATTGCGCCTTTGGTCGCCCCTATGGGCTGGTGGTGACTGAGACAGACTGTGTGACGATTTCCGCAGGCATCGACGCCGGTCAGCCGTGGCGCCGTAGCTTCTGCGACAACATCACCTATACCGACTGGCAGCGCGACAATTACTGGCGCGCCGTGGCCTCGGTTACGGGCAAGGGCGCGGTGATCGGCTATGAGGGGGATCACCTGACGCTAATGCAGCGCGACAAGCTGGAAGATTTCCTTGAGCCGGTGGTGATGATCGACCTTTTCGAGACGACCATGCGCCAGCGGATGCACAAGTCTCCGGCAGAGATTGCGTTGATCCGTCAGGCCGCTCAGGTTGCTGACGTGGGCGGCTATGCGATCCGCGATGCGGTCAAGGTCGGCGCGCGCGAGATCGACATCGCAATGGCAGGCCGCGATGCGATGGAGCTTGAGATTGCCAAGCGGTTCCCCGACGCCGAATACCGCGACACCTGGGTGTGGTTCCAGTCCGGCATCAACACCGATGGTGCGCATAATCCGGTTACCGCACGGCAGCTGGAGCGCGGCGATATCCTGTCGCTGAACACCTTCCCGATGATCTCGGCCTATTACGTGGCGCTGGAACGCACCATGTTCGCCGGAGAGGTGGACCCCGCAAGCCTGAAAATCTGGGAGGCAAATGTCGCTGCCCATGAATACGGGATGAGCCTGCTGAAGCCCGGTGTCAGCTGCGCCGATGTCACCCACAAGATCAACGCCTTCCTCGAAGAGCGTGACCTGCTGCAATACCGCACCTTCGGCTATGGTCATTCGTTCGGCGTGCTGTCGCATTTCTATGGCCGCGAGGCAGGGCTGGAGCTGCGCGAGGACATCGACACGGTGCTTGAACCCGGCATGGTCATCTCGATGGAGCCGATGCTGACCCTTCCCGAAGGTCAACCCGGCGCGGGCGGCTACCGCGAACACGATATTCTGGTGATCACAGAAGACGGCAACGACAATATCACCGGCTATCCTTATGGCCCTGATTTCAACGTCGTAGGCTGATTGCGCTGCCCCCCTTTACGGGGGGCAAACGCCCTTTTAGCGGTTGGGGGTAACCGCGAGTACAAACAGGGAATATGGCTTGACGTACTCTGTCACGTCGATATCTTGACGCATCGCTGTCGCGGGATGGGGGTGTCAGGCCATATCCGTGCCTATCGCCTGCATCCTTAGTCTTGTTAAAAGTGCTTTCCGCACGCTGTTTCGTGAGTGTTCCCGATGAAAGCATCTTTGATAGAACAAGAAGAAATGCGCCTCGCGTTGCTGCGGGGATATAATATTCTGGATAGCGCCCCCGAAGAAGGGTTCGACGACATCACGCGCCTCGCGGCAGAGATTTGCGAGGTGCCGATCGCGCTGATCTCTTTGGTGGATGAAGACCGCCAGTGGTTCAAATCCAAGGTCGGGCTTGAAATTGACGGTAGCGACATCACCGACAGTATTTGCGCCCATGCCATCGCGGGCGATGACTACCTGGAGGTGACCGACACCACCGCCGATCCGCGCACCGCTGACAATAATTTCGTCACCGGCGAGGATTCGATCCGGTTCTATGCCGGTGCCTTGCTGGAGGATGACAAGAATCTGCCGCTCGGGACGCTCTGCGTGCTGGATAAGAAACCGCATCAGCTGAATGATTTTCAGCGTCGCGCGCTCAAGGTGCTGGCGGGGCAGGCGATGCGGCAGATCGAGCTGCGCAAGGCCCTAGCCGATGCCGAGGTGCTGCGCAAAGAGGTCGACCACCGCGTGAAAAACTCGCTCCAGTCCCTAGAGGCATTGATCCGCATCCAGATCCGCAGCGAAAAATCCCCCGAAGCCCGCGCCGCGCTGGACACCATTCAGGGCCGCCTGTCGACCATCAGCAGCTTGCATGAAGCGTTGTACCTGACTGAAACCGGTGCCGCGGTGGATATCGCAGCCTTCCTGAAGAAGGTCGCCCATTCCACCAGTGAACAATTGCCCGACGGGGTGCAGGTGAACATAGAGGTCGATCAGGCGCATCTGTCGTCCCGCTCTGCGTCATCCGTGGGGATGATCGTGAACGAGGCGATGACCAACGCTGCGAAATACGCCTATGAGGGCCGCAAACGCGGGACACTCGACCTGCGCGGCGAACGCAAGGGCGGCTTCTACCACCTCAGCTGCATTGACGACGGCCCCGGTATTCCCAAAGATCGGACCACGGGCACGGGGCTCGGCATGCGCATCCTGCTTGCCGCCGCGCAGCAATTGGGCGGAGAGCTGGAAACCCCAGAGCGTGAAAGCGGCGGCGAGATCAAGATCGTCTGGCCCGTCACCGACTGACACCCGGCCCGGGACACAAGAGAGGCGCTGGGATTATGCTGGCTTTGTTAAGGTTGATCGTCATCGGGTTCGTCGTTCTAACGATCATCTATATCGCCCTGTCGATCTATTCGCGTCGGGTACGGCGCGGCAAGCTCTACCAGAAGTGGGCGCACGGGCCGCGTCTTGTGGATCGCGACATTTTCGTGCAACGAGGGCTCAAACGATATGACGGGTCGATCCGTCGCAAGCTGATCCTTGGGGTCTATATTGTCCCGGTGGGGCTGGTCATCCTGACCGTCTACCTCACCAACTTTAACTAAGGGGTAACGCCGATGGCGATCATCAAATGGACCTTCTGGGGTGTGATCTGGCTGATCATTGCCGCGTTCTTTCACTATACGCTGCCCCAGGTCGATATCGTGCGGATCACCGACACCTATGAAAAGCGCATCGACTTTGGCGAGAACTCGATCTTCTGGTCGCATGCGGATGTGGGCAACAGCACCGCTTTGGGTAACCGCGATGTTTTCTTCATCCAGACGCGTCGGGCCAAAGGCGACGTCATGGTTTACCGCAACGAGGATACCGGCTGGGGCTGGCCGCCGTATTTCAAATTCGACACGACCAACCTGCAGGCCGAGGCATCTGATCTGAAATCCGCCGCCGGTACGCCGCAGTATGTCGCGGTCAAGCATTACGGCTGGCGCAACGAGTTCCTGTCGATCTTCCCCAACGCGGTGTCCGTGCGCGTGGTGGACGGGCCGGATGCGAGCAAGGGAATCCCGTTCCTGAATATCATCATCCTGATCCTGTTTGCCGCGGTGGTCTATGCGATCTGGGTCCGCTGGCGTCGGTTCAAACGCGCGCGCATCGATCCGACGTTAGAGCGGCTGGAAGATGACATCGCCGAAAAGCAGGGCCGTTTCGCGCGCTGGCGGGCGGGTCGTAAAAACAAATAAGCGCGGCGCAAGATCACGCCGCGCCTTTTGCGCACTGATTGATGTCGTGACGGGTTAGCTGGGGCGCGCCACCATGCGCCCCATGGGCCGACCGCCCAGAATATGCACATGCAGATGCGGGACTTCCTGAACCCCATGCGCGCCGGCATTGGCGATCATACGAAACCCTTCGCCCGCGTCCAATGTAACCCCTTCGGCTTTGCAGACTTCCGAGATGGCGCGCACATAGCCCACGATTTCGGCATCGCTTGCCTCTGCCGCGAAGTGGTCAAAGCTGATGTAGGGGCCCTTGGGGATCACCAGCACATGCGTCGGCGCTTGGGGTTCGATATCGCGAAAGGCAAGCGCGTGGTCGGATTCATAAACGGTGTTGTTCGGGATTTCGCCGCGCAGGATTTTGGCAAAGATGTTCTGGTCGTCGTAGCTGTAAGCCATGGAATGTCCTTAATCGGTGAAAAGATAATGTGTGTCGGCAATGGGCTGCGCCTGTTCCGGAGAGATGCGCAGGAAAGCGGCCAGCGCCTCGGCATTGTCCTGCGCCGAGGCTGTTTCGCGCATCCGGGCGTAGTTTTCAAACTGCGCGTCGCGGATGCGGTCGGATTCAAGGGTCAGGTCGTTCCGGATGGTGGGCAGCAGCCGTTCCAGCGTGTCAGCCGAGGTGCGTTCGCCCGCCAGCCCTACGCGCATGGCGTGGCCGATCAGGTAGTCATCCGAGAACTGGCATTCGATCTCGAGGACCCGTGTCATCGACCGGTCAGAGGCAAAGTCGTTCAGCAGGTCGATATCGCCGGGGTCCATGCAGACGATCAGCCGGTCGGCCTCGTAATAGTCAAACAGCATCCGCATCAGGGACCGCCGGTGGCGGGTGCGCTTGCCCAAACTGTTCTGGATGCCGCCAAGATCGGGCAGGGGGGTGTCCTGTTCGCTGAAAAGATATTCGATCGCGGGCAGGTTGGTGACCTGACGCATCTGCTCTAGCACGCGTTTGGCGACATGCCACTTTTTGCACACGACAATCAGCAGCTCGCGCTCGCGCCCCAGCGTGCTCTCCGTCTCCCAGAAACGGGTAGAGAACCGCCGCCCGATCCGGCCCCGACCGGTCAGGAACTTGAACAGGTTGCGCCCTTCGTTGCTGATCTGCAGTTCGACATCCTTGGCCGAATAGAGCAACCCCAACCGGCGCTTGAGGTCCGTCGCCTCGCTGCTGATCTTGCGTGCGAACAGATAGTCTTGGGCCAGCAGCAGATCGTAGTGGTCGTTATAGAAGGTCACCGGCATGCCGTAGTCGGTAAACATCAGGAACGTCAGCGTGCGCGCACGAATTTCATTGTCGGGCACGATATGGCGCACGATGGTCTGAAAAAACGTCTCGTCCGGAATCCAGGTGGTCTTGAAAAACCGCATCACGTCTTTGCGCTTGCGGGTGAAGGCCATCACCGCCTCTATGGTCTGGCGGCGCAGGCACCACCACTGGCTGCCGATCTGGATTTGCAGGTCCGCAGGAATGTCGCGCGTCAGGCCAAGGCGTTTCTGCAGCTCGAACATGCCGTAGAACCGCTTTTTCTGGGTGCGCTCGTTGAACCAGTGACGGTAGATCAGCCGCTCTTCCTTCCAGCCGGTCTTGATCCAGTCGCTTTCGAAGTAATCAAAACTTTCGATAAAATCGACGTCGTTATCATCAAGGTAGTCGTGGATGTATTCGGCGGATTTGATTGCCATGCAATCGCCCGACAGCATGTAGAAGTGTGTGGCACGCGGAAAGGCATCAATCGCGCTTTCGACGGCGTTCAGCGTCGCCTGTACCAGCGACCATTCTCCCCAACCGCAGCGGATGCGTTTGCTTGCGAAGGTCACATTGGGGTTCTTGCCAAGCGCTTGGGTGATCTGTGCGAAATCGGTCGGGCTGGCCGAGGCGTCAAAATGGATCGACATGTAATCGCCAGACGCCGTCAATCTCTCCGCCTGCTTGATGATTGCAACGGGGTCTTTGTGACACAAAAGGATATAGGCAATTCTGGCCATCGCGAAACACGCATCCCCTCTGCTCTGGACGAGTTTGTTAGATAAAGGCGAACAGCGATTGAATAAACCGCGAATATTTGCTTTTTCTATATTTCAGGCCATTCTGTCGCCATAAATGGCAGCATAAGTGCGAAAAAATTTAGGAGGCAGAGCCGATTATGGGTTTCCCAGGGACATGGATGACAGAAAGCGAAAGCGTGGTCTACCGCGTGGTGCCCAAATGCGCCTGTTCGACGATCGGGCAGATCATGTTCTATTCGGACCATGGAGAATTCTTTGACGGCGACATCCATGACGCGAAATCGGGCATGCACAAATGGGCGCATGACGACTCTCAGCCGTTGATCACGCGCAATGTGGAAAACCACAAATCCTACGCCTTCACCTGCGTGCGCAATCCATATACCCGCATCCTCAGCTCTTTCTTCGACAAGATCTGCGGCATCCAGCGCAATGGCCGGCGGTATCGCGGCAATCTGGTGCCGCTGCTCGTGCAGAAATACGGGATCGAGGTCGGCGGCGATGACGGCAAGCAAGAGTTTGACCAGATCGCCAGCTTCCGCCGTTTCCTGCTGTTTGCCCGCGACACCATCCGCTGGCGTCGCCCGATGGACCCGGACATCCACTGGTCCGCGCAATCGGGGCATGTCAGCACGTTCATCGTGAACGGCGGCACCTATGACAAGATCATCTGGACAGAGAAGTTCAACGACGGCATGCAAAGCGTGCTGGATGCCATCGACACGCCCCATGCGGTGAACCTGTCCGACATTCCGCGGTTTAACGAATCCGAAGGCCACGGCCCCAAGCGCGCCCACCCGGTAGAGGATTACTTCGACGATCTGTCGATGCATCTGATGCGTGAGATCTTCAAAAAGGATTTCGAGCTGTTCAAATACGATTTCGACAATCCGGCAAACAAGATGCCCACGGGCGAGATCGACCTTGCCGAGGTGCACGCCAAGCTGGGCGACTAAGCGGGCAGGGCCGGCGCGCCCCGCCTGACGGTCCATGCGGTTATGCCCGCTGCGGCATCTTGCGCGCAGGGCCGCAACGCCCTACATCCTTGGCATGTCACAGGTTAAATCATCTTCCAAATCCGACCCGAACTACAAGGTCATCGCCGAAAACCGCCGCGCGCGGTTCGATTACGCGATCGACGATGATGTCGAATGCGGCATCATTCTTGAAGGGTCCGAGGTCAAATCCCTGCGCAACGGCGGTGCCAATATCGCCGAAAGCTACGCCGCCGTGGAAGATGGCGAGCTGTGGTTGGTGAACTCCTACGTCGCGCCTTACACGCAGGCCAAGACCTTCACCCACGAGGAACGCCGCCGCCGCAAGCTCTTGGTGTCCAAGAAGGAACTGTCGAACCTGTGGAATGAAACCCAACGCAAAGGCATGACGCTGGTCCCGATGGTGATGTATTTCAATCACCGTGGCATGGCCAAGATCAAGATCGGCATCGCCAAGGGTAAAAAGCTGCACGATAAACGGGAAACCGCCGCCAAGCGCGACTGGTCCCGCCAAAAGCAGCGTCTGCTGAAAGACCACGGCTGACGCCCCGTCCCGCTCTCGGGGTCTGAACGGAACACAATATGCCCAATTCCGGCCTGTGCTGCATGTGCACAGTCGCGGGCTCTTGCTTGCGGGGGCCGTCGCGGGTAGGCATTGAAAAACCTGTTCTAAAAGGGGGTGGACCCATGGCTGACAACCCGAAAACGCTTGTTTCAACCGATTGGCTGGCGCAGCACCTCAAGGATCCCGACCTGCGTCTGCTGGACGCGTCATGGTATCTGCCCGATGCAGGACGCGACCCCAAAGCCGAATATAATCAGGCGCATATCCCCGGTGCCCGCTTTTTCGACATCGACGAAATCTCGGATGGGCGGTCGGATATGCCGCATATGGCCCCGCCTGCTGAAAAGTTCATGTCGCGGATGCGCGCTATGGGTGTGGGCGACGGGCATCAGGTGGTGGTCTATGACGGGGCCGGCTTGCTGTCGGCTGCGCGTGTGTGGTGGCTGTTCCGTCTGATGGGGCAGGAAAATGTCGCCGTGCTGGATGGGGGCCTGCCCAAATGGGTCGCCGAAGGTCGCCCCACCGAAGACATGCCCCCGATCCCCCGCGACCGCCACATGACCGTGCGGTTCCAGAACCAACTGGTGCGTGATGTGACGCAGGTCGCTCAGGCGTCCAAGCTCAAGGCACCGCAGATCGTGGATGCCCGCGCAGCGGCCCGCTTTCGCGGCGACGCGCCCGAACCCCGCGAAGGCCTGCGCGCTGGCCACATCCCCGGGTCGCGCAACCTGCCCTACACAGAGCTGTTGAACGACGACAAAACACTGAAATCCGTAGCCGAGACCAAAGCGGCTTTTGAAGCGGCGGGCATTGACCTGTCGCACCCTGTGATCACGACCTGCGGGTCCGGCATCACCGCGGCGATACTCGCGCTGGCACTGGAACGGATGGGCCATACCGATTGGTCCCTTTACGATGGATCTTGGGCAGAATGGGGGATGTTCCCCACCGTGCCCGTTGCGACCGGAGACGCATAATGTTCGAAACCCTACAGGCGCAGCCCGCCGATAAAATCCTTGCCTTGATGCAGATGTACAAGGATGACCCCCGCGAGACCAAGATCGACCTTGGCGTGGGCGTGTACAAGGATGCCACGGGGCTGACGCCCGTCATGCGCGCGGTCAAGGCGGCTGAACACCAACTGTGGGAAGCCCAGACCAGCAAGGCCTATACCGGTCTGGCGGGCGACCCTGCCTTTGGCGATGCGATGGTGCAGATGGTGCTTGGCGATGCGGTCCCCCGCGCACAGGTCGCCGCCGCCGCGACCCCGGGCGGGACCGGCGCAATCCGTCAGGCGTTCGAGCTGATCCAGATGGCCCGTCCTCAGGCGCGGGTGTTTGTGTCGAACCCGACATGGCCGAACCATCTGTCGATCCTGAAATATCTGGGGATGGAGATGGTCCCCTACCGCTATTTCGACGATGAAACCCGTGGCGTTGATTTTGACGGCATGATCGCCGACCTCAAGACCGCGCAAAAAGGCGATGTGGTCCTGCTGCACGGCTGCTGCCACAACCCGACAGGGGCCAACCTGAACGCCGCCGAATGGGACGCGGTGATCAAAGTGTTGCAAGACACCGGTGCCACCCCGATGATCGATATCGCCTACCAGGGCTTTGGCGACGGGCTTGACGCGGATGCGGCGGCCACGCGCAAGGTCGCGGCGGCGGTGCCGGAATGTCTGATCGCGGCAAGCTGCTCCAAGAACTTCGGGATTTACCGCGAACGCACCGGGATCCTGATGGCGCTGTCGGCAGACACTTCGGCGCAAAAGCTGAACCAGGGCACGCTGGCCTTTCTCAACCGCCAGAACTTCAGCTTCCCGCCCGATCACGGGGCGCGCATCGTCACCACCATCCTGAACGACGACGCCTTGCGCAGCGACTGGATGGCCGAGCTCGAAGACATCCGCAACACCATGCTGGGTCTGCGCAGCCAGCTCGCGGGCGAACTTCAGCGTCTCTCCGGCTCTGACCGCTTCGGTTTCCTTGCCGAACACCGCGGCATGTTCTCGCGCCTCGGAACCTCGTCTGACATGGTCGAGAAGCTGCGCGAAGACCACGGCATCTATATGGTGGGTGACAGCCGCATGAACATCGCGGGGCTGAACGCCGAAACCGTGCCGATCCTCGCCAAGGCGATCATCGAGGTCGGCATCTAACCCGCCGCTTCACCCTTTCAAAAATACTCAAACCGCCGCGCTGGCATCTGGCGCGGCGGTTTTTGTTTGGGCGCATTCTCAGCTCTGCCCAGCATAACACGCGCGCAGCAAAAAGCCCGGGCGCGAACGCCCGGGCCTCTGCCTGCCTGCAGGAGTTTAGACCTTAGCTCTTGGAGAACTCAGGGTAGGCTTCCATGCCCAGTTCGGATACGTCCAGACCAGCGATCTCGGCTTCTTCGCTGACGCGGATGCCGGTGGTGGCTTTCAGGATCATCCACACGATCAGCGACACGATGAAGACAAAGGCACCGATTGAGGCAAAGCCGATGATCTGTGTCACAAAGGATGTGCCGTCGGTGTAGACGGGAACAACCAGCGTGCCCCAGAAGCCTGCGATCAGGTGAACCGGGATCGCACCGACCACGTCATCGATCTTGAGCTTGTCGAGGAAGGGCACCGCGAAGACCACGATCGCACCGCCCACAGCACCGATCCAGAGCGCACCGAAGAGCGTCGGGTCAAGCGGGCCAGCTGTGATAGAGACCAGACCAGCCAGCGCGCCGTTCAGCACCATTGTCAGGTCGGGCTTTTTGTACAGCATCTGGGTCAGGACCAGCGCGGCGATGGCACCGGCAGCAGCAGCCATGTTGGTATTGGCAAAGATCTGCGCAACAGCATCGGCATCGATCATCGACCCCATCGCCAATTGCGAGCCGCCGTTGAAGCCGAACCAACCCAGCCACAGGATGAACGTGCCCAAAGTGGCGAGCGGCAGGTTCGAACCCTGCATCGGGATCACACGACCGTCTTTGTATTTGCCGATACGGGGGCCAAGCACCAGCGCACCTGCCAGAGCCGCAAAGCCGCCCGCGGCGTGGACCAGAGTGGAGCCCGCAAAGTCGCTGAAGCCCGCGTCAGACAACCAGCCTGCGCCCCACTGCCAGCTTGCTTCGATCGGATAGATAAAGCCGGTCAGCACGATGGTGAAGATCAGGAAGGGCCACAGTTTGATACGCTCGGCCAATGTGCCCGAAACGATGGATGCGGTGGTTGCGCAGAACATCAGCTGGAAGAAGAAATCCGACGCGTTGGAATAGCCGCCTGCGTCAATCGCCGTCTTGATGTCCTTGGTTGCAAAAGTGCCGAACACGCCGGGGATGATCCACGCGTCGCCGGGGTACATGATGTTATAGCCGACCAGCCAGTAGAGAATGGCTGCCAGTGCGAAAAGCGCGATGTTCTTGGTCAGCTGGGTGGTCACGTTCTTGGACCGCACCAGACCGGCTTCGAGCATGGCAAAACCCGCGGCCATCCAGAACACCAGAAAGCCGCCGATCAGGAACAGGATCGTGTTGAAAATGAAAGCAGTGTCAGCCGCGGTTGCATACTCGGCCTCCTGCGCGAAACCCAAGGACGGCAGCAGCGTCGCTGCGGCGGCAAGGGGAATAAGAAGTCGTGATGTCATGTCGTCAATTCCTCGGACGTGGGGGTCAGATGGCGTCTTCGCCGGTTTCGCCGGTGCGCACGCGCACGGCTTGTTCAACGTCGAGGACAAAGATTTTGCCGTCGCCGATCTTGCCGGTATGTGCGGTGCGGGTGATCGTCTCGACCATCTGGTCGGCCAGCGCATCTGCGACCACCAGTTCAAGCTTCACCTTGGGTACGAAGTTCACGACATATTCAGCGCCGCGGTAGATTTCGGTATGGCCGGATTGGGCACCGAAGCCCTTGATCTCGGTCACCATCAGGCCACGCACGCCCGCTTCGGTCAGTGCTTCGCGCACCTCCTCGAGCTTGAATGGCTTGATTGTTGCGATAATGAGTTTCACCTATAATCCCTCTTCCAGATGGCAGGTACTTCCTGCGTTATGCCTTGGATAAAAGAGCGGCCGGTGCCCCTTGAAGGAAGAGTGCATCGCGCTTAGTGCCTCTCTGGGTGGGCGCGTTTGCCTGATTATTGGGCGCTGTGGGGAATGTGCCTAGTTATTGGGCGTTAATTAGACGGCGCAGCGGGGCGTCTGCGCTAAACAAACCGCGCTGTGCAGGATAGAGTGCGAAAAAAAAGAATGGTTCAGCGAGCAGCATATGAGTGATTCATCCAAACGGAAGCGGCCCTTGGTTGCCGATAAACGCACCGCGGGCAAAGGCGGCAAACCGCCCCGCAAGCCGGTCGCGAAAAAGGCTCCGGCCAAGCGCAAGCCGGCACGTCGTGCGCCTGCGCGCCCCAAGGGGCCTATTGGCTGGCTGGCCGCGCTGGTGCGGTGGGTCTTCCGTTTGATCTGGACGATCGTCTGGCGGGTGACTGCCGTGGCGGTGCTGATGGTTGCGTTGGCCGTCGGCTATTTCTACACCACGCTGCCGCCGCTCGAGGCGCTGCTGGATGGGCGTGCGCGAGGGTCTGTCACGCTCAAGGATCGCTATGGTGATGTCTTTGCATGGCGCGGGGATCAGTTCGGCGGCGTCGTCACCGCAGACAGCGTATCCCCCGCGCTTAAGAACGCGGTGATCGCGACAGAGGACAAACGCTTCTATCGTCACTTTGGTGTCAGCCCGCGCGGCATCGCTTCGGCGGTCAAGATCAACCTGAGCGAAGGCCGCGGACCCTTGTCCGGTCACGGGGGGTCGACGATCACGCAGCAGGTGGCCAAGCTGCTGTGTTTGGGTGAACCCTATGATGCGTCGTCGGGGCAGACGGAAAAGGAATACGAAGCCGAATGTCGCCGGTCCTCGCTGTCGCGCAAGGGCAAGGAAGCCCTGTTCTCCATGGCGATGGAAGCGAAGTATTCCAAGGATGATATCCTGTCGATCTACCTCAACCGCGCCTATATGGGCGGCGGTGCCTTTGGGGCCGAAGCCGCGGCGCAGCGTTTCTTTGGCAAACCAGCCGCCGCGTTGAAGCCTGCCGAGGGCGCGATGCTGGCGGGTCTGTTGACCGCACCGACCACCCTGTCACCGACCAATAATCTTGATCGGTCGCAAAGCCGTGCGGCAACCGTGATCCGCCTGATGGAGGATCAGGGCTATCTGTCAAAGGCCGAAGCGGATAACGCCATTGCCAACCCCGCAGAGCTGTCAGAAGCCGCAGAGGCCGAGGCGGGCGGCTATTTCGCGGATTGGGTGATGTCGTCGGGGCCGGAGTTCTTTACCCGCAACACGACCGAGGATGTGGTGATCAAGACCACCCTTGACCAAAAGATCCAGCGCGCCGCCGAGGAAGGTCTGAGCTGGGTGTTCGAAAACAAGGTCCGCGAAGGCTCCAAAGCGCAGGCGGCTGTGGTGATCATGTCTGCTGACGGGGCCGTGCGTGGCATGGTCGGTGGGCGCAAGACCAAGGTCGCGGGGGCCTTTAACCGCGCGACACAAGCGATGCGCCAGACCGGCTCTGCCTTCAAACCGTTTATCTATGCAGCGGCGCTGGATCTGGGGTATTCGCCGAACGATCTGATCGAAGACGCGCCCTATTGTCTGAACGTGCCCGGGTCGGGCCAATGGTGCCCGAAGAACTATACCAACAGCTTCAAGGGTAACGTGACGCTCACCACCGCGCTCAAGGATTCGCTGAATATTCCGGCGGTCAAAGTCTCGGAGAGTGTCGGGCGCGATGTGGTCAGCCAGGTGGCAGAGCAGTTCGGCATCAAAAGCGATCTGGCCGTTGGTCCGGCGCTGGCGCTCGGGGCGTCCGAAAGTACGTTGCTTGAAATGACAGGTGCCTATGCCGGCATCCTGAACGGCGGGTCATCCGTTAAACCCTATGGGCTGATTGATCTGACGTTGCAGGGCGACACTGATCCGGTAATGGGCACCGGCGGCGGTATCGGCGAACGGGTCATTCAGGAAGATGCCGCGCTGCAACTGGTCTATATGATGGAAAAGGTCGTGTCCGAAGGCACGGGGCAGCGGGCGCAATTTGGTGGTCGTGAACTGGCCGGTAAAACGGGCACGACACAGGCCAACCGCGACGCGTGGTTCATCGGTTTCTCCGCCGACTACGTGGCCGGTGTCTGGATGGGCTATGACGACAACACGCCGTTGACCGGTGTATCGGGGGGCGGGTTGCCCACCGAGATCTGGCAGCAGGTCATGATGCGCGTTCACGAAGGGCTGCCGAATACGCCGCTGCCGATGATCGTGCCGGAACCGCCAGTGGTGCAAGCCCCGCCGCAGCCTCAGCAACCGGCACAGCCGCAGCGGGTGCCACGTCAGGACAACCCACTGGGCGTCATCGACAGGGTGCTGCGCGATATCTTTGGCGGGTAAACACCCTGCCTCTGCCGCAGCACAATGCTTTGAAAACGAAAGAAGGGAGGCCGGATTATTCCGGCCTCCCTTCCTTTTGTCGCATCCCCGAAGGCGGTACGAGGAGACCCGCCCCCGGGGTTTGACGGTCTGGCTTAGAAGCCCAGAACCAGCGACACACCCAGGGTGTTGTCAGTGGATTTCAGGCCCGCAACCGGATCGGTGTTGTAGTCGGTACGGTAGCTTACGCGTGTCGACAGGTTGTCGGACATCTTGTAGTTGATGCCAGCGTCGTTCGACACGATGGTGTTCACGTCAGAGCCGACAATGTCGGTGTCCATGGTGAAGGATACGATGTCGTTGAACGCGTAGAAGTAGCGCGACGAGGCGATGAAGCCGACTTCGGTTTCGGAGGTGCCGGTTGCGTCTTTAAAGTAGCGTACACCGGGGCCCGCTTGAACGCGCCATGTGTTGTCTTCTTTATTGATCGCGCGGTAACCCGGACCAAAGCCCAAGAATGCGTCTGTTTCGGAACCGTCAACGGCTGCACCGGATGTGTCGGTCAGGTAACCGTCATATTGATAACGGGCCAGGCCGAACGCATAGAACTCGGGTGTGAAGTAGCGGCTGCCTTCATAGGTACCAAAGAACTTCTCTTCGCTCTTGGTGCCGTTTGCTTCGCCGTATTCTACCGCAAAACCAACCAGGTGGTTCCAGTCGCCGACACCGTATGTCAGGCGGCCAGCGCCCGATACTTCGCCGTTGTCTGTGTTGCCGCTGGTGCCCGATGCGGACAGGGCGAAAGACCCGCGCCAGCCTTGGGCAACGCCATTGGCGCCATAACGTTCTGCGTCGGTGCCGCGGGCCAGGTCGGTGTTCACATCATCGGTGATGTCGTCGATCTGGTCGTTCAGCGTTTCAATGCCAAGCGCACGTTGCTGCGCGAAAACGGGAGCAGCAGCCAAGAGTGCGATTACGGAAACCGCGGACGCTTTAAGTACTGTATTCATTGGGGAATCCTTTCCCTTAGAAGTGACCCGCCTCGTTGACTGAGGCGAGAGCATCTCTGCTGAGAATGGATTTAAGACAGGGGGTCAGATAAGTGAAATTCGAATAAATCGTGCATGAAGCAAGTATTACTCGTGTTAACTGCCCTTGAAGCGGAATTAAGGCGTGTTTTGCCCGTTGTCCAAGCTCTCGATCAGAATATTCTGTTGATTTTCAGCCGCTTGAGCGAGGTCCATCAAACTACGCCGTGCGATCGACAGCATCTCGGGGTCCAGATCTTCGCGCCAGACCACCCATGCGGGGTACGCAAAGCGTGGGGAATTTGCCACAACATGCAGTTTTCCAACGTCGAGATACCGTTGCACTGCCCGTGCGGGCAGGTAGGCAGCGGCGCGACGGTTGACGATATAGTCGGCCGCAAGCCCGCCAAGGGCTAATGATCGCCCCGAATTGGTCAGATGGGGCAGGGCGCTGGCGTGCATATGTGTAAACTCCGGCCCCCAGTCGACCGCGACATATTCTTTGCCAAGGTCTTTGACGTCCGTTTCAAAGGACGCGACGAGAATCAGTTCTTCCTCCAGCACGGGTTCGACACGCAAACCGGGGCGCAGCTGCGGAGTGTAAAGCAAGGCGGCCTGAATAACCCCTTCGACCAGAAACCGCGTCAGCCGGTCGGACATGCCCATTTCGGCGTGAATACTAAGTTCGGGCATCATCGCTTGCATCGCGTCGATCCAGCGAAAGCCAAGCTTGTGCCACAGCGCGTGCTGTGCGCCGAAAGAAAAGCTGCGGCTGTATCCTTCGGGGATGGCGATCTGCTGCCGGGCTTCTTCCCATATCTTAAGAAGGCTTAGCGCGTATGAGGTGAATTGTTCGCCTTCCGAGGTCAGCACCGCCCCCGCTTTCGATCGTTTGAACAGCGGGTGGCCCAGGCTGTCCTCAAGCCGTTGCACGCGCAGGCTAACAGCGGATTGCGTGACAAACAGCCGTTCGGAAGCAGCGACAAAAGAGCCGGTGTTGGCGACTTCGATAAAGGTTTTGATCAGGGTGATATCCATGCCCTGATAATGATCCTCCGCAGGCCCGTTGCCAAGCTGCCCTGACCTGAATCGCGCGCCCCTATCCGAAAGAGACCGGAAGGGAGGCGCGTGTTATTTGATGCTTAGTCAACCATGCGCGGGCCGGTGGTGGCGGCGATGCTGGTGGGGCGCGACAGATCGGCACGGCGCTTTTGCAGATAGTCCTGACGTGCCTGGGCATAGCTGTCACCCGATGCGGACATCGGCACTTGCTTGCCATTCACGATGCGGCGGTTTTTCTCGAATGCGCTATCGGCATAGCCGGTGACGGTGCCGACGTAGCTTTCGGGGCTATCAAGCGTATAGGACAGCGGGTTGGTGAACAGGTCCACCACGCGGCCGGCGGTGTCGCGGCGGGTCGATGGGCCGATCAGCGGAAGTTCGATATACGGGCCTTCGCCCACACCCCAGACATACAGCGTTTCGCCAAAGTCGGTATCATGCTCGGGCACTTTGAATTCGCTCGCGACGTCGAACAGGCCGCCCATCCCAAGCGTGCTGTTTACCAAGAAGCGGTAGGTAGACAGGCCAAAGCCCGCGACATCGGCCTGCAAGGCGCTGTTGACGGCAGCTTGCGGCATCGACAGGTTCTCGGAGACGTTATGCACGACCGTCTGGAATTCGATCGGCACCGCCCCCAGCACGCGGTTGGGTTTGCCCGATCCGCCGATCTTCTGATTGAAGGCGTGGACCTTGCGGTTACCGACCTCGTGCGGGTCATTGACCCCTGCGGGCTGGGGGCGCGATGCACCGCTACAGGCGGCAAGACCTGCAACCAAAGTGACACCCACAAGGGCGCGCAGCGATGTGGAGAGGGTCGTGGCCTTGAACATGGTATAAATCCCGAAAACGCGTGAAAAACATGGTTTGTTATGCGCAGCGTCCCCGAAATACGCAACATGAGTTTCCTTGGGCATCTCGCGTTGGTGGCAGGTGTTGCAGTTCCTCCCTCTTGGGTCTTTTCGTTTCGGCATCGCATCGCTATCGTCCCGCCAAAGCCATTCATTCCAAGGAAGTCCCCCATGAGCATCACCAGCCGTCTGAACGATCTTGGCGTCACCCTGCCTGACGCACCTGCCCCTGCGGCGAACTATGTGCCCTTCGTGAAAACCGGCAACACGGTCTATGTTTCGGGCCAGATCTCGAACGGGCCGGACGGGTTCATCACTGGAAAACTGGGCGCGGATATGGATGTCGCCGCGGGTGCCGAAGCCGCCAAGACCTGCGCGATCAGCTTGCTGGCGCAAGTCAAAGCCGCATGTGACGGCGATATCGAACGGCTCAAGCGGGTGGTAAAGCTGACGGCCTTTGTGAACTCCACCGCCGATTTCACCGACCAGCCCAAAGTGGTTAACGGGGCCTCTGACTTCCTTGTCGAAGCTTTGGGGGATGCGGGGCGTCACGCGCGCTCGGCCGTTTCTGCCGCTTCCTTGCCGCTGGGTGTCGCGGTCGAGATCGAAGGCATTTTCGAAATCGAATGACCCTACCACAGGCGTTTTATACGACCCCTATTGCGCATCGCGGTTTTCATCACCGCGATGCCGGTCGGCCCGAAAACAGCTTTGCCGCCTTTCAGGCCGCGATTGATCGGGGCTATGGCATCGAGCTTGATGTGCAACTGTCACGCGATGGTGTGGCGCTGGTGTTTCACGACTATGCGCTGGATCGCCTGACAGGCCAGACCGGTGCCATCCGGCAACGCGATGCGGATGACCTGTGCCAGATTACGCTCACCGGCGGCAACGACACTATTCCCACCCTGCCGCAGGTACTGGAACTGATCGCAGGACGCGTGCCGCTGCTGGTCGAGATCAAGGATCAGGACGGTGCAATGGGGACGGACATCGGACCGCTGGAAGATGCGGTGGCAGAAGCCCTGCGCGACTATGTGGGCGATGTGGCGGTCATGTCGTTCAACCCCAACAGCGTCGCGCGGATGGCAGAGCTGCTGCCGGATGTGCCGCGTGGATTGGTGACCAGCGCCTATCGCTATGTCGAATGGCCGCTGCCCAAAGCCACCTGCGACCGCCTGCGCGAGATCCCCGATTACGACCGCACCGGTGCGTGTTTCATCAGCCACGAGGTCGACGATCTGCCCCGCCCCCGCGTGGCAGAGCTGCGCGAGGCAGGCGCGATGATCTGCTGCTGGACCGTGCGCAGCCTTTCAGTTGAAAACGGCGCACGCGAATTTGCGCATAATATCACCTTCGAAGGCTATGACGCGCCGCTGCAAGGTTGAACCGTCCGGCTTCGGCCACAGATAAGGCCTATGACAACGGGACATCCAGTATGAACGCGCGCGACGTCGAAATCAGAATTGCCTCGCGCATCGCGCAAATCGGTCAGGCGGAATGGGATGCCTGTGCCTGTCCCGAAGCCGCCGGGGGTGCGCGCCCCGCGGACCCTTTCACCACCTTTCGTTTCCTTTCAGCGCTAGAGGAAAGCGGCAGCGTCGGCCCCGGTACGGGGTGGCAGCCGCAATACCTCAGCGCTGCCATTGACGGGCAAATCATCGCGGTCGCGCCGATGTACGCCAAGTCACACAGTCAGGGTGAATACATCTTTGACCACAGCTGGGCCCATGCGTTTGAACGGGCGGGCGGGCGCTATTACCCCAAGCTGCAGATCGCCGTGCCCCATACCCCTGCCACGGGTCGCCGTTTCCTGACCCGTCCGGGGTTTGAAAAGACAGGCACCGCGGCCCTCATTCAGGGGGCGGTTCAGCTGACCGATTCAAACGGGCTGTCGTCCCTGCACATTACCTTTTGTACCCAGGACGAGGCCAGCGCCGCAGAGCAACTGGGCCTGCTGGCCCGCAAAAGCCAGCAGTTCCACTGGCATAATGCGGGCTTTGAGGACTTCGACGGGTTTCTTGCCACGCTCAGCTCGCGCAAGCGCAAGAACATCCGCAAGGAACGCCAGCAGGCACAGGCCTTTGGCGGAGAGATAGAGGTGTTCACCGGTGACGATTTGCAGCCCGAACATTGGGATGCCTTCTGGCAATTCTATCAGGACACTGGCGCGCGCAAATGGGGCACGCCCTATCTGACACGCGCATTCTTCGACATCGCCCAGGACCAGCTACGCGACGACATGGCACTGGTGCTGGCCAAGCGGGATGGTGCATGGGTGGCGGGCGCGCTGAACTTTATCGGTGCCGATGCGCTTTATGGGCGCTATTGGGGCTGCACCGAACATCATCCGTTCTTGCACTTTGAACTGTGCTATTATCAGGCCATCGATATCGCGATCAAACTGGGCCTTTCTACCGTCGAGGCAGGTGCGCAGGGGGAACACAAGCTCGCGCGCGGTTACCTGCCACAGGCGACGTGGTCGCTGCATTGGATGCGGGACGAGGGTTTTATGCGCGCTGTTGAAGACTATCTTGTACAGGAACGGGCAGCCGTTGACGAAGAGATAGACATTTTGACAGATTACGGCCCATTCAAAAGGGTCGAGGTTGAGGAACAGGAATGAGCGAAAGATTAAGCGAAGAGACGCGCAAAACCGTATTGGCCCCCTTGTTCAGCACAGGCTGGGCTATGGTGGAGGACCGGGATGCGATCGTCAAAACCTTCAAGTTCAATGATTTCGCGGATGCGTTCGGCTGGATGACCCGCGCGGCGATCTGGGCCGAGAAATGGAACCACCATCCAGAGTGGGAGAACGTTTATAACAAGGTGACCGTCACCCTGACGACCCATGACGTGGACGGCCTAAGCTCGCTTGATGCCAAGCTGGCGCGCAAAATGGATGGATTGATGGGCGAGGTCAAAGCGGGCTAAGTCACCATTGACCGTCGCATTATCCAATGAAAAACGCAGCCCCGGTGCCCCCGCGGCTGCGTTTTTCATTTTCAGGGTCGTGCCGGATTACATGTTGTCCAGCAGCGCCTCGCCGCCCGACATGTCGCAGACGCCGGGCTGTACCTCGGCCTGGAATAGCGTGACCTTGCCGTCATCCACCAGCATCGCATAGCGTTTGGAGCGCGAGATCAGCCCCGCGGGCTCGGCCGAGAATTCCATGCCGATGGCTTTGGTAAAGGCGCTGTTGGCATCGGCGAGCATGGTGATGCCAGCCGCCGTCGCGCCTGTCGATTCACCCCAAGCGGCCATAACAAAGGGGTCATTGCAGGACACGCAGATGATCTCGTCCACGCCTTTGGCGTCGAACTGGTCCTTGGTGCGCACAAAGCTGGGCACATGGGCGGAATCGCAGGTGGGCGTATAGGCACCGGGCACGGCAAAGACGACGACCTTGCGGCCCTTTAGCTTGTCAGCCATCTGCACAGGCTGCGGGCCGTCCGGCCCCATTTGCACCAGCGTTGCATCGGGCAGCGTGTCGCCTTGGGAAATCGTCATATGCGTGACCTTTCGTGTCATTGCGTTTGTCTTCACGGAAGATATAGGCTTTGCACACAGGCAGGAACACGGTTTTTTCGAAAGGGGCAAGGATGGGTCATGTGGTGGTGATCGGGGCAGGGCAGGCGGGGTCATCCTGTGTGGCCAAGCTGCGCAACTCCGGCTTTGAGGGTAAGATCACGTTGATCGGGGCCGAAACCGTGCCCCCCTACCAGCGCCCGCCCTTGTCCAAGGCCTATCTGCTGGGCGACATGGCGCTTGAGCGGCTCTATCTGCGGCCCGAGAGTTTTTACGCCGACCACGGGATTGACCTGATGCTGGGCACCACGGTCGACAGCATCGATCCGGCGGCGCAGACCTTGCGGGTGAACGGCGGGGATATGGCCTATGACGATCTGGTGCTGACCACCGGATCGTTCCCGCGCCGTCTGCCCGCGCATATCGGTGGCGATCTGGCGGGCGTGCATGTGGTGCGCGACCTGATGGACGTCGATACGATGGGCCCACGCTTTACCAAAGGCGCGCGGGTGCTGATCGTCGGCGGTGGCTATATCGGGCTAGAGGCCGCCTCGGTCGCGGCCAAGCTGGGGTTGCAGGTGACACTGGTAGAGATGGGCGATCGCATCCTGAAACGGGTCGCGGCCCCGCAGACCTCTGACTTTTTCCGCGCGCTGCACGAGGCGCATGGCGTCACCATCCGCGAAGGCGTCGGGCTTGAGCGTTTGACAGGCGACACGCATGTCACCGGCGCTGAACTGTCGGACGGCACGACGCTGGACGTGGATTTCGTGATCGTCGGCGTTGGCATCGGGGCGGCGACGGCGCTGGCCGATGCGGCGGGGATCGTGAATGACAACGGCATTATGACCGACAGCCACGGGCGCACCTCTGCACCGCATGTTTGGGCTGCAGGCGATTGCGCGTCCTTCCCTTATCGCGGCGGGCGCATCCGGCTGGAATCTGTGCCAAACGCCATTGATCAGGCCGAGCTGGTCGCGGAAAACATCATGGGTGCGGATAAGGAATATGTCGCCAAGCCGTGGTTCTGGTCGGACCAGTATGACGTGAAACTGCAGATCGCGGGGCTGAACATGGGCTATGATCGCGTGATCACCCGACGCAGCGACGCCGATAGCGTGGCCTTCTGGTACTATCGCGGGGACGAACTGCTGGCGGTGGACGCGATGAACGATCCGCGCGGCTTTATGATCGGGCGCCGGTTGATCGAGGCGGGCAAATCCCCCGCGCCTGCGCTGATCGAAGACCCGAACACAG
Organism: Sulfitobacter sp. CB2047; assembly: GCF_000735125.2. Classification (NCBI taxonomy): domain Bacteria; kingdom Pseudomonadati; phylum Pseudomonadota; class Alphaproteobacteria; order Rhodobacterales; family Roseobacteraceae; genus Sulfitobacter; species Sulfitobacter sp. CB2047. The sequence goes on along the minus strand of NZ_CP072613.1, from coordinate 3,140,105 downwards.
ACCTGAAGGCGCTGCTGAAGTCATGAGGATCATCGCTGGCAAACACCGTGGCACCCAACTGGCCGACGTGGGCAAGGGCGATGCGGATGCGCATTTGCGCCCCACCTCTGACCGCGTGCGCGAGAGCCTGTTTTCGATGCTGACCCATCACAATGTGATCAACGGCGCGCGGGTGCTTGACCTGTTCGCGGGCACCGGTGCCCTTGGGCTAGAGGCGTTGTCGCGTGGTGCGCGCGAGGTGGTGTTCATCGAGAACGGGCGCGTCGGGCAAAAGCTGATCACCGAGAACATCAAGAAGCTGCGGGCCGAGGGCGCGGCCACGCTGATGCGCTCCGACGCGACGGCCCTTGGGGGTTGGATCGCGGCACCGTTCGATCTGGTCTTTCTCGATCCGCCTTATGGCAAGGGGATGGGCCAGACCGCCCTGGTCAAGGCGCGCGCGGGCGGCTGGCTGACACCCGATGCCATGATCGTCTGCGAGGAAAACGCCCCGCTTGATCCGCCCCAAGGGTTCACGCGCGAGGACAAGCGCAAGTATGGCGACACCTGGATCACCCTGCTGCGCCAAGACTAGCCCAGTGGCCATAAACAGTTGCCGCTTTGCATTCGCTGCGCTGCGGCCTATGTGCTAACAAAGACGTAAAGGAAAGTAGACCGCCATGAGCCTGAGCATGACCAGCACCTTCATCAAGCCGATGCACCCCGAGGGGCGCAAGTTCGTGGCGATCTTTGCCGCGATCACGCTGGTGCTTTTTATCATCGCTGAACCACTAGGGTGGCTCGGTGTCGGCGCAACCGTCTGGTGCTACTACTTTTTCCGTGACCCTGAGCGGGTGACACCCAAGGGCGATAACCTTGTCATCAGCCCTGCCGATGGCATCGTATCGCTGATCGAACCTGCCGTGCCCCCCGCAGAGTTGGGAATGCCCGACACGCCGCTGACACGGGTCAGCGTGTTCATGAACGTATTTAACTGCCACGTGAATCGCGCCCCCGTCGCGGGCGAGATCACCGAAATCGCTTACCGCCCCGGCAAGTTTTTCAACGCCTCGCTGGACAAGGCGAGCGAGGATAACGAACGCAACAGCCTGCGCATCAAGATGGCCGACGGTCGCGAGGTCGCCGCCGTCCAGATCGCCGGTCTGGTAGCGCGTCGTATCGTGTGTTTCACCAAGAAGGGCGCGCATACGCAGGCGGGTCAACGCTTTGGTCTGATCCGCTTTGGATCGCGCGTCGATGTCTACCTGCCCGAGGGAGTCACCCCGCGCGTCAGCATCGGCCAGACGATGGTCGCAGGCGAAACCGTGCTGGCAGAGCTTTCCTGAGATGACCGATCATCCCCCCGTCGCGCCGGATAAGACGAAAACCGAATTCTCGTTGCTACAGCTGTTGCCCAACATGCTGACGATTGCCGCGATCTGTGCCGGTATTTCCGCGATCCGTTTCGCCGCCGAGGGGAATATCGCGCTGGCTGTGGCGCTGATCACGCTGGCGAGTATCCTTGACGGGATGGACGGGCGCACCGCGCGCTATCTGGGTTTCAACAGCAAGATCGGGGCCGAGCTCGACAGTCTTGCGGATTTTGTGAACTTCGGCGTTGCCCCGCCTTTGGTGGTGTATTTCTGGGGGCTGCAGGATTCCTATCGCGCGGGCTGGCTGGCGGTTCTGGTCTTTGCGATCTGTTGCGTCATGCGGCTGGCGCGGTTCAACGTCGATTCCCGGACCAAAGACCCGCTGGACGATGGCGGCTATTTCACCGGTGTGCCGTCGCCTGCAGGTGCAATGCTGGTGATGCTGCCGATCTATCTGCCCTATGCCTTCGGCCCCGGTGCCGCGCTGCCCGACGTGGTATCCAGCCTTTATATCGTGCTGGTCGGCTGGGTCATGGTCAGCCGCATCCCCACGTGGTCGTTCAAATCGGTCAGCTTCTCGCGCGCCAACGTGACCTATTTCCTGATCTTCTTTACCGGCTTTATCGCCTGCCTGGTCAGCTTCCCCTGGGCCACATTGGTGATCTGCTGCTTTGCCTATGCAGGCAGCGTGCTGTGGGCCGTGATCGAGCTGAAGCTGGCCAAGCGCCGGGGCTGAGGATCAGCCCTGGCTATAGGTCGGGTGGAACATACCGGCGGGGGATTCGGTAAAGATCTCGTATCCGGTTTCGGTCACGCCGATAGAGTGTTCAAACTGCGCTGACAGGGATTTGTCGCGGGTGACCGCTGTCCAGTCATCGGCCAAGACCTTGGTCTCTGCGCGGCCCAGATTGACCATCGGTTCAATGGTAAAGAACATGCCGGGTTCCAGCACGGCACCGGTGCCGGGGCGGCCATAGTGCAGCACGTTTGGCGGTGCGTGGAACACGCGGCCCAACCCGTGACCGCAGAAATCTGTCACAACGCTCATCCGGTGGGATTCCGCGAAGGTCTGGATCGCGTGGCCGATGTCGCCAAAGGTATTGCCGGGCTTCACGACCTCGATCCCGCGCATCAGCGCGTCATGGGTCACGTTGATCAACCGCTCTGCCTTGCGCGACAGCTTGCCCGCGACATACATGCGCGAGTTATCTCCGTACCAGCCATCGACAATTACGGTGACGTCGATGTTCAGGATGTCGCCATCCTTCAGCTTTTTGTCACCGGGGATGCCGTGGCAGACGACATGGTTCAGCGAGATACAGCTGGCGTGTTGATAGCCCTTATACCCGATGGTGGCAGACTTCGCGCCGGCGTCTTCGATCATCTGCGTGATCACACCGTCAATGGCACCTGTGGTTTGTCCGACAAACACATGTTCGGCGATGTCATCAAGGATTTGCGCCGCCAGCTTGCCCGCCGCGTGCATCCCCGCGAAATCCGAGGGGTCGTAAATGCGAATGCCATCTTTGGTCTGGCGTCCTCGGTGTTCGTTCATCACCGCTGTCTCCGTCATATGAATTTGGTGTTGTCTAACCCGCTTGGCCCCCAAGAGCCAGTGCAGGCGGGTCGATTAGGGGGATTGCGCCCGCAACGCTGACCCCAAGGGGGCTGATATGGGTGCCGATGACATGGGTTTCCAGCCCCGCAGCACGGGCGTCGGCAAAAGCGGCGGCATAGGCAGGATCGATATCGGCCGCCACGCTAAAGGCGCTGCAATCGGTCCGCTGCACCAGATACAGCAGCACGGCGCGGTGCCCGTCCCGTGCCATCTGCGCCAGCTCACCCAGATGCTTTGCGCCGCGTTTGGTCACGCTGTCGGGGAATTCGACCAGCCCCTCGCGCCGCGACAGGGTGGCGGATTTCACCTCGACATAGGCGTCGGGCAGGCCGGGCTCGGCCAGCAGAAAGTCGATGCGCGAGTTTTCACCGTATTTCACCTCGGGTCGCACGGTCGTGTAGCCCGCGAGCGGGGCGATCTGCCGATCCATTAACGCGGCCTTGATCGCACGGTTCGGCAGCGCGGTATCGACGCCGGTGAAATGCCCGTTCTCGTGGTCAACCAGCCGCCAGCCGTAGTTCAGCTTGCGCTTGGGGTCATCATTGGGCTCAAGCCAGATTTTCATGCCCGCTGTGGCCAGTCCCATCATCGACCCGGGGTTGGCGCAATGAGCCGTCACCTCGGTGCCGTCCTCAAGCTGGCAATCGGCCAGAAACCGTTTGTAGCGGCGGATCAGGCGGGCGGGGACAAGTTCGGTTTGAAAGCGCATGGGGGGTGACCTATACCTCAATCAACGGCCCCTCAAGGAGACAGCCATGCCCAACCCCACTGCTGCGATGATCGTCATCGGCGATGAGATCCTGTCGGGGCGCACCCGCGATTCAAACATGCACCATCTGGCGGGGCAGTTGACCAGCGTCGGGATCGACCTGAAAGAAGTCCGTGTGGTGGGGGATGAAAACGGCACGATCATTGCCGCCGTGCAGGAACTGTCGCGCGTCTATGACAGCGTGTTCACCAGCGGCGGCATCGGGCCGACCCATGATGACATCACCGCCGATTGCATCGCCGCTGCGTTCAACAAGCATATCGACGTGCGCGAGGATGCCCGCAGCATTCTGGCCGACCACTACGCCAAAAGCGCGACAGAGCTGAACGCCGCCCGTCTGCGCATGGCGCGTATCCCCGATGATGCCACGCTGATCGACAATCCCGTGTCGGCGGCACCGGGGTTCAAGCTGGAAAACGTCTATGTCATGGCCGGCGTCCCCGCCGTGTTCGAGGCGATGGTCGCCAGCGTTCTGCCAACCCTGACCGGTGGGGCTCCCCTGATCAGCGCCACCCATCGCATCGAACGGGGAGAGGGCGACATCGCCGGACCGTTGGGAGAGTTGGCGCATAGCTATCCCAACCTCTCTATCGGGTCCTACCCCTTCCAGAAAGATGGCAAATACGGCGCGCATATCGTGATCCGTGGCAATGATCAGGCCGAGGTCGACGCGGCGATGGCAAAGCTCGCGCAGGTGTTCCCGTGACCGATCTGGCGCAGCTATATCAGGTCATCGACCACACATGGCCCGCCGCGAAAATCTGGACCGAAACCGGCTGGACCCTGCGGGACGGGCAGGGCGGGGGCAAACGCGTCTCTGCCGCGACGATGGCCGAACCCAATGCGGATATCGGTCAGGCCGAGGCCGCGATGCACGCCATGGACCAGCGCCCGATCTTCATGATCCGCGACGGCGACGACACGCTGGATACAGAACTGGCCGCGCGCGGGTATGACATCGTCGATCCGGTGAATGTCTATATCGCGCCGGTCGGCAAGCTGACCGATGTGCCGATGCCGCGGGTGACCGCTTTCCAGATATGGGAGCCGCTGGCCATCATGACAGAGATTTGGGCCAAGGGCGGCGTGGGCCCTGAACGGATCAACGTGATGCACCGCGCCGCGACCAAAACCGCGATCCTGACCCGCTGGAACGAGATGCCCGGTGGCGTCGCCTTTGCCGCGCTGCATGAGGGCGTGTGCATGGTCCATGCGGTCGAGGTGCTGGAACACCAGCGCGGGCAGGGTGTGGCCAAATGGCTGATGCGCAGCGCCGGTTTCTGGGCGCAGGCGCAGGGGGCGACGCAGGTGGCGGTTCTTTGCACAAAGGCGAACGCGGCCGCGAACCGCCTGTATCAAGGACTGGGCTTTGATCTGGTAGGGCACTATCATTACCGTCAATCCCCTGACTGAAGGAGCCGCCCCATGGCGCATGATGCCCCCACTGCCCTGAACCTGCCGATGGTCGATCCGCTGCCCGAGGACACGCAGAAATACTTTGATGTCTGTCAGGAAAAGCTGGGGATGGTGCCGAATGTGCTGCAAGCCTATGCCTTTGACATCGACAAGCTGAATGCCTTTACCGCGATGTACAACGACCTGATGCTGGGCGCGTCGAACCTTTCAAAGCTGGAACGCGAAATGATTGCGGTCGTCGTGTCGTCCGTGAACAAATGCTACTATTGTCTGACGGCCCATGGCGCGGCGGTGCGGCAACTGTCGGGCAATCCGATCCTTGGGGAACAGATGGTGATGAATTGGCGCGTGGCTGATCTGGATGCACGCCAAACCGGGATGCTGGCTTTTGCCGAACACCTGACCGTCGCAAGCGCTAAAACCACCGAGGCGGACCGTCAGGCGCTGCGCGATGTGGGCTTTTCCGACCGCGACATCTTTGACATCGCGTCGGTCACGGGGTTCTTCAATATGACCAACCGCGTCGCCAGCGCGACCGAAATGAAACCGAACGACGCTTACCACGCGCAATTCAGATGATCCTCTGGCGTGCCGGGCTGATCTGGCTTTTACTGGCGGGCACGGCCCATGCGCTGGACCTGTCGCTGCCCGCTGCGGCGCGGCAGACCGTGACCCGCGATACCGACCCTGACAGCTATCTTGCCCCGACCTCTGCCTTTGAGAACGGCGGCTTTGCCAGCGTCAAGGTCGAGGGCGCAGTTGCGCGCTCTGCCTGGCGGTTAGAGGCTCCGGGCCTCACGCCCCTACAGATTATGCGGCCCCTGCGCACCCAGCTAGAGGACGCAGGCTACAGGATCGTTCTGGATTGCAGCGCCGAGGTCTGCGGCGGTTTCGATTTCCGCTTTGCGATCGAAACACTGCCCGCGCCGAACATGTATGTCGATCTGCGCCAGTACCAGTTTGTCACCGCCGTCAAAGGGTCGCTGCAATCACCTGACGCCGTTGCGACCCTTCTGGTCAGCACAACCGATACCTCTGCCTATCTGCAGATCGTTGAGGCGGATGCGCAAGGCCAGGCGTCCAGCCCGTCGGTGCCAGAGGTGGCGGAAGACACCCAGACCTTGGCCCCCGATACCCCCGCGCAAAGCCAATCAGAGATGGCTGCGGCGTTGCAGAATACCGGCCATGTGGTGCTGGCGGCGCTTGATTTCGGCACCGGCACCGCGGCCTTGGGGCAGGGGGAGTTTGATGCGCTGGCCAATCTGGCGGCGGTGCTGAAAGACCAGCCCGATCTGCGGATTGTTCTGGTGGGCCACACCGATAGCGTCGGCGGGCTGCAAAATAATATTGCCCTGTCGCGAAGCCGCGCGGCGGCGGTGCGGCGACGGCTGATCACGGCGCATGGCATCTCGGGCGACAGGATCGAGGCGCAGGGCATGGGCTATCTGTCGCCAATCGCGTCCAACCAGACCAAAGCGGGGCGCGACGCCAATCGACGGGTCGAGGCCGTGCTTTTACCCGCGCCCTGACCCCGAACAGAAAAATCCCCGCATCCCTGAAAAGGGAGCGGGGGCAGCCACATGTGGGCTCAGTTCACCGAGGGCAGTTGGTGATCTCGTGTTACCAGTCCGTTGGACCTTTTTCGGCAAAGGTATGGGCTAGAAAATCAATGAAGGCGCGCACCTTGGGCTGGGTGAACCGGCCCGGAGGATAGACGGCGTAGATGCCTTGGGTCTCAAGCGGGAGATCAGGGATCGCGTCTTCGACCAGCCCTTTTTCCATCGCGTCGGCATAAAGAAAGCTCGGCAGGTAGGCGATGCCAAGGCCAGAGATGGCGGCGTTCAGCAGCGATTGCCCATCGTTCACCGACAGCCAGCCAGCGGTGCGCACCTGACGCTTTTCGCCCGACGGCGAGGTCAGCTTCCACATATTGCCGCTGGACTGGTTGGAATAATGCAACAGCTTGTGATCGTTCAGATCGTCGATCTTTTCGGGGCGGCCGTATTTCTCGAAATAGGCGGGGGAGGCGATCATGCGTTTGGTCGTCTCGGTCAGCTTGCGGGCCCGCAGGGTGCTGTCTTCCAGCTCACCGATACGGACGGCCATGTCGAAACCTTCGCTGATCAGTTCGACGTAGCGGTTGTTCAGCACCATGTTGACGGTGATATCGGGGAAATCGGCCAGAAACTCGGACAGGGCGGGTGACAGATGGTTCACGCCAAAGTCCGTTGCGACCGAGATCCGCAAAAGGCCCGAGGGCGCGGATTGCATAGAGGTCACAAGCGCATCGGCTTCGCCCGCGTCATTCAGCACGCGGCGGGCGCGGTCGTAATAGGCAAGCCCGATTTCGGTCGGGCTGACACGGCGGGTCGTGCGGTTCAGCAACCGCGCCCCAAGCCGCGCTTCAAGCGAGGATACGTGTTTGGATACGGCGGATTTGGAGATACCCATCTTCTTGGCCGCATCGGTAAAGCCACCCTGGTCCACGACCGTGGCGAATGCTTCCATCTCTGTCAGGCGGTCCATACCCGTCCCCTTTCATCATCTGCGTCTGGAAAGGGTATGGCGGCCAAATCAGGCAGGATCACGGCAGCGGTGAGACAGTGGAGAGGTATTTATAGGGATCGTTCGCGGCGGGGAAACAGGGCGCGCCGTGCAGTGGCTAAATCCAGCGGACCAGTTTCAGGACCAGAAACATAAGCAGCGCCAGCCCCGCCATGCCGAGACAGAGGATGGTAAACGCCCAAGGATGGTCCACCCCCGGCATCCCGGCGACGTTGACGCCGAACAGACCGGTCAGAAACCCCAGCGGCAGAAAGATCGCCGCGGCGACCGACAGCACATAGCCGTGGCGCGCTTGGCGCTGCGCGATATTGGCGTCGTGCTCTTCCTGAACCGACACCAGCCGGTCGCGCAGCTCGTCCAGCTCTTCTACCGCGATCAGCGCGCTGTTGGCCTGCTCGCGCAGCTCAAGCTGGCTTTCGTCGGGGATCAGCGGGATGTCAAAGGCGGCCAGCTTGGCCAGCGCCTCGCGTTGGGGGTCAAGATAGCGGCGCAGCCGGATCACGCTGCGCCGGATTTCGGGCAGCTCATGGGGCATCGGGGTGTTCTTGTCCTCCAGGTCATCCTCGAAGAACTCCGCCTGTTCATCCAGTGTTGCAACGTGTTCCTGCACCCGCAGGGTCAGGCGACCCACGAGCGCTTCGAGGAACTCGGCAGGGCTGGGAGGGGCCTTTTGCGCTTCGGCCTCGCGGCGGATGGCGTCTATGGCAAAGACCTTCTTGCGGCGCACGGTGATCAGCAGGTCGGAATCCACATACATCCGCACCGATACCATTTCATCGGCATCCTGCCCTTCGTTCATATTGATGCCGCGCAGGTTCAGGATCAGCCCGCCTTCAAAGCGGTCACAGCGCGGGCGGGTCTGTTTCTGGATCAGCGATCCGGCGGGGATTTCGTGCAAGTGTTCGCGGACCCAGGGTTCAAGCATCGGGTCGGCCAGATCAAAGTGCCACCAGCGGTAGATGCCCGGCCCCGTAAGATGCGTGTCGGTGGGCACTTGGGTCGTGCCATCGGCAAAGATATCGAAAACGCAAATCGGCATGGCCACACCCTGAAACATCTATTGATCCGGGCATTTTGACAGACCGGCGCGGAGGCGCAAGATGTGCTGCCCTTGTGGCGCGGGCGAAAGACGGGGCAGGCCACGACAGCCTGCCCCATTCTGGTCGACATACCTTACAGCGCAGCGGCCAGACGGGTGCCTTGGTCAATCGCGCGTTTCGCATCCAGTTCAGCCGCGACATCCGCGCCGCCGATAACATGGCACGGGATGCCCTTGACCTCTAGCGCGTCGGCTAGCGACCGGTCCGACAGTTGACCGGCACAAAGCACGATCGTATCCGCCGCGATCACCTGCGGCTTTTCACGCGCTTCGCCAAAGCTGATGTGCAGGCCCTCTGCGTCGATCTTCTCGTAGTTGACGCCCGCGATCATCTGCACGTTCTTCATGGTCAGGGACGCGCGGTGGATCCAGCCGGTCGTCTTGCCCAAGCCCTTGCCGACCTTGGTGGTCTTGCGCTGCAGCATGGTCACTTCGCGCGCGGGGGCGTGCGGCTGCGGACCTTCGGGCGCGAGGCCAGAGCGGTGATCGGCGGGGTCGGTGACGCCCCATTCCTTCATCCATTCGGGCAGGTTGGTGGTGGTGCTGTCCCCGTCATGCACCAGATGTTCAGACACATCGAAACCGATGCCGCCCGCGCCGATGACGGCGACACGCTGACCAGCGGTGACGGTGCCGTTCAGGATGTCGATATAGCTGACCACATTGCCCGCATCCTGACCGGGGATTTGCGGGTCGCGGGGAATAACGCCGGTGGCGATAATCACCTCGTCATAATCGCCCAGATCATTGGCCGAGACTTCGGTATTCAGCTTGACGGTGACGTCGTATTTCTTGACCATCTCCCGATACCAGTCGACGAGGCCCCAGAACTCCTCTTTGCCGGCGACCTGCTTGGCAAGGTTCAACTGGCCGCCGATCTCGGCTGCGCGGTCAAAGACGGTGACCTTATGGCCGCGCTCTGCCGCGGTGATGGCGGCAGAGAGCCCCGCAGGGCCCGCGCCCACCACGGCGATTGTCTTGGCCGCGTCAACAGGATCGACGCGCAGTTCAGTCTCGTAGCAGGCGCGCGGGTTGACCAGACAGCTCGAGATTTTGCCGCCAAAAGTATGGTCCAGACAGGCTTGGTTGCAGGCGATACAGGGCGCGATCTCGGCCGATTTTCCGGCGGCGGCCTTGGCGACGAAATCGGCATCGGCCAGCATGGGCCGCGCCATCGACACCATGTCGGCGCAGCCGTCCACCAGCACCTCTTCGGCGACCTCGGGCGTGTTGATCCGGTTGGAGGTGATCAGCGGGATGTTCACCTGACCCATCAGCTTTTTCGTGACCCATGCAAAGGCCGCGCGCGGGACCGAGGTCTGGATCGTCGGGATGCGCGCCTCGTGCCAGCCGATGCCGGTGTTGATGATCGTGGCCCCTGCCGCCTCTACCGCCTTGGCAAGCTGCACGACCTCTTCAAAGGTAGAGCCGTTGGGGATCAGGTCGATCATCGACAAACGGTAGATGAGGATGAAATCGGGGCCCACGGCCTCGCGCACGCGGCGCACGACCTCGACTGGCAGCCTCATGCGGTTCTCGTACGACCCGCCCCATTCGTCGGTCCGTTTGTTGGTGTGGGTGACGAGGAACTGGTTCAGGAAATACCCTTCGGAGCCCATCACCTCTACCCCGTCATAGCCTGCCTGTTTGGCACGCAGGGCGCAGGCGGCGATATCGCTGATCTGCTTTTCGATGCCTTCCGCATCCAGTTCTTTCGGGGCGAACATCGAAATGGGGGATTTGATCGCCGAGGGGGCCACGCAGTCGGGGCTAAAGGCATAACGACCCGCGTGCAGGATTTGCATCGCGATCTTGCCGCCTGCTTCATGCACGCGGTCGGTGACGATGCTGTGTTTGTCCACGTCCTTTTGCGACAGCATCATCGCGGCACCATGCGCGACCGACCCTTCGGGGTTCGGCCCGATGCCACCTGTCACCATCAGCCCCACATCGCCACGCGCGCGGGTAGCGTAGAATTCGGCCACGCGGTTCCAGTCCTGTGTTTCTTCAAGCCCGGTGTGCATAGACCCCATCAACACGCGGTTCTTCAACGTCGTGAACCCCAGATCAAGCGGGGCAAGCAGGTGCGGATAGTCGGACATTTGGCAAACCTTTCGAGGGCTGAATGTAGGGTACTGGACCGTTCTGTGCGGCAGTTCACCCCAAGCCTGCGGTTCTGTCACGCACAACGCTGCGTAAGCCAATATACATGGGCGCGGGATTCGTGCTAACGCCGGTATGACTTCTCTTGCCGCGAAAGGCCCCCGATATGACGCCAGAAGAAATCGCCCGACTGCCCTATCGCCCCTGTGTCGGGGTCATGCTGGTCAACGCCGACGGGCATGTGTTTGTCGGGCAACGTCGGGACCGGGATCAGGACGCATGGCAGATGCCGCAAGGTGGCGTCGAAAAGGGCGAACACGCCGAAGTCGCCGCCCTGCGCGAACTGGAGGAAGAGACAGGCATCCCGCCAAGTTCTGTCACGGTGGTGGCACAGACCGAGGGCTGGTTGCCCTATGACCTGCCGATCGAACTGGTGCCCAACATCTGGAAAGGCCGGTTCCGCGGGCAAGAGCAGAAATGGTTCCTGCTGCGCTTTCACGGGTCGGATGACGAGATCAACCTGGACACCGAACACCCCGAATTCTCGGACTGGCGCTGGTTGCCGGTGCGCGAACTGGTCGACAACATCGTCCCGTTCAAGCGTGAGGTCTATACCGCTGTGGTCAACGCCTTTGTCGAGCATTTCGCCGACGCCTGACAAAGGGGCGGGCCGCGTTCACCGTCTGCCCGATTGCGTAGCGGATATGGGCCAATGTGCATGATCGGAAACCGATTGTGCTGATTTGACCGACCGCGCGGGCGTCGCGTGTCTTTTTCGGCTGTCGCGAACTTGACGGGGCGGGGGCGGATAGGAAACAGGTGGCTATCGGCGCGCGACGTCGGACCGCTTTGCCACAGGAAAAATCCCGATGAAGACATATGCCCTGACCGTGACCTGCCCCTCTGCGCGCGGGGTTGTTGCGGCGATTGCGAATTATCTGGCCGATCAAGGCTGCAACATCTCGGACAGTGCGCAGTTCGACGATAAGGAAACCGGCGGTTTCTTCATGCGCGTCAGCTTTGAAAGCGAAGCCGAAGTTGATCTGGCGACCCTGTCAGACGGCTTTGCCGATGCGGCGCGGCCCTTTGACATGGCCTATGAGTTCCACGACGAGGCGGTGAAGATGAAGGTCGTCATCATGGTCTCGCGCTTCGGGCATTGTCTGAACGATTTGCTGTACCGCTGGCGTATCGGCGCGTTGCCGATCGATATTGTCGCGGTGGTGTCCAACCATATGGACTATCAAAAGGTCGTCGTGAACAACGACATTCCGTTCCACTGCATCAAGGTCACGCCGGAAAACAAAGCCGACGCCGAGGCGCGGATCATGGCTGTGGTCGAAGACGCGGGGGCCGAGCTGATCGTGCTGGCGCGCTACATGCAGATCCTGTCGGACGAGATGTGCCAGAAGATGTCGGGACGGATCATCAATATCCACCATTCTTTCCTGCCCAGCTTCAAGGGGGCGAACCCGTATAAGCAAGCGTTCCAGCGCGGGGTCAAGCTGATCGGGGCAACATCGCATTACGTGACCGCCGATCTGGATGAAGGGCCGATCATCGAACAGGACATCGTGCGCGTCACCCATGCGCAATCCGCCGAAGACTATGTCTCGCTCGGGCGGGATGTCGAAAGTCAGGTATTGGCGCGGGCCATTCACGCGCATATCCACCGGCGCGTGTTTGTGAATGGCAACAAGACGGTGGTCTTCCCTGCCTCGCCGGGGTCTTACGCCTCTGAACGGATGGGGTGAGCCACGGGGGCGCTAGCCGATGGTCGGCACATGCGCCCCTGCGTCCTTGTCCAGCAGATCGATCAGCCGCGGATCATCCGCGACCTCGACCTGCCGCTTGAACGGGGTAAACCCGCTGCGGATGTAAAAGGACAGCGCCTGCGGACTGTCGAGCGTGCAGGTATGTAGATGAAACCGCGAGATCGGCCGCGCCCAAGCCGCGCGGATCGCGTGGTTCATCAGGTAGCGCCCGGCACCCGACCCGATCAGCGCGGGGGTCAGTCCGAAATAGGCCAGCTCGCACGTGCCATCAGCCGTGAACTTAAGCTCGAGCAGCGCCTCGTCGCTACCGTCCTTGGTCAGCGTGAAAAACTGCGTGTCCGCATTCGACAACAGCGCCTGCAATTCGGCGTCGGTTTTTGTGAGCCGCCCGAACCACAGCCAATCCTGTCCGACCCGCCGAAAGATATCACGGTACCAGTCCAGTGTCGGGGTCAATGCGCGCAGGGTCACGCCCTCGGGGGCGGGGACATCCCGCAGGGGGGCGGCCTCGCGCATCTCAAGATGTGTGACAACCATCGCCAGTTTGCCAAGCGGTACGTCGTGATATCCGTCGGTCAGCATCAGACCAGCCCTTTTTCCTTGAACAGCTCCATCATCGAGGTCTGCGGGCGCGGGCCGATGTGGCTGATAACCTCGGCTGCACAGATGTTGCCCATCTTGCCGCATGTCTCGAGGTCGCGGCCCGTGGCCATGCCATAGAGGAACCCCGCCGCGAATTGATCGCCGGCACCTGTGGCATCCACGGGGGTCACCTTGGTCACCGGTACGTCGACACGTTCGCCCTTGCGGATCAGCGTCACGCCGTCGCCGGACCGGGTGCAGACGACCGTGTCACAGATCGCCGCCGTGCGGGTCAGCGCGTCTTCCAGATCGTCGGTTTCCCACAGGGCGCGGATCTCGGCCTCGTTGCCGATGACGTAACCCAGATCGTTTTCGATCAGCGCGAGGAAGTCATCCCGATGGCGTTCCACGCAGAAGGGGTCGGAAATCGCGATCCCCGCCATGCCGCCGCCCGCCGTCGCCGCGCGCGCCGCTTCGCGGAAGGCGGTTTTGCCGGCGTCGTGGTCAAAAAGGTAGCCTTCGAGGAACATCAGCTTGGCGCTGGAGGCCACCGCCTGCGGAACGTCGTCCGAGGTAAGCCCCGTGGAGATCCCAAGATAGGTGTTCAAAGAGCGTTCCCCGTCCGGGGTCACAAAGATCATGCAGCGCGAGGTCGGGTTCTCGCCCCCGGTCACAGGCGCGTTGACAAAATCAATGCCGATGTCTGTCATCGCCTTGGCATAGAATTGCCCCAGATCATCGTCATTCACCCGCCCGATAAAGGCCGTGGGCAAGCCAAGCGCGCCGATGCCCGCAATGGTATTGGCGACCGACCCGCCGGGGGTCTGCAGACGGTCTTGCATTGTCGCATACAGGTTTTCGGCGCGGTCACGCTCGATCAGCTGCATAATGCCTTTTTCGATGCCGTTATCTTGCAGAAACGCGTCATCCGCATGCGAGATCACATCGACAACAGCGTTGCCGATGCCAACCACTTCGTATTGGGTCATTCGGTTTTTTCCTCATAGGGGCAAAGGTCACGGATGATGCAGGTTCTGCATAGGGGTTTGCGTGCTTTGCAATGGTATCGCCCGTGCAGGATCATCCAGTGGTGGGCATGGTGTTGGAAATCGACAGGGATATTATCCTCGATCGCGCGTTCTACGGTATCGACGGTTTTGCCGGGGGCGATGCGTGTGCGATTGCCGACGCGAAAGATATGCGTGTCCACCGCCTGCGCCGGATAGTGCCACCACATGTTCAGCACAACATTCGCCGTCTTGCGGCCCACGCCGGGCAATGATTGCAGCGCCGCGCGGCTGTTGGGTACGACCCCGTCATAGTCATCCACCAGAATCTGGCTCAGCTTCATCACGTTCTTGGCCTTCTGGCGGAACAGGCCGATCGTCTTGATATGTTCGGTCAGCCCTTCCAGCCCGAGGTCCAGCATCTGCTGCGGGTGCTCGACGATCTCGAACAGGGATTTGGTAGCCTTGTTTACCCCCGCATCCGTGGCCTGCGCGCTCAGCGCGACAGCGACCAGCAACGTATAGACGTTGGTGTGATCCAGCTCGCCTTTCGGTTCCGCCTCGGCGTCCTGAAAGCGGGTGAAAATCTCGCGGATCGTGTGATAATCAAGGGTTTTGGCCATGCGCCAAGGGTATGCGTGGTTTCGCCTCTCAGGGCAAGCCGCGCGCGGCGGATTTTACGGGCGTCGCTGCGGCAGGGGCTGCGTCATTTGGCGCATGTTTCGGGTCGCGCGGGGGCGGGGCCTGCCGTAGTCTGCCCCTATGACACATGCACAGCACACGCCCGAAACCACCGCCCCCGAAGATGCCGCCACCGCAGAGGGCAGCGCCTATCACTACGGTGTGATGCGGCGGGCGATTGATCTGATTGATGCCGCCGCCGACCCGCTGGCGCTGGATCAGATCGCGGGCGAAATGGGGATGAGCCCGGCGCATTTCCAGCGGCTCTTCTCGCAGTGGGTGGGGGTGTCGCCGAAACGCTATCAGCAATATCTGATGCTGGATCACGCCAAATCGCTGCTGCGCGACCGCTTTACCACGCTCGACACGGCGCACGAGCTGGGGTTGTCCGGCTCTGGCCGGCTGCACGACATGTTCCTGCGGTGGGAGGCCATGAGCCCCGGTGATTTCGCCCGCAAGGGGGACGGGCTTGTGATCTCGTGGGGGTGGTTCGACAGCCCTTTTGGCCCGGCACTGGTTATGGGCACGCCACGGGGGATCTGCGGGCTGGCTTTCTCGGCCGAGATGGGCACCGACGCCGCGATGGAGGATTTGTGCCGTCGCTGGCCGGGGGCGACATTCCGCGAGGATCCGGCGGTGCTGCGCGACTGGGTGCAGATTGCCTTTGGCCTACAGGGAGACGGGACCGACAAGGCCCCGATGTATCTGATCGGCGCGCCCTTCCAGATCAAAGTATGGGAGGCTTTGCTGGCGATCCCGTCGGGACATGTGACCACCTATTCCGAAATCGCCCAGACCATCGGCACGCCTAAAGCGGTCCGCGCTGTGGGCACGGCGGTGGGGCGTAACCCGATCAGCTGGTTGATCCCCTGCCATCGCGCCTTGCGCAAATCCGGTGGGCTAGGGGGCTATCACTGGGGGCTGCCGGTCAAACGCGCCATGCTGGCCTTTGAATCCGCCCGCGTCGACGCGTGAGGGTATCGGCGGGTTGCTGCCTATGGGTTTGAAGCTGCCGGTTCAACGGGAACAAAGGCTGGTGTAAAGCGTTATGTGACGATTGCCTCGCCCGAACGGGGCCACAACTTAAAGGCAGAATAAGATATGACACTTTCGAAAACCTCCATTGCTGTAGCTCTGACAAGCGTTCTGGCGCTGGCTGCTTGTGAACCCGGTCCGATTGGCGGCAACCCCAACGACCCGAACGCCAACACTCGTAACGGTGCGCTGATCGGTGCAGGTACCGGTGCTGTGATCGGTGCGCTGTCCAAAGGCGACGGCAACCGTGCGCAAGGTGCCTTGGCCGGTGCGGTCGCTGGCGGTGCATTGGGTGCTGGCTATGGCTATTCGCTGGACAAGCAAGAGGCCGACCTGCGCCGTCAGCTGGATTCCGACGTGATCATCACCAACACAGGTGACCGTCTGATCGTGACCCTGCCGCAGGACATCCTGTTCGCGACAGACAGCACGCAGGTTCAGGCCGGTATGCAAAACGATCTGGCCGCACTGGCGCGGAACGTGAACGTCTACAGCAACTCCACGCTGCAAATCGTCGGTCACACCGATAGCGATGGCGAAGCGTCTTATAACCAGCAGCTGTCCGAAGGCCGTGCGCGCGCCGTTGCGAACGTACTGGTGTCGAACGGCGTTCCCGGCAGCCGCATCCAATCCGTGGGCCGTGGCGAAAGCCAGCCGGTGGCAAGCAACCTGAACGCAGCGGGCAAAGCGCAAAACCGCCGCGTTGAAATCGTGATCCTGCCAAACGCTGCCTAAGCCTTGGCGACATGAACGTGAAAGGGCCTCGGCATCTGCCGGGGCCCTTTTACGTTTAAGAGGTGCCTTAGGGGGCTGACGGGCCGCCGCGGCGCTAGAGGTTGTCTTCGACGCGGAACCCATCAGGGATGGTATCGCGCCCGTCCAGCATCAGCTCGGCCATGACCTCGGCCACTTTGGGGGCCATGCCGAACCCGATCTTGAACCCGCCATTGGCCACGAACTGCCCCGGAGCGTCGGGCAAGGGCCCCAGCATCGGGGCACGGCTGCGGCTGCGCGGGCGCACCCCGGCCCAGCGGGTGATCACCGGCGCATCTTGCAACACGGGCACCGCGGCACGTGCGGCGGCGATCACGTCATCAAGCTGCGCGTCCGTCTCGGTGGGCGAGGTATACGCGCGCTCTGTCGTTGATCCGATGGCGGTGGTGCCGTCGCTATGCGGGATGATATGCACACCGCCCGCAAAAAGCTGTGGCAAGCCGCGCGCGTCATAGTCCAGCAGCGCGGCCTGACCCTTGACGCCTGCGCCGACCAGACGGCTGTGATTGGCGGTCATATGCGTCAGCCCCGCGACGCCCGTCGCCCACAGCACCTGTCCGCGATCTTCGCCTTCCGCCTGCACCGTCACGCCTTTGGCCGCCAGTGCCCGCACCAGCGCGTCGCAGGCGTGGCGGGGGTGGATCAGACCGCTTAGCGTGTCGTGGATCAGCCAGCCGGTGGGGCTGTCGGGCTGCCACGGGGTGTCACTCGCGCGGATCACGGACCATGTGGCCTGACCCTGCCACAGCGCCTTGGCGGTTTCGGCCCGCTGCTGTGCCAGTGCCAATGCCGCATCATCGGCCACGGGTTGCAGGCGCCCCTTGCGGGCATAGCCCGCGTTCCCCCCACCCGCTTGTTCAACCGCTTGCCAGAACCCTTCGGCCATAAGCAGGCTGTCGCGTTGAAAGGCTTTCTTGGCGTTCCAGTTTTCAGGCACATGCGGGGCCAGCGCGCCGACGATGCCGCCGCTGCTGCCTGCGGCGGGCCCATTCGGATCGATCACCTGCACAACCGCGCCGCGTTGCACGCAGGCCCATGCCACGGATAGCCCGAATATCCCCGCGCCGCGTATCGTGATTTCGGCCATTGCCAATCCTTGCCCTTTTTGCGCAGTGTTCGGCATCGCCCATAGCACAAGGCCATCCCATGGAGAACCAGACAGCTGATATCGAATGGAAAGACAGCGGTGTGCCCGTGTCCTCCAAGTTCGACGACCCGTACTTCAGTCTCGACAACGGGGTAGAGGAAACGCAGCATGTCTTTATCGACGGGAATGACCTGACCAACCGCTTCCGCGACGGGTTCCGCATCGGAGAGTTGGGTTTCGGCACGGGGCTGAACTTTCTCGTGGCTTGGGACGCGTGGGCGCGGCACGGCGCGAAGGGCACGCTGCATTTCACCTCCTTCGAAGCCTTCCCGATGTCCTCCGAGGATATGGCCCAAGCGCATCGTTCCTTTCCTGACTTCGATGGCAAGCGCGACGCGCTACTGGACGCTTGGTCGCCCGAGGGTGGAGAGATGCGCTTTGGCGATGTGGTGCTGACCGTGGTGATTGGCGATGCGCGACGTGCGGTGCCCGCGTGGGACGGGCTGGCGGATGCGTGGTTTCTTGACGGGTTTTCCCCCGCCAAAAACCCCGAGCTGTGGGAGCCGGAGCTGCTGCACGATGTAGCACGGCACACGGCACCGTTTGGCACGGCCGCGACCTATACCGCCGCTGGCGCGGTCCGTCGCGCGCTGGAAAGCGCGGGCTTCGCGGTCGAGCGCACGACCGGCTATGGACGCAAGCGACACATGACGCGGGCTGTGCGCGTATGAGCATGGCCACCAACCGCGCGGCGGCTGCGGCGCAGTCGAACAATATCCCGCTTGGCATCACCTTAATGGTGATCACGACCTTTGTGTTTGCGGTGCAGGACGGGCTGTCGCGGCATCTGGCGTCTGAATACAACGTGATGATGGTGGTGATGATCCGCTACTGGTTTTTCGCGGCCTTTGTGATCGCGCTGGCCAAACGCCATGCGGGCGGGTTGCGGGCGGCGGCGCGGACGAGCCAGCCGGTGCTCCAGATATTCCGCGGGCTACTGCTGGCGGCCGAGATCTGCGTGATGATCGTCGCCTTCACGATCCTTGGCCTTGTGGAAAGCCACGCGGTCTTTACCTGTTATCCGCTGCTGGTTGCCGCCCTGTCCGGCCCCGTTCTGGGGGAGAGTGTCGGCTGGCGCAGATGGGCGGCGATCGGGGTCGGTTTTATCGGGGTGTTGATCATTCTGCAGCCGGGGATGAGCGTCTTTGACCCCGCCGCCGTGATCCCGCTGGTGGCGGCCGCGATGTTCGCGGTCTACGGGTTGCTGACCCGCTATGTCGGGCGCAAGGACAAGACCGCCACCAGCTTTTTCTGGACCGGCGTCACGGGGTCAGTGGCGATGACAGCCACGGGGCTGTGGTATTGGGAGCCGATGATCGCCAGTGACTGGCTGATCATGGGGTGCCTGTGCATCACCGGTGTCACGGGTCACTGGCTGTTGATCCGCTGCTACGAAGTGGCCGAGGCGAGCGCGGTGCAGCCCTTTGCCTATTTGCAACTGGTCTTTGCCGCGATCATCGGCATCAGCGCCTTTGGCGAAACCGTGCGCCCCAATGTCGCCATCGGGGCGGCGCTGATCGTCGCGGCGGGGCTATTCACCTTTTGGCGCGAACGGCAAAAGGGTCGTGCCCGTTAGTTCCTCGGTAAAGGGTTGGGGCAGGGGGTTTTTGCCCATGCGCGCGCGGTAAACGGGCAGGCTTTCGGTCACCCGCATCACATAGTTCTGCGTCTCGCGAAAAGGGATCATCTCTATCCAGTCGACGATATCGATGTCGCCCTCGCGCGGATCGCCATAGGTGTCCATCCAGCGCGTCGGACGCGAGGGGCCCGCGTTATACGCGGCCGAGACCATGACCACATTCCCGTTAAACCGGCCCGCCATCTGCGACAGGTATTCGGACCCCAGCAAAGCATTGTATTCCGGGTCGGCGGTCAGCCGGTCGGTGGTGTGCAGCGCGCTGATCTCCAGATCGCGCGCGACATCCTTGGCCGTGGCGGGCATCAGCTGCATCAGACCGCGTGCGCCCACATGGCTTTGGACCACGGGATCGAATTCGCTTTCGCGGCGGGCGATGGCCAACACCATCTCGGGGGCCATGTTCAGGTCCAGCTTGATCGCATCATGCAGCGCGTAATAGGGGCCGGCGATGGTGATGCCCCGTTGCGCCACACGTTTGCCGATCATCACGGCCAGATGCGGCTGGCCCACGTCAATCGCGGCCTGTCCCAGAAGGGCAGCGTCTTCGGTGATCAGCTGCTCTGCCAGATGGGTCCAGAACCGTTCGGCGGTCGACAGCTCGCCCGAGGCTTGCAGCAACAGCCCCGCCTGAAACAGCGGTGCCTGTGCCAGCGCCGATGTGCGCCAGTCCTGTTCAGGGGGCGCGCCTGCAAGGCTTGTGTCGAAGGGCAGATTGCCCCGCTCTGCCGCAAGCAGACCGTAGAAAGAGGATTGGAACTTCGCGCCTTGGGCATAGGCTTTGGCCGCGCCCTCGGCATCGCCCATGGCCTGATACGCGCGGCCCTGCCAATAGCCCGCACGCCCTTGACTGATGGGGGATTCGACCGCGCCGTCATGGGCCTGAAAGTGACCAAGCGCCAGCTTGGGGTCTTTGAGGAACCGCAGGGCGATATAGCCCGACAGCCATTCAAGGTCCGCGAAATGTGACCCTTCGGACAGGAAGTGTTTCGACGCCATCTGATAGGCCCGCGCCGGATCGCCATTGCGCATTTCATCCCGCGCCAGCGCGCGGCGGCGGTTGGCCCATGCGGCGGGCTGACCAAGGGCCGCAGCGCTGACCGATTGCGACAGCATCAGATCCTTGGCGCTGTCGCCGTAGCCTTTGCGGATACGCCATTCGAAGCGGTCGGCCTGTAGCCCCGGATCACCGGCCTTGCTGGCGGGCAGCGCGTCGATCAGGGCGTTTACGTCGCCGTCCAGATTTTGCAAGGCGATGCGGGTTTCGGCCAGCGCCTTGTCGGCATCACTGACCAGATCGAACATCTGGCGGGCTTCGGCGTGTTCCCGTTGCCATAGCATCTCGTCCAGACGGGCGGCGTGGTGCGGTTTCAGCAAAGGCCCATGGGCGTCAATGAACTTTGCCTGATCATTCCCGCTCATGGGCAGGGTACGCCACGCCAGCACCAGCCGCGCCTGCGCCTCGCCCAGACGATCCGCACGCAGCAGCGCTGCGGCATGGGCCAGCACACCCTCGGGCGTCTGCGGGCCCTGACCGGTAAAGAACTCCAGTATCGCCTTGTCACCCTCGCGGATCACGGCCTCTTCGGACTGTCTGCGCAGATAGGCCTCGCCCGGCCAATCAGGGCGGCGGCGAAGGAAATCTGTCACCTCGTCATAGGTGCCCCGTCCGGCGCGCAGACGGTGCCATTCGATCACATCTACCGCAACGGCCCCGTCACGGCGCGCGATCAGGGCGGCATTCTCCCAGCTGCCCGCGCGCATGGCGTCCATCGCCCATCCCAGCGGACGCGGCCTTTCGGCATGGGCCGGAAGGGCGAGGGCAAAAACCATCGTCAGCGTCGCCAAGGCGCGTCTCATCACTTGCATTTCCTACTGGTCAAAGGCTACAGCCTTGCAACATACGGCGCGGCGCGGGGGTTTCAACTCAACTTGCCGCTATCAGCAATTGGGCGCTTGCCCAGCAACGCAAGAATAGGAGCGTGCATATGCTACAAGGTTCACTACCTGCACTCGTCACGCCGTTCACGGACGGCGCGCTGGATTTGGCCACGCTCAAGAAGCTGGTGGAATGGCACATCGCGGAAGGATCGAACGGGCTGGTGCCTGTCGGAACCACCGGTGAATCGCCCACCCTGACCCATGCCGAGCATGAAACCGTTGTCGCAGAAGTCGTCAAAGCCGCCGCGGGTCGTATCCCCGTCGTTGCAGGTGCCGGTTCGAACAACACGACTGAAAGCATCCGTCTGGCCAAACACGCCGAAAGCGTCGGTGCCGATGCGGTTCTGGTGGTCACGCCCTATTACAACAAGCCGACCCAAGCCGGTCTGATCGCGCATTTCACCGCGATCCACGAGGCCTGCGGTCTGCCGATCATCATCTACAATATCCCCGGCCGTTCGGTCGTTGATATGCTGCCCGAAACCATGGCGGAGCTGGCCAAGCTGCCGCGCATCATCGGTGTCAAGGATGCCACCGGCGATCTGGCGCGGGTCTGTGACCAGCGGATGCTGTGCGGGCCGGATTTTGTCCAGCTCTCGGGCGAGGACGCCACAGCGCACGGGTTCAACGCCCAAGGCGGCGTTGGCTGTATCTCTGTCACCGCGAATGTCGCGCCCAAGCTGCTAAGCCAGATGCAGGCGTTCTGCCTTGCAGGGGACTATGCCGCGGCGCTGAAAATCCAGGACAAGCTGATGCCGCTGCACAACGCGATCTTCACCGAGCCGGGCCTGGTGGGTGTGAAATACGCGATGGCGCGTCTGGGGTTGTGCTCGGACGAGGTGCGCCTGCCGCTGGTGCCGCTGACCGATGCCACCAAAGCGCTCGTGGATCACGGGTTGAAGCACGCGGGTCTGCTTGACTGATCGCGCGGTAAAATCACGGTTAAGACGGGGCGGCATCTAGCCGCCCTTTTTTTTCAAAGACCCAGCCAATCGGTCAGCGCATAAAAAAGGCCCCGGCGAAACGCCGAGGCCTAATGTGAATATCTGCCTTCGGGAGCAGAAAACGCTTATGGGCAAGCAGCCGTGTAACGCTGACCTGCGGAGTTCTGGTAGACACACTGGCCGTTTTTGCCGCGGCCCAGGTATGCACCTGCAGCAGCGCCAGCCAAGCCACCCAGAACGGCGCCTTTGGTTTTGTCATCGTCGCCCGACACGACAGCACCCAGAGCCGCACCAGCAGCAGCGCCGGTTACAGAAGATTGAGTCTGCGTTTCGCAAGCGGCGAGTGCGCCAACCATAGGCAGGACCAAAAGTAGCTTTTTCATGATATACTCCATACTAGCTTCAGTACTTAACGCTATGTGACGGGTTTGGTTCCAGTAAGATTATTTTGATCGGCAACAAAGTGCCGGAGCGGCAGCCTATTTGCTGCCGAACACCCGACCCATTGCCCCATCCACAGCCGCGATGATCTGATCAATATCGTCCTTCTTCGCGATCAATGCAGGGCTGAAGCAGAGCGTGTTGTTCTTGCCCGGCACCGACCGGTTGGTCGCCCCGATGATCACGCCCTGCGCCATACAGTCTGCGACGACCGCCTGAATCTGCGCTTCGACAACGGGAACGCGGGTGCTGCGGTCTTGGACCAGCTCTGCGCCAAGGAACAGACCCTTGCCGCGCACCTGACCGATCACGTCATATTTGTCCGACAGCTCTTCAAGCTCTTCGAGCATGTATTGCCCCATGTCGCGGGTGTTTTGCAGCAGGTTTTCGCGCTCGATAATCGCCATGTTTTCAATCGCGGCGGTGGGGCCCGCGGTGCAGCCCCCGAAGGTAGAGATATCGCGGAAGTAGTTCAGCGGGTCGCTAGCGTCGTCCTTGAACAGGTTAAAGACCTCTTCTGTCGTCACAAGACAGGCAATCGCCGCATAGCCAGAGGCCACACCCTTGGCCATCGTAACCATATCGGGCTGGATGCCGAAATGCTGGTAGCCGAACCATTCGCCGGTACGCCCGATGCCGCAGACGACTTCGTCGATGTGCAGCAGCACGTCATACTTGCGACAAATCTCTTGCACCCGTTCCCAGTAGCCGTCCGGAGGCGTGATAACACCACCGCCCGCCGTGACGGGTTCAAGACACAGCCCGCCCACGGTGTCGGGCCCTTCGGCGAGGATGATCTTCTCGATCTGATCCGCGGCCCAAACGCCGTAGTTATCCTCTGGCGCGCCGTCTTGCTCGAACTTGCGATACTCCAGACAGTGGGGCACGCGGACGAACCCGTCGGTGAAGGGGCCGTATTGCGCATTGCGTTCTTCCTGACCGCCCGCAGACAGACAAGCGATGGTCGTGCCGTGGTAGTCGCGGTCGCGATACAGGATTTTGTGCTTCTTGCCGCCATAGCGTTTGTGGGCGATCTGGCGGATCATCTTGAAGGCTTTCTCGTTCGCCTCGGAGCCGGAGTTGCAATAGTATAGGCGGCTCATGCCCGGCATCTTGTCGATCAGCTTTTCCGCAAAATGCGACCCCGGAATAGACCCGGCAGACCCCGCAAAATAATTCAGCTTGATCAGCTGGTCGCGCACGGCGTTGGCAATGCTTTCACGGCCATAGCCGACGTTGACGGTCCAGACACCACCGGACACCGCGTCCAGATGCTCTTTGCCCTTTTGGTCCCAGACACGCATGCCTTTGCCTTCGACAATGATCCGTGGGTCCGTGGTTTCATAGGCTTTGTGCTGGCTGAGGTGGTGCCAGATGTGCGCGCGATCTGCCTCGACCACACGGGAGATATCGTTTTCGCTAAATGTACCATCCATGTGCGTGACCTTTCCGAGGTTGGGATTGGGGGCGGGTGGCAAAGCACCCTGTTTTCAAGGCCCCATCGCAAACGCGCCTCGCGTCTGTTTCGGCCCATGTGCAGTGATTGTTAGGAGCAACTTCCCCCTCTGAAAAGGAAAAACCTGCCACATAGGGGGGCGGGACGGGGAAGATAGACGCAAAAAGGGCCGGAATTGATTAAAATTCCGGCCCCTAAGCGATTGATTGATCTGTATTTCCCCGTTTTCAGACCGGGGGTAGGTCTTGCCGCTTATTTCGGGCGAAAGCTCGACTTGCCGCGTTTGGGGGCTGCATCGCCGCCACCGGCTTTGCCCGAGGGTTTGCCGCCCTTGGGTTTCGCGCCCAGTTTACCCGGTGGGACAAAGCGCTTCGACGGGTCAGCGGCGCGGGCCTTGAACGGTTTATCCGCTGGTTTGCCGTCGCCACGGGGGCGGTCCGCCCCACGATCCGCTGGCTTTTCCTTTTTCCAGACGGCTTTGGCTTTGGGCTTGCCGCCGGGTTTGTCAAAGCTGTCAGGCTTGCCGGCAGATTTGGGTTTAGGCGTGGCACCGGGCTTCATCGGAGACCGTTCGGTCTTGTGCGACTTGGGCGGGCGTTCGCCTTTGGGGGCTTTGGGCTTGTCAAACTTCGGCTTGTCGCCGCGCGGTTTGTCGAACCCTTTATCGGGGCGCGGGCCGCGAGGTTTGTCGTAGGTAACCGATGCTTCTTCGGTGCTGGCCGCACGTGGTTTGCGCGGTGCACGTGGTGCGTCGGGGTCATAGGGTGCGCGGTCGGGGCGTGGGCCACGATCGGGACGCGGGCCATTGTCAGAACGGGGGCCGCCACGGTTCGGTTTGGGGCCACGGCCGCCGGGCTTGGGCCCGCGCGACAGATCGGGGGCCTTGTCCAGTTTGGTCACAACCGCGCCGTCTTCGACCTTCATGTCGGGGCCAAGCGCGTTGGTGAATTTATCTGCCGAGGTCGCGAGGATCTCGACAAAGGTATGGCTGGGCTGCACGCGGATCGCGCCCACGTCATCCTTAGTCAGATCGCCCATGCGACAGATCATCGGCAGGATGGTGCGGGGTTCGGCGTCATCATTGCGCCCGATCGAGATCGAGAACCAGACCGACGGGCCAAAGTCGCCACGGGGGCGTTCGTCGGCAGGGGTGCCGGGCTCTGCCAGCTGCTCGGGCGCGGACTGGCGTGCACGGTACAGGTTCACAAAGGCCGTCGCCAGTTGCTCGGCGCTGAACTGTTCGACCAGATTGGCAACAAAGCCCGCTGCATCATCGGGGATCGGGTCAGACCATGCGGAATCAGCCAGCAAACGCTTTTCGTCTTCGGCGTTCACTTCTTCAGCAGAGGGCGGGTTGGCCCATTCGACCTTCAGCTTGGCACCGCCCAGCAGACGGTTTGCCTTGCTGCGCATCTTGGCGGGAACGATCAGCGCAGACACACCCTTGCGACCGGCACGACCGGTACGCCCCGAGCGGTGCAGCAACGTGTCAGAGTTCGACGGCAGATCGGCATGCACCACCAGTTCGAGGTTGGGCAGGTCGATCCCGCGTGCGGCAACATCTGTCGCGATACAGACGCGCGCGCGCCCGTCGCGCAGCGCTTGCAGCGCGTTGGTGCGTTCGGATTGCGTGAGCTCGCCCGACAGCGCCACGACTGAAAAGCCTCGGTTGGTGAAGCGGGTGGTCAGGCGTGCGACGGCGGCGCGGGTGTTGCAGAAGACGATGGCGTTTTTCGCCTCGTAAAAGCGCAGCACGTTGATGATCGCGTTTTCAGTGTCGCGCGGGTGCACGTTCAGCGCACGGTATTCGATGTCGGCGTGTTGTTTCTTTTCGCCCACGGTTTCGACGCGCTGCGCATCACGCTGGTAGGATTTGGCCAGCTTGGCGATCGCCGCAGGCACGGTGGCCGAGAACAACAGTGTGCGGCGCTCTTCCGGCGCTTCGGAGAGGATGAATTCCAGCTCTTCGCGGAAACCCAGATCAAGCATCTCGTCCGCTTCATCCAGCACCACGGCACGAATGTCGGACAGGTTGATGTTGTTGCGTTTGATGTGGTCGCACAGGCGGCCCGGTGTCGCGACGACGATATGCGCGCCACGGTCCAGCGCACGACGTTCGGTGCGTGTGTCCATGCCGCCAACGCAGGTGGTCACGACCGCACCGGCCTTGCCATAAAGCCACGTCAGCTCGCGGCTGACCTGCATGGCCAATTCGCGCGTCGGTGCGATGATCAGCGCCAGGGGCGCGCCAGCGTGTCCGAATTTTTCATCGTCGCCCAAAAGGGTCGGTGCGATGGCCAGACCAAAGGCCACTGTCTTGCCGGACCCCGTTTGGGCTGACACCAGAAGGTCGGCCTCGACCAGATCTGGGTTGGTAACCGCCTCTTGGACGGGGGTAAGCGAATCATAGCCTTGGGTGGCAAGCGCGTCTGCGATGGTTTGGATCAAGGGATTGTCCTGTCTGAGAAAATGTCGCGCTACAAATACGCGCGTCGCGGCAAAAGCGGATACGCCAGCCACGTGTTGCGCCCGTCCCTAGTCGGTTGTGACGCAAATGTACATCTCTTTGTCAGATGCGCAGGGCAAGGCAGCTATGCTTGCCCGTCGCACTTTCAGGCGCTGACGGCATCCCCCCAAGCGGACATCACCTCTGTCACGCCGGTGTTTTCGTCGCCTGCGCGCCCGACAGCAGAGGGGCAGGCGAAGTGATAGGGGAAGATCGTGCGCGGCGCGGTCACCACATTGTCCAGCGTGTCTTGCAGCGTCGCGATCACCTGCGGCGGCAGCGCCTGATCCACGATGGTCACATCGGCAAGGCTCATATCCGTGCGCGGCGCATGAAAGGCGGCTTCCAGATCCATCCCGTAGTCCAGCAGCAGTGAGGTCAGTTCGACCACAGCGGGCATGATCTTGCGCCCGCCAGACGCCCCAAGCGCGAATTGCGCACCGTCGGCACGCTCCAACAGGGTGGGGCACATATTCGCAAGGCAGCGTTTATCCGGCCCAAGCGAGTTCGGCTTGCCCTGTTCAGGGTCGAACCACATGATGCCATTGTTCATCAGGATGCCCGATTGCGGCAGCATCATCCGCGAGCCAAAGATCGACAGCAGCGTTTGAGTGACGGCGACCATATTGCCCGCCGCGTCAACGACGCTGAAATGTGTGGTGCAGGACGGATCGGGTTCATGTTCGATATCGCCCATCGTGTCATAGCGTTCCTGGTTGGCCTGCCGGATGGCACGGTCATAAGCGATGAACGCTTCGGCGTCGGGGGCGTCTGTGCCGGGCTGCCAAGCGGTCAGCAGATCAAGGGCACGGCGCATGGTCGGGCCGGCGGTCAGGGTCGGTGTGGCGATGACCTCGTGCCCGCGGTAGGCATAGTGCATCGCGTCGACCAATGTCGCCTGATACTGCGCCAGATCCTCGGCCGTATGGTGCCCGCCGGCGGCTTGCAGATCGGCCACGATGGACTGCGCCAAAGGCCCCTCGTAAAACGCGCGCGGTCCGTCCTTGGCGACGGTGCGCAGCGACGCGGCAAGACGGCTAAGGTCGCATTTCGTCTCGCCCAAGGCGGTCCAGCCAGAGTATTTGGGAAAGCCGTCTTCGTCCAGAAACGTCTCGGCCGAGGCGGGGAAGGGGGCGAGGTCTTTGGCCGAACCACCAAGGATCAGCTGCGTGTACCAGTCCACAGGCAGACCATCATCGGCAAGCTTGATCGCAGGGGCCAGCAGATCGGCCCAAGGTTTCGTGGCAAAGCTTTCATGCGCCAGACCCATGCCAGCGACCTGACCGGGAATGGCAATCGCCTTGGCCCCGAAAACATTGCGGTCTTCCAGCACCGAAGGCCAGGGGAACAGATCGCCCGCCTTGCCGCCCACGATGGGGTAGTCCGCAACATCCAGCCCCTTGGGGGATTTCATCCCGAATTCGATGACCTTGGCCGTCTTTTCGCCCGCCATGCGCACGACCATAAAGCCGCCGCCGCCCATACCGCTCATCCAGGGTTCAGCCGCGCCAAGCGCAAAAGAGGTGGCAATTGCCGCATCCACCGCATTGCCGCCCTGCGCCATGACATCCGCCCCGACCTGCGCGGCAACACGGCTTTGCGAGGCGACGATCCCCTTGCGGCTGCGGGTCGCGGGTTTGGTGATTTGCCAAGAGGCATTCTGCTGCTGGGTCATTGGGGGCATCCTGATGTTTAGATGTGCCTACCCAACGCCAGTGTCAGCAGATTTGCAACCTTGAGGGGCGCTGCGGCCCCATTGGTCAGTTGCTTTGTGTCGGTGCCGCTGAAAATGCGAACACGGGGGGCTGTGTCATCTCGTTCGACGGCGCGGATTTCGCGTCGGGATAGATGAAGCCGTTGATCGGATAGACGCTGCCGTAGGACCCGGCCTGGCTTTCAAGGCGCACATCGGACCAGTCGTTCAACGGAGATACGTCTTGTACGCTCATCCCAAGCGAGATCTTGTTGCGCTTCCAATTGGCGTGATCGACCTTGATCTCGCGCGGGGAAACGACTTCGGAGACGACGGCAACATGGCCCATAGGGTTCCGGCTGGTGCCTTTGAACGCCATGACCGACCCGACGACGGGTTCTTTGCCGCGCTCGTACAGGCCGTTGGCTTGCGCCCACCACGTATTGGCATTGCCGCGGATTTGAACGCCGCTGGCATTGCGTGCGAAGGGCACGCACCAGACGCGCTGACCTTTGGATTGCAAAACGCGTACCTCGCGGATTGCCATGGCGTGCAGGTCGGGGTTGATACCCGCCTGACCAATGGTCTGAATTTCAGACGGGCCGCGGGCGCAGGCTGCTGTCATCAGCAGGGCCACACACAAAAAAGGAATTCCGACTTTCGATGACCACTGGCGTTTCACGCTCATTTATCTGTCCTGCTGCCCGTTTCACTCACCTTACTGTCCCAGTAAAGTCCGGCAGACATTCCGCGATTCTCGGCCAAAAACAAAGCGTCAGGAT
Organism: Sulfitobacter sp. CB2047; assembly: GCF_000735125.2. Lineage (NCBI taxonomy): Bacteria > Pseudomonadati > Pseudomonadota > Alphaproteobacteria > Rhodobacterales > Roseobacteraceae > Sulfitobacter > Sulfitobacter sp. CB2047. Next base: position 3,110,783 of record NZ_CP072613.1, on the reverse strand, counting down.
TTTTGTGGGCAAAATTCCGCCGCTATTATTGCAAATTGTTAATTTTCGGGAACCGGGCGGAGGCCGCCGATTTCGACAATCAGGTCCAGCAGCTCTGCCACACCCTTATCGTGTTTCATCTCGGCAAAGAGATAGGGCAGATCGCCGCGCATCCGTTTGGCGTCGCGGTCCATCACCTCTAGCGACGCACCCACATGCGGGGCGAGGTCGGTTTTATTGATGATCAGGATATCCGACTTGGTGATCGCTGGCCCGCCCTTGCGCGGGATCTCTTCGCCCGCAGCAACGTCGATCACATAAAGCGTCACATCCGCCAGTTCGGGGCTGAAGGTCGCCGACAGGTTATCGCCACCGGATTCGATGAGCACGCAGTCCAGGTCGGGGTGACGGTCGCGCATTCGGGCGACGGCGGCAAGGTTGATCGAGGCATCCTCGCGGATTGCGGTATGGGGGCAGCCGCCGGTTTCGACCCCGATGATCCGGTCCTGCGGCAAGACCTGAAGCCGCATGAGCGCTTCGGCGTCCTCTTGGGTGTAGATATCATTGGTGATCACGCCGATCGACCAGCGGTCGCGCATGGCACGGCACAGGGCGGCGGTCGTTGTCGTCTTGCCCGCGCCAACGGGGCCACCAATGCCAATACGAAGCGGTCCATGGGGGGAGGTCATGTCTGGAACATCCTTGAGTAAAGCGTTTCATGTCGCATCGACGCGATATCGGCCAGAAAACAGGCGCTGCCGATGTCGTTGATGGTTTGGGTCAGGGCCAGCGTCACCGTGTCGTGGCACAGCGGGGCAAGGGCGGTGATCACCCGCTGCCCGTCCGTTTGCCCCAAGGGCACCGCGCGGATCGCGGCAGACACCAGTGCGCTGACAAAGGCGTGCAGGAACAGCTGAGCGCCTTGCTCTTGGGGCAGCCCCTGCGCCGCGCAGGCCGCGCCAAAGGCGACGGGCAGCGTCAGGTCGGGGAGGTCATGCCCCCAGACGTCATTGACCACTCGCACAAAGGCCGCGCCCTGTTGGGTCATCTCGGTCAGCCGCTCTGACGAGGGGGCCAGCGCGCGCGCCACCGCATCCACCTCGTCCATCCCCTTGCCCGCAAAGCCAGCGTTCAGCAGGATCGCATCGGTCCGGCCTGCACCGTGGGTGATGATGTCCGACAGCCACGCCTGAAGGCTGGACGCATCGTGAATGGTGCCGTCCTGCACGGCCATTTCCAGCCCGTGGCTATAGCTGAACGCGCCGATGGGAAAGCTGGGCGACAGCCATTGCGCGAGCGTGATCAGGGCTTGGGTTTGCATCGTCCGGCGGGCCTAATGTGCGTGGCTATGGGTGCGCCCGTGGCCATAGGCACCGCCTTCGGGAATGAACGGTTCGGACACATCGCGCAGTGTCGCGCCGAGCTTTGTGAGCATGTCGCGGATCACGTGGTCGTTCTGGATCAGCAGGCGGGCGGGTTCAAGCTGGCAGGGGCAGTGCCGGTTGCCGATATGCCATGCCAGCCGCACCAGATCGTCGCCGGTGATTTCCAGCAAGGCTTCCTTCGCCGCGATGACCTCGATGATCTGCCCGCCTTCAAGCTCGAACGCATCGCCGTGGTTTAGCGATTCCGTATGGGCGAGGTCCACGAGGAACCCGCGGTTGTGGCTGGTCAGCAGGCGTTTGCGGCGCAGGAAACGGTCGTCATAGGTCAGCACGCAGCTGTCATCCGCATGGTCCCACTGGCCGTGGCGCTTGATCGTATGGGCGGGGGGAAGGTCGGTCATCTAGGGGCCTCAGAACATGAAATAGCGTTGCGCCATGGGGACGGTCTCAGCGGGCGCGCAGGTCAGCAACTCGCCGTCCGCGCGGACTTCGTAGGTTTCGGGGTTCACCTCTACCTTGGGGGTGGCCGCGTTGTGGATCAGATCGGATTTGCCGATGTTGCGGGTGTTTTGCACGGCGATGGTCTGTTTGCGCAGGCCAAGGCTGTCGCGCAGCCCGTTCGATTGCGCGGCTTCCGAAATAAAGGTCACCGCGCAATGTTGAAGCGCGCTGCCATAGGCCCCGAACATCGGGCGGGTATAGACCGGCTGCGGTGTGGGGATCGACGCATTCGGATCACCCATCTGCGCCACGACGATCATGCCCGACATCAATACCATTTCGGGCTTCACACCAAAAAAGGCGGGGTTCCACAGCACCAGATCGGCTTTTTTGCCCACTTCGATCGAGCCGACCTCGCGGCTGACACCATGAGCAATGGCGGGGTTGATCGTGTATTTCGCGATATAGCGTTTGACGCGGAAGTTGTCGTTGTCGCCGGTTTCTTCCGGCAGGCGCCCGCGCTGCTTGCGCATCTTGTCAGCGGTTTGCCATGTGCGGATCAGCACCTCGCCCACACGCCCCATGGCCTGACTGTCAGAGGCGATGATAGAGAAAGCACCGATGTCATGCAGGATATCCTCGGCGGCAATCGTCTCGCGTCTGATCCGGCTTTCGGCAAAGGCGACGTCTTCGGGGATGGATTTATCAAGGTGGTGACAGACCATGAGCATGTCCAGATGCTCTTCGAGCGTGTTCACCGTGAAGGGGCGCGTCGGGTTGGTCGAGGACGGCAGCACGTGTTCTTCGCCGCAAATCTTGATGATGTCGGGGGCGTGGCCGCCGCCTGCGCCCTCGGTGTGGAAGGCGTGGATGGTCCGGCCTTTCATTGCGCCGAGCGTATGTTCGACAAAGCCGGATTCGTTCAGCGTGTCGGTGTGGATCATCACCTGCACGTCCATATCGTCGGCGACCGATAGGCAGCAATCGATAGCGGCAGGGGTGGTGCCCCAATCCTCGTGCAGCTTCAGCGCACAGGCCCCGCCGTTCACCATCTCGACCAGTGCGCCGGGTTGGCTAGAGTTGCCCTTGCCCGAGAGACCGATGTTCATCACCACACCATCCATCGCCTGCAGCATGCGCCCGATATGCCACGGGCCGGGGGTGCAGGTGGTGGCAAGCGTGCCATGCGCAGGGCCGGTGCCGCCGCCAAAGCAGGTGGTCACGCCGGAATGCAGCGCGTCCTCCATCTGCTGGGGGGCGATAAAGTGGATGTGGCTGTCGAAACCGCCCGCGGTGAGGATGCGTCCCTCGCCTGCGATCACCTCGGTCCCCGGTCCGATGATGATGTCGACGTTGGGTTGGGTGTCGGGGTTGCCCGCCTTGCCAATCGCCGCGATGCGCCCGTCTTTCAGCGCGACATCCGCCTTGTAGATGCCCGAATGATCCACGATCAGCGCGTTGGTAATGACAGTATCCACCGCACCGTTTGCACGCGTGACCTGCGACTGGCCCATCCCGTCGCGGATCACCTTGCCGCCGCCGAACTTCACCTCTTCGCCATAGGTGGTCAGATCGCGTTCCACCTCGATGATCAGATCGGTGTCGGCCAGTCGCAGCCGGTCACCCGTGGTGGGGCCATACATCGCTGCATATTCAGAGCGGGGGAGTGTGGTGGTCATAGGTCTCTCTTTCCTCGAAGCGCCTTAGAGCGCGCCCATCACTTCAGCGTTGAACCCGTACACTTTTCGGTCGCCCGCGAGCGGGATCAGCTGCACCTCGCGGCGTTGACCGGGTTCAAAGCGCACGGCGGTACCGGCGGCGATGTCCAGCCGGTGACCACGCGCGGCGGCGCGGTCAAAGTCGAGCGCGGGGTTGGTTTCGGCAAAGTGGTAGTGGCTGCCGACCTGCACGGGCCGGTCACCGGTATTGGCAACCATAAGGGTGATGGCTGTGCGATCGGCGTTCAGGGTGATGTCCCCCGCGGCGCACAGCACCTCTCCGGGGATCATTTGCGCGCCTTGCGAGGGGCCTTGACCCGCCCGCGCAGGGCGATGGCCGCGGCGGTTGCGATGACGGCGAGGCCCATGAAGACAGGCATCCATTCGGCCCCGTGAGGGGCGATATGCACACCGGGGTGGGCAAGGGCAGGGCCGGCCATCAGGGCGGCGGGCAGGATCATCAGATGTTTCATAGCAGGGGCCTTTCTTGCGAATGGGGGCTAGCGGATAGGGTTGTGCACGGTGACCAGCTTGGTCCCGTCGGGGAAGGTGGCTTCGACCTGCACGTCGTGGATCATCTCGGCGATGCCCTCCATACAGTCGTCGCGGGTGATGACTCGGGCACCGGCCTGCATCATCTCGGCCACGCTGCGGCCATCGCGCGCGCCTTCGACGACGGTGTCGGTGATCAGGGCAATCGCCTCGGGGTGGTTCAGCTTGACGCCACGGGCCAGACGCTTGCGCGCGACTTCGGCCGCCATGGCGATCAGCAGTTTGTCTTTTTCACGGGGGGTCAGCTGCATGTCAAAGCATCCATGTTTTAGGAGGGGCCGCGCCGTGCAGGCGGGCGATGATCGGCACCAGAGACTGGCGCAGGATGTAACTGTCGGGCGCGAGGAGCCGCGCATAAAGCACGCCGTCGCGGATCAGGCTGGCACCGGCGCTGGCAGGCAGCAGCGCGCGCAGGGGGGCAAGCAGCGCTTCGGCATCGGGGGCGGCGTAGATCACGCTGGCCATGGCGCAGTTGCCGCCCGCCGTGGCGGTGCCTGCAAGCTGTGCGTGGATATCGCCGGACAGACGCACGGCATCTGCAAAGATAGGCTGCCCGTCGCGGCGGATCGTGATGTTCTCGGCAAAGCGCGCGTCGCGCAGCGTTTCGCCCATGGAGACGCGGCCAAATACCAACGGCTCTACGCCGAAGAAACAGGCATCGCCCGACAGGTCCACCTCCAGATTGCGGCGCAGGGCGGAGCCGTTGAACAGGATCGTTTCCTGCGGCAGCCAATCGACCCGTGCCCCCGCTTCGGCATCCAGCCGCGTGGTCATCTGCGCCATCGGGCCGGGTTGCGCCAGATAGACGCGCTCGGCCGCTTGGCTGGTCAGGGTCAGCCGGCTGCCCGCACCCGCCGTGGCAGTGATCGACAGTTCATCGCCGCCCGTCATCCCGCCCGAGGTATTGAGGAAAACCCCCGTCAGCCCGCCCGCCGCCGCGCGCGGAAACAGCGCCTTGAAGCAGCCTTGCTGGTAGAGATCGCCAATCACGGACGCGCCGCCATACGTCTTGCTGCTGATGCGCAACGCCCCGCGGGCGCGGGGTTGCATCGGCACGGCAACGGCCTGATCGGTATGGGCGGCGATGTTGATGGGGGACCTCGTCCAGCTGAAAATAACTCCCATCTGGATAGCGTGATTCCCGTCGGGTGCGATCCGAAACGGGCATTTTTGGCGCAATTTCAGGCTGTATTTCGACGGCTGCCTATTATTTGAGCATATCCCGTCAGGGGCTTTGACCCGCAGCTGTGCCGCGGGTCAAGGCAGGTGTTTACAGGTCTACCCGTAGAAATACTTGGGCAGATAGGTCGCGATCTCGGGGATCAGAATGATCAGCAAGACCCCGATCAGCGTCACGATCACGTAAGGCGTCACAGAGGCATAGATATCGCCCATTGTGACATCCGGCGGGGCCACCCCTTTGAGGTAAAAAAGGTTAAAGCCGAAGGGCGGGGTCATATACCCGACCTCCATCATGATGATGAAGAGGATGCCGAACCAGATCGGATCAAAGCCATAGCTCTGCACAACGGGCAGGAATACAGGCAGGGTGATCAGCATGATCCCCACCGGATCCAGCACCATGCCAAGGATGAAGAGCACCGCCAGCATAAACACCAGCGACCCCCAACGCCCACCGGGCACAAGGTTCATCATGTCCTGAATGAGGCTTTGTGCTCCAAGCGCGGTATAGGCCGTGCTGAAGGCGTGGGCCGCGAAAAGGATCCACATGATCAGCGCGGTCAGTTTCAGCGTCGCGACAGAGGCGTCGCGGATCACGGCCCATGACAGTTGCCGGTTGACGCCCGTAGCGACCATTGCGCCAAAGACGCCGATGGCGGCGGCTTCGGTCGGCGTCGCGTAGCCGCCGAAGATGGCCCCCAGCACGATCACCACGATCAGGATCGGCAGGATCACCGCCTTGAGAGACCGCAGCTTCTGCCCCCAGTTCGCGCGTTCCTCTTTCGGGAGGGCGGGGCCCAGTTCCGGCTGCATCCAGCACCGCCCGCCGATATAGACGGAGACGAGGAAGAACAGCAGCAGCCCCGGTCCGATACCGGCCGCGAACAGACGCCCGACCGACACTTCGGTCAGCAGAGAATACAGCACCATCAGGATCGACGGCGGGATCAGGATGCCCCAGCCTCCGCCCGCGTTGATCGCCCCAAGCGCGAGCTTCTTGTCATAGCCGCGTTCCAGCATCTTGGGCAGCGCAATGGTCCCCATCGTGACAACCGCCGCACCCGAGATGCCCGACATGGCGGCAAAGATCACGCAGATCAGCACCGTGCCGATAGCCAGACCGCCGCGCAGCCCGCCCCACCATTCGTGCATCATATCGTAAAGATCATTCGCGACCCCCGATTTTTCAAGCAGGATCGCCATGAATACAAACAGCGGAATTGCCATCAGCGTCGGGGATTGCATCGTTTCCCACATTTTGGAGGCAAGCAGATAGAACCCCAGATCGCCCATTTCCGCATAGAGGAAGATGACCGATATCCCCCCAAGGGCAAAGGCCAGCGGCGTGCCGAGCATCACAAACAACAGCAGCGCGCCAAAGAACAGCATGGTCAAGATTTCAACGCTCATGACTGGCCTCCTGCGGCTTGGGCGGCTTGGGTGTCGCCGGTGGCCGGTTGTCCAAAGATCGCGGGATCATTGGGCAGCCCCATCAGGGTGCGCACATCGGCCCAAAGGCGTACGAAGCCCTGCAACAGCAGCAGCAAGGCGGCGACGGGGATCAGCGATTTTGTCGGCCACAGCGGGGCCTTCCAGACAGAGTTAGACCGCTCCATATCCGCGATGGCCTCGGACGCGATGTCATAGCCTTGCCACAGCAGCACGCCAACAAATATCAGGAACAGCGGCCATGTCACGATGTCCACCAAGGCTTTGCGTTTGGGGGAAAACTGGCCGTAGATGATATCGACGTTCACGTGGCCTCGTTCGGTCAGCAGATAGCCGCCCCCGATGATCGCATAGACACCAAAGATCAGCGTTGCCAGCTCGGCAGTCCAGATCGCGGGCTGCCCGATCAGATAGCGCATGACCACATCGGCCAGCAGCAGGGCAAAGATGATCAGCACGCAAAAGCTGATCCAATAGCCGATCATGCGGTTCAATTGCGTGATGAAGCGCGCAAGTTTAAACAAAACGTTTCTCCCTCAAGACATAAAAGAAGCCGCCCGAAATGCAGGGACATGTCAGGCGGCTACATTGATTTTCACTGTGGCATCACCGGGGTTTAACCCCCGGATCAGGCCCCTAGAGGTAGCCGAGGTCGGTCATCAAGGTTTTGTAGATATCCGCCGCCTTCGCCGCGCGTTCGCCTTTCTGCGCCTCTGTGTCGAGGATCTTGGCCGAGGCATCGGCAAGGATCGCCAGAACGTCGTCGGGCAGTTCGGACACCTCGATATCGTTCTCGGCGATGCCCGAAGAAATCGCGATAGCTTCGGCGTGCTGGTATTCGGCCGACCGCTGGAAGAACCGCGTTTCCATCGTGTCGAGCAGGGCAGTGCGCAGATCGTCCTCCAGCCCGTCGACGGCCTCCATATTCAGGATAAAGGCGTCGGTGGTCTGACCAAGCGCGGGTTTGTAGTGGTATTTGCAGACCTCCCAGAGGGACATGGATTTCGCCCCGACGGCAGCGCCCCAATGCGCGCCATCCACAACGCCCGAGCTGAGCGATTGATAGAGCTCGGACCCGGGGATGTATTGCGGCGCGGCACCGGCGGATTGCAGGTAATCCAGCATCGTGCCCGACGACCGCAGCTTGAGCCCTTTGAAGTCTTCGGCGGATTCGATCTTCTTCGACACGACGATTTCGACGGGCAGGACCTTTTCTGTCTTCATCATCACGCCATCGGCGTTCAGGTCTTCGTTCACCAGCGCCTCAAGGCCAAGGTTCTTGACCGCGTGCTCCATTTCCCAAGCCTGACGGAAGGTGCCGGGGATGCCGAACAGGAAGGACGCGGCCTGCGCCTGATCTTGCACATAGGACGGGCTGACCGTCCCCATGGGCACCACGCCCTTGCGCACGATATTGTAGATGTCGGGACCTTTGGCGAATTCGCCAGCACCCAGCAGATCCATTTTGAACGCGCCTTCGGTGCGCGCCTCAAGCACTTCGGCCAGTTTGCCAAGGCTGTCGGTGAAAGAGCTGGACGCTTTGGGCCAATGCGCTTGCACGCGCCAGTTGACCTTGCCCTGCGCGATCCCTTTGCCGACCAGCGCCGGTGTCGCCAGCGCGCCAAGAGCAGCGCCGCGCAGCATGGTGCGACGGTTCATATTGCCTTTTGTCATTCTATTTCCTCCCAGAAACTTCGGTTTCTCTTATTCTGCGCGGCACGGGTTGCGCAGGCTCCCTAACGTCACCTTCACGTATCATTTGGGGTAGGTCAAACGGCTGTTAGCGATAACGGTTAATAATTCTGACATTTGTCAGTTTTGTGAGCACGGATTTGCCCAGCTTTCAACCTGTGGTCCTTTGGCCGCGATCTCAGGTTACGAATTGCTGGCGGTATTGCGATGGGGTCACCCCCTGCACGGTGCGGAAACGGCGCGAGAAATAGGACGGATCGGCAAACCCCAGACGATAGCCAACCTCGGCCACCGACAGGCGTGTAAAGGCCAGCATGCGGCAGGCTTCCTCGACATGGCGGGCTTCGATGTAGGCGGTGGCGGACAGCCCCTTTGCCGCGCGACACAGGCGCGACAGATGTCCGGTGCTGATCCCGAGGGTGCTGGCAAAGTCCTTGGCCGTCCAGCCGGCACTGTCGGGATCGCCGATAAGCTGGTCGAGCCGCGACAGGCGATCATCCTGCGGTGCGTCGTTGCTGCGGTTTTGCGTGGTCCCCCATGCCGCGATGCTGGCCAGAACCGCATGCCCCAGCCCCACGGCAATCTGCGCCCGAAACGGTGCCCCCGTCTGGGCCGCCACGGTTTCCAGCTGGGTCATCAGGGCGATCAGCGGGCCCGCGGCGCGACCAACCGTCGGCTTGGTCAGCGCCTGTGCGACCTCGGCATTGACGGGCCCGATGCTGTGCAGGATCGCAATGGGAAAGGATTGCACCATGCCTTGGGTATTGGGAGCAAAGTCGAAACTATGCACCATGCGGGGCGGGATAAAGACGACCGATCCCTGCGTCAGGGCAAATCGGTCGCCATCTATATTCGCCGTGCCACCCCCCGAAAGGATGTAGAGCACCTGCGCCAGCTGCGCGTGCCGATGCGGCGCGATGTGCCACGCGTGATCCGGCGCGCGGTCCTTAATCCGTTCGCAATGGAGAACATCGGGAAAGCCTTTGGTTTCGCCAAAAAGCGCATAGCTGGGGATCGGTGAAAGCTCTGTCATGCACGGATTGTACCAGCAATTGCGCTAACGATCCATTCATCATGCACGTTCCGTACAATAGGTTAACCCGAAAATCGGGCAGGGAGCAGCTATATGAAAACGGAAGTCGTCATTATCGGCGGCGGGCCATCGGGCTTGCTGCTGTCGCAATTGCTGAACGACGCAGGCGTCAGCACTGTCGTGCTTGAAAGGACCACCCGGGAACACGTGCTGTCACGTATCCGCGCGGGCGTGCTTGAGGACGGCACAATGAACCTGCTGCGCCATGCCGGTGTCGGTGCGCGGATGGACCAGCAAGGCTTGCCGCACAAAGGCTGCTACCTGACCGACAACGACCTGATGGTGCATATCGATTTCCACAAGCTGATCGGCAAGAAGGTCATGGTCTATGGCCAGACAGAGGTCACCCGCGATCTGTACGACGCACAGGACCGGATGGGCACCACGATCATTCACGAGGTCGAGGATGTGGTGATCGATGGTGCGGACAGCAATGCGCCCACGGTATCCTTCACCAAAGACGGCCAGCGACGCGAGATCAGCTGCACTTACGTCGCGGGCTGTGATGCGTTCCATGGCGTCAGCCGCGCGACGATCCCCGCCGCCAAACGTCGGGAGTTTGAACGGGTCTACCCTTTTGGCTGGCTCGGGATTCTGTCGCGTACGAAACCGGTGAACGATGAATTAATCTATGCCAGTTCGGCGCAGGGCTTCGCCCTTGCCTCCATGCGTAGCGCAAGCCTGAGCCGCTATTACATTCAGGTGTCGTCGACCGAAAAGGTCGAGGATTGGAGCGATGACCGCTTCTGGGAGGCACTGAAGCAACGTTTGCCGCGACCTGTATCAGAGGCGCTCGTGACCGGCCCGTCGATCGAGAAATCCATCGCGCCGCTGCGCTCTTTCGTGAGCGAGCCTTTGCGGTGGGGAAACCTGTTTCTGGTGGGGGACGCCGCGCATATCGTACCGCCCACCGGTGCCAAGGGGCTGAACCTCGCGGTGTCCGATGTCTTCTATCTGCATGACGCGCTGATCGCCGCGTTGAAGCGAGGGGATCACAGCGGGGTTGACGGTTATTCCGCCCATGCGCTGTCGCGGATCTGGAAGGCGATGCGGTTCAGCTGGCAGATGACCACGATGCTGCATCAGTTCGAGGGCGAAGACAGTTTCGCCCCACAGATGCGGCGGGCGTCGCTGGCGCATCTGGCGCAAAGCGAAACAGCGCGGCGCGATCTGGCAGAGAACTATACGGGGCTGCCGTTCTAAAGATCGCGGCCGCCCAAACTAGGGTGTCGAAATGAAAGCAGGGCGGCCCTTGATCCCGGATCAAGGGCCGCCCCGTTTGGTGCTATGGTATTCGGCTGCGTTTAGCCGCGGATCATCACCTTGCCGGGGCGGCCCGGTGTCAGCGAGGCTTTCAGCGCACCCGAAAGATCATCCAGCCCGAACTGCCCACCGTCTTCCAGCACCAATTCGCCTTTGGCGACCAGCGTGACCAGTTCAGTGATCAGGCGCTTGCGCTCTTCGGGGTCCATATCGCCGCTCACGCGGGAGCCCCAGAAGCCTTTGACGGTGATGTGCTTCATGATCAGCGCGCCAGAGTTCAGCGGCATCGGCGCACCGGTCGCGGTCCCGAACACGACAAGCTCTCCGTCCAGTCCCAGCAGATCGACCAGATCAGCCGAGATATCGCCCCCTACGGAATCGATCGCGGATGCGGCCCCTTTTTCGCCGATGATCTCGCGTGCTTTATCCTGCCAGCCCTCTTCCGAGGTCGACAGCACGTTGTCGATGCCCAGATCCGTCAGCTCTTTCACAGCATCTTCGCGCCGCACGAGGTTCAGCAGGTTGATGCCGCGGCTTTTGGCGAGCGTGGTCATGATCTTGCCGACGGCCCCGTTCGCAGCGGTCTGGACGATCCAGTCGCCTTTCTGCGCCTTGAGCGTTTCCAGCAGAGAGATGGCGCTGAAGGGCATCGCGATCAACTGTGCGCCAGCAACGTCCGAGATCACGTCGGGCAGGGGCAGAACACCCGTGGCGGGGGCGACGAAGTATTCAGCCCAGGTGCCATGCACGCCCGCGATCGACACACGCTGGCCGATCATCGCGTCGTCCACGCCTTCACCGACAGCCTCGACGGTGCCAAGCGCTTCGCTGCCGGCAATCGCGCCGGGAAGCTCGGGCTTGTAGCCGTAGTTCCCGCGGATCGTCCAAAGGTCGTGGTTGTGGATTGGCGACAGGGTCATCTTGACCAGAACCTCGCCCGCCCCTGCGGTCGGGGTGTCGACATCGGTCGCTTCGATGACGTCGATGGGTTCGCCAAAGCTGTTGTGCACTGCTGCTTTCATGGGGGTCTCGCTTTCTTTGGTTTATCGTATGGTTAGAAAATCGGTGGTTTCTGACAAAGCCTGCTGCAACGGGAGCTGATCCTGCGACAGTTTCGACAGGATCGCGGCCCCCAGAAACTTGGCATAGAGCATCTGCGCTGCTGCCCGCGGATCATCGACCGGCGGGACAGAGCCTTCTTCGGCCCCGACAACCAGCAGCTGCGCAATGCGGCTGACCAACTGCGCCACGCCATCATCCAAGATGCGCCGCATGTCGTCGGACAGATCGGCAACCTCGGCCCCAAGCTTCACAACGAGGCACTGGTTGGCGATGCCTTCGGAATGGGCATGGGCAAGCCACGCCGACCAGAAGGACAACAGCTTGTCACGGGCAGAACCCGACCCGCTGCACAGCGCATCCATGCGCGCCAGATAATCGTCGACATAGTCGTGCAGCAAAGCCTGACCAAAGGCATCCTTGGACGGAAAGTAATAATAGAACGACCCCTTGGGGACATCGCTTTCCCTCAGGATGCGCGCCAGTCCGACAGCGCCAAACCCGTGCTTGCTGATCAGCGCACGTCCGGCGGTCAGGATCTTTTGCCGCGTTTGATCTGATTTCTTTTGCTCTGTCATACGGGGGAGGTAAGAAGTAATAGACCGGTCGTCTAGTGGTGCGGCCAATTTAATTTTGTGCGCGGCTGCTCCTTGCCGTACAGCTTGGGGTGGAGCGGCGTTTCAAGGGGCAGGGTGCGCAATGGGAAAGGTGACGGACCGAGCGGTCATATGGGTGTTTTGCGTCTCAGGCGTGCTTTGTCTCGGGACCATCGCATTCCTTGCGGTGCAGCACTGGGTCGAAAGCATCCCCTACACCGACACATGGGCCTATTTCCGCAACTAGCACCCGATCCGGCACAAGCTGCTCGTGGCGTTCGGATGGGTCTTCGCCGCCGTCAGTGTGACCGCGGGCTTTGTATATGTAGGTCGGCTTGCGATGCGTCGAAAACGCTGACGCGCGTCAGTCAGCCCCGCGTGGTGGGTGCCATATATGCTGGAATGTTCGGTGAAGGTTTGGTGGAGCCTAGTGGGATCGAACCGCTGACTCAGAGTGTCCGCTTCGCTGACGCGCGTCAGTCAGCCTCGCGTGGTGCGCGACGTGTATGCTGGAATGTAGGGGGGGATTTGGTGGAGCCTAGCGGGATCGAACCGCTGACTCAGAGTGTCCGCTTCGCGGACGCGCGTCAGTCAGCCTCGCGTGGTGCGCGACGTCTATGCTGGAATGTAGGGTGGTGTTTGGTGGAGCCTAGCGGGATCGAACCGCTGACTCAGAGTGCCCGCCTCGCGGGCGCGCGTCAGTCAGCCCCGCGTGGTGCGTGACGTGTATGCTGGAATGTAGGGGGGGATTTGGTGGAGCCTAGCGGGATCGAACCGCTGACCTCCTGCATGCCATGCAGGCGCTCTCCCAGCTGAGCTAAGGCCCCATCGTGGATCAGAGATCCGGGAAGTGTATCAACCATTCAAGGCCGATGCGCCGCTGAATAGGCGGTCGCGAAGGCGGGATCAAGAGGAAAATCTATCCCGCCCTCGCAAAATTCAATCAATCTTCGTCGTCGGATGCAACGTCGGCGATTTCTTCGAGTGGAACGGTATCATCATCGTCGTCGTCATCGTCCAGGATGTCGTCGTCCAGATCCACATCTACATCGTCGTCATCTACCAATGTCTCGTCATCATCCACATCGCCCTTCTTGGCTTTGGCGGTGACGGCATCTTCGGCGTCTGCTGCGATCATGCGGGATTTGGAGTTATCCACCTCGACCACTTCGCCGGAGTAAGGGCTGATGATCGGATCTTTGTTCAGGTCGTAGAACCGCTTGCCCGTTGTGGGGCACAGGCGCTTGGTTCCCCATTCTTCATTGGGCATCGAAGTCCCCTTTTTGAAAGTGTTGTTGCGTATAGATGATTCAGGCCAAGTGCCATATGAGATAGGCACTGTCAAAGGCAATCGCCACCCCATCGCGACCCGGAACCCTGAAATGCCTGATCCTGTCCTGCCCGGAAACCCGCCTATCCCGCTGATCCTGCGCCGCTCTGCGCGGGCGCGGCGGATATCATTGCGGATATCGCAGCTGGATGGGCGGGTGACGCTTACCATGCCGAAGCGCTTGAAAGAGGCAGAGGGAATCGCCTTTGCCCGCGAGAAAGAGGCGTGGATTCGCCAACATCTGGAAGCGCGTGGCGCTGATGTTCTGGTGGGCATCGGGGCAGAGTTTCCCTTGGGCGGTCGGATGCTGCGGGTTGAGGCCGGTCAGGGCAGACGGGTGGTGCTGGGGACCGATACGATTTCCGTGCCCGGTCCGGCGGCGCGTGTGCCGACCCGGCTCGCCGCGCATTTGAAAGAGCTCGCGCGGGACCGGCTGACTGGGGCCTGCGACGATTATAGTGCGCTGCTGGGGCGGCCGTACAGCAAGCTAACCTTGCGGGATACGCGGTCGCGGTGGGGGTCTTGCACCTCGGACGGGGGGCTGATGTTTTCGTGGCGCTTGATCCTGACGCCGCCCGATGTGCTGGATTACGTCGCCGCCCACGAGGTCGCGCATCTGGCGCAGATGAACCATTCGCCCGCCTTCTGGGCCGAGGTCGAACGGATTTACGGACCCTATCAAGAGGCGCGTGGCTGGCTGCGCACCCACGGCAGCGACCTGCACCGGTTCAAGTTTACTGCGCAGACATAGGTCTCGCCCGCGTTTGCGACATTGACGCAGCGGCGATTCGTGATCACAACGGCGATATGAACCTGAACCCTCGCCCCCTTGATGCGCATCCTTTGGCCCATGACCGTGTCTATCGGCAGTTGCGGACCCGCATCATGCACGGCGATCTGGCCCCGGGGCAGGCGCTGACCCTGCGGGGAATCGGCAAGGAATACGAGGTGTCGATGACCCCCGCCCGCGAGGCCGTGCGGCGGCTGGCGGCGGAAGGGGCGTTGACCATGTCGGCCTCTGGCCGGATATCGACGCCGGAGCTGAGCAACGAACGGATCGAGGAACTGGCCGCCCTGCGTGCCCTGATCGAGGTGGAGCTTGCGAGCCGCGCCCTGCCACGGGCCCACCTTGCGCTGATCGACCGGATGCAGGCGATCAACAATGCCATCTCGGATGCGGTGATCCACCGTGACGCGGTGAGCTATATTCGCACCAATCTGGAGTTTCATCGCACGCTGTACCTGCGGGCGCAGGCCCCTGCGATGCTGGCGATGGCGGAAACGGTCTGGCTGCAGATGGGCCCGACGATGCGGGCGCTTTATGGGCGGCTCAGACGGACAGAGCCGCCGCATTTTCACAAGCTGATTATCGCGGCGCTGCGCGCGGGCGACGAACCCGGTCTGCGGCTGGCAGTGCGTACCGACGTCACCCAAGGTCTGCGGATGCTGGCGACGTGATGCGCCAGCGGGCGGCGTAGATTACGCCGCCAGCCCCTTGGCCCCGAGGTCGAGGAATTTCTTGCGGCGATCTGCCACCAGCGCCTTCGGGTCTTTGCCTGACAGGTCATCCAGCATCGCGGCAATCGCCTTGCGCACCGATGCAATTGCCTCTTTCCGATCCCGGTGCGCGCCGCCACGGGGTTCGGGGATGATGCGGT
Source organism: Sulfitobacter sp. CB2047 (assembly GCF_000735125.2). Taxonomy (NCBI): domain Bacteria; kingdom Pseudomonadati; phylum Pseudomonadota; class Alphaproteobacteria; order Rhodobacterales; family Roseobacteraceae; genus Sulfitobacter; species Sulfitobacter sp. CB2047. Next base: position 3,095,386 of record NZ_CP072613.1, on the reverse strand, counting down.
CGTTGACGCCCAGCTGTTTCAGATCTTGCGCGGTCAGGCGCAGCGCTTCGGCGGCCTCGCGCATTTTCTCGGCATCTTTCCACAGGATCGATGCGCAGCCCTCGGGCGAGATCACGGAATAGACGGAATGTTCCAGCATGGCGACGCGGTTCGCCGTGGCAAAGGCAACCGCCCCGCCTGACCCACCTTCACCGATGATGACAGAAACGAGCGGCACACCGATCTGCAGGCATTTCTCGGTCGCGCGGGCGATGGCTTCGGATTGGCCACGCTCTTCCGCGCCTTTACCGGGGTAGGCACCGGGGGTGTCTACCAGCGTGATCACGGGCAGCCCGAACTTGTCGGCCAGCTCCATGAGGCGCACGGCTTTGCGGTAGCCTTCGGGACGGGCCATGCCGAAATTGCGTTCGATACGGGATTTGGTGTCGTTGCCCTTTTCGTGGCCGATCACGACGACAGGCGTGTCGTTGAACCGTGCCAGACCGCCCATGACTGCAAGATCATCGGCAAAATTCCGGTCCCCCGCCAGCGGGGTGTATTCGGTAAAAAGGGCCTCGATATAGTCTTTGCAATGGGGCCGGTCGGGGTGACGTGCCACCTGACATTTGCGCCACGGCGTCAACGACTTGTACAGATCGTCAAGCATTTGGTGGGCTTTTTCGTCCAGCGTTTTGGCTTCGGCGCTCACGTCCATCCCTTCGGAGGACCGCGCCAGAGCGCGCAGCTCTTCCGCTTTGCCTTCCACTTCGGCCAGTGGTTTTTCGAAATCCAGATACTGTGTCATCACCTGCTCCGCGCTTTGTTCAGGGCTATATGGCGTTGATTTGCGGTCTTTGCAACGTGACCTGTCAGCTGGCCGGCCAAAGGGCGGGCAGCAGCGACGCCACAAGCAGCGCGGCCATGGTCACGTTAAACACCCGCAAACGCCGGGGATTGGTTAGAAAACGGGCCATCTGCCCGCCAAGAAGGGTCCAAAGGGTGACCGACGGCAGCGCCATCACCGCCACGACAAGCGCCGTGATCACCAGCGGCAATATGCCGGCAGAGGGCACGTAGATCGTGATGATGCTCAGCCCGAAGGCCCAGGCCTTGGGGTTGACCCATTGAAACCCCGCCGCTTGCAGAAAGCTCAGCGGTTTGGCGTTCGGGTCTGCGCTTTGCACCGGGGCGGCGGTGGCGATCTTATAGGCAAGGTAGATCAGATAGATCAGGCTCAGGATCTTGAGCACCGAATAGATGACGGGAAAGGCGTCAAACACGCGGATCAGGCCAAAGCCCACCAGCAGCAACATGACCATAAAACCAAGGGTGATGCCCATCATATGCGGGACCGTGCGCGCAAAGCCGAAGTTCGCGCCCGATGCCATCAGCATCAGGTTGTTCGGCCCCGGCGTGATAGAGGTGATCAGCGCGAAAAGCGCGAGCGCAGAGAGGACATCGATGGTCATGCTGCCTTGATGCCCCAAGCCGCGGGGCATGCCAAGCCCGCTTTGCAGCGGGGGAGATGGCGCGGCGCGAGGGTCGCCTCGCGCCGCTGTTCAGTATCGCGGGGTTAGCGCGAGGCGATCATCTCGGACTGTCGCACGATGACTTCGGCCTGTTTGATGCTGGCGATATCGACCAAACGGCCCTTGTAGACGGTCGCACCCTCGCCGTTGGCCTTGGCTGTTTCCATCGCGGCCAGAATCTCGCGCGCTTCGGCGACGGCCTCGTCGGAGGGGGTGAACACCTCGTTCGCGACGGCGATCTGCTTGGGGTGGATGGCCCATTTGCCGACCATGCCCAGGGTCGCCGACCGGCGCGCCTGCGCGCGGTAGCCTTCGTCGTCCGAGAAATCACCGAATGGACCGTCGACCGGCAGCACGCCGTGGGTCCGGCAGGCGGCGACAATGGCGGTCTGCGCCCAATGCCACGGATCGGACCAATGCTTTGCCCCGTCGCGCAGCATGTAATAGTTTTCTTGCGTGCCACCGATGCCGGTCGTCTGCATCCCCATCGAGGCGGCAAAGTCGGCGGCACCAAGGCTCATCGCTTGCAGGCGCGGGCTGGCGGCGGCGATCTCTTCGACGTGGGCGATGCCTGCGGCCGATTCGATAATCACCTCGAACGAGATTTTCTTGGTGCGGCCCTTCGCGGTTTCGATCGCCGTAACCAGCGCGTCGACAGTATATACGTCAGCGGCGCAGCCGACCTTGGGGATCATGATCTGATCCAGACGCTCGCCCGCCTGCTCCAGCAGGTCGACGACATCGCGGTACCAGTAAGGTGTATCCAGCCCGTTGATCCGCACGGACAGTGTTTTGTCGCCCCAGTCTACATCGCTGATCGCCTTGATGATATTCGCGCGGGCACTGTCCTTGTCTGTGGGGGCAACGCTGTCTTCCAGATCAAGGTTGATCACATCGGCGTCAGAGCTTGCCATTTTTTCGAAGATTGCCGGGCGCGAACCGGGGCCGAACAATTGGCAGCGGTTGGGACGTGCAGGTGCTGTAGGCTGGATGCGAAAGCTCATATGCGGAATCCTTGAGTAATAAAGTTACGACTTGCTTGCCTTGGGTGGTATTAAATTGCGCTGCGCCCTGCAAGGGTGATCTCGCACCTGCAGCATCGGCGGCTGAAATTCTGTGCACAGTTCTTGCTCGCATCGGCAGATACTCGCAAAATTTCTGCGCCATCTCTTGCGCCTACCACTCATTTGCAACCTTATCGCGCCGAAAGGCTGCGAAACTGAGCCAAAGCCAAATTGCAGGAGCATGTGATCATGATCAAAACACCTTATCTTCTTTTTCTGGGCGACGCGCCGGATCACCTTGCGGTTAAAGTGGCGCAGGGCATCAAGGACTGGCGTCCTGAAAATGCCGTCGGTCAGCTGCGGCTGGACGGGTGCAAGGCGGATCTGGGTCTGACCGATATGACGCTTGCGCAAGCGAAAGAGGCAGGCGCGCAGACCTTGGTGATTGGCGTCGCCAACCGCGGGGGCACCATCAGCGCCACATGGCGCGCCGTGCTGGTCGACGCGCTGGAGGCCGGTTTCGATCTGGCATCCGGCTTGCATAACCTGCTGCGCAACGAGCCAGAGCTCGTGGCCGCCGCCGAGAAACACGGGCGCAGCTTGCATGATGTGCGTATCCCGTCGGTGCAGTACCCGATTGCGAATGGCGTCAAACGCAGCGGCAAGCGCGTGCTGGCGGTCGGCACCGATTGTTCGGTCGGCAAGATGTATACCGCGCTGGCGCTGGACGCGGCGATGAAAGAGAAGGGGCTGAAAAGCAGCTTCCGCGCGACGGGCCAGACCGGTATCCTGATCACCGGCGAAGGCGTGCCTTTGGACGCCGTGATCGCGGATTTCATGGCCGGCTCGATCGAGTATCTGACCCCCGACAATGAAGATGATCACTGGGATATCATCGAAGGGCAGGGCAGCCTGTTCCACGTGTCCTATTCCGGCGTCACCATGGCGCTGATCCACGGCGGCCAACCCGATGCGTTGATCCTGTGCCACGAGCCGACCCGCAAGACCATGCGCGGTCTGCCTGACTACACGCTGCCCACTTTGGAAGAAGTGCGCGATGTTGCACTGACGCTGGCAAAGGTTGCCAACGCAGGCTGTCAGGTGGTCGGTATCTCGATCAACACCCAGCATCTGTCGGAGGCAGAGGCAGACGCCTATCTGGCCGAGGTCGAACAACGCTTGGGCTTGCCAGCCGTGGACCCGTTCCGCCAAGGTGCCGCGAGATTGGCGGAGGCTTTGGCAGCCGTCTGATCGGCCCTTCGGGGAGAGTTTAAGTGGCAAAATGAAGGAGCGGATATGCGTATTGAGGTAAGCCGAGATGTCTTTCGGCTGGCGCAGGTCTTTACCATTTCGCGTGGATCGCGGACCGAGGCGCAGGTGCTCACGGTGCGGATCACCGATGGCGGTGTGACGGGGTGGGGCGAATGTGTGCCCTATGCCCGTTATGGCGAGACGCTGGAGTCGGTCACGGCAGAGATCGAAGCGCTGCGCGGGCCGCTGACGCGTGATGCGCTATATGACCTGCTGCCCGCCGGTGCCGCGCGCAATGCAGTGGATTGTGCCCTGTGGGATCTGCAAGCCAAGCAGGCGGGTAAACCTGTGTGGGAACTGGCGGGGCTGGTGCGACCGGGGCCCGAGATCACGGCCTTTACCCTGTCGTTGGATAAACCCGAAAAGATGCGCGAACAGGCGGCCTTGCATGCGCATCGCCCGCTGTTGAAGATCAAGCTGGGCACGCCGGATGATATGCCTCGCCTTGAGGCTGTGCGCGCCGGTGCGCCTGATGCGCAGATCATTATCGACGCGAATGAGGGCTGGTCGGCCGCGGTATACGCCGATCTTGCCCCGCATCTGGTGCGGCTGGGTGTGTCATTGGTTGAACAGCCTTTGCCCGCAGGGGATGACGATGCGCTCGTCGGGATGGAGCGGCCCGTGCCGGTCTGTGCTGATGAAAGCTGTCATGACCGTGCGAGCCTTGCTGCGCTGAAGGGCAAATACGATGTGGTCAACATCAAGCTGGACAAGACCGGTGGTCTGACAGAGGCGCTGGCGCTGCGCGATGCCGCTGTCGCGCAGGGCTATGAGGTCATGGTGGGGTGCATGGTCGGGTCGTCGCTCGCGATGGCGCCGGCGGTGCTGGTGGCGCAGGGGGCAAAGATCGTGGACCTTGACGGCCCGCTGCTTCTGGCCGAAGACCGCGACAACGCTTTGACATTTGACGCCGCCGGGGTGCATCCGCCTGCGGCCAAGCTTTGGGGATAAGACATGCGGACTGTATATGTGAACGGTGAATACCTGCCCGAGACCGAAGCCAAGGTTTCGATCTTTGATCGCGGGTTTCTGATGGCGGACGGGGTCTATGAGGTCACCAGCGTGCTGGACGGCAAGCTGATCGACTTTGACGGCCATGCCATCCGGCTCAGCCGGTCGTTGAACGAGCTACAGATGCGCAACCCGATCTCGAAGGAGGACCTGCTGGAGGTCCACCGCGAACTGGTGCGCGTGAACGAGATCGACGAGGGGCTGATCTATTTGCAGATCACCCGCGGGTCGGACGGGGACCGCGACTTTGCCTTCCCCGATCCCGAGACGACAGAGCCGACGATTGTCTTGTTTACCCAGTCCAAACCCGGTCTGGCCGACAGCCCCGCCGCCAAGAAAGGTGCCAAGATCATCAGCATCGAAGACATCCGCTGGGGCCGTCGCGATATCAAGACGGTGCAGCTGCTGTATCCGTCGATGGGCAAGATGATGGCCAAGAAAGCGGGCTGCGATGATGCCTGGATGGTCGAGGACGGCTTTGTCACCGAAGGCACCAGCAACAACGCCTATATCGTGATGGGCAACAAGATCATCACCCGCGCCCTGAGCAACGAGATTTTGCACGGCATCACCCGCGCTGCGGTTCTGCGTTTCGCCAAAGAGGCGCAGATGGTGGTGGAAGAGCGTAACTTTACCATCCACGAAGCGCAGCAGGCGGATGAGGCGTTTACCACCTCCGCCAGCGCCTTTGTCATGCCCGTGGTCGAGATCGACGGCGTGGCCTTGGGCGATGGAACACCGGGCAAGGTCGCGCCGCGTCTGCGCGAGATCTATCTGGACGAGATGCGCAAGGCGGCGGTCTAACCCGCCTTGCCAAGGGGCTGGCTGCGCGCGGTCAGCCCTTTTCGCCGACGTTCTGTTCGAAGGCGACCTTGAACGCCTCTTTCTGCGCGTCCTTGGCGTCGGTCTGATAGTTGGCTTTCCATGCGTCCATGGTCATGCCGTAGAACAGCTCGCGCGCTTCTTCCTTGCCCATGTCGATCCCGCGCTCGTTTGCGGCTTCTTGATACCAGCGCGACAGGCAGTTGCGGCAAAATCCGGCCAGGTTCATCATGTCGATGTTCTGCACGTCCGTGCGGTCTTGCATCAGGTGCTGTTGCAGCCGGCGAAACGCCGCAGCCTGAAGTTCGATTTCCTGTTGTGTGGGCATTATGCTCTCCTGCGTGTGGGGTGGGGCCAAGCTATGGGTTGGCCGGTGCGGGTTCAAGGCGGCGGGCCGTGAATGAGGCGCTGCCTTCCGCTGCCCGCTGTCATCGTGCTGTCATACTGTGGTGGGCATAGACGGGGCAGGCGATCTTCGCTAAGTGTTAACGCTAACACATGTTAACGCTAACTTATTTACTATCCACTCTGACCGCTGCGCGTGTTAGACCCGTGGCAATGAGCGCAGGGGCTGCCAAAGCCCGCAGATGAAAAGGGACGTCACCAGTATGAAACGCACGCGGAATGTCAAAGTAGTTGCCACCTTGGGTCCGGCCTCGGACACGCACGAGACGATATCGGCACTGTTTCACGCGGGCGCGGATGTGTTCCGGTTGAACATGAGCCACGGCAGCCATGACGAAATCCGGATCAAGCACCAGATCATCCGCCAGATCGAAGAGGAAACGGGATCCACGATCGGTATTCTCGCGGATCTTCAGGGGCCAAAGCTGCGTGTGGGCGTCTTTTCGGGGGACAGCGAATTGCTGGTCGAGGGCGCGTCCTTCCGGCTGGATCTGGACGAGGCAGAGGGCAATGCCCGCCGCGTGAGCCTGCCGCACCCCGAGATTTTCCAGGCGCTTGAACCGGGCGCATCGCTGTTGGTCAATGACGGCAAGATCCGTCTGAAGGTCAAGGAATGCGGCCCCGATTTCGCGGAGTGCGAAGTGATGATCGGCGGCGTGATCTCTAACCGCAAAGGCGTGAACGTGCCGGATGTGGTGCTGCCGCTGGCCGCCCTGTCGGAAAAAGACCGCGCCGATCTGGAATTCGTGTGCGAGCTGGGGGTCGACTGGCTGGCGCTGAGCTTTGTGCAGCGTCCCGAAGATGTGACCGAGGCGCGCGAACTGGCCAAGGGCCGTGCCGCATTGCTGAGCAAGATCGAAAAGCCTTCGGCCGTGGACCGGTTCGAGGACATCCTGGCGGTGAGCGACGGTATCATGGTCGCGCGTGGGGATCTGGGGGTTGAGCTGCCGGTGCAGAACGTACCGCCGATCCAGAAACGACTGGTGCGCAAATGCCGTGCGGCGGCAAAGCCGGTGATCGTGGCGACGCAGATGCTGGAATCGATGATCGAAAGCCCGATCCCCACCCGGGCCGAGGTATCAGATGTCGCGACTGCCATTTATGAAGGGGCCGATGCGGTGATGTTGTCGGCGGAATCCGCGGCCGGTGCCTATCCGGTCGAGGCGGTGCGCACGATGGATAACGTGGCCACCGAGGTAGAGCAGGATCCGACCTACACCCAGATTATCGAATCGTCGCGCAAGGTGGACCGCATGACCGTGGCGGACGGTATCGTTGCCGCCGCACGCGAGATTGCCGAAACCGCGAATATCAAGGCGATCTGTTGCTTTACCCAAAGCGGGACCACGGCGCTGTTGACCGCACGTGAACGCCCGCGGGTGCCGATCATCGCGTTGTCACCCCTGGTCAAGACCGCGCGCCGTCTGGCGCTCACCTGGGGCGTAAATTGCGTTCAGACCGGCACGCTGGAACGCTTCAAGATGGCTGTGGTCAGCGCTGCACGCGTTGCCCGTGACGAAGGCTATGCCGGGCCGGAGGATATGATCGTTGTCACCGCAGGCGTGCCTTTCAACGTCGAGGGCAGCACAAATATCCTGCGCGTCGCACCCTGCGACGAACGATTGATTTTTAATACCGATCCGGAATAACCTCTGGTCAGGTAACAAGAATATATCGAGCAAGGGCAGGAATAATGGATACTGATCTGATTTTGGTGATTGGTCTTGCCCTTGCTGTGCTTTCTATCCCCTCTGTCGTGTCGGCCTTCTCTGATGGACGTGCGCCGCGCGCGTCGGCGTTGACTGTGCTGATCGCGGGCGGGATGATCGTCTATGCCATCAACACCCATCCGGGCGGCTATGCGTTGGAAGACGTGCCAGACGCCGTTTTGCATGTGATTGCGCGCTACAAGTTCTGGTAAGCGCAGGCGTTTCGCGCTTTTGCCCTTGCTTTGGGCCCCTGTCCCTCCTATACGCCAGCTTCGTTCCGCGCGTCCGGCCTTCGTGGCATGCCGAGTCGCGCACTTACCGAACTCAAGTTAAGGAGACGGAAATGCCCAAGATGAAGACGAAATCGAGCGCCAAGAAGCGCTTTAAGATCTCGGCGACCGGCAAGGTCATCGGCGGTCAGGCTGGCAAACAGCATGGTATGATCAAACGGACGAAAAAATTCATCCGTGACGCGCGTGGGACAACAGCTTTGTCTGCACCCGACGCCAAGATCATCAAGGGCTTCATGCCCTACGACCGCTAAGATAGGAGAGCCGATATGTCCCGTACAAAAGGTGGTGTCGTTACCCACGCCCGTCACAAAAAGGTAATCAAAGCAGCCAAAGGTTACTATGGCCGCCGCAAGAACACCTTTAAGGTCGCCCGTCAGGCGGTCGACAAAGCCAACCAATACGCCACGCGCGACCGTAAGAACCGCAAGCGGAACTTCCGCGCATTGTGGATCCAGCGGATCAACGCCGCTGTGCGCAGCCACGACGAAGCACTGACATACAGCCGCTTCATCAATGGTCTGTCCCTGGCTGGTATCGAAGTGGACCGGAAGGTTCTGTCCGACCTGGCCATCAACGAGCCCGAAGCATTCGGTGCCATCGTGAAGCAAGCACAAGACGCACTGGCCGCGTAAGCGCCCTTTGCCGACCCCAAGTTTTAGAACGCCGCCCTGACATCGGGGCGGCGTTTTTCGTTTGTGCGGTGATCAGCCGGGGTCTTGTTGCGGCAGCGGTTTTTGAAACGACACCACAGCGGCCCCGGTCAGCAGGATCGCAGCGGCGGCCAAGAGGCTGGACCCGATATTGCCCGTCAGGTCGCCCAAGGCACCGGCGGCGAAGGGGCCTGCGGTCTGCGCGATGGCAAAGACCACGGTGAACAGGCTCATCGCGGCGGCCCAGCTTTCGGCAGGCAGGTTCTGGCGGATAAAGCTGGTGATCGCGCCGGGGGCCATGAAGACGCAAAGCCCGAAAACCACGGCTGAAATCACCACGGCCCCACCCGCAGGCAGGACGAGCGGCAGCGCCGATCCGATTGCGATGCCGGTCAGGATCATCGCCAGGGGCTTGCCCGAAGCGTGCCGCGCCAATACCCCGCGCCAGACGAAGGGCGAGGCGATCAGCGCCACCCCCATGATGATCCACACCGCCGAGATCAGCAGCGCCGGTGCCTGTTGATCCGTCATCCACGCCGACAGGAACGTCAGATAGACGATGTATCCCATGGCAAAACCGACGTAGCCTGCAAGCTCTCTCCAGATCAGGTGCAGCTTGATGCCGCCGGCCGCCGTGTTGCGCTGTGCAGGCACCGACAGACGCGCCGCGGCCCATAGGGACAGGGGCAGGCAGGCGACGCTGATCGCGCCGATGATATACCAGCCATAGCGCCATGATCCGGTGCCCCAGAACTCTATCATCAGGGGCAGGGACGCGCCTGCCAGCATGATCCCGATACCGCCGCCCGCGCCGAACAGGATCGCGATCGCCAGCGCATTGCGGCGCGCGTCGCCCGGAAACAGTCGCGCGGTCAGCACCCCTGCGGTGGAAAAGGACATCGCCCCGAACACCCCCGCCGCGATCCGCCAGAAGGTCTGCCAGCCCATCGTCGCCTCGTACCCCGTCGCCAGCAGCGTCAGCGTCGTGGTCACCATGCCGAACCCGAACAACCGCGCAGGCGCGATGCGCCCGATCAGCAGCAGCGTCAGCACTGCGCCGATGATATAGCCGATGGCATTCGCCGTGTTCAGCCAGCCCGCTTGCGCATAGGTCCAGTCCAGCTCGGTCTTCATCGCGGGCAGGATCAGCCCGTAGGCAAAGCGCGCGAACCCGTTGGTGACCGTCACCCCCAGCGTCAGGCCAAGCAGCGCCAGCCAGGGCCGTGTGACAGGTCGGGGCAGGGACGGGTTGCCGTCGGGTTGTAAAATCTCTGCCACGCGCGGCACCCCCTTGATGGTTTGCGCCACTATGTGCCCGCGGTTTCAGCATCACAAGACCCGCTTCAAATGGCCCTGCCGCTTGTATTCGGGGCCAATTCTGCTAGCACCAGCCCGAGCAAAAGACATGAGGCCGATATGGACGACCTGAAAGCGAAATATCTGGGCCAGATCGCTGGTGCCGCCGACGAAGCCGCGTTGGAGGACATCCGTCTGGCCGCCGTGGGTAAAAAGGGTGAAGTCGCCCTGAAGATGCGCGAGCTGGGCCGTATGACGCCCGAAGAACGCCAGACAGTCGGCCCCGCGCTGAACGCGCTCAAGGACGAGATCAACTCCGCCATTGCCGCGAAGAAAGCAGCACTTGGGGATGCGGCCCTTGATGAACGTCTGCGCAGCGAATGGCTGGATGTGACATTGCCCACGCGCGCGACGCGTCAGGGCACGATCCACCCCGTCAGCCAGGTGACCGAGGAAGTGACCGCGATCTTCGCCGAGCTGGGGTTTTCAGTCGCCGAAGGGCCGCGCATCGACACTGATTGGTATAACTTCGACGCGCTGAACATCCCCGGCCACCACCCCGCACGCGCCGAGATGGACACGTTCTATATGGCCCGTACCGAGGGCGACGACCGTCCGCCCCACGTGCTGCGCACCCACACCAGCCCCGTGCAGATCCGCACGATGGAGGCCGAAGGCGCGCCCCTGCGCATCATCTGCCCCGGCGGCGTCTACCGTGCCGACTATGACCAGACCCACACGCCGATGTTCCATCAGGTCGAAGGTCTGGCGATCGACAAAGACATCTCTATGGCGAACCTGAAATGGACGCTGGAGGAATTCTTTAGCGCGTTTTTCGAGGTCGAGGGCATCAAGACCCGCTTCCGCGCCTCGCATTTCCCCTTCACCGAGCCGTCGGCAGAGGTCGACATCCAGTGTTCCTGGGTCGACGGGCAGCTGCGCATCGGCGAAGGCGACGGCTGGATGGAGGTGCTGGGCTCCGGCATGGTCCACCCGAAGGTGCTGCAAGCGGGCGGGATCGACCCGAACGAATGGCAGGGCTTTGCCTTTGGCATGGGCATCGACCGTATCGCGATGCTGAAATACGGCATTCCTGATTTGCGGGCGTTCTTTGATTCAGACCTGCGTTGGTTGCGCCATTACGGGTTTGCAAGCTTGGACCAGCCGACGCTGCATGGTGGTTTGAGCCGGTGACCAGTTTCGAAGGGCTTTGGGCGCTGTTTTCTGAAATCCACACGAATGTCGTCGGCTTGGGGTTTACTTTGGCTGCGACCTTTATCGTCTATATGTTCAGGTCGAAGGTGAAGCTTATTTATGGGCGAGCAAACAATTCGCGAAATGTAATCTTTACCCCCCATGATCAAGATGCCGCTCAATCGAATGCGAATGAAATATATGTAGAAAAGTTCTTTCTGCAAAACGTCGGTAAGAAAACCGCGACCGGGGTTGAGTTTGTACTCAGCTCAACTCCAAATGATATTTCGATATTCCAGCCCCGGGAATCTGAGATCAGGATAGTTGAAAAAGGTAATTGTCTAATTAGAATTCCTCAAATAGCGCCAAACGAACTAGTCGTTATTGACTGCCTCTATATCAACCAACGCTCTGCCTGGATCAATTCAGTAAAGTGTGCTGAATGTCTGGCTTCAGAGGTTGAATTTTGGACTGTTAGGCGTTTCCCAAACTTGTTCAACTGGTTAGCGGTTGCGCTATTCATTCTCGGGATAGCTTTTGTCGCGCAAACTCTATTTGCTATTGTTTTTTACTAAACTTGATGTGGATTAAATCCTACATGGTCAGGCAATATCGACGACGATTTAACATAAATATCTTTTTCATATTCGCCTTTTATTGTAGTTTCCTCCTCCTCACCTCCCCCGCCGCCGCCCAAGCCCTCCCGCCCTGCGGCGGGGATACCGTCTGCCCTGTCGGCAACCGCAGCTACAACATCCTGATGCCCGACGATTGGGACGGCGTGACGCCCCTGCCTGTCATGATGCATTTTCACGCTTTTCTGCGGCGCGGGCGCACGGTGATCCATCATCCGCGTATCGGGTCCGAGACAAAGCCCCGTGGCGTGATGCTGGTGGCCCCGTCGGCGCAGCATCGGGCGTGGCGGTTCTGGCAGGATGACACTGCGGATATCGCCTTTGCCGATGCGGTGCTGGCGGATGTGGCGAAACGCTATCCGGTGGATCAAAGCCAGATCTATATCTCGGGGTTCAGTTTCGGGGCGGCGATGGCGTGGCGCTATGCCTGCGCGCGCGGCGACCGGATCGCGGGGCTGATGACCATGTCGGGCACGATCAAACAGGCCAGCACCTGCGCCAACCCGCCGCGTCAGGTCCGCCATGTGCATGGGCTCAACGACCTGTGGATGAGCCTGCCGCGCGGGCCTGAGCATGACACCACCAATGTCGTCGCCCTGTGGCGCAAGGCGTTCCGCTGCGGCAAGGGCCGGCTGGACGGCGCACTGACCCTCGCCCCGGGGGTAGAGTTCGCGCATTTCGCTTGGGACAATTGCGCCGGCGACCGCAGCGTGACGCTGGACATCCATACCGGCGGACATTTCATCCCGACCGGGTGGCTTGGCTACCAGCTGGACGGGTTGATGCCCAAAACACCGGGCTAGGCGCAAAACGCAGCCGCACCGGATTGAAACCGCGCCGATTAAACGCTACGCCCTAGCGCAAGCATTGCATGAGGATCACCGCCATGAAATTCACACTGTCCTGGCTGAAGGAACATCTCGACACCACCGCGTCGATTGATGAAATCACCTATGCGCTAACCGATCTGGGGCTCGAGGTCGAAGGCGTCGAAGACCGTGGCGCGAAGCTGGCGGATTTTACGCTGGGCTATGTGCAATCGGCAGAAAAGCACCCCGACGCAGATCGTTTGCAGATCTGTCAGGTGGATACCGACGAAGGCGTCCAGCAGATCATCTGCGGTGCCCCGAACGCGCGTCAGGGCATCACCGTGGTGGTGGCGAAACCGGGCGTCTATGTGCCGGGCATTGATACCACCATCGGCGTTGGCAAGATCCGTGGCGTCGAAAGCTTTGGCATGATGGCGTCAGAGCGCGAGCTTGAACTATCTGAGGAACATGACGGTATCATTGAGCTGCCCTCGGGCAATGTCGGCGACCGTTTCATCGACTGGCTGGCGGAAAACGACCCCGCCAAGGTCGACCCCGTGATCGAGATCGCGATCACCCCCAACCGACCCGATGCCTTGGGTGTGCGCGGGATTGCGCGTGATCTGGCGGCCCGTGGTCTGGGCACGCTGAAACAGCGCGATGTGCCCGCGGTCGAGGGGCAGTTCCCGTGCCCGATCTCTGTTTCGATCGACGAAGACACGCTGGACCAATGTCCGGTTTTCTACGGTCGTGTGATCCGCGGCGTCAAAAATGGCCCGTCGCCGGCATGGTTGCAGGACAAGCTGCGCGCCATTGGCCTGCGCCCGATCTCGTTCCTCGTCGATGTGACGAACTTCTTCACCTATGACCGCAACCGTCCTTTGCACGTGTTCGACGCGGATAAGGTCGCGGGCAACAGCCTGCGCATCCACCGCGCCAAGGGCGGCGAGACCCTGATGGGGCTGGACGACAAGGAATATACCTTCAGCGAAGGCATGACCCTGATTTCGGACGCCGAAAAGGTCGAAAGCATCGCGGGTGTGATGGGCGGCGCGGAAAGCGGCTGTTCCATGGACACGGTGAATGTCTTTGTCGAAGCGGCCTATTTCGATCCGGTGCGCACCGCCTACACGGGCCGCGCGCTCAAGATCAACTCGGACGCGCGCTATCGTTTTGAACGGGGGATTGACCCCGAATGGACGCCATATGCCATCGAACATGCGACCCAGATGATCCTGGACATCGCAGGCGGTGAGGCGTCCGAAGTTGTCGTTGCGGGCAAGGTGCCGGACTATTCTCGCGCCTACAAGCTGGACGCGGCGCGCGTGCAGTCGCTGGTGGGGATGACCATCTCGGAAAGCGAGCAGCGCAAGACGCTGACGGCGCTTGGCTTCCGTCTGGAAGGCGACATGGCGCATGTCCCAAGCTGGCGCCCCGATGTGCAGGGCGAAGCCGATCTGGTCGAGGAAGTCGCGCGGATTGCGTCACTCACCAAGCTTGAAGGGCGCCCCTTGCCGCGCCTGACGACCGGCGTGCCCAAGCCCGTCCTGTCGCCGATGCAGCGCCGCGAGGCCATCGCGCGTCGCGCCTGTGCCGCCTTGGGCTACAACGAATGCGTGTCCTACAGCTTTATCGATCAGGCGTCTGCTGCGCTGTTTGGTGGCGGCACCGACGGCACCCGTCTGGAAAACCCGATCAGCAATGACATGAGCCATATGCGTCCGTCGCTGCTGCCCGCCTTGCTGCAGGCCGCGGCCCGCAATCTGGCGCGGGGCTTCCCTGACATGGCGCTGTTCGAGGTCGGCCCCGTCTTCACCGGCGGCGAGCCCGGCGATCAGCATCTGCAGATCAGCGGCCTGCTGACCGGCAGCACCGGCCCCAAAGATGTGCATGGCGCATCGCGTCCGGTCGATGTGTTCGACGTCAAGGCGGATATCGAGGCGGTCCTGTCCGCCATCGGTGCCCCCGCCAAGGTGCAGATCAACCGCAATGGCGCTGACTGGTTCCACCCCGGGCGTCACGGACAGATCTGCCTTGGCCCGAAAAAAGTGCTTGGCGTCTTTGGTGAAATTCACCCGCGGGTTCTGGCGGCACTGGATGTCAAAGGGCCCGCGATGGGCTTCACCATCTGGCCAGCCGAGGTGCCCTTGCCGCGCAAGTCCGGTGCCACACGTCCCGCGCTGAACACCAGCGCGCTGCAAGCGGTGGAACGTGACTTTGCCTTTGTAGTGGATGCCGATGTTGACGCGCTGACCTTGGTCAATGCGGCGATGGGGGCGGACAAGGCCCTGATCGACGATGTGCGCGTCTTTGACGAATTCATCGGCGGTGCCTTGGGCGAGGGGAAAAAATCGCTCGCCCTCACGGTACGGATGCAGCCAAGCGACAAGACGCTGAAAGACGCGGATATCGAGGCGGTTGGCGCCAAGGTCATCGACAAGGTGACCAAAGCCAGCGGCGGCGTGCTGCGCGGCTAAAGCGAACGGAGGCGGTATGACACTGCATGTATATCTCTCGGGTGAAATCCACACCGACTGGCGCGATCAGATCATCGATGGCGCGGCAGGGTTGGATGTTGTGTTCACCGGCCCTGTCACCGACCACGCGGCCAGCGACGACTGCGGTGTGGCGATCCTAGGGGTCGAGGAAAACAAGTTCTGGCACGACCGCAAGGGCGCACAGCTGAACGCGATCCGCACCCGCAAGGGCATCGAAGAGGCGGATGTCGTGGTCGTGCGTTTTGGCGATCAGTACAAACAGTGGAACGCGGCTTTTGATGCAGGCTATGCGGCGGCTCTGGGGAAATCTCTGGTGATTCTGCATGGGGCCGACCACGCGCACGCGCTGAAAGAGGTCGACGCCGCAGCTTTGGCTGTCGCCCAAGAGCCCGCGCAGGTCGTGCAAATCCTGCGCTATGTGCTGACGGGCACCCTGCCAGAGTAAGCAGGCGTTGCACCGGATTGCGCGGTTTTCGCCTCTGTAAGGGGGAAAACCGTGCTTATCCGACAAAAATCCATCGTTATTTGGAAAACTTATGCTAACGCATGCACAGTATGTCGTGCGACGTAGCAGACACGGCTTTCAATCATACGAGGGACAGACATGATTCAAGAATTCAAGGATTTCATTGCCAAGGGCAATGTTATGGACCTGGCAGTCGGTATCATTATCGGCGCGGCCTTTACGGCTATTGTGACCTCGCTGGTCAGCGATCTGATCAACCCTGTGATCGGTCTGGTCCTTGGCGGCGTTGATTTCACCAGCATGTATGTGGTGCTGTCTGGGGATGTGCCTGCGGGTACCGGTCTGGACGCGGCGCGCGAAACCGGCGCGGCGATCTTTGCCTATGGCGCATTCATCACGGCCTGCATCAACTTCCTGATCATCGCTTTTGTGGTGTTCATGCTGGTGAAATCCGTCAACCGGCTGAAGTCGCTGGCTGAACGCCCCGATGATGTCGCGCCCGAAGTGGCGACTGGCCCCAGCCAGTTGGACGTGCTGCTGCAAATTCGCGATGAGCTTGCCAAGAAGTAAGCGTTTCAACCGCGTGAAACGAAAAGGCCCGCAGGTGCACTGCGGGCCTTTTGCGTGGTGCGTAGGGGGTGATTAACCGGCGATGGCCTGATCGGCGGTGATCGCCTCCATCCCGAGCGCTTCGGCCACGGCGGCGTAGGTCAGCTGACCTGCGTGCACGTTCAGACCTGCCTTGAGGTGGGGATCGTCGGCGCAGGCTTGCTTCCAGCCTTTATCCGCGAGTGCCAGCATGAATGGCATCGTGGCGTTGCCAAGCGCAATGGTCGATGTCCGCGCCACGGCACCGGGCATGTTGGCAACGCAGTAGTGCATGATGCCGTCCACGTCGTATACGGGGTCTTGGTGGGTGGTCGCTTTCGAGGTTTCAAAGCAGCCACCTTGGTCAATTGCCACGTCCACCAGCGCCGCGCCGGGCTTGAGCTCGGACAGTTGCGCGCGGCTGATCAGTTTGGGGGCGGCGGCCCCGGGGATCAGGACGGCACCGATGATCATATCAGCCTCGCGCGCCAGTTCGATCGTATTGCCCGCCGAGGCGTAAGAGGTGTTGAACACGCCGCCATAGATGTCATCCAGATAGCGCAGACGGGGCAGGGACCGGTCAAGCACGGTGACATCCGCGCCCATACCAGCGGCAATGCGTGCGGCGTGGGTGCCGACAACACCGCCGCCGATCACGACCACACGCGCCGGACCAACGCCGGGGACGCCGCCCATCAGCACGCCGCGACCGCCGTTGGCTTTTTGCAGCGTCCATGCGCCCACCTGCGGGGCCAGACGACCGGCGACTTCGGACATTGGCGCAAGCAGCGGCAAGCCACCATTGCGGTCGGTGACGGTTTCATAGGCGATACAAGTCGCACCGGAGGCGAGAAGATCCTTGGTCTGTTCGGGATCGGGGGCGAGGTGCAGATAGGTGAACAGGATCTGCCCTTCGCGCAGCATCTTGCGCTCGACCGCTTGGGGTTCCTTGACCTTGACGATCATGTCGGCGCTCTCGAAGACCTCTTGCGCGGTGGCAAGGATCGTCGCGCCTGCGTCGGTATAGGCGGCGTCATCAAAACCAGCGCCGATGCCGGCACCTGCTTCGATAACAACCTCATGTCCCTTATTCACCGCCTCGTAAGCGGCATTCGGGGTCATGCCGACGCGGAATTCCTGTGGCTTGATTTCTTTGGGGCAACCGATTTTCATGAGTTCATCCTATTGAGGGTGCATTTGAATTACGGTACGCCCCTCGATACGCAATTGGGCACGGATTATGGGCCGTTATCCCCCTTGCTCTTCGAATACTCTGCTGCATATTGGTCATTTCACGCGAAAGTATTGCGCCACATGAGTCTAGACGACATCGATCGCCGCATCCTTACTGCCCTGCAACGCAACGGGCGGATGTCGAACTCTGACCTGTCGGAAAAGGTACATCTTTCGCCGTCGGCCTGTCACCGGCGCGTGCAGCGGCTGGAAGCCGAAGGGTATATCCGCGATTACGTCGCCCTGCTGAACCCGCGCAAGATGGGTGTCCCCACGACGGTGTTTGTCGAGATCACCCTACAAGGTCAAGCGGACGAGGTGCTGGACGCCTTTGAAAAGGCGGTTGCGCGTATTCCCGATGTGCTGGAATGCCACCTGATGGCGGGGGCCGCGGATTACCTGCTTAAGGTCGTGGCCGAAAATACCGAGGATTTCGCCCGCATCCATCGCCAGCATTTGGCGCGGTTGCCCGGTGTGGGGCAGATGCAATCCAGCTTTGCGCTGCGCACGGTGTGCAACACCACAGCGCTGCCAGTCGGTTAAATCGCGGAGGGAAACAGCGCCATCCAGATGCCGGCGAACATCGCGATGCCGCCGATATTGACCCAAGCGTGCCACGTCGCATAGCGAAAGCGCATGGCGCGGCGCACATAAAAGCCGACGCCGATCACATAGGCAAATGCCCCGCCGATGATGCACCAGAGTGTTGCCAGCGGCACCCCTGTCAGGTCCGGCAGTGCACAAAGGCCAATGGCGCCCAGCCCCAGATAGGATGCGGTGGACCATTTGCCCTGAACCTGCGGGTCGGTGATTTTTTTGTACATCGCCACCAGCGCCAGCCCCCATGACACACAAAGCAGCGTGATCGTCCATGTCGTGCCGGCCTGCACGAAGAACGGCGTAAACGTGCCCGCGATACTGGGATAGATCGCCGCATGATCAATCCGCCGCATGAGTTTGCGCGCGTCATGCCATGGCGCGAAGTGGTAGGCGCAGGATGCAAGGTTTGATGCCAGCGCGCAAAGCACATAGACCACCACCGCGACCGTCACCGCCGTTTGCAGCGATGTGGCCGATTTCATCACCAACGCACCGCCAGCCCCCAGAATCAGCGCAAGCCCCACAAGGTGGACGATCAGATCAGCCCGCCGGTGGATCGGGGCAACGCTGGGGTAGGTGGGCTGGGTCATGGTCTGTCCTGTCTCTGGCCGCTTTGCGATACGCTCTGCGGTCGGGTCCTGTCTACTGTACCCATGCGTCACCACGCGCGCAGCGGCAGACAAAAGAAAACCCCCGGCACCGAAAGGTAACGGGGGTTCGTATTCTTATGCGTCGCTTGGATGATTTACATCATGCCTTCGCGCTGCAATTTCTTCCGTGCCAGTTTGCGGCTACGGCGGATCGCTTCTGCTTTCTCGCGTGCTTTTTTCTCGGAAGGTTTCTCGAAATGCTGCTTAAGCTTCATTTCACGAAACACACCCTCGCGCTGAAGTTTTTTCTTCAGGGCGCGCAGCGCTTGATCGACGTTGTTATCGCGAACACTAACCTGCATGTGGTTTTCACCACCTTTCTAGTTTGAAGTTGCAAGGATTTGCAGGAACTGGCCATATAGCAACCGAAACCTATATTGTCTAGAGCAAAGCCAATCACCCCTTCAGGAGGCCGCTATGACGAACACGTCCCAGACACCGAAAGAACAGCTGCTGGATGCCGCGCTGATGCATGTCGCGTTTGACGGCTGGTCAGAGGCGACGTTCAAGGCTGCGGTCAGCGATACCGGCATGGACCCGACCGTCGCGCGTGCTGTCTGTCCGCGCGGTGCCGTTGACCTGGCCGTCGCCTATCACAAGCGTGGCGATCAGCAGATGATCGATCGGATGAAGGCCGAAAACATGACCGAGATGAAATTCTCGGCCAAGGTTGCCGCTATGGTCCGCTTCCGTCTTGAGGCCGCCACGGACAAAGAGGCGGTACGTCGTGGGACAACCCTGTTTGCCCTGCCACAATATGCGCCCGAGGGGGCCAAACTGGTCTGGGGGACGGCGGATGCCATATGGACTGCCTTGGGGGATACGTCCGAAGACGTGAACTGGTACACCAAACGCGCCACGCTGAGCGCGGTCTATTCCTCGACCGTGCTGTTCTGGCTGGGCGATACGAGCGAGGGCCACGCAGAGACATGGGCCTTCCTTGATCGGCGGATCGAGAATGTGATGCAGATCGAAAAGGTCAAGGCGCAGGTGAACAGCAGCCCGACGCTCAGCATGTTGATGGCCGGGCCCAACTGGTTGCTTTCCCATGTGAAAGCCCCCTCGCGCCTGAACCGTAGCGATCTTCCCGGTAGCTGGGGCAGCCCGCGTCCCTAGGCTGGCTTTCCTCGCCAGACCAGACCTGCTAGGTGCTGCGGCGTCCGCATCCGGCGCGGGCGCGGCTTACTGGTACTCACGCATATGCACCCGTTTCTGATCGATCTGGACAAGGTTTCCTACACCCCCGAAGGAACCTCGGTGCTATGTGATGTGACACTGCAGGCATCCGAGCGGCGGATTGGTATTGTCGGACGTAACGGGTCCGGCAAGACATCTCTGGCACGGGTGCTGGCTGGGCTGGTGGCCCCGTCGTCGGGCAAGCTGCGGATCAACGGGGTGGATGTGGTCAAGGATCGCAAGGCGGCCTTGCGGCAGGTCGGCATCCTGTTCCAGAACCCCGATCACCAGATTATCTTCCCCACGGTGGAAGAAGAGATCAGCTTTGGCCTGACCCAGCTGAAACACACCCCAAAAGAGGCCGCAGAGAGAACGGCGGATATCCTCGCCCGCTTTAACCGCAGCCATTGGGCAAAGGCGGCGATCCATCAGCTATCTCAGGGGCAGCGGCAGCTGGTCTGTCTGATGTCGATCCTTGCCATGCAGCCGCGCCTGATCATCCTCGATGAACCTTTTGCGGGGCTTGATATCCCGACGATGATGCACCTCACGCGCGTGCTGCACGCAGTAGAGGCGCATCTGGTGCACATCACCCATGACCCCGCGCATCTGGCGACCTATAACCGGATGATCTGGATCGATCAGGGTCGGATCGTGCAGGACGGCGCGGTGCCTCAGGTGACCCAAGCCTTTGTGGCACAGATGCAAGAGATCGGGGAAAGCGATGATTTCACTCACCTCCCCGGTTGAGACCCGCGCCCACGGTTGGCCTGCGGGGGCAAAGCTGGCAGCGCTTTGCGTGGCGACGATGGGGCTATTCAGCCTGACCCACCCCGCGCTGCAGGCGGCGGCCTTGGCGGTGACCCTGCTGCTTTATGCGCTGCCGGGATGGCGGTTTTTCAAGGTGGGGCTGGCGCGCTTGCGGGTGCTGCTGCCCTTCGTTGTGCTGATCATGGTCTGGCATATCGTGACCCATGACATCATGGCGGGTGCGACCGTGACGTTGCGGATGATGACAGCGGTGGCGCTGGCGAATCTGGTGACCATGACGACCAAGCTGGCACAGATGGTGGCTGTGGTGACATGGCTGACAACGCCGCTGCGCCGCCTTGGAATCCAGACCCGCGCAATCGAACTGGGCATCGCCCTCGTCATCCGCTTTACCCCCGTTCTGGCGCAAAAGGGCCAGTTGTTGGCGCAGTCATGGCGCGCGCGATCCACCAAGCGGGTCGGCTGGCGGATGATCATCCCGTTTACCGTGCTGGCGATTGACGACGCCGAACATGTGGCCGAGGCCCTGCGTGCCCGTGGCGGGCTTTGATGTGAGGCCCTCCGCGGCCTGACGCCTGTCAGTTCGCATTGTGTGTGCCGAAAACCGTGCCTATGGTGCGGCAAATCAGATTTACGGAGGAGACGTAGTCGATGACAGAAACCATGCGTGCGATAGAGATCACCAAGGCCGGCGGACCCGAAGTGCTGCAACCCACCGACCGACCCATGCCGCAGCCGGCCCACGGGCAAGTGGTGATCAAAGTGGCCTATGCCGGTGTGAACCGCCCCGATGCGCTGCAACGCGCGGGCATGTATGCGCCGCCCCCCACTGCCAGCGATCTGCCCGGGCTTGAAGCCTCGGGCGTGGTGTCCGCCGTGGGTGAAGGCGTCAGCGGTTTGGCTGTCGGCGACAAGGTCTGCGCGCTGTTGCCCGGTGGCGGCTATGCGGAATATGTCGCGACGCCTGCGGCCCATTGTCTGCCGGTGCCCAAGGGCATGGACATGAAGGAAGCCGCCTGCTTGCCCGAAACATTCTTCACCGTCTGGTCCAACGTGTTCATGCGCGGTGGCCTGAAAGCGGGCGAACGGTTCTTGGTGCATGGCGGGTCGTCGGGCATCGGGACGACTGCGATCCAGCTGGCGCGCGAATTCGGCGCACGGGTTTTTGCCACGGCAGGGACCGATAGCAAATGCGACGCCTGCGCCAAACTCGGGGCCGAGGCCGCGATCAACTACCGTGACTCGGATTTCGTTGATGTGCTGAAAGCCGAGGGCGGGGCAGACCTGATCCTTGATATGGTCGGCGGCGACTACATCCCGCGCAACCTGCAAGCGCTGGCCGAAGACGGCCGTCTTGTGCAGATCGCCTTCCTCAGCGGGCCCAAGGTAGAGGTGAACTTTGCCACGCTGATGACACGCCGTCTGACGATGACCGGTAGCACCCTGCGTCCGCAAAGCGATCTGGCCAAGGCCAAGATCGCCGAAGAACTGCGCGAGAAGGTCTGGCCACTGCTGGACGCGGGCAAGATCGCACCGGTGATGGACAGCGAATACGCGTTCGAGGACGCGAGCGAGGCGCATGCCCGCATGGAGACAAGCGGCCATATCGGCAAGATCGTGTTGAAGGTTGACGCCAACGCCTAAGCGGCTGGCAATAATATGAGGCAAGGGGCGCTCTGATATCAGGGCGCCCTTTGTCGTTCAGGGGGCGTTACGCCGACAGGCGCGCCTCCCACGCATCTAGGGTTTCGGCCCATGCCGCGGGCACTTTGGCGACCTGATCACGGGCTTTATCCACGTCGCCCTGTTTGCAGTCCTGTTCGATGGTGGCAAGCAGCGCGTGCATACGCTCTGCGCCGAACATGCCGCACAACCCGGCAAGGTCGTGGGTCTTGCGTTGCAGATCGTCGCGGTCCTCGGCAGAGGCTAGGGGCGGCAATTGCCCCTCTACACGTTGGCGCAGATTGCCAATGCGATCGGCAAGCTTTTCAGGGCCAAGCAGTTCGAACAATTCGTTCACCTGATTGGCGTTCAGCACCGGATGCTGCGGTTCGGCGTGCGTCGCTTCAGTCGCATCAGAGGCACCTTCAGCGGCGGGCATCACAAGCTCGCTTAGCGCGGTTTTCAGACGGCGCGTGTTGATGGGTTTTTGCAGAAAGCCGGTCATCCCGCCCGCGGTAAAGGCCGCGCGTTCGTTGGGCAGGGCGTGGGCGGTCACAGCCATGATCGGGGTATCGGCATTGGGCCCGCCCCCTTGAAGGATCACCTGCGTGGCCTGTAGCCCGCTCATCCCCGGCATCGAAATATCCATCAGGATCGCGTCAAACCTCTGTTCGACCGCACGATCGATGCCTTCGGGGCCGCTGCTGGCAAGGGTGACCTCGTGACCCAGACGGCCCAGCATTGCCTTAAGCAGATCGCGGTTGATCTCGTTATCGTCGACGACCAGCAGGTTCATCGCGGGGGTGTCTTCGGTATCAAGCTGCGGTTGGGCGACGGGCTGCGGGGCTTCTGTCTGCACGAAGTCTGCTGGCAGTCGCACGATAAACCGCGCGCCTTTGCCAACCTCCGAGACGCAGGTGATCGTGCCGCCCAGACGGTGCACCAGCCGCCGCACGATACCCAGCCCCAGACCGGTGCCCCCTGTGCGCCGCTCGTAGCGGCTGTCGAGCGATACGTAATCCTCGAAAATCCGCTTGAGGTCATCGGGCGGGATACCGGGGCCATTGTCTGCCACTTCGATATGCAGCATCGGCGCATTGTCCGTTTCCATGTCATAGGTCGCGCTAAGCACAATATCGTCGTCGGGGCTGAATTTGATCGCGTTGCTGATGAGGTTGACCAGAATCTGCTGCACCGCGCGCGGGTCTGTCAGGATGGGTGTGTCGGTCAGCCCGTCCTGATCCAGATGCAGCCGCGTGTCCGATGTCTTGGCCAGTGGCGTCATGGTGTTGACCATGCCGGCGGTCAGCGCGACCATATCACTGGCTTGCAACTCGTTGTCGTTGGTTTCGGCCTCACTGCGTTCGATGGCTAGCACGTCGTCGATATGGCCCAGCAGGATGTCACCGGATTTCAGCGCGGCTTCGACGTATTTACGCTGTTCGGCGTCCAGCTTGTCGTCGTGCAGCAAGTGGATGGCAGAGAGGATGCCGTTCAGCGGCGTGCGCATCTCGTGGCTCATCATCGCGAAAAAACGCGATTTTTCCTGATAGGCATCCAGTGCCTCGTCGCGGGCGCGGATGATCTCCTGCTCTTTTTGCAGTTTGTCGGTGATGTCGCGGATATATGTGACGAAAACCGGCGCGTCGTTTGACCGCGCCAGCGACACGGAAAGTTCGACAGGGAAGATGCGGCCCGTGCCGTCGATCATCTCTGTCTCGTGACGGCCGGTTTCAGCCAGCCGCGTTTTGCCGGTCTCGTTGAAATGGGCGAGGTTATCCCGTTGGCGATGGCGCAGTTTAGGGGGGACCAGCAGTTCGATGTAGCTGCGCCCAAGCGCATGATCGCGCGAGATGCTAAAGACCTCTTCGGCAGAGCCGTTGAAATCGATAATCTCGCCATCCACCGACAGCACCATCACCGCATCAAGCGAGGCGCGTAGCATGGTTTCAAGCTGCGAGTGGTTGCGTTCGACCTCGCGCGAGGCACGATTGAGCGTGATCGTCTGGCGCGACAGCCGGAGGATCGCCCCCAGCAGCGCAATGGTCACGGTCACCACGATCACCAGCAAGATCTCGATCAGCTGCGCGATCTCTTTGCGCTCGGCCTCCGCCGCTTTGGCGGCAAAGGAGATGGAGGCAAGCCCGATGTTGCGCGGCATATCCTCGACCGTGGCCAGCGCTTCCGATAGGGCGGGCACACCTGCGGCGAGCGCCTCATTGCTGCCGTCGATCAGGGGGATCTGTGTGTCCAGAACCGCTTGTATCTTCTGGATTTCGCGGGTCAGGTCGCCGCTTTGCTGTACGCGTTCGGCGACTTCGGTGCGGCTGTAGAAGATGTCGAACCGTTTGCGCAGGTTCGCCAGATCGTTTTCGTCCCCGGACCGCGCCTGTTCAACGGCACCATCCAGTTTGAGAAAGTCGATTTCAAGCTGCGAGAACACCCATTCGGCATGATCCTGCTGTGCGCTGCCAAGGGCGCGCACGCGGTCCCAGACGTTGAACGCCAGGTAACCGGCAAGCAGGATGCCGACCATCAGCGCCAGGGCAAGAACGTATCTTACCCTGTTCCGCTGTGGGCCGCGCTGCATCAAATCGGCCATGGTGAACATGCCTTGCGGTTACTTGATCGCCAGCCGGTTCAACTGCCAGATAGAACGGCTATAGATCGTTTCTGTCTGGTACTTTACGTCGCTGTCATAGGGATAGACAATCCATAGCGGACCTTTCCCGCGGCGCGACATCTCTTTGTCGTTGTTGGCATAAGCGATGATCGGCCCGTCGGACACCGCATCCTCCATCGGGATTTCGACCGCATAGTCGTTGATCGCGGTTGCTTCGATCATACCTTCGGACACGTCCAGCGTGTCCATCAGATCCTTGAGCGATACGCCCTGAAAGGTCTGCGCGCCTTCGGTCCAGATGGTTTCGGTCTCGAAGCTGGACGACGGCAGTTCTTTCAGCTGCTCCATCGTATAGGTGTGTTCCATGTCGCCTGCGGTGACGGTCAGAACGGCATCTTCTTGTGCACTCACAGCAGTGGCCAATGCGGCACCGCACAGTGCGGCGGTGATTGTCTTGGTGAAAGCTTGAAACGTCATAACTCGGTATCCTTCCCCTGTGTTTGTACATCAACCTTAGGTTAACGCCGTTTGGAGAGCGACTGAGATTAAGGGTATTCTTACTATACGAAGGTATAGCCGTCAAAAATTCGACACAGTTATCCTATCCTCATGTGTGCTATTATTCGCCCATAAGTTGGTCTACGACTACTTAAGCAGCATTGAGGTGGTGGCGAGGGAAGGAAAGAACTTATGGCATTACGGATACTGATTGCGGACGACCGCGATATGGTCCGCGAAACGATTGCAATGTTTCTGGACGCCGATGGCGGGACAGAGACGGTTGCAGCAAGCGACCTGCCCGAAGCGATGGCCAAGATAGAGGCAGAGGGGCCGTTTGATCTGGTACTGCTCGACTATACGATGCCCGGCATGAAGGGGCTTGAGGCGCTGCCTAAGGTCATGAAAGCCAATGAGGAAAAGCCTGTCGGTCTGATTTCGGGCACGGCAACGCGGTTGATCGCGGAACAGGCGCTGGCCATGGGCGCGATCGGTTTCCTGCCCAAGACGCTGCCTGCGAAATCACTGGTCAACGCGGTCCGCTTTATGGCCGCGGGCGAGATTTACGCGCCCGTCAACTTTATGTCTGGCAAGGACGATCCCGAAGAAACCGACTTTGAAAAGGCCCTGTCAGAGCGGGAGCGTCAGGTTCTGCGCGGCTTGATGGAGGCGAAATCGAACAAGGAAATCGCCCGCGACCTAGAGTTGCAAGAGGTCACGATCAAGCTGCACGTCAAAACGCTGTGCCGCAAGCTGGACGCCCGCAACCGCACCGACGCCGCAATGATCGCACGTAGTGCCGGGTTTATCTGATCGGGGTAAACAGCGCGTCATCCAGCGTGCAATCCTTGATCACGTCGCGCCCGCAAGGCACCGGCTCCAGCGTTTTTGACAGGCATAGACGCACTTCTTGAATGTAGCCGCTTTTGCAGGTGACGGTAACGCCATCGGCCTCCATCGTCGGGTTTGCTTTCAGAAACGCTTCCTCCACCACCGAGGCGGGCAGGCGGATGTCGCCCGTGACCTTGCGAAAGACCGCGGGGCGGGTCACGGCATCATAGGCCTGACGCGACAGATCGAAATATCCGGTGGCAGACAGGCCGGTACAACTGCCGTGTTTCTTCCATTGATGCCACGCCAGACCGGGCGTTCCCATAATGTCAGCCATGGCGGCGGTCATGCCACGGGTGGGGGGGCGTTCGGCGGTGCGGCAGTAGGAGGGAAACCCCCGATGCAGCTGCGGCCAAAGCCCGTGCATGATCCAGCCGTGATCGTGGCGGGCGTCGCATTGCGCGGAATCGCGCGTATCACCTTCCAGCGCGCACCAGTTGGGCGACCAGCTAAGCGCCAGCACGTAATAGTCGAATTCCCCGGCAATTTCGCCCTTGGCCGCCGCGGGGCGGGGCATCGGGGCCAGCAACAGACACAGGCACAGGATCAGCAATCGCATTGGGGTCTTTCCTTATTTTGCCGGTCCGAGTATAAGGCGTTCAAGTTCCCCCACAATGGAAACCGTTCTGCCCCGCAGGACCGCCTATTTCAGGCGACGGGGAAAGTGCGTTTTAAGGAGAGACCGACATGGCAAAACCGATTATGGCCCGCGCCACTGCCGTATGGCTGGTGGACAACACAACCTTGAGCTTCAAACAGATCGCGGATTTCGTGGAAATGCACGAGCTTGAAGTGCAGGGCATCGCGGATGGTGACGTGGCGCAAGGCGTGAAGGGCTTTGACCCGATTGCCAACAACCAGCTGACCGAAGAAGAGATCGAAAAAGGGCAGGCGAACCCGCTGCACAAGCTCAAGCTCAAGTTCAACGCGTCAGCCCAAGGCGAAGAGAAACGTCGCGGCCCGCGCTATACGCCGCTGTCCAAACGTCAGGACCGCCCCGCATCGATCTACTGGCTGGTCAAGTTCCACCCCGAACTCTCCGACGGTCAGGTCAGCAAGCTGGTCGGCACCACCAAGCCAACCATTCAGGCGATCCGCGAGCGGACGCACTGGAACATTGCGAACATCCAACCGATCGATCCCGTGGCTTTGGGGCTGTGCAAACAGTCCGAACTGGACGCCGCTGTCCAGAAAGCCGCTGCCAAGAAAGCCGCCGAAGGTGGCTTGATGACCGATGACGAACGCCGCCGTCTGGTCAGCACCGAACAATCGCTTGGCATGGATACGGAACCGAAGATGCCGACCTCTATCGAAGGTCTGGAAACGTTCACCCTGTCCGGCAACCCTGCGGATGACGAAGAAAAAGACCACGGCGACTATTCTGACGCCGACAGTTTCTTCAAGCTGCCCGAGGGCGGTTCCGACACGGATGAAGACGAGGACAAGTAATTCGGTTCCGCCCTTCTGGCGGCTTCGGAACAAATCCGCTTAACCTTGTGTTGAGCTAGGGGTGCAGGGCAACCGCTCTGCGCCCCTTTTTTTGACGTAGGGGGCATGCATGCTGGCGACGATATTACTCGGTCTGTTTTGGGGCGTTGTCGCACTCGTTTCGGCGATCAGCGTGCTTCCCTTTAGCAAGATACCGCACGGCGCGATCCGGGGAATGGCATTCCCCCGTGAGCAGCTGTTTGTGTTGACCGTGGCGCTGGCTGCCGTGGCGCTGGTGTTTCTTGAACCTGACCATCGCAACCCGGCGCTGGCGATCCTCGCTGTGATTGCGGCGATCCACACGGGCTACATCCTGAAATTCACACCGCTCTGGCCGCGCCAATCGGTGGATGCGACCGAGGCACAGGCCGCTGATGCGGAAAACCGTGTCACCATCCTTGCGTCAAACGTGAAACAATCCAATCGCCAGTATCAGCGATTGGTCGACCTGATCCGCACCGAAGACCCGGATATCGCCGCCGCGCTTGAGGTGGACCCAGACTGGGTCGACGCGCTTTATGACGCGCTGAAAGACCAGTACCCGCATTGGGTGAAAGTGCCCAAGGATAACTCCTATGGCGTGGTCATGATGTCCAAGATGGAGCCGTCAGAGACGCAGGTGCGGGACCTTCTGGTTGATGATGTGCCGTCGATCCGGACCAAGGTCGCGATGCCGTCAGGGCGGATGTGGCGTTTGTATATCGTGCACCCCGAACCCCCCGTGCCCTATCACGATACCAAGGGCCGCGACGGAGAGATCGCGTTGGTCGGCATCGAAGCCAGCAAGGACGATCTGCCCGCGATCGTGACAGGTGATCTGAACGACGTGGCCTGGTCCACCACCACCCGTCGGTTTCAGCGGCTGTCGGGGCTGCTTGATCCACGGGTCGGACGTGGCTTCTATAACACGTTTCACGCGGGTATTGCCGTCATGCGCTGGCCGCTTGATCATCTGTTCCATGATGCAGAGTTCCGCCTGATCCGTATGTCGCGCTTGCCCAATATCGGGTCCGACCACTTCCCGATCCTGTTCTCGCTTGCCCTGACAGGGGAGCCTCAGTCGAATTCCACGCCCGAACAAAGCGACGCCGAAGAGCGCGCGGAGGTGCGGGAAATGGCAGCCGAAGAACGCGAAAAGGACCGCGAAGCCATCGGTACGGATTGGGAAAAATAGCCCCGATCCGTCACCGCTCACCGGTACGCAGCGCTTTGCGTGCCTCCTTGAAAAACGAATTGTCGTATCAAGTATTTTGCCACTTGCGCGAATCTGAAAACAGCGTAAATGCGCGCTTACAGACGCCAACGCACGCGCCTCTGGCCGGTCCGTCTGTCCGCGGATTGACCCCGCGCCTATGCAGCGACGGTAACGTCTCTTGAAACGACATGTTAGGGTACTCCCGCCCTTCCTTGCTCTTTGGAGATGACCATGAACGCCACAGCTACCGCCACCGTCAACACATCCGCAGCATCGAACTATGACGAAGCGGCTGATTACATCTGGAACAACAGCTTCGACAAACCGACTCTCGTCGTCAGCCGCGCCCGTGTGGGTGTACAATATGACGCGCTGCAAGCCGGTCTGGGCGATGCGCGAATCCACTATGCGGTAAAGGCGAACCCCGCACCCGAGATCATTCGTATGCTGGTCGAACGCGGCTCGGGCTTTGATGCGGCGTCGCGTCAGGAGATCGAGCTGTGTCTGTCCCAAGGGGCGGATCCTGCGAAAATCTCTTTCGGCAACACCATCAAACGCGGCGTTGATATCGCCTTTGCCCATTCCATCGGGGTGACCATGTTCGCCGCCGACTGCGAGGCAGAGCTCG
This sequence comes from Sulfitobacter sp. CB2047, assembly GCF_000735125.2. Taxonomy (NCBI): domain Bacteria; kingdom Pseudomonadati; phylum Pseudomonadota; class Alphaproteobacteria; order Rhodobacterales; family Roseobacteraceae; genus Sulfitobacter; species Sulfitobacter sp. CB2047. The sequence continues at coordinate 3,065,772 of NZ_CP072613.1, read as the reverse complement.
ACAAAATCGCAGAGCACGCCCCCGGCGCGCGCGTCTATATCCGTCTGATCGTCGAGAATTCCATGGCGGACTGGCCGCTGACCCGCAAGTTCGGCTGCGCGGGCTCGCTGCTGCCAAGCCTGCTGGAGTACACCAAATCCGTGGGTCTCGTGCCTTATGGTCTGTCGTTTCACGTCGGGTCGCAAACCCGTCGCGCCGAATACTGGCACCCCGTTCTGGATCAGGTCGCCCCGCTGTGGCACGCCGCGAAAGAAGCAGGGCACGACCTGCAACTGCTGAACATCGGCGGCGGTTTTCCTGCCTATCACGGTGATCCGGTGGATGCGCCGCGCGGCTATGCCGCCGCAGTCGTTGCTGCCGTCAAAGAACGCTTTGGCGAGATTCCGGTCCTGATGGCAGAGCCGGGCCGCGGCATGGTCGCAGAGGCAGGGCATATCGCGGCCGAAGTGTTGCTAGTGTCGCGCAAATCGGCAGAGGCGGCGCGCCGTTGGGTGTATCTGGATATCGGTCGTTTTTCCGGTCTGGCCGAAACCGAGGGCGAGGCGATCCGCTATCAGTTTGTGACCCCGCATGACGGCAAGCCCGTCGGCCCCTGTGTGCTTGCTGGCCCGTCCTGCGACAGTGCCGATGTGCTTTATGAAAAAAATCCGGTTGACCTTCCACTTGACCTAAGGGACGGTGACAAAGTCATGATCAAGAACTGCGGCGCTTACACAAGCTCGTACAGTTCGGTCGGCTTTAACGGGTTTCCGCCGCTTGATGTATTGGTCCTGTAAGAGGATCATCAACGTCGCGCGGGAAGGGCCGTCTGCTTTGGGAGGAGCAGGCGGCCCATCTATTTTCAGCCCTATGGTTTAACGCGGGGGTTTTACCCGCGGTTTGTGCCGTTTTTACGGGAAACTCTTGACTTCCGCGGCCCCAAACGGTGTACCTGCCCCGAACAATTCTAGCCCTCGAAAGGGACCCGTCATGCACGCATATCGCAGCCATACATGCGCCGATCTGAGCAAGGAAAACGTTGGCGACAAGGTTCGCCTGTCCGGGTGGGTGCACCGTGTGCGCGACCACGGTGGTATCCTGTTTATCGACCTGCGCGACCATTACGGCATGACCCAAGTGCTGTGCGACCCTGATTCCCCCGTCTTTGCCGAGGTGGAAAAGGTGCGGTCCGAATGGTGTATCCGCATCGATGGCGAGGTAAAGGCCCGCGACGCCGATCTGGTCAACACCAAGATCCCCACCGGCGAGATCGAAGTTTTCGTGCGCGACATCGAAGTGCTGGGGCCCGCGAAAGAACTGCCTTTGCAGGTTTTTGGCGATCAGGAATACCCCGAGGAAACCCGCCTGCGCTATCGCTACCTCGATCTGCGTCGCGAAAAAATGCAGGACAACATGGTGCTGCGGTCCGACGTTGTGTCGTCGATCCGCAAGCGCATGTGGGACCAGAACTTCAAAGAATTCCAGACGCCGATCATCACCGCGTCTTCCCCCGAAGGCGCGCGCGACTTCCTTGTGCCGTCGCGTCTGCACCCGGGCAAGTTCTACGCTTTGCCGCAGGCCCCGCAGCAGTTCAAACAGCTGCTGATGGTGTCCGGCTTTGACAAGTATTTCCAGATCGCGCCCTGTTTCCGCGACGAAGACCCGCGCGCTGACCGGTCGCCCACCGATTTCTACCAGCTCGACCTCGAGATGTCCTTTGTCGAACAGCAAGACGTGTTCGACACCATCCAGCCCGTGCTGACCGGCATTTTCGAAGAGTTCGGCGGCGGCAAGGCTGTGGATCAGGAATGGCCGCAAATCTCTTATAAAGATGCGGCGCTGTGGTATGGCTCTGACAAGCCCGACCTGCGCAACCCGATCAAGATGCAGGTCGTGTCCGACCATTTCCGCGACTCCGGCTTTGCGATCTTCGCGAAACTGCTGGAACAGGAAGGCACCGAAATCCGCGCCATCCCCGCGCCCACAGGCGGCAGCCGCAAGTTCTGCGACCGCATGAACGCCTTTGCGCAAAAAGAAGGGCTGCCCGGCATGGGTTATATCTTCTGGCGCGAGAAAACCGCCGACAGCGTGGCACAGGAACTGGGCATCACGGTGAAAGAAGCCCAGGCCAAGCTGAAAGCCGGTGAGGTCGAAGGTGGCATGGAAGCAGCGGGCCCACTGGCCAAGAACATCGGGCCAGAGCGTACCGAGGCGATCCGCCAGCAACTGGGTCTGGACGTGGGCGATGCGGCGTTCTTCCTAGGCGGCAAGCCCAAGTCCTTCGAAGGTGTCGCGGGCCGTGCCCGTAATGTTATCGGTGCCGAATTGGGTCTGACGGATGAAAACCGTTTCGCCTTTGCCTGGATCGTTGATTTCCCGATCTACGAGAAAGACGAAGAAACCGGCAAGATCGACTTTGAACACAACCCGTTCTCTATGCCACAGGGCGGGATGGACGCGCTGATGGGCGACCCGCTTGAGGTGCTTGGCTATCAGTATGACCTTGCGTGCAACGGCTACGAACTGGTGTCCGGTGCCATCCGGAATCACAAGCCAGAGATCATGTTCAAGGCGTTCGAGATCGCAGGCTACGGCAAGGACGAAGTCGAAAAACGCTTTGGCGGCATGGTGAACGCGTTCCAATACGGTGCCCCGCCCCACGGTGGGTGTGCCGCCGGTATCGACCGGATCGTCATGTTGCTGGCGGAAGAGGCGAACATCCGCGAGGTGATCCTCTTCCCGATGAACCAGCGCGCCGAAGACCTGATGATGAACGCGCCAAGCGAACCACAGTCGGATCAGTTGATGGAACTGGGTCTGCGGGTCATCCCGCAGGACTAAGCCCTGCAACATACCCATAGAAAAGCCCGCCTTGGATATTCCAAAGGCGGGCTTTTTCGTTTGAACGCGATGGAACCGCGTTGGTGTCGGGGGTGGTCTATGTCGGGATGGCATGTGCCCGAGGCTCAGAAACCGGCTTGCGCAACCTCTACCACGGTCTGCGCGCCAAAGTCGCGCGCATGGGCAAAAGCCAGTGCCACGATCGCCACACCCACCACATTTGCCGCAAAGACTGTCCAGTCGAAACTGGTTTCCTTGGCGTAGATGCGGCGCAGTTTGGTGAACATGATGTGCCCTTTGGGATGGGTGACGTGGGTGGGTTGGTGGTTGCGGATGCCATCAGCCTCGCAGGCGTTTGTGGCAAAAACAGGACCTTTCTGCGCTCCAGATTGGGTGATGTCATATGACATTCGGGTCTTGGCGCTGACAGCGCTTGGCCTTAACGTAAGCGCATGAAACAAGATGACCAGCCCCCCGGCCCACTTGGTGCCCCTGTTGCAGATTTTTCCGTCCCGCCGCGCCCGCCGCGGACGGTGATGACGGGCCGCTACGCCCAGCTTGAACCGCTGAACGCCGAGGCCCACGCCGCCCTGCTGTTCCGCGCTTTTGAAGGTCAGGATCACCTGTGGCATTATATGTATGACGGGCCGTTCTCATCCTCTGCCCAGTTTCACCGTTGGGTGCGCGAGGTCGAAACCAAAGACGACCCGCTCTTCTATGCGATCAAGAACCTAGAGACAGGGCATATCGAAGGGGTGGCAAGCTATCTGCGCATCGCGCCAGAGGCCAGATCGATAGAGGTCGGGTCAATCACCTTTGGGCCGGCGTTGCAGCGCACGCGGGCGGCGACGGATGCCATGTATCTGATGATGAAATGGGCATTCGAGGCGGGATACCGTCGGTATGAATGGAAGTGTAACGCGCTGAACATGCCGTCGCGCCGTGCCGCGCAACGCTTGGGCTTCAGCTACGAAGGCATCTTCCGGCAGGCGGCTGTCGTTAAAGGGCGCAACCGCGATACGGCTTGGTTTGCCGCGATTGACGCCGAATGGCCGGGCCTGCGCGAAGCCTTCGAAGCGTGGCTTTCCCCTGCAAACTTTGACGCAGAGGGTAAGCAGCGCGAACGGCTGGGCGACCTGACCAGCCTCGTGCGGGTGTCCAGTGACCCGCTGACGTGACCCGCGACTAGATCGCGATCTGCCGCATCAGCCGTTGGCGCAAGACCGACCGGATCACCCGTTGTTCTTCGATAGCAGGCAGGCCCAAGGTGCTGCGTGCTGCCAGCGCTGTCGCCGCCTGCTCCAGTGCTGCGTCCCGCGCGCTGCGCGCCACGCCGGTCAGAAACTGCGCGACATATTCCAGCGTCTGAGGCGTACAGGGGCCGGACAGAACGTCATCCATATGCGCCATGTCATCCTGCAACGCGATAGTGTCGGGCGTGATCGTTTCATCGGAAAGCACGGACAGTCCCAGCGGACGATGATGCTGCGGCAGGGCGGCCAGCACGACCTGTTGAAACTGTGACAAAGATTGCAACGGTTTGCTCATGAAACGGTCTGCCCCTGCGGCCAGCGCATCCGCCGCCAGGTGGGTGTCCCCCGAAATCGCCAGTAGCGCATCCACGCGGGGCTGCGATTGTGCCAGTTCCGCAATCAGATCAATGCCGTTTCCGTCTGGTAACCCCAGATCGGCAATCACGATCGACGGGCGGTAGACCTGCAAATGCCGCCGCGCCGCGCGCAGGCTGTCGGCCCGTCTGATCCGCGCGCCAGAGCGGAGACAGAGCAGGCGCATCGCCTCGCAGGCAAAGCGGCTGTCTTCGATCACCAGAACGGTAAGGCCCAAAAGCGGGCGGTCGGCCGTGGGGGCGGGCAGGCTTTGGGCCTGATGTTCAAGCGTATCCATGATTCCTCCGTTATGCTTTGTGGGTGACCTATGGTTAGGCGCGCTTCGCTAATACGGTGTTAACGTGACGCATTGCTCTTGCGGCAGCGGCAGCCCATAAACCGGGTCAAATGTTGATTTGAGGGAGAAGAATGATGATCGGTCGCCTAAACCACGTAGCCATCGCCGTGCCGGACCTTGAGGCCGCTGCGGATCAATACCGCAACGCTTTGGGTGCGAATGTTGGCCCCGCGCAGGATGAACCCGACCACGGCGTCACCGTGATCTTTATCGAACTGCCCAATACCAAGATCGAACTGCTTTACCCGCTGGGGGACGATAGCCCGATCAACGGTTTTCTGGAAAAGAACCCCGCCGGTGGCATCCACCACATCTGCTATGAGGTCGAAGACATCATCGCGGCGCGGGATCGCCTGAAGGAAAGCGGCGCGCGTGTTCTGGGCAACGGTGAGCCCAAGATCGGTGCCCACGGCAAGCCGGTGATTTTCCTGCACCCCAAAGACTTTAACGGCGCGCTGGTCGAGCTGGAGCAGGTGTAACCATGGCCGTCATGTCAGGTATCGTTCTGTTCACCGTGATCTGGTCGATGGTATTCATGATCCTGCTGCCAGTACGGGTGCAGACCCAGGGGGATCTGGGCCAGATCGTCGAGGGCACCCACGCGGGGGCCCCCGAACATCACCACCTTAAAAAGAAAGCGCTGTGGACGACCGCTGTGTCGATCGTGCTTTGGGCGATCATCGCGGGGATCATCCTGTCGGGCTGGTTCACCGTGGCGGATGTGGAGCAGTGGCTCCACGGGGCACCGACACCAATTGGTGGAACAAATGGGTAAAGGTCGCCGCCCCTAGGATCGGAATCACCAGATTCAGCAGCGGCACCGACAGGGGAATCGCCATCAACACGCCGGCGGCCCAGATTGTAAGGCCATGTTTCCCGCGCAGACGCTTTGCCTCGGTCCGGCCCACCCGCCGGATCGCAGCAAGCGTGAAATACTCGCGTCCCAGCAAGAAACCGTTCACGCTCCAGAAGATCAGGGGCGCGAAGGGGGCGAACATCAGGTACAGCACCAACGCCACGACGTTCACGCCGATCAGCACCCCCATGAAGTTCACCGTATCGCGCAGCGCATCGCCAAAGGGCACAGGCGTGGCGGGGGGCAGATGGGGGTAGTGTTCGGCCTCTACCGCGTCGGCCACATCATCCAGAAACATCGACGTGATGGCCGAGGCGACGGGCACCATCAGGAACACCGACAGCACCATCAACAGCAGCGCCGCCCCCCAGCTGAACAGATCGTCAAGCCACGAAACCTCGCCCAGGACGGGCAGCCAGTTGTCCTCTCCGGTCAGCCAGTCGATCAGCCAGACAAAGCCCGCAGACGCACCGACCAGCAGCAGCAACGCCAAGCCGACACCCAGCAGCAGCACGCGGCGAAAGCTTGGATCGCCCACCTGTCCAACGGCCAGCCCGAAGGCGCGAAAAATCTGTGCTATTGCCATGTGGTGATCGCCGTGATGTCGGGGCGCCCGCGCTCTGGCGGGGCGGAGGTTTCGGTGCCGATATGGATGATGCCCGCGATGCGTTCATGCTCCGCGAGGTCGAAAGCCTCGGTCATGAAGGCGCGGTCGTGGCTGACCCAACCGCTTAGCCAGTTCGCGCCCCAGCCAGAGGCGAGCGCGGCATTGACCAGCGACAGGCAGACCCCGCCGACGGCATAGGTCTGTTCCAACGGTGGGATCTTGGGCGAGGGTTTCTGCACCTCGACCACAACAACCGCCAGCTCGCCCTGATCGAATTGCCCGCGGCCCTTCTGGATCTGCTCGGCGTCGAGCGCCAGGGCGGTGCCGCGTGCCTCGGCGATGTCGGCCAGACGCGCCATCGCAGGCTTTTCGATCACGATAAAACGCCACGGCTCCAGCATCCCGTGATCCGGCGCGCGCGAGGCCACGGTCAACAGCTCGGTCAGCGTGTCGCGGTCGGGGACCGGTGTGGTCAGGGTCTTGGCGGGGCGCGAACGGCGGGTTTGCAGGAAATGCAGCGCGTCGGGATTGGGTGTCGGCATCGGGGTCTCTCTTATAGGTTCAGCTCTTGCGCCATGTCATCAATGGACGCGCGCAGGAATGCGTCGAATGCGGGGCTTGGCTGGCGAATGCGAAAGTTCTTCGCATGGGGATCTGGCGCTGTGATGTCACTGTCTGCGAGGGCTGCGATGGTGGCGTGGCCACAGAAGGGAACATAGGCCTCTGAATAGCCGCCTTCATGGACGAGCACCAGCTTGCCGCCGCAAAGTTTTTGCGCCGCGGCTTTGATCCGCTGTGTCATCTCGGCAAAGGTTTCCGCTGTGGCCTGCATGCGCGCCAGCGGGTCCACGATAGAGGCATCGAAACCGCAGGCGACGATGATCATATCGGGTTGATACGCGTCGAGCGCGGGGAGCACCACGCGGTCGAGCGCGTGCAGATAGGCCGTATGCCCCGACCCCGCGTGCATCGGCAGGTTGATATTGTAACCGGCTCCCGCGCCGTTGCCCCGATCCGCCAGCGCGCCGGTATCAAGCGGGTAATTACCTTCTTGATGGAGCGAGATCGTCAGCACGTCGTCGCGGTCATAAAAGATCGCCTCGGTGCCATTGCCGTGGTGCACATCCCAGTCCAGCACGGCAACGCGGCGCACCAGCCCCTTGGCCTTTGCTGCCTCGATCGCGATGGCGATATTGGCGAGCAGGCAGAAGCCGTTGGGGAAATCAGGCAGCGCATGGTGCCCCGGTGGACGGCTGAGCGCATAGGCATTGTCGAGGTCACCTTTGGCGACGGCCTCTACCGCGGTGATGGAGAGGCCCGCGGACAGCGCTGCAATCTCGAACCCGCCGGCGGCGAAGGGGGTGCGCAACCCCAGCTCTCCACCGCCCGCGTCGGAAAGGCGCTTGAAGTCGTCGAGATAGGCAGCCGGATGGACCCGCAGCAGATCCTCGCGCGATGCAGGTGCCGCGCTGCGCACGTCGAGTTCGGCCATCAGGCCGGTGACCTCCATCAGATTGCGCAGGCGGCGTTTGGTCTCGGGGTTTTCCGGCAGGCCGCCCGCCGCCAGCGGCTGCACCAAGCCGCCCACGGGCATGGTAAAGGCATAGTTGCCACCTGCGTGCCAAAAGCAGCGTTCATCCATGAAAAAACCGGTGGTCATCGTCTATCCCCTTCGTGGTTCGGGCGAAGGCTGGCAAAACGCTAAAGGATTGTCCATGGGGGCAAGGCCCGCAGCCGTGGTGCTGCGGCGGATCTGTGGGAGGAGTATTTGGGAAAGGGTGAAGGGGCGGGCTGGTTTAGCCCACCATGCCCACAATCTCGTAGGTTTTCTTGAGGATCGGCGCGGTGATCTCGCGCGCTTGGGTGGCACTGTGGGCCAGAATGCGGTCGATCTCTGCCTCGTCGGCCATCAGCTCTGCCATGCGGGTGCTGATCGGGGCCATTTTGGCGACGGCGAGTTCAGCCAGTTTGGGTTTGAAGGTGCCGAACTGCTGGCCGCCCACATCGGCCAGAACCTGTTCAACGGTCTGGTCGTTCAGCGCGGCAAAGATATTCACCAGATTGCGCGCCTCTGGCCGGTCCTTGAGGCCGTCCACTTCGGAGGGGAGCGCATCGGCGTCGGTCTTGGCCTTGCGGATTTTCTTGGCGATGGTGTCGGCATCGTCGGTCAGGTTGATACGGCTGGCATCGGAAGGATCGGATTTCGACATCTTCTTGGACCCGTCACGCAGGGACATGACGCGGGTCGCAGCCCCTTCGATCACCGGTTCGGTCAACGGGAAGAAATCGACGCCGTAGTCATGGTTGAACTTGGCCGCGATGTCGCGGGTCAGTTCAAGGTGCTGTTTCTGGTCCTCGCCCACCGGCACATGGGTCGCATGGTAGATCAGGATGTCGGCGGCCATCAGCGCGGGATAGGCAAAGAGCCCCAGCGAGGCAGCTTCGGCATTCTTGCCGGCCTTGTCCTTCCACTGGGTCATGCGGCCCATCCAGCCCATACGCGCCACGCAGTTGAAGACCCAGGCCAGTTGCGCGTGTTCGGGCACCTGGCTTTGGTTGATCAGGATGGATTTATCGGGGTCGATGCCTGAAGCGATGAAACCGGCACAAAGCTCGCGCGTGCTGCGCTTGAGGTCCGCAGGGTCCTGCCAGACGGTGATCGCGTGCAGATCGACCATGCAGTAGATCGACTGTACCCCCTTGTCCTGCGCATCGGCGAAACGTTTGAGCGCGCCCAGGTAGTTTCCAAGATGCAAATCGCCCGACGGCTGGATGCCGGAAAACACACGCGGGGTGAAAGAGGTGTCGGTCATTGGATGCTCCGATAAGGCTGGAAACTACGGCCAGATGGGCTTACCCATGCGCACCATGCCCGTCAAGGAGGCCCTATGGAAGACCCAGATTTTCACCCCCCCGTGAACCCAATGCCCGCAACCGTGACGCTGCTTTTTCTGGCGCTGGCGGGGATAGAGGTCGTGCTGTCGCTGGCCGAGGCCGGGATCATCGGCGGTCCTGCTGCTGTGGGCTGGCGTCTGGCCTTGATCCGCGACTTCGGATTTTCGGGCGATGTCTTCGACTGGATGGTCGCCAACATGCAGTTCCCCCTGCGCGACCTGTCGCGGGTGGTGAGCTATAGTTTCATCCATCTGGGGTTCACCCATGCGATCTTTGCCTGCGTGCTGTTGCTGGCGCTTGGCAAGATGGTGGCGGAGGCGATGGGGCAGGTGGCGTTTCTGGCGATCTTCTTTGTGTCGGGCATTTTCGGCGCGGTGGTCTATGCGCTGGTGCTGGATGATCCGGTCTGGCTGGTCGGTGCCTACCCGTCGGTTTATGGGCTGATCGGCGGCTATTCCTTTGTCATGTGGCGCAAGCTGGCGGGGCAAGGGGAACAGCAGTACCGCGCGTTTTCCCTGATTGCCGTGCTGATGGGGTTGCAGCTGATCTGGGGCGTGTTCTTTGACGCGGGCACCCAGTGGGTGGCGGAGCTTTTGGGCTTTGCCTGTGGTTTCGCGCTGAGCTTTGTTTTTGCGCCGGGCGAATGGGGCAGGCTGCGGGAGCGTATTCGGCATCGGTGAGGCTTGCAGGCGTGTCAGGCAGGCGTGACGGGCAGGGGGCCAGCCCCCTGACCCCCGGGATTTAATGCCATTTGGAAGCGGGTCGGGTTAGCCGCGTTTTAGGGCGCGTTTGAATTCGGCCAGTTTGAACGCACCGATGAGCTGGCCGGTGCCGAAGTAGCTGACGGCCGCTAGGGCAATGAGGATCACCAGGGCGACCCCGCGCCACCAGGCTTCGGCGAGCAGGGGTTGCAGGGCCAGATTGCCGATCCAGAGCGCGCCGCCCATGACCGCCGCCGCCGCCATGATGCGCCAGATGCGTTTGTGAAAACGCGCATCGAATTTGGCGGCCAGCCCGAAGCCACGTGCGCCATAGGCCAGCAAGGCAAACATCGCCCATCCCGCCAGTGTCGTCGCTATGGCAGGGGCAATCCAGCCGATCAAGGGGCTGAGGCCGACGGCCAGTACCACGTTCACCACCATTGCCACCACGGCAAAGTAGAAGGGGCGGCGGGTGTCTTCACGCGCATAGTAAAGCGGTTGCAGGATCTTTTGCAGCACAAACGCCGGCAGGCCGAGCCCGTAGATCGCCACCGCAATGGCGATGGCCGCGGCGTCATCTGTGGTTGTGGCCCCGCGTTGGAACAGCACCGTGGCCAGGGTGAAGGGGATCACCATCAACGCAACCGCCGAGGGGATGGTCAGCGCCAGCGACACCTCGGCGGCGCGGCTGATCTGGGTGTGCGATCCCTGTTCGTCTCCGGCCTTGAGCCGTCGTGACAGGTCGGGCAGCAGCACCACGCCAATCGCGATCCCCACCACGCCCAAGGGCAGTTGGTAGAGGCGGTCTGCATAATTGAGCCAGGCCACGGCCCCTTCGTAGAAGCTGGCGACCTGACGGCCGACCAGCAGGTTGATCTGCATGACCCCGCCCGCCAGGGCCGCAGGGGCGGCGATGATGGCGAGGCGTTTCAGCTCGGGCGTCAGGCGGGGGCGGTGGCCGAAGGTCAGTGTGAAGCCTGCGCGTTTCGCGGCCCACCAGACCAGCGCCAGTTGCGCGATCCCCGCCAGCGGGACAGACAGCGCCAGGGTGTCGCCGATCTGCAGGCCAAGCGCCTTGTCGATGCCCATGCCGATCGCCTCTGATCCGTCGCGGCCAAGGGCGGCCCCGATCAGGACGGCGAGGATGAAGATGACGTTCAACACCACAGGGGCTGCTGCCGCCGCCATGAAGCGGCCCGTGGCGTTCAGCACGCCCGATACAAGGGCGGCGAGGGAGATGAACAGGATATAGGGGAAGGCCAGCCGCCCGTATTCGACCGCCAGATCGAACCGTTCGTCCCCCGCAAAGCCCGAGGCCATCAGCAGCACCAGCCCCGGCATCGCGACGATTCCGATGATGGTGAACAGCGTCAGGATGAACGCCATGCCGACGAAAGCATCCTGCGCGAATTTTTCCGGATCATCGCCGCTTTCGAGCTTTTTCGAGAACATCGGCACAAAGGCCATGTTGAACGCCCCCTCGGCAAAGAAGCGGCGGAACATGTTGGGCAGGGAAAAGGCGACCAGAAACGCTTCGGCTGCGGGGCCGGATCCAAGGTAGCCCGCGATCATCACATCGCGCACGAACCCCATGACCCTGCTGAGGAGGGTCCAGATCCCGACGGTGAAGAAGCCGGACATAAGGCGGATAGGTTTCATGGTGGTGCTGCCCCGTAACTGCGGTGCAAATGGCCTAGCCGTTGGCGCCGCACTGCGCAATCAGGGAAATGCGAACACAGCCGTCATGCCCGCGCGAAAGCGCCGATGTCAGTCCTGCGCCCGCGCAACACCGTCGATGATCGCCGCACGCAACCGTTTCTCGAGCGTCTTCTGCTTGCTTTCGGTATAGTATTTCAACCCGAACATATCCTTGACGTAAAAGGTATCGACCACCTGTTCGCCATAGGTCGCGATCACCGCATTGGCGATATAGACGTTGGATTCAGACAGCGACCGCGTGAGGTCATAGAGCAGGCCGGGGCGGTCGCGGGTATCCACCTCGATAATCGTGTAGATCTCGGAGCCTTCGTTATCAAAGGTGATATGCGTGGGCACCTTGAACACTTTCTCGCGCTTTTTCACCTTGTCGCGGGATTTCAGCGCATCGCGGGCCAGAATTTCACCCTTGAGCGTCTTGGAGATCATCTGCCGCAGCCGTGGCAGGCGCGAGACGTCGTAGGGGTTGCCCTCGGCGTCCTGGATCCAGAACGCATCGGTCACCCAGCCGTCCTTGGTGGTATAGCTGCGGGCATCGACGACATTGGCCCCGACCAGCGCCAGCGCACCGGCAAGCCTTGCAAAGATGCCCGGGTGGTCAGCCATGACAAAGCAGGCGCGGGTGGCGTCGCGGTCATCGTCAGGGTGCAGGTCAATGCGGATTTCACCGTCCTGAATATCGCGGAGCTGTTCGGCGAATACCACCTGGGAGGCCGTATGAAGGCCCTGCCAATAGGGCGGGTAGTGGCGTGCGGTTTCGGCCTGAAGATCCTTGCGCGGCCAATGGGCAAGGGCCGCACGCAGGGCCTTTTTGGCCCCCGCGCCGCGGTTCTCGCGGTTGAGGTCTTCGAGCCCGGTTTCAAGCGCGCGTTTGGTTTGCCGGTAGAGCCCGCGGATCAGCACGGCTTTCCAGTTGTTCCATGTGTTCGGGCCGACGCCGCGGATATCGCAGACGGTCAGCACACACAGCAGATCAAGCCGTTTGACGGTCTGCACAGCCTTGGCAAAGTCCCGCACGGTGCGCGGATCGGAAATATCGCGTTTTTGCGCCATATCCGACATCAACAGGTGGTAGCGGACCAGCCATTCGACCGTGTCGACCTCGGCCTTGTTCAGGCCCAGACGGGGCGCGATCTTGCGGGCCATTTGGGCCCCGAGGATCGAATGGTCTTCGGGGCGGCCTTTGGCGATATCATGCAGCAAGAGAGCCACATATAGCACCTTGCGGTTCACCCCACGTTGCAGGATCGACGAGGCGACGGGCAGGTCTTCTTCCAGCTCGCCCTTTTCGATCAGGGCAAGGTTTGTGATGCACTGGATCGTATGCTCGTCCACCGTATAGCTGTGGTACATGTTGAACTGCATCATCGCCACGATGGGTTCAAACTCGGGGATGAAGGCTGACAGCACGCCCAGTTCGTTCATCCGGCGCAGGCCGCGTTCGGGGTTGCCGTGTTTCAGCATCAGATCAAGGAAGATCCGCCGCGCTTCGGGCGTGTTGCGCATGTCGTCGTCAATCAGGGCGAGGTTCGCTTTGACCAGACGCATCGCATCGGGGTGGATCAACATGCCGGTGCGCAATGCCTCTTCGAAGATGCGCAGCAGGTTCAGCTTGTCGCTGATAAACGCCTTGCCATCGGTGACGGCCAGCCGCCCGCCCACGACCTCATAACCGTCCCGCAGCTTGGGGCGACGGCGAAAGATACGTTCGAGCAGGGGTTCCGCCTTGACGTGCAAGGCTTCGAGCTTGGTGAGGAAGATGCGCGTCAGTTCGCCCACTTCGGTGGCATGGCGGAAATAGGCCTGCATGAACACCTCGACCCCGCGGCGGCCCCGCGTGTCGCGGTATCCCATCGCCTCGGCCACGGCGACCTGCATGTCAAAGGTTAACTGTTCGGTCGCGCGTCCTGAAATGAGGTGCAGGTGTCCGCGTACCGCCCAAAGAAAATTCTCGGCCGCGACGAAGGTCTTGAATTCTTCCTCCAGAAACACGCCGCGGTCGACAAGATCGGCGGCATGTTCGACGCTGTAGATATGTTTGGCGATCCAGAACAACGATTGCAGATCGCGCAAGCCGCCCTTGGCCTCTTTGACGTTGGGTTCCACCACATAACGCAGACCCTGCTTGCGGTGCCGCGCGTCGCGTTCCTCCAGCTTGGCTTCGATAAAGCTGCGACCGGTGCCTGCAAAAAGATCGGTCTTGAGCGTTTCATCCAGATCCTGCGCCAAAGCCACATCCGCGGCGATAAAGCGGTGCTCCAGCAGGGCTGTCTGGATCGTAAAATCCTCGCGGCCGAGGGTAACGCAGTCGCGGATGGTGCGGGTGGAATGGCCGACCTTCAACTTGAGATCCCATAGCATGTAGAGCATGGATTCGATCAGGTTTTCAGTGCGCTGGCTGGGCGTTTGGGGGATGAGGAACAGTAGGTCCACATCGGAATAGGGGGCCATCTCTCCGCGGCCATACCCGCCGACGCCGATCACGGCGAGCCGGTCGTTCGGGCCAAGCGTTTCAATCTGGTGGAGCCGTTGTCCGGCGATCTGCAGGGTCGTGCGGACAAGCTGATCGGTGAGGTAGCAATAGGCCGACGTCATGGGGCGCGCGTTGAACGGTGACGCCGCAAAGGCGCGGGCGATTTCGGCGCGCCCGTTCTTTTGCGCGTCTTGCAGGACGGCGACGGCGGCGGCCTGAATCTCTGCCGGATCGGTCAAACCGTCCAGCACGTCCTTGAGCGCGGCGGAAACAGCCGCTTCGTCAAAGATGCGTTTGGGGGTGCTGATCAGGTGACGCGCGGTGGCCTCACCTGATTCTGCTGGTGCAACAAGGGGTTTCACAAAAGGCGGTCCCTTAGAAACCGGCCCCGCCAAAGGCTTGGGGGGCAGGGCTGATGATGACGACCTGCTGATTGCGGATCGTGGCAATGGCAAGGCCGCGTTCTGCGGTGCCGTCCGCCTTGAGGCGGAACACGCCGCTCGCCCCGCGGAAGCCCGCGCCTTGGGTCAGACGTGCCGCGGACAACGCGTCGGATTTGCCGGATTTCGCCAAGGCCCCCACGGCGGCGATCCCGTCAAAGGCCAGACCAGCGATCGGGCCGGGTGTGTCGCCATAGGCTGCGGCATAGCGCTGCGAAAATGCGGTTGTCGCACCGGGATCGGGCAGGGCGAACCAGCCACCTTGCACGCCGGGCAGGGCCAGCGTTTGGGGCGGGATGTCCCAGCGGGTCAGACCGATGTACTGCGTGGTGGCACCGCTGATCCCTGCCTCTGGCAGCATCTGTGCGAAGAGCGGCAGGGCACTGGCCGAGGATGTTGTCAGGAAGATCGCATTCGCCCCGTTGCTTTCTACGGCAGCTTTCACGCGCGGCACGTCAGACATTACGGCTTCTTGGCTCAGCGCGTAATCAACCGTACCGGCAGAGGTCGCCCCGTTTGCGGCAATCGCCTTGAGGATGGCATCGCGGCCCAGCTGACCGGCCAGATCCTGACCGTGCAGTACGAGGATCTTGTCTTTTCCGTTGCTCTTGGCGTAGCGGACCAGACGGTTGGAGGTGTCGTTAAAGTTCTGACCCAGCACAAAGACATTGCCGCCCGCGATGCTGGGGTTGTTCGAGAAGGACAGCACATTCACGCCCTGCGCGGCAACCGCGTTGCCCGCCGCGTTTGCGGCCTCGCCATAAAGCGGCCCCAGAATGATCTGCGCTCCGTCGGTGACAGCCTGCGCCGCCGCGGTGCCCGCAGTGCCGGCATTGCCGCCCGTACCATAGACCCGCAGGTCAATCTGCACGCCGCCCAGATCGCGGATCGCCAGACGCGCGGCGTTCTCAAGTTCTTGCGCCAGCAGGTTATCCGCCGCCGAACCGCCACGCGGGATCAGCAAGGCCACCGGAATAGGTTTGCTCGAGTCGACTTTGGGGCCCTTGGACCCGTTCATATTGGTCAGCGCCACAGGTTCACAGGCGGCAAGCGCCAATGCAATCAGTGGCAGGATCAAAAGCCGCAGTGGCTTGCGAAGGATGTTGAAAACAGCGATCATAACAGTGTCACTCCATTGGTGGCAGGTCGGCGGCGATGGCCCCGGGGACATATGCACTGATCATAGAGGGTGCGAAAGGCGGGTCCAGCTTGAATTACCAAAAGATTCCCCTTGCGGCGGGGCTTTACTTTGTCGGGGTGCCGATCGGCTCTGCTCGCGACATAACCTTGCGGGCGCTCGACGTGCTGGCCTCGGCTGATGTGCTGGCGGCGGAGGACACGCGGAGCCTGCGTAAGTTGATGGATATCCATGGGGTGCCTCTCAACGGGCGGCAGATTGTGGCGCTGCACGACCATTCGGGCAGTGGCGTGCAGGACAAGCTTGTCGCCGCGATCCGCGATGGGCAATCCGTCGCCTATGCCTCTGAGGCTGGCATGCCGCTGATCGCGGATCCGGGGTTCGAACTATCCCGCGGTGTGGGCGAGGCAGGGCTCATGCTGACCTGCGCCCCGGGCCCCTCGGCGGTGCTGACCGCGCTGGCTTTGGCAGGGCTGCCGACGGATGCCTTCTTTTTCGCAGGGTTCCTGCCCAATGCGAAAGGCGCACGGCTCACGGCGCTGCAAAAGTTGAAAGAGGTGCAAGGCACGCTGGTTTTCTACGAATCACCCAAGCGGGTGGGGGCGATGCTGCGCGATGCCGCACAGGCGCTGGGCGGGGAACGTCCGGCGGCTGTCTGTCGCGAGCTGACCAAGAAGTTCGAGGAAATTCAGCGCGGTACCCTAGATGAGTTGACCGAACACTACAGCGGTAAAGCCCCGAAGGGCGAGATTGTTGTGCTGATCGATCGCGGGCGTTTACCGGCTGTTAGCGAAAGTGATCTAACCTCTGACCTTGCGAACGCATTGGAAACGAATTCGATGCGCGATGCCGTCGATATGGTGGCGCAGGCATATGATGTGCCGCGCCGACAGGTGTATCAGGCGGCATTAGAACTTGGGAAAGAAACCTAAGATGACCGACACACTGACAACATTGGCGAAATCCGTTCAAGGCGCTGTTTCCTATCACGCAGGTCGTGCGGCTGAACTGCAGGTCTCGGATGACTACCGCCGCCGCGGCTTTGATCTGGCACATGAACGGTGGCGGGGTAAGGCGGGCGAAATTGATCTGATCATGCGCGACGGCGACGGAATCGTCTTTGTCGAAGTGAAGAAAAGCAAAAGCCATGACAGCGCCCTGCAGCGTCTGAACCGGAAACAGATGCGCCGTATCTATCGATCCGCCGAAGAATTCATTGGCGGCGAACCCAAAGGCGCGCTGACGGACGTGCGGTTTGACGTGGCGTTGGTCGATCAAACCGGTGACCTGCGTATCCTTGAAAACGCCTTCGGGCACGACTGACCCATTGCACCCCAGGCCCTGCTGCGCCATCTAGAAAGGAACAACAGGGAGACCCCTTATGAAAATCGCCTTTCAGATGGACCCGATCGGGGACGTGAACATCAACGCGGACAGCAGCTTTCGCCTGGCCGAGGAAGCACAGGCGCGCGGGCACGCGCTTTTCTACTACACCCCCGATCACCTCGCCTATCAAGAGGGGCGCATAACCGCGCGGGGTCATGATCTGACCGTGCAGCGGGTACAGGGCGATCACGCCACCTTGGGGCCTGAACGCGAGGTTGATCTGGCGGATTTCGACGTGGTCTGGCTGCGGCAGGATCCGCCGTTCGACATGCATTACATCACCTCGACCCATTTGCTGGACCGTCTGAAAAAGACAACGCTGGTGGTGAATGACCCGTTCTGGGTGCGGAACTACCCCGAGAAACTGCTGGTGCTCGATTTCCCGCAGCTGACCCCGCCGACCACAATCGCCCGTGATCTGGACACGATCAAAGCGTTCAAGGCGAAGCACAAGGATGTCATCCTCAAGCCGCTATACGGGAACGGGGGCGCGGGGGTCTTCCGTCTGGACACGAATGATCGCAACCTCAGCTCTTTGCACGAACTGTTCACCGGTTTCTCGCGCGAGCCGTTGATCGTACAGAAATTCCTGCCTGCTGTGTCCAAGGGCGATAAACGGGTGATTCTGGTGGATGGCGAAGCCGTCGGGGCCATCAACCGCGTCCCGGCAGAGGGGGAAACCCGGTCGAACATGCATGTGGGCGGCCGCCCTGAAAAGGTCGGCCTGACAGAGCGTGACCTTGAAATTTGCGCCGCCATCGGCCCGTTGCTACGCGAGAAAGGGCAGATTTTCGTCGGCATCGATGTCATCGGCGACTATCTGACAGAGATCAACGTGACCTCCCCCACGGGCATACAAGAACTGGAACGTTTCGACGGCACCAATATCGCGGCTAAGATATGGGAAGCGATCGAGCGTAAGCGCGCATGAGCTTGCTGCGCCCTCTGCTGAACGGCTATTTACGTTTGGTAGAGAAGCGCAAGCTGGCGCGCACGCGCGATGTGTACAAGATACGTCGTGATTTCGCGAAAACCGCGCGGCTGCTGTTTCGGGCACCGCGGGGCACCCAGATCACCCGCAGCCGCTTGGTTGGCGCGGGCGATGTTCTGCGGGTGAGCCCTACGCAAACACGCTCTGATCTGGTGATCTTTTATATTCATGGGGGCGGTTTCGTGTTTGGCAGCCCCGATACCCACGGCGCGATGCTGGGGGCCTTGGCGCAGCGTCTGGGGGCTGCGGCGGTGTTGCCCTATTACCGTCTTGCCCCCGAAGCGCCGTTTCCCGCCGCAATCGAAGATGTCGCCGCGGCCTATCGGGCGCTGCTCGACAGTGGTGTGCCGGCGCAGAATATCATTGTCGGCGGCGATAGCGCTGGCGGCGCGCTGGCGTTCAATCTGCTTAGCCGGCTTTGTGCAGGCAGTGGCCCCCTGCCGCGCGCGCTTTTTGCTTTTTCACCGCTGACCGATTTTCTGCACGAGGGGGCCAGCTTCCGCGAGAATGCGGCACGAGAGGCCGTATTGCCCGCCGCGCAGGCCGGTCTTATGGCAGAGGTGTATCTGGCCGGTGCAGACCCCCGAGATCCCGATATAAGCCCCTTGCTTGCGAGCTATCCGGGGGCACCGCCAGTCTGGATCACCGTCGGGTCCACAGAGATTTTACGCGATGACGCGCGCCGGATGGCAGCGCGTTTGCGGGATCAAGGTGTTAGCGCGTCGTTGGAAGAGGAGCATGACCTGCCCCACGTCTGGCCGATCTTCCACAACACCCTGCCCGAAGCGCGGGCCACGCTGGACGCATTGGCGCGCTGGATCACGCAACTGCCACCGACGGCAACCGAAAGCTGAGCGCTTCGGCCAGATGCGGTTTGCGCACGTCGCCGGCCCCGTCCAGATCCGCGATGGTGCGCGCCACACGCAATACCCTGTGATACCCACGCGCCGATAGGTGAAACCTCTCTGCCGCGCGGGACAGCAGCTGTCGCGCCTCCGTATCCGGGGCGGCGATCTGTTCCAGCAGGTCCCCTTCTGCATCTGCGTTCAGGGCCGCTGTGGGATGGTCGGCAAACCGGTCGTGCTGGCGGCGGCGTGCGGCTTGCACCCTTTGGGCGACTTCCGCCGAGCCTTCCGCACTGGGGGGCAGGTCGAGGTCGGTATAGCCCACGGGCGGCACATCTATGCGCAGGTCGAAGCGGTCACGCAGCGGGCCTGAAACGCGGTTCATATAATCCTCACCGCAAGCGGGGGCTTTGCTGCATGCGCGGGACGGATCGCTAAGGTAGCCGCATTTGCAGGGGTTGGCTGCGGCGACAAGCATGAATTTGCACGGGTATTTCACATGTGCATTGGCGCGGGCGATCATCACCTCGCCCGTCTCAACGGGTTGACGCAGGGTTTCCAGCACGGTGCGCGGGAATTCGGGGAACTCATCCATGAACAGCACGCCGTTATGGGCAAGGCTGACCTCTCCCGGTTTGGCCAGCCGCCCGCCGCCAATGATCGCCGCCATAGACGCCGTGTGGTGCGGTTCGCGGAACGGGCGCAGACGAGAGATGCCACCGTCATCCAGAAGCCCGGCAAGCGAGTGGATCATAGAGGTGCTGAGCGCTTCTTGTGGGGTCAGCGGGGGGAGGATGGAGGGTAAACGCGCCGCCAGCATGGATTTGCCCGAGCCGGGCGTGCCGACAAACATCAGGTGATGACGTCCCGCGGCCGCGATTTCCAAGGCGCGTTTGGCGCGTTCCTGACCTTTGACATCGCGCAGGTCATGCTGGCTGGGGCTTTGCGAGACTTCGCCCGGTGTGGCAGGGGGCAGCGGGGTTTGGCCGGTATAATGCTGCACCACCGCACCGAGGCTGGGGGCCGCGATCACCTGCGCATTGCCGACCCATGCCGCTTCGGCACCAGAGGCAGCGGGACAAAGCAGGCTACGCCCGTTTTCCGCCGCAGCCATCGCCGCAGGCAGCGCGCCGATCACGGGGATCAGGCTCCCGTCCAGCGACAGTTCGCCCAAGGCGACGGTGCTTTGGATGACATCATTCGGCAGGATATCGATCGCCCCCAGCAGGGCCAGCGCGATCGGCAGGTCGAAATGGCTGCCTTCTTTGGGCAGGTCGGCAGGGCTGAGGTTGATCGTGATCCGTTTACTGGGCAGGGCGATGGCCATCGCACCAAGCGCGGCACGAACCCTTTCGCGCGCTTCTGACACCGCTTTGTCGGGCAGGCCCACGATTGAAAAGGCGGGCATGCCGGCGGAGAGCGCGCATTGCACCTCGACGATGCGCGCGTCGATGCCCTGGAATGCGACCGTATATGCCCGTGCGACCATTCTACCCCCGATGCCTTGCGATACCTCAGGGGTAGGGCGGGGGTGTTTAATAAGCGTTAACGAACGTGGGAAGCGCGGGATTTGAGTTTAATTGGCAAAATGAAGGTAGGGGCGGGACCGTCAGACCTGATGGTTGATGGTGCCGATGTCCCACCCCTGCGGGGTGATGTGTATATCCGTGACCGACAGGTTGTCGATCTTATGGGCCATCGCGGCATGGGCATCCACACCAAGCGCGCGTTGGACCTGTGTCAGGATCACGCCGAAATGCGCCACGGCGATGATATCTGTGTTCGGATGGGCCTGTGTGATCCGGTCAACGGCGGCGTTGATCCGGCGGGCCGCGTCGTTCCAGCTTTCGCCTTCGGGGGCGGCGATGTCACCCGGGGTGGTCCAATAGGCGCGGCTGAGCTCGGGGTGGCTTTGCGATACATCGCGGGCGTGCATGCCGTCCCACAGCCCGAAATCAAGTTCGCGCAGGTCGCGGTCATGGGGCAGGCGCAGGCGGCTGGCAGAGGCCAGCGTATCGGCGGTGGCAGAAGCGCGGATGAGGTCCGAAGATACCATCACGGCAGTCTGCGGCAGATGCGCGTTGAGCCGCCCGAGCTGTGCGACATCGGACAGATCGGCAGGGACATCGCGCCAGCCGACAAAGTTTTTCTCGTGGGTCGGGCCGTGGCGCACCCAATGCCAGATAGTCATGATCAGCGCGCCTTATTCGCCCAGTGGTTTGCGATTTATTTAGCGTCATTGTCACAAAGTCAAAGCAAGCTGCGCGGAAAAAAGCCGATTCTTTTTCGATTCCGCGTGAACCAACTGGCGGTTTTCCGCGTTTACATGAAAAGGCGCAGACAGATGTGCCTCAATAGTAGGGATGGACATCATGACGCTGGCGCAATCACGTGAATTTTCTTTGACCCGCACCGCAATGAAGGCAGAGCTTTTAGATGCGGAGACAGAACTGAAGCTTGCCTATGCCTGGCGGGACGAACGCGACGAGGAAGCGCTGCACCGGCTGATCACAGCTTATATGCGTCTAGCTATCTCGATGGCGGGTAAGTTCAAGCGCTATGGCGCGTCGATGAATGATCTGATCCAGGAGGCCGGATTGGGCCTGATGAAAGCTGCCGACAAGTTCGACCCCGACCGCGGGGTGCGCTTTTCTACCTATGCCGTCTGGTGGATCAAGGCGAGCATTCAGGATCACGTCATGCGCAACTGGTCGATGGTGCGCAC
This sequence comes from Sulfitobacter sp. CB2047, assembly GCF_000735125.2. Lineage (NCBI taxonomy): Bacteria > Pseudomonadati > Pseudomonadota > Alphaproteobacteria > Rhodobacterales > Roseobacteraceae > Sulfitobacter > Sulfitobacter sp. CB2047. Next base: position 3,044,214 of record NZ_CP072613.1, on the reverse strand, counting down.
CGGCTCTACGTCCTCTCAGAAATCGCTGTTCTTCAACATGCGCCGTGTACAGGCACGCCTTGAGCGCGAGGCCCAAGCCGCGGGCGAGACCTTGGACAAGCATCAGCTGCGTCAGATGATCTCTACCGAGATTGGCGTGCCGATGCATGACGTCGAGATGATGGAGGGGCGTTTGTCCGGCTCTGATTTCTCGTTGAACGCGACGCAATCGGCAGAGGACGAGGGCCGCGAGTGGATCGACGCGTTGGTCGATGACAGTGCGCAGGCCGCCGAACGTGTCGAGGAAAGCCACGACACGCTGACGCTGCGCAGCTGGCTGTTGTCGGCGATGCAGGCCCTGAACGAACGCGAACAATTCATTGTGCGCGAACGCAAGCTGCGCGATCAGCCGCGGACGCTTGAAAGTTTGGGTGCCGAGCTGAGCTTGTCGAAAGAACGTGTCCGCCAGCTAGAGGCCGCGGCCTTTGGCAAGATGCGCAAAACGCTTGAGACACAATCCTCCGAGGTGCGCCACTTCCTGATGTGAGCCCCCAGATATGATCCCGCGGTCTGCGCGCTCTGCCGCAGGAACGGGCTGGCGGAAAATGAACCGCCCCCCTATGGTCGGGACGAACACCGACGACGGGGGCGATCATGCTGGCTGGCAAACATATTCTGCTGATAATCGGGGGCGGTATTGCCGCTTTCAAATCCCTTGATCTGATCCGTCGCCTGCGCGAACGCGGGGCCACTGTGACGCCCGTGCTGACCCGCGCGGGCGAAGAGTTTGTGACGCCTTTGTCTGTTTCAGCGTTGGCGGGGCAGAAGCTGTATCGCGACTTGTTCGATCTGGGCGACGAGGCCGAGATGGGGCATATCCAGCTAAGCCGTGTCGCGGATTTGGTTGTGGTGGCCCCTGCCACGGCGGATCTGATGGCCAAGATGGCGAGCGGTGTGGCGAATGATCTGGCCTCTACCCTATTGTTGGCAACAGATACGCCGGTGCTGATTGCGCCGGCGATGAACGTGCGCATGTGGGACCACCCCGCGACGCAGCGCAACCTTGCGACCCTGCGCGGTGATGGCATCCATGTGGTCGGCCCGAATGATGGTGATATGGCCTGCGGGGAATTCGGCCCCGGGCGCATGTCCGAACCGCTTGAGATCGTCGCCGCGGTCGAGGCGCAGCTGGCCGATGGTCCGCTAAAGGGGCGACGTATTCTGGTGACCTCCGGCCCGACGCATGAGCCGATTGATCCTGTCCGCTATATCGCTAACCGGTCCTCGGGCGCGCAGGGCACCGCGATTGCGCGCGCGTTGGCGGCGTTGGGGGCTCAGGTGATCTTTGTCACTGGCCCTGCCGACGTGCCCCCGCCCGACGGGGTAGAGGTGATCCGCGTGCAAACGGCGCAGCAGATGCAGGAGGCGGTAGAGGCAGCCTTGCCCGTCGACGCAGGCGTATTCGCCGCGGCGGTGGCGGATTGGCGCATGGCCAGCGCCAGTGATCGAAAGCTCAAGAAATCGAAAGACGGGCTGCCGGTGCTGAGCTTTGCTGAAAATCCCGATATTCTGAAAACCGTCAGCGCGGCGGGGGCGCGGCGGCCCAAGCTGGTCGTGGGCTTCGCTGCGGAGACGAATGACGTCGTTGAAAACGCCACGGCGAAACGGCTGCGCAAGGGCTGCGACTGGATCGTTGCGAATGATGTCTCACCGGCGACAGGCATTATGGGCGGGGCGGAAAATGCTGTGACCCTGATCACGGATGCGGGGGCCGAAAGCTGGCCGCGCATGGGCAAGGATCAGGTGGCACAGCAGTTGGCCGCGCGCATTGCAGAGGCGTTGAGCTAGAGTTTTCTTGCCTTCGGCGAGGATTTAAAACCATTTGGAAAGCGCGCGTGCGGTGGAGCGGATGATGAGCGAGATCAAATTCAAACGGGTCAGCGGCAATGATGATCTGCCGCTGCCGTCCTATGCCACTGCCGGGGCGGCGGGGATGGATTTGCGGGCCTTTCTGCCCGACGGGCCGATGGAATTTGTGAAAGGGCAGATCAGTCTGATCTCTATCGGGTTCTCGGTCGAGCTGCCGCGCGGGACAGAGATGCAGATCCGGCCACGGTCGGGCCTGGCGTTGAAGCACGGGTTTCTGATTCCCAATGCGCCCGGCACGGTGGATGAGGATTACCGCGGCGTGGTGATGGTCGGGCTGTACTATGTAGGGGATGCGCCTTTCGTTATCCGGCACGGGGATAGGATCGCACAGGCTGTTATTGCGCAGGTTCAACAATACGTCTGTGTCGAGGTCGATGCCTTGTCCGATACCACGCGCGGGGACGGCGGATTCGGCTCTACCGGCCTGAAATAGACGAGGATCGTGAAAGGTTCCGCTGTCGTGAAACTTTCATAAAGCTGAAACGAATGTGAATTAATGCCGCCCTAGGTTCCCCGAAAAAAGGGGAACCGAATGCTTCAGCTTCAAGCCGTCACAAAAACATTTGGCGCGAATACAGCCGTTCACGCGGCGAGCTTTTCCGTCGACCGCCCGATGATGATTGGCATCATTGGCAGTTCCGGTGCCGGTAAGTCGACGCTGCTGCGGATGATGAATTGCCTGACCCCTGCCAGTTCGGGCGAGATTCTGGTCAACGGGCGCGACATCACCAAGCTGCGCGGGGCGGAGAAGCGCGATTGGCAATCCCATTGCGCGATGATCTTTCAGCAGTTCAATCTGGTGCCGCGTCTGGATGTGGTGTCGAACGTGCTGCATGGCACGTTGAACCGCCGGTCGACATTGGCGACGATGTTCAACCTCTACCCCGAAGGCGACATCATCCGCGCCATCGATATTCTGGATCGTCTGGGCATTGCCGAGCACGCTCCCAAACGCGCCGAGGCCCTGTCGGGCGGTCAGCAGCAACGTGTCGCCATTGCGCGCGCACTGATGCAGGACCCCACGATTATTCTGGCCGATGAACCCATCGCCTCGCTTGATCCGATGAACGCACAGCTGGTGATGCAGGCGCTGCGGGATATCCACGAACAGGACGGGCGCATGGTGATCGCGAACCTGCACACGCTGGACACCGCGCGTCGTTATTGCGACCGCGTGATCGGCATGCGGCAGGGGCGCATCGTGTTTGACGGCACGCCCGCGCAGCTGACCACCGGTGTGGCGCGCGACATTTACGGGGCGGATGCCAGCTTTTCCGAAGCGACGACATCGACCCAGATCGAAACGCTGTCCGCCCGTCCCGAAACGGTGGCGGCGCAATAACCCCAATTATCTTTTCATCCCCAGCCTCCGATCCTCGGGGGCCTATCTGCAAAAAGAGAGACGACCGATGAACAAACTACTTGCTGCTGCTTTCGCGACGACCGCCCTTGCGACGGGTGCTGTGGCCCAAACCGAAGCCATTTCCGAATTCCGCATCGGTATTCTGGGTGGCGAGAACGCGCAGGACCGGATGAATTCGAACGAATGTATGCGCGCCATGACCGAGGATGCCTTGGGCGTCCCGACCAAGCTGTTCGCCCCTGCCGATTATAACGGCGTTATCCAGGGTCTGCTGGGCGGCACGCTGGATATGGCATGGTTGGGTGCTTCCGCCTATGCCGCCGTGTATCTGCAAGACGCCGAAGCGGTCGAGCCTGTGCTGGTGAAAATCAACGTGGACGGGTCTTATGGCTACCACTCCATCGGGTTTGCCCGCGCCGACAGCGGCATCACCAAGCTTGAAGACGTCAAGGGCAAGGTCTTTGGCTTCGGTGACCCGAACTCCACCTCGGGCTATCTGATCCCGTCCATCGAGATCCCCCAGATGGGCGAAGAGATCACCATGGACTCCGGCGCGTATTTTGGCGAGGTCAAGTTCACCGGCGGTCACGAGCAGACCATCGTTGCGGTCAACAATGGCGACATCGATGCAGGCGTGACCTGGGCTGATGGTCAGGGCAACTGGGAAGACGGCTACAACTCCGGCGCGCTGCGCAAGGCCGTGGACGCAGGCCTGGTCGATATGAACGATCTGGTGGAAATCTGGCGCTCCAAGCCGATCCCCGAAGGCCCCGTCGTGCTGCGCACCAGCCTGCCTCAGGACGTCAAAGACAAGATGACCGCGCTGGTCGACAACCTGTACGAGAACGACCCCGACTGCGCCTATGGCGTGGCGGCGGGCGACAGCCTTGGGTTCGACCCGATTACCCATGACGCCTATGTGTCGATCATCGAAGCCCGCAAGGCAAAATCGAATTGATCCAAGTGATTTAAGCACTGTCGCTGGCTCCGATCCGCATCGGGGCCAGCATTTTTACGTAAGGGCTTCCCATGACCGCGACATCGCAAACCGACCCCGACCTGGCAGGGATTCAGGAAAACTATCTGGCACTGGCCCGATCAAAGCGCTGGATGAATCTGGTGCTGCTGATCCTTTTCGTAGCGCTGCTGGTGGGTGGATTTAACACCGCAGGCAACCGCAATGCGGGCGGGTTCTGGGACGGCTTGCCGAATATTCTGGATTTCCCCGCCGATGTGATCGGCGAAGCGATTGAACGCGGGCACCTGCTGCCCGGCTATATGGCGAAATACCTGCCGTCGCTGATAGAGACGGTGAATATCGCCGCCGCCTCGACCCTGCTGGGGGCGATGGTCGGGCTGTTCTTGTCGCTGATGGTCACGCGCGGGTTGGCTCCGGTGCCGTGGCTCGTGGGCCCTTTGCGCCGCGTATTGGATCTGCTGCGTGCCATACCCGAGATTGTCATCGCGCTGGTGCTGATCTTTCTGCTGGGGGGCGGGCCAGTGCCTGCGATGATCGCCATCGCGCTGCATACCATCGGTGCCTTGGGCAAATTGTTCTCGGAGGTGAATGAAAACGCATCGCTCAAACCGGTAGAGGGTCTTGCCTCTGTCGGGGCGGGGTGGAGCCAGCGCATGTGGCTTGGCGTGATCCCGCAGGTGGCCCCGAACTACATCAGCTATGCGCTCCTGCGGTTCGAGATCAACATCCGCGCCTCTGCGATCCTTGGCTTCGTCGGGGCAGGGGGCATCGGCTATGACCTGCGCAACACCATGAGCTGGGGGCAAGGCAAATTCGACGAGGCCGCCGCCATCTTCCTGCTGCTGTTCCTGACGATTGTGATCGTCGACCAGCTTTCTTCTGTTTTCCGTAACCGTCTGACCCACGGCCTGCCGAGCGCAAAGGTGACCCTATGACCGCGACCGCCCTTCATACCCAGACGATGGTCCATTTCTCGCGCAAGCGGATGGCTGCGCTGGCGCTGCCCGTGATCGTTCTGGCCTATTTCGTCTATATCTTCTTTGCCTTCGATATTCCGGGGCTGGGGGATCGGATCAACGTGGGAAATGCCCGCACGCTGGTGGCCGATGCCTATAGCTACAAGACCCATGTCACGCAGGACAACCGCGACGGCGCGTTTTCCGTCGCGATCGAAGGCGAGCGTAAGGGCGCATATGAAGCCGGCACGGCCCCCGATTGGGTCACGTTGGGGGATCGCCCTGTCGCGGATCTGGGGGGCGGTCATATCGTGACCTTTGGCCCGCAGGTGAGCTATGACATCCCGGGCTATGGCACGGTCATGGCCGAGCCGGGGCAGCGCGGTGTTCAGGCGACATTCCCGCCCGGCGATATTCCCGACTATATCAGCGCGTCCAAGAACCGCGTGATGATCAACACGGAGGCAGGGCGGCTGACGATCACCCGCAACCGGACCGAGGTGTTCAAATACGACTACGGGTGGGAGCTGTTCTTTTTCACGCTCGACAGCCCCTACCACGGGCTGGGCCCGGTCGCGCTGATGGGGCGTGCGTTCAGCGGTGAAGCGGGCGCGATCTTCCATGACTTCTGGACCAACCGCATGTGGCGGCACAGTGATGTGGCCTGGGCGCTTTACGAGACTTTGCTGATGGCCTTTCTGGGCACATTCGGCGCGGCGATCATCGCCCTGCCGCTGGGGTTTCTTGCGGCCAAGAACTTTACCCCGCTGCGGTCCTTGCGCTTTGCCGCACGGCGGATGTTCGATTTCCTGCGCGGTGTCGACGGGCTGATCTGGACCATCGTCCTGTCGCGCGCCTTCGGGCCGGGGCCGCTGACCGGAGCCTTGGCGATCCTGCTGACCGATACGGGGTCTTTCGGCAAGATGTTCTCGGAAGCGCTGGAGAATGTGGACGGCAAACAGATCGAAGGTATCGCCTCTACCGGGGCCAAGCCGCTGCAACGCTACCGTTTTGGGGTGCTGCCGCAGATCGTGCCCGTGCTGCTCAGCCAGGTCCTCTATTTCCTCGAATCCAACACCCGCTCTGCGACGATCATCGGGGCGATCACCGGCGGCGGCATCGGTCTGCTGCTGACGCAGGCGATTGCCACCCAGAAGGACTGGGAAGAGGTGACCTATTATATCGTGCTGATCGTGCTCATGGTCATGGCGATGGACAGTTTCTCGGGCTGGCTGCGCCGCAAGCTGATCAACGGTGACGAGGGCGGTCACTGATGCCGCGCCTGACTGCCGACAGCCCCCTCATCCACCCCGACTGCGAGATCAAAGATGCCACATTCGGAGCCTATACAGAGGTCGGGCGCGGGTCGCGGATCGCCCATAGCCAGCTTGGCGATTACAGCTATTGCGACCGCTACGCCGACATTGCCAACACCACCGTGGGTAAATTCTCGAACATCGCGGCCTATGTGCGGATCGGGGCCACAGACCACCCGATGGAAAAAGCCAGCCTGCATCACTTTCACTACCGCGCGGGCGACTACTTTGACGGCGCGGCTGACGATGACGCTTGGTTCGCACACCGTCGCAGTCGGCGCGTTACCCTTGGTCATGACACATGGCTTGGCAATGGCGCACAGGTGCGGCCAGAGGTAACGATCGGCCATGGCGCGGTCGTCGCGGGTGGGGCCATCGTGACCAAGGATGTCGCCCCCTATATGATCGTCGCGGGTATTCCCGCGGTGCCGCTGCGGGCGCGGTTCAGCGCGGGCATCGCTGACCGGATGATGGCGCTGGCATGGTGGGACTGGCCCCATGACGCCTTGCACCGCGCGCTGGATGATTTCCGCACGCTGTCAGCTGAGGCATTTCTGGAGCGCTACGAATAACGCCACGTGATTTCAGGTATCTGCCAGTGTCAGGGTCACTTTGTCCCCTGCGAACCACGTGCGCCCGTATTCCAGCGGTTGCCCCTGATCATCCACATTCAGGTTGATCGTGCGCAAGATCGGCGCGCCCTCGGCCACGCGCAGATGCAGCGCCTGGGTGGCGCTGGCGAGCTTGGCGTTGATGCGGGTTGATGCGCGGGTATAATCCGTCACGCCCCCGAGCCGCAGCGCCGCCGTCACCGATTGCGCCTGTTCAAGATGCGCCAGCATGTCGGGGAAGCGCGCGGCAGAGAAGACGCTGCGAAACAGCGCGATCACCTGACCGTCGGCAAAGGACAGCCCCTCGCAGACCTGCACTTGTGCGTTCTGCGCCAGCGCAAGTGCGTCGCTTTCTTCGGGGCGCGCGGTGCGGGTTTCCAACGTCAGGAACTCCTTGCTTGGCATCCGCCCCTGCGCCGACAGGTTCTGGTGAAACCGCACGCGGCGGCCGATGGGGTAATCGGTGGGGGTCGAGGTCACGAACACTCCTGCACCGCGCCGCGGCAACACCAGCCCTTCGCCCGCCAGCGCCTTGATCGCGTGCCGCACCGTATGCCGGTTCACCCCGAACCGCGCGGCCAGCGCGCTTTCGGTCGGCAGCTTGTCGTCGGGGCCATAGACACCCGCTGCGATGTCGCTGCGCAGACTATGGGCGATGGCGGTCCAGATCGGGGTGCGTTGGGGCATGTCACAAATATTTCGCAAAAGGAGGGCTTGGCGCTGATCGGTGCTACAGGTAGTATTTGTCTAGTTGTATAGACAACTCGAAAAGGTGTCTAGATGAATATGATGAACTCAGAAATCGACCCTCATGCGCGGCGTAAGGCATGGTTGGGTCTGCTTGCCAAATCCCCCGCCGCCGAGGTCGCGCTCCTTTGGGCCGCCTATGGCACCCACCCTGATCACAGCATTCTGCGCGCGCCGGAAATCGGCGGCGTAATGGTGCGCGGTCGGGCAGGGGCCGTCGGTGCCGCGTTCAACCTTGGCGAGATGTCCGTCACCCGTGCGTCTGTCAAGCTGGGCTGCGGTACGGTGGGTCACGGCTATGTGCAGGGCCGCAGCAAGGATCACGCGCTGCAGACGGCGCTGATTGACGCGCTGATGCAAACCGATGCGGCGACGCAGATAGAGGCCGCGATCCTCGCGCCCCTGCGCAAGGGGCGTGACACGGCCAAGGCCACCCGCGCGGCCAAGGCGGCGGCGACCAAGGTGGATTTCTTTACGATGGTACGAGGGGAAGACTGATGCAGACCCATGCTTTGGAGGGCGGCTTTACCGACGCCCCGATCGACGCCGCCCGCGCCTTTCGCGGGCTGATGACCGCGATGGCGCGCCCGGGGACGATCTGTGACGTCTCTGGGGCCACACCGCCCGCCCCGCTTGGCGCGGCGGCGGGCACCGCGATCCTGACGCTGTGTGATCCCGATACGCCAATCTATCTCGGCAGCGCTTGTGACACTCAGGATGTGCGCGATTGGATCACCTTTCAGACCGGCGCGCCCTTTGTGCCGCCCGCACAGGCGATGTTTGCCGTCGGGGCTTGGGAGGAGCTCCCGCTCTGCGAATTTGCCATCGGCACCGCCGAATATCCCGACCGCTCGGCGACGGTGGTTGTCGAGATGCCAGACCTCACGTCTCTGGGTGCGACCCTAAGCGGGCCGGGCATCAAGGATACCGCCAGCCTGTCGCTGCCGGATACTGCCGCGTTCCAACGCAACGCCGCGCTGTTCCCGCTGGGGCTGGATTTCATTTTCACCTGCGCAAACCGGCTTGCCGCGCTGCCGCGCACGACGAGGGTCCGCTGATGTATGTTGCTGTCAAAGGGGGCGAACGCGCCATCGACAACGCCCATGCCTGGCTGGCCGAGGAACGGCGCGGGGACCGTGATGTGGCGGAACTGGGGGTAGACCAGATTCGCGAGCAGATGACGCTCGCCGTTAATCGCGTGATGGCGGAAGGGTCGCTGTATGATCCCGACCTTGCCGCGCTGGCGATCAAACAATCGCGTGGTGATCTGATAGAGGCGATCTTTCTGATCCGCGCCTACCGCACCACGCTGCCGCGTTTTGGCGGCTCTAACCCGGTGGATACGGCCACCATGGCCTGCGACCGCCGCGTGTCTGCAACGTTCAAGGATGCACCCGGTGGGCAAGTGCTGGGGCCAACATTTGACTACACCCACCGTCTGCTGGACTTCAAACTCGCCGCCGATGGCGAGTTTGGCGAGATGCCGCAAACAGAGCCTAATGCAGGCGAAACGCCGCATATCATGGGGTTCCTTGATCGCGAGGATCTGATCCAGTCGGAACCCGCAGGGGCGGACACACCGGACGATCTGACCCGCAGCCCGCTGGAGCTTCCGGCGAGCCGTGCCTTGCGTTTGCAGGCTCTAACACGGGGGGATGAGGGGTTTATCCTTGGCATGGCCTATTCCACCCAACGGGGCTATGCGCGCAACCACGCCTTTGTGGCAGAGCTGCGCATCGGTGCGGTCGCGGTCGAGATGGAAATCCCCGAGCTCGGCTTTGCCATCGACATCGGCGAGATCACCCTGACCGAATGCGAAACCGTCAACCAGTTCAAAGGCTCGAAAACCGAACCGCCGCAATTCACGCGCGGCTACGGGCTGGTCTTCGGGATGACGGAGCGCAAGGCGATCTCTATGGCGCTGGTCGACCGCGCGTTGCGCTGGAAAGAACTGGGCGAGGATAACCTAGGTGCCCCCGCGCAGGACGAGGAATTCGTGCTGTATCACGCCGATAACATCCAGGCGACGGGGTTTCTGGAGCATATCAAACTGCCCCACTACGTCGACTTCCAATCCGAACTGGAGCTGATCCGCAAACTGCGCCGCGAGGCACAGGCATCAGAGCAAGCGGCGGGACAGGCCGAGGGGGAGGGCCCCTCCGGGGGGAGTTTAAAGGGCAAAATGAAGGAAGGGGTGGCGTCATGAGCGACTATAACTTCGCCTATCTGGACGAGCAGACCAAACGCATGATCCGCCGCGCTATACTGAAAGGATTGGCGATACCGGGGTATCAGGTGCCTTTTGCCAGCCGCGAGATGCCGATGCCTTATGGCTGGGGCACGGGTGGTGTGCAGGTTTCGGCAGCGGTACTGACGCCCGAGGACCGGTTCAAGGTGATCGATCAGGGGGCCGATGATACGACCAATGCAGTCTCTATCAGGCGGTTTTTCGAGAAAACGGCGGGTGTCGCCGTGACCGAGGCCACCACAGAGGCCAGCGTCATACAGACCCGTCACCGCATCCCCGAAACACCCCTGCGCGAAGATCAGATCCTTGTCTATCAGGTGCCGATCCCCGAACCCCTGCGGTTTCTTGAACCGTCAGAGGTCGAGACACGCAAGATGCACAGCCTTGAGGAATACGGATTGATGCACGTGAAACTTTACGAAGACATCAGCCAGCACGGCGCGATTGCCACGGCCTATGCCTATCCGGTGAAGGTCGAGGGGCGCTATGTCATGGACCCGTCCCCGATCCCCAAGTTCGATAACCCCAAGCTCGAGATGGCCGGTATCCAACTGTTCGGCGCAGGCCGCGAACAGCGCATCTATGCGGTGCCGCCCTATACGCAGGTGGTCAGTCTGGACTTCGACGATTATCCGTTCGAGCCGAGCAAGGCGGATCATGCCTGTGACCTATGCGGCGCGACGGACAGCTATCTGGACGAGTTGATCATGGATGACGCCGGCGGGCGGATGTTCATGTGTTCGGATACGGATTACTGCGGCGCGCGGCGTGCGGCAGGGCATCTGGGTGCGCAGGGCGCCCCCTTGGCGGAGGACGCGGCATGACCCCTTTGTTGCAAGTGGAAGGCATCGCCAAGATGTACGGCGCACGAATCGGCTGTACCGACGTGTCGTTTGATCTTTATCCGGGCGAGGTGATGGGCATCGTCGGGGAAAGCGGGTCGGGCAAGTCGACGCTTCTGAACTGTTTGGCAGGGCATTTGCAGCCCGACGCCGGGGCCGTCCGTTTCGACACCCGCGCCGAGGGCCTGCGCGATACGGTCACGATGAGCGAGCCTGAACGCCGCATGTTGTCGCGCACCGACTGGGCCTTTGTGCATCAGCACGCCCGCGACGGGTTGCGCATGAATGTCAGCGCAGGCGGCAATGTGGGCGAGCGGCTGATGGCCGTGAACGCCCGCCATTACGGAGACATCCGCGACAAGGCGATCGACTGGCTGGGCCGCGTCGAGATCAGCGCCGACCGCATTGATGACCGGCCCACGGCGTTCTCTGGCGGTATGCAGCAGCGCTTGCAGATCGCGCGCAATCTGGTGACAGGCCCGCGGTTGGTGTTCATGGATGAACCCACGGGGGGTCTGGATGTCAGCGTGCAGGCACGGTTGTTGGACCTGCTGCGGGGTCTCGTGCGCGAGATGGGGTTGAGCGCCATCATCGTCACCCATGATCTGGCTGTGGTGCGTTTGCTGGCCGACCGGCTGATGGTCATGAAAGACGGCCATGTGATCGAAAGCGGGCTGACCGATCAGGTGCTCGACGATCCGCAGCATGCCTATACGCAGCTTCTTGTTTCCTCTGTCCTACAGGTATGAACCCGATGATTACTGTTGAAAACGTGTCGAAATCTTTTGTGTTGCACAATCAGGGGGCTGCCGAAATCTCTGTTATGGCGGGGGCGTCGCTGTCGGTGGCACAGGGGGAGTGTATCGCTTTGGTCGGGGCGTCAGGCGCAGGTAAATCGACCCTGATGCGGATGATTTACGGCAATTACCTGACCCAGTCGGGGCGCATTATGGTGGGCGATCTGGATGTCGTGACCGCGGCACCAAGGCAGGTGATCCAGCTGCGCCGCACCACATTGGGCTATGTCAGCCAGTTCCTGCGGGTTGTGCCACGGGTATCGACGCTGGACGTGGTGGCAGAGCCGCTGATGGCCACCGGATCTGATCGCGCCAGTGCCGAAGCGCAGGCGAAAACCCTGTTGCAGAGACTGAATATACCTGAACGTCTGTGGCAGCTGAGCCCCACGACCTTCTCGGGCGGAGAGCAGCAGCGCGTCAATATCGCACGTGGTTTTGCCTATCCCTATCCCGCGCTATTGCTGGATGAACCGACCGCCAGCCTTGATCCCGTGAACCGCGCCACCGTGCTAAAGATGATCGCCGAGGCGAAGGCGCGTGGCGCTGCCATCATCGGGATTTTTCACGACCACGCCGCGCGCGACGAAATTTGCGACCGGCAGTTTGACGTGACCCGGTTCACCCCGGGGATGGCCGCATGACGGGGCGGTTTATTGCAGTCGTCGGGCCTTCTGGTGTGGGGAAAGACAGCGTAATGGAGGGGCTGGCCGCTGCGGACCCGACGCTTTGCCTTGCGCGGCGCGTGATCTCGCGGCCCGCAACCCTTGGCGGAGAAGCATTCGACGGCGTATCGGAGCGTGCTTTCAGGAAGGCAGAGGATGACGGCGCGTTTATCCTCAGCTGGCATGCGCATGGCTGGCACTACGGCATCCCGCAGTCCGTCGCGCTGGAGGTGGCGCAGGGGCGCGATGTGCTGGTGAACCTGTCACGGGCCGTCCTGCCACAGGCACAGGCTCTCTTTGCGCGGTTTTGCGTGATCTTGCTGCGAGCGGATCATGACATCCTCTCCGCCCGTCTGACGGCGCGCAACCGCGAGGACGCCGCCGAGATAGAGCGCCGCCTGGCCCGTGCGGATTTCGCCATGCCCCTCGGTATTCCCCATCAGGTGATCGACAACAGCGGCCCCTTGGCGCAGACCATTGCCACGATACGCCAGCACCTTTCCCAGACAGCCTGCGACGCTGGCCAGTCCAATCAGAAGATAATGCCATGACCCAAGAGACAATTTTCGCCAACGCCCGCCTGATCCTGCGGGATCGCGTCGAAACCGGAACGCTCCGCATCGCAGACGGGGTAATCACCGACATCGATTTCGGCACCGCCGTGCCCAAAGGCGCGCAGGACATGCAGGGCGACTACATCGCGCCCGGTCTGGTCGAACTGCACACCGATAATCTGGAACGGCATATGTCGCCGCGCCCCAAGGTCGACTGGCCGCACCGCGCGGCCATCCTCGCCCATGACCGTGAACTGGCGGGCACCGGCATCACCACCGTGTTCGATGCGATCCGCGTCGGTTCGATGATCTCGGCCGAGCACCAGTACCAGAGATATGCGCGCGGCATGGTCGATACCATTCTGGCGATGCGCGCCGCCGGAGCCCTGCGGATCAGCCACCACATCCACCTGCGGGCCGAGATCTGTTCGGAAACGCTGGCCGAAGAGCTGGCTGAATTCGGCCCAGAGGATCGCGTTGGCATCGTCTCGATGATGGACCACACGCCGGGTCAGCGTCAGTTTCGCGATCTGTCGAAATTCGAGGCTTACGTGCGCGGCAAACACAGCTTTGATGCCGCCGCCTTCCAGCGTCATGTGGACACTCTGTACGATGTGCAAAAGCAATATGGCAAAACCCACGAGGCCGCGACCGTTGCGGCAGCCACCCGATATGGCGCAGCGCTTGCCAGCCACGACGACACCACCGCAGAGCAGGTCGAGACGAGCCACCGCTACGGCGTCCGGCTTGCCGAGTTTCCCACCACGATCGAGGCGGCGCATAGCTGTCATGCCAATGGGATCGCGACCATCATGGGCGCGCCCAACGTCATTCGCGGCGGGTCGCATTCGGGCAATGTCGCCGCCCTTGATCTGGCGAAGGCGGACCGGCTGGATATCCTGTCGTCCGACTACGTGCCCGCGGGCCTGTTGATCGCGGCATTGCAACTGGGGGATCTGTGGGGGGATCTGGCGCGCGGGCTGGCGACGGTCACCCACGCGCCTGCACAAAGCGTGGGGCTGACGGACCGCGGCACGATAGAGGTCGGCGCACGCGGCGATGTGATCCGGTTTGCGCGGCTCGATGCCTTGCCGATCCTGCGCGAGACATGGGTCGAAGGGCAGCGCGTCTTTTGACCTGATGCAGCGGCGCGACGCTTGCGGCGCTCTGGCGGGCGGGGCGTAGCTTTGGGGTTGGTGTCGGCGGAAAAATGCTTAGGTTGCCGCTTTAGGGTCTGAACACCCGGAAACAAAGCGGGGGCCTTATGCGCCAATCATTAATGCAACCACATCCCCATGTCACAGGCGGAGGCGTCTGATGCTGTTGGTGCTGGGACTGGCCGCGTTGATCTGGGGCGCGGGGGCTGCGTTCGGCCAGCCGCGTGAACGGCGCGTCGTGGTGTTGGGCATGCTGTTTGGTCTGGTGATCGGGTTGAACCTCTTGCTGCCCCAAGCGCACCCCTTGCGCGTGGCGACGGGTGGCTCGGCAGCCCCGTGGCTGCTGCTGACGGGATTTCTGCTGCTGATCTTTGGCTATAGCTGGGTGTTGAACCGCCTGCGCGCCCGCGCCGAACCGGTGGCCGCACCGACGCCCGCCGCGCAAACTGGCACTTTCTCGGAAACGGAGCTGAACCGCTATGCCCGCCACATCGTGCTGCGCGAGGTTGGTGGACCGGGCCAAAAGGCGCTAAAGCAGGCGCGGGTGCTGGTCATTGGCGCGGGTGGGCTTGGCGCGCCGGTGCTGCAATACCTGACGGCGGCCGGTGTCGGCACGATTGGTGTGATCGACGATGACGTGGTCGAGAATGCCAATCTGCAACGACAAGTGATCCACAAAGACAGCGCCATCGGCACGCCCAAGGTCTTTTCAGCGCAGGCCGAGATGGAGGCGCAGAACCCTTTTGTCACCGTGCGCCCCTATCACCGCCGCCTGACGGAAGACATCGCGGCAGAGCTTTTCACCGACTACGATCTGGTGCTGGACGGCACGGATAATTTCGACACGCGCTATCTGGTGAACCGCACCTGTGTCGCGGCCGGTTTGCCGCTGATCTCGGGGGCGCTGTCGCAATGGGAAGGACAGCTGAGCATCTTTGACCCCTCCAAGGGCGCGCCATGCTACCAGTGCATTTTCCCGCAGGCCCCGGCGGCCCATCTTGCCCCCAGCTGTGCGCAGGCCGGGGTGATCGGCCCCTTGCCCGGCGTGATCGGCGCGATGATGGCATCCGAGGCGATCAAGCTGATCACCGGTGCCGGTGCGCCGCTGCGTGGTCAAATGCTGATGTATGATGCGCTCTACGGCGAGAACCGCGTGATCGGCGTCTCCAAACGCGACGACTGTCCGATCTGCGGGAACGCGGGCGACTAGACGACCCGCCATGGCGGCTTTGCGCGCGGGTATTGCGATTGTATTGCCCCGCCGCAGTGCATAGCTTGATCCGTAAAGGAGACCGCCATGACAAACCCTTTGCTACAGGATTGGGACACCCCGTTTCAGATCGCCCCTTTCGACAAGATTTCCGACGATGATTTCGCCCCCGCGCTGGACGAGGCCCTGCAGACGCACCGGATGGAGATCGACGCCATCGCCGACTGCGAATATGATCCGACGTTTTCCAACACGATCGAGGCGCTCGAGGAAGCAGGCAGCCAGCTGGACCGCGTGTTGGGCGTGTTCTTCACCGTCGCAGGGGCCGACAGCAACCCCACGCGCGAAGACCTGCAGCGCAAATTCTCGCCGCTGCTGTCTGCGCATTTCTCTGACATCTCAAGCAACAAGGCGCTGTTTGCGCGCGTGGCCTCCGTCTGGGAAAATCGCGACAGCTTCGATCTGACGCCCGAACAGGCACGGGTGTTGATGCTGACCCACCGCGGCTTTGTGCGCGCAGGCGCGGCGCTGGAGGGTGCGGATGATGCGCGGATGAAAGAGATCAAGAACCGGCTGGCGGTGTTGGGGACACAGTTCACCCAGAACCTGCTGGCGGATGAACGCAGCTGGTTCATGCCGTTGGAGGAATCCGATCTGGAAGGGCTGCCCGACTTTGTCATCGATGCCGCCCGTGCGGCGGGCGAGGAGAAAGAGGCAGGCGCGCCGGTCATTACCCTTTCGCGGTCTTTGATCACACCGTTCCTGCAATTCTCGCCGCGCCGCGATCTGCGCGAAAAGGCGTTTCTCGCTTGGCAGTCCCGTGGGGCCAATGGCGGCGAGACCGATAACCGCGCCATCGCTGCCGAGATCCTCGCCCTGCGCGAGGAACGGGCCAAGCTTCTGGGCTATGACAATTTCGCGGCTTACAAGCTGGAAACAGAGATGGCGAAAACACCCAAAGCGGTGCGCCAGCTGCTGATGGATGTCTGGACCCCGGCAAAGCGCCAAGCGCAGGCGGACGCCGAGGTGCTGACCCGTATGATGCATGACGATGGCGTGAACGCCGATCTGGCCCCGTGGGACTGGCGCTACTATGCGCAGAAACGGCGCGTGGCAGAGCATGATCTGGATGAAGCCGCGTTGAAACCGTATTTCCAGCTGGACCGGATGATCGACGCGGCCTTCGACTGCGCCACGCGGTTGTTCGCTCTCGAATTCAAGCCCCTCGACGTACCGCTTTATCACCCCGATTGTCGCGCGTGGGAGGTGACCCGCAACGGCGAACATGTGGCCGTGTTCATCGGTGACTACTTTGCACGCGGATCGAAACGGTCGGGCGCGTGGTGCAGCGCCATGCGGTCTCAGGCGAAATTCCCCGACGTGCAGTCGCCCGTCGTGATCAACGTGTGCAACTTTGCCAAAGCCGCGCCCGCGCTGCTGTCCTATGACGATGCGCGCACGCTGTTTCATGAATTTGGCCATGCGCTGCACCAGATGCTGTCGGATGTGACCTACGAATCCGTGAGCGGCACATCGGTCGCGCGTGACTTTGTCGAACTGCCCAGCCAGTTGTTCGAACATTGGCTCGAAGTGCCCGACGTGCTCAGCCAATTTGCCACCCATGCCAGAACAGGCGACCCCATGCCGCCCGAGATGTTGGAAAAGGTGCTGGGGGCCGCGAATTTCGACATGGGGTTCGCCACGGTCGAATATGTCGCCTCTGCGCTGGTCGACCTCGAATTCCACGACGGTGCGGCGCCTGCCGATCCGATGGAGAAACAGGCGCAGGTACTGGCCGGTCTGGGCATGCCGCCCGCAATTACCATGCGCCACGCCACGCCGCAGTTTGCCCATGTCTTTTCCGGCGACGGCTATTCCAGCGGCTACTACAGCTACATGTGGTCCGAGGTGATGGACGCAGACGCCTTCGCCGCCTTTGAAGAGGCCGGCAGCGCCTTTGATCCCGACCGCGCCGCCGCGCTAGAGCAGCACATCCTGTCCACCGGCGGCAGTCAGGACGCGGCGGAACTGTACAAGGCGTTCCGTGGCCGGTTGCCGGGGGTAGAGGCTTTGCTGAAGGGGCGCGGCCTGACAGCAGGCTGAGCGCCCGCGGCCGGCCTGCCTTCGGCGAGAGTTTAAGAGGCAAAATGAAGGGGCGCACGGTTGCAGCTTCATTTTGCCAAATAAACTCAAATTCTGACCTCGATACGGGGCGGGTCAGTAGCCTTTGGCGCGATCCACCAGATGCAGGAAATCCTCGCCTGCTTCGCCGCGGCGGATGTTTTCGACGATGGCCTGTGCAGCGGTTGTCGCGCGGGTTTCAGCGGCGATGTGGGGCGTGACGGTGACCTTGGGATGTGCCCAATAGGGGTGGTCTGCGGGCAAGGGCTCGACACGGAACACATCCAGCGTGGCATGGGCGATCCGGCCGCTGTCGAGCGCTGCCAGCAGCGCGTCGTCATCAATCAGCGCGCCGCGGCCCGGGTTGATGATACAGGCACCAGCGGGCATTTGCGTCAGCGACTCGGCATTCAGCGTGTTTTCGGTATCGGGCGTGTTGGGCAGCAGCAGCACAGCGATCTCGGCACGGCGCAGGGCATCTGCGCGTCCGGCGTCCCCATGCAGGCAGGTGACGCCCGTGATGTCCTTGGGGCTGCGCGACCAACCGGTGACGTTGAACCCCAGATAGAGCAGAGTTTCCGCCACCGCCGCGCCCAAGGCCCCCAGCCCCAGAATGGTGACCTGTCGTTCCTGTGCCAGCGGTGGGGTGCGCGGGGTCCAATCGGTGTCCGTTTTGCGAATGTCCGTGTCCAGCCCCAGATGATAGCGCATCACATGGCCCGTGACCCATTCCACCATCCCCTTGGTCAGCCCCGGGTCCACCATCCGCGCCAGAGGGATCTTCAGCGTCTGGTTATTGGTGATGTTTTCCACCCCCGCCCAGAGGTTCAGCACCGCCTTGGCCCGCGTATAGGGCGTGAAATCCTGCAAGGGGCTGTTGGGGGCATAGACGATGTAGTCCACGTCTTGCGGGGCGATATCCGTTGATAGGTGACCCGCGATCCCCGCGGCATCAAGCGCTTGGCGCAGCGGCGTTTCATACGTCACCCAGCGTTCGGGGCGCGCGGCGAAAAGGATATTGAGAGGCATGGGCTTCCTATCTGGGGCGGTGGACATGGGCCGATTGTACAAGGCCAAAAGCCAGCAGCAACACCAGCATCGCCGACCCGCCGTAGCTGACCAGCGGCAAGGGGACACCGACAACGGGCGCCAGCCCCATCACCATCGACATGTTCACCGCGAAGAACAAAAAGAAGTTCAGCGCGATGCCAAGGGTCAGCAGCGACGAGAAACGGTCCTTGTTGATCAGCGCCGCCGCGACGCAGAAGACGATGATCAGCGCATAGAGACCCAGCAGGGAGAACCCGCCGACAAAGCCGAACTCCTCGGCCAGGGTGGTAAAGATGAAGTCGGTGTGTTTCTCGGGCAGGAAGTTCAGGCGCGACTGGGTGCCTTGCATGAACCCGCGCCCCGTCCAGCCGCCGGAGCCGAGCGCGATCTTGGATTGTGTGATGTGATACCCTGCGCCCAACGGGTCGGTGCTGGGATCGATAAACGTGTCGATGCGCCGGAACTGGTAATCCTTGATCAGCTGCCACGGCGTGCCGCGGGACTGGAACACCGCCGTCACCAGTCCGACGGCTCCGGTGATGACCACGGCGAAATAGCCCCAGTGCACACCGGCCAGAAACATCAGCCCGCCGCCCGCTGCCATCAGCAGGATCGCGGTGCCCAGGTCGGGCTGTTTCAGCACCAGCGCCGTGGGGATCAGGATCAGCAGCACCGGCAGCAGCACCCAAAGCGGGCGCGAGGTTTTCTTGGGCGGGAGCCAGTCGTAATAGGCCGCCAGCATCATCACCAACGTGATCTTCATCAGCTCGGAGGGTTGCAGGCGAAACGATCCGAGCTCGATCCAGCGCTGCGCGCCCATACCGACAGCGCCGAAAAGCTCTACCCCGATCAGCAGGATTACGGTCCCGAAATAGGCCACGCCTGCAAGGTTTCGCCAAAGCCAGATCGGCACCATCCCCGCGGCGATCATCAGCGCGATGCCAAGGGCAAAGCGTTTCATCTGCGGTTCGGCCCAGGGGGTAAAGCTGCCACCGGCCACGGAGTAGAGCATCAGGAACCCCACCCCCGAAACAGCGGCCAGCAGGATGGTCAGCGGCCAGTTCAGGTGCAGGATCTTGGCAAAGCCCGTGGGGACATGTTTGACCGTATATTCAAGGTAGCTCATGCTTGGTCTTTCCCGCTGAAGTCCGCTTGCGGCTGGATCGCGCGCAGGGCTTTTTGCTGCTCGGCGATGCGGCCGCGGTCGGCGGTGGGGTAGGCCTCTAGCGGTGGTTCGCCGCCATAGATCGCTTGCAGTATGACATCGCGGGCGATGGGGGCCGCTGCGGTCGATCCGCCGCCGCCGTGTTCCACCAGCACCGATACCGCATAGCGTGGCTTGTCATAGGGGGCGAAGGCGACAAACAGCGCGTGGTCGCGGCGTTCCCAGGGCAGGTCCTCGTTGCGGCTGACCCCGCGCGCGCGTTCGGCCGCGGTGATGTTGCGCACCTGGCTGGTGCCGCTTTTGCCGGCCATGCGCACACCCTCGGCGATGACGCGCGACCGGTAGCCGGTGCCGCGTCGGTCGTTTACCACCGAATACATGCCCTTGCGCACTTGCCGCATGTTGTTTTCGTTCATGCCCAAAGGCTCGCCCGCGCCGCTGGGTTGTTCGACACCGTCAATCGATTTGATCAGTCGCGGGACCACGGCGCGGTTGGTGGCGATGCGCGCGGTCATCACCGCCAGTTGCAGCGGCGAACTGAGGGTGAAGCCTTGCCCGATAGAAGCATTAACCGTATCGCCGATCACCCATGAATCGCCCTTGGTCGCTTGCTTCCACTCTTTCGTGGGGGCCAGACCGGCGGCGACGGAGGACAGCGGCAGGTCGTGTTTCCAGCCCAGACCAAAGCGGTTCGCCATGGCCGAGATTTTCTCGATCCCGACTTTCATCGCCAGATCATAGTAATAGACGTCGCAGGATTGCTTGAGCGAGTTCTCAAGGTCGATCCAGCCGTGGCCTGCGCGTTTCCAGCAGTGGAAACGGCGACCGCCGACCTCTAGGTGGCCGGGGCAATAGACGGTTTCTTCGGGGCCGACGATACCCTCTTCGAGGGCGGCCATGGCCACGACCATCTTGTAGGTCGATCCGGGCGGGTAGGTGCCCTGCACGGTCTTGTTGACCAGCGGGCGGTATTCCGATTGCAGCAGCGGGTTATAATCGGCCGAGGATATCCCCCCGATGAACAGGTTCGGGTCGTAGCTGGGCGAAGACGCATTGGCGACCAGATCGCCGTTATCGCAATCCATGATCACGACGGCGGCGCTTTCGCTTCCCAGACGGGCCTGCACAAAGTTCTGCAGCTTGGAATCGATGGTAAGTTGCAGATCCGCCCCCGATTGCCCTTCGCGGCGGGCTAGTTCGCGCATCACACGGCCGGTGGCGTTGACCTCGACCTGTTTGGTGCCGGCAGAGCCGCGCAACAGGGATTCCTGTCGGGCCTCGACGTTGATCTTGCCGATCTGGAACCGGGGGATGCGCAGCACCGCATCGGGGTTTTCCAGCGCATCCAGATCGGCTTGGCTCACGCGGCCCACACGGCCGACGATATGCGCAAAGTCCGACCCACGGGGATAGACACGGGTCAGGCCGACCTCTGGGCTGACACCGGGCAAGGCGGGGGCGTTGACCGACACGCGGCTTACCTCGTCCCATGTCACATCATCGGCGACGGTCACCGGCAGGAACGGGGCGGAGCGTTTGATCTCGGCCATCGCGCGGTCGCGCATTTCGGGATCAAGGTCGATGACCTTGCCCAGCCGGTCCATCACCGCATCCACATCATCGGCATCCTCGCGCACGATCACGATCCGGTACGACGGCACGTTTTGCGCCAACCGCACGCCGTTGCGGTCAAAGATTTCGCCTCGTGCAGGCGGGATCAACCGGATGTTGATCCGGTTCTCTTCGGCCAGCAGGCGGAACTGGTCAGCCTGATCGACCTGCAAGTAATTCATCCGCGCGGCCAGACCGCCCATGAACAGCAGCTGCGCGCTGCCCAGCAAAACAGCGCGGCGGCTGAGCTTGGAGTGGCTGGCTTCGCTATCGGCCCTGCTGCGTCTCATCTTGGTCTCCTCATGAGCGGTTGCCCATACTGTCCAGATCGCCGGGGGCGGATTTGCGCACGCCCATCAGCGCATGGGTCACAAACACCACAGCCGGATAGGTCAGGATCGTGACGGCCAGTTCAAACAGGCTCAGCGACCATTGTGGCGGTGGGACCAGCAGCAACGATAGCACGATCCGGTTCAGCATCAAAATAGCGATCAGCCATACGGAGACCGCCAGCCATTCCGCGCCAAAGGTGCTGTCGCGCAGGGTGCGACCACGGGTTTTCATATTCTCGCATGCCAGCAACGCCAGCAGCGCCCAGAGGCCGGGCGGGCGTTGCAGCAACAGGTCCGTCAGCAGGAAGGCGACGGCAAGCAGCAGGGCGGGGACATAGTCGGGCCGCCGCACAGACCACGCCAGCGCAAAGGCGATCAGCAGGTCGGGGGCGATCCAGATGCGGTCGCTGCCCTGGTCCAGCAGGGCCCGCAGACGCGCCTCTGCGGGGTCGATGGTGGCCAGTGGGGGCGACAGCTCGGGCGCGAACAGCGCGATCGGCTGGGTATCAAGCGGCAGCAGATGGAAGAACAGCAGCACCACCGTCAGCGCCAGAAACGCCGCGCGCATCAGCCACAATCGCAGGGGCGACAGTTCGTCCATCATTCGGTCGCAGGATCAAAGGGCAGGGGCGCGATCATGCCCGTGGCGTCATCCCGCACCACGGCCGCATCCTCGTTCACTTTTTCGGAGCCGTGGTGGCGCAGCACGCGCAGGAATTCGAGCCGCTCGAAATCCGCCGCAAGACGCACGCGCAGCCGCCCGCCGGGGTCGGCGGCGACCTGACCGATCAGGATACCCGCAGGAAACACGCCGCCATCGCCAGAGCTGCTGACCCGATCACCGGGACGCACGAGGTCGGGGTTCTCGAGAAAATCAATCGGTGGCGCGGCGGAGTTGTCGCCCGCAATAATCGCCCGCTGCCCCGACGGCTGGATCACCGCCGGTATGCGGCTAGAGGTATCGGTCACCAGAATGACGCGCGCGGTGTTTTCGCCCACGCCGGAAATGCGCCCTACCAGCCCGATGCCGTCCACCGTGGCCCAGCCATCGACAATGCCGTCACGGGCCCCGACGTTCAGCAGCACAGATTGGCGGAAGGGCGAACCGGAGTCCGCCTGCACCACACCGGTAATATGGGTCAAACGCGGATCAAGCCGCACCTTGTTCAGGTCCAGCAAACGGGCGTTTTCCTGTTCAAGTTGTAGCGCGGCCTCTTTCCAGGTCTGCATCTTGCGCAGCTCGGACCGCAGTTCCTGGTTCTGCACGGTCAGACGTTGATAGCTTTGGAAATCGCGGAACAGGTTCACCGTGCCGGTAACAGGGGCCATCGCCCAATCCAGATTGGGGACGATCCGGTCGGTGATCTGCGCGCGAAACCGTTCGACACGGGGGCTGTCGATCCGCCACAGCAGAAAGATGCCCGCCAGCACCAGCACGATGACGGCCAGCAGCAAGCGGCGCAGCGGGCGCCCAAAATCGTTCGAAGAGGATCGGTCGATGGCCATGCGTTATACGTTTCCCACCGCGAGGGCAGCGCCGTCCTGCCGCATCCCGGGCTGTTATAGCTGCGCTGATTAGCTGTCGTAGTCGATGGCGTGGCGCAGCTGCTTTTCATACTCCAGCGCTTTGCCGGTGCCCAAGGCCACGCAGTTCAACGGTTCATCCGCCACGGAAATGGCCAGCCCGGTCTGTTCGCGCAGCGCCAGATCCAGATCGCCCAGCAAGGCACCGCCACCGGTCAGCATGACGCCACGGTCCACGATGTCAGCCGCCAGATCGGGCGGGGTGGTTTCCAGCGCGGTCATCACCGCCTCGCAGATCTGCTGCACGGGCTCGGCCAGCGCTTCGGCGATCTGCGCCTGGGTCACTTCGATCTCTTTGGGGACACCATTCAGCAGGTCGCGCCCGCGGATCTGCATCGAGGTGCCGCGCCCGTCGTCGGGCATCCGTGCGGTCCCGATAGAGGTTTTCACCCGCTCGGCCGTTGTTTCACCGATCAGCAGGTTCTGCTGGCGACGCAGGTAGCTGATGATCGCCTCGTCCATACGGTCGCCGCCCACACGGACAGAGCGCGCATAGACGATATCGCCCAAGGACAGCACCGCGACCTCGGTTGTGCCACCACCTATATCGACAACCATGTTCCCGGTCGGATCGGTGATCGGCATGCCCGCCCCGATGGCCGCTGCAATCGGTTCGGCAATCAGGCCGGCGCGGCGTGCGCCCGCAGACAGCACCGACTGACGGATCGCGCGTTTTTCAACAGGCGTCGCCCCATGCGGCACGCAGACGATGATCTTGGGCTTCGAGAAGGTCGACCGTTTGTGCACCTTGCGGATGAAATGCTTGATCATCTCTTCGGCGGTGTCAAAGTCGGCAATCACGCCCTCGCGCATGGGGCGGATCGCTTCGATGCTGCCGGGGGTCCGGCCCAGCATCAACTTTGCGTCTTCGCCCACGGCCAGCACCTTTTTGACGCCGTCCTTGACGTGATAGGCGACAACCGAAGGTTCGGACAGGACGATGCCCTTGCCTTTGACATAAACCAAGGTGTTCGCGGTCCCGAGGTCGATGGCCATATCGGACGAGAACAAACCACGGAATTGATCAAAAACGGACATGGGCAGCAGGACCTTGCAAAAATTCATTTTGGCCCGTCGACTCTGACAAGTCACGGGCTAAACGGCTTATAGGCCGATGAGGTCAAAGACGAAAGGGGGGTTGACCTTTGTGGTGGCATGATGCCGCCACCGCGCTATGGTTTGCGGCAAGCCGGACAATAGGGGGAGAGAGAAATGCAGAAGATTCAAGTTATTGGTGTGCATCACATTACGCTGATGGGCGCGGACCGTCAGACCAGTATCGACTTCTGGGAGGGTCTGCTGGGCATGCCGTTCATCTTCGACCAGCCAAATCTGGACGATCCCGACGAAGGGCACCTGTATTTCGATCCCGGCGACGGCCGGTTGATCACGATCTTTACCAATGAAAACCGCAAACCCGTCTACAGTCGCACGCCGACGGATGCGGGCTGCGTGCACCATCTTGCGTTCGAGGTCGACCGCGCCATGTTTGATCAAGTGCTCGACCGGCTCAAGGAGCGGGGGATCGGCAATTCGGGCGTGAAGGATCGCGGGTTCATGCATTCGATCTACTTCAAGGATCCGCTGGGGTTCCTGATCGAACTGGCCTGCTACACCTTCATCCCGCCGCGCGGATCGTCCCACGCGGAAGTGATGCTAGAGGCGCATAAGCTGCGCGTCGCACGCGGAGATCACCATATCGAACGCCAGCATCTGGCCGATGCCACAGTGATGATCGTCGAACGCTCGCAACGGTCGCTGTCAGAGGATCGCAGCCCCAAGGATCCCTATCGCTAAAGGGCGGCGGGCAGCGGTTCAGGCGGGTCAAAAATACCACAAGTAAACGGATCGTAACGGCGGTTTCGCTTGGGTGTTGCGGGCGGATTCCGCTGCGCCTAAGAGCCATGGTACGAGCAACCTTAAATTGTGCGAAGGAACCAGCATGATCCGTAATATTTTTGTCGCCTCGCTTCTGAGCGTGACCGCAACCGCAGCTGCTGCCGAACTGACCTATGGCACGGCTTTCGCGAAATTCCACGACTTCGACGTTGACGGCGCAGGCACGATCGACGTGAAATCCTTTGGCGGCGGCATCGAGTACCGCTACGACAACTTCATCTTCTCGGGTGAGCTGTCGAACATCTCTATCGAGGGCGTTGATATCGATCTGGGCACAGTGGGCGTCGAATACGCTCTGGCCAACGGCTTTAACATCGGCCTCGACTATTCGCGTTTTGACATCGAAGGCTTCGACGCGGATGTCACCAGCCTGTTCGGGTCCTATCAGTCCGGCGCGCATAC
This sequence comes from Sulfitobacter sp. CB2047, assembly GCF_000735125.2. Classification (NCBI taxonomy): domain Bacteria; kingdom Pseudomonadati; phylum Pseudomonadota; class Alphaproteobacteria; order Rhodobacterales; family Roseobacteraceae; genus Sulfitobacter; species Sulfitobacter sp. CB2047. The sequence continues at coordinate 3,018,700 of NZ_CP072613.1, read as the reverse complement.
CTTTGGTGCCGCAATCGGTGATTCCTCCGATCTGGACGACATGACCTTCAGCATCTTCGCCGCTTGGGATGTTACCCCCACCGGCACCGTCGGTCTGGATCTCGTTCACATCGAAGACGAGACGCTTTACGCCGCCTATGCCGATTATGATGTCGCGCAATACAACGTACAGGCAGACCTGCTGAAACTGGATGATCTGAGCGTTGTTGCTGTCGCAGGCGGCTATGAATTCGCCAACGGCTTCTCTGCTATCGGTTCTGTTGGCTTCCTGGATCTGGGCCCCGAAGACGTGCGGTCGATCACCATCGGCGGTCAGTATGAATTCACCCCCGGTGCGAACGTAGAGCTGGCCTTGGGCCGTCTGGACTTTGACAGTGGCGAGGACGTGGACCAGCTGACTTTCGGCGTGAACTATGAACTGGGTCGCCGTACCTCCAAGCGTCGTTCGCTGGGTAACATCTTTTCAAGCGCGACCGGTACTTTTGCGGGTCTGACCGATTTCTAATCTGCGCTGACAGAACACCAGATACAGAAAAGGCCCCCGACTTCGGGGGCCTTTTTGCGTTCGTGGGGGAAGAGCGGGCGGGTTAGCCCACCACGTCTTTATAGCTGATCTCGCGCTTGTCGGTGCCGCCCTTCTCGCGGCGCACCAACAGACGGTTGAGCGCGTGTATATAGGCGCGGACCGATGCAACCACGGTGTCTGTATCCGCCGACTGACCGGTCACGATGCGGCCGTCTTCCTCGAGCCGGACAGAAACGGTGGCCTGCGCGTCGGTGCCTTCGGTCACGGCGTGCACCTGATACAATTGCAAGCGCGCGCTGTGATCGACCAGTGCCTTGATGCAGTTGAACGCGGCATCCACAGGCCCGTCACCGGTTTGCGAGGTAGAGGTTTCGGCACCATCCACCGTCAGCGACATCTCTGCCTTCTGCGGGCCTTCGGTGCCACAGACGACGGTCATGCTACCCAGCACAATGCGGTCGCTTTCAGGATCGGTGGCGGTGCGCATCAGGGCGATGAGATCGTCGTCGTAGATCTCTTTCTTGCGGTCGGCCAGTTCCTTGAAACGGACAAACACATCCTTGAGCTGGTTATCCCCCAGTTCATAGCCGAGGTTTTCCAGCTTCGAGCGCAACGCCGCACGGCCAGAGTGTTTGCCCATCACGATGTTGGTCTCGGTCAGGCCCACGTCTTCGGGGCGCATGATCTCGAATGTTTCGGCGTTCTTCAGCATGCCGTCCTGATGGATGCCGCTTTCATGCGCAAAGGCGTTCTTGCCGACGATGGCCTTGTTGAACTGCACGGCGAAGCCCGAAACAGCGGCAACGCGGCGCGAGATATTCATGATCTTGGTGCTGTCGATCCTGGTCTGGAACGGCATGATGTCATTGCGCACTTTCAGCGCCATCACGACCTCTTCCAACGCGGTGTTGCCCGCGCGTTCGCCCAAGCCGTTGATCGTACATTCGATCTGGCGCGCGCCCGCTTCGACGGCGGCAAGGCTGTTGGCGGTCGCCATGCCAAGGTCGTTGTGACAATGCGTGGCAAAGACGATCTCGTCCGCGCCGGGCACGTTTTCCAAGAGCTTGCGGATCAGATCGGCGCTTTCGCGCGGCGCGGTATAGCCGACGGTATCGGGGATGTTGATCGTGGTCGCCCCTGCCTTGATCGCGATTTCGACGACACGGTAGAGGTAATCAAGCTCGGTCCGCGTGGCGTCCATCGGCGACCATTGCACGTTGTCGCATAGGTTGCGCGCGTGGGTCACCGTTTCGTGGATGCGGTCGGCCATTTCGTCCATCGTGAGGTTCGGAATGGCGCGGTGCAGCGGCGAGGTGCCGATAAACGTGTGGATGCGGGGCTGGGCCGCATGTTTGATCGCCTCGTAGCAACGATCAATGTCGCCGAATTGTGCGCGGGCCAAGCCGCAGATGACCGAGTTCTTCGACAGCTTCGCGATTTCGCTGACGGCGGCGAAATCCCCTTCGGAGGCGATAGGGAAACCGGCCTCGATAATGTCGACGCCCATCTCGTCCAGCAGGCCCGCGATCTCGATCTTTTCGGCGTGGGTCATGGTGGCGCCGGGGGATTGTTCGCCGTCGCGCAATGTCGTGTCGAAAATCAAGACGCGGTCTTGTTGTGTGGTATCTGTCATCGTTTGGGTTCTTTCATTCTGCTGTATAAATCCGTGGCGCGCGGCACATCCCTCTGAGCGGGCGCGCCGGATGGCACGCTCAGAGGCGGATTAGCAGCAGTAGGTTGGCACGCAGGAAAGTCGCGCAGCGGCGCGGCAGGATCGCAATATGATCGGCGTGTGTCATGGCGACAAGTTATACCCGTGCATTCGCAAATGGGAAGGGTTTTTCTGCGCCCTTTTTTCCGCGCTTGAAGGGGGGCTGTTTTCCGCTACCTCCCCTTGCATGAAACAGGTTTTGATCATCGGGGCGTCCGGCGGTGTGGGTGCCGCCTTGGCCGCCGCTTACGAGGGGCGTGGCGATGCGGTCACGCGGCTGTCACGGTCGGTGGACGGGTTGGACATCACGGACGAACGCAGTGTGGACCAGCACTTGACCGCGCTGAACGGGCCGTTTGATGTGGTGCTGGTGGCTACAGGCGCGCTCGAGATTGACGGTGCCGCACCGGAAAAGACCATCAAGTCCATCAGCCAAAAGGCGATGTTGGACCAATTCGCGTTGAATGCCGTGGGTCCTGCGCTGGTGCTGCGCCACGCAGGCGACCTGCTGCGGCGGGACGCGCCTTGCGTCTTTGCCGTATTCTCGGCGCGGGTGGGGTCGATCGGTGACAACCGGATCGGCGGCTGGATCAGCTACCGCAGCGCCAAGGCGGCGGTGAACCAGATCGTGCACACGGCCGCGATCGAACTGGCGCGCAGTCACAAGAGCAGTATCTGCGTCGCCCTGCACCCCGGCACGGTCAAGACCGCCTTTACCGCGAAATACCTTGCCCGCCATCCCGCTGTCGCACCGTCGGAGGCGGCGGAAAATCTGCTGGCTGTGATCGACGGGCTGACACCTGCGGACACAGGGCAGTTCTTTGACTGGGCCGGAAAGCCGGTGCCATGGTAGGGCGCTTGGTGCTGGTTCTGGGCGACCAGCTGACAGAAACGCTTAGCGCTTTGGCGCAGGCGGATAAGGCACGCGATACGGTCGTGATGGCCGAGGTCGCGGACGAGGCGGCTTATGTCCGGCATCACCCCAAGAAAATCGCCCTGATCTTTGCCGCGATGCGCAAGTTTGCCCATGCGTTGGAACAGGACGGCTGGAAAGTCGTCTATACGCAACTGGACGATACGGATAACGCGGGTTCTATCGTGGGGGAATTGCTGCGTCGCGCAGCGCAGACGGGGGCAAGCGAGGTGCTGGCGACAGAGCCGGGGGAGTGGCGCTTGATCGACAAGCTGAAATACGCCCCGCTGAAGGTGCATCTGCTGCCCGACGACCGCTTTCTTGCCACTCATGCAGAATTCGAGGCATGGGCCGAAGGCCGCAAAGCGTTGCGGATGGAGTATTTCTACCGCGAAATGCGCGGCAAGACCGGCCTGCTGATGGAAGGGGACCAACCCGCTGGCGGCAAGTGGAACTTTGACCACGACAACCGCAAAGCCGCGCCCGAAGATGTCACCGTAGATGGCCCCCTGCGGTTCGACCCCGATGCCACGACGCGCGAAGTGCTGGAGCTGGTTCAAGCGCGTTTCGGCGATAACTTCGGCGCGCTAGAGCCGTTCTGGTTCGCCACCACCCGCGCCGAGGCGCTGCAAGCGCTGGACCATTTCATCGCGAACGCCCTGCCGCGGTTTGGGGACTATCAAGACGCGATGCTGAACGAGAATGAATTCCTGTATCACGCGATCCTGTCGCCCTACCTCAACATCGGGTTGCTGAACGTGACCGAGATTTGCGAGGCCGCTGCCGACGCCTATGCCGCAGGTCATGCGCCGATCAACGCCGCCGAAGGGTTCATCCGGCAGATCATCGGCTGGCGCGAATATGTGCGGGGCATCTATTTCCTTGAAGGGCCGGACTATACCGCCCGCAATAATCTGGGGCACGACCGTGACCTGCCGTGGTTCTACTGGGGTGGCGAAACGCGGATGAACTGTGTGGCCAAGGCCGTGGGGCAGACCAGGACCCAAGCCTATGCGCATCATATCCAGCGGCTGATGGTGACGGGCAACTTTGCCCTGCTGGCGGGGATTGATCCGGCGCAGGTGCATGAATGGTATCTGGCGGTCTATGCCGACGCCTTTGAATGGGTAGAGGCCCCCAATACCATCGGCATGAGCCAATTCGCCGACGGCGGCGTCATCGCGTCCAAGCCCTATGTCTCGTCCGGGGCCTATATCAACCGTATGTCGGATCACTGCAAAAGCTGCCACTATTCAGTCAGCGCAAAGACGGGTGACACCGCTTGCCCGTTCAACCTGCTTTACTGGCACTTTCTGGACCGCCATCGTGACCGGTTCTCGAACAATCCGCGCATGGGCAATATGTACCGCACGTGGGACCGGATGGACGCCGACAAACGTAAGACAGTTCTGGCCGAAGGCGATGCCTTGCTCGCCCGTCTGGACGCGGGCGAGGTGATCTAGCCGTCGTTGCTTCCGGCCGCGTCCGTACTGTCGGCGGGTGCCTCTGACGGAGACTCGGCCTCTGCCGGGGCCTCATCCGTGGCGTCGGGCGTGGGTGCCGCCTGTGTATCCTCGTCAGGGGCTGTGCCTGCTTCTTGCAGCGCGCCGTTGACCCACTGGCCCGAGACTTCCTCGCCCGATTTATAGCGCATGGTGCCCTGACCCTGACGTTTGCCGCCTTCGAACGCGCCTTCGTAGATGTCGCCGTTGGGGTAGGTGGCGGTGCCGGTGCCTTCGATCTCTCCGCCGGACCACTGGCCGTCATAGGTGAAACCATCGGGCATGGTGATCTTGCCCGTGCCGTCGCGTAGCCCGTCGACAAAGCTGCCGGTGTAGACGGTGCCATCGGGATAGGTCGCGGTGCCCATGCCGTTGCGTTGGCCGTCTTTCCAGCTGCCGTCATACTTATAGCCGTCGGCATAGGTCATCACGCCCTGACCGTCGTTGCGCGCGTTCTTGAACCCGCCCTCGTAGACGATACCGTTGGGATAGGTCGCGCGGCCTTCGCCTTCGATCACGCCCGCGACCCATGATCCTTCATAGGTTGATCCGTCGGGATAGGTGATCTTGCCCTCCCCATCGGCCAGATCATCGCGGAAACTGCCTTCGTAGACAGAGCCGTCGGGGTAGGTCACCTTGCCCATGCCTTCGATCTGCCCGGCAACCCATGATCCGGTGTAGACATAGCCATCTGTGCCGGTGAACGTGCCCTGGCCCTCGCGGCGGTCGTCCTCGAAGCCGCCCTCGTAAGTGTCGCCATTGGCATAGGTCACCTTGCCCGTGCCCTGGCGCTGACCGGCGACCAGATCGCCTTCGTAGACATCGCCATTGGGTTGGGTCAGCGTGCCGGTGCCGTCGATCTGCCCGTCTTTCCACTGGCCGGTATAGGTCAGCCCGTCGGGCATGGTCAGCGTGCCCGTGCCATTGCGTTCGCCATCGGCGATGTCACCGTCATAGAGCGCGCCATCGGGATAGGTGATCTTGCCCACGCCCTGCTTGACGCCATCGACCCAGTCGCCCTGATATTCATACCCGCCGGGGGATTGCATGACGCCCTTGCCGTGGTGGTTCGCATTGCGGAACGACCCTTCGTAGCGCACCCCATTGGCATAAAGCGCGATGCCCTGACCGGTGATCGCACCGGCCTCCCATTCGCCCTCATAGGTGCCGCCATCGGCAAAGGTGATCTTGCCGAAACCGTCCGGTTTGCCCTTTTCAAAGTTGCCCTCGTAGACGGACCCGTTGGGGAAACGCGCGACGCCTTTGCCCTTGATCTCTCCGTCTACCCAGGCACCTTCGTATTCATAGCCGTTGGGCAGCGTATAGGTGCCGGTCCCGTGCTGTACGCCGTCCTTGAACGTCCCCTCATAGACGCCGCCATCGTCGTATTGCTTGCTTTGAACCTCGCCGTCCTGCGCAAGCGCGGGGAAGGGCAGTAGCCCAAGGCAAAGGATCAGCGGGGTCAGGGTCAATTTCGTCATACAGCAACTTTCAAAAGAGAGTGCGGCCAAGAGCGGCGGGCGAGTTTGTTAACGCTTAGCCTATTCAATGGCCTGCAAGGGGGCAATCGTCTTTTGACCGGCGGTGCGCCTTGGCCTTTCACTTGGCGCGTGATCTGCTACATCACTTGCGTAGATTATCGAAGGACCGCCCTATGACATCGCGTTTTCGCATCACGCTTGGCCAGTTGAACCCCACCGTCGGGGATCTGGCCGGAAACGCAGACCTCGCGCGGGAGGCCTGGGCGCAGGGCAAAGAGGCAGGGGCCAATCTGGTTGCTTTGCCCGAGATGTTCCTGGCCGGGTATAACGCGCAAGATCTGGTGATGAAGCAGGCGTTCCAGCTGGATGTGATGACCCACCTCGAAGCGCTGGCGGCTGAGTGTGCCGACGGGCCCGCGCTGGCCATCGGTGCGCCCTGGGTCGAAGGGGCCAAGCTCTATAACGCCTATCTGATCCTCAGAAACGGCAAGATCGCCAGCCGTGTGTTCAAGCACAACCTGCCGAACGAGACCGTGTTCGACGAGGTGCGCATTTTTGACAGCGCGCCTTTGGGTGGGCCGTACGCCGTTGGCGATACCCGCATCGGCAGCCCGATCTGCGAAGACGCATGGCACCCCGATGTGGCCGAAACGCTGGCCGAAACCGGGGCGGAGTTCCTGCTGGTGCCCAACGGATCGCCCTATTATCGCGGCAAATTCGAGACGCGGTTGAACCATATGGTCGCCCGCGTGGTCGAAACTGAACTGCCGCTGATCTACCTCAATATGGTGGGCGGTCAGGATGATCAGGTCTTTGACGGGGCGAGCTTTGCGCTGAACCCCGGCGGCAAGCTGGCGTTCCAGATGCCCGTCTTTGACGCGCAGATCGCGCATGTCGATCTTGAACAGACCCCCGAAGGCTGGCGCGTGGTCGAGGGCGAGAAGGCGCATATGCCGTCGGACCTTGAGCAGGATTACCGCGTCATGGTGCAGGGCTTGCGCGACTACATGGGCAAGACCGGGTTCAAGAAAGTGTTGCTGGGTCTGTCGGGCGGGATCGATTCGGCGATTGTGGCGACGATCGCTGTGGATGCGCTTGGCGCTGACAATGTGCGCTGTGTGATGCTGCCGTCCGAATATACCTCCCAAGCCTCGCTGGACGATGCTGAATCCGTCGCCAAGGCGCTAGGCTGCCGCTACGACTATGTGCCGATTGCGCAGGGCCGTGCCGCGATCACCGACACGCTGGCCCCGCTGTTTGACGGCACCACCCCAGACCTGACCGAGGAAAATATCCAGTCGCGCCTGCGCGGTTTGCTGTTGATGGCGGTCAGCAACAAGTTCGGCGAGATGCTGTTGACCACGGGCAACAAGTCAGAGGTGGCGGTGGGCTATGCCACGATCTATGGCGACATGGCGGGGGGCTATAACCCCATCAAGGATATGTATAAAACCCGCGTCTTCGACAGCTGCCGCTGGCGCAACGAGAACCACCGCGACTGGATGAAGGGCCCGGAGGGAGAGGTGATCGCGCCGCGCATCATCGACAAGCCGCCCTCGGCCGAGCTGCGCGAGGATCAGAAAGACAGCGACAGCCTGCCCGACTATCCCGATCTCGACGCGATGCTGACGATCCTTGTGGATGATGACGGGTCCATCGCCGATTGCGTGGCAGCGGGCTTTGACCGCGAGGTTGCCAAAAAGGTCGAACACCTGCTCTATATCAGTGAATACAAACGGTTCCAGTCCGCCCCCGGTCCGCGTTTGACCAAGGGCGCGTTCTGGTTGGACCGCCGCTATCCCATCGTGAACCGCTGGCGCGACCCCAGTTGACCGCGCGGGCGACGCTGCACGTTATCTAGACAATGGCGCCGCGCTGTGACAAGCCAGCGGCCAATCAGGAGAACCCAATGACCATCACCCGCTTCGCCCCGTCCCCGACCGGCTATATCCACGTAGGCAACCTGCGCACGGCGCTGATGAACTATCTGATCGCCCGCAAGAACGGCGGAGAGTTCATCCTGCGGATCGACGACACCGATCCGGTGCGCAGCAAGGAAGAATACGTCGACGGTCTGAAAGAAGACCTGACATGGCTCGGCCTGCATTGGGACCGCGTTGAGCGTCAGTCCGAACGGTTGGACAAATACCACGCCGCCGCGGACGAGCTGCGCAAGATCGGGCGGTTCTATGAAGCCTGGGAAACCCCGACCGAGCTGGACCTCAAGCGCAAGAAACAGCTGAACATGGGCAAGCCGCCGGTCTATGACCGCGCCGCGTTGAACCTGTCGGAGGCCGAAAAAGCCAAGCTGCGCGACGAACGCGGCCCCGGTGTGTGGCGTTTCAAGCTGGATCAGGAACGGATCGAGTGGAAAGACGGTATCCTGGGCGATATCTCGATCGATGCGGCGTCGGTGTCCGACCCTGTGTTGATCCGCGGCGACGGGCAGATCTTGTATACTCTGGCGTCCGTGGTCGATGATACCGAGATGGGCGTGACCAATGTCGTGCGCGGGTCCGACCATGTGACCAACACGGCGACACAAATCCAGATCATGCAAGCGCTTGGCGGCACTGTTCCGACCTTTGCGCACCATTCGCTGTTGACTGGCCCGCAGGGCGAAGCGCTGTCGAAACGTCTGGGTGTGCTGGCGCTGCGCGACCTGCGCGAACGCGGTGTGCATCCTTTTGCGCTGCTGTCGACAATGGCGCGCCTGGGCTCTTCGGACCCGATTGAACTGCGCACCGATATGGAGAGCCTGATCGACGGTTTCGACATTGAACGCTTCGGTTCAGCGCCGACCAAATTCGACGTCGAGGACCTGTTCCCCATGACCGGCCGCTATCTGCAGACCCTCCCGCTTGAGGCCGTCGCAAGCGACATCGCAGCCCTCGGTGTGCCCGAGGATAAAGCCGCGCTGTTCTGGCAGGTCACCCGCGAAAACATCACCACGCTGCACGATCTAAAAGGTTGGTGGCAGATGTTCAGTGAAGGCGCAGAGCCTGTGATCGCGGACGAGGATAAAGAATTCGTCGCCGAAGCCTTGGCGCTTCTGCCTGAGGGCGAGTTTGACGAAAGCACCTGGGGCACATGGACGGCCGCCGTGAAAGAGCAGACCGGCCGCAAGGGCAAGGGGCTGTTCATGCCGCTGCGTCTGGCACTGACTGGCAAACCCCACGGCCCCGACATGGGCGCGGTGCTGCCGTTGCTGCAAGTCGTGAAGGCACGCGGGTGAAACGCGCCGGGTTCACGGGCGCAAGTTCGGGAGCCTTCGGCGAGAGTTTATCTGGCAAAATGAAGCCGCTGTCGGCTGATATAGGGCGCGTCCATCATGGTTGATGGGCGCGCCAAATTTTTGTCGGGCAATCTGTTCGGGCATGTCGCCAATATGTCTTTGCTGGCCTCTGTCGGGCTGGTGGCCGTGTTTCTTGTCGATTTCGTCGACATGATTTTCATCTCTATGTTGGGCAAGGCAGAGCTGGCGGCGGCCATCGGCTATGCCGGTGCGATCCTGTTTTTCACCACCTCCTTCGGGATCGGGTTGGGCATCGCGGCGGGGGCCTTGGTCGCGCGGGCCTTGGGGCAGGACAACGCGCAGCTCGCGACAGAGAGGACGACCCATGCGCTGTGCTATGGCGCGGTCTTTGGCGTGATCTTTGCGCTTTGTGTGTTCCTGTCGCTGGATGTGCTGGTCGGCTGGGTTGGCGCAGGCGGTGAGACGGCGGCGCTGGCGGTGGATTTCTTGCAGATCGTCGTGCCGTCGGTGCCATTTCTGATGGTTGGTATGATGGGCAGCGCGATCCTGCGGGCCCATGGGGATGCGCGGCGGGCGATGATGGCGACGATCGCGGGGGGCATCGTGAATGCCATTCTCGATCCGATCCTGATCTTTACCTTTGATCTGGGCCTGACCGGTGCGGCCTGGGCGTCTTTTGTGGCGCGGGTGGTGATTGCCTATACTGCCCTGATGCCGATTGTGCGCTACTATGGCGGGATCGCGATACCGCGTCCCGCGGGGCTGTGGCGCGATCTGATGCCCGTGTTGTCTATCGCGGTGCCCGCCATTCTGACGCAGGTCGCCACGCCGGTGGGGCAGGCCTATGTCACCCGTGCAATGGCGGCCTATGGCGAGGATGCTGTCGCAGGCATGGCGATTGTCAGCCGCATGATGCCCGTTGCCTTTGCCGTGATCTTTGCCCTGTCGGGGGCGGTGGGGCCGATCATCGGGCAAAACTTTGGCGCGGGCGATCTGGGGCGGGTCAAGCGGACCTATGCCGCGGGGGTCAGCTTTGCCGCTTTGGTGATCGTCGTCATCTCGGCCGCGCTGTTTGCGTTCCGCGCGCCGCTGGCGGCGATGTTTGATGCGCAGGGGATCACCTTGACGTTGATCTATCTGTTCTGCGGGCCGCTATCCCTGGCGTTCTTTTTCAACGGCGTGTTGTTCGTGTCGAATGCGGCGTTCAACAATATGGGCCACCCCTATTATTCGACCGTGACCAACTGGGGCCGCAACACGCTGGGGATGATCCCGCTGGTCTGGGGTGGCAGCCTGCTGTTCGGGGCCCCCGGTGTGCTGATCGGGCAGGCGGCGGCGGGGGTGCTGTTCGGGGCGCTGGCCTGGGTGCTCGCGCGGCGGATGATCGCGCAAGGGGGGCAGCGCAAACGCGCGAAGCCCGAAGCTTTCGCCCGCGACGGGCGGTTGATGTCGCTACTGCACCTGCGCCGATAGGCGGGTCAGATGCTGGTCGACCAGCGCGGTTTCCTGCGCGGTAAGCTCTTGCGCGCGCGGGTATTTCGGCGCGGCGCGGTCGTTCAGGATCGGCGTATCCCAGCCCCGCGTCGTGTCAAAGAAACGCTGCACCCCGTCGATGCCATATTCGCGCAGGAACCCCTGCACCACCACATCAAGATAGCTGAGCAAGATGGTATGGTCGCCCGATGTCACATGGGTGTCTGTGGGCACGGAATAATGCGCCATATCGGGGGCCGGGATGATGTCATGCACCACCGCCCCGTTCGATCCGATGCGATCATAATTGGTTTCGCGCGTATCCAGCGCCACCCAGTCGGCACCGGGGACCGCCGCGATCAACCCGTCGATCACGGTGCCCTCTTCGGGCAGCACGCTCAGGAACACATGCGCGGCACCTTCGATGCGCACCCAAAGCCGGTGCCAGCCGCGAAGCTGCGCCGGACGGGCGTCTGGATAGGCGTGGGTATTGCGGTTTACGAGGCTGCCGTAGCCGAAGAAATATGGTGTCATGCGGGTGTTTTGGCGCCGCTGCGCGATGATGTCCACATCTTGCGCGCGCCGCACCCGACGTGCTGCCCAATATCGCGGCGCCGGATGAAAGTTTTCGCGCCGCCCTGTCAACTTTGCTTGACGCAGCGCCGCGTTCCGGCATAGCACTTGCCCACACCGTTACGGGAGAACTGGCGCAAGCCGGTGCCGAAGGAGCAACCGCCCCGGAAACTCTCAGGCCAAAGGACCGCAACGGGACCTAACAACTCTGGAGAGTGACGCGACAGCGTCCGCCGAAGGGATAACGATCTCAGGCGAAAGGACAGAGGGGGCATTTGACAGGCTGCATTCCCGCGGTCTGCTGGGTGCCAGTATGGTCGATGGCCTTCTGGATAGGGAAAGGCCGCGTGACCATGAGCGATTTGCAACAGACACCGCTATACGATCTTCATCTGGAACTGGGGGGCAAGATGGTGCCCTTTGCGGGCTATTCCATGCCTGTGCAATATCCGATGGGCGTGATGAAAGAGCACCTGCACACCCGCGCCGCGGCGGGCGTCTTTGACGTCAGCCACATGGGGCAGGTGATGGTGACCGGCCCGTCGTGGGACGCCGTGGCGCTGGCGTTCGAAACATTGGTGCCGATGAATGTGCTGGGGCTCGAAGACGGGCGGCAGCGCTATGGGTTTTTCACCAATGACGCCGGCGGGATCGAGGATGACCTGATGTTCGCGCGCCGTGGGGATGACCTGTTTGTTGTGGTCAACGCCGCCTGCAAGGATGCCGATATCGCACGCATGAAGGCGGCGTTGGAGCCAGAGATCACCGTGACCCCGATCACCGACCGCGCGCTGGTGGCGGTGCAGGGCCCTGCGGCGGGGGCGGCTGTGGCGTCGCTTGATGCCGCTGCGGACGGAATGCGGTTCATGGATTTCGGCACATTGACGCTTAACGGGGTAGAGGTCTGGGCCTCGCGGTCGGGCTATACCGGCGAGGATGGCTTCGAGATTTCGGTGCCGGAGGCCCACGCCGAAGCGCTGGTCCGCCGGCTACTGGAGGTCGAGGGTGTGGAACCCATCGGTCTGGGCGCGCGGGATTCGCTGCGGCTTGAGGCGGGCTTGTGTCTTTATGGCAATGACATCGACGCGGGCACCAATCCGGTAGAGGCCAGCCTGACCTGGGCGATCCAGAAAGCGCGCCGCGCCGGTGGTGAACGCGCGGGCGGCTACCCCGGTGCCGATGCCGTTCAGGCGGCGTTCGACGATGGTGTCGGCCGCAAGCGTGTCGGTCTGGCCCCCGAAGGCCGTGCGCCGATGCGCGACGGGACACCGCTGTTCGACGCCGCGACAGGGGGCACACAAGTGGGCGAGGTCACCTCGGGCAGTTTCGGGCCGACGGTAGGCGGGCCTGTCGCAATTGGCTATGTCAGTGAGGCGCAGGCGGGTATTGATACGATGCTGTGGGGCGAAGTCCGTGGCAAGCGTCTGCCGGTGACTGTGGCCAAGCTGCCCTTTGTTGCGGCGAATTTTAAAAGATAATCTAGCGAAGGATGAAAGAATGAAGTTTACCGAAGAGCACGAATGGCTGCGGGTTGAAGGCGACGAGATCGTCGTTGGCATCACCATTCACGCCGCTGAACAACTGGGCGACGTGGTGTTTGTCGAACTGCCCGACGAAGGCACGACCGTCAGCAAGGACGACGAGGTCGTCGTGATCGAATCCGTCAAGGCTGCGTCTGATATTTTGGCACCGATCGATGGAGAGATCATCGAGGTCAACAGCACGCTGTCCGATAACCCCGCGATGGTGAATGACGATCCGCAGGGCGATGCGTGGTTCTTCAAGATGAAGGCGTCCGATCCGAGCCAGATGGACGAGTTCATGGACGAAGCCGCCTATCAGAAGTTCATCGGGTAAATCCCGCTGCCCCCGTCGGAGCCTCCGGCGGGGATTTTTATACCATTTGGAAGAGGGGCCCCGCGCCATGGTTTTCAAACCGACCGAATATTTGCCGTATGATTTTGCCAATCGCAGACATATCGGGCCGTCCCCGGCAGAGATGTCGGACATGTTGAAAACCGTCGGCGCACAAAGCCTTGGCGCGTTGATCGATGACACGATGCCCGCGCAGATCCGCCAGAAAGAGCCGCTGGATTTCGGCAAGCCCATGTCAGAGCGCGAAGTGCTGGAATACATGCGCGTGGTGGCGGGCAAGAACAAGGTGCTCACCTCGTTGATCGGGCAGGGCTATCACGGCACGGTGACGCCGCCTGCGATCCAGCGCAATATTTTTGAAAACCCCGCATGGTACACGGCCTACACCCCCTACCAGCCCGAGATCAGCCAGGGGCGTCTTGAGGCATTGCTGAACTTCCAGACCATGGTCAGCGATCTGACCGGGCTTGAGGTCGCCAATGCGTCCCTGCTGGACGAGGCGACGGCCTGTGCCGAGGCGATGACCATGGCGATGCGCCTGTCGAAATCGAAGGCCAAGGCGTTCTTTGTCGACCGCGATTGCCACCCCCAGAACATCGCCGTGATCCAGACTCGGGCAGCCCCGCTGGATATCGAGGTGATCATCGGCGACCCTGACAAAATGGACGCGAGCGCTGTCTTCGGGGCGCTATTCCAGTACCCTGGCACCTACGGCCATGTGCGCGACTTTACCGACCATATGGCCGCGCTGCATGAGGCAGGTGCCTTGGGCGTCGTATCCGCTGATCCGATGGCGCTGACGTTGCTGAAAGAGCCAGGTGCCATGGGGGCCGATATCGCCGTCGGGTCCACCCAGCGGTTTGGCGTGCCCGAAGGCTATGGCGGTCCGCATGCGGCTTATATGGCATGCAAGGATGCCTATAAGCGCGCAATGCCGGGGCGGATTGTGGGCGTGTCAATCGATGCGCATGGCAACCGCGCCTACCGTCTGTCCCTGCAGACCCGCGAGCAGCACATCCGCCGCGAAAAGGCGACCTCCAACGTGTGCACGGCGCAGGCTTTGCTGGCGGTGATGGCGTCAATGTATGCGGTGTTCCACGGGCCCGAGGGGCTGAAGGCTATCGCGCAGCGCATCCATCGCAAGGCGGTGCGTCTGGCGAACGGGCTGGAGGAGGCCGGCTTTAAGGTCGATCCCAAATCCTTCTTCGACACGGTGACGGTTGATGTCGGCCCCTTGCAGGCCGCGGTCATGAAATCCGCAGTGGACGAAGGCATCAACCTGCGCCGCGTCGGTGAAACACGTGTCGGCATCACGCTGGACGAACGTACGGTGCCCGAGACGATCGAAGCCGTCTGGCGCGCCTTTGGCATCCGCCGCAGCGACGAGACATTCGAGGCGCAGTATCGGTTCCCCGATGATATGCTGCGTGAAAGCGCTTATCTCACTCATCCGATCTTCCACATGAACCGCGCGGAGACCGAGATGATGCGCTACATGCGCCGTCTGGCCGACCGCGATCTGGCGCTGGACCGCGCGATGATCCCGCTGGGGTCCTGCACGATGAAGCTGAACTCGGCTGCGGAGATGATGCCCGTCAGCTGGCGCGAGTTTTCGATGATCCACCCGTTTGTGCCGCAGGATCAGGCGCTTGGTTACAAGCATATGATCGACGACCTATCGGCCAAGCTGTGTGACATCACCGGGTATGACGCGATTTCCATGCAGCCGAATTCCGGCGCACAGGGGGAATATGCGGGTCTGCTGGCGATTGCGTCCTATCACCGTGCCAACGGGCAGGGGCATCGCAACATCTGCCTGATCCCCATGTCGGCCCATGGCACCAACCCCGCCAGCGCCAATATGGTCGGCTGGAAGGTGGTCGTGATCAAGACGGCGGCCAATGGTGACATCGACTTGGATGACTTCCGCGCCAAGGCGGAAAAGCACAGCGAGAACCTTGCCGGTTGCATGATCACCTATCCATCCACCCACGGCGTATTCGAGGAAACCGTGACCGAGGTGACCAAGATCACCCATGACCACGGTGGGCAGGTCTATATCGACGGGGCGAATATGAACGCGATGGTCGGTCTGGCGCGTCCGGGCGATGTGGGCGGGGATGTCAGCCACCTGAACCTGCACAAGACCTTCTGCATCCCGCATGGGGGCGGTGGCCCCGGCATGGGGCCGATTGGCGTGAAATCACATCTCATCCCCCATGTGCCCGGTCATCCGAACGGCGGTGAAGGCGCTGTTTCGGCGGCGCCCTACGGATCGCCATCGTTGCTGCCGATCTCGTGGTCATACTGCTTGATGATGGGGGGTGACGGGCTGACGCAGGCGACGCGGGTGGCGATCCTGAACGCCAACTACATTGCCAAGCGGCTCGAAGGGGCGTTCGAGGTGCTGTACAAAGGGCCGACGGGACGCGTTGCACATGAATGTATCTTTGACGTGCGCCCGTTCGAGGACAGCGCAGGCGTGACGGTGGATGACATTGCGAAACGTCTGATCGACGCCGGCTTCCATGCGCCAACGATGAGCTTCCCTGTCGCAGGCACGCTGATGGTGGAACCGACCGAGTCGGAAACCAAGGCCGAGCTGGACCGTTTCTGTGATGCGATGCTCGCGATCCGTGACGAGATCCGCGCGATTGAAAATGGCGATATGCCGCGCGAGAACAACGCGCTCAAGAACGCGCCGCACACGGTCGAGGATCTGGTCGGCGAGTGGGATCGTCCCTACACGCGCGAACAGGGCTGCTTCCCCCCCGGTGCGTTCCGCGTCGACAAATACTGGCCTCCGGTCAACCGTGTCGACAACGTGCATGGCGACCGCAACCTGATCTGCACCTGCCCCCCGATGGAGGAATACGCAGAGGCGGCTGAGTAAGCTGTTCCCTATATATGTGATCGAACGGGCGCGGGGGAAACCTCGCGCCCGTTTTGCATTGGGGGCTCAATCGTCGGCGAGGAAGGCAAAGACCTTGCGCAGGCGGTTCCATGTGGTTTTGTCCGGTGTCACCAGAATATGCCCTGTGCGCAGCGTCGCGTCATAGGGGCCGCCCGACAGCATCTCGACATGGGCACCGGCTTGGGCGCAGATCAACGCGCCGGCTGCATGGTCCCACGGGTGCAGCGTCCCGCTGAGCACGAAATCGGCGTGCCCTTGGGCGACAGTACGGTATTCATGCGCCGAGCAACGTAGCGAGTTCACCTTGGCAAAGCTGGGCAATGTGGCCGCGACTTTGCCCCGCAGGTCTTTGCTGAAGTTCCCCAGCGGAACGAAACCGCTGAGGTCCTCGATCTGTTTGCCCATGCTGACCCGCAGCGGGCGCGACTGCCCAAGGGCGCGTTCAAAGCGCGGGGTGCTGGTGTCATCGCTGATCACCCAGTCGTCATTGACCGGGTCATAGATGACGCCGAAGGCCGGTTTGCCAAAGCGCGTGACCGCAAGGATCATGCCGAAGGTCGATAGCCCGTGGGCGAAATTCGATGTGCCGTCGATGGGATCAAGGATAAAGGCCAGCGGGGCTTCAGCGATCTTGTCCTGCAGGGCGGGGTCGGCCGATACCGCCTCTTCGCCGATGATCAGCGCATCCGGATAGGCCGTGGCGAGGGCGCGGGTGATCATTGCCTCGGCAGCCAGATCGGCAGCGGTCACCAGATCATGGGGGCCGGATTTGGTGTCGATGTCAGCGGGGGCGAGGTTGCGGAAACGCGGCAGCACCTCGGCCCGTGCGGCACGGCGCAGGACGTTCACCACATGCGTTTGCTGGGCTGCCGTCAGAACGGGTGGCAGGGGGGCGGGCAGTGTCTGGGTGGTCTGCGTCATTGTTATATCCCTCTTTCGGTCTATCGGTTCCATCTATTCGCGGGCGCGCAGCACCTGTGCGGGTCTGGCGTTCAAGGCTTTGATCGCAAAGCCAAGCGACGCAAGGATCGACGCCAGCGCGCCACCGGTGACGATCAACAGCGCCGAAGGCCATACCACGGCAAAGCTGGTGTCCATCACAAAGCGGCTCACGGCCCATCCGCCCAAGATACCTGCCAGCAGGGCAACGGCACCGGCGAAGAGCCCCAGCAGAGCGGCACGCATCAGAAAGCTGGCGGCGATGCTGCGGCGCGAGGCCCCCAGCGTTTTCAGCAAGGCGGCTTCATAGCGACGGGCATCCGCCCCGGCGGCGGCTGCCCCGATCAATACCAGAAAGCCGGTCAGAAGAGTAGCCGCCGCGCCGTAGGATGTCGCCGCAGCCAACCCGCTAAGCACCGCCGCTACGCGGTCGATTGCATCGCGCACGCGGATCGCGGTGATGTTGGGATAGGCGGTGGCCAGATCACGCAGGATAGGTGCTTCGGCCTCTGCATCGGCGTAGACGGTCGAGATATAGGTATGCGGCGCGCCGGTCAGGGCGGCGGGGTTCATGGTCAGGATAAACCCGATCCCCGCGGTCGAGAAGTCGACCTCTTGGAAGCTGGCGATGGTGCCGGTGATGTCGCGCCCCAGCACGTTGATGGTCAACGTATCGCCAAGCTCTAACCCGATCTCCTCGGCCTCTTCGGCGGCAAAGCTAATGAGCGGCGGGCCTGCGTAATCAGGCGCCCACCATTCGCCCGCGGTGATCACCGTGTCGTCATCGGGGGTCTCGGCATAGGTCAGCCCGCGGTCGCCGCGCACCACCCAGTGATCGCCCGCGACCTCTTTGGCGGGCCTGCCGTTGATTTGGGTCACGACGCCGCGCAGCATCGGCGCGCTGTCGATGCGGCGCACGGCGGGGTCATCGGTCAGCCGTTTGGTATAGCCGTCGATCTGGTCTTTCTGGATGTCGACAAAGAAATATGACGGGGCCACATCGGGCAGGTTGCCCGAGATCGCCTGCCGCAGGTTGCCGTCGATCTGCCCCACGGCGGCCAGCACCGACAGGCCGAGCCCCAGCGAGAGCACCACGGCCCCGGCACCTTCGCCGCTGCCGCCAATCGCGGCCAAGGCCCAACGCAGCCGCGGGCGCCCGCGTGCCAGAACCGCGGCGCGTTGTGCGAGAAACCGCACCAGCAGTGCCGCCAGCGTGAGGATCCCAAGCGCACCTGCGATTCCGCCCAAAGTCCAGAGCGTCAGCCACCAACTGCCGTTGAACCACCCCGCCAGCGCGACCAGCAGCGCCACAGTCATCACGATAATCGCCACATAGCGCGGTGCCGGAAAACGCGCGGCCCCGTCCCATGCATCGCGAAACAGGGTCGCCGCGCGGATATTCTCGCTGCGGGCCAGCGGCCACAGCGTGAAGGCAAAGGCGGTCAACAACCCGTAAATCGCCGCCTCGGCCAGCGGTGCCGGATAGATGGCAAAGGCCGCAGGGATCGGCAGCCGCGCAGAGATCAGCGGCGCAAAGACCAGCGGGGCCACCGCCCCAAGCACCACGCCGATGGCGACGCCCAGAAGCGATAGGGCACCAATCTGAATGAAATATGTCTGGAAGATCGTCGCGCGGTCTGCCCCTAGCGCGCGGAGCACGGCGATGACTTCGGTCTTGCCGGTGAGGTAAGATCGCACCGCAGCCGATACGCCCACACCGCCCACAGCCAGACCGGATAGACCCACGAGGATCAGAAACGCCGTCAACCGTTCGACAAAGCGCGACACCCCCGGTGCCCCGTTGCGCGCATCGGTCCAGCGCATCCCGCTGTTTTCGAACCGCGCACGGGCGGCAGAGCGCAGTTGATCAAGGTCGGTATCGGCAGGCAGCAGCATCCGGTATTTGGAGTTGAACAGCGTCCCTTCCGCCAGCAGGCCGGCCCCGTCCAGCGCCTCGGTCCGGAGCAGGGTACGCGGCCCAAGGGCAAAGCCGCTGGCGGCGCTGTCGGGTTCGCGCACGATCAGGGCGGAGAGGCGGAATTCCTTGACGCCAAGCTTGAAGGTGTCGCCGGGGGACAGGCCCAGACGGTCTGACAAGGCGCGCTCCATCACCGCGCCGGACAGGCCGTTTTCCAGCCCGAGCGCCTGCTCCAGCGGCATCGCCGGTTCCAGCACCATCTCGCCCACCAGCGGATAAAGATCATCGACCGCTTTCACCTGCGTCAGCGCACGGTCAGCGGCGGCCCCGTCACCCGCGACAGCCATGGACCGGAACTCGACAACCTCGGAGACGGCACTGGCTTGGCTTTCGATCCAGTCGCGTTCGGCATCGGTGGCGAAACGATAGGTGAAATCAATCTCGGCCGCGCCACCAAGCAGGGCCGCACCTTCGCGCTGCAAGCCACCCTCGATCGCAGAGCGGACAGAGCCGACGGCAGCGATTGCCGCGACGCCAAGGGCGAGGCAGGCCAGAAACAGACGGAAACCCCGCAGCCCCCCGCGCATCTCGCGGCGGGCAAAGCGGCCGGCCAGACGCAGGCTCATGCGCCCGTCCCGCTGACGATCCGCCCGTCGGTCAGGGTGACGATCCGATCACAGCGCGCGGCCAATTCATCGGCGTGGGTCACCAACACCAAAGTCGCGCCATGTTTTTCGCGCAGATCGAACAACAGCTCCATGATCGCGGCACCATTGGTACTGTCGAGGTTCCCTGTCGGCTCATCCGCCAAAAGGATCGCCGGACGCGGGGCAGAGGCGCGGGCCAAAGCAACCCGCTGCTGTTCGCCGCCCGACATCTGTGCGGGATAGTGGTTCAGCCGGTGCCCCAGACCCACCGCGTGCAATTCCGCCTCCGCCCGGTCAAAGGCGTCGGCGACGCCGTTCAGTTCCAGCGGGGTGGCGACGTTTTCCAGCGCGGTCATGGTGGGGATGAGGTGGAAGGACTGGAACACGATGCCCATCCGCCCGCGGCGAAATTTGGCCAGCCCGTCTTCGGACAGGGTGCTCAGGTCTTCGCCCAAGGCGCGCACCGATCCGCCGGTCGCACGCTCCAGCCCGCCCATGACCATCAGCAACGACGACTTGCCCGACCCCGACGGGCCGGTAAAGGCGACCGTCTCTCCTTGTGCGACGTCCAGGGTGATCCCATGTAGGATGTCGACCTTTCCGGCGTTGCCATTCAGTTTCAGGGATGCATCTTGAAGCTGGAACACCGGGTCGGTCATAGGGCTGCCTTTTGAAATACGGTCCCTGTTGGATATGGAGGTTCGACCATGATGCGCAAGGTTACGACGGCACTTGTTCTGGTATTATCAGGCCCCGCACTGGCGGAACCGCTTGTTATTGCAGCATTGGGCGACAGTCTGACGCAGGGCTACGGCCTGCCCGCCGAGGACGGGTTCGTGCCGCAGTTGCAAAACTGGCTGGATCAGAACGGTGCGGATGTGACGGTGATTAATGCAGGCGTGTCGGGTGACACGACCGCTGGCGGGTTGGCGCGGGTCGCCTGGACCATGACGCCCGAGGTCGATGGCATGATCGTGACCCTTGGCGGGAATGACCTGTTGCGCGGGATCGACCCCGCGGTCAGCCGCGCCAATCTGGATGGAATCATGAAGGCCGCCCAAGACGCCGAGGTAGAGGTGCTGCTGGTCGGCATGACCGCGCCGGGCAACTTTGGCCCTGAATATAAAACCGCCTTTGACAGCATCTATCCCGATCTGGCCGCGCAATATGACGCGAGCCTGATGGGCAGCTTCTTTGACGGCCTGTCCGACAATGGCGAGACGCCAGATCTGGCGCAGGCGCGCGGGTTTTTCCAGGCCGACGGGGTGCATCCGAACGCGCAAGGCGTCACGAGAATCGTTGATGCTTTGGGCCCGAAAGTGCTGACGCTGATCGATCAGATCAACGAAAACGAGTAGTTTTGCACAAAAAACGGGCACCGAAGCGCCCGTCGTCAAAAATATTACGAACCGGTTTTGGGCCGGTTAGGCCAATGCGATATTCGCGGCGCTTTCGCGGCCATCACGGCCCGCTTCTACGTCGAATGTCACCTTCTGGTTGTCGGCAAGCCCGGTCAGGCCAGCGCGTTCAACCGCCGAGATGTGAACAAAGATATCTTTGCCGCCACCATCAGGCGCGATAAAGCCGTATCCCTTTGTGGTATTGAACCATTTTACGGTGCCAGTCGCCATGCCCCGTTTCTCCTCGTGTTTGTCCTGCCCACATTATGCGGCAGCGTGGCTCGGTCAGAACTTGATCGCACCAGCGCCGGAGGGCTGAGGGGTCGAAAGTCTTTCGCGTCGCACCTCTGACTTTGGCGCCAAATAGGACAAAATCAAGAGTTTTTGCCCCGAAACGCGTAACCGGCGGGCATTTGCGCAAGAAATTTCACAGTTATGAAATAATTTTACCAGTTGATAAAAAAATCATTCCGTGGGAGCGTTTCAGCATAAATAGTGACAGCAGGGATAAAAAAATGTCGCAGAAAATCTTTGAACCGGGGGTGGCTGCCGGACGGCTGGACGCCGACGTCTATGCCGCGCAGTTTTCCGATTTGCACCCGCCACTGGATGTGCACGAAGCGCTTGTCGCGGCGGACCGATGCTACTTCTGTCACGACGCGCCGTGCATCACGGCCTGCCCGACGGATATCGATATTCCGCTCTTCATCCGGCAGATCGCCACGGGCACACCGGATGCCGCCGCCAAAACGATCCTGAGCCAGAATATCATGGGCGGCATGTGCGCCCGCGTTTGTCCGACCGAACAGCTTTGTGAACAGGCCTGTGTGCGCGAAGTGGCCGAGGGCAAGCCGGTCAAGATCGGCGAGCTTCAGCGCTATGCCACCGACCATCTGCAAGCACAGGGCGCACATCCGTTTGAACGCGCGGCCTTGACGGGCAAGCGCGTGGCCGTGGTCGGTGCAGGTCCGGCGGGGCTGTCTTGTGCGCACCGTTTGGCGATGATGGGGCATGATGTCACCGTCTTTGACGCGCGGCCCAAGCCCGGCGGTCTGAACGAATACGGGATCGCTACCTATAAGACACCCGACGGCTTCGCGCAGGCAGAGGTGGACTGGCTGCTTAAGATCGGCGGCATCACCGTGCAGAACAACGCAGCCCTTGGGGCGGCGATGACGCTGGACAGTTTGCGGGCCGACTATGACGCCGTGTTCCTTGGTATGGGCCTTGGCGGTGTGAACGCCTTGGGGGCCGAGGGCGAGGATAAGACCGGCGTGCTGGATGCGGTCGATTTTATCTCTCACCTGCGTCAGGCGAGCGATGTGGCTGCGGTCCCGATCGGTCGTGACGTGGTGGTGATCGGCGGCGGGATGACCGCGATCGATGCCGCCATTCAGGCGAAACTGCTGGGCGCGCTCAATGTGACGCTGGTCTATCGTCGCGGGCGCGACCGGATGAACGCCAGCGTGTTTGAACAGGATCTCGCGGCCTCCAAGGGCGTGCGGATCGTGACCCATGCCACGCCGGTCGCCGTGATCGGCAACGGTGCAGTGCGCGAGATCGAGTTCGAGTATGTGGATGACCAGATGCAGGGCACGGGTCAGACCCTGCGCCTCGCTGCGGATCAAGTGTTCAAGGCCATCGGCCAGACCCTTCAAGGTGACGCGCTGCCAACGCTGGAGGCGCGCAAGATCAAGGTGGATGGCACCGGACGCACCAGTGTCGACGGGGTCTGGGCCGGTGGCGATTGTGCGAGCGGCGGCGATGACCTGACCGTGACCGCTGTCGCCGAAGGGCGCGACGCGGCGATGGACATTCACATGGTATTGATGGGCTAAGCCCCTACAGGAGAACGCAAATGGCTGATCTAAGAAGCGACTTCGTGGGCATCAAAAGCCCCAACCCGTTCTGGCTGGCATCCGCGCCACCCACGGACAAGGAATACAACGTCCGCCGCGCCTACGAGGCAGGCTGGGGCGGTGTCGTGTGGAAGACCCTCGGCATGGAGGGCCCGCCCGTCGTCAATGTCAACGGCCCGCGCTACGGCGCGATCTGGGGCGCGGACCGGCGGCTGCTGGGGCTCAATAACATCGAATTGATCACTGACCGCCCGCTTGAAGTGAACCTGCGCGAGATGAAAGCGGTGAAACGGGATTACCCTGACCGCGCGCTGATCGCGTCGATCATGGTTCCGTGCGAGGAGGAAGCGTGGAAAGCGATCCTGCCGCATGTGGAGGAAACCTGTGCCGACGGGATCGAGCTGAACTTTGGCTGCCCACATGGCATGGCGGAACGCGGCATGGGATCGGCTGTGGGGCAGGTGCCGGAATACATCGAAATGGTCACCCGCTGGTGCAAGCAATACACGCGCATGCCGGTGATCGTGAAGCTGACGCCGAACATCACCAATGTGCTCTACCCCGCCGAGGCCGCCAAACGCGGCGGCGCGGATGCGGTGAGCCTGATCAACACGATCAACTCCATCACCTCGGTTGATCTGGACCTGTTTGCGCCCGAACCGATGATCGACGGAAAAGGCACCCACGGCGGCTATTGCGGGCCGGCGGTAAAGCCGATTGCCTTGAACATGGTGGCGGAAATCGCGCGCAACCCCGAGACGGCGGATATGCCGATCAGCGGCATCGGCGGCGTGACCACATGGCGCGACGCGGCAGAGTTTCTGGCCCTTGGCGCGGGCAATGTGCAGGTCTGCACGGCGGCGATGACCTATGGTTTCAAGGTTGTGCAAGAGATGATCTCGGGCCTGTCGGAATATATGGACGACAAGGGGATGACTTCGGTCGATCAACTGGTGCGCCGTGCGGTGCCGAATGTGACCGACTGGAACCAGCTGAACCTGAACTATGTCGCCAAGGCCAAAATCGATCAGGATCTGTGTATCTCCTGCGGGCGCTGCTTTGCCGCCTGCGAAGACACGTCGCATCAGGCGATTGCCATGTCCGAAGATCGCACCTTCAGCGTGATCGACGACGAATGCGTCGCCTGCAACCTCTGCGTCAATGTTTGCCCGGTCGAGGATTGTATCTCGATGGTGGAGCTGGCCCCCGGCACCACGGACCCGCGCACGGGCAAGCCCGTCGATCCGAATTACGCCAACTGGACGACGCATCCCAACAACCCGTCGGCAACGGCGGCCGAGTGACCCTTGCCCCCGCCGCTACTGTTGAGGCGCGGCGGGGGTCAGCAACGTCGAGAACATCAGTCGCAGATGGTCCGACGCCTGCTGGTGTTGATCGGCATCGCCGTCCAGCAGCAGCGCGACTTGCGGCGCGAAATCGGCATAGTGTTGCGTGGTCGACCAGATCGAGAAAATCAGATGGCGCGGGTCCATCCGCGCGATCTTTCCCGCCGCCATCCAATCGGAAATAACGGCGCATTTCTCGTCGAACAGCGGTTTCAGATCGCTTTGCAAACGCGGCTCCATATGGGGCGCACCGCGTAAAATTTCACCAGCAAACAAGCGGCTTTCACGGGGCAGATCCCGCGCCATATCCAGTTTGCGCTGCACATAATCCAACAGCTCTGTGCGCGGGTCACCATCGGCGTCCAGCTCGACCAGCGGGTCGAGCCATGTCTCCATCAGCTGGCTCAGCAGGGTCGTGTGGATTTCTTCCTTCCCGCTGAAATAATACAATATATTCGGTTTGCTCAGCCCCGCCTCGCTGGCGATCTGATCCAGCGTGGCGCCGCGAAACCCGTAGGTCGAAAACACATCAAGCGCCGCATCCAGGATCACACGGCGGTTGCGCCTTTGGATTCGGCTGGGCTTTTTCTTGGCGGTTGTCTCGGGCATGGCGCGTCCCCTTTCGGTGTAAGTGCCTGAAAATGCGGCGCCCCACTTCGGACGGGTGGCCCCAAGGGAAAGCATTTCTTGACAGACTTAACCCTAGCCGCAATCGTGGGTTTACCAAATGGTAAAAATTTACGCCTTGCACAAGGTAGAAAACGCAAAGGAAACCGCTATGGCCGCGCCCGGTGAAAACCTGAAGATCAACCCGGATCGTTTGTGGGACAGTCTGATGGAGATGGCCAAGATCGGCCCCGGTGTGGCGGGTGGCAACAACCGCCAGACGCTGACCGACGAAGACGCCGAAGGTCGCGCCCTGTTCCAGAAATGGTGCGAGGAGGCGGGCTGCACCATGGGCCTTGATACGATGGGCAACATGTTCGCGCAGCGCGATGGCACCGACCCCGATGCGCTGCCGGTCTACGTCGGGTCGCATCTGGATACGCAGCCCACGGGCGGCAAGTATGACGGCGTGCTGGGTGTGCTGGGTGGGCTGGAATTGCTGCGCACGATGAACGATCTGGGGATCAAGACGAAACACCCCGTGGTCGTGACCAACTGGACCAACGAAGAGGGCACCCGCTATGCCCCCGCGATGCTGTCGTCTGGCGTTTTTGCCGGCATCCACACGCAGGAATGGGCCTATGCCAAGACCGATGCCGAGGGCTTGCGCTTTGGCGACGAGCTCAAGCGGATCGGCTGGCAGGGCGACGAAGAGGTCGGCGCGCGCAAGATGCATGCGTTTTTCGAGCTGCACATCGAACAGGGCCCGATCCTGGAGGCCGAAGGCAAGGACATTGGCGTCGTGACCCACGGGCAGGGGCTGTCGTGGACCCAAGTCACCGTGACCGGCAAGGATGCGCATACCGGATCAACGCCGATGCCGATGCGCAAGAATGCGGGGCTTGGCATGGCGCGTATGCTTGAAGCGGTGGACCAGATCGCATGGTCCCACGCGCCGCATGCGGTGGGTGCCGCGGGGCATATCGAGGTTTACCCGAACTCGCGCAATGTGATCCCGGGGCAGGTGATCTTTACCGTCGATTTCCGGTCGCCCGATCTGAGCGTGATCGAGGATATGGAAAAGCGCCTGCGCGTCGAGGGTCAGAAGATCGCCGATGACATGGGGCTTGAGGTCGCTTTTGAAAAGGTCGGTGGCTTTGATCCTGTCGCCTTTGACGAAGGCTGCGTCTCGGCCATCCGTTCCGCGGCAGAGCGGTTGGGGTATAGCCATATGGACGTCATCTCGGGGGCGGGTCACGATGCCTGCTGGATCAACGGGGTGGCCCCGACCGCAATGGTCATGTGCCCCTGCGTGGATGGGCTGAGCCATAACGAGGCCGAAGAGATCACCAAGGAATGGGCCAAGGCCGGTGCCGATGTTTTGCTGCATGCGGTGCTGGAAACGGCAGAGATTGTGGGCTGAACCCGTCGGGGGCCTGAGCGGGCGCGCCCTGGGGGCCAGCCCCCAGACCCCCGGGATTTGGACCATTTGGAAGACAGATAGGGGAGAGGACAGATGAGCAAGGTTATCAAGGGCGGCATGGTCTGCACGGCGGATCGCACCTGGAAAGCAGACGTGTTGATCGAGGGCGAGATCATCAAGCAGATCGGTGAGGATCTGGTGGGCGACGAATATATCGACGCCGAAGGGGCCTATGTCATCCCCGGCGGGATCGATCCCCATACCCATCTGGAGATGCCCTTTATGGGCACCACAGCGGCCGAGACATTCGAGACAGGCACCTGGGCCGCGGCCGTGGGGGGGACCACGATGATCGTCGATTTCTGTCTGCCGGGGGCGGACGGGTCGATCAAGAACGCGATCAACGAATGGCACCGCAAATCCGCGCCGCAGATCTGTTCGGATGTCGGCTATCACATGGCGATCACCGGCTGGAACGAGAATGTCTTTGACGAGATGAAAGACGCCGTCGACATGGGGGTGAATTCGTTCAAACACTTTATGGCCTATAAAGGGGCCTTGATGGTCGAGGATGACGAGATGTTCGCGTCCTTCCAGCGCTGTGCCGAACTGGGGGCGCTGCCGATGGTCCATGCCGAGAACGGCGATCTGGTCGCGGCCTTGCAGGAGAAGTATTTCAATCAGGGGATCACGGGGCCGGAGGGGCATGCCTATTCCCGCCCGCCCGAACTGGAGGGCGAGGCCGCCAACCGCGCGATCACCATTGCCGATGCCGCCGGCGTGCCGCTTTACATCGTGCATGTCTCTTGCGAGCAGACCCACGAAGCGATCCGCCGTGCGCGGCAAAAGGGGATGCGGGTCTACGGCGAGCCGCTGATCCAGTTCCTGACCCTGGACGAGAGCGAGTATTTCAACAAAGATTGGGACCATGCCGCACGCCGTGTCATGTCGCCGCCCTTCCGGTCCAAGGACCATCAGGACAGTCTATGGGCGGGCTTGCAGTCGGGATCGCTGCAGGTGGTTGCCACGGATCACGCTGCGTTTTCGACCGAGCAGAAACGCGCGGGCCGCGATGATTTCCGCATCATCCCCAACGGGTCCAACGGGCTGGAGGAACGTCTGGCGGTGCTCTGGACCGAAGGGGTGGAGACGGGCCGTCTGACGCCGAATGAATTCGTCGCTGCCACCTCGACCAATGTGGCGAAGATTCTGAATATCTATCCGCGCAAAGGCGCGATTGTCGAAGGGGCCGACGCGGATATCGTGGTATGGGATCCCAAGATCAGCAAGACGATTTCGACGGCGAACCACCACTCCATTCTGGATTACAACGTCTTTGAAGGCTTCGAGGTCAAGGCACAGGCGCGCTATACCCTGAGCCGTGGCGAGGTGATCTGGGCCTGGGGGCAGAACTCGCAGCCCAACCCCGGACGCGGGCGCTTTGTGCCGCGGCCTGCTTTCCCGTCGGCCAACCTTGCGCTGAGCAAGTGGAAAGAGTTGACTGCGCCGAAACTGATCAAACGCGATCCGCTGAACATCCCTGCGGGGATCTGAACGCGGGACTATCAACGCAGCGCGGCGGTTGCGCCGCGCTGCCCTGAAGAAGAAAGAGGCCAGCATAGATGCGAGCACGTTGTACGGCAGAAGAGGGACGCAGCTTATGAGCACCGCGCCCGTGATCTCGGCCCAGAATCTATCCCTGACATTTGAAACCAACGACGGCCCCGTGCATGCGCTGAAAGACGTGTCGCTTGATATCGAGAAAGGCGATTTCGTCAGCTTTATCGGGCCGTCGGGCTGCGGCAAGACGACGTTCCTGCGCTGTATGGCGGACCTGGAGCAGCCCACGGGGGGCGAGATCACGGTGAATGGCGTAAGTGCTGCCGAGGCACGGCGGGCGCGGGCCTATGGCTATGTGTTTCAGGCGGCGGGGCTTTATCCTTGGCGGACGATTGGCGGCAATATCCGGCTGCCGCTTGAAATCATGGGGTATTCCAAGGCGGATCAGGCAGCGCGGGTTCGCCAAGTGTTGGAGCTGGTCGAGCTGGCAGGGTTCGAGCGCAAGTTCCCTTGGCAGCTGTCGGGTGGGATGCAGCAGCGGGCATCTATCGCGCGGGCGCTGGCGTTTGATGCGGATATCTTGCTGATGGATGAACCCTTTGGCGCGTTGGACGAGATCGTACGCGACCATTTGAATGAACAGCTGTTGCGTCTGTGGGCGCGCACGCAAAAGACCATCGCTTTTGTCACCCACTCCATCCCGGAGGCGGTGTATCTGAGCACCAAGATCGTGGTGATGAGCCCGCGCCCCGGACGGATTGCAGATGTCATCGACAGCCCTTTGCCGAAAGAGCGCCCCTTGGACATTCGCGAAACGCCCGAGTTTCTGGAGATCGCGCATCGGGTGCGGGAAGGATTGCGGGCAGGGCATGCGGATGATTGATCGCGCGCCTGCTGCAGCCCGGCCCTTCGGGGAGGATTTTCGGACCATCTGGAAGCAGGGGGGCGCGCGATGAGGTCGAGCTTCTTGCCTGTCCTGACTGTGGTCGGGGTCTTGTTTGCGCTGTGGTATGCGGCGGCGGTCTGGCTGAATGCGGACTGGACCTATGACAAGGCCACACGGTCGGGCGAGACGGTGACCGCCACGTCTTTGGTCGCGGATACCTGGGCGCAGAAAAAGCCCAAACTGCCCGCGCCGCATCAGGTCGCGTCAGAGATCTGGGACACGACCGTGATGAAGAAAGTCACGTCGAAGCGGTCCTTGGTCTATCATTCCTGGATCACGCTCAGCGCGACCCTGCTGGGCTTTGGCATGGGCACCTTGCTGGGCGTCTTGCTGGCGGTGGGGATCGTGTTCAACCGGGTGATGGATATGTCGGTGATGCCTTGGGTGATCGCCAGCCAGACCATTCCCATTCTGGCGATTGCGCCGATGATCATTGTGGTTCTGAACGCCGTGGGCGTGTCGGGGCTGCTGCCGAAAGCGATGATCAGCATGTATCTGTCGTTCTTCCCCGTCGTTGTCGGCATGGTGAAAGGGCTGCGCAGCCCTGATCAGATGCAGTTGGACCAGATGCGCACCTGGCATGCCAGTGCGGGCCAGACCTTCTGGAAGCTGCGGTTGCCTGCGTCGATGCCGTATTTCTTTACCTCGCTCAAGATCGCGATGGCTGCGTCGCTGGTGGGGGCCATCATCGGTGAGCTGCCAACGGGTGCCGTGGCGGGTCTGGGGGCGCGGTTGTTGGCTGGCAGCTACTATGGCCAGACGATCCAGATCTGGAGCGCGTTGATCATGGCGGCGGCCCTGGCGGCGTTGCTGGTGGGGATCATCGGCTTGATCCAGCGTGTGACATTGAAACGGATGGGGATGGCGCGATGATCTGGCTGGTTTTTGCCGCAGTGGCCTGGGCCTTTGGCATGTGGGTCAACATCCGGTTGGCGCGATTGCGGCCGGCCCGCTGGGTGTCCCTTGCAGCGCCCTTGGTTTTTGGCGCGACGCTGATCGCTGTCTGGGAAGGCATTGTGCGCGGGCTCGAGATTTCGCAGGTCTTGCTGCCTGCGCCGTCGCTGATTGCCCTGCGGCTGGTGTCATCGCTTGATATCCTTTGGGTGGATTTCGTGCAGACCGTGCTGAAGGGCGCGTTGTCGGGCTATGTGCTGGGCTGTGGTGCGGCCTTTTTGATCGCCGTTGCGATTGACCGTTTCCCGTTTTTGCAACGGGGGCTTTTGCCGGTGGGGAACTTTGTGGCCGCGCTGCCGGTGATCGGGATGGCCCCGATTCTGGTGATGTGGTTCGGCTTTGACTGGCAGTCCAAGGCCGCCGTGGTCGTGGTCATGGTGTTCTTTCCGATGCTGGTGAACACGGTGCAGGGCTTGCAAGCCACCGACGCCATGCAGCGCGATCTGATGCGGACCTATGCGGCCAGCTATTGGGCGACGCTGTTCAAGCTGCGCTTGCCTGCCGCGATGCCTTTCGTGTTCAATGGGCTGAAGATCGGCACGACCCTTGCCCTGATCGGGGCGATTGTTGCTGAATTTTTCGGCTCTCCTGTGCGGGGGATGGGGTTTCGGATCTCTACCTCGGTGGGCCAGCTTGCGCTTGATCTGGTCTGGGCCGAGATTGTTGTCGCGGCGATTGCCGGGTCCGCATTCTACGGCGCGATGTCATTGTTTGAACGGCGGGTGACCTTTTGGCATCCGAGCCAGCGGAACTAACGCGGAACTAACCAAGACGACCAACCAACCAAGAGGGAGATATAAAAATGAAAAAACTATCAACATATGTCGCCGGGGCCGCTGTGGGCCTGATGGGGACCATGGCCCAAGCGGCGGATGATGTGACGCTTCAGCTGAAGTGGGTCACGCAGGCGCAGTTCGCGGGCTATTATGTGGCGCAGGACAAAGGGTTCTATGACGAAGAAGATCTAAACGTCACGATCAAGCCGGGCGGTCCAGACATTGCGCCGACACAGGTGCTGGCCGGTGGTGGTGCCGATGTCGCCGTTGAATGGATGCCCGCCGCATTGGCCGCGCGCGAGAAGGGTCTGCCGATGGTGAACATCGCGCAGCCGTTCAAATCCTCGGGCATGATGCTGACCTGCCGCAAGGATGCCGGGATCGAGACCACGGATGACTTCAAGGGCAAGACGTTGGGCGTCTGGTTTTTTGGCAATGAATTCCCCTTTCTCAGCTGGATGAGCAAGCTTGAGCTGCCCACCGAAGGCGGTGAGGATGGTGTGACCGTGCTGAAACAAGGCTTTAACGTGGATCCGCTGCTGCAAAATCAGGCCGCCTGCGTGTCGACCATGACCTATAATGAATACTGGCAGGTGATCGACGCAGGTCTGACGCCGGATGATCTGAACGTGTTCAAATACGAAGAGCAGGGCGTTGCCACATTGGAAGACGGGCTTTACGCGCTGGAAGAGAACCTTGCCGATCCGGCGTTCGAGGACAAGATGGTGCGCTTTGTGCGGGCCTCTATGAAGGGCTGGAAATACGCCGAGGAAAACCCAGATGAAGCGGCGGAAATCGTGTTGGACAACGATGCCTCGGGTGCGCAAACCGAAGAGCATCAGAAACGCATGATGGGCGAAGTGGCCAAGCTGACCGCAGGCAGCAACGGCGCGCTGGACGAGGCGGATTACGAGCGGACCGTGCAATCGCTGCTGTCCGGTGGGTCGGACCCCGTCATCACGGTAGAGCCGTCGGGCGCATGGACCCATGCGATCACCGACAAAGCCTTGAACTAAGGCGCGCTGAACTAAGGGGACACGTCCCCGATACGGTGCAGAAATGCGAAGGGGCTGGCAGCGATGCCAGCCCCTTTTGCGTGATGAATAAAGCCAGCGGCGTTACAGCACCGTGACTTTGGTGCCGATGGGCACACGTTGGTACAGGTCTTTGACGTGTTCGTTCAGCATGCGGATACACCCGTTCGAGACAGAGCGCCCAATGCTGCTGGGTTGGGTGGTGCCGTGGATGCGGAAATATGTATCGCGGCCATTCTGGAACAGATAGAGCGCGCGCGCCCCCAGCGGATTGGACGGGCCACCGGGTTGCGCGTCGGTATTGCCGATGAACCGCGCATAGGTCTTGGGCTCTCGTTCGATCATCTCGTCCGTGGGGCGCCAGGTGGGCCATTCCTTTTTGACGTCGATCGTCGCGGTGCCGGTAAACTCCAGCCCCGCCTTGCCGACGCCCACGCCGTATCGCATGGCCTGACCGGGGGCGGTCACCAGATACAGGTAGTGGCTGCGGGGCAGGATCAGCAGCTCGCCCACGGCATATTGTGGTTTGATCGAAACCATTTGCGGTGTGGGGTCATAAGCGGCACCCGCGGCAAACAGCGCGTGGGGAAAGGCGAGGGCGGCCAAAGAACCTGCGATAAACTGACGGCGGCGCATGGGGGCTCCTTTAGGATGTGATGACGGTATTTTGCCCCTTGGGTTGTGTTTGGCAACCCTGAGGACATAAAAAAACCGGCTGTCCCGTGAGGGTCAGCCGGCAAATTCATCCTGCGGGCCTAAGGCCCTGCATGGCTTATGCCAGTGCGATGTTCGACGCGGATTCGCGGCCGTCACGGCCAGCTTCGATGTCGAATGTCACTTTCTGGTTGTCGGCCAGACCGGTCAGGCCTGCGCGCTCAACAGCGGAGATGTGTACGAATACATCTTTGCTGCCGCCATCGGGTGCGATAAAGCCGAAGCCTTTTGTTGTGTTGAACCATTTTACGGTGCCAGTGGCCATATCCGTAGTCTCCTCTAGTATGCCATCCGCGTCGTGCGATGGCTTGGCGTTGTCGGTCTGGATCGAAGTCTGAACGCCGTATGAGGGAGACAGTTGGTCGAAAAAGAATAACGTTAGCCATTCGGATATGGCAGGTCGTGGGGATTCGCGCAAGGGGCTGTCAATGGGCCTTGAAAAACAGGCCGATCCTTGCTGATTCCGGCACATTTGCGCCGTATTCTTCGGAGGGGCAAGGCGAAACCCTAACGTGCATTGGCAGAGGCAGCGGGGCAAAGGGTTAACGGATTGGCCGAAATTGCCTAACTGCTGACAGATTTATCTGCGATTTTGCTCCGAGCCATAAGAGAATTTAACCAGTCCCCCTTCTGCCGACACGACAACGAGTGAGCCACCGTATGAAAATCCTAGCCGTAGATGACGATCCCACCATTCTTGACCTGTTGCGCGACTGTCTGACGCCGTCGCTGGGGTTCGATCTGGTCTGTGCAGACTCGGCCGAGGATGGGTTGGCCAAGATCGACGAACACGGGGCAAGCTTTGACTGCTTCTTGCTGGATATCATGCTGCCCGGCGTTGACGGGATCACCCTATGTGACGACATCCGCAATATGCAGGCCTATAAAAGTGCGCCGATCATCATGATCACCGGCAGCCGGAAACATGATCTGATGGACACCGCCTTCCGCGCCGGGGCGACGGATTTCATCTTCAAGCCCTTGAACGGGATCGAGTTGGGCGCGCGTATCAACATGGCGGGCATGCTCAGCGACAGCCTGCGCCGTGAACGCGAGGCCGCGCATACGCTGGCGGAGCTGTCGGGCCTGATGAAGGTACGGGTCGAGGAAAGCTTTGATCTGAACGTTGTCGGCGTCGACGATCTGCACGGGTTCGAAAACCACATGCTGCGTCTGCCCGAAGGCTGCTATGCCATGAGCCTTTTTGCGGTCAAACTCCCGCAGATCCGCAATATCTTCGAGGCCGCAAGCCCGGCTGAGTTCTGTCGCCAGATGGGCTTGGTCGCGCAGGCCACGGTCGCGGCGCTGGCGCATGAGAAATGCTTTATGGGCTATGCGGGCGAGGGGATCATCGTGGGCACCGTGATGGGCCGCCACCGGATCAAGCCCGAAGAGATACAGAAAGACATCGAAGACATCCTGTCCCATGATGGCACCGCCGCACGTATCGGCGGGGATTTCAGCGCCGATGTCACGGTCAAGCTGGTGTCGAACCAGCGGCTGTGGTCGGGGCTGTCTGCCTGCAACACGCTGCGCGATTTTCTGGGCCGTGAAACGGTGCCCGACAGCACCAGCACCGACCGCACCGATGGCTATACGGAACTGGCCGACGGGCTGTAACGGCAAACCCGTGCCGCGTCGCTGCGGCGCGTTGACCGACACATAAAAAGGCCCCTGCAGTTTCCTGCGGGGGCCTTTTTCTTGAAGCTTTTGCCTAGATCAGCGCGAGAATTTCTTGTGCTTCATGCGCTTGGGCTCCATGGCGTCTTCGCCCAGACGACGCTTCTTGTCCTCTTCGTAGTCAGAGAAGCCGCCCTCGAACCATTCAACATGCGCGTCGCCTTCAAAGGCGAGGATGTGCGTGCAAATCCGGTCAAGGAAGAAACGGTCGTGCGAGATGACCACGGCGCAGCCCGCGAAATCGACCAGCGCGTCTTCGAGCGCGCGCAGGGTTTCAACGTCCAAATCGTTGGTAGGTTCATCGAGCAGCAGCACGTTGCCGCCTTCTTTCAGCAGACGTGCCATATGCACACGGTTGCGTTCACCGCCCGACAGCAGGCCGACTTTCTTCTGCTGGTCACCGCCCTTGAAGTTGAAGGCGCCGCAATAGGCGCGGGAGTTCACTTCGGCATCGCCAAGCTTGATGATCTCGGCCCCGCCCGAAATGGCCTGCCAGACGTTGTCATCAGGGTTCAGGTCATCGCGCGACTGGTCAACATAGGACAGATCAACGGTATTCCCCAACTCGATCGTGCCGGTATCGGGTTGTTCGTGGCCGGTGATCATCTTGAACAGGGTCGATTTACCCGCGCCGTTGGGGCCGATCACGCCGACGATCCCGCCTGGCGGCAGAGAGAAATCCAGCTTTTCGATCAACAGCTTGTCGCCCATGGCTTTGGACAGCCCCTCTACCTCAAGCACCTTGTTGCCCAGACGGGGACCGTTGGGGATAACGATCTGGGCGCGCGTCAGGCGCTCGCGCTCTGAGCTGTCGGCCATTTCGTTATAGGACTTGATCCGCGCTTTGGATTTCGCCTGACGGGCCTTGGCCCCCTGACGCATCCATTCCAATTCGCGCGACAGTGTCTTTTGCTTGGACTTGTCCTCGCGGGCTTCCTGTTCAAGCCGTTTGGCTTTCTGGTCGATCCAGCTGGAATAGTTCCCCTCGTAGGGAATGCCATTGCCGCGGTCGAGTTCCAGAATCCAGCTGGTGATGTTATCCAGGAAGTACCGGTCGTGGGTGACGATCAGGATCGTGCCCTTATAGTCGATCAGGTGCTGTTGCAGCCAAGCGATGGTTTCCGCGTCCAGGTGGTTGGTCGGTTCGTCAAGCAGCAGCATTTCGGGCGCTTCAAGCAGCAGCTTGCACAGCGCCACGCGGCGGGCTTCACCACCGGACAGTTTGGTCACATCGGCATCGTCTGGCGGGCAGCGCAGGGCTTCCATCGAGACGTCGATCTGGCTGTCGAGATCCCAGAGGTTCTCCGCGTCGATCTGATCCTGCAAGGCGGCCATTTCGTCGGCTGTCTCGTCGGAATAGTTCATCGCCAGTTCGTTGTAGCGGTCCAGAATGTCCTTCTTGGCTTTCACGCCCAGCATGACATTTTCGCGCACGGTCAGGGCGGGGTCCAGATAGGGTTCCTGTTCCAGGTAGCCGACCTTGGCCCCTTCAGCGACCCATGCTTCGCCCGAGTAATCCTTGTCCTTGCCAGCCATGATCTTCATCAGCGTGGATTTACCCGCGCCGTTGACGCCGACCACACCGATTTTCACACCGGGCAGGAAGTTCAGGTTAATGTTGTCGAAACACTTTTTGCCGCCCGGGTAGGTCTTTGAGACACCGGACATGTGATAGACATATTGATAGGCGGCCATTGAGAATCCTCGGATAAGCTGAATACGGTTTGGAACGTGCAATATCGCCACAGGCGGGCAAGAGCAAACATTCAATATATAAGGCCTGTGCCGCGGTTTTGAACCCCGTCCGTTACCGGGCGATTCACAGGGCGCAGGGGCGTTACGCACAAAGCGCGGATCGCGCGGGCGGCAAAGGCTGTTTTTCCGATAACTATCCCTTTTTACCGTTTTCGAGCGGTGAACTGGGGACGAATGACCGAATTTTACGCGAAATTCAGTCGAAAAAAATTTTGGACCTCGTTTATATTCGCCTAATCCGGGTGCGTTCAGCGCCCCGGTACAACGCGGCCGCAAAAAGACCGCGTCATACACAAAGGGACAAATACATGACAGCATCCACTATTGTTGTTGGACTGGACGGGGGGGAAGCCGGGGCGCGCGCTTTGGATTTCGCAACGAAACAGGCCAAATTGATTGGCGATTGCGAGCTCAAGCTCGTTTACGTGATTGAATGGTCTCCATTCAGCTTCCAGACCTCGGAAGAGAATGACCAGCGCCACAAACGGCGCGAAGAGGAACTGGCACTGGCCCGCGAACGTATCGTCGATCCGGCGGTCAAGAAGGTCAGCGAAGACGGCGTCACCGTTCAGGGCATCGTGAAGCATGGCGATGTGGCCGATATTCTGGACGATCTGGCCAAGAAACACGGCGCACAGCAGATCGTGGTGGGCCGTGTCGGTCTGCGCGGCCTGAAAGAGCGTATGTTCGGCGGCGTAACCGGCCGCTTGGCTGTGGCGTCTCGCGTGCCTCTGACGATCATTCCTTGAAAGGTCATATCATGAAAAAATTTCTGACAACGGGTGCGGGGGCTACTGCTGTCTCTGCCTTGCCCATGGTTGCCGCGGCACAAGAAACCGTCGGCATGGATCAACGCATCAATGATATCTTCGCGGGTTCGACGGGCTGGTTCGTCAATCTGATCTTCATGTCGCTACCCGGCACCAACTTCCCGTGGATCGTGCTGTGGCTGGTGGTCGCGGCGTCGGTGTTTACGCTGTATTTCGGCTTCATTCAGGTCAAAGCGTTCTGGCATGCGATCTCGCTGGTGAAAGGCGATTATTCCGATCCCGATGACGCGGGCGAGGTGAGCCACTTTCAGGCGCTGGCAACGGCGCTGTCGGGGACTGTCGGTCTGGGCAACATCGCGGGCGTCGCGGTGGCCGTGGGCATCGGCGGTCCGGGGGCGACCTTCTGGATGATCCTGGCCGGTTTGCTGGGCATGGCCTCCAAGTTCACTGAATGTACGCTGGGTGTGAAATACCGCAATGAATACGCCGATGGCACCGTTTCCGGTGGTCCGATGTACTATATGACAAAGGGCTTCAAGGAGCGCGGCCTGCCTTTGGGCGGGGTGCTGGCGGTGATCTTTTCGATCTTTACCATCGGTGGTGCCTTGGGCGGCGGGAATATGTTCCAGGCCAATCAGGCCCATGCGCAGCTGTCCGGTATCATCGGCGACTACCCTGGCTGGATCACGGGCATCGTCTTTGCCGCAGTGGTCTTTGCGGTCATTGTCGGCGGGATCAAATCCATCGCCAATGTCACCGAGAAAATCGTGCCGTTGATGGGCGTGATCTATGTTGGTGCCGCGCTGATCATCCTGATCGTTGAATACGACAAGATCGGTTGGGCCTTTGGCCAGATTTTTGAAGGTGCGTTCAGTGGTCTGGGCGTTGCAGGCGGTCTGGTTGGCGCGCTGATCCAGGGCTTTAAACGGGCGGCGTTCTCGAACGAGGCGGGTGTCGGCTCGGCGGCGATCGCACACTCTGCCGTGCGCACCAAAGAGCCGGTGACCGAAGGCGTCGTATCCCTGTTGGAGCCCTTCATCGATACCGTTGTCATCTGTACGATGACCGCGCTGGTGATCACCATCTCTGGCGTGCTGGTGATGGACCCCGAAACGGGCCGCTTCATCCTGAATGACGCAGGCACCGCGATCCAGACCATCGACGGGTCAAGCGGCGTTCAACTGACATCGGCTGCCTTTGCGACCGGGTTCAGCTGGTTCCCCTATGTGCTGGCGCTGGCGGTGATCCTGTTCGCCTTCTCCACCATGATCAGCTGGTCCTACTACGGGCTGAAGGCGTGGACCTATCTGTTCGGTGAAGGCAAAACCAAAGAGATCGTGTTCAAGGTGATCTTCTGCCTGTTCATCATCGTGGGGGCGGCGGCCAATCTGGGCGCGGTTATCGACTTCTCTGATGCGATGATCTTTGCGATGGCGGTTGTGAACATCACGGCGCTGTACTTCCTGATGCCGATCGTGAAGCGCGAGATGAAGAGCTATTTCGCGCGTTTGAAATCCGGCGAGATCAAGAAGTTCGTCGATTAACGCTCGGATAACGCGATTGACAAAGGGGCGTTGCTGCCCTTCTTTCGGCCCCTGATGTATATCGGGGGCCGTTTTCGTTGGGTTATCCATTTCCATATGCGCCCCCGGGGCAGGTGATCGGGCTGCTTGGCGGGTCGTTTGATCCGGCGCACGAGGGTCACGCCCATATCACGCGCGAGGCGATCAAGCGTTTCGGGCTGGATCGGGTGTGGTGGATGGTCAGCCCGGGCAATCCGCTCAAGGCGCATGGGCCGGCCCCGATGGCGTCCCGTCTGGCCCGCGCGCGCGAGGTGATGCAGCACCCGCGGGTCGAGGTCACGGATATCGAGGCCCATCTTGGCACCCGCTACACCGCGCAAACCCTTGCCGCGCTGCGGGCCCGCTATCCCGGTGTGCGCTTCGTCTGGCTGATGGGGGCGGATAATCTGGCGCAGTTCCACCTGTGGCAGGATTGGCGGCAGATCATGGAGACTGTGCCCCTGGGGGTGCTTGCACGGCCCGGCCAGCGCATATCGGCACGGATGAGCCACGCCGCGACGCTTTATGCACCCTACCGGATTTCGGGGCGGCAAAGCCAGCTCTTGGGGCAGACACCGGCCCCCGCGTGGTGTTTCGTGAACGTCCCGATGGTCGATGTCAGCTCAAGCGCGATCCGGGCCGCGGGCAAATGGTCAGCGCAATCTGGCAGAGGCGATACCCGCCCCTAGGATCATCGCCATGCCGGCCCATGTCAGGGCGTCGGGCCATGCGCCGAACACCAGCCACCCCAGCCCCACGGCGGACAGCAGTTGCAGATACACCAGCGGCGCGACCTTGGTCGCAGGGGCCATGCGATAAGCGTATAACATCAGCAGGTTGCCCAGCATCGAACACAGCGCGCTTGCGAGGCTCAGCCCCAGGACGGGGCCGGACAGCGGCGGGAAATAGACCAGCCCCAGAGGCAAAAGCAGCAGCCCGCTGATCACCAGCTGGCTGAAGGTCAGCGCAAGGGGCGGGGCCAGATGCGACAGCCAGCGCGACATCGTGAGAAACACGCCATAAAGCGTCCCCGCGGTCAGCGCCCAAAGCAGCCCCGCACTGGGTTCAAGCCCCGGTCGGACCACGACCAGCACCCCCAGAAACCCCGCTACGATCAACGCGCTGCGCTGAAGCGATATCGCCTCGCGCAGGAAGAGCGCGGCCAGCACATAGCTGAGCAGCGGACCGATAAAAAAGGCGGCAAAGACATTGGCCACGTCCTCGGTCACCAGTGCTGTCTGGATGCAGGTGATGCTGCCGCACAGGATGGCGGCACGGACCCAGATGCGCCAGTTGCCGAACAGGGCGCGCGTTTGCGGCGGGGCGAAGGGCACCAGCAGCAGCGCCCCGATGGCAAACCGCGACCACGCCACAAAAACGGGGGCCACGCCAAGCTGTGAGGTCAGGATCTTGCCCGCGCTGTCGCCTGCGGGAATCAGTGACATGGCGACAAACATGATCAAAATAACGCGTTGCATGTTTTGTCAGTTAGCATGGGCCCCCGCCCATGAAAATGTGATTTGCAAGCGCTTGTGTCGCTCTGTCCTGTCAGGTTTAAGTCGCCCCATGAAAACTGTTTTATCCCGTCGTTTGTTTCTGAGTACCGCTGCGGCGGCTGTTGCGGCTCCGGCGGCCTTTGCGGCACCGCCAACTCAATCGCTGCGTCCCGTGTTGCGCGGGGACGATCTGTTCCGGCAGGCGATCCCCTCGGCGCAAGAGCTGATCGACAAGGCGCGGTTGAACGGGGCTGTGACCTTTAGTCTGGCGGATGCGGAAACCGGTGCGGTGCTGGAACAGAACGGCCCGCTTGACGGGATGCCCCCGGCGAGCGTGACCAAGGCGATTACCGCGCTTTACGCGCTGGATACCTTGGGCGCGGCGCATCAGTTTCAGACGCGCATCATGGCGACCGGTGGCATTGTGGACGGCGAAGTGCAGGGCGATCTGATCCTTGTGGGCGGGGGCGATCCGACGCTGGATACGGACGGGCTGGCCAAAATGGCCGATGACCTCAAGGCGGCGGGCATTATCGGCGTCAAAGGCGGGTTGAAAATTTACGAACGCAGCCTGCCGGTCTTCCCGTTGATTGATGCGGATCAGCCGGATCATGTGGGCTATAACCCCGCTGTGTCGGGGCTGGCGCTGAACTTTAACCGCGTCCACTTTGAATGGAAGCGCGAGAATGGCAGCTATTCGGTGCTGATGGACGGGCGGTCGGGGTCTTATCGCCCTGACGTGGCGATGGCCGCGATGGAGATCAGCGACCGCAGTGCGCCGGTCTTTGCCTATCGTGACGCAGGCACCCGCGATGACT
The DNA here is from genome assembly GCF_000735125.2 of Sulfitobacter sp. CB2047. Taxonomy (NCBI): domain Bacteria; kingdom Pseudomonadati; phylum Pseudomonadota; class Alphaproteobacteria; order Rhodobacterales; family Roseobacteraceae; genus Sulfitobacter; species Sulfitobacter sp. CB2047. The sequence continues at coordinate 2,978,273 of NZ_CP072613.1, read as the reverse complement.
GGAGCGTCGCGAAAAGCGCCTTGGGCAATGGGGGGGCGCGCTGGCTGCCGGTGCGCAAGCCGGGACTGTATGCGGGCGATATCTTTAAGACATTGGCGGGGGCACAGGGCATCCGTCTGCGCGACATGGCGTTGATCACCAGCTTGCCCGAGGGCGAGGTGCTGGTGACCCGTTCCAGCGCGCCGCTGCGCGATATCCTGCGCGATATGTTGAAGTATTCCAATAACTTGATCGCAGAGATGGCGGGGCTGTCCGCCACGGTTTACCGCACGGGCACGCCCGCGTCCCTGCGCGCGTCTGCGGCAGAGATGAACGTGTGGGCCAAGGCCAATCTGGGCATGGATGCACCCGCGCTGGTGGACCATTCGGGGCTGGGCGAAGACAGCCGCGTGACCGCGCAGGATATGGTGACGGCGCTGGTACGGGTCTATGGATCGGGCACATTGAAACCGTTGCTCAAGTCGATTTCCCTGCGCGATTCAAAGGGGCGGCCCGTGCAGGATCACCCGATCAAAGTGGAGGCGAAGACCGGCACGTTGAACTTTGTCTCGGCCTTGGCGGGGTATCTGACGGCACCGGACGGGCGGGTGATGGCCTTTGCCGTGTTCACCGCCGATATGCCTCGTCGCGCCACCCTGACCCGCGCGCAGCGCGAACGCCCCGAGGGGGGGCGGGCTTGGAACGGGCGCTCCAAACGGTTGCAGCAAGGGCTGATCGAACGCTGGGGGGCGTTCCATGTGGCTGCGGATTCGGCCTCTCTTTGATCGCGGTGTCGTGGCCTATTTGACGTGACGGGCGCGGGCACCGCGTTCGATGGCGGCGGCGTGCAGGCGGTCGAGGTCAAGCTCGTAGCGGATTTCTTCCAGCAGACGTAATTCGGCTTCGTCCAACGTACCGTCGGCCGCGGCCACATCGCAGGCCAGCGCATAGGCCGTTTCGTTCAGCCGGTCGGGCAGCGCGCCCTTGATCAGGCCGAACAGGGCGTCCAGCCCGTCTTCCTGTTCGAACAGGTCGAACACCATCGAGCTGACAGAGCTGATGCGGTCTACATCATAGCCCGAAAAGACGGGGAGCATGTTTACAGCCGTCTGGATCTTGAGCAATTCGGTGGTGCGGATGTCCTCGTCTGATGCGGAAACCGCGATCATCACGGCGACAAGGCAATCCTGCGCGCTGAGGGTGAGGGAGGTGTCGTCATTCATGCGCATTTCCGTTCGGTCATTCCGTTGATCTGCAGATTATTGACGGGCCTACGGGGACGCAATAGGTACGGGCTGCCTGCGCGCATTGGGTGCGGGGTGAAAATGATGGAATTGATGACATGTCGCAGATGCGTGAAGCAGCCCTAACCAGTAAAGCGTGGCCGTTCGAGGAAGCACGTCGGGTGTTGAAACGCTATGCAAACAAGGCCCCCGAGAAGGGATACGTCTTGTTCGAGACCGGCTATGGCCCGTCGGGTCTGCCGCATATCGGGACCTTCGGCGAAGTTGCGCGCACGACGATGATCCGCCGCGCATTTGAGCAGATCAGCGACATTCCGACGCGGCTGGTGTGCTTTTCCGACGATCTGGACGGGATGCGCAAAGTGCCGGGTAACGTGCCCGACCCCGCCGCATTGGAAGAACATCTGCAGCGCCCGCTGACATCGGTGCCCGATCCTTTCGGCAAATACGACAGCTTTGGCGCGCATAACAACGCGATGCTGCGGCGTTTTCTGGATACCTTCGGGTTCGAGTACGAGTTTATCTCTGCCACGGAATTCTACGGCTCCGGCAAGTTCGACGAGGTGCTTTTGCGCGCTGCTGAAAAGTATGACGAGATCATGGAAGTGATGCTGAAGTCGCTGCGCGAGGAGCGTCGGCAGACCTATTCGATCTTCCTGCCGATCCACCCTGAAACGGGGCGGGTAATGTATGTGCCGATGAAAGCGGTCAACGCCAAGGAAGGCACGATCACCTTCGACGATGAAGATGGCACCGAAATGACCCTGCCGCTGACCGGTGGCAATGTGAAGTTGCAGTGGAAGCCCGACTTTGGCGCCCGTTGGGCCGCCCTTGATGTCGACTTTGAGATGTACGGCAAGGACCACAGCACCAACACGCCGATCTATGACAAGATCTGCCGTATTCTGGGCAACCGCCCGCCCGAGCATTTTACCTATGAGCTGTTCCTTGATCAGGACGGGCACAAGATCTCCAAATCTTCGGGCAATGGTCTGACCATCGACGAATGGCTGACCTATGCCAGCGCGGAATCGCTGTCGTATTTCATGTACCTCAAGCCCAAGACGGCCAAGCGCATGTATTTCGACGTGATTCCCAAGGCGGTCGACGAATACCACCAGCAGCTGCGCGCCTATGAAACGCAGGACGACAAGGGCAAGCTGAATAACCCCGTTTGGCATATCCACGGGGGCGATGTGCCCAAGTCGGATATGGTTGTGCCGTTCTCGATGTTGCTGAACCTCGCGTCGGTCTCCTCGGCCGAGGACAAGTCGCAACTGTGGGGCTTTATCCAGCGGTATGCGCCGGATGCGACGCCCGAAGGCAACCCCGGTATGGATGCGGCGGCCGAGCATGCGGTGCGCTATTACAATGATTTCGTGAAGCCCGCCAAAGTGTTCCGCGCCCCTTCCGAGCTGGAGCGGGAAGCTTTGGAAGACCTGCGGGACCAGCTGAAAACATGGGACGGCGGGCTGGATGCCGAGGCATTGCAAACGATGGTTTTCGCCGTCGGGAAAGAGCGTTTCGACCCGCTGCGCGACTGGTTCACCGCGCTTTACGAAGTGTTGCTGGGCGCCAGCCAAGGTCCGCGTTTCGGTGGGTTTATCGCGCTGTATGGCGTGGATGAAACGGTCGCCCTGATCGACGACGCGTTGGCGGGCAAGCTGACCACGGCGTGAAACTATTGCCCTATGATGTGCGTGGCTTAGGTTAAGTTCAACACATCATAGGGAGCATTCTCATGCGTGGCGCGGTTCTTTCGGCCTTTTTCGGGATGGTTTTGACCTTTGCGACGGCACTTGGTGCCACGGCGCAGCAGGCGGATATCGAAAGCACGATCAGCGGCCAGTTCGAGGCTTTCAAGGCAGATGATTTCGAGGGTGCCTTCGCATATGCGAGCCCCAATCTGCAGATGATGTTTCAGTCTTCGGAAAATTTTAAACGTATGGTGACCACGGGCTATCCGATGGTCTGGAAACATGCCGAGGTGCGGTTTCTGGATCTGCGCGAGATCGCCGGTGCGCAGTGGCAGAAGGTGCAGGTCACGGACCTGAAAGGATTTACCTATTTGCTGGATTATCAGATGGTTGAGACGCCCGAGGGCTGGCGTATTGCCGCCGTTCAACTGCTGGATGCGCCAAGCGTTTCTGCCTGACCGGCGCGACATCTTTGGCACGCTCATGTGACTGCCTGCGGCGTACGCTGCGGTTAGGCGTGGTTAACCCTTTGTGCATAAATCTTTCCCCCTGCCGGCCAAGTGCCGGAGTTTTGCAATTCATGGGGGGCGACATCGCAACCCGACGAAGGGGATGACGATGAATAAGGCAATCACGGACGGTCTGCTACTGACACCTGCGGCATTTGCGCAAGGCTTGGATGTGTATTCAAGCGGGGATGGCACAGCGGGGTCTGATACCTATGCCAATGCCATAAATGCGGCGTTTATCCCTGCGGATCAGGACTTTGGCGGGGCGCTTGAGCTGATAAAAACGCAATCCACGCAAAAGCTGCGATACATGGGACAGACGCCACTTCTGCCGGGGTGTTATCTGCGGATCACGGCGCGGGTGAAGGCGATCAGTGGGAATCTACCGTCGGTGCGGATCGCGGGGTATCCGGCGCTTGGCAATGGCAGCCGCGCGGGCGGGCTGGTCGAGGCCGGTCCGGCGGTGACGCTGACCAGCTATGGCGAGGTGGTCGAGGTCAGCGCGATTGTCGGGTCGGGGCTGCGCGGCGGGGTCGATATGGTCTGGGGCAATACGCCGGTCTATGGGCATTTCGGGCTGGACCTGACGGGGCAGAATGGCGGGGTCGTTCGCATTGATGATTTGCAGATCGAGGATGTGACGGGCGTTTTCCTGCGGGACATGCTGGCACAGGTGGATGTGCGGGATTATGGCGCGGTAGGGGATGGCAGCACCGATGATACGGCGGCCTTTGTGGCGGCGAATGCGGATGCGCAGGGGCGCAGCGTGTTGATCCCGCGCGGGACGTATCTGCTGAACGGGGACGTGACCTTTGACGCGCCGACGCGGTTTGAAGGGACGGTGATCATGCCCGCCAGCGCGATCCTGCTGTTGCGGCGCAACTTTGATCTGCCGAATTATATCGAGGCTTTCGGGAATGAAGAGATCGCCTTTCGCAAGGCGTTTCAGGCGCTGCTGAACAATGCGGATCATGAATCTCTGGATCTGGGCGGGCGCAAGGTGAACGTGACCGGCCCGATCGATATGCAGGCCGCGACGCCCGAACGCAGCAGCTATGCCACGCGGCGGGTGATCCGCAACGGCCAGTTTGAAGCGGCCACGAATGGCGATTGGGATACGGTCACGGTGACCTCGCAGGCCAGCTATTCGCCCTCGGATGCGCGCAAGCTGACAAATGTGGTGAATGTGGCGAATGTGCCTGTGGGGGCGCTGATCACGGGCAATGGCGTCGGGCGCGAGATCTATGTGCGCGCCAAGAACGTCGCCACGCAAGAGATTACCCTGAACGCGCCTTTGTATGATGCGGCGGGGACGCAAAATTTTACCTTTACGCGGTTCCAGTATCTGCTGGATTTCAGCAACTACAGCCAGCTGAGCAAATTCGTTCTGGATGACATCGAATTCCAGTGCAACAACGTGGCCAGCGCCATCAACCTTGCGCCATCAGGGACAATTTTCCATGTGCGGGACTGCTTTATCTCGCGCCCGAAGGATCGCGGTATTACGTCGATCGGCGGTGGCTGTCAGGGGATGTTCGTGGACCGTTGCCAGTTCCTGTCCGCCGAGGATGCGCTGGACGTGCCGGACCGGACCACGATCGCGATCAACTGCAACGCCAATGACGTCAAGATTCGCGACAACCGTGCCACGCGCTTTCGCCATTTTGCGCTGCTGGCGGGGCAGAATAATATCGTCACGGGGAACCACTTCTTTCAGGGGGATACGGTCAAGAACGGCGTCCGCTCTGCCGGGTTGATCCTTGCGGCGCAGCACACGGCGAGCGTGGTCAGCGGGAACTATATCGACAATTGCTTTGTCGAATGGACCAATGAACAAGACCCCGCGCCGGACTACAGCAGCGAGTATTCTTTCAGCTCCCTGTCGATCAGCGGTAATATCTTTCTGTCGGGCGAGGTGGCCCCGTGGTTCAGCTATATCGTGATCAAGCCCCATGGGGCGGGTCATGTGATCAATGGGCTGACAATCAACGACAACCGCTTCCGCAGCATCAACGGGTTCATTGATCGGGTCGAACGGATCGACACGAGCTTTGCCGATATGGATTTCTCGCGCATGCGCAATATCGAGATGACGGGCAATTCGTTCCACGGCATCCATAATCCGGTATCGAACCCGGTGCAGGTTGAACATACCGAAGCCAGTCTGGCCAAGACCTGGGTGGTGGATATTGCCGACCGCTTTCCGTTCGGCGGGTGGGCGATTGCGGTGGATAGCATCACGATGGATGGGCCGGTGCGCAACGGATCGAATGTGGCGCAATACAGCGTGCCCTATGTGCTGACGGATCAGGGGGCGGATCGTGATCTGCTGCATCTGGTCTGGAGCACCAGCGTCAAAGGGTCGATCTTTATGCAGGCGCGCATGGATAAACGCTAGAACTCGCGCCAGAGCGAGAGTTTTAGCGCGGGGTTGGAGGTGTCGTTGATCAACGTCTCTGCCCCGATCTGGAAGCGGATATCGGGGCGGCTTTTCAGCGGGCGCATGACGATAGAGGGCGTGACAGAGGTGGCGCTGGCGGCAGAGGTCGAGGCATAGTAGATTTGCAGCATTCCCGAAAACCGGTCGCCGAAGTTGATGCCTATGGTGCCGTCGACTTTGGCGAGATGCTCTTGCAGGTAGATGTCCCACGCGAGGGAGCTGTCGATGGTCACCCAGCCGTGTTTCTGCCCCAGCGTATAGCCGCGGCCCCAGGACAGCCCCGCTTTGACATTGGGGTAGACCGCATCCCCCACCCATGCCGCGCCGAACCCCAGCTCTGCGGACCAGACGTTCGGGCGGTCGCGGCGGCCTAAGGGGCGGCGCAGGAAGACCGACGCAAATCCCGATTGCAGGCCGATCGAACTGGCGAGAAAGCCGACCTCTGCCCCCAGGGTCAGGTCGTCGCGCACGCCATATTCCATGAAGGTGCTTTCCGAAATGTCGTAGCTGCGCGTGACGTTTACCGTGGTGGAGGTAAATCCCGTGCCCTTTTCGCGCAGCCACGCGCCGCCCTGTGCAGGGGTGGGAAGCTGCAGTAAGCCAAGCAGAAGGATCGGCCAGTAGCGCATGGGATACCCTTTCGGCGGGTAGCTTGGCGCGTCATGCTTAACAAATTACTTACAGACCTTTGGGGCGGCATGCGAAAAGGCCCGCAGCAATGCTACGGGCCTTTGTCAAATCCTGTGTGCGTCGCTTAGACGTTGACGCTGCCGCCGCGTGGGCCAGCGATCAGCCATACGATAAAGCCGACGACCGGGAAGATCAGGACGCCGAGAATCCAGAGGATTTTCGCAAGCCCCGAAGCGCCGGAGGTGAAGATTTGATAGATCGCGTAGATGTCTGCGATCAGGATAATGAGTCCGAGAAGACCGAATTCCATTGTAAAGCTCCTGGGTTGTAATCTGCATTACTGTCTGGGTTCACAACTTCCCGCGCGGCCCAGATGTTCCCGAAAATGTTACTGGAACCATTTCCCGCTTCGCCGAGTTGCCCTTGCATCGCCTAGAACGGCAAGTGAATTTGGAAGGAAATACTATGAAGACCTCTACAGCAGTAATCGCAGGCCTTGCCGCAATTCTGGTGATCGCATTCGCGATCTTTTTCATCGATATCGATCAGACTGAAGAAGGCGCGCTGCCGGATGTTGATGTGTCCGTCGAAGGCGGCAACCTGCCCGAGTTTGACGCACAGACCGGTTCGGTTTCCGTGACTGAAGAAGAGGTCGACGTTGAAGTTCCGGACGTTGAAGTGACTACCGAAGAGAAAACGATCACCGTCCCCGGCGTTGAGGTTACTCCGCCCGCAGGTGACTGATATCGTTTGATAGTTTGAACGCAGAAAGCGCCCTCTGATTTGGTCAGGGGGCGCTTTAGTTATGGGATAGGGCTTAGTTGCGGGTCAGCTTGGTCGCGGGTTTCGCACCGTTGTCGCCGTCGGAGGCGAAGGTCAGCGTGACCTTATCGCCGGCCATCAGATCGGACGGGACAAGGGTTTTGGCATCCAGCGTCCAGGATGATTTGTCTTGCAGGACGATGATATTGGCAAGGCGGTCATAGGCAAGGATCGTGCCGGTTGTCTCATCGGCAAAGGCGGGGGCAGAGAGGGCGGTCAGGCCCAGTGTAGCAAGGGCGATCAGGCGCATTTGGGATCCTCCGGATAAAGCGCAGACTCCGAATGTGGGGTGGGTGCGGGTGCAAAGCAATCACCTTGCAACGGGCGCATGAAAATAATTATGCGCCAAGCTGTAGCAGGGGAACTGCGGGCGGTTGGACGGGTTGTGCCGCTACATCCAACTGACAGGAGACAGCGATGAAAGCCCAATCGAAAGCCCAACAACGCGCCGCCGGTGCAGCCCTGTCTGCCAAGCGGGGCGAGACCAAGGTCAAGGATCTGCAAGGCGCGTCGAAAGATATGTACGACAGCATGTCGGAGGACGAGCTGGAGGAGATGGCCTCGACCGACCATGACGGGTTGCCGGACGAGGTGGATGACTAGACGCGCCGACTAGCGTTTTTTGCCGCCGTAGCGGGATTTGCCACCGCGCATCCCGCCGCGACCGCCGGTTGATCGGCCCGACGCCTTTTGCGCGTCATCGACGGCTTTTTCGACAGCGTACTGACGCGCCATCGGATCGTCGGCGATGGCCAGATCGACGGATTCGAGCCGCTTGACCTCGTCGCGCAGGCGTGCGGCTTCTTCGAATTCGAGGTTCTCGGCCGCTTTGCGCATATCGGTGCGCAGCCCGTCGAGCACGGTTTGCAGGTTGCCGCCCGCGAGCGGGTTATCGATCTTGGCCGTGACGCGGCTCATGTCCACATCGCCTTTGTAGAGACCGGCGAGGATATCATCGACGTTCTTCTTGACCGTTGTCGGCGTGATCCCGTGTTCTTCGTTATAGGCCAGCTGCTTGGCGCGACGGCGGTCGGTTTCGCCAATCGCACGCTCCATCGAGCCGGTGATGCGGTCGGCGTACATGATCACGCGGCCTTCGGCGTTCCTCGCGGCCCGCCCGATGGTCTGGATCAACGAGGTCTCCGAGCGCAGGAACCCTTCCTTATCCGCATCGAGAATCGCCACCAGCCCACATTCGGGAATGTCCAAGCCTTCGCGCAGAAGGTTGATCCCGATCAGCACGTCAAAAGCGCCAAGCCGCAGGTCGCGCAGGATTTCGATGCGTTCGATCGTGTCGATATCGCTGTGCATGTAGCGCACGCGGATGCCCTGTTCGTGCATGTATTCGGTCAGGTCTTCGGCCATGCGTTTGGTCAGCACGGTGCAGAGCGTGCGATAGCCGTCGGCGGCGACCTTGCGCACCTCGTCCAGCAAGTCGTCAACCTGCATCTCGACAGGGCGAATCTCGATCTTGGGGTCGATCAGGCCGGTGGGGCGAATGATCTGTTCGGTAAACACACCGCCGGATTGTTCGATTTCCCACGCGGCGGGGGTGGCCGAGACAAAGACCGACTGCGGGCGCATAGCATCCCATTCCTCGAACTTAAGCGGGCGGTTGTCCATACAGGAGGGCAGGCGGAACCCGTGTTCGGCCAGCGTGAATTTGCGTCGGTAGTCGCCTTTGTACATCCCGCCGATCTGCGGCACGGAGACGTGGCTTTCGTCTGCAAAGACAATCGCGTTGTCGGGGATGAATTCGAACAGCGTGGGGGGCGGCTCTCCGGGGGCGCGGCCCGTGAGATAGCGCGAATAGTTCTCGATCCCGTTGCAGACGCCGGTGGCTTCAAGCATCTCGATGTCGAAGTTGCAGCGCTGTTCAAGCCGTTGCGCTTCCAGCAGTTTTCCTTCGGCGACAAGCTGGTCCAGCCGCATCCGCAGCTCTTTCTTGATGCCGATCACCGCTTGGTTCATCGTTGGTTTCGGCGTCACATAGTGGCTGTTCGCATAGACGCGGATCTGGTCGAAACTGCCGGTCTTCTCGCCGGTGAGCGGGTCGAATTCGGTGATGCTTTCCAGCTCTTCGCCAAAGAAGGACAGACGCCATGCGCGGTCCTCAAGGTGGGCCGGAAAGATTTCAAGGCTGTCGCCGCGCACGCGGAAGGTGCCGCGCTGGAACGCGGCGTCATTGCGTTTATAGGCCTGCGCGATCAGGTCCGCGATCACTTGGCGTTGGTCGTAATTGGTACCGGTCTTGAGGTCCTGCGTCATCGCGCCATAGGTCTCGACCGAGCCGATCCCGTAGATGCACGACACCGACGCGATGATGATCACGTCATCGCGTTCCAGCAGCGCCCGCGTGGCAGAGTGGCGCATTCGGTCGATCTGTTCGTTGATCTGGCTTTCCTTCTCGATGAAAGTATCGGACCGCGCGACATAGGCTTCGGGTTGGTAATAGTCGTAGTATGAGACGAAATATTCCACGGCGTTGTCGGGGAAGAACCCTTTGAATTCGCCGTAAAGCTGCGCCGCCAGCGTCTTGTTCGGCGCGAGGATGATCGCGGGGCGCTGCGTTTCCTCGATCACCTTGGCCATCGTGAACGTCTTGCCTGTCCCCGTGGCCCCCAGCAGCACCTGATCGCGTTCGCCCGACCGCACCCCTTCGGACAGTTCCTTGATCGCCGTGGGCTGGTCGCCTGCGGGTTCGAATTCGGTCGCCAGCTTGAACTTCTTGCCGCCCTCGAGCTTGGGGCGCTCGCGCACGTTGGGCGCGGGATTGGCAAGATAGGCGTCTTTGCGCTCGGGCAGACTGTCAGAGTGGGCGTAGGCCATAACATCGTCCTTTGGGGGTGTTCCCTAAGGTGTCATGTTTTCGCGCGGGTTCAAGGGGCTGAGCCTTGCGCGACGCGCATATGTCGCTTTCGTCGCAGGCTTATTTGGTCAGTCGCTTGCGGTTGGCGCGGACCTTTTTGCTGACCGGCACCATCGCGGCCGAGAAAATCTGGTCGGGCGTGCCCCCGGCAAAGGCGGCTTTGGTGGCCGCCTGATAGGCTTTGGCCATGGCGGGGCCTTTTTCATTCACCATGCGGGCGTTCTCTCCGCGGGTCTGGGGAAGGGCACCGGCCATCCCCAAAAGCCTAAGCGTCATAACGGCTTGGGTGTCGATCATCAGCTTGGCGAATTTGGCATTGAGCGTCATCAGGGTCAGGGGGGTCATGAGAGGTGCTCCGATTGCATGAAGTCAGTCTATGCTGCGCCGCAGCATATGTAACGCGAATTCGGCACAAATCACTGTGATGCCTTGATCCTTGGCCGTATTTGGCTGATAAACCGCCTGATCACAGCGGAGATTCAGCTATGCGCGCGCGTATTTATCAGCCTTCCCGAACTGCCATGTCCTCTGGCACGGCCAAAACCCGTGTCTGGTTGCTGGAATTCGACCCAGAGCACGCGCGCGAGATTGACCCGTTGATGGGCTGGACCTCGTCGAAGGACACGCAAACGCAGGTGCGTTTGCAGTTCGCCACCAAGGAAGAAGCGGTGGAATACGCCCGCGATCACAATATCGACGCGCTGGTGCAAGACCCCAACAAACGCCGCGCAAATGTCCGCGCCGGCGGCTATGGCGAGAATTTCGCCACAGGGCGTCGCGGGGCCTGGACGCATTAACTCTTTCTACGTTTTCTTATGCTAGGCCCGTGACGGGCGGTGTGAGCGATACATATTCACAGGGCGGCCCCTCGCACGGTCGCCCGTTTTCATTTCGACCTGCTGAACAGATGCGCAAAGGTACAGAAACATGACGATCACCCAACTCGTGACCCACTCAGGCGGTTTTCATGCGGATGAACTCCTATCCTCTGTCATCCTGACGCGGCTGTTTCCCGACGCCACGGTGCTGCGCAGCCGCGACAAGGCGCTGATCACACCGGCCGAGGGGCGCATCATCTACGACGTGGGCGGTGACTTTGATGCCGAAGCAGGGATTTTCGATCACCATCAACGTCCCAATCCGCTGCGTGAAGACGGGCAGCCCTATAGCTCTTTCGGGCTGATCTGGGCGCACTACGGGCATGATTATCTGCGCGCGCTCGACGTGCCCGAGGCGGATGTGAATGCCATCCACGACAGTTTCGATCGCGGGTTTGTTCTGCCGATCGACCTGCTGGATAATGGTGCCGTCAACGCGTCAGAGGCGGGGCCGCTGTTTGCCGGTCTGACCTTGCCCGCGCTGTTGGAAAGCCTGAAACCCGTCTTCGATGACCGCGAGGAAGGCGTGGACGACCGCGCCTTTGCCGCCGCCTTGCCCATTGCGCGCGCCTTTGTCGAAGCGTCGATCCGTCGCAAAGCCGCCAAGTTCCGCGCCGAAGCGATGGTCATGACCGCCATTGATGCTGCGGGCGAGGGCCATGTGCTGGACCTGCCCATGGGCATGCCGTTTCGCGGGGCCGTGGTGAAGGCGGGGGCGGATCATCTGCTGTTCGTCATCCACCCGCGCGGCGAGGAATGGACGCTGACAACGATCCGGTTGGGGGATGATACGTTCGAGAACCGCGCTGATCTTCCGGTGGCTTGGGCGGGTCAAAAAGACGCCGCGCTTGAGGAAGCATCAGGCGTCAAAGGGGCAAAGTTCTGCCACAACGGCCGCTTTATCGCCGTCGCCGATAGCCGCGAGGCGATTTTGCAGATGGCTGACATTGCGGTGAAGGAAGCGCTGGCGGCGTAACCCGCCCGGCAGGCCTCTTTGTCGCCTGCCTTTGGTCTGCGTTCCGGCTTGCCCCCGTGGCACGCGCGATTACACTGCGCGTTCAGCCATCGGGGGGCGTGACGCGTGAACAGCCAGCTTAGACATTTGCCACAGATCGATACGCTGTTGCAGCAACCGCATGTCGCGTCTTTGGTTGCGACCTACAGCCACGACGAGGTGCGCCGCGCCCTGCGCGAAACGCTCGACCAGCTGCGCCGTGATATTCGGGGCGGCGGGGTGGTCGATTTGCCCGATTTCGCCAGTGAACCCTTTGCCCATAGAATTGCCGACCGGATAAAGGCAGCCCGCCGGCCGAACCTGCGCCCTGTCATCAATGCCACGGGTATCATCATCCACACCAATCTGGGCCGCGCCCGCCTTGCCCCCGAGGCGCTGCAGGCGATGGACCAGATCGGTGCGCGGCCTTCGAACCTTGAGCTGAACCTAAAAACCGGCAAGCGCGGGTCGCGCTATGACCATGCCGAGGCGCTGATCTGCCAGTTGACGGGCGCAGAGGCGGCGCTGATCGTGAACAACTGCGCCGCGGCGGTTGTCTTGGCCCTGATGGGCACCGCCGCGGGGCGCAAGGTGATCGCATCGCGCGGGGAGCTGGTCGAGATTGGCGGGTCTTTCCGTCTGCCCGATGTGATCGCGCAAAGCGGTGCAGAGCTGAAAGAGGTGGGTGCCACCAATAAAACGCGGCTTAGTGATTATGCCGATGCGGTGGACGGGGATACGGCGGTTCTGTTGAAAAGCCACACCAGCAACTTTCGCATTGTGGGCTTCACCTCTGCCCCGTCCCGCACAGATTTGGCGCAACTGGCGGCGGAGCGGGATCTGATCCTGATGGAAGATCTGGGCAGCGGCGTGCTGATTGACCTTGCCCCCTTTGGGCTGCGCGACGAACCCGTGGTGGCGGATATCCTCAAAGCGGGTGTCGATCTGGTCATGTTCTCGGGCGACAAGCTGCTTGGTGGGCCGCAGGCGGGGATCATCGCGGGACGGGCGGATATTATCGCGGGGCTGCGCAAGCACCCGTTGCTGCGGGCGTTGCGCATCGACAAGCTGTCGCTGGCCGCGCTCGAGGCGACCTTGCGTCTGTACCTGCCGCCCCATGATCCGCTGGCGCGGGTGCCGGTCTTGCGTGCGCTCTCGCAGCCTTTGGCAGAGGTAGAGGCGCGGGCGCAAAGGCTCGCGGGTTCCCTCGCTGCGGTGAAGGGGGTGGATGTTGAGGTGATGGCGTCAGCCGCCTATGTCGGCGGCGGGTCGCTGCCGCAGCAGGATCTGGACAGTTTCAGTGTCGTCGTGGCCTCTGCCGCGCTGTCTGCTGAAACCCTTGGGGATCGTTTACGGGGCGGGGGGGTGCCCATTGTCGGGCGTATCCATCAGGGCAAGCTGTGGCTGGACATGCGCACGGTAACGGATGACGAGCTACCCGATGTCGTCGCGGCGCTGGGCGCGATCGCCGCCATATGACATCGGCCTGCGTGATCGTGATCGGCCATGTGGATCATGGCAAGACGGCGCTGGTGCGCGGGCTCACGGGGATGGAGACGGACCGGCTGGCCGAGGAAAAAGCCCGTGGCCTGTCGATCGCGCTAGGCTTTGCCCATTGCGAGATGGCGGGTTGGACGCTTGACCTGATTGACGCGCCGGGGCACGAGGATTTCATCCGCACCATGGTGTCGGGTGCCAGCGGCGCGCAGGGCGCGATGCTGGTCGTCTCGGCCGTGGAGGGCGTCGCGGCGCAAACGCGCGAGCATGTGCAGATCGCAAGACTGTTGCAGGTGCCCGTGGCGGTGGTCGCGGTGACCAAAGTGGATTTGATCCCCGAGGCAGCATTGCCCGCACGTCTGGTGGAAATTGCGGATGCCCTTGCCGCGCAAGGCGTTACCGGGGCCGAACTGGTGCCCTGTTCGGCCACGACCGCTGGCGGGACGGATCATCTGCGGCAGGTCTTGGCGCGGCGGTTCAACGCTTTGCCCGCGCGGGCCGCGCCGATGGGGGCGTTCCTGCCGGTGGACCGCGCCTTCACACTGGCGGGACGCGGAACGGTGGTGACGGGCACGCTGCTTGGCGGCGCGTTGGCGGTTGGCGAAGCGTTGACCGTGCAGCCAAGCGGTGCGGCCACGGTGGTACGTGGCCTGCAAGCACGCGGCGCGGCGCAGGAGAGGGTCACGGCGGGAGAGCGGGTCGCGGTGAACCTGCGCGGTATCGCGCTAGAGGATATTGCCCGCGGCGATGTGATCTGTACGGGCGGGCAGGGGGCGACGCTTTGTATGGATGTGTGTTTGACCGTCGCTGACACGGCACCGCGACCGGTCAAACACATGCAGGATTTGCGCGTGCTGTGGGGCACGGCGCATGAGGTCGCGACCCTGCGGCTGATGGGCGGTGGCCAGATCGCGCCGGGGGACGCGGGGCTGGGGCAGCTGCGCTTCAAACGCCCCGTGGTGGGGTTCGCGGGGCAGGCGGCGGTGTTGCGTCAGCTTTCCCCTGCGGCGACGTTGGCGGGCGCGGTGATCCTTGACCCGCAGGCCACGGCAGTCGGGGCGGGCGACAGACGGCGGTTGGCGGTGATGCAGGCGGCACAGCAGCAGGACGGTACCGCCCTTGCCGCAGCGCTTTGTGCGCAGGGGCGCGGGGTGGCGCTGTGGTCTGATCTTGTCCGGTTGGCGCGCTGCGATGCGACGGCTGCGCTGCCCACGGGCGTTGTGCGGCTAGCGCCGGAACATATCGCGCTGGCCGACGACCTCGCCACGGTGCAGACGGCGGTGGTGGCGGCTTTGCAGCGCTTTCACGCTGACCACCCGATCAAGCAGGGGGCGGCGCTTTCGATGCTGCAACAGGTGACACCACTGCGGGGTTTGGTGCCCTTTGCCCAAGCTGAGTTGCACAGGGGTGGAGAGGTTGTTTTGCGCGACGGTTTGGTCAGTCTCGCACGGCATGACCCCTTTGCAGCCCTGGCCCCGCAACAGCTTGCCCGCCTGACCGAGATCGAAGAGAGGATGCGCGCAGGTGGCACCTCCCCCCCGGATGTGCGGCAGTTCGATGCGCCTGATGACGCGGATCTGATCGCGCTGATGGTGGCGCAGGGGCGGTTGGTGTCCTTGGCGAATATCGCGTTGAAACAGCAGGTTGTGTTTCACGCGGCGACCATCGGCCAAGCGCAGCGGAGCCTTGCGGCAAGCTTCCCCCCGCCCACGGCCTTTACCACCAGCGCAGCGCGCACCGCCTTGGGCACCACCCGCAAGTTCATCGTGCCGCTGCTTGAGCATCTGGATGCGCTAGGCATGACCCTGCGGATTGGTGACACGCGCCAGATCGCGCCGCAGGCGCATTAGGCTTTCGCTTGCCCTGCGGCAGGGCTACGGTGTGGCAATGCGGAGACGACCGGAGTCTGGTGGCTTCCCTGGTCTTCAAAACCATGGACGCGTCGATACGGCGTGTGGTGGGTTCGATTCCCATCCGTCTCCGCCAAGCTGTCTGGACATGCCTGACGATCCCCCACAGTATGCAGCGGCATACTTGGGAGGGGGCGACATGAGTGATCGGAAACCGGAATTTACCCTGAAGGATCTGCAAGGCGCGGCCCACTTTTTTGACGGCACGGGCCCTGCGCTGGTCTGTTTCGTGAAAGAGGATTGCGAGACCTGCAATATCGCGGGGCCGGTGCTGCAGGCGCTGTCGCAGGCTTATGGCGATGCGGTGCGGTTTCTGGTGCCCGGGCAATCCGGCGAGAAGAACGGCGATTTCGCGCAGCGCCACGGGCTGACCATGCCGGTGCTTGAGGATGCGGGCTGCAAGACCTCGTTCGACTGGGATTTCGAGATCGTGCCCGCGCTCTACTGGATTGATGAAAGCGGCGCTGTCGTGACCCACTTTGAAGGCTTCGTGCGCGATGACTGGCAGGCATTGTCCGACCAGATGGCCCGTGCGACGGGCAAAGCTGCGGCGCAGATCGATTGGGACAGCCTGCCCGCCTGGCGTCCGGGATGCGGGTCGAAACACTTTGCCCCCGAGGTCTACGACGCGCTGCGGGCAGAGGCCGAAGGCAGCCGTCTGCGCGCCCGCAAGGTAGAGGTCGCCAGCGGCGATGACATGGCGGAATTCATGTTCGATCAGGGCTTCTCGGACGGGTTGCCCTTGGTGCCGCCGACGCCCGAACGGGTGATCCGCATGTTGGAAGGGACGCATCGTGATCCGCAGGATGTCATCGCCACAGTGCCGCCGAATATGGGTATCGCCACGGTCGAAAAGATCGCGATCAATGCGGTGATGGCGGGGTGTAAGCCTGAATATCTGCCCGTGGTGATCGCAGCCGTCGAAGCTGTCTGCACGGATGAATTCAACGTCCACGGGGTCACCGCCACGACGATGGGCGCGGCGACGGTCATGGTCGTGAACGGGCCGATCGTGGACAAGATCGGGATGAACGGCGGCTTGGGCGCTTTGGGCGCGGGGAACCGTGCCAATGCCACCATCGGGCGCGCGCTGCGGCTGATCATCCGCAATGTCGGCGGGGCGACCACGGGCGGGGTCGAACGGTCTGTCCTGGGCAATCCGATGAAATACACCATGTGCTTTGCGGAGAACGAGGCGGCCTCGCCGTGGGAGCCGCTGCATGTAGAACGCGGGTTCAAGGCGGAGGATTCGGTCGTGACTGTCTTTGCCATGACGGGCGGGCCGGTGCATCTGGTGGACCAGACCTCGCGCAAGCCGGACCAGATCGCGGGGTCGTTGGGGCAGGGGCTTGAAGGGGTGTTCCTGCCGAAGATGCACAACCTGCCGATTGACGCGCTGTTGGTGGTCTGCCCCGAGCATATCCACACGCTGACCGTCGATGGCCCCTATTCCAAAGACCGGCTGCGCGACCGTATCCAAGAGGTCACGGCGCGCCCCTTGTCGGACATGGTGCAGGATGACCATTCGGGCGCGGGTATCCCCGTGGCGGACGCGGAACGCATGGGGCCGGAAAAACTGGCGCAGTTGGCCCCTAAATTTGCGAGCAAGGAATATATCCATATCGTCGTGGCCGGTGGCGATGCGGGAAAATTCTCGTCCGCGTTCCACGGGTGGGCCACGGGCGAAGTGGGGTCGATTTCCGTTTCCAGAAAGATCGATCTAGGCTAGCTTTCACAGCAGAGGAGGACGTGAATGACAATAATTCTTGACCCGACGGACGAACGTGTCCCCGTCGCGCGTCAGATCAGCGAACGGTCCGGTTCGGTGCAGGGGGTTGTCGGGCTGCTGAACATCAGCAAGCCGCGCGGCAATATCCTGCTGGATGAACTGGACAGGTTGTTGACCGAAAACGCACCCGGCGTTGAGATCCGGCACTATACCAAGCCGACTTTCGCCAAGCCGTGCCCCGACACGCTGCGCCACCAGATCCGCGATGAATGCGACTTTCTGGTCGAAGGGCTGGCGGACTGAGGATCATGTACCACGTGCAGTATGCACGATACAGTCTGGTTTGAAATCCAGGGGATCCCGTCTGTTTCCATCGCTTCAAGCGTGTTTGGCCAAGCCGCTGAAACGCAGCGCAAGGCCTTAGGCATGGAGGGCGCGCGCTATGTGCTGGTGCCGCATCCTATTCAGGATGCCACGGACGACGAAATGCGCGCCAAGGCGCGTGAGGCGTTCGACCAGATCATCGGGGCGTTGCGCGACGCGTGACTGACGTGAAAGACATAGACGCAAAAGACATAGGGCGGCGCGGGAAACCTGCGCCGCCTTTTTCGTGAGCATGGGGTGGCGAGGGTTACAGCTCGGTCAGCCAGTGCAGCTCTGACAGGTCGTCGTTGATCCAGATCATCGCATCGACGCTGTCCGCTTCGGGTGGGTGCGCCAGCAGTTGCGCAGGGATTACTGTGGCACGGGCCAGTGCCCGCTCTAACGGCTCGCCCACGGTGTTGTGCATATAGCGCACGGCTTGCAGCAGGGTCAGGTCGGCCCCGGCCAGCGTTCCGTCGGCCAGCGTCAACCGTCCGTCGCGGCGCAGGATCTCGCGGTCGTTCAGGGTGAAGCTGGTGATATCAGAGCCGCCAGTCGCCATCGCGTCGGTCACCAGAAACACCTCTGCCGCGCCGCGATTGGCGGCAAGTGCGGTGCGGATCATGGCCGGATGTACATGCACCCCGTCGGCAATCAGGCCGGATGCCACGCGCGGATGATCAAGCGCCGCCCCCACCAGCCCCGGGCTGCGCGCGTTGGCTTGGCTCATGGCGTTGAACAGATGCGTCGCCATGCGGGCACCGGCGTCGAAGGCGCGCATGGCGGTGTCATAGTCGCAATCACTATGGCCCAGCGACACCAGCACGCCCGCCTGCGTCAGCGCCGCGATCTGATCGGGGGTGGCGTTTTCGGGGGCGAGGGTCATCATCAGGTTCGGGATCCGGGCCACGGCATCTGTCAGCATCGCCATATCATCGTCAGACAGGGGGCGGATCAGGCTGCCGTCATGGGCACCTTTGCGGGCAACGCTCAGATGCGGCCCTTCAAGGTGGAGCCCTACAATACCCGGCATGCCCAGGTGCAACGCCTCTGCCACGGCGGCGATGGCGGCGCGGCTATGGGCGGGGGTGTCGGTGATCAACGTGGGAAGAAATGCGCGGGTGCCAAGCCGTCGGTGCGCGGCGGCCATCGCGCGCAGCGTGTCCAGATCGGGCGCGCTATTGAGCATCACGCCGCCCCCGCCGTTCACTTGCAAATCCACAAACCCGGGGGAGAGGATGCCCCCGTTCAGCCTCCGGGTTTTGGCCCCCGTCGGCAGCGCGGTCAGGGGCGTGATGCGCGGGATGCCGTCGGGGTGCACCACAAGCGCGTGACCGGTCAGCAGATCGTGCCCGTCAAAAATGCGCGCGCCGGTATAGGCGGTGAGGGGGGCGGTCATGCCCGCGCGGCGCGCAGGGCCAGTGCGACGGCCCCATCCAGTGCGCGGCCTTTGGTTTCGACCAGATGGGCGGTCTGCGTGTCGGGCAGATAGGCGGCGTAATGGGGGCCGACGCCGCCGGTCAGGCACAGCGGGCCGCCGGGCTGGTGGTCTAGCGCGATCAGGGCGCGGGTCAGGTAATCGGCCCCTCTTGCCATCAGCGCCCGTCCGATGCTGTCGCCCGCCGCGGCGGCCTGTACCACATCGGGGGCAAGGGTGGCGAAATCGCCGGGCCGCGCCTTGAGGCTGAACTGCACGATGCCCGCGCCACCGCCGAATTTATCCAGCATCTGCTGCGACAGGGGGCTGGCGGGGGTGATCCCGTCAACGACGAGCAAGGTCTGCTCCAGCACGCCATGCCCCAGCCACGCGCCCGACGCCTGATCCGAGACCTGATAACACCAGCCGCCGATACAGGTCTGCACGCCGGCCTTTTGGCGGCCCACGATGGTGCCGGTGCCAAGGGCGATCAGGTGGCAGTCCTGCTCTCCGACGGCACCGACGATGGTGGTGGTGGTGTCTTCGGTCACGACGGATTTGGCAAAGGGCAGACCCGCCTGCACGCGCGGGCCCATTTCCGGCCCCGTGTATCCCGCAAGCCCCAGATGAGCCACGGCACGGGGCATGTCGGCGACATCCAGACCGGCGCTCTCTATCGCGTTGCGCGTCGCGGTCAGCACGCTGTCGATCGCGGTGGCGCAATCGGTGCTGACATTCGCCCGCCCGCCTTTGCCTTCGGCAAGGATACGGCCATCGGGGGTGGCAACAGCGGCGCGGCAACCGGTGCCGCCTCCGTCAACGCCGATCAGGAAAGGAGGGTCTATTTGTGTCATCCGAATTGTTTAGGGCACCTGTTTTGGCGGGGAAAGACAATTTTCGCCATTCGTTTTACCCATGGTCGCAACGGGTTTGCAAATGGCACATGCGCGTGATAAGTTAGCGCTAACATACTCACGTCTTTGTAGGAAGGCCCTTAGGCCCACCCACGTCACGAAGGAAAGCATGATGTTGAACGATACCGTAGCCCGTGTCACCGACCGGATCATCGAACGCAGCGCGCCAAGCCGGGGGGCCTATCTGGCGCGGATGCGCCGCGCCGCCGAGGAAGGGCCGGCGCGGGCGCATCTTTCGTGCAGCGGGCAGGCGCATGCCTATGCCGGTGCGGGGCAGGACCAAGCCGCGCTGGCGACGCAATCGGCGGGCAATATCGGGATTATCACGACTTATAATGACATGCTCTCGGCGCACCAGCCGTTCGAACGCTTTCCGACCCTGATCCGCGACACCGCGCGTGCGGCAGGCGGGACGGCACAGGTTGCAGGCGGCGTGCCTGCGATGTGTGACGGCGTGACCCAAGGCACCCCGGGGATGGAGCTGAGCCTGTTTTCGCGCGACATCATCGCCATGGCGGCGGGTGTCGGGCTTAGCCACAACACTTTCGATTCCGCGATCTATCTGGGGGTCTGTGACAAGATCGTGCCCGGTCTGGTGATCGCGGCGCAGGCTTTCGGGCATCTGCCGGCGGTGTTCCTGCCTGCGGGGCCGATGACCTCGGGTATCTCCAACGACGAGAAAGCGATCGTGCGCCAGAAATTCGCCGCAGGCGAGGCCACGCGCGAAGAGCTGATGGCGTCGGAGATGGCGGCCTATCACGGGCCGGGCACCTGCACCTTCTATGGCACCGCCAACACCAACCAGATGTTGATGGAGTTCATGGGCCTGCACCTGCCCGGCGCGTCCTTTGTGAACCCCAATACGCCCCTGCGTGATGCGCTGACCGTTGCGGGGACGCAGCGGGCGCTGGCGATCAGCCATCTGGGCAATGAATACACACCCGTTTGCGATGTGCTGGACGAAAAAGCCTATGTGAACGGCATCGTCGGCCTGCATGCGACAGGCGGGTCGACCAACCTGCTGATCCACCTTGTCGCGATGGCGCGGGCCGGTGGGATCGTGCTGGACTGGCAGGATTTCTCTGACCTTGCCGATGTCACACCGCTGCTGGCGCGGGTCTATCCGAACGGCTTGGCCGATGTGAACCACTTCCACGCGGCGGGGGGCTTGGGCTTTATGATCGGTCAGCTCATGGCGGGCGGCTTGCTACATGACGAGGTCAAGACCATCGCGGGCGACGGGCTGTCGCGCTACACCCAAGACCCCAAGCTGAAGGATGGCGCCGTCGAATGGGTCGCAGGCCCGACCGAGACGCTGAACGAAAAGATCGTGCGCCCCATTGGCGATCCTTTCCAGCCCACCGGCGGGTTGAAACGTCTGGCGGGGAACCTTGGCAATGCGGTCACCAAAGTCTCTGCCGTGAAGCCGGAGCATCACATCGTCGAAGCCCCGATCCGCGTGTTCCATGATCAGGAAAGCGTGAAAGACGCCTATCGCAATGGTGAGTTCAACGAGGATGTCATCGTTGTCGTGCGTTTTCAGGGGCCCAAGGCCAACGGCATGCCCGAATTGCACAGCCTGACGCCGGTGCTGGCGAACCTGCAGGCGCGCGGGCTGAAGGTGGCGCTGGTCACCGACGGGCGTATGTCCGGTGCCTCGGGCAAGGTGTTGAGCGCGATCCACGTGTGTCCCGAAGCGGTGGACGGCGGGCCGATTGCACGTTTGCAAGACGGTGATATCGTGCGCGTCGACGCCCGCGACGGGCAGCTGACGGTCCTGACCCCCGGCGCGATGGATCGCCCGGTTGCCACGGCTGATCTGTCGGGCAATGAATACGGGCAGGGGCGCGAGCTGTTTGCCACTTTCCGCAACACGGTTGGCGCGGCTGATACCGGCGCCAGCAGCATTTGAACCTGACCAGAGGATGATCCGATGACCCCGCAAGACGCCAGCGCCGCTGCCTATGCCATCTGTAAACGTGCCCCCATCGTGCCGGTCCTGGTGGTGCATGACGCACTGCACGCCCGCCCCCTGGCCGAAGCTTTGGTTGCAGGCGGATTGCCCGCGCTAGAGGTGACGCTGCGCACTGATGCCGCGCTTGAGGTCATTGCCGAGATGGCAAAAGTCGAAGGCGGCGTTGTCGGGGCGGGCACGTTGCTCACCCCCGATGATGTCAAACGTGCGGTGGATGCGGGCGCGACCTTTGGGGTGTCGCCCGGTGCCACGGATAAACTGCTGCAAGCGGCCGAAGATCTGGGCCTGCCGATGTTGCCCGGTGCTGCCACCGCGTCAGAGGCGATGCGTCTTTATGAACGCGGCTATGATATGCTCAAGTTCTTCCCCGCTGAAGCTGCGGGTGGGGCACCCTTCCTGAAATCGCTGTCCTCGCCACTGCCTCAGGTGCGGTTCTGCCCCACGGGCGGCGTGAGCCCTGCCAATGCGGAAAGCTACCTGTCGCTGCCCAATGTGGTGTGCGCGGGCGGCAGCTGGGTCGCGCCGGACAATCTGATGCGCAAGGGCGATTGGGCGGCGATCACCGAACTGGCCCGCGCCGCCAGTACCCTAGGCAGCCGCGGTTAAAGCGACGCCGCCGCGCGACTGGCCTGATCATACTGACCCGAGATCGCGCGTAGCTGCGCCGCGATCTCGCGCAGGTCGTCGCCTTTGATATCGGTGCGCCCCATGCTGTCGATCAGGCAGGTGTTGCGCACCGCGCGGTAGGTCTCTATTAGCTCGGCCCCGCTGGCGGAGGTGCGATAGAACACTTCTTTGCCGCGTTTCTCGGCCTCTAGCAGGCCGGATTTCAGCAGTTTGCGCAGCGCGTAGTTCACCGTATGCGTATCTTCGATATTTAGCAGAAAGCAGATGTCCGTCAGCCGTTTTTCACGGTCTCGGTGGTTGGTGTTGTGCAGCACCAGAATTTCCAACGGGGTCAGATCGGCATTGCCTGCCGCCGCCATGCAGCGCGACATCCAGCGCGAGAAGGCGTTGTAGGCGATGATCATCCCGTATTCGAGCTCGGACGCTTCCCATCCTTCGCCCTCGGCAAGGTGACGGGACGAAACGATACGGCGGGACGGGTGCGATTTTGGGTCTGACATCAGTGCCTCAAGGCTGGTTTTCACTGTCGTTATGTTAGCGAATTGTCGGTATCGCGCAATCCGTCTGTGCGCCAAGGACACGCCGCCCGAGAAAAATGTACCAAGGATAGCGCGACGCGGCAGGGCGCGGTAGCAAAGGGGCAACGGGTGCCGACCCTTACAGCCATTGCGATAGGAGTGACGATGCTGCGATTTCTTGTGCCGGTATTGGCCGCGCTTTTGCTTTTGCCCGTGGGTGCGCAGGCGGCAGAGCGGGAACGCCTTGGCTATGGCCGTCTGATTTCCAATGATTCCATCGGAGAGTTTCGCGACCGCGAGCGCACGGGCGCCTATGTGTCGTCCCGCGTCTGGGGGCCTGAGTGGACGGGGCGCTTGCCGGACCGCTTTGGGCAGTTGATCGAGCTGCGTTTGGGGGTAGAGGTATTCTCCCCCGCGAACCTGCGTCGCCCGCAAGCCGGATCGCGCCCATGGGCCGGTGCCCTGTCCGTCGGAATGCACACCCATTTCGAACGCGATGCTGTGGAATATTCGGTCGGGGCCGCGATCTACGCCACCGGTCCACAGACCCATCTGGATGATCTGCAACGGGGCATTCACGACATCATCGACGCGACCTCGCCCTCTGATCGGGTGTTGGATAACCAGATCGAAAACGGCTTTCACCCCACGGTTCTGGTCGAGATCGGGCGCAGCTTTCCGATTGGCGCGCGGACAAGCCTGCGCCCCTTTGTCGAAGGGCAGGCGGGGATAGAGACATTCGTTCGCGCGGGCTTCGACCTGACCTTTGGCGATATCACACGCGGGGAAATGTTGGTGCGCGACAGCACCACCGGCCAGCGTTACCGCGTGGTGCAGCACCGCGACGCCACGGGCTTTGGCTTTGTCGTTGGGGCCGATATCGCGCGCGTCAGCGACAGTGTGTTCCTGCCGTCGGATCGTGGCTATGACCTGACCCCGCGCCGCGATCGTGTGCGTGCCGGGGTGCATTGGCAGGGCAAGCGGGCCTCGGCGTTCTATGGTCTGACGTGGCTGGGCAAGGAATACGAGACGCAGCCCGATCACCAGCTTGTCGGCTCTGTACGCATCAAGATCGACTTCTGACGCGCAGGCCCCGTGCATAGGGTGATTCGTTCTTTCCAGCGGGGAACGGTTTTGATAGCCTTGGGGCAATAATAATACGACGAGGCACGAACAGTGGTCAAAACGGGCTTTCGAGGCACGTTTGTCATAAGCTGGTCGCAGACAGAAATAGACGGGCTGGATGCCGCACCGGTGCAATCCCTCAAGGTGGGGGCAGCCTGGGCATGGCGGGGCGATTCAATTCGCGTTGACGGGCCGAATGACGTGTTGCGGCTGGATCAGGCGGACGAGGCAGGGGATCTGCGCAGACGGGCTGCGCGGATGGTGCATCGTTTGGTCGGGGCCGCCCTGGACGGCACCACGCCGCCGCACCGGTCTTTCGCCAGTGACCGCGACACCCCGTTGATGGACAACAGCTTTACCGTTACCGACGGTGCGCAGACCTATCTGGTGACAGTGATCGAGGTCGGTCAGGGCAGCCAGCCGCTGCTGATGTTCCTTGACGCGCTGCCGCCGCGCAATACCGATCTGTGGGTCGTCGCGCATACATTGAATACCGCCGCGGCGGATCGGGCGGCGCAATACAGCAGCGGCGTCATCTGCTTTACCCCCGGCACGATGATCCGCACCGCCGATGGCGCGCGCCGGATCGAACAACTGCGCGAGGGCGATCACGTCCAGACGAAAGACAATGGCCTGCAACCCGTGCGCTGGATCGGTAGCCGCCGGATGAGCGGGGCGCGATTGTTCGCGATGCCGCAGCTGCGGCCCATCCGGTTTCGCGCCGGTGCTTTGGGGGATGCTCAGCCTGACGCGGATCTGCTGGTGTCGCCCAGCCACCGGATGCTGGTAAAGGGGCGTGTCGCCCATGACTTGTTCAACACGGACGAGGTGCTTGTCACCGCGCGGGATCTGGTGAACGGGCGCAGTGTCACCATCGATGCCCATGCGCGCGAGGTGACCTATATCCACCTCCTGCTCGATTTCCACGAGGTGCTTTGGGCCAACGGCGTAGAGACGGAAAGCTTTCACCCTGCCTCTGCCGCGCTAGAGACATTGGACGCGACGGACCGCGCGCGGCTGCTGGACCAGTTTCCGCAGATCGCCTTTGATCCGCATACCTATGGCGGCTATGCGCGGCGTAATCTGTCGATGTCCGAAGCGGCGATCCTCGCGCACGCCGCCTGACGCTGCCGGATCGCCTGCTTTCTTGGGGCGGGCCTAGCTGTCTGCCTTGCCCGCGATCAATGCCTGCACGATGGCTTTTGCGCTGTCGCTCGACCAATCCGCATCACCGCGCAGGCGTGCGATTTCACGTCCCTCGGGGTCCATGATCACGGTGATCGGCAGGCCGAAAATGCCCATCTGACTGGCCAGCGCCTGTTTCGGGTCTTGGTGGCGTGGCAGGCTATCGACGCCCGCATCCGCAAAGAACCGTTTGATCCCGTCGGGCGTGTTGCGGCCCGTGGCGATGGTCAGCACTTCGAAATCATCGCCGCCGAATTCCTTTTGCAGCGCGTTCAGCTGCGGCATTTCCTTGCGGCAGGGCGCGCACCACGTGGCCCAGAAGTTGATCAGCACATATTTGCCCTGCCACGCCTCAAGCGTGGTCTCGCCGCCGTCATCCTCAAGCTGGAACGCGACAGAGGAGGTGGCAACGGGGGAATCGTGCACGACCAGTTTCTTCATATCACCGTCGCGCAGGGGCTTGATGTCGGCGCTTTGCCCAAAGCTGGGGTTTGCACCAAGGGCAAGGGCCGTATAAACGAGCGCGAGCATAATCTTTTTCATTTTCCCTCCGAGGGGTTGCCTGATGACCGATACGACTTCGAACAAAATGTGGGGTGGCCGTTTTGCCGCCGGACCAGACGCGATCATGGAGGCGATCAACGCCTCGATCTCGTTTGACCAGCGTATGGCCGCCCAGGACATTGCCGGGTCGCGTGCCCATGCTGCCATGTTGGCTGCACAAGACATCATTAGTGATAGCGATGCCGACGCCATTCGGAAAGGGTTGCTCACGGTGTTGTCAGAGATTGAGGGCGGGACATTTGCCTATTCGACCGCGCTGGAAGACATCCACATGAACGTCGAGGCGCGCCTGAAAGAGGTGATCGGCGAACCCGCAGGCCGTCTGCACACGGGCCGGTCGCGCAACGATCAGGTCGCGACCGATTTCAAACTGTGGACCCGCGACCAGTTCGACGCCGCCGAAAGCGGATTGTTGGCGTTGATCAAGGCCTTGCTGGGTCAGGCAGAGGCCGGAGCCGATTGGGTCATGCCCGGTTTCACCCATTTGCAGACCGCGCAGCCGGTCACTTGGGGCCACCACATGATGGCCTATGTCGAGATGTTTGGCCGCGATCTGAGCCGGATGCGCGACGCACGGGCACGGATGAATGAATCGCCTTTGGGCGCGGCTGCGCTTGCGGGCACGTCCTTTCCGATCGACCGCGACATGACCGCACAGGCACTTGGCTTTGACCGTCCGGCCGCCAATTCGCTGGACGCGGTCAGCGACCGTGACTTTGCGCTTGAGTTCCTGAGCGCTGCGTCGATCTGCGCCATGCACCTGAGCCGTTTCGCCGAAGAGCTGGTGATCTGGTCCTCGGCGCAGTTCCGTTTCGTGACCCTGTCGGACCGTTTCTCGACCGGGTCGAGCATCATGCCGCAGAAAAAGAACCCCGACGCGGCAGAGTTGATCCGCGCCAAGATCGGTCGGATCATGGGGGCCAATGTGGCCCTGATGATGGTGATGAAGGGGCTGCCGCTGGCCTATTCCAAGGATATGCAGGAAGACAAGGAACAGGTCTTTGACGCCGCGGACAACCTGATGCTGGCACTGGCCGCGATGGAAGGCATGGTCAAGGATATGTCCGCCAACCGCGAAAGCCTTGCTGCGGCGGCGGGATCGGGCTTTTCCACCGCGACCGATCTGGCCGATTGGCTGGTCCGCGTGCTGGGGCTGCCGTTCCGCGATGCGCATCACATCACCGGATCGCTGGTGGCATTGGCCGAACAGAACGGCTGCGACCTGCCGGACCTGACGCTGGAACAGATGCAATCGGCCCATGGCGACATCACGGTAGATGTCTTTGACGTTTTGGGCGTGGAAAATTCCGTCAATTCGCGTATGTCTTACGGGGGCACTGCGCCCGCACAGGTGCGCGCGCAGGTGGCCCGCTGGAAAGGGATCATCGGATGAAACCCGTTGCTGCTATTGCCTTGTTGCTGACTCTCGCCGCCTGTGGTGTGGACGGGGAACCCGTGCCGCCGCAGGTCAATAGCACGGTGACGCTGTCGTCCTCCGGCATGTCGGTGGGCACTGGCGTCACCCTTGGCCGCGGCCCGTTCCGGCTGGGTCTGGGGGCGGCGCTGTGATCCGCGCGGCGGTGCTGGCCGTGGTTGCACTGGCGGTGCTGGCGGGCTGTGACAGCGCGCAACGCCATGCGCCGTCTGCCCATGACAGCCGCGCCTATACCCCCGCGACGGATACCGCCACCCGCAAGCATCGCAGCAACTATGAGCCCGGTGTGCATATCTCGGGGCATGTGGATGTGGGCGTTTCCAAGACATTCTGATCGGCGGGGCGGGTGGCGCTGATTGCCATTCCCGCCGCCTTTGGTATTGGGGTAAGCTGTGGTCTGCCGCGATGCCTGTCCCTGCGGTCCGCCGCCCGTAAACGATCGCCGGCAGCTTTCGGCGGGAAAAGCTTAGGAGCCTGAAACTATGGACCATTTCCTGTACCGCGATGGCGCGCTGTTCGCCGAGGATGTCGCCATCTCCGAGATCGCAGCCGCGGTCGGCACACCCTTTTACGTCTATTCAACCGCCACGCTGTTGCGCCACTTCAAGGCTTTTGACGATGCGCTGGACGGGATGGACCATCTGGTCTGCTACGCGATGAAGGCGAACTCGAACCAAGCGGTTCTGAAAACGCTCGCGCAGGCGGGGGCGGGCATGGATGTGGTGTCGGCGGGGGAATACCTGCGTGCCAAGGCGGCAGGCGTGCCCGGCGACAAGATCGTGTTCTCGGGCGTGGGCAAGACCGTGTCGGAAATCCGGCTCGCGCTTGAGGGCGGCATCCGCCAGTTCAACGTCGAATCCGAACCCGAGATGGAGGTGCTGGACGCCGTCGCACGGTCGATGGACAAGGTCGCGCCGATCACCATCCGCGTGAACCCCGATGTCGACGCCAAAACCCATGCCAAGATCGCGACGGGCAAGTCCGAGAATAAATTCGGTATCCCCATTGCCCGCGCCCGCGAGGTCTACCGCATGGCCGCCGCGATGCCGGGCCTAGAGGTCGTGGGCATCGATGTGCACATCGGCAGCCAGCTGACCGATTTGACGCCGTTCGAACTGGCGTACCAGAAGGTTGCCGAACTGACAGAGCAGCTGCGCGCCGACGGGCATACCATCCGTCGTCTGGATTTGGGCGGCGGGCTGGGAATCCCCTATGAGCGTAGCAATGCCGCCCCGCCGCTGCCCACGGATTACGGCGCGATGGTGCAAAAGACGCTTGGCCACCTGGGCTGCGAGATCGAGATCGAGCCGGGCCGCCTGATCGCGGGCAACGCCGGCCTCATGGTGAGCGAGGTGATCTATGTCAAATCCGGCGAGGGCCGCGATTTCCTGATCATCGACGGTGCGATGAACGACCTGATCCGCCCCGCCATGTACGAAGCCCATCACGATATCATCCCCGTCGTCGAAGCCGAAGCAGGGGCCGAGCAGCAGCCCTATGACATCGTCGGGCCGGTCTGCGAATCCGGTGATACCTTTGCCAAGCAGCGCATGATGCCAAAGCTGGCGGCGGGCGATCTGGTGGCCTTCCGCAGTGCCGGTGCCTATGGCGCGGTGATGGCCAGCGAATACAACTCTCGTGCGCTGATCCCCGAGGTGCTGGTCCATGGCGATCAATTTGCGGTTATCCGCCGACGCCCGACCTTTGACGAAATGATAAATCGCGATACCATTCCTGAATGGCTGTGACCGCGCCTTGCGTGTCCGGCTTTTGAAAGCAGGGCCCGCATGACGTTTTTCACCGCCAAGGATGACGACCACTCGCCCGAGCAGGGTCTCAAGTCGATCCGTTGGCCCCTGCGTCTGACCTGGGCCGGTATCTGGGCCGAGGTGTTGGTGCAGGCGTTCTGGCCGCTGATCGCCTTGGTGCTGGTTGTTCTGGCGGTGCTGATGCTGGGGCTGCACGATAGCGTTCCGATGTCCGTCGTGACCGGCGCTGTCGTGGCGGTGACGCTGGCCGCTGTCGGGGGGCTGGTCTATGCGCTGCGGCATTTACGCATCCCCCGCCGGATAGAGGCGCTGACCCGCCTTGACGCCAGCCTGCCCGGACGCCCCATTCAGGCGCTGATGGATGTGCAGGCGATCGGCACGGGGGATGATGCCTCTGCTGCGGTGTGGCAGGCGCATCAGCGCCGCATGGCCGCCCGTGCCGCCGCTGCGCAGGCGGTGCCCGCGGACTTGCGCATCGCGCGCCGTGATCCTTTTGCCCTGCGCTATGTCGCGCTGCTGGCTTTCGTTACGGCGCTGGTCTTTGGGTCGGTGCTGCGCATCGGGTCGGTTGCGGGTCTGACGGCGGGCGGGGGGGCTTTGGCCTCCGGTCCGGTCTGGGAAGGCTGGGCAGAGCCGCCGCGCTATACCGGCAAGCCGACGCTGTATTTGTCCGACCTTGCGGAGGGGCCGCTGAACCTGCCTGCGGGCACGCTGATCACCCTGCGCATGTATGGCGAAGTGGGCGCGCTGTCGGTCACCGAGACCGTCTCGGGCCACTCTCAGCCAGAGGGGGACACCCCCGCCATCGTGCAGGATTTCAAAGTCAGCCAAAGCGGACAAATCGCCATCGACGGGCCGAACGGGCGCGCGTGGGACGTGACGATGCTGCCCGACGCCAAACCGCAGGTCGAGATTGCAGGCCCGCCCGAGGTGACCGCCCTTGGCGAGATGCAACTGCCCTTTGTGGCGCGGGACGACTATGGCGTAGAAGCGGGCGAGGCGCGGATCGATCTGGATCTGGCCGCTGTGGACCGCCGCTATGGGCTGGCGATTGACCCTGACCCGCGGGCCGAGATGATCGTGCCGCTGTCGCTGCCCATTGCCGGGGACCGCCGCGATTTCGAAGAGAACCTGATCGACGATTTTTCCAAACATCCTTGGGCCAACCTGCCGGTCACGGTCACGCTGAGCGTGCTGGATGCGTCGGAACAACAGGCGACCACCCCGCCAACGCAGATGACCCTGCCGGGACGGCGCTTTTTCGATCCGCTGGCGGCGGCCGTCATTGAACAACGGCGCGATCTGCTGTGGGCAAAGGGCAACGCCGACACCCTCGCGCAGGTTTTGCGGGCGGTGTCCTATCGTCCGGAGGATGTGTTCCGCTCTGACACGGCGGCGCTGCGCTTGCGGCGGCTGATTGAACGGATCGAAATTCGCGCCCGCTATGGTTTGTCCGACGAGGTGCAGACCGAGATCGCGGATGATCTGTGGGATCTGGCGATTGAACTGGAGGAAGGCGTGCTGGCCGATGCGCTGGACCGGATGCGCCGCGCACAGGAGCGTTTGCAAGAGGCGATGAAGAACGGTGCCTCGGACGCCGAGATCGCAGAGCTGATGGAAGAGCTGCGCCGCGCCACCGACGACTATATGCGCCAGTTGCAACGCCAACAGGCGCAAGAAGGTGAGAACGGCGACCAGCAGCAAGGCCAGCAGGGCGAGACCATGCAGATGACGCAGGACGACCTGCAGCGCATGATGGACCGGATTCAGGAACTGATGGAGCAGGGCCGCATGGCCGAGGCCGAACAGGCACTGCGCGAACTGCAAGAGATGATGGAGAACATGCGTGTTACCCAAGGCCAGCCGGGCGAAGGTGGGCAATCCGAGGGTGAACAGGCGATGGAGGGGCTGGCCGATAGCCTGCGTGAGCAGCAAGAGCTAAGCGATCAGGCGTTCCGCGATTTGCAGGACAGGTTCAACCCCAATGCCGATGACGGCCAGCAACAGGGGCAGGACCAGGGCCAGCAACCCGGCCCGCAACAGGAGGGCAACCAGCCCGGCCAACCGGGGCAGCAGCCGGGCCAGGGCGAACCGGGGCAGGGACAGGGATCGATCGCCGACCGTCAGCAAGCGCTGCGCGATGAGCTGCGCCGTCAGGAAGGGCGTCTGCCCGGTGGCGGCACCCCCGAAGGTGATGCCGCGCGCGATGCGCTGGACCGTGCCGGCCGCGCGATGGACGGCGCCGAAGAGGCTTTGCGCCGCGACGATCTGGCCGAAGCGATCGATAACCAGTCGCAGGCGATGGAAGCGCTGCGCGAGGGTATGCGCGCCTTGGGCGAGGCGATGGAACAGGATCAGCAGGCGTCCGAGCCAGGGCAAGGCACCGCGCAGGGCAACCGCCGTGCCGAAAACACGGACCCTTTAGGGCGCGAGCAGGGGGCGAATGGCGCGCAGGGGTCAGAGGGTGATCTGGCGCTGGACAATGACGCCTATGGCCGCGCGCGTGAACTGCTGGACGAGATCCGTCGCCGCTCGGGCGAGGCGACGCGGCCGGAGGTCGAACGCGACTACCTGCGCCGTCTGCTGGACCGCTTCTGATAGGATTGATGACGCAAGGACGGGGCCGCCAAAAGGACGGGCCCGATCCGTTTTAGCTGCCCGACTGCGACGCCCGTGCATCCAGCCATTGCAGCGTTGATTGCAACATCTCGTCCAGCCATTGGCGCGCGCTGTCCACCTGCGCGACGTAAAGCGCAAGATAGGGGCGCAGCGCGGGAACCGCCTCCGAGATTTGCGGCGAAAAGACGTATAGCAGCACCAGCACAGAGGCGAGCGCGACAATCAGCACGAACCCGCGGCTGAACCCGCTACGCTGTTTCGTGTCCGCATGGGTATCGCGCCCGGCGTCTGCGC
Source organism: Sulfitobacter sp. CB2047 (assembly GCF_000735125.2). NCBI lineage: Bacteria > Pseudomonadati > Pseudomonadota > Alphaproteobacteria > Rhodobacterales > Roseobacteraceae > Sulfitobacter > Sulfitobacter sp. CB2047. The sequence continues at coordinate 2,946,270 of NZ_CP072613.1, read as the reverse complement.
CCGTGTTCGGGATGACGCGCCGTTCTGATCCGGTGCGCAGGGTGGAGTTGATCTCTTCGATATCGGGCAGCAATTCGCGGCGCGATGCAACGGCCGCCGCGGCGGCTGTGGTCTCGGCAGCGCGGTGCTGCTCTTCGCCGCGCAGACGAGACATGCGGGCCTTGGCCTGCTGCGCGCGATCGCTTTCGCTGGGTTGGTCTGCTTCTTCAAGCCCCAGATCAGGCTGGCTTTCAAGGGTCTGAGCCTGACGACGACGGCGGGCTTCTTGTTCCGCCTCGGCCTCTTGCCGGAGAATATCGGCGACCGAAGGGTCAAGCTGCTTGCGCGGTGGCGGGGCGGGATGCGCGGGTTCGCCCGCGTCGGGGGCTTCCGCTGCGTCTTCGTCGGGCTCGGGCGGGCTTGCTGGGGCGGGCGAATCTACATCGCGTTCGGGCACGACGCCATTATCCGCATCCTCGCGCGCGGACAGAGCGGCGGAAACCGTGCTGATCCTGCTGTCGTCCTCGTCATCGAGAGGGGGGAAATCGGGGTGGTGCTGGAACCAGGTCTGGCCACAGTTCGAACATTGCACATCGCGACCGGAAGAGGGCATCACCTCGTCCGGGACCTCGTACTGCGCATCGCAATTGGGACAGATCAGTCTCATGTTGCGCCCCGAACCATTGGAAACCTCTTCGTTTTCACGTCAGATCAACCTTATGTCCTAGAAAACCGTAGGAAAAGTGCAATCTTCATGCAATGGCTGCGCCGGGGTGCATTGAAACCCAAGCGGTGCTGGGGCACAACAGTTCAAACCAAGCGGGATATGCGTGTGATCGAGTTTGAAAACGTGGCCTACAGCTATGGCGGGGGCGAGCTTTTGTCCGATATCTCGGTCAAGCTGGCGCCGGGGTCGTTCCATTTTCTGACGGGTCCGTCCGGCTCTGGCAAGACCACTTTGATGAAGCTCTGCTATGGCGCGCTGCTGCCCACGGCGGGGCATGTGTCGTTGTTTGGCAAGGACGTGCGTGCGATGGACCGCGATGATATCGCGATGATCCGGCGACGTGTCGGTGTGGTGCACCAAGATTGCCAATTCCTGAACCATTTGCCGGTTGCCGAAAACATCGGTTTGCCGCTGACCGTGTCGGGCCGCCATGCGGAAACCGGCGGGGACGACCTGCTTGAGCTGCTGTCGTGGGTCGGGCTGAGCAGCCGCGCCGATGCCCTGCCGCCAGAGCTGTCGGGCGGTGAGCGCCAGCGTGCGGCGCTGGCCCGTGCGGTGATCATGTCGCCAGATGTGGTGCTTGCAGATGAACCCACCGGCAACGTCGATTGGGAAATGTCGCAGCGCCTGCTTCGCCTGCTGGTAGAACTGAACCGCATGGGCAAGACCGTGTTGATCGCGACCCACGATCTGGGGCTGATCCGTGCCACCAAGGCGCAGGTGCAGGCGCGCGTTTTGCGTATCGCCAACCGGCGCATCCAGCTGGCGGGGGCGGATCTATGAAGATGTTGCGCATTGCGCTGACCGCGCTGTGGAACGGCGACCGTCAGGCGGACCGTGTGGTGCCGCCGTCGGGATTTACCGCGCAGTTGACCTTGTTTGCCGCGGGAACAATGGCGTTTCTGGCGGTCTTTGCGCTGGCGCTGTCGCTGGCGTCGGGACGGTTGGCGAATATCTGGGGGCAAGAGCTGGCACGCACCGCGACGATCCGTGTTGTGGCCCCTATCGACCAGCGCAGCGCCCAGACCGAGGCCGCTTTGCGCATCCTCGAGACGACCAAAGGCGTCGCCACAGCCCGCGCCCTCACGGATGAAGAGCAGCAATCCCTGCTGGCCCCCTGGTTCGGTCCAGAACTGGCCATTGATGCCCTGCCGGTGCCCCGCCTGATCGAGATCATCGAAGAGGACGACGGCATGGACGCCGATGGCCTGCGCCTGCGTCTCGCGGCAGAGGTGCCAGGGGCGGTTCTGGACAATCACAGCCGCTGGCGCGCGCCGCTGGTCAAGGCCGCGTCGCGGCTGAAGCTTCTGGGCTGGGTCTCCATGATCCTGATCATCGCGACGCTGGCCGCGATGGTGACACTTGCCGCCAATGCGGCGCTGTCGGCCAACGCTCAGGTCATTGCCGTTTTGCGTCTGGTGGGCGCGACCGACAGCTATATCGCGCAGGCCTTTATCCGGCGTTTCACCCTGCGTGCGCTGACCGGCGCTGCGGCGGGCACGGGGGTCGGGCTGCTGGCGATACTGCTGTTGCCAAGCACCGCTGACGCGGCGGGCTTTCTGACGGGTTTAGGCTTTCAGGGCTGGCACTGGGTTGTGCCGCTGGTGATCCCGTTTCTGTCCGGTGGTGTCGCCTTTGCGGCCACAGGGGCGGCCGCGCGCCGTACATTAAAGGAACTCGCATAATGTTGCAGTGGATACGATCGTTGACCTTCATCGTGCTGGCCACGGTCTATATGCCGCTTTTGGGGCTGCTTTACGCGCCTTGGGCGATGTTCTCGCGGCGGGGGGCCTATGCGGCGTGCAAGGCCTATGCGGCGGGGACCATGTGGATGGCGAAGGTCATCGTCGGGTTGCGGTGCGAGGTGCGGGGCGACGTGCCGGACGGGGCCGTGTTGGTCGCTGCCAAACATCAGTCTTTCCTTGATATCCTGATGATCTTTCACATTCTGCCGCGCGCGAAATTTATCATGAAACGCGAGATCCTGATGACCCCGGTGATCGGGCAATATGCCAAGCGCATGCAAATGGTCGCGGTGAACCGTGGCAAACGTGGCGCGGCGATTTCCAAGATGCTGGCCGATGTCAAAGCGGGCGAGGCCGAACCGGGCCAGCTTGTCATCTATTCGCAGGGCACACGCGTCGCGCCCGGCCTGTCGGTCCCCTATAAGGCAGGCACTGCCGCACTGTACGAGCAGATGAACCAGCCTTGCGTCCCCGTCGCCACCAACGCGGGTTACTTCTGGCCACGGCGCGGGCTGTACCGGCGTCCGGGTGTGGCAGTGGTCGAGTTCCTGACCCCCATCGCGCCGGGGTTGGAGCGGGCCGCCTTCATGAAACGGCTTGAAGAAACGGTCGAGACACGGTCGGACGCGCTCTTGGCCGAGGCGGGGTTCAAAGCCCCTCAACCGAGCTAGGCGCTTCCCATACCGATCGGCGCGCACGACGGATAGAGCACGACGGTTAGAACACAAAAAAGGGTGGGCCAAACGGTCCACCCTTTGTCGTTTCGATGCAGTCGGCTGCCTTACATGTGGATCGGGCCATCGCCACAGGCCAGCGCCGCTTCGCGGACCGCTTCGGAGTAGGTCGGGTGCGCGTGGCAGGTCATCGCCAGATCCTCGGCAGAGGCTCCGAATTCCATCGCAACGCAGACCTCGTGAATCAGATCGCCTGCGCCGGGGCCGATGATATGCGCGCCGAGGATGCGGTCGGTTTCCTTGTCGGCGATCAGCTTGACGAAGCCTTCGCCCGCGAAGACGGCCTTGGCACGGGCGTTGCCCATAAAGCTGAATTTGCCGACCTTATAGGCGCGGCCTGCTTCTTTCAGCTGCTCTTCGGTGGCACCGACATTGGCAACCTCGGGGTGGGTGTAGATCACGCCGGGGATCACGCCATAGTTCACGTGGCCATGTTTGCCCGCCACGACCTCTGCTGCGGCCATGCCTTCGTCTTCGGCCTTATGCGCCAGCATCGGGCCTTCAATGACGTCGCCGATGGCGTAGATGCCTTTGACCGAGGTTTCCCAGGTGTCGCTTACCGCGATCTGGCCGCGTTTGGTCAGCTCGACGCCCAGACCTTCAAGGCCCAGACCGTCGTGGAACGGCTTGCGGCCTGTGGAGACAAGAACAACATCGGCGTCAAGCGTGTGTTCGCTGTCATCCTTGCGCAGCTTGTAGGTCACCTTGGCTTTGGTCTTGGAGGCTTCGGTGCCTTGTACGGCGGCACCCATGACAAAGTTGACGCCCTGCTTTTTCAGGATGCGCATAAAGTTCTTCTGCACTTCGCCATCCATGCCGGGGGTGATCGCATCGAGATATTCGACAACGGTCACCTCGGCCCCCAAACGCGCGTAGACAGAGCCGAGTTCGAGCCCGATGACGCCCGCGCCGATCACGACCAGCTTTTTCGGGATCTTGTTCAGCGACAGTGCACCAGTGGAGGTGACGACGACCTTTTCGTCAACCTCGACACCGGGAAGGGCAGAGGGTTCGGACCCTGTGGCGATGATGATGTTCTTGGCCTCGTGGATCTCGTCGCCGACCTTGACCTTGCCGGCTTCGGGGATGGTGGCCCAGCCTTTGATCCAGTCGATCTTGTTCTTCTTGAACAGGAACTCGATCCCCTTGGTGTTGGTGTCGATCGTGTTCTGTTTGTAGGTCTGCATCTGCGCCCAATCGACCGAAGGGCTTTTGCCCTTGAGGCCCATATCGGCAAAGTTGTGTTCGGCTTCGTGCAGCATATGCGTGGCATGCAGCAGCGCCTTGGACGGGATACAGCCGACGTTCAGGCAGGTGCCGCCCAACGTCTCGCGGCCCTCGACACAGGCGGTTTTGAGGCCCAGTTGGGCGCAGCGGATGGCGGATACATAGCCGCCGGGGCCGGAGCCGATGATGATGACATCGTAGCTGGACATGGAAGGTCTCCTTGGTGGTCGGGAATTGGGGTAGAGTAGAAGAGGTGGCGTTCAGGCATGAAGGGGCGGGGCGTGTTGTGGTCAAGGCTAGGGGGCGCTGCCCCCGTGTGCAAGCGCACGCCCCCGGGATCTATGCCATTTGGAAGATCAAAACAGCGCGGCCAGCAGCATCAGCACCGTAGCACCCAGGCCAACGGCCCAGATCAGCGAGCGTCCGGGACGCAGGCCAAGCGCATAGGCTGGCACATAGGCGACGCGGGCCGCGAGGAAGATCCATGCGAGAATGGCGGTGTAGGTCGTGTTCTGGCCGGACATCTGCAGCACCACGACGGCGACGGCGAAAAGCGCCAGCGCTTCGAACATATTGTTGAAGGCGCGGCCCAGACGGGCGGTCCTGTCAGAGAGCGATTTCGACGGTTCTCGGTCGCGCGCGGACATGGTGTAGCCGGGGCCGACCTCGCGGTTGGCAGGGATCGCATAGGCCACAAAGGTCACGACCTGAAGCAGCGCCGCGAGGGTCAGAACAGTGAGTTCGGGTGTCATCTTGGCGGTCCGCTATAGCGCGAGGAAATAGAGAATGGCGGTGGCGGCAAAGCCCGCCAGCCATGCGAGGGTCCGGATCGCGGGCACGCCAAGCGCATAGACCGGCAGATAGATGATCCGCGCGATGAGGAAGACCTGCGCGGCCAGCAGGGACGTGGCATTGGTGCGGTCCAGCATTTCGAGGATCAGCACCGCCGGGGCAAAGAGCGCCATTGCCACGATGGAGTTGTCCAATGCGCGTTTAAGCCGGGCCGTCATGCCGGTCATCGACCGGTCCTCGTCGCGCGACGAGAGCAGATAGCCCAGGCTGAGTTGTTGCGCACCGCCCAGAACCTGAAGCAAGATTGTCAGCATAACGAGCAGGCCATAGGCGGCGAGTATCGTGGTCTCTGTCATCATTTGTCCTTTCTGGGCGGTGGGTGTGGTGGGTTACAGGTCCATCAGCAGGCGGCGTGGGTCTTCGAGCGCTTCTTTCACGCGGACGAGGAAGGTCACGGCACCTTTGCCGTCCACGATGCGGTGGTCATAGCTGAGCGCCAGATACATCATCGGACGGATCACGACCTGACCATTGATTGCCATCGGGCGGTCCTGAATCTTGTGCATCCCGAGGATACCCGATTGTGGCGGGTTCAGGATCGGCGAGGACATCAGCGAGCCATAGACACCACCGTTAGAGATAGTGAACGTGCCGCCCTGCATTTCCGCCATGGAGAGTTTGCCGTCGCGGGCCTTGGCCCCCAGTTCACCGATTTCCTTTTCGATGTCGGCAAAGGACATCGCTTGCGCGTCCTTGACCACGGGCACGACCAGACCGGTGGGTGTGCCGGCCGCGATGCCCATGTTGACGTAGTTCTTGTAGACCACATCGGTGCCGTCGATTTCGGCATTCACTTCGGGCACTTCGTTCAGGGCGTGGATACAGGCCTTGGTGAAGAAGGACATGAAGCCGAGTTTGACGCCGTGCTTTTTCAGGAACAGGTCTTTGTATTCGTTCCGAAGGGCCATGATCTCTGTCATGTCGACCTCGTTATAGGTCGTGAGCATGGCGGCGGTGTTCTGGCTGTCTTTCAGACGTTTCGCGATGGTCTGGCGCAGACGGGTCATCTTGACGCGTTCCTCGCGGGCGGCGTCCTGGGGGGCCGATGGGGCGCGTGGCGCGGCTGCGGCAGGTTTTGACGCGTTCTTGCCAGCGGCAACGGCCTTGGCCACGTCTTCCTTCATCACACGTCCGTCACGGCCTGTGCCGGTGACCTGATCGCGGCTGATGCCGGCTTCGGCCATGGCTTTCTTGGCGGAAGGCGCGTCTTCGACATCGCCCGAGGGCGCGTTGCCGGGGGCAGGGACCTGACCGCCCGCTTTGGGTTCAGCGGTATCATCGGCGGGTTTGCTTGCGCTGCCGCCTTCGCCTTGGCTGATCACGGCGAGCTTGCCGTTGGCCTCGACCGTGCTGCCTTCTTCGGCGATGATCTGGGTCAGCGTGCCCGATGTCGGCGCGGGCACTTCGACGCTGACCTTGTCGGTTTCCAGCTCGCACAGCATTTCATCGGCTTCGACGTGGTCACCGACGTTCTTGAACCACGTGCTGACGGTCGCCTCGGACACGGATTCGCCCAAGGTGGGGACCATGACGTCGACATCATCCGCAGCGTCGCGGGGTTTCACGTCTTCGGCACCAGCATCGACCGCCTTGGGGGCTTCGGATTTCGCCGGGGCCGCATCCCCTTCGGAGATATTGGCCAGCAGCGCGTCAACGCCGACGGTTTCGCCTTCGGCGGCGACGATATCGGCCAGAGTGCCCGCCACGGGGGAGGGCACTTCGACGGTGACCTTATCGGTTTCCAGCTCGCAGAGCATTTCGTCGACTGCGACGCTATCGCCGGGCTTTTTGAACCATGTTGCCACGGTCGCTTCGGTTACGGATTCACCCAAGGTAGGGACGCGTACTTCGCTTGTCATGGTTATTTTCCTTCGATGGTCAGCGCTTCGTCAACGAGGGCTGCTTGTTGTGCTTTGTGTTGGGAGGCAAGGCCGGTCGCAGGCGAGGCCGAGGTGGCGCGACCGACATAGGTCGGACGGGTGTGGGTGGCGTCGATACGGCCCAGAACCCATTCGATATTGGGTTCGATGAAGGACCATGCCCCTTGGTTCTTGGGCTCTTCCTGACACCATACCATTTCCGCATTCTTAAAGCGTTCCAGCTCTTTCACAGCGGATTGCGCGGGGAACGGGTAGAATTGTTCGAAACGCAGCAGGTAGATGTCGTCGATGCCACGGGCGTCGCGTTCTTCCAGCAGGTCGTAATAGACCTTGCCCGAACACATGACGACGCGCTTGATCTTGTCGTCCGCCGCCAATGTGGTGTCCGAGTTGCCCTGTTCCGCATCGTCCCAGAGGACGCGGTGGAAAGAGGAGCCGGTGGTGAATTCCTCGGCCTTGCTGACGGCCAGCTTGTGGCGCAGCAGGGATTTCGGCGTCATCAGCATCAGCGGCTTGCGGTAGCTGCGGTGCAGCTGGCGGCGCAGCAGGTGGAAGTAGTTCGCGGGCGTGGTGCAGTTCGCCACGATCCAGTTGTCGCCGCCGCACATGGTCAGGAAGCGTTCCAGACGCGCGGAGGAGTGTTCGGGCCCTTGCCCTTCATAGCCATGGGGCATCAGGCAGACGAGGCCGGACATGCGCAGCCATTTGCTTTCGCCCGAGGAAATGAACTGGTCGAACATGATCTGCGCGCCGTTGGCAAAGTCGCCGAACTGCGCTTCCCACAGGGTCAGCGCGTTGGGTTCCGCCAGCGAGTAGCCGTATTCAAAGCCCAGAACCGCGTATTCCGACAGCATGGAGTCGATGACTTCGTATTCTGCCTGACCTTCGCGGATGTGGTTCAGCGGGTAGTAGCGGTCTTCGTTTTCCTGATTGATCAGGGCCGAGTGACGCTGCGAGAAGGTGCCACGGGCGGAGTCCTGACCGGACAGGCGGACCTTGTACCCTTCGGTCAAGAGCGAGCCAAAGGCCAGCGCCTCGGCTGTGGCCCAGTCGAAGCCTTCGCCGGATTTGAACATCTCGGCCTTGGCGTCCAGCAGGCGCGCCACGGTTTTATGCAGCGGGAAGCCGTCGGGTGCGGCGGTCAGCGCCTTGCCCACATCCGCCATGGTTTCGGCGGCGATGGCTGTCTTGCCACGCTGGTATTTCTTTTCCTTGGCCTTATCGAGGTGCGACCACTTGCCATCCAGCCAATCGGCCTTGTTGGGGCGGTATTCTTTGCCGGCCTCGAATTCAGTGTTCATCTTCTCCTGGAAGGCGGCTTTCATATCCTCGATCTCGCCCTCGGGGATCAGGCCGTCTTTCACCAGCCGCTCGGTATAGAGCGTCAGCGTGGTCTTTTGCTTTTTGATCTTCTTGTACATCACCGGGTTGGTGAACATCGGCTCGTCGCCTTCGTTGTGACCAAAGCGGCGGTAGCAGATCAGGTCGATGACCACGTCTTTCTTGAACTTCTGACGGAATTCCGTCGCCACGCGGGCCGCGTGCACGACCGCTTCGGGGTCGTCGCCGTTGACGTGGAAGATCGGAGCCTCGACGACCAGCGCGTTATCGGTCGGATAGGGGCTGGAGCGGCTGAAGTGCGGCGCTGTGGTGAAACCGATCTGGTTGTTCACCACGATATGCATGGTTCCGCCGGTACGGTGCCCGCGCAGGCCCGAGAGGGCGAAACATTCGGCCACGACACCCTGACCGGCGAAAGCCGCATCCCCGTGCAGCAGGATCGGCATCACGGAGGTGCGCTCCTTGTCGTTCAGCTGGTCCTGCTTGGCGCGGACCTTGCCCAGAACAACGGGGTTCACCGCTTCGAGGTGGGACGGGTTGGCGGTCAGCGACAGGTGGACGGTGTTGCCGTCGAATTCACGGTCGGAGGACGCGCCGAGGTGATATTTCACATCGCCGGAGCCGTCGACGTCATCGGGTTTAAAGCTGCCGCCCTGAAACTCGTTGAAGATCGCGCGGTAGGGTTTCTGCATGACGTTTGCCAGCACCGACAGACGGCCACGGTGCGGCATGCCGATAACGATGTCCTGAATGCCCAGCTGACCGCCGCGCTTGATGATCTGCTCCATCGCGGGGATCAGGCTTTCGCCCCCATCAAGGCCGAACCGCTTGGTGCCCATGTATTTGACGTGCAGGAATTTCTCGAAGCCTTCGGCTTCTACCAGCTTGTTCAGGATGGCTTTGCGGCCATTGCGGGTGAACTGGATTTCCTTGCCGTAGCCCTCGATCCGCTCTTTCAGCCACGCGGCCTGTTCGGGATCAGAGATGTGCATATATTGCAGCGCGAAGGTGCCGCAGTAGGTGCTTTTGACGATATCGACGATCTGTTTCATCGTCGCGATCTCGAGGCCAAGCACATTGTCGATAAAGATCGGGCGATCCATGTCCTTGGGCCCGAAGCCATAGGCGGCCGGGTCCAGTTCAGGGTGGGTGTCGCTGTCGCGCATGCCAAGCGGGTCAAGATCGGCGGCAAGGTGACCACGGATACGGTAGGCGCGGATCAGCATCAACGCGCGGATACTGTCGAGCACGGCACGTTGTACCTGCGCGTCAGACAGTTCGATCCCCTTGGAGGAGGCTTTTTCGGTAATCTTCTGACCGGCGGCTTTCGCTTCGGTCGGGACGGGCCACTGGCCGGTCAATGCAGAGGTCAGATCGTCCTGCGGGACGGGGGGCCAATCGCTGCGCGCCCAGGACGGGCCTGCGGCCTCTGCCTGAACATCGGCGTGGTCATCGTCCATCGCTTCGAAGAACGCCTGCCATGCGCCATCAACCGCATTGGGATCGCTGGCATAGCGGGCATACATTGCCTCTAGGTATTCGCCGTTCTGCCCCTCGAGAAAGGAGGTATCGTGGAACTGGTCGTTTTTGGGTTGGTCTGTCATGGCGATACCTCTGATGAGAGCGCGACGTTTAAGTAAGAGCGGCGGGGCCTGAAAAGTCAGGCCCCGCCATCTGGCGTTAGCCTTTGTTGATGGCTTCTTGAACAGCTTCACCCAGCGTTGCGGGGCTATCCGCAACAACGATGCCTGCTTCTTTCATAGCTGCGATCTTGGATTCCGCGTCACCTTTGCCGCCTGCGACGATCGCACCGGCGTGGCCCATGCGACGGCCGGGAGGGGCTGTGCGGCCCGCGATGAAACCGGCTGTGGGCTTCCAACGGCCTTTTTTCTTCTCGTCGGCCAGGAATTGTGCCGCTTCTTCTTCGGCAGAACCGCCGATTTCACCAATCATGATGATCGACTGTGTTTCTGGATCGGCCAGGAACATCTCGAGGATATCGATATGCTCGGACCCTTTGATGGGGTCGCCGCCGATACCAACCGCAGAGGATTGGCCGAGGCCAAGATCGGATGTCTGTTTCACAGCTTCGTACGTAAGCGTACCCGAGCGCGAGACAACCCCGCAGGTGCCGCGCTTGTGGATGTGGCCGGGCATGATGCCGATTTTGCAGGCGTCAGGCGTGATCACGCCGGGGCAGTTCGGCCCGATCAGGCGGGATTTGGACCCTTCGAGCGCGCGCTTGACGCGCATCATGTCCAGAACCGGGATGCCCTCGGTGATGCAGATGATCAGCTCCATCTCGGCGTCGATCGCCTCGAGGATGGAATCCGCGGCGAAGGGGGGCGGCACGTAGATGACCGTGGCGTTGGCTTCGGTGACGTGACGGGCTTCGTGGACAGAGTTGAACACGGGCAGGTCAAGATGCGTCTGGCCGCCTTTGCCGGGGGTCACACCGCCGACCATTTTGGTGCCATAGGCGATGGCCTGTTCGGTGTGGAAAGTGCCCTGCGAGCCGGTGAGGCCCTGGCAGATCACTTTGGTGTTTTCGTTTACGAGTACGGCCATGTTATGTGCTTTCTTCTCAAGTTCAATTCAGGTGGCGCCGGTCTCAGGGCGCGGTGGAAGGTGCCGCCGCCGCAAGGCGCGGCAGTCGGTATGTCAGATAGATTGCAACAGCGAACATCAGCGGGATGCCCAGTTCGCCGACTTCCTCGATGACGTAGGCCAGATCGATCTGATCCTGGCCTAGCGTGATGCCAAAGGGTTCCAGCTTGCGCGCCAGCCCGTCGGTCAGCTTGTAGACGACGATGAACAGCAGCCCGATCAACACAGCAAGCTGCGGTGCCGCGCCTTTGGCGACCCCACGGATGAAGCCCCATGTCTCGCGGCGCAACAGGATCAAACCGGTTGTGATGATCGCCAGCAGGATGACGCCGGCAACGCCCTTTTCCATCAGGCTGACGCCATCGCTGGAAAATTGCCGCGCTTTCAGCAGGCCTTCGGTGAACGGCTTTTTATCAAGGTCCAGTTCGCGGGCCGCGAACAGGGCCATGAACACCGCAAAGTACCACCGACGCGCCGCCGAAGCCGCGGGCCACAGCACGAACATCAGCAAGATGCATAGGCCATAGCCAACGACCGACAGTGTCTCGAACGGGCCGCCTTCGGCCAGCAGGGAATCCTGCATCGGCATGGGCAGCTGTGCGACGACAGCCATCATTGCGAAGACCAGAACGGTCATCCCAAAGACGATGGCCTTGCCACCGGTGACGGTTTTTTGCGCGGCCGCGGTCATTGGTTTGCCTCGTTCAGCGGGGTCAGGCGTTCGACGCGGGCAAAGGTTTCAACCCCCTGCGCACCATCGCGTACCCCCGATTGTACCACAGCCATGCGGTTGGGGTTCAGCATGACGGCGGCGCGATAGGTGGCCCCCGTCGTGACGGGAAACCCTGCGGGGACATCTACCAGATCGGTCAGGTTTTCCTGTGCCAATCCGGTGGCGATCCCCTGTTGCGCAACCTGCGGTGCCGCCCCGTCAAAGGACACTTCGCAGCGACGGTCAGTGCCCGCCGTTGCTGCCGCGCCCGTCACCGGAGACTGCGGTGCCGAGGTAAAGGGACGCAGATCATAGAAATCGACCCGTGCCCCTATGCTGCCAAGCTGTGCCTGCGCTGTCCGTGCGGTCAGACGCGGGCTGAAACAATGGTCTGCAAAGGCCTGGGCGATGTCCGCCGCGCGCGTTGTCTGTGCCATAGCGTTACTGGCCGCCCCGAAAGGGACAGCCAGCGCGGCAATGGAAAAACAAAAGGCGAGACGATGCATCATCCAAGCTTTCCAGCCAGTTTTAGCCTTTGACCGCTTTCACGATCTTTTGCGCGCCATCTTTCAGGTCGTCCGCAGCGATCACGTCCAGGCCGGAGTTGTTGATGATGGCTTTGCCTTCTTCAACGTTTGTGCCTTCCAGACGGACAACCAGCGGAACCTGCAGGCCGACTTCCTTCACGGCTGCGACCACGCCTTCGGCGATGACGTCACAGCGCATGATGCCGCCGAAGATGTTGACCAGAATACCTTTGACCTGCGGGTCGGAGGTGATGATCTTGAACGCTTCGGTCACTTTCTCTTTGGTGGCACCACCACCAACATCAAGGAAGTTCGCAGGCTCGGCACCGTAAAGCTTGATGATGTCCATTGTGGCCATCGCCAGACCGGCACCGTTCACCATGCAGCCGATTTCACCGTCCAGAGCGATGTAGTTCAGGTCGTACTTGGACGCCTCGAGCTCTTTGGGGTCTTCTTCGGTGGTGTCGCGCAGATCGGCAATATCGCCGTGGCGGTACATCGCGTTGCCGTCAAAGCTGACTTTGGCGTCCAGCACTTTGAGGTCGCCGCTGTCGGTGACGATCAGCGGGTTGATTTCCAGCATTTCCATGTCTTTTTCGACGAAGGCTTTGAACAGCTGGCCCATCAGGGTCACACATTGTTTGACCTGCTTGCCTTCCAGCCCCAGGGCGAAAGCAACGCGGCGGCCGTGGTAGGGCTGGAAGCCCGCGGCGGGGTCAACAGAGAAGCTGATGATTTTCTCGGGGGTGGACTCGGCTACTTCTTCGATGTCCATGCCGCCCTCGGTGGAGCAGACGAACCCGATGCGCGAGGTCTGGCGATCCACCAGCAGCGCGAGGTACAATTCGGTTTCGATGCCTGAACCGTCTTCGATGTAGATCCGGTTGACCTGTTTGCCCGCGGGGCCGGTCTGATGCGTGACCAGGGTGCGGCCCAGCATTTTCTTGGCTTCTTCGGCGGCTTCTTCAACCGATTTGGTCAGGCGTACACCGCCTTTGTCGCCAGCATCGGCTTCTTTGAAAGACCCCTTGCCGCGGCCACCTGCGTGGATCTGCGCCTTGACGACCCAAAGAGGTCCGTCCATCTCGCCTGCGGCTGTTTTCGCTTCTTCAGCTTTCAGCACGACCCGGCCGTCGGATACTGGCGCGCCGTAGCTACGCAAAAGGGCTTTTGCCTGATATTCGTGGATGTTCATAAAAAACGGTCCCGTCTTTGTTCCAGTCTAATCGCGGTATACGATTGAGTCTTGATACTCGGTAAACAGTTTTTCGGAGAAATACAGGGTTTTCCAGATAAAAGCGACATTTGTGATCACACGAATTTCGCGTGTGATCACAAAATAGCGCTAACGGTGGAAAATCTGCGGAATGTTGCCGACGCAGCGGCTGTCGCGCTCGGAAACCCCACGTTTTAAGGGTCGAACGCGACATATAGTTGTTTGTTTTGCGACCGGTCAGCCGTCGTCAAGGGGTCGTCCTACTTGGGAATCAGTGCCCAGTAATCGAGATCGAGCAGGACATCGGGCAGGTATTTGCCGTCTTCACCCTTCAGCTTGAACGGCTCTCCGCCTTTGGTGGCAACCAAGCGCAAGCGCAATGCGCCGACGCCGGGTTTGTCGGTATCGGCTTTGTCCAGAACCTCGGTCCAGGCGCGGATTGTGTCGCCAGACAGGCAGGGGTTCGCATGCGCCCCGCCGTTCAGCCCCACTATCATCTGCGCATTGGCCAGCCCGTTGAACGACAGCGCCCGCGCCATAGAGATCACGTGACCGCCATAGATCAGCCGCGACCCGTCGGGGCGGGCAGAGGTGTCAAAGTGCACTTTCGCCGTGTTCTGCCACAGGCGGGTGGCCATCATATGCTCCGCCTCTTCGACGGTGACGCCATCCACGTGGTCGATCATCTCGCCCACGGTATAATCGCCCCAGCGATGCGCCTCGCCCGCGAGGGTAAAGTCGTAATTGCTGAAGTCGAGCGTTTCGGGAATCGACAGATCTTCAACCGTCAGCGCCTTGGGCAGATCAGGCACGATAGTTTCGGGGGCAGGGGCGTCGACATCGCGTTTGCGCACCATTACCCAGCGGACATACTCCAGAACTTTCGTGTCGTTCTGGTTAAAGCCGGTGGTGCGTACATAGACGACCCCGGTTTTCCCGTTCGAGTTCTGCTTGAGCCCGATCACCTCGGATTCAGATCGCAGCGTGTCACCTGGCCAGACCGGCGCCAGCCAGCGCCCCTGCGCATAGCCAAGGTTGGCGACCGCATTCAGCGATACATCCGGCACGGTTTTCCCGAACACGATGTGAAAGGTGATCATATCGTCCAACGGGCTGGCAGGCAGGCCGCAGCTTTGGGCAAACTGGTCAGAGGAATAAAGCGCATGACGTGCGGGATACAGCGCGTGGTACAGCGCGCGTTCACCATCCTTGACCGTGCGGGGCACCGCATGATGCAGCGTCTCGCCTACTTTATAGTCCTCGAAGAAACGGCCCTTGTTGGTCTTTGCCTGTGCCATCAATGCGCCCCCAGTTTGGTGTCGGGCGTATAGGTGCCTTCGACTTCCTTGGTCACGGCCTGACCGCAACGCATGACATTTGCCTTGGCATCCCATGTCTGCGTGGGCGTGCCGTAAAGCTCCCACCCCTTGTTCAGCGCGTCGGTGACCTTGTGGCAAAAGGCGGAAGTGTCCTCTTCGGACAGGAAACGATAGAGTTTCATGGGGGTTCTTTCAGTAACTCAGGAAAAGGGAGAGACGCCAAGCAGGGTATGGATCGCGGTCACAACGACCAGCATCACCAGCGTGATCACCGCAAGGCGGATATAGGTGGCCTTGCCCGCGGGGGCAGGGGGTGTCCAGTTGTGTTCCGCGCGGTTGATCAGGATCACGGAACCGACCGCCCAAGCCAGCATAGAGCCAAACAGCAGGATAGAGGCGAGATCCCCGTTCACCAGCAAATGCGCGACTGCCCAGATTTTAACGGCCATCAGCTGCGGGTGGCGGGTTTTATAGGCGGGCCAGGCCTTGGCCCCTTTGGCCGCACTGGACCCGTAGACCCAGAATGCCAGCACCATCAGCAGGTTGTTCAGATGCGTGAGGAAGGGCGGGGGCGTCCAGACGGGGATAAACTCGGCCCCGCGGTATCCGATAATGATCATGACCAGCGCCGCCACGATGGCGACGGCGATGATGCCTTTGCCCTGTCGGCCCATAGCTGCGCGCTGGTCCGGCATGAAACGACGGAAATAATGGGCACCGACCCATAAGATCAGACCAAGGATCAAAAGTGCCATCATCAGGTTTACTCCGTTTGCAGGGCCGCGATCGCGTCCAGCTTTGCCAATGTTTCGCGTGCGGTGGCGACATGCAGGTTTTCAACGATGCGCCCGTCCACAACGGCCACACCCTGACCTGTCGCCTGCATTTCGTCAAACGCCTCGATCTGGCGGCGCGCCAGATCGGCTTCGGCCTCGGAGGGGGAGAATGCCTCGTTCGCGACGTCCAGCTGCGCGGGGTGGATCAAGGTCTTGCCGTCAAAGCCCATGTCGCGGCCCTGATCACATTCAACGCGGTGGCCTTCGTCATCCTTGAACGCATTGTAAACGCCATCGACAATCGCGATGCCGTTGGCCTTGGCTGCCAGCACGCATAGGCCAAGCCCGGTCATCAGGGGCAGGCGGTCGGCGCGCACGCGGGTTTGCAGGTCCTTGTTCAGGTCGTTGGTGCCCATCACCATACATTGCAGCTTGGGATGCGCGCCAATCGCGGCGGCATTCAGCATCGCACCCGGCGTTTCCATCATCGCCCAAAGCGGGATGTCGCCCGTTATTTCCGCCAGTGCGTCCAGATCGGCGGGGCTGCCGACTTTGGGCAGCAAAATGGCGTCGCAGTCCATTTTCGCCGCGGCGCGGGCATCGTCGGCACCCCATTCGGTGTCCAGCCCGTTGATGCGGATCACCTTATACCGGCTGCCATAGCCGCCGTCTCTCAGCGCCGTGGCGAGTGTTTCACGTGCAGCGGTTTTCTCTTCCGGAATCACAGCGTCTTCGAGGTCAAAGATAATCGCATCGGCCGGCAGCCCGCGAGCTTTGTCTAACGCGCGGTCCTTGGAGCCGGGGATATATAGAACGGAACGCAGGGGGCGGGTGATTTTCGACATTTGCGACTCTCCAAGAAATAATGTTGCGTGCAGGTCTGCATTTTTAGACGAAAACTTCAAGCGCAAACGCGCCGCAGCGCAGCGTCAGATAATTTGCGGCTTTAACGCGGCCTTCAGGTTTTGCTGCCAGAAGGAAAGGCGTCATGGTGCGAGTGTAAGTGTAAGAGGTGTAGAATGGTAAAACTGTTTAACCTGATCGGGCTGGCAACTGCCGCGGCGGCGGTGGTGGCGCTGACGCAGGATGTCGCGGCGGGAACGCGAACCGCAGGTTGTGACGGATGCCACAAGATTTCCGCGAAAATTTCGCACCCGCCGCAGGATCAACAAACTAAGGAGGCGGGCCCCATTTGATATGTCATAGATTATAAAAGCGGCGAAAAAAGACGCGGATCGCCGGAACGCAATCGCCACATCATCGTTGATATCACAACCGAGTGATTATCACCCGGAACTTCTAAAGGAGTATCAACAATGAAACGTATTCTTGGCACAACCGCAATCATCCTGAGCTTGACTGGTCCCGCATTTGCAGATGCACATGCAGCTGGTTTTGGTACCGTGACAGCGCAAGAAACTGACTTCTTCGCGTCCGACCTGATCGGCATGCGTATCTACAATTCCGAGACAGAAGTCGAAGCAAACTCCACCATCGCCGCTGACGGCGAAAAGGAATGGGACGACATCGGCGAGATCAACGACGTCCTGCTGGATTCCGAAGGCAACGTTAAGGCCGTTATTCTCGGCATTGGCGGCTTCCTCGGCATGGGTGAGCGTGACGTAAGCGTGAACATGGACGAGATTCGCATCGTGACCGAAGAAGGTGACAGCGACGACCGTTTCCTCGTGGTGAACACAAGCAAAGAGATGCTTGAAAAAGCCCCAGCGTTCGAACGTATGGACGACGAAGCTGACATGGAAACCGAAGCAAACATGGACGCCAACGCCGACATGAACGCTGAGACAGATATGGCAGCGACCGACATGAACGCCGAAACTGAGGTCGACACAGAGACCGAAATGGAAGCGGATGCCGAAGCACTGGCAAACGAAGCTGAAATGGAAGCCGAAGAAGCAGCCGCTGAAACAGAGCAGGCCGTTGATGAAGCAACCACTGAAATGGCCGAAGGGGCAAACGAACTTGAGCAAGACATGGAACGCCCCATGCTGACAGCCCCAGCGGTTGAGCGTGAAGGCTACGCCAACGCCACAGCTGATGAAGTTGCCGCGCTGACAGCAGAAGACCTTGAAGGGTCCTATGTTTACGGTGCCAACGACGAGACCGTCGGTGAAATCGGTGCCCTCGTTATGGGTGACAACGGCGAAGTTGGCCAAGTTGTGATCAACGTCGGTGGTTTCCTGGGCATTGGCGAAAAGCCAGTAGCCGTTACATGGGACGAGCTGCAAATCATGAAGAACGCTGAAGGCGACGACTTCCGCATCTACATCGACAGCAGCGAAGAAGCGCTGGAAGCACAGCCCGAATACCAAGGCTAAGCTGAACGCTCAGTCAAATTCGGCAATAGCTTGCTGAAAAGCTGACCAAGACGGGATCGTTTCGAAAGAAACGGTCCCGTTTTTTATGGCTCTGCGCGATGTGACGTGATGCCGGACCAAGCGCAACTTGCACGGTGCGCTTCATTTCGGTATCCCGAAGCGAAATGTAACCCTGTCGGAGTATACCACATGGCCAGACCCAAGATCGCGCTTATCGGCGCAGGGCAAATCGGGGGCACGCTTGCCCATCTCGCAGCAATCAAGGAACTGGGCGACGTTGTCCTGTTCGACATCGCCGAAGGTATCCCACAGGGTAAGGCCCTCGATATCGCAGAATCGGGCCCATCCGCCAAATTCGACGCGACCATGACCGGCGCGAACGACTACTCTGAAATCGCTGGCGCAGACGTTTGCATCGTGACCGCCGGTGTTGCGCGTAAGCCCGGTATGAGCCGTGATGACCTGCTGGGAATCAACCTGAAGGTCATGAAATCGGTTGGCGAAGGCATTGCTGCCCACGCACCAGACGCATTCGTTATCTGCATCACCAACCCGCTGGACGCGATGGTTTGGGCGCTGCGCGAATTCTCCGGTCTGCCTCACCACAAGGTTTGCGGTATGGCCGGTGTGCTTGATTCGGCACGCTTCCGTCACTTCCTCGCGACTGAATTCAACGTCTCCATGAAAGACGTCACTGCCTTTGTACTGGGCGGCCACGGCGATACAATGGTGCCCCTGACGCGCTATTCCACCGTTGCGGGTATCCCACTGCCTGATCTGGTAAAAATGGGCTGGACCACACAGGATAAGCTGGACGCGATCGTTCAGCGGACCCGTGATGGCGGTGCCGAAATCGTTGGCCTGCTGAAAACCGGTTCGGCGTTCTACGCGCCTGCGACATCGGCAATCGAAATGGCCGAAGCCTATCTGAAAGACCAAAAACGCGTTCTGCCATGCGCCGCCTATGTTGACGGTGCCTATGGTCTGGACGGCTTCTACGTCGGCGTGCCCACCGTGATCGGTGCTGGTGGCGTCGAACGTGTGGTCGAGATTGCGATGAACAAGGACGAACAGTCCATGTTCGACAACTCTGTGAACGCCGTCAAAGGCTTGGTCGATGCGTGCAAAGGCATCGATGAATCGCTGAAGTAATACCCCTAAGGTGCAGCGGGCGGGTGTGGTCGAGATCACGGTAAACCCCGCCCGCTGCACCTGCACTTGCTATTGGACGATCCCGCGAGGTGAAGCCAAAGCCGCTTGCTCCCCCGTTCAGATCAGTCTCCGCAGGTAGCCAAATCTGCCGCGTCGCAAGTTGAAGACATGCGCATCATGCGGCGCGCAAACGAACACTTGGGGCTGAGTTTTCGCCCAAACCGTCGCCGAAAAGCCCGATGAATTTGGTTGGCTTTAGTGCTTGTGATCACAGCTTGAAAATTAGTGATCACAAATTGTGGAAATGTCCGGCGCTAACCGAAGGGTTTGGGCAACTGCGCCAATAAACCGCTTCAAATTCACGCCTCTGGACGTGACAGTCCCAAAAATACCGTTATCTATGACCGCAACCTGACGAGAAAAGGAATCCATCATGGCAGATGTGAACCGGGGCAACCGCCCGCTGTCACCCCACCTGACGATCTATCGCCCGCAACTGACCTCCATGACGTCGATCCTGACGCGGATCACCGGCAACGCGATGCTGGTTGCCGCGCTGCTGATCGTCTGGTGGTTCCTCGCGGCGGCAACGTCGGCGGAGTATTTTGATATCGCGAACGGTTTCATCACCAGCTGGTTCGGTGATCTGGTCATGTTCCTGTCGCTGCTGGGGCTGTGGTATCACACGCTGGCCGGTATCCGGCACCTGATCTGGGACAACGGCTATGCGCTGGATATCCCGACGGCTGAAAAGCTGGGCTGGGCCGCGCTGATCGGTTCAGTCGTTTTGACCATTATCACCGCGCTGATCATCTGAGGGATAGACACATGGCTTATTTGACAGACCGCAAACGCGCTATGGGCATGGGCTCGGCCAAATCGGGCACCGCACATTTCTGGGCGATGAAAGTCAGCTCTGTTGCGCTGCTGATCCTGATCCCGCTTTTCGTCTTTACCTTCGGGTCCGCCCTTGGGGGCACCTACGAAGAGATCATCGCCTACTACAGCAGGCCTTTCCCCGCGATCGTCGCCGCCCTGACGCTGATCGTTGGCTTCAAACATTTTAACGACGGTGTCCAAGTGCTGATCGAGGATTACGTCCACGGGCTGTCGCAGAAGGTTGCGATCATCCTGATGACCTGCCTCAGCTATGGTGCGGCCGCGATTGGCGTTTTCGCCATCGCCCGCATCGCGCTTTAACACACGCCTACGCTATACCGGAGACCGAGACATGGCTGCATATGAATATGAAACGCATGAATATGATGTCGTTGTCGTGGGGGCTGGCGGCGCTGGCCTGCGTGCGACACTTGGCATGGCAGAGCAAGGGCTGAAAACAGCCTGCGTGACCAAAGTTTTCCCGACCCGTTCGCACACGGTTGCGGCGCAGGGCGGTATCGCGGCGTCGCTGTCCAACATGGGCCCCGATAACTGGCAGTGGCATATGTATGACACGGTCAAGGGCTCTGACTGGCTGGGTGACACCGATGCGATGGAATACCTCGCACGCGAAGCCCCAAAAGCGGTGTACGAGCTTGAACACTACGGTGTGCCTTTCTCGCGGACCGAAGCGGGCAAGATCTACCAGCGTCCCTTCGGCGGCCACACCACCGAATTCGGCGAAGGCCCCCCCGTGCAGCGGACCTGTGCCGCCGCCGACCGGACCGGCCACGCGATCCTGCACACGCTTTATGGTCAGTCGCTGAAGCATAACGCGGAATTCTACATCGAGTATTTCGCCATTGATCTGATCATGTCGGATGATGGCGTGTGTCAGGGTGTGCTGTGCTGGAAGCTGGACGACGGCACCATGCACCTGTTCAGCGCCAAGATGGTTGTTCTGGCGACAGGTGGCTATGGCCGTGCCTATTTCTCGGCGACATCGGCGCATACCTGCACCGGCGACGGCGGCGGTATGGCGGCGCGTGCGGGCCTGCCTTTGCAGGATATGGAATTCGTGCAATTCCACCCCACCGGCATCTATGGCGCGGGCTGTCTGATCACCGAAGGCGCGCGTGGCGAAGGCGGCTATCTGACCAACTCCGAAGGCGAACGCTTTATGGAGCGGTATGCCCCCACCTACAAAGACCTTGCCAGCCGTGACGTTGTTTCGCGCTGTATGACGATGGAAATCCGCGAAGGCCGCGGTGTGGGCGAGAACAAAGACCACATCCACCTGCACCTGAACCACCTGCCCAAGGAAACGCTTGATCTGCGTCTGCCCGGTATCTCTGAATCCGCGCGCATCTTTGCAGGGGTGGACCTGACCAAAGAACCGATCCCGGTTCTGCCGACGGTACACTACAACATGGGCGGTATCCCCACCAACTATTGGGGCGAAGTGCTGGCACCGACCGAAGACGCGCCGGACCGCGTGGCACCGGGCCTGATGGCCGTGGGCGAAGCGGGCTGTGCCTCGGTACACGGGGCGAACCGCTTGGGTTCGAACTCTCTCATTGACCTTGTGGTCTTTGGCCGTGCCGCCGCGATCCGCGCGAAAGAGGTCGTTGACGCAGAGGCCCCCGTACCGACGCCGAACCAGAAATCGGTCGATGCCGCCTTTGAACGCTTCGACAGCCTGCGCTATGCCAAGGGCCAGATCCCGACCGCCGAGCTGCGGCTTGAAATGCAGAAAACCATGCAGGCCGATGCTGCGGTTTTCCGTACCGACAAGACGCTGAACGAAGGCAAGGTCAAGATGGACGAGGTCGCCGGCAAGATCGCTGACCTGCACGTGACCGACACATCGCTGGTCTGGAACTCTGACCTGATGGAAACGCTTGAGCTGACCAACCTGATGCCGAACGCTGTGGCCACAATCACCGCCGCTGCCGCCCGCAAGGAAAGCCGCGGGGCGCATGCCCACGAAGATTACCCTGATCGCGACGACGAGAACTGGCGCAAGCACAGCCTCGCGTATTTCGACGGGAACGCGGCAACGCTCAGCTACCGTGGTGTGCACCTTGATCCGCTGACCGAGGAATCCGAAGGCGGGATCGACATGAAAAAGATCGCACCCAAAGCACGGGTCTATTGATCTGAAACCCTGCCTCCGCTTTTGGGGGCAGGGGACCAAACCGGGGGCCGTGCCCTCGTCCTGCAGGCGGAGGGCAGGCGACATGAAACAGTTTATCGCTATGACCATGATTTTGGCCGCGTCCGCTTGTGCGCAAGCAACGCAGCAGGTCGACAGCATCGCCCGCGAAGGCACCAAGGGGGTCATTACCGAAACCCTTGCCACGCGCTTTCCGCAGGTGCCCAAGCAGCTGATCACGCCCTTCACCGATTGTATCGTCGACAATGCCGATGCGGCTCAGGTGCGCGTTTTCGCCAAATCCGCCGTGATCGGCGTGGATGACACCACCGTCGCCACCGTGCGCGCGGTACTGTCACGCCCCGAAACCGTGCAATGCCTGTCGCGTTCCGCTGGCAGCGTCCCGGGGTTGCTGGGCTAATGGGTCACCCGAACGTCACGCCGGATACGCAGGGCAAGGATGCAGGCCATATGGCCGATCTGCGCGCGCAATTCCGTGACGGGGACACCAGCGAACGCACCCGCATCAAGGCGCAGCTTGGCCCCACACAGGTGGAGTTCGCTGACATCCGCATGGTGGTGGACCCGCGCGATAACTACACCGAAACCTGCCTTTGGCTGAACGAATACCCGCCCGAGATCAAATCGCTGGTGGCTTTGGTCGAACTGGTGGAAGACCGCAACATGCTGGTCTTTGACATCGGTGCCAACTGCGGGGCCTATTCGATCCCGCTGGCGATGGCCGCAGGCGACGGGTCGCGCGTGGTGGCATTCGAACCCAACCCGCTGATGATTGGCCGGCTTGGCATGAACATCGCGCTGAACAATCTGACCGATCGTGTCCGTATCGAAGGCTGCGCGCTGTCCGACCGCGAGGGGGAGGCGATGCTGAACTTCCGCGGGCACAATTACGGTCAGGCATCGCTGCTCCCGATCGAGGGCAAGCAACAGAACGGCGGCGTGCTGGTGCCCACACGGCCCCTGTCCGCCTTTACACACGCCGCACGGCACCATGACGGCACGATCCTCAAGATCGATGTCGAAGGGGCCGAGGAGGTCGTGCTGAACCCCATCCTCGCGCAGGGCAAATCCGGCGGCTGGCTGCCGGATGCGATCTTGATAGAGGTCCGCCATGCGGATCAGTGGGACGGCGACCTTTGTGCAGAGATACTGGCCGCCGGGTACCGTCAAACCCTGCGCGCCGAGGGAAATGCGCTTTACATCCGAAAGACGTAAGCGCCAGAATTGTAACGAACTGGGCAACTGCCCGACAGACCAGGAGAAGCGATATGGTTCAACTCACGCTCCCCAAGAACTCCCGGATGACGACCGGTAAAACATGGCCCAAACCCGAAGGTGCCAAGAACCTGCGGCAGTTCCAGATCTATCGCTGGAATCCGGATGACGGAAAGAACCCGGCCATCGACACGTATTTCGTCGATATGGACACCTGCGGCCCGATGATTCTGGACGCGCTGATCAAGATCAAGAACGAGATCGACCCGACCCTGACCTTCCGCCGGTCCTGCCGCGAAGGCATCTGCGGATCCTGCGCGATGAACATCGACGGGATCAACACGCTGGCCTGTACCTATGGCGTGGACGAGGTGAAAGGCGCGGTGAAGATCTATCCGTTGCCACATATGCCCGTGGTCAAAGATCTGATCCCCGATCTTACGCATTTCTACGCGCAGCACGCCTCCATCCAGCCGTGGCTTGAAACCAAGACGGCAGAGCCCGCGAAAGAATGGAAACAGTCGATCGACGACCGTGCCAAGCTTGACGGGCTTTATGAGTGCATCATGTGCGCCTGCTGCTCGACATCCTGCCCCAGCTACTGGTGGAACGGCGACCGCTACCTCGGGCCAGCCGCATTGCTGCATGCCTACCGCTGGATCATCGACAGCCGCGATGAAGCCACAGGCGAACGTCTGGACGATCTGGAAGACCCGTTCAAACTGTACCGCTGCCACACCATCATGAACTGCGCCAAGACCTGCCCCAAGGGCCTGAACCCTGCCGCAGCCATCGCCAATATCAAGAAGATGATGGTCGAACGCACCGTTTGATCCCATCGCAACCTGCGCCTCCCGCTGCCCATTGGCGCGGGGGGCGTGACATGTGCTCCCTATGATCCTGATTGCCTTTGCCATCGCTTTTGCGATCGTCGCCTATTTTGCCTACCGTGATAAGGGGGTGCGTGGATGCCGCTGGCGCAAGGACAGTACCCGCGACAAAGGCAGCCTGCAGTTCTACCACTGTGTCGCCTGCGGAGCAGAGGCCTATACCGCCACCCAATCGGCCCCCCGCGACTGTAAGGCCAATGTCGGCGGCCGGCCTCTCTGACGCCGTGCGCGATGGCCTCAGGATCGGACCCAACCGTCAGGAGTTTCCGCTATGACACCGCCCCATGATGCCGACGCCCGCCGCGCTGTTGCGCCCGTGATCTGCTATCCCGTCGAGACGCTGCCCGTGCCTGACATGGCACTTTACGGGCGCGCGCGCGAAACGCTGACCAAAGTGGACGAGGTCACCGTCGCCCCCCGGGAGGCAAGCTGCTTTACCGTGCCTGCGGGGCATTTTTTTCGGATCACCTCGGTCGAGGGGCCACAGGTCGGTGACCTGAACCTCTGGTCGCAAAATGATCTGTCCGAGCGGTTCTACTCCGGCAAAACCCGCGCGCTGCATGGCACGCATATCACCACTGGACAGCGCATGTGGAGCAGTTTTCCCACGCTGCGCCCTATGGCGACGCTGACCCATGATACGCTCGACTGGTACGGCATGGATGCCTTCGGCGGCTCGGTGCATGATGTGATCGGCACGCGCTGTGATCCCTATACCAACCAACTGTTGTCGGGCGGGCAATACCACCATTGCTGCCACTCCAACCTGATCCGGGCCTTGGCGGATCATCAGGGCATGTCCTACGCCGAGGCAGAGCCTTTCGTGCATGACGTGCTGAACGTCTTTATGTGCACCGGCTTTACCCGCGACACCGGCCAGTATTTCATGAAGGCTAGCCCCGTGCGCCCCGGCGACTACCTTGAGTTTTTCGCCGAGATCGACCTGCTTGGCGCGCTCAGCGCCTGTCCGGGGGGGGATTGCTCCGCCAAACACTCCTCGGACGTTGCCGCCTGCTATCCGCTGCTGGTAGAGGTGTTCGCCCCCGCCAAAGGCGCGCTTGAGGGGTGGCAAAGCCCGCCTCCCAACGGCTACGACCGCAGCCACGGGGGCTAAGGGATCGGGATAGCGCCCGGCCGTGCTTCCAAATGGATATAAATCCCCCGCGGAGCGTCCGACGGGGGATCATCGCGCATCAGCTGTTGGGGAAAGCCGCCTGTAGCGCGATTTCTACCATATCGCCAAAGGATTTCTCGCGCTCTTCCGCGGGCAGCGCTTCGCCGGTTTGCAGGTGGTCGCTGACCGTCAGCACCGCCAGCGCACGGCGTTTGTGACGCGCGGCGAGGGTATAAAGCTCTGCCGCTTCCATCTCGACGCCCAGAATACCGTGGCGGGTCATCTGCTCGTCCAGATCGGGGCGTTCGGCATAAAAGACATCCGAAGAATAGATCCCGCCGACATGGGTTTTCGTGCCTTTCGCCTCTGCCGCGTCCACGGCAGCACGCAGCAGGGACCAATCGGCGCAGGGGGCGTAATTCATCTCGCGGAAGATACCGGAAGAAGGCGAGGTAATTGTCGTGGCGGTCATGGCAATAATGACATCGCGAATACCAACCTGCGGCTGCATCCCGCCACAAGATCCAATCCGAATAAGGGTTTGCGCGTTGTATTCGGAAATCAATTCATTGGCATAAATCGACAGCGAGGGCATCCCCATGCCAGAGCCTTGAATAGTGACGCGGTTGCCATTCCATGTGCCGGTGAAACCCAGCATGCCGCGCACTTCATTTACAAGTTTTGCATCTTTAAGGAATGTTTCAGCAGCCCATTTCGCGCGATACGGGTCGCCGGGCATAAGGACTGTTTCGGCAATATCGCCGGGTTTTGCGCCAATATGAATTGTCATGGGATGCTCTTTATATTTCCAAAGCCAAGAGGATGCGCCGAGGGGACGCAATAATCGCACGCGGTGCGCAGGTCAGGCCGATTTACAGTTCCAACGTTTCCGGATCGGTGCCGCTGGCGATCAGGTCGCGGAACCAGTTGGGCTGGCGGCCCTTGCCGGTCCATGTCTGGCTGGGGTCTTCTGGGTTGGCGTATTTCGCGGCAGCTTTCGCGGCTTTGCCCTTTTTCGCACCGCCGGATACTTCATCCAGCGAGAACCCGTATTCGGCGGCTGCTTTTTCAGCGGCTTTGCGGGCTTCTACGCGGTCGCGTTCATATGCGTTTTTAATCGCCATCTTCACGTCTTCCAAATGCTGTTCCAGCTGTTTGTGGGACATTGTGCTTAGATCAATACTCATTCTCGTTCATTCCTTTGTCGAAAAGCCAATTAATGCTTTACGCCAAAAGAATGAACAAACAAAGAGTTTTTGAATTGGCCGCTTTTTATTCGGCGGCCACAGTTTCGGGATCGGCGAGTGTGACGATGTCTGCCATAATTGTATTCAATTCAAAGTCTTTCGGCGTGTAAACGCGGGCGACTCCCATAGCGCGCAATCTTTTGGCGTCTTCTTCTGGAATAATACCACCCACGATTACGGGAATGTGATCCAATCCGGCGGCGCGCATTTGTTTCATTAAATCCTCGACCAATGGAATATGTGATCCCGAAAGAATCGAAAGCCCGACAACGTGATGTTCCCCTACAGCGGCGGCGGAAACAATTTCCGACGGCGTCAGGCGAATACCCTCATAGGCAATTTCCATGCCGCAATCGCGGGCGCGGACGGCGATCTGTTCCGCGCCGTTCGAATGGCCGTCGAGCCCCGGTTTCCCGACAAGGAAACTCAGCCGGCGGCCCAGGCGGCTGCTGACGGCGTCCACGGCGTCGCGCAGGTCGTCCAGCCCCTCGGTCTTGTTTGACCGGCCAGAAGCAACGCCTGTTGGCCCACGGTATTCACCGTGCACGCTGCGCATCTGTTCGGCCCATTCGCCGGTGGTAACCCCCGCCTTGGCGGCGGCGATAGAGGGCTCCATTACATTGCGCCCTTCGGCAGCGGCGGCGCGCAGATCGGCCAGCGCCTTGTCCACGGCGGCCTGATCACGGCTGTCGCGCCATGCGTTCAGACGGTTGATCTGGTCGGCCTCGACCGCGGGGTCCACGACCATGATGCCGCCATCGCCCGTCATCAGCGGCGAGGGTTCGCCCTGTTGCCATTTATTCACGCCCACGACGATGGTCTCGCCGGCCTCGATCCGACCCAGACGGTCCGCGTTGCTTTCGACCAGACGCGACTTCATATAGTCAATCGCCGAAATCGCGCCGCCCATATCGTCAAGGTTCGCCAGCTCGGCCCGTGCGCCCTCTTTCAGCGCTTCGACCTTGCGGTCCACGGCGGGGTTGCCATCGAACAGGTCGTCAAACTCCAGCAGGTCGGTCTCGTAGGCCATGATCTGCTGCATCCGCATCGACCATTGCTGGTCCCACGGGCGCGGCAGGCCAAGCGCTTCGTTCCACGCGGGCAGCTGCACGGCGCGGGCGCGGGCGTTCTTTGACAGGGTCACCGCCAGCATCTCGATCAGGATGCGGTAGACGTTATTTTCGGGCTGCTGTTCGGTCAGCCCGAGCGAGTTCACCTGCACCCCATAGCGGAAGCGGCGATATTTCGGGTCTTCAACGCCATAGCGGTCGCGGCAGATTTCGTCCCAAAGGTCGCCAAAGGCGCGCATCTTGCACATCTCGGTGACAAAGCGGATGCCCGCGTTCACAAAGAAAGAGATCCGCCCCACCAGCATGGGGAAGTCCTCTTCGGGGACGCGGGGGCGCAAGGCGTCCAGTACGGCGGTGGCGGTGGCAAGGGCAAAGGCCAGCTCTTGCTCGGGCGTGGCACCGGCCTCTTGCAGGTGGTAGGAACAGACGTTCATCGGGTTCCACTTGGGCACGTTGGTATAGCAATACTCGGCCACATCCGCGATCATCTTGAGAGACGGGGCAGGCGGGCAGATATAGGTGCCACGCGACAGGTATTCCTTGATCAGGTCGTTCTGCACGGTGCCTTGCAGCTTGGACACATCCGCGCCCTGTTCCTCGGCCACAGCAATATACAGCGCCAGCAGCCACGGCGCGGTGGCGTTGATCGTCATCGAGGTGTTCATCTGTTCAAGCGGGATATCCTTGAACAGGCTGCGCATATCGCCCAGATGCGCCACGGGCACGCCCACTTTGCCGACTTCGCCGCGCGACAGGATGTGATCGCTGTCATATCCGGTCTGGGTGGGCAGGTCGAAGGCGACCGACAGGCCGGTCTGCCCTTTCAAAAGGTTCGCGCGATACAGCGCATTGGATGCCTCGGCGGTGGAGTGTCCGGCGTAGGTGCGGATCAGCCAGGGGCGGTCTTTTTGCGGTTGCGACATGGGGCGGCCTTTCGTGAATCGAATGGGTAATATTCTTGCGCTGGTCGATTGATACGTGAAATAATCAGGCGCTGTCAATTCGCTGCATTGCGGCATGGGTGAAAGCCGCTGCGTTACGGTCGCGTGTGCCTTGCCTAGGGGTGCCCTATGTGTGGTTGACTGTTTTGTGTTGCCCAGACAGCGCGGGTCCTGCAAGGGTTGGGCGATGACGCAAACGATTGAACTTCCCGTCTGGCTTTTCGCGGTGATCCTGCTGTTCGCGGCTGTGACCGCGCTTAGCCATTTTTTGTTGCCCTCGGTCCGGTGGTTCTTTCGCAGACGGCTGGAGAAAGCTGTCGCGCAGCTGAACACGCGGCTGACCCGCCCGATTGAACCGTTCAAGCTGGCGCGGCGGCACGATATGATCCAGCGGCTGATCTATGACCCGCAGATCAGTCAGGCGATTGTGGATCACGCGCGCGCCGAAGGTATCCCCGAGAACGTCGCTTCCGAACAGGCGCGCCGCTATGCCCGCGAGATCGTCCCGAGTTTTAGCGCCTTTGCCTATTTCAGCTTTGGCATCCGGCTGGCGCGGTTTCTGGCGAATGCGCTGTATGATGTGCGCACCGGATCGCGCAACGGCGCGGTGATCGAAGGTATCCCGTCAGAGGCCACGGTCATCTTTGTGATGAACCACCGTAGCAACATGGACTACGTGCTGGTGACCTACCTCGCGGGGGAGGCGTCGGCGCTCAGCTACGCTGTGGGGGAATGGGCGCGTGTCTGGCCGCTCAGCCGGTTGATCCGGTCGATGGGGGCGTATTTCATCCGGCGCAAGTCGCGCGGCGCGCTGTATCGCAAGGTCTTGGCCCGCTATGTGCAGATGGCAACCGAAGGCGGGGTGACCCAGGCGATTTTCCCCGAGGGCGGGCTGAGCCTGAACGGCAAGTTGATGCCGCCCAAGATGGGTCTGCTTGGCTATGTGCTTGAGGCAGAGTTGAAAGACCGCGATGTCGTCTTTGTGCCGGTGGCGATCAACTATGACCGTGTGCTGGAAGACCGCGTGTTGATTGCTGCGGACGCGGCAGGCACGCGCCGCTTCGATGCGCAAATCACGGTCATCTTGAAATTCATTGTTCGCAAGATCTGGCTGCGTATGCGCGGCAAATTCCTGCGCTTCGGCGAGGCTGTGGTCGTGTTTGGCACGCCGGTGCATTTGCGCGACTATGGCGACGCGCCGAATGTGGACGGGCTGGCGCAGGATCTGATGGGGCGGATCGAACACGAGATGCCGCTGTTGTTCGTGCCCTTGCTGGCGCGGGTGCTGTTGCTGGCGGAAAAGCCGCTGGATGGCGTCGCGCTGGAACAGGAAATGCAAGGCATGGCAGCGCGGGCCTCTGACGAGGCTTCGGTTGTGGCGCAGGACTTCGCCGCCAATGTCGCCAGAGCACGCGATCATCTGGTGCAGCGCGGGATGATCACGGCGTCCGATCGTGGCTATGCCCCCGCCGACGGGCAACGCCCCGCCTTGCGGTTCTACGCCAACTCTATCGCCCATTTCTTTGACAGATAGGTCACACAAGCAAAACTGCTGCCGAAATTGCTGCGACTGCAAAGTCATAAAATTACAATTACAGGTCAAATGGTGTTGCATTGTTGCGCGAAGGATCATATTCCACCAGTAGACGCCGCGATTCTGCACTGCGGCACAAACCTATTCTGACTGTGGAGACCGACATGGCCTTGGACACGAATATCGCGCAATACGACGCACCGGAAAAAGACCTTTACGAGATCGGGGAAATCCCGCCGATGGGCTACGTTCCAAAGCAGATGTACGCATGGACCATCCGCAAGGAACGCCACGGGAACCCCAATACCGCGATGCTCGAAGAGGTCGTGGACGTGCCGACGCTCGACAGTCACGAGGTGCTTGTCCTCGTGATGGCGGCGGGTGTGAACTATAACGGTGTCTGGGCTGCCTTGGGCAAACCCATCAGCCCCTTCGACGGCCACAAGCAGCCCTTCCACATTGCGGGCTCTGACGCGTCGGGCATCGTCTGGGCGGTCGGCGACAAGGTAAAACGCTGGAAGGTCGGCGACGAAGTCGTGATCCATTGCAACCAGGATGACGGCGACGACGAAGAGTGCAACGGCGGCGATCCGATGTATTCCCCCAGCCAGCGTATCTGGGGCTACGAGACCCCCGACGGATCCTTCGCCCAGTTCACCAATGTGCAGGCGCAGCAGCTGATGCCACGCCCCAAGCACCTGACATGGGAAGAGGCCGCTTGCTACACGCTGACGCTGGCCACGGCCTACCGGATGCTGTTCGGCCACGAGCCTCATGACCTGAAACCGGGCCAGAACGTGCTGGTCTGGGGCGCCTCGGGCGGTCTGGGGTCCTATGCGATCCAGCTGATCAACACCGCTGGCGCGAATGCGATTGGTGTGATCTCGGATGAATCCAAGCGTGACTTTGTCATGGATCTGGGCGCCAAGGGCGTTCTGAACCGGAAGGACTTCAACTGCTGGGGCCAGATGCCCACAGTGAACACGCCCGAATATGCGGCTTGGTTCAAAGAGGCGCGCAAGTTCGGTGCCGCGATTTGGGAGATTACAGGCAAGGGCGTGAACGTCGACATGGTGTTTGAGCACCCCGGCGAGGCGACGTTCCCTGTTTCCACCTTCGTCTGCAAAAAGGGCGGCATGGTCGTAATCTGCGCGGGGACTTCGGGTTTCAACCTGACGTTCGACGTGCGCTATATGTGGATGCACCAGAAGCGTTTGCAGGGCAGCCACTTTGCCCACCTCAAGCAGGCGTCCGCCGCCAACAAACTGATGGTGGAGCGCCGTCTTGATCCGTGCATGTCCGAAGTGTTCACCTGGGCCGATCTGCCCGACGCGCATATGAAGATGATGGCGAACGAGCATAAGCCGGGCAACATGTCGGTACTGGTGCAATCGCCCAAGACCGGCCTGCGCACGCTCGAAGACGCGCTGGACGCGAAGAAATAAGTCGGTGGCCCCCGTTCAGGGGGTGCTGACAACCGGCTGACCAGACACCCGCGCACCAATCCATCGGTGCGCGGGTGTTGTCGTATTTGGCATCACGCGGCGGTTTGGCACGGGCTGATTGCGCGAATAGCGGCGATGCCATCTGGCCCCCGGTGCCGCGCTGAATTAGGGTCGCGCCATGACAGTACCTGCCCTTACCTATTCCGCCGATCAGGCGGCTGCCTTTGACAGCGTGACCGAGATGTTGCGCCATGCGGGCATCGATCTGGATGACAATCTGCTGATGCCCCCTGCGGGCGGGGCGGACCAAGTGCTGGCGGTGACCGGCAAGGCGGGGTCGGGCAAAACACTGCTGCTGGCAGAATTGTACAAGGCGCTGGAAAATGCCGGCGTCGACATCGTTTCGGGCGATTACGAGCGCAAGAAGAAAGACAAGCGCACTCTTGCCATTCTGGCACCCACCAACAAGGCGGCATCGGTCCTGCGGCTGCGCGGTGTGCCCGCGACGACGATCCACCGCATCCTCTATACGCCGGTCTATGACCCCGAATACGAACGCATCGCGGAATGGCTGGCGGGCAGCGGTGAACGCCCGGTGATCGAGGGGATGAACGAAGTCTCGCTGGACCGCGCCTTCGCGTTCTACGAGAACAACAAATCCATTCCCGGTGCCTTGGCCGCTGCGGGTCTGCGCGGCAGCGATTTCATCACCGGATGGAAGCGTCGCGAGGAACCGCTGGATATCGGGTTTGTCGATGAAAGTTCGATGCTGGACGACAAACAGTTCGAGGATCTGAAAGAGATCTTCCCGACGTTGCTGCTGTTTGGCGATCCGGCGCAGTTGGCCCCGGTGGGGCAGTCGGGCACGATGGTGTTTGAAAAGCTGCCCAAGGAACGGGTGCTGAACCTTAGCCGAATTCACCGGCAGCAGGCCGACAACCCGATCCTTGATCTGGCCCATGCGCTTGCCGACCCTGACCTGAGCTTTGAACAGTTCGAGCGTATGGTCGAAGACGCGTCAAAGAAGGACGACCGTGTCGTCTGGGGCCAGCGGGTAGAAGTGGACTTGATGGCGCGGTCGCCTGTGCTGGTCTGGCGCAATGCCACGCGCATCCGGCTGATCAACGCTTTCCGGTCGGTCTATGGCGCGCCCGAAGACGCGCTGCTGGAGGGGGAGCCGCTGATCTGCGACGGGATCGAGCTGCCGTTGAAACACCGCAAGAAACGGCTCGACCTTGAAGCGCGCGGCCTGATCAAGGGCGCGCAGGTCGTTTATCTGGGGGCAGGGCGCAAGCCGGGCTTTAGCCGCCTGCATGTGATGGGCGCGGAAGACCCGCAAATCTCTGCCGCGTCGATCGTGAAGATCGAAAAACCGGACGAGGAAGAACCCTTCATCCCTTTTGCCGCGCGCATGGGGGCGACGTTTTTGCATGGGGCGGCGGTGACGATCCATAAGGCGCAGGGCAGCCAGTGGGACACGGTGCAGGTCTTTGCGCCCGACCTTTATGCAGCGGCGCGGATGGGCCGGTCAGAGGCGGGGCAACCGCTGTGGAAGCGGCTAGCCTATGTGGCGATCACCCGCGCGCAAGAGCGGCTGATCTGGGTCGTGCGCAACCGCCTGTCAAAACCGTCCGGAATGCTGCGGGTGGATGATCTGCGCGCGGCCCCTGCCGCCCCGCTGAGCCTTGAGGCCCAGACAGATGATCCGGCCTAGCGGCGCAGCGCCGCAAAAAGGCTAGAGGCCCCCCAGCCCGCCGCGATGGCAATCGCCAGCGATAGCAGCCCGTAGACCAGCGCATTTTCGCGCGACAGGTTGAAAAGCCAGCGTTCCAGCCCGACCTTGCGAACGTCGATCAACGTCCCGTATTGCGCCACGACGGACCCGCCACGGGTCAGGAAAATGCGGGTGTTGTAATCGCCTTCGATCAAGGAGGCGGGCAGCTGCACCGTCGCGCGGAACAGGGTCTGTTCGTCCACGGTCACGCCTTCCTCGTCCAGTTGGTACTGGTTCGCCTTGCTGCGGATGCGCACCAGTGCGTCCGAGAAGGCGGCGGAATCCTCGATATTCATCGGCGCACCGACCGACCGGATCGCCCGCGGGACAGAGATTTTATAGCGCAGGTCCTCGGTGCGGTTCAGCACGTCCTGCAAGGGGCCACTGGTGGCGACGGCATAGAAGCTGGGGGCGCGGTCTACCTCTACGGCGGCGGTGTTCACCCAGATGCCAAAGGTCTTTTCCTTGCGCCGCACCGTGACGGGGGCCGACGGGCCGGACACGGTCACCACGACCTCAAGCTCGGGGCCTTCGGGGATCGGGGTCTCGCGTTTGACGGCCCCGAAGATGATGATCTCGGACCCGTTGAAATTGGTGGAGATAGAGACTTCGCTTTGGTTCAGGCCCAGCACAATCGCCTCATCCGCGGTGGCGGAGAAAGACAGGCAGGCCAGCGCCGCCACCAAAAGGGCACGCAGACGGATCATGATGTGAACCCGACGGAATAAAGCTCTGCCGGCTGCAGCAACAGTTCCAGCGCCAGCTTGCCGCAGACGACCAGCACCAGAAGTGCAAGCAGGATCCGCAGCTGTTCCGCCTTGAGCTTGGTGCCAAGGCTGGTCCCGAACTGTGCGCCGATCACCCCGCCGATCAGCAGCAGCACGGCCAGTATGATGTCGACGGTATAGTTGGTGGTGGCGTGCAGCATCGTGGTAAACGCAGCCACAAAGATGATCTGGAACAGTGAGGTCCCGACAACCACCTTGGTCGGCATCCCCAGCAGATAGATCATCGCCGGCACCATGATAAAGCCGCCGCCCACGCCCATGATCGCGGCCAAAAGCCCAACAAACGCCCCGACCAGCAGCGGTGGGATGACCGAGATATAAAGCCCCGTGACCCGAAAGCGCATCTTGAACGGCAGCTTCTGGATCCACGTGTGTTTCTTGCGCGGGGGGCGTTTGCCGCTGCGGGTCTTGTACATCGCATTCAGCGATTCAATCAGCATCAGCCCACCGATGATGCCAAGGAAAACGACATAGCACAGGTTGACCAGCAGATCGACCTGACCCAGCGATTTGAGGTAGTTGAAGATGGTGACGCCCGCCGCGGCCCCGACCAGCCCGCCCGCCAGCAGCACGCTGCCCATGCGCAGATCCACCGTCTTGCGTTTCAGATGCACCAGCAGCGCCGAGAAGGAGGAGGCAACGATCTGGTTCGCGCCGGTCGCCACAGCCACCGCAGGGGGGATGCCGATGAAGAACAGCAGCGGCGTGATCAGAAATCCGCCCCCGACGCCGAACATGCCGGATAGAACGCCCACGATACCGCCCAACCCCAAAAGGAGGAACGCGTTGACCGACAGCTCGGCAATGGGCAGGTAAATTTGCATAGAAGCAGTTAGACCGATCCAAAGGTTGAAATCAATCGTGGATGCTGCGCCGCCGCAATTTGCGACGGCGCGGGGAGCGTTAACGCTCTTTGACGTAGGGCTCGCCGCCGGCACGGGGCGGGATCGCCTTGCCGACAAAGCCCGCGAGGATGATCACGGTCATCACATAGGGCAGGGCGGCCAGCAATTGGCCCTGAACCTTGAAGTTCACCAATGCCTCGATCACGTCGGGGCGGGTTTCCAGCGCGCCGAACAGGCCGAACAGCAGCGTGGCCCACAGCGCGTACCACGGGCGCCACTTGGCAAAGATCAGTGCCGCCAGCGCGATATAGCCACGGCCTGCGGACATATCCTTGATGAAGCCGGCCTGCAGCGCCGTGCTGAGGTAGGCACCGGCAATACCGCAAAGCACGCCACAGATCAGCACCGCAGCATAGCGCAGCCCGATAACGGAAACCCCTGCGGTATCCACCGCAGCGGGGTTTTCGCCCACAGCGCGCAGACGCAGGCCAAAGCGTGTCCGATACAGCAGCCACCATGTCGCAGGGACCGCGAGGAAGGCGAGGTAGACAAGGATCGAATGACCCGAGATCAGCTCGGCATAGAGCGGGCCGATGATCGGGGTCTGGGCGATGTCATCGGCAAAGGGCAGGGTGATCGGATTGAACCGCGCCCCGCCGATCAGCGACGGCGTGCGCCCGCCTTGCTGGAACCAGTCCTGCGCGATCAGCACCGTCAGACCGGCGGCAAGAAAGTTGATCGCGACGCCGGAAATCAGCTGGTTGCCGCGGAAGGTGATGGAGGCAAGCCCGTGTAGCAGGCTCAGCGCCATCGACGCGGCGATGCCGGCCAGCAGCCCCAGCCAGACGTTCCCCGTCAGCGACGCCACGGCCGCCGAAAAGAACGCCGCCGCCAGCATCTTGCCATCAAGGCCGATGTCAAAAATACCGGCGCGTTCGGAAAACAGACCGGCAAGGCAGGCCAGTAGCAGCGGTGTGGCAAGGCGCACGGTGCTGTCGAACAGTTGGATGAGCGTGATATAATCCATTATTCAGCAGGCTCCACCGGTTTGCGTTCGGGCTTGGGGGCCCGTGCGGCGCGCAGCGCCAGAAAGATTTTCTCGAGCGGCATACGCACCATGTTATCCAGCGCTCCGGTAAAGAGGATCACCAGCGCCTGAATGACGACGATCAGCTCGCGCGGGATCGAGGTCCAGAGCGCCAGTTCAGCACCACCCTGATAGAGGAACCCGAACAGGATCGCGGCAAGGAAAACGCCCAGAGGATGGCTGCGCCCCATCAGCGCCACAGCGATGCCGATAAAGCCCGCGCCTTCCGTGGCGTTCAGCACCAGCCGTTCGGCTTCGCCCATGACGTTGTTGATCGCCATCATGCCCGCCAAACCACCCGAGATGATCATCGAGATCATCGTAATCTTGACCGGAGAGATGCCGGCGTATTTCGCAGCCGATTCCGAATGGCCATAGGCGCGGATTTCATACCCCAGCCGCGTGCGCCAGATCAGCACCCACAGGAAGATACAGGCCGCAACCGCCACCAGAAGAGAGATATTGGCGGGCGCTGCCTTGGAAAACTCGATCCCCAGCGGGGCAAGGATATCATGCAGCGTCGGCAGTTTGGTCGCGTCAGGAAAACGCGCCGTTGCGGGATCCATGCTGCCTTGGGGGCGCAGCATATTAACCAGAATATAGTTCAGCACCGCCGCCGCGATAAAGTTGAACATGATCGTGGTGATCACGATATGGCTACCCCGTTTGGCCTGCAGGAACGCGGGGATCGCGGCCCAGGCGGCGCCGAACACGGCAGCCATCGCAGCCGCACCGATCAGGGCCAGCGACCAATGGGGCCACGGGATATACAGACAGGCCAGCGCTACGCCCAAACCGCCCAGCATCGCCTGGCCTTCGCCACCGATATTGAACAGCCGCGCGTGAAAGGCGATGGCAACGCAAAGGCCGGTGAACATGAAGTTCGTGGCGTAATACAGCGTATAGCCCCAGCCATAGGTGCTGCCCAAAGCGCCGGACACCATCAGTTTGACGGCCGCAACGGGGTCTTCCCCGATGCCCAGAATGACCAGCGCCGACAGGATCGCTGCCAGCAATAGCGAAATCAAAGGCACGAGGACGACCTCGGCCCATTTTGGCATTACGTCCATGTTACACTTCCTTATGCGGATCGCCGCCCGCATGGGCCAGATTGTCTTCGATCTCTTCGATGGAATGGGGCGCATCGGTATCGGTGATGCCCGCCATCAGCAAGCCCAGTTCCTTTTCATCGGTCTGGCTGGCGTCGCGGATGCCCATGACCTGACCGTCGAACATGACAGCCACCCGGTCGCTGAGTGCGAGAATCTCTTCCAGCTCGACCGAGACCAGCAGGATCGCCTTGCCCTGATCGCGCAGGGCGACGATCTGTTCGTGGATGAATTCGATCGCGCCGATATCCACGCCACGGGTCGGCTGGCCGATCAGCAGCAGGTCGGGGTTGCGTTCGATCTCGCGCGCCAGAACGATCTTTTGCTGGTTCCCGCCGGAAAAGTTTTTGGCCGCCAGTTTGGGGTTTGGCGGACGCACGTCGAAACGTTCCATCTTTTCAACGGTGTCGGCCTTGATCGCGGCGTTATCCATCAACATGCCGCTGCGGTAGGCAGGGTCTTTGTGATAGCCGAAGGCGGTGTTTTCCCACGCCTGATACTCCATGATCAGACCTTCGCGCTGGCGGTCTTCGGGGACATGGGCGATGCCGTGGTTGCGGCGGGATTGGCCGTCGGATTTATTGCCGGTCAGGTCCAGTGCCGTGCCATTGACGCGCACGCTGCCCTTGCCGGTCTGGTATCCGCCCAGAACCTCAAGCAGTTCGGACTGGCCATTGCCGGCCACCCCCGCAACGCCAAGGATTTCGCCCGCGCGGACTTGCAGATCGATGCCGCGCAGACGCTCGACGCCCTTGTCATCAACGACGCGCAGCCCTTCGACATCCAGAATGACCGGACCGGGGGCCGCGGGTTTCTTGTCGACACGCAGCAATACCTTGCGGCCGACCATCAGCTCCGCCAGTTCGGCGGGCGAGGTTTCGGCGGTCTTGACGGTGGCGGTCATCTCGCCGCGGCGCATGACCGATACGGTGTCCGTCGTCTCCATGATCTCGCGCAGCTTGTGGGTGATCAGGATGATCGTCTTCCCTTCGGAGCGCAGACGCCCGAGGATGCGGAACAGCTGGTCCGCCTCGGCTGGGGTCAGTACGCCGGTGGGCTCATCCAGAATGAGGATATCGGCCTGACGATACAGCGCCTTGAGGATTTCCACCCGTTGCTGCATGCCGACGCCGATGTCTTGCACCAGCGCGTCGGGGTCCACTTTCAGGCCGTAGTCATCGGCCAGCTTCATCAGCGATTTGCGCGCCTTGGCCAGCGACGGCTTCAACAGCCGCCCGTCTTCGGCACCCAGAATAATGTTTTCCAGGACCGTAAAATTTTCAACCAGTTTGAAGTGCTGGAACACCATCCCGATGCCTGCGGCAATCGCGGCCTGGCTGTCAGGGATGTCGGTCTTTTTACCGGCGATATAGATGTCGCCTTTATCGGCTTTGTAGAATCCGTAAAGGATCGACATCAGCGTCGATTTGCCCGCGCCGTTTTCCCCGATGATCCCATGGATCGTGCCGGGCATGACGCGGATAGAGATGTCTTTATTGGCCTGTACCGGACCAAAGGCCTTGGAGATGCCTTTCAGCTCGATCGCCGGAGCGGCAGTTTCCTGCCGCTCCGTATGTGTTGCAGTGCTCACGCTTAGAAGCTCAGGCTCGGGCAGCTGTCGTCGGACATGTAGTCATGTACCTCAAGCGACCCGTCTGCGATCTTGGCTGCTGCTTCATCCACAGCGGCCTGCATTTCAGCGGTAACCAGTGCCTTGTTGTGTTCGTCAATCGCGACGCCCACGCCTTCGTTGCCAACGCCCATGACGTTAAAGCCTTTTTCCATGCCGGGGCCATCGGACATCGCGTCAAACACAGCGTTGTCCACGCGTTTGATCATCGAGGTCAGGACCTTGCCCGGGTGCAGGTGGTTCTGGTTGCTGTCCACGCCGATCGACAGGATGTCTTCGTCCGCTGCGGTTTGCAGAACGCCAACGCCTGTGCCGCCCGCGGCTGCATAGACAACATCAGCACCCTGGCTGATCTGCGCTTTGGTCAGTTCGGACCCTTTTACGGGGTCGTTCCATGCGGCAGGGGTCGAACCTGTCATGTTCGAGATCACGGTCGCGTCGGGGTTCACGGCCAGAACGCCTTGGGCGTAGCCGCAGGCGAATTTGCGGATCAGGGGGATGTCCATGCCGCCGATGAAACCGACAGTGTTGGATTCAGAGGCCATCGCCGCCATCATGCCGACCAGATAGGACCCTTCGTGTTCGTTGAAAACAACGGAACGGACGTTGGGTGCGTCGACAACCATGTCGATGATGACAAAATCGGTATCAGGGTAATCGCCTGCAACCTGACCAAGCGCATCACCAAAGGCAAAGCCGGTCATCACGATAGGGTTGGAGCCCGCTTCGGCGAAACGGCGCAGCGCCTGTTCACGCTGTGCTTCGGACTGCAGTTCGATCTCGCGGAAGCTTTCACCGGTCTCTTCGGCCCAGCGTTGCGCGCCAGCAAAGGCGGCTTCGTTGAAGGATTTGTCGAATTTGCCGCCAAGGTCGAAGATCAGGGCGGGTTCGGCCAGAGCCGCACCGGCACTAAGAGCCGTGGCCGCAGCAGCGCCGAGGAATTTGGTCATAAGGGTCATGGAGTGTCTCCCGGTTTATTGTGTTGGGGCGCAAGCGCGAAGCCTTTGCCCGGTCGCAGTTCCGCGCTTGCGCCCGGTCCCGTCGATCAGATGTACGATACTGCGTAGCCCATGGGTAGGGTCAACCGGATTCTCAAGCGCTTGGGGATGATATTGCCTATTAACCGTGCGTAAACTGGCGCGAAAGGATCAATGCATCAACGGATGGCGCATCTTTACGCTGATAATACCCGCGACGTGTGGCCGTCTGGTGAAACCCTGCGGATGTGTAAAGCGCGATAGCAGCGGTATTGTCGGCGGCGACCTCCAGAAAGGCGGTGTCGGCCTGCGCTTCAAGCCCGTCCATCCAGCGTTGCAGCAAGCGGCGGCCAATACCCTGACGTTGGGCTGCGGGATCAACGGCGAGGGTCAGCAGCTCTGCCTCTCCCGCGATGAGGCGGGTCAGGGCAAAGCCCTGCGGTTCCGCCAGATACGTCACAAAGGGGGAGGCCAGCAGATCGGCGATCTCTTGCGCCGTCCACGCACGGTCGTGCACAAAAGCGGCGGCGTGAATCCGCGCCATATCCTGCGGCGTCATGAAAAGATCGCGGGCGGTGTGTCGCGGGCCGGGGCGGCATCGGCGGGGCGCAGATACAGCGGGGCAGGGCGCGGGGTCCGGGTGCCAAGCTTCGTGGCGGCAATGCGTGCCGTTGCCTCTGCCACGGGCATACAAGGGGGCAAGGCGGTGCCGTTACAAAGTGCTGCGATCATATCGGCCTGATGACCCACACAGACGGGATCAGCGCGCGAGGGCACTGAAGGCAGATCATCCAGCCCACACATCACAGGGTCGCGGTCGTCCATCGTGCCGAACACCTGCACGAACAGCTTGTCCTGCCGCGCATCGATGCTGCTGATGACAACGCCGTCATGCCCGAAGGCCAGCGCCTGAAGATGCGAAACACCTATCGCGGGCACCCCAAGGCCAAGCGCGAGCCCGCGCGCGGCTGAGACCGCGATGCGGATACCGGTGAAGTTCCCCGGCCCGATGCCGACGCCAATCGCTGTCAGATCGCTATAGGCCACATCTGCGCTGGCCAGCACCTCGGCACATAGGCCAAGCAGCCGTTCGCCCTGACCCTTGTTCATCGGTTCCTCGACGCTGGCGATGATCTGGTCGCCCGACAGCAAAGCGGCCGCACAATGTGCGGCCGATGTATCAAACGCCAGGAGAAGAGGCGTCTTAGGCAACCGGGCGTACCTCGGTTACTTCGGGGATGTAGTGGCGCAGCAGGTTCTCGATGCCCATTTTCAACGTCAATGTGGACGATGGGCAGCCCGCGCAGGCCCCTTGCATGTGCAGATAGACAACGCCGCGCTCGAACCCGTGGAAGGTGATGTCGCCGCCGTCCTGTGCCACGGCAGGGCGCACGCGGCTGTCCA
This sequence comes from Sulfitobacter sp. CB2047, assembly GCF_000735125.2. Classification (NCBI taxonomy): domain Bacteria; kingdom Pseudomonadati; phylum Pseudomonadota; class Alphaproteobacteria; order Rhodobacterales; family Roseobacteraceae; genus Sulfitobacter; species Sulfitobacter sp. CB2047. The sequence goes on along the minus strand of NZ_CP072613.1, from coordinate 2,905,012 downwards.
GCAATTCCTTGATCTGGCCGACGATCGCACCGTCTTCGCCCGTATGCTCCGCATGGCCCGACGCGTGGTCATGGCCGGTTTCCATCACCGGCTGGCCGGATTGAAAATGCTCCATAATCGCGCCAAGCAGGGCGGGTTTCAGGTGGTCCCATTCGATCCCGTCAGCTTTGGTGATGGTCACGAAATCGGTGCCGAAGAACACGCCGGTCACGCCTTCGACAGCGAACAGACGCGTGGCCAAAGGCGAGGCGCTGGCGGCTTCGGGGGCGGGGAAATCGGCGGTGCCCATCTCTAGCACGGTCTGACCGGGCAGGAATTTCAACGTTGCGGGGTTGGGCGTGGATTCGGTCTGAATAAACATCACATGCTCCTGAAAGGGTTGATGCAGATATGCGACCTGAACGCGCGCAAGTCAAGGTTTGGAACGATTCTAAGTTTGCGACGGCCTGCGGTGCCGCCTCAGGTGATCATCTCGAGCCGTTCTTTGCTCATGTCACCGGGAACGATGGTGATCGGCACCGGCAGCGAGCCTGCGTTGCGGGAAAGCTGGGTCACCAAGGGGCCGGGGCCAGATTTCTTGTCGGTGCCCGCGCCAAGCACCAGCACGCCGACTTCGGGGTCATCGGCCAGCTGGTTGATGATCTCGTCCACGATCACACCTTCGCGAATGACCAGCGCGGGCTCCACGTTCAGCCGGTCGCGCATCCATTTGGCGAAGACCTCGAAATGCACCTCGATCCGCTCGCGGGCTTCTTCGCGCATGACCTCGGCCACACCGATCCAGTGGTTGAATTCGTCAGGCGGGATGACCGACAGCACCACCACCCCGCCGCCAGAGTTGGACGCCCGCATCGCGGCAAATCGCATGGCGTTCAGGCATTCGCGGCTGTCATCCAGCACAACCATAAATTTACGCATAGCATCCTCCTGTTGAACGGCGGGGGGCGGGGTCAGCCACGGTCAGAGGCCGCCCAATCCCAATACATCTCGCGCACGCGGCGGGTCATGGGGCCGATCTGGTACTGCGTGTCGTCAAACGCTTTGACAGGCGTGACCTTCATCATGTTGCCGGACAAAAAGACCTCGTCCGCGGCATGGAAGTCATCAAAGCTGAGCACTGTTTCGTGCACCTTGATCCCGTCGGCGCGCATGTTCGACATATGCCGCGCGCGGGTGATACCGGCCAGAAACGTGCCATTGGGGATCGGGGTGAACACCTCGCCATCCTTTACCATGAACACATTGGCAGAGGCCGATTCGGCGACATTGCCCATGGCGTCGGCGACCAGCGCGTTGCCAAAGCCCTTGGCGCGGGCTTCAACCATCATGCGGGCGTTGTTGGGATAAAGGCAGCCCGCCTTGGCATTGACGACGTTGTCTTCAAGCACGGGACGCCGGAAACGGGTCCGTGTCAGCGTCGTGGCCGCATCGGGTGCCGCCATAGGGATCTGTTCTAGGCTGATGGCAAAACCGGTCGCGTCCTTTAATGGCACGATCCCCAGCTCGTCGCCCGCCAGCGCCCAATACATCGGACGGATATAGACGGCGGCGTCCTTGGGGTAGCTTTTCAGACCCTCGCGTACCATCTCGACCATATCGGCGGTCTCGACCGTGGGGGTGATCATCAGTGCCTTGGCCGACCGGTTGATCCGCGCGCAATGCGCCTCCAGATCGGGGCTGAGACCGTCGAATAGCCGCGCCCCGTCAAATACGGTCGTGCCCAGCCATGCACCGTGGTCCGCGGCCTTGATGACAGAGATGTCACCCTCGTGCCAACTGCCTTCGTAAAATGTCTTGATATCTGTGCCAGTGGCCATTGCGTGTCCTTTGGTTACCGCTTGGGCGCGGTGCGGTAGATGCCCTCGGGCAGGTTCAGCGCGGCTGTCAGATCGTGCAGCTGCTCGGGCGAGAGGCTGATCTTGCAGACAGAGTTGGTGCGCGGGTCCCATTGCTCGAATGTGATAACGCTGGCAAAGGCCTGCACCGTCACATCTTCACGCAAGGGTGCTTTGCCTTCGTCGATCAGAGTGATCACACTGGCATCGAATTCGTGTTCAATCGTAAACATGAAGGCACAGTATTCTTTCGGCGGTCCAATGCAAGAGCAGCACTGCGCCGTCTGTTCAAATCCGCGCCGCCGCGTTAAAACGGTGGCAGATCTATTCGTTGCCCTTTTGAGGATGCGTTACGTGATGTTGAGATACTGTCTTGCTCTGGCTGCTGCGGCATTTATGGCTGCCTGCGAACCGACGACCATGTCGGGGCCTGTCTCCACCCAACCCGAGCAAGGGCAACCCGCTAGTTTTTCCGCCAATGAATCCGCCCGCAGCTTTATCCGCGTGTTGCAAACGGTCGAACCTGTCGCCGAACGGGAATGTCGCGTGCGGACCTCGCAGGTGAATTGCGATTTCAACATCGTGGTCGATGACCGCCCCGGCCAGCCCGCCAACGCCTACCAAACCGAGGATAAGGCCGGGCGTCCGGTCATCGCCTTCACGCTCGCCCTGATCGCGGATGCGCGGAACGAGGATGAGCTTGCCTTTGTCATGGGTCACGAGGCTGCCCACCACATCGAAGGGCATATCGCGCGCCAACAGCAGAACGCGGTCGCCGGCGCGGTGATCTTTGCCGGTCTCGCCACGCTGAGCGGGGGCGATGCCACAGCGGTCGAATCGGCACAGCGTCTTGGGGCTCAGGTGGGCGCGCGGACCTATTCCAAGGACTTCGAGCTTGAGGCAGACGCCTTGGGCACCATTATCACCGCACGCGCAGGGTATAACCCGCTGCGGGGGGCCGAATTCTTTACCCGTATTCCTGACCCGGGTGACCGTTTCCTGGGCACGCACCCGCCCAATGCATCGCGTCTGGATACCGTACGGCGGACCGCGGCGGGGCTGTAACGGGACCGCATGAAGCAGCTTGGCCAGATACTGTCGGACCGCGGGTCCAAATATGCCGTCTCAGGCTGCCCCGCGTCCGATCGCGCCGCCGTGGATGCAGCGCTGAAAGAGCTCAAGCGCGATAAATCTTATGCCAAGGCAACCCACAACACCTGGGCGGTGCTGCTGTCAGACGGCGGCCCGCTGAAAGGCGATGATGGGGAATCCGGTGCGGGGATGGTGATTATCCGGATGCTAGAGCGTGAGGGGCTGGAGGATCACTTGATCGTGGTCACGCGCTGGTATGGCGGGAAACATTTGGGCGGCGACCGGTTCCGCCACGTGCAATCCTGCGTGCGCGCCTATCTGGACGCGGCCTGACACGGGCTTACAAGCTGATAGAGATGGCGGCGAAAAAGCAGATAGAGGCGGCAAGCACAAAGCTGTGCCAGATCGCATTCTGAAAGCGCATGCCGGGGTGTGCAAAGACGATCGTCCCCAGCGTATAGATCAATCCGCCGATGCCGATCAGCGTCAGCGCCGTGGTGGGCAGGCTTTGCCACATCGGCCAGACCAGCAGCACAGACAGCCACCCCATGCCAAGATAGAGATACAGCGACGCTTTGGACTCCGTGCTCCAGAAGGACAGTTTGGCGACCGCGCCGATAATGGCCAGCGCCCAGACCACGGCGAGGATGCCATAGGCGAACCCCGTTCCGATGAGCACAACAAACGGTGTGTAGGTGCCCGCGATCTTGAAGTAGATCGCCGCATGGTCAATCCGCCCCAGCAGGGCGCGGGTACGATCAAACGGCAAAAGGTGGTAAATCGCCGACGCCAGAAGCGACAGAACGAAGCAGGCCGCATAAACCAGCGTCGGTGTAAGCTGCTCCCCCTGGCTTGCAGCATAGGTTGTCAGCAGGATTGTTGCCGGTATCGCAAATCCCAGACCCAACACGTGGATCGTGCCATCGGCGAGAGTGTCAGCGGTTGGGTGCGGATAAGCCATAGGTCAAATCTAGCACCCGTTTGCAACATTCCCATGTCAGATTTCGTCTAATTAATGGCGCTTTGGTATCTCGACCTATCCATTCGTATAGGAGGTTATGCCGACGCGCGGCGCGCGTCCGGATCAACGGGGTTTATTGCCGTCGATCCAGCGCGACATCATCGTCTTGTCGCGGAAACATTCTTGCGGGATATCGCGGCGCTTCAGGCGGGCGATGCGTTCGGCAAAAGCGACCTGCTTTGACGACGGATACTGCGAAAACGGCCCGTCCACCGGCTTGGGCTTATGGGCGTCGATCCATTCAGACAGCGCGGCGCGGTCGGTCAACGCCCGTTTTGGCACAGGCGCGCCGGTCTTGAGGCTAAGCGAGGTAGCATAGTGCATCTGCTTCTCCGTCGGCGGCAAAGCGGCGCGCGCGTCGCGGGCTGAATCTTCTGAACGGGCAGGTACGGCCCCGTTGTCGGGATCGAACATGCCGGGAAACTGCGGTTGGTAGGACATCGTATAGGCCCCCTTGTTCTGGCTGGAACATATATAGAACATCGCATGCGCATTTTCAAGGGTTTCACCTCTGATACGCCATCATTTGTCTATATGTAGGGTGCGGATTTACAATTTCCACAACATGGGCTGCGCCTGCAATCGGGTCTACCTGCGCGAATAGGAACGCCAAGGCGCTTGCTTTGTTCCATGGTTGAGAAGGGGGGAGAGCGGTGGCCTAGACCACGCGCCCCCAAAGATCGTATTCGCCGGCTTCTTCGACTTCGACGGTCACGATCTGGCCCACGCTCAGGTTTTCAAAGCCTTCGTCGATGAACAGGTTGCCGTCGATCTCTGGCGCGTCTGCCTTCGTGCGGCAGGTGGCGGCCTCGTCGTCGATCTCGTCGATGATCACATCCATGCGGCGACCGACTTTGGCTTCCAGCTTGGCGGCCGAGATGGCTTGCGCCTTCTCCATAAAGCGGTTCCAGCGGTCCTGTTTGACCTCGTCCGGCACGTGATCGGGAAGCGCATTTGACCGCGCCCCGTCCACGTTTTCGTACTGAAAACAGCCCACCCGGTCCAGCTGCGCCTCGTCGAGCCAATCCAGCAGGGTCTGGAACTCTGCCTCTGTCTCGCCGGGGTAGCCAACGATGAATGTGGACCGCAGGGTGATGTCGGGGCAAGTGTCACGCCACGCGGCGATTTCATCCAGCGTCTTTGCCGCCGCCGCAGGACGGGCCATGCGTTTCAGCACGTCGGGATGCGCGTGCTGGAAAGGAATATCCAGATAGGGCAGTACCAGACCTTCAGCCATCAGCGGGATCAGGTTGCGCACATGGGGGTAGGGGTAGACGTAATGCAGCCGTACCCACGCCCCGAGCGACCCCAGATCACGGGCCAGATCGGTGATATGTGCGCGGTGGCCACGGTCTTCGGCATGTTTGATATCGACGCCGTAGGCCGAGGTATCCTGAGAGATCACCAGCAGTTCGTTCACGCCGTTCTGCACCAGCTTTTCAGCCTCGCGCAGGATCGCATGGGCAGGGCGCGATTGCAGGCGGCCGCGCATGTCGGGGATGATGCAGAACTTGCACTTGTGGTTACAGCCTTCCGAGATCTTCAGATAGCTGTAGTGGCGCGGCGTCAGGCTGACGGCCTGCGCGGGCAGCAGATCGATAAACGGATCGGGCGAAGGCGGCACGGCCCCATGCACCGCGTCCAGCACCTGTTCATATTGGTGCGGGCCGGTGACGGCCAGAATACGCGGGTGATGTTCGCGGATATAATCCGGCTCGGCCCCCAGACAGCCGGTCACGATCACCTTGCCATTTTCGTTCAGCGCCTCGCCAATCGCGTCAAGGCTTTCGGCCTTGGCGGAATCAAGGAAGCCGCAGGTGTTCACAATCACCGCATCCGCCCCGGCGTAGTCCGGCGACACGCCGTAGCCTTCGGCGCGCAGGCGCGTCAAAATCCGTTCGCTGTCGACCAGCGCCTTGGGGCAGCCCAGCGATACCATGCCGATGGTCGGCTGGCCGGGGCGGGACGGATTGCTGATCTGGGCCTTTGGCGCAAGATCGGGGCGTAGATTTGGTGGGTTTGTGCTCATGAACTGCGCTATAAGCCATGCAAAGGGTCTGGGAAAGGCCCCGCATCAGGCAAGGAGACGGGCGATGAAGTGGATTATTCGGGCAATTGGCATACTGCTGCTGATTTTGGTGGTCGCGGTGGGGTCGCTGTTCTTGCTGCCCGCCGACCGTATTGCGCGAATCGCGGCGGACCAGCTGCGCAACCTGACAGGGCGCGAGGTCACGATCACGGGCGATGTGGGGCTGACCTTCTGGCCGGTGCTGGGGGTGACCGCAGGCGGGCTCGAGGTCGGGAATGCCGATTGGGCCAAGGATGGGGCGATGCTCTCGGCCGCCAATGCCGCCATCGGGGTTGATGCGATGGCGCTGATCCGGGGCGAGATCAAGATCACCAACATTGAAGCGCAAAGCCCCACCATCCGGCTGGAGCAACGCCGCGACGGGCGCGCCAGCTGGCAGTTCAGCGACGGCGGCGGCGAGGCAGCCATCGAGACCGCTCCGACCGCGCCTGCGCGCAGCCCGCGCCCGCTGACGATTCAGCGGCTCAATATCACCGACGCCACGTTGATCTATGATGCCGAGGGCAGCGATCTGGTGCGATTTGACGGTGTGGACCTGTCGCTCGACTGGCCCGAACGGGCGGGCGATGCGGTGATCAAGGCCGCCCTGCGCCCCGCGGCCGATCGCGTGTCGATCGAGGCGACGATCAACCGGTTTGACCAATTCCTGAACGGCGATATCCGCCCGCTGCGTGCCCGTGTGGACACCAAAGGCGGCGGCGTTTCGCTGACCGGACGGGCGGGGCTGACCGGCGCGGTCGCAGGGGATCTCTGGCTCAAGACGTCGGACACGGGGCGTTTTCTGGCAGCGCTTGGGGTGGGTGACATCGCACTGCCGCAGGGCTTGGGAAAGACGGCGGATATCAACCTTGATCTGACCCTGACGCCCGACCGGCGCTTGGCCCTGCGCGAGGTGGTGGCCGATCTGGGTGGGAACGCCCTGACCGGTGCGGCGGATATCACGCTGAACGGCACGCCCGATGTGAACGCGCAGATCAACGTCGGCGCGCTGGACCTGACCAGCTTTGCAGGCAGCGCCCCAAGTGGCACCGCGCCCGCGTCAAGCACCCCCGCGCCTGCGTCTCCGACAGGGTGGTCGAAAGCACCGATTGATGCGTCCGCGCTTTCCGCCTTCAACGGCGAGGTCGCGCTGCGGGCAGATAGCATTGATCTGGGCACGCTGAGCTTGGGCGCGACGCGCGTATTGCTGCGCAACGACCGGTCGCGTCTGGTCGCCGAGCTGCGCGAGATCAGGGCCTATGCCGGTGTGATCAGTGGCGAGTTCGTGGTCAACAACCGCAACGGCCTGTCGGTGGGCGGGGCGCTGAACGCGACCTCCATCGCCATGCAGCCTTTGCTGCAACAGACCGCAGGGCTGGGCCGGTTCCACGGTACGGGCGATGCAGAGGTATCTTTCCTCGGGTCCGGCGCATCGCTGGACGCGATCATGCGGTCGCTTAGCGGATCGGGCGCGGTGAATGTCGGGCGTGGGCATATCGAGGGGATCGACCTTGATGCGCTGATGGGCAATTTCGACGTCGAGGGGGGCACGACGGTCTTCGATTCCCTTGCCGCGACATTCGACATGGATCAAGGCGTACTGCGCAACGACGACCTGCTGATGCAGCTGCCGAACTTTACCGCCACGGGCACAGGGCAGGTGGGGCTGGGGGCGCAGACGCTTGATTATACCGTCACGCCCAAGGCGCTGCGGGTGAACGGCGATCGGGGGTTGGCCATTCCGGTGCGCATCTTCGGGCCGTGGGCCGCACCGCAGATCAAGCCGGATTTGCAGGCGGCGCTGGACATGAACTTTGCCAAGGAAAAGGAACAGGCCCGCCAAAAGCTGAACGAAAAGCTGGAGGAGGAACTGGGCGTATCGCGGCAGGACGGGCAATCGGTCGAGGATGCGGTGAAACAAAAGGTAGAGGACGAGCTGCGGCGCGGGCTGTTCAAGCTCTTTGACTAGCGGCGCGCCACGCAGGCCGTGTATTTCCAACAGCTCAGTTTGGAAAATTGCAATTTTCCGTGGCGTTTTATGGGCGAGGGGCGGTACGGGCCCTTCGCCGCGCCCACCCCGTCTTTACCTGTCGCGGCGGGGGCGTTAAGGCTGGTCGCCAAGCGCAAGGAGCACCTCCATGGACAATGATCTTTTCAACTCTTTCATGACCGGACCTGACGAGAATGGCCGCTTTGGCGATTTTGGGGGGCGGTTTGTGTCGGAAACCCTGATGCCGCTGATCCTCGAACTGGAAGCGGAATATGAAAAGGCCAAGACGGACGACAGCTTTTGGGCCGAGATGGACGACCTGTGGACCCACTATGTCGGTCGCCCCAGCCCGCTGTATTTCGCAGAGCGTCTGACCGAACATCTGGGCGGTGCCAAGGTTTACATGAAGCGCGACGAGCTGAACCACACCGGCGCGCATAAGATCAACAATGTGTTGGGCCAGATCATTCTGGCGCGGCGCATGGGCAAGAAACGGATCATCGCGGAAACCGGTGCGGGTCAGCACGGTGTGGCGACGGCCACCGTCTGTGCCAAGTTCGGTCTGCAATGCGTTGTTTATATGGGTGCGCATGATGTTGAACGGCAGGCCCCCAACGTTTTCCGCATGCGTCTGCTGGGTGCCGAAGTGATCCCCGTCACCTCGGGCCGTGGGACGCTGAAAGACGCGATGAACGACGCGTTGCGCGATTGGGTCACCAATGTGCGCGACACATTCTATTGCATCGGCACGGTCGCAGGGCCGCACCCCTATCCGGCGATGGTTCGCGACTTTCAGGCGATCATCGGCAAGGAAGTGCGCGAACAGATGGACGCCGCCGAAGGCCGTCTGCCCGACACGCTGGTCGCCGCGATCGGTGGCGGGTCGAACGCGATGGGGCTGTTCTATCCGTTCCTTGATGACAAGGACGTCAATATCATCGGCGTCGAAGCTGGCGGCAAGGGCGTGAACGAAAAGATGGAGCATTGCGCATCATTGACCGGTGGCCGCCCCGGCGTGCTCCACGGTAACCGTACCTATCTGTTGCAGGACGACGACGGTCAGATCCTCGAAGGGTTCTCTATCTCGGCCGGTCTGGATTACCCCGGGATCGGGCCCGAACATTCCTGGCTGCACGACATTGGCCGCGCGCAATATGTGTCGATCACTGATAAAGAAGCGCTTGAGGCGTTCCAGTTGAGCTGCGCGCTTGAAGGAATCATTCCCGCGCTCGAACCCAGCCACGCGCTGGCGCATGTGATGAAGATCGCACCAGAGCTGCCCAAGGATCACATCATCTGCATGAACATGTGTGGGCGCGGCGACAAAGACATTTTCACCGTCGCCAAGGCGCTTGGTTTTGACATGAAGGTCTGAGGATCAGACGAAAGCTTAGACACTGACGATCACGAAGGGGGCGGCGCATCGCCCCCTTTTCTTTTGGCGTTGGCCCTATCGGGTCAGTTCTAGGATATCAAAGTCGCTTTCGACCACCGGCGCAGGAAACATCAGCCGCGCCCGCTGGTTGCTGACACGTTCGAACACCGCGACATCGGGCTGCATCGTGCCATCTCCGGCAAAACCGGGTGGCAGGGCGTCGTAAGCGGGCGGCACCTCTCCCGCGACATAGCCGACGCCAGCATAGACCGCGCGCCCGTCTCGCAGCGTGATGACCCCCGTGGTGCGCTGCGACCCGCTGAGCTTTTCAAACAGATACCCGTTGCCCTGAAAGGTCAGGCGGCATTTGAACGGGCTATAGACCACCAGCGCAGGCAGCCCGCCCAGTTTCATCGTGCGGCAGGACCAATCGCCTGCCAGCCCCTCGTCAAAGGCAACCTGCGGTGTGCCGGACAAGGCGCGCGACAGAGCGGCCAGATCATCCGCGCTGCCGCTTTGGAACGCTTGCAGCAGGGCATCGCCCGCCGTGGCCTCGAACCGGTCGAGGCGAAGCTGCTCTTGCGGGCGCAGGGCGTCTTGGGCGATGGCTGGGGCGGCGCAGAGCACTGCGGTCAAGGCCGTAGTCAGGGCAGCAGTCAGGCGCAGCATCAGTCTGCCCCGCCGTTCGGGCGCAGGGCATGGGCCTGCAGGATGTTCAGCGGCACGATATCCAAGGCGCGCTGATGGGTTGCCTCAAGATGCACCTTTGGCGCGCAGCCCTCGTCCGCCGCTTGCAAGAAACGCCCCGCACAAAGACACCACGGATCGCCCGCCGACAGTCCGGCAAAGCCGAATTCGGGGCGCGGTGTGCTGAGGTCGTTGCCGACATATTTGGAATAGGCCAGAAACTCGGCCGTCATGATCGCGCAGACCGTGTGGCTGCCCTGATCGGCGGCACAGGTGTTGCACGACCCGTCGCGGAAAAAGCCCGTGACGGGATCGCTGCCACAGACGGCCAGCGGGCCGCCCAGAATATTGATGCTTTCGTCAGGTGTCATGTGCCCCCCAAGGCTGCGCTGATCTGGCGGAAGATGGCGATGTTCTGATCGCTGACCCCGGCCTCGCGGAATTTGCGGTCGGCGGCATTGGTCGCGATCACCACCCCGTCAGCGCGGTTGATGTAGATATACTGTCCATACACACCGCGGGCCATGAATTCACCCTCTGTCGCACCTTGGGGAATCCACCACTGATAGCCATAGCCGATCTGCCCCTCTGCCGTCGGGGCCGATGGCGCGGTAGAGGCGGCGACCCAGTCTGCCGGTACAATCTGCTGACCGTTGTAGCGACCGTTTTGCAGGAACATCTGCCCCATGCGGGCGTAATCGCGGGTCGTCAGGTTCAACCCGCCCAAGACAAAGGCGACACCCGCGCCGTCCGTCACGTAATAGGGCGCATGCTCAAGACCCATGGGGGTGATGACTTTTTCCGACAAAAGATCGGTGACGGACCGGCCTGTTGCCCCCCGAACGACCATGCCGATGACATGGGTGTCGATCGACACATACTGCCACTGGCTGCCGGGCGTGGTGAAAGTGTCTTTCAGGCTTGCGGTGAAATCATCCAGCTCTCCGCCAAGGGCGAGGGCGCGGCCCATCTTGTTGATGTCGGAATCCGGGTCGAGGTAATCTTCGTCAAAGGTAACCCCGCTGGCCATGTTAAGCACGTTGCGCAGCGTCGCCCCGTCATAGGCGGTGCCTTTCAGCTTGGGCGCATAGGTCGTGACGGGGTCGTCAAGCGATGCAATCGCCCCTTCGTCCAGCAGGATACCCACAAGCGCGGAAAGGTAGCTTTTGGCGACAGACCAGCTGATCCGCAGATCATCGGGCTGGGTGCCTTTAAAGTAGTTCTCATAGACAATCTGACCATCTTTCAGCACAACCAATGCCGTCACATCCCGCGCTTTGATCCAGTCGTTGACCGCGGCAGGGGGGGCGTATTCGGGTCCATAAGACAGCTCTGCTGTGGGGCCATCACCGCGCGACAGGGGTTTGGACAGGAAGGCCTCGTCCATATGGCTGAAGTTATGCACGATCTTGTCTTCGGCAAAGAGCGAGTTCACCGCCAGCAGCCGCGTGATCTCTTCGCGCTTCCACAGGCCGACAACGACCACAGCCACCACTAGAGCCAGTAAAATACGGCCCAGCCATTTCCCGAATGTGCGCATGAAATCCTCCCTGATATGCGGGGATACCCAAGCACGAAGGCTGCGGTGGTGCCAGATAAACTTGGCGTCAGCCGGTGTAGGTCCAATCGATCCAGCGACCGTGGAAATCGACCCGCGCCAAGGGCAGGGTGATGTCACCGGGCCAGAGCCTGAGCGTCAGCGCGGCCCCCTTGAGGCCGGATCCGTCCTGCTCCATCGACAGCCATGCCAGCGGGCGGTTGCGCGTGGCGCGTTTGCCAGCAGCCTCGATCAACGCTTGGCCACGGGCCTGCGCCTCTTTGGGAAAATACTGCCACGCGACGGTGTGCTGGATCAGGTGCAGACACCCTTCGGGGGATTGGGGCAGAGTGCGCGCCAGCCAGTCAATCGCATCGCCGCGTTGCACCTGCGCCGTCATGACAGAGGCCGCGGTCCGCGTCAGTGTCAGGCGTTCGGGTTGGTCCGCCCAGATATAGGACATCAGCCGCAACAGGTGGTCGGGCCGCGTCGGGTCCAGCGGGTTCAGATCAACGCCGCGACGTTTTTCGACCTGCGGGTTGATCGCCGGTGGCAGTTTGCCTGTCCAGTCAGGCGACAGCAGGATTGTGGACATGTTCGACCCGAAGCGATGCCCCTCGATCTCGAGCACGAAGTGATCCCACATCAGGTTGAGCCCGCCGCTGGCCCCGAGTTCGGACAGGCGGATCGGCAGGTTGAAATGCTGCGCCGCGACGCGGGCCCCGGCGATCAACGCGGCAGAGCGGCGGACCTCGTTGGTTTGCGGTGCGCTGTCGGTCCAATCAAGCAAGAAGGCTTCATGCGTGGTGATCGCGTCGCGCACGGCCTCTGACAGGGCTTGGTCGCTCGCCTTGTGCGGGGGGTACACGGCCATCAGCGCAGGCGCTTTGCGTTTCAACACTAGCGCATGCAGCCCGCCCGCGATGCGCAGGGGAAGGGACGCGCCCGACGGGCCGATATCCCCTTCGATCGCCGCAAATTTACGGCCAAGGGCTGTGTCGGCGGGCCAGTCCTGTGCCAGCACGCCCATCAACTGCCCCATGAAGGGAGATCCGAGTGCGATGCAATGCCCGGCTTGCTCTTCAAAGGCGGCTTGCAGTGTCACTTGAACCGGTCCAGCAGTTTTTGCATGGCGCTGCGGTCGTCGGTCTGGGGTGCAGGCTCTGCCTTGGGTTGCGTTGGGGCCGGCTGCGCGGGCTTTGGCGCAGCGGCTTGAGCTTTGGCCGCAGTGCCCGCGGGTTTCTTGGTGCCCGTGCCGGATCGTGGCGGGGCAACACGCAGGGCCACGGCGTTCATGAACTTGGCCGTATCGCCGCGCGCCAGGTCCGCAGCACCGTCGCTGATCCCGCGCAATACGTCGTCCAGCCAGTCTTGCTCTGCCTTGGCAAAGTCGCGCAGGACATAGCCCGGTACGGCGTCCTTATGCCCCGGATGGCCTACGCCAAGGCGCACACGGTCATAGTCGGGACCGATATGCGCATGGATCGACCGCAAGCCATTGTGCCCCGCATGCCCGCCGCCGGTCTTGCATTTGACCTTGCCGGGGGCGAGGTCGATTTCGTCGTGCAAAACGATCACGTCCGCCGGTTCAAGCTTGTGGAACCGCATGGCCGATTGCACCGACTGACCAGAGTTGTTCATGAATGTCTCGGGCTTGAGCAAGACCACGCGGTCCGCGCCAAAACGCCCTTCGACCGTTAGCCCGTTGTGCTTGGTCTTCCATCCGGCAAAGCCGTGATCCTGGGCGATGCGGTCCAGCGCCATAAAGCCGATGTTATGCCGGTTGCCCGCGTATTTGGCACCCGGATTGCCAAGCCCTACGATCAGTTTCATGCGGACCCCTTCAAGTGGATAAAAACGTTTGTTTGGCCAAGGATAGCAGACCGCGGGGCCAAACGAAATAACGCCCCAACGAAAAACGGGGCCGCCCATGGCGACCCCGTCTCGACCCATCCGCGCCCGCAGGCGCGACGGATATATCAGTATCAGTCTTCTTTGACTTCTGTTGCGGGCACTTCGTCTGCTGCAACATCTTCGTCTTCATCATCGTCCTGGCTGGCCAGACCGGAAGGCGCGGAAATCTGCGCGATCACGAAGTCACGGTCGATGACCGGCTTGGTGCCGTTTGGCAGCTTCACGCTCGAGATGGTGAGGCTGTCACCGATTTCCAGTTCGGAAACGTCGATTGTGATGTGATCAGGGATATCGCCTGCGGTCACAACCAGTTCAACTTCGGGACGTACCAGCGTCAGAACGCCACCTTTTTTCAGGCCGGGGCTGACTTCTTCGCCTTCGACTTCAACCTGGATGAAGAGGTTGATTTTGGTGGTGCGCTTCAAACGCATCAGGTCGACGTGCGTTGGCAGGTCTTTAACAACGTGACGCTGAACGTCGCGGCAGATGACGCGGACGTCTTCTTGGCCTTCAACCTTGAGGTTGAACAGGGTCGCCTTGAAGCGGCCTGCGCGCAGTTTGGTCAGCAGCTTGTTAAAGTCCAGGTTGATCGGCAGCGGATCAAGGTCACCACCGAAAACGATACCAGGAACCATGCCATCGCGGCGTGCCTGACGAGCGGCGCCCTTGCCTGTCCCCGTGCGTTCGAAAGCTTCAAGATCAGGAATCTCTCCAGCCATTGTAATCTCCAATATGTTTAGGGCGGACATCCTCCAAGGCTGTATGTCCGCGTGAAGCCGCGCGTATAGACGGGTTTGGGCGTTTGGGAAAGACTAAAACGCCGCTTTTGCGCAAGTTGGCCTTGGTTTGCGACCTATGCGGGGCGGGGCAGGGGCTGCGCGCAGGGTTTTCGCCCGCCCTGACATATCAGCCAAGGCGGGCGTATCATGCGAAGAAGGCGCGGCCTCAGGGCTGCCAGTCGCCTTCAAAACCTTTTGGAATAAGCAGGTTATGCTTGCCCAAACCCGCAACAGAGGTTTCACCGCAAAGCGCCATGGACAGGTCGAGCTCCTTGTGGATGACCTCCAGCGCCGAGGTAACCCCCGCCTGACCCATCGCGCCAAGCCCGTAGATGAAGGCGCGCCCGATATAGGTGCCTTTGGCCCCCATCGCCATCGCCTTGAGCACGTCCTGACCGGACCTGATTCCACTGTCCAGATGGACTTCGATCTGGTCGCCCACGGCCTCCAGGATTGACGGCAGCGCCCGGATAGAGCTGATCGCCCCGTCCAGCTGGCGCCCGCCGTGGTTGCTGACGATGATCGCATCCGCCCCGACTTTCAGCGCCATCCGCGCATCGTCGGCGTCAAGAATACCCTTGAGGATGACCTTGCCGCCCCATTGCTCTTTCAGCTTGGCGATCTTGCCCCAATCGAGGGTGGGGTCGAATTGCTCTGCCGTCCATGCGCCGAGGTTGGCTGTGTCGTCGACGCCGTGCACATGGCCCACGATATTGCCAAAGCTGCGCCGCTTGGCCCCCATCATGCCGATGCCCCAGCTCCATTTGGTTGCCAGATTGGCGAGCGTTTTGGCGGTCAGCTTGGGCGGGGCAGAGAGGCCGTTCTTCAGATCCTTGTGGCGCTGGCCAAGGATTTGCAGATCAAGCGTGATGACAAGGGCTGAGCATTTGGCATCCTTGGCGCGCTGGATCAGCCGCGCGACATAGTCTTCGTCGCGCATGGTATAAAGCTGGAACCAGAAGGGTTTCGTCGTCGCCTCTGCCACATCCTCGATCGAATTGATGGACATGGTCGACAGGGTGAAGGGCACGCCAAAGGCTTCGGCGGCGCGGGCGGCTTTGATCTCTCCGTCGGCGTGCTGCATGCCGGTTAGCCCGACTGGGGCCAGTGCCACAGGCATCGCCACATCCTGCCCGATCATCTGCGTCTTGGTGCTGCGCCCGCTCATATCCACGGCGACGCGCTGACGCAGGCGGATCTGTTCAAAATCGGTCGTGTTCTCGCGAAAGGTCTGCTCTGTCCAGCTGCCCGATTCCGCGTAGTCATAGAACATCCGCGGCACGCGGCGTTCATGCAGGCGCTTGAGGTCGTCGATGGTGGTGATCACGGGCATGGTGGCAAGTTCCTATGTATTGGTCAGATGATCTAACCAATACGGCCCGTTGAAATCAATTGCTTTACGCCACGACATCGGGCCTCGGGCGGGGCGCTCAGGCCCGATGCGCACCATCCGACAGGGTTTTGACAAAGCTCAGCACGTCTTCGACAGGCAGCCCATCCGCGATTTTCGACACGATGGCAGAGCCGACAACAACCCCATCAGCAACGCTTGCAATGGCTTCGGCCTTGGCGGGGGTGTTCACACCGAACCCGACAATGACGGGCAGGCCGCTGGCCTTCTGGATGCGCTCAACCTCGGGGGCGACATCGCCCGCATCCGCTTCGGCAGAGCCGGTGATGCCGGTAATCGACACGTAATACACAAAGCCCGAGGTGTTCTGCACAACCCGCGGTAGACGTTTGTCATCAGTCGTAGGGGTCGCAAGGCGGATAAAGTTCATACCGGCAGCTTGCGCGGGCAGGCACAGTTCGGCGTCTTCTTCCGGTGGCAGGTCCACGACGATCAGCCCGTCCACGCCGGCCTTCTTGGCCGCCTCTAGGAAGTTATTCACGCCTTTGGAATAGATCGGGTTGTAATAGCCCATCAGCACGATCGGGGTCGTGTTATCTTGTTCGCGGAACGCCGCGGCAAGCGCCAGCGTCTTGTCCAGCGTCATCCCGCCTTCAAGCGCGCGCTGTCCCGCCAGCTGAATGGCAGAGCCATCGGCCATCGGATCGGTAAACGGCAGCCCCAGTTCGATAATATCGACGCCCGCGCCAGGCAGGCCGCGCACCACCTCGAGCGACGTGTCAAAGTCGGGATCGCCTGCCATCACATAGGCGACAAAGGCTTTCTTGCCTTGGGATTTGAGGTCAGCGAATTTGGCGTCGATACGTGTCATGAGGGCGGCCTTTTTACGTTACCCTGCTGCAATGCCGAATATATCACGGGAAATCAATCCAACTCCGCCGGTGGGCTTGGGCGATTTTCCGAAAAACAGGTGCCAAGGGCGTTGGATTTATGCAGGTGTGCATAACATAGTCCTTTAAATCCCGCCGCCGGTGCCTACATTTATCGCATGAATTATGTACTCGCCCTGCTGTTGCCGCCGCTTTCCATCCTGCTGACAGGACGGATCTTCACGGCGATTATCGTCTTCCTGATCTGGATTCCGGCCGTGATCTTTTCGGGCGGGTTGACCCATCCGATGTTCATCGTGCTCGCATGGATCCTGATTTACCAGACGCACGAGGACCGACGCCTGCGCTAAGACTTGCGCAAAGGCGGCCAAATCCCTAGGACAACGCCAACTTATAAAGGATGCTTGTCATGGGCTTTAAGATGGGAATCGTGGGTCTGCCGAATGTCGGCAAGTCGACCCTCTTCAACGCGCTGACCAAAACAGCGGCAGCGCAGGCGGCCAATTTTCCGTTCTGCACAATCGAACCGAACGTCGGTGAAGTCGCGGTGCCGGATTCGCGCCTTGATAAACTCGCCGCGATTGCGGGCTCCAAGCAGATCATCCCGACGCGGATGACCTTTGTGGATATCGCAGGCTTGGTCAAAGGCGCGTCCAAAGGGGAAGGCCTCGGCAACCAGTTCCTGGCCAATATCCGCGAGACGGACGCGATCGCCCATGTGCTGCGCTGCTTCGAAGACGGCGATGTGACCCACGTCGAAGGGCGCGTGGACCCCGTGGCCGACGCCGAGACCATCGATACAGAACTGATGCTTGCCGATCTGGAAAGCATCGAAAAACGCCGCGCCGGTCTGGTCCGCAAGATCAAGGGCAACGATAAAGACGCAGCGCAGCAGGACCGCCTGTTGGCCGCCGCGCAAGAAGCCATCGAAAACGGCAAACCCGCGCGCACCGTCGAGGTTGACGCGGATGATGCAAAAGCCTGGCGCATGCTGCAATTGCTGACGACCAAGCCGGTGCTTTATGTCTGCAACGTCGGTGAGTCCGAAGCGGCCGAGGGCAATGCCCTTTCTGCCAAAGTCGCGGAAATGGCCGCGGCGCAGGGCAATAGCCATGTCGTGATCTCTGCCCAGATCGAGGAAGAAATCAGCCAGCTGGAGCCCGAAGAGGCCAGTATGTTTCTGGACGAGATGGGGCTAGAGGAAGCCGGGCTTGATCGGTTGATCCGCGCGGGCTACGAGCTGCTGCACCTTGAGACATACTTCACCGTCGGCCCGAAAGAGGCCCGCGCCTGGACGATCAAGGCTGGCACCTCTGCGCCGAAAGCCGCAGGCGTGATCCACGGTGATTTTGAAAAAGGCTTCATCCGCGCCGAAACCATCGCCTATGACGATTTCGTGGCCTTGGGCGGTGAAGGCCCCGCCAAGGAAGCCGGCAAGATGCGCGCCGAGGGCAAAAGCTACACCGTCAAAGACGGCGACGTGCTGCACTTCCTGTTCAACACCTGATCCAATCCGGCGGGCCGCTTTCCAGGCGGCCCGCCGATCTGGCGCGCGAGCGGCCCCTCCCGCTGCCATCGCGCCACTTCTCTGCCCGCCTCCCCCCTCGGCCCACGGATGCCCCCGGCCCGCGCCGCGCGCATAGCGCCGCAAGCAGTATCCCGCCCCCGATATCCTCCGCTATCCCCGCGATCCCGACATTCCCGGTATTTTCTGAGATTACCGCTTGTGCCCCATGCGTTTTCTTGGATATACGCGTCGACGGAGACGTGGCCGAGTGGTCGAAGGCGCTCCCCTGCTAAGGGAGTAGGCCCGGAAGGGTCTCGAGGGTTCGAATCCCTTCGTCTCCGCCATACACCTCGACATTTTCTACATACTTGATCAGGTGTTGCGCGGCCCGAGATGGGGCGCGACGTTGCGCTTGGCTTTCCCCTCCGACAGTTTCGCCGCCACCCGCCTTTTGCAAACCTTGCGCCCATGCTTTCGCGAGGAAAGGAGGTGGGGTAGAGGGGGTGTAATACTCAGGAGCGGATCATGGAATTAAAGAACAAGCGTATTATCGTCACTGGTGGCAGTGATGGTATCGGGCGGCATATTTGCCTTAAACTCGCGGCAGTAGGGACGCGTCTGGCCATTCTGGGGCGCGATGCTGACCGGCTGGCTGCGGTAGAGGCTGAATGTATCGCCGCTGGAGCCAGCGAAGCGATCGGCATTGCGTGTGATATCCAGAACCCGGATGCGATCAGCAAGGCGGTGGAGCAGGTGACCGCTGCATTTGGCGGGCTGGATATTCTGATCAACAATGCGGGCATCTGGCACAAAACCGGTCCGCTGGATGAGATCCCGCCGCAGCTTTTGCAGGCGACCGTGCAGACCAATCTGACCGGCTTGATGCAGATCACGCAAGCCGCCATTCCGGCGCTGCGCGCGAATGACGAGGGGATCATTCTGAATGTCGTCTCCAAGTCCGGCGTCGTCGCGCAGGCCGGGCAATCTGTCTATACCGCCACCAAATACGGGGTGCGGGGCTTTACCGAGGTGCTGAAAGCGGACGAGGAAAACACTGGCGTGCGCGTGGGCGGAGTTTACCAGTCGGGGACGAACACGGGGATGTTCTCGAAGGCGGGGGAGGATGTGCCCAACCATATCTTTACCGAGCCCGACGATCTGGCGGATGTGGTGGTCTTTGTGCTCTCGCGGCCGCCAAAACTGTGGATCCACGATATCCGCATCGAATTGTGAGCCGCGGGCGCATCTGTCGCGACCGCTGGCAAGACGGGCGCCATCCCAAACATCGCGTCACGTGAAACATGGGGGCGGGGGTAAAGCCCCGCCCGCCCTCAAGGCATCAGGTGGTTTTCTTGTCGTTGACGATGTTCATCGACGCCACGCCGCTTTCGCCGAGGTCGACCGCGGCAAAGGGGCCACCGTGGTGCATTTGGCCGGGGTCTTTCAGATCGACCGGTGGTGCTTCGGCAAGGATCTTCTCGGCGAACTGCTCTGCGTTGTCTTTCGGGCGATAGCCGAGAAAGGACGCTTTGGCGTTGTCCACCGGCGCGCGGTCGTTGTTGGACACGCCGTAGACCACGCTGAAGCCGACCGATGGCGTATCGATGGCGCGGGTGACCAGCTGGATCAGATCGTCATAGGACAGCCACGATCCCAAGGCGCGGGTGTTGTTGACCTGCGCGCAGCTGAGGATGCGCAGGCACACGGCCTCTAGCCCGCGTTTGTCCCAATACATGGACGCAAGGTCTTCGCTAAAGCATTTGGCGAGGCCGTAGAATGTATCGGGCTTGTGGGGCGCGTCGATGCCGATGAAGTCGGATTTCTTGTGCATGCCCACAGCGTGGATGGACGAAGCATAAACGACCCGCTGAAGCCCGTGCTGATAGGCAGCTTCCCATACGTTGTAAGATCCGACGAAATTCGGCCCCAGCAGTTCCTCGAAGGGTTTTTCATCGACGATGGCACCAAAGTGGACAACCATATCGGCACCCTCCAGCAGCGGCGCGATCTGGTCATAGACGGCGACATCGGCCTTGGCGTAGCTTTCGCCTTCATAGAGCTTGCCGATGTCATCGACGATGTCGGTGCTGACCAGTTCTTGGCACATCTTGGACAGGGGTTCACGCAGGTAGGACCCAAGCCGCCCTGCGGCCCCCGTTAGAACCAGTTTCTTCATCATGTCGTTTTCCTTCCACTATCGTTTTGCGAGGCCAAGCAAGGCTGCGCGCCCGCACAAAGGGGTGTTGCCTGGCATGGGTATGTCATCGGGGCAGGGGGATCAAATCACCGCCTTTTCAATCAACGATTGGTTTTCCTCGATCCGGCGGTAGGCGTAGGGGCTTAGGTCCAACGTGCGGTATGCGCCATAGGCGATCCATTCAGCGATGCCACGGCCAAGGGCGGGTGCCTGCTGCAGCCCGTGACCGGAGAACCCGTTCAGGCACAGAAAATTCTCGACCACACTGTGCGGCCCGACAATCGCGTTCTGGTCCAGCGTGTTGTAATCGTAGTGCCCGACCCATTCGTTGATCACCTTGACCTGATCGAACTGCGGGACGCGGGTGGCGATGGCGGGCCACACCTTGTCCTCCCACAGGCTGTGGTCAAAGGCAAAGTCATCATAGGCGACCGCAGGATCTTCGCGCGGGGGGCAGCCCGCCATGTAGTATTTCCCTTCGGTCCTGAAATGCACCCCCGACGGGTCGATTGTCAGCGGCAGGTCGCGGTCCAGCGGTTTGGCGGCATCGAACACAAAGGTATAGCGTTTGCGCGGCTCGACCGGGAGGGTGATGCCGGCCATGCCCGCCGTCGCGGCCGCCCGCGGGCCTGAGGCGTTGACCACCGTCCCGCAGGCCACCGTTGCGCCGGATTTCAGCGTTACATGGGTGACGGATGTGCCATCGGCGGCTTTGGTTATCGCGGTCACTTCGTCGTGCAGGTATTCCACTCCGTTGCGGCGGGCCATGCGTTTGAACCAGTCAAACATGGTGCCGCCGTCGAAATAGCCTTCATCCACACGGTTGTGGTTGGCGGCAATGATGTCATCAAGCTGATAGAACGGGTAAGCGGCAGCGACCTCGGCGGCGGTCATGTGCTGCGTGCCCGCCCCCAGTGCCACCTGTATCTGCTGGTTCTGTTGCAGCGTCTGCGCAAACTCGGGCGTGTCCGCGAGGTAGAGATAGCCAAAGCTTTGCAGCGCCAGATGCGGCACCTCTGGATCATCGCCCATAAACTGACGGAAGTTCTTGATAAACTCGGCCCCGAACTGCGACACCTTCACGTTGATGGCCGAGCTGAACTGCTGGCGGATGCAACTGTTGGTATGGCTTGTGGCGGCGTATTCATAGGTGGGGTCACGTTCGACCACCAGAACCTTGCCGTCAAAACCGGCCATCTGGGTCAGCCACCATGCGACCGACGATCCAAAGATCGCGCCACCGATAATGACAACGTCATAGGTGCTGTGATTGGGCTGCGGCATCGCGATACTCCTTCCACATATGGGCCACATAGGGGCCTGACAGACGGGATGCCGTGCAGCGGTGTACAACAGGGCAGCCCTGCCACGACTAAACGCGCAACACCGGCCCCCGTCCATAGCTTGTGAACGCGGGGGGCCATTTCCGCGCCCGCTTGCCGCCCGATAGATTACCCATTGGCCAACGCGATGCGCCTGGGTTACACAAAGTTGTCCAATGACAACGCTTTGCTGGACAAATGTAGTGAGTGCCGTAGGTTTCGGTGTAACGCTGGAAACCCGTTCAGGTGGAGAAATGGCCCGTGCAAATGGACCGACAAGAAATCGAAAACTTGATTGCCCGTGTCGCGTTGAAAGACCGCGCGGCGTTTGACCAGCTCTATGATCGTGTTTCTGCGAAACTTTTCGGGGTTTGTCTGCGTGTGTTGAACAAACGCGCCGCAGCAGAGGACGCCATGCAAGACAGTTTCGTCAAAATCTGGAACAATGCCGATAAGTATAATGCCAATGGCCTGAGCCCGATGACGTGGCTGATCACCATTGCACGAAATACCTCTATCGACCGTCTGCGGGCCCGCAAAAAAGGCCATCAGGACGTGAACACGCCCGGTTTTGAACTTGTCTCCCCCGGACCCACGCCCGAACAATACGCCGTTGCCTCGTCAGAGGCGTCGCGCCTGTCGGGCTGTCTTGATACGCTGGAAGAAGACCGTGGCAAAGCCATTCGGGGTGCCTATCTGGATGGCGAGACCTATTCCGATCTGGCTGAACGCTTCGGCGTGCCGCTGAATACGATGCGAACCTGGCTGCGCCGTGGCCTGATCGCCCTGCGGGAGTGTATGAGCCAATGACCCAAACGCCCGAAACACCCCATGATGATGATCTTCTGGCCGCCGAAATGGTGCTAGGCCTGTCGTCTGACGACGATATGATCGCCGCGCGTCGCCGTGTCGCGACTGAACGTGATTTTGCTAATCGCGTTGTGTTCTGGCAGGAACGCCTGACCGCCATGACCGACGGGATCGACCCCGTCTCGCCGCCCGCGCGCGTGAAGAAAAAGCTGATGGCGCAGGTCTTCCCCAAGCAGCGGGTTTCGATCCTGCAACGTTTGTGGCTCTGGCAGGGGATGGCGATGGCATCGCTGCTGTTTGCGGGCTACCTTGGCGTGCAACTGCTTGAGATCAACACACGTCCGGGCGGCGATCAACCGACCGTTCTGGCCGCACAGCTGGTCAGCGACACCAGCCCGTTGCAAGTGTTGGCCGTGGTCGAACCGATCAAGCACGAGATCGCGCTGCGCCGCGTTTCGGGCGCCGCGAACGAGGGGCGTGTGCTAGAACTTTGGGCGATCCTGCCCGATCAGGCTCCGGTTTCCTTGGGCGTTCTGCCCGACAGCGAGACGACGCGGATTCTTGTTCCGGCAGAGCTGCGCAGCCAGGCGGCACAGATCACGCTGGCGATTTCGGATGAACCCGTCGGCGGCTCGCCCACGGGGGCACCTACGGGCGATGTCCTGGCCGCAGGGGCTATGTCTGAACTGTAATCCGGGTTTTATCGGGGTCGCTGACTATTCAAACAAAGACTTCGTCCGCTTTCATGTGGGCGAAGTCGTTGTTTCTTAACGGTATTTGAGAAAGTTTAATAAAAACTTTGGTTTTTTGCGTTTTCGGTGAAACTTCTCGTTTTCTACTTCCGTGTATTTCCACAACTCAGGCCGACACTGGTTGCAAGCCCATGTCGCTGAGGGACCGTGCCGTGTTTTTGGCGCGGTTTGGTAACGAGTTTGTTGGCGTGGAACCATGCATTCCGCCAACGGGTTTATCCAGTATCGGCACCTCGCGTGCCTTGTAACGAGTACCGCCGGATGTCAGCGCCACGCGCGACGTCCGGCGGCCCTTTCAACAGACATCCAATTTATCCGAAGTACCGCAACCTTAAGGGGGCATTATGAAACGCCGGAATTTCCTGAAATGCACAACGATGACGATGGCGGCCTTGCCGTTTGGCGTAGGCGCGGCGGCGCAGGCCGGGACCGTGGCACAGGGCGACTTTGAAGTCAGCCGCACCCCTGCCGAATGGCGCGCGCAACTGGGCGATGACGCATATGCCGTCCTGCGCGAAGGGGATACCGAACGCGCATTTACCAGCCCGCTAAACGATGAGGTCCGCAAAGGCGTGTTCCATTGCAAGGGTTGTGATCAGGCGCTTTATAGCTCCGAGACCAAGTTCAAAAGTGGCACCGGCTGGCCAAGCTTCTTCGCCCCGCTGGACGATGCTGTCGAAACGA
This sequence comes from Sulfitobacter sp. CB2047, assembly GCF_000735125.2. Classification (NCBI taxonomy): domain Bacteria; kingdom Pseudomonadati; phylum Pseudomonadota; class Alphaproteobacteria; order Rhodobacterales; family Roseobacteraceae; genus Sulfitobacter; species Sulfitobacter sp. CB2047. The sequence continues at coordinate 2,881,201 of NZ_CP072613.1, read as the reverse complement.
TGCCGGACAAGGGGTTCTTTACCACGCGGACCGAGGTGCATTGCGACCGCTGCGGCGGCCATCTGGGCCATGTGTTCGATGATGGTCCTGCACCCACGGGCAAACGCCACTGTATTAACGGGTTGGCGATGACCTTTACGCCCGCCGCCGCCTGATGCAGCGGGTTGAGAGGATTGCGATTTATACGGGCCGCCTGCTTTTGGCGGCCCTTTTCGTCGCGGGATTTGTACAAAAGCTGGTCGATCCTGCAGCGGCGCAGGGTTTGCTGTCGGATCGCGGATTGCCCGTGTTCCTCGTCTGGCCCGCGATGCTGTTCAACGGGGTGGCGGCGATCAGCTTGATCTTCGGTCTCTGGCTCGCCCCCATGAGCGCAGCACTCGCGCTTTATTGTATGGCAACGAGCATCTTCCACTTCATCCCTGATGACCCGTGGCAGATGTCGATCTTTGTCAAGAACTGGGCGATTGCGGGCGGATTACTGGTACTCGCAGGGCACGCCGCTCGACATCGCGGGGCCTCAGGTGCCGCGGGGTTTGGCCCGTAGCGTCGGATCGGCCTGCGTCGGGTCTTCGGGCCACGGGTGGCGTGGATAGCGGGCGCGCATGTCCTTGCGCACATCGGCATAGGACCCAGCCCAGAACCCCGGCAGATCGGTGGTCACCTGCACGGGTCGCTGCGCGGGGGACAGCAGCGTGATCTGCAAGGGCTGCCCTGCGATCATGGGGTGACGGGTGGTGCCAAAGACCTCTTGCAGACGCAGGGCGATCTGGGGCTGCGTTTCGCTATAATCAATTGCGATCTTGCGCCCCAGCGGCGTGGTGAAATGCGCAGGCGCGGCACGATCAAGCGCTTGCTGGTCGTCCCAGCTCAGCCGCGCGGTCAGGGCAGGCAGCAGGTCAAACGCCTTCCAGTCGGCGGTGCTGCGGACACCTGTCAGATGACCGGGCAACCAATCCTCCAAGGTCTCAAGCAGGTGATCCTCGTTGAAATCGGGGAAATCATCGCCCATCAGCCGCGCCCGCGCCAGAAACAGCGCCGCCGCTTTGCCGGGCATCAGACCCAGCTGCCGCACCCCGTCGAGCATGGCCTGCGCGATGTCTTCCGCAGGGGCGTCGGACCACGCCCTGTCGTCCAGCACCAATGCGCCAAAACGTTCCTGCTGCCGCGCCAGCACGCGGCCCTCGCGGCGGGACCAGACGCAGAGTTTATGCCATCCGATTTGATCCGCGAAGCTTTCACGCAGATCGCTGTCGGACAGGCGCGCGGCTTGGCGAATGCGTGCTTCTCGCGGGTCGCCGTCAAGATCGGTCGCCACCAGCAAACGTTCCCCCGCCAGCGGATCACTCTCGGGCAGGATCGCGCCTTTGCCGCCCGACATAACGTATCGCGGGGCGTCGCCCTTGCGCCGCAGTGCCACCCTGTCGGGGTAGGCAAGTGCCGCCAGCACCCCCAGCGTATCGGGGCCGTCACCGGTTTGCCCTCTGGCCAGCCGTTTGGCGTCTTGCTTGATGCGTGAAAGGGCAGCGTGGTTGACCTCGGCCGGGACGCGCTTGCCCGCGACCGCATCAAGCCGCAGCGCCAGATCGACAGAGCCGCCGCGCAAGGGGTCACGCTCCGACAGGATCGCGGCCAGCGTCGGGGCGCTGCGCCCGCCTTTGGCGACCATATGCGCCAGACGGGGATGCAGCGGCATCTTCGCCAAGCTGCGGCCATGCTCTGTGATCCGACCCGTCGCATCCAGCGCCCCCAGCATGTGCAGCACGGCCTGTGCTTCGGCCAGACGGCCTGCATGGGGCGGGGTCACGAACTTAAGGTCATCGGCCTGCGCCCCCCAGACTGCCAGCTCTAACGCGAAGGCGCATAGATCGCCGGCCTCGATCTCGGCGGGGGGGTAGGCGGCCAGCGCGCCTTCCTCGCCGCGGGTCCAGAGTTTGAACGCAGTGCCTTCCGACACACGCCCGGCACGGCCCGCGCGCTGCGTCGCTTCGGCGCGGGTTACGCGGTCGGTGATCAGCCGCGACATACCCGAGGACGGATCGAACTGCGCCCGTCGCGCGCGGCCCCCGTCCACCACGATCTGCACCCCTTCGATGGTCAGCGAGGTTTCCGCGATAGAAGTCGCGAGCACGACCTTGCGGCCTGTTTTGGCCGGGGCAATCGCAGCGCGCTGCGCTTTGAAGTCCATCGCGCCGAACAGCGGGGCGAGCGTGCAATCGGCGGGCAGCCGTCCGGTCAGCGCGCTTTCAACCCGTCGGATTTCACCTTCGCCGGGCAGGAACACCAGCGCCGATCCCGGGGCGGTATCCAGCGCGTGCAACACCAGATCGGCGACTGCCTGCTCGAACCGTTGCTTGCCTACGGGCCGGTCCAGCCAATGGGGCGTCACCGGAAAGCTGCGCCCTTCGGAGGTGACCACCGGTGCCTGCATCAGTGCGGCGACGGGGGCGGCGTCCAGCGTGGCGGACATGGCGACGATCAACAGGTCATCGCGCAGCGCTTCGGCCACCTCTAGGCAAAGCGCGAGGCCCAGATCCGCGTTCAGGGATCTTTCGTGGAATTCGTCAAAGATCACCGCGCCGACACCGGGCAGGTCGGGGTCGTCTTGCAGCATGCGGGTCAGAATGCCCTCGGTCACGACCTCGATACGGGTGGATTTGCTGACGGCGCTGGCACCGCGGACGCGAAAGCCCACGGTTTGCCCCGGTTCTTCGCCCAAGGTCGCAGCCATCCGTTCGGCGGCTGCACGCGCGGCAAGGCGGCGCGGTTCCAGCATCAGGATGCGGCCGGTGGTCAGCCCCGCGTCCAGCATCGCCAGCGGCACGCGCGTGGTCTTGCCCGCACCGGGGGGCGCTTGCAGCACAACGCGGCCCTGGCCGCGCAGCGCGTCGATCACCTGCGGCATCACGTCATCAATGGGAAGGGTAAAAGCCATACGCGTGGTTATGGGCGAAACCCGGCGCGGGGCCAAGACCCGGCCTGTGGTCTGGACATTTGCGCCGCCGGGATCGAAACATGGGCCAAAGGCGTGAGGGGCAGGACCTATGAACATCGACGATCTGGCGAAGGGTATCGCAGCAGGGGAGCGCCGCGCGCTGGCGCGGGGGATCACCTTGATCGAATCCGGTCGCGAGGATCACCGTGCGCAGGCGACAGAGCTGCTTGCCGCGCTGCCCAAGGGGCGCGAAGCGCTGCGGATCGGGTTGTCGGGGACGCCGGGTGTGGGGAAATCCACCTTTATCGAAAGCTTCGGCATGATGCTGATCGGGCGCGGGCTCAAGGTCGCGGTGCTGGCGATTGATCCGTCCTCTTCGCGTTCGGGCGGGTCGATCTTGGGGGATAAGACGCGGATGGACCTCTTGTCGCGCGAACGCGATGCTTTCATCCGCCCGTCGCCCAGCCAGACCCATCTGGGCGGCGTGGCCCGCCGCACCCGCGAGGCGGTGACCCTGTGCGAGGCCGCAGGTTTTGACGTGGTGCTGATCGAAACGGTCGGCGTCGGCCAGTCAGAGACGGTGGTGGCAGAGATGTCCGATGTTTTCATGCTGTTGCTGGCCCCTGCGGGCGGGGACGAGCTGCAAGGCGTCAAGCGCGGCATCATGGAGATGGCGGATATCATCGTGATCAACAAAGCCGATGGGGATCTGAAACCCGCCGCGTCGCGGACCTGTGCCGATTACGCCGGTGCCCTGCGGTTGCTGCGCAAACGGCCACAAGACCCCAAGGGGTTTCCCAAGGCGATGATGGTCTCAGCGCTGGAGGAAAACGGGCTGGACGAGGCATGGGCCGAGGTAGAGGCGCTGACCGAATGGCGCCGCGCCGAAGGGTTCTGGCAACATGCCCGTGCCGCACAAGCCCGCTACTGGTTTGAACAGGCGGTGAAGCAGGCGTTGCTTGCGCAGTTGGAAAAGCCCAAGGCCAAGGCCGCGTTGACCGAGCTTAGCGATCGTGTGGCACAGGGGCTGGCGGACCCCACCAAAGCCGCGCAGGATTTCGTCACCCAGCTGGACCGTTAACTGCCGCCGCCCGCCTTGGGGTGGGCGCGGTTATAGACATCCATCAGACGCGCGGTATCGACAGCCGTATAGGCCTGCGTGGTCGAGAGCGACGCATGGCCCAAAAGCTCTTGGATCGCACGCAGATCGCCCCCCGCATCCAGCAGATGCGTGGCAAAGCTGTGGCGCAGTGCGTGGGGTGTGGCGCTGGCAGGCAGGCCAAGCTGCATCCGTGCATCCGCCATGACCTGCGATATCGCCCGTGCCGCCAAAGGCCCGCCGCGCACTGCGCGAAACAGCGGCGCATCCCGTTCCTTCCCAAAGGGGCAGACGCGCAGATAGGCATCCACGGCATCGCGCGCCGCAGGGAGCACGGGCACCACCCGTTCCTTACCGCCCTTACCGATGATACGCAGCACCTCGGGCAGGGGCGCGTCGGCCCCCTTGAGGCCAAGCGCTTCGGATATCCGCAGCCCGCACCCCCACAGCAGGGTCAGGACCGCCACATCCCGCGCGGCCACCCAGGCGTGACGCGACTGCATTTCCACGCTGTCGATCATCGCCTGAGCGGCATCAATCGCCAAGGGGCGGGGCAGCTTTTTGGGAAACTTCGGCGATCTGGTCGACAGCACGGCGGTAGGCTCGAACCCCTCGCGCTCTGCCAGCCAGCGATAGAAGGCTTTGACCGCCGACAGCTTGCGCGCCATCGACCGTGGCCCGACATCCCCGCTGCGGGTCTGTGCCATCCAGGCGCGCATGTCCGAGATGGTGATCTTTGACAGCGCGCCCAAGCCTTGGCTGTCGCCCTTATGCAGAGTCATAAACGCAAGGAAATCGACCAGATCCCCCTGATAGGCGGTGATCGTGTTCTCGGCAGCCCCCTTTAGGGCGCGTTGATGGTCCAGCCAGCTTTGCAGGGCGTCCCGCGCGGCGGGGCTGATCAAAAGCGCGTTTGCCCCGCTCAAGACAGCCAGCGGCGCATCGTCCGCTCGAACACGCCAGCGAAGAAGCCCAGCAGATCGGTGCCCTGTTGCGGGCTGAACATATGCGGGTCTTCGGAGCCAAGGATCAGCAAGCCCGGCAACCGGCCCGCGCCAAAGTTCAGTTTCAGGCAGGCTTCCGACCGGATCCAATCCGCCGCGCCGCCGTAGATATGTTCGGGGCTGTGCTGCACACCGCGCAGGGTCACCTGACGCACCGTGCCGCCGCGCCCGTTCGATAGGTAGTCGTCAATAAAACCCGGTTCGGCGACGTTCAGCACATCGCCCAAGCGTTTGATCGCGGGATCATCGTCATTCTCGGCAGATTCCAGCACCAGCCGCACAGCGTCGACCCGCAGGATATCGGCAACCTCGCCCCCGAGATCCTTGAGGAAGGGTTCGAAGTCTACAGGGTCAAGCATGCGCAGGATCGCGCGGTGGATCTGGTTGGTCCCCGCAAGGTTTTCATAAGCCGCGGCGATCACGTTGCGGTGCGTGTCCTCAAGCCGGTCCAGACGGGTTTCCAGCCGGTCCATGGCGATGCCGCGCAGATCGACAATATTGCCCCCCATCGCGCGTTCATTCGCGGCGATCAGGGCCTGCATCACGTCGTTGTCGTCAAGGATGACGTCGGGCTGTGAAATAATCGCTTCCCGAAGGGAATCTTCGATCTTGTGGTTACTGCTCATGCGGGTCTCTTTTTATATTTGGCACTGACATAGCATGCGCGTCAGGCTAAATCTGCTTTTTTCTTTTGGCGTATGGCTGGTTTTTCGGCGTCAAACCGCCCGCTCGCCGCGCATGGACGGGGCAGAGGCAGGGCGAAGCTGCTGCGGTTTTCTGCGAGGACATGGGCCAACTACGGGCACATGCAGATCGTGGTGGGCACGCGCAGCCTGCGACGCGCGTGCCCCTTTGTCGTCGTCTTGAAGCGGGATCAGAGGATGTTCTGACCTGTCTTTGCCCAATCGGCCATGAAGGTCTCGAGCCCCTTGTCGGTCAGCGGGTGCGACGCCAGTTTCTTGATCACTTCTGGCGGGGCGGTCATGACATCGGCACCGATACGCGCAGCGTCCAGCACGTGGTTCACGGTACGGATCGACGCGGCAAGGATTTCAGTCTCGAACCCGTAGTTGTCATAGATCGTGCGGATGTCCTGGATCAGGTCCATACCGTCAAGGTTGATGTCATCCAGACGCCCGATGAATGGCGAGATGAACGTGGCACCGGCCTTGGCGGCGATCAATGCCTGGTTCGCCGAGAAGCAGAGCGTGACGTTGACCATCTTGCCCTCGTCCGACAGCACTTTACAGGCTTTCAGACCGTCCCATGTCAGGGGCAGCTTCACGGTGATGTTTTCCGCGATCTCGGCCAGTTTGCGGCCTTCGGCGATCATGTCGTCCGCTTTGGTCGCGACAACTTCGGCAGAGACGGGGCCGTCGACCAGATCACAGATCTCTTTCGTGACTTCCAGAATGTTGCGGCCGGATTTCAGGATCAGCGACGGGTTTGTTGTCACCCCGTCTACCATGCCCAGATCGTTCAGCTCGGCGATGGCATCGATTTCGGCGGTATCTACGAAGAATTTCATGTTACGTCCTTCAGGTTGGAATAGGCAGCAGGAATGGCTATGTCTGTCGCCTAGGGCTTTAGCGCATCATCCGCCAAGCTGGAACCCTAATTCCCGTAACCCCGTTCCGGAGCGATTGGTGAAACCGCCAGAATTTTTTCATGCAAATGAGCTGGTGGCCGTGATGACCACCCAGCCGCTGGGCCGTGCGCTGGATTACAAAGCGCCCGAAGGCGGCTGCCATATGGGGGCCTTCGTCGAGGTGCCTTTGGGTCCGCGCAAGGTGATCGGTGTTGTCTGGGGCGCTGGGCAGGGGGATTACGAGCTGTCCAAGATACGGTCGGTGATCCGCGTGCTCGATGCGGCCCCCATGCGCGAAGAACTGCGCAGTTTTCTGACCCGTGCCGCCGCCTATACGCTGACGCCGATGCCCGCGATGTTGCGGCTGGCGACGCGTGCGCCGGGGTTGGGCGACCCGCCGTCGATGCGCAAGATTTACCGACGCGGCGAGGGGGAGCCTGACCGGATGACCGACGCGCGCCGTCGCGTGTTGGAAACTCTGGCGGAGTATGGCGACCTTTCGTTCACGCTCAAGGAACTGGCCGAGATGTCGGGGGTGACGGCGTCGGTGATCAAGGGGTTGGTGACCCAGGGCGCAGTGCTGGAACAGGACAGCCCGCGCGATTTGCCGTTCATGCGCATGGACCCGAGCTTGCCCAGCAAAGAGCTGACGGATGATCAGGCCTCGGCCTCGGCGCTGCTGGCGGCGGGGGTGGCCTCGGGCACATATGGCACCACCTTGCTGCGGGGTGTGACCGGATCGGGCAAGACCGAAGTCTATCTGGAGGCTGTGGCCGCTGCTTTGAAATCCGGCAGGCAGGCTTTGGTGCTGCTGCCGGAAATCGCGCTGACCGAACAGTTCTTGCACCGTGTGCAGGCGCGATTTGGCGCGAAGCCTGCGGAATGGCATTCGGGTGCCACGATGACAGAGCGGCGTCGCATCTGGAAAATGGTCGGGCAGGGACAGGCTCAGGTGGTGATCGGTGCGCGGTCGGCGCTGTTTCTGCCGTTCCAGAACCTTGGTCTGATCGTCGTCGACGAGGAACATGACACCTCGTACAAGCAGGAAGAAGGCGTGCTGTATAACGCCCGTGACATGGCGGTGCTGCGGGCGTCCATCTGCGGGGCGCAGGTGGTTCTGGCCTCTGCCACACCGTCGTTGGAAAGCTGGGCCAACGCCGAGGCGGGCAAATATACGCGGGTCGAGCTGACATCGCGCTTTGGGCCGGCAGTGATGCCGACGATGGGCGCGATCGACATGCGCAGCGAAGGCCTGCCGAGCGATAAATGGGTGTCGCCCACGTTGAAGGTCGAGGTCGACAAGCGGCTGGAACGGGGCGAGCAGGCGATGCTGTTCATCAACCGCCGCGGCTATGCGCCGGTGACCCTGTGCCGCGCCTGCGGGCATCAGATCGGCTGCGATCATTGCGATGCGCGGATGGTCGAACACCGCTACCTCAAACGGCTGGTCTGCCACCAATGCGGCGAAAGCAAGCCCATGCCCGAGGTCTGCCCCTCGTGCGAGGTCGAAGGCAAGCTGGCTGCCGTGGGGCCGGGGGTGGAACGTCTGGGCGAAGAAGCCGCCGCCCTTTGGCCCGAGGCGCGGGTCGCGACGCTAAGCTCGGACATGTACGGTTCGGCCCGCGCGCTCAAGGCCGAGATCGCGGGGATCGCTGATGGGGCGGCGGATATCATCATCGGCACGCAGCTGGTTGCGAAGGGGCACAATTTTCCCAACCTCACACTGGTGGGGGTCATTGACGCGGACTTGGGGCTGATGGGATCGGACCTGCGCGCGGCAGAACGAACCTATCAGTTGATGCGGCAGGTGGCGGGGCGCGCCGGACGGGCCGAGGCTCCGGGCACCGCGCTGTTGCAGACCTTTCAGCCGGATCACCCGGTGATCCGCGCCATTCTGGCAGGGGATGAGGAAGGGTTCTGGAAAGCCGAAGCCGGAGAGCGCCGCCACGCCGGCGTGCCGCCCTATGGCCGGATGGCGGGCATCATCCTGAGCGGCCCCGATGTGGCCGCGCTGTTTGATGCGGGCAACCAGCTGGCGCGACAGGATGCGCCGCTGCGGGCCGTGGGCGCGCAGGTCTATGGGCCCGCGCCCGCGCCAATCGCACGGGTGCGCGGGCGGCATCGCGTGCGGCTGCTGGTCAAGGCCGAAAAGGCCGCCCCCTTGCAAGAGGCATTGGCGAAATGGGTCGCACAGCTGCGGTTGAAGAATGATGTGCGCATCGCCGTCGATATCGACCCGCAGAGTTTTTATTAGCGGTGAGACGCGCTTGCCCCTGCGGGGCAAGGGCCTTCGGCGAGGATTTCGGGCCATTTGGAAGCTGCGGTTGCGCGGAGCATGCGCGTGAGGCGGGTGATTTGATCTCGTCAAGGGGCGGGAACGGGGGTAAGGAATTGCCCATGACCCAATATGTGACCCTTGAAGATGCCAAGCATCAACCGTTCTGGCGCCGCCCTGTGGCGCTGCTGTTCCTGATGGCGCTGGCGATGCCCATTGCCTTCAACACATGGTCGGCGCTGCTGAATAACTTTGTGATTGAGGTCGCCGGGTTCGACGGATCGGACATCGGCTTGCTGCATACGGTGCGCGAGATACCGGGCTTTCTGGCGGTCGGCGTGATCGCGATTATCCTGTTCGTGCGCGAACAGGTATTGGGGTTGGTATCACTGGTGCTGCTGGGGGTGGCGACGGCGCTGACCGCGTGGTTCCCGTCGATGGGCGGTATCCTGACGATCACAATGCTCAGCTCTATCGGGTTTCACTATTACGAGACGGTGAACCAGTCGCTGCAGTTGCAGTGGCTCAAGATCGAGGACGCGCCCCGCATGATTGGCTGGCTGATGGCAGCGGGGTCGGCGGCGACGCTGATGGCCTATCTGGCGATCATGGCGCTGTGGGATACCTTGTCGCTGTCCTATAACATCGTCTATCTGATTGGCGGCGGGGTGACGGCGGTGATCGCGCTAGTGGCGCTGCTGGCCTATCCGCAGTTCGAGGCCCCGACACCGCAGGTCAAGAAGATGGTGCTGCGCAAGCGGTACTGGCTGTATTATGCGCTGCAATTCATGTCTGGCGCGCGGCGGCAGATCTTTGTCGTTTTTGCGGGCTTCATGATGGTCGAACGCTTTGGGTTTGATGTGCATGAAATCACCCTGCTCTATCTGATCAACCTGATCGCCAATATGATCTTTGCCCCGCTGATGGGCCGTGCAGTCGGCTTCTTTGGCGAGCGCCGCACGCTGAGCTTTGAATACATCGGGCTGATCATCGTGTTTCTGGCCTATGGCGGCGTCTATTATCTGGGCTGGGGCGTAGTGGTGGCCGCGACGCTTTATGTGCTGGATCACATGTTCTTTGCGCTGGCGCTCGCGCTCAAGACCTATTTTCAGAAGATTGCCGACCCTGCCGACATTGCGCCGACGGCGGCGGTGGCCTTTACCATCAATCACATCGCGGCGGTGTTCCTGCCTGTGGGGCTGGGGCTGCTGTGGCTGATCTCGCCCGCGGCGGTGTTTTTCCTTGCGGCGGGGATGGCGCTGGTGTCGCTGTTGCTGTCGCTGATGATCCCGCGCCATCCCGTGCCGGGCCACGAGACGATCTTTTCCAATCCGCTGCCGGCCCCGGCCGAGTAGCACCCCCTGACAAAGCCGGATGTCGCGCGGCGATATCGGCGATCCTGACGGAGTTTCCCATGCCAACATTCACAGCTTTGACGACCCTTGAAGGACGCAAGCCCGCCTATGCTTTGGGCGAGGCGATGGAGCGGCTGGTGCCGGAACCCACCGGTGTCGGCGTTTTCGAGATGGAAGACGGCTCGGGCCTGTGGGAAGTCGGCGGCTATTTCGAGGAAAGCCCGGATGAGACAGCGCTGGCGGTGCTGGCGGCCTCTATGGGGGCGAAGGAATTTGTCGTGTCAGAGCTGCCGGAAACCGATTGGGTCGCCCATGTGCGCCGCGAACTGTCGCCGGTCGAGGCGGGGCGGTTCTTTGTTTACGGCAGCCATGACGCGGACAAGGTGCCCGAAGACTGTGAGCCGCTGTTGATTGAGGCGGCAATGGCCTTTGGCACCGGGCACCACGGCACCACATTGGGCTGCTTGCGCGCGTTGGACCGTTTGGCGAGCGGCGGCATGGTCGGGCAGAACGTGGCAGATATCGGCTGCGGTACAGCGGTGCTGGCGATGGCGGCGGCGCGCATCTGGCCGAACCCCGTGTTGGCCAGCGACATCGACGAGGTTGCCGTCGACGTGGCCCGCGCCAATGCGGCCGCGAATAATCTGGCCGACCGTTTGATCTGCGTCGAGGCAGCGGGATTTGACCATCCCGAACTGGCATCGCGCGCGCCCTTCGATCTGGTATTCGCCAACATCCTGAAAGGGCCGTTGGTCGCACTTGCCCCCGATATGGCCGAGGCGCTGGCCCCCGAGGGCTATGCGATTCTATCTGGCATTTTAAACGAACAGGCGGATGACGTGATCGAGGTTTATGCGCAATCCGGCATCAATCTTGTCAACCGAGAGGTGATTGGTGACTGGACCACGTTGACTGTCCAGAAAATGCCATAATCTTTGTCACTTTTCGCCATGAACAAGGTCGAAATGCAGAGAATTTGACACATTCTTGCTTTATTATGATCTTGCGAGAGGTGGGGGCCTTTAGCGACTAGAGGCTGCCATGGTTGATGCTCGTCAACAATTTGGGACACGCGTAAAGAGTTTAGAGAGTAAGAACGTCAAGCTCGCGCGGGGCTATTACACCACCATCCGTGCCGACGGGCTGGTTGTCGCGCGGCCGGCGCGGCGCGGCCTGCGGGTGCCGACCAAATTACTGGTCGCGCTGGTGGCCCTGTTCGTCTGCTTCAAAGGGTTCGTTCTGGCGGCGATCGGCCCCACGGCCTATGACAGCAGGCTGGACAGTTTGGCGCAGGGCACCGTGATCGAACAGGCGGGGGCTTGGGTTTTGCAGGTCGATCCGGTGACGCAAACGCTTGCCCGTAAGCTGGGGCCGGTCTTTCGCGGATAGGGACGCTGCGGGACGGTGGCCTGCACCGTCATATTTCACTGTCGTAGAATAAATGAAGCCACGCAGATCATTCAGATGTGCGTGGCTTGTGCTTTGGGTTGGCAGCCCCTTGGGCGCTATGAAACATCGACCCTTAGCGGATGAAGTGGTTCATTGCGACGCGTTCGATGTCGCCACGGACCAGACCGATATCGTCGAGTTCACGGTCGGACAGCGCGGACAGGGCGTTGCGTGTGACACGTGCGTCGTTCCATTTGATGATGCTGCCGACAACGTCGCCAAGATGCGCGAAAAAGCGGTTAACAGCTGCGGCGGTGCCGTAGGTGGTTGGGGTATTATAGTAAACAGCCATTGGAGCCATCCTTGAATAAAGAAAAGCCGGATAATCCGGCGGTGCGCTGTGCAATTAGGCAGAATGAAAACACTTCACAACACCCACCGGCGCATGTGTGTTCTGCGTTTGCTGCATAGCAGCATTTGGCGGTTTAGCGCCTATTCATAAGGGGTTTGCCGCCACTGACGCGGGGGTCGTTTTCAGTGGCTTGAGCGTCGCAACCCGCCTCGAAATTCAGCTTCCAGATTGAATTGTGACTTTTGTGTGGCGCGGTGCAAAAACCTTGGTGGATGTTCGCGTTTCGTGCTACTGCCTTGGAAAAAGAAAATTCTTGAGGATAATGGGCATATGATACGGGTAATCGGCATTGATCCGGGCTTGCGCAATATGGGCTGGGGCGTCATCGACGTGGCCGGCAGCCGCATCACGCATGTGGCGAACGGCATTTGTCAGTCCGAGGGGGCCGATCTTGCTACGCGTCTTTTGTCGCTCCATGCGCAGTTGACGCGCATCATGGTGACCTATCGACCCGATGCCGCGGCGGTGGAACAGACTTTTGTGAACAAGGATGGTGCCGGGACGCTCAAGCTGGGGCAGGCGCGGGGGATCGCGATGCTGGTGCCTGCGCAGGCGGGGCTGGCGGTCGGTGAGTATGCGCCCAATACGGTCAAGAAAACGGTCGTTGGCGTCGGCCACGCGGATAAGGGGCAGGTGCTTCATATGGTACGCATGCAATTGCCGGGGGCAGAGATTGCCGGCCCCGATGCCGCGGATGCCTTGGCGATCGCCATCTGTCACGCGCATCACGGGGGGGCCTCGACCTTGGCGCAGGCCGTCGCAAGGGCAAGCGCATGATTGGCAAGATCACAGGACGTATTGATTATCGCGCGCCGGATCATCTGCTGATTGACGTGCGTGGTGTCGGTTATCTGGTCTATTGCTCTGACCGGACGATGGCCGCGCTGCCCGGCGTGGGCGAGGTGGTGGCGCTTTTCACCGATCTGGTGGTGCGCGAAGACCTGATGCAGCTTTTCGGCTTTCAGACTTTGGCGGAAAAGGAATGGCACCGGCTGCTGACCTCTGTTCAGGGGGTGGGGGCCAAGGCCTCGCTGGCCATTTTGGGCGCGCTTGGGCCAGATGGTGTCAGCCGCGCCATCGCGCTTGGGGACTGGAACGCGGTCAAAGTGGCCAAGGGCGTCGGCCCCAAGATCGCGCAGCGCGTGGTGCTGGACCTCAAGGATAAGGCACCGGGGGTGATGGCGATGACCGGTTCGCTGGCCGAGGCGCATGGCGAGGTCGAAGCCGCAGCAGAGGTGATCGAAACCGCTGCCCCCAAACGCCGCCCCGTGGCCCCGCCGAACCAGTCCGCGCAGGCAGAGGCGCTGTCGGCGCTTGGCAACCTTGGCTATGGTCCGGGCGATGCGGCAGGGGCCGTGGCGCAAGCCGCCGGAGAGATGCCAGAGGCCGATACGCCGCAGCTGATCCGCGCGGCGTTGAAACTGCTTGCCCCCAAAGGATAGGATGCGCATAGCCGCGTGGCCGTCCGTATGAACCTTGCTTGGATATTTGATGATCGACAGTGACCCAACTTTGCGGCCGGACCCGCAGCCCGGTGATATAGACCGCGCCCTGCGCCCGCAGATGCTGGATGAATTCGTCGGTCAGGCCGAGGCGCGGGCCAACCTCAAGGTGTTCATCCAATCCGCCAAGCAGCGGGGCGAGGCGATGGACCACACGCTGTTCCACGGCCCGCCCGGATTGGGGAAGACCACGCTGGCGCAGATCATGGCACGCGAGCTGGGGGTCGGGTTCCGCATGACCTCTGGCCCTGTGCTGGCAAAGGCGGGCGATCTGGCGGCCATCCTGACCAACCTCGAAGCCCGCGATGTGTTGTTCATCGATGAAATCCACCGTCTGAATCCAGCCGTGGAAGAGGTGCTGTATCCCGCGTTGGAAGACTTTGAACTGGACCTCGTGATCGGCGAAGGCCCCGCCGCGCGCACCGTGCGCATCGAGCTGCAGCCCTTCACGCTGGTTGGCGCGACAACGCGCATGGGGCTGTTGACCACGCCGCTGCGCGACCGTTTCGGCATCCCGACGCGTTTGCAGTTCTATACCGAGGATGAGTTGTTCATCATCGTCGATCGCAATGCCCGCAAGCTGGGAGCCCCCGCCGATGAGGGGGGCGCACGCGAGATCGCCAAGCGCGCCCGTGGCACCCCGCGTATCGCGGGCCGTCTGCTGCGACGCGTTGTGGATTTCGCCGTTGTCGAAGGCGACGGCCGCGTGACCCGCGCGCTGGCGGATATGGCGCTGACCCGTCTTGGCGTCGACAAGCTGGGGCTGGACGGGGCCGACCGCCGCTATCTGCGTCTGATCGCCGAGAATTATCAGGGCGGCCCGGTCGGGATCGAAACCATGTCGGCGGCGCTGTCTGAATCCCGTGATGCGCTGGAAGAGGTGATCGAGCCCTACCTGCTGCAACAAGGGTTGATCCAGCGCACGCCGCGGGGACGGATGCTGGCGCAGAAAGCCTGGTCGCATCTGGGGATGGCACCGCCCAAACCCCAAAGCGATTTGTTTGGCTGAGGGCGGGGAAGCCTTCGGCGAGGATTTAAGACCATTTGGAAGTTGAGATGACACCACAAGAGATCGAAGCGCTGTTTACCCGAAGCGACGACAGCTATGCCTTTGCCCGTTGGGGCCGCCCGTTGGCACCTGTGGTCTTTGGCGTGGATGATGCGACGCTGACCGTGGTCAAAAGCGCGATCGAGGCGGTCTGTCAGTTGGGGGGGCACAGCATGTCAGAGACCGACCCCGAGCTTGGCAGCAATCTGATGATGTTCTTTTTCAAGGATTGGGCAGAGCTGTTGGAGGTGCCCGATCTGGACCGTCTGGTGCCTGATCTTGGCCCGCTGGTGGAAAAGCTGGATGCGGCGGGGGCCAATCAGTATCGTCTGTTCCGCTTTGACGAGACAGGCGCCATCAAGGCATGTTTCGTCTTTCTGCGCATGGACGAGCAGCTGAGCGCGATGCCCGCGCAAGCCCTGGCACTGGGGCAGATCGTGCAGTCTTTCTTGCTGTGGTCTGATACTGCGTTCCGCGAGGTGTCGCCACTAGCACTGCACGAGGGGGCGACGATCCTGAAGCCGGAGGTGGCGGTACTGTTGCGTGCGGCCTATGACCCCGTGATGCCCGTGGCAGCGCAGGACCCGTCTCATGCACTGCGTTTGTTCGCGCGGGTGGGGGCGGCGCAATGACCCACCATCTGCCGATCCGCGTTTACTACGAAGACACCGATATGGCGGGGATCGTCTATTACGCGAATTACCTGCGCTATATTGAACGGGCGCGCAGTGACTGGGTGCGCGAGATGGGAATTGACCAGTTGGCCATGAAAGCCGAAGGCGTGGTCTTTGCCGTGCGGCGGGTAGAGGCGGATTACATTCAGCCTGCGGTTTTCGACGATATGCTTGATGTAGAGACATGGGCCACGTCGATCACGCCGGCCCGCATGGTGATGGAGCAAGAGGTCAAACGCGGCGATGCGGTCCTGTTCCGGGCGGTGGTTACGATTGTTTGTATCGCGGCGTCAGGCAAACCTTGCCGATTGCCAGCGAAACTTCGCTCAATCCCCGTCTAGCAGGCGGATTGGCCCCATAATCCTAGCAATAGATATTGCACTCGGCTAAGCTTGTGCCAAATAGCGCCTTGGAAAACAGGGCCGTTGAGGCAGATGAAGCCCCTTTTGGGCGCAACAAAAAGAGCAGAACCGATGGAAGCAGAAACGCTGGCGGCGGCAAGCGAGATTGATTTCTCGCTCTTGGGTCTATTTCTCCGCGCAACGATTACCGTAAAACTCGTGATGATCATGCTGATCGTCGCGTCCTTCTGGTCGTGGTCGATCATCATTCAGAAGATGATCCAGTACCGCCACGCCAAAGCCGAGGCAGAGCGGTTTGACCAAGCATTCTGGTCGGGCGAGCCGTTGGACGGGTTGTATGACACGATCGGGCCGGATCCGGATGGGGCCGCAGAAAAGATTTTCGCCGCCGGTATGACGGAATGGCGCCGGTCGCATCGCGAGGATGGCGGGCTGATCCCCGGTGCCACCGCGCGGATCGACCGCAGCATGGATGTGGCGATTGCCAAAGAGGCAGAGCGTCTGCAAAAGGGCTTGCCCGTGCTGGCGACCACAGGGTCCACCGCGCCATTTATCGGTCTGTTCGGGACCGTATTCGGGATCATGAACTCTTTCATCGAGATCGCGGCCCAACAAAACACCAGCCTTGTCGTCGTCGCCCCCGGTATTGCCGAGGCGCTTTTGGCCACAGGCATCGGCCTTCTGGCGGCTATTCCCGCGGTTATCTTCTATAACAAGCTGAGCGCGGATTCTGATCGTATTCTGGGCGGCTACGAAGCCTTTGCTGATGAATTCGCCACCATCCTCAGCCGTCAGCTGGATAGCTGAGCCATGGCAGGTGGGGTGATGAAAAAGCAGGGCGGGGGTGGCCGTGGCCGCCGTCGCGGCCGTGCGCAGCCGATGGCAGAGATCAACATCACGCCGTTCGTTGACGTGATGCTGGTGCTCTTGATCATCTTTATGGTCGCGGCACCTTTGCTGACCGTTGGCGTGCCGGTCGAGCTGCCCAAAACAGCGGCCACCGCCCTGCCGTCCGAGCAGGAGGAGCCGTTGACCGTGACCGTTCTGGCGGACGGGTCCGTGCAGATCCAGAAGACAGAGACCGGGCGTGATGATCTGGTTGCCAAGCTGCGTGCCATTTCGGCGGAGCGTGCGAGCGACCGCGTGTTCCTGCGTGCGGATGGGGCTGTGCCCTATGCCTCGATCATGGAAGTCATGGGAGCGCTGAACGCAGGTGGCTTTAGCAACATTGGTCTGGTGACTGAAACCGGCGGGCCGAAGTTGGACGGCACAGGCGCGTCAGGCGGGTAACCATGCACAAGGGGCATTACATCTCTGGCGCGGGTCACTTGGGGCTCATCGGCTGGCTATTGCTGGGGAATATCTTTACCTCGCACAGCGACCCTGTGGAGATGCAGGAGGTGTCGGTCATTTCGGCCGCTCAATATGACGAGATGGTCGCCGCGGCGCAATCCGCGCAGGCGGAGGCCGCAGCGCAGCCCGAGCCTGCCCCTGAACCGGAACCTGCCCCCGAACCAGAACCGACCCCTGAGCCTACGCCGGAGCCCGAGCCCGCCCCGGAACCCGTGCCAGAGCCTGAACCCATCGCACCGCCCCCCTCGGAGGACGTGAGCGATCAGGCCCCCGAGCTGCCCGAGCCGCCTGCCGATGTCGCCGTTCTGACGCCAGAGGAAGCACCCGTCGCCGTGCCGCGCCCTGTAGAGCGTGTGGCCCCCGAACCCGTAGAGGCCCCGGATCCCGAGGCGCGCACCGATGATGTGCTGCGCGAGGCCGCGACACCGGATGCGCCGGCAGAGAAGATCGTGGAAGAGGCACAGGAAGCCACCGCCCCCGAAGAGGCGACGACGCAGATTGTGACCGAAGCAACGGAAGCGCCCAAAGCGTCGCCGACCCAATCCGCACGCCCTCCGGCCCGCCGCCCCACACCTCCTGCGCCGCAGGTGGCAGAGGCACCCGTGGAGACGCCGAAACCCGAAACGCCAAAGCCCGCCACACCGAAGCCGGAAACACCCAAGCCAGAGGCCCCCAAGCCGACGCCTGAACCGACAACGGACAAGGACGCCGTGGCAGCCGCCCTCGCCGAAGCCATGGGAGAGACCGACGCGCCTGCAACGCCGGCGGCACCCTCGGGCCCGCCATTGTCGGCTGGCGAGAAAGAATCGCTGCGCGTGGCGGTATCGTCGTGCTGGAACGTGGGGTCCCTTTCCTCCGAGGCATTGCGCACTACTGTAGTGGTGAGTGTCGCAATGAACCAAGATGGCACGCCACAGACCAATTCGATCAAGATGACCAGCAGTTCGGGCGGATCACAGGGGGCTGCCAATCAGGCGTTCGAGGCCGCACGGCGGGCAATTATCCGCTGCGGCGCGCGCGGGTATCAGCTTCCTGTAGAAAAATTCGGTCAATGGCAGAATATTGAGATGACCTTTAATCCTGAAAGGATGCGCATCAAATGATTGTACGAATTCTGAGCCTCTGTCTCGCGCTTATCGGCGGTGTTGCCTCGGTCGCGCAGGCGCAGGATGGACCATTGCGGATCGAGATTACCGAAGGTGTGATTGAACCCTTGCCCTTTGCCGTGCCCAGCTTTCAGCCCGAAAGCGGGGATGCGGGGCAGATGGCCGTTGATCTGGCGCGGGTCGTGTCCGAAGATCTTGTCGGTTCTGGTCTGTTCCGCGAAGTACCGGCGAGCGCCTATATCTCGACCGTAAGCGATTTTAACGCGCCGATCCAATATGCTGACTGGAAGGCGATCAACGCGCAGGCGCTGATCACCGGTGCCGTCAGTGTCTCGGGCAATACGTTGAATGTGAAGTTCCGCCTGTATGACGTATTTTCGGGCGCTGAACTGGGGTCGGGCTTGCAGTTTTCGGGCACGGTCGATGGCTGGCGTCGCATGGCGCATAAGGTGGCGGATGCCGTCTATTCGCGTATCACGGGCGAAGGGGGCTATTTCGACAGCCGCGTCGTCTATGTCTCCGAGACGGGGCCCAAGGATGACCGCGCGAAACGGCTGGCTGTGATGGATTATGATGGGGCCAATGTGCGCTATCTGACCGACAGCTCGTCGATCGTGCTGGCACCGCGGTTCTCGCCATCGGGGGATCGTATTCTCTACACCAGCTACGAAAGCGGCTTCCCGCGGATCTATGTGCTCGACATCGGGTCGGTGCAGCGTCGCGTGCTGGAAAGCGCCGAAGGCACCATGAGCTTCGCGCCGCGGTTCTCTCCGTCCGGCAATACGGTTGTCTATTCGCTGACCCAAGGTGGGAACACGGATATCTACACGATGGATATCAACACCGGCCAGTCGACACGGCTGACCAACACACCTGCAATTGAAACCGCGCCCAGTTATTCGCCGGACGGCAGCCGGATCGTTTTCGAAAGCGACCGTTCGGGATCGCAGCAGCTGTATATCATGCCAGCAACAGGCGGCGAGGCTACGCGGATCTCGTTTGGCGAAGGGCGCTATGGCACGCCGGTCTGGTCGCCGCGGGGCGATCTGGTGGCCTTTACCAAGCAGAACAAGGGCCGGTTCCACATCGGCGTGATGCGGCTGGACGGGTCGGAAGAACGTCTGCTGACCGCGTCGTTCCTGGATGAAGGCCCCACATGGGCCCCCAACGGCCGCGTCATCATGTTCGCGCGGGAAACCCAGGGGGCAGGCGGGGCGTCGTCGCTTTATTCGGTCGATATCTCGGGCCGGAACCTCAAGCCTGTGCGCACCCAAGAGGGCGGATCGGATCCGTCTTGGTCGCCGCTTCAGAAGTAAACAACAGCCATAGTGCCTTGGTGTTTCCCAATACCAAGGCACTATGGTAACACCGTCACAACAGACACATTAAAATGCTATCGTCAAAAAGGCACAGTCCATGAACCGCATTCTCACCGCAACTCTATTGATCGCAGCCCTGGCCGTATCGGCCTGTACCAACCCTGACCGCTTTGGCGCGGACGGCATGAATAACGGTGCCGCGAATGGCGCAGGCCTGAACGGGGGCATTATCCCCGGCAGCGCGAACGACCCGGCTTCTACGGCATATTTCCAGCAAGCCGTTGGGGATCGCGTTCTGTTCCTGGTCGACCAATCCAACCTGACCCCCGAAGGCCAAGCGACGCTGGACGGTCAGGCAGCCTGGTTGAACACCAACACCGATTACCAAGCCGTGATCGAAGGCCACGCGGACGAGCAGGGCACACGGGAATACAACCTTGCGCTTGGCGCACGCCGCGCCAATGCAGCGCGCGAATATTTGATCTCGCGCGGGATCGCCGCCAGCCGTCTTCGCGTTGTAAGCTATGGTAAGGAACGCCCGATCGAAGTCTGTTCGAGCGAGGCATGCTATGCCAAGAACCGTCGGGCCGTGACCGTACTTGCGGGCGGTCTGACCAGCTAAGTCGTCTACGTTAGGTTAGGATTTCAATATGCGGTTTGCTTTGATTGTAGCGCTTGGACTGGCCTTTGGGCCGGTCGCGGCGCAGGCGCAGGATGCGCAGACTTTGGCGGATGTGCGTCAGGAACTGACGGTGCTGAACGTCGAGGTACAAAAGCTGCGCCGGGAACTGTCCACCACGGGCGGCGCGAGCGTTGCCGTGACCGGTGGGTCGGTGCTCGAACGTGTCAATGCAATGGAAAGCGAACTGCAGCGCCTGACCTCTAAAACCGAAGAGCTGGAAAACCGGATCAACCGCGTGGTCACCGATGGGACCAACCGGATCGGTGATCTGGAATTCCGGCTGGTCGAGCTTGAAGGCGGCGATGTGGGCAGCCTCGGCCAGACTTCTACCCTTGGCGGGGGCGAGATGCCCGCGACCATGGCACCCGCCACGCCCGTGCCCGCACCAGCGGACCCGTTGGCCAATACTTCTACCCCCACCAATACCGCAGAACTTGCGGTGGGTGAAAAAACAGACTTCGAGCGGGCGAAGGCGGCGCTCGCTGACGGTGACTTTCGCAGCGCCGCAGACCAGTTTGCGACCTTCAATCAGACCTATCCGGGCGGACCGCTAGGCCCCGAAGCCGACCTGCGGCGCGGCGACGCGCTGGACGGTCTGGGCGATACCCGCGAAGCGGCACGCGCCTATCTGGCAAGCTTTAGCGCCGATCCCGCGGGGCCTGTCGCGGCAGAAGCACTGTACCAGCTTGGCAGCTCTTTGGGGGCCTTGGGCCAAACCCAAGAAGCCTGCGTGACCTTGGGCGAAGTCGCATCGCGCTTCCCCACAAGCCCCTTCGTCGCGCAGGCCCAATCCGAACGCAGCGTGCTTGCCTGCCAGTGATCCGATGACCGACCCGCTGGCGCAGAGCATCGCCGCCAGCTTTGACCCCGCGCCGCCGCCCGTATTGGGTGTGGCGGTGTCGGGGGGCGGCGACTCTGTCGCGCTTTTACATCTTCTGAATGGCTATGCCCGCAGCCGCGGGATCGCGCTGCACGCAGCGACCGTGGATCACGGCCTGCGACCCGAGGCCGCTCGCGAAGCCGCGATGGTCGCCGCCCAGTGTCGCGCGCTTGGCGTTCCGCATGATACGTTGAGGTGGACGGGCTGGGACCACAGCGGCAATTTGCAGAACGAGGCCCGCAAGGCACGTTACCGGTTGTTGGCGGATTGGGCACGGGGGCAGGGCATTGGCGCTGTCTGCATCGGGCATACCGCCGACGATCTGGCAGAGACTTTCGTGATGCGTTTGGGGCGCCGGGCAGGGGTCGACGGGCTTTCCGCCATGCCTGCGATGTTCGACCGTCACGGCATGCGTTGGCACAGGCCCTTACTCAACGCTCGCCGCGCCGACCTGCGCGCGCATCTGACGCGTTGCGGGGTGACTTGGGTCGATGACCCCAGCAACGAGGATGACAGCTTTGCGCGGGTGCGCATCCGCAAGGCGCTGGCGGTGCTGACCGATCTGGGCGTTGATTCTGCCGCACTTGCCGATGTCTCGCGCCACCTTGCCGATGCCCGTACCGCGCTTGACGCGCAGATGTTTGCCGCCGCACGCGCCCATGCCCAAGTTCAATGCGGTGCCGTGGCGATGGATTGGCAGGCGCTGTGTGACCTCCCGACAGAGACACGCCGCCGATTGCTGACCCATACGATCGCTTGGATCAACGGGGCCACCTACGCCCCACGCAGCAGCGCCGTGGCAGAGGTGCTGACGGCGCTTGATGATGCCGGTGCCGCGACCGTGCAGGGGTGCGAGCTGCGTTTGAAGCGCGATAAACTGTGGATTTACAGAGAGTTGCGGGCAGTGCGGGCAGTTGATGCGCCCGTGGGCGCACTTTGGGACGGCCGCTGGCGTCTGGAACCTTGCGGCGATGCGCCCGCGCCCGACACGCAAACCACGATCCGTGCCTTGGGCGCTGAGGGGCTGCGCAGCTTTGCTGATTGGCGCGATTTGGGCGTGCCGCGCGGTGTCTTGCTGGCCTCTCCGGCGGTGTGGCAGGGCGCGGAACTGGTCGCTGCCCCCCTTGTCGGTCGGTCGCAAAACTGGCAAGCAGTGCTCGAACGCGGCGAAGATGCCTTTTTTGCCGCACATATGACGCATTGAACATGCGCCGATCGTGTCTATCTTACACGCATTGGGCGCTGTGTTTGGTGCCGTCCCCCGGATGTAGGAGACTTTCCTTTGGGTAATATGCGCAATCTCGCCTTTTGGGTTGTATTGATGCTTTTGGTTTTGGCGCTGTTCAATCTGTTCAGCGGCTCGACTGGCGGGCTGCAAAGCCGTGAAATCAGCTATTCCGAATTTGTGACCGCTGTCGAAGCAGGGGACGTGCGCAACGTCACGCTTGATGGTGAACAGGTTCGTTTCCGTCGTGCCGATGGCAGTGACTATGTCACGATCCGGCCCGAAGACGCCGAGGTCACCAGCCTGCTGATGTCCAAGGACATCCCTGTGCGCGCTGAACCCCAGCAACAATCCGGTTTCCAGACCTTCCTGATGTCGCTGTTGCCCATCCTTCTGCTGATCGGTGTGTGGATCTATTTCATGAACCGCATGCAGGGCGGTGGCAAAGGCGGGGCGATGGGGTTCGGCAAGTCCAAGGCCAAGATGCTGACCGAAAAACACGGTCGTGTGACGTTTGACGACGTGGCGGGCATCGACGAGGCAAAGGAAGAGCTGGAAGAGATCGTCGAATTCCTGCGCAACCCGCAAAAGTTCAGCCGTTTGGGCGGCAAGATCCCCAAAGGCGCACTGCTTGAGGGCCCTCCCGGTACCGGTAAGACCCTGCTGGCGCGGGCGATTGCCGGCGAGGCGGGTGTGCCGTTCTTCACCATCTCGGGCTCTGACTTCGTCGAGATGTTCGTTGGCGTGGGTGCCAGCCGCGTGCGCGACATGTTCGAACAGGCCAAGAAAAATGCGCCCTGCATCGTCTTCATCGATGAGATCGACGCCGTGGGCCGGTCCCGTGGGGCGGGCTACGGTGGTGGCAACGACGAGCGTGAACAGACCTTGAACCAGCTGCTGGTCGAGATGGACGGCTTTGAGGCGAACGAAGGCGTGATCATCATCGCCGCGACGAACCGCAAAGACGTGCTGGACCCTGCCTTGCTGCGTCCGGGCCGCTTTGACCGTCAGGTCACCGTGGGCAATCCCGACATCAAGGGCCGCGAGAAAATCCTTGGGGTGCATGCGCGCAAGACACCGCTTGGCCCTGACGTAGACCTGCGCATTATCGCGCGCGGTACACCCGGTTTCTCGGGTGCGGATCTGGCGAACCTCGTGAACGAGGCCGCGCTGACCGCCGCACGCGTGGGCCGTCGCTTTGTCGCGATGATGGATTTCGAGGCCGCGAAAGACAAGATCATGATGGGTGCCGAGCGCCGGTCGATGGTGTTGACGCAGGACCAGAAGGAAAAGACCGCCTACCACGAAGCCGGTCACGCCATCGTCGGGATCAAGCTGCCGAAATGCGACCCTGTCTATAAGGCCACGATCATTCCGCGCGGCGGTGCCTTGGGTATGGTGATGAGCCTGCCCGAAATGGACAAACTGCAAATGTTCAAGGACGAAGCCGAGCAAAAGATCGCCATGACGATGGCGGGCAAAGCGGCTGAGATTTTCAAATATGGCGCTGAAACCGTGTCGTCGGGCCCGATGGGCGATATCATGCAGGCCAGCCAGTTGGCGCGTGGCATGGTGATGCGCATGGGCATGTCCGACAAGGTCGGGAACATCGACTATTCGGAAGCGGCGGCTGGTTACCAAGCCAACGGCGGCGCGGGCGGGTTCAGCGTGTCTGCGGCCACGAAAGAGCTGATCGAATCCGAAGTGAAACGCATCATCGACGAAGGCTACGACCGCGCCTATAAAATGATCACCGATCACGAGGAAGAATTCGAACGTCTGGCTCAAGGTTTGCTGGAGTACGAGACCCTCACCGGTGAGGAGATCAAGCGCGTCATGGAAGGCAAACCGCCACAAGACCCGGACGGCGACGACACCAGCGGCATGGACAAACCAAGCCTGACCGCGATCCCCAAGGCCAAAGGCAAGAAGACGCCTCCGCCAAGCGGGATGGAGCCAGAGCCAAGCGTCTGACGCCTAGGCATTGATCACCAGAATACGAAAGAAAAGGCCCTGCACCCGCGGGGCCTTTTCTTTTGTCGCGGCTTTGCGCAGGTTACGGACAACGCAGCGCGAAAGGATGCCGGTCATGCCGACGATGAAAGAAACCGAGTTTACCGCAACGATCACATGGCTTGGTGTAGTGCCCAAGCTGGCCAAGGGCATCCGCGCCGAACCCCGGAGCGAAGCTTTCGCCAGCTATGCCGGTTTCGAGGATGACGTGCATGCGGGGCTGACCCGCGCGTCCTGTGTGCGGGTCACGAACCTCTATCCCAAGGGTACCGAGATCCGGAACGTGCGTCAGCTGTCGATCCTGTCCGCGGAAGAAATGGCCCTGATCGCGGCCGACATGGGGATGGAGACACTGGACCCCGTGCACCTTGGCACGTCGATGGTGATCAAGGGCATCCCCGATTTCACCCATGTGCCGCCCAATGCGCGGCTGCAGGCTGCCTCGGGTGCGACGATCACGATTGATACCGAAAACCGTCCTTGCGTATTGCCCGGTCGCGAGATCGAACAAGACAGCCCCGGCCACGGTCCCAAGTTCAAATCCGCCGCCGAGAACCGTCGCGGCGTGACCGCCTGGATCGAACGCGAGGGGCTATTGCGCGTCGGGGATACGCTGCGCCTGTTCATCCCCGACCAGCCAGCCTGGCAGCACGGCTAGACCCAATGGGGCGCGGGGTCACAGCGACCCGCCATGCTCAAATCAGCGACACACCCGCCGGATCGCCGCATCAAGCGCCGGATATGTCGGAATTGCCCCCTCTGCCCATGCCCTCACAGGCGTATTGAGGACATAAGAAACATAGAACGCCGACGGCGCATCAGGGAGGACATATGACCTTTAAATCCGACATCCAAATCGCACGCGAAGCCAGCAAACGCCCCATTCAGGAGATCGGGCAAAAGCTGGGCATCAGCAGCGATGATCTGCTGCCCTACGGCCATGACAAGGCGAAGGTGTCGCAAAAGTTCATCAACTCGGTGCAGGACCGTCCCGATGGCAAGCTGATCCTCGTCACCGCGATCAACCCCACCCCCGCGGGCGAGGGGAAAACCACGACCACCGTTGGTCTGGGCGACGGGTTGAACCGCATCGGCAAGAACGCGGCCGTCTGTATCCGCGAGGCGTCTCTTGGTCCGAATTTCGGCATGAAGGGCGGGGCGGCGGGGGGCGGCTATGCGCAAATCGTCCCGATGGAAGAGATGAACCTGCATTTCACCGGTGACTTCCACGCCATCACCTCGGCGCATAACCTGCTCAGCGCGATGATCGACAACCACATCTATTGGGGCAACGCGCTAGAGATCGACCTGCGCCGTGTCGTCTGGCGCCGCGTCGTCGACATGAACGACCGCGCCCTGCGTCAGATCACGGCGTCCTTGGGCGGTGTGTCGAACGGTTTCCCCCGCGAGGCCGGGTTCGACATCACCGTCGCGTCCGAAGTCATGGCGATCCTGTGCTTGGCCAAAGACCTGAACGACCTGCAAAAGCGTCTTGGCGACATGATCGTCGCCTATACCCGCGAGCGTAAACCGATCTATGCGCGCGATATCAAAGCGGATGGTGCGATGACCGTGCTGTTGAAAGACGCGATGCAGCCGAACCTTGTCCAGACGCTGGAAAACAACCCCGCTTTCGTCCACGGCGGGCCTTTCGCCAATATCGCGCATGGCTGCAACTCTGTCATCGCGACCACCACCGCGCTGAAGCTGGCCGATTACGTCGTGACCGAAGCGGGCTTTGGTGCCGATCTGGGGGCAGAAAAGTTCCTGAACATCAAATGCCGCAAGGCCGGGTTGGCACCGTCCTGCGTCGTGGTTGTGGCCACCGTGCGCGCGATGAAGATGAACGGCGGCGTGGCCAAGGCCGATCTGGGCGCTGAAAACGTCGACGCCGTGCAGGCCGGTTGCCCCAACCTTGGCCGCCACATCGAGAACCTGAAATCCTTTGGCGTGCCCGTCGTCGTCGCGATCAACCATTTCGTCACCGACACCGACGCAGAGGTGCAAGCGGTCAAAGACTATGTCGCCTCGCAAGGGGCCGAGGCCGTGCTGTCCCGCCACTGGGAATTGGGCAGCGCTGGCTCTGCCGAACTTGCCGAGAAAGTGGTCGCGACGATTGATAAGGGCCAAGCGGATTTCGCGACGCTCTACCCCGACGCGATGCCGCTGGCCGATAAGATCAACACCATCGCAACAAAGATATACCGCGCGGATGGGGCGGTGATGGATCAGAAGATCCTCAACCAGTTGAAAGACTGGGAAGAGCAGGGATATGGCGATCTGCCGGTCTGTATGGCCAAAACGCAATACAGCTTTACCACCGATCCCGAAGCCCGCGGCGCGCCAACCGGCTTTACCATCCCCGTGCGCGAGGTGCGCCTGTCTGCCGGCGCGGGCTTTGTCGTGGCCATCTGCGGTGAGATTATGACCATGCCGGGCCTGCCGCGGGTTCCTTCTGCCGAAAATATTCGTCTCAATGACATCGGCGATGTTGAAGGTCTGTTCTAAGCGCGTATGAACAGGGCGCGGAGGGTCGCCCCTTCGCGCCTTCGCCTGCTGTGGCAGGTGATAGCAGCGCCACAACAGACAAAGGACGGTCCCCATGACAGCGACGATCATTGACGGCAAGGCATTTGCAGCACAGGTGCGGGGGCAGGTCGCCCAGCATGTCACGCGGCTGAAGGACGATCACGGGATCACGCCGGGGCTGGCTGTGGTGCTTGTCGGGGCCGATCCTGCCTCCGAGGTCTATGTCAAATCCAAGGGCAAGATGACCAAGGAAGTGGGCATGAAATCGGTCGAACACCGGCTGGCAGACACCACATCAGAGGCGGAGCTTCTGACCCTGATCGACACGCTGAACAACGATGATACGATCCACGGTATCCTCGTACAGCTCCCCTTGCCCGATCACCTGAACGAAGACCTTGTGATCAGCGCGATTGATCCGGCCAAGGATGTCGACGGGTTTCATATCTCGAACGTCGGTCTGTTGGGCACGGGGCAGAAATCCATGGTGCCCTGCACGCCGCTTGGCTGTCTGATGATGCTGCGCGACCACCACGGCACCCTGTCGGGGATGGATGCCGTCGTGATCGGGCGCAGCAATATCGTGGGCAAACCTATGGCCCAGCTTCTGCTCAACGACAGCTGCACCGTGACCATCGCCCATTCGCGGACCAAAGACCTTGCCGCTGTTGTGCGCCGCGCTGATATCGTGATCGCCGCCGTGGGCCGCCCCGAGATGGTGCCGGGCGACTGGATCAAACCGGGGGCCACAATCATCGACGTGGGCATCAACCGTCTCGACGCGCCAGAGCGGGGTGAGGGCAAGACCCGTCTGGTGGGTGATGTCGACTTTGACAGCTGCGCCAAGGTGGCCGGTGCGATCACCCCGGTGCCGGGGGGCGTGGGCCCGATGACGATCGCCTGCCTGCTGGCCAATACGGTCACGGCCTGTTGCCGTGCCCATGACCTGCCCGAACCCGAAGGGCTGACCGCCTAAGCGGCGGTCGCCGGAACCGGCACCATCGTGCCCTGAAGCAAGGCGATCAGCACCTGCTGGTCGCCGGTTTGGGCAAAGACCTCGGCCGTGACCACACAAAGCCGCTTGCCCGGTTTCACCACCTTGCCAATCGCGATCAGCCGGTCTCCGCGGGCGGGGGCCAGCAGGTTGATCTTGATCTCTGCGGTGACGACCTCGGACTCCAAGGGCAGTGTCGTCAGCGCGGCATAGCCCGCAGCGCTGTCCCCGATAGAGAACGTCAGCCCCGCGTGGCCAAACCCCTGCTGCTGGCGCGTGCCGGGCAGAATCGGTGCCTCGATCCGGATGAGCCCCTTTGATACATCACTAAGTTCAGCGCCGAGGGTCTGCATCATCGATTGTGCGTCAAAGCTGTCGCGGATGCGGGCGATTTCTTGCGGGGTCATAGGGGCTCTTTCAACATGGATAGCCGGCCCCGTGGCTGCGCTTAGCGCGGCATGGGGATCGCGGTGGGCTGCGGTCCGGTAAGTATGGCGCAGGCCTGCGGACCCATCAATGCCTGTAGCACCGGCGCGTCACTGTACAAGCCACCGGTATAGGTGCCAAAGGCAGGCATGATCAGCCGTCGGTCGTCATACAGGAAGGCCGGACGCGTCACCGACCGCCCGCGCAGCCGCAGCCGAGCCTTGGGGTGATAATGCCCCGAAACCTCGGCCTGCGCGCTTGCCTGCGCGATATGCCGGAACTGCAAGGGGCCGATCACAAGCTCGGCCAGATGCTCCCCGCCCAGTTCGACGGGACCGGGGTCGTGGTTGCCCTCTACCCACAGCCACTGCCGCCCTGCCTGCAGCCGCGCCAGCGTCAGCCGCGCAGGCTCGGGCAGAGCGTGGGCCGCGTGCAGATCATCGAAACTGTCGCCCAGACACATCACGACGCGCGCGGGCACACGGTCAAGCGCCGCCGCAAGCCGGGTCAACGTGTCCATCGTCTCGTAAGGGGGAAGCGCCGTGCCGCCGCGCCGCGCAATCCGTTCGGCTTTGCCAAGATGCAGGTCGGACACGCAGAGCAACCCGTGATCTGCCCACCACAAAGCGCCAGAGCCAAGCGCCGTCAGCCGCGCTCCGCAAAAGTCGAATTCATACCCGATGTTCATGCTGCGTTCATCACCAAGTTTGCCCGCGGGCGCAAGGGGCGCTGGCCGATGGACGCGCCTATGGCGGGGCGCAGGAGTATTTGAAAAAGGGTGAAGCGGAAGACGCCCCCGCTGATCCCGAGGGGCGTGGGGGCGTCTTCACCCTTTGCGGTCATCGGCTCTCCAGCCTGTACCGCGGGGTGATCATAGGGCAAAATACCTAAGCGAAGGTTAATTCACCCTTTCAAAAATACTCAGCTGCGCAGCGATTGCCATGTCTAGCGCCGTTTGAGGGAGATGTTATCCGGCGCGGGTGTGATCTGTGCGAGGCCGGAGGCTTCCATCAACCGCGCGGATTCCTCGGCCAGCAGACGCTCTTCTGCCTGCCCCTTGACCGGCACGCGACCCATTTCCAGAAACAGCGGTGCGGACAGCGGGCTGACACGGTCGAGGATACGGTGGTCGATCCGGCCCTTGATACGATGCAGCATTTCCTCGATCCGGCCAAAGTCGACCAGTCCGCGCAGGGCCTCTTCGCGGGTGATATCGAGCAGGAGGTGATCGGGTTCGTATTTCTGCAAGGTGTCATACAGGATATCAGAGCTGAAGGTCGCCTGCCGGCCAGACTTACGGGCTTGGGGAGTGTTCCGTTCGATCAGCCCTGCGATGGTGGCGGCGGCGCGGAACGTGCGTTTCATCACCGCATTGCCGGCCAGCCAATGGTCCAACCCGTCATGCAGGGCTGTGGCATCAACGAGCGGGGCGGGGTCATCGACCGGATCCAGCCCCCAGATCAGCGTGGCATAATCGGTGGCGACGAAGCCCAGGGGGTTCAGGCCCAGTTCCTCCATCCGTTTTGTCAGCAGCAGGCCGAGCGTTTGCTGCGCGTTGCGACCGGCAAAGCCGTAGAAGACCGTCTGGGCGCGGCCCTCATGGGGAAAGCTTTCGATCAGCAGTCGGCCCGGCTGCGGCAGTTGGCTGACTTCGCGTTGCAGGGTCAGCCATTCGGCCGTGTGGCGCGGCAGCTCGGGCCAGCTGTCTTGGGTGAACATGCGTTGCACGCGGGCGGAGAGCTGGGTCGAGGTGGCGAATTTGGTGCCCATGAACGTAGCGACGCGCGGTTTCTTGGCGGCGGAGCGGCTGACCTCTACGGTCATTTCCCGCAGCCCCTCGTATTTGACGATCTGGCCGCCGATCAGGAACGTGTCGCCCGCGCTGAGCGAGGCGGCGAAACCTTCCTCGATTTCGCCCAAAGGGGCACCGCCGCGGTTGCGTTTCATGCGGACCTTCAGCGTGTCCGTGTCCTGAATGGTACCGATGTTCATACGGATACGCTGGCTGCTGCGGGGGTCGCGCAGGTGCCATTTGCCGTCGGTGCACATCAGACGTTGCCATCTGTCGTAGGCGCGCAGGGCGTAGCCGCCTGTGGCACAGAAATCGAGGCAGGCGTCAAAGGCGGCGCGGCTGAGGCTGGCATAGGCCCCGGCCGAGGTCACCTCGGCATAGAGCGCATTGGCGTCGAAGGGACCGGCGCAGGCGGTGATCAGGATATGCTGGCATAACACATCGCGGGGGCCGGGGCCGCGCGGGTCGCCGTCAAGATCGCCTGCCAATACGGCGTCGAGGGCGGCGACACATTCGACCACCTCGAACCGGTTTGCAGGCACCAGCAGCGCTTTGGAGGGCGCGTTATAGCGGTGGTTGGCCCGTCCGATGCGCTGGACCAGCCGTTTGACATTCTTCGGCGCACCGATCTGGATCACGAGATCGACATCGCCCCAATCGATCCCCAGATCGAGGCTGCCGGTACACACAATCGCGCGCAGATCACCGCGCACCATCGCGGCTTCGACCCGTTCGCGTTGCTGCCGATCGAGCGACCCGTGGTGGATGCCGATGGGCAGGCTATCTTCGTTGGCGAGCCAGAGATTGTGAAAGAAAATCTCGGCCTGGGCGCGGGTATTGTGGAAGATCAGGGTGGTTTTATGCTGGCGTATCTGGTCGAGTACCGCCGGAATCGCATAGGCAGCCCCATTGCCGGACCACGGCGGGGCCGCGTCCGTGCGCAGCATCCGGATGTCGGGCGGCGGGCCGGGATCGGCCAGCAGGATCGGGCAGGGGTCGGGGTGACGCGCCATGAAATGCGCGATGGCGGCGGGATCTTCGACGGTGGCGGACAGGCCCACCCGTTTCAGCCCCGGGCACAGACGTTGCAGCCGCGCCAGCGCCAGCATCAGCTGGTCGCCGCGTTTGCTGTCGGCCAGCGCGTGGATCTCGTCGATCACGACACGTTTGAGCCCTTTGAACATGCGCGGTGCATCCTCGTAGGAGGTCAACAGCGCAAGGCTTTCGGGGGTGGTCAGCAGGATATGGGGCGGGTCGGCGCGTTGCCGGCGTTTGCGCGTTTGCGAGGTGTCGCCGGTGCGGTCCTCGATCCGGATGGGGAGGCTCATTTCGGTCACCGGGGTGGTGAGGTTGCGCTTGATATCCGCGGCCAGCGCCTTGAGCGGCGAGATATAGAGCGTGTGCATGCCGTCGTGATCGCCCTCGGCCAGATCGACCAGCGTGGGCAGAAAACCCGACAGCGTCTTGCCGCCCCCCGTCGGCGCGATCAACAGCAGCGCGGGCGCGTCGGCGCGGTCCAGCATGTCCTGCTGGTGGGGGTGGATGGACCAGCCTTTGGTGGCGAACCAGTCGGAGAACTTGGGGGGCAGGGTCTGCATGGGGCGTAAGATAGGCTGTTTGCACGCGGGGGCCAGCCCCCGCACCCCCGGAGTTTATCTGGCAAAATGAAGCGGATGCCCGCAGCCGTTTCGAGCGCGGTGCTACCTGACGATGGTTTCATCCTCGACGAACATATTGGCCCAAGCACGGTCAATCAGATCAGGGCGCATCTGGTGCGGGATACCTTCGAAATCGCAGATGGAAATCATCTGGTCGATCAGGAAGATCGGCTGATAGTTGGCGAAAACATTGTTGATCGTAGGGTATTTCGTTTTCAGCAAATGGATCAGCGTCGCCTCGTCCAGTTTGATGTTTCGTTTCTTTGCGACCATGGCGAAGATCTTGAGGAAGTTTTCCTGATTGGGCCCGTCGATCTTGATCTTGAAGAAGATCCGGCGCAGGGCGGCCTGGTCGAAGATCTCATTGGGGTGGAAGTTGGTCGAGAAGACCACCAGCGTGTCGAAGGGAACTTCGAACTTCTCGCCGGATTGCAGGGCGAGGATGTCCTTGTTTTCTTCCAGCGGCACGATCCAGCGGTTGACCAGCGCCTGTGGCGATTCTGCCTGTCGGCCAAGGTCGTCGACGATGAAGATGCCGCCGGTGGATTTCAGCTGCAGCGGGGCCTGATAGGTCCGTGCGGTGGGGTTGTAGACCAGATCAAGCATATCGAGCGTCAGTTCGCCCCCGGTGATCACCGTGGGGCGTTCGCATTTCACATAGCGGGTGTCAAAGCGCGTCACGCGGCGCAGGGATTTCGGGTCTTGTTTCTCTTCGGAAATGGCGGTGTGCACGATGGGGTCATAGACCGTGATCACCTGACCGGCATATTCAATCGCGCGGGGGACATAGATCCGGTCACCAAGCGCGTCGCGAATCCCATTGGAGATGCTTGATTTACCATTGCCGGGGGGGCCGTACATCAGGATGGAGCGACCGGCCGTCACGGCTGGGCCAAGGTTGCCGATCAGCTCGGACGGGAGCACCAGATGGCCCATGGCGGCTTCGAGTTTTGCGCGGGTGATTTGCATGTTGCGCACGGACTGGCGCTTGATCTGTTCACGGTAGACATCAAGCGGCACGGGCATCGGGCCGAAGTATTCCGATTGCGCCAAGGCATCCAGCGCGCGGGCCTTGCCCAGATCGGTCAGCTGGTAGCCCATTTCATTGCCGTTATTCGCGTTAAGCGTGCCCGTCGCTTCGAGAAGGCGTTGTTCGCGCGACAGATCCACCAGCTCCTGCGTGACCTGAAGCGGCAGGCAGATCGCCGCTGCGAGTTCGCTGACCATGGTGACGTTCTTGCGGAACATCGTCTTGATCATGATGTCGCGCATCATCACCACGGGCAGCTTCATCTCTTGGATGGTGCGCGGCGGAGGGGGGGCCATGACGGCGCTGGTTTGCATATTCATGAAGGCTTCTTTCATGGGGACACGGGCGTGCCCCAAGGCGTAGCGGTTGAATATGGCGAAATCAGGCCCCGAAGTAGGCACCGAGCATTAAATATGCGGCAAGCACAGTTCCAAGGGCGAGGCCCATGGGGAATTTCTTGGCTTCGTGCCAGCTGACCCATTGCGGGGCAAGCTTGCGCAAGGGGGAATATTTGGCGGCGCGGTGAATGATATAGGCGGCAACCAGCGTCGCCATGAACAGCGCCATGACAAAGCGCACGTCCCCGAGCGCGATAAAGGGCGTGGCGGCGGCGATGAATTTCGCATCCCCCGCGCCCATCAGCCCGCCTGCGTTCATGAAGATGCCCACAACAAGGGCTACCACCATCGCCAGCAGGTGCCAGAGGTAGCTGTCAAAGGGCAGGGCAATCGGGCCGATCAGCACAAATACGGCGGCCAATGCGATCACCGTGACATTGGTGATCCGCATAAAGGCCAGATCGGTGTAGATCGTATAGGCACAAAGGGGCAGCGCGAAGGGCAGGAACCACAGCGCTGCGGAGCTGGTGATCTCCACGCGTTAGCCTGCGTTTTCCAGCGCGCGCAGCGACCGGACGGCGGCCTCGAAGTGCTGCGGGTGGGTGCTGATGGCGTCACGCAGCAGCCCTTTGCCGGTTTCAACGTCGCCCTTCTTGATCGCGGAGAGGGCAAGGGTGTGCAGCAGTTGCGCGCGCTCCGTCTGGTCCATCTCGATCGGGGGGAGGCTGTATTCGCGCTGCGCGCCACGGGCGAGGATCAGGTTGTTCTTGGCGGTGAACAGGGTCGAATCCTGTTTCACAGCCTCGCCGAAAAGGCGTTCGGCAGCCTGATAGTCGCCGCGCGTCAATTTGGAGTAGCCCCAGTTGTTCATGACCGAACCGGGCTTGGTGGTCAGACCAATGGCGATCTCGTAAAAACTGTCGGCCTTGTCCCATTCCTGCTTGCTGTCAGCGACGATCGCCTCAAGCCGGTAGCGGTTGTAGGTTTCATGGGTGGGGGGGACGGAATCCAGCGTCTTTTCCGCCTTGGCCCAATCGCCCGCGCGGATCAGCGCATCGGCGTAGTCAACCTTGTCGTCGGCGGTGGCATCCTTGGAAGCGGCAACTTTGCCCCAGACGGATGCGGCCTCTTGGTTGCGTTTGGCGCGGATCAGGGACTTGCCCAAGCTGCGCTGGATGTCGATGCGGTCGGGGTTTTCCTGCGCGGTGCGGGTGAAATAGCTGACCGCCTCGTTCGGGTCGGCCACTGTCAACATCACATCGTTGAGGTTGCTTTCATCCACGACGTTCACGTCCTGGAAGGCGCGGGTGACGGTATCCTCGCCGGATTTCTTGCCGCAGCCTGCTACTGCGACGACGCCTGCAATGCAGGCGGCCAATAGGATAGGGTGGCGCATTTTTGCGTCCTTTTACTGCTCTGCCTCGTTATGATGCTGGCCGAACCAGATAGTCGCCCGAGCCGCGCCGCACCAATTTATAACTGTCTTCTTGATCCGGGATCGTAACAGAGTTTTCCGATTTTGCGAGTGCTAAGCGCAAATTGTCACGGATTGCGTCACTTTCGCCATTATCGAGCGCATAGGCCTTGCGAAAGGTCAGCTGGGCTTCGGCGAGTTTGCCGCGTTCCATCAACACAACGCCGAGATTATTCCAGACCTCGGGGTGGGTTTCGTCCTTTTCTACAGCGTCGCGCAGCAGCTTTTCCGCCTGACCCAATCGCCCCAGCCCAAGGTTGGCGCTGCCCAGTCCCGACAGGATTTCGGCATCCAACTGGGAGGCGAGCGCCGCGCGGTTGAAGGCGCGGATGGCCAGTTCGTATTCGCCCGCGCGCATAAGACGGTGGGCGACCTCTACCCCGTCTTCGGCGTCCTTGCGGGTGTTGACACCGGGGGCAAAGGGGTTGTCAGGGCTGGCGCGCTTGCCCCCAAACGCGGAAAGACCGCCTGCAGAGCAAGCGGCCAATCCGGCGATCAGGGTCATACAAAGCGCGAGCCTGAAGGGTAAAGCGCGCTTGGGAATGTGGATCATGCAGAGCCTTACTGACCTAGTTTGGTAATGTTCATCACCGATGGCGCGACCAGAATGATCAGCAGCGGAGGAACGGTCAGCATCATTGTGGCAAGTGTCATCTTGGTTGGCAACTTGTTTGCGGCCTCTTCGGCGCGCATCACGCGTTTGTCGCGCATCTCGGCGGCATAGACCCGCAGCGCGTCGGCGATGGATGTCCCGAAGGCGGCGGATTGTACCAGCACCGTCACAAAGGACGACACATCTTGCACGCCGCAGCGTTCGCCCATGGCGTTCAGCACGCTGACCTTGTCTTTACCGGCCTTCATCTCATAGGCGACGATTTCGAACTCTTCCGCCAGTGCAGGGTAGGAGGCGCGCAATTCGCGGGCCACACGGACGATACATTGATCAAGCGACTGGCCAGCTTCGACGCAGACGAGCATCATGTCCAGCGCATCGGGGAAACCACGCGTGATTTCCTCTTTCCGCTCGGCGACGCGGCGGGTCACCCAATAGCGCGGCAGGAAATATCCGATACCGCCGGGCCCCACGGTATACAGCATCATCTTGTTGGTGGTCATGCCTTCGCCGCCGCCAAGGAAGTTGATGTAGACGGTGCCGATCACCAGCCCGGCAATACCAAGCGCCATCTGTGCAAAGTGAAAGAACCGTACCGCATCGCGCGAGCTATAGCCCGCCTGACGCAGCAGCAGCGCCTTGGCGCTGAGCTCTTCCACGTCTTCGGGTTCGAGGAATTTGGCGAATTTTTGCAGCTTCTCGTTGCGGTCCGACTGGCGCAGGCGCTGTTGCTTGCCTGCATCGGCAGCCTCGGTCTGGCTACGCTTGAGCTTGGCCAAAGGGTCTTCGGGCTGGCGCAGGATCATGACAAGCGTTGCGCCCACCATGGTCAGGCCCAATGCGCCCAGAATGGCGATCCAGCCCATGGGACCAAGTGCGGTGTCGAGTGAGTTGAGGAAATTCACAGTGAGGCCCCCTTAGACTTTGATATCGGTTAGCTTGCGCATGACGATGAGGTTAAGCGACAGGAACAGGACAACCGCGATACAGCCGGGGATGAACAGCGGGTGGGTCATGACTTCGTCATAGTAATGCGGGTCACCGAGTTTGATCACGATGAGCGCGAGGATCGGGAAGGCGGACAGGAACTTGCCGGACCATTTCGCTTCGGCGGTGATGGCACGCACGCGGCGGAACAGGCGGAAGCGGGCGCGGATGACCTTGGCCAACCCCGCAAGGATTTCGGCAAGGTTACCCCCCGATTGCTGCTGGATGGTCACAGCCACCGCGAGGAAGCGCAAATCCTGCATATCAAGCCGTTCGGCCATATCCTTGAGCGCCTCGCCAATGTCGCGGCCATAGGCGGTTTCATCGGCGATCACGCCGAATTCCGACGCCAGCGGGTCCTGGATTTCCTTGGACACGATAGAGATCGCGCTGGTGAAAGGGTGGCCCACGCGCAGCGACCGCACCATCAGTTCCACCGCGTCAGGCAGCTGCTCTTCGATCATGTCCATGCGCTTCTTCGCTTTGGACGAGATCCAGAAGAATACGGCCCCGACACCGATCCCGACAGAGATCAGGATGCGTACGGGCACTTCGGTATTGGTGCCGATGGTCAGCCCCAGAAAGGCGACGACCGAAAGGCCGGCCATGATCATAATCAGCTGTTTCGGCGCAAAGGCGATCGCGGCCTTTTGTGCTTTCTCGGCGAGCAGGGAATAGACCGGAATGGATTTATTATCCATGTGCTGCTGCATTTCCTTGCGCAGCTTGTCCAGAACCTCTTCGCGGCGGGCCCCTTTTTCCAGCATTTCAAGCCGGCGGTTGACCTTGCTGTTGAGGCTGATGGATTTACCGAAAGCGACCAGATACAGCCCTTCGACCAGCACAAGGACACCGACGAAGATCAGGCCATAGATAATGGGTTCTGCACTCATGATTGATAATCCTTACTTGACCACAACGGGTTCATAGATCGACGATGGCAGGTCATAGCCCCACATCTTGAAACGTTCAGAGAAGTGGCTGCGCACGCCGGTGCCGGTGAAGTGGCCGATGATCTTGTTTTCGGGCGTCAGGCCGACGCGCTGAAAGCGGAAGATTTCCTGCATAGAGATCACGTCGCCCTCCATGCCGGTGATTTCGGTAATCGAGGTCATGCGGCGCGACCCGTCCTGCAAGCGCGATGCTTGTACGATCAGGTTCACAGCCGACGAGATCTGGCTGCGGACCGCTTTCAGCGGCATTTCGATACCGGCCATGGCGATCATGTTTTCCAGACGGCTGACACCATCGCGGGCAGAGTTGGCGTGGATCGTGGTCATCGACCCGTCGTGGCCGGTGTTCATCGCCTGCAGCATGTCGATCACTTCCTCGCCGCGCGTCTCGCCGACGATGATCCGGTCAGGACGCATCCGCAGGGCGTTTTTCAGACAGTCGCGGGGGGATACCTCGCCCTTGCCTTCAACGTTGGGTGGGCGGCTTTCCATGCGGCCCACATGGGTCTGTTGCAGTTGCAGTTCGGCGGTGTCTTCGATGGTCAGGATACGTTCATCGTTGGCAATAAACGATGACAGCGCGTTCAGCGTGGTGGTTTTACCAGAACCTGTACCGCCCGAGACGATGATATTCAGACGGGTGGCGACGGCGGCTTGCAGATAGGCTGCCATCTCTTCCGAGAAGGCCCCAAAGCTTACCAGATCATCAATGCCCAGTTTGTCTTTCTTAAACTTACGAATGGAGACAAGGCTGCCGTCCACGGCAATCGGCGGGACCATAGCGTTGAAACGCGAGCCGTCTTTCAAGCGCGCATCGACATAAGGGTTGCTTTCATCGACGCGACGGCCAACGGCGGAAACGATCTTGTCGATGATCCGCAGCAGGTGCTTTTCGTCTTTGAAGGTCACGTCGGTCAGCTGCAGTTTACCCGCGCGTTCCACGAAGATCTGTTGCGGGCCGTTAACCAGAATATCGTTGACGCTGTCGTCTTTCAGCAGCGTTTCCAGCGGGCCGAGGCCGGTCACCTCGTCATACAGTTCGGAGTTCAGTTGAACGCGGTCTTCGCGGTTCAATACGATGGATTTCTCGGCCAGAATCTCGGTCGAGATTTCGTTGATCTCGCTGCGCAGATCCTGCTCCGAGGCATGTTCAAGGGCGGCGAGGTTCAGGTTCTCAAGCAGGGCACGGTGCAGTTCGAGCTTGATGTCGCTCATGCGTTGCTTGCGCTTCACGTCGCGATCCTGCGGGGCGACGGTTGCAGCTTGAGCCACGCGGCGCATGCTGGCGGGTTTGGGCGCGACCGCTTCCTCTGGCTGTTGCTGGGGCGCGGGAGCCTTCGCCTTTGGGGCGGGTGTGGCTACGGCAACGTCACCTGGCTTTTTATACTTCGAGAACATCTGAATACTCTTTCTAAATTATCTGGCGCTTGGGCCGGATCAGGCGGCTTTGGCTTCGTCAGCCTTGAGGTCGTGGATAGAAGACGCGAGCTTTGCGATCTCGCGACGTAGTGGGTTCTTGGCGGCGGTATTGGCGAGCGGCAGACCGTGGTCGTTGGCCTGCGTCACTTGCTTGCCGCCATCAGGCAGCTGCACGTCGATGGAAATACCAAGGCTTTCTGCCATCCGTTTGACCCGCGCTTTGGCGTTAAGGTCGGTGAATTTCGGCGCGCGGTTCATGACATAGCGCAGCTTTTCGACCGGCAGCTCTTCGGATTGCAGCGCGCGTTTGAAACGCAACGCGTTTTGGGCGCAGCGCATATCCAGTTCGAGCATGGCAAAATAGACATGCGCATTGCTCAGCACGGTTTCGGTCCATTGCACCAGCGTCGACGGCATATCGACAACAACGTAGTCGAACTGGTTGCGCGCCATATCCAGAATCCGCGTCACATCTTCCGAGGTGATCAGATCAAGCGGCAGCATATCGGCGGGGGCGGTCAGGACCTGAAGCGTGTCTTCATAGGTCAGCAGGGCCTGACCAAAGCTTTCCTCGTCCATCTCGTCTGTCTCGATCAGCATGTCATAGACGACTTCGCGGCGCGGCAGGTCCAGATAGGTCGCCACGGCCCCGAACTGCAGATCGAAATCCAGCAGGCAGACCTTTGGCGGGTTCTTTTTGTCGGACGTCGCCAGTTCCCACGCCAGATTAACGGCCATGCTGGTCGCACCGGTGCCACCGGCCAAACCATGTACCACGATCACCGCGCCGTCTTTATCGGCACCGGGTTTCAGCTTGGGGCCTGCCTCGATGTGTTCGGCTTTGGGCTCGGGCCCTGCGCGCAGACGTTCGATGGTCGCCGCCAATTCGCCTTCGGGCAGCGGGTAGGGTACGAATTCATCCGCACCTTGACGCAATAGAGAATGGAGCGAGGCCGGGGACATGTCTTCGGCGATCAGGATCACCTTGATATGACGCGATTTCGCCTGCGAGATGATTTCGGACATCATCGGCAGGTTCTCTTCGTCCTCGGAATCAAGCGCCAGTGCAATCAGCTCGAGCGTCGCCGCTTCGGGCTGGCTGAAAAAAGCGAGGCTTTCAGAAAAGCCGAGATCACCCCAGGCTTCGCCCAAAGCTGATTCCATATCCTCGATCAGCAGGTCAAAGTTCTGTACATCACGGCTGACAGTGCAGGCGATGATCTGTGGTGCGTCAATCTGTGGCATACTGCTGCTCATACCTAAACTTCCCCTTCTTCTCTTTGGGGCGCGGCAAGGGCTAATCGGGCGTCGCCCTGTTCTTTGCCTTGCGGTCCCCTGCGTCAGACCACGGTGGCCGGGCGCAACTGTCCTATTGCAGTGAATATCCCTGCCAAGTTGGGCAAGATTGGGGCTAAATAGTTTCTATTGTTTGGTCTTTTGAAACGATCCGCAGTGATTTGCCGGATTGAAACGCAAAAGGCCCGACCGTCAGCGACGATCAGGCCCTTCTGGAGGTATCTTTTATCCGGTTATTCCGTCGTGGTGCCGGTCGATGTCGCACCGCCCGATAGCTGAGTCGGCGGCACGGCGCTGGCAACGTAATCGCGATAGATGATCTGCGCGTATTTGCCGTCCAGAACGGTGGGATGACGCCCGACAAAGCCGCTGACTTCGGTCACTGTGCGGCGGTTCGCCCGTTCGCGGCCCTGTGTCACGATCAACGGCTGTGTTTCGCCAAAGGAAACAACGGCCTCAAGACGGCTGCGGCTGATGCCCTGCGTTGACAGGAACGCAACAACGGATTGTGCTCGGCGCAGGCCCAACGCCTTGTTATAGCTGTTCGAACCGACGGCATCGGTATGGCCATACACGCGGAAGCGGACTTCGGGGAACTGACGGATCCATCCCGCTTGGCGCCGCAGCACAGCCTGCGCGGCCCCGTCCAGCTGGGCCGAGTTAAAGGCAAAGGTCACCGTGGATTCGACTTCGCCGGCAAAGCGGTTGGCCAGATCGAAGGTGTACTGGCGTTCGCCTGTCATTACCAAACGGTTGTTCAGCGTGGCGTTTCCAAAGGTGCCCAGATCGGTCAGGGATCCTGCTTCGCGGTGGAACTGGGTATAGACCGGATCAGGGCTGCTGACGCAGCCTGCTACGGTCATCGCCAAAGCGGCGCATAACCCGGTGATTTTGCCTGTCGAAGGGATCGCTGAAGTCATCTGATCAATCCAATACATAGCCATATGACCCGCTAAAGTCCTGTTTGGCAACCTCGCCAGCCGCCCCTTTGGTGGGCGCTGTGCTGCCTTTGGACGTGCGACCTGACAGGAACAATTCGCTTTCCGTGGGCGGTTTGATCCGGTCGGTGGGCAGGGCCAAAGCCTCGCCGCGGGTGGGGGTCACGAGATGGGCCGTGATAATGATCACCAGTTCGGACTGGCTGCGCTGATAGTTCGCGCTGCGGAACAACGCGCCCAATACAGGCACATCGCCGATCCAGGGTAGCTGGCTGGAGTTATCGGTGAAATCGTCGGTCAGCAGACCCGCGATCGCAAAGCTTTCGCCGTCGCGCATTTCAACCGTGGTCGAGGTTTCGCGGCGGGTGAAGGCCGAGATGTCGAAACCATTGCCCAAGGACACGCTGTTGCTGGCATCAATCGCCGACACAGCGGCTTTGAGTTCGAGGTTAATCAGGTCTTTATCCACGACACGGGGGATAAAGCTCATTTCTACGCCGAAGGGTTTGTACTGCACCGAAATCTGGTCGCCGGTCTGGGCGACAGGTACGGGGTATTCGCCACCGGCAAGGAACGTCGCCTCTTGCCCGGACAGCGCGACGAGGTTCGGTTCGGCAAGGAAGCGTACGGCACCCTTCTGCTCCAGGGCTTCAAGCAGCAGGCCGACTTGGGTGGACCCTGCGTTAAAGCCAAACAGTACCGCGCCTGCGTTGCTGTTGGACGCAGGCGTCGTGCCGCCAAGAGAGTTTGCAATCGCGCCTGATGTATTTGTCGTATTGGTCCCGCCGTTGATCGCAAGATCGTTGCCCACCAACCCGTTCAACGCGAGCGACGCGCTTAGGGATTTGGAGACAGATCGGCTCATCTCGGCAAAGCGGACTTTCATCATCACCTGCTGGATGCCGCCGACGCTCATCAGGTTGGAGACGCGTTCTGGCGCGTAGCGTTCGGCCAGATCAAGGGCGCGCTGCAGGCGTTGGGTGGAGGACACGATGCCCGACAGGACGATACCGTCGTTGGCTGTGCGCACTTCGATCTTTTCGCCGGGCAGGATCTGCCGCAGGCGTTCCTTGAATTCAGAGACATCGGCCGCGACGCGCACATCCACGTTGGTGATCAACTGACCGGCCGCATCCAGCAGGGTCAGCGTGGTCAGGCCAGGGGATTTGCCCAGCACATAGATGGTGCGATCGGAGAGGGATGAGATATCTGCGATCCCCGGATTGGCGATGCTAAGCTCGGCAAAGGGGATGTCGCTTTCAACCACAACCGCGCGGTTCATCGGGACTTCCAACACACGGTTGGTGCCCTTTTTGACCACACGGAGCGTGTTGGCCTGCGCGTCGATCGGCGCCGTCAATGCAAATGGCATCGCGCCAATGGTCAGTCCCAATAGGGCTGCTTTAATAAACTTATCGATTTTCATGTGACCTGCCTTTGTGATCACGCCTCAAAATAGGGTCTTTGCGCCCGCCGTTTGCGCCACTGTGCGGTCCTTTGCGTTTTTTTGCAAGAAT
The DNA here is from genome assembly GCF_000735125.2 of Sulfitobacter sp. CB2047. Taxonomy (NCBI): domain Bacteria; kingdom Pseudomonadati; phylum Pseudomonadota; class Alphaproteobacteria; order Rhodobacterales; family Roseobacteraceae; genus Sulfitobacter; species Sulfitobacter sp. CB2047. Next base: position 2,839,019 of record NZ_CP072613.1, on the reverse strand, counting down.
CAATGACAGGGGGTGGCGGGTATATGTGGATTAACAGCAACATATCCGAAATGGCAAAACGCCGCGCAAAGTGATGCGCGGCGGTGTTGAGGTCCGTATTTGCCCTGCCTGACAAGCAGATCAGTTGGTGCAGGGGATCGGGATTTCGACCACTTCGGCACCACGACGGGTCCGGATGGTGCAGACTTTTTCTGTAGTCGTTTCGACTTTGACCGTTTCTTCTGTCAGGCCGAGCAGGCGGCGTTGGTCGACTTCGATCTCACCGGCGACGGTGTCATCCTCTGCCCCGACGAGCGAGAGGGATAGGTCACCCGTCGATTGGGCCTGTGCCAATGCGGCAACTTGATAGGGCTGAACGGCAACAGTGACGGTATTCGCAATGGCCGCTTCGCTGCGTTCGCCGCCGGCGCTTTGGTCGATCGCGATGATCTTGACGCCTGCCTCGATCAGTTTGGTCACGTCTCCGGTATCGGCGCGGTCGTTGCCGCCTCGGTTGATGCGGCCGGTCCAGTAGACATCGACACGGTCACCGGGGCGCAGGAAGCCCGAGACGCCGCTTGATACATCGACGCGGATCGCAAACGCACGGCTGCCCCGTTCCAGCTGCGAGGTGAGGCCGGTATCGGCACCGGGTTCGGTCACCTTCACCGCCATAATGGCTTCGTCTTTTTCCATCGCACGCAGCACGACACGCAGGTCATCGCTGTTTTCGGGGAAAAGCGCTGCTTCTTCGATAAATGTGCCTTCGGGGATCGCATTTTCAGGCCAGTTCACCTGCCGCACATCTTCGCGGGTTAGGCGCTGCCCGTATTTCAGCGGCCCATTGGCCACATATACACCAACCGTTGGTACGATCTGTGCAAGAGCCTCTTGGGCCTGTTGGTTGGCGCGTTGATATTCACTGATGCGGCCCTTTGCTAGATACACAGCACCACCTGCCAAAGCGATACCGGCGAGCAGGACCAGTCCAAAAACCATCCGCATGTTACTTACCTCTCTTGAGTGTGTGCCGGTCCCAGGACGCGGCGCGAAACTTATACCAATGCATAGGCGGTGATTGTGTTCAGACTATGGATAATCCGCGACCAAGCTGGGTCATTATAGTGATGGATTGGGTTAGATGTCGCCCGGCGTCTGGGTCATCACCCGGTCTGCTAGATCCACAGTTCCGGTAGTCATGCTGACGACAATGAGAACCGCCAGAGATACCACCGCTGCGCATAAAACAACCCAGTCAACTGTGACCGCACCGCTTGGGCTTCGCCAGAATTTGATAAGCTTCGAGAGCATTGTTTTGCCTTGCGTGATGAAGGTCTAAAAAAACTGGCCGCATTCTGTCGAGCAGAATGCGGCCAGCGAAATTTCGTGGTGTGACGAACGCTTAGCCGCCGATGCTGCCAGGGTTTTGTGTCCCCATGTAGGAGTTGGTTTTCGATGTCAGGTTGGAAGCGCCTGTTTCGATCGAGGAGTAAGCTGCGACGGCCAGGCCAACAACGGCGGCGGTCAGAACAACCCAGTCAACAGTCACAGCGCCGGATTCGTCGTTTTTGAAGTTCTTGATAAAGTTCATCATGGTATGTCCCTCCAAGGATCATAAAGTTTTCAATCTCAACCCTGTCGTCCGTTTCGATGCTTCTCTCTCAATTCCGCATCTGGCTGACTTGGTATGAGCCTATATAGCCTTGTGAATGGGGCACGAATTTGGCGGCAATTGTGACATTTCGTTTTTCAGGGCCGGTTTTTGGCGGAATTGCTGTAGCCTGCTGATACGAAAAGATTTTCCGTCTTCATTTTTTGTTATCCTTGATGGGAAGCGGGGCAGGATTGCATCAATTATGGCGAAATCGCCATGTTCCCTGCCATGTTTGGTTGGTTTGGAAAGGGTTTCCGTGCGAGATTGCTGAAAAAGAGCATTAAATAATAAGTGCAGGCAGCGATGTTTCGACGAATGACCGTATCTTTGATGGTGGGGATGCTGGCGGCCTCGGCTGTCTGGGCAGACGCGCCCAAGCCATTTCCGAAGTTCGAAGCAAAACGCGTAAAACCGCCCAAGCCGGGCAGTACCAATCGGATCAATGTCTTTATCGAACCCAAGGCCGACGACGTCCCCGATGTGGTCGCAACCGACTCCGGTGCCATCGTGCCAGCGTCACCGGGGCAATATGATTGGTTCTGGGATCGTGTCTCTCCGGCGGTCGAGAAATCTGGCCCGGGCCGGCTGGAGGCCGCGATGGTCACGCTGGCAACGGCCAGCAGCAAAATCCCCGCGCCACGCATGCAACAGATGCAAGAGATCGCCAAGGCCAATGGGATCGACATCCTCCGCTCTACGATCGGGACACAGGTGTCACCTGCGCTTGTGCTCGCGGTGATCACGGTTGAATCTGCAGGACGGCCCGATGCCATCAGCGGGGCAGGGGCGCAGGGGTTGATGCAGCTGATGCCTGATACAGCGTCCCGCTTTGGGGTGACCGATAGTATGGTCCCGACGCAGAATATCGCGGGCGGCGTAAAATACCTTGATTGGCTGATGGGCGAATTTGACCGCGATCCGATCTTGGTGCTGGCCGGTTATAACGCGGGCGAAGGGTCCGTGCACAAGCACGCGGGCGTGCCGCCTTTTGCCGAAACCCGTGACTATGTGCCCAAGGTGCTGGCCGCGTTTCAGGTCGCCAAGGGCCTGTGCCAGACCCCGCCCGAGCTGATCTCGGACGGGTGTGTCTTTGCGGCGATGAACTGACGCCAGTTCGGGGTGGATGTAAAAAGGGGCGCGGCCATCGCTGGCTGCGCCCCTTGTCGTTCATCGCGTCAGCGGATTAGACGATTGTCGCTTCGGTCGCGGCGCGTAGTTCGTCTTCGGTGACGCCATCGGCGCATTCAACGATCTTCAGTCCGCCTTCAACGACATCCAGCACACCTAGATTGGTGATGATGCGGTCAACGACGTTCTTGCCGGTCAGCGGCAGGGTGCATTCTTTCAGCACCTTGCTGTCGCCATGCTTGCTGGCGTGGTCCATGACCACCACAACGCGACCCACACCCGCGACCAGATCCATCGCGCCGCCCATGCCTTTGACCAGCTTGCCGGGGATCATCCAGTTGGCGAGGTCGCCGTTTTCAGCCACTTCCATCGCGCCCAGAATGGCCATGGCGATCTTGCCGCCGCGGATCATCCCGAAGGAGGTCGAGCTGTCGAAATACGAGGTGCGGTCCAGCTCGGTGATGGTCTGCTTGCCCGCGTTAATCAGGTCGGCGTCTTCCTCGCCCTCGATGGGGAAAGCCCCCATGCCCAACATGCCGTTTTCCGACTGCAAGGTCACATCCATCCCGTCGGGGATGTAGTTGGACACCAGCGTCGGAATCCCGATGCCAAGGTTCACATACCAACCGTCTTGCAGTTCCTGCGCGGCGCGTGCCGCCATTTGATTGCGATCCCAAGCCATTATGCCGTCCTCACTGTGCGCTGTTCGATGCGTTTCTCGTGATCACCCTGAATGATGCGGTGCACATAGATGCCGGGCAGGTGGATCGCGTCGCCGCCAAGGCTGCCACGGGGAACGATCTCTTCGACCTCGGCGATGCAGATCTTGCCACACATGGCCGCTGGCGGGTTGAAGTTGCGCGCAGTCTTGCGGAACACGAGGTTGCCAGTGTCATCCGCTTTCCACGCTTTGACAATCGCCAGATCCGCAACGATGCCGCGCTCAAGGATATAGGTCTCGCCGTCGAAATCCTTGTGCTCTTTGCCTTCGGCGATCACGGTGCCAACGCCGGTTTTGGTATAGAAACCGGGAATGCCCGCACCGCCCGCACGCATACGTTCGGCCAAGGTGCCTTGCGGGTTGAATTCCAGCTCAAGCTCGCCGCCGAGATACTGGCGCATGAATTCCTTGTTCTCGCCGACGTAAGAGCTGATCATTTTCTTGACCTGCTTGGTCTGCAACAAGATACCGATGCCGAAATCATCTACGCCCGCATTGTTCGAGGCAAAGGTCAAATCCTTGGTGCCCGCGTCCCGGATCGCGTTCAGCAGCAGTTCGGGAATACCGCAAAGGCCAAAGCCCCCCGCTGCGATCAGCATGCCATCGTGCAGCACGCCTTCCAGCGCCTCGGCAGCGCTTCCATAGATTTTCTTCATTCCGGCTCCTTTCAAGAGAGGCTCACGGCCCTGTCGTATTATCGTTATACGACTTCTATGACGCGGCGTAACGAACGTGTCAAACCGCCGACGCTAATGTCAGCGGTACCAGTGAAGCTTGCCGGAAAATTCGGGGGAATGCGCGCCCACCCTGCATCGGGTGGGCAGCTGTCGTCGCGGGGTCAGTGCAGCCCGCAGCGAGGTCAGACGATGCGTACCTGCGTGCCGATGGGGGCAATCTGGTACAGCGCCTCAATCATGTGGTTGTAAAGCCCGATGCACCCGTCAGAGCTTTGCCGCCCGATCTTGCGCGTGTCATGGGTGCCGTGGATCAGATAGGCGGGCCAGCTGAGGTACATCGCATGGGTGCCAAGCGGGTTGTCCGGACCGGGCGGCATATACTTCAGATCGGGGTCGCGTTCGATCATGCTGGGTGTCGGTGTCCAGTCGGGCCCGACACGTTTGCGCACAATGCGGGTGTAGCCGCGTTTGGTCAGTTCGTCGCTGCGGGGCACGGAGGTCGGGTAAATCTTGTAGGTCTCGCCATCGCCGCCCCAATAGTGCAGCGCGCGGGAAGAGGTATCAGCCACGATCGCGGCTTTGCCCAATGTATCAAAGTGGTCCTGCCAGTTCTGGCTGGAAAATCCATTGGTGTTATGACGTACCGGTGCCGCGATCTCTGGCACCGGCGTCTGTGCGCGCAACAGGGCCGGCGTGAAAAGCGCCGCGCCCGCTGTCAGGATCAACCCGCGTCTTGAGAATGTCTGCTCTGCCATCTTTATGTCCTTCTACCGTGGCGATTGTCACAGGTAAAAGCAGCAAGGGCAGGGCGGGGCAACTCACATATATGTCATTTCATGAATATGTGAGTTGCGCTCTCATTCTTCCGGTGCGGCGGCCGATTTTGCGGGTGCCTTTTTGGCCGTTGGTTTCTTTGCGGGTGCCTTTTGGGCCGCTGGTTTCTTTGCGGGGGCCTTCTTGGCAGCCGTTTTCTTGGCCGGAGCCTTTTTCGCAGCGGTTTTCTTTGCTGCGGGCTTCTTGGTTGCGGCTTTGCGCTTGGCAGGGGACTTCGCCAGCTTTTCCTCAATCAGCTCAACCGCACGTTCCATGGTCAGATCGGCAGGCTCGACCTCTTTGGGGATGGTGGCGTTGACTTTCTCCCACTTCACATAAGGCCCGTATTTGCCTTCCATGATGTTAACCTCGCCGCCCAGATCAGGGTGTTCGCCCATCTCGCGGATCGGTTTTGCCGCTTTGCCACGCCCGCCACGGCTGGCGACTTTCTCGGCCAGCAATTGCACGGCGCGGTTCATGCCAACGGTGAACACCTCGTCCAGTGTTTCGAGGTTCGCATTGGTCCCGCCACGGTTCGACGTGCTGTCGGCGTGTTTGATATAGGGGCCGTAGCGCCCGATATTTGCCCAGACCATCACCCCATCTTCCGGGTGCGGGCCGATCTCTCGCGGCAACGACAGCAGCATGACAGCGCGTTCCAGCTCCAGCTCTTCGGCGGGCCAGTCCTTGGGCACCGATTGACGCGGCGGTTTTTTGTTCTCTTCGGTGACGGGGCCGCGCTGCACATAAGGGCCGAAGCGCCCTTTGAACACGCGGATCTCGTCGCCCATATCCTCGCCCAGCAGTTTGCCATCGGGCGGAATAGCCGAGGCTTCTGCCTCGGGGTCGGGCGGGCCGAAGGGGCGGGTATAGCGGCATTCAGGGTAGTTCGAACAGCCGATGAACGCGCCGCCGGACCGTGCGGTGCGCATGGACAAACGCCCGATCTCGCAGTTGGGGCACAGGCGCGGGTCGCTACCATCCTCATTGGGCGGGAAGAGATGCGGCTCGAGTACCTCGTTGATCTTCTCCAACACCTCGGTGATGCGCAAATCGGCTGTTTCGGCAATCGCAGCCGAGAAATCCTGCCAGAACCGGCCCAGCACATCCTTATAGTCGGCATCCGCCGCGCTCACCTTATCAAGCTGGTTTTCCAGATCGGCGGTGAAGTCATAGCCCACATATTTGCGGAAGTAATTCTCGAGGAAGGCCGTCACCAAACGGCCCTTGTCCTCGGGGAACAGACGGTTGCCTTCCTTGCGAACGTATTCGCGGTCCTGAATGGTGGTGACAACGCTGGCGTAGGTCGACGGGCGCCCGATTCCCAGCTCTTCCATGCGCTTGACCAATGTCGCTTCGGTGTAGCGGGGGGGCGGCTGGGTAAAGTGCTGCTCTGGCGTGACGGCGCGTTTGTCCATCTTGTCGCCTTGGGTGATCTGCGGCAGGCGCTTGTCATCCTCGTCCACGACATCGTCGCGGCCTTCTTCGTAGACACGCAGGAAGCCGTCGAATTTCACCACCTGGCCGGTGGCGCGCAGCCCGACCTGTTCGTCCTTGCTGCCGATCTCTACCGTGGTGCGTTCCAGACGCGCACTTTCCATCTGGCAGGCCAGCGTGCGCTTCCAGATCAGGTCGTACAGCTTGCGTTGATCCGGTTCGGTCAGTTTCAGCGCGTCGGCATCTTTGGTCATGTCGGTGGGGCGCACACATTCGTGCGCCTCTTGCGCGTTCTTGGCCTTGTTCTTGTAAATGCGCGGCTCGGACGGGACATACTCCGCCCCGAACCGGTCCGAGATAGCGTCCCGTGCCATCGTGATCGCTTCGGGGGCCATGTCGATGCCGTCGGTCCGCATATAGGTGATGTGACCGGCTTCATAGAGCCGCTGCGCTGTGCTCATGGTCTGGCGTGCGCCCATGCCGAACTTGCGGCTGGCTTCCTGCTGCAGGGTCGAGGTCATGAACGGGGCCGAGGGGTTGCGGCTCGCGGGTTTCGCTTCGACGCTGGTAACCGTCAGATCACGGCTGGTGATCGCCTGCACCGCCATCTCGGCTTGCGTTTCATTGCCAAGATCAAAACGGTCCAGCTTCTTACCGGCAAGCGTCACCAGACGGGCCTCGAACTCTTGCCCGCGCGGGGTGGCGACCAGTGCCTTGACGCTCCAGTATTCGCGGTTGCGGAAGGCCTCGATCTCCATCTCGCGCTCGACGATCAGCCGCAAGGTGACCGACTGTACCCGCCCCGCCGATTTCGCGCCGGGCAATTTGCGCCATAGGACGGGCGACAGGTTGAAGCCCACCAGATAATCCAGCGCGCGCCGTGCCAGATAGGCCTCGACCAGTGGCATATCGACCTGACGCGGGTTCGCCATCGCCTCGGTCACGGCCTTTTTGGTGATCTGGTTGAACACCACGCGGCTGACCGGTGTGTCCTTCTTGATCGACTTGCGTTTGGTCAGCGCCTCTTGCAGGTGCCAGCTGATCGCTTCGCCTTCGCGATCAGGGTCAGTCGCGAGGATCAATGCGTTGTCGTCTTTCAGCGCATCAGCGATGGCTTTGACGTGTTTCTTGCTTGCTGCGGCGACTTCCCAAGTCATGTCGAACCCGTTTTCCGGGTCGACCGATCCGTCTTTGGGCGGCAGATCGCGGACGTGGCCGTAGGACGCAAGCACGGTGTAATCACTGCCGAGATACGAGTTGATCGTTTTAGCTTTGGCAGGTGATTCGACGACGACAACTGGCATAAAATTCGGCACCTTGGATCAAATTAATTCGCGTGGCTTATGCTGTGACATGTGGCGTGAAGCGAAGTTTGTCAATCCGCAGAACAGCGCGCGCCCTTTGATACACGGGTTATAAAGCGCCTTTTCGGGGGTGTTTCACGGTGCAATCCGGCCGCGGTTCCGGCTTCCAGATGGTCTAAATCCCGGGGGCGCTTTGGAGGTTCTCCAAAGCGGGGGCTGGCCCCCGATCTGCGGCCGCGTCACGCTCAGTCCGCGCGGGATACCAGCCCGCCTGCATGGCGCAGGATATGCCCGTTCAACTCAAGCTCGACCAGAACAGGTGTGGCGATCCCCGGTGCGACCGCCAGATCGCGCAGCAGCTGGTCTTCGGCAACGGGGCTGGGGCCAAGGCGTGACAATATATCGGTGTGCAGCGCTGCAATGTCGCGCTGGGGCGCGGGGGCGGCTGCTTGGGAAATGGGCGGGCTGGCGGCGGGAGCTTTTGCCGGCCCCAGTTGATCAATCACATCTGCGGCATTGCGCACCAGCGCCGCCCCGTCACGGATCAGCATGTTGCAGCCCGCGGCACGGGCATCGAAGGGGTGGCCGGGCACGGCAAGCACCTCTCGCCCCTGATCCAGCGCGTCACGGGCGGTGATCAGGCTGCCGGATTTAGCCGCCGCTTCGACCACGACCGTTGCGCGGCTTAGCCCTGCGATGATCCTGTTGCGGCTGGGGAAATGCCGCGCCATCGGTTGCAGCCCCATCGGTTGTTCCGAAATGCGCAGCCCTTGGGCCGCGATATCTTGGGCAAGCGTCGTATTCTCTACCGGATAGATCACATCGACGCCCCCCGCTTGAACCGCGATTGTGCCGGATTCGAGCGTCGCCAGATGCGCCGCGGCATCAATCCCCCGCGCCAATCCCGAGACGACCGTAAACCCCGCCTCACCCAAACCGGATGCCAAGGCGCGGGCCATGCGCGTCCCGAGCGATGAGGCGTTTCGCGCGCCCACAATCGACACCAAGGGGCGGTGCAGCAGCTCGATATCTCCGATCGCCCATAGAAACGGGGGGGCGTCGTCGGGCTCTGCCAGATGAGGGGGATAGGCTGCGCAATCATGGGCAATCAAGCGCGCGTTCGCGGCCTTTGCCGCGCGCAGCTCTGCGTGGACGACATTCTCGGGGCAGATGCGATAGTCTTTCACACCTGCGGCGCGGGCGACGTCGGGCAACGCCTCAAGCGCGGCGCATGCGGTGCCGTATTCGCGCAGCATGCGGTAATAGGTGACAACGCCGACACGGCGCGAGCGCAACAGACGAAGCCGCGCAAAGCTGTCGTCTTCCAGGGTGGGTGGGACCAAGGGGGGCGTGGAAGAGGAGGGAGTGTTGTTCCTGTCAGTCATCCCGCGTCTCCGTCCGTTGCCTCACCAGCTTTAGGCAAAGCTGCTTAACGAAACGTGAACGGCGAAGGTTTAATCCGAACTACTAATCTTCTTCGGTGTGCGATCCGGTATCGGATCACCGGAGCACCTAAGTGCATTCCGGTAATCCGTTTTCACTTAGGCGGCAGCGGCACCGCCGACGGTCAGGCCGCCGATCATCAATGTGGGCTGTCCAACGCCCACGGGCACCCATTGGCCCGCCTTGCCGCAGTTGCCCATGCCCGGATCCAGCGTGGGATCATTGCCGATGGCGCGGATCTGTTGCAGCGCCGTGGCCCCGTCTCCGATCAGCGTTGCCCCTTTGACGGGGTCCCCGACCACGCCATTGCGCACACGGTAGGCTTCGGTGCAGGAGAAAACGAACTTGCCGTTGGTGATATCCACCTGCCCGCCGCCAAAACCGACCGCATAGATGCCGTCCTTGAGGTCCGCGACGATATCACCGGGGGCCACGTCACCGCCCAGCATATAGGTGTTGGTCATGCGCGGCATCGGGGTGTGGGCATAGGATTCGCGGCGGCCATTGCCGGTCGGGGCCACGCCCATCAGCCGGGCGTTCTGCCGGTCCTGCATATAGCCTACCAGCACACCGTCCTCGATCAGCACATTCTTGGCGGAGGGCGTGCCTTCGTCATCAACAGAGATAGACCCGCGCCGATCGGGGAGGGTGCCATCATCCAGCACCGTCACGCCTTTGGCGGCGATGCGTTGGCCCATGAGTCCGGCAAAGGCGCTTGAGCCCTTGCGGTTGAAATCTCCTTCCAATCCGTGACCGATGGCCTCGTGCAGCAAGATGCCGGGCCAGCCGGGGCCAAGCACAACATCCATGACGCCCGCAGGCGCGGGCACGGCACGCAGGTTGACGCAGGCGATGCGCAGGGCTTCGCGCGTTTTGGCCTGCCAGTCGGCGGGGTCCAACAGTCCGTCCAGCCCGACACGCCCGCCGCCACCGGCGGTCCCGCTTTCGCGGCGGCCATCCTGTTCGACAATGACCGACACGTTCACCCGCGTCATCGGGCGCACATCGCGGACAGAGGTGCCCTCGGGGCGCAGAATCTCGACCTCCTGTATAGAGGCAGAGATAGAGGCAGAAACCTGCACGACACGCGCATCAAGGCTGCGGGCGAAATCGTCGATCTCGCGCAGGGTGTCGACCTTGACGGGAAAGGCCGCGCCCGCGATCGGATCTTCGTCGGTATAGAGCTTTTGATTGGTCGCGGCTGGCGCATCCGCCCATGTGCCGCCCCCCGCACCCACGGCCAGCCGCGCCGTCTCGCTTGCGCGGCGCAGGGCGGCTTCGGTGATCTCGGTCGAGTGAGCATAGCCGGAGACATCGCCCCGCACCGCCCGCAAGCCAAAGCCTTCGGAGGCATCGTAGCTGGCCGTTTTCAGCCGCCCGTCGTCAAACACCAACCCTTCAGACCGCCGGCGTTCGAAAAACAGTTCCCCGTCGTCGGCACCTACCACAGCGTCGCGCAGGGTGGACAGCGCGGCGTCACGGTCAAGCTGCGCCTCAAAGGGGTTGAAAGGCGGCTGGCTCATAAAAATGTTCCCTGAATCGTGTCATAAAAATCGCTTCGCGTCCGTTTGACGCAAGCAGAAGTCTTTATCTTGAAGTTAGAATATGATTGTAAGCGTACAGATTACAACGGGACAGCTGCCTCCAATTGCGGGGTGCTGCTGGGATTCGCTTATCAATGGTCACAAGATCAGGACGACATATGAAACATCTTCTCTCTTTTTCGGGTCTCATGGCCGCTTTTTCCGCCGTGCCAGCAATGGCGCAGGAAAACCTTCGCATCGACGGGCTGGAAATCATTGGTGAGCCGGTAGACGGCAAGATGGGCTTTCAGCCAGCCGTGACCCGCGTCGCGCAAGACATCCACGATCTGGACCACCTGATCCTGATCATCATCACCTTGATCACCATCTTCGTGACCGGTCTGATCCTTTGGGTGGCGATCCGCTATAACCGCAAGCGCAACCCCGTTGCCGCATCCTTCACACACCACACGCCGGTTGAAATCCTCTGGACCGTCGCACCGATCGTGATTCTGGTGCTGATCGGGGCCTATTCGCTGCCGATCCTGTTCCGTCAGCAGGAAATCCCGCAGGCCGACCTGACCATCAAAGCGACCGGCAACCAGTGGTACTGGTCCTATGAATATGTCGACGAGGGCTTTGGCTTTGACAGCTACATGATCGGTGCACCGGCTGTTGGCGGCGAAAACCGTAAAACACCCGAAGTGATCGCGCAGCTTGAAGCAGCCGGCTATACCGAGCAGCAGTTCCTGCTGGCGACCGATACCGCCGTTGTGATCCCTGTCGGTCAGACCATCGTTGTTCAGGTCACCGGTTCCGACGTGATCCACTCCTGGGCGATGCCCGCCTTCGGTGTGAAACAGGACGCCGTGCCCGGCCGTCTGGCGGAAACATGGTTCACCGCCGAGAAAGAAGGCGTGTACTTCGGTCAGTGTTCCGAGCTGTGCGGCAACGCCCACGCCTATATGCCGATCACTGTGAAAGTCGTCTCGGAAGAGGCCTATGCCGAGTGGCTTGGCAACGCGAAAGAAGAGTATGCGGGCATCCCGCAGACTCTGACCGTTGCGTCCAAGTAAGGCACAATTGCTGATGCGGGGTGCGCGAGGCGCGCCCCGGGTTCCTTTTGTATGAGAGATCGCATGACAGATACCAGTACGACACCTGCGGGCGAGTATGAGGCGCAGTTCGGCGATTATTTCGCCCTGATGAAGCCGCGCGTCATGCAGTTGGTGGTATTTACCGCACTTGTTGGCATGCTCGCCGCGCCCGAGTCTGTGCACCCCGTGATCGGCTTTGCCTCGATCCTGTTTGTTGCAATCGGGGCAGGGGCCTCGGGCGCGCTGAACATGTGGTGGGACGCCGACATCGACGCGATCATGCGCCGGACCCAAGGCCGCCCGATCCCGTCGGGGCGCGTCCAGCCGGGCGAAGCGCTGGCGATCGGTGTGGCGCTGTCGGGCATGTCTGTCGTCATGCTGGGGCTGGCGGCCAACCTGCTGGCCGCGGGTATGCTGCTGTTCACGATCCTCTTCTACGCCGTTTTCTATTCCATGTGGCTTAAGCGTGCGACGCCGCAGAACATCGTCATCGGCGGTGCTGCGGGGGCGTTCCCGCCCGTGATCGGCTGGATCATCGCCACCGGCAGCTTTTCGGTCGAGGCATGGCTGATGTTCGCGCTGATCTTCATGTGGACCCCGCCGCACTTCTGGGCCTTGGCGCTGTTCATGCGCAATGACTATGACGACGCGAAGGTGCCGATGCTGACCGTGACCCACGGCCGCCGCTCCACCCGTCGTCATATTCTGGCCTATACTGTTTTGCTGGTCATTCTGGCGGTCGGCACCGGCTTCACCTCGATCGGCGGGCCAATCTATCTGGCGACCGCGGGTGTGCTGAACCTGTTGTTCCTGGTCGGGGCCTTCCGCATCTGGCAACGTGATGAAGACGACAGCGAAGCCGATGATTTCCGCGTTGAACGCAAGTTCTTCCGCCTGTCGCTATGGTATCTCTTCCTGCACTTCGGTGCCATTTTGCTTGAGGCCACCCTGCGGGGCTACGGCTTGGGAGGCTGGTAATGGGCATTCGCGCTGAACACGAGATTCACACACGCCGCCGCGGGCGCAACCTTGGCGTCGGTCTGCTGCTGGCCGCCTTCGTAGTGCTGGTCATGGCGCTGACCTTTGTCAAAATCACCAACATCGATTTCGACGATCTGCCCGGTGGTGAGCTTCAAACACAGGAGAGCAACTGATGGCCCTGTCCGGACCCGCAAAGACTGTGGTGCAAACCGTCTCTGTCGTCATCCTGATGGGGGGGCTGGCTTGGGCATCGGTACCGTTCTACGATTGGTTCTGCCGCGTCACCGGCTTTGGCGGGACGCCGGGACAGGTCGCCGGAGCCGAGGGCGAGGTGCTGGATCAGACGATCAAGGTGCGTTTCGACGGCAGCTTGAACGAAGACATGCCGTGGGAATTCAAACCCGTCGTCAACGAGATGGAACTGCGCATCGGCGAGACCGGGCTGGCGTTCTACGAGGCCTATAACCCAACCGATCACCCCGTCGCGGGGCAGGCGTCCTACAACGTGACGCCCTATGCCGCCGGGGCCTTCTTTGAAAAGATCGAATGTTTCTGCTTTACTGAACAGGTGCTCGCCCCCGGTGAGCGTGTTCAAATGCCCGTCAGCTTCTTTGTTGACCCCGAAATCGTCGAAGACCGTGATGGCAAGTATGTACATACGATCACACTGTCTTATACGTTCTATGAAATTGACCTGCCCGAGGACTATGAAGCCCCCGATCAGGACAGCGAGACAAACCTGAATTAAGAAAAAGGTGAGGGACTGAACCAATGGCCCATGAAAAGAACCATGACTATCACATTCTGCCGCCGTCCACATGGCCATTGCTCAGCTCCATCGCCGGCTGTGTCATGCTGGTTGGTGGTGTCTTCTGGATGCACGATGTAACCCCCTTCGTCTTCTTGGGTGGTCTGGTTGCCGTTCTGTACTGCATGTTCGGATGGTGGTCCGAGGTTGTTGCTGAAAGCCACGTCGGCGATCACACCAACGTCGTGCGCATCGGTCTGCGCTATGGCTTCATCCTGTTCATCATGTCCGAAGTGATGTTCTTTGTGGCGTGGTTCTGGACCTTCTTCAAAGAAGCCCTGTACCCGATGGATGAATTCCCGGGCTCCACATATGTGCAGCCGGATATCATTCCCGTTGACGCCTTTCACCTGCCGCTGATCAACACGCTGATCCTGCTGCTGTCGGGCTGCGCTGTCACATGGGCACACCACGCGCTGGTACATGAAAACAACCGCAAAGACTTGATCGCCGGCCTGTCCATCGCGATCGTTCTGGGCATGCTGTTCACCGCGTTCCAGGCCTATGAATACTATGAACTGCTGGCCCATGACGACTGGACCTTCGGCGGCGACCTGTTCTTCTCCAGCTTCTTCATGGCGACAGGCTTCCACGGTTTCCACGTTGTGATCGGCACGATCTTCCTTGCGGTCTGTCTGTTCCGCGCGATGAAAGGCCACTTTACCCAAGAGCAGCACGTCGGCTTCGAAGCCGCTGCCTGGTACTGGCACTTTGTTGATGTGGTCTGGCTGTTCCTCTTCTTCGCCGTCTACATGTGGGGCATCTAAGCCCGCAGTCGGCTTGCAAACCGGGCCGCAATCACTAAAAGCAACAGGCGCGCGAGGGGGACCTTGCGCGCCTTTGCATTGCCGCCACCCGTCCACGGGTGCCAACCTCAAGAGAGCTTTATGCGTCGTACGCTATTCCTGCTGATTGTCGGCCTTGGCGGGGCTGCTATCCTGATCTGGCTGGGCGTTTGGCAGATCCAGCGGCTGGCGTGGAAAGAGGCGATCATCGCCGACATCAACACCCGCATCGCCGCCGCCCCCGTCGACCTGCCCCCTACCGTCAACGCCGAGGATGACGCCTACTTGCCCGTCGCTGTGACCGGTGCCTATCGCGCAGGCGAGGTGCATGTGCTTGTGTCCCAGAAAGACGTCGGCGCGGGCTACCGCGTTATCGCGTCTTTCACGCTAGAGGATGGCCGCCGCATCATGGTCGACCGCGGCTTTGTCCGGACGACGGACAAGGACGCCCCCCGCGCTTTGGGCCCCGCGACGGTGACGGGCAATCTGCAATGGCCGCGCGAAACCGATAGCTTCACCCCCGAGGCCGACATGAAGGGCAACATCTGGTTCGCCCGCGATGTGCCGGATATGGCGCAAACGCTTGGCACCGACCCCGTTCTTCTGGTTGCGCGCAGCAGCACGCCTCAGCCAGCGGGGATCAGCCCGTTGCCCGTCGATACCGCCCGTATTCCCAACGACCACTTGCAATATGCCATCACTTGGTTCTCTCTTGCCGCGATCTGGCTTGGGATGAGCCTGTTCTTCTTGCGCCGCCGCCGCGCGCCCAAAACCGAAAGCTGACCCTTATGCGTTATGTCTCCACCCGTGGTTCCGCCCCCGTTTTGTCGTTCGAAGAGGCGCTGCTGACCGGCCTCGCCCGTGACGGCGGCCTGTATGTGCCCGAAACGATCCCGCCGCTTGGCACCGATGAGCTGCGCGAGATGGCCACGATGTCCTACGAGGATGTCGCCTTTCGTGTGATGAAACCCTTCGTCGGCGACACATTCAGCGACGATGAATTCAAGGCGCTGATCGCCAAGGCCTATGCGGGCTTCAACCACAAGGTGCGCGCGCCGCTGGTGCAGCTTGAACAGGGGCACTTCCTGCTTGAACTGTTCCACGGTCCTACGCTGGCGTTCAAAGACTTTGCCATGCAGTTGATCGGCCACATGTTCCAGGCAGTTCTGTCGCGCAAGGGGGAACGGGTGACCATCGTCGGTGCGACCTCGGGCGATACCGGATCAGCCGCGATCGAAGCCTTCCGCGGGCTGGATAACGTCGATGTCTTCATCCTCTTCCCCCACGGCCGCGTGTCCGAAGTGCAGCGCCGACAGATGACCACACCATCGGAAAGCAACGTGCACGCGCTGGCGCTGGACGGTGATTTCGACGACTGTCAGGCCCGCCTGAAAGACATGTTCAACGACCACGATTTCCGTGACGGGGTGCAACTGGCAGGGGTCAATAGCATCAACTGGGGCCGCGTGCTGGCGCAGGTGGTCTATTACTTCACCGCAGGGCTCGCTATGGGCGCGCTGGACCGCAAGGTCAGCTTTACCGTGCCCACGGGCAACTTCGGCGATATCTTCGCGGGCTATATCGCGCGCGAAATGGGACTGCCGATTGCCGATCTGGTTGTTGCGACGAACCAGAATGACATCCTGCACCGCTGCCTGACCACAGGCGGCTACCACAAGGGCGAGGTTCATGCCTCTATCAGCCCGTCGATGGATATTCAGGTCAGCTCCAACTTTGAACGCGCCTTGTATTTCGCCTACGGCCAAGACAGCGACGCGATCAATGCGCTGATGGGTGATCTGGCGAAGGGTGGGTTTGACGTGGGCGACAATGCTCTGCGCGATCTGCAAAACACCTATAAATCGGGCCGCGTTTCCGAAGAGGAAACCAGCGAGACGATCAAGGCCTTCTACGCCGACACAAACGAACTTCTGTGCCCGCATTCTGCCATCGGGGTGCGCGTAGGGGCGGCCTTGCGTGATCCTGCGACGCCGATGATCACGCTGGCCACCGCGCATCCGGCCAAGTTCCCCGACGCGGTCGAAGCTGCCACAGGCCAGCGCCCGCCGCTGCCTGACCACATGGCCGATCTGTTCGACCGCGAAGAACGTGTGACCCGCGTGCCGAACGACCTTGAGGCGCTCAAGGATATCATTAAAGGGGGCATCGCTCAGTGAGCTTGCAACAACACCGCCTGTCCAACGGCTTTCGTATCGTAACCGAGCATATGCCGGGGCTTGCATCGGCATCTATCGGGGTCTGGGTTTCGGCGGGCGCGCGGCATGAGACGGCCACGCAAAACGGTATCGCGCATTTCCTTGAGCATATGGCGTTCAAGGGCACGGCCAAGCGCACGTCGTTGCAAATCGCCGAAGCGATCGAGGATGTGGGCGGCTATATCAACGCCTATACCTCGCGTGAAGTGACGGCATACTATGTGCGCGTGCTGGAAAATGACGTGTCGCTGGGGCTGGATGTGATCGCGGATATCTTGCGCAATCCCGTCCTTGATAATGGCGAGATCGAGGTGGAGCGCGGCGTGATCCTGCAAGAGATCGGTCAGGCGCTGGATACGCCGGATGATGTGATCTTTGACTGGTTGCAGGAAAAGGCATACCCCAACCAACCCATCGGGCGCACCATTCTGGGCCCGTCCGAACGCGTGTCGAATTTCAGCCGAGAAGACCTGTCGGGCTTTATTAGCCAGCATTACGGCCCCGACCAGATGATCCTCGCCGCCGCAGGGGCGGTGGACCATGACGAAATCGTGCGCCTTGCTGAACAGCTGTTCGGCGACATGCCCCCCAAGCCTCTCTTCGACGTGGATGCTGCCAAATTCAGCGGCGGTGAAGTGCGCCAGTTGAAACCGCTTGAGCAAGCGCATTTCGCGCTCGGGTTCGAAGCGCCCGGCTACCGCGCCGATGATATCTATGTCGCGCAGATCTATGCCTCTGCCCTCGGGGGCGGCATGTCGAGCCGCCTGTTCCAGGAGGTCCGCGAGAACCGCGGCCTGTGCTATACGATCTTCGCGCAGGCGGGGGCCTATGCCGATACGGGCATGATGACGATCTATGCTGGCACCAGCGGCGAACAGCTGCCCGAACTGGCGGGCATCACCATTGACGAGATGAAGCGCGCCGCCGCCGACATGTCCCCGGCAGAGGTCGCGCGGGCACGGGCGCAGATGAAAGCTGGCCTGCTGATGGGGCTGGAAAGCCCGTCGAACCGCGCGGAACGTCTGGCGCGTCTGATCCAGATCTGGGACCGCGTCCCCCCGCTGGAGGAGACCATCGCTCAGATTGACGCGGTCACCACAGGTGACGTGCGCGACTTTGCCCAGAATATCGCCGCCAGCGCCCCTGCGGCATTGGCGCTTTATGGTCCCGTAGATGGCGCCCCCACATTGGAAGAACTTCAGGAGCGTCGCGCTGCCTGATGCAACTGCTGAAACGAAAGCTTGCCATTGAAACCGAAAGGCTGACGTTGCGGCCACCGGTGCATGCTGACTTCCGCCCCTGGGCCACCCTGCGGTCGGACAGCATCACCTACCTCACCCCGTGGGAGCCGTCCTGGGCACCGGACCACCTGTCGCGCAAAGCGTTTACCAATCGGGTCTACTGGGCCAACCGGTCGGTCTCTGCGGGGACGGCGCTGCCGCTGTTCCTGATCCGCCGCAAGGATAACATGCTGATCGGGGCGATCACGCTGGATAATATCCGTCGCGGCCCGGCACAGGCGGGCACCTTGGGGTATTGGACCGGCGAACAATTCGCCCGCCGTGGCTATATGCGCGAAGCGATCGAGGCGACGGTGCACCACGCTTTCACCCGTCTGGACATCAGCCGCGTCGAGGCCGCTTGCCTGCCCGAGAACATCGCCTCGCGCGGGTTGCTGGAAAAGACCGGTTTCAAATACGAAGGCGTCGCGCAAAGCTATCTGCAAATCGACGGGCGCTGGCGGACCCATGTGCTTTATGCGCAGTTGCGCGGGGACCGTCGGGGCAAGACCGCAGCGGGGTAGGGGGGCTATGATCGCCTATGTCACTGTCGGGGCAGACGACCTTGCACGTGCCAAACGCTTCTATACGGCTTTCCTGCCAGCCTTGGGCTATGCCTTGACCGAAGGTCCCGAGGGCTTGAGCTTTGTGCTGCCGAAGGCTGCGGGGCACCCCGTGGCCTTGCCAGATTTCTACGTCAAACCGACCTTTGATGGCGCGCCGGCTTCTGCTGGCAACGGGTCGATGATCGCGTTCGAAGCAACCAACCAGGCACAGGTGCGCGTGTTGCACGCCGCAGCGCTGGCCGCGGGCGGCAGCGATGAGGGCCAGCCGGGGTTTCGCGCCACCTATGGCCCGCGCTTCTACGTCAGCTACCTGCGCGACCCCCAAGGCAACAAGATCGCGTTGTTCTCTAATAATCCGGCAGAGCCGGGCAGGGATGATCCACCCCCTGCGCCGACGCGTTGATGCGAAAAAGGCCAGACATCGCTGTCTGGCCTTTCGTTACTCTGATGTCCGCAGCGGCTTACTGACGGCTTAGCGGCGGCGGTCGCGCCGCGCGCTCATCGGTTGGAAGGCGACGCCGACGTGGGCCTCGCAATAGGGCTTGCCTTGCTGTACGGGCAGACCGCAGAACCAGAAATCATCCGTTGCAGGGTCACCGACGGGCCATTTGCAGGTCCGCTCTGTCAGGTCCATCAGGCCGATCTTCTTCGACTTTTTCTCGACCTCGCTCACCTTGGCAAGCGCCTCAGGGCTGATCTCGTTCGCGGAGGGCTGCGGCGGCAGCGGCTGACCGGCGGGAATGATCTTGGCGCGCGCGGGCAGGTTGGGGCGGGGCGCTGGCGCGGCCTCCGCCGGTTCCGGCTCTGCGGATTCGGGGGCGGGTTCAGCCTTGGGTTTGGCGGCTGCGGCGGGTTTCGCGGCAGGCTTGGCCTTGGCTTCCGGTTTGGCAGCAGCAGCAGGGGCGGCGGGCGCTGCGGTTGCGGTCCGGTTGGACAGCCCCAGACGATGCACCTTGCCGATCACGGCATTGCGGGTCACACCGCCCAACTCCTTTGCAATCTGGCTTGCGGATTGGCCCTCGCCCCACATTTTCTTCAGGATCTCTACGCGGTCATCGGTCCAAGACATTTGGCGTCCTTAGCTAACAAGCGGCCCTTCTCAGGACCGCCGTGGAAAAATCTCAAGCCCCTATACTAATCACTGACAGCTTGGGTGCAAGGCGCGAACGGGCGATTGGGGCGGCAGCGGGGGCAAACGCTCCCTTAAAACCACAGCAAAGCAGCGACGGCACCGTTCGTGCGACAGATTGCGGCGGTCGCGCGCCAATTTTTGCTTTGCAAGCCGCGAAAAGCTGCTTATGCAAACGGCATGATCAACCGTTCGACATCCTCATTGCGACGACGCCAAGGCTAATTGGCGACACCGGTCCCTGACACGGGGGGCACGGCATTGATCTTTTGCGACATAAATTGCGTCGCACCCCTTCAAATCTTATTGACCCTCTCCGTCACACATGGCCTTTTGTGCCTTTGATGCGGCCAACCCATAAGGATGATCTTGATGATCCCATCTGTTCTGCCGACCTATTCACGCGCCCCCCTGAGCTTTGTCAAAGGCGAAGGGTCCTGGTTGATTGAACAGGACGGCCGCCGATTTCTGGATCTGGGCGCAGGCATTGCGGTGAACGCGCTTGGCCATGCGCACCCCGCGCTGGTGGCGGCGCTGACCGAACAGGCGGGGCAGCTTTGGCATACCTCGAACCTCTATGAGATCCCCCAGCAACAGGAACTGGCCGACCGGCTGGTCGCGCTCAGCTTTGCCGATACGGTGTTCTTCACCAACTCCGGCACCGAGGCATGCGAACTGGCGGTCAAGATGGCGCGCAAGTATTTCTACGACAAGGGCCAGTCCGACCGGACCGAGATCATCACCTTCTCGGGTTCGTTCCACGGGCGGTCATCTGCCGGGATCGCGGCGGCAGGGTCCGAGAAAATGACCAAAGGCTTCGGCCCGCTGCTCCCCGGTTTCAAACATATCGAATTTGGCGATATGGAGGCGCTTGGCGCGGCGATCACCGATACCACAGCCGCCATCATGATCGAACCGGTGCAGGGCGAAGGCGGCATCCGTCCCGTGCCGGATGCGGACCTCAAACAGATGCGCGCGCTGTGCGAAACACACGGGCTGCTGCTGATCTTTGACGAGGTGCAATGCGGCGTGGGTCGCACCGGCAAGATGTTCGCCCATGAATGGGCCGGCGTCACCCCCGACATCATGATGGTCGCCAAAGGCATCGGCGGCGGTTTCCCCCTGGGCGCCGTGCTGGCTACAGAGAATGCTGCCTCTGGCATGACGGCGGGCACCCACGGGTCGACCTATGGCGGCAACCCGCTGGGCTGTGCCGTGGGCAATGCTGTGGTCAATATCATCGGCACAGACGCCTTTCTTGAGGATGTGAACCGCAAGGCCGGCCTGATGCGCCAAAAGCTCGAAGGGTTGGTCGCCAGCCACCCTGACGTGTTCGAAAGCGTGCGCGGCAGCGGGCTGATGCTGGGGCTGAAATGCAAAGCCACCAACAGCGATGTCGTCTCTGCGGGTTACCGTCACGAGGTTATCACAGTACCGGCGGCGGATAACGTAATCCGCCTGCTGCCCCCTCTCAATATCACCGATGAAGACATCGCCGAGGCCGTCTCCCGCCTTGATCAAGCGGCCAGCAGCCTTGCTGCCAGCTGACCTTCATTTTGCCCTATAAACTCCGGGGGGCCGGGGGGGCTGGCCCCCCAACTCCCTAAAATTAAAAGAATACCCCATGAAACATTTTCTCGACATTCACCAAACCGATCCGGCTGACCTACGCAGCATCATCGACAATGCCGCCACGATGAAATCGTCCCGTCTGGGCCGCCCCCGTGGTGCGCCGGATGATGAACAGCCGCTCAAGGATCACATGGTCGCGCTGATCTTTGAAAAGCCCTCGACACGGACGCGGGTCAGCTTTGACGTGGGCGTGCGTCAGATGGGCGGGCAGACGATGGTGCTGTCTGGCGCAGATATGCAACTCGGCCACGGCGAGACCATCGCCGACACGGCACGGGTGCTCAGCCGCTATGTCGATCTGATCATGATCCGCACCTTCGAAGAGGCGACCCTGCTGGAGATGGCGGAATATGCCTCTGTCCCGGTGATCAACGGGCTGACCAACCGCACCCACCCCTGCCAGATCATGGCCGATATCATGACCTTTGAAGAGCATAGCGGCCCAATCAAGGGCAAAAAGGTGGTCTGGTCAGGTGACGGTAACAACGTTTTTGCGAGCTTCGCGCATGCGGCCAAAGCCTTTGATTTCGAACTTGTGTTTACCGGCCCGCAGACACTGGACCCCGAGGCCGCGCTGAATGGCCTTTACACAACCGAGCGTGACCCGAACAAAGCGGTAGAGGGCGCGGATCTGGTCGTGACAGACACATGGGTGTCGATGCATGATCCGCAATCGGCGCGCGAACGTCGGCACAACCAGCTGCGCGGCTATCAGGTGAATGACGCGCTGATGGCCAAGGCAAAGCCTGACGCGCTGTTTATGCACTGTTTGCCCGCGCACCGCGATGACGAGGTGACAAGCTCCGTTATGGACGGCCCAAGCTCGGTCATTTTTGACGAGGCTGAAAACCGGCTGCACGCGCAAAAGTCGGTCATGCGCTGGTGCTTGGGGAAATGAGCGACCGGCGGCCCATCGTTGTCGCGGGTGCGGGGGCGATCGGCTGCTTTGTGGGTGGCATGCTTGCCGCCCACGGTCGCGATGTCACGCTGTTGGTCCGCCCCCGCGTGGCAGAACAGATCCGCAAGCATGGTCTGCGGCTGACGGGTTTTGACGGGCTCGACCAACAGGTGCCCGCCGCAAGCCTGACCCTCTCCCAGGACCCTGCCTGTCTTGCCGAGGCGGGGATCGTGCTGGTCACGGTCAAGACCGACGACACCGCCGACATCGCGCGGCTGGTGGCGCAGCACACGCCGGCGCTGTCGACCATTGTCAGCCTGCAAAACGGCCTCGACGCGGCCGAGATCCTGCGCGAGGCCTTGCCGCTGCATGATGTACGCGGGGGCATGGTGCCTTTCAATGTCGTCCCCCATGGCGACGGGCGGTATCACCGCGCGACCAGCGGGGATATCTTCGTCGAAACGGGCCGGATGCCACTGGCGGGCTATCTGTCGGTGCCGGGACTGCAGGTTACGGGGACGGGGGCGATCATCGGCGTTCAATGGGGCAAGCTGTTGCTGAACCTGAACAACGCGCTGAACGCCCTGTCAGGGCTGACCTTGCAGCAACAACTGCTTGACCGGCGCTGGCGACGCGTGATGGCCGCCCAGATGGCCGAGGCGCTTGCCGTGCTGAAGGCTCATGGCATCCACCCTGCATCCTCTACGCCACTGCCCGCACAGCTGATCCCTTGGGTGCTGCGCCTGCCGACGCCGCTGTTTTCACGTGTCGCGGCCAAGATGCTGACGATTGACCCGATGGCGCGGACCTCGATGTCCTATGACCTGGAAGCGGGTAAACCGACCGAGATCGACGCGCTTCAGGGGCGGATCATCGCGATGGGGGCGCAGGAAGGCGTCGCCACGCCGCTGTGTCAGCGGGTCTCTGATCTGGTGAAAGAGGCGCAGGCGCGCGGTCCGGGGTTGCCCGATATGGACCCCTCGGACCTTCGCTAGGCGGCAAGGCCATGCGCCACAGCGCTTAGTTGACCAGCGCGTTCAACCCCAGAAAGATCATCGCTGACATGGTTGCTGCCGCAGGGACAGTGATGACCCATGCTGCGACGATGGTCATGAAGTGCGACCGGCGCACGAGTTTTCGGCGGCGGCGTTCCTCTACCGCGATGCGTTTGACCTGACCGGCTTTGGCACCGGGGCGACGCAGGCGGCGCTCCATATGCCATTCGCGGTAGAAGCCAACGCCAAAAACGCCCCCCACAGCGATATGGGTAGAGCTGACGGGCAGGCCCAGCCACGAGGCGATGATCACGGTGATCGCCGCAGAGAGCGCGACGCAATAGGCGCGCATCGGGTTCAGCTTGGTGATCTGGCTGCCCACCATGCGGATCAGTTTCGGCCCGAAAAGGAACAGCCCGAAGGAAATGCCGAAGGCCCCGATCACCATCACCCACATAGGGATAGAGACTTTGGCCTCGAACCCGCCGAACTCCGAGGCGTGGACGATCGCGGCAAGGGGCCCAACCGCGTTGGCGACATCATTGGCCCCATGGGCAAAGCTGAGCAGCGCTGCGGAAAAAACCAGCGGCAGGCCGAACAACACTTTGACGGATTTGTTGCGGTTTTCCATCCCGACCGACGCGCGGCGGATGACGGGGTAGGAAATGGCATAGGCCAGAACACCACAGGCCAAACCGATCAGCAGGGCAGAGCCCATGTTGATCTCGACGATCTTCTTGAGCCCCTTGAGCGCCAGATAGGTGGCAAAGACACCGGACATGACGCCAATCAGGATCGGCACCCAGCGACGCGAAGCTGCGATCTTGTCGTCTTGGTAGAGGATTTGCGACTTGATCAGCGCAAGGAACATCGCTGCGACAGCGCCGCCCAAGACGGGCGAGATGATCCAGCTGAGGGCGATCATGCTCATCGAAGGCCAATTCACTGCCGCCATCCCCGCAGCCGCGATGCCGGCCCCCATGACGCCGCCCACGACCGAGTGTGTGGTCGATACCGGCGCGCCCACCCATGTGGCCAGATTGACCCATAGTGCCGACGAGATCAGCGCGGCCATCATCGCCCAGATGAACACTTGGGAATCTGCGACCGACGCGGGGTCGATGATCCCTTTCGAGATGGTCGATACCACGTCGCCACCAGCCAGAAGAGCACCGGCACTTTCGCAAATGGCAGCGATGATGATCGCACCGCCCATGCTCAGCGCCTTGGCCCCGACGGCGGGGCCCATATTGTTGGCAACGTCATTGGCCCCGATGTTCACCGCCATATAGGCCCCGAAGGCTGCGGCAGCGATCACCACATAGTTGGAAGGCTGCGCGCCAAAGAACAGACCGGCGACCAGCGCGGCCAATACGATGAAGGCAAGGGCAATGCCAAATCCGACCATAGGCCGCGCCACATAGGTCGCGGCCTGTTCCACCCGCGAGATGCGGTTCAGGTCAGAATCCAGTGTTTTCCACTGTTGGCCTTTGGGTCCGTCGGTCATTGCTGCCTCATCTTCTAAAACCATGCGCTCGTGGCACAGTGAAAACGGTTTCGCAAGGCCGCACGGGGGGCTATCGGGCGTGGCGACTAGAGGTTCAGAAGGATTTCGCGCAAATCGGGCTCCGCCACCAGTTCGGCGGCTTCCTTTGGGGGCATCCAGCGGCGGGTGCGCATGTCAACCTCGGGGTATTCATCCTCGATGTGACGGACGCGGGTCAGGTAGACCTGTGCGATGACGGGCGTGGTCATCCCTTCGGACAGACCCTTGTCATAGTCATAATACCCGATCGGCTCGCTTTCGATATCGGCCTTGGACACGCCTGCCTCTTCCCATGCTTCGCGCAGGGCGGCACCGGCACCGTCCAGTCCGTCAATCGGCCAGCCTTTTGGCACGATCCACCGGCCGGTGTCACGGCTGGTGATCATCAGGACTTCTTTACCTTCGGGAGTTTCACGGTAGCACAATGCGGCGACCTGAATACGTTTGGGGCGGCGCCAGATGGGGAGGATCATACCCTCCCACGCGCGTTTGAGTTCATGTATCATAATTAAAACGTTAACCTGTAACTTCGTTGTTCTTGCTTTTATCCGGTCATCGTAGCTGAAAAAGAGACGAGAATCAATTTCACCCCCGCAAACCCTTGTGCAGCGGCGGTGTGCATCCCACTGTTTGATGGACCTTATAGGAGATTTAGCGCGATGGCCGCAGATTTAAAGACCGCAGATATTGGCGTTTATGGTCTGGGGACGATGGGCAGTGCACTGGCGCTTAATCTGGCCGAGCAGGGGTTCCGTGTGGCGGTCAGCAACCGCGAAGCCGATTGGATCGCGCCCTTTCTGGACGAGGCCGGACTGCTGGCGGGTCACCTCTCGGGCCACGCAACGCTTGAGGATTTTGTCGACAGTATCGCGCAGCCGCGCAGCATCTTGTTCATGATCCCGTCGGGTGCACCGATGGATGCGATGATCGACGCCGTGATGCCGCTGCTGGATGAGGGCGACACCATCATTGATGGCGGCAACGCCGATTTCCACGACACCCGACGCCGCGCCGCCGCCTTTGACGGTACGGGGCGGCATTTTGTCGGCATGGGCGTGTCGGGCGGCGAAGAGGGCGCGCGCCACGGCCCTTCGATGATGGTGGGTGGTACCGATCACAGCTGGACCCAGCTGCGCCCCATGCTCAGCGCGATTGCGGCCAAGTTTCAGGGCGCGCCTTGCGTCGATCATCTGGGGCCGGACGGGGCGGGGCATTTCGTCAAAACCGTGCACAACGGGATCGAATATGCCGACATGCAGATGATCGCCGAAGTTTACGGGCTGCTGCGCGACGCCGGTGGGCAAACGGCACCGCAGATCGGGGCGCTGTTTCAAAGCTGGCAGAAAGGGCCGCTCAGCTCTTACCTGATCGAGGTGTCTGCCGCCGCGCTGCAAACCGTGGATGCCGAGAGCGGGACGCCAATGGTGGATCTGATCCTTGATAAGGCGGGTCAGAAAGGCACGGGCCGCTGGACCCTGATCGAGGCGCTGAAACTTGGTCAGTCGGCCAGCACGATCGAAGCGGCAGTCGGTGCCCGTGGCTGGTCGAGCGAGAAAGCCTTGCGGGTCGCGGCGGCGCCGCTCTTGCCGGATGCGGTGACCGGCGGCACGCTGCCAACCGAGGATGAGATGAAATCGGCCCTGCTGGCCGCGCGCATTCTGGGTCACGCGCAGGGGTTCCGCGTGTTGTCTGCCGCCTCTGACGAATTTGGCTGGCAACTGGATATGGCCCGCATTGCAGAGATCTGGCGTGCGGGCTGTATCATCCGGTCAGCCTTGCTGGACGATCTGGCCGATGCGTTCCATGCAGGATTGCCCGAGGGGGCATTGATCCTCGCCCCGGCCATCCGCGATATGCTGGGCGATCACCTTGCTGGCCTGCGCAAGACCGTCGCTGCCGGGGTGAGCCTGGGCGTGCCCATGCCCGCGCTGAGCGCGTCACTGGCGTGGTATGACAGCATCCGAACCGCACGCGGCTCCGCGAATTTGATCCAGGCGCAGCGCGACTTTTTCGGCGCGCACGGGTTTGAACGCGGCGATATTGCGGGCGCGCACCACGGGACGTGGAACGCGATCCGGCGCGACTAGGGCGCTGGTCTAGCCGCGGCGCAGGGACGATTGCGCGAAAGGATCTGTCTCGTAGGTGACATGCGACAGATACAGACCCTGCGGCGGGGCGACGGGGCCGCAGGCTTGACGGTCCCGCGCAGCGAGCATCTGTTTCACATCGTCGGGCGCAAATGATCCGGCCCCGACGCGTTCAAGCGTGCCCACGATGCTGCGTACCTGATTGTGCAGGAACGACCGCGCGCGCACGTCGAACTGCACCTCGACACCGCCGCCGACGGGATGCTCTGTCATATCCACACGGTCCAGCGTTTTGACCGGCGTTTGCGCCTGACAGATGGTCGAGCGGAAGGTGGTGAAATCATGCTCGCCGATCAGATGGGTCGCGGCCTCGCGCATGCGGTCGATGTCCAGCGGCTTCTTGACCTGCCAGACCAGCCCCGCCTGATGTGTCGCCGGAGGGCGACGTACCAGCACACGAAACAGATACCGGCGTTCAAGCGCGGAAAAGCGGGCGTGAAAATCATCATCCACCGCGACGCAATCGACAATCGCAATGGGCAGTGGTTTCAGATGATAGTTGATCGCCTCGGACAGGCGGAACGGGGTCCAGTCACGTTCCATATCGCAATGGGCGACCTGCGCCAGCGCGTGGACACCGGCGTCGGTGCGCCCTGCGGCGGCGATGTTATGGGCGCGCGGTTCGATCTTGGCCAAAGCGTCCTCTATCGCGCCTTGGACCGACGCAAGGTCGATCTGGCGTTGCCAGCCGACAAAAGGTGCGCCGTGGTATTCGATTTTCAGGGCATAGCGTTGCATGGCGGGCGTTTACCCTGAGGGTGCCCATCTGGCAATCCCTGACCCGCGTGCCTATGTTAGAGCGTAACGACAGGTGAAGGCGGGCACGGGCTTTGGTACTCTCAAGAATTGCCGATGGCATTTGGCGGCAGGTGGAAAATGTGCAGGACGGGGTGTCCGAGACGTTTTTCGAGCCTGTGATCCGTCTGGGCGTGACCGGTTTGGCGCGCTCCGGCAAGACCGTCTTTATCACCTCGCTTGTGGCGAACCTGCTGGATCGCGGGCGGATGCCGGGGCTGCTTGCTGCTTCCGAAGGGCGGATCGAGGCGGCGTTCTTGCAGCCGCAGCCCGACGATACTGTGCCGCGGTTCGAATATGAAAACCACCTTGCCGCGCTGACGGGGCCCACGCCGCATTGGCCCGACAGCACCCGCGCCATATCGGAACTGCGCTTGTCCTTGCGGGTGCGGCCAAACGGCTTGCTTGCGGGGTTTCAGGGGCCGCGCACGGTGCATCTTGATATCGTGGATTACCCCGGCGAATGGCTGCTGGATTTGGCGCTGATGGATGTGGATTATGCCACGTGGTCGGCGCAGGTGCTGGCGCGGATTGCCAACCGCGAAGAGGCCGCAGGTTACCGCGCGCTGGTGGAGGCGACCGACCCCGAGGCGGCGTTGGACGAACCCGTGGCCCAAGCGCTGGCCGCCAGCTTTGCCGAGTATCTGCAAACGGCACGTGCGAATGGCTATTCCGACTGCACACCGGGGCGGTTCCTGCTGCCCGGTGATCTGGCCGGATCGCCGGTGCTGACTTTTGCGCCCCTGCCGGGCGGCGAGGGGCCGCGCGGGTCACTGCTACGCGAGATGGCGCGGCGGTTCGAGGCGTATAAGCGGCAGGTGGTCAAACCGTTCTTTCGCGATCACTTTGCGCGGATCGACCGGCAGGTCGTGCTGGTGGATGCGCTTGGCGCGATCAATCAGGGCCCCCGTGCCGTCGAGGATCTGCGCGCTGCCATGAGCGATATCCTTGGCAGCTTCAAACCCGGACGCAATGGATTTCTGACGCAGCTTTTGCGCGGCAAACGGGTCGAGAAAATCCTCTTTGCCGCGACCAAGGCAGACCATTTGCACCACAGTCAGCACGCCAGCCTCACCGCGATTATGGAGGCGCTGACACGGGATGCCCGCGACCGCGCGCGCTTTGCGGGGGCTCAGACATCGGCCATGTCGCTGGCGTCTTTGCGTGCCACCACCGAAGCCACGATGACGCACAACGGCGAAACTCTGGAGGTCGTGCGCGGCAGCCTGCTGGATACCGGCAAAGAGGCCGCGTTCTATCCCGGTGAACTACCCAAAGACCCGGCCCACCTTCTAAGCCCGGCGCGGGCGGGGGCGGAAAAATGGCTGGATCAGGATTATCAGATCATGCGTTTCGCGCCTGCTCGGCTGAACCTGCGCCCCGGTGACGGGCCGCCGCATATCCGTCTGGACCGCGCGGCGGAATTCCTGATCGGGGATCGTCTGTGACCGGTGATGATGTGACCATCGCACCCGCGCGGGTGCTCGATGCCGGTCGCCTGTCAGAGGTGATGGCTTGCGCCAATGCAGATCACGATTGGCTGCCTCGGGCCCACAGCCGCGCAGAAGAGATCGGCACTCTGGGCGACATGATCGATGTGGGCTGGGTGCAGGTGGCGCGGACCGAGGGGCATGTTGTGGGCTTTCTGGCACGGCGTGCGGCCGAGATTCACGGGCTGTATCTGCACCCCAAAGCCCAAGGCAAAGGCATCGCGCAGCGTTTGCTGAACGGGGCCAAGGCGCAAAGCGACCGGCTCGCGCTGTGGAGTTTCGAGGCGAACCTGCGTGCGTCGCGGTTCTACCGTGCCGCGGGCTTTATAGAGGTGGCGCGCAGCGACGGGGCAGGCAATGATTTCGGGCTGCCCGATGTGCGGTTTGAGTGGATGAAAGGGGCGGCGTGATGGCCAAGGGTCCGGTGCTATTTGATCTTGAAGACGACACAACCGCGCGGCCTTCGGTATCGGATGCGCCGCCGGTGCCCGACGTAGGTGCGCCCGCGCCGCAAGGGCAGGCGATGCAGATCGCGGCACGGCTGGCCGCGCGCAAGCCGTCAAAGCTGGTACGCCTGTTCTGGTGGCTGCTGACCACGCTCATTGGCGCGCTGGTTTCGATTGCCGCGTGGAACTTTATCATGGGGCTGCTGGCGAGCTATCCGCTGTTGGGGCTGGCGATGACCGTGCTTATTGGTGCGGTGCTGCTGGTACTGGTGTTGCTCTGTTTGCGTGAATTGGCGGCGTTTAGCCGTTTGGCGCGGCTTGACGGCTTGCATCACGATGTGGGCGAGGCGCTGGCGCAGAATGATCTGACTGCGGCTCGGGCTGTGACGGACCGGCTGGTTGGCCTGTATCAGGGCCGCGAGGATACCCGTTGGGGTCGCGACCGTCTGGCAGAGCTGCGCGGCGATCAGTTGGATGCGCAGACCTTGCTGGCCCTGACCGAGGCAGAGCTGTTGGGCTCTCTCGACATCGCCGCCAGCCGCGAGGTCGAGGCGGCGGCCCGTCAGGTCGCGACGGTGACGGCGCTGGTGCCCCTGGCGCTGGCCGATGTGGTCGCGGCGATGACCAGCAACCTGCGCATGATCCGCCGCGTCGCCGAGATCTACGGCGGGCGCTCGGGCTTCTTTGGATCGTGGCGTCTGACGCGGGTGGTGCTGTCGCATCTGGTGGCGACAGGGGCCGTGGCTGTGGGCGACGACATGCTGGAGCCGATCCTTGGCGGAACGATGCTGGCGAAACTGTCACGCCGCTTTGGCGAAGGGCTGGTGAACGGTGCGTTGACCGCCCGCGTTGGGGTCGCCGCGATGGAGGTTTGTCGCCCCATGCCGTTCTCTGAACCCCGCCGCCCCAAGGTGCGCAGCATCATCAAACGCGCGCTGTCGGGGCTGTTTTCCAAAGGCAGCTAGATGCCGGGGCGAGGGGGCTTGTCGGTCGATCTGCTGCGGCCTATAAGGCTGCATATGACCCGGAACTCCGCGATCATTATTCGAATTATTTTCCCGGCGCTCTGATTGACGAGACGCCGGGCAGAGGTGCTTGAGTTTTTCGCACCGCATCCGAACATTCACCATTCCGAAATACCGTTGCCAAAGGACGCCCGCCATGTGCGCCGACACCCCCGAAACGCTTGACTATAAATCCACGCTGAACCTGCCAAAAACCGATTTCCCGATGCGCGCGGGCCTGCCCAAACGCGAACCCGAATGGCTGGAGCGGTGGGAAAAGATCGGCGTCTATGACCGCCTGCGCGAAAAGCAGGGGCGCAAGCCCTTTACGCTGCACGACGGCCCGCCCTATGCGAATGGCAACCTGCATATCGGCCACGCACTGAACAAGACGATCAAGGACATGATCGTGCGGTCGCACCAGATGATGGGCTTTGACGCGCGCTATATCCCCGGTTGGGATTGCCACGGTCTGCCCATCGAATGGAAGATCGAAGAGCAGTACCGCCAGAAGGGCCGCGACAAGGACGATGTGCCGATCAACGATTTCCGCGCCGAATGCCGCAAGTTCGCCGCCGGCTGGGTCGATGTGCAGCGCGAGGAATTCAAACGTCTGGGCATCACCGGCAACTGGGCAGACCCCTATCTGACGATGGATTTCCACGCGGAACGTGTGATCGCCGAAGAATTCATGAAGTTCCTGATGAACGGCACGCTCTATCAAGGCTCCAAACCCGTGATGTGGTCGCCGGTTGAAAAGACCGCGCTGGCCGAGGCCGAGGTGGAATACCACGACAAGGAAAGCTTTACGATCTGGGTGAAGTTCAAGGTTGTTGGCACGGATGACGCCACCCTTGACGGCGCGCACGTCGTGATCTGGACCACGACGCCCTGGACCATGCCGTCCAACAAGGCCGTCGTCTATGGCGAAGATATCTCTTACGGTCTGTACGAAGTCACCGGCCGCCCCGAGGAATCCTGGGTCACTATCGGTGATCGCTATCTGCTGTCGGACAGCATGGCGATGGATGTGTTCGGGCGTGCGCGTCTGGATGACACCATGGTGCGCCGTTTGCGGGATGTGACGCAGGACGAACTGGCAAAGATCAAGCTGCAGCACCCGCTGGCGGGGGCCGAAGGCAGCAATGGCGAATGGGACGATCTGCGCGACTTCCGCGCCGCTGATTTCGTGACCGACACCGAAGGCACGGGCTTTGTCCATTGTGCGCCGTCGCATGGTCTTGAGGAATATGAACTTTACCGCGGTCTGGGGATGCTGGATCAGGTGATCACCTATAACGTGGTCGAAGACGGGTCTTTCCGCGCCGATCTGCCGTTCTTTGGCGGCAAGAAGATCCTCAAACCCAACGGCAAGGAAGGCGACGCCAACACGGCCGTGATCAACAAGCTGGTCGAGGTCGGCGGGCTGCTGGCGCGCGGCAAGATCAAGCACAGCTATCCGCATTCCTGGCGCTCCAAGGCGCCGGTCATCTACCGCAACACGCCGCAGTGGTTTGCCGCGATCGACCGGCCCGTTGGTGACGGGCAGGACACATTCGGCAAGACCATCCGTGAACGCGCCCTGACCGAGATCGACAACGTCAACTGGGTGCCCAAAAAGGGCCGCAACCGTCTGCACTCGATGATGGAAGCACGCCCCGACTGGGTGCTGTCGCGTCAACGGGCCTGGGGCGTGCCGCTGACCTGCTTTACCAAGAATGGCGCGCTGCCAACGGATGAAGACTTCTTGTTGCGTAACCCCGAGGTCAACCAGCGCATCGTCGAGGCGTTCGAGGCTGACGGTGCTGATGTCTGGTACGAAGACGGCGCGAAAGAGCGGTTCCTTGGCGGCATCGTGAACCCCGACGACTATACCCAAGTGTTCGACATTCTGGACGTGTGGTTCGATTCCGGTTCGACCCATGCGTTTGTGCTGCGCGACCGCGAGGATGGCTCGGAAGACGGTATCGCGGATGTCTATATGGAAGGCACGGACCAGCACCGGGGCTGGTTCCATTCGTCGCTGCTGCAATCCGTGGGCACCACAGGCCGCGCGCCTTATCGTAACGTGGTGACGCATGGGTTCACGCTGGATGAGAAGGGCATGAAGATGTCCAAATCCATCGGCAACACCATCGTTCCCGAAAAGGTCGTGCAGCAATACGGCGCGGATATCCTGCGTCTGTGGGTGGCGCAGACCGATTATACTGCGGATCAGCGGATCGGGCCGGAAATCCTGAAAGGCACCGCCGACAGCTACCGCCGTCTGCGCAACACCATGCGCTATATGCTGGGCGCGCTGTCGGACTTTACCGATGCCGACCGGACAGAGCCTGCAGATATGCCAGAGCTTGAACGCTGGGTGCTGCACCGTGTGGCAGAACTGGATCAGATCGTGCGCGAAGGCTATGCGCGCTACGACTTCCAAGGCGTGTTCCAGGCGGTGTTCACCTTTGCCACGGTTGATCTGTCCGCGTTCTATTTCGACGTGCGTAAGGATGCGCTGTATTGCGACGGCGACACGCTGCGCCGCCGTGCTGCGCGCACGGTGCTGGACATCCTGTTCCACCGTCTGACGACATGGCTGGCCCCTGTGCTGGTGTTCACCATGGAGGAAGTCTGGCTTGAACGGTTCCCCGGCGACGAAAGCTCGGTTCACCTGACGGATATCCCTGAAACGCCCAAGGCGTGGCTGGATGCCGATCTGGCGGCGAAATGGGGCAAGGTGCGTGCCGCGCGGCGGGTTGTGACCTCGGCTTTGGAAGTGCAGCGGGTCGAGAAGGTCATCGGGGCCTCGCTTGAGGCCGCGCCAATGGTGTTTGTTGCCGATGACGCTCAGCGAGCGGCGCTTGAAAGCGTTGCGTTCGAAGACGTTTGCATCACCTCGCAGATCGCCATCACCGGCGATGACGCCCCGGCAGAGGCGTTCCATATGCCAGAGACCGACGGCGTTGCCGTGGTGTTCGAGAAAGCTTCGGGCGAGAAATGCGCACGCTGCTGGAAGGTGCTGCCGGATGTCGGCACCCATGATCACGCGGGCGTCTGCGCCCGGTGTGACGAGGCTGTGTCCTAAGATGACGCCGCGCCGCTTGATCCGGAAACTCGGGTGAAGCGGCGCAGCATCCCCACGCGCTTTGGCACCTTGGTCGTGACCGAGGATGCGGGCGCGATTACCCACCTGCATTGGGGGCAGGATACCCTACACCAAGACAAAAGCGCACTGCTGGATGAGGCCGAGACGCAGCTGCGTGCCTATGATGCGGGGCGGCTGACACAGTTCACTTTGCCACTGCGCATTGGCGGAAGTGCCACGTTGCAAGCGGTCTGCGCCGAGATGTCGGCGATCCCCTTTGGCGATACAGTGACCTACGGCGACATCGCGACCAAACTGGCGATCCCGGCGCAAGTGGTGGGGCAGGCCTGCGGGCAGAATCCTGTCCCGGTCATCGTGCCCTGCCACCGTGTGATGGGGGCCAAGGGGCTGACCGGATACTCGGGTGCTGGCGGGGTAGAGACCAAGGTCGCCCTGCTACGCCACGAAGGGGCGGCAGGGCTGCTTATCTAGTTTAGAGGTTTCGTGCCGCTGCCTTGGCCCTGCGTGCCTCTATCAGGCCTCGCGGTCGTAAAGATACTGCTGCGCGACACCGGCAAACATCAGATAGACGCTGGTGATGATCAGGCCCCAATGCGCCCAGCTTTGCGGGTGGAAATCGACCCACGCGGCCCAGCCGGCAAAGAACGTCCAGCCCAATGCCATGGGCAGGGTGACCATGCGCCAACGCTCTGTCCGGACGGGATGCACGAATTTCAGCGGGGCGAACATGGTAACGGCCAAGACCGTGACAAGCACCAGCGACACCCACCATGGCGGCGACAGGGCAAAGAGCACCAGCACCAGCATGTTCCAGCATCCGGGGAAGCCCCAGAACGAGTTGTCCTTGGTTTTCATGCGTGTGTCGCAGAAATACATGGCGCTGGCGAAGGTGACGATGATGATCATGACCCAACCACTCCACCCGTCCATGAGGCCGGAATGGAATAGCGCAAAGGCCGGAATAAACACATAGGTGAGATAATCGATGATCAGATCAAGCAGCACGCCGTCGAATTCGGGCGCGTTGGTCTTTACGTCGTATTTACGCGCCAGCGGCCCGTCGATCCCGTCGACAAAGAAGGCGACAACCAGCCAGAGAAACATCATATCCCAGCGTTCGTCGGCGGCAGCGAGCATGGCCAGCATGGCGAAAATCGCACCCGTCGCAGTGAACAGATGGACAAGAAGGGCACGGGAATGAATATTCATATGCGACAGATGACAAATCTTTTCGACGGATGCAAAAGGAAAAGCGTGTGTTGCCGCGCAGGCTTGGGTTGACCCCGCTCGCGATTCCGCCTAAAGCCAGCAAACCAATTTCAGGGTTTGCCGTAGCGCGGCCCATATGGGTATTGCACCGGATCGCCGGAAATGCCCCGCAGCAAAAGGATAGACCCATGTCGCGCGTTTGCGAATTGACCGGAAAAGGCCCGATGACGGGCAACAACGTAAGCCACGCCAAGAACCGTACACGTCGTCGGTTCTTGCCAAACCTGAACGATGTCACCCTGCAGTCCGAAGCACTGGGCCGCGGTTTCAAGTTCCGCATCTCGGCAGCTGCTTTGCGCACTGTTGACCACCGCGGTGGCTTGGACAAGTTCATGGCGAAGGCAAAGGACACTGAACTGTCCGTCAACGCATTGAAAGTTAAGAAAGCAATTGCAAAGTCCAGCGCCACAGCCGAAGCGCTGTCGTAAGACTTTCCAATCGTTACGATGTTGTAGCCCTGGCCCTTGGCCGGGGCTGCGTCGTTTTGGACTGGTGCTTTTTCAAGCGCTTCGTCTAGGGTGCGGTCCATGACCCTGCGTTCCCTTTCAGCTTTGGTTCTGGCGTTGATGCTGGCCCTCACGGGTCAAAGCATGGCGGTCGCGCGTGGGGCCTCTGCGGCGACGGGGCAGATGGTGCTGTGCACCGGTGCGGGCCCTGTGGCGATTTATGTGGATGCGCAGGGCAAGCCGACCTCGGCCCCGCATATCTGCCCCGATTCGGCGCTTAACGTTGCAATGGCAGGCGCGGTGGTTCTGGCGGCCGCACCGATGCGGATCGTGACCTTTGTCGCGCCGGCGGTGCATGTCCTGACAGCCGATGTGCCGCGACGTAAAACGCGCCACGACCCAAGGGCCCCGCCTGTCGCTGTCTGAGCCACACCCTTCACAGACATTTTGAATATGACGACAGGATATATCAATGACACCTGCTTTGCTGACCCGCGCTGTCTGCGCATTGTTTCTCTTTTCCGCCCCTCTCGCTGCCGAAGGCATCATGGTGGATGACGCCTACATCCGCAGCTCGACTGCGAAATCCACCTCCGGTGCGGCGTTTATGGTGGTGATGAACCACTCTGGCGTGGATGACCGTTTGATCGGGGCGTCCTCCGACGTGGCCGACAAGGTCGAATTGCATTCCCACACCTCTGACGACAATGGCGTCATGCGGATGGGCGAGATCGAAGGCGGCGTGGCCATTGCGGCGGATGACATGCACGCCTTCAAACGCGGCGGCGATCACCTGATGTTCATGGGCCTGAAAGGCCCGCTGGAGCAGGGCGCGATGGTGCCCGTCACACTTGAGTTCGAAAAGGCCGGTGCGGTCGAGATCGAGGTGATGGTCGATCAGGACCGCAAGCCGAACCACGGCAAGATGAAGCATGACCACGGTGATATGGATCACACCGGTCACGAGATGCCGAAAGACTGAGCCTTTTCGCACCCATGAATGGTAGCGGCCAGATCTGTGTTAAAACGCGGGCCGCTGCTGGGGTGGGGTGGCCAAGAGTTGCTCCACCCAATCTGTGACCACACGTGTCGCCGGACCGGTGCGGTGTTCGGCGAACTGGTTCCCCACGGCAGAACGTTCGAGGTTCAGCTCTACCGTATGGGCCCCATTGCGCCGCGCCTCTGCCACGAAACCGGCGGCGGGGTAGACGTTGCCAGAGGTGCCGATGGCTGCAAAGATATCGGCCTCGGCCAGATGGTCAAAAATCTCGTCCATGTCATAGGGCATTTCGCCGAACCACACGATGTCGGGCCGCGCGGCTGCGGCATTGCAGGCGGGGCAGGGATCACCGACGGCCATGACTATAGGTGCGGGCCAACGGTGGTCGCAGGCAGCGCAGAGCGCTGAATTCAGCGCGCCGTGCATATGGATCACCCGCGCGCCGCCCTGTTCGTGTAGATCATCGACATTCTGCGTCACAATCACCACCTGTCCGGCATAATTCGCCTGCAGTCTGGCCAGGGCTTGATGCGCCGCGTTCGGTGATACCTTCGCCGCCTGTTTGCGGCGACCGTTATAGAAATCGACGACCAGTTGCGGGTCGCGGGCAAAGCCTTCGGGGGTGGCGACGTCCTCGACCCGGTGCTGTGCCCAAAGCCCGTCTTCGGCGCGGAAGGTATCAATGCCGCTTTCCGCAGAAATGCCCGCGCCGGTCAGAATGACGATCTTGCTCATGTCAGCCCCTTTGTTTTACGCGCCAAGTGAACCAGCCGCGCAGCTTTTGCGCAAGCGGTCAGCCCTCTAACGCCTCGAAGCTGGAAGAAAGCCACGGCAACTGCGCCACCGTCGGCGCGATCATGTGGGACCGAAGCAGTTGCCGCATCGTGTCGGCAATATTCTGCGGCACCGGCCCCGTCCAGTCTGACCCCGCAAACAGCGAGATCTGTCGCGTTAATCCGGGCGTGGGGAGCGGGTGCACCGCAAGCTGCTGGTGAAACCGCTCTGCGCGGCAATAGCCGAAGGGCGTCGTGATGGCCCAGCCGATGCCCCGTGCCACCATCGCCATCAGGGCGAGATGGCTGCCGATCTCGAATTGCGAAGGCAGGGTGATATTGCTGCGCGTCAGGTGGTTGGTGATCTGGTCGGCGATCAACTGGTCCGCCGCGTACTTAACGAAGGGCAGGGCGGAACGCCCCGTCATCAGCGCGGCGCTGTCGCCGTCAAAGCTGGCCGGGGTGACGATAACAAAGGGATCGCGGGCCAGCGGAATCTCGATCAGCCCGCTTTTGGCATCCCCGCTGGTGGCGGCAATGGCGATATGAAGCGATTTGTCCTGCACCGACTGGATCAGCCCCTTGCTGCCGTCGGTTACCATGCGAAAGCGACAGCCCGCCATACTGTCGGCCAGTAGGGTCGCCAGACGCGGCGTGACATCGTTGTCAAAGTCGTCAATCACGCCAAGGCTCAGGTCGCTGAGATTGGCAAGATCCATGACCGTCAGCTCGGATTGCGCGAGCCGGATATGGGTCAGCGCCGCGCCACTGTGCCGCAGAAAGCTTTCGCCCGCCGCGGTCAGACGCATGGGGCGTGTGCTATGGTCGATCAGGGCGGTGCCCATGGCGGCTTCGAGGTTGCTGATCTGCTGGCTCACGGCGGGTTGGCTTAACCCTGTCAGCGCGGCGGCCTGTGCGACCGAACCACGGCTGGCCAAAGCCTCGAATACCTCTATACCGCGCAGGGTGATGCCCTTTTTGATCATGGTGCTCGCCCCCTTCGTTCTTTCCAATTTTGTGAAGCATGCCCGATAAATTGGCAAGCTTGTCGCGGATCATGCACCCATAGTTTCACAAAAGTGAAATGAGCCCTGGGGTGTGTGGCGGTACTTGAAGCTTGGCCGCGCGCGGCGCACCATAAGGGAAATCACGCACCGGAGGCCTCATGAAAATCGCAACCGCCGCATACCCGCTGGATGTCCTGACCAGCTGGGCGCAATATGAAGACAAGCTTGCAGGCTGGGTCGCAACGGCGGCCGCCAGCGGGGCGGAGCTGTTGGTTTTTCCCGAATACGGCGCGATGGAGCTTGCGACGCTCGCTGGCCTTGACGTGGCGGGCAATCTTGAGGCGTCGCTCTTTGCAGTCTCTGACCGGTTGGCGGATGCGGATGCGGCGCATCTAAAACTGGCGGCGGAATATGGCGTGCATATCGTTGCGGCATCGGGGCCCGCGGTGACGCCTGCCGCTGCCCGTCCGGTGAACCGCGCACGTCTGATCACCCCTTCAGGTCAAGTCGGGGTGCAGGACAAGCAGATCATGACCCGATTCGAACGCGAGGTCTGGGGCGTGGTCGGCGGGGAGCCTCTGCGCATCTTCGAGACCACATTGGGCAAGATCAGCATCCTCATCTGCTATGATAGCGAGTTTCCCCTGCTGGGCCGTGCTCTTGCCGATTGCGACATCATCGCCGTGCCGAGCGTGACCGAGGCGCTGGCAGGCTATTGGCGTGTCCGCATCGGATCCATGGCGCGGGCACTGGAAAATCAATGCGTTACAGCCATGTCATCCTGCATCGGCCCTGCGGATTGGTCAGAGGCGCTTGGCACATCCTACGGGGCGGGCGGCATCTTCTGCCCGCCGGATGTGGGCTTTCCATCCACCGGAGTCCTTGCCGCCGCCGAGATCAACGTGCCCGGCTGGACCTTCGCCGAGGTCGACATCGCCCAGATCAGCCGCGTGCGTGCAGACGGGGTGGTTTTGAACCGAAACCACTGGGAGGATCAGTTCGGGCGTGACGCAACGGCCATAAACGTGCCTTTGATGTGAATACCCCTTGAAAAAAGGGAAAATTGCGCCCATTTAAGCCTGCGTCCTGAAATTGCAGGGCAAAGTGTTCAAGGAGAGACCATGGCCAAGGAAGACACGCTCGAATTCCCCGGTATCGTGAAAGAACTTCTGCCGAACGCGACGTTCCGGGTCGAGCTTGAAAACGGCCATGAGATCATCGCACATACGGCAGGAAAGATGCGCAAGAACCGCATCCGTGTTCTGGCTGGCGATAAGGTACAGGTGGAAATGACCCCCTATGATCTGAGCAAAGGCCGGATCAATTACCGCTTTAAATAATACGCTTTTCCGAGAATCACCTAGTGGTTTTCGGGCAGCGATCTAGGATCGCATATGAGTTTTATCCTCGGATCAGGAAGTCCGCGCCGCAAGGAATTGCTGGCGCAAATCGGCGTTGTGCCTGACGATATTCGCGCGCCCGATATCGATGAAACCCCCCATACCGCCGAACTGCCGCGCCCCTATTGTGCGCGTATGGCCCGTGAAAAAGCCGCCGCGGTGCAGGCGGGGTCCGATGATATCGTGCTGTGTGCCGATACCACCGTCGCAGTGGGGCGACGAATCCTGGGCAAGCCTGCGGATGAAGCAGAGACGATCCGTTTCCTGCGCCTCATGTCGGGGCGTCGCCACAAGGTTATCACGGCCGTCGCGGTCAAGCGCGGCGACAAGTTGTGGCAGCGCGATGTGGTCAGCACCGTCCGCATGAAACGACTGTCAGACACCGAGATCACGGCCTATCTGGCAACCGGGGACTGGCAGGGCAAAGCCGGCGGCTATGGTATTCAGGGCCCGGCAGGAGCCCTTATCCCGTGGATCAGCGGATCATTCACCGGCATTGTCGGCCTGCCACTGGCCGAAACCGCAAACCTGCTGCGTGCTGCAGGATATGTTTTCGCAGGAGAGACCTCATGAAGGGCCGTACGATCGTTCTGGACCATTTTGGCGACATCGAAGCCGCCGCGCTGATCGTGGACGGCAAGTTGGATGACCTGCTGATCGACAGCGACGGCCCGCGCCCCGGCACGATCTACCGCGCCATCGCGGATCGTCCGGTCAAGGGGCAGGGGGGGATGTTTTTGAAAACGCCCGACGGCTCTGCGTTTCTGCGCCAGATCAAGGGGCTCGCACCCGGGCAACCCATTCTTGTGCAGGTATCCGGCTATGCTGAACCCGGCAAGGCCGTTCCCGTCACCCAGAAGCTGCTGTTCAAAAGCCGCTATGCCATCGTGACGCCGGGCGCACCCGGCACCAATATCTCGCGCAGTATCCGCGACGAGGAAGAACGCGACCGGCTGCTCGAAATCGCGCATGAAGCGTCCGACGGGGCCGCACATGGCCTGATTCTCCGGTCCTCTTGCGCTGGCGCGGATGCCGATGACATCGCCGATGATATCGACGCGATGCTGGCGCTGGCGGACAAGGTATTGGACGACCCATCCACCGACATGGAGGTTCTGTCCGAAGGTGATGGTCCGCATATTCTGGCTTGGCGCGACTGGGTCGAGCCCGCCAACGTCGTGACCGACCCCGGTGGTTTTGAAACCCATGGCGTGTTGGACACTGTCGACAGCCTCTCGCAGCCGCGCGTCGCGCTTGACGGCGGTGCCTTTATGTTTGTGGAACCTACCCGTGCGTTGGTGGCCGTTGATGTGAACACCGGTGCGGACGTGTCCCTTGCTGCGGGGATCAAAGCGAATATGGCCTGTGCCCGCGCCTTGCCCCGTGCCCTGCGCCTGCGCGGGTTGGGCGGGCAGATCACGCTTGACCTTGCGCCCATGCCCAAAAAAGATCGCCGCCCGTTCGAGACCGCGTTGCGCCAGGCCTTCCGCGCCGACGACGTGGAAACGACACTGGTCGGCTGGACCCCGCTGGGCCACTACGAACTGCAACGCAAACGCGCCCGTATGCCTTTGGCCGAGGTGCTGAAGTGACCTGCCCGATCTGCGACCGTGAAACCTCTCCAAAGTATCGCCCCTTCTGTTCGGGGCGCTGCGCTGACGTGGATCTGGCCAAGTGGCTGAACGGCAGCTACGCGACCCCCAGCCGCGACCCCGAGGATATCGAGGCCGCAATCGAAGCCACCGAGGCCGCTTTGAACGCGCCCGACAAGCCGCATTAGAATTTTCCGAAAAAACCTTTGCCAAACATAGCAAAACCCTCTGGACACCCCCGCCGCAAACTCCTAGAAACCGCACACCCGACCACTACGGTGGTCTCCGGTGCCCGGGTAGCTCAGGGGTAGAGCAGTGGATTGAAAATCCTCGTGTCGGTGGTTCGATTCCGCCCCTGGGCACCAACTTTTATCATAAATTCCAATATGTTAAAGGTGCGGCACTTGCCGCTCGTGCTTTTCGTTCCGTTCCGGGTATCACTGGGGTAGCGTTTGACGCCATCAGTCTGTTCGGCCAACCCAATCGATTAGATGGCAGTGCTACTGCGTCTATTCGGTGAAACCAACCAATCCTAAACTGCTGCACGCCGCGCTTTTGTACGGCCCGGCGCGTCTAAAGGGCTCTGAAAGAAGCCGGAAGGTTCGCTTTGAGACTGACTGGCTAATTGGCAACCCTGAAGTGACACAACAATTTTGTTGGGCTTCTTGACCACAACATTTTTGTTGGGTAGGTAAGGGGCATGAATACTGGCATCATCCTTAATGAAAAAGAACTGCGCGAAGCTCGCTCGCGCGTGGCCGCGCTTGACGAAGCGCTGGCGACAGATGAATCCCTCAAGCGAGTTGTTGAGGGCTTGCCGCCGGAAGTCGTGAAGCAGCTGTCTGCGTCAATGCGGGCCGAACGTGACGACCTGAATGATGCAATCCAAGCATATGATGTCGCCAAGGGAACGGGTAAGCCAACGCCTCTTGAGCGCCGGGCGGAAAGTGATCCGGGCTTGATGTTGATCGTTGCACGGATTGCCAAAGGTTATACACAACGCGACTTGGCTTGGCGCTTGGGCGTAAAAGAACAGCAGGTCCAGCGATATGAAGCTGACCGTTACAATTCTATCAGCGTCAAAAACTATGCACGCGTTGCCGCTCTTGTGGGTGTTCGCTTGAGCGCGACCATCGAGCCAGACCCTCAGTTTCGGGGACTGGATAAGGTAATTGATGATGTCTCCAAAGAGGGCATCAAAAAAATCCTAAAACATGGCCGCGCAAACGGCTGGTTTTCTGATGACATGGACGAGTCTCAGCTCCGCCAATACATCGCAGAAAACAGAATTGATTTTGGCAGCCCAACCTTGTTGCGAACAGGGCTAAACGTTCAGGACCACAGCGAAGATGTTTTGCTCCACGCGTGGCGTGCTCGGGTGGTGACGCGCGCCAAAGAAGTCATTCGTAGAGGTGTTCCGCGCTACGACCCCGTGAATACGGGTTGGCTGAACCAACTGCCCAAGCTGAGTGTGTTTCCAGACGGCCCGCGTCGCGCCCGACAGAAACTCCATGAAGCGGGTATTGTTCTCATTGCGGAGAGGCAAATCCCGGGCCTTACCATCGACGGTGCCGCGTTCATTGAGGAGGGAGTGCCGGTTATCGGCATTACGCTTAGAAAAGACGATACGGGCAACTTTTGGTTTAGCCTGCTCCATGAAGTCGGTCATGTCGTTCTGCACCGTTTGACAGGCCTCACTAGTGGCTTTTTTGATCAGTTTGATGCAGCGTCTGTTGACGAACAAGAAGCGGAAGCGGATGCTTTTGCTTCTAACATGCTAATACCAGAAGAACGTTGGCGGAAATCCACTGCTAGGATCGCCAAGACAGCACAGCCGGCGGAAAAGCTGGCGAAAGAACTGGGGATTAATCCAGCCATCGTTTTTGGCAGAATTCAAAAAGAGAGAAACAACTACGCGTTGTTCTCAAAAAAGATCGGGAGGAACACCGTGAGGAAAGTACTTATTGAGCAACCCGAGGAGAGCAACGATGCTGCCATATCGTCCG
This sequence comes from Sulfitobacter sp. CB2047, assembly GCF_000735125.2. Classification (NCBI taxonomy): domain Bacteria; kingdom Pseudomonadati; phylum Pseudomonadota; class Alphaproteobacteria; order Rhodobacterales; family Roseobacteraceae; genus Sulfitobacter; species Sulfitobacter sp. CB2047. The sequence goes on along the minus strand of NZ_CP072613.1, from coordinate 2,795,938 downwards.
GCACTAAGATTTAAGCAAGGTGAATATAATGCAGCGGGGCGTATTCGCTCGGCCATGCAGAAACATGTGCGTCCTTTCTTTATCCTGCCGCCGTTGATCGAAAAAGACCCAGAACTTCAAAAGGTTCTGACGCATGACGAAATCGCGTATGTAACAGGTGAACGCATCGGCAAACACTGGCCAAGTTATCCCGCCTACATGGACACTCAATACGTCATGAGAGAGCCCAGCAACGAGGATATCAACCGGCTCTTCCAAGTCGCACGGGCTAGAAATCCAAACCTTATTGCGGTTATTCCGGCATCTGATCTGGGTAATAGCTTGTGGCGCGGTTTGCTGCTCGACACATTCCCCCGCGCTGCGATTCATCTGCGTGCCGAAGACTTGGAAGGCGACGTTCTGCGTGATGGGTTGCAAGCGCTTGGTCTTGCCGCTTCTGAGTGCGAAATCTTCGTCGACTTCGCGGGGCTCGAACTGGACCCAGAGATCGCCACCGAAGTTGTGGGCGGTACGTTCAATGAACTGTCCGAGATTGCAAATTGGGGATGCATTATCTTTCAGGGGTCGAACTTCCCGACAACCAACCCGGCTGAGGCTGGAAAAACGCAGTTGGTTCCTCGCCATGAGTGGACTGTCTTCAACGCAGCGGTTCGGGAATGTGACATTCCTACGGAACGGCTTGGGTTCAGCGACTTTGGCGCAGATTGTGGCCAAATCAATTTCCCGACAAAGAAAGGTGGCGCAATTCCCATCCCCCACATTCGCTATACGACCAAAACGGACACGGTTGTCATTCGGGGCAAGGCTGGCGGAAAGCAGTCTGAGGTGATGAAGGCGGTTCTGAAAGGCCTTATCTCACGGCCTGACTTCGCGGGCAAATTGTTCTCGTATGCGGACCGTAGGATGTGGGACGCGGCCAATGGTCATGCCACACCGGGCAGCGCGAGCATGTGGCGCGAGTGGAATATGGCACACCACCTCACACGGGTTGTTCGTGATCTCGCGGCGATGTCTGGTGTTGAATTCGAAGAAGAAGTAGAGCACCCCGAGCCGGAACAAATTGGTCTGTTCGCGGACATTTAACGCTTGTTTACACGTTGGCATCTTGCGCTCTTCGTGGCGTTTTTTGCAACGGGAAGATTTGGTAGTTCATGCCACAGTATGACTTTCAACAGCTTTCTCCTTTCGACCTAGAGATACTTGTAAGGGATCTCCTGCAAGCGCATTGGGGCGTGACGATTGAGAGCTTTAAAACCGGAAAGGATGGCGGCGTAGACCTCCGCTATGCTGTCGGCACTAACAAGCTGATTGTGCAAGTCAAACACTACCAAAAAACTGGTTCAGCCGGGCTAACTCGTGATCTAAAAAAAGAAGTCGAGAAGGTTCGGTCGATTAACCCGTCTCGGTATTTCGTTGTAACCTCAGTTCCATTGTCCAAAGCCAACAAGGACACCATCTCAGGATTGTTTGATCCGGGTGTGCTTCAGGCTACTGATGTGATTGGGCAGGAAGATCTAAACAATCTTCTTGGACAGCATCCGGAAATTGAACGAAATCACTACAAGCTTTGGCTTGCGAGTCGCGCTGTGCTCGACAGTGTGCTCCATAACGCTGAGAAGACTCGTAGCGAATTCAAGGTGCGCCAAGTCTATGAGGAAGCGTGCCGCTACGTTCAGAGCAGCGCATATCCAGAAGCGATGAAGATGCTCAATGATAGTCGAGTCGTAATCGTTGCTGGCCCACCGGGGGTGGGTAAAACAACTCTAGCAAACCTGCTGCTCTACGCGCACTTGGAACGCGGATATCAAGCCGTCTTGATCCAACGAGACATTAATGAAGGTCTGAAACTGTTTCAACCTGGCACACCGCAAGTTTTTTATTTCGATGACTTCATGGGGACTACATTTCTGGGGGACGGGCCGGGACTGCTTTCGGGGTCAAATGACAAAGCGTTGTTAGAATTCATTTCTATGGTGCGATCAACGCCAACCGCTCGAATGATTTTGACTACCCGAGAGCACATTTACTCCCAAGCAATAGGCAGGTCTGAACGCCTGCGGCATTCTGATTTGGATGACCTTCGAGTATTTTTGAGAATGCCGAATTACTCCTTCGGACAAAAGGCACGTATACTCTACAACCACCTCTGCTTCAGTGACTTACCGTCCGATTATCGCGATGAGTTGTTGAGAGACGAGTTTTACATGCGCATCATCAAGCATGAGAAATTCAACCCTCGCCTAATCGAGTGGCTGTCTAGCTTTCGCCGACTACAAAATGTCCCGATCGACAAGTACCGTTCTTTCGTTGAAAATCTATTGCGCGATCCATCTGAAATATGGCGCCATGCCTTTGAGAACCAGATTTCAGATGCCGGGCGTTCGATCTTGCTAGCAATGTTCTCGTTGGAGGGTAGAACTGTAGGCTCGGTTCTTAAGGCTGCATTTACTGCCTTGCACGAGCATCGCGCCAGCCGATATGGCTTTTCGACGCGCCCCGAAGATTTTCGTGTCGCTTTGCGCGAAATTGCTGGCACCTTCATCAAGCCCTATGGGTCTCACGGCGTTGAAGTGATCGACCCGTCTGTTCTTGACCTGTTGAACGCTGTAGTTCAAGTCGATCCAGAAAACGCTATCGACATCGTTGTAGGTGCGACAGGCTTCGATCAGATCAGACGCATTTGGGCCTTTTCAAAGTCGCAGCGAAGTGAGGCCGTTCTAAGCACTTTCAAAAACAAACCGGGGCTTATTGCCGAGTCGATTTCTAACCAAATGTTGAAACGGCGTCGGTTCGACCATGGAAATGGAAGTGTTAGCTATCGAGGTCCAACTTTTGAGCGCCGCTTGGTGGTTTTGCTCGACATTTCCAATAAATTGGAGAGCAATGACATCACCGCACTAGTGCCGGTGCTGTTCACTCGACTTGAGCAGGAGTGGGCTTCAGAAAGGCCGGAAATCAACGATGCAGTTGAGCTAGTGCGAGCGCTAGAATCTAGCCAATCCGTCTCGGAAGACGAGGCAGACCGTATGCTGAACATCATCAAGCCGGTTCTGCTCAACAAAATCCGGGAAGGGTGTCGTTCAGATGAGCTGCGAGAACTGATCGGTGTTTTAGAATTGGACGTGCTCAACGAAACCAAGGAAGCTGTTCGAACTGCGTTTGAGAAATACAGGCTTTCGCTATTTGACGGCGAAGTGAGCGACTGCAAGTCCGGCGAACAATTCGATGAGCTGATCGAAGATCTCGAGCTGTTTCGAGATGAACTCGGGGTAGATGTAGCTGCATTGTTGGATGCGGTGGAGGAAGCCAAGTCTGAGTTTGAGGCCAACGAGGAAGCTTGGTCCGATCACATGCAGGACGAGTGGAAAGAACGGTCGCGCGACGAACGCGCCAGTGCCCGAAGCGTTTCTGATATGTTTGGTTCGCTGCGCCGCGCAGATTAGGTGTCGGCTGCTGTCGAGGTTTGCTGACCGCACTGCAATCAAGTCTAGTTCTGTTGTTCAAACGGGATCAGCTAGCTCATAGGGCAAGCTGAACCCCGAAGTATGCCCTTATCGTTTGGCCGCTAGTACGCGGCGGGCCTCCTTTTCAGCAGCAGACCCTTTCACCCACTGCCACGGTGTGCGCGGCTTCCTTGCCTTCGCCAGTTCGGGATTCGCTTTGGCATCGCTGGCGTGTCAGGGGTAACCCCAACGCATCTCTAGCTTTTATCGATCTGCTGCTATGACTGATCTCGACATAGCAGACGCGGCCATGTTGGGGCGTGGAAACCCCTCGATAGCTGGGCCGAGCAATCGGCTGAAACCTTGACCCTATGGTCGGGGTGTCTGTGTTATACAACAGGCCCCGGCTAAAGGCACAGGGCCCGTGCTATCGCGGATTTCCAACACCCCGATCACCAGTCAAACGCGAGGGCGCTCGCAGTTCGGGGCGCTGTGGAGTTCAAGTTCTCGTAGTCGGTTTGTTGGCAGGAGCGTGGCAGTTTGCCCGACGCCGCTGGTGTGTATGTGATTACACAACAAGCCAATCTCGTGCCGGTCTACATTGGGTTAACCGCCGAAGAGAGGGGGCTTCGCGGGCGCATATCGAAGTTCCACCGTTCTGCCATCAACGGGGTTGGCAACCATGCGGGCGGTCGCACTTACCATCGGCTGTTCGGTGCTGATGTGTCCGGCTTGTCGTTGCGCTACCATCAGGTCGAAAACTTCAAGTTCCAAACCAGCCTTGTCCACGCCTACGTGACCTATGTCGAAAGACGGCTGACCTGGGAGCATGTCGAAGCGCATGGGGCGCTGCCGCTGAGCAACTCGGAATGACCCGCAACAAATCTCTGGCAAGTAGAGCTATACGCCCGCGCGGCGGCGTTGCAATGAGCCAGCAGTGCCAGCTCGAGCACTTTTCGATCAAACCCTGCGAATACTTGCCGGAGGTGCTGTGTGGCGCACTGAGGAGCTATCCCGACCCGTCCGCAGGGTGTTGGGTGTGAACACCTGTCATCAGCACTCACGCGGCCTCTACACAGCCCCGCAGGGTTTCACCTGACCGGACTCCGCAACTTTCTTATCGAGATTACATCAACCAACTTTCCACGGAGGAATTTGAAAATGGCCATCAGCGCGAAGTGGAACTTCAACGGCGAAACCAAGGTCATTCTCGGTAACTGGCATAGGCTGTGGTGCCTGCTATTCGGGCCATTCTACTATCTGTTCAAGGGTATGTGGTTTTGGGCGATCTTGTCGTTCATCACCCTGAACGGCCTCTGGATCGGGTTCCCGCTCTACAACCGATCCATCGTGTTGCGCCACTTTCACCGCAAGGGCTGGGTTCAAGAATGACCAACCACCTCGATTGCTACCCGTATGATACCCAGCGGGCGGTGGCGAAACCTAGCCACTATGCGGACTGCTTGAAATGGTTGATCAATTCGGCTCCGGCTCGCACCCGACAGACTGATACGTAGTCAACGGGTCGCCCTAGGCGGGTCTGCCGGACACCCAATGAGGTGCTGGCGAGGGGTGTGGGGGGAGGTGTTTTTTTTAACAGCGCGTGCATCCCGTACAGACAAGTGGTCATGCATACTTCCGAGATTTTTGGCCTCTAGCCGCTCAACGGCCCAATCGTGTCCTCGACTACCGGAAAGGCGAAAGACAGGCCGAAGCCCGCCTCTCATTCGATATAAAAATTATTGTACACGAATTATTATAACGATCACTCATCGGGCCGGGATTTGCCAAGCTTCCACAGGGCGCTTTTTCCTTTGCCGACCTGCTCGATTTCGCTGGTCTTCGCCATCTCGGCCCGAAGGGCGTTCAAGGTTCCAACAGATGCAAGGCTGCGGCTTTTCACAGCGCTTTCGACCTTCTCCCACCTTACCGGCTGATCGGAAAGAAATTCGAGTATGAACTCTCGCGCGGCGTCGGTGGCGGACGCGGGCCTGCCGACCGAATTTGTCTCGACCCTGCAAACCTCGGCCTCGTTCGCATCTGAGAACTCGACTGGGTGCAGGACCGGCGTCCCGTCACGCCCGCCACCGAAACGCTCGAATATGATGGTCTTGCCAAGCTCGCTGGCATTAGCCTTGCCATGCGCCAGTGCGAAACGTGAACGGTCAGTTGGGTCTGTGCCGTAAAACAACGCTGATCGAATGCTTGCGGCGAAACCGATGGATCCGACAATTCGGTACAGGGGGTGTTCTGCCGATTGTTTATTCAGATGACCAATGGCCAGCACCGCACACCCGGCATCCTCGGCGATTTCCGTCAAACGCCCCAAAAATTCTCCGACTTCATTTTGCCGGTTCATGTCACGCCCGCTTCCCATATAGGCGGTCAGCGTGTCGATCACGACCAGCTTGGGCCTCTCCTGCTTGATGTAGCGCGCCATTGCTTCGAGGTTTTCCGGCGACAGGATTTTGAATCTAGTCATGACTCGGATTTTGCTGATGTCCGCTCCGCTCTCCAACAGTCTTGGCAATGTCACCCTTTGCCAATTGTCCTCAGCAGACAGCATGAGCACCTTGCCCTTCGGAGCACATTCATCGGAAAGCGGCCATGGGCCGCCAGAAGTCACGGCTGCGATCAGCTTGGTGACCAAAAGCGATTTTCCCATGCCGGGATTGCCCGCGAGAAGGGTCACGCCGAAATACGGGATGTACGGGTAATAGAGAAATTCCATCGGCAGCGGTTCCGTCGTCTTTGGTGGCCCGAACAGCGCCGAAGTATCCTCGACATAATTCCCGCTGCTTTGGATGACTGAGCGCAACTCACCCGGTGACAATGGAGTCTCCGTGAAGTCATCGTTCAACGCCTCCAGCATCGCCTCAACGGCATCTTCATGGTCGAACCTCCGGCGCAAAAAGCAGGCGGTACGAAAGAAGAAATCGTTTCGGCTACCACTCTTGATGACAAGGTCTGTTGACCCTGTTTGTGAGCGTTCTTGCCGTTGCTCCGTTCGCTTGGGTTTGAGACTGCTCAGGTGTTTCGGCAGGGTTGCAATTTGTGAGGAACACCGCGTGGAGTAGCGATATAGCTTGCCCGAGGGATGGGTGCTGGGCGGAACCATCAGCATTTTGTTGCCGGCGGTCAATACGTCGACTTTTTCTCCCTTGAAGGTGCCCTCAGCTATCTCGCCCTTGAAGTACAAGTGATAGCCGCGTCCGGTGAAGACCTTGACCGTATCTGGAAGGTCAAGCTGCTTCACGGCGGCACGCCCTTCATCGCCGTCAACGTCAACGACTGTCAATCCAGCGAGAGATATCGCGAGGTTTGCATTGGGATGCCGTCGCAATGCTTTTTGTACCAGCGCGATATCATCGGTCGCGCTATTCACACCGTTCGGAAAGAAATTCGACAAGGGGTGCTTGCCGGGTGAAGGGCAGTCGTCACGCTTGCACGAGCATCGTCCGCCCTCGCCAATGCCGTATGTCAGAATCACGTTTCGCCCGGCGGCGATCTGAGCCTTTGCGGCGGTTAGTGTATTTCGAGAGCGCATCTGTTTTGACACGCGAAATTGTTGTCGCATGGTGTTTCCTTCGATTTTCTAATGGGAGAAGAGGGGCTGGAAAGCCCCCAATCAGTACTCAGCGTAGTGGGTTCGGGTGCGCTCCTCGGCGCGTTCGGCAAGCCAGTCTTCGATCTCTGACATGAGCCATGCGACGGTGGTCCCGCCCATTCTGATGCGACGGGGAAAGCGCCCTTGGGCCTCCCAGCGCAGTTTCGTGGTATTCGAAACGTTGATGCCCATGCGCTTCAGGTCTTCGCGGGTGACAAGCATCTTGTTCGCCATACTGTCTGTCATGATTTTACCTTTCGTTGCTGAAAGAAACCGGTTCCTGAGACAGTAGTGGTGCGAGAATTTTAGCTTGTCATTTCAATGCTATGAATAAAAACAAGGCAAAATGAGATGTTCTGTTCAGTCGTCTAGACGATAATCGGAAACCGCTGTTTGAATTTGCCTGTTTAGGTTTTCGAACCTAGTGGGGTCTTTAGCGAACTTTGAGTAATAGGCAGTGAGGAGCGGGCGCGCCGACGCCCGAATGAACTCAGGATATTCGCCATCGATATGGCCGTACGATGCGGAGCGTTTCACATGCTCAAGGCCCCGAATATCGATGAAGACTTCGGTCATTCCGTTGACAACTGCCTGCATCGTTTCTGAATGAGCCGTTGCTGCCCCCACATCTTTCGGCACGCCGCTGACTGCTTGAACTAGCTGCAATAGGTTCGACACTGCGTCTTCGGTTTCCTCGACGCGTTTTCGCATTTCCGAAGCCGGTACAAAACGGGAGGACTGTCCATTTTCGGGGCGGACAACCACAGATGACAATAGGTCGTCAGAGTTGGCCAATCCTGCCATCAAACGGCGGGACAAATCATCGATCTTTGCGGCCCAAGCGAGTTTTTGTGCCGGTGTCGCGGCACCGCCCGCGAAGTCGAAAACGGACAGGAGGTATTCGGCGGTTGCAGCAAGTTGAAGCCGAAGCTCTTCAATGCCGGCTGGACTCTCAAGGCGTATAGTCTCTGCGATTGCGACCGCCGCATCGTTGGTATAAATTTCGGACCACGGATTGTGGCCTGGTGGGAACTTCTTGCTCGCGTATCCAGCCCAGCGTTCAGGCGTGATATCGCCTTTCAACTTGTTGAGCATTCTTGGGCGTTGTGATTTTTTCGATATGCTCATTCCACTTGTCCAGCGCCTCGCGCTTCTCGTCCGCGTATGAATAGACATTGTAGATAGCAGCCACGCCTGAGACTACACCCGTCTTGTGGTTCAACAGCGCCTCGGTCACAGCTTGCGGAATACCTATTTGAGCCATGTTGGTGGACATCGTGCGACGCAAGTCATGGATGTGCCACGGTTCAGTGCCTTCGGGTAATGCATGATCGAGCCGTTCTTTCAAGCGACCGAACCCTGAGATCGGCGTGACACCTTTCGTCGTGAAGACATAATCTGAGCCTAGGAAAGGGGGCACCCTGCGCAAAACATCAAACATGGCATCCGTGATCGGGATTGTGTGTTGCCTCCCATTCTTGGCCCGTTCGGCAGGTAAGGTCCAAAGGCGTTTTTCAAGGTCGAGTTCCGACCAGCGCATCTCGGCAACCTCGGCGCGTCTCTGGCCGCTGAGGGCTAGAAGCTTCATGCAATCCCCAAAAGGGTAACCTTCAGCGTTACAGGCTGCCCAAAGAGCGCCTAGCTCCTCGTCGTTCAATACACGATTGCGAGGCTGTTCCTTGGCGCGTGGCTTCATCCCGGCAATGGGTGAAACTTCGATCAAGCTCCGCTCTACGCACCAGCCCATTAGATGCTTGAGATGGGCCAATGCGCGGTTCACGCCGATTGGTGCAGATTTCTGGATCTCGTCGCATGCTTTCACCACATCTGCGCGTTTTATCTCGTTTATTCGCATGTCGAGTAAATCTGTAAATTTGGCAAGCTGTGCTGCCTTGCGGTCGCTATCTCGGTTGTGAACTTTGGCGTATTTCTCAATGTAATCCGGGATCACTTCGCTCAAAGTCGGCTTGGTATCGACCTCGATGCCAGTGTTCTGTTCAAAACGGCCCGTTTCAACTTCGTAGAGTATTTGCCGCGCTCGTTCCCGAGCGTCAGTCAGGGAAAACGGTCCGAATTTTCCGATGGTCAAACGCTTCATTTTTCCGTTTATTCGCTTGTGAAAGCTGAACGTCTTGGTGCCGGACTTGTTCACGCGAAGGACCAAACCGGGAACCACTGTGTCACGATAGTCAACACGCTTGGCAGGATCGGGCTTTTTGGTTTCGATGAATTTTGTAGTAAGTTTCTGTGTCATGAAACCATGATAAGAGACCCGGAATTCTCACGTCAGGGACAATCCTAAATGCGATGTGCCGGTTTGAGAGGGAAAATTGAGTACACCCCACTATGGAAGAAAGATTATCCCAACAACCGCGCGAAACGTGGCTGTTTATTGAAGGGCTTGTTCTTCAAGGCGTTCATTTTAGGCGGTCCCATGGAGGTTCAATCCGTTCAACGCGGTATCTCTTCCTGAATTCTTGAAGCACCATTTCAAGAGTGGCAACAAACTCGCTTTGATTGAATGACAACGTTTTTTGGTTTTCGTACAGGTATCGCCAATCAACGAACGCTTCCGCATGATGTTCCAAGACATCAAGAATGCCGTATTCGGTATCAAAAAGAATAGGGTGATTAAGTGCAACTGATCGCCGAAATGCTGTGTCCAACTTGTTTTGGCTTTCTGGCTTCAACCCGACAAAAAGCTTGGCCAAGTTGTGTGATCGGATTACTTTGGTTGTGTCGTGATCAAACACATACCAAGCTTTCAAAGCCAACTCCATCGCGAGGGCAAGGAGCATAGGATCGATCCCTATGTGGGCTTTTAAATCCCAACCTTTGCAAGAACGGGCTGTTTCGAAGTCAAAGCTGTTAACCCTTTGTAGTACGGCATTCGCGGAGTCAGCGATTTTGATTGCGGTAGTTAGCCTTGTACTCATGTTGGCTCCAAATTCGGTGACAGCGTTAGTTTGCTTTCAAATCCAGAAGTGACAAGGCAAACACCCTCGGTCGCGAGGCTGTTTGGGCCGTCACAAGTGAAAGGTTCTCCTATGTCGATACTGCAAGGTTTCAAGTTCAAACGTGCCCTAGTTGCCAGAAGTCAACTTAATGACGCTGGCGCCTGTAAGAAAATCTCACTACAACGCTAGGGTGCCTCCATCCACGCATAAACACCGCAAACACGAATTTGATGATTAAGTTTTCAGTATTTTCGCCATCTCGTTCCGAGCCGTCTGATTTTTCCGGAGCGGCACTACAGCAAGACGCGTGGAACGATTTTAGCTTCCAGACCCAATACCATTTGTACGTTGACATACCGGAGTTCAGCGGGCGCATAGGACCTGTCAAAATCCTAAAACGCGGCCAAACGTCAAGTGACACTCTTCAACTAAGGGTCGGCGACCTTGATCCACTTGATGAGGATTGGGTCTCACTGGGTCAAGACCTTGACTACTATGAGCGGCTCGCTGAGTTGCCCGAGCAGGTCCGCGCCGAGATTTTGCTCCACTTACGTGATGCGCTTGCATATCCGGAATACGCTGCTTCTTTCTTTGAAGAGGAAGGTTGGAAAACGTCGTTACTGCGCTTTGTCGACTGGGAAAGCTTTCAGCGCGATGCTGCTGTTTTGCTTGAGCGAGACTACAATCGCGTCGCGCAGTTGGGGTTGACACTTGAGTTTCAAGTGGAGGGTTGGCGCGATCCACTACTGCTAGACTTTCAATCACCAAGGGCACCAATCTTCATGCCCGGTCAAGATTCCTCGCTTCCAGAGCGGTTAGCTGTGATCATCGGTCGCAATGGCTCGGGAAAAAGCACATTGCTGTCGAGGCTGGCTCGAATCTTGCATGCTTCTCAACGAGACCGTGCTGGTAAGCATCTTTCAGAGCTTGGAAAAATTTCACCTGAGGGTGTTGGGTTCACAAGAGTAGTGAACATCGCTTACAGCGCATTTGACGCTTTTCAGCTGCCCGGCATTGACTATCGTGAGAGAAAGCAAATCGTTGAGGATTTAGAAAGAGGAAGTGGGCGATATCATTATTGTGGCTTGCGTGACATTGCAGCCGAGGTACGTCGCAGCGAGGGTGTAGGTGATATCGACGGCAGGCCAATTCAGCCTTTGGGACCTGATCGGCAAGAAACTGTTCTATTCAAATCAGGTGAAGAGCTAACAGTAGAGTTTGATCGAACGGTCAAACGAATTCGTGAGATGGGCCGGGAAGAGCTGTTTTCAGAGGTTTGCAGTATTCTGGCCTCTGACCCTTCCTTCTTGGACCTTGGCACCGACCCCGGTGCCTCTGTCATGGAGAATCCTGTGGAGTGGTTTCAGATTTGGAGTACTGGCCACAAAATCGTCATGCACGCCACGGCGGCCATCGTTGCGTACACCGAACCAAAATCTATTGTTCTGATCGACGAGCCTGAGAGCCACCTTCATCCACCCCTGCTCGCGGCGCTGATGAACGCAATTCGCTTAATCCTTCGACGCAATGACGCATTTGCGGTCGTGGCAACCCATTCGCCTGTGGTGGCTCAAGAAACACTTCGTCGGCACACCGCTGTGGTTCGTCGAACAGGGGACGAAACGACCATTCATCGCCCAAAGATTGAGACATATGGCGAGAGTATCGGTGAGATAACAAACGAAGTTTTCGGCCTTACCTCAGATACAACCGATTTTCATTCAGTTTTGTCATCTCTAGTGCAGCAAGGGCTCTCATTGGAAGAAATTGAAGCACTCTTCGATAGAGGTCTTAGCCTGCAGGCAAGAGCCTTTGTATTGAGCGATATCGCGCAAAGGGACGACTGATGTGGGTAATGGGAGATCAGGAAACTGACGGCCTAGACGAGGCACTTGATCGCGCATTGACTTTCCTGAATGGCGACAAAGTCTATGATCTAAGCGATCAAGAACGCCAAGCCATTCATATTGTATATGATCTTTATCAAGAAATGCTTGGCCAACCGCATCCAGACCTGACCCCGGCCACTTTAGACGGTGCGAGACCCGCGTTGCACAACGCTTATGGGCAGGTGCAAATCCGTGGTAGGCTCGAAGGCTTGAGGGAAAAGCTGCTTGCCTCGGCAGACGAATGCCCCTTTTGCGGCTTTGGTGAGCCAAGCCAACTGGACCATTATTTGCCCAGAAGCGTATATGGCGAGCTTGCCATCTACCCCAACAACCTCATTCCATGTTGCGGGCCCTGCAATAATGCAAAGCGCACGGTAGTGCCGGGGCTTGGGCCAGCACACGGCCCCGGATTAATACACCCTTATTTTCAAGAGCTTCCCAACATAGATTTTTTGATGGCTGATGTCCTATTTGAAGGCGAGGTGCTTTCGGTCGCTTTTCGAATTGACCCCGCGGGCATTGACGCAGGTTTAGCGGGCAAACTGCAGTTCCAATTGGATCGCTTGAAGCTAAACGCGAGGTATCGGAAGCAGATCAACAAGTTTCTCAATGAACAACGCACAGGAATGCTCCTATTTGGTACAGGAAGCGCACAACGGCTTAGTGAGTACCTGAGCGCAAGTGCAGTCAACCTTGCCAGATCATTCCATCGAAACGACTGGCGCGTCGCATTGTTCCGTGCTTTAGCTGAAACACCCGAGTTTTGTGAACATCCAGAACTGTATTTGGGAACCAAGGTTGAAGAGGAAGAAGCTCGTCTTGCTGGAGAGGGATAGCGGCTTTGACCTGCCACGGGATTTTTCCTCCACCGTCGATTAGAGTCCGGCCCAACTTGAGGACGGACAATGAAGCGAACGAGATTCACGGACGAACAGATCATCGGCATCCTTGGCGAGCACGAAGCAGGCGCAAAATGCGCGGACCTGTGCCGCAAGCACGGCATGTCGGAAGGCACCTTTTATAACTGGAAGGCCAAATTCGGCGGCATGACGGTGTCTGAGGCCAAGCGGCTGAAGACGCTTGAGGATGAGAACGCCAAGCTGAAGAAGCTGCTGGCCGAGCAGATGCTCGATCTGGCTGCAATGAAGGAACTGGTTTCAAAAAAGTGGTGACGCCTGCCGTGAAGCGCGAGGCGGTCGCGCATCTGAAGGCCCTTCTCGGGCTATCGGAACGGCGGGCGTGCCGGATTGCCGGGGCGGACCGCAAGATGGTCCGCTACCAGGCTAAGCGTGCGCCGGACACGGTTCTACGCGGTCGGTTGCGGGATCTGGCCAACGAGCGTCGACGGTTCGGTTATCGGCGGCTCTTCGTGCTGCTGCGCCGCGAGGGCGAGCCCTCGGGGATCAACCGGATCTATCGGCTTTACCGCGAGGAAGGGCTGGCGGTGCACAAGCGAAAGGCCCGACGCAAGGCTGTCGGGACACGGGCGCCAATCTTGGTCGAAGCACGGCCGAACGCACGTTGGTCATTGGATTTCGTCCACGACCAATTCGCCAGCGGCCAGCGCTTCCGGGTGCTCAACGTGGTCGACGATGTCACCCGGGAGTGCTTAGCGGCAATCCCGGATACCTCGATTTCGGGACGGCGTGTGGCACGCGAGCTGACGGCCTTGATCGAGCGGCGCGGAAAGCCTGGCATGATTGTCAGCGATAATGGGACCGAACTAACCAGTAACGCGATCCTGCGCTGGTGTTCCGAGCACCGGATCGAATGGCACTACATCGCGCCGGGCAAGCCCATGCAGAACGGCTTCGTCGAAAGCTTTAACGGGCGGATGCGCGACGAGCTACTTAACGAGACCATGTTCCGCAACCTGGCACATGCCCGCGTCGTGATCCCCGCATGGGCCGCCGACTACAACACCGAACGCCCACATTCGGCCTTGAATTACCAGACCCCGGCCGACTACGCGCGGACCCTGACCACCGCAATCGCCCGCCCCGCTACGCGAGATGAAAGCTCCGCGTGTCGGGCGATTGCTCAACCTGCGCCAATCGGCGTAAACATCAATCGGGCTCAAGTCACAGCTGGATGAGAGTTCCGTGGCAGGTCAGCTTGCAACCAATATGTATTATCAACTCGGGGTATCATTAGGGTAGCAGGAGCGGTGAGCTTGAATGCTCCAGCGTGAAACGTAGCGAGACGGTCTGCCAATCAAAAAGAACAAAGTTGTCAATCGGCTAGGTGACGGGTTGAGCAGACCTGAAATAGAGCGCGCCGAGCACAAGGCTAATTGAAAATCCTCGTGTCGGTGGTTCGATTCCGCCCCTGGGCACCATTTAAATCTCTGAATATAGCTGATTGGCCCGAGTAAATAAGGGTATGTCGCGGCTTTCTTCCCTTGGAGAGGCTTGCTTTGCTACAGGAAGCGCTACGGTTTCCGAGCCTGCTATTACGGAAAATAAGGGGTTGTATGGTCGCCTTTCGAAATGATGCTGCTAAGTAGGTTCGATAGTGCCAGCCCTTCCGAGAACGATGCGCGAAGGATGCCATGTTTTATCGGTGATGCGAGCGGCGCGGATCATTTCCGGCAGCTCTTGGATCCCGTCATTGGTCAGTGCGGCACCGATTGCAGTGACGAACGTCTCTTATGGGGCGCTTACGTCTTGCGGTAGGTAGGGCGGATTGCGGAAGTTCGCTGCAATTGCGCTTCTATGGTAGAGTATTCTGGAAGCCGCCATTGAAATACAGCCAGAAGCAGGCACTCAGTGGCACCGCAATTATGGCCAGCCGGTAGACCGAACTCTGAACCGCGCGGGGCGCAGTGTCGCGTGCAAGGTTGTGGAGCCGGTATTGATAGACCGCCGCACCCCTATGGCTGCGGCGGTCTAAAGGGTCGTCAGGCGAAATCCACACCGTTTTCGATCATCGGCAGGTGTGTCACCAGATCACGCCCCGAGGCTGCGATTGCGTTGGCGAGCGCTGGACCCGCCGGCGGTGTGCCCGGCTCGCCAATGCCTGAGGGTGCTTCGTTTGTCTTGACGATATGCACCTCGATGGCCTTGATGTCGCGCATCCGCAGCGGTTCGTAGTCGGGGAAGTTTTGCTGCACTACGACGCCGCCATCCAGCGTGATCTGATCGCGCATGATGTGACCGACGCCAAAGCCGATCGCCCCTTCGACCTGGGCTTTGATGACATCGGGATTCACTGCCACGCCACAGTCGACGGCTGCGGTGTATTTCTCGATCTGAACATAGTCATCTTCGTCGATCGATATTTCGCAGATCTGCGCACAGTAGGTACCAAAGGATTTGTGCACAGCCACACCGTGGAAATGCCCGTCCGGCAACGGCTTGCCAAACCCGGCGTTCTCGGCAGCCAGTTTAAGGACGTCAGCTTTGCGTTTTTGATCGGCTGTGTCGCCGGGCAAATACGCAAGACGGAAGCTGACGGGATCCTGACCGGCTGCGGCGGCGGCCACATCCATCATGGTTTCCATGACATAGGCGTTATGGCTGTGACCGACGGAGCGCCAATAGTTAACGGTTGTTGCCGGGGCCGCGTCCGTCAAGCCGATGTGCATTCCGGGGATCGCATAGGGATTTTCTGCCGTCCCTTCCACCGAAGAAATGTCCACACCGTCTTTGACATAGAAAGCGTCAAACGGCCCATCTTTTGCAATGGATTGACCCGCCACGCGGTGATCCCAGCCAACAATCTTGCCCGCATCGTCCAGACCCACACGTACCTTGTGCGCATAGGCCGGGCGGTACCAGCCGCCAGACAGGTCATCTTCGCGGGACCAGACCAGCTTTACCGGGCGGGTCTGGTCGGTCATCGAAAAGGCCAGTGTCGTTTCTACGATATAGTCCGCACCCGCGTTGAAGCGACGGCCAAAGAACCCGCCTGCATAAAGGGTTTTGACCTGAATCTTGTCCATCGGGATGCCAAGGATCTGGTGCATTGTGGCGTGGTTCATGGTTGGACCCTGCGCGCCGTCATACATGATCACGCCGCCGTCTTCGGTGGCCGCGATGGTGGCCGACAGGGGCTCCATCGTTGCGTGGGCCAGCATTGGCAGGAAGAATTCGCGCTCTACGACTTGGGCGGCACCTTGCAGCGCTTCCGTCGCTGCATCCAACGTCGTCTCGGATGCCTGCCACTGCGGATCAGTGTTCACAGCCGCCAGTAGCTGTTGCTTGATCTCGTCGCTGCTGCGGGTTTCGGCCTTGCTCAAATCCCACTCAACTTCGATCGCGTCGCGCGCTTGAAACGCGGCCCAGGTGTTTTCGGCGTAGGCCACCACGCCCGCACCGTTGGGCAGGGCCTTGGCCATGATAAATCCCGTGACGTCCTTGGCGAGACTATCGTCGAACGAGGCAACAGTCGCGCCGTATTGCGGAATGCGTTTGATTGCGGCAACCATCTGGTTATCCAGTTGGATATCCATGCCATAGATGCCTTCGCCGTTAACCTTGTCATGGCTGTCGCGGCGCGCTTTTTGGGTGTTGCCGATCTGGGTCCAGTCTTCGGGGGCCTTCAGGACGGGCTCGGCCGGCACCGCGATTTGCGCAGCGGTGGAGATAAACTCACCGATCTGGCCCTCTTTGCCCGCGCCTGAAATGACGCCATTGGCAAGTGTCAGCTCAGAGGTGTCCACGTCCCAATCCTTGGCCGCGGCTTGCAACAATACGTCACGCGCGGCCGCGCCTGCGGTGCGATATTGCATGAACGAATTGGCCATCGCGGTCGATCCGCCCGTGCCTTGCAGCGCGCCAAAGAACAGGTTGTTGTAAACGGCGGTATCCGACGGGGCCATTTCGAAGGTGATATCGCTAAGCTCCATGTTCAGCTCTTCCGCGATCAGCGTGGACAGGCCCGTAGAGGTGCCTTGCCCGCCTTCAAAGTGCTTGATGACGGCTGCAACCGTACCATCGGCATAGATTTTTACGAAGGGCGTAATGGCTGTGCCAGCCTCCGACGTCGAAGCGGCAAGCGCGCCCTTGGGGTCAATGCCAACGGCCAGAACTGCAACGGCCGCACCTGCACCTTTGAGGAAACTGCGGCGGGATGTGTTGATGGTCATGGCTTAGCCCTCCACGATTTCTGAGGCGCGCTGGATACCGGCGCGGATACGTTGATAGGTGGCACAGCGACAGGCATTGCCGTCCATGTAGTCGTCAATCTCATCCAGCGTTGGCTTTGGCGTTTCTTTCAACAGGCCCACCGCAGACATGATCTGACCAGACTGACAGTACCCGCATTGCACCACGTCGAGCTCTTTCCAGGCTTGCTGTACGGCAGCGCCGATCTTGTCGTCGCCAATCGCTTCGATGGTGGAAACCTCGGCACCCTCGACGTCTTCGATATAGGTCTGGCACGACCGGGTCGGTTCGCCGTCGACATGCACGGTGCAAGCGCCGCACGACGCGACGCCGCAGCCGAATTTGGTGCCGGTCAGCTTCAGTTCGTCCCGGATCACCCACAGCAATGGTGTGCCCGGTTCTGCTTCGACAGAGCGTTCGGCCCCGTTAATCTTTAGCTTGATAGTCATGGTCAATCTCCATCTGGCGATACGATTGGAATGTGGGTAAACTGGTCGGTGTACTTATATGGCGTAAAGAGCCGCAGGTAAACCCGCAAGTTTACCGAGCCGAAAAAATTGGCAATTCCTGGATGTGGTGTGTAGACCGACAGAATGAGTGAAGTGGCTGAAAATTCGGTAGATAAACGTGACTCGATCCTGCAAGGCGCGTTTGATGAATTCTGCGAGAATGGGTTCCTTGCGGCCAGCATGGACCGAATCTCCAAGCGGGCCGGTGCGTCCAAGCGCACCGTGTATCGGTATTTTGAAAGCAAGGAAGTGCTCTTCCAAACCCTGATGCTGCGCCAGTGGAGGGTCATCGCGGACAACCTGAAGGTCAGCTACCAGCCCGGCATGGATATCCGAGAGCAACTGATTGAGATGGGCCGCGCGCAGGCGCGACTTTACACGTCGCCCGAAGTCATGAACGCCAACAAGATGTTGATGACTGAGATCCTGCGGGATCCGGAACTTGTCAGGGAAATCCAGAATGAAGTCGACTATACGGCGTCATTTGAACAGTTGTTCAAAGAGGCCGCCGCCGACGGGGTGCTGACCATCCCAAACCCCCGACAAGCGGCAGAAGAGTTCATATCGTTGTTGAAGGGCAAGGCTTTTTGGCCGTTCATGTTGGGGGCGCCCTTGGTCAGTCCTGACGAAATGGACGCCATGATTGACCAATCGGTTGATATGATGATGAACCAATATGGCACCTGAGAAATCAGGTCTCATGCGATCCGCCACAGCAGGAAATCGAGCACCGAACGACCTGTGACGCGAAGAGACCCAACGATATAGATCAAACTGACCAAGCCGTCGAACAATACAAAGGCGTATTGCGACGGATCAGCCAACCCGTTTGGCACGGCGTAGAGCACAGCCGTGATTGCAGCCAAACGCGATATAGCGCTCCAGAACACAACGGCTGCGCGCGCGACAAGATCGCGGGTTGCCCAGACCAACAATGATGCGGCCATGATGAAAAACCCCGCAAGCGTGAAGGAAAACACGAAATTCGCGGGGTTGGGCATTTGCACAGCCTGCCCGATGATCATTGGCGCAAAGAGAAAGTTCAGCAACGCAGTGCCGATGATAAATTTTTTGAACATGCCGGTGGCCCTTCGTGTCGTTCAGTTATTTGGAAAAAACTGCGGATGATTTTGGCAAATCAGCCGAGAGAGTTGCAGCGGCAAGCTCGGCCGCCGCTGCAGGCTCATCCGAGCCATTGCCTTGAAAGCCGACTGTTGCGGCGGTCGATTGGGATCCGCGCGCGGCGCTTCTGGTGTGGGTTACAGGTTGGCGTGCCAATCACGGACGGCTGCACCGATCTCGTCAGGGGAGTCTTCCTGAATGAAGTGCAATCCGGGCACAGTCACTTCGGTGATGTTCGGCCAGCTGCGCACACGGTCCCGTACCGCCCCAGTGATCAACACGCCGGGGTCCGCATTGACGAAGAGCTTGGGTATTGATGTCTTGCCGAGCCAGTCGACATAGGCATCGACGATTTCGGTCACATCCGCTGGCTGCCCTTCAATCGGGATCTGGCGCGGCCATGTCAAAGTGGGGCGGCGATCTTCGCCCGCGTTGGCAAAGGGGCGACGGTATTCGTTCATTTCTTCTTCGGTCAAATCCCGCAGGATGGAACCGGGAACCAGCGCTTCGACAAAGAGGTTCTTTTCGAGAACCATCTCCTCGCCAGCAGGCGAGCGTAGGGCTTGGAACATTTCGCGGGCGCGGTCGGGAAACTGGTCCCAGCTATCGCGGGTTTCGACGATTGCTTCCATGAAGGCAATGCCTTTGACGGCCTCGGGATGTGTGTGCGCCCAATGGAAACCCAAGCCGGAACCCCAGTCATGGATGACCAGTGTGACGTTGTCGGTGACGCCCAATTGTTCAAGCAAAGCAAACAGATATTTGCGGTGTTCGACGAAGGTATAGCTGTCCGGGCCAGAATTATCGAGCTTGTCACTATCGCCCATGCCAATCAGGTCTGGCGCGATCAAGCGTCCCTTGCCTGCAAGGTGGGGCATCACATTGCGCCACAGATAGGACGACATCGGGTTGCCATGCAGGAAGACAATCGGATCGCCGGTCCCTTCTTCGATATAGGCCATCTGCTTACCATGGACGGTGGCAAATTTCTTTTTGTCGCGGAAAGACGTAGTCATGTGAGTACCTCGGGCTTGTGTTTGAGTCGGGGAAGATGTAGAAGAACGATCATTCTGAAACAAGGTCAAAAATGCCAAGAGCGAAATCTCAATCCCGCGAAAACCTGTTGGACAGTGCGCTCAATACGTTCTGGAAGACTGGTTTCCACGTTGTTTCCATGGGCGATCTGGTGCGCGAAACCGGCGTGAGCCGAGCTGGAATCTACAGCGATTTTGGCGGCAAGGAGGATCTGTTCCACGCCTGTCTCGACAGATACCAGGACACCGTCGTCACTCCAGCCTTTGCGCCGGTCGAGGCCGAAGGCGCGGGAATCGAGGGCATTCAAAAGTATTTCGATAACCTTCTGGCGCGTTTCGAGGACTCGGGCGGCTTTGGTAAGGGATGCCTTGTGGGCAATACGCTGTCCCAGATCCCCGAAGATGCGCAGGAAACCCGCCAAAAGCTGCGCGCGCATAGCGATCGCCTGACAGCAGGCTTTCGCAAGGTGCTGTCCCATGAGAATGGGGATCATGGCTCATTGAGTGATGCCGAAATCGAGGCGCTTGCGCGCTATACCATGATCTCGGTGCAGGGCATTTGGTCTTACTCCCGTCTGACAGGGGATGTCGCGGAATTGCGTGCGGCGTCTGACATGCTCATCGCTGTGTTGAAAGCCCGGCTTCGGGGAACACCGGATTGATGCTGCCTCTGCCCGTAGGTGATTTCCAGTTCATTGCACTGGATGTCGAAACCGCCTGTGGTGACAGCGCCAGTATTTGCCAGATCGGGATCGCCTGCGTTGGCTTTGATGACAGCATTCTTACATGGTCTACCTATGTCGACCCGCTTATGCCGTTCGCGCCCTTCAATGTTGACCTGCACGGGATTGGGCCGGAGACTGTGCGCGGTGCCGGAAGCTTTGCGCAGGTCTGGCCCCAAATCTGGCCGTTGCTGTCACGCCACCCGATGGTGCAGCACAGCAGGTTCGATGAATATGCGATCAACGCCGCGTGCAAAGCGCAGGGCCTTCCGCGACCACGTCTGACATGGCACGACAGCGTGAGCATCGCGCGCAGGGCTTGGCCCGAATTGAAGGGCAACGGCGGCCACGGTCTGGCCAACCTGAAACTGGTGCTGAACCTTGACTTTCACCACCATGACGCAGGCGAAGACGCCCGCGCCGCTGCGATGGTGGTTCTGCGGGCGCAGGCCACGACCAAAGACCACCGGCTGTTCAAACCCGTGCAACTGTCACTGCCTTTGTAAGGGTGGCCCACCCGCCGTTTGCCTCAGCCCCAGCCATAGCTTCCGATCATTTCGGGTCCGCCAAGGCGACGCTCAGCGGAACCGAAACCATTTGAACTACCAACCAAGGCCAGGCTCATCACGAGCATCCGAGTGCCGGAGAGGAGATCCAGTTTAAGTGGCTACGTGGCAGCTTTGCCCCGCGTTGGGTCAGTTCGGCCCGCATCACGTTTTGCTCTTGCAGCAAAGGTCGGCAATGTGTGCTGCAACCGCCGCATCGAAGGACTTGGGAAAATGTCGGCTTTGGGTCGTTCGTATCGACCGACATCTTCGGCGGGAAGCGGTCATTTGCTGCAAGTGTAAAGTTGCTCTTAAGGTGCATGGCCCTTGGTTTCCTAGACACCTTCTTGGTTCACATTGACCTGTCTGTTTTCGAAGTCGACAGGCGACAGCATACCGTTTCTGACATGTTTGCGTTTCGGGATATAGAACATTTCGATGTAGTCGAAGATGTCCTGTCTGGCCTGCTCGCGGGTTTAATATGTTCGACGCCGGTCGCGTTCCCGTTTGAGCAGGTTGAAGAAGCTCTCAGCGACCGCGTTGAAGCTCCTATATTCGTCAAGCCTTGATCCGTGTGGATCAGGACGCGTCGCTTAGGTTTGCGTCGCCAGACAGCCATCAGAAGGGCTTGCTGCACGAGGTCTGTTGGTTGCCGCGATTGTGTCGCCCAGGTCAGTATCAGCCAATGGGCAAATGAGGATCTGCCCGAAACAGAGGCCGAGGAAGAAAATCGAAAGCGAAAGTTCAGCCGCCGTATGGGTGGCGTTCATCGAGGCCGCGAGCTCACCGAGTGCGGCGAGGTACATATCGGTGGCCAATGGGGGAAAGAGGGACAAAAGGCCCAAGGTGGCGGTATCGGCAAAGGCCCGTTTTGGGGTAAGGGAGATCTGTGACAGATCGGCTCCGACAACAATATTAGACGGCGGTCTATTGGCAATTGGTGGACGGCAGTCTGATGATCAATCACGGACTATTCTGCATCTATGAACAGGAACTGTACCTGTCGGGCAAAAGGCCAAGCGGGCGGCCCGCAAATCAAGACGCCAGCACGGCATTGAAGGCTGTGGCTCTACGTCTGGTTCGGGAACTTGGCTATGAGAAAGTCTCGGTTTCGGAAATCATCGAGCAGGCTGGCGTGGCGCGCCAAACGCTATACAACCGCTGGAATACGAAGGCTTACCTTGTTCTCGAAGCCGTTTTTGAGCGGACCAACACCTATGCCGCCGAACGTTCTTGGGACGGGGCAGAGGATTGTCGGACCTTGCTCGAAGATTTCCTGATCCGTATTTTCGAACACTTGCGCATCGACGGGGACACCCTACGAGCTTTGATCACCGCTGTGCTCCGCCGGGCGCAGGACCGCGGAGAGCTTTCGTCGGGGCGGAACGTGGAGACACTGTCGGCCTTGATACATGGCGCGTTCTGGTATCGCTTGCTGAACCGCGGGGTGTTGGACGCCGGGTTCGCGAAAGAAATAGTGGCGGAAACCTTCGCCTGATCGTTCGGCATTCTGCACCCAGAATAGCTTCGGCAAAGGGTTGCCGCAAAAGTTAAACCCTTTGCCCGAAGTGCCCGAACGTAACGCTTGGAAAAATCAGGACGGCGGCGTCAACAGGGCCGCCGCGGCGATTGTTCCTTCCCAAATCGTGTCTAAGGCAGCACTCAGTGATATTCCTTCTCCGTGCTCCCAGAGGAAGATCGCCCTGCCCACTGCTTCGGTAGTGTGGCTTGCGAGCGCGGCGGCGGCTTGGGAGTGCTCGATGCGGTGGCTCAGGCATTCTGTAAGCTCTCTGCGCTCCATCATGAGGAACCCTTGCAGAATACCTCTCGCTCTTTCGTTTGAACGCAGAACCGTGCCGATCATCTTGAGAATAGGTTCATCATTGGTCAGCGCAGCGAAGTGTTGATCCAAGAACATCTTGAGATCGTCCGCAAGCGGTCCGTTTCCGCTGCGTAACGCTTCTTTCGCAGCCTCCGAAAAGGGGGGCGGGGCCCCAACCGCAGCCGTTTCCTTGTTGGTATAGTAGTTGAAGAAAGTGCGCGTGCTGATGCCAGTTGTCGCAGCGATCTCCTCGGTCGTCACATTCTCTAACCCTTTTTGAACGGCCAGATTCAGCGTCGCCAGCTGAATGTCACGCGCCGTCTGCTGTCGTCTTCGCTCTCGTAACGAAACTGTCATGTCTGAATTCCTTGCGTACTGTGCAACGTCTGCCTACAAGGCATCAAACCTGCTGAATAGTCAAGGATCGAGAAGCACATGAAAATCGGCGTTTGGAAGATGTTTGGCGCAGCGCTTGCGTTTGCGGGGGCTGCCACAATGGCGAGCGCGCAGGGCGGCCCTCCCGATGGCATGCCCGCGGCGGGGCCGCTTGAAGTAGGTGTGATCGACATGCAGATGCAGGAAATCCCACGCATTGTGACCACGCCGGGCCGGGCCGTTGCGTTTCAAGACGTTGAAGTGCGCCCGCGTGTCGGCGGTGTGGTCAAAGAGATCCTCTACACGCCCGGACAATTGCTTGAGGTCGGGGATCCGCTTTTCCGGATCGACGATGCCTCCTATCTCGCGGCTGTCGCGACAGCCCGTGCCAATCTGGCCACTGCCGAAGCCAACCTGCCTGTGAAGCAGGCGGCCTATGACCGCGCCGAACAACTCTCCGGACGCGGCTACACCGAGGCAGAGGTCGAAGCGGCGCGTGCCAGTCTGGCCGAAGCAAAGGCCACGCTTGATGCAAACAAAGCGGCGGTTGAATATGCCGAGACCGAACTGTCGTGGACGACGATGACCAGCCCGATCGCCGGGCGTGCGGATGTTTCAACCGTTTCGGTTGGGGATTTGGTCACGGCTGGGCAGGCCGACGCTTTGACGAGCATCGTCACCTCAGATCCGATCTATGTGGATATGATGGAGGCAAGTGCGCGTATCTTGTCGGTGCGCCGCGCCATTGCCGAGGGTGATCTGCAACAAAACGACACCCTTCAAGCGACATTGACGCTGGAGAACGGCGACATCTATCGCGGTACCGGGCAATTGGTCACACCCGGCAACAATGTCTCGACCTCCACCGGAACCGTGACCATCCGTTTCACCTTCGACAACCCTGACCACATTATCCTTCCCGGCATGTTTGTGCGGGGGGAAATCGTGCTTGGCACGATGCAAGCCTACCTTGTTCCGCAGCGTGCAGCGACGCGTGGCAACTCAGGTAAACTGACTGCTTATGTTATCGGTGAAGACGGCAAGGCCGAACAGGTGACTCTCGAAGATGACGGTACCTATCAGAACGCATGGATCGTGCGTGAGGGGCTGAACGATGGGGATCGGCTCGTCGTGGACGGCCTTTCATCCGTCCGCGCAGGGCAAGAGGTCAGCCCCGTGGCCGTGACGATCGACGAGGTTGGCGTCTCTCGCGATATCGCTGCCCCCGCGGCGAAGGATTGATCTATGGCCCGTTTCTTCATCCACCGCCCTGTTTTTGCTTGGGTTCTGGCGATTGCCACCATGTTGCTGGGCGCTTTCAGTATGACGGGTCTGCCGATCTCGCAGTATCCTGATATCGCGCCCACCACCGTTCGAATTTCCGCCACCTATACCGGGGCCTCGGCCGCAACGGTGGAGAATTCGGTCACCACTGTCATCGAGGACGGGCTGACGGGGTTGGATGGGCTCACCTATATGACCTCATCCTCCAGCGAAGGTGCGGCGAGTGTATCGCTGACCTTTGACGATAGTATTGATCCTGACATGGCGCAGGTGCAGGTCCAGAACAAACTGCAACTGGTCGAATCGCAGCTGCCTGACACCGTGACAAGCCAGGGCGTTTCCGTGTCCCGCTCGACCGACTCGGTCCTGATGGTCGGGGCGCTTGTCAGCGAAGACGGCAGCTATACCTCGCTTGAACTGGGCGACCTACTGAGCAGCACGATTGAAGACCCGGTACAGCGCACGGCGGGGGTGGGGTCGATCAATGTTTTCGGCACCGAATACGCAATGCGCATTTGGTTGAACCCCGAAAAGCTGTTCCAATATCAACTGACATCTTCGGAGGTGACCACCGCCGTATCCGAGCAGAACACAAACGTGACGGTCGGCAGTCTGGGTGAGCAGCCGGTGGTGAAAGGCCAGCAGTTCACGGTCTCCCTGTCGGCGCAGTCCCAGCTTGAAACGGTTGAGGACTTTCGGAACATCCTGCTGAAGACCAACTCGGACGGGTCGGCCATTTACCTTGCTGATGTTGCCACAATCGAACTCGCCGAAGAGGACTACGGCAGTGTAAGCCGCTTTAATGGTCATCCGGCGGCGGGCTTTGCGGTGAACCTTTCCACCGGGGCCAATGCGGTGGATACCGCCGAAGCGGTGCGGGACGTGGTGGGCAATCTTTCTTCCGCGTTGCCCGAGGGCGTAGTGGTCGAATATCCCTATGACACCTCGCCCTTCGTCGAGGAATCCATCGACCAAGTCTATGAAACGTTGATCGAGGCGATTGTCCTCGTCTTTCTTGTCATCTTCCTTTTCTTGCAAAGCTGGCGGGCGACGATCATCCCGACCATCGCCGTGCCGGTGGTCTTGCTGGGCACCTTTGGCGTGCTGTCCGCCTTTGGCATGTCAATCAACACCCTTTCCATGTTCGCATTGGTCTTGGCCATTGGTCTGTTGGTCGATGACGCGATTGTTGTTGTCGAGAACGTCGAACGGGTGATGGAAGAAGAAGGGTTGGACGCCGTCACCGCCACGGAAAAGAGCATGGGGGAGATTTCCTCGGCGCTCATCGGGATCGTGATGGTGCTTTCTGCTGTGTTCCTGCCGATGGCCTTCATGGATGGGTCGACGGGGGTCATCTACAAACAGTTCTCGGTCACGATCATTTCGGCGATGGTGCTGTCGCTTTTCGTCGCCCTGATCCTCACGCCTGCGATGTGTGCGCAGCTTCTCAAACCGAACCATGACAAGAAGCCTCTGCTTCCGCTGCGCTGGTTCAATGGCGGCCTTGACCGTCTGACGGGTGGCTATGCTTCGCTTGTCGGGCAGTTGTCCATGCGGCCTTTCCGTATGGTGTTTGTCTTGGCGCTCGTCGGATTTGGCGCCTATTGGGTCTACGACCGTCTGCCGTCGTCGTTCCTGCCGACCGAAGATCAGGGCGTGCTTATGACCATGATCGAACTGCCTCAGGGATCGACAGTTCAGCAGACAGCCCACACGATTGAACAGATCGAGCAATATTTGCTGACCGAAGAGACCGAAATGGTCGATGGCGTCTTTGCCAATGTCGGATACAGTTTCGGGGGGTCTGGTCAGAATTACGGGATGATGTTCATTAGGCTCAAGGACTACGAAGAGCGTCCTGGGCTTGATGCGGCTGATCTGATGATGCGGGCCAATGGCAGGTTCTTCCAGTCCCGACTAGGCAGTATTTTTGTCCTTCAACCGCCTGCCATTCCGGGGCTTGGCACGTCTTCGGGCTTTGCAATGTACCTCGTCGATCAGTCGGGCGCGGGTCAGGAAGCATTGAGTGATGCCGCAGATAAACTGGTCGCGGCAGGGCTTGCTGACGGTCGCGTGACCAACCTGCGCGGCAATGATGCTGCGACAGAACCTTCGTTGAAGCTGCGTATCGACCAACAGAAGGCCGAGGCTTTGGGCGTGTCTTTGTCGAGCGTGAACACCATGCTGGCGACCGTGTTTTCTGGCACCTATGTCAACGACTTCCCTCTGGGCAACAACCTGCACGAGGTCATTGTACAGGGCGGTGCAGACTGGCGCATGCAGCCTGATGACATCGACCATTGGTATGTGCGTAACGACAGTGCGGAGATGGTACCACTGTCGGCCTTTGTCAGCCGCGAATGGGAAACCATCACGCCCAAGCTGTCGCGCTATGGCGGCACCCGCGCACTGGAGCTTTCCGGCGAAGCGGCAACGGGCATCAGTTCGGGCGATGCGATGGAGGTGATGGAACAGCTTACCGCTGATCTGGACGGATCTTATGCCTCGGCTTGGACGGGGCTGAGCTATCAAGAACGGTTGTCCGGCGATCAGGAAGCCATTCTCTATACGATATCGGCGCTGGTCGTCTTCCTTTGTCTCGCCGCCCTCTACGAAAGTTGGGCCGTGCCCTTTGCGGTGATGCTTTCGGTGCCCGTGGGCATTCTGGGGGCGCTGGTGACAACGTGGTATTTCGGACAGTCGAACGACGTCTATTTCAAGGTAGGTCTGCTTACCACGATCGGCCTTGCGGCGCGAAATGCCATTCTGATCGTAGAGTTCGCGGAATCCCTTCGGGCGGAAGGCAAAGTATTGCTGGAAGCCACCGTCATGGCAGCGCGACAGCGGCTGCGTCCCATTCTAATGACCTCCCTTGCCTTTGGTTTTGGCATCATGCCGCTGGTGCTCGCCTCTGGGGCAGGGGCCAATGCGCAAAAATCAATCGGGACGGGGATGCTCGGCGGGATCATCTTTTCGGCGGTCATCGGGATCGTGATGGTGCCAGTCTTCTACGTCGCCGTAATCCGAACAACAGAAATTTTCCGTAAGCGAGTGGAGAAAGCTCAGTGAAACCTTACTATCTCGTACTGGGTCTGCTCGTTGCGGGCTGTGCTGTCGGCACTGATTACCAGCGCCCCGAAGTGGCCATGGAAACCCGGTTTGTCGGTGGCAATGCAGAGCAGATCGGCGCGGTAGCCACTCAGCAGTGGTGGCTGAACTACAAGGATTCGAACCTTACAAATCTTCTCACGCGCGGCCTTGCCCAGAACCTTGATGTGATTGCCGCGGGTGAGCGCATACGCCAAGCGCAAGCGGAGTTGCGCACAACCGGGGTAAATGCTGCGGCGTACGGATCGCTGACCGGATCAGTGACCACATCCGGTGGCGACGGCACCAGCGGTACGAGCACCGTCGAAAGCGGGTCTTTGGGTGC
Source organism: Sulfitobacter sp. CB2047 (assembly GCF_000735125.2). Classification (NCBI taxonomy): domain Bacteria; kingdom Pseudomonadati; phylum Pseudomonadota; class Alphaproteobacteria; order Rhodobacterales; family Roseobacteraceae; genus Sulfitobacter; species Sulfitobacter sp. CB2047. Next base: position 2,768,088 of record NZ_CP072613.1, on the reverse strand, counting down.
CTCGCTGGTGATTGATCTCTTCGGTGGTATCCGGCGTGAGCGAGAGGCCGCTGTCGCCTCTCTCACTGCCGCCCGGGCGGAGGAAGAGACCGTTCGTCTTGCATGGCTGGCCGAACTTATCGCTGCCTATTCCGACGCGCGCTATTATCAAGAGGCGATGGCCTTGACGCGCACCGCCATCGCCACGCGCGAAGAGACGGTGAGCATCACCCGAAGCCAGTTCAATGCAGGCGCGGCCACCGAATATGAAGTGGCCGAAGCGCGGGCTTTGCTTTCGACCGCGCGGGCCGATTTACCGCAGTTCGCCGCCCTGTTTGACGCAAGTGTCTACGCCATCGCGACACTGCTGAACGAACCCGCGGGACCGATCAAGGCACAAATGCAAAAGGGTGCCCCCCAACTCTTCAGCCCCGGAGATGCGCGCACCGGCGTACCGGCGGACCTGCTTCGCAATAGGCCCGATGTGCGCAGCGCCGAAGCCGATTTGGCCGCTGCCGTGGCCAACGTGGGCGTCGCCGAGGCCGCGCTTTACCCGGCCTTGTCCCTGTCCGGAACGGTGGGCCGTACGGACGCCACAGATGCGTGGAGTTTCGGGCCGCAATTGTCCCTTCCAGTATTCAATCAGGGCCTCTTGAAAGCTAGCCGTGACGCGCAACTCTCTGTCGCAAGGCAGGCCGAGATCGCATGGCGGGCCTCGATCAACGAAGCGGTCGAGGATGTCCAAGTCGCACAGTCCAACCTCACCCGCGCGCGCCAGAGGGCGCAACTGCTGCGAACCGCCGCCAGCGACTACGGCCGGGCGCTGACATTGGCACAGGAGAATTATCGAAACGGTGCCATCACGCTGTTGAACCTGCTGGAAACCGACCGGAATACCAATGCTGCAAGGATCTCGGCGGCCTCGGCCACGAACGAAGCGGCGCAGGCCTGGGCCACGCTGAAGATCGCGACGGGGGCAGGGGCGGCCGTGACTGGTCAGCCGAGTAACTGAGCACATATTAACGCTGGTCGTGAAAGGCCGAAAACATGAGACATACTGGAAAAATTGCCGCCCTAATCGCCGTTGCAGGGTTAATTTGCGTTACACTGATCTTGTTCGGAGCGCGCATGGGGCTTTGGGAGCCGATCATAGGGTTCGGGCTTTACCGGAGCTACTTTAACGCAATCGGGGTGGGCATCTTCAGCGCGGGGCTGATCGCTTTGGCCATCCATCTTGGCCGGGGCGAAAAGGGATGGGCAGCGGTCGGCGGCGTGGTCACGCTGCTTGGGCTGGGGGCCCTGTTTCCCCTCATCTCAAACACCGTGAACCCCCAACCGCGCGCGGCACCAATCCATGACATCACGACTGATACCGCCAATCCCCCGGCCTTTGAGGTGCTGGATGACACCCGCGCGGGTGCGCGCAACACGCTCGAATACGGCGGTGTAGAAGTGGCAGACCAACAAGCGACAGCCTATCCCGATATTGTGCCACTTGAGACCGGCCTGAGCACGGACGCAGCCTTTGAGCGGGCATTGCAGGTGGCAGGCGAAATGGGGTGGGAGATCGTTGCGACCGATCCAACCCGCCATCGGTTCGAGGCCACCGCGCGCACCTCTGTCTTCTATTTCGCCGACGATATTGTCGTTGCAGTTACCCCTGCCGAGAACGGGAGCCGCGTGGACATGCGCGGCGTTTCACGGGTGGGGCGCAGTGACCAAGGCGTCAATGCAGCGCGCATTCGTGCCTTTCAACAACAGTTCCATAAGGAGTGAGCGATGAGATTTCCAAGCTCAAACTTGGCCTTTGCCGCGCTGATCGTATTGGGCCAAAGCATCCCATTCTCGGCCCATGCGGAGGCACCAAGCCTCCAGACCGACGGGCCCGTCATTCATCTTGCCGATAACCTTAACGAGGAAGCGTCGCTCGGCTGGTGCATCGATACTGAAGGGCGCGGTCTGAGCGATCAGCTTCACGCCCATTCATGCAAACCGGAAGGGGACGACGTGTTGTTCACCTATGCGGCAGCGACGGGCATGATCGCGTCGGCGACCTATGATGGTCTGTGCATGGCGTATAATGATCCCGAGAATGCCGAAAACCCATTTGGTCTGGTTTCTTGTGACGAGGGCGATCCCGCACAGCAGTTTGTTTATGATGACGCGAGCATGGAGATGCGTTTGGCCTCGAACCCCGCGCAATGCGTCACCGTTGCAAAAACAATCGACGATGCGGGCCCATACCAGTCTCGCGACTTGATCCTCGCGCCATGTGGCGCATTGGAGGCCAGCCTCAAACAATGGGTCATTCAAAGGTAAGAAGCATTAACGGTAACGCATATCGGGAAGCACTTGGTTTAGTCGGTGAAGATCCTAGCGGGAAAGCTTGTATTTTATAGCGAAAAGTCTCTGAAAGAGACTTTCCTTGCCCGCCGGCCCAAGGTCCGGTTTGGGCTGTTCGCTTCGGCCGACACGATGGGTGGCTTATGCACTTTGACGGTAGGTGCGAAGATTCCCTATAAAGGTAGGGAGATCGGCTATTTAGCTTTAGATCGCCGAAAGAACGCGGAGAATTTGCCCTGCAACCCCTCGCTTACGTCAACGCGCGCTGGCGGCGGCGTTGTTGGGTTGACCACAGACGGTACATCTCAAGAACGGCCAGAGGCGCAAAATGCACCAGAGCCGCGCCGACGCCGCCCCAATCGTGCAGGGCAGCCCAGTGGATAAGGGTTAGTATAGCCGCAGCATAGACAAACTGCTGTAGCTTTTTCCACGACCGCCCAAGGCGGCGCACCCATGCGTCTGTCGAGGTAACAGCCAATGGCACAAAGATAAGAAAAGCGATCCAGCCGGTCCAGATGTACAGCTTTGATACCTCGCCGTCAGTGAAGGCTATGGCGCCTTCATCAATGAGATAAAGCACCGTGTGGGCCAGCGCGTAGAAGAATGCGGCCACGCCAAGATTGCGCCGACGCTTCATCAGCCAGCGCGGCCAGCTCGCATCGCGAAAAAGCATCATCAGCGGGGTGATCATCATCGCGATGATCATGAACCGCGCGGCGAATTCACCCGTGGGATGCAAAAGACTGCTGACCGCGTCCGGCGCGCCGGAGGTCAGGCCAAGGGTCATTGGAATGGCGGGGAGGCTCAACAGCGCCCAGAAGGTGAGGGGGTGATCCCATGTGGATTTCAGCACGCAAATATCTCCGAAAGGTTGGTCGTTCTACGCGGGTCGCCCCGCGTATCTGTGGCGATCAGCGTAACAGCGAGGCGAAATAATCTTCCCAGCTTTGATGCGGGCGTCCGGTCGCGGCTTCATAATCGCCGGAGGCGTCAAAGGCGCTGCGGCGGATACCGTCGTAGATGCCGCCGATAATCGGGCCGATAAAATCGCCAAGCTCGGCGGTGCGGTCAGCCACATAGTCTTCGGCCGACATGCTGCGATAGGTAAGCGCGGTGCCATATGCGGCGTTCATGTACTGCGTTAGTTCCGCCTGAGTGATCGGCGTACCGTTCAAATCAAAGGTTTGACCGTTCAGCCCGTCCCGCGTCAGCAAAGCGGCATAGGCATGGGCCAATTCGGAACGGGTCGTGTAGCCGCATTTGCCGTCCCCCGCGCTGTTGGCGATCTCGCCCTTGGCGCGGTAGCTGTCGATATACTCAACGTCAGGCTCGATGTAGATGCCGTTGCGACCGATGGCCCAGTCCAGACCGCTGGCGCGGATGTCGGCCTCGGTCTGACGGTTGCTCTGCACGACGGGTGAGAAGGCGGTCCCAACTTCGGGACCTTGAATGCTGGTGTAAACGATCTTGCGAACGCCGGCGGCCTTGGCCGCCTCGATCACGTTGCGGTGCTGGCCGATGCGGTCTTCGGGCGGGGCCATGCCTGAGACGAGCACAAGGGCATCAACGCCCGCAAGAGATGTTCGAAGCGCGTCCGGCTGGTCATAGTCGCCGGGGCGCACCTCGATCCCTAACGCGGTGGCATTGCCCGGCGTCCGGGCGAGGCCGATGACCAAGGCGTGATCTGTTCGTTCTATGAGTTTGCGGGCGATTTCTTGACCGAGTTGTCCTGAAACGGCGGTGACAGCATAGCGCATCGGGCTCTCCTTTGACTGGGGTCTCGCTGGCAGGGCCTGACGGGCCCTGCCATGTTGCGGATATTAGCCGTGGTAGGCTTGGCTGACGGCAAAGCTGTCTTCGAACCAGTGCCACAGCACCACCTGACCATCGCGGACCTTGGCACGCAGGGCAAAGGTGAAGGGGCCAGTCTCTTTGCCGGATTTCGTGGTGATGCCGCTCATCTTACCAAAGACGGCAACGGTGTCGCCTGCGGCAAAGGCATCTGTGTTGTCCCAAGCGGTTGTCTGAAAATTCTGGCCAAAGACGCCAAGAAAGTCGAAGATTGCCTCCTTGCCGCGTGCCTCACCGATCCACGGCAAGCTTCCGTCGCCCTCGTTGTGCCAGACCATATCGTCGGCCATCAGGGCCCGCATTTTCTCCATATCGCCCGCCCCCATAGCGCCCATGAAGGCCATTACGGTGTCAAAGCTCTCTTGTGTAACTGTGTCCATGTCTTTTGCTCCTGCGTGTTGTCCGAGAATGATGGCCAGAGATGCGCCGAGTGACGTTTTCAGAAGGGTTCTGCGTTTCATGTGTCGCTCCATATCGGGTGCCCCGAAGGAATGGGGCCTTGGTTAAGTTCAAGATTTCGGGTGCCACTCCGCGCGGCACGCGAAAAGCTCGGGCCAGCTCAGCTCTCAGGCGGCGTAGGTCCAAGTGAGCTTGGGGTCTTCGCGGAAGGCAAAACGTTCGAGGTGGCTGGTAATGACCTGCACGACCCTATGGAGTGCGGCCGGGTCATCGGCTGTCGCGCTCAGTGACAACTGGCCCTTTGTTGCGACCAGTTCACATGCCCCGAAAGGCAGTTCGATATGGCCGTTTTGGCGCGTGTGGGTGACGGGCACCTTGTGGCCGAAATGTTTGCAGAGCGTGCCCAGATAACGCTCTGCGCTTTCGGTGTTGAGATGAGTGGTCGCTTTCATGGCGGTGTTCCTCGTGTTGCAAGGAACATCTATTCCCGGCGCATTGATCGGGGTATTCATGGAATCCAGAAGTGATAGTTCCGGCAGGCCGAACAATGATCGATCATCTAAAGCATATGGCCATCTTCGCCCGGGTGGTGGACGAAGGCTCGTTCCGGGCCGCGGCGAAAGCCCTTGGCGTCGCACCGTCGCGGGTGAGTGAAACCGTCTCCGAACTCGAAGATTTCCTTGGCGTGACACTGCTTTACCGCACAACCCGCAAGATCGCGCTGAGCAACGAAGGGCGGATGTTCTACGCCCGGGTGACCGACATGCTGCGAAGCGCCGAAAGCGGATTGAATGACCTCAACGCCCTGTCGTTGGAGCCTGTGGGCGCGCTTAGGGTGTCGATCCCTGCCTTTATGTCGTCATCGACCCTGTCGACGGCGATCGCTGAATTTTCCCGTCTTCATCCGCAAGTCGCCCTGTCGCTGGCTTTTTCGGATCAGAGGATGGACCTTATCAACGATGGTTTTGATGTGAATATCCGCGCGGGCTGGCTCGACGACAGTGCGATGATGTCGCGCAAGCTGGGTGAAAGCGCGCGCGCCTTGGTGGTTGGCAGCGACTATGCCGCAACGCGCCCGGCCCCCGAACATCCTTGCGATCTGGAAGACTGGGACTGGGTGCGCTACCGACATCGCTCAGACTATACTCGTCTCAGCGGCCCCGGCGGGGAAGAGGCGAAAGTTCTGGGCCAAGCCCGGCTGGAAGTGGACAGCGTGGATGCCCTCTACCATTTCGCCTGCAAGAACCTTGGCGCCACGGTTCTGCCCGAGCATCTCGCCGCCCGGGGGGAGGCGGAGGGCAAGCTGAGCCGCCTGTTCCCCGATTGGCGGCTGAAACCGTTGGGAATTTTTGCCGTCTGGCCAGACACCTCGCGCCGCGAGAACCTCACGCTTCTGTTCGTTCGGTTTTTGGCAAAAGAGCTCCATCAATAGGACGGTGCCTATCGGGCCATTTGGTCCCGCATGAAGGGGCACCTGCCACGTCGCCATAGATTACCTCATGGTGCGGCCAAATGAGCCTTTCGCTGAACGAAGCCCCGGTACAGATGGCTGAACGCCAGGCCAAAAGATACGATCTTTGCCGGGTCCTCGCTCCTTCGGGCAAAGATGCTCAGATGACGGCCCAAGTTCCGAAGGTCAGCGCACTTGGCGGGTCGCTCACGATCATCGGGCCTTCCTTTCAAATTCTGAGGCGATGATTTTGTAGATCATCGCAACCCTTTCGCAAGGTGATCAAGCAGCAGCCGGACCTTTGGCGAAAGATGCCGGTTCTGCGGATAGATCGCCCAGATGCCATCGTCCGGCGCGCGATACGTATCCAAAACAGAGACCAACCGACCGGCCCGCAGCTCCGCCTCGACGTAATAATCCGGCAATTGGATGATCCCGAGGTTCTTCAGCGCCGCATCGACCAGCGATGCGCCGCTGTTGCAGCGGAGATTGCCTTTCACCCTAATGTGGCGGGTGGTTCCTTTTTCCTGAAACCGCCAATAGCCCAAAGTGCCTTGCAGACAGTTGTAGCCGTCAAGTTCGGACAGGGTGTGCGGGGTTCCGTGAGCGGAAAGGTATTCGGGTGCCGCGCAGGTGTAATGCCTGCGAGAGGCCAGCCGCTTTGCCATCATGGAGCTGTCTTCCAACTCTCCCAGCCGGATCGCGAGATCGTAGCTTTCCGCTACAAGATCGAGCAGCTGATTGGTCAGCCTGAGGTTGACCTCAAGATCAGGATAGCGCCGGACGAAGTCATTCACCAAAGGCGCGATGCGGTTCTCGCCATATGTCACCGGGGCTGTAAGGTTCAGCCGTCCCTTGGGGCTTTGATGCAGATCGGTGATCGCGCGCTCGGCTTCGGCCAGCCCATCAAGCACCTGCCGGCAATGGTTGTAATACACCTGACCCGTCTCGGTGATCGTGACCTTGCGCGTGGTGCGGTAGAACAGCTTGGTGTCCAATCGCGCCTCAAGTGCGCCGACTTGGCGGCTGACCTGAGCCGTAGAAATACCCAAGCTGTTGGCAGCAGCTGTAAAGCTTTGGGCTTCAGCGACGGCCACAAATTCTGATACCCCCTCCCAACTCAGCATGATGTTCCTTTCAATCTTAATGGCGGAAGAACTATTGCTAATAGGTAACGGTGTTTTGCAGATATCTCTGATTATCGCCAGTGGGAAACAGTGTAAATGACTGTCCCTACACCGTCACCCGCCAAAATAGTCCTAACCGCGAAGTGAGACCCATGACCGATATCATCAAATGCAAAGCGGCCGTCGCCTGGGCCGTTAACGAACCTCTCTCGATCGAGGAAATCGACGTAATGCCGCCTAAGGCTGGCGAAGTGCGCATCAAAATCGTGGCCTCGGGCGTTTGCCATACCGATGCTTTCACTTTGTCGGGCGAAGACCCCGAAGGCCTGTTCCCGGTCATTCTGGGCCATGAAGGGGGCGGGATTGTCGAATCCATCGGCGAGGGCGTCACTAGCGTGGCGGTGGGTGACCATGTGATCCCGCTCTACACGCCAGAATGTGGCGAGTGCAAATTCTGCAAATCCGGCAAGACCAACCTCTGCCAGAAGATCCGGGAAACCCAGGGGCGCGGTCTGATGCCCGACGGCACCAGCCGGTTCTACAAGGATGGTCAGCCCATCCTGCACTACATGGGCTGCTCGACCTTCTCGGAATACACAGTGCTGCCCGAGATATCGCTTGCCAAGGTGAACCCCGACGCGCCGCTGGAGGAGGTCTGCCTGCTGGGCTGCGGCGTCACTACCGGCATGGGGGCTGTGATGAACACCGCGAAGGTCGAGGAGGGCTCATCGGTTGCGATCTTCGGCATGGGCGGCATTGGCCTGTCCGCCGTGATCGGCGCGACCATGGCCAAGGCCAGCCGGATCATCGTGATCGATATCAACGAAAGCAAGTTCGATCTGGCGCGTAAGCTGGGTGCCACCGATTTCATCAACCCAAAAGATCACGACAAGCCCATTCAGGACGTGATTGTCGAGATGACCGACGGCGGCGTCGATTACTCCTTCGAGTGTATCGGCAACGTCAATATTATGCGCTCGGCGTTGGAATGCTGCCACAAGGGCTGGGGGGAATCCGTAGTCATTGGTGTCGCAGGGGCAGGGCAAGAAATCTCGACCCGTCCGTTCCAGTTGGTCACGGGCCGCGTCTGGCGGGGGTCGGCCTTCGGCGGGGTCAAGGGACGCTCCGAGCTACCTGACTATGTCGAGCGCTATATGAACGGCGAGTTCAAGCTGAATGATTTCATCACCCATACCATGGGGCTGGAAGAGATCAACGAGGCCTTCAAGCTCATGCATGAAGGAAAAAGCATCCGTTCAGTGATCCACTTCGGCGAATGATCGTCTCCCGGTCGCGCCGTCTGTAGGCGCGGCCGGGGTGATCTGGAAGCGTTGCTAGAAAGCCTAAAGTCAGCCCACCTCGCGCCGCTGTGCATCCCTGACCAGCGCTGCCATTCGGTAGAACCCATGGGCCATCTTGGTGAAAGGCGTGAGCAGGAAAAACGCCAGCACCGCGCCGAGGTGGATGACCAAAAGCCCCGGCATCCAGCCGGTGCCCCCTGCCGCATAGAGCAGCAGACCAGATAGTCCGACAAACCCCAGCAACCCGGTAAAGGCTATTTCGCCGCCAAAGGCATTAGTCGCGCCGAGCGATTTGTCAGACCGCAGCTTAAGCCAGACCATCTTGCCACAGCCCAACACCAGCAGAACACCGCCCGAAAGCCCGAGGAACTTGGGTGCGGAGAACAGCCCGTAGGGGGCGGGCATATCGAGCAGGTAATGCATCAGCGTCGCCACGCTGGTCGAAGCGAAACACAGCAGAAAGCCATACATAATCGCCTGATGCGCATAGCGGCGGGAATGGGTAAACCGGTCTTCGTCTTCAAAGTTGCAGCCGTCGCCGTGGCCGCCCTTGAGGTTGCGCATGTTCGCGACAGAGGCGATGGCCCCGCGCAGATGCGACAGGCGAACCCGGGTGCCGCCCACGGTTTGCCAGTAGCGGCGCAGGCCGATGGCAATGCTTATCAACGGAAACAGAAAGGCGGGCAGAAAGATCGCCACCATCGCATTGTGGGATAGCACCGCGTAGAAGCCTTCGCCTCCTGCGGCGGCCAGCGCACGGGCAGCCCAAAACAGCAATGCAAAGCCCAAGACAGTGGCGAGCACGATGGCGAGGCCGTTTTTCTGGAAGGCTTTCCCGGCGGCACGTGGAAAGGCAAACTCTTCCCAACTGTCTTGGCGCACATCGGCCAAGGCTTGCGGCAGGTTCAGTTCAAACTCATGCGGGGCGGTGTATTGGCACGCATAGTAGCAGCCCCGGCAATTGTGACAGAGGTTCGCCAGTTGAGTCAGATCCCCGTCCGAAAAAGCGCGTTCGGCTTGCAGGGCCGGGAACACTGAGCAGTACCCCTCGCAATAGCGGCAAGCGTTGCAGATTTCGGCCTGACGGCGGGCCTCTTGGAGTAGATCAATTTGCATGGGCTGCGGCCTCCTTGCCTGCGATACGTCCGAATACGGTGCCGATGGTCATGCCAAACCCGGCGAGGTAGCCTTGGCCCAGGATCGACCCGGCCATGGTTTCGCCCGCAGCCCAAAGGTTGCTGACAAGGCGGTCGTCGATGGAGCATTGCGCGTTTTCATCCACCTTCAGCCCGAGATAGGTAAAAGTGACGCCAGTGCGCAGCGAATAGCCGTAGAATGGCGGCTCGGTGATGGGGCGGGCCCAGTTGGTCTTGGGCGGGGTGAGGCCGGAGGTGGCGACCCCGTCCAGCTCGGTGGGGTGAAAGCCGCTTTGATCGCCGCAGGCTTCGTTGAACTCGGCCACGGTCTGCGCCAGCGCGTCGGCGGGCAGGCCCATTTTGCCCGCCAGTTCCGCCAGCGTGTCGGCCTTGATCGGGGGGAAAACCGAAGGCATGAACAGGTTCAGCGATTTCGCGTCGATGATGACATAGCCGACCTGATCGGGCTGCGCGGCCACCAGACGGCCCCAGATCGCATAGCGTTTCGGCCAAACATCCTCGCCCTCATCATAGAACCGCTGCGCATCCTTGTTGACGACGATGGAGAAGGGCACGCAATCCAGCCGTGTGACGATCCCGCCATCGAATTTCGGTGCCCGCCCGTCGATGGCGACGGCGTGACATTGGGTCGGATCGCCCACCTGTGCGATGCCTTGATCCAGCAGATCCGCCAGAACCACGCCGCGGTTATAGGGCGTGCCGCGGATCAAGAAGTTCTTCGCCGCTGGCCCCCATGCGCGTGCCAGCCAGTCGGTGTCGGCCTGAAATCCGCCAGAGGCCACGACGACGGATTTGGGCGAGAGGCTCTTTGCTGCCCCCTCATGGGTATAGTCCACCCGCGTTACCCGGTCGCCTTCCAGTTCGAGATGGGTCACGGCGGCTTCATAGAGCACCTCCACGCCCAGCCCTTCGGCGGTGCGGTAATAGGCGTTCACGAGGCTCTTGCCGCCGCCGCGAAAGAAGGCGTTGGTGCGGGCAAGGGATAGGGTGCCCGACAGCGAGGGCTGAAACCGCACGCCATGGGCTTCCATCCACGGCAGGCATTCCTCGGAAGAGCGGATGGCGAGGCGTGCGAGATGTTCATCTGTCTTGCCACCCGTCACCTTCATCAGATCGGCGAGGTATTCCTCTTCGGTGTAGCTTTCGACCAATGGGCCCAAGGGGCCATGGTGCATGCAGCGGAAGTTGCGGGTGTGGCGCGAATTGCCGCCCCGGTAGGGTTTTGGCGCGGTCTCAAGAATCAGCACGCGGGCGCCGTTTTCGGCAGCGGTGATCGCGGCACAAAGCGCCGCATTGCCGCCGCCGATCACGACGATATCGTAGGTTTCAGTCACAGCAGGTCTCCGTCATAGGTTTCATCGCGCGTGGGCTGCGCGCGCAGGGCGCGCACCCGAACCCGTTGGGCCGCTTCGATATGCGCGCGCATCGCCGCTTCGGCGAGGGCGGCATCACGGGCCTTGATCGCATCCAGAACGCCAAAATGTTCCTCCACCGCTTTCTCGGCACGGTCAGGATCGGTGAGCGTCGTCGGGCCGAGGATCATCAGCGTCTTTTGCAGTGTATGGATCGACCGGGTGAGAAAACGGTTCTTCGCGGCGTCCAGAAGGGCGGCGTGGAACTGGCGGTTGAGGGTGAAGGCTTCGGGCACATTGCCCAGGGTGGCAAGCTGCTGGTTCATGTCCTGCAACTCTTCGATCTCGATGTCCGAGGCAGCGCGGGCGGCGAGCCGTGCGGCGGTGCCCTCCAGCACGGCGCGCATCTCGTAGAGTTCCATCACCTCGGCGTAGTCCAGCGTGCGGATGCTCGCCCCTTGACGCGGGATATGTGCCACGACGCCGTCTGCCTCTAACTGTCGGATCGCTTCGCGCACGGGGGTGCGGGAGACGCCCAGACGGTCGGCCAGTTCGGTCTCCCGCAGGCGGTCGCCGGGGTTCAGCCGTCCGGCGCGTAACTCATCCATTAGTTGAGCATAGGCAGAGTTGCCCTGCGGTGTGCGGTCTTCTTCGCTCATAAAACGCCCCCAAAGGTGATTATTGCATACATGTGGATACAATAGTATGCAATAATGATCAAGTCCGATAAACTGCAGGAGTGGACCCCATGCGCATTGCCATACCAACCCGAAGCCGGTCGCTTACCCTCATCCTCGCCGGGGCTGGCACTTTGGCCTTCTGGGCGCTTGATCTGCCGCTACCATTCCTTTTCGGCCCTATGGCCGCCTGTCTTATCGCGGCATTGTCGAACGTGCCGATTAAAGGCTTCGGTCAGGTCTCGGTGGCGGCGCGCACGATCCTTGGGGTGGCGGTTGGGGCTTCGATCACGCCTGATCTTTTTTACCAACTTCCACAAATGGCGATGTCGGTGGCGCTGGTCCCGGTCTTTATCGCGTTGATCGGGATTATCGGGGTCCCGTTCTTTCGGCATGTTTGGGGGTTCGATGGGCCGACAGCCTATTACGCCGCGATGCCGGGTGGCCTGCAGGACATGGTGATTTTTGGCACCGAAGCGGGGGGCGATCCGCGGGCGCTGTCGTTGATCCATGCCACGCGGGTGCTGATTATTGTCACCCTCGCGCCTGCCTTCCTGACGCTGGTTTACGGAGCAAGGCTGACCAATCCCATCGGCGCGCCGGTGACGGAACTGCCGGTGGGCGAGATGGCCCTGATGGCCGCCGCCGCCCTGATCGGCTGGAAGGGGGGAGAGCGGATCGGCCTTTTTGGCGCGTCGATCCTCGGCCCCATGATCGTCACCGCTGTCTTGTCACTTTCCGGCCTGATCCACAGCCGCCCGCCCGCCGAAGCCATCCTGGCCGCGCAGTTCTTTATCGGCTGCGGGATCGGCGTGCATTTTCTGGGCGTGACATGGGGCGAGCTGACGCGGGTGGTGCTGGCGGGCATCGCCTATGTGCTGGTGCTCGCCGTCTTGGCCGCAGGTTTCACCGGGCTTGTCACTTGGGCCGGGTTGGGCAACCCGGTCGAGGCATTCCTTGCCTTCGCGCCGGGCGGGCAGGCCGAGATGACGGTGCTGGCCATCGTGACCGGTGCGGATTTGGGCTTTGTCATCACCCACCATCTGACCCGCATCGTGCTGGTGATCGTCGGCGCGCCGCTGGTCGCGGGGTTTATGGCGCGTAGACGGAAGGATTGATCATATGGATCGGAGCGCCTGCCGCATAGGCGTTCACCTGTTCGAAGATATCCGCGAATTGCTTGTCGAATTCGTCTTCGGTGACAAAGCCGATATGCGGGGTGGCGATCATCTTGGGGTGGGACAGCAGCGGGTCGCTGGGGTCGGTCAGCGGCTCGGCATCAAAGACATCCACCGCCGCCGCGCCAAGATGCCCGGCGTTAAGCGCTTGCAGCAGCGCGCCTTCGGCAATCAGCCCGGCGCGCGAGGTGTTCACTAATACCGAACGCGGCGGCATCGCACCGAGGTCGTCGGCGGTGACACTGCCGCGCGTCTCAGATGTAAGCCGCAGATGCAGCGAAACCACGTCACATGTGCCGAAAAAGGCCGCGCGGCTCTCGGGCACGGTCTCGCCATCGGCTTCCGCCCGCGCGCGCCCGGCTTCGGAACTCCACCAGACAACTTCCATGCCAAAGGCGCGGGCATAATCGGCCACAACACGCCCGATGCGCCCATAGCCATAAAGCCCCAGCCGCCGCCCGCGCAGGCTGCGCCCGACGCCCATCTGCCAGTTGCCCGCCTTGGCGCTTGCCATCTGCTGCGGCAGTTGCCGCATGGCTGCAAGGATCAGCGCAAAGGTCAGTTCCGCCGCCGCATGGTTGGCCCCATCCGCACCTTTGTTGGAACACAGCAGTACTCCCTGGTCGGTGCAGGCCGCGACGTCCACATGCGGATAAGCGCCACGCTGCGAGATCAGGCGCAGGTTCGGCAGGCGCTCCAGCAGCCCGCGCGTCACCTTGGTCCGCTCGCGAAAGAGCACGACGCAGTCGGCATCCCGCAAACGGTCGGCCAAGATCGCCTCGTCAGGCTGATGGTCCGTCCAGACGGTGACATCATGCCCCGCCAGCAGGTCAAAGCAAGGCAACCCGCGGAGGGTGTTGAACCAGTCGTCGAGGATATGAACCTTCATCCCTGCACCCTATGCTGAAAGCGCGTTGATCGCTTTGCTGACCCGTTCGTGCAGGATCAGCAGATCAGAGTCGCGGTCTTTTTGCGTGTTGAGGCTGGCGATCAGCTCGGCACGCAGTTTTTCCAGATCACGGCGGGCGGTTTTGATTTTCTCGTAGTTGGTCATCATTTGCTTCTCAATGGGACAAAAGAACGGGGATTTTGATCTTTTCCAGCACCTCGGCGGTCACGCCGCCAAGGAAATCTTCGCGAAACTTGGAGTGTTCATAGGCACCCAGCACCAGTAGTGAGGGATCGTGCCGCTCGCAATAGGACAGCAGAGTCTGTGACACCGGATGGGTTGTCGGAAAGTCTTCATGCACCGCTTCGACGCCGTGGCGGTCGAGGTGGGTCATCAGATCGGTGATCGGCCAGGATGTGCGTTTGCCGACCGTCAGCACGCTGACCCGGCCATCGGCCTCAAGCAGGCGCAAGCTGTCCGACAGCGCCCGCGCGGCGGCGCGACCACCGTCCCATGCCAGCGCCGCGTGGCTGTGCTGCGCGCCTGCGTCATAGCCCGCGGGCACCACGATCACCGGACGCCCGGACTGCAAGGCGATGCGATCAGGATGGTGGGTCACATGGGCGTCGTCGCTCTCGGTCCGGGCACCGACGATCAGCATGTCATAGTACCGCGCGCCTTCGGAAAGCAGCATGTCGACGCGGCCGGTCTCTTCGCGGAAATCCAGCGCGTCGCCCAGACCGAGGGCGGGGCGGAGTTCTTCGAACCGGCGGATGACCTCGGCCAAGATTTCGCTGTTGGCAGCCTCCAACAGGGCGCGAGCCTCTTCAGGGATCCAACGGGAACGACGGTCGATCACCTCATGCGCGGTATGCGCAAGGATCGCCGTGACATGCGCGCCGCGCTGTTTGGCGAGGGAAGCGGCATAGCGCAGCGCGGCGACGGAGGCGTCGGAGCCGTTGAAGGCGACAAGCAGGTTCATCACGGGCATGTCAGCGACCCTCCCAAATGCGCGAGGGGACAAAGACACAGCCATCCGCCAGCTTGCGGGCTGTTCGCAGCAGCCCGGCGGAGTTCAGCGCGAAGCCGTCCGACGTGTCGTAATCCACCAGCACGTCGATCGTACCAGAGGCATGTTCAAGCACCACATCAGCGGGGCTTTGAATGGGGCGTTCCAACAGGCCATCGGCCACACTGCCGGGCGTGAGCGCGCAGGAAGCAAGACATTGCGCCCCGGTCACCGCCATGGAGGGGTGCGTGTTCCACGGCATGAAATAGCGCGTCGCGATGGTGCCGCCCTCGCGGGCGGGGGCCAGCAGGCCGAACTTCGGCGTAACGGATTTTGCCACATCCCCCATGCCCATGGCGGCCCCGGCCTGAAGGCGGATGGCTTCCATACGGGCAAAGAAATCCTTGTTCGCGTCAAGCTCGGCGACGCTCTCATACCCCGTCAGGCCAAAGTCCGCCGCGCGGGCGATGACCATCGGCATGGCGACATCCATGCAGGTGACTTCGATCCCGTCAAAGGTATCGCGGATACTACCCGTGGGCAAAAACGCCCCGGTCGAAGAGCCGACGACGCCCATGAAGTTCAACGCCACGGCTGCACCGGCACCGGGCACGCCCGCGATCTCGGTGTCGCCGTCATAGGTGAGCACACCGCCGGGGGTCAGCACTTTGGAGAGCACCTTGGCCCCAGTGTTGACGGCGTGGATCTTCACATCCGTTACATCGCCGGTGGGCTGGACGAGGCCCAATTCCACCGCCGCAGGGCCAACACCCGACAGGATGTTTCCGCAGGTCGGTTTGAAGTCGACCAGCCGATCCTCGACCGAGACTTGGGCGAAGAAATAGTCCACATCGGCCCAAGCGTCGTCTGAAGGCGATAGCATCGCGACCTTGGTCGTGACCGCCGCGCCGCCACCGATGCCGTCGATGTTGAGCGGATGGCCGGAGCCCACCACAGCGAGCAGCACCTCGGCCAGAGTTTCGCGGTCTTCCGGCAGATCCGCGCGGTTGAAGTATGGCCCCCGCGAGGTGCCGCCGCGCATGAAGAGATAGGGGATAGCAGTCTGTGTCATCTCTAAACTCCTCAGTTCAGCGGCCAGGGCAGATCGACTGCGCTTTGCAGTAGACCGGGCGGGAAATCACGGTTGAGTGCCCCGGCCATGACGCACATCAGCGCGATGCCGCAGGCCGTCAGGATCAGGGTTTTCGGCCAATGCGCCTGTGCGCGGACCCGCAGGAAGCTGATCAAAAAGCCCAAGAGCGCGAGGATGAAGCCGACGAAGTATGTGGCGACGATCAACCCCACGAACCACGCCAGCGTGCTCCAGAGGCCATAGGGCGCATCAGCGTCCTCGCCCGAGACTTCCTTGTCGGCAAAGATCGCATCGCTTTCGGGGCGCAGGATCATCTGCACCAGCAAGATCAGCAGCGCAGCCAGGGCGATACCCCCCACAACCAGCGGCACGATCTTGTCGGTCATGTTGTAGTCAGGGATTAGCGAGGCATTGATCAGCGCGGCCACGACGTAGCCCATGATGATCAGCAAAAAGACCAGCGGCGCGCGTTTGGAGCCGGACTGCACATCGCCTTCGGCCATGATCGACTTGGCCTGACGCAGACCCAGCACGACAGAGACCACGGTGACGATCAGCAGCACGATGACGATGGGTGAGAAGACATAGTCCATCCCATCCTCAAAGGATTTGCGGAACCGGAACGATGCGATCTGAAACGCTTGGTTCGAGAATTTCTCGACCGGGTTGGACAGCACGAAACCGATGAGGAAAGCCGGGCGCGACCAGTCAAAGCGGCGCAGGAAGATACCGATCAGGCCGATCACGAAAAGCGCGAGGATGTCTTCGAAGTTCTGTCCCGACTGGAACGCCGCGAAGGAGATCAGCATGAAGAGGAAAGGCGCGAGGTAAGTGAAGCGGATCGTGGTCAGCTTGGCGATTCCGCCCGAAGCCGCGATGCACAGCAGCGTGCCGACGACATTGGCCAGCGCCAGCAGCCAGACAATCGAATAGGTGATGTCGAGGTTGTCGCGCAGCATCGAGGGGCCGACTTCGATCTCGCCGGACCCCAGCAGGGCGATGGCCCCGATGAAGATCGCCATGGAGCCAGAACCGGGGATGCCGAACAGCAGGGTAGGGACCAAGCCGCCGCCCTCTTTCGCGTTGTTCGAGCTTTCCGGCCCGATCACGCCGCGCACTTCGCCTTTGCCGAAGTTCGATTTGTCCTTCGTCGTTTGAACCGCGTGGCCATAAGCGATCCAGTCAACGACTGACCCACCAAGGCCGGGGATGACGCCGACCACCACGCCGATCAGTGAGCAGCGCACCGACAGCCATTTGTTGGCAACCCAGTCGCGCACGCCGTCGCCCCAGCCCGCGCCGAGTTTGGCTTCTTTTGAAATCGCCCGGTCTTGGCGCAGGAGCGATACGATCTCGGGCACGGCAAAGATGCCAAGGCCCACGATCACCAGTTTCAGGCCGTCTGTTAGATAGGGGATGTCATAGGTCGCCATCCGCAGGGAGCCGCCCGCATCAGCCTCGCCGATGGTGCCGATGAGCAGGCCGAGACCCGCGGCCGCCAGACCTTTGAGCGCCACGCGCCCGGCCAACACCGCGACCATCGACAGGCCGAGGATCGAGATCATCAGCATCTCGGGCAGGCCGAACGACAGGACGATGGGCCGCGCAACAACGATGAACAACGTCAGGAAAGCCGCGCCGACCAGACCGCCGAAGAGCGAT
The DNA here is from genome assembly GCF_000735125.2 of Sulfitobacter sp. CB2047. Lineage (NCBI taxonomy): Bacteria > Pseudomonadati > Pseudomonadota > Alphaproteobacteria > Rhodobacterales > Roseobacteraceae > Sulfitobacter > Sulfitobacter sp. CB2047. The sequence goes on along the minus strand of NZ_CP072613.1, from coordinate 2,750,621 downwards.
GAGGTGAAAGCCGCCGAAAGCGCCCGCGCGGCTTGGCCTTTCTTGGCCATCGGAAAGCCATCGAGCACCGTGGCTTGGCTGGCCGAAGACCCCGGAATGCCCATGAGGACGGAAGCGAAAGTGTCTGAGGTCGGCACGACCGCGACCATGCCGATCATCAGCGCCAGACCCAGCACCGGGTCCATGCCGAACATGAAGGGCAAGAGCAGCGACAGCCCCGCGATCCCACCGAGGCCGGGAAAGACGCCGACAGCCAGGCCCATGACGACGCCCAACACCAGATATCCCAGTACTACAGGTTGCAAAATTAGAGCCCATGCCTGGCCAAGCGCAGGCAGAGCGGTTGCGAACAGATCCATCGCACCGACCTCGAAATGTTAGATTAAAGGGAGGGGTGGCCCCGGGGCGCGCCCGGGGCCTTGGGGGTTTCGCTTACTTCAGCGAAACGCCATAGGCTTCTTGCAGCCAGTTGGTGACGAAGGCCTTCGCCTCTGCAGAGACGGTCGTGCCGCGCTGCGTCGCCTTTGCCGCGCCTTCACCTACGAAGACGGGGTATTTCCCGACGCGCTTCTCGGCGATTTGAGCGAAATCTTCGCGGTTGCGCACCGCGTCGAAGGCTGCCGTGTAGGTTTCGATCACGTCATCGGGCGTCCCTGCGGGCAGGAAGGCGATCTTTTGCACCGGAAAACCTGCGATGAAGAAGGCTTTCCACGCGTCCCAAGCCTCGCCCTCGGTCGCGCAGCCCTCGGTGGCTTCACAGACTTCCTTGAAGGTCAGGATGTCGGGGAAGGTGGGGTCACGAACGATGTTGCCATCGTCGTCCAGCGCGCCCCATGTCATCATCGGCACGGCTTGACCCTTTTCGACCAGATCGGCAGAGGCCCCGAGGTAGCTTGACGAGGTCTGGTAATCGATCGTGGCCTCGCCGCGCTCAAACATCAGACGGCCATCGCCACGGCCCTTGATGCCAAAAACCGGCTCTACATTCATGCCCAGCATTTCCCATGCCAGCAGCGGCACGAGGTCAAGGCGCGTGGCCCCTTGCGAGCCGTAGATGAAGTTGATGTCTTTAAGGTTATTGGCGGTGCCATCGAATTTCTCACCGTCCGCGGGGTTCAGATAGGCGACCCCGCCGGTGCCCGATGCCATGACAGGCTTCCAGTCGCTGTACTCATACCGCACGCGCGGATCGTCCAGCAGATAGGGGAACTGGGTCGAGCCGGAGGTGCCGAAAAGAACCGTGCCCTCGTCATGTTCTTGCTCTTGGAACCAGTTGGCACCTTTGGTTGAACCCGCGCCCGGCATGAATTTGACCACGACGGTGGGGTTGCCCGGAAGTTCCTCGGACAAGAGCGGGGCAAAGAAGTTGGCCCATTTGGCCGAGCCGCCGGTTTCCGAGAAGGGGATGACCCACTCGATGGTTTTCCCTGCAAAGTCGACTTCGGCCAGCGCCGGGGCGGCAAGGCAAGCAGCAGATACAGCGGTTGCGGCGAAATACTTGATAGTCATTGGTGTCCTCCCGTAGACATTCTGTATCGGTCAGACTTTCACGCCTGCCGTAATTCGTATTTGTTTCAGGGAACGAATCCCTCCTCCAACACGGGCACACTGCCTTTCCAACCTTGCGCGAAACTTGCGCATCAGGATTAAGTTTTAATCATGCGCATTGCAGTCATCGAAGACAATGAGGCTCTGGCACAGGGAATTGCCCATCGCTTGCGCGATCGGGGCCATGCGGTGGACCTGCTGCATGACGGGGAAGATGCTGACATTTTCTTGCGACATGAGGGGGCTGACCTGATCGTGCTGGACTGTAACTTGCCCGGTTGTGACGGGCTGGAAGTTCTGAGCCGTCTGCGCCGCCGTGGCGATGGCACGCCAGTGATCCTGCTGACCGCGCGGGCGGAGACTTCAGAGCGAGTAGCAGGGCTGGATGCCGGAGCCGATGATTACCTGACCAAACCCTTCGAGATGGATGAGCTCGAGGCCCGGCTGCGTGCCATGGCGCGGCGCAAAAACCTTGAGTTCGCCGCCCGCGACGCGATTGGCCCCTTGGTCTTTGACCGCACGAACCGGCAGCTGCTGGAGGGGGAGCAGCCACTGGCTTTTCCTCGTAAAGAACTGGCGACGCTTGAATGCCTTCTCGAAAGGCGCGGGCGGATCGTCTCGAAATCCCAACTGATCACCCACGTCTATGGCACCGGGGCCGCGCAGGAAGACAGCGCCATCGAGCCGCATGTGTCCCGTCTTCGCAAACGGTTAGAGCCCTTCGGCATCCGCATCAAAGCCGCCCGTGGGCTGGGCTATATGTTGGAGGTCGACAGCGCATGACCTCGATGTCGCTGCGCTCTCGGCTGTTCATGCTGATCCTGCCGCCGCTGCTGCTGCTTTCGATCGTTCTGGGGTTTTGGCGCTTTGAAGTGGCGCAGCGCACCTCTGAAACCCTGTTCGACCGGAGCCTGCTGGCCGCGGCCTTGGCAATCTCTCGCGATGTGGCAATCTCAGGCGGGGATGCGCTTTCTCCCAGCACGCGGGATTTCGTCTCGGATGCCGGGGGCGGTGAGCTTTTTTACCATGTCACGGGCCCAGGTGGCATCTACATCACCGGCTATGCCTATCCCCCCGTCTCTGGCGGTCGGGCGGGCGAGGATCGGCTGAACTACACGATGGCGGAATATCGGGGCGAGCCTGTGCGGGTTTTGCGGATGGCGGAGAGCACGACCATCGGCAACCTCACGGGCGATACGATCGTCACCGTCTGGCAAAGGGACAGTGATCGCAATGCTTTCGCCGCCGCCTTGGCGCGCCGCGCGGCGGCGTTGATCGCCAGCCTGATGGCAGCACTTGCTTTGGTGGTTTGGTTCGGGGTGAAGATCGGCCTGCGCCCCTTGAACGATTTACAAGATGCGATCCAACACCGATCTCCCGATGACCTGCGCGATATCCGCCGCCCGGTCCCGGCAGAAGTCTTTGGTATTGTCGCTACATTGAACCGGCTTTTCGGGCAGGTGCGCCAGAGCATTGAGGACCATCAGGTCTTTATCTCCAACGCCGCGCATCAGCTGCGCAACCCCGCCTCCGCACTGTTGTCATTGGCCGAGGTTTTGCCAGATGTCAGCGACCCGCAAGAGCGTCGCCTGCGCGAACGTGAATTGATCGCCGCCGCACGTAAATCGGCGCGGCTCGCCAATCAGTTGTTGTCTCTCGAACGGTTGCGCTACGACGAGGCACCAACATTCGATAGACTGGAACTTAACGCTGTCGCTGCCGAAGTCTGCAGTGACTTTGCCCCGACGGTCCTGTCGCGGGACATAGGCTTTGGCTTCGAGCCATATCCTGCCCCTTTGCCCGTGAATGGTGATAGCGTGCTGCTGGGTGAGGCCATCACCAATCTACTTGAAAACGCGCTGTCCCATGGGGGGCCAGGCCTCTCAGCGATCCGCGTGAGCACCGTGGCCGAGGCGGGGTATGCGGTGCTGACCGTACAAGATGACGGCATCGGCATCCCCAAAGACAGCACGCAGGCCGCGTTTCAACGGTTCGGTCAATTGAGCGAAGGGGAGGGCAGCGGGCTTGGGCTTGCCATCGTTCAGGATGTCCTGCGCCGTCACGGTGGTGACGTCGAGCTGTTGCCGCAGGAGCGGGGGTTGGTCGTGCGATTGAAAGTTCCGTTGGTGTCGCCGGTCGCAAAGCCCTGACACAAACCGCGCGCTGCTCGTTACTCTAATTCGTGTACCCAGTTACATAGGTAAATGCATCGATCCTGTCGACCGCGTCGTGGTTTGGTGCAGACTTACCGTTCTAAATCAAATTCGCTTGCTTGCAGGTATTTAGCTTTATGCAATTCGGTTTCTTGGTCTGCAAGCGGCGCATAGGGAGCGGCAAGGCGACAGAGTTCCGATGGTGCGACAAAGCACGAATGGTCGTTTTGGGCGGAAAGCGGTCGTTCGCTGCAGGTGCGAAGCATGGGGAAGGCAATGGTGAAAGCGGGCGTATCACGAGCGGCTAAGACTTCATTGTCTTTCTAAAAAGCTGGCCTGCCCAAAGTCGACAGATCCACGTTCCGGTTTGTTCGATTTCAGAAAAGCAGGCGGATGCACGATACAGGGGCTTGCTATTTTCTTTGCCAGTGGACCGCGATCGCTTGAAGGTGGGACTAGAGCCATCTTTCAAACGACCGCGGCACTGCGATTACTTCCCGGTGAAAGTGTATTTGCCTTCTGCCCGCACATACAGCATGCAATCATCTTCGATCTGGCAAGACAGATCATATGATCCGCCTGTTTCGGAGCCAAAATAGCTGCCGGGAACTAGATCGCTTTCTGTGGAGCCTTCCGGGACGGTTAGGTCCGTTTTGCCGGAGATTGTGACAGCGCGGAGCAATCCAGCATTGCTTTCGAGCGTGCCGGAAGTTCCTGCCGGAATTTTCAGGAATGTTGCATTGTTTGCGCTGGTCTCTCCCCAAAGGTAGGCGAGCTGTGGGGCGGCCGTGTTGTCCTTGGCGGCGGGCTGATCGATCCATGTCACATCATCCGTGCTTAGCCAGACAACGTTGCTTGAATCCAAATTCACTGGAAGTTCGTGATTGTCAAAAGCCTCTTCGGTCGGCCGGACCAGATATGGCCCTTCGAGGATCTCCAAAAAGATCGTTGCGCCGCCCTCTGCCGCCGCAGATGTGATGTGAGGCTCACCCGCCGGCTGTGACCAAAAAGAGCCCGGCCCCATCCACATGTTTGCGGCATCGGGATCATCATTGTGGACAGCACCTTCGATAACGATGCCCCGATAGGTGATGTTGTGAATATGGGGCGGCGAAGAAAAGTTCTCTCCGAATTTGATAATGGCACCGGTGGGCACGTCTTTGGCGATATCCCCCCAGAGCACGCCGGCCTGAGGTGCTGCGTCTCCGCGTGCTGGGTTGAGCGGCTGATAAGTAACATCCGAAAATTTCACGATCTCGGTGGCTTCTTGTGCAAAGGATTGCTGCGAACTTAGCGCCAGGGCTATTGCGGCTATGGGCAGAACGGAGTGTTTCATCATGTCATATACTTTCGTGGTGAAGTGTCTTGGCTCGTTGCCGGGAGTAAGATACTATGAAACCAACGAATGATAATGGCTTCAAAAAGTAATACACTATTCGGCTGTGGCAAATAATGATTAACGATCTGAAATTGCTGGAATTGTTCGTTCGGGCAGCGCGGTTGGGAGCTATCGGTAAGGCCGGTGCAGAGTTTGGTTTGTCGCCGACGAGCGCGACGCAACGCATTCAGGCACTCGAATCCGAAGTGGGCGCGCAGCTTTTGCACCGGACAACTCGAAGTGTCAGTGTGACGCTTGAAGGGGAGCGCTTGCTGAAACATGCAGAGCGGATTTTCGAGACGGTGCAGGACGCCATGCTTGACGTAAGTGGCGAAAATCAAGTCCTGCGCGGCACTCTAAGGTTGGCTGGCCCTGCCTCATTCGGGCGGAAGTACATTGCGCCATTTGTGACGGAATTCTTGTCGATGCATCCGGGTTTGACCGTGCAACTCCACCTTAGTGATACGGTTTTTGACATCGTGGATAACGGGTTCGATTGTGCTATCCGGTTGGGTGCTCTGGAAAGTTCGAGCCTCAAGGCGCAAAAGCTTAGTTCATGTCCACGTATTCTGGTTGCTGCGCCAGACTACCTAAAAGCGATGGGCACGCCACAAACGCCACAGGACCTGGTTCATTTTGACTGCGTAATTCGCGATGCATTGCAGAACTGGAAGTTCAAAGGGCCTCATGGGGAGGAAGATGCCGTCAAAGTTGCGGGCCGTTTTGTGACCAATCTTGCAGAGGGTGTTACCGAAGCTGCCATTTCCGGCTTTGGCATCGCGCGCAAATGTACATGGGAAGTTGCCGAGCATCTTGAAAGTGGTGAACTGGTAACTGTCCTGGACAGATATAGCGTCGCGCCGGAGTGGAACATTCACTTCATGCGCCCGCCCGGCGGGATCGAGCCGCTTAGGGTCCGGCAATTCAGATCGTTTATCAAACAAAAGATGGCGCAGGTGCCGACTTTGCGGCAGTGAAGTGGTTTTTACAATGACCGGTAACTTGCGACCCACGACCGAACAGCGCCGTTTTGGATTATGGTGCCCGATATACTCAGCAGGGCATATATGGCCGGATTGGATTGGACTGGGCGTGAGGTTGACCTCAAGGCGTTCGCCAACAAGGGTCTCATTATTTCACAAAACGAGACGCTTACATTTTTGAAAATGTTCGTGTTTCTCTACGCTATATAAGCCTAATTCAGCACGTCAGCCCATTCGGGGTGTTTTCGAAACTGTGAGGCGGCGAAGGGGCACAGCGGCACGATCTTTTTGCTTTGCTTTCGCATGTCAGCGACAATTTGTTCAATAAGCATCTGCCCGTACCCGCGACCCCGCAAGGCGTCGTCGACTTCGGTGTGGTCGATGATGACGATCTTATCTCCAGCTTTGGAGAAGGTCGAGACGGCCTCGCCACCCTCGGTTCGGAGGACATAGCGTCCCCCTGTTTCTCCGTCTTCAAAATCTACGTGCATGAGGGGCTCCGTCAAATTTTCAACTGGGGTTCAGCTATTCAAATGGTTCCAGACCTCGCTCATGACGACCGAGCCTTCGCCCACCGATGACGCCACTCGCTTGACCGAGCCGGACCGCACGTCGCCAACTGCAAAAATGCCGTGGGTCGATGTTTCAAACGGCGATCGGCCACCGTTTTCGGTGCCTGTCAGAACAAAGCCCTTATCGTCCAACGCGGCGTGCCCGGCCAGCCAATCTGTATTGGGTGCCGCCCCCGCCATGATGAAAACTGTGCGGCTGTCATAGCGATGATGCGTGCTGTCGGCTTTGTTTTTCACCGTCACTGCGGATAGCTTGTCATCGCCATGCAGATCAGAAATTTCTGCTTGGTAATGGATCGTGATCCGTGGATCGGCCTCAAGGCGCGACGACAGATAGTCCGACATAGAGGCGGCAAGGCTGCCGGAGCGCACCAGAAGATGCACATGCGCAGCTGTGCGGCTGAGGAACATGGCCGCTTGCCCCGCGGAATTGCCGCCGCCTACAACGATGGCTTCCGAGTTTCGGCAAAACCGAGCTTCCATTTCTGTGGCGGCATAATAAACGCCGACGCCTTCGAATTCTTCCAGTCGCGGGATCGGCAGCTTGCGATACTGAACACCCGTAGCCACCACAATCGACCGTGCGCAGAGTTCGCGTCCGTTTGAACAGGTCGCGTAAAAGCGGTCGTCACGATAGGCTAATGCCTCGATCCGCAATGGCATGGCAAATCGGGTGCCGAATTTCATCGCTTGGACTTCGCCGCGCCATACAAGGTCTCCACCTGAAATTCCCGTTGGAAATCCCATGTAGTTTTCGATCCGGCTGGAGGTGCCTGCCTGCCCACCGATGGCGATATCTTCTGCGACGACGGCAGATAGCCCCTCGGCACCAGCATAGACCCCTGCGGCTACGCCCGCAGGCCCGCCCCCGACAATCAGGACATCGACCACTTCGCCGTTCGGGATCACCAGTTCAAGCCCCAATGTCCGAGCGAGCTTTTCCGGCGTCGGATCGTAAATCACCTCACCGCCAAAAATCACCGCAGGGCCACAACCTTGTAGATCACAGCTTGTGCGTTCCGCGTCGGCCTCGGCACTATCAAGATCAATCAGTTGCGCCGCGATCCGGTTGCGCTGTGCAAAGACGGCGATCTTCTGAATATCCTTGTCAACATCCGCGCCGATCAACTTGAGCTCGGTTTGTCCATGCTCGATGTTTCCGCGCCGTCGCGCCGCAAAGACGGTCAGGATAATATCGCTCATCTCTGGGATGCGGGACATCAGTTTAATCAGGTCTGCGTTTTGGACCGCGATCACCGTCGAGGTTTCACACGCCCTCATTTGGATCATCGACACCGCACCGGATAGCGTCCCGATTTCACCGGTAAATTGGGATCGCCCCATCGTGGCCGCGATTGTCCGCTCCTGCGTAATCGGATGCACAACCTCTATCTCGCCGCTTTCAATATAAAGCAATTCCTCCAGCGGATCACCGGGTCGAATGATCGTGTCGCCTGCGCCATACGTCCGTATCGTTCCAACCTGTCGCAGCGCTTCGACATGGTCCGCATGCAAGGGCGTCCGCTGCATCTGACTAAGATCGTTGGCAAAGCTTTCCATGCTTAGCATCCCTTTTAGCTATTTGTTGGTTGCTCTCGGCGCGTCGGACCCCCGTTGATGAGAATAAACGCATGATGCACAGGCGCTCAATGGACCTTATGTTACAGGCATGCCGCACGTTATTTCCGTCGCATATTCGGGCGGCCTGAACCGCCCGAATATATCGCTATGTTAAGGGACAACCCGGCCTTAGAACGGCGCGAAATTGTCAAATTCTTCCGTTGGTACGGACCACCTGTCCTTGGCCGAGATTTGCGGCGTCGGCGTGCTGCCATGCGGAATTTGTCCGTGTTGACCATACAGCCACAGAACAAAGTTATAGCGTTCGCCTTCAGTGATCGGCTCGGACGCGTGGGGGACGCTGCCGTGGTGGATCAGTGCGGTGCCGGGTTCAAAAGTCAGTTTTTCAACGCGGCGTGAAACCGGATCGATGAAGCTGACGGCCGAACCGGAGTACCCTTCGCCGGGCAGGTTCAGGTTGATATTTAGTGTCACCGCAGAGGCATCCGAATGAGGGCGCAGGGACGTATCTTTGCTGGCCTGCCACCGGATAGAGAACCCGAATGTTTGTGTGTCGTAGCCTACAACGTCAGGGAACAGCAGACGAGACACGGGCCGCATGTAGGCGTCCATCATCTCGCGGTAGAAGCCCTGAAACCCGGGCGCGGCAAGATACCCTTCGGAGCGCGGGTCAAGCATGGCACCACCGCGGTTCAGCACGATCCCGTAAGGGGGGCGCAATGGGATGTCCGCATCGGCAACGCCGTCAAGGTATTCACGCAGGGCCGCAAGGCGTTCGACATCAAAGAATTGCGCGCGATAGACTCCGGGGAAGACTTCTTCCCACAGGTCCTTGACCGCACCTTCGGCTGTCGGGTCTGCCCATGCCTGTTCCACGGCCGCGCGCAGTTTTGGATCGAAAATAGAGCTGTCGAGCTGAGGCAGCTTAGCCTCGTTCTCCGTCTGCCATTCTGACCAAGCGCGTTCAAACAGATCGCGGTTCTGGTTCCAGAATTGTTGGACAGAGAACTCGCGGTTAAGCATTTGTTCCCGGCTTGGGCGCGCAATGGCACGGGCTTGTTGAAGAGATGAAAGGGTCATTTAGGGGCATCCTTCTTATGTTGGAGCAGGTTTGATAAGCAATACTTATTGATCTCTCTCAGCTTGATAAACGGGCATATTTTGTAATCAAAATTCGGTTAATAGATATAATCGTCAGTTCGGGTTGGGGCGCCGTTTTTCTTTAAAATCCTATTTCGGAAAAACGAATGGCGCGGCGAGCCGAAGCCCGCCGCGCCATGCCGAACGCGCCTTGCGGTGCGTTATACGTCCACGACCACCTTGCCGATTGCTTTGCCGCTGGCGAGGCGGTCATAGGCTGCACCGACCTCTTCAAGGGCAAACTGGGGCTCATCCACGACCGGTTTCAATGCGCCGCTATCAACCAGCTTTGCCAGTTCGGCCAAGATTGCACCGTGGTCTGCGCGGTCTTTGTCATGCAACATCGGGATCAGCATGAATACGACATGCAGTGAGGCACCCTTCAGGTGGGCGGGGGACAGGTCAAGCTCTGCCAACGCGAGGGTGGTGGCCACGTGGCCGTTCAGGGCGACCGCGTTGAATGAGTTCGTCAGGTTGCCAGCGCCGACTGTATCCAGCACCGCATCAAAACCTGTGCCACCTGTGTGCTTGGCGACGTAGTCCTCGACGGACTCCGCCTTGAAATCGATCGCTTCGGCACCAAGAGCACGCACAACAGATAGGCGTTCATCGCCGCTGTCGGTGGCATAAACCTCCGCCCCCAGTGACCGGGCCAATTGCACGCCGATGTGCCCGACACCGCCAGAACCGCCATGCACAAGCACCTTCTGGCCCTCGCTTACGCCGGCCCGCTTGAGCCCCTCATAAGCGGTGATCCCGACCAGCGGGATCGCGGCCGCTTCGCGCATGGATAGGGATTTCGGCTTTTTCGCGATCAGCCGTGCATCAGCCGGCATGTATTCCGCCAGAGCGCCCTGAAGGTTGGCCAGACCACCGGCGCAGCCATATACTTCGTCGCCCACGGCGAAACCGGTCACACCCTCGCCGACTTCTTCAATCGTGCCAGCAAAATCCATGCCCAAAACAGCAGGTGTAGCGGGGGCAAAACCAAGGTCCGTGCCCATATTGCGGATCATCATGTCGATTGTGTTGATACTGGTTGCTTGAACGCGAACAATCACATGACCGGTGTCTGCGGTTGGTTTGGGCAGCTCGGTCAATGCAAAGGCGGAGTTGGGTCCGTATTCGGAGAGGGCCATGGTTTTCATCGGATTTTCCTTTCAATGTGTTTGTTGACACAGAACTAACACGTCTGAATATTTGGGTAATCGGTGCAATTCGGAGTTCAGTTTTCGGATTCTGAAGGTAATGCTCTCATCTGCGCGTGGACGGCGACCAAACAGAAAGAACCGCACCGTGAATACTGGCGCGGTTCTTGAGTAGTGCCCTTAAAAAGGGGAGTTTAGTTGATGTCTTGAACCTTCATGACCAGATCGCCCCAGTTGCGCTGGTTCTCGATGTCGTGCTCAAGCCCTTGTTCGTCAGCCACTGTGAAACGCTTGATGGCCGGGGTTTTGCTGGTCGCTTGATAAAGCCAATAGGCCTCAGCCTTCAGGGCTTCTTCAATTGGTTTGTCGATAGATTCGTAAACCATCTGCTTACAGGCGTTAATCGAAGCCGCGGGAAATTTGGAAATGCGCCGCGCCAGCGCGTCAACGTAGGGCCCGATCTCATCGGGTTCGAGCGCCTTGTTGATTGTGCCGAACCGTTCCGCATCATCTGCGTCGTAATCATTTGCGCTAAGGATAATTTCCAACGCTTTGCCCAAACCTGTTTGACGGGCCATGCGCGACGCGCCGCCTCCACAGGGCAGAATGCCCATGCCGACTTCCATTTGCATAAACTTGTACTTGCCACGCGCGGCGAACCGCATGTCGAGCGCCAGTGCCAGTTCATGGCCTCCGCCACGTGCAAACCCTTCCAGCTTCGCAATGGTCGCTTGCGGCACCCTGCTAATCCGTTCGCATACCATTTGTAGGTCAAGCAATACCGCGTTTTCGCGCGAAACGGCTTCGATCGCCATATCTTTAAGAAGCTCCGTATCGTAATGCGCCACCCAGATTTCGGGGTGCGCCGACTGGAAGATTACAACCTTTGTATCGCGGTCCCGCTCAAGCCGCATTGCAAGGCTGTTCAGGTCGGCGAGCATCTCTTGTCCCTGAACGTTGACCGTTCCATAATCGAACGTCACGGTAGCGATGGCATCTTTGACATCGACGCTAAACGTTGTGAAATTCTCGTACTTCATAGCATCTCTCCGTTGTGGTGCCCTGTTTTGCGCGGGGCTTGAGTTGTGAGCCGAAGCTCTTTTTCGTGCCCCTATGATGAGATGATCCAAATTTTGGATAAACGGGGGTGAAGTTAGCTACAGAATTCGGATTTTGAATATAAATTGCGTGCCGCTTTATTGCTGAGTCGATGTCCGTCTTTCTTCGACGCGCAGAGCAATTCCTGCTCAAGGTGCGCCACACTCTGGATCAAAGTGTCTCAAACTGTCTCACGGTGAGACAGTTTGCGCGATCAAGCCCCGCGTGGGCGTCAGCGTCATTGTTCCGCAGCCCAACAGGTTCAATCCTACTTCCAGCGTTCATGCGGCAGGGAGAGGCCGCGCACATGGGAGGAGGAATTCATGTCACCAACACGCGAAGAACAGCATTGGATGTATCGCAATATGGTCACGAGCCGGAGGTTCGAAGAAGCCATTGCGAAGATCTATTTCGAGGGAAAATCACCGGCGTTCAACATGGCCAATGGGCCGATCCCGGGTGAAATGCACCTGTCCGACGGGCAGGAGCCAGTGGCGGTGGGGGTTTGTGCGCACCTGACTCCCGAGGATGTGGTCACAGCCACCCACCGTCCACATCATCAGGCCATCGCCAAAGGCGTCGATCTGGACAAAATGGCCGCCGAGATCTTCGGTAAGAAAACCGGCTTATCCGGTGGTCGTGGCGGACACATGCATCTGTTTGATGACAATGTGAACTTTGCCTGTTCTGGCATTATCGCGCAGGGTATGGGCCCCGCCGTCGGCGCGGCGCTGAGCCGTAAAATGCAAGGCAAGCCGGGCGTGGCCGTGGCTTTCGTCGGTGAAGGCGCGGTGAACCAAGGCGGCTGGCACGAGGCGATGAACCTTGCCGCCGTTTGGAACCTGCCCTTTATCTGCGTGGTCGAGGATAACGGCTGGGGCATTTCTGTCGCAAAAGAAACCGCCAGCAGCATCGGCAGCCATGCAGACCGCGCGGCGGCTTATGGCATCCCTGGCAAACGGATTGAGGGCAACGACCCCTATGCCATCTTTGAAGCAGCAGGCGAGGCGATTGCCCGAGCACGAGCGGGTGAAGGCCCATCGCTGCTGGAATGCGAAACCTACCGTTTAGCGGGCCACTTTATGGGTGACGCCGAGGCCTATCGCCCCGAAGGGGAAAAGGACGCGCTGTTTGAAAAAGATCCGATCCCGAAAATGAGGGAAAGATTGCTCGCCGAAGGTTCTGCCAGTGAGGCGGACTTGGACACGATCGAGGAAGAATCTGCTGCGCGCGTTGATGCCGCGATCAAGTTCGCCCGCGAAAGCGATGATGCAGCCCCCGAAGATGCGCTGACGCGCGTGTTCGCAGCATAAACGGGAGGGAGAGACATGACCAAATCGAACGAGAGAAAACTGACCATCGCCCGCGCCATGGCCGAAGCCACCGCACAGGAAATGCGCATCGATCCCTCCGTCTTTGTGATGGGTGAGGACATCGGCCCTCTGGGTGGCGTCTATGGCAACACCCGTGGGTTAATCGAAGAGTTCGGGGCGGAACGCATCCGCGACACACCGATTTCGGAAACTGCCTTTATCGGTGCCGCTGTTGGTGCGGCGCAGGATGGCATGCGTCCGGTGGTCGAACTGATGTTCGTCGACTTCTTTGGCGTCTGCTTTGATGCGATCTACAATCTGATGGCCAAGAACATCTATTTCTCCGGCGGCAACGTGAAAGTGCCAATGGTTCTGATGACCTCAACCGGTGGTGGCTATTCCGATGGCGGCCAGCATTCGCAGTGTCTGTACGGCACCTTTGCTCACCTGCCCGGAATGAAGGTTGTGGCCCCATCCAATGCCTATGACGCCAAAGGGTTGATGACGGCCGCCATGCGCGACGACAGTCCGGTGGTTTACATGTACCACAAGGGGCTACAGGGCATGGGTTGGCTTGGCACCGAGGCGGGGGCGACTGTGCATGTGCCGGAAGAGACCTACACTCTGGAAATCGGCAAGGCCAAGGTCGTGCGCGAAGGCAAGGATGTATCCATCGTCAGTTGCGGCATGGGCGTTCACAACGCTTTGAAGGCCGCCAAGAAGCTTGAAGAACAAGGCGTCAGCGCCGAAGTCGTCGATCTTGTCAGCCTTGTGCCGCTGGACCGTGACACCATCCGCGCCAGTGTCGCCAAGACCGGCAGGCTGATCGTCGTGGACGAGGACTACATGAGCTATGGTCTGTCCGGCGAAATCATCGCCTCCGTGACCGAGCATGATATCTCGGTTCTCAAGGCCGCGCCGAAACGCGTTGCCTTCCCCGATGTGCCGATCCCATTCGCGCGGGTGATGGAGCAGTTTTGCCTGCCCAACCCTGACAAGATCGTCGCTGCCTGGGACGAGATGCAAGCGGCCTGAGCCGAACCAAAACCAACAAATCACTAATCAACGGGGTCGCATGCAGCGCGACCCCGAACAGGAAAGGACACTTCAAATGGCAACAGATATCGTCATCCCATCCGACCTCTGGGAAGAGGACGAAGAAACAGTGATCACCGGCTGGCTTGCTGATGATGGCGCGACCGTCGAAGAAGGCGCGTTGGTGGTCGAGATTATGACCGCCAAAGTGCAATACGAGATCAACGCACCAGCCTCTGGCACCCTGCGGATCAAGGAAGAGGCCGATGCCGTTGTGCCCAAGGGTGCCGTCATCGGGTCGGTCGAATGACCAAAGTTGTCCCTCTCAAAGGCGTGCGCGGCATGATCGCGGATGCCATGGTGAAAAGCCTCGCGACAGGCGCGCAGCTGACCCACCACGGTAGCGCCGATGCGACGGCGCTGATGGCCGAAAAAACCCGTCTGGGCGCGGCAGGTACCAAGATATCTGTTGAGGATCTCTTGATGCTGGCTGTGGTGCGCGCCCTGAAAAAGAACCCCGAGGCAAACGGACGTGTCGAGGGGCGCGAGGTGCATTTGTCTGATGCGGTTGACCTGTCGGTGGCTATCGCCTTGCCCGGCAATCTGTTGGTCGCCCCTGCCATGTTCGGTGCCGATGCGATGGATGTAACCGAATTACGTGCGGCGCGGCAGGATCTGGCCACGCGGGCTAAGATCAACAAGCTGACCGTGACAGAAATGACGGGCGGCACATTCACCGTCTCCAACCTCGGCCTCACGCGGGTGGAACATTTCACGCCGATCATCAACGCAGGGCAAATCTGCATTCTTGGCATTGGGCGTATGACGGATCGCGCGGTACGGGGCGCGGATGGCGGGATCGAATTGCGCCCCCATGTGGGCCTGTCGCTGACCTTTGATCACCGCGCGCTTGATGGTGCACCAGCGGGTGATCTGCTGACTTCCATCTGCGAAGAGATTGAAGGGATGGCGGTGTGAACGCACCTCTCACATATGTGGAGGGCGTGGCCGAGGGGCTTGCCCTTGAGGCAGCGGCCTTCGCGGCGCAAGGCGCTGTAACCTGTCTCTGGAGCCCACGCCGCCGCGCGCTTGTCTGTCCGGCAAGCCTGAGGCTCAAGCCCGGATTTGAAACGGCGAAGCGTAATTCAGCCAAGCGCGGCTGGCCGTTGCATCTGCGCCCCACGGGCGGCGGCGCGGTCCCCCAAGGTCCGGGGGTGTTAAACCTCGCGCTGGCGTTTACCGCTGATCGGACGTTCTCCATTGAGGATGGTTACCGCCTGATCACACGGCTCATTCAGAATGCAATCCCCGCCGGTTGGGCGACGGGTGCGACCCCGAACAGTTTTTGTGACGGCGCATGGAACCTGTCCTTGAAGGGCCGCAAAGCCGTTGGCACCGCGCAGCGCATACGCCCTGTTGGCAACCGGCAGCGCCGCATTCTGGCGCATGCGCTGATTTTGGTGGAGGGCGATCTGGCCGCCGGGGCAGCAGCCGTCGATGCGTTTCACCGCGACCTTTCCCTTGGCCCAATTGACGCGAGTGTTCACACGACGTTGGACAGGGCCATCCCGTCGCAGCGTGATCCGATGAACACATTGGCCGCATCACTCAATGAAATAGCACAGCGCGACATTCTGCGCGCAACACAGCATTTAGGTCGCCGAGCGGCCTGAACCCAAACCCGCGTTAACAACAAGGGTAATCGATACCAAAGAGGAGGAACCAACCCATGACAGCCTATTCAGTTCTGGCCGTGACACCCACCGACGACAGCTGGATACCCGGCTATATCGAGCCGGTCGGCAAGATCATCGCCAAACATGGCGGCAAGTATATTGCGCGCACAACCAGCCACGAACAGGTCGAGGGCGAAGACCAGCCCGCAGCCCTGCGCGTGATCCTTGAATGGCCGGATGCGCAAGCCGTCCGCGACTTCGTGAATGATCCGGACTACGCGCCCTATCTCGAGGCCCGCCACAAGGGATCGACCAGCGTTCATTTCATCATCGACGGCAAGGACGAACTTGCCTGAGAACCCTAAGATACCCAGCGGCGTCCTTGCGAATTCCGCTCCTGCCGACGGCCTGTGAGGACGCCAAGAAAAGTCAAATAAACCCACAATGTGATTGTGATCTGTACTCTATCACACCTCGCGCGTGAGGCTCGTCGAAATGACAGAGCAACGCGCTCCGGTCGCCTTCGACAGGCGGTCCTTCTTTACGCGACGGTGGGCCGGCCTGCTTCAGGTCGGCCGCCGGATCTCGTACATTTTCAGTTTCCGGTTAATCGTTGCGCGCCCCATGCCAAGTACGCGAGCAGCTTCGCTGACATTCCACCGACTGTTGCTGAGCGCATCAAGGATCATGCTGCGTTCGTCATAGACGGTTACCGGACTGGCGGGTACAATGGCGCAAACCGGTTCCGGTATCGCAGAGGCCAGAGGAGCGCCAACACAGGCTTGTTGCAAATCAAGCAGGTTGATCCGGTTGTCCTGTGCCGTTGCCAATGCGTTTTGAAGCGCGCCGCGCATTTCGCGGACATTGCCATGGAAGGGTAGGCGACAAAGCGCATCTTTGGCCTCGGCACTGAAGGTGACGTTGCAACCGGTCAGCTGCGCGCACAGGGCCTGTGCCAGAACCTCGGGATGTTCACGCCTTCGGAGGGGGGGCAGGAAGACCTTTGAGCCTGTTAGAAGATAAAATAGGTCGTCTCTGAAATGCCCCGCGTTGACGGCGTCTATCAAAGATTTGCGGCTGGTGGAAACCACACGCAGGCGGCTGTCATGCCCATGGTCATCCGTTTGGTGGCGGTGTTCTTCCTGTTCATTCAGGAAACGTCGCAGCTCTGCCTGCGAAGCGCGCGGCAACTCGTCCACATTGTCAAACACCAAGGTCGCGCGGACGCCCTTGCCATAGGACATTCTTGAAACGACGCGGGCTTGCTCAATGACCCTGCGCAAATGGTCTGTGTCGGCGTCACTCTCGCCAAGCGTCGCACAATCCAGATCGAAAACCGGTGCGTCAGGGGCATCGGTTTGCAGCAATGCGGCCACAAGCGCGGATTTCCCGGTTCCGGTTTCGCCTTCCAGATGCAGCATGGCTGTGTCTTCCAACATGGTTCGCGCACGGCGACAGGCGGCAGCCATGCTATGACTTCCGGTCGCCAACTGCTGTAGCGATGGCGGCAAGCGCGGTTTGCGCGCAGGGCTGGGCGGCAGCGGCTTGGACACCCGTTGGGGTGCGGCGGTCTTTGGCACAGCAACCGTCAGGTTCACGGCGGCCCCATGATTGGCTGGAATCGAAAGTACCCTCTCGGGCACATTCACCAGCCGATTGCTGTCGACGTGAAAGATCGCCTCGAACGCCTGACCTCTCAGCGATGCAGCGTTTGCACCGTCAAGGCAGGCGGAAACGGTCGAAGTGGCACCGATAATCATCCCTGCCTCGTTCACGGCGACCAGTGCATCTTCGGAGAGGACGTGATCACGCCCCACACGCGAGACCGTCACAAGCATCGCGTCGTTGAATTCCTTTTCAAACAGGTTGCGCTGAATGCGATGCGCAGTATTTGCCAACAGCTGCTGCCCAAACAGATAATCCGCGCGATTGCCCCGATCGACAGAGACAAGATTGATTGCACCAATCATCCCCCCGCTGGCATCCAGCACCGGAACGCCGGTACAGGCGAACTGTCTGAGCGTCGAAAAGTAATGATCCGCACCGCGCACAGTGATTGCGTGGCCCGTCCGCAAGGCCATGGATACGCCGTTTGTACCGGCCACGCGTTCGTCCCAACATGACCCAAGAGCGATGCCGTTCCATCCGTCAGAGCCACTCGTCGCCCCGCTATGCTCAATCCGAACAGAGACGCCATCGGCGTCGGTGACAACCAGACAATGACCGATTTCGCCCGCGACCGAAGCGAGATGTTGAAAGAAGCCCTGCCTGCCGCCGGTGCTCTCGACAATCTGTTCAAGTCGGGGGGCAACTTCGGAGGATTGGAGGCGCATGATAGGCCGCCCGGTATCGTGCCGCAGGTTATACTGCCGCGCACACCGGTCCCAGGATGCGGCAATCGCATCCGTTTGATTTGAGGTAATGAAACCTCTCATCACGTCTCCTCCCGACTCTTAGCTTAATGCGCAATCCCCTTGATCGGCAAACGTTTTGGGACGCCTCAGGTGCCAGCCAGCTCGCGAATAGCCGCCATCAGTTGCGCGACATGTGCGCGGTCGGCGGCGGCGGGATGGGGCCGTGCGATGCGTCCTGCGTCGTTGTCGTAATACTGCCCCGAGGCATTGGCAAATTCCTCGGACACTGCCGCACGGCGCAGGATGTCCGCCCCGATCCGCAGGTCATTGCCCGCCATTCCATAGGATTCCTTAACCATTTTTGTGGCAAGAAGAGACCCCGGGTTGACCGAGACAAACATCGGCCCTTCGGGGTGTTCGCGCGCCAATTCCTGCGACCAGATTGTCAGCGCCAACTTGCTTTGTGCGTAGGCTTCGCTGTGGCCAAGCTGCTGTTCGCCACGCAGGGCGTCGATGTCGACAGGGGCTTGTGCAGCTGAGGAAAGGCTCACCACGCGACCGTCTTTTGGAATGATCGGCAGCAGACCAACGGTCAAAGCCCAGGGCGCGATTGTGTTGACCATGAAACGCACGTCCAGCCCGCTGTCTGTCTGTGTGTTGGGAACCTTCAGAACCCCGGCATTGTTGATCAACACATCCAGGGTGTCATGTTTGGCACGGACATCTGCCACCAAGGCGTTAACATCCTCCAGCAGCGAAAGGTCAGCGCGGTAGGTTTCCGGATCGCCCCCGACCTCGCGTGCCGCGGCTTCCAACTTGTCCGCGCTGCGCCCGTGCAACAGGACGTTGTGGCCCTCAGCAGTCAGCGTCTTGGCTGTCAAAAGGCCGATCCCGTCCGTCGCGCCGGTGATAAGAATTGTCTTGGTCATGTGAATGTCTCCTCAGGTGTGCAAGGCGCGGCTGGGCGCTCTTTAATAGCGAACCAACGTACGGCTCTCGATGCTTTGGCGGGGCGCCGTGACTGTCGGGTCCTCGACCAGATCAATCGCACTGTGGCCAACGCAGGGGCGGCCGGAATTGTCGTAGATGTTGAAAAACGCGACCTCGTCAGGCGTCATCCGTGAGCGGTAAACCCATTCGTGCGCGTCGTCTTTTGCCAACCCCATCACCTGGCCCTTGCGATCGGGGTAGATCAAGTCAATCACGATCCAATCTGCGTCTCTGACCGTCGACGGCCGAATGAAGCCAAGCGGAGCCGAATTGATCGGGTTCGCGATCGGGCGCCAGACGTTGATAAAGGCATAATGACCCTGCGCCCATTCATCGGCCTGTCCAGGGCCCAGAATATCCACAAGACGCCTTTCCGCACCCTCGCGGCTATAATCGCTGTGGACGTGGCGGGCCGGGCGGCGCTTGGCCTGCGGATCATCGATGCGGACTGTATGATCAAAGGTGATCACCTCTTTTGCGCCAACTTCCTGTTCCAATAGATCGGCCAGTTCGGCATCATATCGGCTTTGCCAATTGCCACCTTTGAAATCCAATATAGCCGTTGGGGAGTTGGCAAAAGCAAAGCCATCCTCTGCAAAATCCGTGGTGGCCTCGCAGTTCCGTTGATCCTTCACTGCGATCTTGGCAGCGAAAAACTCCGGCTCGATGAGGTTGCCAGCAATGCCATCCACATCAATTTCGAACGCCTGCCGAAACGGCTTGTGGACGTGATAGTTTACGGTTCCGGTCTGTGTCATCAGAGCCTCCTTTCCATCATGATCGGGCCAGTCTGCTCGGCGGATTACCGCAAAAGCCTTGAGTTGATGTCATCCTTAGGATGCGAATTTATACCTTGTTTTTCGCGCAATAAACTGCCGAGAGTGGAGTTCACTTTCTTGATTTTGGGTATAATCGATGGACACCGATCACCTGCGATTATTTGTAATGGCAGCAGAGCGGCTCAATATTAGCGCTGCGGGTCGTGAACTTGGCCTTGCACCTACAGTGGCAAGCGCCCGCCTCGCCAAGTTGGAAACTGAACAGCCCCTAGATTTGTAGACGCTTTCTTCCCTAACTTTGAGGCAAGGAAGCCGTTATGGGAAGCCAAATTTCAGTGAAGATTTCAAGCGCGATGCAGTCCATCAGATAACAGTGCGGGGGTATGCCGTTCGCGAGGTTTCGGAACGGTTGGGCGTTAGTACATACTCGCTCTACAAATGGATGAAGCTCTACGCCAAAGCTGCGTCACAGACATCATCTGTTGACCACGAAGCTGAGAGCCGCAGGCTCAAGCGTGAGTTGGCCCGTGTGGCCGGGATCCGCGCAGAGATCGGGTACAAACGTAAGCTGGGCAAGTATGGTGGAAGGCCGTCAGTCGTCGTCGACAACACGTTAGACCGGCAGTTTGATGTCACAGCGCCAGACACCGCCTGGGTGTCCGATATCACTTACATCAAAACCTATGAGGGGTTTCTCTATCTGGCGGTTATCATCGACCTCTACTCACGACGTGTGATCGGCTGGGCGACACAATCGCAGCAACCAACAGACCTCGTGCTGCAAGCCCTTCTGATGGCTGTCTGGCGACGCAAACCTAAGCGACGCGTCCTGATCGATACGGATCAAGGCAGCCAATACACCAGCAAGGACTGGGCGGCGTTTCTGCGGGCCCACAATATCGAACACTCGATGAGCAGGCGCGGGAATTGCCATGACTGTGAGTATGGTATTGCGGCTTGATGGCCTGACCCATGTTACGATTGACTGCGTGTCATTGCGTTGACGTGTCGACCATCAAGTCGCCCCGGCAACGGGCGAGATGTGACCTTATAGGAGCCTGACGGGTACGCCCCATCACAGTCCTGTCCCCTCGGATCGGTGCCTGGGCATTCTTAGCAAAGAGGGCAGCATGAAGACCACACACCCAGTTATTATCGGCATCGACACGCACAAGGCCAGCCACGTCGCTGTGGCGATTGATACGCAAGGCACCCGCTTAGCGACGCTCTCCATTCCAACCAATCCGAAGGGGTATTTAGAATTGGAGCGTTGGTCTCAGTCTCTTGGGAAAGTTCAGGCATTCGGGATTGAAGGCACCGGTTCTTACGGCGCAGGTCTTTCGCGATCGTTGCTCGCCCACGGCCACAATGTCATTGAGGTCACGCGTCCAAATCGGCAACTGCGATACACGCAGGGCAAGACAGATAGTTTGGACGCGGAAGGTGCCGCACGTTCCGTTCTTTCTGGGCAAGCTACGGCACGACCGAAGACACAGACGGGGTCATCAGAAATGATTCGCCATCTGAAGATTGCACGTGATACCGCAGTTAAATCGCGCTCGCAGGCAATGGTCACCCTGAAAACACTGATCATAAATGCACCCGCCGATTTGCGCGACGCACTGAATCATATCCGTGGGAAAATCGCACTAATCCGGCACATCGCCGCCTTTCGACCTGGTGATATCGACAATCCATTGGCCTCTGCTAAAGCCGCCATGCGTGCATTGGCGCGTCGTTGGCTGTGGCTGCACGAAGAGATTATTGCGCACGATAAGGAACTGGAACGGCTTGTCACAGAACGCGCACCAGAGTTAATGGCATCCCACGGCATTGCCACTTTGACGGTCGCACAGATGCTGATCCTCGTTGGCGATGATCCAACACGCATTCGATCAGAGGCTGCCTTCGCTAAGCTTTGCGGGGTTTGTCCCATTCCGGCATCGAGTGGGAAAACACATCGGTTCCGACTGAACCGGGGCGGCAATCGCCAGGCCAATGCTGCCCTCTATCGTGTTGCCATTGTCAGGATGCGAAGCCACGAACCGACACTGGCTTATGTCAAGAAACGCACAAAAGACGGGAAGAGCAAGAGCGAGATTATTCGTTGCCTAAAACGCTACATCGTGCGCGAAATTTATAGCCAGCTTTGCGTCCCAAAATCGTCCCAGATCAAGGCTTGACGAATATAGGAGCTTCAATGCGCGCGTCCATTGTCCTCGGACCAATGGCGGACAAAGACTTGCCTGAGAGCTTCTTCAACCTGCTCAAACGGGAACGCAACGGGGAAACCCAAGCTGCCCCTGGGCGCCGTTTAAACCCTCCGTTGAAAACTTCCCCGCCGTAGAGGCCGACGTTGGCTCTTTCCGCTTCCGATGACCCTCCGGCTTGCAGTTTCCGCTTCTTGGCGCGAGGCTGCGATCGGGGGCGTTCGCTTTGGGAGAGGCGGCGTGGACAGCATATTTGGGGGAGGACAGACCGATGGCGGTTGATGCGGGGCGGTTGACGGATTTTGCGACGGCAATTTTGGCGTATGCAGGGAAGGATGCAGGGCGGGCGGCGAAGGTTGCGGCGCGGTTGGTGGGGGCTAATCTGGCGGGGCATGACAGCCACGGGGTGGGGATGATACCCGCCTATGTGGACGGTATTCTTGCAGGGCAGTTGGACGCTGCGGCCGATATCGAGCTGGTGCAGGACAAGGGGCCGTTCCTCTTGGTCGATGGCCACCGTGGCTTTGGCCATATCGTGGCAGAGCAGGCGATGACGCTGGCGATTGATCGCGCGCAGACCCACCATTTCGCGATGCTGTCCTTGCGCAGCAGCTTCCACCTTGGGCGGTTGGGCGACTGGGGCATCATGGCGGCGGAGGCGGGGTTTATCTGCATCCTTTACGCGAATGTTCAGTCCGCGCGCCCCCTCGTGGCACCGTTCGGCGGCAGTGATGCGCGGTTTGTCACCAACCCTTACTGCACGGCGATACCGGCAACCGAAAAGCATCCGATGTTTGTGCTGGATATGGCGACCAGTACCATCGCCATGGGCAAGGCGCGTGTCGCTCAGCTTAGCGGCAATCCTGCGCCCGAAGGGGCGTTGATTGATGCGCAGGGTAATGCCACGCGCGATCCGTCGGTGGTATCTGACGGTGCGGGCGGGGCGTTGACGGCCTTCGGGCAGCATAAAGGGTTCGGGCTTGCCTTGCTGGGGGATATCTTAGGTGGATCGTTCAGCGGGGGCGGGGCCTATGCGCCCGAGCGCGAGGTGCCCGACCGGATCGTGAACAACATGATGGCGATCTTGATCGATCCGAATGTCTTTGGTCTTGCGCAAAGCTTTGGTGTGGATGTGGACCGCTATACAGATTGGGTAAAAGCATCCCCCGCAGCGCCCGGAACGGCGGGGGTGCAATTCCCCGGCGACCCCGAAAGGCGCAGCACGGCAGAGCGATCGGCCAAGGGTATTCCGCTGGATGCAGGCACATTGGCGCAACTGACGGCGGCGGCGCGCAAGGCGGGTGTTCCCGCGTCAGAACATCTCTGCTCTACCTCTGATTGACGTCACCCTGCGCAATCGCGCCTCTCGCGGTCTTTTGTTGACTCAAGGAAAGGCGCGCTCTTATCCTTTTCCACAGGGCGGAACCACGTTTCACAAGAAAACGGGCCGCTAACCTTGCCGCAAACGCGAATGTTTTGCGCCGCAGGAATTTCTGGGAGGAAAGATATGAACGTATTGAAGACGACGGTCGTGGCATTTGGGTTCACGGCTTCCATGGCGTTCGCGCAGGATCTGGACCTGCCGCGTCAACTGAGCTGGACAGCCTATGACACCGGGTCGGCGGGCTATAATCAGGCCGTGGCAATCGGTGCTGCGTTGCAAGATGCGGCGGGGGTGAACTTGCGCGTGCTGCCGGGCAAGAACGACGTGTCGCGCACAGAGCCATTGCGCCAGGGGCGGGTTGAATTCTCGGCCACGGGTGTGGGCGGTAGTTTTATGGCGCAGGAAGGTGTGTTTGATTTCGGAGCCGAAAACTGGGGCCCGCAGCCGATCCGGGTGCTGCTGGCGAACAACGGCGGCGCGATCAACCTTGCGGTCGGTGTCGCGGGCGATCTGGGGATCGAGACCTATGCCGACCTCAAGGGGAAGCGCGTGTCCTATATCGTGGGTGCCCCTGCGTTGAACGTAAACACCGAAGCCTATCTGGCCTATGGCGGCTTGACATGGGACGATGTGGAGCGGGTTGA
This sequence comes from Sulfitobacter sp. CB2047, assembly GCF_000735125.2. Taxonomy (NCBI): domain Bacteria; kingdom Pseudomonadati; phylum Pseudomonadota; class Alphaproteobacteria; order Rhodobacterales; family Roseobacteraceae; genus Sulfitobacter; species Sulfitobacter sp. CB2047. The sequence goes on along the minus strand of NZ_CP072613.1, from coordinate 2,726,635 downwards.
TTTCGGGGGGTTCGGGGCCAGCTGGACCGGCCTGATCGAAGGGCAGGTCGATGCGGCTTTTGCGTCGACCAATTCGGGCAAGGCATATGAGGCCGAAGCGGGGCCGCGCGGGCTGTTCTGGCCGCCGATTGATCCCGACGACACCGAGGGTTTCGCCCGCATGCAGGAAATTGCCCCCTTCTTCACGCTGAACAAAGCCAAGGTCGGGGCCACCATCGACGGGACCGACGGCTATCAGGGCGCGGGCTATGCCTATCCGGTGCTGACCTCGATTGCTGCCACGGACGAAGCGTTGGTCTATAATATGACCAAGGCGATGGTAGAGCTGTTCCCGAAATATGACGGCAATTCCCCCGGCATCGGTGGCTGGGCGCTGGACAAGCAGAACATGGAATGGGTGGTGCCCTACCACGAAGGGGCGATCCGCTATTTCGAAGAAGTGGGCGCTTGGTCCGACACCGCGCAGGCGCATAACGACAAACTTGTGAAACGCCAAGAAGCGCTGGCCGCGGCATGGGAAGCGACGAAAGCATCCAACCCCTCTGACTGGGAAGCCGCCTGGTCCGAGGCGCGCCGCAAGGCCTTGGCAGACGGCGGGTTCTCTGTCGTTTTCTGAACCCTTTCAAAGTTTGGGGCGGGCTGGTCATGGTGCCGGCCCGTTCCTGCTGTGCCGCTCACCGGCCCGTACCCCCTAATATGAAAGCGTTTTTATGACCGATCCCGATACATTGCGCGCCCCGCAGCCGAAGTTCGAGGAGGTGGCGATTGACGGTGCCACCCCGGCGGAGCGGATCTCGGGGGTGGCACGTTGGGTCGTGGTGATCACCACGCTGCTGTCGCTGGTGCTGGTGGTCAACCAGCTGTTCAACCTTCAGCTTTTCGGGATTGTGCTGATCGACGGGCGGTATCTGTATATCCTCGGGGGGATGTTCCTAGCGTTGACGTTCCTTATCTTTCAGGCCCGCGGCGGCAAGGGGGGGGAGCCAACACTGCTGGACTGGGTACTGTTTGCCGCTTCGGTCGGGACCACGGGCTATCTGGCGCAGACCGCGCAGCAGAACCTGTCGCAGGGGTGGGAATATGCAGCCCCTGAAACGGCGCAATATGTCTCGGTCATATTCTTCTTTCTGATCCTGGAGGCAACGCGGCGGGCAGGCGGTCTGGTGCTGTTCCTGATCGTCACGCTCTTTGCCTTTTACCCGACATTCGCGGGCCACGTGCCGGACCCGTTTTCGGGCTTTCAAAGCACGTTTCTGCAAACGGTGTCCTACCATATCTATTCCGCCGAAAGCTCTTTCGGCATTCCGATGAAGGCGTTCGGCGGTGTTGTCATCGGCTTCATCCTGTTCGGCGCGGTGCTGCAACGGACAGGCGGCGGGCAGTTTTTCAATGATCTGGCGCTTGGCCTTGTGGGCGGCTACCGCGGGGGCGCGGCGAAAGTGTCTATCTTTGCCAGCGGCTTTATGGGGTCGATGTCCGGCTCTGTCATCTCAAATGTCTTGACCACGGGGGCGGTGTCGATCCCCGCGATGCGCAAGACCGGATTTTCGGCCAAGACCGCCGCCGCGACAGAGGCCTGCGCCTCGACTGGCGGGGTATTGATGCCGCCGATCATGGGGGCGACGGCCTTTGTCATGGCGTCCTTCCTGTCACGCCCCTATGTCGAAATCGCGCTGGCCGCCGCCATTCCGAGCATTCTGTTCTACTGGGGGCTTTTCGCGCAGATCGACGCCTACTCCGCGAAACGCGGGCTGCGCGGATTGCCCAAGCCCGACCTGCCACGGCTGCGTCAGGTGATGATCGAAGGCTGGCCCTATATCTTCGTTTTCGCGCTGCTGCTCTATATGATGATCGGGCTGCGGCAGGAATCCTCTGCGCCCTTCTATGCGACGGCGCTGCTGTTGGTGGTGAACCAGTTCCGCGCCAGCCATCGTCTGAACCTGAGCCGCCTTGGCAATATGATCGTCGGTGTCGGCATGGGGCTGTCAGAACTGACCGCGATCCTGCTGGGGGTCGGGCTGATCGTCGGGTCGTTCTCGGCCACGGGGCTGGCGGGCACATTGGTGAACGAGCTGGTGTTTCTTGCCGGCGACAGCACGTTGATCCTGTTGCTGATGGGGGCGATCACCGCCTTTATCTTTGGCATGGGGATGACGGTGACCGCCTGCTATATCTTCCTTGCGGTGGTGCTGGCCCCCGCGCTTGAGGCCGGCGGGCTGAACCAACTGGCAGTGCATCTGTTCATTCTCTACTGGGGCATGGTCAGCTACATCACACCTCCGGTCGCGCTTGGCGCTTTTGCGGCCTCTACCATGGCGGTGTCCAACCCGATTGCCACGGGGTTCGAGGCGATGCGCCTTGGCGGTGTCATCTATATCGCGCCCTTCTTCTTTGTGCTGAACCCTGCGTTGATTGGTCAGGCCCCCGCGTGGGAGGTCGTCGTCGCGCTTAGCTGTGCGATGATCGGAGTGACCCTGATTTCGGCGGCGCTGCAGGGTTACATCAGCCTTGTCGGCCCGATTGAAGGCCGTGGGGCGCTACCGATGCGGGTGGCGCTGTTCTTTGGCGGCGTTCTGATCGCCATGCCGCAGAACGATCTGGCCGGTTTGGGCTACAGCCTGTCCTTCCTCATCGGGGCCGCCCTTTGTGCGCTGCCGATGTTGCGGGCGTGGCAGGCGACCTCCGCCGCGCGCGTCACCCCCTAAGGCGAAGGTGCTGGCGCGCGCCTTTCCCCGGAGCCGTGTGCCTGCCGGTTACATTTTAGGCGATCCCGATCTTTGGTGCCAAAAAATGAGGCGCGGCTAGGGGCGTGTCCTGTGACATGCCATTTTTTCTAGCGACTCCGCCACTGCCCTAGGCATCTTGGCCTTGTGCCGACACAGGCAACACCGTCGCACGGCAAGCGATCCTGGCAGATGTAACAAGCCATGCGACGATCACAACAATATGCTGCGCCTCCTGTCTAACGTGCTTGGGGGCCCCGGAAAAGTGCGTTCTGACGCGCGGGGTAGCAGCGCCAACAGGGGATAGAAGATGACAACATTCACCAAACTCGCCGCCTGCGCGACCGCTGCATTGATGGGCTCCACCTCGCTGGTGATGGCGCAGGACTGTGCCGATCCGGTCAAGGTCGGCGTGCTACACTCGCTGTCGGGGACCATGGCGATTTCCGAGACGACGCTGAAAGACACCATGCTGATGTTGATCGACGCGCAGAACGAAAAGGGCGGCGTATTGGGCTGCGAAATTGAGGCGGTCGTGGTTGACCCTGCCTCCGACTGGCCTTTGTTCGCAGAGAAGGCGCGCGAGTTGCTGACCGTGAACGAGGTCGACGTGATCTTTGGCAACTGGACCTCTGTGTCGCGCAAATCCGTGCTGCCCGTGATTGAAGAGCTGAACGGCCTGCTGTTCTACCCCGTGCAATACGAGGGCGAGGAATCATCCAAGAACGTGTTCTACACGGGTGCCGCGCCCAACCAGCAAGCGATCCCTGCGGTTGATTACTTCCTCGAAGAGCTGGGGGTCGAGAAATTCGCCCTGCTCGGGACCGACTATGTCTATCCGCGTACCACCAATAACATTCTGAAATCCTATCTGATGTCCAAGGGCATTGCCGAAGAAGACATCTTTGTGAACTACACCCCGTTTGGCCATTCCGATTGGGCCACGATCGTGGGCGATGTCGTGGCACTGGGCCAGGACGGCAAGCAGGTGGGCGTTGTGTCGACCATCAATGGGGACGCGAACATCGGTTTCTACAAAGAGCTCGCCGCGGCGGATGTGTCGGCGGATGATATCCCCGTCGTTGCCTTCTCGGTGGGCGAGGAAGAGCTGTCGGGGCTCGATACATCGAACCTTGTCGGGCATCTGGCGGCGTGGAACTACTTTATGTCCGCAGACACCCCTGCAAACGCTGAGTTCATCGAACAGTGGAAAACATCCATCGGCGACGACAAACGCGTGACCAATGACCCGATGGAGGCGCATTACATCGGCTTCAACATGTGGGTGAATGCGGTTGAACAGGCTGGCACCACCGATGTCGATGCCGTGCGCAGCGCGATGTACGGGCAGACCTTCCCGAACCTGACCGGCGGCACCGCCGAGATGCTGGTGAACCACCACCTGTCCAAACCCGTGCTGATCGGCGAGATCACGGCAGACGGTCAGTTCGACATCATCAGCCAGACCGATCCGGTGCCCGGCGACGCCTGGACAGACTTCCTGCCCGAAAGCGCTGTGCTCACCTCCGATTGGAAAGATCTGGAATGCGGCATGTACAACACCGAAACGGAAACCTGCGTTCAGCTGACCTCTAACTACTGATCCTGAACGCCGGGGCGGGCAGGCTGACTGGCCGCCCCATCACCTTATTTCCCAGACTTACCACAAGGGTTCCCTATGTTCCGCCACCTGTTAATGCTCCTCTGTTGGGTGGGCATCGTGGGAACGGCACAGGCGCAAGATTTGCAGCCCGTGCTTCAAGCTCATGCCGATGAAATTGCCAAACCCTCGCGCAGCTCTGTCTCTGTCGCGCTGGATGATCTGGTTGCCTCCGGTGCGCCGCAGGTCAGCGCGTTTCTTGAACGCTGGCAGGACAAAGGGGTCTGGCAACGCGACGCGGATGGTGTGTTCTTTTTCGGCACCGAGACAGGCGACACGCTGGCCTTGCGCGATATCGACAGCGATGCGGAAAGCACGGCACCGGCAAGCGGGTTTTCGCAGCTGAAACCCAATGGCGGTGTGCGCCGCCTGATCGGCACCGCGCTTGTGCAGTTCCAACTGACCGACCCTGATCTTGCACGCCGTCAAAGTGCGGTCGATTCCATCGCCCGCCGCCCGGAGGCGGACCAACTGGCCTTCCTGCGCGCCTCGATCGAGGCAGAGACAGATGCGGCGCTGAAGGCCCGCAAGATCCAGTTGACCAACTTCCTCTCTGCCAGTTTTGGCGACACAGCCGCCGACCGTATCGCCGCGATCACGTCAATGGCCAGCGATACCTCGATCGAGGCGCGGGCGGTGATGAACCAGATTCTATCGACCAAAACAGCGACGCCGTCTGAAACACCCACCGGCAACGTCGCGCGGGTGCTGACACCGGGGGAGGATATTTCACCCGATGCGGCCTATGCGCAGCTTGTGGCGGCTGATCTGGCCCCGGCGCCTGTGCCCCCTGCCGCGATCCGCGACGCTTTGGCGGCGAACGTTGTCAACGGGCGTGTGGGTGGCATCCCGACAGCGCGGCTGAATACCGATGCGGCGCGTGCGACCGCCTATGCCGCACTCGCCGCTGCGGGCACCGTGCCACCGCTGGTGACTGCGCGGGACCAGCAAGATGCCATCGCGGGCATGACGTTCTACGAGGTGTATGACGAGCCCGACAGCGCCGTCACAGACGCCGCGCGGGCCGCGCTCGACAGCATCGAGACCCGCGTCGCCGCCGCGCAAACCGTTGACCTGACGCTGGACGCGTTGTCGCTCGCGTCGATCTATTTCCTTGCTGCTATCGGCCTTGCCATCACCTTTGGCGTCATGGGGGTCATCAACATGGCCCATGGCGAGTTTATCATGATGGGGGCCTATACCGGCTATGTCGTGCAGCTGTTCGTGCCCGATTATACGCTGTCGATCATCATCGCCCTGCCGCTGGCCTTTGCGGTCACATTCGCCGCCGGTGTGGTGATGGAGCGGTTGGTGATCCGGCACCTCTACCACCGTCCGCTAGAGACGCTGCTGGCGACTTTCGGCATCTCTATCGCTTTGCAGCAACTGGCCAAGAACATCTTTGGCACGCAGGCACGCCCGCTGACCTCTCCGGCTTGGCTGGACGGGGCGTGGGTGATCTCGGATGTGATCCAGATCAGCTATATCCGCATCGCGATCTTCGTGTTGGCGCTGCTGTTCCTGGGGCTGATCCTGTTTGTGCTGAAACGCACGCGACTGGGGCTAGAGGTGCGCGCCGTGACGCAGAACCCCGGTATGGCGGCCAGTATGGGTATCAACCCCGACCGCATCAACATGATGACCTTTGGCCTTGGCTCGGGCATCGCGGGGATCGCGGGGGTGGCCATCGGGCTTTATGCCAAGGTCACGTCCGAGATGGGGGCCGATTACATCGTGCAATCCTTCATGACCGTGGTCGTGGGCGGCGTTGGTAACGTCTGGGGCACGCTGGCCGGGGCCTCGCTTATCGGGTTCCTGCAAAAGGGGATAGAATGGTTCAACCCGTCCAATACCCTCGCGGCACAGACCTATATGGTGCTGTTCATCATCCTGTTCATTCAATTCCGTCCCAAGGGCATTGTTGCCCAAAAGGGTCGGGCAGCGGCGGATTGATCCATGCGTAAAACATTCATTTCTGAAAACCCTTCTGTCCTGTGGTTCATTGCGCTGTTGGGGCTGTTTACCCTCGCGGTCGCCATCGGGTCAGAGGCGACGGGCACCGGCCTTATCTCTACCTCTATGGTCAAGACATTGGGCAAAACGCTGTGCCTGTGTCTGATCGCCATCGCGATGGATGTGGTCTGGGGCTACTGCGGTATCCTGAGCCTCGGTCATTTCGCTTTCTTCGGCATCGGCGGTTACGCCATCGGCATGTGGCTGATGTATGCACGCACCGAAGGCATCGTATTAGCAAGCCTTGAAGGTCAGGTGATCCCGCCCACACCGCAAGAGGTGCAGGACGCCATCGGCAACCAGATCTTCGGCGTCGTTGGCAGCTCTGACTTTCCGTGGCTCTGGGCCTTTTCCGACAGTCTGTTCCTGCAACTGTTGATGGTGGTGGTTGTGCCGGGGCTGCTGGCGCTGGTCTTTGGCTGGCTGGCGTTCCGCAGCCGTGTCACGGGCGTTTACCTGTCGATCCTGACGCAGGCGATGACGCTGGCGCTGTCGCTGTGGCTGTTCCAGAACGACAGTGGTCTGCGCGGCAATAACGGGCTTTCCGGTTTGCAGAATATTCCGGGGTACGAAGACACCTCGCAGGCGACCATCAGCCTTGTGTTCTTTATGGGGTCGGCGCTGGCGCTGGCGCTTGGGTATATCCTGTTTGCATGGGTGGTATCGGGCAAGATGGGCAGCGTGGTGCAAGGCATCCGCGATAACGAGGCCCGCGTCCGCTTCCTTGGCTACCGTGTGGAACGCTACAAGCTGTTTATCTTTACCCTGACCGCCGTGATCGCCGGTATCGCCGGGGCGCTTTATTACCCGCAGGCCGGCATCATCAACCCGGCAGAGATCGCGCCGATTGCATCGATCTATCTGGCGGTCTGGGTCGCGATTGGCGGGCGCGGGCGGCTTTACGGCGCGGTGATCGGGGCGGCATTCGTATCCTTGCTGTCCAGCTGGTTCACGGGCGGCGGTGCCCCTGCCATCAATCTGGGGTTCTATACGATCCTATGGACCGACTGGTGGCTGGTACTGCTTGGCGTATCCTTTGTTTGCGTCACCTTGTTCTTCCCCAAGGGGATCGGCGGCCTGTTTGATTATCTGGTGAGGAAACCGTCATGAACGATACCCTGTTAGAAGTCTCCGGCGTGTCGAAATCCTTTGACGGGTTCAAGGCGATCAACAACCTGTCGATCCAGATCGCAGAGCCGGAACTGCGCGCTGTGATCGGGCCGAATGGGGCGGGCAAGACCACCTTTATGGACATCATCACCGGCAAGACGCGCCCCGACAGCGGCCATGTCGTCTGGGGGGAGCGGAATATATCGCTGCTTGGTATGTCAGAGGCGGATATCGCGAACGAAGGGGTGGGGCGCAAGTTTCAGAAACCCACCGTGTTCGAGGCGCAGACCGTGCGGCAAAACCTTGCGATGGCGCTGAAGAACCCGAGGGGGCCGCTGGCCGTCCTGCTGCACCGCAAGACCCCGTCCAACGCTGCGCGGATCGAAGGCATCGCGGCAGAGATCGGCCTGACCGACAGCCTGACCCGCATCGCCGGCGAGTTGAGCCACGGCCAGAAGCAATGGCTTGAGATCGGCATGCTACTGGCGCAGGAGCCGCGCCTGCTGCTGGTCGACGAACCCGCCGCCGGCATGACGGTTGAGGAACGCGAAAAGACCACCGATATTCTGAAACGTGCCGCCAAGACCCGCGCCGTGGTAGTGGTCGAACATGACATGGAATTCGTGCGCAGGCTCGACTGCAAGGTCACGGTGCTGCACGAAGGATCGGTGCTGGCCGAAGGCAGTCTTGACCACGTGACATCCAACCCGAAAGTGATCGAAGTTTATCTGGGGCGCGGCCATGCTTGAAGTTGAAAATCTGGACCTGCACTATGGTCAAAGCCGCATTCTTTACGAGGTGTCCTTTCAGGCCCCCAAGGGGCAGATCACGACCTTGATCGGCAACAACGGGGTCGGCAAGACCTCCACCCTCAAGGCGATTGCCGGGCGGCATCCGGCGTCGGCGGGCACGATCACCGTTGATGGAACTCCCGTGCGTTTGACCACAGCCTTTCAGGCGGCGAATGCGGGCATTGCCTATGTGCCGCAGGGGCGCGAGGTGTTCCCGATGATGACGGTGGAGGAGAACCTAGAGACGGGGTTTGCCTGCCTGCCCAAGACCGACCACCACATTCCCGATCACATTTACGATCTGTTCCCTGTCTTGCGGGACATGAAAGCGCGGCGCGGGGGGGATCTATCGGGCGGGCAGCAGCAGCAGCTTGCCATCGCGCGGGCTCTGATCACGCGACCGCGGGTCTTGTTGCTGGACGAACCGACTGAAGGTATCCAGCCCAATGTGATCCAGCAGATCGGGGATGCGCTGCGGTTGCTGCGCACCCAGGGCGAGATGGCAATTGTATTGGTCGAACAGAATGCCGATTTCGCCTATGCGCTGGGCGACAGCTTTATCGTGGTCGAAGGCGGGCGCAACGGGCCGCGCAAGCTGAAGGCCGATTACACCAAGGATATGCTGATCGCTGATCTGGCGCTTTAGGCCACCATCGCCACGTCGGGGTCTTCGGTCGAGGGGCAGGTGAACCAGAACACGGTTTCCTCCCCCGGCACACTGTCGAACCCGATCTCCCCGCCCATGGCCTCTACCAGATGGCGCGAGATATTGAGCCCAAGCCCGGTGCCACCGCGCTGGCGCGTGTTCGATGCCTCGGCCTGCGAGAACGGCTGGAAGATGCGTTCGCGGAACTCCTCCGAAATACCATTACCCAGATTGGTGACAGAGATTTTGGTCATGTCGCCCACTGGCGCTGTGGTCACTGTCACGGCGGTTTCGGGGTAGGCGAACTTGCAGGCGTTGGACAAGAGGTTGGTCAGCACCTGCATGATGCGGTTCTTGTCGGTCAGCACATGGTGATCGGGATCGGGCGTGTCTACGTCGATCTCGACCTTCCATTCGCTGGCATAAGGCTCTACCTGCTCGGCGGCGAGGGTGACGATATCGCCCAGCTTCTCCGGTTTCGCCACAACGGTCATGCTGCCTGCGTTGATCTTTTCCATGTCCAGAATGTCATTGACCAGCGCGACAAGCCGGTCGCAGTTGGCCGTGGCGATCTGCACCAGACGCACCGCGCCGGCATCCGGATCGTCCTGTGTCTGGGCCTCAAGCAGCCCCAACGCCCCCTTGATAGAGGTCAGCGGCGTGCGCAGTTCGTGGCTGACGGTGGCGACAAAGTCGTGCTTCATCTGTTCAAGCTTGTTGCTTTCGGTGATGTCGATCTGGATACCCAGCATCCGCAGGGCGCGCCCGTTCTTCGCCCGCTCTACCACGACCGCATCCGATTTGATCCAGCGCCAGTTGTCCTGACCAACGCGGATGCGAAAGCGGGCCTCGGCGCGGTCGGTCATCCCGTTCAGACAGGCGAGCTCGATCTTCTTGACCACCGCCGCATCGTCGGGATGCACATGCCGCATCTTATCGTAATAAGGGTTCTGACAGGCGGGGTCAGCGGGGTGATGCATGATGTCGCGCCATGTGTCCGACACCACAGATGTGCCATTTTCCAGATCAATGTCAAAGACCCCGATATGCGCACTGCTGAGCGCGAGGCTCCACCGTTGTTCGGTTTCCGCGATCTTGAGCGTGCGGCGTTCGCTGTCGGTGATATCGCGCAGCATCAAGGTGATACGCGTCTCTGCGTCGGCGGTAAGCCAGGTGTTCTTCTCGACCTCAAGTGTGCGGGGTTCTGTCGTACCTTTGTGGGGCGGCACCACGACTTTCACACCGCCGTCGGCGCGGTGGATGTCGACCTCGGGGAGCAGGTCTTGCACGAAGTCGCCCGTCGCGTCCTTGCGGTGCCCGGCAGCGATCAGATGCTGTCGCGCGGCATCGTTCAGATGCAGGATTTCCCCCGATTGCCGGACCGAGATAATCGGCAGCATCGCGTTTTCGAGGATCGATCGTTTCTCTTGGTGCTGCGTCTCAAGCTCGCGGGTTTTGTCGGCCACCGTCTGGTTGATTGTCAGATTACGTTTCAGGATCACCGACTGGATGATCAGGATCAGCGCCGTGATGGTCAGCGACAGCGCCAGCACGATCCATTTGGCGTTGTTCGGTTGCGCGGCCTCGAAGGCCGGGGTGCTGGCCCAGTGCAGGGTCATGCGTTGGCCATAGCCCGTATGGTCACGCGAAAACTCAAAGGCCGGGGCGGGGGCATCGCTGGCGACGGTTGGATCGTGCTGGAACGGGGTGCCATTCTCATCATAGAAGGACACATCCAGCGTGATGAGGTCATTTTGCGCGGCGAAGAGATCGCTAAAGATTTCGTCCACGTCGACCATCGCAAAGGCGACGCCCAGAAACGCCGCATCCGGATCGCGGGTGCCGTCAGAAGCGGTGCCGGGGCGGAAAATCGGTTTGATCAGCAGGGCATGGCAGTTTTCACCGTGGAGCGCAGGGGTTGTCGAAAGCGTCTTGCCGCTTGCATAGGTGGCGAGGGCCGTGGCCAGAAGATCTGAGTTGCTTGAAAACTCTGTCCCGACCATGCCGGCGAAGTTTTCCGTCGGTGTGGCGCGCTGGATCACGAAATCCTTCAGCGTGCCATCGGTTTCGTCATACACAGGGACGGCAAAGCCGATGGCGTCCAGCACGTAGGAACCGTCTGCAATATGGACCGACGTAGCGTAGGTCTCCATATCCTGCGCCGTCACCTCGTCAGAGGCAGCGACAAAGCCCGCGACACCGTCGAGCGTCCTGCCGTATTCGTCGGCGCGCCGCCCCATTGACGACAACCCTTGGCTGACCAGCGCGTGAAACCTGTCCTGCGCTTGGACCTGCACAGTATTGCCCGCCACAAAGAAGAACAAAAAGGAAAGCCCGATGCAGACGCAAAGGGTAAACAGTTGAAAGTAGGCTAGCTTGCGCGGAATTGTCATCGTTGCCCTGTCACTCAGTCCTGCACAGAGGGTTGTACGCTCTGCATCTCTTGAAATTCTCTGCCATCGTTAATGGTTTCTGAAACTGGCGGAATTATGGCGCTGTTGCTCATTTCACACAAAGCGCTTGCGGCCTTGGACGTGTTTGCAGCGCATATACCAAGGGTGTTTCGGGAACCCGCCGCTGTTTCGGGTCGTTTGTCTTGGGGATGTGATCAAATAGCCACGTGAGAACGGGCCTTTTGTGCTCCCGCTGATTCAGTAATGAGTAAGGAAGAACCCATGGAAGAAGTCGACGCCAACCCCGGCCTGATTTTCGATAAACTTGACGGCTGGTTGGACGGCTTTTTCAGATTGCTCCCGAATATCGGCGTCGCGCTGGTTGTGGTCGTGGTGTTCTGGTTTCTGGGAATGGGCATCGGCGCGCTGATCCGCAAATCCGCCGGGCGCCGCGGACGCGAGAACTTGGGCGACGTGGGCGGGGCACTGATGCGGTGGGCCGTGACTATTATCGGCTTCATGCTGGCGGTGACCATCGTCGCCCCGACGGTCACACCGGGGGATCTAATTGCCGGTTTGGGCGTCAGCTCTGTCGCGATCGGCTTCGCGTTCAAGGATATTTTGCAGAACATGCTGGCAGGTATCCTGATCCTGCTGCGTCAGCCCTTTGAAGTCGGCGACCAGATCGTGTCGGGCGGGCATGAAGGCACGGTCGAAAAGATCGAGACCCGCGCCACGATGATCAAAACCTATGACGGTCGCCGCGTGGTGATCCCGAATTCGGACATTTATACAGACAGCGTGGTGGTCAATACCGCCTTTGACACGCGCCGGTCGGAATATGACATCGGCATCGGCTGCAGCGACGACTGGGATACCGCGCGCAAGGTCATGCAGGATGCCTGCGCCAGCGTTGAGGGTGTAGAGACCGACCCAGCCCCCGAAACGATACCGGTCGAACTGGGCGATTCCGCCAACATCGTCCGCTTGCGGTGGTGGACGAAGTCGGACCGTGCGTCGCAGATCCATACCTTCGGGGCGGTGCTGCAGGCAGTCTATAAAGCGCTGGATGAAAAAGGGATCGATATGCCCTATCCAACGCAGGTGCATCTGTTCCACGACCAGACCGAAGCGACCGACGGCGACCGCCGCGCGCAGCGCGAGGGGTGGCCCGCAGGCGAGGGCGACGTGCCGAAATCGCGCGCTCAGCAACGCGACGAGAAAGAAGAGAAAGCGCGTCGATCCGACGCCTGATCAATCCAGAGAAGAAGGGATTATATGTTTTTCGACAACACGGTACTGGATGTTCTGGCCCGCGGCTTCGTGCTCAGCGGTGTGGCGCTGATCTGGATCATCCTCATGGTTCGGATCGTCGGGCTCAATTCCTTCTCCAAAATGACGAACTTCGACTTTGTGACCACCATCGCCTTCGGCTCTTTGCTGGCGGGGGCGGCGCAAGCGTCGGATTGGAAAGCCTTCTTCCAGACTTTGGTCGCGACCGCTTGCCTGTTCCTTTTCCAGTTCACGCTGTCCTATCTGCGCCGTCGGTCAGAAACCGCTTTGCATACCATCCAGAACGCGCCGGTCTATCTGATGGAGAACGGCAAGATCTGTGAAGAGGCGATGCGGGTCAATCGTGTGTCACGCAGTGACCTGATGGAGAAGCTGCGCGAATCCAACGTCATGCGGCTGAGCGATGTGCGTGCCGCCGTGTTCGAGACGACGGGCGAAGTCTCTGTTCTATGCGGGGACGAGGTGGATGACGCGATGCTGGAATACGTCCAACGCGTCTAACCGATATACCTGAGTATTTAAGTCGCTTGTGGCGGCGGGCGTTTTGCGCGATCTGTGGGTTATGCCTGTGACCTTATCAGATTTCGAAGCCTCCGCCCACGCGACCCTTGCCGCTGATGTGTTTGCCTACCTTGAAGGTGGCGCAGAAGGGGAGCTGTCGCTGCGCCAGAACCGCGCCAGCTTTGGCCGGATAGGATTGTTGCCGCGCCTGTTGGCTGACTGTGCAGGCGGCCATACGCGCACGACGATATCGGGGCAGCCCGCGGCGCATCCGATCATGGTCGCGCCGATGGCGTTCCAACGGCTGTTCCACACCGAAGGCGAAACTGCGACGGCACTGGCCGCTGCCGCGCAGGAGGCGGTGATGGTGGTCAGCTGCCAGACCAGCACCGCGCCCGAAGACATCGCCGCTATCCCCGGCCGACGCTGGTTCCAGCTTTATATGCAGGCGGATCACGATAGCACGATGACATTGGTCAACCGCGCGGTGGACTGCGGGGCAGAGGCGCTGGTGGTGACGCTTGACGCCCCGATCAACGGCCTGCGCGACCGCGAGGTTGCCGCGGGCTTTGCGCTGCCGGATGGCGTGCGCCCCGTGATGCTGGACCCGCTGCCACAACCACCGCGACCGCAGTTGCAAGACGGGCAGAGCGTGGTGTTCGACGGGATGATGGTCTTTGCCCCCACATGGGCAGACCTGACGCGGCTGATTGCGGACAGCCCCGTTCCGGTGATCATCAAAGGCTGTCTGCGTGCCACGGATGCGCGGCGGTTTGTCGATGCCGGTGTTGCGGGGATCATCGTGTCAAACCACGGGGGCAGGGTGCTCGATACTGTTCCGGCCCCCGTCACGCAGTTGGCCGCCGTGGTGCAGGAGGTGGGGCAGGATGTGCCGGTCTATCTGGATGGCGGGATCCGGCGCGGAAGCGACGTGTTCAAGGCGCTGGCGCTTGGGGCCGAGGCTGTGCTGGTCGGTCGCCCCGTGATGCACGGGTTGATCGTCGACGGGGCACGCGGGGCCAGTCAGGTGTTGCGTCGCTTGCGGGACGAGCTGGAAGTGACGATGGCCCTATGCGGCTGCGCAACAGTTGCGGACATCACCCCCGATATGATCACAGCCTTCGGCGGCGACCCGATCAGCGAAAGCGATAGCTGATCGGGATTGCCAGATTGAACGGGCCGGCACCCATGGCAGAGGGCGGGCGCGGCAGTGTTTGCAGCCGGTCAAAGATATCCAGCGCCGCCTGATCCAGCACGGGCCAGCCGGAGGATTTGGACACCTCGCGGCCTTTGATCTGACCGTATTGATCCAGCGTGAAGGCTACGGTTGTGGTCCCCTCGGCGCGGGCCTCGCGGGCGCGGCGGGGGTAATCCTTGGCGGCATTCAACGCCAGAACCAGCGACTTTTGCCAATCCGTGATCTCTGCCCGTTCGGCATCTGTCAGCCCCTGTTCCTTGGCCGCGCTTTGGTCCTGTTCGTCCTGACCTGCGCTTGCCTTGGGGGCGGCAGCCGTGCTTTGCGCGGCGTTCTCGTTTTCGGTCTCTTCCTGCAACTCGGTCGGCGTTTCGGTCGCCTCCTTGTCGGTGTCGACTTCCTGATCGGGGTTGGCGATCTTGAACTGCAGTTCGGGGTCGTCCGGCGTGTGCGGTATCTGTGCCAGCAGCGGATCGTTTGACGCTTTGGCTTCCTCGCGTTCGGCCGGGCTTTCGAGCGTGGCTTGGCTATCCTCGGCGGGTGGCCCGTCGGGGAGGTCGGTTTCAGGCGCGGCCATGATCATCTCGACCTCGGCCAGATCGATCAGCTCGCGGCCCTGAATGCCCGCTTCTTCCGGTGGCTCGTAGGCGGCGGCCTGTGTCAGCCAAAGTGCCACGAGCGCGCCATGCACGCCGATGCTCAGCCCGGCCCCCAGCATCAAGCCGGCACCATATCGCGGGGCGTAGGCAAAGCTCATTCTGCGGCGTCCTGCGCAGCGGGGGCAGGCGAAGCGGTTGCCACGTCACCTGCTGCCGAAGGGGCGGCCCCGCCCTCGTCCTCAAGCCCGACGAGGCCGATCTTCAGATAGCCTTCGCTGCGCATACGGTTCATCACGGCCATCACCTCGCCATAGGGAACCGAACGATCAGCATTGATATAGATGCGCGTGCCCAGATCCAGACGGGTCAGGATGCCAAGCCGCATGTTCAGATCCCCCAAAGACACCTCTTCCTCGCCCACGCTCAGGCTGAGGTCCTGATGGATGGTGACAAAGACCGGATCATCGGGGCGCGGCGCGGGTTTGCCGGTGGCGACCGGCAGCTCTACGTTGACGTCCACGGTAGACAGCGGGGCCGCCACCATAAAGATGATCAGCAGGACCAGCATCACGTCGATAAACGGTGTGATGTTGATATCCGCATTGGGGGCAAGATCGTCGCCGCCGTCAGAGAGTCGCACGCCCATCGGGGTTACTCCGCTGCCAGTTTGGTGGCGATATCAGGGGTGGTATGGGGCACGTCGGTGGTACGCTCTGCACGGTCCAGATCACGCGACAGGCAGCGCTCCACCAGCGCCGCGGCATCCCCCACACGCGCGCGGTAGCCGGTGACGACGCGGGTGATGTGGTTATAAAGCAGCACGGCGGGGATCGCGGCGACCAGACCGATGGCGGTGGCCAGCAGCGCTTCGGCGATACCGGGGGCGACGACTGTCAAGCTGGTGCTGCCGCTTTCAGCGATGCCGATAAAGCTGTTCATGATGCCCCAGACCGTGCCGAAAAGCCCGATGAACGGTGCTGTCGACCCGATGGATCCCAAGATCATCGCACCAGACTGCATCGCGCGCGCGGCCCCTGCCTCGATCCGCGAAAGTTCGGAGGCGACGCGTTCCTTGATACCCGCCTTGTTCAACCCGTCAGAGATGTCGATCTCGGCCAAAGCAGCGCGGATCATGGCGCGCATGGGGCCGGAAAAGGACTTCGCCTGCGCGCCTTTGACGGCACCTGCCTTGGCAAGCTTGCGGTAGGACCGGCGCAGCCGTGCGTTGGCCCAGCAAACCTGCAGGATCTTGCCCGCCCATACGGCCCAACCCAGAACCGAGGCGATGGCCAGCCCGAACATCACCGCTTTCACGACGATATCGGCCCCCATGAACATCGCCAGCGGCGAATGGCCGCCCTGTTGCGCGGCCACGCGCATCGGCTCGGACAGGGCAGGGCCGATCCATTCGTCAGCCCATGTGATCAGCGCGATATTGACCGACGCGGTGTCGGCTGCGGCCAGTTGCGGGGTTGCGACAAGGACGGCCGCCAGAAGGATGCTTGGAAATTTCATATCAGGTCTCTGCCCATTGTCGGATGAGGTTGTGGTAGATGCCGGTCAGGCGCACAGCGGTCGGGTCGTTCAGACCCGCGCTGGCCGACAGCTCTTGGATGGATTGATCCAGATCGAAGAGAATCTCGCGCTGGCCGCCGTCGCGGATCATCGACTGCACCCAGAAGAAGGACGCAACACGCGCACCACGGGTGACAGGCGTGACCTGATGCAGCGAGGTTGACGGATAAAGCACGCAGTGCCCCGCCGGCAGTTTGACCGACTGGGTGCCGTAGTTGTCTTCGATGACCAGCTCGCCACCGTCATAGTCGTCGGGGTCATTCAGGAACAGCGTGCACGACAGGTCGGTCCGCAGCCGCTGGCCGGTTTGCGGGTTTACGCGGATGGCGTTGTCGACATGCACGCCAAAGGTCTCTGCCTCTTCGTAGCGGTTGAACATCGGGGGCAGGACATGCAGCGGGAGGGCAGCGGAAACCCACGTGGGGTTGCCCATCAACCGCTGGAGCACCAGCGTCTGCAAATCAGGCAGAACGGGGCTGTCGAGGGGAATTTGCTGATTGCGCTTGGTTTGCGCCGATTGCGCGCCGGCGGTGTTGCGGCCGTCGTCCCATTGGGCCGTGTCGATCACAGATCGGATATGGGCAACTTCCTGCGGTGACAGGATATTTTCGACGCAAAGCAACATGGTGTATCCTTTCGAGGGGATCGGCTGGCGGCGCGGGTCTGCGCCGCCAGCCTTGGTGTGTGGTTTAGAACTTCATGCTGACAGAGATGGACGCAGAGCGACCCGGTGCCACATAGACGAACGGCGTGCCGGAGCGGTACAGCGCGTCATAGTAGGTTTCGTCCAGCACGTTATCGATGCGGAAGTTGACCGAGGCATCATCCGTGATGTGGTAATCCGCCATCAGGTCAAAGCGCCAGTAGCTGGGCAGCTCGTTGCCGTTGGTCGCCGCGAATGTGCCGCCCTGAACGCTGCCGCGCCATGTGGCTTGGCCGCCAAAGCTCCACTGGTCGTTATAGTCGTAACGGGCCAGTACGTTGAACTGTTCGTGCGCGATATTCGCGAACTCTTCGCCAACGTTGTCGGGGTTGCTGCTTTTCAGCACTTCGCTGTCCATCAGGGTCGCACCGCCGAACAGGCTCAGCTTTTCGGTGATGTTACCGCCAAAGCCCAGTTCGATCCCGCGCACGCGGTATTCGCCGGTCGCGGTGGTCACAACAGGTGCGCCGCGGCCGCCTGTGCTTTCACGGGCATTGTCCTTGGTGGTCTGGAACAGCGCAGCGGTGGCGGTCAGATTGCCGAACTGCCATTTGGTGCCCAGTTCAATCGCGGTGTTTTCTTCGGGCTCCAGCAGCAGGTTCGAGGAATCGATCCCGTTGTAGCTGCCGCCGCCTGCGTCCAGTTCATCCCCGACAGGATTGGTTGAGGTGGCATAGGACAGGTAGATCGACCCGTTGTCGCGGGGTTTCCACACAACACCGGCATTCCAGTTGAACATGGTGTCATCGCGCGACAGCGTATCGGCACCGGCTTGCGTGGTGGTCCGGCTGACGCTGTAGTCATCCAGACGGGCACCCAGGTTCAGCTGCCACTGCGGATTGAAGGTGATCGTGTCGTTCAGATACAGCGACCGTGTGGTAACATCGGTCAGCGTCGCATCGGCGCTGCGGACAGGTGTCGCTGTGGAACAGCCGCTGACATCGGGGTTGTAGATCGCGACGGAGCACCCTTCGAGACGGTCTTCAGCAGTGCCGCCCCCCACTTCGGAGGATAGGCCGACATAGCCGCGCTGGCTGATCTCTTCACGCGACAGCGCGAAGCCCGCGATCATGTCATGGCGCGCCGACCCGGTGTTGAAACCAAAGGAAAGCTCGCTGGTGTTCGACGCCACTTCGTTGACCTGATACCGGCTTTTGGGGGAGGCCGTCAGCGTCCAGTTCTGCGGATCGGCATCCGAGGTGTCAGGGCGTTCAGGTGCCGACACGATATAGTCGTTCTCGGTCCGGCTGAGACGGGAGCGGTTGGTGAATGTCATGCCCGGTGTGATTTCAAAGGTCGCGCCGAAGGTGGCAACGCTTTGTGTCGCATCGTGGAAATCGCGGTCTGGGTTGCCGTAGAATGTGTCACGGTCCAGCGTTGGACGGCCTGCAGCGGATTCGGTGAAGGGTACGCCGTTGGTGCCATCCCATGGCACACCCCAGTCTGGCATCTGTTTCATCTGCAGCTGGTAGGCTTCGAAATCCAGTGTCAGACGGTCGGTCGCTTCGTATTCGGCAGCGATGGACAGACCCAGACGGTCGTCTTTGCTCCCGTCGCGGCCGGCAACGTCGCTGACTTGGGCGACGGCACCGATGCGGGTCTTGAAGCGGTCGTTCCAGACCTTGTTCCAGTCGACTTCCTGACGCGCCAGATCGGCGGTGCCAAAGGTCGTGGTGGTTTTGACAAAGTCCGTATCCTGCGCCTTTTTGGTCACCAGATTGACCGCGCCGCCGGTGGTCGAGCGGCCACCGATGGAGCCAGACGGGCCTTTGGTGATCTCGACCTGTTCGGCCATGAATGTTTCGCGCACGGCGACACCGGAATCACGCACGCCGTCGATGAAGACGTCGTTGGAGGACCGGAAGCCGCGGATGAACAGAACGTCGCCGAATGCGTTGCCGCCTTCGCCAGTGCCCAATGTGATGCCGGGGGTGGTGCGGGCGAGCTCACGCACCGATGTCGCGTTCTTGTCGCGCAGCACTTCCTGGGTGACGGCGGTAACCGTGCGCGGTGTATCGACCAGCGGTTGCGTCAGCAGCGAGTTGCCCGATTGAACGGCCTGATATCCGGCTTCGGGGTTGGCGTAGGGCGACAGACCGTTCTCGCCAGCGACGGGCGCGGCGGGGGCGGCAGCAACGGGGGCCTCGGCCACGACGGGTGCAGGGGCGGGTGCCGGTGTCGCGCGGGGGGCAGGGGTCGCCGCGGCGCGTTTCTTGGCGGGTTGTGGTTTGGGCTTGGCAGCCTGCGGCTCTGAGGTTTCTACCTCGATCCCGGGAAGCAGCAGCGGCTCGTCGCTGGATTGCGCATAAAGTGCTGCAGGAGACGTCGCGCCGATGGCGGCGGCCGTCATCATGCCGATGCTGCGGCTGGCCGTGTGGCCACGCAAGCTGTGTGGTGTTTTCGTCTGAGTCATATCGCCCTCGTCATTGCCCATTCGGGCTGTTTTTAGGGGGCTGGTCTGGACGATTGGCTACCTATTCACGGGCGGGTTACTAAGGCTGATAAAAACAATCAAGTATTAAACTTCGGCAACCTTACAAAAATTTCAAGGGGTTGTAGCGTTGCACATAAGGCGTCAATCGGGCGCGCGAAGCGCCCGTTAATGAAGCGTCGGTGCTGCTTCCATTTGCGCGACCTCGCTTGGTGCGCTCAGGCGCATCCGTTTAAGCGCAAGCCCGAAATCCGCGGCAAGCGATGCCACCAGCGGGGCCATATCGGCGCGTACCAGCAGGGTCGCGATCAGCATCGCGTCTTCGCGCTGTCCGTCCGTGGCTGTCGCGATGAAGTTCGCAAAGCAGGATTCGTCCGATCCCAGACATTTGCACGTGACCGAATGGCGCATCAAAGGCCGCCGCCCGAACCGTGCACAAAGCGAGCATAGCTGTTCAAACGTAGCGAGCGCCTTGCTCCCGTTGGTATGGCCGAGGACGCTGGCAAAATCGCTGCTGACTTTTTCCTGTGCGTCAGGCCCGTCACACCACATCCGCAAATAGATGACCGACGCGGCCTGAAGGCTGTCCAGCTCTGTGATGAACCCTACCGGGGCACCGCCGGGGTGCTGATGTGCGTCATTCATTTGGTCAGGATCAATTTGCCAGCGCGTGTGATTCGCAAGGTGTAGGTCTGGGTATCCAGCACGATTTGGGCCAGATCTCCGCCTTCGGTCAGGTCGCGGGCAGAGTAGGTCGGCAGCGCGTTCATCGGGGCTTGGGTCTTTGGGGGGGCGTGAAATGTCATAGGGCTGCTCTATCAATGGTCATGGAAAAGGAACGTTGCACGCGGCACCGATCATCAGGCAGCCCTGCGGCTTGGTCCTGACGGTGAACGGCAGTTTGCGTTCTGGGGAATGGTCTCATCGTGGGACTCCTCACATCATATGTGTCGGGCGTCCCCGTGGTCACGGGCGGGGTGGCTAGACGTTTCCATAAACCTGATTGAAATTATAGGGTATGTCAATCCGACAGTTTTAGTCGGAATACTTTGGGCGCATTTTTGTTTGTCTGTGTCGTGCAAAAGAATACCCCCCGCAGCACGGGGCGGCGGGGGGTATCAGGTGCTTTGACCGGCAAAGCACAAACGTCGGTAAGGGTTGCGTTATTGCGTCTTCATCTCGGCGCGCAGGCCGCGGAAGATTGCGTAGCACAGGAACAGCAGCACCACAGTAAAGGGCAATCCGGTAGAGATAACCATCGACTGAAGCGACTTGAGCCCGCCTGCAGACAGCAGCAGCACAATCGCTACGGCACCTTCGAAAATACACCAGAACACGCGCTGTGGTGCAGGTGCATCGACCTTGCCGCCTGCCGTGATCGTATCGATCACCAGCGAGCCGGAGTCAGACGAGGTCACGAAGAACACGATGACCAATACGATCCCGATCAGCGATGTGATCCCGGCAAGCGGCAGCGCATCCAGCATGGCGAACAGCTGGCGTGGCAGCTCGGCTTCTTGCGCGGCTGTGTAGCCGTCGCTGATCACCTGATCGATTGCCATGCCACCAAAGACGCTCATCCACAGAACGCAAACGAGGCTCGGGATCAGCAGAACGCAGGTCAGGAACTCGCGGACCGAACGGCCACGGCTGACGCGGGCGATGAACATGCCGACGAAAGGGGACCAGCTGATCCACCATGCCCAGTAGAAGGAGGTCCAGCCTTGCATAAAGTTCACGTCTTCACGGCCGATCGGATTGGACAGACCGGGCAGATATTCCACATAGGCCAGCAGGGATGACCTGAAGGTCGACAGGATCGCCAGCGTCGGTCCGACCAACAGCACGAAGGCCAACAGCAAAAACGCCAGACCCATGTTGATCTCTGACAGGACTTTGACGCCGCCATCAAGGCCGCGCAGCACGGACACGGTCGCAATCGCGGTGATGCCGGTGATCAGCAGAACCTGTGTTGTCGGGCCAACCGCCACACCAAAGAGCTCGTTCAAGCCCGCGTTGGCTTGCGTGGCACCCAGACCAAGCGATGTCGCCAGACCAAAGAGCGTTGCAAATACGGCGAGAATGTCGATCACGTGACCGGGCCAACCCCAGACGCGTTCCCCCAAGATCGGGTAAAAGGCAGAGCGGATGGTCAGGGGAAGACCCTTGTTATAGCTGAACAGCGCCAGCGCCAGACCAACAACGGCATAGATCGCCCAAGGGTGCAGGCCCCAGTGGTAGATCGTGGCCGCCATACCCAGACGAACCGCTTCGGCCTGATCGCCCGCAGCCGCGCCCAAAGGTGCCCAATCGGTGCGCAGGCCGTCTTCGCCAACAGCAGTGCCACCCATGGAGCTCGAGAAATGCGATAGCGGTTCAGAGACGCCATAGAACATCAGACCGATGCCCATGCCCGCCGCGAACAGCATCGAGAACCATCCAAGGTAGGTGTAGTCGGGGCTTGCTTCGGCCCCGCCAAGACGCACACGGCCCAAAGGCGTGACGATCAGGAACAGGCAGAACAGCACAAAGATGTTGCCGGCAGAGATAAAGAACCAGTCAAAGCCCTTTGTCACCGACGAGAACAGCCATGTGAACAGCGCGCCAGACTGTTCGGGCAGCGCGAGTGTATAGAATACAAAGGCAACAATACACACACCCGAGATCGCGAAGACCGGGTTGTGAATGTCGAAGCCGAAGGGCCCCACGCTGCCTTCTTTGTTGTCTTGGCCGATCTCGTAATCCGTGTCGATTACGGCAGCGGCCCCGTCGGGTGTCGGGATACCCGGCGACGTTTCATCTGTCATTAGATGCTCTCCATTTTATGTATTTGCGACTAATCATAGCGCAACTCCGACAAAACGACCACCGCTGCGCGGGAATTAAGTAAATGAATATCATGGCTTAGCCCCCGGATGCGGGCTTGACGCCCCGTTTGCGGGTCGCGGGCTATGCGTTTTTTCCGTGGTTTACCGCGAATCCCCTCTTTGGATTCGGGTGAAACACCGGGGCGGTTCCGCGTGCCACACTGCCCACGCCCGTCTGAACGGAGGGGGCAACCGCACCGCGGGATAGCGCCCTATCCCAAAAGATATGCCGGCCTATCCGTCCATGGCCCCGACCCACCTGCTTGCGCAAATGAAAGCGCGGGCGTCTGCGGTCACCATGGTCCCATGACAAATTTTTTCATCATGGGGGATGATATGAAAGTTACTTGCACACTACCAATTATCGCAACCGCGGCACTTCTGGCCGCTACCACTGTCAGCGCCGAAGGGTTCAGCCTGTCCGGTGCGCGCTCTGCCATGCAAAGCGACATCTCGTTCAACGTCATGCAATCCGCAGGGCAGGGTCAGATCAAGCTGCGCCACAAGATCCAGCCCAAAGCGCAGGTCCGGTCCAAAACCGTGAGCAGCCGCAGCCGGTCTTTCCAAGAGCTCAGCGGGGTCAGCACGGCCGCGGACCTCAAAAGCCTCATCGCTTGGGCCGAGGCGGGCCCAAAGGGCTATGACGCCGTGCAATACGGAGCCAAACGGCTGCCGCCACAGCGTCCGACGCAAATGACCATCGGCGAGATCTACCGCTGGATCGACCGCACGCCGGGCCAACCGCATGCCATCGGTCGATACCAGTTCATTCCATCCACGCTGCGCAGTCTGGTGCGACAGGCGGGCCTGAGCAAGAATGACCGCTTTACCTCGGCGGTTCAGGACGGGCTGGCCGATATCCTTTTGGTCGATGCGGGGTTTAACTCCTTCAAGAAGGGTAAGATCAGCCGCCACCGCTTTATGGAAAACCTCGCACGTATCTGGGCCGGTTTCCCGACCTCTAACGGGCGGTCCTATTATCACGGCTATGCGGGCAACAAGGCCGTCATCTCGTGGAACGAGTTCGACGCCGTAATGAAGAAGATTTTCGCAACCAAACGCGGCTGATCCCCGCGTTAGGGCTTGTTCCGGGCGGACAGCCGTGGCCCAATGGCCGGGTCTGGTGTCCGCCTCGCGGAAGAATCGGGAAGCTGGTGAAACTCCGGCACGTGCCCAACGCTGTAATGGGGATGGTTTGCGCATAGGCCACTGGACTATTCCGGGAAGGCGCGCGGACCAGACGACCCTAAGTCAGAAGACCGGCCAGACAGTACAGCTTGCCCCGCATGGACAGCGGGATTGGCGCTTAAACGTATTGTTGGGGACTGAACAATGCCGATACCCTCTGCGCTGGCACCCGCCGCGCCTTTTTCAGATGCTGAACGCGACGCCGTCTACAAGGCGATCTTTACCCGCCGCGATGTACGCGATCAGTTTTTGCCCGATCCACTGGCCGAGGATGTGTTGCACCGCATACTGACCGCCGCGCATCACGCACCGTCAGTCGGGTTGTCACAGCCGTGGAATTTCATCGTCATCCGCGATCAGGCCGCACGCGATCAGGTCTGGCAAGCCTTCAACCGCGCCAACGAGGAAGCCGCCCAGATGTTCGAGGGCGACCGCCAGACAACCTACAGGTCGCTGAAGCTCGAAGGCATCCGCAAGGCACCGGTCAATATCTGCGTGACCTGTGACCGCAGCCGTGGCGGTAAGGTCGTGCTGGGGCGCACCCATAATCAAAGCATGGATCTTTACAGCACCGTCTGCGCGATCCAGAACCTCTGGCTTGCCGCCCGCGCCGAGGGCATCGGGATGGGCTGGGTCAGCGTGTTCCGCGATGCCGATCTGCGTGACCTGCTGAATATCCCCGACCGGATAGAGATCGTCGGTTACCTCTGTCTGGGCCACGTGGACGAGCTTTACCAGACGCCCGAACTTGAGGTGAAAGGCTGGAGCAAACGGCTCCCCGTGGACGAGATGATCTTTGATGGTACGTGGCAGGGCGACCCTTAGTCACTGCCCGTCCCGCTCACGTTGTCATCTCCCGCAATGCGGGTATTTTGCGCGGTCAGCGGAACTATGCCGGTTCCCTGACGTTGCCTTTGTGAAGCCAGTGCATCCCGCGTCTGGCACGCAAAGAGGAAGTATTCAAAATGGGCGGTATCATTTATCTCGTTGGTCTTGTGGTCGTGGTTATGGCGGTGCTGTCGCTGGTCGGCTTGGCGTAATCAAACGCCGGGGAGGCATTTACATGAACACGACACTTACTGAAAAAACTGCCGATGGATCCTATGTCGACTGGCCCGCAATTTTCGCGGGCACTGTTGTCGCTGTGGCGATCGGCCTCTTGCTGACCACCTTCGGCGCGGCACTTGGCCTGTCGTCGATCACGCTGGACGGAACCGACAATTCATCGACGCTTGAACTGGTGCTGACCGCGCTGTGGATGGTGATCACGCTGGTCGCCTCCTATCTGGCCGGTGGTTATATCGCGGGCCGCATGCGCCGCCGCGTCGAAAGCGCTACGGATGATGAAGTCACTGCTCGTGACGGGATCAACGGTCTGGTTGTTTGGGGCCTCGGGTCTGTGATCACCGCCGTGATGCTATCAAGCGCGCTGAGCTTTGCAGCCAATACCGCGGGCAACGTCGCAGCGGGTGCAGGCAAAGCGGCTGGTACGGTCGTCGAAGCTGCGGGCTCTGCCGTGGGAGGTGCTGCCTCCGGGCTGGCCGATGCGGCGGGTGCTGCAATCCCGGATGAGGCCAAGAATGATCCGACAGATTACCTGTCGAACCAGCTTTTGCGCCCCAATCAGGTCGACCCGTTGACAGCCGATCCCGAGCAACTGGCAGAGCAGACCGCCAGCATCGTTGCCAATATCTACCGCACGGGTGAGGTGAGCGAGGAAGACCGGACCTATCTTGCCGGCGCTGTTGCCGCACGCACCGATCTGACCCAGGCTCAGGCGAAAGAGCGTGTGGACCAGATCGTGACCCAAGCGCAGGAAGCACGTCAGGAAGTCGAAGACGCTGTAGCCGCTGCCAAGGCCGAGGCTGAACAGGCCGCAGCAGAGGCGAAAGAAGCAGCGGTTGAGGCTGCGCAAACCGCGCGTAACGCCGGTATCCTGACCGCCTTTGTGCTGGCCGCCGCGTCGCTGATTGCCGGTGTGGCATCTGTCGCAGGGTCGGTCCACGGGGGCCGCCACCGCGATCAGGGCCGTCTGTTTGCCGGTCTGACATATCGCGGCTAAATTGCTTCACGTGAAAATCAAAACCCCGGCGGCGCAAGCGGTCGGGGTTTTCTTATGCCATCGTGATTCGGGATGTTTCGGGGCAGGGTGCGCTGCGACGACTTCAGGCGCATCCATGGCACATGCCAAAACCGCAACGCCAGATAAATAAGGCATCAGGGCAAAGCGATATGTTTAAAGGGGGGATCTGGTGCTGAAGGGGAGGATTGAACTCCCGACCTCGTCATTACCAATGACGCGCTCTACCACTGAGCTACTCCAGCACTGTGGGCGGGTGATTAGACCCATTCGCAATATGGTGCAAGCGTAATCTGGACCATATCGGTCCGCTGCGCTAGACAATCGACATGTCAAAGGATACCGCCCCACAAAAGCCGCCAAAACCCAATGCATTGCGGGAAGACAGGCTGAAAGCCGCGCTGAAAGCCAATATGGGCCGACGCAAGGCGCAAGCGCGTGCGCGCAGCGACAAAAGCCAAAGCGACGACACGCAAAATAATAACGCGCAGACAGATAACGGGCCGACCGGCCAAACCAAGGAAGGCTGAAGGATGGATTCGATTGTGGTCAAAGGCGGCGGTGCGCTGTCGGGACAAATTCCGATTGCGGGGGCCAAGAACGCCTGTCTGACGCTTATGCCAGCGACCCTGCTGTCCGAAGAGCCGCTGACGCTGACCAACGCGCCGCGCCTGTCCGACATCCGCACCATGACCGAATTGCTGCGGTCCCTGGGGGCAGAGGTGACATCGATGCAGGACGGTCAGGTTCTGGCGATGTCGTGTCATGGCGAGATCAACACACGCGCCGAATATGACATCGTGCGCAAGATGCGCGCGTCGAACCTTGTGCTGGGGCCGCTGCTGGCCCGCGAAGGGCACGCGCAGGTATCACTGCCGGGCGGCTGCGCGATTGGTGCGCGTCCGATGGATATTCACACCGATGGTCTGGCCCTGATGGGCGCAGAGATCGACTTGCGTGACGGTTATCTGCACGCCAAGGCGCAAGGCGGGGCCTTGAAAGGTGCGGTCATCGACTTCCCCTTTGCCTCTGTCGGCGCGACCGAGAACATTATGATGGCTGCGACCTTGGCCAAGGGCACGACGGTGATCAACAACGCCGCGCGCGAGCCCGAGATCGTGGATCTCGCGGATTGTTTGCGTGCTATGGGCGCGCAGATCGAAGGCGACGGCACCAGCCGGATCGAGATTCAGGGCGTGGACCGTCTGCATGGGGCGACTCACCGTGTTGTGACCGACCGGATCGAACTGGGCACCTATATGCTCGCCCCTGCGATGTGTGGTGGCGAGGTTGAATTGCTGGGCGGGCGCATCGACCTGCTGTCGGCTTTCTGCGAAAAGCTTGACGCGGCAGGGATCGACGTGACCGAGACGGACAAAGGTCTGAAAGTCGCGCGGCGCAATGGCGTGATCAACGCGGTGAATGTCACGACTGAACCTTTCCCCGGTTTCCCCACCGACCTGCAAGCCCAGATGATGGCGCTGCTGTGTACGGCAGACGGTACCTCGGTGCTGGAAGAGAAAATCTTCGAGAACCGCTTTATGCACGCGCCCGAGCTGATCCGCATGGGGGCCGATATCGAGGTCCACGGCGGCACCGCGACGGTGCACGGCGTCAAAAAGCTGAAAGGTGCGCCGGTGATGGCGACCGATCTGCGCGCGTCGATTTCCCTGATCCTTGCCGGTATGGCCGCCGAAGGCGAAACGCGCGTCAGCCGTGTCTACCATCTGGATCGCGGGTACGAACATGTGGTGGCGAAACTGCGCGGCGTGGGCGCAAATATTGAACGGATCAAAGACCAATGACCGAAGATGCACGTTTCGAAGACGGGCGCGAAGCCCCGCTGAACCTCGGCGCGCTGGATGCCGATGACCTCAAGGTGATCTCCTCGCTGGCGCAGGATGCTGTGTTTCCGGGGTCGGAGATGCGCTGGCTGCAAAAAGAAGGGCGCTTTGCCCTGCTGCTGAACCGCGTGCGGTGGGAAGACGCGGGCAAATCGCGCCACGCCCCGGAACGCGTGCAAACAATCTTGATGTTCAGCAACGTGCAGCGCGTGTCCAGCCAGGGCGTGAACAAGGGGGATGCGGATACCATCCTGTCGCTGTTGCAGATCGAATTTACCGAAACCGATGCGCCCTCGGGCGACGTGCTGCTGACCCTCGCGGGGGACGGTGTGATCCGGCTGACGGTCGAAGCGCTGGATGTGACCTTGAAGGATGTGACGCGCCCCTATGTGGCCCCGTCGCGCAAGCTGCCGGAACATCCGGCCTAAGCGTTCTTCCACATTCTTTGCCGTGCGGGTCGCCCGCGTGGCATCCCTTCAAAGCCCATTGCACGTTGCAAAGGACATCCGATGCCCCAATTCCTAGACTTCGATCAGCCCGATTTCGAACAGGCGTTCACCGCGCTGCTTTCTGCCAAACGTGAAGACAGCCCCGATGTGGACGACACAGTGGCCGAGATCATCTCCCAGGTGCGGTCCAAAGGCGATGCCGCTGTGATCGAGCTAACCCAGAAGTTCGACCGCATCGCGCTGACCCCCGACACCCTGCGCATCACCGCGGCTGAAGTCGACACCGCGGTTGCCGAAGTCTCGGACGCGGATCGCACAGCGCTTGAACTCGCTGCGGCGCGTATCCGTGCCTATCACGAACGGCAACTGCCCGAGGATGCACAGTGGCAGGACGACGCCGGTGCCACGCTTGGCTGGCGGTGGAGCGCGGTATCCGCCGCAGGGCTTTACGTGCCCGGTGGTCTGGCAAGCTATCCTTCCTCTGTCTTGATGAACGCGATCCCGGCCAAG
Organism: Sulfitobacter sp. CB2047; assembly: GCF_000735125.2. Taxonomy (NCBI): domain Bacteria; kingdom Pseudomonadati; phylum Pseudomonadota; class Alphaproteobacteria; order Rhodobacterales; family Roseobacteraceae; genus Sulfitobacter; species Sulfitobacter sp. CB2047. Next base: position 2,698,064 of record NZ_CP072613.1, on the reverse strand, counting down.
GTCGCGGGGGTTGAGCGGCTTGCGATGGTCGTGCCCACGCCGGACGGGGTGCTGAACCCGCTGGTGTTGCTGGCTGCGCGGCTGGCGGGCGTCGATGAGATTTACCGCATCGGTGGGGCGCAGGCGGTGGCGGCGCTGGCCTATGGCACCGACACGATCCCCCCCGTCGACAAGATCACCGGCCCCGGCAATGCCTATGTCGCTGCCGCGAAACGGCGGGTGTTTGGCAAGGTGGGCATCGACATGATCGCGGGCCCGTCCGAAATTCTGGTGATCGCGGATGGGGACAACGATGCTGACTGGATCGCCCTTGATCTGCTCAGCCAGGCCGAGCACGACGAAAGCGCCCAGTCGATCCTGATCACCACGGACAAGGCGTTTGGCCGCGCGGTGTCGGATGCTGTGGATGCCCGACTGGAAACGCTGGAACGGCGCGCGATTGCGGGCACCAGCTGGCGCGAGAACGGGGCGATCATTACCGTGCCGGATCTGGCCACAGCCGCCAAGCTGAGCAACCGTATCGCGCCTGAGCACCTTGAACTTTGCGTCGCGGATGTGGATGCGCTGAGCGCGCAGATCACCCACGCCGGGGCGATCTTCCTTGGCCAATGGACGCCCGAGGCGATTGGCGATTACGTGGGCGGGCCGAACCACGTGCTGCCCACGGCACGCTCTGCACGGTTTTCCAGCGGGCTGTCTGTGCTGGACTTTATGAAGCGCACGACACTGGCACGGATGACGCCGGACGCGCTGCGCGCGATCGGCCCGTCGGCTGAACGACTGGCGCGATCCGAAAGCCTTGAGGCGCACGGTCTGTCGGTCACCGCACGGCTGCGCAAACTGAACGACTGACGCAACGGCCCTTTGACCGGCCCGCCGATGTCAATTGTAGAACCCCGCCGCCCGGTCTAAGGTCGGCGGGATAGACACTAAATGAGACGTCCCCATGTCCCGGATCACGCATATCGCGCTTGACGACGCGAACCTGCCCCCGCCCACGCCCGAGATAGAGCAAGAGCGCAAGGTCGCCATGTTTGATTTGCTGGAGGACAACGTTTTTACCCTGCCGTCGCGCGATGATCGCCCGGTGCCACAAGGGCCGTACCATCTGGGCCTGTCGATCCGTGATAAACGGCTGGTGTTTGATGTGAACACCGAAAGCGCTGAAAAGGCGGCGGAATTCCATCTGTCGCTGGGGCCGTTCCGGCAGGTTGTCAAAGACTATTTCCAGATTTGCGAATCCTATTTCGAGGCGGTCAAGAAATCCGCCCCCTCGCAGATCGAGACCATCGATATGGCACGGCGCGGGATCCACAACGAAGGGTCTCGGGTGTTGCAAGAGCGGCTTGAAGGCAAGGCCGAGATCGATACAGATACGGCCCGCCGCCTGTTCACCCTCATCTGCGTTCTGCACTACGGCGGCTAGATGACCCAGAAACTGCCCCAATCGGTGCTGTTTTGCTGCGATCACAACGCGGTGCGGTCGCCTATGGCCGAAGGGTTGATGAAAAAGTTCTACGGCACGGGCACCTATGTGCAATCCGTCGGCGTGATGAACGATCTGGAAATCGATGGTTTCTCTATCGCGGTGTGCCAAGAGCTGGACGTGGAACTATCCCGCCACCGGTCTCGCAGTTTCGACGAGATGGAGAATTGGGGCGATGATCTAAGCTCTTTCGATCTGATCATCGCGCTGAGCCCCGCCAGCCAACGCCGCGCGCTGGAACTGACGCGGTTCTATCATCTGACTGTGGAATATTGGCCGATCCTCGACCCGACAGGGCTGGGGGAAACGCGCGATGCCAAGATCGCGCAATACCGCGCCGCCCGTGATCAGATCAAAGACCGTCTGATTGACCGTTTCGGCCCGCCCTCGCGGCCACAGATCTAGGGCAGGGGCGTGCCCCTGCCGCCGGTTTCACGGTCTTAGGTGGCGCTGCACAGGGTCGATGCTGTCTGGCCATAGGCTTTCCATACAGCCCAGAAATCATTGTCGCTTTTGCGGTCGGACTGGCGCGCCTCTTGCAGGCTGTGAGGGTCCGAGAAAACGCGTACGCCACGGCGCTGTTCTGACGAAGAAAGCTCTTTGTCGGCAACGGCCTGGATACAGCCGCAGCGCGCCGCGCTCGCCTGTTTGCGCCCCGATTTCATGCAGGCGTTGTGGATCGGCCCGGTGGCGAACAAGACAGCGCCCCGGCCAAAGCCGCCGCTGGGGTTATAGCCGCGCGGTCCGCCGCAAGCGGCCAGCGTGCCAACAACACAGATCATCGTGAAAAGTCGTACCATCGTTTTGCCTCATCTCTCGGACGCCGGGTTGATCCCGAGGCTGCCCTAACTGCTGCTGGCATTTATGCCGGAAAACTGCAGATTGAGCAATTCACGATTGGGGGCGCAAAACGGAAATGCCTTTGCCCGAACAGGTCGGGCAAAGGCGTGTGTTGCTTAGAACTTCCAGCGCGCACCAACGAAGGTCACGTCCAGATCCTGATAGGATGCCGACGGATCGTCGAAGTCATAGGTGCGGTGTGTTGCGTAAAGCTCGGTGTTGTACGCGTCGAGGCGCTGAACAACGGCGACACCCACGGAAGAGGTGCTGGACCCTGCGACAACAAAGTCGTTCCCGTCGTAGTAATCAACGGAGAAGGATGTCGAACCCGCTGCGATGTAATCACGGGTGATGCCCGCTTTGATGTAGGCGTAGTCTGCGTCACCCGCAACGCGGCGACCTGCGGAAACCGCGAGGTTCAGACCGGTAGGTTGGTGCAGAACAGCGGCGGAGCCCATGACCAGATCGTTGCTGGTGTCGCGGAACGAATAGCCCAAGCGCGCGTCGACCGAATAGTCGCCGTAGTCTTGAACGTAGCGTGTGCCGACATCGGTGTAGTCGTTGTCATCGCCCGAGCTCAGGACTTCCTGACCGTAGGAAACCGATGCGGAGAAGCCGTTGAACACAGGTGTGTCATAGCGCACGCGGAAACGGCGGCTACCGTCGAAAGAGCTGTTGGTGCCCCCGATTGTAACGCTCGACAGCGTGCCATCCGCGAAACGCAGTTGCTGGCTGCCCGCGATGTCGCTGATGCCCACATAGGCGGCAACACCGGTGCCCGAGAAGTCAGCTTCGGCCGAGCCATCTGTCGATGTGCTGCCTTGACCAAACGAGAAGATACCCGCGTTTGGCGTGCGGTATGTCAGGTCCAGTTTGCGCAGTTCGGTGCGGTGGTAGTCGAAATCCAGGCTGTCGTCGTCGCCATTGATGGCGGAGGACCCGGTCAGGCCAAGGCCTGCTTCGAAGGTCAGACGCAGTTCGGACCCGTTTTGCAGCGCTTGGGTCATGGTCAGACCAACACGGCTGTTGGAGTTGTCGTTGTCGATAAACGTGGTGTTTGTGTCTTCACCATCGTCAACGCTCAGAACGCCAAAGTTCAGTTGGCCGTAAACGTCCCAGACGGGGCCTTCTTGGGCCTGTGCCAGCGCGGGAAGCGACGCCAGACCAAGGGCTGCAACGGTCACTGTGCCAAGCGAGTGTTTCATCTTCATCTCAAAATTCCTTATTCGCCCGATCTGCAAGAGTGCAGACCATTTGAGAAGGCCGATCTAACGCCGCCGCCCGCGGGATAAAACCATAAGGCAGCCATACGAAATGCCGGTGTTGCAACATTGCTAAAGGGGGCGGTACCGCGCAGTACTGCCAAGCGCCTTGATATATTGGCGTTGGCGGCGGTATGCGGTTTCTGCATGGCAGGTGACCGCGAAAAAATCGCATCCCCCCTTTGACGTTTGCGATCAGAATGCAGGTAAATCCGCCGACGCGCGTCAAATGCCCTAAGGATCAAGGGGAACAGGCGATCCAGCCCATTGACCAGCGCTTGAATCCGCACCATATCCTTGCCTCATGACACCACTTTCACATATCCGCAATTTCTCCATCGTCGCGCACATCGATCATGGTAAATCCACGCTCGCCGATCGCCTGATCCAAGAGACGAACACCGTTTCCCTGCGCGATATGAAAGCGCAGATGCTCGACTCGATGGATATCGAGCGCGAGCGCGGGATCACGATCAAGGCCCAGACGGTGCGGATCAACTACACCGCCCAGAACGGCGAGGAATATATCCTCAACCTGATCGACACCCCCGGGCACGTCGACTTTGCCTACGAGGTCTCTCGCTCCATGCGCGCGGTCGAAGGATCGCTGCTGGTCGTGGACAGCACCCAAGGCGTAGAGGCGCAGACGCTCGCCAACGTGTATCACGCGATTGATGCGGATCACGAGATCGTGCCGGTTCTCAACAAGATCGACCTGCCTGCGTCCGACTGCGACCGCGTGGCGGAACAGATCGAGGATGTGATCGGGATCGATGCTTCCGAAGCGATCCGTGTTTCAGCCAAGACAGGTCAGGGCATTGTCGAAACGCTTGAAGCCATCGTGCATAAGCTGCCCGCACCAAAGGGCACGCAGGACGCGCCGTTGAAGGCGATGCTGGTCGATTCATGGTACGACAGCTATCTGGGCGTCATCGTTCTGGTGCGGATCATGGATGGTCAGCTGAAAAAAGGCGACCGTATCCGCATGATGCAGAACGGGTCGGTGCACCATGTTGACCGTATCGGCGTTTTCCGCCCCGCCATGACCGAGATCGACAGCCTCAACCCCGGCGAGATCGGGTTTCTGACCGCATCGATCAAACAGGTCCGCGACACACGGGTCGGGGATACAATCACGCATGAGAAAAAGGGCACCGAAACCCCGCTGCCGGGCTTTAAGCCAGCGCAGCCCGTGGTGTTCTGTGGTCTGTTCCCAGTGGACGCCGCCGAGTTCGAAGACTTGCGCGACAGTATCGAAAAGCTGGCGCTGAACGACGCGTCTTTCAGCTTCGAGATGGAAACATCCGCCGCCCTGGGTTTCGGTTTCCGCTGCGGCTTCCTTGGCCTGCTGCACCTTGAAGTCATTCGTGACCGGATCGAGCGCGAGTATGACATCGACCTGATCACCACCGCGCCGTCGGTTATCTATGACATCCACATGAAAGACGGCACGGTCGAGCAGTTGCACAACCCCGCCGACATGCCCGACCTGACCTTCGTGGACCACATCGAAGAACCACGCATCAAGGCGACCATCCTTGTACCGGATGAATATCTTGGTGACGTGCTCAAGCTGTGCCAGGACCGCCGCGGCATCCAGATGGACCTGACCTATGCGGGCAGCCGCGCGATGGTTGTCTATGATCTGCCGCTGAACGAAGTGGTTTTCGACTTCTATGACCGGTTGAAGTCGGTGACCAAGGGCTATGCCTCGTTCGACTATCAGATGATCGGCTACCGTCAGGATGCGCTGGTCAAGATGTCTATTCTGGTTAACGACGAACCTGTCGATGCGCTGAGCACTATGGTGCACCGCGACCGCGCCGAAATGCGCGGCCGTGCCATGGTTGAAAAGCTTAAGGATCTGATCCCGCGTCACATGTTCAAGATCCCTATTCAGGCGGCCATCGGCGGCAAGGTGATCGCGCGCGAAACCCTATCGGCAATGCGCAAGGATGTGACCGCGAAATGCTACGGCGGCGACGCCTCGCGGAAACGCAAGCTGTTGGATAAACAGAAGGCGGGTAAGAAGAAAATGCGCCAGTTCGGCAAGGTCGACATCCCGCAAGAGGCATTTATCTCTGCCTTGAAGATGGACAGCTAAGACGATAATTTAAGGGGGCGCTTCATGCGCCCCTTTTCGTTGGAATGACACCAAAGGTCAGGGCAGCTCTGGCATCTGTGCAGACACCGCCCCACCGTCCAGCAGCCGCGCCAGACAAGCGTGGGTGAACCCCCAGATATCTTCGTCATGCACCAGGTGGTGGGTCAGAAATCCCAAGGGTTCCTGCGGGTCCGTCAGCCCTTTGCGGCGGTCCTGCAGCAGTTTGGTGATATCCGCAATCAGCGTGTCCGGTGGCACAAGGCTGCGGGTGCCGCGCCAGAAAATCGGGTCGATATGGGTGTTGATCTGCACCAGCCCCGGGGCGGCAATCCGGTTATCCCGCGGCAGATAGGTCGACACCCCGACATAGCCTGCGTCTGCCAGCACCGGCAGCAACCCATCGTCCAACCGGTTCCACGGCGGCACAAAGATCGGCAGCAGGTCGTCGCCGAAAAGCTGTTGCATCCGGTTCAGCGCTTGGGCCAGCTCGTGGGCCGCGTCCGGGCGCGGGTGCCCGAACTCTGCCTTTTTCGCCCCGTCGGGCGCGTGGCTGATATGCTGCCAGCCATGCACCAGCGGGCGGATCAGGGGACGGTCCTTGCTATAGGCGGCAAGCGCGGGTTCTGCATGTTTAGGGATCACGGCGATATGCACGGGCAGGGACAGATCCTCCGCCAGTGCGGCAAGGCGATCCAGCGCGGCGGTTGGGGCGATGGCATCATCATCGCGCCACCAGATCGGCAGGTGCAATCCCTCTGTGCGCCATATTGCAAGCTCGGCGTCAAGAGCGGTCCAATCCACGGTCATCGCGTGCCCTTTCGCATCGCCTCGGTCAGGGTGACCGTCCTCGCGGCCCCGTCAAACCCGTCTGTCAGCGCAGGCCGGGTCGGGGCGGCGTGCAGAGTTGCCAAGGCGGATAGCAACTTGTCCGGTGTCAGATCGGCGCTGCGCAGCACTTCGATCCCCGGTAGCGCGGACAGCGCATCGGCGCGCAGCCCTTGTTCCACCTCGTTGCCGGCGTCAAAGGGGACAAACAGCGCGCGCACCCCGCTTTGCAGCACATCCAGCGCGGTATTGTAGCCGCACAAAGAGACAGAGGCGGCGGCGTGATACAGCATCTGGCGGAATTCGGGGCGCGCCGGTTCGATCACCACATTCGCGGGGGCATCCTGCATCAGCGCGGCGCTGCGTGCGGCTGCATCCTGCCCCCCTAGCAGCAAGCGCCAGTCCCGCCCCGCATCACGCGCGGCCGCGGCGCGGCAGGTGTCGAACACATGCGCACCTACATCGCCGCCCCCGGCGCTGACGATAACCTCGCCCGCGCCAAGCCGGTCGGGATGGGGGCTGGCGGGGGGCGGTGCAACGAAACCGGTATAGCGCAGCTTGCCCTGCATCGCGCCGGACACCGGCCAGCTGAGCGAGAGCGGCGTCACGGCCTCGTCCGCATGGACCAGCACCGCATCGTAATACTGCGCAACCAGATCATCGGCCAGCTGCGCCTTGGCGGGTTTGGATGGCGGTGCGAGGATATCGCGTACCGATGCGCAGACCAGCGGGCGCGTGGGCAGGGCATCTGCGGCGTCAAGCAGGGCCATGAACTCTGCCTTGAGGGTGCGGCGCCCAAAGGGGAACAGTTCGGTGATCAGCAGATCGGGGGTGCGGGTCTGGATGTGGGTGACCAGCATCTCGCGCCGCGCGGCCTTCAACGCTTCAGAGGCGACCGCACCATGTTCATCCAGCAGCCGCGCGAAATCCACACCGTCAGAGCGCAGCGGCGGCAGTTGCACCACGTCAACGCCGTCGCTGTTCAACTGCGGTGCGGGCATCCCGCCCGAGACGACCTGCACATCATGCCCTGCCGCCCCATAGGCGCGGCCAAGGGTCAGGGCGCGGGCCAGATGGCCGGTGCCCAGCAGATGTGTGACGACGATGCTGACCTTCATAAGCGCGGCTCCAGTCGGATGGGATCAGGGTGGGCGGTCCAGCCCTTGGGCGAAATATCCAGCAGATATAAGCGGTTGCGCTTGATCTGAAAGGGGGCGGGGCCAGCGAAATCCCAGCCGGTCGCATGGGCCAGCAAAACACGCATCACGCCGATATGGCAGACGGCGACAGTGTCGCGCGTCAAGCCGTTGGCCCAAGGGATCAGCCGTTCGCGCAGGCTGTCGGGGCTTTCGCCGCCGGGTGGGGTGTAGCCCCAGCCCCAATCCTCGATATCGCGGAACCCGCTGGTGGGGTCTGCCTTAAGCTCTACGCCGTGCAGCCCTTCCCACTTGCCCCAGTCCATCTCCATCAGCGCGGGCGCGGTTTTCGGCGCGCGGTCTGCGACCAGTCGGGCGGTTTCAGCGGCGCGAGACAGGGGGCTCGACACAAGATCGGCACGGTCCCAAGGCGCGGACAATGCCAGCGCCGCCAGACCGGCGCGGGCGTCATCATCCAGCGGGATATCCGTGCGCCCTTGAATGCGGCCCGCACGGTTCCAGCTTGTGTGCCCGTGGCGGAGCAGGGCAAGCCGGATCACGGGCGCACCCCGCAGCTTTCCAACCCCGCCAGCAAGGTCGCGGTGGCAGTGGGAAGCAGATGATGTTGCGCGACAAAATCGCGGGCGGCTTGGGCGCGTGTGTGGCGTAGGGTTGTATCCGACAGCAGCGCTGTGATCTGTGCGACAAGCGGGGCAGTGCCGCTTTCCGGCGCGGGATAGGAGGCAGGGGCCAGCACATCGCGCACGCCGGGGCGGTCTTGGGCCACGACGGGCAGGCCCGCGGCCTGCGCCTCCAGATAGGCGAGACCAAAGGCTTCGTTCACCCCGGGCCAGAACAGCAGCGACGCATGGCGATAGGCGGCGGCCATGGCGGTCGCATCAAGCTCCCCAAGAAACCGAACCGCGTCGCCAAAGGGGGCCATCATCGTCTCTATCTCGGTGCGGGCGGGGCCGTCACCCGCGATATCCAACCGCCAGCTGCCTGCTGGCAGCAGCGCCAGCGTCTCCGCGATGATCTGATACGAGGCGCGTTTGTCCCCGTCGCGCAGCATACCGACAGCCAGCATCGGGCCATCCAGCGCGGACGGCAGGGGCAAAGCGTCCTGTGCGAGAAACGGCGGCAGATGCACCAGCCGCTGCCCCGCGGTCTGATCGCGGCGCAGCGTTTCGGCATCGCGGTGCGTGAGGTAAAAGATCACATCCGCCGCGTCGCTTGCGGCCTCGGCAGCTTGGGCGAAACCGGCCCACGGGCCTGTCAGCCGTTTGCGCGCGCGGCTGGATTCGACCAGCAGATAGGGGATGCCAAGGGCGCGGGCAACGGCGGGGCCGATCAGGTCGGGGGCCTTGTAATAGTTATGATAGGTGATCCACGCCTGCCAGCATTCGGTACGACCGCGGGCGATGGCTTGGGTCACTTCGGTCTTGGCAGCATTGAACAGCATGGCCTGCGCCGCGCTGTCGCCCGCCCCGTCGCGGCTACGCAGGGTGCTGGCGACTGTGACGGTCGCGCCCCCCCGCTGCAGGGCAGTCATCAACCCACGCGCCATCGCCCGATCCCCCGAGGGTACCGGATGATCAGGCGACTTTAACGGAGCGTAGAACGCAAGCCGCATCAGCCGCCCTGTGCCAGCATGGCCGTCAGCCGTTTGTGTAGCTGGCGAATGCCGGGGGCCATGGTGAACTCTGCATGCAGGCGGTCGTGGGCGGCTTCGGCCAGCCGAGGGCCAAGCGATGGATCCTCCGCAAAACGCTGCATCGCCTCGGCAAGGGCGGCGGGGGCATCGTCGCTTAGCACGCCGGTGGTGCCGCTGGTGATGAACTCGGGGATGGCGGATACGGGCGTGCTGAGCAGCGGAAGCTTCTGGCTTGCCGCTTCCATCAGCACATTGGGCAGCCCGTCACGGTCACCGTCCTTGGCAATGCGCGAGGGCAGCACGAACAGATCGGCGGCGCGCATGGCCGCGATCACCTCTGGCTGGTCGCAGGCCCCGCGCCAAGTGATCCGGTCGTTGATCCCGTGCGTTTCTGCGCGTGCTTTCATCGGTTCCGACAGGTCCCCGCCGCCGATATGGGTCCAGTGCCAGTCAAACTCATTCGGCAGCAGCGCCAACGCGTCGATCAGGTTGTCAAAGCCCTTCTTCTCGACCATGCGCCCGACAGACATCATCTGGAACGGATCGCTTTTGGCGCGTTGGACCCGGGTTGGCGGTTCGGGGAAACGCGCCAGATCCAGCCCGTGATAGACCAGATCAATCCGGCCCGGGGCGGTGGTAAGACTGCGCAGATGTTGCGCGTTAAAGTCCGTGCAGGTGGCACCAAAGGCGGCACCGTGGCTGGCGGGGTCCAGCTTTTCGCGCAACTCCCATTCGGGCGAGGTCCAGATGTCCTTGGCGTGGGCAGAAAAGCTCCACGGTAGGCCCCGCAGGATCGCGGCATAGCGCGCGACCGAGGACGGGGTGTGCAGGAAATGCGCATAGATGCCGCGGGTCTCGGCGGGTAGCTCATGTGCCATGACGCAGGCCTGCCCAAAGCGGCGACGGCGGTTAGGGGTGTCATCGCGGGCAAGATCTTGTTGGAAAACCTCCCATGCCGCGTCGTAGCCGGGCATGGCTTTCGCGGCCTCTTGTGCTGCGGCCACACGTTCGGGATCGTCGCGCAGGTATTCCGGCAAATAGCGCACGCGCGCTTGCAGCCGGTCGTGCAACGGGTGGGTTTTCGTATCGGTCGGGTGGCGCAGCGACCAGATGTCGAACCGCAGGCCGGCTTCTTCAAGGGCGACAAGTTCTTGTGCGATGAAGGTCTCGGACAGGCGCGGCCAGCCTTTGACCACAATGGCGAGGGGGGCGGGGGCGAGGGGGGCAGGGGTGTCGGTCATGCGCCACCGCCCATCAGGGCGCGGCCCCGTTCAACCACCACGTCAAGCCCGTCCAGCAGCCCGTCTGCACCGGCTTGCGAGGGTTTGTTCTGATGCGGCAGGTTGCGGATTGCGGCGATCATCGCCTGCGGCGTCATGCCATCACGGGTTTCTTCCAGCATGCGGACGAGCCCAAGCTCTTCGGCGCGGCTGGCACGGATCCATTGTTCCAACCGGGGCACGGTGCGCGGCACGATGACGGCGCGTTTGTCAAAAGAAAGCACCTCGCAGAAAGTGTTGTAGCCGCCCATGCAAACCACGCCCTCAGCCCCGACATAAAGCTGTTCGATCCGGCTATCAAAGCCAAGCGCGGTCACCCGTCCGTCCAGCTTGGCCACCCGCGCGTCAAAGGCGTCGCGGACGTCGCCGGACAGGAAGGGGCCGTAGATCAGCTTGGCATTTGGCGTCAGGTCGGGGTCTTGCTCGTAGGCGTCCAGCACCAGCGACACCATCGCGGCACCGTCCCCGCCGCCGCCGGGGGTAATCAGCACATAGGGCTCTTCGGCGGGGGGCGTTTCGTCCGGGGCCTCGCGGCGCAGGTAGCCGGTCCAATGCATCCGATCGTGGGCCGCCTGCGACAGGGGCAGCCCCTTGGTCGGGTCATAGACATCGCGCATGCCGTAGACCCAAATCTCGTCATAATATTTCTCGGTCGCTTCAACCGCGCCCTTGCGTTCCCATTCGGCGGCCAGCACCTCGGGTTCGTCCAGCACGTCGCGCAGGCCCAGCACGACTTTGGTGGTGCCATTCTCGCGCAGCCAGTCAAGGCTGGGCAGCAGTTCCCCGCGAAAGCCCGTCGGCTCTTTATCCACGATCAGCAGATCGGGGGTGTATTCCTCGATCGCGGTGCGGATCAGACCGGCCCGCAGAGAGGTGACTTCGTCGATATCAAGGCCAAGCGTTTGCGCCACATAGCTGCCGTCGGCAAGCTTCGTCACGCCCGGAAGGCGGATGTGGTCGACGCCTTTGGGAAAGGTGAAACGCCCCGCGACGGGCGATCCGGTCAGGATGATGGCCGAGGCATCTTCGTCGCCGTCCATCAAGGCGGCAGCCAGTGCGCGCGACCGCCGTAAGTGGCCCAATCCAAAGGTGTCGTGGCTATAGAAAAGCACCCGCCGCGCTGGTTTGCCATTGCGGGCGTTGTTCGAGACCGTTTGGCGCATGGGCCGATCCTAACTTAGTCAAATATCCTTGGCCGCACCTATCAGTCTGGCGGCTAGAAAGCGTTTATTGTCGAAGGCAGGTGAACCCGTCCCGCCCGATGCACCCAGAAACCGAATACACTCACATCACCTTGGTCTGCCGGTCGAACAGCCCAATAAGAATACCTTAGGCATCTATGGTGAACATGTCATGCATTTCAGCACCTTCCGCCGTCGGCGCCCTTCAATAGGCTGCGAAAACTGGCGTTTGAACGGGACAAGCCCGTGGGAAGATGCGGCGCGTGTCATATTCGGCGTCCTTCGCGGTTCATCGTCAGGGGGAGTAGGTGGGGCCGGGGGGTAAAGATTGCAATGGCACGGGGGGCGCCTTAGCGTCTCAAGACTGCTCCCCAAGGCCATGAGCGAGGACATATGCGGCATTTCATCTTCACCCTTCTTTTGTCGCTGTGGGTCTTGCCCTTTGCCAACGCCGCGACGGCGCAAGGAGTTCTGTCCCTTTTGCCAACAGCGCAGGAAACTGCCGTCAGCGATGCAGAAGGCGATGCCGCGCGACTGCAAGAGGTCATCAGACAAGCCGCTGAAAGCGGGGTGAGCGTGGTGGTGGTCGATAGCGCGGGCCAGTTGTTGAACCAGCCCGCATCTGCCCAACCGGCCGAGGGCGACCAGCAAGAGGCGGCGCTGGCCAAGGAAACCTCTGCGCTGATGCACCTGCAAGAACGGGGCAACCAGTTCCGCACTGCCTTGATCGAACGCATCGTTCAGTTGCCCGACGCGATCAACGAGGTGATCTATATCCTGCGGGCCGCCAGCCCGGACGGCACGCTTTGGGCCTTTGGTGAGACGCTGCTGGTGGCGCTCGCGCTGTTTGCCGTCGGGGCCGTGGTCGAGGTAGAGCTGTTCGGCAAGCGAATGGCACGCGGCTTCGTCACCGCCAAAGTGCAGGCGAACCCCGTTGGCTATACCGAAAAGATGCCGTTTCTGGTGTTTCGGTTCTTCATGGGGGTCATCGGCGTTCTGGTGTCGATGGTGGTGGCCTATATTCTGGGCGCGCTGCTGTTTGGACCGCTTGAAGACACGGCGATCCAGTTCACTGTCACGCTGATCAACATCGGCTATTTCGTCTGTCGCGTGGCCGCGGGCCTGTGGCGGATGATCCTGTCGCCCTTCCTGTCGCAATACCGCATCCCTGTGTTCAGCGACCGCGATGCCAAACGCCTGCACCGCTGGCTGTGGATGATGGCAAGCCTTGATACCGTCGCGATCCTGTTCGGTATCTGGATCGCTGAACTGGGGCTGAATTATGATGTCTATGCTTTCATCGCCTCCCTGATGTCGGCGGCGATCGTCGTGGCGAATATTCTGATGATCTGGGTCAACCGCCGCCCCATTTCAAACGCGCTGCGGCAGGGCAAGCCCGCGTCGGAATGCAGCGCTGTGGGGCGTTTTATGTCGCGGGCCTGGGCACCGCTGGTGGTGGCCTATGCGATTTTTGCCTGGTTCGAACTGACCTATGATCTGGTGCTCGAGAACCCAAGCTCCGTGCCTCTGATCGCGGGGGCCTATGGTATTCTGGTGTCGATCATCGTGGTCTACGGTGTGATCAACTATGCTATTGAACGCGGCTTTGCCCGCGCGCGCATGATGCGCCGCCTGAACGAGCTGCGCCGCGAGAAGCGCGCTGATGCCGCCCTGGACGAGGATGCGCCCGAGGCCGCCGGCACTGCGCAAGCGGATGATACCATGTCGCTGGACGCGGCTGACAGACAGGCCGCAATGGTGCCACGCCAAAGTCTCACCAGCTTTGAAGGTCTGGCGCGGCGCGTGGCCGGTATCCTCGCCTTTGTTACGGGGGCCTATGCGTTCTTCTATATCTGGGACACAGAGGCAACGTTGATGGTCGAAAGCCACGCGGACAAGCTGCTGGACGTGATGGTGATCCTGTTTATCGGCTACGTCGTCTATCACGCCTTCCGCATCTGGATCGACAGCAAGATCGAGGCCGAAACCGCCGACCAGCCCGAGGCGGAACTGGGCGACGAAGGCAGCGGCGCGTCCTCTGCCAGCCGATTGGCAACGCTGCTGCCGCTGTTTCGCAACTTTGTCCTGATCGTTCTGATCGTGACCATCGCCCTCATCGTGTTGATGGAATTCGGGATCAATGTCGGCCCGCTGTTCGCCGGTGCGGGGATCGTCGGTGTTGCCGTCGGCTTTGGCAGTCAGGCGCTGGTGCGCGATATCTTTGCCGGCGCGTTCTTTCTGTTCGACGATGCCTTCCGCAAGGGGGAATACCTTGATGTGGGCGGCGTGAAGGGCACGGTCGAGAAAATCTCGGTCCGGTCGTTCCAGCTGCGCCACCATCTGGGCGCGCTGCACACTATTCCCTTTGGCGAGCTGCAGGTGATGACCAACTACAGCCGCGACTGGGTGATCATGAAGTTGCCGTTGCGGGTGACCTATGACACCGATGTCGAACGCGTTCGCAAGCTAATCAAAAAACTTGGCATCGCGCTGCTGGATGATCCGGTGATCGGCGACAACTTTATCCAGCCGCTGAAATCGCAGGGCGTGATTGAAATGCAGGATTCCGCGATGATCATCCGGGTCAAGTTCATGACCAAACCGGGGGATCAATGGCTGGTGCGCAAGAAGGTCTATGAAGAAATCCGAGCCTTGTTCGAGCGCGAAGGAATCCGTTTTGCCCATCGGGAGGTCACTGTGCGTCTGGCCGACGGCAAGGTCAAAGACCTGAGCGACGAGGAACGCGATGCGGTGACCGCAGCGGCGCAGGCATCGCTGGAAGAAGAGGCACAAACCGGCCCGGAACCGGGCGGCGACGACCGATAGCCGCGTCTCGCGCAGTTGTGACATTGAAACGGCGGCGGCGGGCGCTAGCATCATCTTCACCTGCAACAGGAGAATTCCCATGAAACAGTCCAGACGCCAATTCCTGACGACCACCGCCGCCACCGCCGGGGTTGTGACGCTACTGCCTTATGCCGCGCAAGCCGCGGCGCACGGCGGTAATATGTTCCCCATGACCGGCGGCGAGGTCAAAGTGCACCCCATCGACCACGCGTCCTTTGTGATGGAGACGCCAGCCGGCGTGATCTACTGCGATCCCGTGGGCGAGGTCGCCAACTACAGCGATTTCGCCACCCCCGATCTGATCCTGATCACCCACGAGCACGGCGATCACTATAACGCCGAAACACTGGCCGGTGTGGTGGGCGAAAACACGCAGATCCTTACCAATCCTGCGGTCTACGACATGCTGCCCGAGGCGTTGAAGGCCAAGGCGAATGCACTGGCCAATGGCGAGCAGGCGATGTTCAACGAGGTCTCGATCGAGGCGATCCCCGCCTATAACACCACCGAAGAACGCAAGCAGTTCCACCCGCAGGGGCGTGACAACGGCTATATCGTGAACCTCAGCGATTTCCGCGTGTATATCTCGGGCGATACCGAAGCGACGCCGGAGATGCTGGCGCTAGAGGATATCGATCTGGCGTTTGTCTGTATGAACCTGCCGTTTACCATGGACGCGACCTCGGCCGCGGCTGCGGTGTCGACGTTCAAACCCTCCTTTGTCTACCCCTACCATTACCGTGGGCGCGACGACGGCACGCAAGACCCCGCCGCCTTTGCCGCCATGGTCGGCGAGGGGATCGAAGTCAAAATGGGCGACTGGTACTGATCCGGCGCAGCGGGGAGCCAGCCCCCCGCACCCCCCGGGATTTAGACCATTTGGAACTGAAGGCCCCAGCGGGTCAGGATTTATACGGATCAAGACTTGCGCGCAGACCATCGCCCAGGAAGTTGAACGCCAGCACCACGACGATGATCGGCAGCATGGGAATGGCGGTCCACCAGTAGATCTCGATGCTCGCCAGATTTTGCGCGTCATTCAGCATGACGCCCCAGCTGACGGCGGGCGCGCGTAGGCCCAACCCGAGGAAACTAAGCGCGGTTTCCCCAAGGATCATCGCCGGGATCGACAGGGTCGCGCTGGCGATCAGATGCGACATGAAATTCGGCAATAGGTGTTTGCGGATCACCCGTGCGGGCGACGCGCCCATCATCTCGGCCGCTTTGACGTATTCCTCTTCACGCAGGCTCAGGAATTTTGACCGCACCGCCCGCGCCAGGCCGGGCCAGTCCAGAATGCCGAGGATGATCGAGATGATAAAGAACACCGACACGGGCCCCCAGTTCGACGGCACCGCCGCCGAAAGTGCCAGCCAGAGCGGGAGCTCTGGCAAGGACCGCAAAATCTCGATCGCGCGGTTGACCAGCCAGTCGGTCTTGCCGCCGAAGTAGCCGGCCAGCGATCCAAAGAAGATCCCCAGCACAAAGCTGACCGTGATGCCGATCAGCCCCACCGTCAAGGACAGCTGCGCGCCATAGAGGATGCGGCTGAACACATCGCGCCCCAACCTATCCGATCCCCAGAGAAACACCGTCGCCCCGTCAGGCGCGCAGAACAGGTGGGTGTCGCTGGGGATGACAGCAAAGAGGTGGTAGGTTTCACCCTTACAAAAATACTCAATCTTGCGCGGGTTGCTGGTATCGGTGTCGTAGACCCAGCGGAAATTCACCAGATCCGCAGTGCCCGTCGTCTCGTAGACAAAGGGGCCGATGAAACTGCCCTCGTGCCAAAGGTTGATGCTTTGGGGGGGCGCGTAGATGTGTTCGGCGTTGCGCTCGTTTGGTGTGTAGGGCGCGATGAACCCCGCCACTGGCAGGATCAGATAGCAGAAGGCCAGAAACAGCCCGGATACCAGCGCCAGCTTGTGCCGCCGGAACTTGCGCCACATGAGCCGCGCGACAGAGGCGTCCATCTCGGCCCGCTCAGGCGCGGAAAGATCGGCGTCGTCGGTCCAGGGGGTGGTGTCGACAAAGCGGTTGTCCGGCTGGATGCTCATGAGCTGCGTGCCCCGTAACGGAT
The DNA here is from genome assembly GCF_000735125.2 of Sulfitobacter sp. CB2047. NCBI lineage: Bacteria > Pseudomonadati > Pseudomonadota > Alphaproteobacteria > Rhodobacterales > Roseobacteraceae > Sulfitobacter > Sulfitobacter sp. CB2047. Next base: position 2,681,369 of record NZ_CP072613.1, on the reverse strand, counting down.
GCGCGGATCAAGCAGGACCAGCAGCATGTCAGAGATCATCGTGCCGATCAGCGTCAGCAGGGCCACGAACATCAGGATGAACGCCGAGAGGAACTGGTCTTGGGACTTCAGAGCCACCAGCAGATAGGGCCCGATGGTTTGCAGGCCAAGCACCACCGATACCAGCACAGAGCCCGACACCATTGCTGGCAGCAGGTTCCCGATATCTGCGACAAAGGGGTTGAAAGCCACGCGCAGCGGGTATTTCGACAGCAGTCGTGCGGGGCCCATCCCCTTGGCCTTGGCGGTTTCCACATAGGGTTTATCAAGCTCGTCGAGCATATTCGCCCGCAACCGCTGCATCATCGCGGCGGCTCCGGCGGTGCCGATCACAAAGGTCGGGACGATCAGGTGCAGCAGGACGGAGCGTACTTTCTCCCATGACATGGGCTGGCCCTCAAGCTCGGGGGCCATAAGCCCGCCAATCGGCAGGTCAAAGTATTTATGCCCATAGTAAAACAGGATCAGTGCCAGCAGGAAGTTCGGTGTCGCGAGCCCGAGGTAGCCCAGAAAGCCGGCGGTATAATCGACCCAAGTCTCAGATTTGGCGGCGGCAAGCACGCCAAGCGGCAAGGCAATAAGATAAACGAATAATACGGCGGCGAGATTGACCAGCACCGTCATCCATAGCGCATCGCCGACGATTTCGCCCACGGGGCGGTCAAACTCGAACGACCAGCCGAAATTGCCTTGGATCAACCCGGCAAACCCCTGCGGCCCCGGCACCATGCCGACCCAGATCAGGTATTGCTTCCAGATCGGTTCATCCAGCGCGTATTCGTGGCGCAGAAACTCGGCCTTGGCGACGCCTTCGGCCTGACCCGTGGCGCGCAACTCGGCGATCTGGTTCGACAGATAGTCGCCGGGTGGCAGGTTGATGATGACGAAGACCAGAAGCGAGACCACCCAGAGGGTCAGTAGCATGGTGATGAAACGCCACACGGCGTATCGGAGGAAGATCATCGGCTTACCTGCACATGGGGGTCTTGGAAGTAGAATTCGTCGATGCGGTGAATGCCGAAATGTGCGCCGGGATCAAAGGCCCAGATTCCATGCTCCGGTACATTCATCAGATCGTTTGAGACGACGACGGGTTGCGGGGCCTCGGCCAGCACGCCGATGGCGAATTGCTGTTCGGCGTGGATGGCGAGCATCCGCTTCCAGATGTCTTCGCGCACCTGTGGGTCGTCGGTGTGGTTCCAGTCATTCGCCAGCAGCATCAGCCGTTTCGCGGGCTGCATATCAGGGGGCGACCCGGCCTGTCCAACTGTTTGGTAGTATTGGCCCCACATCGGCCAGGCAAAGAATTCCTGATTGGTGGGCGCCAGATAGGACGGAGAGGTCGACGGCCCCGGAAGCCCGTTGTCCCAGCCGAACCAGACCGAGGCCATGGTCCGCCCTGCATAGATCCGGTTGCGCAGGATATCGCGGTCCAGCGGGCGCATGATCAGGCGGATGCCCAGATCACGCCATGTGTCCGCGATGATCGCCAGCGCGTTTTCTTCCTCGCTGCGTTCGCCGGCGGTTTCGATCACGAATTCCATCGGGCGGCCATCGGGAAGCTTGCGGAGCCCTGCGGGGGTGCGGTCTGTCAGACCCATATCATCCAACAGCGCGTTGGCATGGGCGAGGTTCATCATGGACCACGCATGTGTGTTGTCGTCGTTGTAAAGCGCGCTTTGCGACAGGGCGGACATGCCACCTTCGCTGGCGAGGCCGAAATAGAGCGCGCGGTTGATCATGCGTCGATCGATGCCGAGGCTCAGGGCGCGGCGAAAACGCACGTCGCGCATGACCTCGCGCCACACGGGGTCGGCGAAATTCAGGTTGGGATAGATGGCGATCTGGCTGGCGGCACCGTTGGCCCAAAGCAGGGTGCGGTATTTGCCGCCGTCCGCCTCGCCTTTCTTGAGGATCGCGACATCGGGGAAATCGAGCCCGCGCGCCTGCAGGTCGACCTCGCCCGCGTTGGCCTTGGCCGCGATCAGCCCACCGCCGACCACGGTCATCTGCACCACATCGATATAGGGCAGCTGCACGCCCCGGCTGTCGATACGGTGGAAATAGGGGTTACGCACAAAGAGCTTGCGCGAGCTGTCCTTGTCCGAGGAGTTGATCCACGGCTGCAGGGTCGGCAGCGCGGGGTTGTCGAACTTGTACATATTGTCGCGCTTGTTGTGCAGCGCGGCCCAGCTTTTGACCCGCGCGGCTTTGACCTTTTCGACCAGCGCATCGGGATCGGCGAACTTCTTATGGAACTGCGACAGGTAGTGGGCGGGGCGATAGATGAACGGTGGGCTTGCTTGCGCCAACAGCGGCAGGAAGTTCGGATTGGGAATCTGCCATTCGAACACGACCGTATGTTCATCGGGGAAGGTGACCTTTCCCATGCGGTTGTCCACGATCATGAAATCCGGCGGCCCGCTGGGGGTGATGTCCGGGTCGTTGGCAACATTTTCCCACCAGTAACGGAAATCATCCGAGGTAAAGGGCATGCCGTCCGACCAGCGGTGACCGGGGCGCAGGTGAAGCGTGAATTTGCGTCCTTCTTCCACGTCCACCGCCGCGAGGATATCGGGGGCAAGCGTGTAGTCAGGCTGATACCCTACCAGCCGCGCATAGCCGTAGACGACCATCTGCCGCACGTCCTTGGTGCGCGAGATCAACGTGCGTAGCGTACCGCCCTGACGCCCAAAGCTGCGGCCCTTGGCTTCGAGGTCGACGACCAGCGGCTCTGACGGGATGCGGTCCTGCACGTGGGGCAGGCTGCCGGCGTTGACCTCTTGCGCCCAAAAGCTGCTTTCTTGCAGCACGGGGCCGTCGCTATGCGCGGCAAGGGGCGCGAAGGCGAGGGTCGCGGCGAGGGCAAGGAGGAACTTACGCATGACAACGTACCTTATGGCCGGGCTCAAGCTCGCGCAGGGCGGGGGCGTGATGGCCTTCAAAACGGAACTGTTCGGGCCAGAGCGTGGGAGAGCCCGCGCCCTTGGCGACCAGATCAAGATCGATGGGCCGGCTGATGTCGGGTTCGGGCTGTGCCGCGATCAAGGCGCGGGTGTAGGGGTGTTGCGGATTGTAGAACAACGTGTCGGGCGGGGCCTGTTCGACGATCACGCCAGCGCGCATAACCGCGACCTCGTCCGCGATGCGGGCAACGACCGCCAGATCGTGGCTGATGAACAGGTAGCTCAGGTTGGCGCGGTCGCGGATGTCTTCGAGCAGGGTTAGAATTTGCTCTTGGACCGAGACATCCAGCGCCGAGGTGGGTTCGTCGCAGATCAGCAGCTTCGGATCGAGCGTCAGCGCGCGGGCAATGGACAGCCGTTGGCGCTGGCCGCCTGAAAACGCATGCGGGAAACGGCCAAGCATATCAGGGTTCAATCCGACCCACCGCAGCATTTCGGCCGCCTTTTCGCGGCGGTCGCGGGCGGTGCCGATGTTGTGCACCTCCATCGGTTCGGTCAGGGCTTGCTGCACGCGCATCCGCGGGCTGAGCGAGGAATACGGGTCCTGAAACACCATCTGCGCTTGCCGTTGGAATGCGGTGCGTTCAGTGGGCGACAGATCATGCACGGCCAGCGGTGCGGCGGCGGGGTCGGGGCGAAACAGCACTTCGCCGCCGGCATCGGGACGTTCGGCCCCCATGGCGATGCGGGCGCAGGTGGTCTTGCCCGATCCGCTTTCGCCAACAATCGCCAGTGTCTTGCCACGGGGCAGTTGCAGGTCAACGTGCTGGCAGGCGGAGACGGACACCGGCTTGCGCCAGCCGCCCGCCCGCATGGTGTAGGTCTTGGACACGTCGCGCAGATCAAGGATCACATCGTCTGCGGGCTTCGTGGATGCGGGGGCAGGGGCGGCCACGGCGGGGATCATCGGGGCGGCGGCGAAAAGCTTGGCGGTATAGGGGTGGGCAGGGCTGCCCAACACCTCTTGCGCATCGCCCCGTTCCATCACGCGGCCCTTGTTCATCACCACGACACGCTGCGCCATATTCGCCACGACGCCCAGATCATGGGTCACAAGGATCACACCCATACCGGTTTCTGCCTGAAGCGACCGGATCAGCCCGAGCACCTGCGCCTGTGTCGTCACATCCAAGGCGGTCGTCGGTTCGTCTGCGATCAACAGCTCGGGCTTGGCGACCATGGCCATAGCGATCATCGCGCGTTGGCGCATCCCGCCGGACATCTCGAACGGATAGCTTTTCCAGGCGCGCAGGGGATCGACAAAGCCGACCTTCTCAAACTGTTCGATCACGGCACGTTTGGCCGCCCTTCGTCCCATATTGCGGTGCAAGCGCAGCACTTCGGCGACCTGATCGCCAAGCCGGTGCAGCGGCGATAGCGACCGCATCGGCTCTTGAAAGATCATCGAGATGCGATCCCCCCGAATGGCGCGCATCTTCTTTTCGGGGAGGGACAGCAGGTTGACGGCACCCTCGGCCCCGTTGAACCGGATCGACCCGCCGCGCATCTGTGCCGCATCGGGCAGCAGTCGCAAAACCGACCGGCAGGACAGCGTTTTGCCAGACCCGCTTTCGCCCACCAACGCGAGGGTTTCGCCCGCGTTCAACGCAAAGCTGACGCCGTCCACGACCGACGGGCCGTTGCCGAAACCGATCGACAGATCATTTACTTCAAGAAGGGGGGCCATTGTTATCCCAAGCGGGTCAGAGCGATCATTATCTATCGAGTGAAGCCGATAAACACCCAAGCGTCTAGGGGGCAGCGCAAAAACCAAGCGTCAGCGGTACACAAAGGGCGGCGGCGTCCCCATGTTGCATCAGTACGACCCAACCCGAAGGAGAACCGCGATGAGCCGCCTGGACATTTTTATCGACCGTATGGTGTCACAGCGTGCGTGTCTCGACCATGCCGCCGCCCTGACGCAGACAATGACGGGGCCGGTGTTCGAGCTGGGATTGGGCAATGGCCGTACCTTTCACCACATCCGTGAAACGATGCCCGACCGCGATATCTTTGTGTTTGAGCGCGCTGTTGCATCGAATCCCGATAGCACGCCCGAGGACCATCAGCTGATCCTGGGCGATGTGCACGAAACCCTGCCTGCGGCACTGACGCGCTTTGGCGCGAATGCGGCTCTGATTCACGCGGATCTTGGCGGGCATAACCTTGCAAAAAACGATGCTTTCGCGCGTGAAATCTCGCCCTTGGTCGAGCCGTTATTGGCCGTCGGGGGCATCATGGTGTCCAGTGACCGGATGTATTTCGACAATTTGATCGAAATCCCCTTACCACCTGAAGCTGTGGAGGGACGCTGCTTCATGTACCGCCGCGAGAAGTCATGATCTGAATTAAGTACTTGATAAGTATTGGTTAAATGGTGAGCGGCGTCGGTATTCCGGCGCCGCTTTAAGTTTCGCTTGCACGTTCCAAATCCCCTCCCTAGTGTGCGCCCGAGACATAGTGAAACGATGTTTCGCATGGTAAAACAATTCTTGGGAGGGAATTACATGTCCTTTTTGAAAAACCTATCTTTCGCTGCTGCAATGACTGTGGCGGCTTCCGTTGCCGGTGCTGAAACCGTGCTTATCCACGGCGAAGCAGGCCCGAATCGCGGTGCCCGTGCAGATGCGTTGCAGTGGTTCGCCGATCAGGTTGCCGAGCGGTCGGAAAACGATCTGCGCCTCGACATCCAGTGGGGCGGCGCGCTGTTCAAGGCGAATGCGGCCGTACAGTCCATCGGTGACGGTGTGGCAGATATGGGGTCGGTGATCGCGGTGTATTACCCGCAGGAAATGGCCGCCTATGGCATCGCCGATCTGCCCGTAAACAACCCGGACGCCTGGGTCGGTATGCGCGCCACGGACGAGCTGATGCGGTCGAACCCCGCGATTGCCGAAAATCTGGCTGAAAAGAACCTCGTGTACATCGGCACATGGACCACAAGTCAGGTGAACATCGGCTGTAAGGGCGACGCGATCCGTTCGGTTGCAGATATCGCCGGCAAGAAAGTACGCGGCACAGGGGCCTACGGTAAGGTCTTTGGTGACGAAGGCGCGAACATGGTCAACATGTCGATCTATGACGCGTACCAAGGGCTCGACACCGGTCTGATCGATTGTAGCCAAGGGTATTCCTACGCTGTTGCCGCGCTGAAGCAGGCCGAAGTCATGGACAACTACACCCTGTTGAACTGGGGCCAGGTTGGCGGCGTCGGCATCTTCATGAACAAAGACATGTTCGATGCGCTGTCCGAAGATCAGCAAGCTGTGCTGCTGGAAACCGGTGCTGATCTGTCCGATGAATTCGGCCGCATGATCACAACCGCGAACGACAACGCCATTGCCGCGATGAAAGAGCAAGGCGTCGAAGTGTTCGAACTGCCCGCGGAAGAGCGCGCCAAGCTGGTCGAAGGCGGCGAGAAGTATCTGGCTGAGTGGGTCGAGACAGCCAACCGCACCGGTCTGCCGGGCGAGCAACTGCTGGAAGACTACAAGGCGCTGATCGCCAAATACACGCAAGAGCGCGACGAGAACGGTTACCCTTGGGCAGCTGACAACAACTAAACACAAGCTTTGGGAGGAGCAGGGACCATGTTGGTACCACTTGAGAAAATCCTGTTGGGGTTGGGCGCGGCTGCGGTCATCCTTTTGGGGATCTTGATCACGTCCAACGTGGTCGCACGCGCCGTCTTCGCATCTAGCGTACCCGATAGCGTCACTTTGGTGCGGGAGCTGATGGTTGCGGCCATCCTCCTGCCCCTTGCGGCAGCGACCGCAAACCGCGCTCACGTTAGTGTGGCTTTTGTGTCCGACCGGTTCGGGCCCAAACTCCGGTCCTGGCTTATTGTGCTGGGGTCGGTCATGGGGATGATCGCCTTGGGCGGTCTGATCTATTCCGGCGGCCGCGAATTCCTGAGCGTTTGGGAAAAGGGCAGCTTTTTCTACGGTGACCTGAACCTGCCCAAATGGCCCGGACGTCTGTTGTTTGTGGTCGGTATCGCCGCCTGCTGGCTGCGTCTGGCGGAACTGGCGATCCGCGATGTGCGGACCATCCTGTCCGGGGGCATCGTCTCGGACGAAGAAAACCACACAATCGAGCTCGTTGCCGAAAAAGAGGTGCTGTAATGGATGCGTCGACCATCGGGCTGATTGCCTTTGCTGCCGTTCTGATCCTGTTGGCGCTGCGTGTGCCGATTGCCTTTGCGCTGGCCAGCGTCGCGACGATTGCGACCTTCTTTATCTTTGCCTTCCGCACTGGCACTTTCATGCCCGAACGTGCCATCCGTGCCACAACGTCGATGGTGTTCTCGAACTCCTTTGACCTGATACACTCTTACGATCTATCGATGATACCGCTGTTTGTCGCCCTTGGGCACATTGCCTATCGCGCGGATATCACGACCAAGATCTACCACGCGGCCAAGGTCTGGCTGACGCGTCTGCCCGGCGGTGTTGCCATGGCAAGTGTCATGGGCTGTGGCGGATTTTCGGCCATTACCGGCAGTTCTATCGCCTGTGCCTCGACCATGGGGAAAATCTGTACGCCCGAGATGCTGCGCATGGGCTATGACCCGCGTCTGGCAACAGCGTCGGTCGCGGCAGGGGGCACGCTGGGGTCGCTGATCCCGCCGTCTGTTCTGTTCATCATCTACGGTATCTTCACCGAGACCTCGATTTCGTCACTGTTCCTCGCGGGTGTTTTGCCGGGGCTGCTGACGCTGGCGGGCTTTATCCTCGTGATTGCCGTCTGGGTCTGGCGTTCGCCCGAAATCGCCCCTTCGACAGCGACACGCTACTCCGCCAAGGAACGCTTTGCGGCGGCGGCTGAAAGCTGGCCTGCGGTCATGTTGTTCGTGTTGATCATCGGCGGTATCTACGGCGGTATCTTTACGGCGACCGAAGCGGCGGCTGTCTGCGTGGTCGCAGCGACGCTGATCGGTTTTGCGCAGCGCAAGCTGACCTTGCAGGGCCTGTGGGACGCGGTGAAAGAGACGTGCATCCAGACCGCGGCGATCTTCTTTATCGCGGCAGGAGCCAAGATCTTTGTGGCCTTTATCGCCCTGACCAACGTTGCCCCGATGATTGTGAACGTCGTGGCCGAGGCAGAGCTGTCCGTCGTAGTCCTGCTGCTGGCGATTGCCGCGATCTATCTGCTGCTTGGCATGTTCCTTGATCCCATCGGCATCATGGTTCTGACCCTGCCGCTGATGATCCCGCTGGTGGAAAGCTATGACATGAACCTGATCTGGTTCGGTGTTGTGGTGATTAAGCTGCTGGAAATCGGGCTGATCACGCCGCCTGTCGGGTTGAACGTCTTTGTTATCGCCAATGTGGTGGGCAAAGAGGCTCCGATCGACAAGATCTTTGCCGGTATCACGCGCTTCCTCAGCGTTGACGTGATCGTGCTGGTGCTGATCATGTCCTTCCCGATGATCTCGCTGCTTATTCCTATGGCGGCGCGATGAGTGGGGACCCCACAGACAGGAAGTTTGCCAACACTCTGGCGCGGGGGCTTGCTGTATTGCGGGCCTTTCGCGCCAGTGACAGCGGGCTGACCCACGCGCAGATTGCCGACCGGACGGGGCTGCCCAAGCCTACGGTGTCGCGGCTGACCTATACGCTGTGCGAACTGGGCTACCTCAGCCACGGCGGGCGCAATGACCGCTTTCGGCTAGGGCCGTCGGCTATCGCGCTTGGCTCTGTCGCATCGGTGGCGGTGAACTTTCTGGATTTGGTGTCCGACGCCATGCAAGAGCTGGCCGATAAAACGGGCACGCTATTGCTGGTCGCCGTGCGCGACGACGAGAAAATGATGCTGGTGCGCACATGGCGGCCACAGAATGCATCGACCATCTGGCTGGAGCCGGGGCACCGGATTCCCGTGTTCGGATCGTCGTCGGGCATGGCCGTCGTGGCGTCACTTGGCGAAGAGCGCTTTGAGCAGTTGACGCCCGAAGCGGATATGCGAAGGTTCCGGGCGGAGGGATATTCGCAATTGATAGAACAAGGGTTCGCCTACGCGTCGGAGGGCACACGATATGCCAGTACGATCAACGCCGTAAGTGTCCCCTATTTTGCCGAAGAGTTCGGCGAACCGGTATCGTTTACCGCCGGGGCCATGCCACATGATTTGCCCGATTCCCGTATCGTGCAAGAGGTCGGCCCCGCGTTGCGTGAACTGGTGCGTGCGCTTGAACAGCGCACCGGGCGCACCCCCGCGCTCAGCCGCCGGGACTGAAACAAGACTAGACCAAGGAATATGCTAAATGACTGACAAGATTGGATATACCCGCAAAGGCGACGTGGCCGTACTGCGGATCAAGAACCCCCCGGTCAATGCGTTGTCCCATGCTGTTCGTGAAGGTCTGGTGGCCGGTATGGCGCAGGCCGAGGCCGATGACGGCGTCAAGGCCGTGGTTATCGTCGGCGAGGGCCGCGCCTTTATCGCCGGTGCGGATATCACCGAATTTGGCAAAACGCCGCTGGAACCTTTCCTGCCGGATGTGTGCAAACGGATCGAGGAGTCCCCGCTGATCGTTGTCGCCTCCATGCATGGTGTGTCCTTGGGCGGCGGGCTCGAGATCGCGCTGTCGGCGCATTACCGCGTGGCGCAGCCGTCGGCCAAAGTGGGCCTGCCCGAGGTACATCTGGGCCTGATCCCCGGTGCCGGTGCGACCCAGCGTTTGCCGCGTCTGATCGGCGTGGACCCGTCGCTTGATCTGATCACCTCTGGCCGTCAGGTCAAAGCGGCCGAAGCCGAAAGCCTTGGCATCGTCGATCAGGTCACCGAGGGTGACCCCGAGGATGTGGGCGTCGCCTATGCCGAGAACCTGATCGCCACCAACGCACCGCGCCGCCCCGTCAGCGAGATGGCCGCACCCGCGCCGATCGACTGGGATGCCGCCTATGACGGGACGCTGAAAAAGGGGCGGGGGCAAATCTCTCCGGCGCAGGCGGTTCGCGCGGTTCAGGCCGCGGCGGAACTGCCCTTTGACGAAGGCATGCTGGCCGAGCGCAAGATTTTCATGGAGTTGATGGAGACAGACCAACGTCAGGGCATGATCCACGCGTTCTTCTCCGAGCGTGCGGTAGGCAACCTGCCGGAACTGAAAGGCGTCGAACCCCGCGCGTTGCAATCCATCGGCATCATCGGCGGCGGCACCATGGGCGCAGGCATCGCCACGGCTGCGCTGTTGGCAGGCTTCAACGTCGTGCTGATCGAGATGAAGGAAGACGCGGCAGAGGCCGCGCGCGGTCGCATCGCGGGCAATCTTTCCGGCGCGCTTAAGCGTGGCAAGATCACGCAGATGAAATACGACGCGATGACCAACACCGCGCTTGAGGTGTCGATCAACTATGACAGCCTCGCCTCGGTCGATCTGGTGATCGAAGCCGTATTCGAGGATATGGGTGTCAAGAAAGAGGTGTTCGGCAAGCTTGATGCCGTGTGCAAGCCCGGTGCTATTCTGGCGTCCAACACGTCCTATCTGGATGTGGACGAGATCGCGGCCAGCACCTCGCGCCCTGCGGATGTGATCGGGCTGCACTTCTTCTCGCCTGCGCATATCATGAAGCTGCTCGAAGTGGTGGTCGCCGAAAAGACCGCCCCCGATGTGGTTGCCACGGGCTTTGCTCTTGGCAAGGCGCTGAACAAGATTTCCGTGCGCGCCGGTGTCTGCGACGGCTTTATCGGCAACCGTATTCTGGCAACCTACCGCACCGCCGCCGATCACATGGTGCTTGATGGTGCATCGCCGTTCCAGATCGACAAGGCGCTGGTGGATTTCGGCTTTGCCATGGGCCCCTTTGCCGTGGGCGATCTGGCCGGACTCGATATCGGCTGGGCCACACGCAAGCGCAAGGCGGCGACGCGCCACCCTGCCGAACGCGTGCCGACATACCCCGACAAGATCTGCGAAGCGGGCAACTTTGGTCAGAAGACCGGCAAAGGCTACTATATCTATGAGGCCGGATCGCGCGGCGGCGTGCCGAACCCCGAAGTGTCCGAGCTGATCGCCGCCGAACGCGCCGAGCGTGGCATCACCCCGCGTGACTTTACCGACGCAGAGCTCGTCCGCCGCTATATGGCCGCCATGGTCAACGAGGCGGCAAAGGTCGTGGGCGAGGGCATCGCGAAGCGGCCCTTGGACGTGGATATGGTCCTGCTCTTTGGCTACGGCTTCCCGCGCTACTGGGGTGGCCCGATGAAATGGGCCGACCTGCAAGGGCTGCCTGCACTGCTGGCCGACATCGAAAGCTACGCCAAGGAAGACGCCTGGTTCTGGGAACCCGCGCCGCTACTGAAACAGCTGGTGGCCGAAGGGCGCAGCTTTGACGACCTGAACAAACAAGCCGCCAAGTAAATGAACAAGGGCGCAATGCCCGACAGTATAAACCGGAGGAAGACAAATGGATCTGAGCTATAGCGACGAAGAAAAGGCTTTCCGCGCCGAAGTGCGGGCCTTTCTTGAGGAAAAGCTCCCCAAGGAAATGAGCGACAAAATCCGCAAGGGTGAAGAGCTGGGTAAAGACGGTCAGGAACAGTGGCATGCGATCCTGAACGCCCAAGGCTGGCTGGCCCCGAACTGGCCCAAGAAATTTGGCGGTGCGGAATGGAACGCGGTGCAGCGTCACATCTTCGAAGAAGAGGCCGCTGCCGCCTATGCGCCACGCATCGTGCCTTTTGGCCTGTCGATGCTGGCGCCTGTGCTGCAAAAGTTCGGCTCGCAAGAGCAGAACGACTACTGGCTGCCCCGCATCCTGTCGGGCGAAGACTGGTGGTGTCAGGGCTATTCCGAGCCGGGTGCGGGGTCCGACCTTGCCTCGCTCAAGACCGAAGCGGTTCTGAACGACGAAGGCACGCACTACATCGTCAACGGCCAGAAGACGTGGACCACCCTGGGTCAGCACGCGAACATGATCTTCTGCCTTGTGCGCACCGACAAGACGGTGAAGCAGCAAGAGGGTATTTCCTTCCTGCTGATCGATATGGACACCCCCGGCGTCGAAGTGCGCCCGATCATCCTGCTCGACGGCACCCACGAGGTGAACGAAGTCTGGTTCTCGGATGTGAAAGTCCCGGTCGAAAACCTTGTCGGCAAAGAGAATGAAGGCTGGACCTACGCCAAGTATCTGCTGACCCACGAACGCACCAACATCGCGGGCGTCGGGTTCTCGCAAGCGGGTCTGACGGCGGTCAAACGTATCGCAAAGGCAGAGATGTCCGGCGGCAAGCCGTTGATGCAGAACCCGCATTTCGCGGCACGTGTGGCACAGGTTGAAATCGACCTGATGGCGATGAGCACCACAAACCTGCGCATCGTCTCCAAGGCGGCAGCGGGCGCGGCACCGGGCGTTGAATCGTCCATGCTGAAGGTCAAAGGCACGATCATCCGTCAGGAGATCAACGACCTCGCGCGTCGTGCGGCGGGTGCCTATGCGATGCCATTTGCATCCGAAGCGATCGAAGGGTCGAACCTGGCCCTGCCTGATCCGTTGAATGCCGGCCCCGTCGCCGCGCAATATTTCAACAACCGTAAACTGTCGATCTTTGGCGGCTCGAACGAAATCCAGCGCCAGATCATTGCCAAAACAACGATGGGAGGTGGAGCATGAACTTCGACCTGACAGAAGAACGCCAAATGCTGCAAGACAGTCTGCGCCGTTTCCTGCGCGACAAATACGATACAGCAGCCCGCAACAAGATCCTTGAAAGCGACACCGGCTTTTCCGCCGACATCTGGAACGGTCTGGCCGAACTGGGCGTCATTGGAGCACTGTTCACCGAAGATCAGGGCGGCTTTGGCGGCGCTGGTTTCGACATCGCCGTCGTGTTCGAGGAACTGGGCCGCGCAGGCGTGGTCGAACCCTTCCTTGATACCGCCATTCTGGGCGGCGGTCTGATTGCCGACTTGGGCAATGAAGACCAGCAGGCCCACGTCGAAGAGCTGATCGGTGGCGCGTTGCAGGTGGCTTTTGCCCACGGCGAACCCACCAGCCGCTATGACCTGAACCAGGTGACTTCTACAGCCAAGGTCGATGGCGACAACGTGGTGCTGAACGGCCGCAAGGCGGTTGTGGTCAACGCTGAAAACGCCGACATGCTGATCGTTTCTGCCCGCGAAAGCGGCGAGGCAGGCGACGAAAACGGGATCTCGCTGTTCCTCGTGCCCGCAGATACCAAAGGCATCACGCTGCAAGGCTATGCGCTGCTGGCCGGTGGTCGTGCCGCCGAAGTCACGCTGGATGATGTGTCCGTCCCTGCCTCTGCCCGTCTGGGTGAAGCGGGCAAGGCGTTCAAGGCGATCGAGGCGCGCGTCGCTGCGGCCAATGTCGCGATCTGTGCGGAAACACTGGGTGCGATGGAAACGGCAACCCGCCTGACCCGCGAATACCTGATGACCCGCAAGCAGTTCGGCAAGCCCATCGGCACGTTCCAGGCGCTCGCGCACCGCATGTCCGACCTGCTGATCGAGATGGAGCAGGCGCGCTCTGCGGTGATCGTTGCCGCGGGCAACCTCGAAGCGGAGTATAAAGCGCGCGAGACGCATATCTCTGCCGCCAAGAACCTGCTGGGTCGCGCGGGCCGTCTGGTTGCCGAAGACAGCATCCAGATGCACGGCGGTATCGCCATGACGCAAGAATACGAACTGGCCCATATCGCCAAGCGTATCATCATGGCAGACCACCGCTTTGGTGACACAGACCACCATCTGGAGCGTTTCATTGCCCTTGCAGCAGCCTGATGAAAGCCAGCTGATCCGGGACGAGACCGGCACCCAAACCCTGGTCGGATATGTCGTCGACATATCCGATCCGGCCCACGGGCGCTGCTTTCTTGATCTGGGTCCGCAACACTTCAACCGCCATGGGGTTCTTCATGGCGGTATTGCCGCCACATTGCTGGATAACGCCTGTGGCATGACCGGATCGCTGAGCGTGGATCCCACCGGCCAGCACCCGTTCCTCACGATCTCGCTGACGACCCAGTTTCTGGCCGCGGGGCAGCCCGGGCGCGTGACCGCGACCGGCACGATCAAGGGCGGTGGCCGCAGCCTGCTGTATATCGACGCTGAACTCGTCCACGAAGACGGCACGGTCATTGCGACATCCACCGGCGTGTTCAAGCGCGTCCCACAGGAGAAACTGAAATGAGCGCTCGGATCGAAGACAAGGGTGACCGGATCGTCATCTGGAACGGAAACGCGCACAAGCGGGGGGCCCTGTCGCCCGAGCTTTACGCCTGCATCGGCCAAGCGATTGAAATGGCCGCCGAGCCGCGTATCCGTGCCGTGATCCTCACCTCCGAAGGGGATTTCTTTTGCGCGGGCGGCGATCTGAATGTCCTGATTGCCCGCCGCGACATGCCCAAAGATGAACGTCGGGGCAAGATCAACGAATTGCACAGCCTGATCCGCGGGATCCGGTCCTGTCCGGTGCCGGTGATCGCCGCCGTCGAAGGCGGTGCCGCGGGCGCGGGGCTGTCTTTCGCGCTGGCCTGCGATCTGATCGTTGCCGCCGCCGGTGCCAAGTTCACCGCTGCTTACGTCAAGGCGGGGCTGGTGCCCGACGGGGGGCTGACCGCCTCGCTCGCGCGTGCGCTGCCGCGGCAGCTCGCGATGGAGATGTGCTTGCTGGCGCAGCCCGTCACCGTTGAACGCATGCATGATCTGGGCGTGGTAAATGCCGTCACCGACAAGGGCGGCGCGTTCGAGGCCGCAATGGCGCTTGCCGACCGCTTGGCCGCAGGCCCCCGCGAAGCCCAAGGGGTGATCCGCGGGCTGGTCGCGCAGGGCTATGACGTGTCCGAGGCCGACCAGCTTGAAGCGGAATGTGACGCCATGGCCCATGCCACCGGCGCAGATGAAGCCGCCGAAGGCATCGCCGCTTTCCTCGAGAAGCGCACACCGAATTACGGCGGCTGACCCTCGGCCACCGATCTATTGACCCAACCCGCAGCCAGACGCGCTGACCGGGTTCTGAAAGACTGCGGGGAGGCAGAGAATATAATGGTACGTGTAGAGCAATTTCTGGCGGATCAAGTGGCCGCACGCGGGGACGCGCCCGCGCTGAGCGACAGCACAGGGGTACGCTGGACGTACAAGATGTTCGACAAGGCAAGCGATGACATCGCGCAGGCGCTCAAGGATGCCGGTGTGCAGCCCAACGACCGCGTGCTGATGCTGTCGGAAAACTGTGCCGCCGCCGTGGCCACTGTGTTTGGCACGTGGAAAGCCGGCGCAGTCATCATCCCCGTCAATGCACGCCAAAGCGCGGGCGAGATCCAGCGGATCATTGACCACGCGGCGCCTGCTGCTGTGCTGATGACCTGCCACGCCTCACCGGATGCGACAGCCCATGCGGAACGGCTGGATGCCGCAGAGATCACCGGTGCCTTCGGCGCGATGCATCTGGCCACGCCGATCGCCAGCAACCCTGATGGGGATCTGAGCGATGTGGCGGTGCTGCTGTATACCACCGGCACAACGGGCGACCCAAAGGGCGTCATGCTGACCCATGCCAACGTGCGCTTTGGCGGCAATGCCTCGGCGACGCTGCGGGGGATCAATGCAGGCGATGTGGTCTATGGCGTGTTGCCCCTGACCCATGTTTTCGGGCTGTGTTCAGTCATGACCGCCTCCTGCTGCGCCGGTGCCGAAATCCGGCTGGAGGCGCGTTTCTCGGCCGAAAAGCTTTATACCGCGCTGACCACGGGGGTGAACTTCCTGTCGGCCGTGCCGCAGATGCACGCGCTGCTGATGCAATACACGAAAGAGCAGGGGCTCACGCAGCTCAACTCCGAAACGCTGCGCTATGTATCTTCGGGGGCGGCACCGCTGGACCCCACGTGGAAGCGCAAGGCCGAAGCCTTTTACGGCGTCGCGATCCAGAACGGCTATGGCATGACGGAATCCACCGCCGGTATCTCGGCCACCAGTAACCCACTGGGATCGCCCGATATCTCGGTCGGCCCGTCCTTGCCCGGTGTCGAGACCAAGATTGATGATACCGTCGAAGGCGGCAGCAATGGCAAGGGCGAGGTCCTGACCCGTGGGGCCCACGTCATGAAGGGCTACTACAAGAACCCCGAGGAAACCGCCAAAGTCCTCGGCCAGGATGGCTGGCTGCGCACCGGCGATCTGGGGACGTTCGACGAACACGGTCATCTGCATATTCTGGGCCGCTCGAAAGAGCTGATCATCCACGGCGGGTTCAACGTCTACCCGCCCGAGGTAGAGGCCGCGATCAACGATCACCCGCAGGTCATTCAGGCCGCCGTGGTGGGCCGGTCCACAGGCAATGACGAAGAGGTGCTGGCCTTCGTCCAGATCGCCGAGGGCGATACGCTGGACCCGCAAGACCTGAAGGCCTTCGTCAAGGAACGGCTGACTGGCTATAAACGCCCCAGCCAGTTTATCATCGGAACGGCCCTGCCTGCGGCCCCCACGGGCAAGATCCTCAAGCACAAGCTGATCGAGACATTCAAGGATCAGCTGGCCTGATTGGCTTCTGATTGTTCCCTGTGCGGTGTTAAGGAAAAGGCCGGTCCCCCGTGGTGGGGGCCGGCCTTTTCCTTTGTCGCTGGTGTGCGGCTGGCGCTTAGACGTAGACGCCTTCCGCAGCGGCGCGGATAGCGCGGATGTTTTCGCCGTAGGGGGCAGGGTTGCTGACAGACCCGCCACGGAATACCGCGGAGCCTGCGACCAGCACATCCGCCCCCGCCTGCGCCACGCTGGAAGCGGTGTTCACATCAACGCCTCCGTCGATTTCGATATGCACCGGACGGTCACCGATCATCGCGCGCAGGGTGCGGATCTTGTCGCTCATATCGATGAACTTCTGCCCGCCGAAACCGGGGTTCACGGTCATCACACAGACCAGATCGGCAACGTCCAGCAGATGCTCGACCGCTGCGGCAGGCGTGCCGGGGTTCAGCGCGACACCGGCCTTGGCACCGGCACCGCGGATCGCTTGCAGCGTGCGGTGGATATGGGGGCCGGCTTCGACATGGGCCGTGATCACATCGGCACCGGCTTTGGCAAAGGCATCGATGTAGGGATCCACGGGTGCGATCATCAGATGCACGTCCATCACGCCCTTGATATGGGGGCGGATCGCGGCGCAGGTGGTCGGGCCAAAGCTGATGTTCGGGACGAAATGCCCGTCCATTACATCGACATGTACCCAGTCCGCACCCTGCGCTTCGATGGCGTCGCACTCTGCCCCGAAATTGGCAAAGTCGGCAGCAAGGATGGAAGGGGCGATTTTGATCGAACGGTCGAAGGTCATGGAATCGGGCCTTTTGTGAAAGGGAGGGGGCTGATGCAGCGGTGACGCCCATATAGGCAATGTCGTACGCGCTGGCAATCTGGGGAGCCTTCGGCGAGGATTTAAGGCCATTTGGAAGCGGGCGAGGCTTGGTGCCACAGGCCGTGACGCTTCGTTCGTGAGGGTGGTTTTCGGGGGGCGTGCGCTTGACACTACGTCATGCCACGACCCATTGTGCGCGCAAATTCAAGGGGAGGATATCATGACCACATTCAACCGCCGCCAGACATTGGCTACCATGGGGGCCGCTGCCGCGGTCGGGCTTGCTGCACCGGCTGTTGCGCAGGGCAAAAAGATCACTCTGGGCGCGCTGCGTTTCACCAGCCATTCCGGCACATTCGTGGCCTATCAGCGCGAGTATTTCAAGCAGGCCGGTCTGGATGTCGAGCTCAAGTTCTTTCAGGCCGCGCAGCCGATGGCCGTGGCGATTGCCAGCGGGGATGTCGACTATGCCGTGACCGCGATCTCGGGCGGGCTGGTGTCGCTGGGGGATAAGGGTGCGATCAAGGTGATCGGCGGTGCTTTGTCTGAAGAGAAGGGCATTGACGGGCAGAAGTTTCTGGCCTCGGACGCGGCCTATCAGGCGGGTGTGACCGCGCCTGCGATGCTGGACGGGAAGAGCTTTGGCATGACCACGGCAGGATCGTCGTTCCATTATATGGGGTCAAAGATGGCGCAGGCCGAGGGGATCGAGCTGTCGTTCAAGCCGTTGCAGAAGGTGGGTGCCATCATCGGCGCGCTGAAGACCGGCCAGATTGATGCCTGGTCCATCGTGCCCCATATCGCCAAGCCACTGGCGGGCTCGGGTGCCGTGCATATCATCGGGAACGTGTCCGATTATCTGCCCGACTATCAGGTCACCACGGTCTTTACCTCGACCAAGAACGCGAGTGAGGAAAAGCAGCAGACGCAGGATTACCTTGCGGCCTATGCCAAGGGGGTGGCTGACTACAACGCGGCGATGATCGAACAGACCGCCGGTGCGGAAGGCGTGGCCGAGATGGTCAAGCTGATCCACAACTACGTCTACACCGACAAAACGCTCGAGGCCGCGACGCCGGGGATTGTCAACGGCACCATGCGTCTGAACGAGGGGGCCGCGTTGAACGTCGCCTCTGTGCGTGACCAGCTGAGCTGGTTCCAGTCCGAGGGGCTGGTGGATGCGGATATCACGCTTGAGACGTTGATCGACACGTCTTTCGTCGACACCATCGGCGCCTGATCGCGCCATCTATACCAACGACAGGTCGGGCAGGCTTTGCCCGGCCTTTGATATTTCAGGACGTTTCTCATGGATCTTAGGTTAGCGGGGGTCAGCCATACTTATGGCGAGACCGAAGTGCTGCGCGATATCAACCTTGATATCCCCTCAGGGCAGATTGTCTGCATCGTCGGGCCTTCGGGCTGTGGCAAGTCGACCCTGCTGCGGATGCTGGGCGGGCTGGAGCAGCCGACTTCGGGTCAGGTGCTGCAACTGGGCACGCCCCCAGCCGGCTGTCTGAACCCGCTTACCTACGTATTTCAGGATTTCGCCTTGCTGCCTTGGCGCAGCGTGCGCGGCAATGTGGCGCTGGTGCTGGAGGATCACAGTCTGGACGCCGCCGCGCGGGCGCGGATCATCGACGACGTGCTGGCCCGTACCAAGCTGACCGAATTTGCCGATGCCCTGCCCAAACAACTTTCTGGCGGGATGAAACAGCGGGTCGCCATTGCACGCGCCTTGGCGGTGAACCCTGCGGTGATGTTGATGGACGAACCGCTGAGCGCCTTGGACAGCCAGACGCGCGAGCTGTTAATGGACGATCTGATCAGCCTGTGGACACGCCAGCCTTTCACCGCCGTCTATGTCACCCACAATCTGGCAGAGGCCGTACGGCTGGGGCACAGAATCGTGGTGCTATCTCGCCGCCCCGGGCAGATCCGCGAAGTGGTCGAGCTGACCACCCCGCTGGCAGAGCGTGCCTATGGCGATGCCGCCCTCGAGGCGCAACAACAACATTTGTGGGGGCTGATGCGCGAAGAAGCCGCCGCCGCCGATGCGGAGTTGATCCATGTCTGATGCAGCACATACAAACAGCCGCCCCGTCGCCTTTCGCGGCGGCGGTTTTGCCCCCAAGCAACGACGGGGCATGGGGGTCTTGGTCTTTGTCCTGCTGATCCTGCTGGCCGAATGGGGCACGCGCAGCGGTTTTATCTCTAACCTGACATTGCCGCGCCCCTCGGATGTGGCGATGACCTTTGTCGAGCTGTGGCAATCGGGGATGCTGTTCAAACACCTGGCCCCCTCGCTCAGCCGCTTGGCTGTGGGGGCGACGCTCGGGGCTTTGGTTGGTGTCGGCGTCGGGGTGATGATCGGGCTGTTCAGCTATGTGCGTGCCGGGCTGGTGCCCTTGGTTGCGGCGCTGTTCCCGATCCCCAAGATTGCGCTTTTGCCGTTGTTCGTGATCTGGTTCGGCATTGACGAGGGCAGTAAATACGCGCTGATCGCCTTTGGGACATTCACGCCGACGGTCGTGGCGACCTATGCTGCGGTGGACAATGTGGACCGCGGATTGATCCGCATGGGGCAGAGCTTTGGTCTGTCGTGGTGGTCGATCGTGCGCAAGATCGTACTGCCGGGGGCGATGCCGGGCATCCTGTCGGGGCTGCGCATCTCTTTGGCGATTGCGATCATACTGTTGGTGGCCGCTGAAATGCTGGGCGCGGAATATGGCATCGGGGCTTATATCCTTGAGGCCGGCAGTCTTTATGATCTTGAACGTCTGTTTGCGGGGGTGGTGATCCTGTCGGTGCTTGGGGTTTGCGTGAGCGCCGTGATTGCCGCCATCGAAACCCGCGTGCTGCGCTGGCGGGTCTGATCGGAGGGAACCCGTTTCGGGCATAGGTCGTTATCCTTTCACACCAAACAGTGCGGAAGGGGACGACGATGTCAGGGATATCCAAGGGCACCAAGGTCAAATGGGACTGGGGGCAGGGCACTGCCAGTGGCAAGGTGACAGAACGCTTTACCAAAAGTGTGACCCGTACGTTGAAGGGGTCCGAAGTCACGCGAAACGGGTCCGATGATGATCCGGCGCTGCTGATCGAGCAAGACGACGGGGATGAGGTGCTCAAGCTGTCGTCGGAAGTCGAGGCTGTCTGACATATGAGCGGCGCGGGGCTGACCTATTATGGCGATGACCGCCCCGGAATTTCGCGTCAGCGGCGCGGGCGCGGGTTTACCTATAAGGCACCGGACGGCACAACTATTGCTCGCGGAGAAGAGCGCGCGCGGCTGGAAGCGATGGCGGTGCCGCCCGCCTATGAAGACGTGTGGATGACGCCTTTGGCGAACGGGCATTTGCTGGCCACGGGGCGCGACACCCGCAATCGCAAACAATATCGCTATCACGAAAAATGGTCAGAGGCGCAGGCAGAGACGAAATTCGCGAGCCTGGTGGATTTTGCGCATGCTTTGCCGCGTCTGCGCCGCTTTGTCGCTCGCGATCTGGATCAGCAGGCGGGGGAGCGCAGCTTTGCCTTGGCCAGCGCCGTCACGCTGATCGACCGCGCGTCGCTGCGGGTGGGAAATCCGGACTACACGCGCGAGAATGGCAGCTATGGCACGCTGACCCTGCGGTCGCGCCATGTCAAACTCGACGGGAATGTGATCCGGCTGCGTTATACGGCCAAGGGCGGCAAGAAGGTGCGGCGGCAGATCAACGACCGGACGCTGGCCAAAACGCTGGAGAAAATTAACGACCTGCCGGGGGCGGAGCTGCTGACATGGGCCGATGCGCAGGGCGAGGTGCATCAGTTGAACTCAGCCGGATTGAACGCCTATATCGCCGAAGCATCGGGGTGCGACGACTTTACCGCCAAGACCTTCCGTACATGGGCGGGCACCGTTGCCGCCTTCGAGGCCGCCGAGAAGGGGCAGGCCACCATCAAGCAATTGGCCGAAGCCGCCGCCGCACAGCTGAGCAATACGCCGACCGTGGCGCGCAACAGCTATATCCATCCGGCGGTGATCGATCTGGCGGGCGAAGCCCCGCCCGAGATCAAGGTCGGGCGCAAGACCGGGCTATTCGCCTCGGAAGCGCGGCTGCTGACGTATCTGGAGCAGCTCTGAGCCGCGTTTACCCGTCGTTGTCCGGTTTGCAGAACATATCATAGACGACTTCCATGATCTTTTGCGGACGGTCATCGGCCAGCCGGTAATAGATCGTCTTTCCGTCGCGGCGAGGCGTTACCAGCCCTTCAAGCCGCAAGCGTGACAGCTGTTGGGATACCGCCGCCTGACGGGCTGACAGTAGCTCTTCCAGCTCGGTGACGGATTTTTCGCCTGCAGAGAGGTGACACAGGATCATCAACCGCCCCTCGTGGCTGATCGCCTTGAGGAAGTTAGAGGCACGTGCGGCGTTTTCGGCCATACGGTCCCGATCGGCTTGGCTCATTTCTGTGTCGGAACCGGGGTTACCCACTGGTTAACATCCTTAGCTGAATAAAAGGGGATTGGCGTGCGCATATCGCAAGGGGCGCTAGCTTTTGGCGGGGTCTGGCATCAATTTGGCGTCGGATAGCATTTTTTCCAGAACGCCCCAAAAGAAATCTTCGCCCGGGTAGCCTTCGATGCGCGACACCTCATGGCCGTCGACCATCAACACGAACGTCGGCGTGTAATGCAGGCTGCGGGCAAAGTGCAGATCGGTGGGTTTGTCATCGTTGATATCAACGCGGCGCAATGGGGCTGCCTTGCCCGCTTGGGTCTTGGGATAGATCGGGGCGATCTGGTCATCCCAACGGGCACACCACACGCAGCCCTGTTCCTCGACCATGATCAGCGCGGTCTGGGCCGCGGCGATCACAGGGGAAACCGCAAGACCTGCGGCCACCGAGAGGGACAAGAAAGCAGTGCGCAACCGCATAGGGAATTCACCTGTTGATTTCAAAATACTTAATGTGAATATGTGAATGGCACAAGATAAAGGCAACCTGCATGCTTGAAATCACCTTTCTGGGCGCGGCATTTGCCGGGCTTTTGTCCTTTTTGTCGCCCTGCATCCTGCCGATCGTGCCCTTTTATCTGAGCTATCTGGCGGGCGTCGGCATGAACCAGATCACGGCAGACGGGCCGGTGGATGCCGCCGTGCGCAGGCGCGCGGTGATCGCGGCGCTGTTCTTTGCGGCGGGGGTTATCACGATCTTTGTCGGGCTGGGGGCGGTGGCCACGACCTTTGGCCAGATCGTGCGGGACTATTTCGATATTTTGCGATGGGTCGCTGCGGCTGTTATCATTGCGATGGGCCTGCATTTTCTGGGCGTGATCCGTATCGGTTTTCTATATCGCCAGTTTCGTGCGGATGCGGGGAACACGACCGCGACCAGTTTTCTGGGGGCCTATGTGATCGGGCTGGCCTTTGCCTTTGGTTGGACGCCTTGCGTCGGGCCGGTGCTTGCGGCCATCCTGTTCACCGCTGCGGGGGCCGAGACGGCGGGCTCGGGTGCGCTGTTGCTGCTGACCTACGGCGTGGGTATGACCGCGCCTTTCGTGCTGGCGGCGCTGTTCATCGGGCCGTTCATGCGCTGGATGGCGGGGTTCCGGCAACATCTGGGCACGGTAGAAAAGGCGATGGGGGTTCTGCTGATTGTCTTTGGCCTGCTGATCGCCACCAACTCGATCAATTATATTGCGCAGTGGATGCTTGAAACCTTCCCTGTTTTCAGCGCCATTGGCTAACAACCGGAGGGACTTTTGATGAAGATGATCCGAAACGCTTTGGCCGCGCTGGCGGCTGTCGCTTGTATGGTGACTGCGGGCAGTGCCGCGACCTTGGGGGATGACGGTTTGCACAAAACCGCCTGGATGCGCGAGACCTTCAAAGATCTGCGCGACGATCTGGCCGAGGCGACGGACGAGGGCAAGCGGCTGATGGTCATCATCGAACAGCGGGGCTGCATCTACTGCAACAAGATGCACGAAGAGGTTTTCCCCCTGCCCAAGATCGACGCCTACCTGCGCGAGAACTTCTTTGTCGTGCAAATCAACATGTTCGGCGATGTCGAGGTCACCGACTTTGACGGAGAGTCATTGCCCGAGAAGGACATGGTGCGCAAATGGCGTCAGATGTTCACGCCGACGCTGATGTATTTCCCCCAGACCGTGGACGAAGGGCAGACGGCCGTTGAAGCGGCGGTCGCGACGGTGCCCGGTGCCTTTGGCCCGGCGACGACCTTTCACATGATGAACTGGGTCGTCGACAAGGGATATGAGGGGGACGAGACGTTCCAGAAATATCACGCGCGTATGCTCATTGAAGAGCAGGAATAACGGCGGTAGAATCCGCTAAATGCTGTGCTGTTATAAGAAATTCAATAAATTGAATTTATAGTTGCGTCATTTTGGCGCGGGCAGTAGGGTTTTCAAAAGGAATGTCTGTGGGAGGACGCATGAAAGTTTCCGTATTTGCCCTGGTGGCCTCTGTCGGCTTTGCCGCGGCGGCGCATGCGGCCGACGTGGCCCCCGGTGACGTGGCCTATGATGAGTATGGCGCGGTTGAACAATCGCTGACCGGCACTCCCGGTAACCCCGAAGAGGGGGCCAAGATCGTGGGCAGCAAAAAGCTTGGCAACTGCATCGCCTGCCATCAGGTCAGCGCTTTGCCCGATATCCCGTTCCAGGGCGAAATCGGCCCGATGCTGGATGGGGCGGGGGACCGCTGGACCGAGGCTGAATTGCGCGGCATTGTCGCCAACGCGAAGATGCTGTTCGAGGGAACGATGATGCCTGCGTTCTACAAGGACAGCGGCTATATCCGTCCGGGCAAGGGCTATACCGGCAAGGCGGCTGATGACACGCTGGGGCCTATTCTGGCCGCCCAGCAGATCGAGGATGTCGTGGCCTATCTTGCCACGTTGAAAGACTAAGAACCCCACCGAGCGGGATCTGATCAGGAGTGATGATAATGGAATTTACACGACGTAGTGCGATTGCGATGGGGGCAGGTGCCTTTGCCGCACTGTCCCTGCCCAAGCTGGCCGTGGCCGCCGCCGGGGATGACGCGATTGCTGCCTTCACCGGCGGTGCAGAGATGGCTGATACCGGCGTGACCCTGACCGCCCCCGAGATTGCTGAAAACGGCAATACCGTCCCGATCGAGGTCGACGCCCCCGGTGCCACTGAAATCATGGTGCTGGCGCTTGGCAACCCCACGCCGCCTGTGGCGAACTTCAAGTTCGGCCCGCTGGCAGCAACGCAGCACGCCTCCACCCGCATCCGCTTGGCGGGCACGCAGGATGTGGTGGCGATCGCCAAGCTGGCCGACGGCTCTTTCGCCAAGGCGACCAGCACAATCAAAGTAACAATCGGCGGCTGCGGCGGCTAAGGCGAGAGGAAGAAAAACATGGCATCTGGTGTAAAACCCCGCGTCAAAGTCCCCAAGTCAGCAGCGGCTGGCGAGACGATCACGATCAAGACCCTGATCAGCCACAAGATGGAATCCGGCCAGCGCAAGGACAGCGACGGCAACACGATCCCGCGGTCGATCATCAACCGTTTCACCTGCGATTTTAACGGCGAGAATGTGATCGATGTCGCGATGGAGCCCGCGATCTCGACCAACCCGTATTTCGAATTCGACGCCACCGTGCCCGAAGCGGGGACATTCACCTTCACGTGGTATGACGATGACGGCGATGTCTACGAGGAAACCAAAGACATCGCGATCAGCTAAGCGTCTGCATCCTTGGGAGGAACAGGAATGAGCAATTTCACAAAAGGTCTGGGCGCGTGCCTTGCTGCGGCGCTGATGTCGACGGGGGCCTTTGCCGATCCCGTGGATGATACGCTGGTGATCAACGAAGAGATCGACATCGTGACCCGCACTGCCGCCCCCGCGCATATGGCGGACGCGGTAGACGAGGTCATGTCGGGCTGGCTTTTCCGCGGCGCCGAGACCCGTGCGATGCAGGCCGATGATTTTGACAACGCGGGCATGATCTTTGTGGAACAGGCCGAAGACGTCTGGAACACCGCCGACGGATCAGAGGGTAAATCCTGCGCGGATTGTCACGGGGCCTCGGCCGAGATGGCAGGCGTGCGTCCGGTTTATCCGAAGTATGTCGAATCCGCGGGCGAGGTGCGCACGCTGGAAATGCAGATCAACGATTGCCGCGAGAACCGCATGGGGGCGGAAAAGTGGAAATACACTGGCGGCGACATGGTGAACATGACGGCGCTGATCTCCTCTGTCTCGCGGGGGATGCCGGTGAACATCGCCATCGACGGTCCGGCCCAATCCACATGGGAGCAGGGCAAAGAGATCTACTATACCCGTTTCGGCCAGCTTGAACTGTCCTGCGCCAATTGCCACGAGGACAATTATGGCAACATGATCCGTGCCGACCACCTGAGCCAGGGCCAGATCAACGGTTTCCCGACCTACCGTCTGAAAAACACCAAGCTGAACGCGGTGCAGGCCCGTTTCAAAGGCTGTGTACGCGACACCCGTGCCGAGACCTTTGACCCCGGCAGCCCCGAGTTTGTCGCGCTAGAGCTGTACGTCGGCTCGCGCGGGAACGGGCTGTCGGTCGAAGGGCCCTCTGTCCGGAACTAACCTGAAAAGACCCGTTTCGCCGATGCGAGGCGGGTCTTTTTATCATATTGTTATTCAAATATGCGCATATGAATTGCGCGTCGAAAAGGCCAACCTATGATCTCTCGTCGTGATTTCCTTCAGGCCAGCATGGCTGCAACGGCTTTGTATGGTGCGTCGTCCTTTGGCAACTGGGGCAAGCTTGCCGCGCAGCAGGCGTTGACGCAGGATAAATTGCTTGAATTCGACACCTTCGGGAATGTCAGCCTGATCCACGTGACCGACATCCACGCGCAGTTGAAACCGATCTATTTCCGTGAACCTTCGGTCAACATCGGTGTGGGCGATAACCGCGGGAAGGTGCCGCATCTGACCGGCGCGGATTTCCGCAAGCTTTACGGGATCGCGGACGGCAGCCCCTCGGCCTATGCGCTGACCTATAACGATTTTTCGGCGCTGGCGCAGGGCTATGGCAAGATGGGCGGTCTGGACCGTGTAGCGAGTGTGGTCAACCAGATCCGCGCGGACCGGCCTGATGCGCTGCTGCTGGATGGCGGCGACACCTGGCACGGCAGCTACACCTGCTACCACACGCAAGGTCAGGACATGGTCAACGTGATGAATGCGCTCAAGCCTGACGCGATGACCTTTCACTGGGAATTCACGCTCGGCTCTGACCGCGTGGCAGAGATCGTCGAGGGGCTGCCCTTTGCCGCCCTGGGGCAGAACATCTTTGACGCCGAATGGGACGAACCGACAGAGCTTTTCCCGCCATACAAGTTCTACGAGACAGGCGGCGTTAAAGTCGCGGTGATCGGGCAGGCTTTCCCCTATATGCCGATTGCCAACCCCGGCTGGATGTTCCCCGAATATTCGTTCGGTATCCGCGACGAGCGGATGCAAGAAATGGTGGACGAGGTCCGCGCCAAAGGGGCCGAACTGGTCGTCTGCCTGAGCCACAACGGATTTGACGTGGACAAGCAGATGGCGGGCGTGGTGACGGGGATCGACGTGATCCTGTCGGGTCACACCCATGACGCGCTGCCCGAGCCTGTGCTGGTGGGCGAGACGATCATCGTGGCCTCGGGGTCGAACGGCAAATTCGTCAGCCGCGTCGATCTGGATGTGCGCAACGGCCGCATGATGGGCTTCCGACACAAGCTGATCCCGATCTTCTCTGACGTGATTGCGCCTGATCCGGCGATGACCGCGCTGATCGACGCACAACGCGCCCCCTATCTTGACCAACTGACCGAAGTCATCGGCACCACCGCCGAAGACACGCTGCTGTACCGGCGCGGTAATTTCAACGGCACCTGGGATGACCTGATCTGCGACGCGCTGCTTTCCGAGCGCGAGGCCGATATCGCGCTGAGCCCCGGTGTGCGGTGGGGGCCGTCGATCCTGCCGGGGCAGGACATCACGCGCGAGGATATCTGGAACGTCACCTCCATGACCTACCCCGAAGCCTACCGGACCGAGATGACCGGTGAATTCCTGCATGTCGTGCTCGAAGATGTGGCCGACAACCTGTTCAACCCTAACCCCTATTACCAGCAGGGCGGTGACATGGTGCGCACAGGCGGGCTTGGCTACCGCATTGACGTGACCCAGCCGCAAGGCAGCCGCATCACTGAACTGACCTTGCTGAAAACCGGTGAACGTATCGATCCGGCCAAGACGTATCAGGTTGCAGGCTGGGCCAGCGTGAACGAAGGCACCGAGGGCCCCGCGATCTGGGACGTGGTCGAAAGCCACATCCGCAAGCAGGGTAGCGTTTCGCTGGACCCCAACACCAGCGTCATCGTCAAGGGCGCGTAACAGGGCAGCATGAAAGGCAAGGCCATGGCACCACGGAAGACAGCGAACAGACGGGCCTTCTTGCGTGGCGCGGCGACTGCTGGACTAGGGGCGATGGCGGCCCGTAGCGCTGCCGCGCAATCGCCCGATCCCTTGATCGTTGAACCGCAACCCTGGGCGCAGGGCTTGGGCGATGGGGTCGATGTCACGCCCTATGGCCTGCCGATCAGGTTCGAGCAAGACGTGGTACGGCGCAATGTGCCTTGGTTGACGGCGGATACCATCAGTTCGATCAACTTCACCCCGATCCACGCGCTGGACGGTACGATCACCCCGCAGGGCTGCGCCTTTGAGCGGCATCACTCGGGCGCGATCGAACTGTCGAAGCAGGATTACCGCCTGATGGTGAACGGGCTGGTGGACCGCCCGCTGGTGTTCACCTACGCCGATCTGGAACGTTTCCCGCGCGAAAATCACATCTATTTCTGCGAATGTGCGGCCAATTCGGGCATGGAATGGGCCGGCGCGCAGTTGAACGGGGCACAGTTCACCCATGGCATGATCCACAATATGGAATACACCGGCGTGCCCCTGCGGTTGCTGCTAGAGGAAGCCGGTTGTGACCCTGCGGGCAAATGGGTGTATGTCGAGGGGGCGGATGCGTCGTCGAACGGGCGGTCGATCCCGATGGATAAGGCGCTCGACGATGTGCTTGTCGCGTTCAAAGCGAATGGCGAGGCGCTGCGCAAGGAACACGGCTACCCCGTGCGGCTGGTCGTGCCGGGATGGGAGGGCAACCTCTGGGTCAAATGGCTCCGCCGGATAGAGGTCACGGACGCGGCCGTCGGAAGCCGCGAGGAAACGTCGAAATACACCGATACGCTAGCCGATGGCACCAGCCGCAAATGGACGTGGGCGATGGACGCAAAATCCGTCATCACCGCACCAAGCCCGCCAGCGCCGGTGCCCCATGGGGCGGGGCCTTTGGTCGTCACCGGGCTGGCATGGTCGGGGCGCGGTGCGATCACCCGCGTGGATGTGTCGACGGATGGTGGCGCAAGCTGGCAAACCGCGCGACTGGCCCAAAAGGGCACGCCGATGGCGCTCAGCCGCTTTTACCTCGATGTGCAGTGGGACGGCACAGAGATGCTGCTGCAATCCCGCGCGATGGATGACACGGGCTATGTCCAGCCGACGAAAACGCAACTGCGCGCGGTGCGGGGGCTGAACTCTGTCTACCATAACAATGGCATCCAGACATGGTGGCTGCACGCGGACGGGAGCGTTGAAAATGTCGAGGTTTCTTAACACCATTGCTGCGTGCCTCATCGCCACGGCCACAGGTTTGCCCTTGGCGGGGGCCCCCTACGGTCTGGGCCGCGCCGCGCTGCCGGAAGAGATCGCGGCCTGGGATGTGGATGTGCTGCCCGATGGGCGCGGTCTGCCCGAGGGGCAGGGCGATGTGCTGACGGGCGAAGCGATTTTTACCGACAAATGCGCAGCCTGCCACGGGGACTTTGCCGAAGGCCGCGGGAACTGGCCTGCGCTCGCGGGCGGTCAGGACACGCTGGCGGATGCCGATCCGGTCAAGACGGTCGGGTCCTATTGGCCGCATCTGTCCACAAGCTTCGACTATATCCGCCGATCCATGCCCTATGGCGATGCGGGAACGCTGACGGCGGATGAGGTCTATGCCATCGTGGCGTATATCCTGTATTCCAACGATCTGGTGGCGGAGGAATTTACCCTGTCCAAAGACAACTTCACCGCGGTCCAGATCCCCAATGCCGACGGTTTCCTCCGCGATGACCGCGACACTACGGAATTGCCGCGCTGGCAGGTTGCGCCGTGTATGGCGGACTGCAAGGAAAGCGTGAACGTTACCATGCGCGCGCTGTCACTGGATGTGACACCCAAGGACGCCGCCCCCGCGACTGTGCCGCAACAAACGCCCGTTGCCGATGTCGAGCCAGCGTCAGAGCCTGCTGCCGACCCTGCCTTGCTCGCCGATGGAGAGTTGGTGTTCCGCAAATGCAAAGCCTGCCATCAGCTGGGCAAACGCGCCAAAAACCGCGCGGGCCCGGTCCTGAACGGGATCGTTGGTGCGCCTGCCGGTGGGGTCGAGGGGTTCAAATACTCGCGCGCCCTGATGGCGCAGGCAGAGGATGGTCTGATCTGGACACCCCAGACGCTGGACGCCTTTCTGGCATCACCGCGCAGCTTCATGAAGGGCACCAAGATGGGGTTTTCCGGCTTGAAAAGCGATGCCGAGATCAAGGCGGTGATCGCCTATCTCAACAGCTTTCCGGCCCCGTGACGGTGCGCATGATTGGCGACGTGCGGCGAGGGTGATAGGATAGGCCCGCGCCCGTTTGTGAAAGGACAAGGATGAGACCGTTACAGATTGCCGCAGCACTTTGCCTTTGTGCCGCGCCGCTCGCCGCTCAGGATCAGGCCGTGACCTATGACTACGACGGTAGCTTTGACGATGCGACCTTCGCGGTCGAGAACGCGATTGTCGGCAAGGGGCTGGTCATCGACCACGTCAGCCACACGGGCGAGATGCTGGCCCGTACCGCCAGCGATGTCGGCAGCGATGTCGAGATCTTTCGCGCGGCAGACGTGTTTCTGTTCTGCTCTGCCGTGGTGTCGCGCAAGGTGATGGAGGCGGACCCGATGAACATCGCCCATTGTCCCTACAGTATCTTTGTCACCGACATCGACGGCGCGGTCTCTGTCGGGTATCCGACCTACCCGGACGGCCCCATGCAAGAGGTGCAGGCCCTGCTGGACGAGATCACGCAAAGCGCGCTGGACGGGTTCTGAATGCTGCCGCTGTTGCGTAGAGCAGGCGGCAGGCACAGGACGCTTTGTCGCGGCGGCTGTGGCGGTCGGGCAGCACAATCCGCTTCCTTGACAAAGAATTCCATAGTATGAATATGTTTGACTCGACGACGGGGCGCAGCCTTCAGATGTCGGGCGAAAAAAGCGCAAACGGAGCAGGTGACCATGACTGAATACCCCGTGAATATGGATGTCATCCCCGATGTCTCGGGCCATTTTGATCCGGTGACCAATACGATCAGCTATATCGTGCGGGATCCGAACTCCAACGCCTGTGCGATCATCGATTCCGTGATGGATATCGACTATGCCGCCGGACGGATCACCTATGACCACGCGGACAAGCTCATCGCCGAGGTCGAAGCGCAGGGGCTCGCGCTGGAGTGGATCATCGAGACCCACGTCCATGCCGACCACCTGTCTGCCGCGCCCTATATCCAGCAAAAGCTGGGCGGCAAGATCGGCGTCGGAGAGCAGATCATGACCGTGCAGGACACTTTCGGGAAAGTGTTCAACGAGGGGACAGAATTCCAGCGCGACGGGTCGCAGTTCGACGCCTTGTTCAAGGATGGCGACCGCTACCGCGTCGGGGGCATGGAATGTTTTGCTATCTACACCCCCGGTCACACGCCCGCCTGCATGGTGCATGTCATGGGCAACGCCGCCTTCACGGGCGATACGCTGTTCATGCCCGACGGCGGCTCTGCACGCGCTGATTTCCCCGGGGGCGACGCCGGAGAGCTGTATGACAGCATCCAGAAGGTCTTGTCCCTGCCGGACGACATGCGCCTGTTTATGTGCCACGACTACGGGCCCAATGGGCGCGATATCCAGTGGGAAACCACCGTGGGCGAAGAGAAAGCGCATAACATCCATGTGGGCGGCGGCAAAACGCGCGAGGAATTCATCACCTTTCGCACCGAACGCGACGCGCAGCTGTCGATGCCGAAGCTGATCATCCCGTCGCTTCAGGTCAACATGCGCGCCGGGCATATGCCGCGTGACAAGGACGGGAACCTGATGCTCAAGGTGCCGGTGAACGGGTTGTAATCAGGTGCGTATCCCTGCCGCTGCCCGCCGCTATCTGCCTGTCCTCGACTGGGGGCGCGATTATGACAGGGCGGCCTTGTCCAATGATCTGATCGCGGCGGTGATCGTCACGATCATGTTGATCCCGCAATCGCTGGCCTATGCGCTGCTGGCGGGGCTGCCGCCCGAAGCGGGGCTCTATGCATCGATCGCGCCGATCCTGCTTTATGCCGTCTTTGGCACCAGCCGCGCGTTGGCGGTGGGGCCGGTGGCGGTGGTGTCGCTGATGACAGCCGCCGCCTTGGGCAATATCGCCGATCAGGGGACGATGGGCTATGCCGTCGCCGCGCTGACGCTGGCCTTGCTGTCTGGGGTGATGCTGCTGGTGATGGGCGTGTTCAAACTGGGGTTTCTGGCGAATTTCCTGTCTCACCCCGTGATCTCGGGCTTTATCACCGCCTCTGGTGTGATCATCGCCGCCAGCCAGATCAAGCATATTCTGGGCATTGATGCCTCTGGCGGCAATCTGGCAGAGCTGCTGATGTCGGTCTGGGCCAATCTGGGCACGGTGAACGGGGCGACGGTGGTGATTGGTGTGTCTGCGACGCTGTTTCTGTTCTGGGTGCGCAAGGGGCTGAAACCTTTCCTGCGCGCGCGTGGCGTTGGCCCACGGGCGGCGGATGTGGCGACCAAGGCGGGGCCCGTGGCGGCGGTGGTTGTCACCACATTAGCAGTCTGGGCCTTTGATCTCGCGGGGCAGGGCGTCAAGATCGTGGGGGCCGTGCCGCAAAGCCTGCCGCCGCTGACGCTGCCGGACCTGTCGTTCGAACTGATGGGCAGCCTGCTGCTGCCGGCTTTTCTGATCTCTGTCATCGGGTTTGTTGAATCCATCTCTGTCGCGCAAACGCTTGCCGCGAAACGGCGTCAGCGGATCAATCCGGATCAAGAGCTGATCGGTCTGGGGGCGGCCAATATCGGCGCGGCCTTTACGGGGGGCTATCCGGTCACGGGCGGGTTTGCGCGGTCTGTGGTGAACTTTGACGCAGGGGCGCAGACACCGGCGGCGGGGGCCTATACCGCCGTGGGGCTGGCCGTGGCCGCACTGGCGCTGACGCCGCTGGTATTCTTTCTGCCGCAAGCGACCCTGGCTGCGACGATCATCGTGGCCGTGCTGACGCTGGTCGATTTCTCGATCCTGAAAAAGGCATGGGGCTATTCCAAATCAGATTTCGCTGCCGTGCTGTCCACCATGCTGATCACCTTGGGCAGCGGGGTCGAACTGGGGGTGACCTGCGGGGTGGTGCTGTCGATCTTTCTGCATCTCTATAAAACCACCAAACCGCATATTGCCGAAGTCGGGCTGGTCCCGGGCACCGAACACTTCCGCAATATCAACCGCCATGAGGTCGAGACCTGCCCCACAGTGCTGACCCTGCGCATCGACGAGAGCCTGTATTTCGCCAACGCGCGGTTCCTGGAGGATTGCATCTACGACCGGCTGGCGGGCAACACCTGTCTGCGCCATGTCGTGCTGATGTGCTCTGCCATCAACGAGATCGACTTTAGCGCGTTGGAATCGCTTGAAGCGATCAACGCAAGGCTGCGCGATATGGGGATCAAACTGCACCTGTCCGAGGTCAAAGGCCCTGTCATGGACCGTCTGAAAAAGCAGCATTTCATCTCGGATTTGACAGGCAGCGTGTTCCTGTCCCAGCATGCAGCCTATGTCGCCTTGGGAAAAGCTGCCGCATAGTCACCCATCGTTTGCAAGTTTCTGTTTGATCGTTACAACTGCTGTCAGGGGCTGCGGAACGGCGTTCCGCAGCGGGGAGAGAACTATTTCAGGACAGTGATATGATACCGATCAATCCGCCGGCACCGGCGACGACACCCACGAAAACCATCGTCGAGGTCGTGCGCGACAACGCCAAAGCGCATCCGGAAAAACCTGCGCTGGTCTGTGACGGGCAAACCGTCAGCTGGGGGGCATTCGACCAGCGCATCAACAAGATCGCCAATCTGCTGCTGTCGATGGGGGTGAGCAAGGGCGACAACATCGCGATCATCTCGCCCAATTCCATTCCTTATGCAGAG
This sequence comes from Sulfitobacter sp. CB2047, assembly GCF_000735125.2. Taxonomy (NCBI): domain Bacteria; kingdom Pseudomonadati; phylum Pseudomonadota; class Alphaproteobacteria; order Rhodobacterales; family Roseobacteraceae; genus Sulfitobacter; species Sulfitobacter sp. CB2047. The sequence continues at coordinate 2,647,697 of NZ_CP072613.1, read as the reverse complement.
CTGTTTATGGGCATCTTGCGGGCAGGGGCCTGCGTGACGCCGCTGTCGACGATGGCCTCGCCCGATGCGCTGCAAAAGATGCTGACCGACTGCGGCGCGCGCGCGATCTTTGTCGCGGCGCAATATCTTGAACTGGTCGATGGCTTTATCGCCGATCTGGATCTTGCGCGCTTTGCCATTGATTTCGACCATCCCACATTTCAGCCTTATGGCGCTGCGGTTGACGGGGCTTCGGACTCCGACCCCGAAATCCAGATCGAGATGTCGGATGCGTTCAACCTGATCTATTCCTCGGGCACGACCGGCACGCCCAAGGGCATCTTGCACAATCACTGGATGCGGTCGGCGCAGATGGACCGCGTGTCGCCCAACGGATATGACGATAACGCCCGCACGCTGCTGTCGACGCCGCTGTATTCCAACACAACGATCGTGTCCTTCCTGCCGACGCTTTATGGCGGCTCGACCGTCTATCTGATGCCGAAGTTCGACGCCCGCGGGTACCTCGAGATCGTGCAGCGTGAAAAGATCACCCACACGATGCTGGTGCCTGTGCAATACAAACGTATCATGGACGTGCCTGACTTTGACGCCTTTGACCTGTCATCGATGCAGGTGAAATTCTCCACCTCCGCGCCGCTGCGGGCCGAGGTCAAGGCGGATGTGCTGGCGCGCTTTCCCGGCAAGCTTCTGGAATACTACGGTCTGACCGAAGGCGGCGGGGTCACGGTACTGAATTCTGCCGAACACCCCGACAAGCTGCACACGGTGGGCCAGCCTGCGCCGGGCAATGAAATCCGCCTGATCGACGAGACCGGTGCAGAGGTTCCCAAGGGCACCGTGGGCGAGATTTGCGGTCGCGGGCCGACGATGATGGCGGGGTATTTCGGGCGCGATGACCTGACCGCTGACTACATCTGGCGCGACGCAGCGGGCAACGTCTTCTTCCGCTCGGGCGATATGGGCCGTTTTGACGAGGACGGCTTTCTGATCCTGTCGGACCGCAAGAAAGATATGATCATCTCGGGCGGGTTGAACATCTATGCCGACGATCTTGAACTGGTGTTGTTGGCCGACCCCGATGTGACGGATGCCGCCGTGATCGGCGTGCCCTCTGACGCTTGGGGCGAAACGCCTTACGGGTTGGTGGTGCTGCGCGAGGGGGCGACGCGTTCGGGCGATGATATCTGCGCTGACGCCAACGCCAAACTGGGTAAAAGCCAGCGTCTGTCGGCGGTGGAACTGCGCGAAGAACTGCCGCGCAGCTCTATCGGGAAGATCCTCAAGAAAGAATTGCGCGCGCCCTTCTGGGCGGCGGTTTCTGCGTGAACAAGGAAGATGACATGAGCGACCAAGACGATACAGACCAGATGAACGGGGCCGATAGCCTTGTGCAGACGCTGCTCGATAGTGGGCTTGATACCTGTTTCACTAATCCCGGCACGTCGGAAATGCACTTTGTTGCCGCGCTGGATCACGTGCCCGGCATGCGGTCGATCCTTGTCCTGCAAGAGGGCGTGGCGACGGGGGCGGCGGATGGGTACTACCGTATGGCCGGCAAGCCCGCCTGCACCCTGCTGCACCTTGGGCCAGGGCTCGCCAACGGGTTGTCGAACCTGCACAACGCGAAAAAGGCAGGCTCGGGCGTGGTGAATATTGTCGGCGAACATGCGGTCACGCATATCGAGCTGGACGCGCCGCTGACCTCTGACATCGAAGGGATCGCGCGGCCCGTGTCCCATTGGGTGCATACATCCATGTCGGCGGCGGATGTGGGCGCGGATGCCGCCCGTGCGGTGCAGGCGGCAAATGTGGCACCGGGGCAGGTGGCGACGCTGATGCTGCCCAGTGACACCGCCTGGAACGAAGGCGGCGCTGTCGCGCCCGCGCTAGAGCCTGCACAGCGCCCTGCCTTCGACGCGGCGGCGTTGGAGGAAGCCGTCGCCGCGCTGTCCGGCCCCGACAGCCTGCTGCTGTTGGGCGGTGCCGCGCTCAGCGCCGAGATGCTTGAGATTGCGGGGCGGATCGCGGCCAAGACGGGCTGCAAACTGCTAAGCGAATGGGCCAATGCGCGGCAGGAACGCGGGGCAGGGCGTGTGGTGGTCAACCGCGTGCCCTATCCCATCGATCAGGCGCTAGAGACGCTGGCCCCGTTCAAGCGCATCGTTCTGCTGGGCGCACGCGCACCCATCGGCTTTTTCGCCTATCCGAACAAGCCCGCGATCCTGACCGCCGAGGGCACGCAGATCACCAACCTCTGCACCACCGCGCAGGATATCGCGGGGGCGCTGGAGGCGCTGTGCGGCAATGTGGGTGCGGCGGACACTCCACCCGCCCATGTGGCCGAAGCCGCTACCCCCGACAAACCCAGCGGCCCGTTGGAGCCGGGCGGCATCGCACAAGCCCTAGCGCGCACCATCCCCGAGGATGCGATTGTCATCGACGAGGCGATCACCACAGGCCGCGCGTTCTTCCCCGCAACGGCAGGGGCTCCGAAGCACACTTGGGTGAACAACTGCGGCGGGTCCATCGGCTATGGCATGCCTGTGGCGATCGGGGCGGCAGTGGCCTGCCCTGACCGCAAGGTGATGGCGCTGATCGGAGATGGCAGCGCGATGTACACGGTGCAAGCGCTTTGGACGATGGCCCGCGAGGGGCTGGACATCACCATCGTGATTTTCGCCAACCGCGTCTACAAGATCCTGCGCGGCGAGCTGACCAATGTCGGCGTCAGCAATGCGGGCCCCAAGGCGATGGATATGCTGTCGCTTGACCAGCCGACGCTTGAATTTGCACAGATGGCAAAATCGATGGGGGTAGAGGCAACCCAGGTCACAGATTGCGAAGCGCTTGAGCTCGCGATCGAGACAGGGCTGGCGCATAAAGGCCCGTATCTGATCGAAGCGGTGATGTAGCGCCTGCGCGAACCACCCGAACCAAAAAGGCCCCCGATCAGCGCTGATCGGGGGCCTTTTTCTATTTCAGTCATTCCGCGTCTGCTAGCGGTCTGCACCACCGTCGCCATCGGCATCATCGCTGTCCGGCACATCGTCTGCCTCGATCGGCTTGGACACGGTTTTGGTCGGCGGCAGGCTTGTATCCTGCGCGGCGGGGCCTTCGATCTTGAACGGCTGGGTGGTGCCGTCCTTGTTCTCGCCCAGCCAGATGGTCTGCTGCGGGAAGGGGATCTCGATCCCGCGCTCGTCAAAGACCGTCTTGAGGTAGCCGTTGTACATACGCCCGATGCCCCATTGCTTGCCCGGATCAGTCTTGATCCGCACGCGCAGCACCACGGCGCTGTCACCAAGGGATTGGACCCCGAACCATTCAAGCTCTCCCATGATGCTGTTGGCGATCTCTGGCTCGTTCTCCATCATGCGGTCGAAGGCGTCGAACATGGCCTGCTTGGCCTCTTCGACATTCTCGCGGTAGGCGATGCCCATGTCACAGACCGTGTAGGAGAAGCCGCGCATATAGTTGCTGACCACATCAACGGTAGAGAAGGGGATCATGTGGAATGCGCCTTGCACATCGCGCAGCGAGACAGAGCGCACCGACAGCTTTTCGACGGTGCCAGTGGTGCCGCCCACGGTGATCACATCGCCAACGTTGATGACGTTCTCGAACTGGATGAACACACCGGTGATGATGTCTTGCACCATCTTCTGCGCGCCGAAACCAATCGCCAGACCCAAGACCCCGGCAGAGGCGAGCAGTGGCCCGATATCCAGCCCGATCTCGCTTAGCACGAACATCAGCGTGAGGATGATCAGCGTAATGGTCGCCGCATTGCGCAGCAAGGTCAGCAGGGTGGTTTCCCGCGAGGTTGGCACAGCGCCGTATTCAGGGTTCAGCTTGTAGTCGACAAAGGATGTCAGCGCGAGCCAGATGCCGAAGGCCACCGTCAGGATCAACCCGACAGAGATCAGCGCCTTGGTCACTGCCAGCCCGACCTGCCCCTCAAGCCAGCTGCGCATGTCGATCGTGCCGATCACGTCCAACGTAAAGAACAGCACGCAGATCAGCAGGAACAGCCGCAAGGCGCTGAAGGCGCGGGGGACAAAGGTGTTGATGCGACGTTCCAGCAGCGGCAGCTTGGCGTTCACGTCCTCGGGCAGTGAAATGCCGCGGTGCACGGCCTGTGCCAACCAGCCGGACAGCAGGGCGGCGATGATGATCGCGGCAAGGATTTTGCCCGACCCGACAATCGCGTTCAGCGTGACCTCGGCGGGCTGGGTCATGACCACGATGAACATCACCGCGATATAGGCCAGTGCGAACCAGTGCCAGATGCCTGCCAACCCGTGCAGCGTGCGCGCGATAAAGCCGCGGCGCGCCTCTGCGATGGTGGCGGGGTCGACGCCCTCGGCGGCTTGCGCCTCGCTGGGGTCGGCCTCGCTTTGTAGCCAGCGGGTGACGGCCTTGCGACGACGCAGCACGATGTAGACAAAATACAGCAGCACGAGAACCGACAGAAGGGCCGACACGCCAGCGCCCGCGGCCGTGTTGACGCTTTGGTTGACGATTGGCACGACCAGCAGTTGCCCGTAGCCCAGAACACTGACCACGATGCTCAGATAGCGGGTCAGCGCCGCGGCGGCCTTGTCACCGACGGGCACCAGACGCAGACCCGACGCAACGGGCGAGAGGAACGACCGGATGACGACTTTGGTCATTTCGACCAGCAGGAAGGCGTTCAGATACATCGACTGGCGGATGCCGATCTGCCCGACTTCGCCAACAGCGAGGATGGTGATCAGATAACCAGCGGCCCAAGCCACGACCACGATAAAGGCGTCCAGCAGGTTCGACCCCAGAAACAGCCCGATAGAGCGGAAGAGGCCCACATGTTCAGCCGTGCGCCCCATGCGCGCATACAGCCCCCGCGCAAGGTAGCGCAGCACCACAAAGAGCGCGACGGTGATCGCAATGACCGCAAGCAGGCCGGGGATCGCTTCCAGCAATACGGTCAGCTCCGCACCGCTGAGGCCAGAGAAAACCTTGCCGCCGCGTTCGAACCCGTTCCAGAAAGAGGTGAGCGTGCTTACCGTGTCTTGGCCGATCTGCTGGGTGATCAGGGCGATTTGTCGCCCGACCGATACCCCTTCGGCATCCGCGGCTTCGGTGATCGTTTCAATCGCGGGGTTTGCATCACCCGCGGGGGCGCCCGAGGCATCCAGCGACTTTTCAAGGTCCGCGATCAGCGCCGCGCGGGCGTCATCGTCCTTAAGCACTTCAAGCAGGGTATCCAGCGGTGCCTTCGCCTCTGCCTCGGGTGTCGTTTCGGTTGTTTCCGTGTCGGAAGACCCGCCACCGGTGAACAGCGATTGCGCCTGCGCCGCGAAGGGGGCGAGCGTCAGGAAGAGTGCCACCACAAGCCCCGTCAGTACGTAGAGCCACCCTTGGGTTGGCATCGCGATCTTTCCGGTTTTTGACATGGGGGCCTCTTTCAACACACTAATTTACACTACGAGATAGGGGAACATTCCCTATTTCCACTGTTTTTCGCTTATGGGCGGTCTTGGACGTAAAGAAAACCCGATGGCAGGGCAAGTCTGCGCATCGGGCGGTCTTTCGGTCATGGCACTAACGGGCTTGTTTACGCCGTGGAACTGCCGGTGATCACCTCTGCCCGCGGGGCCTCGGCTTTGGTCGGGGCGGGCTGCTTTGGCTGCGGCTGTTTGCGTGCCGCTTCGGCCAGCAGGGCGGCGGCATAGCACACAGCGATGGCGGCCAGCGGCAGGGTCCACGGCAGGGCGGTGACCGTAGGTTCGACATCCATCATGATCTGTCCGGCCAGTGCAAGGATCGTCCCTAGCCCAAAGACCAGCAGGCCGTGGCTGCCCATCAGACGCAAGGGGGCGGCATAGCGGTGTGCGCAGATGCGGGTCACCACAGGCAGGCACGAAAGCACATAGACCAGCGCTAGAATATGGACCAAGCGCGGCAGCGCGAGCATCGACTTGTTGTGCGTCGTGATGTTGCTGGGCAGGCCAAGCCCGCCAAGTTGCGCCATCTTGTGATTCATGAACGATCCCAAACCGGGCACGTAGCGCCAGGCAAAGATAAACAGCAGCAGACCGAGCGCCAGCTTGAACAGGATCGGAGAGGTGCGGACCAACCGTTCGTCCTTGCGATGACGCACGCCAATGGCAAGGCCGATGACAAAGATGAACTGCCAGGTGAGCGGGTTGAAGAACCAGCCGCCGCCACCGGGGTGGTTCGGGATGGTCAGTCGGGTGGCTCCTGCATAAAGCCAGAACGCCCCCGCAACGGCCAAGGTCGTGCGCGGCGCGTAAAGCACAGCGGCGATCAGGGCAGGGCCTGCCAGCAGCAAGACGGTATAGGACGGCAGAATATTCACATAGCCGATCTGATATCCCAGCGTGACCAGCCCCGCCATCGCGGCACCGGTCTGATCATACAAGAGGGCAAGGTTGTGCATCACGCGAAATTCCGAGCGCACAAACGTATCTGCCGCCCAGGCATAAAGACCGATGGCCGCGACTGTCAGCACGATATGCACGATATAAAGCTGCCACGCCCGCCGCCACAGCGGGGCCATTGCATCCCAAAGACGCAGCTCGCCCGACATCCAGCGGCCAATGGCGGGGGAATAGGCGATGCCAGCCGCGATGCCCGACATGATAAAGAACGCCTCTGCCGCGTCGGAGAACCCGATGTTGCGGATGGTCAGATGCTCCCATGGGTTGCCGGGCATGTGGTCGATGATGATCATGATCAGCGCCAGCCCGCGAAACGCATCGATGCGCGGATCGCGGGCGCGGCGCGGCAGGTCGACCCCGCGCCGGATGGGAATAAGCTGCGCGTCAGGCCGGTTGGACGATTGTGTCATGCGACGATCCTTCTGGGGCGGCACCCGATCTCAGGTTGTCGCGATAGGCCGCAATGACGGCGGGCATGGCCCGTTCTTGCGGCGTGGTAAAGACTTGGCCGGTGCTCTCGTGCGAGGTCACGGCGATCAACAGCGGCGCGATGGACATGGGGAGCGTCACCGGCAAGAGCCAGAAGATCAGGTTCGGCACCCAAAGATAGACGGCAACAGTCACCGCGACCCCGAACAGCGATACCCAACGGCTGGCACGCCAGCTTTCGGCGAGGGTAAGCCGCCCTTCGCCGCGTGCAGTCGCGGGCCAGCCGCCATCCTTGCCCGCAAAGACCTCGGCGACGGCGCGGCTTTGATACATCAGCATGACGGGCGCAATCAGCGCGGTCAGCAGGATTTCAGACAGGACAGAGCCAAGCGCGCGCAGCGCCCCGCCAAACCCCTTGGCGCGGCCTGTTGCAGCCGCTTCGCCAAAGATCGCGAGCTTGGGCAGCAACAACAGCCCACCGATCCCAAAGGCAAGCGCCACGATCTGGAAGGTCTTGTCGTCGGGGAAGACGGGGAACAGCTGATAGGCGTTGGGGAAATAATCAGGGCTGGCATTGGTCGCAGCGGCCAGCAGCGACACGATCAGGAAGGCCCCCCAGGCGACCGATACCAGATAGGCCATAATCCCCTGGACAAAGACGAACCGGCTCCACCCGTGCAGGCCGGGGGCACCGACCAGACGCATGTGTTGCAGGTTGCCCTGACACCAGCGGCGATCACGGCGCGCAAAGGCAAGCAGATTGTCGGGGCCTTCCTCGAAGGAACCGGCGATGCGGGGGTCCATCTCGACGCGCCAGCCGCCACGTACCAGCAGGGCGGCTTCGACATAGTCATGGCTTAGGATGGTGCCGCCGAAAGGGGCGGGACCGCTGAGTTCTGGCAGGCCGCAGCATTGCGACAGGGCGCGCACACGGGCGATGGCATTATGCCCCCAGAACGGGCCCGCGCGCCCCTGCATACGGGCCAGACCGCGTGCAAAAACGGGCGAGTGAAAGCTGGCAGAGAATTGCATCGCACGGCCAAACAGCGACCCCGCGCCAAAGATCTTGGGCAGGGTTTGCAGCAGACCGAGGCTCGGATCTGCCTCCATCCGTGCGACAAGATGGCGGATCGTGTCGCCCTCCATCAGGCTGTCGGCGTCAAGGATCACGACGTATTCATAGGCCCCGCCGGATTTGCGGATGAAATCCTCGACGTTGCCCGCCTTGCGGCCATAACGCTCTGTTCGGTTGCGGTAGTAGACCGGGTTCGCAGCGCTTTCATTGCCCAACAGCGTGGCCAGCGCCGCGCGCTCTGCGATCAGGGCGTCGGGGTCAAAGGTGTCGGACAGAATGGCGAAATCGACGGGTACGTTCGCGGCCTGCATGGATTGGCGCATTGCCATAATGCGCGCGCAAACCTCGGTCGGGTTTTCGTTGCAGATCGGCACAAGGATCGCCGTCGGGGGGAAATCCGCGTTGCTCAGGTCCATATCAGGGAGGGGATCGAAAGAAGGCACGCCCAAAAACGCCTGCCCCGCCCCCCAGGCCAACCAAGCCGTCGTAAGCGCGATAAGCGCCACGGCGAAGCCGTCCCAGATATCAAATCCGGTATTAAGCCCTGCCTGCGCCAGCGTCGCGGCTGCCGCTGTTGCGCATAGCAAGGCAAAGCAAATGGCACCAACGCGGCTGACCCGCGTGGCACCATCGCGTAAATAAGAGGGCATGTCAGGCATTACGCATGAAGATGCGGCTCACCACCTCGAACAGGGAGGGGCGGGCATCATGCTCTAGCACCTGCCGCGGCATATCCAGCGGGGCAGGGCGAGGCGCATAACGGTCAAAGTCGGTCATTTGTTCGGTGATCGCAGGTGATGTCACAGACGTATTCATTCTTTCAGCCATTGGTATACCCAAGTCTCGGTCAAGCTACGGTCGCCCGCGACCAGATTGGCGCGCAGTTCGACCGTTGCATCAGTTTCGGCGACGACCTCTAGAACCAGTCGCCACATGTGATCGTGGCCGTCGATCTGCTGCAGTACTTGTCCTGCAACTGTGCCGCCGGCGATGTTTACATTGGCTTCAACAACGTTCTCGGCGTTTGGTTCCCCTAAAGTTGCACCTTCGAAGTCGATGACAAACTTTCGGCGATCATTGCGCGGTTTTACGCCCGCGATGCCCCCATTTCCGGCAAGAGTGCGCGATACTTGGGCAAGTGTCGAAGACGCGCCGGGCGGGTTCATCCCCCAGTTCAGACGGTAGGAAATGCTTTTGCTATCCCCCGCCGCGAACCCGTTCTTGTAGGTCCAGAAGGCGACGATATTGTCGTTCCCCTCCAGATCCGACGGGATCTCGATCAAGCGGACCATGCCTTCGCCCCAGTCCCCTTTTGGTTCGACCATCAGCGTCGGGCGCAGCTCGTAGTGGGCTTCGGCGTCCAGATAGTCGTCAAAGGCACGGTGGCGCTGCACAAGGCCAAAGGATTTCGGCGATTGCGCCCCAAAGTATGAATTGGCGAGCTTGGGCGGGTTGTTCAGCACGCGGAACAGCGTGTCTTGGCCGGTGTTGACCACCAGCGCCTCGCTGTCGTGGACGCGGGCACGGTAATCGTCAAAGCCACCCTGATCGTTCAGGCCGAACAGATACATCGATGTTAGCGGCGCGACGCCCAGTTGCTGCACGTCCTGGCGGAAGAACAGTTCGGTGGTCACATCCATCGTGGTGGTGGCACCGGGGGTCACAGTGAACTTGTAGGCCCCCACGACCGACTGGCTTTCCAGCAGGGCGTAAAAGGTCATCTTCGTCTCGCCGGGTGCGGGACGCTGCAGCCAGAAGGCGCTGAAGCGGGGGAATTCCTCGGGTTCGGAGGTGGCAGTGTTCACCGCCAGCCCGCGCGCGCTCAGGCCATAGCGGTTGCCCGCCCCCAAGGCACGGAAGTAGCTCGCCCCGAGGAAAGACACGATCTCGTCGAACTGCTGCGGATCGTTCAGCGGCGCATTCATGCGGAAGCCCGCGACGCCGGGCAGCTCGGTACCGGTCGGGATCTTTTCAAGCGCTTTGGACTGGTAGATGAAGTCATCCGAGGTAAAGCCAAGCGGCTGTGCCTTGTCATTGACGATCTCGTAAAGCGACACGGTGCCGTCAAACAGCCAGCCGGGGTGATAGGCATGTACCACCGCCTGCGCCGCAGGGCCTTTCCAGATCGCGCTGTCCTCCCGGAAGCGGATGTTGCGGTAATCGTCATAGTCCAGCGTGGTAAAAGGCTCGCCCAGTTGCGTCGGCGCGGTGTACTCTTCACCCGCGAGGCTGCGTGCCCGTTCGATCAGAATATCAAAGGAAAAAGGCTCCGCCGTATCACTGGCCTGCGCCCAGGCAGCAGTGTCTTGCAAACCGGTTGCAGCGGCGAAAGCCAAAGCGGCCCCCCCTGCGCGCAATACTGACCGGCGAGACATCGGGCGGGAGCGAGACAAATGATGCATCAAAAATGATTCCTGTTCGTTGCTGCATTGCAGAATTCATATAATTACGCGGGAAGTTCAATAACATGAAGCATGATGCGCAAAATTTTGCTGCACAGTGCGGGGTTTACGCGAAAATCGCGAAATCAGCGCGGCATCATCCGGCAATATTTGCAAAGACATAGCGCCCCGGAGTGCAGGTTTTGTCTAGCCTCTTTGAAATACAGCGGAAAATTGCCGGAAATTGCGTTCAATCGCCCTAGAATAAGATTGGTTGGCATCACAGGCCCGCAATGCCACCCTAAAGGGAATCTGTGTGTGTATCAGTAAACAAGAATACAAAAACGAGGACAAAATGGACAATAAAGACCTTCCATCGCTCCCGCTGGCGCTGCTGCCCGTCGTTCTGACGCTTGGCCTTCTGGCGCTGCAACTTTTCTACTATGGCGACTTCACGCCGCATATTCCCCTCATCCTCGGATTGGCCATCACGTCCCTGCTGGGTGTGTTTCGTGGTCAGACGTGGATGGACATCCGCGAAGGCGTATTCCACGTGATCCACGTGTCGATGCCGTCACTGGCGGTGTTGATCGTGGTCGGCATGATCGTCGGCGTCTGGATCGCGTCGGGCACGGTGCCTACGCTGATCTATTACGGGCTGACCTTGCTGACCCCGTCAATTTTTCTGGCAGCCGCGATGATCCTCTGTGCAGTGGTTTCCCTGTCGTTGGGGACCAGCTGGGGCACAGTCGGCACCATCGGTCTGGCGCTGATGGGGATCGGTGCGGGTTTCGGTATCCCGGCCTATTGGACCGCCGGTGCGGTCGTGTCGGGCGCATTCTTCGGCGATAAGGTATCGCCGCTATCGGACACCACGAACCTCGCGCCTGCGGTGACGGGCACGAATGTATTCGACCACATCAAGAACATGCTGCCCACGACAGTCCCTGCGATGATCATCGCGCTGGTGATCTATGTCGTCGTCGGCTTTATGCTGATCGAAGAGGGAGCAGGCGACGTCAGCAGCATCAATCAGATCACAACCGGTCTGGAGGAACGCTTTAGCCTCGGGATCATCCCGCTGACGCCGGCCTTGATCGTGATTGTGCTGGCGCTGATGAAAAAGCCGCCGCTGCCGTCGCTGTTTGCCGGTGTGCTGGCCGGTGGACTGGTGGCGATCTTCTGGCAGGGTGCGGGGCTGCATGACGTGTTCGCCTTCGCGCAGTCGGGCTATTCCATCGACACGGGCATCGCCGACATCGACAGCCTGCTGAACGCGGGCGGCATCCAGTCGATGATGTGGACCATTTCGCTGATGTTGATTGCCTTGGGCTTTGGCGGCGCGCTGGAACGTACCGGCTGTCTGGAGGCGATCATTCTGGCGATCGTCAGCCGCGTGAAAAGCTTTGGCGCGGTACAAAGCTCGGCCATCGGGACGGCCTTTGCGACCAATATGGTCGCGGGTGATCCTTATATCTCTATCGCGCTGCCGGGGCGTATGTACGCGCCCTTGTACCGTGGGATGGGCTATTCGACCCTGAACCTCAGCCGCGCGGTGGAAGAGGGCGGCACGCTGATGAGCCCGCTGATCCCGTGGAACGCCGGTGGTGCCTTTGTGATCTCGGCCTTGGGGCTGGGGGTCATGGACGGTAACCTGACCAACCTGCTGTATATCCCGCTGGCCTTTGCCTGCTGGACCGCACCGCTGATCGGTGTGTTCTATGCGGTGACCGGTCTGTTCTCTCCCAAAGCGACGGACGAAGATCGCGCCGAATGGGACAAATCCGGCGAAGACATCATGGACCTTGGCGACCATGAGCTCGCCTACGAGCAACCGGCCGCGACCTGATCGCGCCTGAACCGACACAGATGAAAGCCGCAGCGCCTATGAGCGCTGCGGCTTTTTTCATGCCCTCAGGCCTGCGCCTTCAGCCTGTCGCGAAGCGTGTTCTTGACGATCTTCCCATTGGCGTTGCGCGGCAGGGGATCGGGTTCGAACGTCGCGAAATCGGGGGCTTTGTAGTCCGCCATCTTTGTCCGTGCGAAAGCCTTGATCGCATCAAGATCCAGCGCGGTATCCGTGGTGTGGATGAACACATGCATCTTTTCTCCCAGCACCGGATCAGGGCAGCCGATGGCGGCACATTCGATCACGGAGGGGTGGGCGGTCAGGGCGTTCTCGACCTCGGCGCTGTAGATGTTATAGCCGCCGCGAATGATCATATCCTTGCGGCGGTCGTGCAGGCAGATGAACCCCTCGGCATCGCGTGACCCCATGTCGCCGCTTTTCCAGTAGCCGTCGTGGAGCTCGGAGGCGGTGCGGTCGGGGTTGTCCCAATAGCCGGGCACGGTCATCGCGCCCTTGATCCAAAGCTCTCCATGGGTGCCGTCGGGCACGTCGTTGCCCTGAGGATCGACAATGCGGATGTCGGCGCAGGGCACGGCGATGCCGATGCTATCCGCGCGTTTGGTGCCGAACCCCATCGGCAGGATCGTCACGGCAGAGGTAAGCTCCGTCGCGCCATAGGCGTTCATCAGGCAGAGGTTCGGCAGCTTTTCCGACAGTTCGCTGATGGTGGATTGCGGCATAGGCGCGCCGCCGTAGCCCCCGATCCGCCAGTGTTGCAGGTCGTAGTCATCGACGTTGCAGCGCAGCAGGAACAGGTTGTACATCGCTGGCACCATCAGCGTCTGTGTGACTTTCTCGTCGGCGGTCAGCGACAGGAATTCATGGGCACCGAAGACCTCCATCATCACGGTGCAGCCTGCGGTTTGCAGCATAGTAAAGACGGTGGCGACCAGCCCGGTCACATGGCTTGCGGGCACGCCCAGCAGCGACCGTTCACCGGCCCCCAGCTCCATGCAAAGCTCGAAATGCATCGCGGAATGGACGATGTTCAGATGGGTCAGCGTCGCCCCTTTGGGCTGGCCTGTGGTGCCCGAGGTATAGAGGATCACCGCGATGTCATCCTCGTGCAGCGGCACGGCGTCGGTCAGCGGGGTCTGCGCGGGCAGCGTGTCAAACGCGTCGGACCCCGCCGCTGTGCCGCCAACGCAAAAGCGGTGGGTCAGCCCGGGCAGATCGGTGGGTGCGGGCAGACGGTCGGCGACATCCATGCCATGCACGGCGATCTTGGCCCCGCATTGACGCAGGATAAACGCCAGCTCTGGCGTGCCTTCGCGGATGTTGATCGGCACGGCAATCGCGCCAAGCCGCAGACAGCCCATCATTGTCGCGATGAACTCCCAGCGGTTCGACAGCAGCAGCGCAACGCGGTCGCCCTTTTCGACCCCACGGGCGCGCAGCCCTGCGGCGATGCGGCCCACGTGCAAGTCAAGCTCGGTATAGGACAGTCTGGTCTCGCCGCTGACCACGGCCTCTTGATCGGGGGCGCGGGCAAGGGCCGCGGCGAGCATGGCGTTCAGGTCGGCGGGGCGATCCTTGAAGCATTTGATCTCGCGACCGTCAAAATGGGTTTCTGTTTGTATGCGATCCGTGATCGCCTGTGACCAATGTGGCATCTGCGCTCCTCCCGTAGCTTGGGGTAGTCATTGCGCAAACAATCAGGGGCTGCAACGCCCAAGCGCCGTGTTAGCGCCCGCATTACGCCCCACCTGTGGGGGCCGGTTCGCCCTGCGAAACAAGGCGAACCGGGGCGTTTATCCCAGCACGGTTTTTACCGCATCCGCGGTCGCGGCGACGACGGTATCGACCTCTGCGCGGGTGATGCAGAAGGGCGGGGCAAAGCCGGTGATGTCGCCTTGGGGCATGGCGCGGGCGATCACGCCGCGTTCCAGCATCGCGGCAGAGATCGCGGCCCCCACCTTGGCAGCAGGATCAAGCGGCGTGGCGTCTGCCTTGTCGGCCACATATTCCACCGCGCACAGCAGCCCTTCGCCACGGATGTCCCCCACATTTGGATGATCGCCAAGCGCCTCTTTCATCGAGGCGTTCAGATATCCGCCCACCTCGGCCGCGTTGCTGACAAGGTTCAGGTCGTCGATGAGCTTGAGGTTCGCGACACCCGCCGCGGCACAGATCGGATGCGCCGAATAGGTCCAGCCGTGACCGATGGGGCCGTTCTCGTCCGTGCCCTGTTCCAGCACTTTCCACATCCGGTCCGATACGATCGACCCCGACAGCGGCGCATAGGCCGAGGTCAGACCCTTGGCAATGGTGATCAGATCGGGTTTCAGCCCATAGTGTTCCGACCCGAACATCGTCCCCAGACGGCCAAAGCCGGTCACGACCTCATCCGCGATCAGCAGGATGTCGTGGCGGTTCAGCACCTCTTGGATCGCGTCCCAATATCCGGCGGGCGGGGGCACGATGCCGCCGGTCCCCAATACGGGTTCCCCGATAAAGGCCGCGATGGTGTCCGGCCCTTCGGCTTGGATCAACGCTTCAAGCGCGTTGGCGCATTGCGCGGTAAATTCCGCCTCAGTCTGGGTGCGGTCCTTGCGGCGGTAGTAATAGGGCGCGTCCGTGTGGATCACGGGGTTCATCGGCAGGTCGAATTTGTCGTGGAACAGCGACAGGCCGGTCAGCGATCCGGTCATCAGCCCCGACCCGTGGTAGCCGCGCCAGCGCGAGATGATTTTCTTTTTCTGCGGGCGACCAAGGATGTTGTTGTAGTACCAGACGAGCTTGATGTTCGTTTCGTTCGCGTCCGAGCCGGACAGACCGAAATAGACCTTGGACATATGCGCCGGTGCGCGGTCCATGATCATCTTTGCCAGCGTGATAGACGTTTCTGTGCCGTGGCCCACATAGGAATGGTAATAGGCCAGTTGATGCGCCTGTTCGGCGATGGCGTCGGCGACTTCGGTCCGGCCATAGCCTGCGTTCACGCAATAGAGCCCGGCAAAGGCGTCCAGCATCCGGTTGCCATCGCGGTCCTCGATATGGACGCCCGACGCCCCTGTGATCACCCGCGTCGCGGATTCACCCCGCGCATGCTGTGCTAAATGCGTAGAGGGATGGAAAAAGTTTTCGCGGTCCCATGTGGCGAGTTGATCATCATTGCGAAGCATAGGTCAGGCTTTCTGTTTAGGAGAGTTTCAAGTGAGTTCGGTGGCCAACACGGCAAGGCAATCGCCCGGCTGTGCCAGTCCGGGGTGGTGGCGGGCGATCACGATGCCCCCCATCTGGGCGCGGATTTCACGCGGGGGCAGGCCCGTATGCTGGCTGTCCCATAGACGCGCGATCAGGTCGCCTTCGGCCACTGTGTCGCCAAGGGTGACGTTGAAATCGACCAGCCCACCGTGGTTGGTGACGTGAAAACAACGGTCGTCGTCTTGCGACAGCATGCGCGATGGCGCGGTGACGGGCTGGCCTTGCAGGATACCGGCGTGGATCAGCAGATTGCGCACGCCTTTACGGGCGATCTGCGCGGTTTCAGGCGTGGCAGTGCCGCCGCCGCCCAATTCGGTGGTGATGAATGTCTTGCCCATGGTCTCTGCTGCGTCGTCATACATGCCAAGCGCGTCGATCTCGCGCATCTCGACACTGAAAGGCGCGTTGAACGCATCGCGCGCGGCGCGGCAGCGGGCCTGCTGGTCCGCATCCTCCAGCGTGTGACAGGCGGCGAAGGGCAGAAAATCCAGCGTCTTGCCGCCCGAATGGAAATCAAGCACGACATCCGCCATCGGCAGCAGCACCCGTTGAAAGTAGTCCGCGATCTTCTGGGTGGGGGTTCCATCGGGGCGGCCGGGAAAGCTGCGGTTCATGTTCACCCCGTCCAGCGGAGACACCCGCGTCCCCGCCATAAAGGCGGGGTGGTTCATGAAGGGGAGGATGATCACGCGACCCGTGACATCCTTGGCCTCCAAGGTCTGGGCGAGCTCGACCAAGGCCAGCGGCCCTTCGTATTCGTCGCCGTGGTTGCCGCCGGTCAGCAAGGCAGAGGGGCCGTCGCCGTTTTTCACTTGGGTCACCGGAATCTGGATCGCCCCCCAAGCGCTGTCATTGCGGCTATAGGGCAGGCGCAGATAGCCATGCTGCACGCCGTCGCACTCGAAATCGATGGTGGCCGAAATAGGATTGTCCCGCATGGCGCTATTCCTTGATCACAAGCGCACGCGGGGTGGTGCAGAGGCATTCGACACCGGTTTGCGTGATGACAATCGGCTCTGTGATCTCGATCCCGCCGTCGTCAAGCCAAAGGGCGGGCATGAAGTGAAAGGTCATTCCGGGTTCCAGCACGGTGGTATCCCCTGCGCGGAACGACATGGTGCGTTCGCCCCAGTCCGGAGGGTAGGACAGGCCGATCGCATAGCCGCAGCGGCTGTCTTTCTCGAATCCGCGGTTGCGCAGGGTGGTGTTGAAGGCGCGGGCGATGTCTTCGCAGCGGTTGCCGGGTTTGGCCTGCTCTAGCCCGGCATCAATCGCTTCGAGCACGGCGTTCTCTGCATGCAAATACTTCTGCGGAGGCTTGCCCAAGAACAAGGTACGCGACTGTGGACATTGATAGCGTCGGTGCGCGCCCGCGATTTCAAAGAACGTGCCTTCGTTGTTGCGCAGGGGGGCATCGTCCCATGTGATATGCGGCGCGGTGGCATCCAGACCCGAGGGCGTCATGGGCACGCAGGCGGGGTAGTCGCCCCAATGCCCTTCGGCCCCGCTGACGGAGGCGTGATAGATATCCGCGATCAGATCGTTCTTGCGCATCCCGACCTGGGCCTTTTCGCGGATCACCTCGTGCATCCGTTCCACGATCCGCGCGGCGCGGCGCATATATTCAAGCTCTGTCGGGGATTTCACCGCACGCTGCCAGTTCACCAGCGCCGTGGCGTTCTGGATATTGACGCCCGGCAGCCGCGTTTGCAGCGTCAGAAACGCCGAAGCGGTAAAGTAATAGTTGTCCAGCTCGAACCCGATGCGTGCATTCTCTAGACCGCGGTCCGCGATGAGACGGGCGAGATCCTCCATCGGGTGTTTGTCGGGGTTCTGGACGTAGGTGTCATCATAGCCGACGATATTGTCATCATCCAGATAGGTGGTGCGCTGGGCACCGGCGCTGTCCATGGCGCGCCCCCACCAGACGGGCTGGCCTTCGTGGGTCAACAGCACGCCTTGATGCACGTAGAACGACCACCCGTCATAGCCCGCCAACCACGCCATATTGGACGGATCGGTGACAAACAGCGCGTCCAGCCCGCGGTTGGCCATTTCGGCGCGTGTTTTCGCCAGACGTGCTGCATATTCGTGCTGTGTAAAAGAATGGTCGATCATGTGGGGATTCCTGCCAGGGTATTGTGCGAGTTTAGCTTTTTCGCGCTGTGCATTTATGCGAATAATGCGGCTACGCGGGTAAAAGCTGCAAACTTTTGTAAGATATGGGGAATTTAGGATGATTGACGCGATAGACCGGAAAATCCTGCATCACGTGCAACGCGACAATCTGCTTACCAGCGCGCGCCTTTCCGAACTGGTCGGGCTGTCGCAAACCTCGGTCCAGCGGCGCCTTGCGCGGCTGCGTGCGACCAAGGCGATCGAGGCCGATATCGCCGTCGTCTCGCCCGAGGCCGTGGGCCGTCCCCTGACCATGCTCATCGCGGTGGAACTGGCGCGGGAACGGTCCGATATCATCGACCGTTTCAAGCGGGCGGTGCGGGAGCGGGCAGAAGTGATGAGCGCCTACTACGTGACCGGAGAGACCGACTTTATGCTGATCGTCAGCGCCAAGGACATGCAGGATTACGAGGCGTTCACCCGCGATTTTTTCTACAACAACCCCGATATCAAAGGGTTCAAAACCACCGTGGTGATGGACCGGATCAAGGCGTCATTCACCTTGCCGGTCTGATCACCACAATGGGTTGATGAGCTAGGCGCTTTCCGCCTGCTTTTGCGACCATTCGGGTAGCGGAAAAAGCGTGTCGTAGATCAGGTTAAACACGTAGGAATAAACGAGGTAGAATGCCGCCAGTGCGATATCCAGCACGAAGGCATCCCACAGGCTGATCCCCAGATACCACGCGATGAAGGGCAACAGAACCATCAGCAGCCCCGCCTCGAACACCAGCGCGTGCAGCACCCGGACGATG
Source organism: Sulfitobacter sp. CB2047 (assembly GCF_000735125.2). NCBI lineage: Bacteria > Pseudomonadati > Pseudomonadota > Alphaproteobacteria > Rhodobacterales > Roseobacteraceae > Sulfitobacter > Sulfitobacter sp. CB2047. The sequence goes on along the minus strand of NZ_CP072613.1, from coordinate 2,629,317 downwards.
CGCGATTTCAGGGTGGTTCCAGTCAGCCGTTGTAGGGCTAAGTCGAAAAGCACGTTATAGCCAAGGTTCCAAAGCGTCGCGAGCGTGGCGCTGACAATGCCCACGACACCAAAGTCATGTAGGGGCACGTTAAACAGGATCGCGCCAGCGGGGATCACAAGGATCAGCGCGATAACTTCAAAACTGATGGCGTGGCGAAGACGGTCAAATGCAGAGCGCATGTTATACCTCATTGAAGGGCCGGGTCGTCCCGACAGTTTTCCATTCAGGGGAGGTCGTCCTCACACTGCCATAGGTGGCAAAACCGCACGCGTTTTTCAAGAGCAATCGGGCCGCCGCCCCTTTACCGAACAGTCCCGCGGGGCATCCGGCACTCTGGCGTTCCATCGATACAAATCGATTTGCTTGAATATTCATCATTGAGTAAAATACGGCGGATACATGGGCCCACTGCTGGAGTAAGGGCACCGTAAGAGTATGATACGAGTGGGGTGCAAGTAATGGGCGATCGTACCACTGGGGCGGCGCAGAGGCGGCTGTCGACAGGGACGTCTGGTTTGGATGATGTGCTGTGTGGCGGGTTGACCCCGCATCGGCTGTATCTTGTCGAAGGGACGCCGGGGTCCGGCAAAACAACGCTCGCGTTGAAGTTCCTCATGAATGGTCGCGAAAATGGTGAGCACGGTCTTTATATCACGCTTTCCGAAACGGTTGATGAGCTCACGGCTGTCGCACAGTCCCACTCCTGGACGCTAGACGATATTGATCTGTACGAGCTGGTCGCGGAAGATGAGTACAGCTCTGATCGGGAGCAATCCTTGCTGCACCCAAGCGAAGTCGAACTCGGGGAAACCGTGCGTGGTATCATCAATCTGGTGGAAGAGAATAATCCGACCCGTGTCGTTCTCGACAGCCTGTCAGAGCTGCGCTTGCTGGCGCAGAACCCGCTACGCTACCGTCGGCAAATCCTGGCGCTAAAGCATTTCTTTGCGCGGCGTAATTGCACGGTCTTGATGCTGGACGACCGAACGGCTGAACCGGGGGATCTACAGCTTCACTCCATCGCGCATGGCGTCGTCTCGCTTGAACAATTGGCCAATGATTTCGGGTCGGAACGGCGCCGGTTGCGTGTGATCAAGATGCGCGGCTTGAAGTATCACGGCGGCTACCACGATTTTACCATCGAAAAGGGCGGGTTGTGCGTCTACCCGCGCCTGATCGCGGCGGATCACGCGCGCGATTTTTCGGCTGATGCGGTGACAACGGGGCTGGACGCGCTCGACGCTTTGCTGGGCGGGGGGCTTGTGCCCGGCACCAATGCGCTGCTGGCCGGTCCTGCTGGCGTGGGCAAGACAACGACGGCGGTGCGCTGCATGCTGGCCGCGTTGAACCGAGGCGAGAAAGCCGCGTATTTCCTGTTCGACGAGCGACTGTCAACGTTGCTTACCCGCTCGCGGGCGCTTGGCATGGACGTGCAGCCGTTCATCGACAACGGGCAGTTGGAAATCCGGCAGATCGATCCGGCGGAACTGTCGCCCGGTGAATTCGCCAGCGCGGTGCGCACCTCGGTTGAAAAAGACGGGGTAAATGTTGTCGCGATCGACAGCCTCAACGCGTATTTGCACGCGATGCCAAGTGATAATTTCCTTGTGCTACAGATGCATGAGCTGCTCAGCTATCTCGCGCAGCAGGGCGTGGTGTCGCTGATGATCCTTGGGCAACATGGTGTCACAGGGGAACTGCGGACCGACATCGATATCAGCTATCTTGCCGATACCGTCATGATGCTGCGGTTTTTCGAGGCCGAAGGCGAAGTGCGCAAATCCATCGCGGTGATCAAGACCCGTACGTCTGACCATGAGCGCAGCATCCGTGAATTCAAGATCGACGCGACTGGTATCGTGATCGGCGAACCTATCCGCAGTTTCTCGGGCGTGTTGTCAGGGACGCCGGTGTTCACGCAGCGCACAGACGCGCTTTTGCAGCTCGACCCTCAAACCAGCGACGGTGCCAAGTGACACCACAAATGGCATCGTCATCCGAACCAGAGACCCCGGATGATGCGCTTTTGGTCTCTGTCGGTATTCTCGCGCCACGCGGACGGGATGCGGCTGTCGCCGGGCAGCTGCTTGACCAGCATGATATTGCATCGACATCCGTCGCCTCGCTTGGGGAGCTTGCGGGCCTCGTCGGGCGACAAATCGGCGCGATTCTGGTGACCGAAGAGGCGCTGGCAGGCGTCGGGGTCGATACCTTGCAAGAGGCGCTTGCCGCGCAGCCCCCGTGGTCGGATGTCCCGTTTATCGTGCTGGCCAATGGCACGTCCTCCAGCCGTAGCAACCACGCGGCGGCAAGGATTGACCAGCTGAGCAACGCGGTGCTCTTGTCGCGCCCTTTGCACGCAGAGGAACTGGTACGCTCGGTTCGCTCCGCGCTCAAGGCGCGGCGGCGGCAGCATGAGGCGCGCAAACATCTGGAGCAGCTTGAACTGCGGGAACGTCAGCTGTTCGAGAGTGAGGCCAAGTTCCACGCGATTGCGAATTCGGTCGATCAGATGATCTGGTCCACTTTGCCGGACGGGTTTCACGATTATTACAACGACCGCTGGTATGAATTCACCGGTGTGCCCGAAGGATCGACTGACGGCGAGGGCTGGAACGGCATGTTCCATCCCGACGATCAGGAAAAAGCCTGGGCGCGTTGGGGTCACAGTCTTGAGACCGGCGAGCACTATGAAATCGAATATCGCCTGCGGCACCGCACGGGGCAGTATCGGTGGGTGCTGGGGCGTGCCCAGCCTGTGCGCGACGAGGCCGGACGGATCACGCGCTGGTATGGCACCTGCACGGATATACACGAGATCAAGGTCGCCGAAGAACAGCGGCAGCTGATGCTGGGCGAGATGAACCATCGGGTGAAAAATACCCTTGCGATGGTCAATGTCATGGTGTCGCAGACGCTGCGTCAGTCCGAAAACCTGAAGGATGCACAGGTCGCTATCCAGTCGCGTATCGGCATGATGGCGCAGGCGCATGACCGTTTGATCAAGGCCGCATGGGCACAGACCCGTATCCTCGAGGTGATCGAGGCCGCGTTGGCCCCTCATCGGACGGGTGAGGGACGGTTCGCGATAGAGGGGCCGGATGTGCCGATCGGGTCCAAACAGGCGCTGGCCTTGACGATGGCGCTGCACGAACTGTCGACCAACGCCACGAAATACGGCGCTTTGTCCGGTGACGGGGACGACGGCAAGATTGCGGTGCGGTGGAAGGTCGCTCGGGCAAGCGATGGCGCAGAGGTGTTTCACCTCAGCTGGACCGAAAGCGGCGGCCCATTGGTCACACCGCCAAGCCGCAAGGGCTTTGGCAGCCGGATGATAGAACAAGCGCTCGCCGGATATTTTAACGGATCGGCGGAACTAAACTACGCGCCAGAGGGTTTGAGCTTTATGCTACAAGCTCCACTGGCAGGTTTGACGATCTAAGAATGGTGCTCTGCAAGCCCATTGATCATTAATGAAAGCTGTCCAAACGTGGATTATCAGAACCTACCCGCCGTGCTGATCGTAGAAGATGAACCGCTGATCCGTATGGGGGCCGTCGATATGATCGAAGAGGCCGGCTTTAAGACCTATGAAGCCGGATCGGCCGACGAAGCCATCGAAGTGATGCAGACGCAATCTGATATTGGCATCCTGTTCACCGATATAGATATGCCCGGCACCATGAACGGGCTCAAACTGGCGGCCTATGTGCGCACGACCTGGCCTCCGGTGGTGATCATGATCGCGTCGGGCGTGATCGAACTTGACGAAGCGGATGTGCCAAGCGGGGCTGCCTTTGTGCCCAAGCCCTATGCCACGAACCATGTGACCAAGATGTTGCACGAAGCCACAGGGCAGGTGGGGGCCTGATCTTGCGGTCAGGTGCGCCTGGCGGCACGAATTGCCCAGATCAAAACTGGTAGAATGCGGCAGCTGCGCTAGCTCAGTCACAACACCGACATGTCACGTGATTTCGTGACGCCGGAATGGAGAGTGATTTGAGCAAACTACGATACCTCGCGGGTCTGATGGCTACCCTTTTGATCTTTGCGGCACCGCTTTGGGCGCAGGAGGAAGAGGAAGCCTGCGATACCGCCCGCTGGTATTGCGTCGAGGCATTGAACAGCGGTCTGCCCGCGGTCACGCCGGAAATCGACCGCGAAACACCCCGTGCGACGATGGAAAGCCTTGTGCGGGCCGTGCGCCGCGATGATTGGGTCGGTGCCGCGCATCTGCTTGACCTGTCCGATATCCAGCAGGATCGCCAGCAGGACGTGGGGACATCGCTGATCCGACAGCTTGAAACCGTGATCAGCCGGAAAACTGTGATCAACTGGGACAACCTGCTGGACCGGCCCGATGCGCTGGATGCGACATCCACCTCTGACAAGGCGATGGCGGGCACGCCGCGCAAATCGCTGTTGCTGTGGACGCTTGATATGGACGACTACCCCGCGTCCATCCGCCTAAACCGGATCAAGCCCGAAGGGGGCGACCCTGTCTGGGTGTTCTCGCGCCATACGGTGCAGAATATTCCGCGGCTCTACACCCGCTACGGGCCCGGTCGGCTTGAAACCATGCTGCCCGATGTGCTGACAGAAAACACGGTCGTTGATCTTGCGCTGTGGGAACTCATCGGCCTGCCGGTGCTGATCGCGCTGGCGATTTACGTGGCGCGACTGGTCTGGTTGCTGACAGGGTGGATCGCGGAGCGTGTGCCGTCGCAGCTGGCGCGGCAGATATTCCGATCGGTACGCGGGCCCGCCTGCGTGGGTGTGTCGACCCTGTTTGTGATGGTGGTCGAGGCCAAGATTTTCTCTTTCTCGGCAGAGCTTACGACAGTGTTGGTCCCGACCGCATGGCTGGGGCTGATAGGGGCGGGGTTGTGGTTTGTGGTCAATTGCGTCGAGGTTATCCTGGATCACCTGACGCAGGTCGAGGAAACCGACCTGACCCTCAAGGAAGAGGTGCACAAACGTACCACCGCAACGCGCATCTCGGCGGCGCGTCGGGTCTTTGTTGTGGCTGTCGTGCTGGTTGGCGGCGGTATATTCCTGTCGCAGACCAATGTGTTTCAGAACCTCGGGCTGACGTTGCTAGGGACGGCTGGGGCGGTCACCCTTGTCTTGGGCTTCGCCGCGCGCAGCATTTTAAGCAATATCATGTCGTCGTTGCAGATCGCCTTGAACGGATCAGCCAAGATCGGCGACCGTATCGTGTTCAACGACGCGCTATGCCACGTGGAGCGGATCCATTTCACCTATGTGCAGCTGCGCGACTGGGATGGCACGCGGCTGGTCGTGCCGGTGACCGAATTCGTCTCTACCCCGTTCAAGAACTGGACCATGCAGGAGCCGGAAATGTTGCGCATCGTTAAGATCAAACTGTCTCACACCGCAGATGTGGATGCGTTGCGCGACGCATTCGACAAGGTGATCGACGCGCTGGACGAGAAATACGTGGGCAATCGAGATGACGTATGCGTGCGGGTGGCGGGGCAGGATGTGTTGGGCAAGGACGTCTGGTTCCTCGTGCCCTGTGCCGACCCCAACACCTCTTGGGAGGCCGCCTGCGACGCGCGTGAAGGCATCATGGCAGAGATCCACAAGCTCGCCGAGAAAGAGGGGGTCGATTACTTCCCCCAAGCGACCGCGGCAGAAGCGAGCTGACGCCGCGACACGGTTCTTCGAGGTAGGCAGACATGAGAAAAGCCCCGCTGATCCAGCGGGGCTTTTGCACATTGGTTGGGGGCTAACGCCCCAACTGTCGCAAACTTAGGCTGCGGCTTTATTCACGCCACCTGTCGCGATGTCGGTCATGCGGCGGTCACCGTCATAGGTCTGATCCAGACATTCCTGCAGGATGGCACCATCTTCGTCTTTGCCCAGACGGTTGGCAAAGGCGACAAGGCAGCCGTATCCGGCCAGCGCGTAATGCACCATGCGCTGATACTGTGTGATGATCATGGCGTCGCGTACGTCGTCGTCGCCGAAATCTTCTTCCAGCGCGTGGGCCTTCGCCTCGGCCACAAGCCCTTCCATCCCTTTGCAGTGTTCACCCGTGGGCGAAATACCGTGGGCGTTGCATATCTCGGCAATCTTTTCCATGCCGTCGCTGATGCCGTTCGATCCGGCGATCAGGGCTTCGGAAAGCTCTTTATCCTTGGCGGCACGGCCTAGGGCGACGACCACATCCAGCGACTGTTTGTTCGCGCTGTACAGGTCTTGGAGTTGGTCATGGTACACGTCTTTAAGGCTGTTCATCGGCATATCGATCTCCTTTGCGATGTGATTTGTATTCCCTGACCAACGCGGCGATGCGCCAATGCGTTCCACGCTGTCTGCGTGCGCGGCGGCTTCGCGCGTGCCTTTATATGCACCCTAAAATCACACCTGTTCCGACGCGAGTTTTATCGCCCCCAACGTCGGAAGCGCGGAACGAAATTCAACTCTGACGGTTGGGTCTTCAATAACAGGAACGTGACAAAAAAGGAGAAATTGAATGCATGGAATTTTCTACCTCATCGGCCTGATCGTGGTCGTTCTCGCCGTTCTCAACCTCATCGCCTAACAAAAGGAGCGCATCATGACTGATACTAAAAATAGCAATCCTGCCGGCGCGCAGGACCTGAATGAAAAAGTAAAAGCCACCGCCGCCTCCGCTACGGATGAAGCCAAAGCGCGGGCGAAAGACGTGGCCGACACCGTTGCCTCCGATGCCGCACGCTATGCGGATGAGGCCAAAGGTGCCGCCGCGAGCGAAGTCAGAGGCGTGGCCAGCGCATTGCGCACCGCCGCCGACGAACTGCGCAGCGGGTCGCCACAAGAACGCACCTTTAGCCAGCTTGCAGACGGGCTTGCGGATGCTTCTGACTCCATGCGCGACAAGGATCTCGGCGAGATGGTCGGCGCGGTATCTGACTTTGCCAAACGCAACCCCTTCGTCTTTCTGGGCGGTGCTGCCTTGGTCGGCTTTGCCGCGACACGGTTTGCCAAAGCGTCGAACACTGGCGCACGCGGCGAACGCTATGCCTACGAGGGCCGCGAGATGGAACGCCCCGCACCTGCAGAGCGCGCGCATAACCTAGATACAGGTGATGTCGCCAGCCCCGCCGTAAACACCACACCGAAAGGGAGCACAGTATGACCACCGATCCCAATAAATCCACCGGCAGCCTGCTGAGCGATGCGCTGACCCACGTCAGTTCGCTGGTCCGCAGCGAGGTCGATCTGGCCCGTGCCGAAGTAAACGAAAATCTGAAATCTGCGGGTGCGGCCATCGGTCTGATCGTCGGCGCTGTCGTCGTTGCCCTGACCGCTTTGAACGTGCTGTCCGCGGCATTGGTTGCAGCCCTCACCGAAGCAGGCATCCCTGCGGGGTGGTCGGCCCTGATCGTCGGCGTTGCCTTTGCACTGATCGCCTATGTGATGGTCAACAAAGGGACCAATGCGCTGAAACTCAGCAGCTTGGCACCGACCCGCACCACCAAAAACGTAAAACGTGACGCGCAAGCCGTGAAGGAGGTTTACGATGACAAGTAATAACCGCAGCCCCGAAGAAATCGAACGCGAGATCGAGCGCGAGCGCGCCGGATTGACCAGCACGCTGGACGATCTGCAAGACAAGTTCTCGGTCGAAACCATCGCCCGCCAATTCTCGGATCAGTTCCGCGAACACGGGGGCGACATCGGCCGCTCTGTCACCGATGCGGTAAAGCGCAATCCGATTGCGCTGGCGCTGACCGGTGTTGGCCTCGCGTGGTTGATGGCCGGCGACAAGATGCCAGGCCGCGACCGCTATGTTTCGCGCGATGATCGCGATTATCGCGACACCCGCGGGCATGCAAACTATTACGGTGTCCGTCACGACGACCACGACCTTCCGGTCAGTGCAGAACAGCATGGCGTTGTTCCAGTGGGCCAGCGTCGTGATCTGGGGCCACAGCCCGGCGATCCGTCCAAGCCCTATTACTCGGGCGATGTTGCGCGGACGGGTGATGTGCCAACTTGGGCGCTTACAGAAGATGACGATCAGCCCGGTATCGCACAGCGTGCAGGCGACGCGGCATCGCGCGCCGGTGACCGTGTATCGGGCGCGGCGTCCAGCGTAGCGGGGTCCGCCCAAAACGCGGGCTCGGCCGTGGCAGACAAAGCCAAGGGGGCCGCAGGTGCGGTATCGGATGCTGGTCATTCCGTCGCATCGGGGGCGCGCGACTTTGCATCCTCCGCCTCCGAGCGCGCAGCGCAGTTGCGCCGCCGTCTGGCCGAGGGCACCGAAGACCTGTCAGAGCAAGCCCGCGAGCGCGTCATTGCCGCGCGTGAAAGCGCCGTTCGTGCCCGTGCGACAGCCGCCTCCTATGGCCGCGAGGGTCGGGATCGTGCCGTTGATATGTACGAAGAACAGCCGCTGATCGCCGGCGCGCTTGCGCTCGCCGTTGGGGCCGCCATCGGCGCCGCACTGCCCCGCAGCCGGACCGAGGACCGCTACATGGGTCAGCATAGCGACCAGCTGATGGCCGACGCTGAACGTATCTTCGCCGAAGAAAAGGCAAAGCTCGGCAAGGTTGCTCAGGCGGCCTCTGACGAGGCGAAGAAGGTGTTGCGCGAAACCAAGGAAGACGCGGACGCCGCGGCCCCGGGTGATACAGCGGCAGACGCGATTGTCGAGAAGGCCAAAGCCTCCGGCCAACGTGTTGTCGACGCTGCCGAAGCCGAGGCCGATAAACAGGGTGTCGGAGACGTCAAGAAGTCCTGATAATGCCGGTATAGCTGATAAAAGCCCGCGCTTCATCGCGCGGGCTTTTTTGTGTCGTGTTGCTGGCGAAGGGGGCGGAGGGTACCACGACCGCCCCAGGGATCGGGATTGGACGATGCGCTACCCCCGTGCCGGATCTCCTGCCGGGAAATGGCCAAACATAGACAAAAGCCCACAAAAAAACCGGCGCAAGCTTTCGCCGCGCCGGTTGCTTTGTTTGCGGATGCAGCCGGTTACATCTCTGGAAGGCCCGACAGGATCTTGTCCATCGTCGCGGGCAGGTCACGCACCCGCACACCGCAAGCGTCGTAGATCGCGTTGATGATGGATGCGCCTGCGCCGCAGATACCCAGCTCTCCGATGCCTTTGGCCTGCATGGGGTTCGCCCAAGGGTCACGTTCCTGCACGAAGTTCACGGTCAGCTGTGGCACGTCAAGGTTTACCGGCACGTGGTATTCAGCCAGATCGTTGTTCACCAGATGGCCGTCGCGTTTGTCGAACATCAGCTCTTCGGTCAGCGCCATGCCGATGCCAAAGGTCATGCCGCCCAGACATTGCGAGCGCGCTGTCTTGGCGTTCAGGATGCGACCGGCGGCGAAGCTGCCGTGCATCCGGCGCACGCGCGTCTCGCCGGTGACGCTGTTCACGCCGACCTCGGCAAAGAAGGCACCGAAGGTGGCCTGGCGGCGGTCGGTCTGGGTGTCACCCTTCCTGATCGTGCCCTTGACCGTGAGCGGGCCATCCTTGGTGAATTCCGGCAGATCGGCGCGACGGTTGTTGGCGGTGGCGACCCCATCTTGCAGGGTCAGGTCGCGTTCATCTACGCCCATAGCCTCGGCGATCTTTTTGCGCAGGGCTTCGCAGGCGACAAAAACCGACCCGCCCGAGGACGCAGCACCCCAGCTGCCACCGGATCCGGCGGCTTTGGGCAGGCTGCTGTCGCCCAAACGCACGGTCACACGGTCCGAAGGCACGCCCAGCATTTCGCCCGCAATCTGGGTGAGGATCGCATAGGTGCCCGTGCCGATGTCGGTCATGTCGGTTTCAACCAGCAGACTACCGTCCTGATTCAGCGTCACGCGGGCGTGGCTTTCGCCCAGCATATTGACACGGGTGGCAGAGGCCATGCCGTAGCCGATCAGCCATTCACCGTCTGTCTTGCCAACCTCGCGGCTGTCCCAGCCAAAGGTCTTGGCCCCATCATCCAACGCCTCGGCCAATTTGTGGGATGAGAATGCGCGCCCGTCTGACGGGTCGACATCCGGAATGTTGCGTTTGCGTAGTTCGACAGGGTCGATGCCACTTGCGACCGCCAGTTCGTCCATCGCGATCTCAAGTGCGGTGATCCCGACCGCTTCCCCCGGCGCGCGGACAGAGCCTGCACACATGCGGTTGATCCGCTTGATGTGCATCCCGATCTCGCGGTTCTCACCACGGTAAAGGAATGGCGTGGCCTGGGCTACCGGCTCTGCAAAGCTTTCGTCCATCAGTTGCGACACGGTGGAATCGTGCCCGATGCCGGTCATACGCCCGTCGGCATCCGCGGCGAGCTTGATGTGCTGCACGGTCTCGGATCGACGCATTGTCGCTTCTAGCACCTGCTGGCGCGTCAATACGACAGCCACCGGTGCCCCCAACTCGCGCGCGGCGAGCGCCGCGGCCACGGCCTCGTGGCTGATGCCCAGTTTGGAGCCGAAGCCACCTCCCACGAACGGGGCCAGAAGATGCACATTCTCTGGGTCGATCCCTAGGGCGTCGGCCAGTTCGTTCACATTGTATTTGAGCATCTGGTACGACCCGCGCAGGGTCAGCTTGTCGCCGTCCAATTGCGCGATCGCGGCGTGGGGTTCCATTGCCGACGAGCTATGCCCGCCTGTGCGATAGGTTTCGTCCACGGTATAGGCGGCTTGCGACAGGGCGGCGTCGAGATCACCTTGGGAGGATTGTTTTTCCTTCGGGGTCTCGATCTCTGCCGTTTCCAGGTCGGTGACCGCATCGTCGGGCGTGATCTGAAGCTCGACCATATGGGCCGCATGGCGGGCTTGCTCGAACGTATCGGCGACGACCAAACCCACGGGCTGACCGACATAGGAAATCTTGCCGTCCGGCTGCACCGGTGCTTCGTTCGCGGTGCCTTGTGCGGGATTACGCAGGAAGGTCTTGCCGTGGAACACACCGCGCACCCCATCCAGCTTGCGGATCGCCTCGGCGTTCAGGCCGGTGACCTGACCGCCCGCGACAGGGGCACGCACCAAAACGCCGGTCAACATGCCCGTGGGCTGATCCTCATGCGCGTAGGTGGCGCGGCCTGATACTTTCAGCGGGCCGTCAGGGCGGTCCATGCCAGTGTGGATCAACCCCTGAACCGTGGCGTCCAGCCGGTTGCGGTCATCGGGTTCATCCATCGTCAGTTCGGCGGTCGAAATATTGCTACCGTCGGTCATTGCTGTACCCCCGTGAGTTCCTTGAGCGTGGCGATGAACGTGCGCCGTGCCAGCGGCACCTTGAACGCATTGCCCTCTTTCGGTGCGGCCTCCGCGACCAGAATATCAGCGGCTTTGCCAAACACCTCGCGCGCGGGTTCTTGGCCGATCAACGCGTCCTCGACCGCCGGATCGCGCCAAGGCATTGATCCGATACCGCCGCAGGCAATTGCGGCTTGGGTGATCTTGCCATCCGTCACCTTGATCCGCGCCGCGACCGATACCATCGCAAAGGCGTAGGACGCGCGGTCGCGTACCTTGCGGTAGGTCTGGCGACCCTCGGCGGGGGCGGGGAGGATCACGGCGGTGATCAACTCGCCGGGTTGCAAGACGGTTTCGACGGCGGGGTCGGTGGGGATCAGATAGAAGTCGGACAGCGGCACAGTGCGGGTCACACCATCGGTGGTCTCGATCTCGACCTCGGCCCCTAGCATCTGCATGGCCACCGCCATATCGCTGGGGTGGCTGGCGATACATTTGTCGGTCACACCAAGGATCGCGTGCAGACGGTTCGCCCCCTCCATCGCACTACAGCCTGAGCCGGGGTCGCGCTTGTTACAGGGCTGATCGGTGTCGTAGAAATAGTAGCAGCGGGTGCGTTGCAGCAGGTTGCCCCCCGTGGTCGCCTTGTTGCGCAGCTGACCGGACGCGCCCGCCAGCAGGGCGGAGGAGAGTGCGGCATAATCCGACCGTACCGTCATATCCGCTGCCAGATCAGAGTTGGTGACCAAAGCACCGATGCGTAGCCCGCCATCGCGGGTTGGGGTGATCTGTTTGAGGTCCAATCGCGAGATATCGACCAGCCGGTCGGGGGTCATCACCTCTAGTTTCATAAGGTCCAGTAGATTGGTGCCCCCGGCGATAATCGTGGCATCTGGGGTACCGGTGACATCGCTATTCGCACCGGCGCGGATGTAATCGAACTGTTTCATGACTGCCCCTTCGCCGTTTCGCGGATCGCATCGACAATGTTGGGGTAGGCGGCACAGCGACAGATATTGCCGGACATCCGCTCTGATATCTCGTCGTCGGTCAGCTCGGGCGAGGCTGTCAGACTGCCGGATACGTTAGAGGGCCAGCCGGCTTTGAACTCTTCGAGCATGGCGGTGGCTGAGCATATCTGACCAGGTGTGCAATAGCCGCACTGGAAACCGTCGTGTTTGACAAAGTTCTGCTGCATGTCGGACAGGTTGCGTTCATCGCCCAGACCCTCGATCGTGGTGATCTCGTCGCCGTCGTGCATACAGGCGAGCGTCAGGCAGGAATTGATGCGGCGGCCGTTGACCATGACGGTGCAGGCACCGCATTGGCCGTGATCGCAGCCCTTTTTGGTGCCGGTGAGGTTCAGGTGATTGCGCAGCGCATCCAGTAGCGACGTGCGGGTGTCGGCGTCAAGACTATGGTCTTCGCCGTTAACGGTCAGTGTCGTCTTCATGAGAAGGGGGCCCTTTGTCTTGTGACATCTATGAAGAAGAACCCCCGCCAGCGGGTCAGGGTTCCGCTATGGGAAGGTTGCTTTCGTCGTTTGGCGTTAGGGCGGCCTCTGCCACGTCGTCGCGGGCGCGGCCCAGTAGCCAATCGCGGACATGAGCGGCACCGCTTGGGGAGCCTTGCCGTGGGGACAAAAGGTAAAACCCGCTACCACCGCTCAATGCGCCTTCAATCGGTTGCACCAGCCGTTTCGCACGCAGATCACGCTGGACAAGAAACCGGTTGGCAAGGGCGATCCCCTGACCGGCAAGCGCCGCATCAAGGCTAAGCGTCGTCTGGTTGAACCGCAGACCGCGCGCCGTCGGGACATCGCGCCCAAAGACCGTTTTGATGAACTGCGGCCAAAGATCGTGCGTGTCATGCAGCAGCGTCGCCTCTGCGATACCTGCCGCGTCCATCGGCGTGTTCAGCGCTTCTGCCAAATGGGGGGCGCAGACGGCGACGATCTGCTGCTCGAACAACAGATCCGCGCGCAGGCTCGCCCCGAACGGCGGATTGCCCTGCCGCACGGCAAGGTCGATTCCATCCGCGTGAAAGCTGGACACTCTTTCGGTCGCGGTGATGCGCAGATCAATGCCGGGGTGCGCTTGGGTAAAGGCTGCCAGTCGGGGGATCAGCCATTTCGACGCAAAGGTGGGGGTGACACTGATCGTGACGTGGGACGGCGCGGTGCGCAGCGCATCTGTTGCATCGGCCATTTGGTCGAAAGCGCGGGCAATCGCGATGTGATAGGCGCGCCCTTCTTCGGTAAAGGCCAACCCGCGCGGCTCTCTGAGGAAGAGACGCAGGTTCAGGTGGTCTTCTAGCCCGCGCACCTGTTGGGCCACGGCACCTTGGGTCACGCCCAATTCATCAGCTGCGGCGCGAAAGGTAAGATGGCGGCCCGCAGCTGCAAAGGCGCGCAGCCCGTTCAGAGGGGGGAGGTCGTTCGAGGTCGGCACAGTAGAAATCCTATCGTCATGCAGCAGTATGTCTGGCTGGTCGAAGCGTTGCAAAGCGCTTACCTGCGGTGAAGCAGACGCGCTAGCGCTGCTTAACACATAAAGGAGGCAAACGTCATGAGTGTAGAAAAAGTAGCGTTAATCACAGCGGGCGGCAGCGGCATGGGGGCAGGGGCTGCCAAAAAGCTTGCCGCCGATGGGTTCAAGGTCGCGATCCTGTCGTCCTCTGGCAAAGGCGAAGCACTGGCCAAAGAGCTTGGCGGCTTCGGTGTCACCGGCACCAACCAGTCGGTTGATGATCTGGCGCAATTGGTTGATGGCGCTATGGAGCGGTGGGGGCGCGTGGATGTGCTGGTGAACTCGGCCGGTCACGGACCCAAGGGCGACATTTTGGAGATGACGGATGACGACTGGCATCAGGGCATGGACGTTTACCTGATGAACGTGATCCGCCCTACGCGACTGGTGACCCCGATCATGGCAGCACAGGGCGGCGGCGCGATCATCAACATCTCTACCTTCGCGGCGTTCGAGCCCGACCCTCTGTTCCCCACATCAGGGATTTTCCGCGCGGGGCTTGCAGGGTTCGCCAAGCTTTACGCCGATCAATACGCAGACAAGAACATCCGCATGAACAATGTCTTGCCGGGGTTCATCGACAGCCTGCCCGAAACAGACGACCGCCGCGCGCGCATCCCCATGGGCCGGTATGGCACCGAGGCAGAGGTCTCCTCCCTCATCGGGTGGTTGGCGTCCGACCAAGGCGGCTATGTCACCGGTCAGAACTGGCGCATCGACGGAGGGCTGACCCGTGCCGTCTGATCTGATCGCCTTGCGCAGCAGCACCCGACTTGCGTTCTGGATCAAATGGGCCGCATCGATCGTGCAGATCCTCGGCTACGCCGCAACGGGATTCGGCTGGACGCCGTGGAACCTCTATCTGTTCATCGTCGGCGTCATCGGTTGGTTCATCGTAGGCACCCTGTGGAACGACAGGGCGATCATGCTGATCCACCTTGTCGCACTGGGGTCGATGATGGTTGGCATGGCCAGCCAATAGCGCGTTTGGCATCGCCCCTGCTGGCCGCATCGCCACCTGAGTATGTGAGGCCGTTGGGGCCATGCCAGCTACACAGACTTCAGAACCCTTCCCAAGGGTTCTTTATGCTGCCGCTCGGCCACCTTGGGTGGCTGGGCACGGCAGCGAATTCGAGGGGGGGCGGGTGCCCCTGATCTCTTTCGGGTGGTTTACCGCGACCAATGCCTATCTCCGGCAGCTCTCATCACCTCTGTCTCCAGTCGAGAACCAAGATTAGCCTGCTTGAGTATCGATCACGCTGGGGCGGAAACGGGGGCAAGGCGAAGGGAGTGAGGCTGGCGAATGCCAGCCTCCAACGGACAGAGACTTTCAGACAGGCGATCTGAGCGCGCAGCGCGAAGAGCTAGAGCAACTTAAAAAACCGTCCTAACCCCATTAAACGCACGTGCGAATTAGCTTCCTCTGGTGTTGCTACCAAATACAAGAGTGATCCACGGAAGTTCGTGTCTAGCGAGTTGGTTGGTGGTAGATTCAATTCATGCTTGTATGAGGGAAATGGCTATGCCTTTCTTCGTTAATGCAAAGGAGGCATTTATGAAAAACATGATTTTAACTGCTGTTACGCTAGTGACATTGGCTGGATGTGTTGCACCTGCGGCGTCGCCAATGGAAGCCGCTGCCAGAAGAGCCGCTGGGGCGGAGATAGTTGCTAGACAATGCGCGGGGTATGCTGGGGGATACTCAAGTGTGAAGACATTGCGAGAGGACGCTAGCAAGAATGTTGCTACTGCACGAAATCTCGGAGCAACGGACGCCGTAATCGCAAAAGCGCGTAACGATATGCAGACCGGATTCAATACAATGGTCGCATTTACCACCCCGCAAGAAGCCTGCAACAAGCTGATCGGTGAGCTCGCGTGGGTGGGATAATGACAACGCGTCATTTATTTAGGTGAAACAATAGAGCTCCGCCGCTGCTACTCAACTGTGGCGGAGCTACCCCTAACATGGGTGAAGTGTTCGCAAAAGGAATCGCAAAGTCGAATTTCTATGACGGCCAGATAATGGACCGGCATCGCTACTTGTCACGGGCTGTGATGTCACAAACTGCTACGAAAACCTGCTACGATCCCAGTCGCGGTGGCATTCGGAAGTGTTTGAATTATCTGAAAAAGGTGGTGTTGGCTGGGATGGTAGGATTCGAACCTACGGTACACTGTACCAAAAACAGTTGCCTTACCACTTGGCTACATCCCAACGTGTGGGCGTAATTAGTCCGGAGTGCGGGGGGGTGCAATACCTTTCTGGAGAAAAAGTGAGGAGAATCTCGGAATTTATTCTTGAGCCGTGTTCGGGGCAGAGCAGGCTGTGTTCTATTGGGGAGGATCAGCGGGGTCGCTCGGCCGCAGGGGGCCTATTGCCGCTGTAGGTCTTGCTGCTGATATCCTGTGTCCGAGCGAACACGTGATCGTGCGAACGGGGCGACGCACCGCCGCCGTCCCCCTCGCTTCAAGGGTGCAGTATATGTCGCGTGCGAGGGCTGTCAGCCTTCGCAGTTGATCAAGATCGCACCGGCGCGGGCACCGGCTTCGACGGCTTCATGGGCTTTGACCGTGTCTGAGAGCGCGAATGTCTGCTCGACCGGGCAGTGCAGCGCCCCTTCGGCCAAGGCTTGGTGGGTTTTCTTGATCGCGAGGGTACGTTCGGCCTCGGTCAGCAGGTAGACGAGGATGATGTCGATGGTCACCGCCTTAAAGAGCAGGGGCAGGAAGGGGAGCGTCGGCTCCATCACCTTGGCAGAGCCATAGGCCGCGATGCGCCCGTTGGGTTTGATCACTTCGGCATCCAGCGCGATATTGGCCCCGAATTCGACCTCAATGATCTGGTCGACGGGGGCACCACCGTTGGCATCAAGCACCTGTTGCGCCAGATCGGGGGCGCTATAGTCCAGCACGACCTGTGCGCCTGCGGATTTTGCGCGCTCGGCCCCACTGGCTCCGGTAGTGGCGATAACGCGCGCCCCTGCCCAGGCGGCGAATTGCACAGCGAGATAGCCGACGGTGCCCGCGCCCCCCTGGATCAGCAGCGTTTGCCCCGCGACATCACCGCCGTTGAACACGGCGTGGGCCGCGGTCAGCCCGGGGATGCCAAGGCTGGCGGCAGTGTCAAAGCTCACGTCATCGGGCAGCGGGACAGCTTGGGCTTGCGGCAGGGCGATATGGGTCGCGGCAGTGCCGAAGGGGCGCTGCCATTGCCCGTTCCAGATCCAGACGCGCTGGCCCACGCGGGCGTGGTCCACACCGTCGCCCACGGCCTCGATCACGCCGGCACCATCGCTATGCGGGATCACTGTCTCGAAGGGCGGATGGGTCATGCCGGGGCGCCCGCGTCGGGATTTCACATCGGACGGGTTGACGCCCGACACGGCCAGCCGCACCAGCACCTCGCCCGCAGCGGGGGCAGGGGTTGGCATCTCGGTCAGGGTCAGCGCGTCGCGTGCTTCGCCAAGGGTGGAATAGGTGACTGCGCGCATGAGAGCTCCTGATCATGGGGACGGTTTTTGTCACCTAAGCCCAAGACCGCGGCATGTGCAATTGCGCGGTCAGTCGCGTAGCTCTTTCGGACCCACGCCCCAAAGCCGTGCTTTGGGGGCCCAGCCTTTATAGCCGCCGACCCGCAGGAAACACCATTCAAGGTCGCAGGCTCCGAGCCGCGCGATCACGCCCAGTTCAAGCTCTGCCTCGACGGGGGCCTTGGGGTCGGGGCGGACAAGCAGCTGCAAACGGTCCTGTTCGACCAGAACGGTGCGCGTGCCCGACAACAGCGAATAATGCACCCAGCCGCCCATACCGTCGCGGTCTTCGACGCGGCGCCAATGGCCATGCTCTGCCGTGATGCGCAGGGGCAGGTCGCGATGTTTGAACACCCAATCGATCCGGTGCGTCAGCGATGGCCCGCGCCGCACGTTCCCCTCGCTCGCTTTCATGGACACGAAACGGGGCACCGGCAGGTTGGTCACCTGGCCGACCTCTTGCGCGAAAACCGGGGTGGTGCACAGGTGAACGGCTGCAAGGGCGCCCAAAAGGACGGAACGTAACATCGGTTTCATGACTGCCTGTCTGGTCTGTTGCCGTTGATTTAATGCAGTTTTGCCCTGCGAGGTTCTTGTGCCTCGTCTCTGCTTGGGACACCATGCCACCAAGCACAGTGCAAAGCCATATTTGGGAGGCCCACAATGTCAAAGCAACCGCTAAGTGTTGTAGTCACGCGACGGTTGCCGGAAGTCGTCGAAAAGCGATTGACGGAACTGTTTCATGTGACGTTGCGCGCGGATGACACGCCGATGACCCGCTCTGAACTGGGCGAGGCGATGAAAACTGCGGATATCCTGGTGCCCACCGTGACCGATGAAATCGACGCGGCGCTGATCGGGCAGGCGGGGGACCGGCTGAAACTGATCGCGAACTACGGGGCGGGGGTCGATCATATTGACGTGATGACAGCGCGGCAACGCGGGATTCTGGTCTCCAATACCCCCGGCGTGCTGACTGAAGACACCGCCGATATGACCATGGCGCTGATTCTCGCGGTCACACGGCGCATGTCCGAAGGCATGGCGCAGATGCAAAAAGGTGATTGGCAGGGCTGGGCCCCGACCGCGCTGCTTGGCGGGCGCGTCAGCGGCCGCCGTTTGGGTATTCTGGGGATGGGCCGCATTGGTCAGGCCGTCGCACGGCGCGCGGCTGCCTTTGGCATGCAGGTCCACTACCACAACCGCCGCCGTCTGCGCCCCGAGATCGAAGAGAGCCTTGGCGCGACCTATTGGGAAAGCCTTGACCAGATGGTGGCCCGCATGGACGTGATGAGCATCAACTGCCCGCACACCCCCAGCACCTTCCATCTGATGAACGCCCGCCGCCTGAAGCTGATGAAGCCCGACGCGGTGATCGTAAACACGTCCCGGGGGGAGGTGATCGACGAAAACGCCCTGACGCGGATGCTGCGCGCGGGCGAGCTGCAAGGCGCAGGGCTGGACGTGTATGAACACGGCACCGACATCAACCCGCGCCTGCGCGAGCTGAGCAATGTCGTGCTCTTGCCGCATATGGGGTCTGCGACGCTCGAAGGGCGGGTAGAAATGGGCGAGAAGGTCATCATCAACATCAAGACCTTCGAAGACGGGCACCGTCCGCCGGATCAGGTCGTACCCTCGATGCTTTAGGCGCAGCGCCGGTGCGGTTCAATTTGCGCTGGCGCTAAAAACAAGTAGGTTGACCCCGAGCACCGGAACGGGGAGGGGACCATGCTTGCACATCACATCGTAAAGTACATCGGGCGGACCTGCACAGCCATCGCCATAGGTGGTTTTGTAAGCGGGGCCGCTTTCGCGCAACAGGCCGCCGATAGTGTCGCGCCCGAAGGTGCCAGCCAAGGCAGCTTTACCGGCATGTCGCCGCGGATCACCGCCGCCTTCGAGGCTAAGGATGCGGGCAAACCCGTCATCGCCCGGAACTGGATGGTCGCCGCCGCCAACCCTCATGCGGTTCAGGCGGGGGCGGATGTGCTGGCACGGGGCGGCACCGCAGCCGATGCGCTGGTCGCCGTCCAAGCGATGCTGGGGCTGGTGGAGCCGCAAAGCTCTGGCCTGGGCGGCGGGGCGTTTCTGGTCTGGTATGACGCCGCATCGGGCAGGCTGACCACGCTGGACGGGCGCGAAACCGCGCCGCTGGCGGTCACGCCGCAACTCTTTCAGGACGATCAAGGTGTGCCGCTGGGGTTCTTTGACGCCGTCGTTGGCGGGCGGTCGGTCGGTACGCCGGGCACCCCTGCGTTGATGGCCGCAGCGCATGAGAAATGGGGCAACCAGCCGTGGGCCGATTTGCTGGCCCCCTCTGTCGCATTGGCCGAGAAAGGCTTTGCCGTATCCCCACGTCTTGCGGGGCTGGTGGCTGATGACGCCGAACGGCTGGCAACGTCGGAAACGACAGCATCCTATTTCATGCCGAACGGCACGCCGGTTCAGGCAGGCGATACGCTCAAGAATCCCGATTATGCCCGCACGGTCGCGGCGATGGCTGAACGCGGGGTGGAGTCTTTCTATACCGGCGACATTGCGCGCGACATCGTGGGGGCTGTCCAAGGGGCCACCAACCCCGGTGTGCTGTCAGAGGTCGATCTTTCGATCTATCGGGTCAAGGAACGCGACGCCCTTTGCGCGCCCTATCACGGGCATGAGGTCTGCGGCATGGGGCCGCCGTCCTCTGGTGCGCTGGCCGTAGGGCAAATACTGGGGCTGCTGGAAAATGCGGACCTGAGCGCCGGACCGGCGGACGCGGATGTGCTGCGGCTGATCGGCGATGCCTCGCGGCTCGCGTTTGCGGATCGGGGGCGCTATGTGGCCGATACCGATTATGTGCCGGTGCCGGTGACCGGTATGCTCGACCCATCCTATCTGGCGGATCGCGCCAAGCTGTTGCAGGGCGACGATGCGCTGCCCGAAGTCACCGCAGGCGCGCCCGCTTTCGACCATGCCCTAAACTTTGCCGATGATATCTCTATCGAGCTGCCGTCGACATCGCATGTGTCGATCGTGGACAGCATGGGCAATGTCGCGAGCATGACCACCACCATCGAAAACGGCTTTGGGAGCCGCCTGATGGTGCGCGGGTTTTTGTTGAACAATGAGCTGACGGATTTCTCTTTCCGGTCGCATACCGATGGCGTGCCGATCGCCAATCGGGTCGAGCCGGGAAAACGCCCGCGCTCGTCGATGGCACCGACGATTGTGATGAAGGATGGCGCGCCGGTTCTGGCCGTGGGCAGCCCCGGTGGCAGCCGCATCATTGGCTATGTCGCGGGCGCGATCATCGCGCATCTGGATTGGGGGATGGATGTGCAACAGGCCGCAGCACTGCCCCATGCGATCAACCGGTTCGGCCCCTACGACCTTGAGGAAGGCACCGACGCCGCCGCGATGGCCGATGCGCTGTCCGGCCTTGGCTATGAGGTGAACACCCGCGCGCTGACCTCGGGGTTGCATATGATTTCGATTGGCGATGACCTGCGCGGCGGGGCTGACCCGCGCCGCGAAGGCATCGCCCTTGGCGAGTGATCGCCCATTCTGAACCAAAGGAAAGACCACATGGCACAGGCCACCGACATGCCCCGCAACGAGACCGGGATCGACACCGCTTTGGGTATCCTCAAGCAGCAATTCGGCGAACGCTTCCAGACGGGGGGCGCGATCCGCGAACAGCACGGGCATACGACGACCTGGATCAGAAATCAGGCTCCTGATGCTGTGGTTTTTGCCCGCTCGACCGATGATGTCGCGGCTGTGGTCAAGGTCTGCGCCGCGCATAAGGTGCCGGTCATCGCCTTCGGCACCGGCACCTCGCTTGAAGGGCATGTGAATGCGCCCGCGGGGGGCGTGTCGATCGACGTCACGCAGATGGACGCGGTGGTCGAGGTCAACGCCGGCGATCTGGATTGCCGCGTGCAACCCGGCGTCACCCGCGAGGCACTGAACACCCTTTTGCGGGATCAGGGCCTGTTCTTTCCCATTGATCCCGGGGCCAATGCCTCGCTTGGCGGGATGACGGCGACGCGGGCCTCGGGCACCAACGCGGTGCGCTATGGCACGATGAAGGACAACGTGCTGGCGGTCGAGGCGGTGATGGCCGATGGCACGGTGATCCGCACCGGGGCACGGGCGCGCAAATCATCCGCCGGATACGATCTGACGCGTCTGATGGTGGGCTCTGAAGGGACATTGGGCGTGATCACCGAGATCACGTTGAAGCTACAAGGCATCCCCGAGGCGATCAGCTCTGCCCGCTGTTCCTTCCCCTCGGTCGAGGCGGCCTGTGAAACCGTGCAAAGCGTGATCCAATACGGGCTGCCCGTCGCACGGATAGAGCTGCTGGACGCGATGGTCGTGCGCGCGGTGAATGGCTATGCCAAACTGTCGCTGCCCGAAACGCCGATGTTGCTGCTGGAGTTTCATGGCTCTGACGCCGGTGTGGTCGAACAGACCGAGACATTCGCAGCGCTTGCCGATGAAAACGGTGGCACCGACTATCAGGCGACCACCACGATGGAGGAACGCAACAAGCTGTGGCAAGCGCGCCATGATGCCTATTGGGCGATGCTGGCCCTGCGCCCCGGCTGCAAGGCTGTGGCAACCGATGTTTGTGTGCCGATCTCAAGGCTGGCCGAAGCGGTCGGGCGCGCGAACGCCAAAGCGGCGGAGCTGGGTCTGATCGCGCCCATCGTCGGCCACGCAGGCGATGGCAATTTCCACGCCTCGCTGCTTCTGGATATGGACGACGCGGATGAAGTCGCCGGCGCCGAAGACTTCATCAGCTGGCTCAACGAGCTCGCGATCTCGATGGAGGGGACATGCACCGGAGAGCATGGCATCGGACAGGGCAAACGCCCCTATCTGGTCAAGGAACTGGGAGCGGCAGTGGGCGTCATGGGCGCGATCAAACAGGCGCTCGACCCCGATAACATTATGAACCCGGGCAAGATTCTTCCCGAATCCCTGGCGTAGTCGGGACGGCGCGCGCGGTATATCGATCCCTGCCACCGGCAGGGATGCGATGCCTCCGGCGGGGATTTTAACCATTTGGAAGCGGCCTGCGCGCGAGTTTTTCGACGTTGGTCGCATTTGTGCTGTCTTTGGTCGGCTGGGTTCTGCGTTTTGCGCGGGGGCTGCTAAATGTCGCTAAGACCTATTCTGGCGGAGCATTGGATTCATGAAAACTCAAGTCAAAGCACTGGTTGTGGGCGGCGGTGCCGTTGGCACGTCGATTGCCTATCATCTGGCCCGCGCCGGATGGGACGATGTGATGTTGCTTGAGCGGGACGAGCTGACCTCGGGGTCTACATGGCACGCGGCAGGGTTGCTGCCCTATTTCAACATGTCCTATGCGACGACCCACATCCACGACTATTCGATCAAGTTCTACAAGACGCTTGAGGAAGAGACCGGCCTGAACGCGGGCTTTGCCGTGGTGGGCAACCTGCGCATGGCGCAGACGGACGAACGCATGGATGAATACATGCTCTATGCCTCGACCGCCGAGACCTGCGGCGTGCCCTATACCTTCATGACGCCGGACGAGATCAAGGCAAAATGGCCGCTGATCAAGACCGACGATCTGAAAGGCGCGCTGTACCACCAGACGGACGGCTACATTAACCCCGCCGATGTCACCATGGCGATGGCCAAGGGCGCGCGGCAGCGGGGCGTGGCGATTGAGCGCAAGTGGCAGGCGGATGCCTTTCACTGGAATGGCGTGGCATGGGAGGTTACCATCACCAAGATGGTCGAGAAGGGCGGGAACCTAGTACCCTCGGACGAGCAGGTCGTGATCACTGCCGAACATGTTGTTACCGCCAGCGGCAACCACGCGCAGCGCACCGCCAAGATGCTGGGCATCAAGATGCCTGCCATTCCGGTCGAACATACGTTTATCGTGATGGATCAGGACCCCGAGCTGGTCAAATGGCGCGCCGATGGCAATCCGGAGCATCCGGTCGTGCGCGACGCCGACAATGAATCCTACGCCCGCGAAGAGCGGGGCGGCTGGATTTTGGGCATTTACGAGCGCGGCGCGCCTGCGCGGTTCGAATATGGGGTGCCGGACAGCTTCCGGGCCGATCTTTTCCCGCTGGATCTGGACCGGATCGCGGATCAGTATATGGCCATGGCCGACCGCGTCCCGTCTTGTGCGGACTCCGGCCTCAAGGACGATTTCAACGGGCCGATCTGCTATACGCCCGACGGCAACCCGCTGGTTGGTCCGGCACCCGGGTTGCGCAATATGTGGCTGGCCGAAGGGTTTTCTTTCGGGATCACGGCTGCGGGGGGGACGGGGTACTACCTTGCGCAGATGATGGTCGAGGGCGAGGCCGAGATCGACATGGCGTCGCTGGACCCCAAACGCTATGGCGACTGGATGACCACCGAATATGCCGCGCGCAAGAACGAAGAGGCCTATGAGCACGTCTATATCCTGCACCACCCGGATGAGGAGCGCCCCGCGTGTCGGCCCTTGCGTACCTCGCCTGCCTATGACCGTCAGGCCGCCCGTGGCGCACAGTTCGGCCATGTGAACGGGTGGGAACGCCCGAACTACTTTGCGCCGCTGGGGTTCAATGACCACGACAGCCGGTCCTTCCGGCGCGGCGGCTGGTGGCAGCATGCGGTCGATGAGGCCAAGGCGATCCGCGAGGGCGTGGGCCTGATCGATGCGACCGCCTTTACCAAACACCTGGTTAAGGGGCCGGGGGCCACTGCCTTTCTGGATTGGTTCACCTGCAACAAGCTGCCCTCGGTCGGACGCATCAACCTGACCTATGCGCTGACGATCAACGGCACCACGCGCACCGAATATACCATCGTGCGGCTCGCTCAGGA
Source organism: Sulfitobacter sp. CB2047 (assembly GCF_000735125.2). Lineage (NCBI taxonomy): Bacteria > Pseudomonadati > Pseudomonadota > Alphaproteobacteria > Rhodobacterales > Roseobacteraceae > Sulfitobacter > Sulfitobacter sp. CB2047. Next base: position 2,605,139 of record NZ_CP072613.1, on the reverse strand, counting down.
TGAATACTACCTTGTGTCCGCCGGGGCCTGGACGGCCTATGATAGTGATTTCCTGCGCAAGGCCATCGCCGATAAAGCGCCAGAATTCGGGTATATCGAATGTCATGACGTGACCACGCAATGGGGTGTCTTTGCCATCGCGGGCCCCAAATCGCGCGATGTCCTGAAAGAGGTCATCAAGGATGCGGACCCCGAGACGGTCCTGAGCAACAAGCGGTTCCCTTGGCTGACCATGCGCAATATCGAGCTGGGGATGGTCCCCGTCCGCGCCATCCGCGTCGCCTATACCGGAGAGCTCGGCTGGGAGCTGCACCACCCGATCGAGATGCAGAACCACCTGTTCGATCTGCTGGAGAAGGCGGGCGAGAAACACGGGATGAAACTGGTCGGCGCGCGGGCACAGAACTGGCTGCGGCAAGAGAAATCCTACCGCGCTTTCGGCAATGAACTGGGCCGCGATGCCACCCCGCTAGAGGCCGACCTGCCGCGCTTTGTCGACCTGTCCAAGGACTTCCACGGCAAGGACGCAATGCAGGCCCATGGTATCCGCAGCAAATGTGTGACCTTGCTGATCGACGGGCCCGACGACGCAGACCCTTGGGGCCGCGAAGTGCTGTACCACGGCGACACCCGCGTTGGCCGCCTGACCTCGGGCGGGTATTCGGTGGCCTTCGGGAAATCCATCGGCATGGGCTACGTCAAACCCGACATCGCGGTGGTTGGCACAAAGCTGAAGGTCAAGATGTTCGACCAGCTATGGGATGCCGAAGTTGTGGAGGACAGCCCCTACGACCCGAAAAACGCAACGATCCGTGTGGATGGGTGAGGCTTGAACCTAGTCGAGCGGCGGCATGCTCTGCCGCTCGGCCATGCGCTGCCGGTGATGCTCCAGATACGCAGGGTCGGGCAGGAACCGTTCTGGTAATTGCAACCTTCCGGAGGCCCCGACAGCTAGTTTGCGTTTAGATTCGGCGGGCAAATCGTCGGCCATGATCATGCGGTAATCATCGTCAAAACTGATCAGATGTCGGTCAAAGGCGCGATCATGAAGGGCGTTCAGGCAAATGCCATTTTCGGGGTAGAACCGTTGAGCATCGTCCTCTTGCCACCCGACGATATGGCTTGCGGTCAGCAGGCGCGTATCGTCGATACCCGTTAGTGCACAGCGAGAGCGATAGTTGTTCAGGATCATCTCGCGGAAGAAGCTTTGTCCGCGCCGCTGCACAACAGTACGTTCAGTGACTTCGCATTGCTTTGCGATCCAGTTTGCCTGCCGCTGCTCGGAAAAACCGGGTGTCTGCTGGGGTGACGGCAAGATCTGCGCTTCATAGGCATTAAATACGATAGAGGGGTCTTGCCGGAACCGCGCCCAGACTTGCCGGTCCATCGCAGAAAGGTTGCCAAGCCCCCTTTGCGGCATCGTGTCATCCAGCGCGGCAAGATTGGACAGTTTCATTGCCACGGCCGATGGCGTGCGTCCGATCCGTTCTGCCATGCGGATGATCTGCGGTGTGCCGGAATGGAACTTGCCAAAAGGAAGCCGCAGATACAGTGACAAAGCCTCAGTGACCTCGTCTTCGGTCCAATTTCGACGTGTCGTCATATACCTGCCGTTTTCGCTCGGAAAATCCTGCCAGGTTCAATTTATAATTGCAATGTCAAAGGTCTTGCTCTGGTAGATTGTGGCGGCGATCTACCGCACCTGACGCCGCGAAAGCCAGTTGTCCCAACTGCTGGGGCTACCGGCATAGACGTTGATGTCGATGTCGCCGGCGGCTCCGGGGACGCGGCCGGTGCTGGTGTATTGCCAGAAGGTCCAGCGCTCGTCGGGGTATTTTTCGGACGGGTGGGCGGCGGTGGAGCGGAGCCAGAATTCAACACCGCGCAGACGCCCCATGTCATTCTGGGCATAGAACTCCGGCGTGGTGTAGACGACGGGCTGCTGCCCGTAATGCGCGCGCAGGATGCTTAGAAAGGTCTGGGCGTTGCGGCGGACGGTATCGGCGGGCGGGCGCAGGGTGCAGGTGGGGGAAAAGGGGTTCCACTCCAGATCCAGCACGGGGGGCAGCATGCCCGGCGCTTTGGGCACGTTTTCGATGAACCAGCGGGCCTGTTTCTCGGGCGTCGTGCAGAAATAATAGAAGTGATAGGCCCCGCGGGCGACACCGGCGCGGCCGGCACCCTCCCAGTGGTTCTGGAACATCGGGTCCAGCAGATCGCCGCCTTCGGTGGCTTTGATGAAGGCGAAGTTCACGCCGGAGACGCGGGCCTCGCCCCAGTTCAGCGGTTGCTGGAAGCGCGCCACATCGATGCCGTGCACCGCATAGCGGTCGGGGCTTTGGCCGGGCCAGTCGAACGGCTTGCGGTCGCCGAAATTGGCTGCCGTCACGTCCCCCACAGGGACAGAGAGTTGCGGCGCACCACAGGCCGAAAGGACAAGGGCAGAGAGGAGGGCAAGAACGCGAAGTCGGGGCATAGGGTCACGGCTTTCGTGCGATAAAGGCCAGATTATTGGCGGGCATGTCGATCCTGTCGATCGGGCTTAGTGCAGCATCGCTGAGCCAACGCGTGATGTCGACCGTATCCTTGTACCCGATCGCAGGATCGGCGGTGCGCAGCTCGGCATCGAATTTCGCATCTCCGTCGGAGGTGAGCACACCCTCGCGGCGGAACGGACCATAGAGGATCAACGTGCCACCGGGGGCGAGCGCAAGCGCGGCTTCGGCGATGACCTGCTGCGCGGCCTCTGTCGGGATCAGATGCAGCAGGTTGGCGAGGAAGATCAGGTCTTGCGGTGGCAGTGGCTTGTGCCAACCCGCCGCTGTTGCATCCAGCGGGGCGGCGGGGGCGACGTTGGTCAGCCCGGCCTCGGCAATATAGGCGTCGATGCTGTCGCGGCGGTCGGGGGCAGGCTCGGTCGGCTGCCAGTACAGATCGGGTAGGGCGCGGGCGAAGGCGGCGATATGCTGCCCCGTCCCGCTGGCAATCTCGAGCGCGCGACCTGTCTGAGGTGCGTGGTCACGCAGCAGGTCACACAGGGCGTCTTTGTTCCGGTCGGCGGCGGGGGCGTGCAGCATGGCACCGCGGGTGGGCAGAGCGACGCTGGCGCTTGGGGGAAGCTTGGCTGTCATGCGCGCAGCCTATCGGGGCGCAGTGCCTCGACCACCGGATCGGGCAGCGAGGGGGCGTTGCCAAGGGTCAGATCTGCCACCAGTTGCGAGGCGGCGGCGCTGGTCTGGAAGCCGTAGCCGCCTTGTCCTGCGCTCCAGATAAAGTCGGGCTGGGCGGGATCGGGGCCCAGCACCAACGTGCGATCCACGGCAAAGCTGCGCAGCCCCGCCCATGTCGCGATGGGTTTCGTCAGCGGCACGGCGACCATGTTCTGGTATCGCTCTAATCCCTCGGCCAGCACCATGTCGTCGGCCCATGCGTCCTGCGGTTCGGTCGCGTCCTCATCAGCGGGCGAGATCAGCAGCGCACCCGCGTCGGGCTTGGCGTACCATGTTTCGCCCACGCCAAAGAACATCGGCCAGCGCGACAGGTCATGCCCGCCCGGTGCCGCGATGCGGGCCATGGACCGGCGGTAGGGGGTGATGCCGATGGGGGGCACTCCGGCCAGAATGGCGATCTGGTCGGCCCAGGCTCCGGCGGCGTTAACCAGTTTTGCGGCGTGATGGATGTGCGGGCCTGCGGTGACCTTCCACGTATTGCCCGTGCGGGTGATGGATGTGACGGGATGCCCGGTTTCAATCCGTCCGCCATTGCCGCGCAGTTCCTTGGCGAAATCCTGCAGCAGACGGTCGGTATCAATATCATGGGCGTCAGCGTGGTAGCCGGCAAAGGCGATGCGCTCGGCGGCCAGGATCGGCACAAGGCGCAGCGCATCATCGGGGGAGATCTGTTCGACCCCCATATGGGCGAGATCGCTGTGAAACGCCTCTTCCTCGTGGCGGTCGGCGATGATCATCAGGCCGCGCGGGGACAGGTAGCCGCCGTCGCGCAGATAGCCGACGGTGGCCTTGTTCAGCGCCTGCACGGAGGGGGCACCGTAATTCTCTTCGATCAGCGCGGCCGACCGGCCAGAGGCGTGATAGCCAAGCGCTTTTTCCCCTTCGATCACCGTGACTTTTGCATCACCAGACAGGCGCGCCGCGGCCGAGATGCCCGCGATGCCGCCGCCGATGACAAGGATATCGGATGTGTTTTCTGTCATAGCTGCCCCCTGTCCCTTGCACTGGTTTCACGCAGGCCTGTCCCGCCGGCCCCAAGCTCTTTGCTTATGGGTGACATGGGCCGGTGGGACGTGCAACCGCGCGGTTAGGCATCGGTCTTGCCGCGCGCGGTGGCACGACCATAGGCGGGGCGCGCGTGGATCATCTCGACAAAGCCAGCGAGTGCGGGATAATCCTTGGCGCGGCCCTGCTGCATCGCGATCTCTGCCGGAAAGCTGAGCATGATATCCGCCGCCGACAGCGTATCCTGCACAAAATGCCCCGAGGCGCGCACGCGGCTGTTCATGTAGCTATAGTGGTTGTCCAGTTCAGACGCGATGCGCGGATGCAGCGGCGCACCGGCGTCGCCCAAACGGCTGACATAGAGGTTCAGCAGGATCGGCGTCATCGCGGACCCTTCGGCGAAATGCATCAGTTCAAGGTGCTGCAAATAGGCGGCGCTGTCACGATCGGGGATCATCTGCGGCGCGAAACGGGTGCAAAGCACTTCGGTGATGGCCGCGCTCTCGGCGATCAGCGTGCCGTCGATCTCGACCATGGGGGATTTGCCCAAGGGGTGCACGAGCTTTAGTTCGGGCGGGGCGAGGTTGGTCTTGGCATCGCGGGTATAGGGAATGACATCATAAGGCGCGCCGATTTCTTCGAGCAGCCACAAAATGCGATGAGAGCGGGACCGGTTCAGGTGGTGGATTTTGATCATGACGCTGATGATAGCGTGTTGCAGCCGGATGGGTAGTGGGCATGCATCCCCCGCGCCGTATTTGACAAGCGGCGCGGGGGGGCTTCAGGTCAGGTCAGACGGTGGCGCAGCGCGGGCAGGCGCGACAGGATCAACACATCGACCGCCAGCACGCTCAGCAGCACGGCCCCGGCCATGGGGAAGGCCATCGACACGAACAGCCCGACCAGCACGGCACCCTGCCACAACGGCAGCTCTGACGGCATGGGCGGGGCGGAGAGGCGGCCAGCGGCGGTAGGGCGACGCTTCCACCAAAGCACCAGCGCACTGACGCAGAGGAACAGCACCGACAGGCAGACCAGCGTATTGGCCAGCACGCTCAGCAGCCCCAAGGTGCCCATGTGCAGCGCAATCCCCACCGCCATGGCTTTGCCCGCAAGCGAATAATCGGCATAGCGCACATCGGCGAGGATATTGCCGCTGTGCTGGTCGATATGCACGGTGCGGTCCGACATCGGGTCGGTGCTGTCGGTGTTCATAGAATCGCGGCTCAGCGTCCAGACGCCGGTATCGTCCTGCGGCAGGTTCATCTGATAGCGCGCGTCAAAGCCGATCTCGCGCGCCAATGCATCGATGCTGTCAATGGTGACGGCCCCTGCAATGCCCGCCTCCCCAGCCGCGCTGCCAGAGGCAGGCATCGGCGTCTGTTCCAGCGCCCAAGGCACCTCGCGGCGGTGGTGGTTCATGCTGGCGTGGATGTCGTCCGAGAGGGGCACGGCATCCCATTTCTCGGCAGGGAACTGGCTCCAGGCTTGCACCATCTTGCCGCCCCAGATGCCCGCCCAGGACAGGCCCGAGATCAGGAACAGCACCAGAAAGGCCGATACCCAGATGCCCACTACACCATGCAGCGATTTCCACATCGCACGGCCCTTGGTGAAACGTGGCACCAGCGTTCCGCGCCAGCCTGCACCACGCGGCCACCACATATAAAGCCCCGTGGCAATCAGCACCAAGGCGATCGAGGCCGCGGCTTCTATTATGCGATCACCGGTCACCCCCAGCATCAGATCACTGTGGATGCCATCCGCGAAATCGTACCAGCCGGACCGACGCGGAAAGCTCTCGATCACCTTGGCCGTATAGGGATCAACCGCAACCATCACCGCATCCCCATCGTGGTCCACGCGGAACAGGGCCGCCAGATCAGGCGCGCGGGGGGCCACATATTGCACCAGCGTGCCGCCGGGCACGGCCTCGACCGCGGCTTGCGACTGTGCCGAGACCGACAGAACGGTTTCCTGCACGGTCACCGGGGTATATTCACCGTCGCGCCCGTCAATCCAGGCGATCCACAGCATCGCCATGCCGGTTATGGCGAGAACCGACAGAAAGGGCAGCACGAACAGCCCGGCATAGAAATGCCAGCGCCATGCAGCAAAGTAGAGTTTGTTCACGCCGCCGTCGGGTTGCGTGGTTTGGGTAGGGGTCGTCATATGAGGGCTCCAAGCCTAAGGGCCTGCATCATCGGCAGGCGGAAAGAATGAAAAGATGGGATAGATGTTCAGACTTGGGGCGGGGCGCGGGTCAGCCGGCTGGGGTCAGGCTTGCGCGTGTGCAGCAGCCGTTTCGCGACAAAGCGCAGGGTTTGCGTTTTCTCAAGCACGGGAACCGGCAGGCCGGTGACCGCTTCGGGCAGCGCCATGGCACCGATCAGACGGCAGGTCTTGCAATCTGCCATAGTGCCTGAGTGCGGGCTATCACCAGTGCCGCAGAGGTCCGCCAGCGCGCCGCCATTGGCAACATAGGCTTGCAGCTCGGGCGACAGGTCTACGGGCGCGAAACGATGCGCAAACCCCGATGTCGCAAGCGACAGCAGCACCAGAACGGTGGCAAGCAGCTGGCAGGGGAAGGCGGGCAGAAAGCGCATGTACCTTCTGTAGGCAGCTTGAATGCCCCGCACCAGATGCGTTTTGTCGCAAGGCGGGGCACCGCGCTGATTTCGCAACAAAAAAGGCCCCGCGGATGCGAGGCCTTTGATCGTGTCAGGTCAGTTTCCGGTTTAGTTCGGAATGTCGCCCTTGATGCCTTCGACATAGAAGTTCATGCCCGCCAGCGTGCCGTCATCGGCTGTTTCGCCTTCCGCCAGGAAATCGGAACCGTCCTGCTTTTTCAGCGGGCCGGTGAACGGGTGGTAGGACCCATCCGCGATCGATGCTTTCAGCGCCAGCGCTTCTTCTTTCACGTCAGCAGGCACGGCGTCCGTAATCTCTCCGATACCAACCATGCCGGCACCGATGCCGTCCCATGTGTCTTTGCTTTCCCAGGTGCCATCCATGACCGCTTTGGTGCGGGCGATGTAATAGGGGGCCCAATCGTCAATGATCGACGAGACGCGCGGCTTGGGCGCGTATTGCGCCATGTCGGACGCCTGACCAAAGGTGATCACGTCGCCCGCTTCTTGCGCCGCCGCCTGCGGTGCTGTGGAATCGGTGTGCTGCAGGACAACATCCGCACCCTGTTCAATCAGAACCTTGGCCGCATCTGCTTCTTTGGCGGGATCAAACCATGTGTAGGCCCAGACGATCTTGAACTCGACATCGGGGTTCACCTTCTTGGCGTGGATATAGGCCGAGTTGATGCCCCGGATCACTTCGGGGATCGGGAAGGACCCGATATAGCCGATGATGTTCGATTTGGTCATCTTGCCGGCGATGTGACCCTGAATGGCGCGACCTTCGTAGAAACGCGCGGAATAGGTCGACACGTTGTCGGCGCGCTTGTAGCCGGTGGCGTGTTCGAATTTCACATCCGGGAATTTGCCCGCGACGTTGATGGTCGGGTCCATATAGCCAAAAGACGTGGTAAAGATCAGGTCCGCGCCGTCCAACGCCATCTGCGTCATCACACGCTCGGAATCGGGGCCCTCGGCCACGTTCTCAACAAAGACGGTTTCGACAGCGTCGCCGAATTCTTTCTCGACTGCGAGACGGCCCTGGTTGTGTTCATAGGTCCAGCCGCCATCGCCGACGGGGCCAACAAAGACAAAACCGACTTTGGTCTTGTCTTGGGCATATGCGCCGCCCGCCAGCCCAAGCGCCAGTGCCGCGCTGGCCATAAGTGTGGTGAATTTCATAACGTAGTCCCCTGAGTAACGCGCCTTTTATCCGGCGCTTGAAGATAGGCCCCTAGTGAGAGGCGTGGAAAGTGCGGCCCAGCGATGCCGGCGCAGCGCTTTTATCCGCGGAAAGGATCACCAGCACAAGGATGGTGATGATGTAGGGCGACATTGCCAGATACTCGACCGGAATGGCAACGCCCGCGCCTTGCAGATTCAGCTGAAGCTGCGTGATACCGCCAAAAAGATAGGCACCCAGTAACAGCCGCCAGGGCTTCCAGCTGGCAAAAACCACCAGCGCAAGGGCGATCCAGCCCACACCGGCGGTCATGCCTTCTGTCCATTGGGGCACACGGATCAGGCTGATGTAGGCCCCGCCCAGACCGGCACAGGCCCCGCCGAACATGATCGCCAGCGTGCGGATGCGCACCACCTTGTAGCCAAGGGCGTGGGCCGCCTCGTGGCTTTCGCCGACAGCGCGCAGGATCAGCCCCATGCGGGTGAATTTCAGCACTGCCCAAACGACGACGACCAGCGCAAAGCCCAAGTACAGAATAATGTCATGGGAAAAGAAGATCGGCCCGATGACGGGGATGTCATGCAGCGGGCCAAAGTTCACATCCGGCAGGCGCGGTGGTTTGATCCCGACATAGCTTTGCCCCAGTAATGCCGAAAACCCCAGCCCGAACAACGTCAGCGCCAAGCCCGATGCGACCTGATTGGCCAATGTGATCTGGGTCAGGAAGGCGAACAGCAGGCTCAGCAACGCGCCCCCTAGGGCCGCGGCGGCAAAGCCCAACAGGGGCGATCCGGTTTCAACGGCGGTCGCAAAGCCGCAGATCGCGCCGATGATCATCATCCCTTCGACCCCAAGGTTCAGCACGCCGGATTTCTCGACCACCAACTCGCCCAAAGCGGCAAAGATCAGTGGCGTCGCCGCCACCAGAAAGCCCGCGACGAAGAGCACCGGATTGATTGCAGACAGATCCATTACGCGACCTCCGTCCGGCCAAGGCGCAGCCGGTAATGGGTGAAAAGATCAAAGGCGAGCAGGAAGAACAGCAACATCCCCTGAAACACCTGAATGGCGGCGGCAGGCAATCCCAACTGGCTTTGCGCGATGTCACCCCCGATATAGGTCAGCGCCATCAGCCCACCGGCCAGCAGGATACCCACCGGATGCAACCGCCCCAGAAAGGCGACGATGATTGCGGTGAACCCGTAGCCCACGTTAAAATCGATGGTGATCTGCCCCGCGGGGCCCGCGACCTCGAACATCCCTGCCAGACCGGCCAGCAAACCCGACATGCCCATGCAGAACAAAACCAGTCGCGTCGGGTTCACGCCGGAAAACCGCGCCGCCCGCGGTGCCTCGCCGGTCACGCGGATGGCAAAGCCCAACCGGTGCCGCGCCAATAAGACATAGGCAAAGATCACCGCGATCAGGGCGGCAACCACCCCCCAGTGCATTCCCGATCCCGCGATCAACTCGCCATTATGGGCCGAGGCATATTGCTGCAGGTTGCGGCTGCCCGGAAAGCCGAAGCCTTCAGGGTTTTTCAGCAACCCAAGGCTGACAGAGGCGAGGAATTGTTCCGCCACATAGACCAACATCAATGACACGAGAATCTCGTTCGTCCCGAATTTGACCTTGAGCACGGCAGGGATCATGGCCCAGACCCAACCGCCAAGCGCGCCTGCAAGCACCATCACCGGAAAGATAAAAACACTTTCTGCGGGGTAGAAGGCCAGACCTGCACCGGCACCGCAAATGGCCCCCATGATGTACTGGCCCTCGGCTCCGATGTTCCAGATCCCCGCCTTGAACCCCAGCGACAGGCCAATGGCGATCAAGACCAGGGGTGCTCCTTTCACCAGCAGTTGCGGGCGATAGTAAAAGGCGAAATCGCCGAACAGCGGCTCCCAGAAAATCGTCATGATCGACGCCACAGGGTCTTTGCCAAGCACCGCGAACAGCGCGCCGCCAAAAACCATCGTGGCAATCACCGCCAGAACCGGCGTTGCATAGGAAAACGCCCGACTGGCCTGCGGCCGTTTCTCAAGCCGCATCATGCCGCGCCCCAGTTCTTGTCATCTGCTTCATTTTGCGAGGAAAACTCCACGGGGGTGTGGGGGTGTGAAACCCCCGCAAGCGACGCGTCAAACATGCGCCACCTCCATCCCGTGGGCCCCGCCCATCATCAATCCGATCTCGTCCACCGTCAGCCCTGCCGCGGCACGCGGCTCCGACAGGCGGCCTTCGTTCAGCGCGGCGAAGCGGTCCGAGATTTCCATCAGCTCGTCCAGATCCTGACTGATCACGATCACCGCTGTGCCATTTTCGGCCAGATCCAGCAGCGCCTGCCGGATCGCCGCCGCGGCAGAGGCATCGACCCCCCATGTGGGCTGATTGACCACCAGCACCTGCGGATTTTGCAACACCTCGCGGCCGATGACGAATTTTTGCAGGTTCCCGCCCGACAGCGACCGCGCGGCATTGCCGGGGCCGGGGGTGCGCACGTCGAAATCCGCGATGATACGTTCGGCAAACCGTTTGGCGGCGGGCCAGTTCAACATGCCACGCCGCTCCAGCTTTTCGCGCACGGCACCGGTCAGCATCGCGTTCTCGGTCAGGGACATATCAGGGGCGGCGGCATGGCCAAGCCGTTCCTCTGGCGCGGTCAGGATACCCAGACGGCGGCGCGCGGTGGGACCAAGCTGGCCCACGTCCTGACCCTCGAACCCGATCATGCCAGCGGCGGTCGGCAGCTCACCCGACAGGGCCGACAGCAATTCATCCTGCCCGTTGCCCGCCACGCCACCGATGCCCAGAATTTCGCCCGCGCGGACTTGCACGGTGATGTCACGCAGCGGCATGCCAAAGGAACTGGGCGAGGGCGCGGACAGCGCACTCAGGTCCAGCTTGACCGCGCCGGGGGTCTTGCCTGCGCGGGTCGGCGTCTTGAGCGTGCTGCCCACCATCATTTCTGCCATATCCCGTGCCGTCGTCTCTGACGGGGTGCAATGGCCTACCACTTTACCCAAACGCAGGATCGTGGCGCTGTCACACAGGCTGCGGATCTCTTCGAGCTTGTGCGAGATATAGAGGATCGCGGTGCCCTCGGCGCTGAGCTTGCGCAGGGTTTTGAACAGAATTTCAACCTCTTGCGGGGTCAGAACGCTGGTGGGCTCATCCATGATCAACAGTTTGGGGTCTTGCAGCAGGCAGCGGATGATCTCGACCCGCTGGCGTTCACCGGCAGAAAGGTCGCCGACGATGCGGTCGGGGGCCAGCGGCAGGCCGTAGGCCTCGGACACGTCGCGGATCTGCTTGCTGAGGGTGCGCAGCTTGGGCGCGTTCTCCATCCCGAGGGCGATGTTTTCGGCCACGCTGAGCGCGTCGAACAGCGAGAAATGCTGGAACACCATGCCCACACCGGCGGCGCGTGCGGCGCGGGGCTCGTGCGGGGCGAAACTGGCTCCGTGCATCTGCATCGTGCCGCTGTCGGGTTTGACCAGCCCATAGATCATCTTGACCAGCGTCGACTTGCCCGCGCCGTTTTCCCCCAGCAGCGCGTGGACCTCGCCCGGCGCGATCCGCAGTGACACGTCATCATTGGCGACAACACCGGGGTAGGCTTTGGTCAGCCCGGAAAGCGCCAGAAGGGGCGTGTCGGTCATGCGCAGCGTTCCTTTTGTGTCAAACGAACCTGTTTATTCGTGCGGGCGGGTTCAAATTGCAAGAGTTGCGTGGCCACCCCAAGCGCAATCGCTTGAGGATGCTTGCCAAATTGCCGCGCGCCGATGGGGCAGGTGATGCGGGCGATCTGTTCGGGGGCATGGCCAAGGGCCGCCAGACGGCTGCGAAACCGCGCCCATTTCGTGTCTGATCCGATCAACCCGCCAAAGGCGAAATCGCGTTGCAGCAAGCGGTGGCACAGGTCCAGATCGTCGTCATGGGCCGGTGTCATGATGAAATGCGCAGCGTCATCTTCGGCGCTGTCCAGCGCGGCACCCCAAGGGCCGTCGACGCCGCTGACGCCCTCTGGCAGATCGTCCAGATACCCGGGGCGCGGGTCGGCGAGTATGACGCGAAACTGCGGCAGCGGGGCCAGAATACGCGCCAGTGCGCTGCCGACATGGCCCGCGCCGTGAATGACCACTTGCCGCGAGGGCTGCCACAGCGGCTCTGCCAACCAGCCGCCGTGCAGGGTAATGGCGAGCGGTGTCGCGCCGCCACTGGCACGGTCGATCTTGGCGCGAAAACTGTCGGCAAGGGGCGGGGCCGCCGGATCAACAGCGCGCAGGTAGATGTCGGGGTAGGTGTCGGGCAGGGCTTCGACTGTGGCGGCGTCGAAACGCTCTGTCACCACCGTCACCGCCCCGCCGCAGCATTGGTTCATCGCGGGGCCAAGGGCGGCGCGGGTCAGCTTGCTGCGCGGGCCACCTGCGAGCATGGCCGCGGCATCGCGCATCGATTGCAGCTCAAGCTGGCCGCCGCCGATGGTGCCGGATGCACCGCCCGCCCAGACCAGCATCGACGTTCCCGCCGGACGCGGGGCAGAGCCTTTGACCTGCACCAGAACGATGCGCGCCACCGTGCCATGCGCGGCAACGGCCTGCGCCAGGGCTGCGCGGTCAAAGGGCATTGCGGGCCTTCCCGATGGCGGTCAGCACTGCTTCGGCCGTGGCGGGTGTTTGCAGGTCACCAAACCCGTCCCCACAGGCGCTTACCGCATCCGACAACGCCATGAAGGCCGAGATGCCCAGCATCAGCGGCGGCTCCCCCACCGCTTTTGACCGGTAGATCGTCTGCGCGGGGTTGGGTTCGTCCCAAAGCGCCACGTTGAACACATCGGGCCGGTCCGAGATGGCGGGGATCTTGTAGGTCGACGGCGCATGGGTTTTCAGCGTGCCCTTGGCATCCCAGACGAGTTCCTCGGTCGTGAGCCAGCCCGCGCCCTGCACATAGCCGCCTTCGATCTGGCCAATGTCCAGCGCGGGGTTCAGCGATGCGCCCGCATCGTGCAAGATGTCCGCGCGCAAAATGCGGTTTTCGCCCGTTAGCGTGTCGATCACCACTTCGGTGACGGCTGCGCCATAGGCAAAGTAGAAGAACGGGCGGCCCTTGCCCTTGATGCGGTCCCATTCGATTTCGGGCGTCTTGTAGTAGCCGGTGGACGACAGCGACACGCGGTTTTCATAGGCGGAGGCGGCGGCTTGGGCAAAGCTGATCTCCTCCTCCCCGATATGAACCTGGCCTTGGGCAAAGCGTATCTGGTCTGCGGTAGTCTGATAACGCTCGGCCAGATGGTCGGCGATGCGGTCGCGGATCGTGTCGCAGGCCGCTTGGACCGCCATGCCGTTCAGGTCCGTCCCCGAAGACGCCGCCGTAGCCGAGGTATTGGGCACCTTGCCCGTATCCGTCGCGGTGATCTTGACGACCGAGAGGTCGACGCCAAAGCGACTCGCGGCGACTTGCGCGACTTTCTGGAACAGGCCCTGACCCATTTCCGTGCCGCCGTGGTTCAGGTGGATCGACCCGTCCTGATAGACATGTACCAACGCCCCCGCCTGATTAAGGTGGGTGAGGGTGAAAGAGATGCCGAACTTGACCGGCGTCAGCGCGATGCCGCGTTTCAGAACCGGCTGCGTCGCGTTCCAGTCGGCAATGGCGGCGCGGCGGGCGGCGTAGTCTGATGTCTGGGCCAGCCGGTCGGTCAGCGCGTTGATGATACAGTCCTGCACCGGTTGGTGGTAGGGGGTGGTTTGCAGACCCGTGGGCTGGGGTGGCGTGCTTTCCTGTGGTGCGGGCGGTGCCCCGCGAGAGGCAAGATCAGCCTCGGTATCATGGGGCAGGGCGCGGTGGTCATGGGCCTGTCCGGTTGCGTCAGGCTGCATCACATCGGCGTAGAAATTGGCGCGCCGCACCGCCAGCGGATCAAACCCGAGTGACTGCGCGATATGGTCCATGACCCGTTCGATGCCCACGATCCCCTGTGGCCCGCCAAACCCGCGAAACGCGGTGGCGCTTTGCGTGTTGGTGCGCAAGCGGTGCGAGGTGATGCGGATGTTATCAAGGTGATAGGCATTATCCGCATGCAGCATCGCGCGGTCGGCCACGGGCAGGGACAGGTCCATCGCCCAGCCACAGCGGGTGTAATGGGTGAAATCCAGCGCCGAGATGCGGCCAGTGGCGTCAAAGCCGACGGTATAGTCGATGCGGAAATCATGGCGTTTGCCGGTCACGATCATATCGTCATCGCGGTCATATCGCATTTTGCAGGGGCGTCCCGTGCGGGCGGCGGCGACGGCACAGGCCACGGCGAGCGCATTGCCCTGACTTTCCTTGCCACCAAAACCACCGCCCATGCGCCGCGTCTCTACCCGCACGGCGTGCATCGGCGTGCCAAGCGCCTCTGCCACCTTATGCTGGATCTCGGTCGGGTGCTGGGTGGAGGAATGGACGACCATGTCGCCATTATCTTGCGGCAGGGCGAGGGCGGCCTGACCTTCGAGGTAGAAATGCTCTTGCCCGCCGATATTGATCGTCCCGCTCAGAGTTTGGGGGGCGGTGGTCAGCGCGGCTGCGGCGTCGCCCTTCTGGTAGATGCGGGGGCCATCCTCGAACCGAGCATCGGCGGCAAGCGCTTCTTCTATGGTCAGGATCGGGGTGGTCGGGGTGATGTCCACCGCCCCAAGCCGCGCGGCGTGGCGGGCGGCAAGGTGGGTCGTCGCTATGACCATGAACACGGGCTGGCCCGCATAATGTACCGCGTCGGTGGCCAGCAGGGGTTCGTCATGGTTGGAGGGCGATACGTCATTGTCAAACGGCAGATCTGCCGCCGTCAGCACCGCCACCACACCGGGGGCAGCAGCGACATCGCGCAGGTCCATGCTGTTGAGCGTGCCCGCGGCCACCGTGCTCAGTCCAAAGGCGATGTGCAGCGTTGTGGCCGGTGTCGGGATGTCGTCCACGTAACGCGCAGCCCCCGTGACATGGAGCTTGGCTGCGTCGTGGGGGAGGGATTTAGCAACGCTCATGCTGTCACCTCGTGCAGGTTCGTGGGCAGGCCGTTCACGTCATGCAGATAGCGCAGCAGCAGATTCTGGGCGGTCAGCAGGCGATACTGCGCCGAGGCGCGCATGTCGGTCATTGGCTGATAATCCAGCGCCAAGGCATCCATCGCGCGGCGGATCGTCGCCTCGTCAAAAGGTTGGTTGATCAACAGGGCTTCGGTCTGGCTTGCCCGTTTCGGTGTGCCTGCCATGCCGCCAAAGGCGATGCGTGCCTCTGTGATCACATCGCCGGCGCGGGTGATGTTGATACAGCCGCACAGCGCCGAGATGTCCTGATCGAAACGTTTGCTGATCTTGTAGCAGCGCAGGCTATCATCCTTGCCGGTGGGGAGCTTCGGGACGGTGATCGCCTCGACAAATTCTCCGGGGGCGCGGTCCTGTTTGCCGTAGTCGATAAAGAAGTCTTCAAGCGGCAGGCTCCGGCGGGTGTCGCCGTGACGCAGGTGCAATGTTGCCCCCATCGCGATCAGCGCCGGAGGGCCGTCCCCGATGGGCGAGCCATTGGCGATGTTGCCCCCGATGGTGGCCGCATTGCGCACCTGCGCCGAGCCATACCGCCGTAGCATCGCGCCCAAGCTGGGATAGAGCGGGGCAAAATGCGCGGTGAGCGTGGCAAGAGTGGTGGCTGCGCCGATGCGCCAGTGATCCCCGCCATCGGTGATGCCGCGCAGGTCGGGGATCTGGTTGAGAAACACGACCGGCCCCAGATCGCGGAATTGTTTGGTGACCCAGAGGCCGACATCCGTTGCCCCCGCAATCAGGGTCGCATCGGGGTGATCGGCGTACCAGTGGGCCAGTTCATCCGTGGTCGTGGGGCGCGAGGTCGCAGGGGGCTGTCCGCCCCCGTCCGGCTGCGCCGGCCCCCCCGAGGATTTAGGGCCATCTGGAAGTTTGAGGTTGCGCAGGTGGGCGGGCACGGGGGCGGCCTCGGCGGCTTTGGCGGCGCGGATGATTGGGGCGTAACCGGTGCAGCGGCACAGGTTGCCGGCGAGCTGCGTGTCGTGATCCGTGGCCCCGTTCAGATGGTCTGTGGCCATGGTGACAACGAAGCCCGGCGTGCAAAAGCCGCATTGGCTGCCGTGATAGTCGACCATGCTTTGCTGCACGGGATGCAGGCTGCCATCAGGCGCGGCAAGCCCTTCGACGGTGGTGACGGATTTGCCGTTGATCTGGGGCAGGAACAGGATGCAGCCGTTCAGGGCGCGGTGGCCCTGATCGTCGCTGATCATGACGGAACAGGCGCCGCAATCGCCTTCGTTGCAGCCTTCCTTGGTGCCGGTCAGATGTCGGGTTTCGCGTAGCCAATCCAGCAGCGTCATGGTGGGGGAGACGCCGGTCAGTGACACGACTTCCCCGTTGAGGAGAAAAGTGATGTCCATAGGGTTCGTTCCGCCGCGGTACCTCAGCCCGTGATCTGCGCGGCGTTCGATGCGACGTAGAACGCGGCGCGGGCAAATGTTGAACGAGGCTAGGCGGGGGCAAGGGGGCTTGGCAAGAGATTTCGTGGCGTCCTGCGCTCAAGGGCCTGCCGTGTTGCTGGAAAAACGGGCGCGGGGTGCCGGTGGGACTGGTGACTGCGGGTGGGCTTGGGTAAGTTGGCCTCATGGCACAAGCACCCCGATTCATTCACCTGCGCACGCACTCCGAATATTCGTTGTTGGAAGGGGCGTTGCGGCTGAAAAAGCTGCCTGATCTGTGCAAGGGGGCCGATATGCCGGCGCTGGCCCTGACGGATACCAACAACATGTTCGCCGCGTTGGAATTCTCGGTCGCCATGGCGGGGGCCGGTGTGCAGCCGATCATCGGCTGTCAGGTGGATCTGGCCTATGTGAAGGTGCAACCGGGGGAAAAGCCGCGCGATCCGGCCCCTGTGGTTTTGCTGGCCCAATCCGAGGCCGGGTATGAAAACCTGATGAAGCTGAACTCCTGCCTTTATATCGACAAGGGCGGGGCGCTACCGCAGGTCACCTTGGAGGAGCTGGAGGCGCTGAACGGCGGGTTGATCTGTCTGACAGGCGGGGCGGGCGGCCCCGTGGGGCAGCTATTGCAGGGCGGTCAACGCCCCGCGGCAGAGGCATTGATGGCACGGCTGCACGGGGCTTTTGCCGACCGGCTTTACGTCGAGTTGCAGCGCCACCCCGGCGAGGATGGCCAGCCCGTAGCCGAACAGCTGACCGAGCGGGGCTTTGTCGAGATGGCCTATGACATGAGCATCCCCCTGGTCGCGACGAATGACGTCTATTTTCCCAAGGCCGATATGTACGAGGCCCATGACGCGCTGATCTGTATCGCGGACGGGGCCTATGTCGATCAGCAGCAGGACCGTCGCCGATTGACTGCGCAGCACTATTTCAAGTCGCAGGCCGAGATGGTGACGCTGTTTGCGGATTTGCCGGAGGCAATCGAGAATACCGTCGAGATTGCCAAGCGGTGCGCGTTTATGGCGTATCGGCGCGATCCGATCCTGCCGAAATTTGCGGATGACGAGATCGAAGAGCTCAAGCGGCAGGCGCATGAGGGGCTCAAAAACCGGCTCAAGGTGATCCCCCATGCCACCACCGTCGAAGAATATGAAAAGCGGCTGGATTTCGAGCTGGGCATCATCGAGGGCATGGGGTTCCCCGGCTATTTTCTGATCGTTGCCGATTTTATCAAATGGGCGAAAGACAATAATATTCCCGTCGGGCCGGGGCGGGGCTCGGGAGCGGGTAGTCTGGTGGCCTATGCGCTGACGATTACCGATCTGGACCCGCTGCGCTATCAACTGCTGTTTGAACGGTTCCTGAACCCCGAACGGGTATCGATGCCCGACTTTGACATCGACTTTTGTATGGATCGCCGGGAAGAGGTGATCCAGTATGTGCAGCGCAAATACGGGCGCGACAAGGTGGGGCAGATCATCACCTTCGGGGCGCTTTTGTCCAAGGCGGCGGTGCGTGACATCGGACGGGTGTTGCAGATGCCTTACGGGCAGGTGGATCGCCTGTCCAAGATGATCCCCGTCGAGGGCGTGAAACCTGTCAGCATCGAAAAGGCACTGGCGGATGAACCACGCCTGCGCGAGGAGGCCAAGAACGAGGAAGTCGTCGCGCGGCTGTTGAACTATGGCCAGCAGATCGAGGGGCTGTTGCGCAACGCATCGACCCACGCGGCGGGGGTTGTGATCGGGGACCGGCCGCTGGACGCGCTGGTGCCGCTTTATCAAGACCCGCGGTCCGATATGCCCGCGACGCAGTTCAACATGAAATGGGTCGAACAGGCCGGTCTGGTCAAGTTCGACTTTCTGGGCCTCAAGACCCTGACCGTCATCCAGAACGCGGTCGACCAGATCAAATCTTCGGGCCGTCACCTGCATGTGGCCGCCGACGGGACAGAGCTGTTCGAGCCGCCCGAGGGGCTGATCGACGATATCGCCACCATCCCGCTGGACGACGAGGCCTCTTACAAGCTTTATGCCAGCGCCAAGACGGTGGCGGTGTTCCAGGTGGAATCCAGCGGCATGATGGATGCCCTCAAGCGGATGAAGCCGACCTGTATCGAAGACATCGTCGCCTTGGTCGCGCTGTACCGGCCCGGCCCGATGGAGAATATTCCGGTCTATTGCGAGGTCAAGAACGGCCAGCGCGAGCGGGAATCCGTGCATCCGTCGATTGACCATATCCTCGAGGAAACGCAGGGCATCATCGTCTACCAGGAACAGGTTATGCAGATCGCGCAGGTCATGGCGGGCTACAGCCTTGGTGGCGCTGACCTGCTGCGCCGTGCGATGGGTAAAAAGATCGCCGAGGAAATGGCCAAGGAACGCCCCAAGTTCGAAAAGGGCGCGATGGCCAACGGGGTCGACAAGAAAAAGGCGTCTGAGGTTTTCGACCTTCTGGAAAAATTCGCCAACTACGGTTTCAACAAATCCCACGCCGCCGCCTATGCGGTGGTCAGCTATCAGACCGCATGGCTCAAGGCGAACCATCCGGTCGAATTCATGGCCGGCGTGATGAACTGTGATATCCATCTGACCGATAAGCTGGCGGTCTATTTCGAAGAGGTCCGCAAACGGCTGGAACTGCCCTGGGTGCCGCCTTGTGTGAACCGCAGTGATGCGACGTTCAAGGTGGTCGAGGGCGCGTTGGTCTATGCTTTGGGCGCGCTGAAAAACGTCGGGGTGGAAGCGATGAAGCTGATCACCGAAGGCCGCAAGGTTGACGGTGTGGACAAGCCCTTTGCCACGCTCTTTGATCTGGCGCGGCGGGTTGATCTGAAACGGGTGGGGAAACGTCCGCTTGAGATGCTGGCCCGCTCCGGTGCGTTCGACCAGCTGGACAACAACCGCCGACGCGTCTGGCAGTCGCTGGACGGGTTGGTCAGCTATTCCGCCGCGATCCACGAGCAGAAAGCCTCTAATCAGGTGTCGCTGTTTGGCGAGGCGGGGGATGACTTGCCAGAGCCGCGCATCGTGCCTTGCGACGATTGGGAGGCCGCCGAGCGCCTGACCGAAGAGTTCAAGGCCGTGGGCTTCTATCTGTCGGGCCACCCGCTGGACGATTACATGGGGCCGATGAAACGCAAATCCGCTACGGGCGGTGTGCCGTTCCTGACGCTGGACGAGCTGACCGAGAAAGTCTCGGTCAAAGGGGCGATGAACGCCCGTCTGGCAGGGATCGTCGCCGGACGGCAGGAACGTAAATCAGCGCGCGGCAACCGCTTTGCCTTCGCGCAACTGTCGGACCCCACGGGCGCTTACGAGGTGACGCTGTTCTCGGACACGCTGGAACTGGCGCGCGACCATCTTGAAACAGGGTCGAAGGTCGTGGTCATGGTCGAGGCGACGATGGAAAGCGACCAGTTGAAACTGCTGGGCCGGTCGGTGGTGCCGATCGACACGGTGGTCGAGGATGCGGGCAATATGGGGCTGCGGATCTTTGTGGATGATGCGGGGGCTATTCAGGCGGTCGCCGATGTGCTGGCCGGTGCCCGATCCGCGGCGCGCAGCGCGGGTAAGGGGCCGGTACAACTGTGCCTGATGGACCCGACCCTGCCCGGCGAGGTGGAGGTTGACCTCTGCGCCGAATACCCTGTCACCCCCAAGATCAAGGGTGCCATCCGGTCCCTGACCGGCGTGATGGAGGTAGAGGAAATCTGACGCGGCCCATCGGGGCGGCGGCAGCTTCCTGGATGGGGTTTCCGATCAATAGTGCGGCGGGCGTTCGTTGCCGATAACAACCCCGTCGGAGCCCGCTGCCTCGCGTTCGCCCTCGCGCTGCATCAGCATATGAACCCGCCGTGTCAGGGTCGCGATCTCTGTCTCCTGACGGGCGACGACATCGGACAGGTCATCCACCGTACGGATCAGATGGGCCATTTGTTCTTCGAGCTTATCCATGAGGGCACCTTGCAGCTTGCGCGTTTGCCGTCCTCCTAACAGGTTGTCGCGCGTTCGATAAGGGGGGATGCGTGCCGCGGCGGGGCCGCGTCGCTTGCCCTTGGCGGGGGGTTGGGCTAGACGCGAAGCGCGATATTCAGCCCACAGGATGTGATCCAATGGCCAAGCCAAAAAAGACCCCCCGCCCCAAGGCCGAAACGCCAAAGGGGTTTCGTGACTATTTCGGTGCAGAAGTAACACAGCGTGCCGAGATGCTGCATAAGATTGCGCAGGTCTATCATCGCTATGGCTTTGACGCGCTGGAAAGCTCCGGGGTCGAGACAGTGCAGGCTTTGGGCAAGTTCCTTCCCGATGTGGACCGCCCCAATGAGGGCGTCTTCGCGTGGCAAGAGGATGCAGAGGCGGACAAGCCCGGCGACTGGCTGGCCCTGCGCTATGACCTGACCGCACCGCTGGCACGCGTCTATGCACAACACCGCAACGATCTGCCCACGCCCTATCGGCGCTATGCGATGGGGCCGGTCTGGCGCAACGAAAAGCCGGGGCCAGGGCGTTTCCGCCAGTTCTATCAATGCGATGCCGATACGGTCGGCGCACCGTCGGTCGCGGCGGATGCAGAAATCTGCGCGATGCTGGCCGATTGTCTGGAAGAAGTCGGGATCGACCGCGGGGACTACATCGTGCGGGTGAACAACCGCAAGGTGCTTAACGGTGTGATGGAGGTCGCAGGCGTGCTCGATCCTGCCAACCCCGACAATTTCGCCCACGAGCGCGGCATCGTGCTGCGTGCGATTGACAAGCTCGACCGGCTGGGTCTGGACGGGGTGCGCGCATTGCTGGGCGCGGGCCGCAAGGATGACAGCGGCGACTTTACCGATGGCGCAGGGCTCAGCGATGAACAGGCCGATGTGGTCATGGGCTTTATGCAAGCCAAACGCGACAGCGGTGCGGAAACCGTCGCGCGGTTGCGTGAACTGGTCGCGGGTTCTGAGACAGGCGCGCAGGGCGTGGACGAGCTGGAAACCATCGCCGATCTGATGGCGGCCGGCGGCTACGGCGCTGACCGCGTAGAGATCGACCCCTCGGTCGTGCGCGGCCTTGGCTATTACACCGGTCCGGTGTTCGAGGCGGAACTGACCTTCGAGATCCAGGACGAAAAAGGCCGGCCCCGCAACTTTGGCTCTGTCGCAGGGGGCGGGCGCTACGACGATCTGGTCAAGCGCTTCACCGGTCAGGAAGTCCCTGCAACGGGTGTTTCTATCGGCGTCGACCGGCTGCTTGCCGCACTGCAGGCCAAGGGCCGGATGTCGGCGCAGGCCGAAGGGCCCGTAGTGGTGACCGTGATGGATAAGGCGCGCATGTCCGACTATCAGGCGATGGTCGCTGAACTGCGTCAGGCAGGCATCCGGGCCGAGGTTTATCTCGGCAACCCCAAGAACTTTGGCAACCAGCTGAAATATGCAGACCGCCGCGCCAGCCCGGTGGCGGTGATCGCGGGCGGGGATGAATTCGACAAGGGTATGATCCAGATCAAGGACCTGATCTTGGGCGCGAAAATCGCTGAAAGCGCCACGCTGGAGGAATGGAAAGACCGCCCCAGCCAATACGAAGTGGCGCGTGGGGATCTTGTCTTTAAAGTGCGCGAGATACTGGAGCTGAACCGCTGATGGCTACACGATCCGACATCCTCGCCAAGGCCGCAAGCCTGCGCGCCTTGTTCGAGGCGCAGGGCGCCGCAGTGGTGGAACCCCCGATCCTGCAACCCGCCGAGACCCTGCTGGACCTTTATGGCGAAGACATCCGCGCGCGCGCCTATGTCACCTCGGATGCGATGCGGGGCGAACAGATGCTGCGCCCCGATTATACCTTGCCCGTGGTGCAGATGCATATGGCCCATGGGGCGGACCCGGCACGCTACACCTACGCGGGCGAAGTGTTCCGCCGTCAGGAACGTGACCCCAACCGCGCCAATGAATATATTCAGGCGGGCTACGAAGTCTTTGACCGTGGCGATCCCGCGGCAGCCGATGCCGAAGTCTTTGCCCTGATCCAGGGCGCGTTGGAGGGGCTTCCGGTCACTGCTGTGACGGGGGATATCGGTATCTTGATGGCTGCGGTTGCGGGGCTGGATACATCGGCGTCGCGCAAGGCGGCACTGATGCGGCACATCTGGCGGCCTCGCCGGTTCCGTGCGTTGCTCGACCGCTATGCTGGCAAAACGCCGATGCCCGCGACGCGCGCGGCGCTCTTGGCCAGTGACGGTGTTATCACCGCACCACTGATCGGCCTGCGCAGTCTGGACGAGATTGAAACACGCATCGCCGCCCTTCGCGCCGACGCCACCGAGCCGGCCCTGTCGCGCACGCAGGTGTCCTTGCTGCTGGCGCTGCTGGATGTGCGTGAAACCATGCCCAATGCGATCAGCCAGTTGCATGACCTTGCCGTCGATATGCCCGCGATCTCTGATGCGGTGGACCGTGTCGCGGCGCGGGAAAAGGCGCTTGCCGCCCGCGGTGTCGACACCGGTAACCTGATGTTCGAAGCCAGCTTTGGCCGCGTGTCGATGGAATATTATGACGGGTTCGTCTTCGGCTTCCGCGCGGCGACACGGCCCGACCTGCCCACTATCGCCACAGGCGGACGCTATGACGCGCTGACACGGCGGCTGGGGCAGGGCGGTGAAATCCCCGCGGTGGGGGGCGTCATGCGCCCCGGGCTGATGCTGGAACTGGAGGCAGGCCAATGACGATCAAACTCGGTGTGCCCTCCAAAGGGCGTCTGATGGAGAAAACCTTTGAATGGTTTGCCGCGCGAGGGATCACCTTGCAGCGCACGGGCTCCGAACGTGAATACGCGGGGGCCGTCGAAGGCATTGAGGGCGTGTCGTTGATCTTGCTCTCTGCGGGCGAAATCCCCCGCGAACTCGCCGCTGGCCGTATCCATCTGGGCGTCACCGGCACCGATCTGGTGCAAGAGAAACTGGCGCTGTGGGATCAGCTTGTCGCCCCGGTAGAAGAGCTCGCCTTCGGGCATGCCGATCTGATCATCGCGGTGCCTCAGGCCTGGATCGATGTGGATACGCTCGATGATCTGGATGCCGCCGCCTCGGCCTTCCGCGACAAGCACGGGTTCCGCCTGCGCATCGCGACGAAATACCACCGGCTGGTGCGGGAATTCCTGCGCAGCACCGGTGTCGCGGATTATGCGCTGGTCGACAGCCAGGGGGCGACCGAAGGCACGATCAAGAATGAAACCGCAGAGGCTATCGCCGACATCACCTCGAGCGGGGAGACATTGCGCGCCAACCACCTCAAGATCCTGTCCGACGGGCTGATCCTGCGGTCACAGGCGACGCTGTGGCGCAGCCGGATGGCAGAGATGGATGATGTGGACCGCGCGACAATGACGGCCCTGCTGGCGCAGCTGTCCTGACGCGCATGCGCGCGGCATCCTGCGGATGCGCCTCCGGCGGGAGTTTAAGGGCAAAATGAAGAGGCACGCGCGGCCCTGCTTCATTTTGCCAAATAAACTCAAATCCCGCGGGGGATGCGCGCGCAGGGGCTGCTGCTAGAGCACGCCGATCTCGGCCAGCGCGCGGTTCAACTCGATGGGCAGAGGCTCTTCGTGGTCGCGGCCTTCGGGCAGATCGGCAGGTGCATCCTGCGGCGCAAGGTAGCGCCACCCCTGAAACGGGCGTTTGAGGCTGCCTTGCACCCGGATGATCTTGGGGTCCAGCACGATCGCGCAGCGGCGCACGCCGTCCGCGCCCGACGTCTCGTCCAGACGCAGGATTTTCTGACGACACTGGATCACACCTTTGATAACCCAGAAGATCGACCCGCCGTTCAGAATCTCGGGTTCGCGTTTGGGCCACATGCGGGTCACGTGGCGGGGAAAACCGTCCTCGGTTTGCACGCGTTTTTTTTCCTGCCATGCGGCCAGGTCATCGACGGTTTCCGTGCCGACGGACAACTTGATGAGATGTATATGATTTTTCACAGAATCCTCCTGCGTCCGCCTGCGTCGGACACGACATAATGTAGACGTAAGTCCCGCAGCTTCAACCTGTTGTGCTTGCGCTTTGATTTGGGGTATGGTGAACACCTTCCCAAACAGCCCTCAAGGAATCGAATATGTCACGATTTGCCGCCCCCATTGCCGAACAGATTTGGGACATGAAATACCGTTTTAAAGATGCCGACGGCACGCCGCGCGATGTGACGGTAGAAGACAGCTGGCGGCGAATCGCCCGTGATCTGGCACAGGTCGAAAAAGCACCGGAAAAATGGGAAGAGGCATTTTACGAAGCGCTGGAGGATTTCAAATTCCTCCCCGCGGGCCGCATCACTGCCGGGGCAGGTACTGCGCGCCGTGTGACATTGTTCAACTGTTTCGTCATGGGCACCGTGCCTGACAGCATGGCCGGCATCTTCGACATGCTCAAAGAAGCCGCTGTGACCATGCAGCAGGGGGGCGGGATCGGCTATGACTTTTCCACCATCCGGCCCCGTGGCGCGGATGTGCTGGGGGTCTCTGCTGACGCCTCCGGCCCGTTGAGCTTTATGGATGTCTGGGATGCGATGTGTCGGACGATCATGTCCGCCGGGTCGCGCCGTGGCGCGATGATGGCCACAATGCGCTGTGACCACCCTGATGTCGAAGACTTCATCGCCGCGAAATCCGACCCCGCGCGGCTGCGGATGTTCAACATGTCCGTGTTGATCACAGACCCTTTCATGGATGCGGTCAAGGCCGATGCCAGCTGGGATCTACAGTTCAACGGCAAGGTCTACCGCACCGTTCAGGCCCGTGATCTGTGGAACCGGATCATGAAAGCCACGTATGAGTTCGCCGAGCCCGGTGTGATCTTTATCGATCGCATCAACGAGGCCAACAACCTGAGCTATTGCGAAACCATCGCCGCCACAAACCCCTGTGGGGAACAGCCGCTGCCGCCCTATGGTGCCTGTTTGCTGGGGTCGATCAATATGGCGCGGATGGTATCCGACCCGTTTGGCGACAACCCTCAGCTGGATGTCGAGGCGCTGAACAAGCTGGTCGCGACCGCTGTGCGCATGATGGACAACGTCGTTGACGTGTCGAAATTCCCGCTTGACGAACAGCAGGCAGAGGCGAAAGCCAAGCGCCGCATCGGTCTGGGTGTCACCGGTCTGGCGGATGCCTTGTTGATGGTCGGGCTGCGCTATGGCTCGGACGCGGCGGCAGAGCAGACCGAGGCATGGCTCAAGGCGATTGCGCGGGCGGCTTATCTGGCCTCCGTCGATCTGGCGAAGGAGAAGGGGGCCTTCCCGCTGTTCGAGGCGGACGCCTATCTGGCTTCCGGCACCATGCAGCAGATGGATGAGGATGTGCGCGACGCCATTGCCGAAAACGGCATCCGCAACGCGCTTTTGACCTCGATTGCGCCCACAGGCACCATCAGCCTTTATGCAGGCAACGTCAGCTCGGGGATCGAGCCGGTCTTTGCCTATGCCTACACCCGCAAGGTTCTGCAAAAGGATGGCAGCCGGACGGAGGAAGAAGTCGTCGATTACGCCGTACAGATGTGGCGCGATCTGAAGGGCGACGCGCCCTTGCCGGACTATTTCGTTAATGCACAGACGCTGGCCCCTCTGGATCACGTCAAGATGCAGGCCGCGGCACAGAAATGGGTCGACAGCAGCATCTCGAAAACCATCAACTGTCCCGAAGACATCAGCTTTGACGCGTTCAAGGATGTTTATATGGCCGCTTGGGATCAAGGCTGCAAAGGCTGCACGACCTATCGTCCCAATGACGTGACCGGATCGGTTCTGTCGGTATCGGAAAGCGCCGATACAGCCCCGGGCGAGGTTGCGGCCCAAGCCACCGCAGAGGAAGGCGGCGAGGTCGTTTATATGTCCGATCCGCTGGACCGTCCGGAAGAGCTTGAGGGCTCCACCTACAAGATCAAATGGCCCGACAGCGAGCATGCGCTGTATATCACCATCAACGATGTGGTGATCGGCGGGCATCGGCGTCCGTTCGAGGTCTTTATCAACTCCAAGAACATGGAGCATTTTGCCTGGACGGTCGCGCTTACCCGCATGATCTCTGCCGTGTTCCGTCGCGGGGGCGATGTGTCCTTTGTCGTCGAGGAGCTGAAGGCCGTCTTTGACCCGCGCGGCGGCGCCTGGATGCGCGGCAAATACATCCCGTCGATGCTGGCCGCCATCGGGGGCGTGATCGAACAACACCTGATCGCCACCGGTTTTATCGCGGGCGAAGGGCAGGGGCTGAAATCCGACCCGCAAGCCAAGGTCGTCGGCCTGGAGGCCCCCCGCGGCAAAGCCTGCAGCAGCTGCGGCCAATACGACCTGCGCATGGTCGAAGGCTGCATGACCTGCGGCAGCTGCGGCCATAGTAAGTGTGGCTGATTGGAGTTGTGGGGTGAGGTTTCTGTTCTGACTACCAATTCATGGCCATTGGCCGGGTTAGAGTAGCCATTTTGCAAGCATAAAAGGTCAATCGGGCGGAAACGCCCGATTATCTCGTTTTGGCGAAGCGAATGGTGCAAGGACTGGTTCGCCTTTGTCCTGAAGGATCTGGGGCGGTGAAGGGGCGTTCAATAATGGATTAAAGAAATTTTCTCCAATTGGCGGTCGCTCCAGTATTCAGCCTAAACGCAGACGCACCAAATCCCACGGTGCGCGAGCTGTCAGGAAGGGGAGTTTCCGGAGGGGTCGTCGCGCCACATCTCGTCAAGTCGGTCTCTTGGCACTTTCTGATGTGCTTCAACAGAAAAAGGGCGGCTTGCGCCGCCCTATGTCAGAAATTTACGTTTTCTTTATTGTGAACGCCAGTCCCGTAGCGCGCTTTCGATGCGCACACAGGCTTTCAGCGCTTCATGCCTTGAGTGATACCCATAACAAGAGGGGCACTCATAGCTATCACCGCCCGTCTCCTGGACCCGGTACCCCAAGGCTACAAATGCCTCGAAAGCAAGTGGAGCCAGGGACACGGAATGCGTGGCCGAACTTGTAACCGCAAGGCCAGCGATCTCGCGGTCGCGTTGAGTATAGTGCCGGCCAACCAGCACACGCGCCTTCGAGAGGGGAAAGCGCTGATTGAGCCACAGCGTGATATCGCAGATATCCTGTTCCGGACCGAACGTACCAGGATGGTTTTTAAGGCGGTTCTCTTGGCAGATCTGTAATACGCAGCGCGGGTCATCGAGCATGGCTAAACTTACCATGAATCTCGCTGATCCGGGCGCCGTGCCATCGAGCCATATCAGCTGCCGCGAAGCTTCGCTCAATGCCGATCTTGTCGAGCGATGAACACGACTGATCCGCGAGAAAGCGGGTGATATCGTTCACGGCATCTTCGACCGCATCCGCATCCGGGAAAGAATGGCTGAATGCGCTATGCAGGCGGCACAAGGCTTCAAAGCCGGCTGGATCGTCGAGCGCGTCGAGCAGGTTGCAAAGCCCGGCGCCATTGCGACGCAGGTGTCTCTCAGTCGCAGCGACCGCATCGTAGCGGGCCTGGCTAATATTCGCGGTGTCCGTGTTGAGCATGATTGTCTCCCTTGCATGCATGAAAGGTGCTGGTGTTGCCTGATTCATCGGCGTCATGTTTTCTGCGGTTGGGAGATGCGTTGTGTTCGGCAGGGTCCTTTCGGTTCATTTCGAAGGCTGGTGCTGGTGACGAGAACATTGGTCGTTCTTTTAGGAGACGAAGAAGAAATCTACAGCCGGGGTCACTTTTTCGATTAATCCGGCATGCAGAAGATGGTCCTTTGAAGTTGGGAATCCTGTTCTGCGCCCCAGAGGAATGCCGCCGACAGCGCGCGTTGCGCGGCCGGCGAAGCACTTCAGGCGGCCATCTGCGCCGGAAGGTCGAGTGCTGGCACCTTCCGCTTCGTGTCCGAGTCGCTGATGCTAATTAAGAGATCATAGAGCCGGTCGGTGAGCAGGCAGAGTTCCTCCACTTCGGCGCTGGCGGGATTGAGGAGGGTCCAAGACGACAAGTCGGGTTCGAAAGCCTTTAAGACAGGGTCTAAAGAAAGGAGACGGTGGAGATCGACCAACCTGCGTCGCATTGGGTGGTCGAGGCGTGGTGCCTCGCGCAACATCGACATGAGGCGCAGAACGCGGGCGGTTCCGGCATCACCGTCGATCAGCCCCGCGGCGGTACACAGCGCGGTTCCGTGCTTAGTGAAGAACGCGCGGACGATGGCGATTTGCGGTTCTGCGGGCAGGATCTTCGTTGGGAGCGTGCGCAGCATGATGGTCCTCCTGTTTGTTGCGCTTCTGCCTTTCGTGGCAGCATCAAGCCTGACCGTGTTCCGAGGAAATGCGACCGCGTCGTTGCCTCTCCGTTTCTGCTTCTCGATATGAACATTGGCCAATTACTGTGAGCACGAAGAGAAAATTTAATTTTTCTGAGACCCCGCTGCCGAGGATTTCAAATCTTACCATCACAACTTTAGCCGACGCCGTGCTGGGACTGGAAGTCGTCGTTACCGTCCTTATTTACGAAGTTCGCTTAAGGGGCGGAGCGGGTTCTGCGGTCACCCGAGGCAGGTATGTTACATTTTTTAGGTTTCGGTCAGGAAATAGTTTCCGGCTAAACGTGACCATTCCATTTCCTCGGTATGACGGGCTGGCATGGAGATGCCCTCAACGACCGCACGATGAGCGAGGAGAAAGGAGAAGGCGCAAAATCCAGATGATCTGGACGCTTTGCAAAATACTACATCACTGAAGACGCAGCGCGCTGCTGGGAACTGATCATTCCCCAGAGATGATGGCACGCCTTTGAGAGGAAGCCTAAACGTGCATCCGAGAAGTTTTCCCATGTCGTCTGTAAAAGAAGGCTCACTTTGGCGGCCTTTGAAGTCCCGGCCACCGACGGGAGGTGGTCACGAGCGTGGTGGCGCTCGTGCTAACCGCAGCGGACAAGCGATGGCATTGTAAGCACAAGCTTTGAGTTCTGGAAAAAAAGCCAGGCGGCCGGGGTGCCGATCCTGAAACTCTGGCGTGGGCACTGCCGGAATTGCAGATTGTTTAAGGGTTGCCGGCGACACCCGCATAATTTTGTATCAAGCAGCCAACAGGCATCTGCTGCTATTTACATGTTCGGGCGAAGTAATTCATTTCAATTTCGTTGGAATGAGGTGTTTCATCATTCTCTTAAGAAACGTGACGAACTCTTTCTCTGAAGAGGACTCCCCCCAAAAAAAACGGTACCTGTACGTTCGGAACCTGCCTACATTAGATCGAACGGTAGGTCGAAGCCCATGTCGATTGATCTCATCGCATCCGGCACGGCATCCAAGGGCTGGGCCATGAGTGCGAGCGAACGTGCGTCAAGTGAAGAGCACAGCGGCTATTCAGTCGCTGATGCTGATAGCCTTACCCGACGTAGCAGTGGTACCCTGAGGAACTGAATTATCCGATAAATCTCGCAACAGCTGAAAGTTGCAATTCATCACATCCTATGCAAGAAATCGACAGAGAATATTTGTAAAGAAATATAGTGAGCCAAGAACGTCCAAACGCCACGGCGGCACCCAGCAGGCTGACAATCGGGATCGTGATGGCGACAGCTGTCCTGACGTCGCTGTTAACACTTTCTATGGTGTACGGTTGGACCCGTTTTCGAGTTCTTTTCTCGACGTTCCCAGAAAGTGACTGTTGGACCTACGCAAACCAAAGTATTTGCTTCTTCGACAATACGATGACTTCAGACGGTATGATAGCCGCACTGTCGAGCTTCTACACGAACCTGATCGTCATCCTAACGCTTATTGGTATTATCGCCGCCTTGAGCCTTCGCTACTCGGCCAAACAGCATGTCGAAGCTGAGTTGCCGACGCTCACCGAAAACTTCTTCACTAAAAACTCTGGGAAAACTCTGCTCGTCCAACAAATTGCAGAGGAAAGTAAGGAAATGAAAGGCACGGTCGACAGGCTCGTAGAAAAGTCAGGAAATCACGGTGAGTTTATTGCTGGGTTTTCAGAGCGCATCGAGCGCCTCGAGTACCTTGTAGAAGAAATGGACACGGGTGAAACTGTGACCGAACCGGATGAAGACACCATTCTGCTTGGAGCTGACGAACATGGTGTCTAAATCGCCTCGCAGACCGCAACGCCCCGGAGCAGAATCCAGCCAGCGGGACCTGCCCCCGCCGGGGCTTCTCAACTCGCCCGAGCAGGTTGTGAAGTACTATCAGCAAATGGGGCTTCCGATGGACGCATCCATCCCTATCGAAGCAATTATTGAGTCCAACAATGAACTCGACCTAAGCTTCGAGGATCTTGGATTCAATGACGCCTACATAAAGCGAATAGCCGACGACAGGTTCGAAATTGCTGTGAACTCTAAGCATCATCCCAACCGACAGCGTTTCTCTATGGCACATGAATACGCTCATTACTTGCTACATCGTGGGAAGATCGACTCGATGGCCAACGGCGAGCGAATTCTGCACCGGAACGGCGATAGGAATTCGATCGAGTATCAAGCCAACATTTTTGCTGCCAAGCTGCTCATGCCAGAGGTTTTAGTGCGTCGAGCATTCCGTCTATCACAGGGTAATCTGACAAAGATGGCCTTGGAGTTAGGGGTTTCAAAAGAATCTCTGAGATATCGTCTCGGTGACTTGGGCTATAGCGTAGCATGACATATCATTTGCTTCTTAAAATGGGCGACGCTGAGATACGGGCCTGGAAGCACTTGAACCCGGCTCGGAAAGCTGAACTGTCGGTTCATTGCGAGATTACCAGAGGGCGGAAGCGTCCGAATAAAGACAAATTGGCGCCTATTGAGTACAACATAGCGAAGATTTACTCGACCATCGCCGAAGACTTCGACGACTGTCGGGTTTGCGTGGTGGACATCACACGAGAGCCGACGCTGCGGTCAAGCGAAACGCAGGCGCTGGGACGTAGCGCTGGCGGTTATGCACAGTGGGTCGCAAAAGTGAATGAGCTTCATGCGGAAAATACCAAGGTGCGACCGACCCTCATCGTAAATCCGGGTGAGGACGATGACTACGATCAGTATGTGTCCGATATCTTCACCCAGTTCGATGCATTCGCGCAGAGATATGATTTGATATCCTATCGAGCATCGGTGCTTCACGATGAAGGCTTTATCGATGATCTGTCTATGCTTGCTGATAGAGCGAATGCCTTTATTCAGGAGGATAGGCGGTTTGAAATCGTTCTCGATTTCGAATTTGTCCAAGCTTCTACGGCATCACTCCATGCCGCCTATGTGGCTCCACTAATTAGCCAAATTCGCACTATCATTCCCCACGCAAGCATAGTCAGTCTCGGAACATCCTTTCCAAAGAGCGTCACGGACGTCGGTGACGAAGAGCGCGATGAATTCCGTCTCGAGGAGCTCGCGCTTTATGAAGCGATTAACCGGGCTCAAAACCAGCCGATCGAGTACGGCGATTATGGCTCGATCAATCCGATACGGAACGACGCCTTTATCCCTGTCGGGTCATACCTGAGAGCAAGAATCGACTTTCCGACTGACAAAAATTCGATTTACTACCATCGAGTGGCGCCCAATGTAGATCCGAACACGAAGAAGCTACTTTCGCCCAGGAGCTCCATGTACAAGGCTGCAGCAAAACGCGTCATGGCTGATGCAAGCCATAGTCCTCTCCACGGCTCCTGGGGATATGAGAAGATTGTCGAAGCCGCGACGAAGGCACCGGAAGGTAGCTCTCCGAACTTCTGGATCTCTGTAAGGATGGAAATGCATATTTGCCGTCGCCTTGATGCAATCTCTCGCCAGAACGCCTCCACCGGTGTTAGAAGTAATTAGGCTTTGGACTGACGGTGATAAATCTTTGCGGCTTGGTGCTCTTGCGTGGCTCCGTTCGACACGCCGCTACCCGCGCAGTAGAGTCTTTAGTACGACCCGAAGTGAATGACGGCCCTCCGTATTGCAAATTGGAAATGCCGCTGCTTGAGGGGGCTGAGATTGTGCCTCTAAGGGTTACACTGTGTGCCTGATGACTAAGTTGTTATTCTCTTCTCAATGGGTATCAGGCCCTCCCCACCTCTCGGACCAATTCGACCAAACGCCGGAACTCGGTGTCGTCAGATGCCTGCTTCCAGAAGTTGATGAAGCGGCATACGATCTGCAGGTTATCCCGGGCGTAGTGGCCATTGCTGTCTATCCGGTCGAGGGAGGGCAACATGTTGTCGTCTGTTTGCGCGCCTCGAAATTGAAAGGGTAGCCCCGTGATGGCGCAGCGGTCTTCCTGGATCTTTAGAAGGTCTCGGATCAGTTTGTCCAACTCGGCGTCGGACATCTGCAGGTCCTTGTTCTTAACCGTCGTAGGAACCACCTGGCCGTTCGAATTGAAGACTGTTCGGCCGACCGAGTACTTGATGTCGGCGATGGATTTCTCGCGTGCGCCGAGGTGTCGTTCACTCGCCTTGGCACCTTTGGAAAGTTCGCCCTTTGCTTCCATGCGCAGCAACGTGGTAAACATCCAAAGTAGGGAATGGGCATCGATCAGGCGGACGTCGTCCAGACCAGCCAGCTTGGCAATCGGGGTGCGTAGATCATCTAAGATTGCATTGAACTGCGAATAGTTGTCCCAAGTGCAATGGCGCAGGGTACGGAACTCCAAACCGATTTCGCCGAATACCCTGTCAAATCCTGTTGGCTGGATCGGCATGAAGCGATCCATGTCTTTCAAAAAGAACAGGTAGGCCATTAGGGGGTATTTCGCGCCGACAGCCTCGCTGAGGTCTTCGAAGATGGCCCCTTCGTCGCGGTCCGTGCAGTAGAGTTGAAACAGCAGGCGTTCGAGGGTTTGCAGGCCGGTTCCGGTCGCAGCGGCTTCGATCAAGGCGCGGTGTTCTCGATTGGCGTGGCCGTAACGGTTCTGCCAGAACACCATGTTGTTCGTCACATCGCCGTGGGTGGCCTGAATTTCGATGGCGTCGATCACCTTGGCGACGATGCTACCGGACCCAATCTGATCTTCTGTCCAGCTGTCGGTGTCGAGGCGGGTCAGGGCTTCGGCACGGACGCGGGGCTTGTAGCTTTCCCAGGCAGCGATGAGGCCTTCGTCGAACCGGGTGAAGGGCTGGTCATAGCTTGTGATCAGGGATTGGAACCGGGCAAAGGCGCTGGCGAAGTCGATGCCTTCCAACAGCTCCGGTGAAGAGCCGTCGGAGGCACCGTCATACCAATCAAGGAACCGCTGCAGTGCGGCGAGGCTGTCGATTAAGACGCGCTGAGTATCCGAACGTTTTAGCGGAGAGAGCGGCCCATTTAGGTGATGATTGCCATTATTCGGGTCTGGCAAAGCTTCTATGCCTTCCATCGCGGGAGCCGCGGGCGGCTGGAACCATAGTCGCGTTTCTTTTGCCCTTGTGTCGATAGCGAATACCCGTCCGCCATTAGTCTTGAAACCTAAGACTTTGTCCGTGGCCGGTTTTGCGGGTTCATCATAGCGGGCAAGGAGGAGGCGTTCAGCTTCGACAGGGGCAAGTGTCATTCAGCGGCCTCCAAGGCGTTTGCCGCCGGCTCCAGCGACTCATGGAGGAGGGATTCGAGGAGGCGGGTGCGGGTGGTGTCGGTGGTGGTCAGGGCGGCCTCCAGTCGGTCGCAGAGTGCCATTAGGGTGTCGACCTTGGCCAAGATGCGGCTTTGTTCGGCGAGAGGAGGGAGCGGCACCGGGATGCGGTCCATGCGGTTCTTCGGCAATCCGCCGCGCCCTGCGCCGGTCTGCTCTCCATTCACGTATTCTTGGAAGAATGGCGATCTGATCAGAAGGTGCAAATAGTCTTCGATACCAGCTACGGCAGTGCGAATGATTGCAACGTGCTGGCTGACGTTTGCCCCCGGGAACTCATCGGGAACTCGAGTGCAGCGGCCTATAGAACCGCCAGTGATGTTTAGGAGCAGGTCTTTAGCTTTGACTTGCGTTCGCTTCATCTTCTTGTTGGTCTCGTCATTGATGAACACGACGTCATCAAGGCGGAGACCATCGTCGTATATGTTCTGAGACCTTAGAAACGGCGTTCCTTCACCGGCATATGCCGATTTTCCTCCGCGCGGGGTGCTACCAGAGCCAGTCTGGAGGGCAATTGTGCCGATGCGCGTCCAAAGCCATCCGAAAGGCACATGAAAGGGAACCTCACTTGGCTGAATAGGGTCAACTTTCACTTTGGCGCCTCTTTCTGCCTGTAGGCCCTGTGCGACCTTAATCAAAGTGGATGCCGGTTCATCCGCCGCATCCTGTTCGACCAGTTTGCCGCGGACGGCGAGGTTAAGGATGGTTTGGCGGAGGGGCTTGATCCGGTCGGGGTGCGTGGTGAGGGCGGGGAGCGCCTCGAGGGCGAAGGCGGCGTGGGTGGGGAAATCCTCCACCATGGTATCAGGGGCGGTCAGGCGGGCGAGGCTGGCGGCGGTGAGCTTGTCGCGCAGCTCCTCCCGCGTCTTGCGGGCCTCCTCCAACCGATCGCAAAGCGCCATGAGCTCATCGACCTTGGCGACGATCCGGTGCTGTTCGGCGAGGGGGGGAAGAGGTACGGTTAGCCTTCTAACTTTGTCTGCGTTCAAGTTCTGGACTACCGCCCCTGATGCAGCCTCAGCAAATGATTGCTTGGCATGCTCCGATAGGAACAGTGTATGAAGAAACAGTTTGCTCATAAGTTGGTCAGGAGTCCGAATGACCAACCATCCATCGTGAATGCAACCTTCGACGTTGGTAATGTAAGGGAAGCCAAAGCTCATCGAGTTGGAGAGTAGCAAATCTCCAGGAACTACAAGTCGAGACTTGGAAAGTCCTTCTGGCTTAATGCGTTCCGCAGTGCTGTCAATGTGAATGCTTCCACGGGTGGAATCCCCGATCTTGATCCACGGAATTCCGTTTTCCTCATCCGTCAAATAGGCTTTGATTGGCCGAGGTGAGCCGCCGCGTGCAATGGCCGCGACGTCATCCAAGTAGCACCAGTGCCAGCTTGCCGGAAGCGGAAAAGCGAAAGCCTCCTGATCGCGGGCGAATGATCCTTCAGTGTTCTTAAACTTCCCCTCGCGGACAATCCGGTCTTTTTCCGTTTTAATTCGTTCCAGTAGCTGCGATGCAGGCTCGTCCTCCGGCACCTGTTCCACCAGCTTTCCACGCACCGCCAAATCCAGCACAAACCGCCGCAGCCGTGCGATGGCGTCCGGCGCTTCGCTGATCTGTTCGTAAACCTGCAGCAACCGTTCCGCGTTCATCGGGCCAGCGCCTCGGTCAGGATGGCCTTCAGCTCGGCCCGCAGGCTGTCGACCGAGACCTCGGCCTTGGTCAGGTCATTCAGCAGGGTCTCTGGGTCGCCCCAGTCCTCTGCCTCCACATGTGGGTTCTTGATGTCGAGGTTGAAGCCGCGCTCGCGGATCTCGTCAATCGACACTTTCCACGCGCGCTCGCTTTCCTGCCGCCCTTCGCGGGCCTCACCGCCCCACCATGCGGCGCAATCGTCCAGATGCTCCAGCCGGACCGGCTTGGTCATGGAATAGGCCTTCTGCGTTTCCGGCACGCGGTGTTCCCAATACCAGATGTCCTGCGTGGGCCTGCCCTTTTCGAAGAACAGCAGGTTGGTGCCGATGGAGGCGTAGGGTTTGAAGACCGAGTTCGGCATCCGCACGATGGTGTGCAGGTTGCATTCCTCGAGGAGGTGTTCCTTGAGACGGGTCTTGATGCCCTCGCCAAAGAGCGAGCCATCGGGCAGGACCACGGCGGCGCGGCCCTTGTCCTTGAGCAGGCGGATGATCAGGGCGAGAAAGAGGTCGGCTGTTTCGCGGGTGCGGAAGGTGGGGAAGTTGTTCTCGATCCCGTCCTCTTCCTTGCCACCGAACGGTGGGTTGGACAGGACGATGTCGACCTTGTCCGCCTGCCCCCAGCTGACCAGTGGACGCGCCAGCGTGTTGTCGTGGCGCACCCATGAAGGCTCCTCCACCCCGTGCAGCAGCATGTTGGTGACGCAGAGCATGTGGGGCAATGGCTTTTTCTCGACCGCGCGCAGGGAGGCCTGCATCAGCGTCTCGTCCTCGGGGCGCTTGATGTGGTTGTCGCGCATATGGCGCATAGCGCAGGTCAGGAAGCCGCCGGTGCCGCAGGCGGGGTCAAAGAGCACCTCGCCCGGCGTTGGGTCGACCTGCTGGACCATGAAGGCGGTAACTGCGCGGGGCGTGTAATATTCGCCAGCGTTGCCTGCATTTTGAAGGTCGTTCAGCAGTTGTTCGTAGATGTCGCCGAAGTGCTGGCGCTCGGTGAGGTTGTTGAAATCGACCTCGTTGATCTTGTTGATCACCTGCCGCAGGAGCTGACCGGATTTCATGTAGTTGTAGGCGTCCTCAAAAACATCGCGCACGACTTTGGCACGCGGCCCCTTTTGTGGGGAGAGTTGTTTGAGCCTGGGGAACAGCTCGTCATTCAGAAAGGCAAGCAGCGTGTCGCCGGTGATGCCCTCGGGATCCGCCGCCCAGGTCCGCCACTGCAGGTCCTCGGGGATGGGCGATGTGTAGTCGTCTTGGGTGATTTCCAGCGCTTCGTCCTGATCGTCCATGATCTTGAGGAAGAACATCCAGACCAGCTGGGACATACGCTGCGCATCACCGTCGACGCCGGTGTCCTTGCGCATGATGTCTTGGATGGATTTGACGAGATTACGGACGGACATGGGTTAAGCACTTTCTTCGTAAAGCGCCGTTTGCATCTCATGCACGGCGCGAATGTAGTCGTTCTTCTTGCCGAAGGCGCGGATCAGTTCAACCTCGGTGCCCATGCCAGCGAATGGATTGATTTTCAGGATCTTCGGATCGTCGATGCTGATCACGCCGTCGTCGGAGTATTTCTCAAGCAAAGCTTCAAGAACAGCGCGAGCCTGCGGGCCGTATTTGGTAAACACATCTCGCTTGAGCACATTGTCTGCACGCTCTTTTCGGGTCAGCGGCTTGGCGTCAAATGCGATATGGCAGATCAGGTCAAACGGGTCGAGGTCAAACCCCAGTTCGTCGGCGATCACGTCGAGGGGCAAACCCTCTTCGGCCAGCTCTTCGACAAGCGCATGTTTCCGCTCCGTCTGTTTCCAACGCCGCAGGAAGTCATCGAGGCTGGTGAAGCGCTGGCGCATGGCCTTGCGCGTGTAGTCGCGGAGGGATTCGGTCACGAGCTTGCCGTTCTCATCAAGGTATTCGACGCGCTCAGCAACGATGTCAGCGCCCACGCCATCGATATAGACCTTGGGGCGCGGTCCGGTCATGGTATCGCTGGTGAGGTTCTGGTTGTTCGGATCGATCAGGACGGTCTCATTCTCCGCAGGGCTCTCATTGCCCGATACGACATCGCCATCCGGCGTCTCGGCTGGCGTTTCGTCCGGTGGGGTAACAGGGTCATCCGGACCGGGCTGATAAATTTGGACGGGTTCACCATCGAAGTCCGGATCAGCAAAATGGCTTGAGGCACCGCGGAAATCCATCAGTGTGAAGAACAGCTTGCGCGTATCTTCATGCACCCGTGTGCCGCGCCCAACGATCTGCTTGAATTCCGTCATAGACCCGACTTCGCGGTCGAGCACGATCAGGCGGCAGGTCTGGGCGTCTACACCGGTAGAGAGGAGTTTGGATGTTGTAACGATCACGGGATATGTAGCTTCTGGATCGATAAAGTTCCCGAGTTGATCAATCCCGTCTTTGTCATTCCCGGTGATCCGCATCACGTATCGCGCATTCTTTGCGACCAGGTCAGCGTTTTTGTTGACCAGCGCTTGCCGCATTCGCGCTGCATGCTCTTGATCCACACAGAACACGATGGTCTTGGCCATCGGGTCGCCGCTTTCGCGGAGGAACTCGGTTATCTTTCGCGCGACGAGCTTGGTGCGGTCGTCCAAAACCAGTGTGCGGTCGAAATCCTTCGCATTGTAAATGCGGTCCTCGACCTCTTCGCCATCCCGATCCAGCTGGCCTTTTTCCGGGCGATATCCCTGAACGTCACGGTCGACGTGAACTTTGATGACTTTGTAGGGCGCAAGGAAACCGTCGCGGATGCCTTGCTTTAGGGTGTAGCTGAAGACCGGAGGCCCGAAGTAGTCGATGTTCGACGCGTATTCCGTTTCCTTGGGCGTCGCCGTTAGGCCGATCTGCACGGCCGAAGAGAAATGATCGAGGATCTCTCGCCATGCTGAGTCCGCCGATGCGCTACCCCGGTGACATTCGTCGATGATGATCAGATCGAAGAAGTCCTTGGAGAACTCGCGGAAGATCTTCTGACTTTCGTTCGGCCCGGTGATG
The DNA here is from genome assembly GCF_000735125.2 of Sulfitobacter sp. CB2047. Classification (NCBI taxonomy): domain Bacteria; kingdom Pseudomonadati; phylum Pseudomonadota; class Alphaproteobacteria; order Rhodobacterales; family Roseobacteraceae; genus Sulfitobacter; species Sulfitobacter sp. CB2047. The sequence continues at coordinate 2,566,350 of NZ_CP072613.1, read as the reverse complement.
GCTTGGTAAAGCCCAAGGTAAATTTCATAGGAAGAGTCGATGCGACGCTTCTTATCCATCGCAAGCGTGACGCTCTCCTTGGTTCCGTCTGGCCGCTCGATGGTCTTTGACTGGGTGGACAGTTTCGCCATCTTGCCACTGAACGGACGGAAATCGTTGACCATGGTTTGGTCGATAAGAACATTTCGATCTGCCAAGAACAGAACGCGTTTTCCAGGAAACGCCTGCCGAAAGCGCCAGATAATCTGAAAAGCCGTATAAGTTTTGCCGGTGCCAGTCGCCATTACCAAGAGGACGCGATCCTGCCCCTTGGCTATCGCTTCCATGGTTTTGTTAATGGCATTCACCTGATAGTAGCGCGGTTCCTTGCCCGACCCGTCATCGTGGTAGTCCTCAAGAGCGATCTTTTCCTCAGCATCGGACAGCCCTTTCCATGTTTTGTAGCGTTGCCAAAGATCTTGGGGGCTGGGAAATTTATCTAAGCTCAACGACTGTTCGACATTAGATGATGATCCAGTCCGATCGTGAAAGACGAAGCCATCGCCGTTCGATGAAAAAACGAACGGGACATCCAGCGTTTCCGCATAGCCGAGTGCCTGCTGCATGCCCCCGCCGACGGGCTGCTTGTTGTCTTTTGCTTCGATAATGGCGATGGGGATGTTGGGCTTTGCTGACAGGATGTAATCAGCACGCTTGCCTTCGCCGCGGCTGACCATCTTCCCGCGGACGATGATCCGTCCTTTGGTAAAACTCACCTCTTCGCGGATTTGGCTATTTACATCCCAGCCTGCTTTAACAAGGGATGGTGTAATGAACTTAGTGCAAATATCGCGCTCGCTTAGGCCCCGCTTGTTCATATTATCCTGCCAAAATCAAAAACGAAAAAACTATCTGCTGACGCTACTTCGGAAAACGCGAACATGACAAGCGTGCGCTATCGCAAAGAATGAAACGCACTCCTGCGCTTCTAACCTGACACGCCAAGCCACGCCGATTAACTTCGCCATATGGCACCAGCAGATTGGTCAGATAATGAGAACGATACTGTTGTTGCGGGGTATTTTTCGATGCTCAGCGACGAGCTATCGGGCCGTCGATACAACAAGGTCGCCCAGAACCCAGCCCTTTGCAGTAAATGGAGCAAATCGCGTGGTGCGGTCATGTTGCAATGGTCACAGACAACGTGAAGCTCCCAAAGAAATTTTCGTGAGCTTGTCTATATCCGCAGTGCGGACAATGCTGCCGTTGGATTCCGCCTGGCAGACGACCGCTTCGCCCAACTCGCAACATAACAGCGGGAGCATCAAGTTTCAGGCTGCTTCGATCTCCGGCACCTTTACATCGGCGTTCTTGAGTTGCTGAGCCATAATCTCCGTAAAGGGCAAGGTCGGGTTTGCTTCGGCAAGCATACCGACCTTCATCCAGAATTCGGCCTGCGCATTGATCGAACGGCACATGACCGAACTGGACTTGCGCAGTTCCTCGTGCAGACCGTCCCCGATTTTCACGATCCCCATCGACACACCTCCTGCTTACTTATATACGAAACACATATGTTTCATATATAACAGTAGCTGGCTGCCGGTCAATCTGACTTCTGTTGCTACACCATGGAATACGCAGGGAAGCTCATGATGGACAGCTATATCAACGTGCCGGTCGCATCAAAGGCGCAGGACGCTCGCAGAACCGAAGCCATCAAGCTCTATGGGCTGGACGCCTTTGAGGGGATGCGCCGAGCAGGCGAGTTGACGGCCAGATGCCTCGACGGCGTGTCCGATCTTGTCCGGGCTGGCACTGCGTTGGCACAGATCAACGCCTTCGTTCTCGAGTTTGCGGCCGCCAATGACGCAACACCTGCAACCTTGGGCTACGAGGGGTATCAATACGCCTGCTGCACATCGGTCAACCACGTGGTCTGCCACGGATTTCCGAACGAGAAGAAGTTGCGCGACGGCGATATCGTGAACGTCGATGTCACACTGATCCATGACGGGTGGTATGGCGATTCAAGTCGGATGTATGTGGTGGGAAAGCCGAAGCGCGCGGCTGAACGCCTCATCCAGATCGCGCATGAGGCGATGATGCAGGGGATCAGGGCGGTGCGGCCGGGTGCGCGACTGGGTGATATCGGTCACGCAATCCAGACCTACGCACATTCCGAACGCTGCTCGGTGGTCCGCGACTTTTGCGGCCACGGCATCGGTCAGGTCTTTCATGACTCCCCCAACATCCTGAACTTCGGCAGAGCTGGAACCGGCCCGGAACTGAGGCAGGGCATGATCTTTACAATTGAACCGATGATCAACCTTGGGCGCGCGGAGGTAAAAATGCTTGCAGACGACTGGACCGCCGTGACGCGGGACAAATCCCTGTCGGCACAATTCGAGCATTCGATTGGTGTAACATCGGATGGTTTCGAGATTTTCACACTCTCGCGCGCGGGCCTTCACACGCCAGGGATCGAGCTTCGAACCAATCCTGCATAGCGGACCTTCGCCGCTAATGCGGCATCGGTGAAATTGGGCTCGAACCGGACCTTCGCAGCGCTTGTACCATTTAATGTGAAGGGCTGGGCTCAGAACCGCTCTTTGCAAAATAAGATCGGTCGCGCCGCGTTGCGTCGCCTTGGACCACCAACAATCAAATTGTCTCTGTCATTTGATCTCGAGAGACCGGAATGCCGTGGTTGGACCGAGAGTTGGTGATGGCTTTCAAGGGCTCGCTGGCCTTGCGCATCGACGAAGAGTTTCCGGCGCGAGAGCGTCATTCGGTATCTAAATGTTAGTGTTTGCCGCGGGCTGGCTTGCCTCCGGACGAATCGCTTTGCAGCCGTATCTGTCCCTTAGTCTTCTCACCGCGTCCAACATTTAGGATGAGGTGTTGCAGATTTATCTCGCGGATGACGATTGATTGACGCCATTTCAATCGGTTTGATTGGCGATCAACTTTTTTCGTGTGGTCTCCTCTCTAACGATACTCGTGATACCTTTATAATTGTTGATTTAATTCAGTGACTTGCGTTGGATTGCGGAGCCCCTTGGGATCATTTTATTTTGGACGGAAATGATTTCGGCAAATTTATTTTGAGCAAAATCAGCTGTTGCTGGGGGGGCGCAATGGGTAGTTTCTCGTCCTCAAGCGAAGGCTGAACGGCAGATCATACCGACCGGGATGCAAATTTTTCTTCGTGAAACAGGCGGTCAGCCAACCTTTCAGTCAACAGAGCCGGAGCTCGGCGACGATTGAGAGGTCACCACCAAGAGATGAGGAACGACAATGGTCAAGGGAACAGAATAGGCCACAAAATATCGCAAGCCCAAAGCTGAGGCCTGCACCCAGTGCCACCTGAAATCAGGTGAGCAAGAAACAAAATCAGAAATCTGTATCGCGGCCTTCGGGCAGCGTCGGAGCGTATTCCGGCGAGCGATACCCTCATGCCAAAAGGAAAAAGCATGAATTATTTGTTAGATGGCGGACTCGTGATGCCGGAGCGAATTCAAACAACCCGGAAGATAGCCAAAGGTCGCCGAAAGCATTTCACCGGTCAGTTCACCTTTGGACCGGACGAGGATCGGACAATGGATATTGAGAGCCATACCGAACTGTGCACCGCTCTCGTTACCATCGCGCGACCTGATGTCGTGGGCCTCGAAAACCAAGTGCCGTTCAAGTGGGTGAAGCCGAATGGCGAAACCGCGACGCACTATTTCGATTTCCGCGTCCTGATGGCCGACGGCTCCCGTCGGGCCATCATGGTGAAGTCCGAGTACCGGCGGCGCCAGCCCAAGGTTCAACAGGAGTTGGCACAGATCGCAGCACAAGTGACGCCGGATTTTGCAAATGAAGTGATCATTATGACCGAGCGGGATCTCGATCCGGTCGAGCTCTTCAACGCCGAGATGTTGCACGAAATGCGCCGTCCTGACCCTGAGGCTGATGCGGCTGCACGCAGGATCGTGAACGAAATGGTCGCCTCGGTTCAAATTCAGGATTTGGTCGATGCCATCAATCTTGGTGCGCGTGGCTTCCGGGCCATTGTTCGTCTGATCCGCTCCCACGAACTCAAACTCGTCATCAAGGTCCGTATCGCCCATGAGGCGTACGTCTGCCGGAGGATTTTCAAATGATCGCCACCAAACCCAGCCCCGTACAGCCCAAATTTTCTTTTTCCGAATACGACGGCATCGTCATCGGGGGGCAGCCTCACCGATACTTTCAGACCCGAGAGGAGCGGCACATTTTCGTTGCAGCTAAAGGGGCAGGCGTGCCTCAGGTTATGACCAACGCCGAAATCAGTCGCTATCTTTCAGTCGGCAATTTCGCGTGCACTCCGAACGAGCATCAGCCTGAGCATCTGCGGCAGCGTACTTTGCCAAACGGCGAGCTCCTTTCGCTGCGCGGCGCCAACGCGCAGAGAAAGGCAAGTATGCGTTTGGCGGTGGTGCAAGCTTTCAGAGAACTCCTCGACGACGAGAACAACAACGTCACTCGGGTAGCGACGACTGTCAAACCTGTGCTTGGAACTATTAAAGTGCGTGCGGGTGAACTCATGTAGAAAGATCAGCCCGAGGAGGACCGCGAATTTCTCGTTGTGCCTAAAAAGCTGGGCGCAAAAACCGTGCTTGAATGGGAGAGGAAAGAACGGCGTTTCGGTCTTGCAGGTCTTTACGACAAGACCGAAGAACGCGGAAACCGCGACCGTCGGATGACCGCGGACGAGTTGATGCTTATGGGTAAGGTTGTCAGTAAATACCTCGACGACCAGCGGCCTTCCCAGAACATTATCTTCGGTGAAGTCAAAACCGCCTTTATCGAAGAAAACGAGCGACGTCGGGCTGAGGGCAAGCCCGAAATTGTCTGTCCATCGCGCGAGACTGTGCGCCAAGCGATACGCAAGCTCAACCCCTTCGACATGACACTGACACGGCACGGCCGCCAAGCTGCGAACCGGCAGTTCGCGCCTGTAGGCAAGGGGCTCCAAGTTGAGCGGCCAATGCAAAGGGTCGAGTTCGATGAATGGGAGGCCGAAGCCATAACCCTCACGGCGGAAAGCGGGTTGTTTCACTATCTGACCGAAGAGGAAAAGAAGAAACTCGGTCTCGACAAAAAGAAGGCACGCTGGTGGATCACCGTCGCTATCTGTTGCGCAACCCGCTGCATTGTCGGGATGGTCATATCGCGTACGCCGAACTCGCAAAGTGCGTTGCGCGTAATTGAGATGATGATGCGGGACAAGGGTGTTTGGGGAGATGCCTGCGGTAGCCTAACTCCCTGGAACCAATTCGGCTGGCCCTCAGTCATCGTTACGGATTGCGCGGCTTACAACACCTCGGCTCTGATCCAAGCCCGTACCTCGGATCTTGGGATCACGTTAGAGTACTGCCCGGCCGGCGACCCGCATCTGAAGGGGCGCATCGAGCGGGTATTCGGTACATTCGCAACGCAGCTTATGCCAAGATTGAGCGGGCGCACCTTTAGTAACAGCGTCGAGCGGGGAGACTATGGCTCCTCAAAACGCGCCGCCCTCAACCCGGAAGAGTTTTGCACGGTCTTGGTTCGTTACGTCGTCGATGTGTATCACCGCACGCCGCATAGCGGACTGAACGGTGAGACGCCGCTCGCTTGCTGGAATCGGCTGGTAGAGAAATTCGGGGTTCAAACTCCGCCCGACCTTAGGCGTCGACGTTTGATTTTTGGCCACGAGCGGGAGCGCACCGTGACCAATAAGGGCATCACCATCTTGGGGGTTCGCTATCATTCGAAAATTCTGGGTCGTTTCATGAACAAGTCGGCAGGTCGTAAGGTCGCCATCCGTTGGTATCCAGAGGATATCGGCGCCATCTGGGTCGAGCTAAATGGACGGTGGTGTGAGGTCCCTGCAGTCTTTGATCGGTATCAGGGGGTCTCTGCAGAGGAATGGATCAACGCCGCTGCGGAAATCCGAGCGCAGAACGCTCAGGGTGCCGAGGTTAACTTCGCGGTCGTCCGCCAGGCGATCGAATACATCAAGGAAACCAACAGCGCCGCCATGACCCGTGTCGGACTCATCATGGAGGACTGGACCGAAAAGCGGATGGACTACGAAGAAGACCGCCTGTTCATCGGTTTCAAGACCTCTGAGATGGAGCCAATGAGCCCCTATGATGAGGACCGAGATAGCTGGGGAACAAGCCTTCCAACGGCCGCATCAGCGACTTCGGAGGCCCCAGACAACAATAATCAGCATGACGTAGGGGAAACTTCTTCCGGCGATCTCCAAGCGTTCCAATTTTCCGATCATCAGCCTGGCGATGCCGATCATGGGGCTGACGATGGCGACGATTGGATCCTGGAGGACGAATGACCATGAATGCACCAAACATCAACATTAACCAAAAACTCGCAGTCGTGGATCGGCTGCGAGATAGGTATCTCTCGACGCCGCGGGACGCACAGTTCAGGAGCTATCTGGACCGGCTGCTGCAACGAGATGAACAGGGAGAACCAATCCCAAAGCCCCGCCTTTATAACAAGGCCGGCGATGCGCGCGGTATCGCCGTGGTCGAGCCCGCCGGTGGCGGGAAAACTTCGATGGTCCTTCATGGGCTCAAGACCCATCCCGCGTTGCAGCCACGCGATCCTTCCCATCAACCGTGGGTCGGAGTTCGGGTGCCAAGCCCGGCGACTGCGAAGAGCCTCGGGATCGAAATTCTTAAGGCCAGTGGGTATCCCTCGGTCCCGCGCCGGTCTGAGACCGAATACGACATTATGCGGAAAGTTCGGCACCATTTTCAACTACGCGGTACCGCTGTCTTATGGATCGACGAGGCGCATGATCTGTTCGGTGCCGGGAGCAAGTACAAGGTCGACGTATCCCTAAAGATCCTTCGCAACCTGATGCAGGGCAAGGGGGCGGTCAGTGTAGTGCTGAGCGGCATCGAAAGCCTGTGGCAGATTGCATCCTGCGATGCGCAAGTCACGCGTCGCTATTGGCGGTTGCCGCTTGCTGATGTCTCACCGACTTCCGATCGGAAAGCGCTCACGAAGGTCATCGCCAATTTCTGCAATGCAGCCGGCATGCAGCCACCCTCTGAAGAAGATCTCGTGGATCGGCTGGTCCACGCCAGCCGCAACCGTTTTGGTCGTTGCATAGAGAACATTCTTGCGGCGCTCGAAGCGGCAGCTCTGGACGATGCGAATGAATTGGCGATCAGGCATTTCGCCGAGAGCTGGGGGATGCAGGAAGGCTGTGGCATGGGGCAGAACGTTTTCCTTGCTCGCCATTGGGCCAAAATCAATTTGGTTGAGGCGCAGCATTGGGGAGGGGCGTGATGATGCTCGCGCCCCACGTCCCATTCGACCCGGAGGAAAGCCCGCTGTCTTATGCGGCACGTCTGGCTGGGATACACACTGGTGGCCGACTAATTCCGTTTCTCCGCGATCTCGAATTTGAGCCTGAGGATATGGTTTCTAATAAGGAAGAGGCACTTAGCCGTTTGGCTGAGCTCTCCGGTGTTCCCATTGGCGATTTGCACGCCAACGCTCCGGTGCCGCTCGGGGGGCGGACCTATGTTCTCCGTGGTGAGCTGGTCACCGCGGAGTTCTTAGCGAACCCTCACACTATGTTTTGCCCAGCCTGTCTTGCAGAGGATGACCGTGGGGCCGGGCGTCGCGGTCGCTGGCAATGGACATTGTCAGTTGTAAGAACGTGCCCCCGCCACAAAATCGCCCTGGTGCGTCGGACCAAAAAAAGATGGGACGATCCGTTTCACGAACTTGACTGCCGTGTACCCGAGCGGGGTGAGCAACTTGAGGCGCTGATTGCTCAAAGCCCAAAACGCTCGATATCCCCTCTTCAGAAATACGTCATCAACCGCCTTAACGGGAAAGCTGGTCCCGATTGGTTGGATGCGCAGTCACTGGAGCAGTCGGTCCGAGCGTCCGAGCTTCTGGGGGCACTAATCGCGTACGGACCAGGGCAAAGGTTGCCGGAGCTGACCTTTAATGACTGGGATCACGCTGGTCGCCTCGGCTTCGAATTCACTTCCGGTGGAGAAGTTCGGATCCGGGAGGCGCTGGACGTGCAGCTCAGACAATTCGACAATGCCAACGGTACCCCTGGCGCTCAAAGGATCTTCGGATGCCTTTACAAGGCTCTCGCATATCCAAATTCAAATAAAGAGCCGGGCGACATTGCGCGCATCTTACGCGCTTTTATCATCGAAAATATCGCGCTGTCAGCTGGAACCAACGTGCTCGGGGAGAAACTCTGCGAGCGTCAGCTTCATACGGTCGCTTCATTGGCCCACGAGCAAGATCTGGATTCTCGGACCCTAAATGACGTGTTGGTTGCTGCAGGGATGATACCTGAGGACGCGCCTTCCCACTATACGATCCCAGCACAAGAAGGGCGTAACGTCGCTGGTCGCGTGAAGCGGATGGTGCATGTAATTTCACTGCCTCATGCGCTGGGCTGTGCTCGCCCCCTGGTCGATCAGCTCTTTTCCGACCGACTGCTCACTCCCATCTACTACGGGAGGCCAGGAACAAGGGGGCGGACCCAGAAAGCCGTAGATAGCGAAGAGATCACCAAGCTGGTTGGCGAGCTCCATGCGAAAGCGGTTGAAATGGATGTTGAGGCCGACGGGTTCGCGCCGATCTCGAAGGTCGCAGAGAAAGCCAAGGTGCCGGCCGTTACCGTGGTGCACATGATACTCGGCGGTTTTCTCGAACGTGTTTTCCGCCGGACTGGTCAGAACGGGGTGGCCGCACTTCGCGTAGATCCGGTTGAGGTCAACCGACAAGTAGCAGTCTGTACGGAAGGCTTTTCGCCAATGGCTGCCTTCGGGGCACTTAAGATTCCAAGGGACGTCGGGTGGCTCTTGACGGACCGCTGTGGGGAGGAGGTAAGCTTGCCCGTTCACTGGATAGCCGGACCCAGCGGTGACCGGAAAATTCCAAGGTTCGACCCTGTGATCCTCGCTGACTTCAAGGGCCGGTACATTCATCCGGCGCAGATCGCAGAGCGCTATGGCCTTCGGGTAGGGGAGGTTGTTGGGCGACTGAAGCGGCGAGGAATTCGTCCCGTATTATCCAGGGCCGAGATTGGTGTGGACTTCTACCGGGGCAGCATTCTCGAACTGGATCTCTTCACTTAACATAAGGGGCCTTACACGTCGCTTGCGGTGTCACTCTGAAGTCCCAAAAGTAGAAAACCGCGTCCGAAGACGCGGCTTTCTCTATAGCTGTAACCCGGCAACCCCTGCCGTCGAACTAATGCCCCAAGCCGCTGTCATGATCAGGGCGTTGCCTGCAAGTTTGCGTAGAGACGTATAGAACTTAGTTGTGATCGTCGATTTTGTATTCATATTTTCACCTTTGAACCTTTCTCCCACCATATTGATGAGTGCCGTAGTAAGAATGGCGAAGGGCAAAAGCGCGACGACTGGAGTCGAACCCACAACAGCTCCGAAGAAGTTACCTAATATTAGCATTTTTAGTTAGCTTTGTCAAGTGGTTATTGCTGACTTGATGGGTGGCGAGACTTTAATTTCACCAGCTTAAAATGTATGGGGCCGCCTGTAAGGGCGGCTTTTTTTGTTTGCAACAATCCTCGAGGATTTGGCGAGTCTCAATCAGCTGTACCGTGCCGCATCCGAGTGGACCTATATTGCTTGTGAAATGGCCAGCCTACCGGCCGGGTCATTCTTCACCCTAAACGATAACAATGACTTAGGTCTTCATCGTGGCCAATAATTGGTTGCCGGAACAGTTTCAAAACCTCACCCGTATTCCTCAAACCATTGCGTCCAATTTTCGGATCCCCAAGATCTGCAGATGAATGCACAATCAAGGCCGCGCGCCTGTGTGTGGTGTTGCTTCGAGTCAGCGTTCAAGACCCTCACCGAACCCGCTTCACTTGCGTCTCGCGATAACGGTTACGCAAATCCAGCGCGCTTGGCCTTTGTTACCAGTTCCGTGACCCTCTCGGCATTGTTTGCCGCGACTTGTCCGTCTGTGTTCAAGCGGTTGTTCTCGAACCCTATCCGGGTCTTGCCGCCGTGGCGCATGGCCTCGATCAGGCAGGCGGTTTCTTGAGGTCCGAAGGCGCAGGCGGCCCAGTCTGCGTCCGGCAAGGCCGATTTTAGCCTTTGTGCCAGTGCTGCGACTTCCGTGGGTGTGCTGGTCTGGCCGCTGGTATAACGCCCCAGAACGATCAGGGTCTTCAGCCCGTCGCGGGGGACATCGCCTTGTGCGACAAGCCGGGCAAGATGGGCAATATCCGCGGCGTCATAGAGAATGTGTTGAACGTCGATCTTCGCTTCGGCGCACATGGCAAAGAACCGTCGGGTGACGGCATTGTCTTGATTGGCCGTGATCTCGCGCAGCGCGACCGACACGGCGCGCGGTTTCAGGGTTTCGACCAGATGGCGTTGTTGAGCGGGGGTAAAGCGGCCCGCGGCCTCGCTGGTGATCTGAACATAGAGGTCAGGGGCGCGCTGGCCGAGCTCGCTCAGAAGCTCGGCATAAAGCCCGACGTCCAGAACATGCCGTTGCTCGGTATCGCGCACATGCGCATGAAGGCCATCGGCACCCGCAGCATGGCAGGCCAGCGCGCAGGCGACCGTCTCTTCTATGGTGACGGGGAGGGCAGGGTGGTCCGCCTTGGTCAGCCGCGCCCCATTCGGCGCGACCATAAATCTGGGCAATGCGGTCATGCGGCAAGCGCCTTGTCGATGGCCGTTGATAGCTTGCCCACCAGCTCATCAATCTGTGCGTCCTCGATGACAAACGGCGGCGCGAGCAGCACGTGGTCGCCATATTGGCCATCGATTGTGCCAGACATCGGATAGCAGATCAGGCCGGCGGCAAAGGCCTCCTTCTTGATCCGCGCGGCGAGGCCACGGGACGGATCGAATGGTGCTTTGGTGCTGCGGTCGGCAACCAGTTCGATCCCGCGGAACAACCCGCGCCCGCGAATATCGCCAATGTTGTCATGATCGCCGAACTGCGCCTTTAGTGCTGCGTCCAGCTTGTCGCCCTGGGTGGTGACATGGGACAGCAGGTCGCGGTCAAGGATTTCGCTAAGCACGGCATTGGCCGCCGTGGCCGCCATGGCGTGGCCCATATAGGTGTGGCCATGCTGGAAGAAACCGGTGCCCGCTGCAATCGCATCATAAATGGCAGCTGAGGTCAGCAGCGCGCCGATCGGTTGATAGCCCGCCCCAAGTCCTTTGGCGATGGTGATCATGTCCGGGGCGACGCCGTCCTCGGTGCAGGCGAACAGTTTGCCGGTACGGCCCATGCCGCACATCACCTCGTCCAGGATCAGCAGCACGCCATATTGATCGCAAATCTCGCGGATACGCTTGAGATATCCCGGCACCGCGGGTACCGCGCCAGAGGTCGCACCCACGACAGGCTCCGCGAGGAAGGCCATCACCGTATCAGGGCCAAGCCGCAGGATTTCGGTTTCCAGCTCGTTCGCCACGCGCAGGCCGTAGGCCTCTTGAGTTTCGCCGTCCTGCCGGTCGCGGTACTCATAGCAGGGGCTGATATGGGTGGTGTCGGCAAGCAGGGGCGCGAACTGGGTACGACGCCACGCATTCCCCCCTGCTGCCAAAGCGCCCAATGTATTCCCGTGATAGCTTTGGCGGCGGGCAATGACGCGGTGGCGCTTGGGCTGCCCGATTTCCAGAAAATACTGCCGCGCGAGCTTGATCGATGCCTCGACCGCTTCGGAGCCGCCAGAGACGAGATATACCCGATCAATGCCCGCCGGCGCGTTCTCGACCAGGCGATCGGCCAAACGCTCTGCCGGATCAGAGGTGAAAAAGCCGGTGTGCGCGAAGGCAAGCTGGTCAATCTGGGCGTGCAGGGCGGCGCGGACTGCCTGATTTGAATGGCCCAGACAGGAAACAGCAGCGCCGCCCGAGCCATCAAGATATCTGCGTCCGTCCGCATCGATCAGATAGCAGCCGTCCCCCTTGGTGGCGACCGGCAGCGCGCCTTTGGTGGATCTGCCGAAGATATGACTTTTCATGACTGTAGTCCTTGCTTGAAGACGCGCTTTGGGTGACGTGACATCAGCACTTGCCTGCGCGATGATGCGTTTGTATTATTTTATTGCTATAGATTAAGCAAATGTATTTTTGCTGTGCATTGGATGTGACAGCGACGTGAACGCCGGCACGCATAAACAGAAGGTAAGGGTTTGATGAGCAACGATGAAACGCTGAAAGACCGCTTGTCACAGGTAAGTGCGCAAGGTACGCCCGCGCTTCGGTCCTTTGCGCGGTGGCTTCTGGATAACCTTTCGGTCGTGGCCTTTAGCTCGATTCGCGGGCTGGCCAAGCAGGCAGGGGTCAATCCGAATACCGTGACCCGTATGGCGAAGGAGCTTGGCTATACCAGCTTTGACGCCTTCCGCACGGATGTGCAGGCAACGATCCAGACACCTGCGCCAAACTACGGCGCGCGTGCCCAGACACTAAGACACGAACATCGCGACAGCGCGTTTGCCGCGCTCATGGAAGCGCATGGTAAAAACACGGCGATGCTTTTCTCGGCAGATATTATGGACACGTTGAATGCGTGCATCGACCCGTTGCTCGGGGCGCGCAAAGTCTATGTGGTCGGCGTGCGCAGCTGCTATGCGATCGCGCATTATTTCTCGTATGTGGGCGGCATGGCGTTTTCGAACTTCGTAGACGTGCCGACCCTGCCGGGGGGCATTGTCGATGTACTGTCTCAGGCCACGTCCGAGGATATTATTGTCGGGATCACCTATGAACATTACGCGGCAGAGGTGGTTCAGGCCTGCCAGATCGCCCAGTCCCGCGGTGCGCGGGTTTTGGCGCTGACGGACAGTCATGCCTCCCCAATCGCGGTTGGCGCATGGAAAGTGGTACCGCTGCCGATGGCCGGACCTCATTTCCTGCCGTCGCTCAATTCGGCGTTTCTAGCGGTGGAGATGCTGCTGGTCGGAATGGCCGCGCGTTCGGATGACGCGGCAGAGCGGGTATCGAATTTTGAGGACCGTATCCGGCAGTATGGCGGCTACAACGTGTGAGGTGTCTTGCGCGGATGAAAATCATCCGGCAGGCCCAATGCCACGGCAGAGCCACCGGTGATCAACCCCGTGGACCGCAGGTCGCTTTCGTTCAGCGCGACGATGACCGCATAGGATCGGCGTTGTGCCAGTCCGCGGCATGAGTGACGGTTATACCGATACCGGGCGTGTTGTGGGCGCGGGTCTGGCTGCTACGCGCCCCATTCTGCATGTGACCCAAGATGCGCGATAAGAAAGTCGATCAGGATGCGCGTCTTGGGGGTAAGCACGTTTGAGCGCGGGTACATCAACCACAAGACCGAACTGTCGTTCAGCTTCCATTCCGGCAGGACACGGATCAACCGGCCCGAGCGCAGCTCGTCCGAGACGCTCCAGAGAGAATTGATCGACAGACCGGCCCCCGCAAGCGTGGCCTCACGCTGAGCGTCACCATCGTCAACGATAGTCCGGCAGATCATCTGGGCTGGGTCAAGCGGCGCGGTTTCGCCCTCTGGGCCGATCAATTCACGCGGCTCAAGGTCGATCCATGCCAGAAACCGATGCCCCCGAAGCTCTGCCGGTGACTGCGGTACGCCGTGTTCCTCAAGATATGCAGGAGAGGCACAAAGAACGCGGGTATCACCCGCCAGCTTGCGCCCCTTGAGGCTGCTGTCGGTCAGGGGGGCCGCGCGCAACGCAAGGTCAAAACTGCCCTCGATCGCGTCAAACCGTGCGTCAGACAGGCGAAGTTCGAGCGTAAGGTCGGGGAACGCCGCGTGAAACTGCGGCAGAAGCGGCATGATGTGGCGCTGCGCGAAACTGCTTGGCGCGGCAAATCGGATGGTGCCTTTGGGGCTGGTTTCATGACTGCCAAGAACGGCCTTCGCGGCCTCTGCCTGCGCCAGAATCTCCCGCGCGTAAGGAAGGAAGTCGGACCCTTCAAGCGACAGCGACACTTTACGGGTGGTGCGTCGCAGCAGCTCTACGCCAAGCTCTTGTTCCAGTTTGGCAAGGCGGGCGCTGGCGACCGCAGGCGCAAGGCCCAGATTCCGTCCGGCAGCAGAGATGTTCAGCCGGTCGGCGGCCATCACAAAAAGGCGCAGGTTGTCAGTATCCACCGCTATTATCTCCGTTATCCGAATAATCAAATCGGAAAAATGCCGGTTTTCTACCGTTTCACAAGACCTATTTTTCAGCGACACAATGAAGGAAGAAAGAAATGAAAGCCATTGGCTATAGCGCGGCGGGCCCTGCGGACACGCTCGATATGATTGAAATCGACCGGCCCGAGGTGGGACCGCGTGATCTGTTGGTCGCGGTGAAAGGCATCTCGGTCAATCCGGTCGACGTAAAGCTGCGCGCAGCCGCCCAACCCGAGGGCGCGGCGCGCGTTCTGGGCTTTGACGCGGCAGGCGTCGTGGCCGAGGTGGGCGCGTCGGTCACCGGCTTTAAGATCGGCGATGAGGTCTTCTATGCGGGCGACGTCACGCGCGCGGGCACCAATGCGGAGTTCCATGCCGTCGATGAACGGATCGTCGGGCGCAAGCCGGCCAGCCTCGACTTTACCGAAGCGGCGGGGCTGCCGCTGACCTCGATCACCGCGTGGGAGATGTTGTTCGACGCATTCCGCCTGACCGAAGGGGGCGGCGCGGAGCAAAGCTTGCTGGTGATCGGTGGCGCTGGCGGCGTCGGCTCTATCCTCATCCAGTTGGCCAAAGCGCTGACCGGGCTTACCGTCATTGCGACGGCCTCTCGGCACGAGACCGAGGATTGGGTGCGCAAGATGGGGGCGGATCACGTGGTTGACCATCGCGGTGACCTAGCCGCGCAGCTGGCAGAGCTGGGCCAGACCCCAAGCTATGTCGCCGCGTTGACGGCCACGGATCAGCATTGGCCCGCAATCATCGACTTGATCGCGCCCCGCGGCCAGATCGCGTTGATTGACGACCCCGAGGCGCTGGATATCAAGGTGGCTAAACCCAAGGCGCTGAGCGTCCATTGGGAATTCATGTTCACCCGTTCGATGTTCGAAACCGACGATATGGATGCCCAGCAAGACCTGCTGAACCGCGTCGCAGCGATGATCGACGCAGGCACATTGCAGTCGACAGTCACCGAACGCGGCGAGGCGCTGACGGTCGAGGCGCTGCGCGCGGCGCATCTGCGGCAGGAAAGCGGTCGCGTGATTGGCAAACAGGTGCTTGGCGGACTTTAAGTAATAGAGATCACGCGGGGGCGTCGTGCCATGTTCACGCCACGCCCCCGCGTCCCTTGCGCCTTTGAAGGGGCGCGTTGATTGCCCATAGTTTCGCGCAAGCGCAACGGGTTGCTGATCAGGGCTTGACCTGCGTCGAATGAATCAATAATTCCCGATATATGGATAAGAATCATGCTCTCGACGCTTTTGCGGCGCTCAGTCAGGTCACCCGCCTTGATGTCTTCCGTCTTCTCATCACAGCCGGAGAAGGGGGGATGTCGGCAGGCGATATCGGCGACACCTTGGGGGTGCGGCAGAACACGATGTCGACCAACCTCGCGATTCTGGCACGTTCGGGCCTTATTCGCAGCAAGCGCGAAGGGCGAAGCATTCGTTACTTTGCCGATATGGAGGGGCTGCGCGGTTTGCTTGCCTTTCTGATGGAGGATTGCTGCGGCGGGCGCCCGGAACTCTGCCAGCCCATCATAAACGAGCTCGCCTGCCCCTGTTAGGCGCCCATGGGGGAGGTGCCGCATTGGTCCTGTAACATTCCTGTGCTGACATCGGGCAACCACATATTCACGGCCAAGGGGCTGCAATTTTTGAAGGTTCGACATGACTGATACGACACTTCCCGCGGCGGCGGGTCTGGGCACGTTTGAAAAATGGCTGTCCGTCTGGGTGGCGCTGGCGATTGGCGCGGGGCTGCTGCTTGGCAATCTGTTCCCGACTGCGTTTGGTATGCTTGCCGGGCTTGAGGTGGCGTCGGTGAACCTGCCCGTTGCGGTGCTGATCTGGGCGATGGTGTTCCCGATGATGGTCGGGGTGGATTTCGGAGCCTTGCGTCAGGTGGGGGACAAGCCGAAAGGGTTGGTTGTCACGGTGGTGGTGAACTGGCTGATCAAACCCTTCACCATGGCCGCCCTTGGCGTGTTGTTTTTCAACTATTTTTTCGCAGGCCTGATCCCGCCGGATGACGCGCAGGCCTATCTTGCGGGCGTGATCCTGCTGGGGGCCGCGCCCTGTACCGCGATGGTGTTCGTCTGGTCGAACCTGACGCGGGGGGATGCGACCTATACGCTGGTGCAGGTGAGCGTGAACGACGTCATCATGGTGTTCGCCTTCGCGCCCATCGTTGCCTTCTTGCTGGGGGCCACGGATATCGTCGTGCCTTGGGATACGCTGCTGTTGTCCGTGGGCCTTTACGTGATGCTGCCGCTTTTCGTGGGATATCTGACGCGCCAGCGGCTGATTGCGCAAGGCGGCGAAGCGGCGGTGGATCGGTTCAAGTCGGGTGTGCAGCCGTTCTCGATCATCGGTCTGCTTGTGACGGTGGTCTTGCTTTTCGCGTTTCAGGGCGAGGTGATCCTGGACCGGCCGCTGGTGATTGCCCTGATCGCTGTGCCGCTTCTGATCCAGTCCTACGGGATATTCTTTCTGGCCTATGGGGTCGCGCGGGTCTGGGGTATTCCCTTCAACGTCGCGGCGCCCTGCGCCTTGATCGGCACCTCCAACTTTTTCGAGCTGGCCGTCGCGGTTGCGATCAGCCTCTTCGGGCTCGGCTCTGGTGCGGCATTGGCGACGGTGGTCGGTGTCTTGGTCGAAGTGCCTGTCATGCTGTCGCTTGTCGCTTTTGCAAACAGAACCCGCCACTGGTTCCCTGCCTCGGAGGGGTCAGCATGAGTGTTGTCATTCACCACAACCCCGACTGCGGCACCTCCCGCAATGTGCTGGCCATCATAAAGGCATCGGGCGTGGAGCCCGTTGTGATCCCCTATCTTGATACCGGCTGGACGCGCGGACAGCTTCTGGGGCTTTTCGCGGCGGCGGGTCTGACACCGCGCAGGGCTTTGCGGATAAAGCGATCTCCGGCAGAGGCGTTGGGGCTGCTGGATCCCGACGTGAGCGACGAAGCCCTTCTGGCCGCCATGCTGGAACACCCCATTCTGGTCAATCGCCCCATTGTCTGCACACCCAAAGGCGTCCGGCTGTGCCGCCCAAGCGAGGCCGTGTTGGACTTGCTTGACCACCTCCCACAGGGGCCGCTGACCAAGGAAGACGGCTCTTTACTGATTGACGCGGAAGGAAACCGAGTTGCCTGATACCCCGAACCTTGATGACACCCATTTCAAAGCGATTGATGCGGCGCGTCTGCTTGAGCCCGCAGCAGACGCGGACCGCCCGCGTATCCTGCTGCTTTACGGATCACTGCGGGACCGGTCGTTCAGCCGGCTCATGACCGAAGAAGCCGCGCGCATTCTGACACGGCTGGGGGCCGAGACGCGTACCTATTCGCCGTCTGGCCTGCCGCTGCCGGATGATGCCGACGCCAGTCACCCCAAAGTGCAGGAACTGCGTGATCTGGTCACATGGTCCGACGGGATGGTCTGGTGTTCACCCGAACGCCACGGGGCCATGACCGGCATCATGAAAACCCAGATCGACTGGATTCCGCTGTCCTTGGGCGGTGTGCGCCCGACGCAGGGCAAAACGCTGGCGGTCATGCAGGTCAGCGGGGGGTCACAAAGCTTTAACGCCGTGAACCAGCTGCGCATTCTTGGGCGTTGGATGCGGCTGCTCACGATCCCGAACCAGTCCTCCACCCCCAAAGCCTTTCTTGAGTTTGACGACGCGGATCGGATGAAGCCATCGCCGTTCTATGATCGGGTCGTTGATGTCATGGAAGAGCTGGTGAAGTTCACGATGCTGACCAAAGACAGGAAAGACTACCTGCTGGATCGCTATAGCGAGCGGAAGGAAAGCGCCGCCGAGCTGTCCAAGCGCGTGAACCAGAAGTCGATCTGACCGATTTGTCGACCGCAGGGGCAGAAATATCCGTATGTTGAACGGGACGCGGCTTGAATGATTTGCGCGACAGCTGCGCTGGATGGTCTGTTAAAGCTTCATCCAGCGCAGTTGTCTGCCTAAGGCGACCGCGCAGACGCTGTAATTAACGATCGTGATATCGCCAGAGACAGGGGCATTTTGTGACACAACTATCTGATACACCAACCCGTTACGGCACCGTAAGCCGGCTGCTTCACTGGGGCATGGCCGCATTGTTTGCGGCGCAGTTTATCTCCGCCGCGGCGCATTGGGCGCTTCCGCGAGAGAACACCCTGCGCGAGCTTCTTTGGGGCTACCATACGACGCTGGGGGTGACGCTGTTTGGGCTAATCTTGGTGCGTGGTCTGTGGGGGCTGGCGAACATCCAACGGCGGCCTACGAATGCCGGTTTGATGGGGCAGGCGGCTGTCGCGGGTCATGTGGTTCTATATGCCTTGATGGTGATCGTCCCGGGCGTACGGCTCTTGGCCGCAGCGGGCGGCACCCGTGGGCTAAGCTATTTCGGGGTGCAGATATTTTCTCCCCAAACCGCCGAGGTCGCCTGGATGCAAGCGCCCGCGGAATGGCACGGAGAGCTGGGCTGGATCCTTGCCCTTGTTGTGCTTGGGCATATCTTCATGGCAGTCGTTTGGCATCGCCTGATCCAGCGTGATGATGTCCTGTCCACGATGGCGGGGCGGTAAGATGCTGAAAGTAGGGAACTTGGGTCTTTCCCGAGGCCAACGGCCGCGTCTTCGGTTTTACTATGGGGCCTTCAGGGGGTAAGACGGGCTAACGGCCTGGCTGCTTTTCACCACTTTCAACAAAGGCTTTCCCATGGCCACCAAAACCAACCTGCACCCCCGCAACCTCCACAACGAGGGGTATGATTTCGCGCGCCTGATTGCGGCCCTCCCCGAGCTGGAGCCGTTTACGACCCCTAATCCAGCAGGTCAGACCACCATCGATTTCCGGGACGTGGCGGCTGTGCGTATGCTCAATCGGGCGCTGCTCAAGGCGGACTACGGCATTGATTTCTGGGACATCCCGCCGAACTACCTTTGCCCGCCCATTCCGGGGCGCGTCGATTATATCCACCATCTGGCCGATCTGCTTGCGCGCAGCAACAACAACGAGATTCCGCGCGGGCCGCAGATCAAGGCGTTGGACATCGGCACCGGCGCAAGCCTAGTGTACCCGCTGACGGGGCAAAGCGCCTATGGCTGGCAGTTTACCGGTGTCGATATCGACCCTGTTGCCATCAAGTCTGCGCAACAGATTGCAAAGGCCAACGCGCTGGACGTGGACCTGCGGCTGCAAGAGAACCGCGAGGATATCTTCGACGGGGTGATCAATCCTGACGACCGTTTCCACGTCACCCTGTGCAACCCGCCCTTTCATGCCTCGATGGAAAGGGCGACGAAGGGCACGCAACGGAAGTGGGCGAACCTTGGCAAAGGGCGTTCAGGCAAGCTCAATTTCGGTGGGCAAAACGCCGAGCTCTGGTGCCCCGGCGGCGAGATCAGGTTCATCGCCAGCATGGTCGACCAAAGCCGCGCGATTGCGGGGCAATGTCTGTGGTTTACGTCGCTTGTGTCAAAAAAGGACAACGTGCAGACGCTTTATAAAATCCTGAAAAAGGCCAAGGTCGCCAACTGCGATGTGGTCGAGATGGCGCAGGGACAAAAAACCAGCCGGTTCATCGCCTGGACATTCATCAAGAAAGATCAGCGTGCGTCCTTTATGAAGGGATCCGCGCGCTAGAACGGCCGCGCGCGTGTCTGATACCCCGCGACATTAACCGCCCGTATCGCCCTTCGTCTCGATCTTGAGCGTGGTGCCGCAGTGTTTGCAGTGAACGGCGTCTGTCTCGTGACGGTTGAGGCCACATTCGGGGCAGGTGTGCTTGATCTTGGAGGGTTGGAAAATCGTCCGCGCCAATTGCACGAACAGCGCGACCCCGACCACCATGATGAACACCGACAGCAGTTTGCCACCCGTTGTCGTCATCGTGATGTCGCCAAAACCCGTTGTCGTCAGCGTCGCCACTGTAAAGTACAGTGCATCGACATAGCCCGCGACGCCCGCGTCCTCTTCAAAGGTCAGCACAAACACCAGCGATGTGATGACAAAGATGAACACCAGCAGGTTGACCGCCGCAAGGATCGCGTCCTCGTGTTTGCGGAAAAACGCGCTTTCGCGCCGCAGGTCGTGCAGCAGATGATAGGCATGGATCAGCCGCAAACCGCGCAAGACCCGCAGGAACGCAAAGCTTTCCGCCATAAGCGGTGCCAGCACCAGCGATATCACCACGACCAGATCGGCAAGGGTGTAGATGCGCGTCAGCTCTTTGCGCAGGTTCGTGGAAATCCAAAGACGCGCGGCAAGGTCGAACAGGATGAACAGACCAAAGAACGCATTGACCGCCGTAATCACCGGCGTTGACGGCAGCGCGGCGGTGGCGATGAAATAGATGATCGTCAGCGAATCAAATAGGATCAACCCGTATCGAAACCGCCGCGAGCGCGTGTTCTGCCCATCGTATAAAGCTTTAATCGTACTGCGTAGACTGTTCATTGATTGGACATACCGCTTCCCTCAGGGTCGTCATCGTCAACAACCGCTGAGGGTCAAGATGGCGCAAGGCGCGCCAATATCAATGGTTTGCGTAGTCCGGCAGGATTACTCGGGCGTGGGCTCGTCTGTCCGGGCCAAGCGGCGCACAAAGCTGACGCCCGTTTGACGGCTCAGCATGCGTCGGGATTTATGCTTTAGGCCGACTTCTTCCAGCACCTTGGGGTTGCGGTAATGCACCGTGAAGATATCGCGATCTTCGGGCAGGGGCTCCCCCCGTATCTTGCCGCCCAGGATATAATGTTGCTCTTCCGCCAGCGGGTTCCATGTCAGGCCCGCACGGCGGATGGCGACAGGAAGGCTCATCTGATCAAGATAAGGGCGTCGCTTTTCCAGCGTGTCGATCTCGTCAATCCGTCGGGCCGTCTCGTACCAGACATCGGCAAACCGGCCCTGTGGCCCCTCGGCTTCGGGGAAAAGGACGAAACCGGACGAGAAATAGGGCACTTTGGGGCGGCGCGACTGGCGCATCAGATACACACGCTCTTCCGGGATCTCCATATCGAAGGCCCCGTAGATCAGGTCCCAGATGTCTTTCTGCGCCCAATACATACTGGCCGCGACAGAGCAGGAAACATGGCCGGATTTGACGATATTGTCGATTGTATTGGGGCGGATAAACAAGACGTCGGAATCCACAAAGGCGGAAAACTCGCTCTCGCGGGGCTGCATCGCGGCGATGATCTTGTTGCCGTGGGGATAGGGCTCGCGCCACATGCCTTCCGTTTTCATCGGGCGCAGCTCCGCGCCCATTTTCTCGTGTGCGATGAACACCGAGGGGTGAACGTCGTTCATGCGATGTTCGGGCACATAGCCGATGCAGGCCACGTCTTCGGAAAACTGCTCGCGTACAGAGGCAAGCAGGCTACAGGCCATGATGTCGTAAGAGGGCGGTTCCACGATATAGGTGAGCGTAAGTCTCGGTTTCGCCATTAATCTGCTTCCCTATCTACGGTGCCCGTCCCGCCCGGGCGGTCGGCTCCGGCGGGACTGTCGCGCAAGGCTCGCTTGCACGCCCCAACTGTTTTTCAGGAATGTCTGGTTCTGTCTAGGTTTACGTGACCGATGACCCGCCTGCGCCTTAGCGCAGACGTTGTTCGGTGTTGGCGTCAAACAGCATCGCCCGCTCTGGCGGGATTTTCACGCCAACCTGCGCCCCTTCGCGAGACCGGTCGTCGCCGCGTTCCTCGACGATGATCTTGGCACCGGTGTCGGACAGCAGGTGAACATAGGACACGCCGCCAAGAGCCTCGGTCATTTCGACGGTGAAGCCTTTGCCTTGGGGTTCAATTTCGATGTGCTCTGGCCGGATGCCGAGGGTGATGTCCCGGCCGTCTTCGGGTGGGGTCACGGGCAGGGCATAGCTGCCGTCCAACCCGTCCAGCACGACCTTGCCGCCGCTGGTGGTGCCATCCAGAAAGTTCATCGCGGGCGAACCGATGAAGCCGGCGACAAAGCGGTTGTCAGGATCGCGGTACAGGTCAAGCGGTGCGCCGACCTGTTCGATCCGGCCCTTGCGCAGCACCACGATCTTATCGGCGAGGGTCATCGCCTCTACCTGATCGTGGGTGACATAGACCATCGTCGCCCCGATTTCCTTATGCAGGCGGGCGATCTCGACGCGCATTTCGACGCGCAACTCGGCGTCGAGGTTGGATAGCGGTTCG
Source organism: Sulfitobacter sp. CB2047 (assembly GCF_000735125.2). Classification (NCBI taxonomy): domain Bacteria; kingdom Pseudomonadati; phylum Pseudomonadota; class Alphaproteobacteria; order Rhodobacterales; family Roseobacteraceae; genus Sulfitobacter; species Sulfitobacter sp. CB2047. Next base: position 2,543,993 of record NZ_CP072613.1, on the reverse strand, counting down.
TCGAACAGAAAGACTTCGGGGCCGCGTACGATGGCGCGCCCGATAGATACGCGTTGCCGCTGGCCCCCCGACAGGGCGGCGGGCTTGCGGTCAAGATACTCTTCCAGCTTCAGGATCCGCGTCGCCTCGGCCACCTTCTGGGCGATCTCGGCTTTGGGGTGGCCGTTCATTTTCAGGCCGAACCCCATGTTGTCGCGCACGGTCATATGCGGATACAGCGCGTAGGTCTGGAACACCATCGCGACCCCGCGCTCTGCCGGGTCCATGCGGGTCACATCCCGGTCGCCGATGCTCATGCTGCCTTCGGTGGTTTCTTCCAGCCCGGCAATCATGCGCAGCAAGGTCGACTTGCCGCAGCCTGACGGGCCGACAAAAACGCAAAACTCGCCATTTTCGATTTCAAGGTCGATCCCGTGTATCACCTGAACACCGCCATAGCGTTTCACGACATCTTTCATGACGACACCGGCCATATACGACTTCCTTTTATGAGGGGACAGAGGGGGACTGCCAGGATTGCGCCTCGGCCCCGATGCGGGTGGCACACTCAAGCAGGGCAGGGCGAAACGCATTCAGACCGTCCAGCGTATGACGGTGTGTTGCGGTTGCAATGGATACGGCACCCACGACGCGGCCCGCGTCGGTTAGAATGGGGGCGGCGATGCTGATGATGCCGGCCTCGTGTTCCTCGCGGTCAAAGGCGATGCCCTCAGCGCGGATCTGTTCCAGCTCGCGCACAAGGGTTTCGGTGCTGGTATGGGTCGCGTCGGTATATTTCAAAAACGCCTGCTGCTGTAGCGCCTGCGCCTGTGCCTCGGGTTCAAGATGCGCGAGAATCGCCTTGCCGACTCCTGTGCAATAGGCCGGGGCGACCTGACCGGTGCGCGCCAACGTGGCAAAGCGGCTGCTGGCCTGACGCTTGTCGACGAACACGACCTGACCGTTGTCGATCTGCGCAAGGTGGATCGCCTCGCGCAGGCGTTCGCCGAGGGCGCTGATATAGGGGGCGGCAATCGGTGCAAGCGAGGCTTGCGACCATGCGGAATGGGCAAGGCTGACCAGACGGATGCCTGGCGCATAGGTCTGCTGATCCTTGTCATAGCTTAGCATACGTTGACTGGTGAGCGTCTGAAGCAGCCGATACAGCGTCGGTTTTGGAAACTCCGATGTCTCCAGCAATTCGCGCATGCGGACGGGGCGGCCCATTGCTGTCACCTGATCCAGCACGCTCAGCGCCTTTGCAACAGTCCCGTCGCTGTTCACCACATTCATATCGTTCTCCGTCCCTCAGGGCGCTGCATCCTGTGGGGTCTTTTGACTGACCCATCCCCCATGCGGCGCACCAAACTGTTGACAAGGCTAGCGAGCTTGATCTTATATATCAATATACAAAACTAAGTTTCAAATAATGAGACAGTTTTGGATTGCGGAAGCATCAGGGAGGATACCATGCATTCCATTCTCAAGAGGTCACTCGCGGCTGTTGTCGCTGCGGGATTTTCAACATCGTTTGCTGTCGCGGACGAAAGTCAGCTTTCAGGGGAGCTCAAGATCACCTCTGACATGTCGAACCCAGCGCCGCGCGCGGTGATGGAGAGTTTGGCAGCCGGTTTCGGAGAGCTGCATCCGGACGTCGATATCGAACTGACGATCGTCGACCGCGAAGCGTGGAAGACGCAGATCCGGAACGCCTTGGGGGCGAACCCGCCCGATGTGGTCAACTGGTATGCCGCGAACCGCATGGGCCCTTATGTCTCTGCCGGGTTGTTCGAAGACATCTCTGATATGTACGCCAACGGCGATCTGCCCGGGCTTGAGTCTGTCAAAGGTGCGCTGACCATCGACGGCAAGCAATATGGTGTGCCCTATACCTACTATCAGTGGGGCATGTACTACCGCGAAGATATCTTCAAGGAACTGGGGCTGACCGAGCCTGAAACCTTTGAGCAAGAGCTTGCGAACTGCGAAAAGATCGTTGCCTCGGGCCGTGCGTGCTATGCCATCGGGACCAAGTTCCTGTGGACCGCTGGCGGCTGGTTCGACTATCTGAACATGCGCACCAACGGCTTCGACTTCCACATGGAACTGGCCCGTGGCGAGGTGCCCTGGACCGATCCGCGCGTCCGCGAAACCTTTGCCAACTGGCGCAAGATCATCGACATGGGTGGCTATGTCGCCGATCACCAATCCTATTCCTGGCAGGAAGCGTTGAACTTCATGATCGAAGGCGAGGCGGTTGCCTATCTGATGGGGAACTTCGCCGTTGCCGCGATGCGCGAAGGCGGCCTGGACGACAGCCAGATCGACTTCTACCAGTTCCCGAAGATCGCGGATGTGCCACAGGGCGAGGATGCCCCGACCGACACGTTCCACATCCCGTCAGGTGCCAAGAACAAGGAAAACGCCCGCGCGTTTCTTCAGTATGTGACATCGGCTGATGTGCAGACCAAGATCAACGCAGGCGACGCCTTGGGGCAGCTGCCCATCAACTCTGAATCCTCGGTCGATAAGGACGAGTTCCTCGAGCAGGGGTTCGAGATGCTGAACACCAGCGCCAAAGGCGGCGTGGCCCAGTTCTTTGACCGCGACTTCAGCGCCGAGATGGCCAGCGTCGGCATGGAGGGGTTGCAGGAATTCATGGTGGTTCCCGACAACCTCGACGACATTCTCGAGCGTCTCGAAGAAACGCGTCAGCGCATCTACGAATAACGCTAAAGCGTCGCGTCCTCCCGCATCGGGGGGACGCAACCCACCGCCTCAATCCATTCGCAAGCCCGCCGATGGCCGGTTTTCGCATGTGTTGATTTACCGGAGACCACGGCATGGCAGCAACAACACCGCCCCCCGCGCGCAGTTGGTACAAACGCAACGAGATCGCGCTGACGCCGTGGCTTTTCCTGCTGCCGGCGATGCTGTTCTTTGCGGTCTATGTGATCATTCCCATCGGCCAAAGCGTGGCGATCAGTTTCTACCAGTGGGACGGACTGGGGGAAAAGACCTTTGTCGGCACCGCGAACTATGAAAGGTTGCTGGGGATCGGCGACCAGAAGATGGACCGCAAGTTCGAGATCTCGTTCTGGAACAACCTCAAATGGCTGGTGCTGTATTTGCTGGCGGTGCCTGCGGGGCTGTTCATCGCCTTGTTCCTGAACCAGACCGTGCGCGGCATCCGTATCTACAAGTCGTTGTTCTTCTTTCCTTTTGTCATTTCCCAGGTGGTCGTCGGGCTGGTGTTTTCGTGGTTCTACCTGCCACGCGAAGGGCTGCTGAACGCGATGCTGGCGATTTTCGGGGCAGGGCCGGTGAATATCCTGGGCGATCCGTCTACGGCGACCTACGGGATCATCGCGGCGGGGCTGTGGCCGCAGACGGCCTATTGCATGATCCTTTATCTAACGGGTCTGAATGCGGTGGACCCCGAGCAGATCGAGGCCGCGCGACTGGACGGGGCCAAGGGCCGCAAGATGCTGTGGTACATCATCCTGCCCCAGCTCAAGCCCGCGACGTTCATCGCCTTTGTCGTCACCATCATCGGCGCGCTGCGGTCGTTTGACCTGATCAGCGTCATGACCAACGGCGGCCCCTTCGGATCGACCCGCGTGCTGTCGTTCTACATGTTCGAAGAAGCGCTGTCCGAGTTCGGCTTCCGCATGGGCTATGGCTCTGCCATCGCGGTGATCCTGTTCCTCATCATGCTCGGGTTCATCGCCTATTTCCTCTATGCCATGTGGCGCGAAGAGCGGGAGGCTCGCTGATGTTCCCTACACCGATCGCCAAACAATCGCGCAGCCGCCAGCTGACCTATCAGACGTTGCTGCCCGTCGCGCTGATCCTGTGGCTCTTGCCGCTGATCGCGGTGGCTCTGTTCTCTATCAAGCCGGGGTCGGATTTCGCCGCCGGGAACTACTGGGGATGGCCGTCCAGCTTCGAGGGGCTGACGAACTACGGCAAGGTCTTCTTTGAAAGCAATATGCCGCGCTATCTGATGAACTCGGTCTTTATCACGCTGCCCACGGTGCTGGGGGCGATTGCGCTTTCCAGCATGGCGGGGTTCGCCTTGGGGATCTACAAGTTCAAGGGCAACCTGCTGATCTTCTTCATGTTCATCGCGGGTAACTTTGTCCCGTTCCAGATCCTGATGGTGCCCGTGCGCGACCTGACCATATCGCTGGGGATGTATGACAGCATTCAGGGGCTGGTCCTGTTTCACGTGGCGTTCCAGACGGGCTTTTGCACGCTCTTCATGCGCAACTTCATCCGCGCATTGCCCTTCCCCTTGATCGAGGCCGCCCGCGTCGAGGGCGTGGCCGAATGGCGCATCTTCTTCTTTGTCGTGCTGCCACTGATGAAGCCCGCACTGGCCGCGCTGGCGGTATTGGTCTTTACCTTCATCTGGAACGATTATTTCTGGGCCGTCGTGCTGACCCAAGGGCCAAGCGCGCAACCTGTCACCGCGGGCATCACCGAATTCAACTCCCAGTTCCGCGCGGCCTATCACCTGATGAGCGCGGGATCGATTGTCGCCGCCTTTCCGCCGGTCGCGATGTTCTTTCTGATGCAGAAACACTTCATCGCCGGTCTCACGCTTGGCGCAGTAAAGTAGAGAGTTATGACACAGACCTACCGCCTTGATGACGGGCACCAGACGCTTGTTCTGGCCTCTGCGCACGACCGCTTGCCGCAGGTGGTCTATTGGGGCAGCCCGCTGCCAGACGGCGAAAATCTGGAAGAGATATGCGCCGCCCATGCCATCGACGTCACAGGCGGCATGTTGGACAAGACCCCTGATCTGTCGCTGTGCCCCGAAGCCGGGCGTAGTTTTCCGGGCCAGGCGGGGATCGCGGTTGCGCGCGCCGATGGCATGCCGCTGCGCCCCGTGTTTCACCTGCGCAACGTGGTGCAGGATGCAGGGCTGCGGTTTGTCTGCGCGGCACCGGACGAGGGGCTGACGCTGACCTTTGACTTTGGGGTTGATGCGGGAACCGGCGTGATCACCTGCCAGACGACACTGGAGGCCGTGCAGCCCGTGCGCCTGCACTGGCTTGCCGCGCCGGTCATGCCCGCGCCGCAGCTGAGCACAGAGATGATCGACGTCTCGGGCCGATGGTGCGGTGAATTCCAGTTGAACCGCACCGCGTGGCGGGCAGGCATCCACGCGCGCGACAACCGCACGGGTCGCACGGGCCACGAACACTTCCCCGGATTGCTGATCCCGACCACGGGGACCACAAACACCCAAGGGACATGCTACGGGTTCCACTATGGCTGGTCGGGCGGTCATACGATGATCGCCGAAGAGCTTCAGGACGGGCGGCGGCAGGTGCAATGGGGCCATGCGGCTGGCACCCAGGACGCCCCCGCGACGCGGTTCCAGACGGCACCGCTTTACCTGACCTATTCTGACACGGGCCTGAACGGCTGTGCCGTCAGCTTTCAGCGTCATCTGCGCGACCGCATCGTGACATGGCCCAAGCCCGACACCCCGCGCCCCGTCCATTACAACTGTTGGGAAGCGGTGTATTTCGACCACGACTGGTCTGTCCTGACCGATATCGCCAACCGTGCTGCCGCTTTGGGGGCAGAGCGTTTCGTGCTGGATGACGGCTGGTTCGGACAGCGCGACGACGACACCAGCAGTCTGGGCGACTGGATCATCGATCCGCGCAAATACCCCAAGGGGCTGACCCCGCTGATCGACCATGTTCAGGGCTTGGGGATGCATTTTGGCCTCTGGTTCGAGCCCGAGATGATCTCGCGCGATAGCGACCTCTACCGCGCCCACCCCGATTGGATTCTCGGCCCGCAGGACCAGATAGAGGGGCGTCAGCAGTTGGTGCTGAACATGGCGCTGCCGCAGGTCCAAGAGCTACTCTACGACCGTATCGCCACGGTGCTGCGCGACAATGCCATCGACTATATCAAATGGGACCATAACCGCGTGTTGCCCGCACCCGAGGCGGCGCAGACACGGGGCGTCTATGCGCTGCTGGACCGGTTACGCGCCGATTTCCCGCTGGTCGAGATTGAAAGCTGCGCGTCAGGCGGAGGGCGGATCGATTTCGGGATCATGGCGCGGACCCAGCGGGTCTGGCTGTCGGATAGCAACGACGCGCTGGAACGGCTGCGCATCCAGCATGACGCTGCCTTGTTCCTGCCCGCTGCCGTGACCGGCAGCCATGTCGGGCCCCGCCACTGCCATACCTCCGGCCGCACGCTGGACATCAGTTTTCGCGCCTGGGTCGCCGCGCAGCGCCACATGGGGTTCGAGATGGACCCGCGCGAGCTCGACGCCCGCGAAACCGATGTGCTGAAACAGGTCACGCAGTGGTGGAAGGACAATCGCGGATGGATGCGCACTGCGGATATCCTGCGGCTCGACAGCGCTGATCCGGCGGTGATCGCAGAGCAGCAACAGGCCGCCGATGGGATGCGTTTCGTGGTGTTCGCAGGCAAGGCCGCGACCTCGGCCCAGATCTCACCGCGCCCGCTGCGGCTGACCGCACTTGACCCGCAGGCGCGCTACCGGATCACGCTGGCAAACCGTGACGATGCGGTAGCGCTGTCACGGGGCGATGCCGCGCTCAAGACCCGCGCTCTGGTGCTGTCGGGCCAGTACCTCATGAACCATGGCGTGACCCTGCCATGGTCGTTCCCTGAACGCATGTGGGTCATTGAAGGAACACGGCTATGACAAAAGAGAAACGCAACCGCGCTTGGTACGGCAAGAATGATCGGGACGGGTTCATTCACCGCAGCTGGATGAAAAATCAGGGCTTTCCCGACCACGCGTTTGATGGCCGCCCCATTATCGGCATCTGCAATACATGGTCCGAACTGACCCCGTGCAATTCCGGCCTGCGCGATCTGGCCGAAGGGGTGAAGCGCGGCGTGTGGGAGGCAGGGGGCTTTCCGGTCGAATTTCCGGTGATGAGCCTGGGCGAGACCCAGATGAAGCCGACCGCCATGCTGTTTCGCAACCTGCTGGCGATGGACGTCGAAGAAAGCATCCGCGCCTATGGTATTGATGGGGTGGTTCTGCTGGGCGGCTGTGACAAGACCACGCCGGGTCAGCTGATGGGCGCGGCAAGCGTCGATCTGCCGACGATCGTTGTCAGCTCCGGCCCGATGCTGAACGGCAAGTGGAAGGGCAAGGACATCGGCTCTGGCACGGATGTGTGGAAGTTCTCGGAAGATGTGCGCGCGGGCGAGATGACCTTGCAGGATTTCATGGCCGCTGAATCCGGCATGAGCCGGTCCAAGGGCGTGTGTATGACGATGGGCACGGCCTCTACGATGGCGAGTGTGGTAGAGGCGATGGGGATGTCACTGCCCACCAACGCCGCGCTGCCTGCCGTTGATGCGCGCCGCATGGCGCTGGCGCATCTGACCGGCAAGCGCATCGTCGAGATGGTCGAGGAAGATATCAAGCTGTCACAGGTCGTTACCCGTGCCTCGATCGAGAACGCCATTCTGGCCAATGCCGCTGTCGGCGGGTCGACCAATGCCGTGATCCATCTGCTGGCCATCGCGGGCCGCGTCGGCATCGACCTGACGCTCGATGATTTCGAGCTTGGGTCGGATATCCCGCTGCTGGTCAATTGCATGCCCTCGGGTAAATATCTGATGGAAGATTTCTGCTATGCGGGCGGGATGCCTGTGGTGCTGTCCCATCTGCGCGACAAGCTGCGGCCCGCGCAGACCGTCATGGGCGGGGATATCCTTGCCTATGCCGAAGGGGCTGAATGCTACAACGAGGATGTGATCCGCCCGCTGGATAATCCGCTGCGCCCTGCGGCCGGGTTGAAGGTGCTGCGCGGCAATATCGCGCCCAACGGGGCGATCGTGAAACCCTCGGCGGCGACGGACACATTGCTGGAACACGAGGGCGAGGCATATGTCTTCGAGAATATCGAGCATATGAAAGCCAATATCGACCGCGAGGATCTGCCGGTGACCGCGGATACGGTTCTTGTGCTCAAGGGCTGCGGCCCAAAGGGGTATCCCGGTATGCCCGAAGTCGGCAATATGCCGATCCCCGCGCGTCTGGTCAAAGAAGGCGTGCGCGACATGGTCCGCGTGTCCGACGCGCGTATGTCCGGCACCGCCTATGGCACTGTGATCCTGCACGTCAGCCCTGAATCCAACGCAGGCGGCAATCTGGGGCTGGTACAGACCGGCGACCGTATCCGGCTGTCGGTGGGGCAGGGCACATTGGACGTGCTTGTCTCTGACGAGGTGCTGGCACAGCGCCGCGCTGCCTGGGTACCCGAACCGCCCCGATACGACCGCGGCTATGCCAAGCTCTATACCGAGACGGTGTTGCAGGCAGACAAAGGCGCGGACCTTGATTTTCTGGTGGGTAAAGACACCCGCCCCGTCACACGGGAGAGCCACTGATGACCCTGAACGCAACATTCCCCGATCTGCGCGGCCGGTCGGTATTCATCACCGGCGGCGGCGCGGGGATCGGTGCCTTTCTGACCGACGGGTTTCTGGCGCAGGGGGCCAAGGTCAGCTTTGTCCAGCGCAGCGACGCCACCGCGTTTTGCAATGAGATGGAAGAAAAACACGGCCAGCGCCCCTTTGCGCAGACCTGCGATATCTCGGATATCGCGGCACTTCGGTCCAGTCTGGCCGCAGCCGCCGATGAACATGGCCCTGTCACGGTTCTGGTGAACAACGCCGCCAATGATGCCCGCCACACCGCCGAAGAGGTCACCGAAGACTTCTGGGACCAGTCGCAGGCGATCAACCTCAAGTCCTATTTCTTCGCCTGTCAGGCCGTGGTCGCAGGGATGCGCGCCGCGGGCGGCGGGGCCGTGGTGAACATGAGCTCGATCTCGTATATGATGGGGAACGCGGGCTATCCTGCCTATACGACCGCCAACGCCGGCATCAACGGTATGACCCGTTCGCTGGCGCGGGAATTCGGGCCGGACAAGATCCGCTTTAACGCGCTGGCACCGGGGTGGGTGTTGACGGAAAAGCAGATCGAACAATGGGTCACGCCCGAAGCACTGGCGGCGCATATTGACCGGCAATGCCTTAAGGATACGTTGAAGCCGCAAGACATCGTGGATGCGGTGCTGTTTTTATCCTCTGCCTCCAGCCGCATGATGACGGGGCAGTTGATGGCCGTCGATGGCGGCGTTGTGGTCACCGGATAGGAAGGGATACCGTGCAACACTACGCTGAATGGATCGCTGTCGATTGGGGCACGTCAAACCTGCGGGTCTGGATAATGGGGGCCGATGGGCGGCCCTTTGCCGCTGACAGGTCTGACAAGGGGATGGCGGGGCTGACGCAGGACGGGTTCGAACCTGCCTTGCTTTCGTTGATAGACCCCTACCTAGATCCGGACCATGTGACCCCAGTGATCTGCGCGGGTATGGTGGGCGCCCGCGAAGGCTGGCGCGAGGCCGCCTATGTCGCCACGCCCTGCGCGCCTCCGGATGCGCGGGCGGCGGTTGCTGTACAAGCCCATGACCCGCGGATCGCAGTGCACATCCTGCCCGGCGTGAAACAGATGGCTGCCCCTGACGTGATGCGCGGCGAGGAAACCCAGATCGCAGGGGTGCTGCACAGTCAGCCGGCGTTTGACGGCATCCTCTGTCTGCCCGGCACCCACACCAAATGGGTCCACATCAGCGCGGGCGAGATCGTGAGCTTCCAGACCTGCATGACCGGCGAGATCTTCGCGCTGCTGGCCAGCCAGTCGGTCCTGCGCCATTCGGTCACCACGGCAGAGTGGGACGAGGACAGCTTTATCGACGGCGTCACGCAGGCGATGGACAGCCCACAAAGCTTCGCCTCCAGACTGTTCGGTTTGCGTGCAGGGGGGCTGTTGCAGGGCACATCTGCAGGGTCGGCGCGGGCGCGGCTTTCAGGGCTGCTTGTCGGGCTAGAGCTGGCCGGCACGCGCCCCTATTGGCTGGGCCGCCATGTCGCCATTCTGGGCGCAGACAGCGTCGCCGCGCATTACCGCAGCGCATTGGTTGCACAGGGTGTGCAGGCCGAAACACTGGATAACGCGGGTCTGACGCTGGCGGGCCTGACCTCTGCCTATCGTTCATTGAAAGGGGCCCTTGTATGAGCCGCAATATCATCGCCATTCTGCGTGGCATCCAGCCGCATGAGGCCGCCGACATCTGCGCCGCCTTGATCGACGCAGGCATCACCCGCATCGAGGTGCCGCTGAATTCGCCAGAACCGCTGAAATCCATCGAAACGATGGCCCAAACCTATGGGGCCGACGCGTTGATCGGCGCGGGCACGGTGTTGGACGTTGAAAACGTCGCGGCGGTGGCGGCTGTGGGGGGGCGGATGATTGTCTCTCCGAATGCGGACCCTTCTGTTATCACGGCAAGCAAGGGGGCGGGCATGATGTCCTATCCCGGTGTGATGACGCCCACGGAATGTTTTGCCGCGCTTAAGGCCGGGGCCGATGGGCTCAAGCTGTTTCCGTCTTTCCTGCTGGGGGTCGAAGGGCTCAAGGCGATCAGGGCGGTGCTTCCGGCGCAGACCGAAACCTATGCGGTTGGCGGCGTCGGCCCGTCGAATTTTGCGGAATGGCTTGCGGCAGGGGTGACGGGCTTTGGCCTTGGGTCCAGCCTGTATAAACCGGGGCAAAGCGCGGCTGATGTGGCGCAAAGCGCGCGCGCGGCGGTAAGCGCCTATGACAAGGCGACCCTCTCTTGAACGCCACACTCTTTGATGCGCGGGCGTGCGCGTTGGGCGAAGGGCCGCTGTGGCACCCCGAACGTGGCCAGCTGTTTTGGTTCGACATCCTCGGGCATACCCTGATGTCGCGGCAGGGTGACAAAACGCTCTCGTGGCGGTTTGACGAATGCGTCTCTGCCGCGGGGTGGATCGATAGGGATACCCTGCTTGTCGCGTCCGAAACCGCGCTGTGGCGGTTCGACCTAAACGGAGCGGAGCGTTCCCTCGTCGTGCCACTTGAGGCGGATCAGCCCCTGACCCGGTCAAACGACGGGCGCGCCGATCCGTGGGGTGGTTTCTGGATCGGGACAATGGGCTTCAACGCAGAGCGGGGGGCGGGGGCGATCTACCGCTACTACAAGGGCGCGCTGCGACAGCTTTTCGCGGAGATTACCATTTCGAACGCGATCTGCTTTTCGCCCGATCGACGATTTGCCTATTACACTGACACGCCCACGCGCCAGATCATGCGCGTGCCCCTTGATGCGACAGAGGGCTGGCCCTCGGCCCCGCCAGAGGTGTTTGTCGATCTCAAGAAAGACAAGCGTAACCCCGACGGCGCGGTTGTCGACAGCGGCGGCTGCCTGTGGAACGCGCAATGGGGGGCCGGGCAGGTCGCCCGTTACAGCCCCGATGGCACCTTGTTGCAGACCCTTGATATTCCCGCAGCGCAGGCCACCTGTCCGGCCTTTGGCGATGCGGATCTGCGGACGCTCTTTGTCACCTCTGCCGCGCAGGGCCGCGACGGGGCGGAGGATGGCCAGACCTTCCAGCTTGCATCGGACGTGCGAGGCCAGTTGGAACACCGGATAATTTTGTGAGGCGTGATGAAACGAACCCTAGGGACTTGCTACTACCCTGAACAATGGCCCGAAGAGATGTGGGAAACCGACGCCCGCCGCATGGTAGACGCCGGCCTGACATGGGTGCGCATCGGCGAGTTTTCATGGAGCAAACTAGAACCGCAACCCGGCCAGTATGACTGGGCGTGGCTGGACCGCGCGATCGAGGTTGTAGGGGCTGCTGGTCTGCGGGTTGTGCTGGGCACCCCCACCGCCACCCCGCCACGCTGGATGCTGAAACGCCACCCCGACATGCTTGCCGTGGATATTGAAGGGCGTCCGCGCAAGTTCGGGTCGCGCAGGCACTACTGTTTCAGCCACGAAGGCTATCAGAAGGAATGCGTCACGATTGCCACGTTGATGGCGAAACGCTATGGCGCGAACCCCCATGTGGCCGCGTGGCAAATCGACAATGAATACGGCTGCCATGACACGGTGATCTCGTATAGTGACGCGGCAGCCCATGCCTTTCGCGGCTGGCTGGCACAACGCTACGGCACCCCCGCCGCGCTGAACGCCGCGTGGGGGAATACGTTCTGGTCGATGGACTACGACAGTTTTGACGACATCGACCCGCCCAATCTGACCGTGACCGAAGCCAACCCTGCGCATCGTCTGGCGTTTCGGCGGTTCAGCTCGGATCAGGTGGTGGCATTCAACCGGCTTCAGCTTGACGTGATCCGCCAGCACAGCGCCGCCCCCGTGAGCCATAACTACATGGGCCGGATCACCGACTTTGACCATTTCGCGGTGGGTGAAAATCTTGATATCGCCACATGGGACAGCTACCCGCTGGGCTTTCTCGAGGATCGGGTGGGCGCGGATGCGGCGCAGCAGCACCGCTATGCGCGGCAGGGTGACCCTGACTTTCAGGCGTTCCACCACGATCTTTACCGCGCCGTGGGCAAGGGGCGCTGGTGGGTGATGGAACAGCAGCCGGGGCCGGTCAACTGGGCCCCGCACAACCCCGTGCCACTGGCCGGTATGGTGCGTCTGTGGACATGGGAGGCCTTCGCCCACGGGGCCGAAGCGGTGTGCTATTTCCGCTGGCGACAGGCCCCTTTCGCCCAAGAGCAACTGCACGCCGGCTTGCTGCGCCCCGACAGTGCCGACGCCTTCGCGATGGCGGAGGTCCGGCAGGTTGGCGCAGAGATGGCCAAGGCTCCGGATGTGCAGCCCGCGCAGGCACCGGTCGCGCTGCTGTTCGACTATGACGCGGATTTCGCATGGGCGACCCAGCCCCATGGTGCGGATCTAAGCTATTTCGGGTTGGTCTTTCACACCTACAAGGCGCTGCGGCGTCAGGGGTTGTCGGTCGATATCCTGCCCGCCACCTGCCGCGATTTTGGCAGCTACGGGCTGGTGATGGCACCGGGGGTGATGCATATGCCGGACGCTCTGAAACAGGCGCTGGCGCGCAGCGCGGCGACGGTCATCTATGGCCCCCGCAGCGGCGCGCGCACGTCCGAGATGGCGATCCCCGTGCCGCTGCCCCCCGCAATCGACGGGTTGGACGTAACGGTCACGCAGGTCGAAAGCCTGCGGCATGACATCTTCGTGCCGCTGGAGGGCGGTGGGAAAGTGATCCGCTACCGTGATGTGCTGGACGGCACGGCAAAGGTCATCTTGCAGACCACAGACGCAGATCCGGTTGCCATGCGCGACGGGCGGCAGATCTATCTGGGGGGCTGGCTGGATGAGGACACGCTCGACCAATTCGTCAGCGGGCTGTGCGGCGCGGCAGGGATCGACGTGCTGCCGATGCCCGAAGGGGTACGTACCCGCACGACGGGGGGCGAACGGTTCTGGTTCAATTATTCAGATGCAGAGGTTGCCTGTCACGGTGTCGAACTGCCCGCCGCGGGCGTTCTGCGTGTGCCGGTCTGACCACAGGGGCGCGGCCCAAAAGACCGGATACCGCCGCGTCATTGGCGGTATCCGGTGCGTCACTTTACCAAGATGTGATGACGGTCCCGTGGTAGCTTTCATCGATGAAGGCTTTGATCTCGTCCGAGTGATACGCCTCTAGCAGGGTCTTGACCCAAGGCGCGTCTTCCTTGCCCTCTTGCACAACGATCACGTTCACATAGGGATTGTCGGCGCTTTCCATCGCGATGGAATCTTCCTTGGGGCTAAGGCCCGAGGCGATGGCGTAGTTGGTGTTGATCAGCGCCGCATCAAGATCGGCCAGCGAACGGGGCAGCTGCGCCGCGTCAAGTTCTTTGAACGACAGGTCTTTGGGGTTCTCGGTGATGTCCAGAACGGTGGGCACCAGACCTGCAGCGGGGTCGACCTTGATCATGCCAAGCTGTTGCAGCACCAGCAACGCGCGCCCGCCGTTGGTGGGGTCGTTCGGGATGCCAAAGGTTGCGCCTTCTTCAAGCTCGGCGATATCGGTGATCTTGTCCGAATAGATGCCCATCGGCGTGGTGATCGTGTTGCCCACAACAGCCAGCGCAAAGCCGCGGTCTTTCATCTGTGCCTCAAGGTAAGGCACGTGCTGGAAGGAGTTCGCCTCGATGTCGCCATCGGCCAGCGCCTGGTTCGGCACCACATAGTCAGAGAATTCGACAACGTCGATCTCAAGGCCCATCGGTTCGGCCACACGGGCGACCTCTTCCATGATCTCGGCGTGCTCGCCGGGGGAAACGCCGACTTTGATCTGCTCGGCCATCAGCGATGTCGCCATAAGCGCGAGGGTAGAGGTCAGGGTCGCAATGCGTAGCATGTATATGCTCCTTTAACTGGGAAACGAAATTGGGAGGAGGAGACGGGCGCTATTGCCCGCCGCTTTTGGTGGCGCGTTTGTCGACAGCGGCTGCGATGCGTTCGCCGATCGATTGCACAAGCTGCACCAAGACGATGAGGATGATCACGACAACCGCCATAACGTCGGGCATAAACCGTTGATACCCGTAGCGAATGCCCAGATCGCCCAGACCTTCGCCGCCCACGGCACCGACCATGGCGGAATAGCCGATCAGGCTAACGATGGCGAGTGTAAGGCCAAGCGTGATGCCGGGCAGCGCTTCGGGCAGCAGCACCTTGCGGATGATCTGCAACGGGGTCGCCCCCATGGCGCGCGCCGCCTCGATCAGGCCGGAGTCAACCTCGCGGATCGCGTTTTCCACCAGACGCGCGATGAAGGGCACGGTGGCAATCGTCAGCGGCACAATCGCGGCTGTCGTGCCGATCGACGTGCCCGCAACCATCCGCGTGAAGGGGATGATCGCGACCACCAGAATGATGAACGGCACCGACCGCGTGGCATTGACCACCAGCCCGAGCACCTTGTTGACCCACGGGGCCGACAGCAGCTCGCCGCGTTGCGAGGTTGCCAGAAACAACCCCAAGGGTAGGCCAAGCAGCGTCCCCAGAAGCGCCGAGATGGCGACCATGTAAAGCGTCTGGCCCGTGGCCTCGATCAGTAGGTTGATAAGGTTAGCCGACATAGCCAAGCACCTCCGTCATAAGCCCGTGGCTTTCCAAAAATGAACGCGCCTCTGCGGCCTTGGCCACAGGCAGCGATACCAGCAGGTTGCCGAAGGGGCGGGTGCCGATTTCCTCGACCGCGCCGGCAAGGATATTGACCGGAATGCCCATGTCCTGCGTCAGCCGCGCCAGCATCGGGTCGGTGGCGTGCTGGCCCGCAAAGGTCACGCGGATCACCTCTTCGCCGCCCTGCGCGGGGGCGTTTGGGATCAGACGATCCTTGACGAAAGCGGGCAGGGTGACGCCGGTCACCCCCGACAGGAAAGACCGCGTGGTCGCATGCTGAGGCGCGGTGAAGATATCGTAGGTCTCGCCATGTTCGACGATGCGGCCCCCGTCGATCACGGCAACGTGGCTCGCGATGTCCCGGACCACGGCCATCTCGTGGGTGATCAGCAGGATGGTCAGCCCCAGGTCGCGGTTGATGTCCTTGAGAAGCGATAGCACCGTTTGCGTCGTTTCAGGGTCCAGCGCGGATGTCGCCTCGTCCGACAGCAGCACTTTGGGGCCGGTGGCCAGTGCCCGTGCGATGCCGACGCGTTGCTTTTGCCCGCCCGACAGCTCTGCCGGATAGCGTGTGGCGTGCGCGCTAAGTCCGACCCGTTCGATCAGGTCGGCCACACGGGGTTTGATTTGCGATGACGGCACACCGGCGATTTCCAGCGGCAAGGCGATGTTGCCCGCCACGCTGCGCGAGGCCAGCAGGTTAAAGTGCTGAAAGATCATCCCCACATCGCGGCGGATCGCACGCAGCTTGGACCCTTTTGCAGCCCCCACATTCTGCCCGCCCACCAGAACCGCGCCCGTCGTAGGCCGCTCGATCCCGTTGACCATGCGCAGCAGCGTCGATTTGCCTGCCCCCGACCGTCCGATGATGCCGGTGATTGATCCCGGCTCCATCGCCAAAGAGACGCCTTCAAGCGCCGTGACAGTCGTGCCGCCGGATTTGGAATAGGCTTTGCCCACGTTTTCGAACGTGATCGAAGCGCCGTTGGGTTCTGTCATGATCGGTCCAGCCTGCGGTCGGTTGCGGTGGCGCCCGTAGACAGAAAGGCAGGGGGTATTGCAAGCGCAGTTTTCGCATACCCGCCCTGACTTTACCGATGTGCTGAACGCTAGGTTTTCACAGGTCCAGCACCAGATGCCCCCCCGCTGCCGCCGCGCGCGACTGGCAGGTGATCAACGTGGTTTCACGCTGCGCCTGTGACAGCACATAATCGCGGTGATCGGCGTCGCCCTCGACCAGCCCGCAAGCGCAAACCCCGCAGATCCCGTCGGCGCATTTCACATCCACGGGCACGCCTGCCTCTGTCAGCATATCGGACAGGCTGCGGTCGGCGGGGACGTGGATGTCTTTGCCGGTCTTGGCCAGATGGACCGTAAAGCTGTGGTTCTCGCGCGGGGGGGCTTCGGGGACGGCGAAATATTCGATGTGACACCGATCCTCGGCAAAGCCCGCGCGGGCGGCGGCGGTCATTGCGGCCTCCATATAGGCAGGGGTGCCGCAGGCGTAGGCGTGACTGCCCACAGGGTGGTCTGACAGGATCGTGTCAAACTCTGCCCGACTGCCCTGATCGCTGACGTGCAGCACGGCATGGGCGGCCCAAGGGGCGGCAGCGATCTCGGCCGCAAAGGCCAGATCAGCGGCGGTGCGGGCTGAATAATGCAGCGCGAAGTCGCGGCCCAACTGATGCAGGCGGTGCGCCATGGCGATCATCGGGGTGATACCGATGCCACCGCCCATCAACACGCTGAAGGGGGCGTCTTCGGTCAGGGGGAAATGGTTGATCGGGCGGGCGGCGAAAATCTTGCGCCCCCGCGTGAAGATACGGTGCATCAGGGCGCTGCCGCCGCGGCCCTGATCCTCGCGCTGGACGGCAATGACATAGCGCGACCGGTCCGAGGGATCGCCGCACATGGAATATTGGCGCAGGTACTCGGGCGCGATCACCACATCCAGATGCGCCCCTGCCTGCCACGCGGGCAGATCTGCCCCGTCGGGATCGCGCAATTCATAGCGCGTGATGCCGTCGCTCAGCACATCCGCGCGGGTGACGGTCAGCGGCAATACCGGACTATCCGCCAAGGGTTTTAGCGCAGGGACCAGCCCCTGCGTGTCTCCGCTTGCGACCCGCGCGCGGTGTGTGGCGGCGGAGATCATCGCGCCATAGGCGCGGATGCCGGCCTCGCGGTCCATCGGGTCAGGGTAGGGGTAGGGATGCGGGGCAAGCGGCGCAGGGTAGACGGCCAGCGTCTGGTCTTTCGCGCGCAGCTTCAGGTCTTTTTGCAGACCGCGGGTGTTCACCGGCTTGTCCGTGGGGCGGTAGCCACCGTCGTCCTGCACCTCCAGATCCCACCACCATTTCTTGACGGGGTTGATGTCGCCACGGTCCAGCAGATCGTCGAGCTTGGCCAGCGCTGGCGCGGTGGCGGGCAGTTTCATCGCGGTCCAGCGCCACACGCTGTCGGCCAAGATCCCCTCAAGGTTCCAGGGGCAGGTCTTCATGCAGCGCCCGCACATGGCACCGCCCTCGGTCGTGATCCGGTAAGTGGCGCATTTCTGGCTGTCGGATTTCCAGATCTCGTAGCCGTTGAACATCAGCTTCGGCCCCGCCGTGATCGCCCCCGAGGGACATTCCCGCGCGCATTTCTGGCAGCTTTCGCAGAATTTCTGCAGGCCGAAGTCAATCGGCTTGTCATGGGTCATCGGCAGGGTGGTCGTCACCGCACCCGATTTCAGACGCGGGCCAAGATAGGGGTTCAGGATCACTTCGCCGATGCGGCTGACCTCGCCCAAGCCCGACAGCAGCAGCAGCGGGGGTTGCAGCACATCGCCATCCATCACCGTATGCGCCTTGGCGGGATATCCCAGATCGCGGATCAACCGCGCCAGCACGCCGCCCACAAGGCTGAACCGCAGATAGGCGCGCATGGATTGCGCCACGCTGATCCAGTCATCGCCCGAAGCCCCCTCCATCGTGTCGAAACCCTGATCGATCACGAGGCTGATCGCCTGATCATGGGGCGGGTCGATCGCGGTGCCGGTGGCGTCATGGCTGTACCATGCCCAATCGGGGCAACGGCTGACCCCCACGGCATCGGCCCCCAGGAAATAGGCAACCGCCTTGACCATCTCTGCAGCCTGTTGCGAGGCCAGGGCGGTTTGCGTTTCGGCAGCTTGCCCGTCTTGCAGCAGACCAAAGGCCCCAAGCGCGCGCCGCTGCGCCATCGAGGTCGGCGTTTTGCGGATGTAGCGCCCGCCGGTGGCCCCGTCTTGCAGCTTTTTGCCCATGTCCCCGAACAGCGCACGGCTGAACATATCGGTGCGTTTGGGCAGGCGCGGGATGCGCGGTTCGTCCATATAGGTTGTGGGGCTGTCCACGCGCTTAAGCTTTTCGAAAGGCTGCGCGCCATCGACAAAGCGCCGTGTTGCATAGGCGGGCGGCGTGCGGGGCAGGGCGGCGGCGGCCAGAGGGCGGTCACAGGCCAGATCCATCGCCATGGTGACGGCGGCCAGCGAAAAGCGCGTGCCGACAAAAGGAGCGGTCAACTGACCGTCTTGGGACAGCGCCAGACCCGCCGCGACCGCCAGCCGGTTCAGATCCACATCGCTTGCCGTCATGGTATGCCCGCGCGCCGGACGCCCCAGCAGGCGGATGTAATTCGACAATACCGCCGCCGATTCCGCGGCCAAAAGGGACGACCGGTGATCCTCCATCCCCGCGATCCATGTCGCACCGGGTTCATCCTGTTCGACCGCGCGGGGATGCGCGAAAAGCAGTACCAGCGCATGGGTATGGCCTGCGATATCCGTCTCGGGTGCGGTGACGGAGTCGCGCAGGTCGGCCATGATCGCATCCACACCAGAGGCGAGCGTTTTGACCTGACGCGTCTGCAAATCCTGCGCCAGCCGCGCCACATCCGCATTGCGCAGGGGCTGTGCCAGATGGTGGTCGGGGGCAAGTTTGCAAATCCCCACCATCGTCGCATCGTTGAAATGGGCGAACGCCTTGAGGTGCTGCGCCCGCTCGGTCAGATCGGCGGGGATCTCGGCCAAGGCCTTGTTCACCAGCCCCTCGCGGATCGCATCCAGCATGGCGCGGTGATCCCGCGTCGCTTGTGCAAGCGGACGCGCGTCGCCCGTCACGCCCAAGGGGGTGAAGGCCGGCACCGGCCCTGCAACACCCTCCGCCCGCCGCAGCTTTTCAGTCGGGTAGGCACCCATATGGATGGGGCGGTTTTTGCGTGAACGCAGCCGTGGGGTCATGGGTATTGCCTCTTAATTCGGCGCCATAGTTGTCCTAGGTCAACTATTTTGCAAGCAAACAGTAGCGGTGCGGCAAAAATGAAGTATTCATGCTTTATGACCGGACCCGAGAACACCTCTGACCCTGCCTCCTATCGTCTGCATGACAGGCTGGGCTTTCGCGTTTCGCGGCTGGCCGCGGTCATGCGTGCCAGTCTGGATGCAGAGCTTTCGCAGCTTGGGCTGACACGGTTGGAATGGTGCGTTTTGGCCAGTATCGCGCTGGAAGGCATCACCGCGCCCTCCGGTATCGCCGAGAATATCGGCATCACCCGCCCCACGGCGTCGCGGACGTTCAAGCAGATGCGCGACAAAGGTTGGCTGGTGCAGAACCTGACAGAAGGCGACGGGCGCGCCCGTGCGATCACGCTGACCGAGGCGGGACAAGACCTGCTGGCGCGGGCGCGCGTGCTGGTCGACGCGCATCAGGCGCGGTTTCTGGACAAGCTCGCCCCCCAAGCGGCGGCGCATTTCCTATCCGCGCTGGATACGCTGCTTGAAGGGGTTCACGACCGGTTCGACGATCCGTAGGGTGGCTTAGGTCACCACAGGAAAGACGTTCGACTGCTTCAGCACGCCATAGGCAAAGCTGGAATCAATCGACGCGATGCCGGGGATGTTGTGCAGCTTGTGGCGCACGAATTCTTCGTAGCTTTTCAAGTCCTCGACCAGCACGCGCAACAGATAATCTTCGCTGCCGGTGATGACATAGCAATCGAGGATCTGTTCGGTCTCGTGCACCTTCTTCTCGAACAGTTTCACCACGTCGCCCGTGTGGCTGCTTAGCCGGATGCGCACCAGCGCGGTTACGGGCAGCCCGTAGGCGCGTTCATCCACAATCGCGGTATAGCCCTTGATCACGCCCTTTTCCTCAAGCGCGCGGGTGCGCCGCAAACAGGGTGAGGGCGACAGATTCACCTGAGCCGCCAGATCCTGATTGGTCAGACGCCCGTTACGCTGCAGCGCTTTGATGATCTCGCGATCTTTGCTGTCCATCTTGGCCCTCTAAGGGCAGGATATGCCCCAAATTCATAATATCGCGCAATCATTAGCAAGCATCTGCCCGTGGATACAGCGTAAAACAGCGCAGATACAACGCGCAGGACGAATATGCTCAGTTCCCCCTCACTGCCCGCCGCACATGGACTTGGTCCGCAGCAGATCCCCCTTCGGCCCCTGGTTGGCTATCTCGCGATTGCGGTGACCGTGCTGGTCTGGGCGGGGTTCGCGCTGTCCACCCGTGCCGCCAGCGGGGCGCAGCTGACGTTTGGCGATGTGGCGCTGATCCGGTCGGGTATTCCGGCGCTGTTCTTTTTGCCCTTCCTGCCAAAACGTATCGCTGTGTTAAGGCAGTTGCCCGCGCATCGCTGGCTGATGATCGCGGCGGGGGCGGGGCTGCCGTTCTTCTGGCTCGCGGCTATGGGCGGGGCGCAGACCTCGGCCACGCATGTGGGGGCGTTGATCGCCGGGACGACACCGGTGTCGGTGGCGGTTCTGACGTGGGTGATCTACCGCCAGCGCCCCGCGGTCATGCTGCCGCTGGGGATCATCCTCGTGGGGGTGGCGGCGCTGATCGGGGCCTCGGGCAATCTTGCGGCAGGCAGTTTGACCGGCGTGGCGCTGCTGCTATCGGCCAGCCTGTTCTGGGGGTGCTATACGCTGGGGCTGCGGGGCAGCGGGTTGGACCCGATTGGCTGCGCGCTGGTGCTGGCACTGCCGTCCACGCTGGTGCTGCTGCCGCTGCTTGCCACGGGGGTGTTGCCCAGCAATCTGACGCAGGTGCGACTGGCCGAGGCGATGCCGTTCATGCTTGCCCAAGGGGTCGGCGTCGGCCTTGTGTCGAGCCTGACCTATGCCATCGCCATCGCCCGCCTTGGCGTCGCGAAATGTGCCGCGATCGGGTCGCTCGCCCCTGCGATTGCGGCGGTGCTTGCCGTGCCGCTGCTGCACGAGGCCCTGACGCTTGGCACGATTTTCGCCGTTCTCATCATCTGCGCCGGCGTCATGCTGGCCAACCGTCCCAAGGAGTAACCCCGATGCTCGACGCGCTTGCCGCCCTTCCCGAAGACCCGATCTGGGGTCTGACCTCTGCCTTTCGCGCCGATCCGCGCAGCCACAAGATCGACATGGTCATCGGCGTCTACCGCGATGACAACGGGGCCACGCCGAATATGAAGGCGGTGCGCATGGCCGAGCGCGCCTTGGCGCAGGACAGTGCGCCGAAAACCTACCGCGCTTTGGCGGGCAATGCGGTGTTCAACGCGGGCATGGCGCGGCTGGTCTTGGGCGATGCGCCCGCGCGGATCGCGCGCAGCCATGTGATCCAGACGGTCGGCGGGACAGGGGCCTTGCGTGTGCTGGGGGATATGCTGGCCAGCTTGCGCCCCGGCGTCACGGTTTGGAGCACGGACCCCGGCTATGTGAACCACCGTCCGATATTCGAGGGGGCCGGGCTGACGCTGCAGCTGTATCGCTGGCAGGCCAAGGGTGACGCGCTGGATCTTGACCGCGTGCTCGCGGATCTGGCGGCGGCGAAGCCGGGGGATGTGGTGCTGCTGCACGGCTGCTGCCACAACCCCACGGGCATCGATCCCGATGCGGATATGTGGCAGGCGCTGGCCCGATTTTGCGCGGCGCGGGGGCTGATCCCGTTGATCGACATTGCCTATCAGGGCTTTGGCCGCGGGCTCGACGAAGATGCGGCGGGGCTTCGGGTGATGGTCGACGCGGTGCCTGTGGCGATGGTTGCGGCAAGCGGGTCCAAGAACATGGGGCTATATTGCGAACGTATCGGGGCGGCGATGGTGCTGGGGCCGGATGCGGCGTCCATCGCCCATGTGGGTCGCCACCTAGAGACATTGACCCGCGCGAATTATTCGATGCCCCCCGAACATGGTGCCGCTGTCGCCTGCCACGTCTTTGACACCCGCACCATCTGGGAGGAAGAGCTCGACAGCATGCGCGCCCGTGTCCAATCGCTGCGGCAGCAATTGGCAGATGCGCTGGCCGCGATTGATGCGGACCCCGCATTTCAGGCGCTGCGGCACCATCGGGGGATGTTTTCCCTGCTGCCCCTCGCGCCCGACCAGATGGAGAGCTTGCGCCGCGACCACGCGATCTATGGCACGGCCACCGGACGGATCAATATCGCCGGTCTGCGCAGCACGCAGATCGAACAGGTCGCGGCGTCGCTTCGGGAGGTGTCACAGGCGTGACACTGGCCCGCCCCTTGGGTCAGCGTCTGTAGGTCTTAGCGCGGAGCGGCGTCGAGCATCCCCAGACGCGGCTCTGTCAGCGAGGTCACGGCAATGCGTCCGTCGGGCAGGGTCACGGCACCCGTGGTCAACGCATAGTCCCCTGCCGGATCCTGAAGCGTTTCCAGCACTTTGCCCGAGGCATCCATTCGCAGGACAAAGCCATAGCGCAGCGGCGCGGGTTTCATTGCGTCGGGCAGGCGCATGATCACGCGGCGCAGGAAGGGGCTGTTTGCCAGTTGATCCATGACGGGGTTGCGCGGGCTGACCAGACCGACCCAGAATGTGCCATCGGGGGCGTTGTTGATATTGTCTGGAAATCCCGGCAGGTTCTCTAGCACCACCGTGCCTGCGCTGCCGTCCATGGGGAAGCGCCAGACGCGGTAGTTGCCGGTTTCGACCACAAATACCGCGCTGTTCGCGTCATCCACCGCCACCCCGTTGGCAAAGTTCAGACCGTCGGCAAAGACAGTCGTTTCGCCCGATGCGGGGTCGTATTTCAAAATGCGGCCGTTCGACGAATGCTCCACCAGATCCAACACCGATGCCGCCAGCGTGCCGCCGTTATCCTGCGCACCAAAGCGGGTCGAGGCATCCGAGAAATAGACGCTCCCATCGGCGGCGATATCCACATCATCGGCGTAAAGGATCGGGCTGCCGTCCTTGGTCGTCTCGGCCAGCAGGGTCACCTGGCCGCCGCGGTCCACCGACAGCAGGCCACGATAGGCGTCGGCGACGTAAAGCGTGCCGCTGTCGTCAAATTCGATCCCAAGAGGGCGGCCCCCGGTCTGCGCAAAGACGGTGATGGCCCCGTTCTCTTCGATCCGCAGGATTTCACCATCATGGGTGGCGACATGTACCAGCCCGTCCGGGCCGATATCGGCATCCTCCGGCCCGCTGCGGCCCTCAAGCTCGACGATCTTCAATGCGGTCAAACGGTCGTTGGCCGCGAAATCACCGGTGTAGCCCTGATCCGGCGGGGCCTCCCACGCGACGGGGGCGACGGATACGGGCCAGAATGCAAGATAGGCAAGCAAGGCCAGCAGGGCGATGCCCAGTAGTGTAAATAGTTTTTTCATCGGTAATCTCCTCCCCAGAGCTCGCGCCAAAGTAGTGGCGTACAGCGTAGGGTTGCCGATCCCTCGGGCAGGTGCAAGAGGCAGGATCGCGAGATTTCTGTCAGCCGCCGTGGCCCGTGCGCGGTCGTGTACCCCCTCGCAATAGCGGTCATCGCGAGGGGGTTTTGCTTAGCTCTCTACCTCGAAGGTCAGCCCTGCATTGGCTGTGAGCCGGTCGATGATCGCACCACCAAAGGCAGGGGCCGCCGTCAGCACGCCGCCGGGGGTGTCGGCGGCTTCCTCGATCAGACACAGCGCCGCTTCGGTCAGCATTTTGGAGGTGGAGCCATAGCCCGGATCGCGGTCGCCCTTGACGCCAACGGTCAGCCGCTCTTTGTCAGCGGAGGTGCCGGTGAACATCAGGTCATAGCTGCCGTTGTCGCGTTCTTCTTTCGACGGGCCTTCGCCGGGTTTGATGTCATCATCGCCCATCGGGTTGGATTTGGCGATGCTCTTGGCGATCGCCTCGCCTTTTTCGCCCTTGCCGGTGAACATCATTTCTTCATAGGTGAAATCCGTGCCGTAGGGGTGCCCCATCAGCATATTGGACCGGTGCACGTTCTTGGTATTGATCGACGCCATCACGAAAGGGGCGACCCAGATGCCGAAATCGGGGTCTTCGTAGGGCTTGTTGCCGTAAGGCTGTGCCGGCCCCTCAAACCCCGGTGTCAGCGCGAAGGACGAGACCAGACGTTTCATCACATCGGGATCGCCCATGGCCAGCTTCATCGTCTCTTTGCCCGACGCCGCCGTCCCGCCCGAGAACGTACCCTTCATCCCGCGCACGCGTCCTTTGACGTCTTTCAGCGGCGCGCCAAAGCGTTTTTGTGCCTCTTGCTGCAGGAAATAGACGCCCATATCGAAGGGGATGCTGTCAAAACCGCAGGAGTGTACGATCCGGGCCCCGCTGGCCTTGGCGGCGTCGTTGTACTTTTCGATCATGTCCCACATGAAGGGCGGCTCGCCCGAAAGGTCGACGTAATCGGTGCCCGCCTTGACACAGGCCGCGACCAGCGGCTCGCCATACAGCAGATAGGGGCCGACCGTGGTGATGATCACCCGCGCCCGCGCGACCATCGCGTCAAGCGAGGCAGGGTCAGAGGCATCGGCCTCGATCAGGGGGGTATCGGCGGGCAGGCCCATCTCGTCGCGCACCTGCGCCAGCTTGGACGCGCTGCGCCCTGCCATCGCCCAAGGACGGTCCGGATAGGTCGCGTGGATGTATTCCGCGACCAGCCGCCCCGTAAACCCTGTCGCGCCGTAGATGATGATATCGAATTCAGCCATGTGCCGTTCCTCCCCGATTGGTTGCATGTCTTTGCGCCGACTATGGGACAGCGCAGACGGTATTGGCCATTGCCGAGTTTCAGAACGCTGCGTCGGGGGGCAAAAGAAACGGGCCGCAGCAGATGCTACGGCCCGTCTCGAATTCAGGTAGGATGCGTCCGGATCACTCTGCCGGGAGCTTCCATGCGTCGCGGTCGATATCCAGATCGGCATAATCGTCCGGGTTCAGCACGGGGCGTTCGACGCCTGCCTTTAGCTGACGACGGAAGTCGCGCAGCAGGCGCATGGCCACGGGGAAGAGCATCATGATCGCCAGCAAGTTGACCAACGCCAGGATACCCATCATCGGATCCGAGAAGAAGAACACCGCAGTCGCCGCCGGTGCTGTCGCACCCAGGAAGACAATCGCGATGATCGCAATCCGCAGGCCGAGGATGCCCAAGGGGCTCTTGGTCAGTACCGTCATCGCGTTTTCACCCAGATAGTAGTTGTAGATGATCGACGAGAACGAGAACAGCAGGATCGCGCCGCTCAGGAAATACTGCACCCATGTGCCCAGATGCGACACCATGCTTTGCTGTGTCAGCGCCACGCCGTCGATGCCTTCGGCACCGGGGACATAGACATCGCCCAGCAGGATCACGAAAGCCGTGCACGAGCAGATGATGATCGTGTCGATAAAGACCGAAAACGACTGCGTGATGCCTTGGCTGATGGGGTGACGCACCTCGGCGGTGGCCGCGACGTTCGGGGCCGAACCCAGACCCGCCTCGTTCGAGAACAGACCGCGCCGCAGACCTTGCGCAACCGCAGCACCCATACCGCCACCAACGGCTTCTTGCAGGCCGAAGGCATTGGTCACGATGTCATAGATCACGCCGGGCAGGCTGGTGATGTTGAGCAGGATCACGATCAGCGCCATTGCCAGATAGCCGATGGCCATGATCGGCACGACAACGTCCGACACTTTGGCAATGCGGTGGATGCCACCAAAGATGATAAAGCCCGAGATGGCCGCCAGCGCGATACCGGTCCACAGACGGTCAATGCCAAAGCTGTCCTGCATCGAACCCGCAACCGTGTTGCCCTGGAACGCGTTGAAGCCCAGACCGAAGGCCGCGATCAGGCAGATCGCGTAGATCACTGCCAGCCAGCGGTATTCCTTACCCAACCCGTGGATGATGGCCGCTGCCGGACCGCCGCGGTAGCTGTGCTCTCCGACTTTGCGCTTGAAGAGCTGTGCCAGCGAACATTCGACAAGGCTGGTGGCCATACCGACCAACGCGATGGCCCACATCCAGAAGACCGCACCCGGGCCGCCAAGGGTGATCGCAACCGCGACGCCCGCGATGTTGCCGCCGCCGACACGTCCACCGACCGACACCAGCAAGGCTTCGCGTGCTGAAATCTGGTTGGAATCATCCGCGTTGTTCTTGTTCGACAGCACGCGGAACATGCGGCCAAAGTATTCGATCTGCACAAAACCGGTGGCAATGGTGATGAAGATACCGAAAATGACGAGGATCGGGATCAGCGACCATCCCCAGGTGAAGTCTCCGATCCAGCCGAAGAGCGTTTGTAGAAATTCCATATAAATGTCCCTTTGTTTTGCCGCGTTTTACGGTGTTCTTGGCCAAAGCGTAAAGCCGAATGACGCAGCGCGAAGCACGCAGCCTCTGCGCGACGTCTAGTGCGTTGATCCTTATACAGGTTATTTCGCAATTCAACTCTAGCGGGTCGGTTCTTTACGCGTTATTCGGCCATTTCTCCGCATTGATCCGCAGCCAGATAGGCGTGTTGCGCGTCAAACTGCGCAAAGCAGCTCAGCGCGAGGTGGATTTTGACGAAGGCCGCCTCGGCTGTCATCTGGCCGCCATCGACCACCCCGCTGTCGCGCAGCGCCTTGCCCGCGGCGTAGGTGCCGATCTGCATGCCGCCCTCCGCGCATTGGCTGACGGCCACGACGGGCACGCCCTTGCCTTGCGCCTTGCCCAAGGCGGCACGCAGGGCGGGGCTGTCGGGGACCGTGCCCGCGCCAAAGCAGCGCAGAACGATCCCGTCGCAGGTGGTCGCCGCATGATCCAGCAGGGCGGCGCTGAAACCGGGGGTGACGGTCAAAAGGGCAACCTCCTGGGGGCGCAGGGGGCTGAGCTGCGGGTCGGGTGCGGTGACACGCGGTGCCCTGTCGGTTGGCGCGGCGGTAAAGGCGTCCAGCGCTTGCGAATGGGCTTTGCGCACCCGCCCGCCATGCAGCCGTTTGCCGCCGAATTGCACCCAGACCCCCGCCGGTGCGGTACGCGCTGCGGCAAGCGCATCGATCAGATTGGCCGTGCCGTCCGTGTCAGCCACAGTCAGCGGTCGCATCGCGCCGGTCACGATCACAGGCTGCGCCAGACCGGGCAACGCAAGGCACAGGGCGGCGGCGGTATAGGCCAGCGTATCCGTCCCGTGGGTCACGACGAAGCCGTCAAAGCGGCCCCGATGCTGATGGATGGTCTGCGCGATGCGTGCCCAATCCTGCGCCGTGGCAAGGGCGGAATCGATCAGCGGATCAAGGCGCAGCACCTCGACCTCTCCGGTGACCTTGCCGCTGGCCACCAGCGCTGCGACCGCATCTTCGACCACCCCCTCGCGAGGGGCGAAACCGTCGGGGGTCTGGGCCATGCCGATCGTGCCGCCCGTGTGGATCAAGAGTATCGCCATGCTGCGCCCTTTGTGTTGATTGCCGCCCAATATGCCCCGTCCGGAGCCCTGCAAAAACTGCCGCAGGCGGACCAGAAGCGCCCGTCGCTGTCAAGCCTGTTGACCGTCGGCGTATGGGGCCAAAGCCGCCATGACGTGACATCCGGCTTGACGGGCAGGGTGCGGCGGCGCGTATATACGCCCGACACGACCGGAAGGCCCCCTGATGCGCACACCGACCCGCCGCCACTTTATCGCCCTCGCCAGTGCGGGTGCCGTTGCCGGATGTGGCGGGCAGGGCGGGTTCTCTGTCGTTGATCCGGACCACGCCAGCGCAGGTGTAGGGGAGGATGTGGGCGCAGGCGTGCAACAGCTGCTCGTTGCGACCACACGCACCGCCGATCCCGCGCCGATCGCCTATGGGGCGGGGCGGGCCAAGACGCTGGATTTCGCGCGGCTTGCCATCTCGATCCCGCCGAACCACGAGGTCGGGCAGATCGAACGCAGCCGCGGATCGCGGGCCGACCCCGCACGCCATTTCGCCCTCACCGGGGCAGAGACCTTGCCGGATCTGGAGGCGCTGGTCACTGCCGCCCGCGCCACGTCGACACCGGGGCAAGAGGCGGTGGTCTTTGTGCATGGCTATAACAACGGTTTTGCCAAAGCCGCATACCGTCATGCGCAGGTGGCGTGGGACTATGAATTGAAGGGGCCGCAGATCCACTTTTCGTGGTCGTCAGCGGCGAACCCGTTCGAATATACCTATGACCGCGACAGCGTGCTGATCGCCCGCGATGCGCTGGCGACTTTGCTGCGGCGCCTGCTGCGCGAGGACGGGCTGCGCGTATCGCTGGTCGGGCATTCGATGGGCGGGCTGCTGATTATGGAGACATTGCGCCAGATCGCGCTGAGCGGGGACCGCGCCCTGCTGGATCGTTTGTCTGCGACGACGCTGATCTCGCCCGATATCGATATGGATCTGTTCCGCGCGCAGGCCCATGCGCTTGGCCATTTGCCGCAGCCCTTTACCGTGGCGATCGCGCAGAACGACCGGTTGCTGCGCCTGTCGTCGGGCTTGTCAGGGGGGGCTGCCCGTCTGGGATCGGTAGAGGATCTGGACCAGCTTGAAGGGCTTGGCGTCTTCGTGGTGGATATGACGGGCATTGCCGACACGGGCAGCAATCACTTCCTGCCGGGCACCTCGGCCTCTGCCATTGCGCTGATAAAGGGGTTGCGAGACGCCGATGCGCTGGCCCCGCAATCCCTGTCGGTCGGACCGGTAAGCATCAAGCTCGGCGGGTAGCCTCGTCGCCGTCCAGGCCCGCTGCTGAAATGGCCGCCCGAAGCGCTGTGCTAAAGCGCGCCATCATCGTGGCGTCCTGTGACAAGCTGCGGCGCAGGGATCGGGGCAGTTCCAACTGCACGCCCGCGCCGCTGCGGGTGCGGTTGCAGATGTTGCTGGGGTGTACGCCGGGCAGGGCCGTATTCAGCGCGGCCCCGAAGCCCGCCGCGCGCAATGCGTCGCCGACAGCATCCCGCAGGGTTTCGTCACGCCCGCCCAGCCAGACCGTGTCGGAGCCATCATCCTTGCGCCCGTGAATGGCGATCGACGTGTCCGCCCCAGCCACCAGTGCCAGCGCCCGAGGTTCATCAAACCGATGCGAGGTGATGTGGTAATCGCCATGCGCCCCGGCGCGCAGCGCCTCGAACAGATAGAACGACAGATCATCTCCGGCGACAGCCCGTGCGATGCTTGCCGTTTCCGGTTCGATCGTCCCGCCGTGGGGCGCAAGGATCGCGACGCGCGTGCCGCGATCCTGCACGGTGGTACGGTAGTCCTTGCCGTGATCATGCGCCGCGGCGAGCGTGGCGAAATCGGGGTAGCGGTCGGCCATAGTCTATACGTCCAGCTTGGTGATCGTTTTGCTGATCTTGCCGTCGACGCGACGCAGGCTCACCATCTCTCCGAAGCGGATGTGTAGCCAGTCTGACCCATCCTCGGTCAACGGTTCCGACGCGAAAATGGCTGAGGTCGCTTTGCCCTCGGGGCTGGCATCGACCTTGTAGCTGTCGGCGTAGTCCTCGAAATTCTCGCCCATCAACAGGTACATCGGTTCAAGCAGCATCGACAGGGCGTAGTCATCGGTGCCGGGGCCGGCTTTGCGCAGCTCTTTCCAGTTGCCTTCGGGTGCGGTTTCGCCTTTGTGGCCGGCCCCATAGTTCACGCCGATGATCCGGTCGGTGGACACCAGCGCGATCTTCAACTTGGTCAGGGCGACCAGATCTAGCTTGCGCATCGCCTGCAATACGGCATCAAGCAGCTTCTCGAACGCTGCCTGCACGTCGTCATCGCTATCGCCTTCCAGTAGGGACAGCAGCAGCACGTAGAAGAATTCCGTGTCTGTCGTGCCTTTCATCTGCCGTAGGAAATCGTCTTTGCACAGGGGCAGCAATTCGCGTTGCAGCAGCCGCCAATGGGGCAGGGCTCCGTTCTGCGCGATGATCCACGGGGTGCCCTTGAACGAGAACGGGTGGCAGTTCTCGTCCGCCAGCACATTGCGGGCGTCATAGGCCGCAGCGCGGACATGGGCGAGCATGGTGCTGGCCTGCAAACTGGGGATGATGCCGGGGGCGTTGTCATCGTGGAACGCGGCCATGGGGCGGTGATACAGCAGCGGTTCCTCGGGCTTCAGCAGATGCGCGCTCCATAATCCGAAGCCCCAACCGGCGAGCTGCAGGTTCGGGTGCAGCTCGGGGTCAAGGCTTTGGTTGATCAGACTGTTTTCCGGCTTGATCAGCAGGCTTTCAAGCGGGATTTCAGGCCCGATATAGGCGAGAACGCGGCACATGGCTTTCCTATCACATCAAGGGGCGATCAGGGGCACCACCAAGCGGCGGCATCCCGTATCATTCTGTCAGCTCAGGTAGGGCGGCGCGGGCCAAAGGCCAGATCAGCGGATCAGAGGGGGCGGACACCTGCGCATGTGGCAGGGGCGTCCGGCAAATGCAGACGGTCGCGGGTCAGCGTGTTGCGCTCACAGCGCGACAGGTGCTGTTTTGCGGCATCCGTATCGCCACTGAACCGCTGCAAGGCGCGCTGCCACGCCCGCAGGGCAGAGCGTGCGGACCAAGGCAATGCCGCTTGGGCCAGCCAGCCGCGCAGTTCCGGCGGCAAGCGGTCATAGGCGGCCATCGGGTCTTGTGTGCGGCGACGTGCGGCAAGGCTGCTGCGGCAGTTGGGCTGGCGAAGGGTGGTTTTCGGCATGGTACTTTTGTCGCTGGAAGCAAGGGGTGCGCCGCCACCGTCAAGGCAGGCAGCGGCGCAGGATGTCAGTGCGCCTGCATCTCGGCAGAGATGTCAGCGGGGCTGAGGGCCGCGGGGTAATATGTCGGCCAGTTGGTGACCTCTTTCAGCAGGGCCGCGCGATCATCCCCCCAATATAGGTGATAGTGATCTGCCTTGGCGGGCGCGATCTTGTGGTCGCTGAACTGGAAGAACATCGGAGCCTCGGCGTCACCGCTGACCTTTTCAAAGATATAGCGCACACCGCGATTACCCTTTTCATAGGTCAACACCTCGAAGCCGTCGCTTTCATACCGCCCCTGCACCGATGTCTCGCCCGTGTAGAAGGTTGCGGTATCGCCCGAGAATACGATCCGGTCGACATCGGTGGCATAGCCGGTGGTGTAATAGGCTTTGTATTCCGCGGCGGTTTTGTCACCCTTGGCCGCCTTATGCGCCATCACTGCGTCCAGATCACCGCTTTGCAACAGCGGGTAGACGGACTGCCAGTCGCCCTCCCAGTCGGCCAGTGGGCGCGGTTTGATCTGCGCATCGTCGAAGTAGCCTTTGTAGATGTCGTCGTCGCCGTGGTCGTGCTTGTGGTCATGGTCATGGTCATGGTCATGATCGTGGGCTTCGTGGTCATGCGCCTTGTCTTTGGCGTGATCCGCAAGGGCGGGCAGGGCTGTGGCGGCAAGAGAGGTCGCGGCCAGAGCGGAAAGAAATGCGGTGTGGATGCGGGTCATCATGGGCTCCATTCAGGTCGGTAAGGAAGTGATTCGTTATGTTATAACGTAACTCTTTTCCTACAGGCAAGCCACGCGGAGAGCAATGATCAGAATTCTTGATTAAATCAGTCAAGGCGGTAAGGTCGGGACACGATTGCCGGTAGGGAACTTGAAAAAGGGCCGTGCAGTCGCTCTGGGAGGAGAACAAAATGAAGACTAATAATAGTATTAATCGACGTTCGTTTTTGACCAAATCGGCAGTCGCTGGCGGGGCTGCGGCTGGCAGCATGCTGGCGGCTCCGGCGGTTCTGGCGCAAGCGCCATTGGTTATCAAAATGCAAACGTCATGGAATGATGCCAACATCTGGCAGGACTTCGCACGCGACTATGCCACCCGCGTCGAAGAAATGTCGGGCGGACGCGTCAAGGTCGATGTGCTGCCTGCCGGCGCGGTTGTTGCGGCGTTCCAAGTGCTGGACGCTGTGAATGACGGCTTGATCGATGCCGCGCATTCGGTGCCTGTCTATTGGTACGGCAAGAACAAGGCCGCGTCGCTGTTCGGCACCGGTCCGGTTTTCGGCGGGTCCGCAACGACGATGCTGTCGTGGTTCTACGAAGGCGGCGGCCAAGAGCTGTATAACGAGCTGACACAGGACATCATGGGCCTCGACGTGGTTGGCTATATGGGCTTTCCGATGTTTGCGCAGCCCTTTGGCTGGTTCAAGGAAGAGGTGAATTCGGTCGAGGATCTGCAAGGGTTCAAATATCGCACCGTGGGTCTGGCGGCCGATCTGATGGCCAAGCTGGGCATGTCCGTCGCTCAGCTGCCGGGCGGCGAAATCGTGCCTGCGATGGAGCGTGGCGTGATCGACGCTTTCGAGTTCAACAACCCCTCGTCGGACAAGGACTTTGGCGCGCAGGACGTGGCCAAGAACTACTATCTGTCGTCTTATCACCAGGCGTCGGAAAGCTTCGAATTCCTGTTCTCGCGGACCTTCCTTGAGGATCTGGACCCGGACCTGCAGGCGATCCTGAAATATGCTGTCGAAGCGGCCTCTACCGCGAACACAGCCAAGGCGATGAACCGCTATTCTGCGGATCTTCAGTTCTTGCAGGATGAAGCAGGGGTCACCGTGCGCCGCACCTCGAAAGAGATTCTGGACGCACAGCTGAAGGCATGGGACGAACTGATCCCCGAGCTGGAAGCCGATCCGTTCATGAAAAAGACCCTCGACAGCCAGCGCGAGTGGGTCAGCCGTGTGTCGTATTACGAGCTGATGAACTCGCCCGACTACGGTCTGGCCTACGAGCATTACTTCCCTGGCAAGATCAAGCTCTGATCCCGCTGACAGGTAAAGTACAGAACCCCGGCACCTTTGTGTGCCGGGGTTTCAGACGAGGCATGGGGACATCATGATTTCATTTATACGGTTCGCCGACAGCCTGTCGGCATGGTTTGGCAAGTCATTCGCGTGGCTTATCCTGTTGATGTCCATCGGCACGGGCTACGAGGTTTTCGTACGCTATGTGCTTAACAGCCCGACGGCCTGGGCGCTGGACGTTTCCTTTATCATGTACGGCACGCTGTTCATGATGGGCGGGGCCTATACGCTGTCGCGTGGCGGGCATGTGCGGGGCGATTTCCTGTACCGGCTGCTGCAACCCAAGACCCAGGGCAAGATCGATATCGTGCTGTATATCGTCTTCTTTTTCCCCGGTGTGCTGGCCCTGATCCTGTCCGGCTGGAAATACGCCGCGCGGTCCTGGCAATACGGAGAGGTCTCCGTCAACAGTCCCGCGGGTGTGCCGATCTACCAGTTCAAAGCGGTGATCGTGGCGGCGGGCATATTGCTGTTTATCCAGGGGATCGCGCAGGTATGCCGCTGCATTATCGCGATCCGGGACAATTACTGGCTTGAAGCGGACGAAGACGTTTTCGAGACCGAAGATCTTTTGATCCAGAAGGCCAACATGGCCGAGAAAGACCATATCACATGACCGATCCGCAAATCGCCCTGATGATGCTTGGGCTGTTCATCATCTTTGTTTTTCTGGGCTTCCCGATCGCCTTTACCCTGATGGCCATGGGCATCGGCTTTGGCTACTACGCCTATTTCGATGCGCGCCGCATGTGGCGCGGTTTTGACCGGCTGGATGAAACCGCCGGACAATGGGAACAATGGTCGAGTTGGATAGAGGGATTTTATAACAACCGAATATTTGACCTCTTCGTGAACCAGACCTTTACCGTGATGTCGAACGAGGTGCTGACGGCTGTGCCCTTGTTCCTGTTCATGGGCTATATCGTCGAACGCTCCAACATCGTTGACCGTTTGTTCACCACGCTGAACATCGCGTCCAAGAATGTCCCCGGATCGATGGGGGTGGCGGCGCTGATCACCTGCGCGCTGTTTGCCACGGCGACAGGGATCGTGGGCGCGGTTGTGACCTTGATGGGCCTGCTGGCGCTGCCGGCGATGTTGAAAGCGCGCTATGACCCGTCCTTTGCGGCGGGCATCATCTGTGCGGGCGGCACCCTGGGCATCCTGATCCCGCCGTCGATCATGCTGATCGTCTATGCGGCGGCGACCAATGTGTCGATCGTGCGCCTTTATGCGGCGGCACTGCTGCCGGGGCTGACGCTGGTGGGGCTGTATCTGGTCTATATCATCGGGCGGTCTTTGCTGCAGCCATCGTCGGCACCAAAGCCTACGGCGGATGAGGTGCCGGACATGCCGATGGGAAAGCTGGTGATGATGATCATCACCTCTTTCGTGCCGCTTGCTTTCCTGATCTTTGCGGTGCTCGGGTCGATCCTTTTCGGTCTCGCCACCCCGACAGAGGCGGCATCTATCGGTGCATTGGGCGGTATCTTCCTTGCCTTCATCTACCGCGCGATGACATGGCAGCGTTTGCGTGAAAGCGTCTATCTCACCGTGCGCACCACGGCGATGGTCTGCTGGCTGTTCGTCGGCTCCTACACCTTCTCTGCCGTGTTCTCCTACCTCGGGGGGGAGCATGTGATCTCGGAGTTCGTGCAATCCATGAACCTGTCGCCGATCCAGTTCCTGATCATGGCGCAGCTCATCATCTTCCTGCTGGGCTGGCCGCTGGAATGGTCCGAGATCATCATCATCTTCGTGCCGATCTTCCTGCCGCTGCTCGCGGTCTTCGAGATTGATCCGCTGTTCTTCGGTATCCTTGTGGCGCTGAACCTGCAGACCAGTTTCCTGACCCCGCCGATGGCGATGTCGGCCTATTACCTCAAAGGCATCGCGCCGCCGTCGCTCCTGCTGACGCAGATCTTCAAGGGGGTCATGCCGTTCCTCTTCTGCGTGATCCTGTCGATGGTGCTGATGTATGTCTTCCCGCAGATCGTCTTCTATTTGCCGGATCTGTTTTATGGACGGTAATCGGATGACGGGTCACGGGGTGGACGGCACCCCCAGCGTGACGCTGCTGCGCGACAGGCTGGCGTCCGGCGCGCTGGATGCGCTGGCGCTGGTCGACAGCTATATCAAGCGGATCGAGGCGCGCGAGCCGCAGGTCGGTGCATGGGCGTGGTTCGATCCCGAATTCGCGCGCGCACAGGCCCGCACGCTGGATGCGCATCGCCGGGCAGGGCGTCCCTTGGGGCGGCTTCACGGGTTGCCGGTCGCGCTGAAGGACGTGATCGACACCCAACGCATCCCCACGGAAAACGGCAGCGTTCAGGATGCGGGGCGCGTGCCCCTGCGCGACGCCTTTGTCGTAGAGAGGCTGCGCAAGGAAGGGGCGATCCTGATGGGCAAGACGGTCACGACCGAGCTTGCCTTCATGCAGCCCGGCAAGACAGTGAACCCGCATAATCTGGCGCATACGCCCGGCGGATCGTCGCAAGGCTCTGCCGCGGCGGTGGCGGACGGAATGGTCCCGCTTGCCATCGGCACCCAGACCGGCGGTTCGGTGATCCGCCCGGCGTCCTTCTGCGGGGTGACCGGATATAAACCCACCTTCGGCGCGATCCCGCGGCGGGGGGTGCTGACGCAATCGCCCTCGCTTGATACGATCGGGGTCTTTGCCAGCGACCCCGCAGGGGCAGCACTTCTGGCCGAGGTGCTTTTCGGGCAGGATGACGAAGACAGCGCGACCACGCTTTGCGCCGCACCCGCCTTACATGCGGCGGCGACTTCGGCCCCGCCGCTGCCGCCCGTGTTCGGCTTCATCCGCCCGCCGGGATGGGAGAATGCGGAGCCGCAACTGCTTGACGCCTTTGCCGAGCTGCTGGACGCGCTTGGCGATCAGGCGTTCGAGCTTCCGTTGCCAGCGGTGTTCGACACGGCAGCAGACCAGCGCAAGCTGATCAATCTGGCCGAGATGTCCTATCACTACTACCCCTATTGGCACCGGGGCGCGGACAAGCTGGGGCCGATCACCCGCGACGCGATAGAGCAAGGCAACGCCGTGCCTGCCCGCGACTACCTGTCGGCCCGCGACATGCCCAAGGTGCTGAACGCCGCGCTGGACGAGATGTTCACCCGCTGCGATGTGATCCTGTGCCCCTCGGCCCCCGGTCCGGCCCCCAAAGGGTTGGAAACCACGGGCGATCCGGTGTTCAACGGGCTGTGGACCTTCTGCGGCACACCCTGCATCAACCTGCCGCTTTTCACCTCGACCGAAGGGCTGCCCATGGGCGTCCAACTGGTCGGCGCTCGCCACAATGACGCGCGGTTGCTGCGCACGGCACAATGGCTGACCGACTGGGCCGCCGGTGCCTCTGCATAAAGGATATCTGATATGAACCGACTTCTCGCACTTGTGGCGTTTGCGACCATCACCGCCTTTCTGCTGATCCTGGCCGTCAAGGTGCCCAGCCCCGATCTGGTGATCATCGTGGCGATCACGCTGGCGTTCATCGCCTTTGATCTGTTCACCTCCAGTCACAACAAGAAAGACTAGCCGATGTCCAAGCCCGTGATCTGGATCACCCGCACTCTGTCGAATGCCACGCTGGAACGCGCCCGCCGCGACTACGAGGTGATCTGGGATGCCGCCGACACCCCCGGCAGCGCCGAGGATATCATCAGGATGAGCGCATCCGTCGACGGGATCATCCCGTGCCACTCCGAACATTTCAGGGCAGATGTCGTGGCGCAGCTCGACCCGCGGCTGAAAATCGTCGCGAACCATTCGGTCGGGGTGGACCATTGCGATCTGGACGCGCTGCGCGGCAAGGGGATCGTCGTGACCAATACGCCCGATGTGCTGTCGGACGCTACGGCAGAGCTGGCGATGATGCTGATGCTGGGGGCTGCGCGCAATGCGGTCGCGGGGGACCGGACTGTGCGGTCCGGCACATGGGATTTCTGGTCGCCGGCCTTTCTGGTGGGCAAACAGATGACCGGTGCGCGGCTGGGGATCGTGGGGATGGGCGGTGTGGGTCGTGCCTTTGCCCGCAAGGCGCGCGGCTTTGACATGGAGATCCACTATCACAACCGCAGCCGTCTTTCGCCCGAGGATGAAGCGGGCGCGATCTATCACGAGACGCTGGAAAGCCTGCTGGCCGTGTCCGACTTCCTGTCGCTCCATTGCCCCGCAACGCCCGAGACGGTCGGGCTGATGAACGCCGACCGTTTGGCGCAACTGCCCAAAGGGGCGGTTCTGGTCAACACGGCCCGCGGCAATCTGATTGACGAGGCTGCTTTGGTCGACGCTCTGGATGCGGGGCATATCGGGGCGGCGGGGCTGGATTGCTTTGTCACCGAACCGGGGGGCAATCCGGCCTTCGCGTCCTATGACAACGTGATGATGATGCCCCATGTGGGCAGCGCCACGGTGCAGACACGCGATGCGATGGGGTTCAAGGCGCTGGATAATCTTGACGCGTTCTTCCGTGGAGAGTCCCCGCCGAACGCGCTGTAGTCTAGAAGGGGTCCGAAGAACTCAATGCGGACCTACGCTGAAAAAAATCGTATACGATTTACATGATCGTATTTATTTGTCATGGTGTGTTTCGAAAGGGGCGCATCATGACACTTCGGCAATCGAAATCGGACATTCTATTCGACCGGCTTCGCCGTGATATCCTGTCGCTGGATCTGCCACCGGGCATGGCGCTGCGCCTACCGGCCCTGTCGGAACACTATGGCATCGGCCTGACGCCGCTGCGCGAATGTCTGAACCGGCTGGCGGCTGAACAGCTTGTCGTGCCCGAGCATAACAAGGGCTTTTGCGTCACCCCGCTGACCCGTGCCGATCTTCTGGATCTGGAACGCAGCCGCGATGCCATCGAAGGCGCGATGCTGGCCCACTCCGTCAGCCACGCCGATGACACGTGGGAGGCAGGGGTAATCGGCGCCTATCACCACCTGTCGCAAACGCCCGTGCCTTCGGTGATCCATAATGACGAGGCACTGGCCCAATGGACGCGGCGGCATCTGGCCTTTCATCAGGCATTGGTAGCGGGGGCGCGGTCTGAATGGATGGCGCGGTTTGCGGGGCAGTTGCAGGACCAGTTGGGGCGCTACCACCGTTTTATTCAGGCAGGCCTGCGCGATCTGACCCAAAGCGCGCCCCCGCTCGCGGCCAAAGCGGCAGAGGTATTCTCTGCCGGTATGGCGCTAGAGCCGCATCGCGCGCTCTATCAGGCAGCAGTTGATCATGATCCGGCGGCGGCGCTTGCCGCCTTTCGCCATCACACCGGCCTGAGCATCGCCGCGTTCGAGGAGCTTTCGACGCTGATGCCTGCCCATTCGCCCTTTGCAAGAACCCTCGGCCCCCAATCGGAGACCCCCGCATGACCGGATACAACCCCGCCGATGAAGGGGCACAAATGTCCTTTGCCAAGGATATGTCCTATACCGACTACCTGTCGCTCGACCCTATCCTCGGGGCGCAGAATTGCAAATCCGATGCCCATGACGAGATGCTGTTCATCATCCAGCATCAGACCTCAGAGCTATGGATGCGCCTGTGCCTGCACGAGCTGTCGTCGGCGCGCACCCATCTCGCGGCGGGTGATTTTGCGCCTGCGATGAAGATGTTGACCCGTGTGGCGCGCATTTTTGAACAGCTCAACAGCGCGTGGGATGTGCTGCGCACCATGACTCCCAGTGAATACAGCGATTTCCGCGACGACCTTGGCGCGTCCTCGGGGTTTCAGTCGCATCAATACCGGCTGATCGAATTCATCCTCGGCAACCGCAACCGCGCGATGATGAAAGTGCATGAACATCGCCCCGAACTGCACCGCATGCTGACGCAGGAACTGGGGACAAAATCCCTGTACCATGTGGCGCTTGATCTGCTGGCAGAGGCAACGGGGCAAACCTTTGACCCGCAAGCCTATGCGATGGACACGCCTCATGCGGCGGATGATGCGGTGATGCAGGCATGGGTGCGTGTCTACCAAGACCCGCGCGCCCATTGGCAGCTGTATGAGCTGGCCGAAAAGCTCGTCGATCTCGAAGATTATTTCCGCCGCTGGCGTTTCAACCATGTGACCACGGTGGAACGCATCATCGGCTTCAAACGCGGCACGGGCGGCACGTCGGGGGTGAAATACCTGCGCCGGATGCTCGAGGTCGAACTTTTCCCCGAACTCTGGAACGTACGAGGTGCCCTGTGACCCGATTGCCGATGAAAGACCGCTTTTCCCTGCCCGAGGGCATGATCTACCTTGATGGAAACTCGCTTGGGCCTCTGCCTGTGGGGACGGCCGAAAAGGTGCAGGATGTGGTGCAGGCGCAATGGGGCGCGCACCTGATCAAGGGCTGGAACCTTGACGGCTGGATGGCGCAGCCCGCACGGGTCGGCAATCGCATTGCCCGCCTGATCGGCGCGCCCGAGGGGTCGGTCACCATGGGCGACACGCTGTCGGTCAAAGTGTTTCAGGCCTTGTCTGCCGCTCTCAAGATGCGCCCCGACCGGCGGGTGATCCTGTCGGACAGCGGCAACTTCCCGTCGGACCTGTATATGGCCGAGGGGCTGATCCAGCAGTTGGGGCAAGGCTACGAGCTGCGCGTCGTCGCCCCCGAGGATGTCGCCAGCGCCACGACCGATGACGTGGCTGTCGCGATGA
This sequence comes from Sulfitobacter sp. CB2047, assembly GCF_000735125.2. Classification (NCBI taxonomy): domain Bacteria; kingdom Pseudomonadati; phylum Pseudomonadota; class Alphaproteobacteria; order Rhodobacterales; family Roseobacteraceae; genus Sulfitobacter; species Sulfitobacter sp. CB2047. The sequence continues at coordinate 2,504,223 of NZ_CP072613.1, read as the reverse complement.
TCACCCAAGTCGACTACCGCACGGGCCGCATGCATGACATGGCGCAAGTGACCGCGGCGGCCCATGGGGCAGGGGCGGTGATGCTGTGGGATCTGGCCCATAGCGCAGGCGCGGTGCCCGTCGATGTGGCCGCCTGCAACGCGGAATTCGCCGTCGGCTGCACCTATAAATACCTCAACGGCGGGCCGGGGGCCCCTGCGTTCATCTATGCACGGCCCGATATCGTCGCGGACATCCAGCCCGCTTTGGCCGGATGGCTGGGGCATGATGCACCCTTCGCCTTCGAGACCGGATACCGCCCCGCTGCGGGCATCGAGCGCATGCGCGTCGGCACGCCCCCCGTGATCCAGATGACCGCGCTGGAACATGCGCTTGGGCTTTGGGACGCGGTGGATATGGCCGAGCTGCGGGAGAGGTCTGTCGCGTTGAGCGAGCTGTTCATCGCGCTGGTTGAAGAAAAATGCCCCGAGCTTGTGCTGGCCAGCCCACGGGATGCAGACCAGCGCGGCAGTCAGGTGTCTTTCGCGTCAGAGAACGGGTATGCGGTGATGCAGGCGTTGATCGCACGCGACGTGATCGGTGATTTCCGCGCGCCTGACATCATGCGCTTTGGCTTCACGCCCTTGTACATCGACGAAGCTGACGTGCGCGGCGCAGTCGACATCCTTGCCGAGATCCTTGCGACCCGCAGTTGGGACCGGCCCGAGTATCACCAGAAGCGCGACGTGACCTGAAGGGACAAGCGACATCGGGACACAGCGCGGTGGCGGTGCGTCTTGGTGATGGTGGTCCGCGCGAATGAACGCTATGATCAGGCCATGCTTGATCTTCAGTCGCGCCCGAAATGCAGTGAATGCCCGATCCGCCACCGCGCCGTTTGTGCGCGGTGCGATGATGATGAACTGCTGATGCTGGAGCAGATCAAGACCTATCGGTCGTTCAAGGCGGGTGATCCGATGCTCTGGCGGGGCGACGGTCTGACCTATGTCGCGTCGGTTGTGTCGGGCGTCGCGAGCCTTGGCAAAACGATGGAGGACGGGCGCACCCAGATGGTGGGGCTGCTTTTCCCGTCGGATTTCATCGGCCGTCCGGGCCGCGCGGCGATCGACTTCGACGTGGTCGCCGTTACCGATGTGACGCTGTGCTGCTTCCAGCGCAAACCCTTCGAGGCGCTGATCGAAACCACGCCGCATATCGCCCAAAGGCTGATGGAGATGGCGCTCGATGAACTGGACGCGGCGCGTGACTGGATGCTGTTGCTGGGCCGCAAAACCGCGCGCGAAAAGATCGCGACCTTCATTGAAATGCTGGCGCGGCGGCAGCAATTGGCCAATGCGGATACCCCTGGGCAAGAGCTGGTCTTGCCTCTCACACGGTACGAGATCGCCAACTATCTGGGGCTTACGCTTGAAACGGTCAGCCGCCAGCTTGGCGCGATGAAGAAAGAGGGTATCCTGAGCTTTGTCGACCGTCGCCGATTCCGCGTGGCCGATGTGGACGCGCTGCACGCGGCCTCGGGCGACGACTGCGACTAGGGAAATATTCCCTTTGATTTGATCTGTATCAACGCCGCAGGGCACCCCAAGGTGTTTCCTGTCTGCACCTTCATAGGAGAGTGCAGCATGTACAAGAATATCCTGATCCCCGTTGTTTTCGAGACCCCCGAGATCACCCAGACCGCCTTTGATGCGGCGCAGGCGCTGGCGGCACCGGACGCCAGATTGACCCTGCTGCATGTGATAGAGGCAGTGCCGGTCTATGTCGCCGAATACATCCCCACCGACGTCGTGACCTCCACCCGCGAGGCGGTACAGGCGCGGCTGGATGCGCTGGCGCTAAGCTTGCCGGGGGCCGCGACAGCGATTGCGGACGGGCGCGCCGGGCCACGGGCGACACGCTGGGCCGAGGAAAACGGGACCGACTGTATCGTGATCGCGTCGCATCAGCCCGCGTTGTCTGACATCCTGCTGGGGTCGGTCGCGCAATATGTGGTGCGTCACGCCAAGTGCGCGGTGCATGTGGTCAGATAGGTCGGGGCACCGCCAACGCGCTATTGCAGCCCAAGTATACCGTCAGCGGTGGCGGCAACGCGGGCGAATGCGGCGCGGTCTTTACGTGCGATCAGCCAGAGGTCATGAAACCGTCGTTGGGGCAGGGTATGCACCGCTAGCGCGTCGCGGTGCGCAAACCCCTCCACCCCTGATCGCGGCAGGATGGTATAGCCCAGTCCTTGGGCCACGGGCAGGGGGATTTGCCCGATCTGGTTGATAAAACTGCGCAGCCGCAAATGCTCTGCCCCGCGGTAGTCATCAAAGTTGCGCCCGAGAAGATCATCGGCATAGGCATTGCCATCAGGATGCGCGATGAACCCCAAGTCATCAAGCTTCTGCAGTGTCAGATCCGCCGCGTTAAAGGTGGCGGGCAGCACGAGGCAAAGTTCCTCTTGCGACAGGGGCGTGGCCTGAACGCGGGGCATATCGGGCACCGCGGTTACCACGCCCAGATCAAGCGTCCCTGCCAGTATATCCGCCAGTATACGCGCCTGCGGGGCGGCGCTGAGATGCATCTTGAGCTTCGGGGCCTGCTGCATCCGCGCGATCAGATACGGATACAGCCTTAACGCAAAGCTGCCAGAACAGCCGATCCTGACCGTGCCTGACAAGGGATCATCGCGCTGCATCCTTTCGCGCAGGGCGCGCTCCTCTGTCCGGCGGGCACGTCCGATCGACAGCAGCTCTTCTCCGGCGGGGGTGAGGGTAAAGGACTTTCCCTCGCGCAGGATCAACGGCTGGCCGACCTGTTGTTCCAGCTTGCGGATATGCTGCGACACCCCCGGCTGGGTCATGGCCAACCGGTCTGCGGTGCGGGTGAAATGCCCGATGTCACATAGGGTGGTGAAGGTTTCGAGCCATGAGGCGTTTAACATGCGGATCATTCCATAAAGTTATAAATTTAATTCCATATGATAATTTTATGTTTGCTCGTGGTCCACCTAAATCACGGGGTATCACAGAACAAAGGATAGACCATGACACCGACACCACGCAGTTTCTCTCACATCGGGCTTTCCGTGCCGGATCTGGACCAAGCCGTAAAATTCTACGCCGACGTGCTGGGGTTTTACGTCATCATGCAACCGACAGAGGTTGTCGAAGACGGCAGCGATATCGGGCAGATGTGTACCGATGTCTTTGGCGAAGGCTGGGGCCGCCTGCGTATCGCGCATCTTGCCACGGCAGACCGTATCGGGATCGAGTTGTTCGAATTTGACGGCAACCACGCCCCCGCAGACCCGCTGAATTTCCGCCAGCACGGCACGTTCCATTTCGCCATTCAGGATCCCAACCTCGAAGACCTGCTGGCCAAGATTGTCGCGGCAGGGGGCAGGCAGCGGATGCCGGTGCGCGAATACTTCCCCGACGATAAACCCTATCGCATGGTCTATGTCGAAGACCCCTTTGGCATCGTGTTCGAGCTGTACAGCCACAGCTACGAGCTGACCTATTCCGCAGGTGCCTACAGCTAAACTCAAGTCTGTTCTGCGGGCGAGGGCAGGGCTTTCGCCCGCAGTTATAATGACAAGATATGTCAAATAATGCAGGTCGGCGGGAACCCTCCTGCGCGGGAAGGCGGTTTTGTTGTCATAGCAACATCACGAAAGGTCTTCTCATGTCATACTGGCGCTTCTTTGCAATGATCATCACCTCTACCGTGGTGATGTTCGGCTTAATGTATCTGAACACCTACGCAATCGATCACGTGTTCTTTAGCGAAACCCGCAGCTATATGGCGCTGTATATGGGCGCGGTGATGGCGGTCATCATGCTGGCGTTTATGCTGGGGATGTACAGCAACCGTGGGGTGAATATCGCGATTTTTGCAGGCAGCGCGCTGGTTTTTGCGGTGTCGCTGTTTCTGGTGCGCAGTCAGTCCACGGTCGATGACACGGCGTGGATGCGTGCGATGATCCCGCACCATTCCATTGCGATCCTGACGAGCGAGCGTGCCAATATCTCGGACCCGCGGGTGCGCAAGCTGGCGGATGATATCATCGAAGCGCAACGGCTTGAGATCGACGAGATGAAGGCCCTGATCGCGGATCTTGAAGGCGGGCCAACCGCAACACCGGAAATCGACGGGAAGTGAGGACACAATGACGCAACAGCAGACACAACCGGCACAACTCTACCGTATGGTGATGCCTGACCATACCTGTCCCTACGGTCTGAAATCCAAAGACCTGCTGGAGCGTCAGGGCTTCGAGGTCGAGGATCACCACCTGACAACGCGCGAAGAGACAGACGCGTTCAAGGCGAAGCATGATGTCGAAACGACGCCGCAGAGCTTTATCGGCGGGGAACGGATCGGCGGCTATGACGATCTGCGGGTCTATTTTGGCTTGGATAAACCCAAGGATCAGCAATCTGACACGTCGTACCAGCCGGTGATCGCCATCTTTTCGGTCGCCTTTCTAATGGCGCTTGGCCTGTCGTGGTTTGCCTTTGAAAGCATCTTTACCGTACAGGCGTTCCAGTGGTTTATCTCGATCTCCATGTGTTTCCTCGCCGTGCAGAAGTTGCAGGATATCGAGAGTTTCTCGACCATGTTCCTGAACTATGACCTGCTGGCAAAACGCTGGGTGCCCTACGGCAAGATCTACCCGTTCGGAGAGGCCTTTGCAGGCATCGCCATGACCGCAGGGGCGTTGCTGTGGCTGGCAGCACCGATCGCGATCGTGATCGGTGGCATCGGGGCGATCTCGGTGATCAAGGCGGTCTATATCGACAAACGCGAGCTGAAATGCGCCTGCGTGGGCGGCAGTAGCAATGTGCCGCTTGGCTTTGTGTCCCTGACCGAGAACCTGATGATGCTGGGCATGGGGCTTTGGATGCTGGTACGCCTCTTCGGGTGATATTCTGGCACCTGCTCAGCGGAATTGAAGCCTATTCCTATTGCAAATCCCCCCGCGCCGCATCCGCGGTACGGGGGGATTTTTGTTCGTGTGGGGCGCGGGAAACACCCCTTTCCGTGCCTGACCATAAGCGCCGCCTTAGGGGGCGATCCGCACTTCAAAGGACACAGACCCCGTTGCACCCGGTTCATGTGATCCGGTGCAGTCCCATTGCAGCGCCCCCGCATAGCCCGCCGTATCCGCCCCGGGCGTGGTCATCGTGCAGATCACATCGCCGCCGATGGAGACGGGGCTTGGGATGGCGGATGCCAGTTCTGTGTAGGGCGGCGTGCGGTCGTGGATCACGATGTTGGTCGCGGGCAGTTCGCCAGGGTTGTCGAGGAAGATGCGATATTCAAGCACATCCCCCGCAGCGGCACCGTTGCTGACGCCTTCGGGCGTGCCTTGGGTGACGTTGCGGACCGTCTTGCGCAGTTTCAGCACCCCTTCGGAGGATTCTACCCGCACCAGATCGGTGTTGCGGTCCTGCTCGGTCGCGCCGGTCGCGCCATAGGTCGTGTCGGCGACCACATCAAAGGCGATGGTCGATCCCGGTGCCGCCGCACCCGAGGCGGCGACACGCGCCACCAGACAGATACGCGTGTCAGGGGTCACGGGCAGGGCGGTGGTGATGGGGCTGGTGGCCGTCCCGTCGCAGGCGGCATCCTCGAACAGGGCGACGGAAAAGAGCCCCGGCGCGGTGATCGACTGGATATCGGTGTCAAACACCACAGAGCCTTCTGCATCGGCAAGATATTCATGCCGCAGGGTCACCACCTGTGCCGGACGGATCGCGCTTTGCTGGCTTTCGCTCAGCCGGGCGTCCTCGATCAGGCCGACATCCAGATCAGGATAGGATGTCCCCGCCGCAGGCGTGAAGGTAAAGGTACCATCGCCGCTGGCCGGGTTGACCAGGCCGGGCAATGCACCGGGGTTTTCGGACACGGTGAGCAAGCCGTTGTCCGGGACCACGGTGATGGTGACGTTATCGGCAAAGCCTTCGGGCAGGGTCAGGCTCCAGCTGCCGTCGCTGGCAACCTGCGGCGACCCGATCAACGTGCCGCTGCTATCGGTGATCCGGACTTCGGCAGCACCGGTGTCGGCTTCCGAGGCCCCTTGCAGCGCGTCATAGGCCGTGTCGGAACCTGCACCATTGTCGATAAAGACCTTACCAGACAAGCTTGGGCCGGACCCGGCAAAACTCACGCTCACGGCGGCTTCGTCGTCATCGACAACCGCGTCGCCCAGATCGTCCGTCAGCGGGCCCACCAGCGGATCACTATCGGGATCCGGCAGGTCAGAGGCGATGATCTCGGCCACGTTGGTATGCTCGCCTGTGGCGTTCATCGTGACCCGCACGGTCAGGGTTTCGCTCGCGCCATTGGCCACCTCGCCGACGTCCCATGTACCGGTGTTGGCGTCATAGGTATCGGTGCTATCCGCCGGTGTGGCAGAGACAAAGGTGAACCCGTCGGGGATCAGGTCACGGACCCGCACACCGGTGGTACCGTCAGGGCCGTCGTTTGTCACGGTGAGCACGAAATCAAGCTCTGTGCCCGGGCCCGCTTGGGTCACCGGCTGGCCGCTGGTGTCGAACACGCCCTTGGTCAGGGACAGGTCCGCCGTCGCCCCGCCGTTCACAAACCCGAAATCAAGGGTGCGCACGCTGCCGGCGGTGATTGATACGCCCGTCTGCGGGTTCACGGTACCGGCCACAAGCCCGGGGGGCATGTCGGGATCGGCTGCGTCGACCTCTACGCGGTAGGTCGCTGTGGCAGATAGGTCAGAGAAGAGATAGGTGCCGTTGCTGGCTGTCTCTACGCTGGTCAGGAACGTGTCATCCGCGGTGTCGGCTGTGCCATTGTCGTCGTACAGCGACACGGTCACGGCGCTGAGCACGGTTTCACCGGGCTGGTAGCTGTCCGAATAGTTGGTGTCACGGTAGACGACGCCGGACAGGTCACCTTCGGGCGGCAGCGGGCCAAAGCGCGACGGGCAGGCGGCACCGTCGTTCAGGCCACCCTCGCCGACAGGCACCGTATTGATCAACTGCCCCCCGCCCGAGCCGGAGCCCTGAAGTCCTACGTCGGCCTCATAGACCTCGTTTGTGACGTTCTGGTTGATGTACATGCGGCCGTAGAAATCGAACCACACCGCGCCATAGGACCCTGTCCAGGCGGTCGGGCCGAATTCAACCGGCGCGCGGGTGCCAGACGTACCATCCGCAGGGTCGATATAGAACAAACGGTCAGAGGCCTCGTTGACACCGTACAACATGCCGTCGTTCGGATTATAGGCGATGTCGGAGGGTTCAACCGCAGCCGACAGCGTGATCAGGCCCAGATCAACGGGCGCGGACGGATCGGAAAGATCCAGCAGCTGCAACGCGTTGGCCCCGTTCACACGATAGACCATCACCCCGTTGGGCAGGATGTCGCCCGCGGTGGAGCCCACCGCCGCCGACGCGGGGAGGGTCGAGACCACCTCGTAGTTGCCGGTGGAGTCCAGGCGGATCAGCTCGCGCGTTGCACTGCGCACCCCGTAGAACAACCCGTCGAGCGCATTATAGCCCCAGCCGCCGTCATACTGCACGCCCGCAGGGGTACCGATGTCGGTCGCGGTGATGCTGTACACGCCAGCGCTTTCCGCGAAGCTGAGCCGCTGCAGCTGCGTATCCGTCTGTGTCACACGGTAGAGCGAGCCATCGCAGGTAAAGGGCACCGCCCCGGCCGAGAGGATCACTTTGTAGTCCTCGACCTCACCGTCGAAATTCAGACCATCAAAAGGGTCCGCCGCGACGGCGCTGGAGGTCGACCAGCGGATACGTGCATGGGTAAAGCCGCTGGTGATATTCGCAGGGACAGGGATGTTCAGGGTGATCTGGTTGTTGAACACCCCATCCGTATCGCCCGCGCCCCCATCACGGTAGTCGACCGCGATGTGTTCTGAGGGATCGAAGGTGCCGCTTTGGTCAAAATCGACCCAAAGCTGCAGGTTCGTGATCCCCGCGGTTACCGGAATGCCCAAGGCGAGTTGAGCGCTCAGGGTTTCATGGGTCACGATGGTCAGGGGCACGGTTGTGCCGGCCTCCAGGATGGGAAAGACGGCGATGGAATCCTCGTCGTCAAAGCCCGACAGGTCATCTGCATCGGAATCGGGGCTATGCTGAGGGGTCTGTTCGGTGTCGGGTTCGCCGGCACCCAGATAGATGTCCTGGACCACGATGTGACGCGGATCGCCATAAGTCGCGGGCGCATCGCCGCGGTCGGACAGATCAGCAGCCGCAATGACCAGCGAATAATCCTCTACCTCGCCATCTACGGCAAAATCCGATGTGCTTAACCCTGTCTCGGAGCCGTAGCGGAAGCGCGCGTAGGTGGTCGATGTGGTCGCATCCGACGGCACGGTAACGTCGATCTGGATCACGCCATCGCCCGCGACATTGTCGAATTGCGTGCCGTCATCCTTGAGGTCAAGCGCGATACGCTCGCCGAGTGTCTCTTCGAACAGACCGTCGCCGTTGAAATCGATCCAGGCCTGCAGGTTACCATTGCCTGTTACGGTCACGTCGAGCGTGCTGATCGTGCCTTGGGTCAGGACGGGAAAGGTGATCCCGTCTTCGTCGTCGGTGCCGATCAGGTCATCCGCCGTTGCCGTGGCATCCGATTGTGCAACCAGCTCGATATCCGGCTCGATCAGGCCCAGATACACACCCGGAGAGGCATCAACGCCGTGGGTCGGTGTGAGGTAGCTAAGCGGTGCATCGCCAAAATCCACACCCAGCCCGGCAAAGACCGCCACCGTGACCAACGCGCGGTCACAATCTGCGGGGTCCAGCGCATCGCAGAGCTGGTATTCGATGGTGTAGACGCCAGCGGGAACGCCCGCGGGCACAATAACGCGACCGGCTTCGGCACCGGCTGTTTCCAGAACCGGCACAGGATCGCCCGTGTTCTGCGGCACGGCTTCGGTCAGTACAGTCAGCGTCGCGGTCGGGAAGGCGGCGGGCAGGCCGTTGATTGTGTCATTCGACATGACTTCGCCTGCGGTGCCGCCCAGCAAGGTGTTCACGGGCGACGCGGTGTAGTCGTCGTCTTGCGCCACAATATCGGGCGAGGTGTTCGAGATTGCGCAAAGCTGGATGCCGGACCCCCGCGTCGCGCGACGGTCGGATGACCCTGTGTAGCCGTGGATAAATTCAGCTTCGACGAAGGTGTTGAATTCATAGGTGGCGTAGTTGTCAAAGCTCGATTCATTCGGCTCGTCTTCCCAATCAAACGGGTCGCCCACCTTTGCAGGATCCATCGCGATCGCGTTCGGTCCGGCGGGAAAGGAGGATAAGGGCGCGGTGTTGAAGAAAGAGGTCACCGTCGGGTTGGTGAGCGAGCCCACCACATCCGAAGAGTCATCGCCCTCGCCGCGGCTGTCGACATCCGTTTGCTGTACAATGACCCCGTTGATGCGGCTTTGGTCAATGGCCAGACCTTGCGGGTTGGCCGCCGTGGCCGTGCCATCCTGGACCAGTCGCAGACGGTAGGTGATGTATGCGTCGTCCTCTGGCGTCATGCGCGCCTCAAGCGAGGTGTCCAGCTCAAGCGCGGTCGCATTATTGATGCTGGTGACCTGCATGACGACATCGATCGGGTTGCCGTTTATATCGGTTGTCACGTCGTCGAACAGGAAGATGTCTGACGGGGTTACATTCGTCCGGCTGCCGGACCCTGCCAACTGGGTCGATGGCTGGCGGAAGACGGACTGAGGCGTGCAGCTTTGCGAACCGGTCTCGCCTGACAGCACGCTGCTGACGATGGACAGGGATTCAGAATTCGACTGCAACCGTGAAACAAAAGGCTGGCCGATGCGGCCAATGCCCGCAACCGCGTTGCTGTCCACGGACCCCGTCAGCACATCGGCCGCCTGAATGGTGTAGTCCTCCTGACAGACGACCGTTCCACCCGGGGCGACAGGCGTGGTGATCGCGGGGCAGAGCACAGGCCCCAGCAGATCGTCGTTGATCACAATGTCCTGCCCGGTGTTGAACGGCAGCGCGCCGGTGTTTGTGACCGTGTAGGTATAGGTCACAGTCTCACCCTGCGTCCCTGTGCTGGGGCTGGCGGTACGTGTCAATGAAATGCTTTGATCCACATTGAACGTTGCCGCACCAAACATCCCGATACCCCGCGGGGCGGGATCATAATTGGTGAACTGGTTATAATTGCGCACGTCGGCAATAGATTCATCATACCAGAAGGTGACCGTCGAGGTGCTGTCGGGGAAGGTCGCGCGCACGGTGCCGGTGTCATCGTTGTTCGATGTGGGCGAGGCCCCGAACCCTTCGACATAGATACATTGGGCCTGGTTCGCGCCGATGGTGCCGGTGAAGCCAGACCCGGGACCGGGGCCGACCAGAAGTGCGGGTGCCGCGCTAACCGGTGCCAGCGTCGGATTGCCGTTATCGCCAAAGGCGGTCACAAGATCGCATCGGTCAGACCCGGCGTTGCTATCGCTGGCGTCAATATCCAAAATGTCGACCTGTAGATTGTCGATCGGAAAGGCGACCCCGCCCGAACTGGAGGAGATGGAGGAAGTTGTCCGCGCATCCCCGATACGCCCGCGGTTTCGCGGCGCGTTGGAAATGACTACGAGCGATTCCACATTGCCCCCAAAGATAGCAGAATCGTTGGGTGTCCCTTCGCCGCTGAAGGCGGTGTAGTTGCCCGTATGTTCAAAGGTCAGGTCAACCTCGAACCCATATTGGTCCCGCAGGGTGCGTGTCAGCGGGCCAAGATTGCCACCGGGCCAGTCGTAGGTGCCCCAATCAAGTTCGAACTCGCCGGCATCAGCTTTGCCGGAGCCTGTAACGACCAAAGCCGCCAAAGCGGCAGCACAATTCAGTGTTGTAAAGGTTAACTTTGAAATCGACATCAGACGGACCTCTTGTTGCGGTGTCCCAAACACCTTGTACATTGGCCGGAGACGACCTCGCCGTCTTTCCTGCCCCCCGGGATATGTCTAAAGTTCTCATACAAGGTTAACGCGAGCGACAATGCGCAGGTACAATCCCCCTGCCTTCCAGAATAGCGCCCTATACTTTCGAGAGCGTCCCACCCAGAATCGGTAGGCGGCGAGATGCGGAAAAGCCTTGAATCCATAGGCCCTTGCTCTGTTGCCGTTTGCCCGCGGATGGTGAATATGTCGGCACCAATTCTCTCGCGCCGCACGAAAGCCAGTATTTTGCAGACAATTTTCGACAAATCAGGAGCGTCTGCAGAAACTCCACCTGTTTTCGGTCACTTCGGTGAATGGGTGCAGGGGCGGTTGGGGCCGGAGGGCCCTGTGGTTCTGGTCACGATGCTGTGCCGTGCACATGGGGTGCGGGCGCGGTTTACCCGCGGGGGGGCATTGGACCTGACGCAGGGTAAACCCGCAGCGGTGAGCCTCGCGCAGCTTCGACACCTGCTAGAGGCCGCAGGGGAAAATGGGGGCAGTTTTACCTTGTCTGGTAACCTTCCCGTCGGGGTCGGGGCCGGTGCATCCACTGCGGCGCTGGTGGCTTTGGCGCGGGCTGCGGGTATTGCTGAAGACCGTTTGCCGTCGCTGTGCTTGGCGGTGGAAGGGGCCACCGATCCGTTAATGTTACCGCATCCGGACCGCGTGATCTGGGCCTCGCGGTTGGCGCAAAGCAAGGGGGCGCTGGGCGCGCCGCCACGGGCTGACATCATCGGCGGCTACTTTGGCGAACCGATCCGGACCGATGCGGCGGATAGCGGTTTTGCGGATATTGCCGACCTGTTGCCAGCCTGGGAAAGCGCCGTGGCGCAGGGTGATTTGCCTCAGGTGGCGCGGTTGGCGCGCATCAGCGCAGATCGCACCACCGCGTTGCGCGGCCCCCTGAACGACCCGAGCACGATACTGGCGCAGCGGCTCGGTGCTTTGGGCTATGCGCGTGCGCACACAGGGTCCGCGCGCGCGTTCATCTTTGCGCCGGGCACCGCCCCCGATGATGCTGAACAGCTGTTGTCAGACCACGGGCTCACCGGTGCGATGCGGTTCACAACCGGAGGGGACGCATGATCGGTGCGGCGGGCATCATGCTGGGGTTTGTGATCGAGGCGGCTTTGTCCTGGCCTGCGCCGCTTTATGCGATAATCGGCCATCCGGTGTCCTGGATCGGCCACGCCATTCGCATGATCGAGACGCGGTTGAATAGCGCCAATACATCGCCCGCACGGTTGCGCCTGTTGGGCGGTGTCGGGGTCTGCCTCGTGCTTGCGCTTGCGGTCTTGCCTGCCATTGTGGTCGCCGCGTTGCTGCCGTCTGGCTGGGCGGGCTACGTTGTCGGCGGGCTGCTGGCGTGGCCCTTTCTGGCACCGCGGTCGCTGTTCGACCACGTCCAGGCCGTCGCTACGCCTTTGATACAGGGAGATATTGCAGGGGCACGCTATGCCGTCTCGATGATCATCGGGCGCGATCCTGATCAGCTGGACGCTGCCGCGATTGCCCGTGCTTCGATCGAAAGCCTGGCCGAGAATGCCTCGGACGGGGTGGTGGCTCCGGTGTTTTGGGGCGTGCTGCTGGGGCTGCCGGGGCTGGTGGCCTATAAGGCGATCAACACGATGGATTCGATGATCGGGCACCGGTCCGCGCGCTACCGTCACTACGGGATGGTGGCTGCGCGGCTCGACGATCTGGTCAATCTGATCCCGGCGCGGGCAACGGGGCTGCTGTTCGTGATCGTGTCGGGCCAGCCACGCCGCGCCGCCGCCGTGATGCTGCGCGATGCGCGTCACCACCGGTCCCCCAATGCCGGTTGGCCCGAAGGAGCGATGGCCGGTGCGCTGAACGTGCGCCTGTCCGGCCCGCGTGTGTACGGCGAAGAGATCGCGGATGAACCCTGGCTCAATGCCGAAGGAACAGCGGCCGATGCAACCACCCTGCGACGGGCGCTGACGCTTTACCTTCGCGCCATGTTCGTATTAGCAGTCGTGTTGGCGCTGGTGGCGCTGATCTGACAGGGGCAAGCGATGCGGGACCACGGCGGCAATCTGGATGGGGCGATCAAGGCGTTCGGCGGCGACCGCGCTGATTGGATCGACCTGTCCACGGGGATCAACACGGTGCCCTATCCGGTGGGGCCGATCTCGCCAGAGGCATGGACCCGTCTGCCCGAACGCAGTGCCCTTGCCGCGCTGGAAGACGCCGCGCGGAGGGCCTATGACGCAAACTGTGCTGTTGTGCCTGTGTCAGGGGCGCAGGCGGCGATCCAGCTGGTGCCGCGTCTGATCGCGCCCGGGCAAGCCGCGATCCTGTCGCCCACCTATAACGAACATGCCGCCGCACTACGGGCCGAAGGCTGGCAGGTCACCGAGGCCACCGATCTTGCGGCGCTTGAAGGGTATGCCCTTGCCGTGGTGGTCAACCCGAACAACCCCGACGGGCAGCGCCACGCCCCTGACACCTTGCGCGCGCTTGCCGAAACGGTCGAACTTTTGATCGTGGATGAAAGCTTTGCCGACCCTGATCCAGAGGTGTCGCTGGTCCGCGGCGGGGCCGAACTGCCGAGAAATATCCTTGTGATGCGGTCCTTTGGCAAGTTCTACGGGCTGGCGGGGCTGCGCTTGGGTTTTGTGCTGGCGGCAGCGCCTTTGGCCGAAAGGCTGCGCGCGATGACGGGGCCATGGCCCGTTTCCGGCATGGCGATAGAGGTCGCCTTGCGCGCACTGAACGACACGAATTGGGCGGCACAGACCACCGCGCGCCTGCAAGGCGAGGCGGCGCAATTGGATGCGATGGCGGCGCGGGCAGGGTGGGGGCTGGTAGGCGGCACCCCGCTGTTTCGCACTTACGCGACGCCGGATGCCAGGGCTGCGCAAAACGGCTTGGCCGCACATCACATCTGGTCGCGGATCTTCCCCTATTCCGACAGCTGGATCCGTCTGGGCCTGCCCGGACCGGCCGGTGATTGGGCCCGGTTAGAGACCGCGTTGGAAGACGGCGCGTGATCCGGCGGATCACTCTGACAGGGCGGCGGGTGCTGCTGGGGCTGGTGGCCGCTCTGATAGCCGTCACGTCAGCCAGCGCCGCAGACCTGCCCCGTGTGGTGTCGATGAACCTGTGCACGGACCAGATGGTGCTGCTACTGGCGGATTCTGATCAAATCACCTCTCTCAGCCGATTGGCGCGCGATCCGCGATCGTCGTCGTTGGCGCAGGAAGCCTCGGCACATCCGCAGAACGCGGGCGGTGCTGAAGAAATATACCTTTCCGCGCCGGATCTGGTGTTGGCGGGGCAATACTCCGACAAAGCGACCCTTGCGATGCTGCGCCACCTTGGCCTGCGGGTAGAGCAGATGCCGATCACCAAGGCGCTTGACGATATTCCCGCGCAGATCCGGTGGATGGGCGACCTCTTGCAACAGCCCGCGCGGGCAGAGGCGATGGCCCGCGACGTCGAACAGACATTGGCCGCACAGCCCGCATTGGCCCCCGATGCCCCTGTTGCGGCGTTCTATTACCCGAACGGTTATTCGCTGGGGGTGGATACTTTGGGCCACGACATCGTGACCACCGGCGGACTGCGCAACCTCTCGCAGAAACTCGGACGCCGGACCAGCGGGCGTCTGGCGCTGGAAGAACTGGTGATGAACGCCCCCGATGTGCTGGTCACCACGACACCCTATCCCGGAGGTTCCCGATCCGAAGAGATCATGCTACATCCTGCGCTCGCACAATACGCCAAGACCGGCCGGATGGTGTATAGCTCGCCCGATTGGGTCTGCGGCACGCCGCTGGCGTTGCGGGCGGTGCAAGACGTACGCAGGGCAGGCAACCAGATACGCCACGAGGAGAGATAACAGATGACCGACAGCACCCCAGACCAGAACAAGCGCCACGCCGAAAAGATGGCGAAGGTCCAGACGGCCCGCGCCAAGATGATGGCGGAAAAGACCGTGACCAAGGGGTTGATCATCGTCCACACCGGGACCGGAAAGGGTAAAAGCAGCTCTGCCTTCGGGATGATCATGCGCTGTATCGGGCACGGGTTCCCCTGCGCGCTGGTGCAGTTCATCAAGGGCGCACGGGTGTCCGCGGACCGTCAACTGCTTGAGGACCGCTTTAGCGATATCTGTCAGGTCTATGTGATGGGCGAGGGCTTTACCTGGGACACGCAAGATCGCGAACGCGACATCGCCGCCGCCGGACGCGCATGGGAAAAAGCCAAAGAGCTGATCCGCGACCCCAACAACCGCATGGTGCTGCTCGACGAGCTCAACATCGCGCTGCGCTATGGCTATATCGACGTGCAGGATGTGGTCGATTTTCTGCAGGCCGAGAAGCCGCATATGACCCATGTGGTGATCACCGGCCGCAACGCGCCCGACGCCTTGATCGAGATTGCGGATCTGGTGACCGAGATGAAGGAAATCAAACATCCTTTCCGCAAACAGGGTATCGCCGCACAGGCCGGTGTGGAATTCTGATCTCTACCGGGGCAGGGCGTTCGCGCGCGCCCCGCTTGGCAAAGGGCGGATATCATGGACAAGATCACGCTGGTCACCGGCGGTGCAAAATCGGGCAAGAGCCTTTTTGCCGAAAACCACCTGCGCGCCTACGGGCTGCCGCTGGTCTATATTGCCACCAGCCAGGCCTTCGATCCCGAGATGGAGCACCGCATCGCCGCACATAAAGTGCAACGCGGTGACGGTTGGGACACGGTGGAGGAGCCGCTTGATCTATGCGGCGCGCTGATGCGCACCGATGGGGCGGGCGCGCGGCTGGTCGATTGTATGACGCTGTGGCTGTCCAACGTGATGCACGCCGAACGCGACTGGCAGGCGGAGCTTGAAAAAGTGCTGGACAGCTTGCGCGCACAGTCCTCTCCGGTGGTGCTGGTCACGAATGAGGTGGGCGGGGGCATCGTGCCGATGTCCGCGCTGGCCCGGCGCTACCGCGATGCCTCGGGCCTGATGAACCAGCGCATTGCAGCGGTGGCGGGGCATGTCGTGTTGGTCAGCTGTGGTCTGCCCCTGACGCTGAAGGGCAGTGCGCAGGCTCCGGCCTCGCTTGCCTGACCCATGATCCCGACATACGATAGATTTCCAAACGAAAGAGACCCCTTTGCATGGCGCATGTGACTTTTCCCCTGACTTCCCTGTCCGACCTTGACGCGCTGACCCGCGATTTGCCTCAGGTTGATGCCGTCGCTCAAGACGCCGCGCGCGACCGGCAGAATGCGCTGACCAAACCGCCCGGATCACTGGGCCGGCTGGAGGAACTGGCGGTGTTCATGGCGGGGTGGCAGCAACAGGCGGTGCCGCAGATCGACATGGCGCAGGCCCTCGTCTTTGCCGGTAACCACGGGATCTGCGCGCAGGGGGTGAACCCTTTCCCGCAAGAGGTGACAGCCCAGATGGTGCAGAACTTCAAGGCGGGGGGCGCTGCGATCAACCAGCTGTGCCGCACCAACGACGCGCAGCTGTCGGTGATTGATCTGGACCTTGACCGCCCCACGGCCGATTTCACGCAAGGCCCCGCGATGAGCGAGGCGGACTGTGTCGCGGCTCTTAACGCAGGGGCGGCGGCGCTGCATCCGGCGGCCAGTGTCTTGATCCTGGGCGAAATGGGGATTGGTAATTCGACGGTCGCGGCAGCGCTGACGGCGGCGGTCTTTGGTGGGGCTGTGCAAGATTGGGTCGGGCGCGGCACCGGTTCGGACGACGAAGGTCTGCGCCGCAAGGTCGACGCCATCACCCGCGGACTTGCCCGCCACGCCGCTACCCCGCAGGATGGGGCGTCTATCCTGATGACCTTGGGCGGGCGCGAGCAGGCGGCGATCTGCGGCGCGGTGCTGGCCGCACGGCAACGGCGTATTCCGGTGATCCTTGACGGGTTCATCTGCACCGCCTCTGTCGCACCGCTTTTCGCGCTGGCCCCTGCGGCGCTGGACCATTGTCTGATCGGGCACCTGAGCGTCGAGCCCGGGCATAAACGTCTGCTGGATGCGATCGGCAAGACGGCCGTGCTTGATTTCGACATGCGGTTGGGCGAAGGATCGGGCGCCGCGCTGGCGCTTGGTATCCTGCGCTCGGCGCTGGCGTGCCACAGCGGCATGGCGACCTTTGCCGAAGCCGGCGTGGCGGACGGCTGATGCTGCGCGCCCGGGTGGCAGAGGCGCGGCTGGCGATGCTGCTGCTGACCCGTATCCCCGTGGGATATCTGCGCGATCCGATCCCGGCGACAGGAGCCTCGGCCTGGGGCTGGCCTTTGGCGGGGGCGGTCGCGATGCTGCCTGCCGGTCTGATCTACTGGGTGCTGCACGCGGCGGGCTTTGGCCCGACGGTTGCGTCCCTTGGTCTGATCTTTGCCACGACACTGCTGACCGGCGCGATGCACGAAGACGGGCTGGCCGATATGGCCGACGGGTTCGGCGGCGGGCAGACCCGCGCGCGCAAGCTCGAGATTATGCGCGACAGCCGCATTGGCAGCTACGGGGTGATGGCCCTGATCCTGACGGTGGCGCTGCAGGTGGCGCTGATCGCACGGCTGGATCATCCTGCACTGGTCGTGCCTGCCGCGCTTGGTCTGTCGATGGCCAGCCGCGCGATGCTGCCGTTCTGGCTGGCGCGGATGCCTGCCGCGCGGGCCGACGGGCTGGGGCACGGCGCGGCGCAGGTGCCGGCGACTTGCGTCTATATCGCGGTCGCCTTTGGCTTGATTGGGCTGCTGCCCTTGGGCTTTGGCGCGGCGGCGGTGATCTTTGCGGGGGTCGTCGTGGCCACCGCGCTGGTGGCCGCGCTGGCGCTGCGGCAAATCGGCGGGCAGACCGGCGACGTGATCGGCGCGATGCAGAAACTGGCCGAACTGGCGGGCTGGGGCGTCACCGTCTATCTCTTTGCCTGACGCGTCCGAGCCGCGTGCCCCCTTTGACGGGCCGCAAATCCGATGTAGCAAGGCCCCATGTCGAAAAAGACCCTGAACACCGCAAATCTTGCCGCCCTCGGGGCGGAGCGGCTGGCCGAACTGTTGATCGAGGTCAGCACCGGCAGTGCCGATATGAAACGTCGTCTGCGGCTTGAGTTGAGCCACAACCTAGGCCCTGCTGAACTCGCGCGTGATGTGCGCAAGCGGCTGGTCACAATCCGGCGGGCCAAAAGCTATGTCGGGTGGCGCAAGCGGACGGCGCTGATCAAAGACCTGCGCACCCAATCCGCGATGATCATCGACAATATCGCCCCAGACGCCCCCGCCGACGCCTTCGACCTGCTGTGGGAGTTTCTAGCGCTTGCCCCTTCGGTCATGGATCGGGTGGACGACAGCAAGGGGGACGTGGGGGCCGTCTTTGCCGATGCGCTTGCTGAGATCAGCCAGATTGCCGCCCGCGCCCCGCTGGACCCGATCGCGCTGGCGGAACGCACGTGGGAGGCGGTGCAGGGGAATACGGATGGCGCTTTTGACGGGATTATCACGCGCATGGCCCCGTCCTTGGGCGACAGCGGGCTCGCACATCTGAAGGAGCTGATCCAGATATTCGAGGCCGCGCCGCTGGACGCGACAGAGGATCACCCCGCCTTGCAATTCCTGCGCGAGCTGCGCGGGCGCAATGCGAACTACGCCGCACAACGCAAAAAACGCTTTGTCCAGATGCATCTGCGCGAGGTGGCCTTGGCGCAGGGGGATACGGAGACCTACATCTCGCTGTTCTCTCCCACCGATCTGGCGCGGCCCACCGTCGCGGTCGAGGTGGCGGCGCTCTGGTCGGCCGCTGGCAATCACGATGCCGCGCTTGATGTTCTTGAGGGTGCGCGCCCCAAGGGGAAAGAGGCGGGGCGGCAGGCATGGGACGCGGCCTATATCCACGCGCTGATCGCATCGGGGCGCGAGGACGAGGCGCAAGCCCACCGCTGGCGCTGTTTTACCGAAACGCTCGACCCCGAGATGCTGCGGGCGCACCTCAAACAGCTACCGGATTTCGATGATCTTGAGGTAGAGGAGGCCGCCAAGGCCCATGCGGCCACGTTCAAGGATCTCAACGCGGCGATCGCCTTTTTCCTCGCGTGGCCCGACCTGCGCGGGCTTGCAGCGATGATTGAAGCACGCGCCGAGACGTTGAACGGCACCCATGTCGCCCCTCTCTCTGATGCCGCCGATGCGCTGCGGGCGCGCCATCCTCTGGCGGCAGCGCTGTGTTGGCGCGCCATGATCGAAGCCGCGCTGTGGGAAAGCGCCAAGTCGCGCTACGCGCAGGCGGCAGATCACCTGATGGATTGCGCCGCCGCGGATATCGAGATCGAGGATTACGGAGTTTTCGAAGGCCACGACGCCTTTGTCCGGCGCCTGCGCAAACGCTATGCCCATAAGGCGGGGTTCTGGACGCGGGTCACCTGATCTGCGCGTGCTGGGTCTTTTCTTGCGGCGACGCGGGAACCAACAGGCACGCCGCGCGTATGGATGCATGAGTATTTTCAAACGCGCCGCCTTCGCCCCCATTGCCGCCCTTGGCTTTTCCCTTCCTCTTGCAGCTACCGCTGATGTGGTGGGCAATGTCGATGTGGACTGGCTGGGCAATGACATCGTGGTAGAGGCGGTCCAAGACCCCGAGGTCAAGGGCGTTACCTGCCATCTGGCCTATTTTGAACGCGGTCTGATCGACCGGCTGCAAAAGGGCAATTGGTTCGAGGACCCATCGAATTCCTCCATCTCTTGCCGCCAGACCGGCCCGATCGAGATTGGGGACATCTCGCGCGATGACGAGGGCGAGACGGTGTTCAGCGAACGCCGGTCCGTGATCTTCAAGACGCTGAAGGTCAAACGGATTTTCGACGAGGAAAACAACACCTTGGTCTATATCAGCCACGCGCGCGATGTGCAGAACGGATCTGCCAAAATGTCGATGTCGACCGTGCCGCTCTACGTGCCGACCAAATAGGCAAAGCTTTGCCAAGGCGTATCATCCGCTTTGCCCGCCCCCGTGCTTCGGCTATTCTATGCCGAAGTCATAACAAACAAGGGCGCGGGCAGTATGAGCATTTCTCGAAGAAGTTTCACCGTCGGATTGGCAGCATTGGGCCTTGCGGCCTGTAGCACCGGCAACAGGGCAGGCAGCTTTGCGCCGCGCAGCGATGCGGGGCTGGCACCGGACCTGCAACCCCAACCGAACGCGGGCTATGACGCGTGGGTTTCGGCGTTCAAGTCACGCGCTGCGGCGCAGGGCATTTCCGACAGCACGCTGCGTCGCGGCTTTGCGGGGGCGGGCTATCTGCCGGGGGTCGTCAAACGGGACCGAAACCAGACGGAATTCAGCCGCTCGCTTGAAGATTACCTTGCCATTGCGGCATCGGACGAGCGTGTCACCAAGGGGCGCGCGGCATTCGCGCGCCACCAAGGCGTGTTGCGCCAGATAGAGGCGCGCTACGGCGTGCCTGCCGAAGTCGTCACCGCCGTGTGGGGGCTGGAAAGCTTTTACGGGGAACGGCGCGGGAAGGTGCCGGTCGTGTCGGCGACATCGACGCTGGCCTATGACGGGCGCCGCGGGGCCTTTTTCGAGAAACAACTAATCGCGGCACTGCGTATCCTTGAGCGCGGCGATGTCTCGGCTGCCGGTCTGACCGGAAGCTGGGCCGGTGCCATGGGCCACACGCAGTTCATCCCCACATCCTATCAATCCTTCGCGGTAGATTTCACCGGCGACGGCAAACGCGACATCTGGTCTGACGACCCGTCGGATTCACTTGCTTCCACCGCCGCCTATCTGGCGAAGTCGGGCTGGAAGTCCGGCCAGAAATGGGGCGCAGAGATGGGCACCGCGGCGGCAAGCTCTGCTACGCCGGTGCAGATCCTCCAGCCCGATGCAGGCGGGCCGCGCTTTGCGATCTTTAACAACTTCAAGGCGATCAAGCGCTACAACAACTCGGACAATTACGCGATTGGCGTCGGGCATCTATCGGATCGTATCGCAGGGGGCGGGCCTATTCAGGCCAGCTTTGGCCCGGATAAATACGGGCTGACCATTGACGACCGCAAGGCGTTGCAAGAACGGCTGACCGCCCGCGGTTTTGACACAGACGGCACCGATGGTGTGATCGGCCCGAACAGCCGCAAGGCGATCACCGCCTATCAGCAAAGCCAGGGGCTGCCCGCAACCGGCGACCCGTCGCGCGCGCTGCTGGCGCGGTTGGGCTGATAGCGCGATGAAACGATGATCCGCCCGCTTAGCTCGGGCGGATCAGATCGGCGATTTCGGACAGTTTGCTGGCCAGCGGGCTGGTCTTGCGCCAGATCATCCCCACACGGCGCGTCGGTTCGGGCGCGGGGAAGGCGTTGACCGCCACCTGCGCCGACCGCGTTTCCACGGCGACGGCCATCTCGGGGATCAGCGTCACGCCGATGCCCGCGCCGACCATCTGCACCAGCGTGGACAGGGAGCTCGCATCCAGCCCCTCGCGCGCGGTTTCCGACTGCATATCGCAAAACGACAGGGCCTGATCGCGAAAGCAATGCCCTTCCTCAAGCAGCAGTAACTTCATCTCGTTCAGATGTGCGCTGCTGGGGATCGGCTTGCCGCGATCAGCCTCGGGGCGCACCAGCATGAATTTCTCGTCAAACAGGGTGACTTCGGTGAGCGAGGGTTCTGACACGGGCAGGGCGACGATGGCAGTGTCGATGCGCCCCTCCGTCAGCTCGGTGATCAGTCGCGGGGTCATGGTTTCGCGCACGTGGATATCCAGCGCGGGGTTCATCCGGGTCAGCTTGGTGATGATCGAGGGCAGTAGATAGGGGCCGATGGTGGGGATGATGCCGATTCTCAGCCGGCCCATCAGCCCGTCCTTGGAGGCGCGCGCCATATCCTGAAGCTCGTCCACCCCCTGCAGGATCGCCCGCGCGCGCGGCGCGAAATCGACGCCAAAGCTGGTCAACGTGATATTCCGCCCGCCGCGATCAAAGAGAGGCGTTTGCAAGTTCTGCTCCAACTCCTTGATTTGCACGGATAAGGCGGGCTGCGAGATCGCGCAGGCCTCGGCGGCGTGGCCAAAGTGACGGTGATGGGCAACGGCCTCAAAGTAGCGAAGCTGTTTCAGGGTGATGTTGGTCATAGTTTATTTTTATCAAACTGATAGGAAATGCCAACTTAAACTAATCAATAACTGCTGTTAGAATAATTCCAGAAAGACGGGGCAGACCGTATCGCGCCCCCGACATCCATCCCCCGTGACGCGGTGCAAAACCGCGCACCAGACAGATAACATCGGAGACCACCATGGACGGAAATGACGTCGAAAACATCAGCAAATGCCCGGTCGTCGGCAGCCACGGCCGCAACTCAAAGCGCGGTGCGCGGTCGTTGAACGAATGGTGGCCGAACCAGCTGAACCTCAAGCTGCTGCACCAGAACACCATCGATTCGAACCCGCTTGGGCCAGACTTTGACTATGCCGAAGAGTTCAAGAAGCTCGACGTTGACGCGGTCAAGGCTGACCTGCATGCGCTGATGACGGATTCACAAGACTGGTGGCCCGCGGACTACGGTCACTATGGCCCGTTCTTCATCCGTATGGCATGGCACGCGGCAGGCACCTACCGGACGGCGGATGGCCGTGGCGGGTCCAGCACGGGCACGCAGCGTTTCGCGCCGCTCAACAGCTGGCCCGATAACGCCAACCTCGACAAGGCGCGCCGCCTGCTGTGGCCGATCAAGCAGAAATACGGCAACCAGATTTCCTGGGGTGACCTGATCATCCTGTGCGGCAATATCGCGCTGGAATCGATGGGGCTGAAAACATTCGGCTTCGCCGGTGGCCGCGTGGACCGTTGGGAACCCGAAGAGGATGTCTATTGGGGCCCCGAAGACGAATGGCTGGGCAACAAACGCTATAGCCAGGAACGCGCGTTGGAAGACCCGCTGGCCGCTGTGCAGATGGGCCTGATCTATGTGAACCCCGAAGGGCCGGACGGCAAACCCGATCTGCAAGGCTCTGCCAATGACATCCGCGACACCTTTGGCCGGATGGCGATGAACGACTATGAAACCGTCGCGCTGATCGCGGGTGGTCACACCTTTGGTAAGGCGCATGGTGCCGTGGGCGGCGAGAATGCCGGCCCCGATCCCGAAGCCTCGCCGTTGGAAGCACAGGGCTTCGGCTGGACCAACAAGCACGAGACCGGCCACGGCATCCACGCCCTGACCAGCGGGCTTGAAGGCGCATGGTCGCAAACTCCGACAAGCTGGGACATGACTTACTTCGACAACCTGCTGGGGCTCGAGTGGGAAATGACCAAAAGCCCTGCCGGTGCCGTGCAGTGGACCCCAAAGAACGGCGACGCCGCAGGCACCGTGCCGGATGCGCATGACCCGTCCAAGCGTCACGCGCCTATCATGTTCACCTCTGACCTCGCGCTGCGCGAAGACCCCGAGTATTTTAAAATCTCGACGCGTTTTCACGAGAATCCCGAGGAATTTGCCGACGCATTTGCCCGTGCATGGTTCAAGCTGACCCACCGCGACATGGGACCGATTGCCCGCTATCTGGGCAAGGACGTCCCCAGCGAAGAGCTGATCTGGCAGGACCCGATCCCCGCCGTGACGCATACGCTGGTCGATGACGCAGATGTGGCATCGCTGAAAGCCAAAGTGCTG
Source organism: Sulfitobacter sp. CB2047 (assembly GCF_000735125.2). Taxonomy (NCBI): domain Bacteria; kingdom Pseudomonadati; phylum Pseudomonadota; class Alphaproteobacteria; order Rhodobacterales; family Roseobacteraceae; genus Sulfitobacter; species Sulfitobacter sp. CB2047. The sequence continues at coordinate 2,480,642 of NZ_CP072613.1, read as the reverse complement.
GAGTCGGGGCTGAGCGTTCAGGAACTGGTGGCCACTGCTTGGGGCTCTGCCGCGACCTTCCGCGGGTCCGACAAGCGCGGCGGTGCAAATGGCGCGCGCATCCGTCTGGCACCGCAGAAAGACTGGCCGGTGAACGAACCCGATCAGTTGGCCAAAGTGCTTGGCGTGCTGGAAACGATCCGCGCAGACTTCAACAACGCGCAGTCGGGGGACAAAGAAATCTCTGTCGCTGACCTGATCGTGCTGGCCGGTGCCGCCGGGATCGAGAAAGCCGCCAAGGACGCAGGCCACGACGTGACCGTGCCCTTCGCACCGGGTCGCGGCGATGCCTCGCTTGAACAGACCGAGGTTGACTCCGTCGCCTATCTTGAACCCGTCACCGACGGCTTCCGCAACTTTGCCAAGACCCGTTATTCGGTCACCACGGCAGAGCTGCTGGTCGACCGCGCCCAGCTTCTGACGCTGACCGCGCCAGAGATGACGGTTCTGGTCGGGGGGATGCGTGCACTGGACGTGAACGTGGGTCGCGCCAAACACGGCGTGTTCACCGATGCGCCCGGCACGCTGAACAACGACTTCTTTACCACATTGCTGGATATGGGCACCGTGTGGTCGAAGGCGGAAGAGACCGCGACGGACGACATCTATGAAGGCCGCGACCGCGCCACGGGTGAGCTGAAGCACACCGGGACCGCTGTTGATCTGCTTTTCGGGTCGAACTCGCAGCTGCGCGCGATTTCAGAGGTCTATGCAGGGGATGTCGCGAAAGACAAATTCGTGACCGACTTCATCGCCGCCTGGACCAAGGTGATGAACCTTGACCGTTTTGACCTCGCCTAAGGGTAGGTAACGAGTGCCAAGGGCGCGGCCGGTATCCGGTCGCGCCCTTTTTTGTGTCGTGGTGTCAGATGAAACAGGGCTTAGCTGCCCGCGTGGCGCAGCAGATGGGCCTGTGCCTGCTCTGCCGTGGGCGGGGTGCTGCTGCCCAGCAACAGCAGATGCCAGTAGAATTGCACCTCTGCCGGGTCGGTCATCAATGCGGCAAACCTGTCATGGTGCCACTGCACCGCCTGCGCGTGCGCGTCGGCCACACCGGGCAGGGCGCGCAGGCGGGTGACCTCTGCCATTGTGGCGTCCAGCATCGGGTCAATCATCGTGTCAGTCACGGTGTTGAAATTACGCTCCGCCCAGTAATGCAGATCCAGCCGCTTTGTCGTCCGGTTGGGCAGGCCGCGCCCGCGTTTGACCATAAACTCGCCCGCCGAACGCAGGGAATAGTGGTTCAGCCGCGCCCGCGCTTGGGTCTGCATCACGCCGAACAGGTTGATCCGGTTATCATTTTCGGCAAAGCCCCCGGGGGCGGCCTGAACACCGCCCAGGTTCCACTGCGGGCTGACACCGCGCTTTTTCTTGGGCCGATGCACGCCGAGCTTCTGAAAGGCAGCGGGCCGGTGCAGGGTCTTGAAGAAGCTTCCCGCAGGCAGAAAGAACGGATCAGGGGCCGCATGGCGAAACCGCAGCGGGGTGAGCATATCTTGCAACGCCTCTTGCCCGTCCGCACCGAAAAACCGCCAGGGCAGGGCAATCGCGTCGGTATCCGCGGGGACCGACGCGATCAGATCGGGCAGCCCACGCATCGGTGCTGCGAGGGTTAGAAACTCGTCCGCGTCAAAAAACAGCGCCCAATCGGCTTGTTTCATCAGGTCATGGCGGTCAGCCAGACGCATGGCCTGCCATTGCACCGATGTGTCGCCCTCTGGGGTGAAGGGCACATGGGTCACATCATCCAGCAGGTCCAGCAGGGCCGGCGTGCCATCGGTGCAATCATGGGTAAAGATCAGAAAATCCGTCACCCCCGCCGCGCGGTGATGCGCGATCCATTCAAGGCAATAGGGCCCTTCGTTGCGCATGCAGGTTACGGCAAGGATACGTGTCACGGGCGGGCGGTCCCTTGGGTCAGGATATCAAAGGTTGTGCAAATGACTCTCATGCGGGTCAGGGCAAGTCAATCTTTGCCACAGGCGATGCCGCGTCGGCTTAGGATTGTTTACAAGCCGGGGTCGGCTAAGCTATCGTTCTGCCAATGTATTTGAAACCACCACGGTGCATTTCAGCCCCGCGTTTCGCGCCACCAGAGAGGCCCCTTATATCATGAACACCCGTCGCCCTGTCGCCTCCCTTTGGATTGGCGAAAAGCTTCACTATCTGAACCAGCTTTGCCTCAAGTCCCATGTCGTTGCGGGTCATAAAACGATCCTGTATTGCGCCGATAAAGTGGACAACGCCCCCGAAGGGGTCGAGGTTCGCCCCGCGTCCGAGATCATGGATATTGACCGCGAGCTGGTCGCCGCGACCAGCGCCTCTTTCCTGTCGAACGTGTTCCGCTACAAGATGATCCAGAAGACCGGCGCGATCTGGATCGACTGTGACGCTTTCTGCCACCAGCCTTTCCCCGAGGATCAGGAATATATCTTTGGCCGCCACGGCATGTCTGGCGCTCTCAACTGTGGTGTCGTGGGGTTGCCGCAGGAATGCGAGTTGATGGATCAACTGCTGGATTACTACGATAACCTGCCGGACTATCCCGCATGGTGGAACAAGAACCAGCGCAAGAAATACGACCGGCAAGACCCCAAACTGAGCCACGCGCACCGCATCTATAATGCCGAGCGTACGGCCTTTGGCCCGCAGGCGTTTACCTATTTCGCCAAGCAGACCGGCCAGTATGAAAAAGCCAGCGAACGCGAGGTGCTGTATCCGGTGCCGTTCCAGTTGAACGACATCTTCTATGACCCGCATGGCCGCGTCGAAGGGCATTTCACCGACAAAACCCTGTCTGTGCACCTTTATACCAATGGCACGAAACCGTGGTGGGAAAAGAACGAACCTCTGCCCGGCTCCTATGCCGCGCGGATGTGCGAGAAGATCGGCATCGACCCGTCCAAAGCACTGCGCTAAGCCGCGTTACAAAGGGCCTTTGCCATCAATCTGAAACCGCACACCAGCCGGCACGGCAAGCTACTGGCCATCTCTATGATGAAGGACGAGGCACCATTCCTGCTGGAGTGGTATGCCCATCATCTTGCCGTGGGGTTCACAAAGATACTCGTTTACACAAACGATTGTTCCGATGGCACCGATGACATGCTGATCCGGCTTGAAGAACTGGGTCTGGGCTACCACCGGCGCAACGACATCCCCGAAGGGGTGAAGCCGCAGCCATCGGCGATGAAATACGCGCAGGCCGAACCCAAAGTCGCCGCGGCCGACTGGATCTTGATGTTCGATGCCGATGAATTCCTCTGCATCAACTATGGTGACGGCACGCTGGACCCGATGCTGGACGCGGCGGGGGATGCCAACGGCATCGTGATCACTTGGCGCATCTTCGGCTCTGGCAATGTGGTCGACTGGTCCCGCGATCCGGTGACCGAACAATACCTCTATGCGGCCCCGCCCACGTGGAACAAGGGCTGGGGCGTCAAGACGCTGTTCAAGTTTGACCCTGACAAATGGAAAATCGGAATCCATCGCCCGTCAATTAAGAATAAGCATCTGGAGACCGGCTTTCCCGACACTGTGAAATGGCTCAACGGATCCGGCCAGCCGATGGAGGATTACTTCAAGTTTCGCGGCTGGCGGTCGATCCGGCGCACCGTGGGCTATCAATGGGCGCAGATGAACCACTATGCGGTCAAATCGGTCGACAGCTATGCGATCCGCAAGTTTCGCGGCAATGTGAACAACAAGAAAGACAAGTATAACGCCGACTATTGGTCGCTGCAGGACCGAAACGAGGTCTATGATGACAAGATCCTTCGCTATACCGAACGGCGCAAGCAGATCATGGACGAGCTGCTGACTGATCCGGTTCTGTCGCGTCTCCATAATGCCGCCATCGAAAAGGTCGAGGCACGGCTTGAAGAATACCGCGCGACCGACGCCTATGCAGAGCTGAAGCAATCGCTGCTTGAGGCATCCGAGGTGCCGATCACGCAGATCGTGGCCAAGCCGCCCAAGGCCCGCGACCCCGAAGAGATCGCCAAGCTGATGTCTCAGGTCGAGAAAAACGTCGCCGACCGCCCCGCCGAGGAACGCCGTAGCGTGCCGGAAGCCGCATTCGCGGATGTCGCAGAGGGCGGCGACGGGTTCGTTCCGGGCGACATTGACGTATCAGTTCAAACGGCGGTGGATTGGGTGCCCAACCACGACATCGCCCTGCCTGCGGATGTGCGTATCTTTGCGCAAAGCACGCTCGAGCTTGTAATGCGCGGCAAATACCAAAGACGTATGGCGCGCATGACCGGGCGCATGGTCGAAGCTGGCCAAAAGGTGCTCGACCTTGGCGCGGGGATCGGTTTTCTGTCGATCCATGCCACGCAAACGGTGTCAGGTGCGACGGTCCTCGCGCAGGAGGATAACAGCTCGCGGTTGGCGATCATGCGCGACGTGTTGGACCATAACGCGCTTGAACTGGGCGACCGTTTGTCCATGATCAACGCGCCGGTGATTTGCGACGACGATGCCGAAACCCTTGCGCGGGTGAACCAGATGATCGCGGACCATCAGCCGGATGTTCTGCGCATCAGCTACGAGGAACTGGGCGGCGGATTGCTTAGCCGGGTGACGCTTGGCCCTGTGACGCGTGTCGTGTTGTTCGGGCCTGCCGTGGCCGCGTTCCACGCACAACGGAGCAAGGTCAAAGACCCGAGCCTGTCGCCCGACCAAGACCAAAGCATGCCCGAGTTTGTTATCATCGAGCCAAAGCAGGCTGCCCATGCGACCTGAGACGGCTTTCCCGAAGGGGATGGCGGCTGCGATGCTTTTGCCGCCTCGGGGATGGTGACATAAACGATGCTGAAGGGGGCGCGAAACGGCGCCCGACCCGCCAATAGGAACGTATCAAATGCCAGACCACGCCCCCAGTAAACGCGGTGTCCTTCTTCGGGCAAAGAACGGCGATGTGATCGGCTTTGACGAAACGGGCCTGCGCCTGAACCTCTCGGACAGCGTCATCGCGGATATCCACCGTCGCCTGCCTGCCGGGGGGCAGGTGCTGCCCGTCGATGCGGCTGTGTTGGGCGATGTCGATGCGTGGAACCTTCGAGAGCAGGGGGAATGGTATGTGTTTGACGCGAACCTGCCCGGTGCCCAAGGCACGCGGCAATTCCGGCGCAAGATCACCGCTGCCCCGGACGCCAGCGCGCCTGACATTATCGCCGACACGTCGGGCGCGGTCTTTGGTGTTCTGGCCATCGGGGGCACGCGGCGGGCGGTGACTGCGGATGAAACACTGTCCTTCCCCTACCACGTGGTGACCACGGGTGATGACCTGGGGCCCGCTGGGGCTGCGGGGACAGAAACGCTGGCACCCACTGACCTGATGCAGCGCCTGACCGAACAGACCCGCGACAGCCTGATCGCCGACGAAATTCTGCGTCGCAGGCACGCGGAGCACCGGGCCCTGCCACTGCTTTATGCGCGCACCGAAACCGACAGCAGCGCCAGCATCACCGCGTTGATCGACGGGGCCGCCCTTACCAGCTTTCATCAGACTGTCGCCAACCTTTGTGCCGCCGCGCGCGCATTGGGTAAACCGGCCAAGGTCCTGTCTGTGGGGCTTGATTTCACGCTCGAAGATGTTCTGAGCACCGGACCTGAATGGTGCGCCGCCATGCACGCGCTGATGCGCCGTATCACGGATATCTTCGCCGACCACGGCTTGCGCAAGCCGCTGTTTACGGCTGTCTTTGATGCAGGGACGCGGGATGTATCGGACTCGGACGTGCTGCGCGCGCAGTGGGATTTGGCATGGAACAAGGGCGGGCACGATCACGTCTACGCGGCACCGGGCTATATGTTCGCGCTGGATGAATTTGGCCGGCCCACAGATATCGCGCGGCTGCAAATGGCCGAGATGGAAGCCTGCGCGATCGAGGCGCGCAACAGCGACCAGCCGTGGAACTGCCCCGTTCTTCTGCTGGCAGAGCGTGAGCTCGACAACCCCAGCGTGATCCGTTGCCGCGGGGAGGGGATGGGCCCCTTTGTGCTGGATGCCGCCGACCCGCTGAATGCCGGTGGTGCCTGTGGTTTCCGCCTTGAAGGGGACAGTGCCGGTGCCACGATTACCAGCGTGCAGGTTGATGCCAAAGACCGTAACGATCTGCTGATCACCTGTGACAAGCCTCCGACGGGGGAGGGGCTGACGCTGTGTTACGCCATCGGGGCCGCACCCAGCGACGACGGGATGCCCGCCAATCGAGGGGCGCTGCGCGACGGGTTCTGCTATGCCAGCCGAACCGGAGAGATGTTACACCGTTGGGCGCTGCCTGCCGCGCTGCCGGTGCACTGATGCAAGATATCACGCCCCTTTATGTCGATATCGACCTGCCCGAAGGTGCCTTGTTGCGCGATGACGCAGCGCAGGCCAGCGTCGTGGACGCCTGTCACCCCAATGATGCGCAGGCGGTCTGGTACCATGCCCATGCCCCCGCCATGACCTTCAATGCGCAAAAGGCGATTACCCAATGGGCCGCCGAGAACGGACTTGGCCCGCGCGCGCGCCCTGTCGATCCGAATGACGACAATGGCACGTTGCTGGAGGGCGGCGGGGTGGCATTCACGCGCGGGGTGAACTGCGGCTTTGTCGTTGATGCGGCACTGGTCGAGCAGGACTGCTTCTGCCTTGCCATCCGCGTCACTTCGCCCGACGCAGAGGCGCGTAGCCTCCTGACGGTGAACCCCGACGCCAGCGACAACTACCTGTTTCTCAGCGAAAGCGAGGGCCGGCTGATCTGGCGGGATGATGCGGGTATGGTCGAGGTCTCTATCCCCGCACCGGGTAAGGACTATTGGGTGCTGGCAGGTTTTGACCAAGGGCAGTTGCACCTGACCGCCGCACCGGTCGGGGATGTGTTTCCAATCCCGCAGAAGAGCACCCGACCAAGCGCTGAACTGGCGGCGGCGTTGAACGGTGTGGCTGATCTGTTCATCGGCTGCCGGTCCCACCGCAAGGGGATCCTCAAGACCCTGGGCACATCGGTGGTGCATGACGTGCTGATCTGGCTTGATCATGCTGCCAGCACGCCCGCCGCCCTTGAACAGGTCGCGCGCACTTGCCGCTATGCCGAAGCGCCCCGAAACACAGGGGAACGCCCATGAGCTTTACCAGAACCGACACCGCTGGTGGCAATATCTGTGTCATCTGGATCGATGACATGATCGATATTTTCACGTGGCGAACGGCCTTCGGGCTGCAGATCAGCACGCCCAATATCGACCGCTTCATGTCCGAGGGGACGCGGTTTTCCAACGCCTATGCCACCGTGCCGCTGTGTGCGCCGTGCCGGGCGGAACTGGCGACGGGCTTGTCACCGTTTCGCACGGGTCTGGTCGATCTCAACCGGTTTTGGCGCGATATCTTGCCGCCAACGGCGGGCTGGCAATATGATTTGCGCCGCAACGGGTTTCGCACGTTCACAACGGGCAAGGTCGACAGCAACTACAAACCCATGCCCCATGAGTATGCGCGCATCCTCTTTCACGAACAGCCTGAGGCAAAGGATGCGGGGCGGCGATCCAAGGTCAAGAAATACCTCGACAAGGGGCCGGGGATCGCGGGCGTCAACCATCCCGATGACGATGGCAGCCAGGATGACCGCTTCTACGACAATAGGGTGGCGCAGAACGCGATCGACTATCTGGATCGGGCCGACCCTGCGCGGCGGCACCTGATCCAGCTGGGCTTCAAGCACCCGCATTACAACCTGCAATGCCCCGACCGCTTCTATCAGCAGTATGATCCCGACCAGATTGTCTGGCCCAAGTCAGCCGCGCCGGAAGATTACTTTGGCCCGCAGGAGGGCATGGCCGTCTACGAGGCCGCCTATATCGCCAACGGTCCCTGGACCCCGGAGAAGGCGGGCGATCATGCGTGGCGACAGGTTGTACGCGCCTATTTCGCGGCCATCAGCCATGTGGATGCGGAAATCGGCCGCTTCATGGACGCCTTGCGCGGTTCGGAGTTGGCGCAAAATACCACCGTCCTGTTGCTGTCAGACAATGGGTTCAACCTTGGCACCCACGACAGTTTCCACAAGATGAGCCAGTGGGACAGCGCCGCCCATGTGCCGCTGGGGATCTGGCACGCAGGCATGACGCAGGGCCGCGTGGTCGAGATGCCCGTATCGCTGCACAATGTGCCCAAGACGATCATGGACCTGGCGGGGCTGCCATACCGCCCCGACTGGACGTCGGGCCAAAGTCTGCTGCCGCTGATCGATGACAGTTTCGGATCGTATGACGACAGCAAATCTCCGGTGACGAGCGTTTTCGGCACGCTCTCCGTGCGCGCCGCCGATCCCGATCTGAGCCAATACCGCTACTTCCGCTACCCCAACGGCGAAGAGCATATCTATGATCTGGTCGCCGACCCCGGCGAGACGACGAATATCGTGGAAACGGCCCCTCTCGACGCGTTGCGCCGGACGATGGTGGATAATGCGCTGGACCTCGGGCTTGACCTGCGCGGGTTCGAGAACCCGCAGCGCGGGGTCAATGCGATGATGGCGCTGGACGGCTCTGTGGTGCTGGCGGGGGGCACGGCGGATAATGATTATTGGGCCTATGGGGCCAATGCCGAAAAGATTTCGGAAGATGAAGACGGCGGCAATGATACGTTGTGGTATATGGCGGGGCCAGATGACTATGTGCTGCACATGCCCGCCTATATCGAGAATATCCGCATCGCCACTGTCGTCGCCCGGGAAGAGCAAGACCCATCGAAGGGCAAGCCCATTGCGGTTGTGGCGCATCCCGATACCCCGATGAACTTCGAAACCTCCGAAAGGGTCGCGGTGAACGTCGAAGGAAGCCGCGGGGCCGATGTGATGATCGGTGCAAAATACGCGGGCGCGACCTTCTATGGCGGTGCCGGCGACGATATGTTGATCGCCAAATCAGGGCGCGGCAAGGATGTGCACCTGTTCTACGGCGGCGCGGGCAATGACACGCTGATCGGCGGCAATGGGCGCGACATCCTCGACGGGGGCGCGGGCAACGACGTGATCCGTGGCGGGGCAGGGCGCAGCAAGATCTACGGCGGGCCGGGCAATGATGATATTTCCGATGGCGAAGGCGGGTCCGAAATCCACACTGGCCCCGGCCGTAACCGCGTGCAATCCGCAGGCGGGGATGATACGATCTATATCGGCAGCGGGCACAACACGATTGAACCCGGCAAAGGGCGTGCGACCTTCCACGTGGCTTATGGCGGCGTGACGACACTTACCGGATGGGAGGACGACTATACGCTCGACCTATCCGACTGGCCGGCCGCCCCGACCATCACAATCGACGAAGGCCGTGGTGCGGAACTGAGGCTCGGCGTCGCCGTCGTGCGGATCAACGCCGCCGTCAGCGCCAGTCAATTACAGTCGCAAATCCAGCAAAGCCGATGAAAGCGCTGTCGCCCGCCGAAAGCCCGGGGCGACAGCGGATGTCTTAGGCGTTGCGCAGCCCCAGAATCTCGCGCGCCTGCTGCCAGGTCGCCACGGGGCGTTCGTATTTCTCGCATAGATCCGCGGCGCGTTTGATCAGCGCCGCGTTGGATGGGGCGAGCGTGTTACGGTCCAGACGCACATTGTCTTCCAGGCCGGCCCGCGTGTGACCGCCCGCCGCAATCGCCCATTCGTTCACGACGATCTGGTTCGGCCCGATCCCTGCGGCACACCACGCGGCCTCGGGCGCGCGGGCCTTCAACTGCGCGACGTAGAAGTCAAAAACCTCTTTATCCGCGGGCATGGCGTTTTTCACCCCCATGACGAATTGCACATAAAGCCGCCCGAACAGCTTGCCGTCCTTGTGATGCTGGATCGCCTGTAGGATGTGGCTCAGATCAAAGGCTTCGATCTCGGGCACAACCTCATGGGCGCGCATTTCGGACGCCAGCCAATCCACCAGATCCGGCGGGTTCTCGTAGACGCGTGTCGGAAAGTTGTTCGACCCCACCGACAGCGAGGCCATATCGGGCCGCAGTGACAGCATGCCGCCGCGCGCCTTGCCCGCACCTGACCGCCCGCCGGTCGAGAACTGGATGATCATCCCGGGGCAGTGTTTCTCCAGCCCCTCTTTCAACCGCGCGAATTTCTCTGGGTCAGAGGAGGGCGTCTCGTCGTCATTGCGCACATGGGCGTGGCAGATGCTCGCCCCGGCTTCAAAGGCTGCGTGCGTGCTTTCAATCTGCTCGGTGATCGTGACGGGCACGGCGGGATTGGCGGCTTTGGTCGGTACGCTGCCGGTGATGGCAACGCAAAGAATGCATGGATCAGACATCTAGGAACACTGTTTCTTTCTCGCCCTGAAGGTAAATATCAAACCGATAGACGCCATCGGTTTCTCTCTCCGCGATCAGGGTCGCTACGCGGTTTTGATGTTCAATACGGGTCAGCAACGGGTCGGCGCTGTTATCGGCATCGGGGAAATACATACGTGTATTCAAGCCGATATTGATCCCGCGCGCGACGATCAACAAGCTGATATGCGGGGCCATCATACGCCCGTCGGGAAAGGGCACGGCGCCGGGGCGGATGGTGTCGAACTGCCATTCGCCGGTGTCATAATCGCTCGCCTTGCGCCCCCATCCGGTAAAGTTCGGATCGGCGGCCCCACGGGGGTCATTGCCCGGATAGAGCCCCGCCGCATCGGCCTGCCAGATCTCGACCAGCGCGTCTTTCAGCGGCGTGCCGGTGCCATCATAGATCGTGCCCTTCACCGTGATCCGTTCGCCTTTGGTCTCGGCATTGACCATACGCGCGCCCAGATCCTCGGGGTAGACGCCGGTAATGTCGCAAAAATTCGGCACGCAGCCGATATGCACATAGGGCCCTGCGGTCTGCGACGGGCTTTCTTTCAACTGGGTCAGCTCTTGCATCAGTTCCCCTCCATCCGGTTTTCAAACATGGTGGACCGGCGGCCCCTGAGCACGATGTCGAATTTATAGGCCCGCGCATCCATTGGCACGGTATTGTCCATGTCCAACGGCGCGATCAACTGCTCTACCGCGGCGCGCGACGGGATCGTCTGCACGATGGGGCATTTCCAGATCAGCGGATCGCCCTCAAAATACATCTGCGTGATCAAGCGCTGCGCAAAACCCTGCCCGAAAACGGAAAAGTGGATATGCGCAGGGCGCCAGTCATTCACCCCATTGGGCCAGGGGTAGGCACCCGGTTTGACCGTGCGCAGGCTATAGCCGCCGTTCTCATCGGTCACAGTGCGGCCACATCCGCCAAAATTGGGGTCGAGCGGGGCCAGATATCCCTCTTTCTTGTGGCGATAGCGCCCCCCCGCATTGGCTTGCCAGAATTCGAGCAACACACCGGGCACACCGCGCCCGTTCTGGTCGAGCACACGACCATGCACGATGATCCGCTGGCCAATCGCCATTTCGCCCTCGGCGGCGTAGTTGAGGATCAGGTCATTATCCAGCGCCCCCAGCATATTGTGGCCAAAGACCGGGCCGGTCTGCTCGCTCAGCGTGGTATTCATCGAGATCAGCGCCTTTTGCGGCGACCGCACCACCGATGTCTTATAGGCCGGTGCCAGCGCGGGCGGGTGCCAGCTCCGGTCACGGTGAAAGAACGCTCCGTTCTGATCGGTCATTCGGCGGCTTCCATTTCCTGATAGGTCTGTTTGGCGAGTTTAAGCGCATGGTTCGCCTTTGGCACCCCCGCGTAAATGGCAACATGCTGGAACGCCTCGATCACATCGGATTTGCTGGCACCGGTATTGGCGGTGGCACGGATGTGCATCGGGATTTCCTCGAAGTTGCCGGTCGCCGCCAGCAGTGCCAGCGTCAGCATGGATCGTTCGCGGCGGCTGATCTTGTCGCTGGCCCAGACGGTGCCCCAGGCGCTTTCGGTGATCAGACTTTGGAACGGCGCGTCCAGCTCGGTCTTGGCGGCTTCAGCGCGGTCCACATGGGCATCGCCCAAAACGGCGCGGCGGGTGGTCATACCGATCTCGGTTCGGTCGGCCATGTTCTTCTCCTCGGTCACGGTGGGTGTTCATTGTCGCGCCGCCGATTGGACAGGAAAAACACGCGGCGCGCAAACGCATATCCGCCCTTCCAAATGGATGAAAATCCCGGGGGAGGGGCCGCAAAGCGGTGCCGGGGGCAGCGCCCCCTTATGCCTGTCCAGCCTCCCCCTGACCTTGACATTACAGCGCTTTTTCGTCCTTTTGGCCGAAACAGCAAAAGGACGCTTCTTATGATGAAAACACGCGCCGCCGTCGCCGTTGCCGCAGGGCAACCGCTTGAAGTGATGGACGTAAATCTCGAAGGCCCCAAGCGGGGTGAAGTCCTGATCGAAATCAAGGCCACCGGCCTGTGCCACACCGATGAATTCACCCGTTCGGGCGACGACCCCGAAGGAATTTTCCCGGCCATTCTGGGCCACGAGGGCGCAGGCGTCGTGCTTGAGGTCGGCGAGGGCGTCACCACGCTCGAGGTCGGCGATCACGTGATCCCGCTTTACACGCCCGAATGCCGCGAGTGTGAATATTGCCTATCGGGTAAAACCAACCTCTGTCAGGCGATCCGCGTGACCCAAGGTCAGGGGCTGCTGCCCGATGGCACCACGCGGTTCTCGATGATGGATGGCACGCCGATCCACCACTACATGGGCTGTTCGACCTTCGCCAATCACACGGTCATCCCTGAAATCGCTCTTGCCAAGGTCCGCAAGGACGCGCCCTTTGACAAGATCTGCTATATCGGCTGCGGTGTGACCACGGGCATCGGCGCGGTGATCAACACCGCCAAGGTAGAGATCGGCGCGCGCTGCGTGGTCTTTGGTTTGGGCGGCATCGGGCTGAACGTCATTCAGGGCCTGCGCATGGCGGGGGCCGACCAGATTGTCGGCGTCGATCTGAACGACGACAAGGAAGAGACAGGCCGCTACTTCGGCATGACCGACTTTGTGAACCCCACCAAGGTCGAGGGCGATATGGTCGCGCATCTGGTCGAGCTGACCAAAGGCGGCGCGGATTACACCTTTGATGCCACAGGCAATACCAAGGTCATGCGGCAGGCGCTTGAAGCCGCGCATAAGGGCTGGGGGGAGTCGATCATTATCGGTGTTGCACCGGCGGGGGCCGAAATCTCGACCCGTCCGTTCCAGCTGGTCACGGGCCGCGTCTGGAAAGGCACGGCATTCGGCGGGGCCAAGGGCCGCACCGATGTGCCCAAGATCGTGGATTGGTACATGAACGGCAAGATCGAGATCGACCCGATGATCACCCACAAGCTGACGCTGGACCAGATCAACGAAGGGTTCGAATTGATGCACAAGGGTGAATCCATTCGCGCCGTCGTTGAATTCTAAGCGCGAATTCGTAAAACTTGCGACAAACGCCGTCCTCACGGGGGCGGCGTTTTATGTTTTCTGAAACCCCTCGTGACACGATGTTTTGACGTGAGGGCACGAAGGGATGCGGGACAGATTGGGTTTACCACCCCGATTCCGCTGGTATTTATAGAGTGAACGTCGGGAGACAAGGCATGAAACTTACAGTAAATGGCGTGACCCATGATGTGGACGTCGAGGAAGACATGCCCATGCTCTGGGTCTTGCGCGACGTTCTGGGGATCACCGGCCCGAAATACGGCTGCGGGATCGCGCAATGCGGGGCCTGCACCGTGCATATGGACGGGATCGCGGTCCGGTCGTGCCAGTTGGCTGCGGGCGATGTCGAGGGTGAGATTACCACCATCGAAGGATTGGGCTCTCCGGCGGTGCGCCATGCGGTGCAGGAGGCTTGGATCGACCTGCAGGTCGCGCAATGCGGCTACTGCCAATCGGGGCAGATCATGCAGGCGGCCTCTTTTCTCGAGCTGAACCCGACCCCTACGGATGACCAGATTGACGCCGCGATGAGCGGGAACCTCTGTCGATGCGGCACCTATCCCCGTATTCGCGAGGCGGTGAAATCCGCCGCGATCAAGCTGAAGGCGGTGTGATATGGGACGTGTGAAAACAATTGCGCGCCGCAGCTTCCTGATTGGCTCTGCCGCTGTTGCAGGCGGCGTCGTCTTTGGCACCTATCTTTACAAACGCGAGGGGGAGAACCCGCTGCTCGACGGGTTGAAACCCGGCGAAACCGCGATCACCCCCTACGTCAAGATCGACGCTCAAGGGATCACGCTGATCACGCCGCGCGCGGATGTGGGGCAGGGCGCGTGGTCGATGCAGGCGCATATGATCGCCGAAGAGCTCGACATTGACCCGCGCAGCGCCAAGCTGTCGCCCGGTCCGGCGGATGCGATTTACTACAACGGCGTTGTCGGGGCAGAGGCGCTGCCGATTGCCGCGACCTCTGACACGATGCTGGCACGCGGCGGGCGCGGTGCGGTCGATGTCATGGGCAAGCTGATGGGGCTGCATATCACCGGCGGCTCGTCCACCGTGCCTGATATGTATGATCGCCTGCGCATGGCCGGTGCCGTCGCACGCGAGACGCTGATCAAGGCCGCGATGAAGCAGACCGGCCTGCCGCGCGACCAACTGGGGACAGAGAACGGCTGCATCGTTCTGCCCGATGGGTTGAAGATCGAATACATCGACCTTGCCAGCATCGCCGCCGAGATCGAGCCGGTACAGGATGTCACCCTGCGTGATCCGTCGGAATGGCGCTATCTGACCAAGCCGCAGAAGCGGACCGACATCGTGGCGAAATCCACCGGTCGGCAGATCTACGGCATCGACATGCAGATGGACGGTATGGTGATCGCCACGACCCGCACCAATCCGGCGATTGGCGGCGGGCTGAACGGTTTTGATGCCGAGGCCGCACGCCAGATGCGCGGGGTCAGCGCGGTCTTGCCCATCACCGGCGGCATCGCTGTGGTGGCGGATAACACATGGCGCGCGTTTCAGGCGGCTCAGGCGGTTGAATGTGACTGGGGCCCGTCGCCCTATATCGGTGACAGCGCCGACCAGTTCGCCGCTGTGGCGGCCTCTTTCACCGAGGATCACCGCGACAGCCGGTTCAAGGACGACGGCGATGTAGAGGGGGCGTTGCAAGATGCCTCGGTCGTCGAGGCGGAATACCGCATCCCCTATCTGGCCCATGCCCCTATGGAACCGATGAGCGTCGTGGTCAAGCTGACCGAGGGGCGGCTGGATATCTGGACCGGCACGCAAATCCCCCGTTTCGTCAAGGCGAATATGGCGCGGCTGACAGGGTTGGACGGCGATGACATCCACGTGCATGTGCTGATGTCCGGTGGCAGCTTTGGCCGGCGCCTTGAGGATGATTATATCGCCCAAGCGGTCGAGATCGCGATGCAGATGCCTGACACGCCGATCAAGATGATCTGGCAGCGCGAGGAAGACTTCACTCATGATTTCCCCCGCCCGCTGGCCATTGCGCGCGGGCGCGGTGCTGTGGCGGATGCCGGTATCGCGGCGTTTGATCTGTCGATTGCGGCCCCCTCGGTCGCTGAATCCTCGCTCGCAAGGTTGAACCAGCCCGCCTTCGGTCCTGATGTGGCGATTGTCGCGGGGGCGTGGGACCAGCCGTTCCAGATCCCCAACTACCGTGTCACTGGCTACCGCACGCCAGCGATGGTGCCCATCAGCTCTTGGCGGTCGGTCGGGGCATCGGGCAACGGGTTCATGCACGAAAGCTTCATGGACGAGATGTGCCACGCCGCGGGCGCAGACCCGTTGCAAGAGCGGCTGCGCCTGTGTTGGCACGACGCATCGCGCAAGGTGCTGGAGGCCGTGGGCGAGATGTCGGAATGGGGCAGCGATCTGGGGCCGAACCGGGGGCGGGGGCTGGCGTTTACGCTGGCCTTTGGCGTGCCCGTGGCCGAGGTGGTCGAGGTCACCAACACCCCCGACGGCATCCGTATCGACAAGGTATTTGTCGCCGCCGATGTGGGCCGCGTGCTGGACCCCGTGAACTTTGAGGCGCAGTTGCAAGGCGGTGTGATCTTTGGCCTGGGCCACGCGATGAACTGCGAGCTGACCTATCGCGACGGCGTGGCAGAGCAGGATAACTACCACGCCTACGAAGGGATGCGCCTGCATCAGACGCCTTTGATCATGGTGCGCGGGCTTGAGAATGGCGACAAGATCAGGGGCATCGGTGAACCCGCCGTCCCCCCCGCAGCACCTGCTTTGGCCAATGCGATCTTTGCCGCGACGGGGCAGCGTATCCGCGAACTGCCGCTGTCCAAGTCGATTGATTTTGTATGATCTCCCTTCGCGGGGGGATCATCGCGCTGGTCTGCGCGGGTGGTGCTTTTGCGCAAGAAGCACCCGATCGCGCAGCGGCGCTGGCGGCGTGGGATGATATCCACACGGTCGTTTCACATCCGCGCTGTACCAATTGCCACGTGGGCCCTGCTGGCGTGCCGCTCTGGGAGGGGTTGGGCCACGAGGAGGCAGCCGACCAAGCGCCCGTGCACGGCATGAACATCCTTGCCGATGAAAGCCGCATCGGGGCCGAGACGATGCCCTGCCGTACCTGCCACATCAGCGCCGCGTCGGAAAATAACGTCCCGCACGCGCCGCCGATGATTGCGGACGCATGGCGGCTTCCCCCGATTGAGATGGCGTGGAAAGGCAAGACCAGCGCCGAGATATGCGCACAACTGCGTGACCCCGACAGCAACGGTGCCTTTGCGCCCGAAGACCTGTCCGATCACCTGCGAACGTCGGCCTTTGTTGCATGGGGCTTTGACCCCGGCGCAGGGCGCGAGGCGGCCCCCGGTAGCATCCCCGAGATGCAGGAGGCGCTGGCGATCTGGGTGGCAGGCGGCACGCCCTGTGTGGGCGACCCGCACCCGTAGTCAGCCCTTGAACAGATCCCCATAGGTTTCGCGCAGCAGGTTCTTTTGCACCTTGCCCATCGTATTGCGGGGCAGGGCATCAATCACCACCAGCTTGCGCGGACATTTGAACCGCGCCAGCGATTGCGCGACGGTCTGCGACAGCGCCTCTAGGTCCAGATCTCGGCTGCCATCGGCGACCAGCACACCAACCGGTGCCTCGCCCAGATCCCCATGAGCCACGCCGATCACGGCGCTTTCCAGCACGCCGGGTTGATCGTCCAGCACCTGTTCGACCTCTTTGGGATAGATGTTATAGCCGCCGGATATGATCAGATCCTTGCCGCGCCCGACAATCTGCACATAGCCGTCTTCATCAATCAGCCCCAGATCGCCGGTGATAAAGAACCCGTCCGCACGCAGTTCAGCGGCGGTTTTTTCGGGCATCTGCCAATAGCCTTGGAAAACATTCGGCCCGCGGACCTCGACGACGCCGATCTCTCCCTGTGGTAGGGTCTCGCCGGTATCGGGGTCGCAAATCTTGAGCTCGACCCCCGGCAGGGGTGTGCCGACGGTCCCGCCGCGCCGCGGCCCGTCATAGGGGTTCGACGTGTTCATATTGGTTTCCGTCATCCCGTAGCGTTCCAGAATACGGTGGCCTGTGCGTTCCTCGAACTGCTTGTGCGTTTCGGCCAGCAAGGGGGCAGAGCCCGAGATGAACAGACGCATATGCGCCGTCAACCCGGCGGTGAAGTCATCAGAGCCCAGCAAACGGGTGTAGAAGGTCGGCACGCCCATCAACGCGGTGGCCTGCGGCATGAAACGGATCAACTGATCGATATCGAGCTTGGGCAGGAACACCATCGCGCCACCGCTGAGCAGCATGATATTGGTCGCCACGAACAGCCCGTGCGTGTGGAAAATCGGCAGCGCATGCAGCAGCACATCAGCCTTGGTGAATTGCCAGACATCAACCAGCGTTTCGGCGTTGCTCAGCAGGTTGCGCTGGCTCAGCATCGCGCCTTTTGATCGGCCTGTGGTGCCCGAGGTATAGAGGAAGGCGGCCAGATCCTCGGCCCCGCGGTCGACGGTATCGAATGTGTCGGGCAGGGTGGCCGCCAGATCGCGCAGCGTGCCGCGGCCGGTGTTGTCCATCGTCTCTACCGCAGCACCGGCGGCGGCAGCGACCGGCGTGAGTTCGGGAACATCGGCAGGATCGCAAACCAGCAGCCGCGCGCCCGAGTTGCCGACGAAATAATCCACCTCGGACGCGGTGTAGCCGGGGTTGAGCGGCAAGAACACCAGCCCTGCCTGTACGCAAGCGGCATAAAGCGCCAGCGCATCCGGCGATTTGCCGACCTGCACCGCGACACGGTCGCCCGCTGTCAGCCCCTTGTCCGAAAACGCATTGGCATAGCGCGCGGCAGAGCGGATGAATTGGTCGTGGGTGATGGTGCGCCCGTCCGGCAGGATCAGGAACGGCGTGTTTTGCCCGATGTGGCGACCGAATAAAGCGTCGTAAAGCGGGTTGGGCATCGTCGTCTCCTTCTGACCTTTGGTAGCGCGGAATTTGCGCCATCGGCAGGGCCAGGTAAAGGGCGGCAAATGGCGCATTTTGATCTTTGCTGCATTTCGCGCGTGCAGACGGCCTTGACGACCCGCAGCGTATGACTTACCCCTCCTCCCGTAGCGCGGGCGTTGTGTAATGGTAAGACCTCTGCCTTCCACGCAGAAGACGCGGGTTCGATTCCCGCCGCCCGCTCCACTCCTTTCCCGACATCCTTTTGATTTTGGCTATTTGCGCTGGATCAATGCGCTTTTGTCGCAAGCGCCTTAGGGGTGCAGCCCTTGACCCCGCGCGATGTGCGGGCGATGACACGGCAGCACTCCAAAGGATATCTCATGGCACGTACCCCGACGCCCGGCCCCGGCACCGAAGAACGCGAAAAATCGCGTGAGTTGGGGGCCCTGCGTGCGCTGCTGCCGTTTCTTGCACCCTATCGCGGGCTGATGATCGCGGCCATTCTGGCGCTGGTGCTCACGGCGATGATCTCTTTGACGCTGCCGCTGGCCGTGCGCCGCGTGATCGATAACTTCGGCACCGGCGAGGCCGAACTGCTGGACCAGTACTTCGTTGCCGCCCTGATCATCGCGGCCCTTCTGGCCGTGGGCACGGGGCTGCGCTATGCGCTGGTGACGCGCTTTGGCGAACGGGTCGTTGCCGATATCCGCAAGGCGGTGTTCGATCGCGTGATCTCTATGAGCCCGGCGTTCTACGAGAACCTGATGACCGGCGAGGTGCTGAGCCGGATCACCACGGACACCACGCTGATCCTGTCGGTGATCGGGTCGTCCGTGTCCATCGCGCTGCGCAATATGCTGATCGTGACCGGTGGGCTGGTGCTGATGCTGTTCACCTCGGCCAAGCTGACGGCGATGGTGTTGTTGATCGTACCGGCGGTCATTGTGCCGATCCTTGTTCTGGGGCGGCGCTTGCGGGTGCTGAGCCGTGAAAATCAGGACTGGATCGCGGCCAGCTCGGGCAATGCGTCCGAGAGTTTGGGCGCGGTGCAGACCGTTCAGGCCTTTACCAATGAAGCCGCCAGCCAATCGCAATTCGCACAGATGACCGAAGCGTCCTATGATGCGGCGCAGCGTCGGATCAAGACCCGCGCGCTGATGACGATTATTGTGATCTTTCTGGTATTTGCCGGCGTCGTGGGCGTTTTGTGGATGGGCGCGCGGGATGTGCGTGCCGACCAGATGACCCCCGGCGCCTTGGTGCAATTCGTGATCTATGCCGTGATGGTGGCAGGCGGGGTCGCGGCGCTGTCCGAGATATGGGGTGAACTTCAACGCGCCGCCGGTGCCACGGAACGTCTGGTAGAGCTGTTGCGGACCGAAGACACCGTGCAAGACCCCGCTGCGGCCATCGCCTTGCCCAGCCCTGTCGCCGGTCGGATTGCCTTTGAGGACGTGCATTTCAGATACCCCGCACGACCTGATGTGCAGGCACTGGACGGGATCAACCTGTCGATCAACCCCGGTGAAACGGTCGCGTTCGTCGGGCCCTCGGGTGCAGGCAAGACCACGATCATCCAGTTGATTCTGCGGTTCTATGACCCTGCCTCCGGGCGGATCACCCTTGACGGGGTCGATCTGCGCGATGTTTCGCGTGCGGCCTTCCGCCGGTCGGTCGCCTTGGTGCCGCAAGATCCGGTGATCTTCGCCGCCTCTGCCCGCGAGAATATCCGCTTTGGCCGCCCCGACGCCACAGACGCCGAGATTGACGCCGCGGCCGACGCCGCCGCCGCCCACGGGTTCATCAGCGCATTGCCCGACGGCTACGACAGCTATCTGGGCGAACGCGGGGTGATGCTGTCGGGCGGGCAAAAGCAGCGTATCGCCATCGCCCGCGCCATCCTGCGCGACGCGCCGGTGCTGCTGCTGGACGAAGCCACAAGCGCCTTGGATGCCGAAAGCGAACGCGCCGTGCAGGCCGCCGTGGATCGGTTGAGCGCGGACCGCACCACCCTGATCGTCGCGCACCGTTTGGCGACGGTGAAAAAGGCTGATCGCATTGTCGTGCTGGAAGCAGGGCGGATCGTCGATATGGGCACCCATGACGAGCTGGTCACCAAGGGGGGGCTCTATGCGCGCCTGGCGCGGCTGCAATTCACCGATGGGCGCGCGGACGTATAAAAAACCTTGTGAATTTCACGGTTAAATGGAAACAATCACACCCGAATGGATCCAGAAGGAGAACAACATGGGTTTGTGGAGTTTCGTAAAAGACGCCGGCAAGAAAGTGTTTGGCGGCGGTGATGATACCGAAGTCACCGGAGCCGCGCTTCAGGATGAATTGAAAGACCTCGGGCTTGATGCAGAAGGGCTCGATATTTCTGTCGAAGGCGACAAGGTCAAGGTTTCGGGCAAGGCAGCGAGCCAAGAGATGAAAGAAAAGGTCATTCTGGCCGTGGGGAACGTCGAAGGCGTTGCCGCGGTTGAAGAAGACATGGACGGCGGCGAGGGGGACGGCACCTTCCACACCGTTGAAAAAGGCGACACGCTTTGGGCCATCGCGGCCAAGACCCTTGGCAATGGCGCGCGCTATGAAGAAATCTTTGAAGCGAATAAACCCATGCTGACCCACCCCGATAAAATCTATCCCGGTCAGATGCTGCGTATTCCTGCCAAGTAATCGCACTACACAAAAGGGGTGTGCCACGCGCTTTTACCCCATAAAAGAGAGCGGCAGGCGGCGTCTGCCGCTTTTTTTCGAGCCTTCCGTTGGGTCAGTGGGCTTGAACGCAGCGTTTGAGCGCCTGCAAATGCTTGCGAAAGCTGGAATTAGCAATCATCTTTGACAACAGGGAATAACGGGATGCGGGCAAACCGCACCACTAAGGGAGGAAAATAATGTCATTTGCCGGTGTAGAAGACCGTAACGCAATCGAAGCAGAAATGCCGTGGGCTGACCGCGACGTGCCCAAAACACTTTGGAGCATGTTGAGCGAAACCGCCGGAAAGTTTCCAAGCCACGACGCGATCAGCTACCAGATTTTCTCTGGGCCGAAAGATCACGCGGAAACCCTAAGCTGGTCGCAGTTGCGGGGGCAGGTGGGCCGTGCGGCCAATCTGTTCCGGTCGCTGGGTGTGGGGCCGACCGATGTGGTCGCCTATGTCCTGCCAAACTGTAACGAGACGGTCATCACGCTTCTGGGCGGTGCGGTCGCAGGGATCGCGAACCCCATCAACCCGTTGCTCGAGGCAGAGCAGATCGGATCGATCCTGCGTGAAACCAATGCCAAGGTCGTTGTGACCCTGCGGCCTTTCCCAAAGACGGATGTGGCCGAGAAAACCGCCGAGGCGGTCAAGCTGGCACCGAATGTCACGACCGTGCTCGAAGTGGACCTGTGCCGCTATCTGACCGCGCCAAAGTCGTGGATTGTGCCGCTGATCCGTCCGAAGCTGAAGGTCACCAATCAGGCGACCTACAAGAATTTCAATTCCGAAATCGCCAAGCAACCGGCCGAGCTGACATTCGACGATCCGCAAGAGGATCGCGTCGCCTTCTACTTCCACACCGGCGGGACAACGGGCATGCCGAAAGTGGCGCAGCACAAGTACTCCGGCATGGTCTACAACGGCTGGCTTGGGCACACGCTGCTGTATACGGAAAACGACAACATCATGTGTCCGCTGCCGTTGTTCCACGTTTTCGCCTGCCACGTGATCCTTATGGCCGCGGTGAAATCCGGTGCGCATGTGGTCTTCCCGACGCCTCAGGGCTATCGCGGGGACGGGGTGTTCGACAACTTCTGGAAACTGGTCGAGCGCTGGAAAATCACTTTCATCATCACTGTCCCTACGGCGATTTCCGCCAAGATGCAGCGCCCGATCAACGCTGATATCTCGACCGTGAAAACCGCCTTCTCGGGCTCGGCACCCTTGCCGCTGGAACTGTTCCGCCGCTTTGAAAAGGCCACCGGCATCACGCTGATCGAAGGCTACGGCCTGACAGAGGCAACCTGCCTTGTGTCGTCGAACCCGACGGACGGCGTGCGCAAAGTGGGCAGTATCGGCATCACCTTCCCCTATACGGATGTGAAGATCGTCAAAAGCACCAGCGACGGGCTGGTCGAGGCAGAGGTCGACGAGATCGGCGAGATCTGTATCTCGAACCCCGGCGTCTATGCGGGCAATACCTATACCGAAGCCGATAAGAACAAGGATCTCTACTATCAGGGCACGCACCTGCGCACAGGGGATCTGGGCCGTATCGACAGCGACAAATACCTCTGGATTACGGGCCGCGCCAAAGACCTGATCATCCGTGGCGGTCACAACATCGACCCCGCCGAGATCGAAGAGGCGCTTCTGGGGCACGAGGCGGTCGCCTTTGCCGGTGCCATCGGCCAGCCGGATGCCCACGCGGGCGAGGTACCTTGCGCCTTTGTCGAACTGGTCGCAGGTGCGTCGATCACCGAAGCGGAACTGCTGGAGTTCTGCAAAGAGCACGTGCAGGAACGCGCGGCGCAGCCCAAGCATATGACCATCATGAGCGAGCTGCCCAAAACCGCCGTCGGCAAGATCTTTAAGCCCGACCTGCGCAAAAACGCGATCACGCGCGTCTATGACGAGACGTTGGAAGCCGCCGGTCTGCCCGCGCGTGTTGCCTCTGTCACCGATGACAAGAAACGCGGTCTGGTTGCGCAAATCGCCATGAATGGCGCAAGCGAGGCTGATGTCGGCGCATCGCTGGACGTCTTTACCTTCGGTTGGGAGGCCGCGTGATCCAACCCGACTACCGCGTTCTACTGGATGAGGAAATCTGGGCCTATATGGACCGCTCGGACAGTTTCTATCCACCGGACGCGGTGTCATTAACCATCGACCAGCAGCGCGCTGTCTATAACCGGATGTGCGCTGCTTTTCACCAACCCCACCCTGATGGGGTCCGCACATGGGACGTCGCCTTCGGCGGCGTCCCATGTCGCGTCTACGAGGCCGAGACATCCGCGATCACGGTCGTCTACTATCACGGCGGCGGGTTTGTTGTTGGCGGGCTCGACAGTCACGATGATGTCTGCGCCGAAATTTGCGCCGCGACCGGCTACCGTGTGATCTCTGTCGACTACGCGCTCGCACCCGAGGTCGTCTTTCCCGCTTGCTTCAACGACGCATGGGCCGCGTTTCAGGCGATTGCAGCCGCATATGACGGCGGGATTGTATTGGCGGGGGACAGTGCGGGCGGCAATCTTGCTGCCGCCGTCGCCCATACCGCGCGAGCATCTTTTCAGGGGCGCATAGCGGGTCAGGTTCTGATCTATCCTGGACTGGGCGGGGATCGCAGCAAGGGCAGCTATATCACCCACGCCAACGCGCCGCAGCTGACGGTTGCGGATATGGAGTTTTACCAGCAGGTGCGATCCGGTGGGGCACCGCCTGTGGACGATCCACGCTACGCCCCGCTGCACGATACCGACTTTACCGACCTGCCGCCTACGGTGATCCTCACGGTGGCCTGTGACCCGCTGTCGAGCGACGGGGAAGCCTATGCCGACGCGATCAACGGGGCGGGCGGGCAGGCCCATTGGCACGAGGCCGCGGGCCTTGTCCACGGCTGTCTGCGCGCGCGGGTGGTGTCACGCAAGGCGGCGGCATTCTTTGATCAGGTGACAGCGGCGATCGGCGCTGTGGGGGCAGGGGAATGGCCTGCGATCAGCACGGCCTAAGAAACGGCATCATTTCAGGAAAGACTGCGCCTTCATCGTATCAGCAACAGGCGCACCCAGACGGCCAAGGATCGTCGGCGCGAGCTGCAGCTGGTCGATCACCGTATCTTCGGACGGCCCTTCGGCATCGCCAAAGTAATAGAGCGCGGTTTCCTGCTGTAAGGCACTGCGTCCGCCGTGGTGCCCGCGTTCGTCCTGCCCGTGATCCGCTGTGACGATCACCTCATACCCCAGGGCGCGCCATTTCGGGATGAAGGGGGCCAGCATCTCGTCCATGACGGCGCAGGCGTGGTCCATTTCCTGACAATCGTGGAAAAACCGATGCCCCATGCTGTCCAGCGTGCAGGTGTGCAGCATTCCGTAGTTCAGCCCGAACCGCAGCGCCAGATTGGTGAGGGAGCCAAACAGATCCACATCCGAAGGGGTCATCTGGTTCACCAGCCCGTAGCCGGTCATCGTGTGAAACCGCCCGTGGTTGATCGTGTCGCTATCGGGTTCGTCGTATTCCACATCGCGCACATAGTCGAAGGGGTGGCGATTGAAGAATTGCGACCAGAAAGAATGGGCCACGGCCCCTGTCACACCGCCCGCCGCACGGGTCTGGGCGAAGACGTCCTTGTGCTTTAGCCGGAACACATTGCCGTTGCCCGTGCAGCCATGTTCAGCCGGTGCCACACCCGTGTGGATCGAGGCATAGCAGGAGGCAGAGATTGACGGCAGCACCGCACGCTGGGTCCAGACCCGCGCCTCGCCACTATCGACCCAGCCTTCCAGATTGCCGAACAGCCGACGGAAATTGCGGTAGGGCACACCGTCGAGGATGATCAAAAGCAGCTTGTTCTTCATGTCGATACCTCTTCGGCGGGCCACAGCGCTTGTATTTTTCCGATACAAACGGCCTCGTTGCCCACAGGCCTAATAGCCAGCACTTTCCATTTTGCGATGTGCGATGGTTTCTTCCAGCCAGCCGATCTTCATCTCGGGGACAGAGCTCAGCAGCAGGTCGGTATAATCGTCAAAGGGCGGTGACAGCACCTGACTTTTGGTGCCATACCGCACCACTTCACCCTGATACATCACAGCGATACTGTCTGCGATGGCTTTTACCGTCGCCAGATCGTGGGTGATGAACAGATAGGCGACATCCTCGATCTTTTGCAGGTTCAACAGCAGCTTGAGGATGCCATCTGCCACCAGCGGGTCAAGCGCGCTTGTCACCTCGTCGCAGATGATCAGCTTGGGCTTGGCGGCCAGCGCACGGGCGATACAGACACGTTGTTTCTGCCCGCCCGACAGCTCTGCCGGATAGCGGTCCTGAAACCCGTCGCCCAATTCGATCTCGTCCAGCAGTTCCTGAATGCGCTTCTGCTTTGCCTTGCCTTTCAGCCCGAAATAAAACTCCAGCGGGCGGCCGATGATGGTGCCCACGGTCTGGCGCGGGTTCATCGCGGTATCGGCCATCTGGTAGATCATCTGCATCTCGCGCAGGTCTTCGATGGGGCGTTGCGCCAGGGCGGGGGCAAGCTCGCGCCCGTCAAAGGTGATCGTCCCGTCGCTTGGGGGCAGTAGGCCGGTGATCACGCGGGCCAGCGTGGATTTGCCCGAGCCGGATTCCCCCACCACAGCCAATGTCTGGCCCGGATGAATATCGACGTTGATCCTCTTGAGAACGTCAAAATCCGTGCCGGCATAGCGGGCGGTGACGTTTTCGACCCGTAGAACAGGGGTATCGGTCGGCGTCTTTTCCTCGTGGCGGATCGACCGGACTGACACAAGCGCCTTGGTGTAGTCTTCCTTGGGCGCGTTGATGATCTGATCAACGGTGCCGTATTCGACCATATCCCCTTGTTGCAGCACCATAATATGATCGCTGACCTGTGCCACAACCGCGAGGTCATGGGTGATATAGAGCGCGGCAACGCCGGTGGCGGCGATGGCTTCTTTGATGGCGGCCAGCACGTCGATCTGCGTGGTCACATCCAGTGCCGTGGTGGGTTCGTCAAAGACCACCAGATCGGGCTGCGGACACAGTGCCAGCGCGGTCATGCAGCGCTGCAACTGCCCGCCAGACACCTGGTGGGGGTAGCGGTTGCCGATGGTTTCAGGGTCCGGCAGACCAAGCTTGCGGAACAGGTCAACTGCGCGTTCCTCGGCCTCGGCCTTGGTGAACTTGTTCTGATAGATCGCGGCTTCGGTCACCTGATCCATGATCTTTTTCGCGGGGTTGAAAGACGCCGCCGCGGATTGCGAGACATAGGTCACCTCGGCCCCGCGCAGGCGGCGCACGGCGCGTAGACGCTCCTTGAGGATGTCGCGCCCGTTGACCCAAACCTCGCCGCCGGTGATCTCTACCCCGCCGCGGCCATAGGCCATGGCGGCCAGCCCGATGGTGGATTTGCCCGCCCCGGATTCCCCTATGAGCCCCAGCACCTTGCCGGGTTGCAGATCAAAGTCGACACCGTGCACGATCTTGATATCAATCGGCTTTTCACCGGGCGGATAGGCGGTCGCGCCGATTTTCAGGCCGCGTACCTTGAGAAGTGGCTCGGTCATCCGCGGCCCCCTTTCAGCGATGTGGTGCGGTTCAAAATCCAGTCCGCAACAAGGTTGATAGAGATGCAAAGCGTGGCGATGGCATAGGCAGGATAGAGCGCCGCCTGAATACCATAGTTGATGCCTTCCTTGTTCTCTTTCACGATACCGCCCCAGTCGGCTTGAGGGGGCTGGACGCCCAGACCCAGAAACGACAGCGTCGACACAAAGAGCACCGCAAAGATAAACCGCAGGCCCATCTCGGCGATCAGCGGCGACAGCGCGTTCGGCAGGGTTTCACGGAAAATGATCCAGCCGATCTTCTCACCGCGCAGGCGGGCGGCCTCGACATAGTCCATCACGGTATTGTCCACGGCCACGGCGCGCGCCAGACGGTAGACACGGGTGCTGTCCAGCAGACCCATCAGGATAATCAGGATCGGCACGGTGGTCGGCATCACCGACAGCACGACCAGCGCAAAGATCAGCGACGGGATCGACATGATCAGATCGACAAAACGCGAAATGGCTTGGTCGACCCAACCGCCCGAGACGGCTGCGAAGAAGCCCAGAATGGACCCCAGCGTAAAGCTGAGGATGGTGGCTGCAGTGGCGATAAAGATCGTGGTGCGCCCACCGTAGATCATACGCGACAGCAGATCGCGCCCGATGCTGTCGGTGCCCAGCAGGAACTCCGACGACGAAGGCTCCCACACATCGCCGACGATTTCAGCCATGCCATAGGGGGCGAGCCAGGGGGCAAAGACGGCCATGATGAAATAGACGCTGGTAAAGAACAGGCCGATCATGGCGGAGATTGGAATGTTTTTCATGGGTTCGCTCCCAAACAAATGAATGGGTCAACGTCAGGTGGCGATACGGGCATGCGGCAGGGGGTCGCGTTGATGCGAAGCTGAACTGCGGCCCCGTGCGTCGCGCATTGCCTCGGGGGGAGATGCGCGGCGCTCATTTGGGATGCCTCAGGCGCGGGTTGGCAAGGATCGACACGATGTCGGCCACAAGGTTCAACCCGATATAAACGGCGGCAAAGATCAGACCGCAGGCTTGCACCACGGGCACGTCGCGTTTGCTGACGTGATCGACCAGATATTGCCCCATGCCGGGATAGGCAAAGACGACCTCTACCACCACGACGCCGACGACCAGATAGGCGAGGTTCAGCATCACCACATTGACGATTGGGGCGATGGCGTTGGGGAAGGCGTGCTTGCGGATAATCTTCAACATGCCCAAGCCCTTAAGCTCGGCTGTTTCGATATAGGCCGATTGCATCACATTCAGGATCGCGGCGCGGGTCATGCGCATCATATGCGCCAATACGACCAGCGTCAGCACCATCACCGGAATGGCAATCGCGTTCAGCTTGGCCCCGAGGCTCATGCTATCGTTGATGATCGCCACCGACGGAAACAGCCGCCATTTGATCGCCACCCAATAGATCAGCACATAGCCGATCATGAATTCGGGGATAGAGATCGTGGTCAGCGTGACGGCCGAAATCAGCTTGTCGGGCCAGCGGTCTTTGTAGCGCACGGCCAGCAGGCCCAGAAAGATCGCCAGCGGCACAGAGATTGCAGCAGCCCAGAAGGCGAGGAAAAGCGTGTTCTTCAGACGCCCGCCAAGGCTTTCTGCGATGTCGCGGCCATTGGTCAGCGCGGTGCCCAAGTCTCCTTGAAGCACGCCGCCCAGCCAGGCGAAATAGCGGGTCATGGCGGGATCGTTCATGCCAAGCTCTCGGCGCAGGTTCGCAAGCGCTTCGGGCGTGGCGGATTGACCTAGGATGGATTGTGCCACGTCGCCGGGCAAAATCGAGGTGCCTACGAAGATCAGGATCGACGCGGCAAAGAGGAGAAGAAGGCCCAACGCTAAGCGTTGGGCGATCAGTTTGACGATGGGATGCATAAGCTGGGTTTACCTTATGCGTCTTTGACCCAGCATTTGATCCCGGCTTTGTTGTTGGACAGTTCCGCGTTGGGATCTTCGACCCAGCCGCCGACATTGTTGGCGACACCATCCACAAAGTCGTTGAACATCGGCAGGATCAACCCGCCTTCGTCGCGGATCATCTGACCCATCTTGGAGTAGGTCTCTTTGCGCTTGGCCTCGTCTAGTTCGGCGCGGGCCGACAGCAGCATCTCGTCGAACTCGGGGCGCTTCCAGCGGGTGTCGTTCCAGTCCGCGGTCGACAGATAGGCGGTCGAATACATCTGGTCCTGCACCGGACGGCCACCCCAGTAAGAGGCGCAGAACGGCTGTTTGTTCCAGACCTCGGACCAGTAGCCATCGTTCGGCTCGCGTTTGATCTCAAGCGGGATACCGGCGGCTTTGGCGGATTCCTGGAACAGCGATGCCGCATCGACCGCACCGGGGAAGGCACCGTCTGCAACGCGCAGGATGATCGGGCTGCCATCGTGACCGGAGGCGGCGTAATGCTCTTTCGCCTTCTCGATGGAATGTTCGCGCTGCGGGATCGATTCATCGAACAGCGGATAAGAGGCGTTGATCGGCATGTCGTTCCCGATGGTGCCGTAGCCGCGCAGGATCTTGTCGACCATTTCCTCGCGGTTGATCGCATATTTCAGCGCCAGACGCAGGTCGTTGTTGTCGAACGGTGCGGTGTCGACATGGGCGATAAACACATAGTGGCCCCGACCGGCAACGGATTTCACCGTCAGGTTGGGCGCGCGGTCCAGTAGGGCGGCAACCTTGGGATCAACGCGGTTGATCATGTTGACCTGACCCGACTGCAGCGCCGCGGTCCGTGCGGTGGCATCGTTCAGTACCAGCACCTCGTTATAATCTGTAAAGCCGCGGTTGTCGGCGTCCCAGTAGTTTTCGTTACGCTTGAAGCCGTGGCGCACGCCGGGCTCGTCGACTTCCAGCGTGTAAGGGCCGGTGCCGATGCCCGCGCCGGGGTTGTCCATGCCGCCATCGGGCTGGATCATCAGGTGGTAGTCGGCCAGCAGGTAGGGAAGGTCAGCGTTGCCGACGCCCAGTTCAACGATGAAGTTGTCGCCATCGACCTTCATGTTCTCGATGCCGCGCATGATGCCCAAGGCACCGGATTGGCTGTTTTCATCCGAATGGCGCTGCATGGTTTTCAGCACGTCTTCGGGTGTCATTTCCTTGCCGTTGTGGAACTGGATGCCCTTGCGGATCTTGAACGCCCAGGTTTTCGCATCGGCCGAGGCCTCGTAGCTTTCGGCCATGCGGTTTTCGATTTCCCCGTTGGGATCGACCTCGACAAGGCTTTCGTACAGGTGGCGCAGGTTGTTCAGCGGCACTTCGGAGGCGGTCAGCGCAGGATCGAGCGTATTGGTGGATTCACCGCCCGACGACCCGATTTTCAGTGTGCCACCGCGAATCGGTGCTTCGTGGGCTGCAGCCTGCGCGTGGTTCGCCAGCATCGAGTTGGCGACGGCGGCTGTCACGCCCAAAGCAGCGGCGCGCCCGACGAATTCGCGGCGTGTCATAGTGCCCTTGGCCACTTGGCCGGTCATATGTTTCAGTTGATCATCCATGATGAGAACTCCCTGTTTTAGGTGATACTTCCACGCATTGGTGCGCAGGTTTTTTTATTGACTGGTGGCACAACGTTAAGCATTTCAGCCCGTGTCGCAAGTGGTAATACCGGCGGCCATGTGACGAGTTTGTTACATAAAGTGTCGCTTAATGTCTTCCGTCACGTCGCGTTCATAGATCAATTTGTCGTTTTCGTACGCTTCAAGACGGGCCGTTAGATGAAAATGGGTCGCGTCCGACCACATCTGCGACCGGGTTTCTGTGCGCAGGATGATGTCGTCCCGCTCCAGCTCTTCGGTCCAGTGACAGGTGCCTTTTG
This sequence comes from Sulfitobacter sp. CB2047, assembly GCF_000735125.2. Classification (NCBI taxonomy): domain Bacteria; kingdom Pseudomonadati; phylum Pseudomonadota; class Alphaproteobacteria; order Rhodobacterales; family Roseobacteraceae; genus Sulfitobacter; species Sulfitobacter sp. CB2047. The sequence continues at coordinate 2,450,173 of NZ_CP072613.1, read as the reverse complement.
CGGACAGCGGATCGTCGGGATGAATGCGCCACACCTCCCGCGCGACAGAGCCTGCGATCAGCCCGTGATCGGCATCGCGCAGCTTGCCGAAGTCATCCTCGATGATCAGAGAGACGATGCCCGTGACGCGGTCGATCTCTTGGCGGCGGATGTGGTTTTCGGGGCGCAGTGTCTCTGTCTCCCACGGGGCGGCAGAGGTGGGCGGGGCAAAGCTGTATTCGTCCCCGCCGCTGGTCGGGCGCTGCGGCAGGTCGATCTGGCCGGACGACAGCGTGACCTCTGCCGTTTCGGGCGCAGGCCAGAGCAGGGGCCAATAGGCGGTAGAGATCGACACCCGCAGCCGGTGCCCCTTGGGGATGCGGTAGGCGATGTGGTCAAGGTCCAGCGTGATGTCGGTCATGGCACCGGGCGCCATCGCCTGCGGATGTTCGGCGCTGTCGCGATGGGACAGGTTCAGCACGCCATAGGTGATCCGCGCCGAGGCCCCATCAGGGTGGATATGGTTCAACCGCACCGCGATCTGGCCCTGTGGCTTGTCGCAGGCCAGACGCAGGCGCAGACGCGGCGCGCCAAGGATATCCATCTGCTGCGCCAGGGGCCCGCTGTCAAAACAGACCGATAGCGCATCGTCTTGCCTCTGGTCGCCGGGCATTTCGGGGCCAAGCCAGATCGCACAATATTCCCCGCCATCCGCGCCGCAATGCGCGGGGGAGGCGACGCTGCGGTCCAGCGGGGCCGCTGTGTCTTGCAGGCCCTCATCCGTCAGATGCAACGTCTTGACGGGCAGATGCGATGTCGCGCCTGTGGGTTCGGTGATCCAGCGGCCGGGGCGTTCATGTGTCCACGTGGCGGGGCGCATGCCGTCCATCAGATAGGCGCGATAATCGGGGTCGGCTTCGACGCCCGTGTCGATCCCCTTGAGCCACCGGTCCCACCAGCGCAGCGCCTCTTGCAGAAAGCCGATACGAGGTTCTGGAATGGCGAAATGCGGGTATTTATGCACCCAAGGCCCAACGATCCCCTTCGCACCGGGCAAGGCTTCAACCAACTGCGGGACCGCGTTCTTGTAGGAATCGCCCCAGCCGCCAATCGCCAGCACTTTGGCCTTGAGCGCGCTATACTCCTCGATCACCGACCCTTGCTTCCAATAGGCGTCGCGTGATTGATGGCGCAGCCAAAGCGCGGGGAGAAACGGTTCTGCCTCTAGCCGCTCCAGCCACATTTCGCGCCAGTCGGGGCGCAGGGCGGGATCGGGCGCGCGGCTGGAATAGGCCCACATCGTCGCGCCCCAGCCAAGGTTCTCGTTCAACAGGCACCCGCCCTTATAGTGGATGTCATCGGCAAAGCGGTCGACGGTGGAACATAGCGTTATCACCGCCTTCAGCGGCTCTGGCGCATGGGCTGCGACCTGCAGCCCGTTAAAGCCGCCCCAGCTGATGCCCATCATGCCCACCGTCCCGCTGCACCAAGGTTGCGCGGCAAGCCAGTTGATCACCTCTATGCAGTCGGCCTGTTCCTGGGGGGTGTATTCATCCTCCATCACGCCATAGCTGTCGCCATTGCCGCGCATATCGACCCGCACGCAGGCATATCCGCGTTCGGCAAACCAAGGGTGGGTCAGCGCATCCCGTGCGGTGGTGCCGTCGCGTTTGCGGTAGGGGAGGTATTCCAGAATCACGGGCACAGGCGCGGTATCGGAATTTTCAGGCCGCCAGACTCGCGCGGAAAGCCGGCACCCATCCGAGAGGGTGATGCCCATGTCGGGGTCTTCGATCAGTGATAGCGGGGTGTTCTGGGCGGTATCCATGCCGCAAAGGTCAGGGGGGAGCCCGGTATTGTCAACCGTTTGCAAGGGCTTGCGGTGTGGCACCTATGGGGATTTTTCCTGAGTGAAATGAAGTGGTTAATTATCTGGCAACGTTAACTATTATTAACGCTTTCCCGTAGTGGTAGAAACTGTGGCCGTGTTGCACTGTTGAAATAAGGCAAGAATGTGGCGTTCCACTTTAACCTTGGCTTTTATGTGTCTAAGCGGCTACCTTCTGCCTCAATAATACGTTTCGTTTTTTACGACGGACATAATCAGGCGGCTGCACGATGCGATCAACGCGTTGGCGGTCATAAAATTTCTCAGGTGTCGCGCGCAGAATGCGCACCGAGGTGGAGCAGATATTATGAAGACGATAGATTTCGTCGTTCGCGATCAAGCGGGCGCATTGCAGCGTGGCACGGTTGCGGAAAACGCAAACTTCCATGTTATCCAAGCGACATCAGGTCAGGAAATCTCGCTGAACCTGCGTCAGACCGATTTCCAATCGCACCAGCGCTCGGGCAACGATCTTGTACTCACGCTGAATGACGGGTCGGTCATCACCATCGAGAATTACTTTAACGAAACCGGTGCCGCGAACCGCCTGTTCATTTCGTCAGATGGCTATCTGAACGAAGTCGCATTCGTCGAGGCCGAAGGCGGCGGGCTTTATGCGCAATACGGCCCGACCGAGCAGTGGGGTAAATGGAGCCCCTCTGACGATCTGATCTATCTGGGCCGCAGCGATGTGGCGTCGGTGCCGGGCGGTGTCATGCCGGGCGCGGGTGACGACGAAGTGTCGATGTTGGCAGCGCCCTTGCTGGGCGGCGTCGTTGGCGGTGGTGGTGCCGCGGCAGCAGCCGGTGCGGCGGTTGTCGGCGGGGCAGCTGTCATCGGTGGCGGCGGTGGTGGCGGCAATGGCGGCAGCCCTTCGGTCGCACCTCCGTTCGTGAATGAGCCCGACGCAACCGGCACGGTCGGCGGCGACGGCGCGGTAGAGCAGGTCGTTGTCACTGGCGGCGGCGAGCCCGGATCGGATGTCGTGGTCACCATCGGCGATAAAGAAGTCACAACAACAGTTGGCGACGACGGCACATTCGAAGCCGTGTTCGAAGGCGATAACTTCCCCGACGATGGCACCTATGAAGCCGAGGTCGTCGTGACCACGGACGGCAATGAGATCGTGCTTGACGGGCCGAGCTTCGTCATCGACACCACAGCCCCCACGGTCACCATGTCCGAAGGCACGCAGAGTGTCGGCGACTTCTTTAACGGTGAATCCTTTGCGAATGGCGTCACGCTGACCGGGAACGGTGAAGCAGGCGCGACCGTTGACGTGACCGTCGCGGATGTCACACGCAGCACCACCGTCGGCGCAGACGGCACATGGTCCGTCACATTCGAACCCGGCACGCTGGCGGGGGGCGAATACGAGACAGAGGTGCTGATCAAGACCACCGATCAATACGGCAATACCTCCACCACCACCGAAACGCTGGTGGTTGATACCATCGCACCGACCGTCGCTGTAACATCGGGCACGCAATCCGTGGGCGACAGCTATAATGCCGCATCGTTTGGCAACGGTGTCACCCTGAACGGCACGGGGGAGCCCGGTTCGACTGTGCAGCTGACCATCGGTGGCATCACCCGCACCGCAACTGTGGGCGACAACGGCACATGGTCCGCGACATGGCAGGCGGGCACCTTGCCCGAAGGCGAATACGTCAGCGATGTCACCATCGTGACCACCGATGCTTTCGGCAACAGCTCCACCTCGACCGAGCAGCTGGTCGTCGATACCGTCTCTGAAGTCGCGATTGCGGCGGATACTGTCGAAGTCGACGGCGTGATCAACGCGGCAGAGCGTGGCGACGGCGTGACGCTGACCGGCACATCGCAGCCCGGGTCGACCGTTCAGGTCACCTTTGGGGGTGTGACCCGTGACGCGGTGGTTGACGCAAACGGCAACTGGTCCGCGGATTTCGCGGCCTCCGAAATTCCGACGGGCGAGACGACGGCGACAGTGACCGCAGTCGCGACCGATGCGGCGGGCAACACGGCCACCGCAACCGGCCAAGTCGATGTCGATACTTTGGTCAACAACCTTGCCTTCACCGGCCAGACCGGCGGCAGCGACGGGGTCGTGAACGCGGCAGAGGCGGCGCAGGGCATCGTGATGACCGGCACAGTTGAACCCGGCTCGACTGTTATGGTCCAGCTTGGCCAAGTGTCGCGTGCGGCCACGGTTGCGGCGGACGGCACATGGACCGTCAGCTTCGCCCCCAGCGACATCCCCGCAGGCACCTACACCAGCACAATGACCGCCACCGCCACCGACGCGGCAGGTAACGTTGATAGCGTATCGCAGTCTGTATCAGTCGATACCGAAGCCGGTTCGCTGACCATCAGCCCGCTGCCCGTTGAGGGCGACGACGTGGTGAACGCGGCCGAGGCAAGCGACGGTGTGGCGATCTCGGGCACCGCCGATGCGGGCGCCGTTGTGCAGGTCACGCTGGCGGGTGTTACCCATACGGTTGTGGCAAATGGGAACGGTCAGTGGACTGCCTATTACGCCGCGGGCGAAGTTGCCCAAGGCGTTTATACCGCCGACATCACCGCAACCACAACCGACGCGGCGGGCAACAGCCGCAGCGCCTCTGACAGCGTGCGCGTGGACACGCGCGTCGACAATCTGTCGCTGAACACCGTCGAAGGCGATGACATCATCAGCGGGGCAGAGCGTCTGGCGAATGGCGGCGTGCTGGTCACCGGCACCTCTGAAATCGGCTCGTCTGTTGTCGTGTCGCTTGGCGCGGCATCGGTGAACGGCGCGGTGGATGCGAATGGGAATTGGTCCGTCACCTTTGCGCCGGGTCAAGTGCCCGAGGGCACGATCAACACCACCGTTTCGGTCAAGGCAACGGATGCCGCGGGCAACTCTGCCACGGCAAGCCACGCGGTGCTGATCGATACGGTCGTGGATCCGCTCGACATGAACCAAGCGGGCGGCAGCGACGCTGTGGTCAGCGCACGTGAAGCCCAGACCGGCATTGATCTGAACGGTCAGGTCGAAGCGGGATCTAGCGTTGTGGTCAACTTTGACGGCACCAACTACACCGCGTTTGTGGACGGTGCGGGCAACTGGTCGGTCACGATCCCGCCTTCGGAAATCCGTCAGGGCACCTATGACGCCGACATCTCTGTCACCGCGACGGACCATGTGGGCAACATCGCGTCGATCACCGATACGCTCGCAATCGATACCTATGCGCCCGAAGGCCCGGTCATCGCGTCCTATACCCGCGATGGCGACGGTATCCGTGGCATCTCGACCGAGATCAGCCCCGATACGCTTGAGGTGCATCAGGTGAACGCAGATCGCTCCATCTCGGAAGTGGAATCGACCAGCTTTGACATCGAAGCCATCGGCGAGCGTAACTTCCAGTTCGAAAGCAATGTGCCAGACGGGTCCGACCTGATTGTCACAGCCACGGACGCTGCGGGAAACTTTTCCGGCACGTATCTGGCGCTGGATGATGAAGCGGCGAACACGCAGTTGACCCTGACCAACCCGAACCTGGGAAACTACAACATCGAAACCGTTGATCTGCAGTTCGCCGAAGAGGCGCATCTGACGATCACGGAAACCGCGCTGGTCAACCTGTCGAGCAACACGAACGAGCTGATCATCGACGGGCATAACGACGACACCGTGACGATCACAGGCGCGGTACGTGGTGGTTCAGAGGTGCGTGGGGATCAAACCTATGACATCTATACACTGGGCGACGAAGCCACGCTGATGATCGACAACGATATCAACGTCATCGTCTAAAGATTGCACCGCGCCCTCTGTTCAAGGGGGCGCGGTTGGCACACGCAGGCGGCAACGACCGCAGGCGTTTCCAGAATAAAAAAACCGGCACGTTAAGGGCAGGATAATGAGGCAGAGTGTAAAACGGGCAGGGGGCATGTGCGCAGCAGCGCTGGCCCTATCCGGCTGCATGTCGGATTTCGGCAGCGGCATGATGCCCGGTGACCTGATGCAATCTGACATCGTTACCCGGTTCCGCACCCCCGATGCCTCGCAGGCGATCAAACCCACCTACGCCGAAAAAATCACCGCAGACAGCCAGATCATCCAGGGTCTGGCGCTGCGGTCTTCTGTTCTGCCCGATGACACCGTGTCGGATCAGGTGGCCTCTGCCGTGCTGGCCGCCAACAGCCGCACCGCCGAGGCAGAGCTGCGCGCCGCCACCCTGCGCTCGGAAGCGGCAAGCAAGAACTGGTTGCCCAAGATCGGGCCGCAGGTCAGCCTGACATCCTTGGGGTCGCTGGCGGCCAATCTGGTGGTGGATCAGGTGCTGTTTGACAATGGCCGCCGTGCGGGTGAACGCGCCTTTGCCGTGGCCGATGTCGAGGTCGCTGCCGTGTCGCTGGCGCAAGATACGAACGACCGCGTGGCGACCGCGCTGAAGCTCTATACCAATGCGATCGAGGCGCGCGATACCGCCGCGCTGAACCGTGTCGCGCTCAAGGATATGACGCATTTCGAATGGGTGATGCAGGAACGGGTCAAAGGCGGCGTGTCCGATGTGTCCGACCTGACCATTCTGCGCCAGAAACTCCTTGAGATCCGCGCCACGCTTGATGCCTCCGTCGAACGCGAAGCCACGTCGATGTCCGAGCTGAACGCCATGTCGATCCGCCCGCTGGATACGCTGCACGGCTTGCCCGAAGTGCCCGTGAACAGCTTTGCCGGTGCGCCGTTGTCCGTGGTGCGTGCCGAGGCCGAAAAGACCCGCGCCATCGCCGCCGCCAAGGTGGAACGCGCCGGATTGCTGCCGGGGCTGTCGGCGGGTGCGACCATCGGTGAAGGGGGCGGCGCAGGGCTGACCCTTGAATCGGATCAGCTTCTAGGTCTGGGCACAAAAGCCTCGCTTGATGCCTCGGCCATGGCCGAGGAAACTGCGACCCGCAAGGTCCGGCAATCGGTCGAGGATGCCAACCGCTCGCTGCGCCGTCTGGAGAAACAGCTTGCCGCCAAGACCCGTCAGGCCACCGAGGCCGCGACCCTTGCGGCACAGGCCAAACGCAACCTTGACCTGTTTCAGGAACAATATGACGCCGGTCAGCGTCAGGTTATGGATGTCGTCGGCGTCTACGAGACCTATTCGCGTCAGCAGCAGTCGCAGATCAGCCTCAAGTACGAGGCCGTCCGTCTGAAGATCGAGATGGCGCAGATACAGGGCGTGTTGGCGGACGGGAGCGCGATTTGACCCAGAAGCCGACCTTTACGCTGACAATCACCAACGGCAATCAGGGTCGGATGGCGGCGGCGGATGCAGCCCGGCCCAAGGCAGAGAACGCCAACCGCCCCGAAGACCGTCTGATGGCGCGGGCAAAACTGGCCGCGACCTATGCCGGACTGCTGGGCGTCACCACCGCGCCACGCGACATCTTTGAAATCGTCGCCACGGCGCCCTTGCAGGGCAATGATCCACAGGTAGAGGCCGAAGCACTGGCCCGCGGGATGGAAAGCGCAGGGCTGGTGACACAAGTCAGCCGGGCGCGGGGGATATCTAAGGATATGTGGCCTGCGCTGGCCTATATGACCTCGGGGCAGGTCTTGCTTGTCATGGGGCAGCAGCGTGGCGATCTGATCTTGTATGACACGACGTGCACCGACAATCGCGCGATGGTGCCGATCAGCGATTTCAAACCCTTCTTTGCGGGGCTGATCCTGCGGGCCGAAGCCTCGCTGAAAACGGTGGCCGAAACCCATAAGACCGATGGCGCGCCTGCGCATTGGTTTTGGGGGCAGTTCCCGCGCTTTCGCCGCCAGCTGATAGAGGTTGCGACGGGGTCGTTTGTGGCGAACCTGCTGGCCGTCGCTGTGGCGCTGTTTTCCTTGCAGGTCTATGACCGCGTGATCCCGCATCAGTCCGAAGCGACGCTTTGGGTGCTCGCCGCCGGTGCGGGGCTCGCGTTGCTGATGGAAGCTTTCCTCAAGATGGCGCGGGCGCGTTTGATGGATGGGGCAGGGCGGCAGATCGAGCTGTCGGTGCAGGACATCCTGATGCGCCGGTTGCTGGGGATGCGGTCCGACACGCGCGGCCAAGCCCCGAACCAGCTGTTTTCCGCGATGCGCGAATTCGGGTCGGTGCGTGAATTCTTTACCGCGTCGACCATTGGCACGATCGCGGATATCCCCTTTATCTTCGTGTTCCTCTTCCTTGTGGCCAGCATTGCGGGGAATGTCGTCTGGGTGCTGGTGCTTGGCGGTATCCTGATGCTTGTGCCGGGGTTATTTCTGCAAAAGAAAGCGATCCAACTGACGCAGGAGACCCAAGGCGCGTCGACCAAATCCTCGCGGCTACTGCACGAGGCGATATTCGAGCTTGATACGGTCAAGACCCAAAGGGCAGAGGACCGCGTGCTGCGCCTGTGGACCGAGCTGAACACCCTGTCGTCCGTCAAATCGTCAGAGCAACGCAAGCTCGCGTCCTTCCTCACGTTCTGGAGCCAAGGGGTTCAGCAGGCCACCTATGTCGCGGCGGTCATCGTGGGCACCTATCTGGTGTTTGCGGGGGAGTTTACCGTGGGCTCGATCATCGCGGTCGGTATCCTGACGGGCCGGACGCTGGGGCCGCTGACGCAACTGTCGGGCACGATGGCGCGGTGGGGCAATGTCAAAGGCGCGCTTGACGGGCTCGACGCGATTGTCGCCGCGCCGCAGGACACTGCAGAGGCGCGCACCTATCTGCGCCGTGAAAAGCTGAAAGGCCAGTTCGAACTGCGCGACGTGATCTTCCGCTACGAAGATGACGGCGCACCGACAGTGGATATCAAAGCCATGTTGATCCAGCCGGGGCAGCATGTCGCCGTGCTGGGGGCCAATGGATCGGGCAAATCGACACTGCTGAAGATGCTCAGCGGGCTTTATGCCCCGACCGAAGGGCGCATTCTGGTGGACGGCACAGAGCTGGGCCAGATCGAGCCGCGCGACCTGCGCCGGCTGATCGGCTATCTGGGACAGGACGTGCGCCTGTTCTCGGGCACGCTGCGCGATAACCTGAACCTCACCATGCTGGAACGCGACGACGACCGCCTCCACGCCGCCCTTGATTTCGCAGGTCTGGGGCCTTTCGTGCGCAACCACCACAAGGGGCTGGACCTAGAGATCAAGGACGCGGGCGCCGGCCTGTCCATCGGGCAGCGTCAATCCATCGGTTGGGCGCGCCTGTGGTTGCAGGATCCGGCGATCTGCCTGCTGGATGAACCCACAGCAGCGCTGGACCAAAGGTTGGAGGCAACGCTGGTCTCGCGGTTACAAAGCTGGATGGCAGGGCGCACCGCGATCATCGCGACCCACCGCGCCCCGATCCTTGCGCTGACTGAACGCACGCTGGTGCTGCAGGATGGCCGCATGACCATCGACGGGCCCAAGGAAAAAGTGCTTGCCCATCTGGCGGGTCAGAAGGGGCACGTCGCATGAGCAGTCTCAGCACCACGCCACTGGGCGCGCAGATGACGGGGCAGATGCGCGGGCCGTCCATGGTGATCTGGCTTTGCGGTGCATCCGTGCTGGTGTTCCTGCTGTGGGCTGCCTTTGCTTGGGTCGATGAAATCGTGCGTGCCGAAGGATCGATGATTTCCAGCTCGCGACCCCAGATTATCCAGAACCTTGAAGGTGGTATTCTGGCAGAACTTGCCGTGGGCGAGGGCGATCATGTGGAGAAGGGCGACGTGTTGGCCCGTCTGCATGGCACCCAGTTCCAATCCGCCGTGGACGACCTGCGCGACCAGATCAGCGCCTTTGAAATCCGCCGTCTACGTCTGGAGGCAGAGCTGGCCGGACAGTATGACTTTGACGTGCCCGACGCCTATGCCACGCGCACGCCCGATATCGTCGCCTCTGAACGGGCATTGCTGAAAGCGCGGCAATCGGACTTTGTCTCGCGCTCCGAAGGGGCGGGGCGGGTGCTGACCGAGGCGTTGAAAGAGCGTGAGCTGCTTGAGAATATGCTCAAGAAAAAGATCGTTTCACTGATCGAGGTGACGCGCGCGCGCAAGACCCATGCGGATGCGCGGATCAAGCTGGACGAGATCGTCACCGGCACAGAGCTGGAGCGCGCGCAGGAATACTCCGATGTGCTTAAAGAGCTGGCGACGCTGAAACAGAACCTCAAGGCGAGCACGGACCAGTTGAACCGCACCGTCCTGGTCAGCCCCCTGCGCGGCATCGTCAACAACCTGAGCGTGACCACCATCGGCGGCGTCGTGCGCCCGGGCGAGGAGATTTTGCAGATCATCCCGCTGGACGAAGAGCTGTTCGTCGAGGCCCGCGTCAAGCCCGAAGACATCGCCGGCGTGCGCCCCGGCCAAGAGGCGACGGTCAAGCTGTCGGCCTATGACTATACGATCTATGGCACCTTGAAGGGCACGGTCAAATTGATCTCGGCCGATACGTTCAAGGATGAACGATCCCGCGCGCCGGATGGGGATCCGCACTATAAGGTCACGTTGCAGGTGGACACAGAACACCTCACCCCGCGGCAGGCGTCTTTGCAGATCCGACCCGGCATGCAGGCAAGCGTGGAGTTGCACACAGGGTCAAAGACGGTTTTGCAGTATCTGTTGAAGCCGCTTTACAAGTCCAAAGAGGCGTTTCGCGAGCCGTAGGCGGGACAAGGGGGCTGTCTGCCCCCCTTAACCCCCCGAGGATTTTTTCCATTTGGAAGATCAGGGGTTTTCTGTGTCGAGCCAGAGGGTGACGGGGCCGTCGTTGGTGAGCGCGACGGACATATCGGCTCCGAAAGAACCGGTTTGGACATGAATGCCATGGGCGTCGACGCAAGCGATGAAATCTTCGTATAGCGTTTTGGCGTGATCGGGCTTGGCGGCGCGCGAGAAACCGGGGCGGGTCCCGCGGGAGGTATCGGCGGCAAGGGTGAACTGGCTGACAATCAGCGCGCTGCCGCCCGTATCGGACAGGCTGCGGTTCATTTTGCCAGCATCATCCTTGAACAGACGCAGCTTGGCGATCTTTTGTGCCAGTCCTTGCGCGGTCGCATGTGTGTCGTCGGGCATGGCGCAGACGAAGATCAGCAGCCCGTGGTCGATTTGACCGATGATCTGGCCATCGACAGTGACGGAGGCGTTGCTGACGCGTTGTAGGAGTGCGCGCATATCAGGATTTCCAATCGATGATGTCTTCAGGGGTGGCCCGCTGCGTGCGGAACCGGTTGATCGGTGCCGCGTCGTCCGCATAGCCAAAGGAAATCGCGCAAAGGATCAGGCGGTCTTGCGGCAGGTCGAAATGCTGTCGCACGGTGGGCGCATAGGCAGCGATAGCGGCCTGGGCGATGGTGGCCACCCCAAGCGCCGTTGCCGCCAGCGTAAAGGCCGTGACAAAGCCGCCGCTGTCCATTGCCCCGTAAGCCCCAAGCTCAGCAGGGGAGGTCACGATCGCCACATGGGGCGCGTCAAACAACGCATAGTTTCGCATCATCTGCGCCATGCGGCCCGCATGGTCCGATTTCTCGATCCCGACGGCGTCATAAAGCTGGAACCCGCAGGTCCGCCGCCGGTCGCCGTAGACGCCGCTGTAAGAGGCCGGCCAGTCCAGATCGGGGGCGGGGGGTGTGCCCTTCGCAATCTCTAGCGCCAAAGCGTCGCGGAAGCGGTCGGTCGCGGCCCCTTTGGTGACGGTCAGCTGCCAAGGCTGCGCATTGCACCACGACGGCACGTGGCGCGCTGCGTCGACGATATGGGTGATGATCGCGTCGTCGACCGGATCGGGGCGAAAGGCGCGGCACGAAGAACGCGCGCGCAGGATATCGGTGAATGTATCGATCTGGGTCATTTTTGGAGCGCCATAAAATAGCCAACGACCCCGGCGACAATCAGGCCAAGGATCACGGCAAAGGTGATTTTCACAGCGGAATAGGGGCGTTCGCCCTGTACGCTGCCTGTGCGGCCGTTGACCACAAAACGATAGGTCTTGCCGCGGTACTTGTAAGCTGCCAGCCAGACCGGCAGCAGGATATGTTTGAACGTCACATCGCTGACCTGCGTCTGGATATTGTGGATGCGCTGACGGTCGCCGCCGATATCAAAACGCACATCGCGCTGGATCATCGCGTCCATCACCTCGCGTGCCTGTGCATAGCCTTCATCAAGCGTCACCGCATAGGCTTCGGCGCGAAAGCCGGCGAGGTATTCCGGGGCATAGGGTTCAAGGGCCGCCAGATCCCACGGGGCCAACGCATCGGTGAACCTTTTGGGAAGCGATTTCGACGCCAGCACCAGCACATCATCAAAGAACCGCGCCACCCGACCTGAAGTCGCCCGCCAGCGGATTTTCGGCACCTGCTGCTGCACGCGTTTGCCGTCGCGCATGACGGTCTGGGTGACGTAATAGACCGTGCCCCTTTCGCCCGAATAGCTGGAGCGCGTGTCGGCGTCATAGGTCCAGTAGGGCACATAGATCCCTTGCATCTTGCGGCCCTTGCGCGCGTATTCCTGCAGGCCATTGGGGGCAAACCACAGGCTGCCCAGCCAGTCGGTCATAGCATCGCGTGCTGTATCCTCGGTCAGGCCAAAGGGCAGCACGGCGCGGGGTTTGATATGGCGGTTCACCCCTGTATCGATCACCACAGGGGTCGCGCAGAACGGACATTCGGTGGCGTGTTTGCCGGGGTCGAACTCTACCTGTGCGGCGCAGTTGGGGCAGGTTGTGACCCGTGTATCCTCCATCTGCGATTGGGGGAGAGCGCTGGCCAGTGCGGCCTGGAAATCCAACTCGGCGATCGGGTTATGCAGGCCGCGCGTGCCTGAAATCTCTTCGGTATTGCCGCAGTGGTCGCAGACCAGCAGATATCTTTCAGGATCAAACCGCAGATCGGACCCGCAGGTGTCACAGGGGAACCGGTGTTCCTCGGTCGGTGTGGGGGGCAGGTCGGGGTCGTCAAAGCCGGTGCTGGCGGGCATAGAGCTGTCCTTTGGTCAGGCCTGCCCCAGACATAGGGCAGTGCGCCCCCTGCCGCCAGAGCAGGGTCACAAAAAACGGTGCAGCACTTTCGGAGCCATGATGCGCAGGGCGTTGTCGCGCAGGCGAAGGTGACGCCAGATGTGAAATGCGGCATGGGCCAGTGCGATGCCTGCAAGAGCGTAGAATTCGATGCTGTGGATCAGCCCGACGAGGTCGTTGGCGCGCGGCATATCAAGGGGCACGGCAATCGGGACAATCCCACCGGCCCAAAGCTGAACGGTCGAGGTCACCCCGATCAGCAGCCCTGTCAGGGCGACGCCAAAGATACCCCAGATCAGGGTCTTATGCAGCACCGGATGCAGCCAACGGGCCCAGCCCGCAAGCTTGGGGCCGGGGCGCCCCAGCAGGCCGCGTCGCATGTAGGACACCCACCACAGCAGGGCCGCGCTGACAAAGACCAAGCCCATGACCGAATGGAACCGCACCGCCGCAGGCCCGATCCGCGCCACATCCGCCGGCTGCACCAGCAGGAACCAGACAAACAGCGGCACCATGCCCCAATGCAAAAGCTTCATCAGGGTCCGACGGTGGGGCAGCAAGGGGCGACGGCGTGAGGTCATAGCCTAGACACGCGCGTTGCCCGTTCCAAGTTTCACAGAGCCTTACGCAGGCGGCGGCGGGGGCGGCAGCACGGTAAAGAGCTGCGCCAGCTCGGCCACATCGTCTGCTTTAAGCCAGCCATCCTGACCGGGGGTCCAGACATAGGTCTCGCGGGTCAACCCGCCATCCGTGGCCATGCGGCCCAATGCGGCCTTTGAAAACGGGCCCTTGGTCTGGCCGTTCTCTGCCAGATGCCAGACCTTTTCAGGTTGCGGCGGGGGCGGAGGCGTCTGTGCAGCGGGGGCCGCAGCTGCGGGGCGCGGGCCCCATGGGCCTGCCTGCGCGGCGGCGGCCTGCCCCATCTGCATGCCCAATCCGGCACCCAGGCCGGTCTGCATTGCTGCGCCCGCGGCGCCCTCGCGGCCCAATGCCTCTGCCGCCTGGAACTGCGTGAACTTGTTCAAATCCCCGATCACCCCCATCGACGACCGTTTGTCCATCACCTCCTCCACGGCGGGGGGGAGCGAGATGTTTTCGATATAAAGTTCGGGGATGGTCAGCCCGTATTCTGCAATGGTGGCCGAGATTTCGGTGCTCACCAGTTTGCCCAGCTCACGGGTATTGGCGGCCATATCCATGACCGGAATATTGGACAGCGCGATGCTGCGCGAGAATTCCTGCACGATGATATTGCGGATCTGATAGCTGATCTCGTCCATGGTGAATTCACCATCGGTGCCCACGATTTCGGTCAGGAACCGCGCGGGGTCCGACACTTTGACAGAGTAGGTGCCATATGAACGCAGGCGCACGGGGCCGAACTCGGGGTCGCGCACGATGATCGGGTTTTTGGTGCCCCATTTCAGATCGTTGAAACGGGTGGTGTTGACGAAATAGATCTCGGATTTGAAGGGGCTTTTGAAGCCGTGATCCCAATGCTGCAGCGATGTCATGATCGGCATGTTATTGGTTTCAAGCATATAAAGCCCGGGCGTGAACACATCAGCCAGCTGACCTTCGTGGACAAAGACAGCGGCTTGCCCTTCGCGCACCGTCAGCTTGGCCCCGTATTTGATCTCGTGGCCTTCGCGCTCGAACCGGGACACCATCGTGTCGCGGGTGTCGTCCGTCCAATGGATAACGTCGATGAATTGGCCAGAGAGAAAATCGAGAATACCCATGTCTTGGTCCTTTCGGGGGAGGTCGGTGGCGGGTTAAACGGGCCCGCCGATCAGTTCGAGCGCGATCTTGCGGGCCACGGGGGCCGCCTCTTCGGCGGTCATGCCGGCGTGCAAGCGCGGGTCATAGAGCATTTTCAGCAGCAGCTCGTCGTGACGGGTGAGCAGCGCGAATTCATCGTCATCATTAAAGATCGACGGGCGTGCGGTGGGGCTGTCGTTGGCAAGGCCAAGGCCCTGCGCAAGTTCTTCATGGATACACGACAGCCGCATAAGCGAGGGGTTCTCGGCACGGATGACGGCGACGGCAGCGGTATAGGTGCTGGGGTCCGCGCCACCGGCATAGGCGGCGACGATGCAATAGGTATCACGGCGCAGATCGCTGAGCGCGGCAAGGCTTTCGGCGGTCACACCGGGGATGCGTTCGGCGGCTTGGGCAAGGGCGGCGGGGCGGTCATCCTCGCCCGCGATAATCACCATAAAGTTCGGCTTGCCGCCCACGGTGATGGAATGCTGCGTCGTGGCGGCGAGGCGGGTGGCATAGTCGCGGATCGAGGCCGCATCGCGGTCACGTTCGGACGGGGGAACGCTGTCGCCAAAGACGACCTCCATCCGGACGGGGCGTTCCCAGCGGCGCATGGGGGTCTTATCGCCCCGTCCGGTCAGGGTGGCGTTATATTCGTTGTAAAAAGCGATCTGTTCAAAGTTGCGCACCAGCATGTCGGCGGTGAAGGGCGTGTCCTGCCCCCCACCATCCCGGCGCAGCAATCCCTGGCTCAATTGGGCCTGCTGCACCTGGTTGAAATAGCTGCGCAGCTTGGCGCTTTTTTGCGACGTGGGCTTGGCCACCACGGGGGGCGGGGCCGGCGGCGTGTCGGGGCGCGCGATGGGTTTCAGCGTCGGTTCAACAGGGGGCTGCGGGGTGCAGGCGGCCAGCGCGGCGACCACAGCCGCCGTGCCGATCCATCCTGTTCGCCCCAACCGTTGCCATACCATATCGCGCGCTCCAGGTTGTGACGGGGTTATGCCGCAGGGGCTGCGGGCTTGGCCGCTTTGGCAGAGGCCAGCGTGTCGCGCAGATTGGCCTCCATCTCTTGCAGGTCTTTCTCGGCAGAGGCACGGCGCGCCTTGCCTTCGTCGGCGATCTGCAGCGATTCCTGAATGGTCCCGATCAGGTCGGCATTGGCCTGTTTGACGGCTTCGATGTCGAACACACCGCGTTCCATCTCGGTCCGGATGACCTTGTTGCTTTCGCGCAGGTTCTGCGCGTTAGAGGTCAGCAGCTCGTTCGTCAGGTCATTGGCGTCACGCACGGCGGCGGCGGCTTCGACGCTGCGCTGGATGGTGACCGCCTGCGCCAGCTGGGTTTCCCACAGCGGCACGGTGTTCACGAGGGTCGAGTTGATCTTGGTCACCAGCGACTTGTCGTTCTCCTGCACCAAGCGGATCGAGGGCAGCGATTGCATCGTCACCTGACGGGTCAGTTTCAGGTCATGCACACGACGTTCCAGATCGTCCCGCGCGGCGCGGATATCGCGCAGTTCCTGTGCGACCATGACCTGATCCGCCTCTGGTGCGGCGTCGACCTCTGCCGTTTTGGCGGGGATGGTGGTCGCGTCCAACTCTGCCAGCTTGGCCTCGCCCGCGGCGATATAAAGCGCGAGCTCATCATAGAACTGCAGCGTCTTTTGGTACAGCATATCAAGCGATTTGATATCCTTGAGCAGGGTATGTTCATGGGTCAGCAGCTCGTCCGTGACGCGGTCGATCTGACCCTGTACCTTTTCGAACTTGGCGGTGAATTTGGCAAAGGGGGCCGCGCGGCCCAAAAGACGTTCCCACCAGCTGCGTTCACGGCGCACGTCCAGCTCGGATACGGAAAAGCCGCGGATGGTTGTCACGATCGTGCGCAGGCTGTCACCGGCGGGGCCCACATCCTTGTTGCGCACGTCCTGCAACATCGCCTGACTGATCTCCTGCAACTCGGCCTGTGCGCCGGACCCGAAACCGATGATCGACTGCGTGTCGCCCATGTCGATCTCTGCCATGCGGCTTTTGATCTCTGCCGATTGTGGCGCATCGGCTTTCTCAAGCGAGACGACGGCATCCGCAGGGGCGGGGTCGGGCAGGATCTGCGCGTTGACCTCTTCCACCAGTGCTACGGATTGGGTCGCTTTGTCACGAACGGTATCAGACATGTTTCAAGTATTCCTATGCTCTTGGGGCGGGGCGCGTCAGTCGAGACGCACGCCTTCTCGGGAAAGCCGCTCACGCAGCACGTCGATTTCGATGTTCAGATCGGTCTTGTCTTCCAATAGCGATTTTTGGGTGCGCGCGGCAAAGTTTTTGTCCAGATCATCGAGCAAAGCCAGATAATCGGCGCGTGCCTGCGCATCGCCGGTGCTGGCGTAGATATCCGCAAACTTGATTGTCGCGTCACGCGCGCCCAGCAGATAGACCGACAGATATTTACGCGCACCGGTCAGATCACGCGGATCATCCTGCACGGTGCGGATCAGGGTGCGCGCGGTGTCCTGAAACTGCGCCAGCCGGTCGCGCGCCTTGCGATCGCCCGCGCGTGCAATGGCGGTGTTCATCGCGGCAAGGTGCTTTTCCGCCTCGTCCACGACACGGGCGACGCGGTCTTTCTGGAAGCTGTCCACGCCCTCCATCCCCTTGGATGTCAGCGGATCGATGCCAAAGGCCGACACATGCAGCCCCATCGCGGCCAGCGCATAAAGCACAGGGGCCGCCAGTCCGGGGTCATTCTTATAGGCGGCAAGCGCCACGCCGGCACCGGTCAGCAGGCTGGCGATGATCTTGCGCGGCAGGGCGGGGCGTTCGGCAACCTTGCGCGCGGTATAAGCGGCTTCGGCTTTCAGCCCCTCGCGCAGCATCCACGCGGCACCGGTCAGCGTCGCCGCCGCCAGCAGCCCCAATGCAAGCCCCTGCGCCCCGTCGTTCAACGACATGAACACAAGCGGAATGGCGGGGATGAACAAGATTTTGGCCCGCCCGCTTGCGGGGTCGACCTCTATACGTTTGGCACGGGTGCCCTGCGGAGGCGGCGTGCCGTCGCCAGCATCATGATTGCTGTATTTACCGCCAAAGCGCTGCGCCATGGATCAAAGCCCCCCGAGCCAGCCGGTAGAGACACCGAACAGCAAGACGACAAGCGCGGCATAGGTGATTTTCTGAAACGGTGTCGGTGCCATGGGGCGATAAACCTCCTGTCCATGCGCTGGTGTCGATGCACGACGGCCCGCGTCCAGAATCCTCGCGATGATTGTCACCAAAACGGCGACAAACGCAACAATCAGCGCCAGCGTGGCGACAAAGACAAGCAATCGACCCATCGGACCTTCCTTTGCACGACATATAGTCGCAGTGCCCGCCACCCGCTAGGGTCACGCACGCAAAAGTAGCGGCCAAAGGGCCGTAAACCCACAGAAATCAGGGTTTACGGGTGGATTTTACGCGGGTGCCGAACTTGCGCGGCGCGGGGTCGGACGCGGGGCGTGCGGGCTTGGACTTGCCATAGCCGGGCTTGGGCTTGCCGGGGATGGTCTTGCCCGTCGCGGTCTTGTCACCCGGTTCCTTGGGCAGGCCGGGGCGACCGGGGCCCGGCTCTCCGGGTTTGCGGGCCTTGCGCTTGATGATGCGCGCGGGCTTTTTCTTGATCGCGGTGCCGGTGGTATCGGCAATCTCGAGGCCCAACTGGTCACGGACCACCTTGCGCTTGAGTTCCTCGACCTCGCCGGTTTTCAGCTCGCCAAGCTGGAACGGGCCATAGCTGGTGCGGATCAGCCGGTTCACCGACAGGTTCACCGCCTCCATCGCGCGGCGGATCTCGCGGTTCTTGCCTTCGCGCAGCCCGACAGTGAGCCAGGCGTTCGCCCCTTGTTGCCGGTCCAGCGTGACCGTCATCGGCTGAAAATCCTCGCCATCGACGGTGATGCCCTTGCGCAGCGGTTCAAGCATATCGTCGGTGGGGCGGCCATTGACGCGCACGCGGTAGCGGCGCAGCCAGCCGTTCGAGGGCAGTTCGAGGCGGCGCTTGACCTCGCCATCATTGGTCAGCAGCAGCAACCCTTCGGAGTTGAGGTCAAGCCGACCGATGCTCATAACGCGGGGCATGTCCTCGGGCAGATCGTCAAAGATCGTGCCGCGGCCCTTTTCGTCGCGGTTGGTGGTGACCAGCCCCGTGGGCTTGTGGAACAGCCAGACGCGGGGTGGTTCGGGCTCGCCCACCGGTTTGCCGTCGACGGTGATCGCGTCCGAGGGCGTCACGTTCAACGCAGGCGAATCGATCTGCGCACCGTTGACGCGCACGCGACCGGCCTCGATCATGCGTTCGGCCTCGCGGCGGCTGGCGATGCCGGCACGGGACAGGACTTTGGCAATGCGGTCACCGGGAGGGGTGCCGGATTTCGGGGGCTGGGAGGGTGTATCTGCGCTCATACTTCAGCGCTTACCCTGTTTCCCGCGCTTGCGAAAGGGCGGCGTTTGCGGGCAAGAGAGGTGTATGAGCTTTACGTCCTATATGTCCCAAGCGCTGGAAGAGGCCCGCGCCGCCGCTGCCCGCGGTGAAGTGCCCGTGGGCGCGGTCATCGTGGCCCCCGACGGACAGGTCGTCGCGCAGGCGGGCAACCGGACGCGCGAGCTGAACGATCCCACCGCCCATGCCGAGGTGCTGGCGATCCGTGCTGCCTGTGCGGCGGCGGGGTCCGAAAGGCTGGGCGGGCATGCGCTTTATGTGACGCTGGAACCCTGCGCCATGTGTGCCGCCGCGATCTCTGCCGCGCGGGTGGCACGCTTGTACTACGGCGCGTCAGACCCCAAGTCTGGCGGTGTGGCGCAGGGTGCGCGGGTGTTTTCCCACGCGCAATGTCACCACGCCCCCGACGTCTATGACGCCATTGCAGCGCCTGAAAGCGAACATCTGCTAAAGGCGTTTTTTGCAGAGAAACGAAAAGGATAGACCCATATGGCCCAACGGGACGAGCTGAGCATTTTCGTGCGCGACGCCTTGGCCGCGGGCAAGTCACGGGCCGAGATCACATCCGCGCTGACCCATGCCGGTTGGTGCAGCGCCGAGGTGCAGGATGCCCTGAACGGCTGGGACGAGATGCCGTTCTCTCCGCCCATTCCGCGGCCTGTGGCGACGGTGTCTGCGCGGGACTTCTTTACCTATGCGCTGACGTTCTGCGTCTTGATCCTTGGCGCGTTCAATCTGGTTGTCGTATTACAGGCGCTGGTCGATGTGGTCTTTGCCACGGGCGACGGCGGCAGCGACCGGTCGATCCGCTGGGGGGTTGCGGTGTTGATCGTGACCGGACCGATGTATCTGTGGCTGACCTTGCGCGAGCGGCGGAAACTGGCGCGCGACCCTGCGCTGTACCGCTCTGCGATCCGCAAATGGATGATATATATCGGCCTGCTTTTGGCCGCGCTGACGATGTTAGGGGATTCGATTGCCACCATCTATGCGCTGCTGACCGGTGACCTGACGGCGCAATTCGTGCTCAAGGCGCTGGTGGTGCTGGTCGTCGCCGGGGGCATCTTTGCCTATTATCTGCGCGATCTGCGCGAAGAGGCCCCGGCGTGAACAAGGTGCTGCTGATGTGCATGTCTGTGCTGGTCGGCGGTGCCATCATCGGCGGCCTGGTCGTGGTGGGTGGCCCGCAGCACGCAAGGCTCGCCCAGCAGGACAGTCAGCGCCTCAGCGATCTGCGGACCTTGCACACGCATCTGATGTGCCTTGGTCACTTGGGCAAACCATTGCCGCAAGCGCTTGCGGATGACAGCTATTGTCCCGGCATGCGGCCCGGATTGCGCGATGTGCTGACCCAAGGCGACCCTGCAACGGGCGCGCCCTACGCCTACCACCGCCTCAGCGATACCGCGTTCGAGGTCTGCGCCACGCTGGCGCTTGATCCAGCAGAGGCGCGCAAAGCTGCGTTTGATCAAGACACCATCGCCCTGCGCGCCAACGACACCCTTTGTTTCATCGGGGATCGCGCCGGTTCTGTTAATTAGGCCGTTTTACAGGCTGATCGGTTTAAGCACCTCGGGCTCGATCACATCCACGCCGGGCAAGCCGTCGATCAACACCTGCGCCGATTGTTCAAGCGCGTCGAAGGTACGGTAGTGGCAGGGGATGACGGTCTTGAAGTCAAAATACCGTTTCGCCGCATAGACCGCACCGGCCATATCCATGGTGAAATGGCCGCCCGCGCTGAGAATGCCGATGTCGGGTTTGTGGTAGTCGCCCATCCAATCCATATCCGCCATAATATCCGTATCGCCCGTGACATAGATCGTGCGGCCTTCGCCCTTGATCATAAAGCCGATCTCGGCCCCCATATAGACAGGCCCCGCGTCCCCATCGACGGAAGAGGAATGTGACGCGGGGACCATGGTCACATCGACCTTGCCGCAGCGGATGGTGCCGCCTTTGTTGAATCCGATGGTGTTCTCCACGCCCTGCGCGCTGAAATAGCCCATCAGTTCGACCATGCCTGCAACCGGCGCTCCGGTTTTCTCGGCCACCATCTTGAGGTCCTGGGTGTGGTCGAAATGCCCGTGGGTCACCAGGATTTGCGTCACGCCTGCCAGTGCGGCCTCGTGCTGCGCGTCGTCCAGCATCGGATTGCCGGTGAGCCAGGGGTCGATCAGCAGAATCTGATCCTCGATCTCGATGCGAAAGCTGCCGTGGCCTAGCCAGATGATATCCATTTGGGTCTCCCTTATTCCGTGTCTTTAGCGGACTGTAGCGCGTGATGCCGCTTTGGGGAGCCTCCGGCGGGAGTTTATTTGGCAAAATGAAGGATCAACCGGCGCGATTGCGGGTCAGAGGCAGCCCCCAGACTTGCGGGGGCGGTCAGGGGGCGATAAACGGCACCCAATCAGATGAAGGAGCGCCCATGTCCATTGACGAGTCCACAGCCGCACGGGTGGCGAAACTGGCCCGCATCAAGGTCGAACCCGACGCCTTGCCCGCGCTGGCGCAAGAGTTCAACAATATCCTCGGATTTATCGAGCAGTTGAACGAAGTCGATGTCGACGGGGTAGAGCCGATGACATCAGTCACGCCACAGGTGTTGAAAAAGCGCGAGGACGTGGTGCGCGATGGCGACCAGCAGGCCAAGGTGCTGGCCAATGCGCCCGACGCGCGCGAAGGATTTTTTGCGGTTCCGAAGGTGGTTGAATAATGGCTGATCTGAATAAACTGGGCCTTGCCGATGCACGTGACGCGCTGCGCAAGGGGGATGTGAGCTCGGCCGAGCTGACGGCGGCATGTCTGAGCGCGATCGAAGGCGCGGGCGCGCTGAACGCTTTTGTCCACCACACCGGTGATCTGGCGATGGATCAGGCCAAGGCAGCCGATGCGCGGATCAAATCCGGCGATGCCCCTGCCATGTGTGGTCTGCCCATCGGTATCAAGGATCTGTTCTGCACCAAAGGGGTGCCGTCGCAAGCGGCGTCGCGCATCCTTGAAGGCTTCTTGCCCGAGTATGAAAGCACCGTATCGCAGAACCTGCTGGACAGCGGGGCCGTCATGTTGGGCAAGCTCAACATGGATGAATTCGCGATGGGATCGTCCAATGAAACCTCCGTGTATGGCAATGCCGTCAACCCGTGGCGGCGTTCGGGCGATGAGACAGCGCTGACACCCGGCGGATCTTCGGGCGGGTCGGCGGCAGCTGTGGCGGCGGATCTTTGTCTTGCGGCCACCGGCACCGATACCGGCGGCTCGATCCGCCAGCCCGCGGCCTTTACCGGCACCGTGGGGATCAAGCCGACCTACGGCCGCTGCTCCCGCTGGGGCGTCGTGGCCTTTGCCTCGTCGCTGGATCAGGCGGGCCCGATGACCAAGACCGTGCGCGATGCGGCGATCATGCTGGGAGCCATGGCGGGGTATGACCCCAAGGACAGCACCTCTGCCGAGCTGGCGGTCCCTGATTTCGAAGCCGCCTTGACCGGCGACATCCGTGGCAAGAAGATCGGCATCCCGCGGGAGTACCGCATCGACGGTATCCCTGCCGAGATCGACAAGCTGTGGCAGGACGGTATCGCCATGCTGCGCGACGCAGGGGCCGAGATCGTTGATATCTCTCTTCCGCATACGAAATACGCCTTGCCTGCCTATTACGTGATCGCACCGGCGGAAGCCTCGTCGAACCTCGCGCGCTATGACGGGGTGCGCTATGGTCACCGCGCCAAGCTGGACCACGGCGACGGCATCACCGAGATGTACGAAAAGACCCGCGCCGAAGGCTTCGGGGCCGAGGTGCAGCGCCGTGTCATGGTCGGTACCTATGTGCTCAGTGCGGGCTTCTACGACGCCTACTACAACCGTGCGCGCAAGGTCCGCACGTTGATCAAGAAAGACTTCGAAGACGCCTTTGCGGCCGGTATCGACAGCATCCTGACCCCGACCACGCCCTCGGCGGCTTTCGGTCTGGGCGAGATGACGGATACGGATCCTGTGGCGATGTATCTGAACGACGTCTTCACGGTCACCGTGAACCTCGCGGGGCTGCCCGGTATCGCATTGCCCACCGGCACCAGCGAGACCGGCCTGCCGCTTGGCTTGCAGCTGATCGGACGCCCGTGGGAAGAGGCCGATCTGCTGTCTACCGCCTATGCGCTGGAGCAGGCGGCGGGCTTTGTAGCCAAGCCGCAGAAATGGTGGTAAACCCCCGCCGATAAACCAGAGCAGATAAAGCAGGTCCGATGATGATACGTTGTTCAATTGTTGCAGCCTTGGGGCTCGCCCTGGCGGCCTGCCAGCCCGCAATCCCCGACAGTGGACGGGGTGTCGGTTTTGACGGGTCGTTCGACGCCGCGCAATCCCAGCGGGATACAGCTTTGGCAGGCGGGGCGGTGGCAACGATGCCGGCACCCGCCTCGGTGGACGCCACGCCGCTGGACGCTGTCGATGATGGTTCCGCCGCGGCGACGGCTGCTGAAACGGCACGTATCCTGGATGCCACGCGCCCCGGTGGGCTTGGCAATGATGCCGCGACCAATTCGGGCGTGGCCCCTGTGAACGCCAGCCCGTCCAACCCTGCGCCACCGGTGCTGGGAGCAGGGGGAATATCGCAAGAGAACAACTTTGACGCCGTGGCCGATGAGCGCAGCATCGAAGGCGACGCGGCCCGCATCGCGGCCAACCGCGCGCAATACCGTGTGGTGCAACCCGAAGCCCTGCCGGACCGCGCCGATGCCGGGCCCAATATCGTGGCCTATGCTTTGCAGAACAATCACGCCGTCGGCACCCCGATCTACACCCGTCGGGGGTTCAACAAGCAGCGCAAATTCGCACGGGCCTGCGCCCAGTATTCGCACCCGGATCAGGCGCAGATCGCCTTCCTCAGTGCGGGCGGCCCTGAAAAGGACCGCTCCGGCATGGACCCTGACGGCGACGGATACGCCTGCAACTGGGACCCGAGCCCCTATCGCAAAGGGGTGCAGGGCTAGGCCCTATGGCAGACGCGCCTGACCGCTACCTTTCCCCGAACCATGGGCCGCGCCGCAACGGGCTGCGGCCCTCTTTGATCGTGCTCCACTATACCGCGATGGACAGTGCAGAAGCGGCTTGCGCGCGTCTTTGCGACCCTGCGGCCGAAGTCTCGGCCCACTATCTGATCACGGGCAAGGGCGAGACTGTACCACTTGTCCCGGAAGACCAGCGTGCCTGGCATGCCGGTGCAGGGGAATGGCAGGGTCGCGATGACATCAATTCACGCTCTATCGGGATAGAGCTGGATAACCGCGGCAATCACCCCTTCTCCGAACCGCAGATGGTCACGCTCGAAACCCTGCTGCGGGGGATTATGGAGCGGTGGTCGATCCTGCCCGAAGGGGTCATCGGCCATTCGGATATGGCCCCCGGACGCAAGATCGACCCCGGACCGCGATTCGACTGGCCACGTCTGGCGCGTCAGAACCTTGCCGGCAAAGGCAGTCGGTACGCGGAAAACGACCGCGGATCCGACCCCACACCGGCGGCCTTTATCGCGGCGGCACATGCGGCAGGCTACACCGCCACCGATGATATTGACCTTCTGCTGCACAGCACGCGTCTGCGGTATGCCCCCTGGCGCAAGGGGCCGCTCTGCGCCGCGGATATGACCCTCGGGCATGATCTCTAGCACCACACCCGTTTCCAAATGGTTAAAAATCCTCGCCGAAGGCATCGCGGCGGGTGAAACTGATTGACCCCACCTGAAGTTAGGCGCTAGGCGTGCAGCGCGCGGAAGGCTGGATGGCCGCGGTCTTGGCAACAAGGTCGAGGAAAGTCCGGACTCCTAGAAGAAACGGTGCCGGGTAACGCCCGGGCGGGGTAACCCGACGGAAAGCGCCACAGAAAACAGACCGCCGCTTCGACGGGTCGGGCAACCGATACCACCGGGGAGGTAAGGGTGAAACGGTGCGGTAAGAGCGCACCGCGGAGGTGGTAACATCTCTGGCAAGGCAAGCCCCACCGGGAGCAATGCCAAATAGGGACCGCGCGCCGCGTCTGGCAACAGGCAAGGCGGGGCCACTTCTGCCCCAGCAGGTCCGGGTTGGCAGCTGTAGCTGTGCAGGCAACTGCATGGTCAGAGGAATGGTCATCCCCTGTCGCAAAGCGGGGACAAAATCCGGCTTATAGGCCTTCCGCGCATAATCATGGTCTTTATCCCTGTTCTTCGGGGGCTTGGTCCGGAAAACTTCAATTTTTCCGGTTCGTTTGGGCCATGGGCAGGAAATAGCGGTTGACTCAGGCGCAGGCGTGACT
Organism: Sulfitobacter sp. CB2047; assembly: GCF_000735125.2. Lineage (NCBI taxonomy): Bacteria > Pseudomonadati > Pseudomonadota > Alphaproteobacteria > Rhodobacterales > Roseobacteraceae > Sulfitobacter > Sulfitobacter sp. CB2047. Next base: position 2,424,800 of record NZ_CP072613.1, on the reverse strand, counting down.
AGAACCCAAAACTCAGGATTTCACGAGCGGTCGATCAGCGGCCTGCTCGTCGTTGCAGGAGAACGACTATGGCGAAGCCAACCACGATCAAGATCCGTCTGAACTCGTCCGCGGGCACAGGCCATTTCTACGTAACCAAGAAAAACGCACGTACCATGACCGAGAAAATGGTCATCAAAAAGTACGACCCCGTTATTCGTAAGCACGTTGAATACAAAGAAGGCAAGATCAAGTAAGATCTTACCGTCGACGCGATATGAAGGCCGCGCCTCGTGCGCGGCCTTTTGCGTTTTTCTACCTCGGACATGGGAACAGCCCTGCTGTCGCGGCTGAGTACCGGATGTGATCGCAAGGAGACGGGCAATGCCCAAAGAAGGCCATTACATCAACCGGAGCAACTGGTTGCGCGCCGCTGTACTGGGGGCGAATGACGGGATTGTTTCCATCTCTAGCCTTCTGGTCGGCGTTACCTCGGCGGGGATGGCGACCGGAAATGTCGCCCTGACCGGTTTCGCCGGATTGACCGCGGGCGCACTGTCCATGGCCGCGGGGGAGTATGTCTCTGTCTCGGCGCAGGCCGATGTGGAAGCCGCCGATCTGGAGCGTGAGCGTATCGCGCTGGAGGAAGACCCGGACTACGAGCTGGAAGAGCTTGCCGAAGGGTTGGAGAACCGCGGCGTCGATGCCGCGCTCGCCGTCAAGGTTGCCACGCAGATGACCGACCACGACGCTCTTGGTGCGCATGCGCGCGAGGAGCTCGGTATGTTTGGCCTGGCAGGGCAAGCGAATCCGCTGCAGGCCGCCGGGGCCTCCGCGCTCGCCTTCGCTCTGGGTGGGGCCTTTCCGTTGATCGCAGCACTTGTCGCCCCTGCCGGGTACGCTTTGATCGCGATTGCCGTGACCGCTGTGCTCGCTCTGGCACTGCTTGGCGGTGGCGGTGCGCGGCTTGGCGGTGCGCCCATGCGCTCGGCGATTATTCGTGCGGTGGTCTGGGGCGCGCTTGCGATGGCCGTGACCGCTGCGTTGGGGCAAGCCTTCCACGTTGCGGTTTAGCTTGGTCGGGGGTGAGCTGGCACCTAAGCTGAGACCTTTGAAATCACCACTTCAGTGAATATTTCGAGAGGAGGTTCGCTCCTCTGCGGATGTGCCTTTCTGTGCGCCCGGCTGGAAGACGTACAGTCGCAAGGTCGTGTCGGCACGCTTGTAGAGCCGAATGTCACTGAACAGACTGCTTAGATGGATCGCAGTTAAGCGGAAGCGTCGCGGGCAGATTAGGTAGTCGGGCCGACGGTTGTGATAGCGCCTAGGGCAAAAGAAAGCGCCCACCGAACGGATGTCGATGGGCGCTCGTTCTTAGGTATTTCCCCGCGTCGTGGGGCAGTCTGTTATTCGCGGTTGCCGAACAATTGCAGCAACATCATGAACATGTTGATGAAGTTCAGGTACAGGCTCAATGCGCCCATGATACCGGACTTCTGCAGCCATTCTTGGTCACCGTGATGTGCGTGCGCCAAGTAAGTGTTCTTGATGTTCTGCGTGTCATAGGCGGTGAGGCCAGCGAAAATCAGAACGCCGATAGCCGAGATCGCGAACACAAGGGCAGGGGAGGCGAGGAAGATATTCACGATCGACGCAACAACCAGGCCGATGACGCCCATGATCAGGAAGCTACCCCAGCCGGAGATATCCTTTTTCGTGGTGTAGCCCCAAAGCGACAGCCCCGCGAAAGCGATCGAGGTGATCAAGAAAATCTGGATGATGGAATAACCCGTAAAGACCAGAAAGATCGAGCTGATCGAAACGCCCATGACGGCAGCGAAAACATAGAACAATGTCTGCGCAGTCGCGGCCGAGATTTTATTCATCGCGGCACCCAAGCCGAAGACAAACGCCAAAGGTGCAAACATCACAACCCATTTCAGCGGCGACATATACAGCGCAGAGCCGAAGGAAGTCAGGTACTTGTCCGTGCCAATCTGCGCAACCGCGCCGGAAGGATCGGTCGTCACGGCCAAGCCGGAAATGGCCCAAGCCGCTGCAAAGGTGATCAACATGCCAATCGACATGGTGCCATACACCTTATTCATATGGGTGCGCAGCCCTTCATCGATAGCGGCGGCGCGGGATCCGGCCGCAGACCGGATTGTGTTCACGTCGGCCATGAATATCCTCCAAATAATAGACGTGTTGCAAAGTCGGTTCTCCGACCTCGGTATTGGGTCAAATATCGGCACACACGTCTTTGTTTTCAAGAGCTTTCGCATCCAATTCTAGCGCAGCGGGCACTATTGGCGTTTTGCTTTGCCAAATGTGGCGCAACATAGGCATTTCTACCGTCGAAACACGCAGCCTTTCGGTTGCACATCTGCGTGTCCGTGATGAATGAGCTAAAGAAGGGATATGAAGATTTGCCTAACGCGTTTGCGAATTTTGCGTCGCGGCGCTTTGCTGCGTCGTTCTCGCGGCTCTGAACGGTATTTTAAGGTTTAGACTGCAAGCCTTTTGCCCATGAAAAAGATGATTCTTCCCCGCGACGGGCGCAATTGTGCCGTAACGTTTTCGTTATTAGCGCTAATCAGGCGGTATTCGGGTGCCGTGAGCAAAACATCGCGCACCCGCGCAGAATGTAGTGGCGAAGCTGACGGGCGGGGCTATCTTACTGACAAATATGGTATTCTTGAGCGTGAGAGGAGCGGGTCTCAATGTGTTGGAAATGCTGACACACAGCATTGCGGCGAATTTATGGTGCTCGGCTCAGGTAAAAAGTTTTGCGAGTTCCCGAACGCTTGCTACGTTCAGTTCGCGTATAAGGGGTATTTTTCTCGCAGAAACAACGCTTGATTAAGTGCTGGCGCTGATTGGAATGATAACTGAACGTATGTCCATTTTCATTTTATTTGCGCATAGTGAGTATATTTGCAAGTAGCACGTTTTGTCGGAAATGACCACGTGAATTGGTCACTTCCTCTCCACAAATACAAGCGTCGAAATTATGGGCGCTGAGTTAGAAAGAAGATCGTGATGCCTCATAAAGTAGATGTTCATGTTGGTCAGCGAATACGGCAGCGCCGTTGGCTGACAGGCATGACACAGCAGCGCTTAGCAGAACTTGTTGGCATAAAATTCCAGCAAATCCAAAAGTATGAAACCGGTGCAAACCGTGTCAGCGCGTCCAGACTTTGGGACATCGCCTTTGCCCTGAACGTGGACGTTTCGCATTTCTTTGAAGGTCTGGAAGCCGAAAAACCGCAGCCCGAAAAGGCCTTGGACAATATCCCCGCGGATCTGAGCGGCGATAAAGAGGCGATGGATTTGATCCGCTCTTACTATGCGATCCCCGAAAACCAGCGTCGCCGCCTGTTCGAACTGGCGCGTGTCCTCAGTGATGTGGCTTAACCTTTAGCGGGAAGTGTTATCTTGCAAGGATCTGGCGAAAGTGTCAGATCGGTAGCTATGATACCAAATATGCACTCCGATCCCGATATATTGCGTGTGGGCCATTTGCTGGCGGACGCCGCCCGTGCCGCGATACTTCCCCATTTTCGTCAAGCAGATCTGATTGCGGACAACAAATTCCAGTCGGGCTATGATCCCGTCACAGAAGCCGATCGTGCGGCCGAACGGGCCATGCGCGATATCTTGGCGCGCGAACGCCCCAACGACGCCATCCTGGGCGAAGAATATGGTATCGCGGAAGGGACGTCCGGGCTCACCTGGGTTTTGGACCCCATTGACGGCACGCGGGGTTTTGTCTCCGGCACGCCGACCTGGGGCGTGTTGATCGCGGTCAGCAATGCGGATGGGCCGTTTTTCGGGATCATCGACCAGCCCTATATTCGCGAGCGTTTTGTTGGGCACAGCGGCCAAGCAGAGGTGTCGGGCCCGTCTGGCGTTCATCCGCTGCGGACGCGTGGGGCGCGTGCACTTTCACAGGCGACCGTTTTCACTACTTTTCCAGAAGTCGGGACGACATCCGAAGGGGCCGCCTTTGCCGAGGTGGCGCGACACGCGCGTTTGGCGCGCTTTGGGATGGATTGCTATGCTTATGCTTTGGTGGCCTCGGGGCAGGTCGATCTGGTCATCGAAGCGGGCCTGCAACCCTATGATATTCAAGCACCAATCGCCCTTGTCCATGCCGCCGGTGGCATCGTTACCGACTGGGATGGCGGCCCCGCCCATCATGGGGGACGCGCTATCGCGGCGGCCAATGCCGATATTCACGCCGAAGCTTTAGAGTTTGTTAGGAATTGTCCGATATGACCGAACTGCTGATACGCAACGCTGATTGTCTTTTGACGATGGATGAGACGCGGCGCGAATTGGTATCGGCTGATGTTTTGCTGCGCGATGGGGTTGTCGTGGCGGTGGGACAAAACCTGACAACTGAAGGGGAGGTGATAGAAGCATCAGGGTGCGTTGTGACGCCAGGGTTGGTGAACACCCATCACCACCTTTATCAGAGTCTGACGCGGGCGGTGCCGGGGGGGCAGGACGCGCTGCTGTTTGGCTGGCTTAAAACGCTTTATCCGATCTGGGCGCGGTTTACGCCGGATCACATGTATGTCTCGGCTCAGGTGGGGTTGGCAGAGCTTGCCTTGTCCGGCTGCACCTTAAGCTCGGACCACCTGTATATGTATCCGAACGGCAGCCGGTTGGAGGATACAATACACGCCGCTGCAGAGATCGGGGTGCGGTTTCAGCCCACGCGCGGCGCGATGAGCATCGGGGAAAGCGACGGTGGGTTGCCACCTGACGCTTTGGTGGAACGCGAGGCTGCGATACTGGAGGATTGCATTCGTGTGATCGACGGTTTTCACGACCCATCGGCCTCTTCCATGTGTCGGGTTGGCATCGCGCCCTGTTCGCCCTTCTCGGTAAGTCGGGACCTGATGCGGGACGCAGCGCTGTTGGCGCGGGACAAAGGCGTGATGCTGCATACGCATCTTGCCGAGAACGAGGAGGATATCGCCTATTCATTAGCGCAATTCGGCTGTCGTCCGGGTCAATATGCACAAGATCTGGGCTGGGTCGGGCCCGATGTCTGGCATGCCCATTGCGTGAAGCTCGACCCGAGCGAGATCGCGTTATTCGCACAGACCAAGACTGGCGTTGCACATTGCCCCTGTTCGAATTGCCGCTTGGGCTCGGGGATCGCGCCCCTTCGTGCGATGCGAGATGCCGGAGTTCCCGTAGGGCTCGGGGTCGATGGATCCGCAAGCAATGACGCCGGTAATCTTGTCGCAGAGGCACGGCAGGCGATGCTTTTGCAGCGCGTTGCCGGCGGGGCGGATGCGATGAGCGCACGCGAAGCGCTCGAGATTGCCACGCGCGGCGGTGCAGACATCCTGGGCCGGCCCGAATGCGGGCGGATCGAGGTGGGGGCGCGGGCAGACATCGCCATCTGGGACGTGAGCGGGATTGAAAGCGCCGGGAGCTGGGATCCTGCGGCACTGTTGCTTGCGGGGCCGACAACGGTCCGCGATTTGCTTGTTGAAGGGCGCGGCGTCGTGCGGGATGGGCAGGTCGTGACCATAGATTTGCCCGCGCAGATCGCGCAACAAAACAAGCTCGCGCGGGCGCTGCGGGACGCGATATAAACACGCATAGCTCTATCTCGGGAGGAGGTAGAGGCGCGGGTAGCGCGAAAGCGGGGGGAGTTGACGGTATGAATATTCTGCGAAAGCTGGCTTTGGCCGTGGCTCTGATGATTGCCGCGATATCGCCTTTGCGCGCCGACCCACAGGCGGTTCAGATGTTGAATGCCATGCGCGCGCAGCAGGGGGTGGCCCCGCTGTCCTATGCACCACGGCTAGAGGCCGCCGCACGGGCACATGCGCTGGATATGGCGCGGCACGGATATTTCGCGCACACGGGGCGCGATGGGGCTGGTGTCGGCGATCGGGTGCGGGCGCAGGGCTATCGCTGGTGCTATGTGGCCGAGAATCTTGCCAAGGGGCAGGGGGATCTGACGCAGGTCATGCGGGGATGGGCGCAATCGGCGCCGCATTACCGCAATATGATGAGCCGGAATGCCACGGGTTTTGGCCTGTTTCAGGGGCCGGACCGGATTTGGGCAATGGTTCTGGCCGCACCCTGTTAGGATGGGCCCGAAGCCGTCTCGCAAGGCGCGCCTGCGGGACGCGCCGCGGGGAGTTTAAAGGCAAAATGAAGGAGGCTGGCGTCAGCCTCGGCGCACCCCGTTGACCCAGACGTCGCTGATGGCGCGGTCGTCGCCCATCATGATTGTGGCGAAAAGCTGATCCCATATGCTGTGCGCATTGTCGCTGCGCTGCTTGATCGCGGGGGTGGAGGCGAGGTCGAGCACGGTGATGTCGGCCTCGAAGCCTTCGGCGAGTGTGCCGATCTTTTCGTGCAGATGCAGGCTGCGGGCAGAGCCGGCGGTGGCAAGCCACATCAACTGCGCCGCATGGGTGGGGGTGCCGCGCAACTGGCCGATCTCATAGGCCGCAGCCATTGTGCGCAGCATCGAGAAGGACGATCCGCCGCCGGTGTCCGTGGCCAAGCCAATCGGAATCTGGCGCGCGGCGATATGCGCCATGTCGAACAGTCCCGATCCGATGAAGGTGTTCGAGGTAGGACAATGCACCACCGATGCGCCGCTGTCCGCAAGGCGGTCGATCTCGCGCGGGGTCAGGTGGATGGCATGGCCAAAGACGGCGCGATCGCGCACCAGCCCGTGTTCCTCGTAGGTGTCCAGATAATCGCGGGCGTGGGGCACAAGGTCTTGGACCCAAGCAATCTCGTCGATCTGTTCGCTCAGGTGCGTCTGCATCAGGCAGTCGGGACGCTCCGTCCAGAGCGCACCCAGGGCCGCGAGTTGTTCCGGCGTCGAGGTCGGGGTGAAACGGGGCGTAATCGCATAGCTGGCGCGGCCTTTGCCGTGCCAGCGGTCGATCAGCATCTTGCTGTCGTCATAGGCCGATTGCGCCGTATCGCGCAGCCCGTCGGGGGCGTTGCGGTCCATGCAGGTCTTGCCCGCCACGATCCGCTGACCACGCTCTGCTGCCGCGTCGAATATCGCGTCGACGCTGGTGGGGGCGATGGTGGCGAAAGAGCAGACAGTGGTCGTGCCGTTGGCCAGCGTCAGATCCAGATAGCGCCCGGCGATGTCGCGGGCATAGGCGGGGTCTGACAGGCGCATTTCCTCGGGGAAGGTATAGCTGTTGAGCCAGTCGATCAGCCGTTTACCCCAGCTCGCGATGATGGCGGTCTGCGGATAATGCACATGGGCATCCACAAACCCCGGGCAGATCAGCCGGTCGCCATAGTCCTGCACCGTCGCCTGCGGGTGCGCCTTGCGCAGGTCGTCGGCGCGGCCCACGGCCTTGATCTGCGCGCCTTCAATCAGCACGCCACTGTCGCTGTCGATATGAACCGTCTCCTCCCACGGGTCAGAGAGGGGATTGCCCGTAAACCGGAGCGTTTGGCCGAGGAGGAGTGTTTGTGTTTTCATGCCGCCTGTCTAACCGCAGCCCGCCGTGCCGACAATCCGATAGCGCAGGGTTCCGCGCCATTGTATCCGCGCTGTGGCACGCTTATGGTCTGCGCAAAATCGCAAGTGGGGGCAGCCATGGTTGACGACGCACAGGAACTTGAACTCTCCCCCGACGCCGAGGATGAAGGCGAGGCATATCGGCTGAACAAGAAGGCCGTGGCGTCCATTCTCTATGCGGTGGAAATCGATGACGCCGCCAAGCTGACAGAGCTGATGGAGCCGCTGCACGCGGCCGACATCGCCGACCTTCTGGAACAGATCAGCGCCTTTGAACGGACCAAGCTGATCCGGCTGTATGACCGCGAGTTCGATGGCGAGATTCTGTCGGAGCTCGACGAATCGATCCGCGAGGAAGTCGTTGCGATCCTGACGCCCGAGGTGCTGTCGGACGCCGTGCGCGACATGGACAGCGATGATGTTGTCGATCTGATCGAAGACCTTGAGGATGCGCAGGCCGAGACCATTCTGGGTGCTCTGGAAGATGCCGACCGGGTCGCTGTCGAACAGGCGCTGACCTATCCCGAATATTCTGCTGGTCGTTTGATGCAGCGCGAAGTCGTGATGGCCCCCGAACACTGGACCGTGGGCGAGGCGATTGATCACCTGCGCGCCACGCCCGAGGAAGACCTGCCGGACCAGTTCTATCACATTGTCATGGTCGATCCGCGGTTGCACCCTGTGGGCAATGTCACCCTTGGCAAGCTGATGCGGTCCAAACGCGCCACCCCCATGCGCGACATTTTGGAGGATACGTTTCAGGTCATTCCCGCTCTGCGCGACGAGGGCGATGTCGCCTATGCGTTCAACCAGTATCACCTGATCTCCGCGCCCGTTGTCGATGACGAGGGGCGTTTGATCGGGGTGATCACCATTGATGACGCCATGTCGGTGCTGGACGAGGAACACGAAGAAGACATCCTGCGTCTGGCCGGTGTTGGCGAAGGGTCGCTGTCTGACCGTGTGATCGAGACGACCAAGCAGCGGTTGCCCTGGCTGGCGGTGAACCTGGTGACGGCCATCGCGGCCTCTATGGTGATTTCGCAGTTCGAGGCAGCGATCGCGCAGATCGTTGCGTTGGCGGTGTTGATGCCCATCGTGGCCTCAATGGGGGGTAATGCCGGGACGCAAAGTCTGACCGTGGCCGTGCGCGCCATCGCGACCCGGGATTTGACCGGATCGAACGTCTGGCGCGTGATCCGGCGTGAATGTCTTGTGGGGCTGGTGAATGGCCTGATTTTCGCGATCATCATGGGGATCGTCGGCATCCTGTGGTTCGGGTCACCCGCGCTTGGCTATGTGATCGCGACGGCGATGGTGATCAATATGGTCGTGGCAGGGCTTGCGGGGACGGGCATCCCGATCCTGCTGGAACGTTTCGGCGTGGATCCGGCTCTTGCCTCTGGTGCTTTTGTGACGACGGTGACGGATGTCGTAGGCTTCTTCGCCTTTCTGGGGCTGGCGGCGGCGGTCTTGCTGTGATGGATATGGCGGCGGTCAAGGCGGCAGCGCGCAAGGCGGCCTTTGCCCGGCGCAAGCCGCTGTTTGATGGTGCCAACGCCGCGCAAGCCGGCTATCTGAGCGAAGTGCTCGCGGGGTATCGCGGCGTCCCGCTGTCCGGTTTTCTACCCATACGCACAGAGATTGACCCGCGCCCCGCCATGGCCGAGGCGGCGGCCCATGGCCCCGTGGGCGTGCCGGTGATCATGGGCGCAGCGCAGCCTTTGCGGTTTTCGCGCTGGACCCCGGATACCCCGTTGGTGGACGGTGCCTTTGGCGCTCAGATCCCCGCAGTCGAGGATTTCTTTGACCCTGAAATCGTGATCGTACCCCTGCTGGCGTTCAACCGCGCTGGTGGGCGTCTGGGGTATGGCGGCGGGTTTTATGACCGCACGCTGGAACAGTTGCGTGCGCGGCGAGCGACCTTGGCGATCGGTTTTGCCTTTGCCGGGCAAGAGGTTGACGATCTGCCACTTGAACCCACCGACCAGCCCCTTGATCTGATCGTGACAGAGACGGGCGTGATCGAGATCGCCTAGGCGCGCCCGCACCCCGCGCGCAAAAACCGCAGCTCCGCCCCTTGCCCTCGGGCGCTGCGCAGCCTAACGCTTGGGGCATGAAAATACTCTTTCTCGGCGATGTCATGGGCCGCGCGGGCCGCCGCGCAATAAGCGAAAACCTTCCCCGTTTGCGGACGGAATGGAAGCTGGATTTTGTGGTGGTGAACGGTGAAAACGCCACCTCTGGCATGGGGCTGTCTGGCAGCCACGCCAAAACGCTGCTGGACGCAGGGGCCGATTGTCTGACCCTGGGCGACCACGCCTTTGACCAAAAAGACATGCTGAGCTTTATCGAGCAGGAGCCACGTGTCATCCGGCCGCTGAATTTTTCGAAAAACGCACCGGGCAAGGGCGCGCGTCTGTTCACCGCCAAGAACGGGCGCAAGGTGCTGGTCACCCAAGCGCTTGGTCAGGTCTTCATGAAACGCCCCTTTGACGATCCGTTCTCGGCGCTTGAGCCTGTGCTCAAGACCCACCCTCTGGGCGGCATGGCATCGGCGGTGATTGTCGATATGCACTGCGAGGCGACTTCGGAAAAGATGGCGATGGGGCATTGGTGTGATGGTCGCGCCAGCCTTGTTGTGGGCACGCATACCCATGTGCCCACGTCTGACGCGATGATCCTGCCGGGCGGGACGGCCTATCTGACAGATGCAGGCATGAGCGGCGATTACCATTCGGTGATCGGCATGGAGAAAACAGAGCCTTTGCGCCGCTTCATCACCGGTATGCCCAAAGACCGCTTCACCCCCGCCAACGAAGAAGCGACCCTATCCGGCGTCTATATCGAAACCGACGACCGCACCGGCAAAGCGACCCGTATCGTGCCCGTGCGTCAGGGCGGCAAGCTGCAGCAAAGCGCGCCCTGACCGCGTTGCGGCTGGCTCGCTCTAGACCCGTATCCGGAATAGCGCAGGGCAGGCGCATCTGACGCTTGCCCCAAGGCGACGCTTGCCGTGGACGTTGCAATCAACGACACTGCAGTCTGATTTTCATCTGCCCAAGGCCGGATATACCTGAATGGACTTTCTAAACCTGTCGGATAGCACCTCTGCCATCCTGGCATTGACCGTCGTTGTGATCATGTTCGTCATGTTCCTGCGCGAATCCCTCCCGACCGAGGTCGTGGCCCTGTCAGGGGCGGCCATCATGCTGGCGCTTGGCATCTTGCCCTATGACGATGCGCAGGCGGTGCTGCAGAACTCTGCCCCCTGGACCATTGCCGCGATGTTCATCGTGATGGGCGCGCTGGTGCGCACGGGCGCGCTGGATGTGCTGACGCGCATGGCCGAACGCTATGCCAAGACGCATCCGAAAACGGCGGTGGTGGGCGTGATCGTGGCCGTCATGGCGGCCTCGGCGGTGATGAACAACACGCCCGTGGTGGTGGTGATGATTCCGGTCGTGGTGCAGCTCAGCCAGACGCTTGGCACCAAAGCCTCCAAACTGCTGATCCCGCTGAGCTATGCGGCGATCATGGGCGGCTCCCTGACGCTGATCGGGACCTCGACCAACCTTCTGGTGGACGGTGTCGCACGGTCGCAAGGGCTGGAGCCGTTTGGCATTTTCGAAATCCTGCCCATCGGTCTGGTCGTCTGCGCCTGGGGCCTGATCTATATGGCCGTCTTCGCGCCCAAACTGCTGCCCGCGCGCGACAGTATGGCGAATATGCTGTCGGACCGCTCCAAGATGAAGTTCTTCACCGAAGCCGTGATCCCGCCCGACTCCAACCTGATCGGGCGCGAGGTGCTTGACGTGCAACTGTTCAAACGCGAAGGCGTGCGGCTGATCGACGTGGTGCGCGGCGATCAATCGTTGCGCCGCGATCTGGCCAGTGTCGAACTGCGGGTCGGCGACCGTGTGGTGCTACGCACCCAGATGACGGAACTGCTCAGCCTTCAGGCCAATAAAGAGCTCAAGCGCGTCGATCAGGTCTCGGCGGTGGAAACCTCGACCGTAGAGGTGCTGATCACGCCGGGCTGCAAGATGGTGGGCCGCACCCTCGGCGCGCTGCGTCTGCGCCGGCGCTATGGGGTGTACCCTTTGGCGGTACACCGGCGGAACCAGAACATCGGTCGCCAGCTTGACGACCTCATCGTCAAGGTCGGTGACACGCTGCTGCTAGAAGGCGCGATGGAGGATATCCAGCGCCTTGCCTCGGATATGGATATGGTCGACGTCTCGCAGCCGTCGGCACGGGCCTTCCGGCGGGGGCACGCCCCGATCGCCATCGCGGCGCTGGTGGGGATCGTGGTCTTGGCCGCGCTGAATGTCGCGCCGATCTTGCTGCTGGCGGTGCTGGCCGTGGCGTTGGTCCTGGTCACGGGCTGTATCGACGCGGAAGAGGCCTTCAGCTTTGTCGATGGCCGTCTGCTGGCGCTGATCTTCTCGATGCTTGCGGTCGGGGCAGGGTTGCAAAATTCCGGCGCGATCAGCCTGATCGTCGACAATATCGCACCCTTCCTCGGGACGCTGTCGCCCTTCTATGTGATCTTCGCGGTGTTCCTGCTGACGACAACCCTGACCGAGATCGTGTCGAACAACGCGGTGGCCGTGATCATGACACCGATTGCCATCAGCCTCGGGTCCGCACTTGGCATGGACCCGCGCCCCTTGGTCGTGGCGGTGATGATCGCGGCGTCTTGCGCCTTTGCCACCCCCATCGGCTACCAGACCAACACGCTGGTCTATGGGCCGGGCGGCTACCGTTTCACCGACTTCATGCGCATCGGCATTCCGCTCAACCTGTCGATGTCGCTGCTCGTCTCCATGATGATCCCGCTCTTCTGGTAGCGCCGACCCCGCGCTTCCAAATGGCAAAAATCCCGGGGGTCCGGGGGCTGGCCCCCGGCTCCTTTCCTTGGCTCTGCCTCTAAAGCGGCCAGAAGACCAGAATAGCCGGAATGGATACCGCGACGACGATGATCTCAAGCGGCAGCCCCATGCGCCAGTAATCGCCAAAGCTATAGCCCCCGGGACCAAGGATCAGCGTGTTGTTCTTATGCCCGATGGGCGTCAGGAATGCGCTTGATGCGGCGACGGCGACCGCCATCAGGAACGGGTCGGGAGAGACATCAAGGCTTGCCGCCATCTGGATGCCCACGGGGGCGGCGACGATGGTGGTGGCGGTGTTATTCAGCACATCCGACAGGGTCATGGTGACCAGCATCAGCACCGTCAGCACCACCCATGCGGGCAGCCCTTGGGTCAATCCGACAAGCGCGCCGGCAATCAGCTCCGTCCCGCCAGAGCTTTCGAGCGCTGCCCCCAGCGGGATCATAGACCCCAGCAAGACGACGACCGGCCATTCGATATGGGTGTACAGCTCCGACAGCGGGACGATCCGCGCCAGCACATAGGCGATGACGACCAGCCCCAGGGCGACGGGCAGGTAGATCAACCCAAAGCTCGCCGCCGTGACCGCGCCGCCAAACAGGCCGATGGCCAGCCAGACCTTGTGGTTTTCGGTCACCGCCAACCCGCGGTCAGCAAGGGGCAGCACGCCCAGCCATTCGACCACATGGGACGCGGTATCGCGGGGCACGAGCAGCAGCAGAATATCCCCCACCTGCAGCTCGGTCTTACGCAATTGCGAGGTGATGCGTTTGCCGCGCCGCGATACCCCCAGCAGCACGGAGCGCTGCCGCCACGACAGGCCGACCGCCTGAGCCGACCGGCCGTTCAGTCGGGAATCGCTGGTGACCACGACCTCGATGATCTCGACCCCTTCGCCATCGGCGCGCAGGCGGTCTTCGCGGTCGGCGTCGGCGACATGCAGGTCCAGCGTGCTGCGGAATTCGTCCAGCGCATCGGGCGTCGCCTCAAGCACCAGCGCGTCGCCTGCGCGCAGGGGCAGGTTGCGGGATTGGCCGTAGCGGCGCTTGCCGTCCCGGATCACCCCCAGCATGGCGACATCGGCCTTCTCGGCAGCGTCCTGAAGCTCTGCCAGACGTTTACCGATCTGGGCATTGCCTTCGGGAATTGTCAGCTCTGCCAGATAGGGGGACAGGTCTTCGGGGCCCAGCACGTTGTTCTCGCGCTGCGGGATAAAACGCCAGCCGATCAGCGCCACAAAGGCCAGCCCCGCCGCCGCTGCAATCCCGCCCACAGGGGCGAAATCGAACATGCGAAACGGTTCGCCAAGGGATTCCTGTCGGATCGAGGCGATGATGATATTGGGCGGCGTCCCGATCAGCGTCGCCATGCCGCCAAGGATCGTGGCAAAGCTCAGCGGCATCAGGCTCAACCCCGGGGATCGACCCGCTTTACGGGCGGTCTGGATGTCGACCGGCATCAGCAGCGCGAGGGCCGCGACGTTGTTCATGAAGGCTGACAGCACCCCGCCGATGACCCCCATCAGCGTGATATGCCCGCCAAGGCTACGCGAGGCATCGACTAGCGTGCGGGTGATCAGCAACACCGCGCCAGACCGCGTCAGCCCCGCCGATACGATCAGCACTAGCGCGACCACCAGCGTCGCAGGGTGACCAAAGCCCGCAAAGGCATCCTTGCTGTCGACCACACCCAGGACCACGGCAACCATCAGCGCGGCAAAGGCGACAAGGTCATAGCGGAACCGCCCCCACAAGAGCATGCCAAACACGGCGGCAAACAGGGTGAACAGGATGATTTGATCGGTGGTCATGTGGGCGTACCTTGCGTGAACTGCGACCAAAGCCCTAGCAGCCGCCCGCGCGCCTGTCTGCCCCAAACCCGGCCATACCGCCCGCGTGCGCGGTCGTGCGCGGTGACTTGTTCAGGCGCGTGGGCTGCCGTATAGAGAGCCAACCGAGAATTTTAGCATGTGAGGTCACCATGGCAGGTCACTCAAAATGGGCAAATATCCAGCACCGTAAGGGCCGTCAGGACAAACTGCGCGCCAAGGTGTTTTCCAAGCTCTCCAAAGAAATCACCATCGCGGCGAAGATGGGCGAACCCGATCCGGACAAGAACCCGCGTCTGCGTCTGGCGGTGAAAGAGGCCAAGGGTCAGTCCATGCCCAAGGACAACATCGAACGCGCGATCAAGAAAGCCGTCGGCGGCGAGGGCGAGGATTACGAAGAAATCCGCTATGAAGGCTACGGCCCCAATGGTGTTGCCGTCATCGTCGAGGCGATGACCGACAACCGCAACCGCACCGCGTCGACCGTGCGGTCCACCTTCACCAAGAACGGTGGCAATCTGGGCGAGACAGGCAGCGTCGGCTTCATGTTCGACCGTAAGGGCGAAATCACCTATCCCGCCAGCGTTGGCGATGCCGACACCGTCATGATGGCCGCTATCGAAGCCGGTGCGGAAGACGTCGAAAGCTCGGACGACGGGCATGTGATCTGGTGCATGGATACCGACCTGAACGATGTCAGCACCGCGCTGGAGGCCGAGTTGGGCGAATCCGACAGCACCAAGCTGGTCTGGCGTCCGACCACCACGACCGAAATGGATCTGGAAGGGATGGAAAAGCTGATGAAGCTGATCGACGCCCTGGAAGACGACGACGACGTGCAGCGGGTCACCGCGAACTTCGAAGCCTCTGACGAGGTGATGGAGCAGCTGTAGAGTTTACGCCCCGCCAGCGACCCATGTCGCGGCGGGGCTTTGCTTTGGCGGGGGCGGGTGTGTCACACCTCCGCGAGACACAAAAAAACCGCCCCTGGCTTAGCTGCGGGGCGGTTTTTTTGTGTCAGCGTTTGGGGCCGAATTTATCCCAAAAGGCGCGCCATGCGAAAAAGACCACCCCAGGCCGGTTTGGTCGTGGTGTCGCGCACGCGCTGCTGCGAGATAGAGGCGAGGACGCGTTTGACCTCGTTCAGGTGCCCCAAGGCCTTTGATCCGCCTGCGCTTGCCTGAACGCTCAGGATCTTGGACTGTGTGTGCAGGGCTGCTTCGATAAGCGCCAATTCATCTTGGCTGATTTCCAGCTTCTGTTTGTCGTCGAACATGACATTATTCCTTGGTTGTATGCGGGTCAGATAGGCGCTGTATCTGTGGTTCGCTAGTAGTAACGGGCCCAATCACGCAAATGTTTCGCGGCCGCAACAATAAAGTTGGGGTTGCAGGGGATGAAAATTTATTTTTGGGTGGGGTCCGGCGGTGCATCTTGCCCGAGACCGGCCCAGATTCCCGACGGAGCTTTTGACATATGACCGCCTTCTTTCCCGGCTTTGCTTTGGGCCTGACCTTGATTCTGGCTATCGGGGCGCAGAACGCCTTTGTCTTGCGCCAAGGCTTGCGGTTGCAGCATGTCTTTTGGGTCTGCCTGACCTGCGCCTTGTCGGATGCCGTGCTGATCGCCGCAGGGGTGGCGGGGTTCGGTGCGCTGGCAACGGCGGTGCCGTGGTTCGAAACACTGATGCGCTACGGCGGGGCGGCGTTCCTGATCTGGTACGGTTTCCAGAACGCGCGATCGGCTTGGCAGGGTGGCCATGCGCTGGCCGCTGACGGGGCCGCGCAAACCAGCCTGCGCCGCACGATCCTGACCCTGCTCGCGCTGACCTGGCTGAACCCGCATGTCTATCTAGATACCGTCGTGCTGCTGGGGTCCATCGCCGCGCAATATGAAAGCCGCCTTGCCTTCGGGGCAGGTGCGGTCACGGCGAGCTTTGTTTTCTTTTTCAGCCTGGGCTATGGCGCGCGCCTGTTGGGGCCGTTCTTCAGCAAGCCGCGCAGCTGGCAAATTCTGGATGGTGTGATTGCGCTGACCATGTGGGCGATTGCTTTGAAACTTCTGCTGATGTGACCTTGCCCTTGGGGAAGGGTTGGGGAATGTTGCGCCCATGACAACTGCACATCCCCAACGCCCCGTCACCGGTATCTTCTGGATGGTCGTGACCGGCCTGTGTTTCATTTGCGTGACCGCCTTGGTCAAACATATGGGCCCGCGCCTGCCGTCCTCCGAAGCTGCTTTTATCCGTTATGGCTTTGGCTTGGTGTTCCTGCTGCCCGCGATTGGCGCGCTGCGCGAGGCGAAGCTGTCGCGCCGCCAATGGGCGCTTTTCTCGGTACGCGGCGGGCTGCATGGGGTGGGCGTTATCCTGTGGTTCTACGCCATGACCCGTATCTCTATCGCCGAGGTGACAGCGATGAACTATCTTGCGCCGATCTATGTCACCATCGGGGCCGCGCTGTTTCTGGGCGAGAGCTTGGCCCTGCGCCGGATCATTGCGGTCGTGCTGGGGCTGGTCGGGGCCGCGATCATCCTGCGACCGGGGTTTCGAGAGCTGACCGGCGGGCATTTCGCGATGCTGATCGCGGCGGTGGTGTTTGGCGGGGCCTATTTGCTGGCCAAAGTGCTTGCGGATGAGGTGCGCCCGTCGGTCGTCGTCGCGATGATGTCGCTGTTCGTGACGCTGTTTCTGGCCCCCTTCGCGCTTGCCAACTGGATCACACCCACGTGGGAGGAGATCGGAATCCTCGCCGCTGTCGCCTGTTTTGCAACCGCAGGCCACTACACCATGACGCTTGCCTTTGCCGCGGCACCGCTGACGGTGACCCAGCCGGTGACCTTCCTGCAACTGGTTTGGGCCACGGCGCTAGGTGCTGTCGTTTTTGCTGAACCCATTGATATCTGGGTCGTTCTTGGCGGGGCGGTGATCCTTGGGTCGGTGACCTTTATCACATGGCGCGAGGCGATGCTGAAACGCCAGATCACCCCCGCCACGCCGGCGACGAAATTCTAGCAACACCGCCGGCTGGAAAATGACTAAACCCTGAGTTGATCCGCTCTCAGGTTTTTATTGACTTGTCAGTCAATGAACGTAGGTTTGATGGCCAGACGCTATCAAACCACTAAGGATTCTTTATGCCCAAAGTCGGAATGGAGCCTATTCGCCGCGACGCCTTGGTCAAAGCGACGATTGCCGAAATCGGTGCTGCCCAGTCACTGGATGTGACGGTCGGCCAGATCGCGCGCCGCGCGGGGATGTCCTCGGCGCTGGCGCATCACTATTTTGGTGGCAAGGACCAGATCTTTCTGGCGGCCATGCGCTATATCCTGACGGAATACAGCGCCGAGGTCCGCCGCGAGCTGCGTCTGAACAAATCTCCGCTGGGACGGGCCGAGGCGATCATCCGCGCGAGCTTTGACGAAAGCTATTTCGATCCGGCAACGGTCAGCGCCTGGATGACGCTCTATGCCTCCTCGCGGACCAATACCGAAACCTACCGTTTGCTGGTGGTGTATCAAAAGCGGCTGCGGTCGAACCTGACCTATGCGCTGCGCCCGATCTCGGATGATCCGGCAGGGGATGCCGATACGCTGGCCGCCCTGATCGACGGGCTTTACCTGCGCGCCGCCTTGTCGGACGAGGGCAGCGCCCGCGCCGCCAGTGACCGCGCCTTGTCGGTGCTTCATATGCTTGTGGAGACCAAAGAATGACCCAGCCCAATATTCTGATCCTGATGGTCGACCAGTTGAACGGCACGCTGTTTCCCGACGGCCCAGCTGACTGGCTGCATGCCCCGAACCTCAAAAAGCTGGCGGCGCGGTCGACGCGGTTCAAGAACGCCTATACCGCCAGCCCGCTGTGCGCGCCGGGGCGGGCGGCGTTCATGTCGGGGCAACTTCCGTCGGCTACGGGCGTCTATGACAACGCGGCAGAGTTCGCGTCAAGCGTGCCCACCTACGCCCACCATCTGCGGCGTGCGGGCTATCAGACCTGCCTGTCGGGCAAGATGCATTTCGTCGGCCCCGATCAGCTGCACGGGTTCGAGGAACGCCTGACCACCGATATCTACCCCGCCGATTTCGGCTGGACGCCGGACTACCGCAAGCCGGGGGAACGCATTGACTGGTGGTATCACAATATGGGGTCGGTGACCGGCGCAGGTGTGGCGGAAACCAGCAACCAGATGGAATATGACGACGCCGTGGCCTATGAGGCGACGCGCAAGATTTACGACCTGTCACGCGGTCTGGATCCGCGCCCGTGGTGTCTGACCGCCAGCTTTACGCACCCCCATGACCCCTATGTCGCACGCAAGAAATACTGGGATCTGTATAACGATTGCGACCACCTGCTGCCCGAGGTGCCGGATCTGGGGTATGAAAATCAGGACAACCATTCGAAACGTATCTTTGACGCGAACGATTGGCGCAGTTTCGACATCACCGAACGCGACATCAAACGTTCGCGTCAGGCTTACTTTGCCAACATCAGCTATCTTGACGACAAGATCGGTGAGATCCTGCAAACGCTAGAAGACACGCGCCAAGAGGCGATCATCGTCTTCTGCTCGGACCACGGCGATATGCTGGGCGAGCGGGGGCTCTGGTTCAAGATGAGCTTTTTTGAAGGGTCGTCCCGCGTCCCGATGATGATCGCCGCCCCGCAGATGGCACCCGGTTTGCAGACCACGCCGGTCAGCAATATCGACGTGTGCCCCACCGTCTGTGATCTGGCAGGCGTGTCCATGGACGAGGTGATGGAATGGACCACGGGGCAATCGCTGGTGCCCATGGGGCAGGGGGTGGAACGCACCGAACCCGTTGCGATGGAATACGCGGCAGAGGCGTCTTACGCGCCGATGGTGTCACTGCGTTACGGCAAGTGGAAGTTCAACCGCTGCGCCCTTGATCCTGACCAACTGTTCGATCTGGAAACCGATCCGCACGAGCTGACCAACCTTGCCGAAGAACCTGCCCATCAGGGCACGCGGCTGACCCTGTCGGCCAAGGCCGACGCCCGTTGGGATCTGGCCGCCTTCGATGCCGATGTGCGCAAAAGCCAGGCCCGCCGCTGGGTCGTCTACGAGGCGCTGCGCAAGGGCGGGTACTATCCGTGGGATCACCAGCCGCTGCGCAATGCGTCAGAGCAATACATGCGCAACCACATGGATCTGAACGTGCTGGAAGAGAATAAACGTTTTCCGCGCGGCGAATAGAACGACTGCCCAAGGGGTGCGGGCAACCAAACCAATAATGCACCCCCAACACGGAGGGACACAATGTTAACGACCATCATTTCGTTCGGGGTCATACTGGCTTTGGGCTTAACAATTTTCTGTACGATCAAGTGGTGGAACCTGCCGCTGACCGGCGTGACGCCGGTGCCGCTGTTCACCTTTATCGCGATCCTCTTCACGTCGGGGCTGGATGTGGGGCTGATCATGTTCCCGCTGGCCTTCGACTTCCCGCTTTATGCGGATACGGCGACCGAGCCGGCCTATGGGTTCACCAACCCGCTGGCGCTTGAATTCGGCTTCTGGGGCTTTCTGATCTGGACGTTCTACTTCCTGACGACCTTCTATTTCTGCGCCATCGAGCCGCGGGTGAAGTTCTTTGAAATCCCCGCGATCAAACTGCTGAACAACATCGTGATCATCACCACCTGCGCCTTCACCGGTGCGTTGTTCCTGATCTATATGCCCTATTACATCGCCGAGGTCGGCGACGGAGAGACGATCCTGCCGGTCTTCTACCTGATCTGCTTCCTCGTGATCCTGATTGCGGCCTTCAGCTCCACCGATCTGAAGTTCGTGCGTGTGCTGTCGGTCAGCTCGACCCTGCTGTTTCTGGCGTTGATCGCTTACATGTGGCTGAATGCCGGCATGGGATTGGGCGAATTTGCCTCTAGCGCCAGCAACCTTGGCGGCTATTTCGCGAATATCCACAAGTTCATCATCCCGCTGACGGATTACCACGAATTCTACCTGTTCTGGTGGTTCGCCTGGTCGATCATGATCGGGCAGTTCGTCAGCCGCTTTGTCGGCGGGCTGAAGACATGGCAACTGCTGGCGTCCTTGCTGGTATTCCCGTCGATCCCCTTGGGGTTGTGGTTCTCGGTGCTGTATTACTACCACCTGAACGGCATCGGCACCGCGGGCTTCCCGAATTGGGCCATGACCATCGTGGGTATCGTGTTCGTGATCAACTCTTTCGACAGTCTGATCCGGCTTTATACCGACAACCTCAACTTCACGACCGAACGCTTTGGCACCGTGTCTTACGTGCTGGCCAACGCCATCGGCCTGTTTGTGCTGACCCTGCTGTTCCAAAGCCAATGGCTGCAGATCCAGTGGGTCGGGACCATCGTGATCGGCATCTACCTGCTGGCGCTTGGCTATATGTTCTTTGTCAAACGCCGTCACCTGCACGGGCTGGATGGCAACGCCAATATCCCGGCCGAATAACCCTTAAACCTAAGCGGCCCCGCCATACGGGCGGGGCCCAACCGAAAAGAGAGACCTATGCAAACGCAACCCATCGCCAGCCATTTCATCAACGGCGAATATGTCGAAGATACCAACGGCACCCCGATCGAGGTGATCTATCCGGCCACGGGCGAGGTCATCGCGACCGTCTATGCCGCCACGCCGGAAATCGTCGAGAAAGCCATCACCGCCGCGCGGGACGCGCAGGCTGCTTGGGCCGCGATGACCGGCACCGAACGGGGCCGTATCCTGCGCCGCGCCGCCGACATCATGCGCGAACGCAATCACGATCTGTCGATCCTCGAGACGTATGACACCGGCAAACCCTATCAGGAAACCTCGGTTGCGGATGCGACCAGCGGTGCGGATGCGCTGGAATATTTCGGCGGTCTGGCGGCCTCGTTGACGGGGGAGCATATCCAGCTGGGCGAAGACTGGGTCTATACCCGCCGCGAACCGCTGGGTGTATGTGTCGGCATCGGCGCATGGAACTATCCGACGCAGATCGCCTGCTGGAAAGGCGCACCGGCGCTGGCCTGTGGGAACTCGATCATCTTCAAACCGTCCGAGACGACGCCGCTTTGCGCGCTGAAAGTCGCGGAAATTCTGGTAGAGGCAGGGCTGCCCGCTGGTCTTTACAACGTTGTGCAGGGCATGGGCGAAGTGGGGGCGTCCCTTGTGACCGACCCGCGCGTCGACAAAGTCTCGCTCACCGGTTCTGTGCCCACAGGCCGCAAGGTCTATGCCGCGGCCGCGGAAGGCATCAAACATGTCACGATGGAACTGGGCGGCAAGTCCCCCATGATCGTGTTCGAGGACGCCGATATCGAAAACGCCATCAGCGGCGCGATCTTGGGCAATTTCTACAGCTCGGGCCAGATCTGTTCAAACGGCACCCGCGTCTTCGTGCACCGCGACATCAAAGAGGCGTTCCTGAAACGCTTGGCCGAACGTCTGGACACCGCCGTGATCGGCGACCCGATGGACCCTGACACCAGCTTTGGCCCGATGGTGTCAAAACGTCAGATGGAGATCGCGCTTGGCTATGTCGAAAAGGGCAAGGCCGAAGGCGCGCGTCTGGTCTATGGCGGGGCAGCAATCGACCGCGACGGATTTTACATGCAGCCCACCGTCTTTGCCGATGTGACCGACGACATGTCCATCGCCCGCGAAGAGATTTTCGGGCCGGTCATGTCGGTGCTGGATTTCGAGACCGAGGCAGAGGTGATGGCCCGCGCCAATGCGACCGAATTCGGTCTGGCCGCCGGTGTGTTCACCAAAGACCTGTCGCGCGCGCACCGCGTCGCGGCAGGGTTCGAGGCGGGCACCTGCTATATCAACACCTATAACGACGCCCCGGTAGAGGCCCCCTTTGGAGGCATGAAAAATTCGGGCGTGGGGCGCGAGAACTCCAAGGCGGCGATTGATCACTATAGCCAGCTGAAAACCGTCTATGTGCGCATGGGCGATATGGAAGCGCCTTTCTAGGGCGCTGATCCAATGCTGCGCTGACGCGCATGCGATAGATGGGCGCGCATCCGGCCCAAGCTTTCCTTCGGCAACAAAGGGGGCTTGGGCACGACGTGCGGGAATATGCTGAGAGGTGCTTGAGGGATCGGTCTGATCCTCAAGTCACCTCGACAATGTTGGGATGCGAGTCTTGCGCGCGTCAAGGACACGCCGCGCCGGGGGCGCGGGGCCTGCGGCCTCCTTGATCCGCGCAAGACTCACGGAAGGAAGGCGATAGGATGGAAGCTGAATTTATTATCGTAGGGGCAGGCAGCGCGGGCTGCGCGATGGCGTACCGCCTGGCCACGGCAGGGCGCAAGGTGATGGTGATCGAACATGGTGGCAGCGATGCGGGCCCGTTCATCCAGATGCCGGCGGCGTTGTCCTATCCGATGAACATGAAAACCTACGACTGGGGGTTCCAGTCCGAACCCGAACCGCATTTGAACAACCGTCGTCTGGCCACCCCGCGTGGCAAGGTGATCGGCGGATCGTCGTCGATCAACGGGATGGTCTATGTGCGCGGGCACGCGATGGACTATGACCACTGGGAAGAGCAGGGGGCCGACGGCTGGGGCTATGCCGATGTGCTGCCCTATTTCAAACGCATGGAAAGCTGGCACGATGGCGGCCACGGGGGCGACCCCGACTGGCGCGGCACCGATGGTCCGCTGCATGTCAGCCGTGGCCCCCGTGAAAACCCCTTGTTCGAAGCCTTTGTCGAGGCGGGCAAACAAGCGGGCTATGAGGCGACCGACGATTATAACGGCGAGAAACAGGAAGGCTTCGGCCCGATGGAGCAGACGGTCTGGAAGGGCCGTCGCTGGTCCGCGGCCAACGCCTATCTGCGGCCCGCGCAAAAGACCGGCAACGTCGAACTCGTCCGCGCCTTGGCGCAGCGGATCGTGATCGAAGACGGTCGCGCTGTCGGGGTCGAGGTGCTGCGCGGTGGCAAGACCGAGGTGCTGCGTGCCAGCGGCGAGGTGATCGTCGCGGCGTCCTCCATCAACTCGCCCAAGCTGCTGATGTTGTCGGGCATCGGCCCTGCGGCCCATCTGGCAGAGCATGGTATCGAGGTGATCGCCGACCGCCCCGGTGTGGGCCAGAACCTGCAAGACCACCTTGAACTGTATATCCAGATGGCCGCCAGCCAGCCAATCACGCTGTACAAGCACTGGAACATCTTTTCCAAGGCCGTGATCGGCGCGCAGTGGCTGTTTACGAAAACCGGCATGGGCGCGTCGAACCAGTTTGAAAGCGCGGCCTTCATCCGGTCGAAGGCGGGGATTAAATATCCCGATATCCAGTATCACTTCCTGCCGATTGCCGTGCGCTATGACGGGCAGGCCGCCGCTGAAGGCCACGGGTTTCAGGCGCATGTGGGGCCGATGCGGTCGACCTCGCGCGGGTCTGTCACGCTGGCCTCGGGCAATCCGGCCGACGCGCCGAAGATCTTTTTCAACTACATGTCGCAAGACAAGGATTGGGAGGAATTCCGCACCTGTATTCGCCTCACCCGGGAGATCTTTGCGCAGGACGCCTTCAAACCCTTCGTCAAACACGAGATCCAGCCGGGGGCCGATGTTCAAAGCGACGAGGAACTTGATGCCTTCATCCGCGAACATGCCGAAAGCGCCTATCACCCCTGTGGCACCTGCCGCATGGGCCGCGCCGACGACCCGCAGGCGGTGGTCGATCCGCAGGGCCGTGTGATCGGGGTAGAGGGGCTGCGCGTCGCCGACAGCTCGATCTTCCCGCGGATCACCAATGGCAACCTGAACGCCCCGTCGATCATGGTGGGCGAGAAAATCTCGGACCATGTGCTGGGGCTTGATCCATTGGCGGCGGCGAATGACGCGCCCTGGATTCACCCCGACTGGGAAACCGCGCAGCGCTAAGGGACTGCCCCCTTGGTCGAGAGGCCACAAGTGTTAACGAAAGTTAACCTTAGTTAATATCTCTGGTTGATTGAGGCGTGGAAACGCCCCAATCAACGGGATATGAAAACCATCCTTCATTCATGTTTCGCCGCGGCGCTGGTCGTCGTTTTCACGCAACCCGCTGCGGCGGTCGAACCGCGCCTGACGGGCGAGATCCGGGTGATCGACGGCGATACGATCGCATTGGGTGAGACGCGGATCCGGCTTTTCGGCATCGATGCGGTGGAAGGTGACCAGCCTTGCCGTGCCTCGGATGGGCGCGTGTTGAACTGCGGCGCTTGGGTGACGGCGCAGGTGCGCGCCACATATGACGGCCAGCGGGCTGACTGCCAGCGGGTGGATACCGACCGCTATGGCCGGATTGTCGCGCGTTGTGCCGCCTTGGGGCAGGATATGGGGGAAGCTTTGGTCGCGGCGGGGCTGGCCTTTTCCTACGCGCGCTACAGCCGCGCCTATGTCGCGCGTGAAGCGGCGGCCAAGCGGGCGGGACGCGGGGTGCATGCCTATGAAACGCAGCGCCCTGATGCCTATCGCAAAGCCTCAAAAGCAGCGCCAAAGCGCGTTGCGTCATCGGGGCCGGGGGGCTGTGTGATCAAGGGCAATGTCAGCAGCAAGGGCACGCGGATCTTTCACGTGCCCGGACAGCACGACTATGACCGCACCGTGATCCGCACCGACAAGGGCGAGCGCTGGTTCTGCAGCGCGGCGCAGGCGCGTGCCGCCGGATGGAGGGCGGCCAAGCGGTAAGCGGTCAATCCACCTGATAGGGCAGCACGTCGCGCAGGTTCGGGTCCACCACCAGCTGGCGTTCCAGCGGCGGCACAGACCGCTGGTGGCAATGTTTACGCTCGCAGATACGGCAAGATATGCCGATGGGTTCAAACGCTGAGGCGCGGGTGGTGTCCATCCCGTCTGCATAGACGAGCGCGGGCGCATGGCGCACCTCGCACCCCAGCGAAATCGCATAGCGCCGCACCGGCGCGCCAAACCGCCCCGCCGGCTTCGAGATGTCCCGCGCCAGCGAGATATAGCGTACCCCGTCTGGCGTTTCGGCCAGCTGGCGCAGGAAGCGGCCCGGCGTTTCAAAGGCGCTGTGCACGTTCCACAGGGGGCAGGCTCCGCCAAACCGCGCGAATTGCAGACGGGTGGCCGAATGGCGTTTGGTGATCGTGCCTGCCTGATCCACACGGACAAAGAAGAACGGAATCCCCTTTGACCCGGGGCGTTGCAGCGTCGACAGCCGATGCGCGACCTGTTCGATCGACGCCCCGAAATCAGAGGCCAGCACCTCGAGGTCGTGGCGGCAGCTTTGGGCGCGCTCCAGAAACCGAGCGTAGGGCATCAGCGCGGCCCCGGCAAAGTAGTTCGCCAGCCCCATCTTCGCGATGTCACGGGCCGCAGGGCTGTTGAAACGCGCGAAATCCAAGGTTGCCTCAAGCAGGTCGTTCTGGCGCACAAGGGCAACCTGCAGCAGCATCTGGAACGTCTGTGTGGCCTGCGAGGCGCGGGCCGAGACGTGCAATACGCCGCTGGCCGGATCATAGCGGCGCAGGGCATCTGTCTCGTCGAAGGCGACGGTGATGCCTGCGCTGGACAGCGCCTCTAGTGTGGTTTCGCGCAGGCTTTGGCCGGTGCCGGTGTCGCGGGCGAAATACTCGGCGGCGCGGTCCACGGCATCCAGATAATTGTCGCAATAATGGAAGAAGTCGCGCACCTCTTCCCACGGGCTGGGGGAGGGGCGGGCATCTTCGCGGCCCAAGGCTTCGTCCAGATAGGCCAGCCGTTCCTGGGTCTGGCGGTGGCTTTGGTGCAGCTTGATGAACGCCCGCGCCAATCCCGGCGCGTTGGAGGCCGCAAGCTGCACATCGGCCAATGGCAGCACATCGCCCTCGAACACCGGATCAGACAGGACTTCGCGCATGTCGCTGACCAACCGTTCACTGTCCCCGCTCGACAGTTCGGTGACGTCCATCCCGAATTCAGACGCCAGTGCCAAGACGACCGTGGTGCTGACGGGTCGGTTATTATTCTCCATCTGGTTAAGGTACGGGAGGGATACGCCAAGCCGCGCGGCGAATTCTTTCTGGGTATGAGCTAGATTGGTGCGCAGCTCGCGCAGTTTTGCGCCAGCGTATAGCTTTTGGATCGCCATCGGGATGGACCTTTGCAAAGTGATCGGTTCTGCAAACCGTATCTTTGCAAACTAACGGCGGCAAGGCCCGTCAGGCGATGCCAAGCGCCCGTTCACGGCGGATCACGACCAAGATCGACGCGACGCCCGCGACGGCGGTAGCCAGCATGATCCAGAGCAGCGGATAGGCTCCGGTTTCTTCGCTCAGCAGGGCACCGGCCAAAATACTCAGCCCCGCACCACCGCCAATCATGATCGCGCCGCCAAGCCCGGATGCTGTGCCCGCCAGATGCGGGCGCACAGACAACAGGCCCGCGGTGGCGTTGGGGATGCACAGCCCGTTGCCAAGGCCCACCAGCGTCATCATCCCGAAGAACGACAGCGGCGATCCATAGCCCAGCAGGAAGATCATCATCGACACCGACCCGCCAATCGCATTGGCCAGACAGCCCCAAAGCACCAGCGTGTTGACGCCGACCACGGTCGCCTTGCGGGCCGTGATAAAGTTGCCAAGGAAATAGCCCACGGCGGGCGCGCCGAAATAGATGCCAAGCTCGGCCGGTTCCATGCCGAAAACGACGCTGCCCACAAAGGGCGCGCCGCCAAGGTAGGCAAAGAACGCACCCGAGCAGCAGGCCGCCGCCATCGAGTACCCCCAGAACCGCGGAGAGCCGAGCAGCTCGGGGTATTCGGCGAATTGCTGAGTCAGCGTGCGCCCTGACGCGACGTGGGTCTCGCCAAGGTCGAACCATGTGATCGCCAGTACCAGCGCCCCGATCCAGAACATCGCCCAGAAGGTCGCCTGCCAGCCGAAGGATTGTTCCAGCAACCCGCCCACAGCGGGGGAGATCATGGGCACCAGCGCCATGCCCATCGTGACATAGCCGATCATCGAGGCGGCTTTATCTTGGGCGAACATATCGCGCACCACTGCACGGCTCAGCACCATCGAGACGGCGACGATGGCCTGCACGCAGCGGAATGCAAGGAACACGGCCGTCGTGGGGGCGTAGATACAGCCCACCGTCGCGACCATATATATCGCCAGCCCCCACAGTAGCACATTCCGGCGGCCCAGATTATCCGAAATCGGGCCGATCAGCACCTGCAATACCGCGCTACACAGCAGATAAAGCGGCACGGAAAGTTGCATCACAGCGTAATCGGCGTCGAAATATTCAGCCATAGCGGGAAGGCTTGGCAAGAACATATTCATCGCCAGCGCCCCGATCCCCGACAGAAGGATCAGCGTGGAAATATGCGGGGGGGATGTTTTATCCAGAAAACGGACGGGGTTATCCTTGATCATTGCATATCAGTATGCCTGCGGTTGCATCTTGTCTATCCAGAACCATACGGTAACCGAACGATTTGCAAGTTTTCAATTAGCAAACAGAAGGGTGTATAGTTTTTGCAAATTTGCAAAAATGCGCTTTGGTTCGCGCGGGGGCGGCGTTACGGTGGCGGAAATCTTATAGAGGTGCGTGATGAAAGATATTCTGGAACAGCTTGAAACCCGCCGCGACGACGCCCGACTGGGCGGAGGGCAAAAGCGCATTGATGCGCAGCACGCCCGTGGCAAGCTGACCGCCCGCGAGCGGATCGACCTGTTGCTTGATGATGGGTCGTTTGAAGAATTCGATATGTTCGTTACCCACCGCTGCACCGACTTCGGGATGGAGCAGCAAAAACCCGCAGGTGACGGCGTTGTCACCGGTTGGGGCACGATCAATGGCCGTCTGGTCTATGTCTTCAGTCAGGATTTCACGGTCTTTGGCGGATCGCTGTCCCAGACCCACGCGCAGAAAATCTGCAAGATTCAGGATATGGCGATCCAGAACGGTGCGCCTGTCATCGGGATCAACGATTCCGGCGGTGCGCGTATTCAGGAAGGCGTCGACAGCCTCGCGGGTTATGCCGAGGTGTTCCAGCGCAATATCGAAGCTTCCGGTGTGATCCCGCAGATCAGCGTGATCATGGGGCCATGTGCGGGCGGGGCGGTCTATTCCCCTGCGATGACCGACTTTATCTTCATGGTGAAAGACACGTCCTATATGTTCGTGACAGGCCCTGACGTGGTCAAAACCGTGACCAACGAACAGGTCACCGCAGAAGAACTGGGCGGCGCGACGACGCACACGCGCAAATCCTCCGTCGCGGATGGCGCGTTTGAAAATGACGTCGAAGCACTGGCCGAGGTGCGTCGTCTGGTCGATTTCCTGCCCGCCAACAACCGCGACATGCCGCCTGTGCGCCCGTTCTTTGACGAACCCGACCGGATCGAGGCGTCGCTTGATACATTGGTGCCCAGCAACGCCAACACGCCCTATGACATGAAAGAGCTGATCCACAAGCTCGCGGATGAAGGCGACTTTTACGAAATTCAGGAAGACTTCGCCAAGAACATCCTGACCGGCTTTATCCGTATCGAAGGGCGCACCGTGGGTGTGGTCGCGAACCAGCCGATGGTGCTGGCGGGCTGCCTTGATATCGACAGCTCGCGCAAGGCGGCGCGGTTTGTGCGCTTCTGCGATGCGTTCGAAATTCCGATCCTGACGCTGGTGGACGTGCCCGGCTTCCTCCCCGGTACGGGGCAGGAATATGGCGGCGTGATCAAACACGGTGCCAAGCTGCTGTTCGCCTATGGCGAAGCGACGGTGCCGATGGTGACGGTCATCACCCGCAAAGCCTATGGCGGCGCGTATGACGTGATGGCGTCCAAGCACTTGCGGTCCGACTTCAACTACGCGTGGCCCACAGCCGAGATTGCCGTGATGGGGGCCAAGGGCGCAACAGAGATCATCCACCGTGCCGATCTGAACGACCCTGAAAAGATCGCACGCCATACCGCCGATTACGAAGAGCGTTTCGCGAACCCCTTTGTCGCGGCAGAGCGTGGCTTTATCGACGAGGTGATCCAGCCGCGTACCACGCGCAAGCGCATTGCCCGCGCCTTTGCCTCGTTGCGCAACAAGAAAGCCGCGATGCCTTGGAAAAAGCATAACAACATCCCGCTCTAACGTCGTTTAATCCATATCCCTCGCGGTGCCTTTGCAGGTGCCCCGAGGGGCAGGAGACCGCTTTGGTTACCGATCACCCCTCTCTTTCCGCGTCATTGCCCTTCGGGCTGCATCCAGCGGGTGCGGCACTGAAGTGGCTTGCGGTTTGCGCAGCTTTCGCCACGGCCTCTGCCGCGGCGCAGCCCGTTGAGGTGCCGTCGGGCGAAAGCATCGAATTGCAAGAGGTGCTGATAGACGAGGTGGGGGTGCAGACATGGCTGCGCTTCCGTTTTGTCGCCCCGTATATCGCGCGCGATACGGGCGCTGTGGACTTTGCGCAGGTTGGGGCCGATATGACCTATCTGTGCGACGCGCTGGCCATTCCCTACATGGCGCAACATGCGCTGGACGGAGAGGTCATCGTGATCTCTTTGGCTGATCGCGTCACGGAGTTCGGGGTGTCCGACCCCGATGCCACACAGTTTTTCGAGGCATTTCGCCTGAGCAACGACACCTGTATCTGGGAGGGCCTTTGATGCACCCACAACATCTTGCGAGCGCTGCGGCACCAGCGCGCCGAACTGCGGCTTTGGCGTCACATCTGGCCGCATTGGAAAGCACACCGTATGCAACGCCAATGAACTGCGATAATGTCGCGGCGGGGAATACCGACGTATTTCTTACTTTAACATCGGGGTCTGATTGGCATGAGGCAGTGCCGGGCCCTTTAAACAGTGACAGGAGACTTAGATGTCCAAGAGCATCACAATGCTGGCCGCATTCGGCCTTATCGCAGCCGTTGCGGCATGCGCACCCAAACAGCAAGAAGAATATGTCGTGGTCGCACCCGAGCCCATCTCGGTTGAGCCCGTGTACACAGGCAAGTACAAGTAATGCTTGTCGGGGACAGGCCTCTGCGCCTGTCTCCAACCCATCTGCGGCATGTAACGCAGGGGTAGCACCGCGCATCGCCCTCGCAGTCTGGGGGGTATCATGCTGAAACATCGCGGTTTTCCGGGGCGTATGCCCGGATCAGACTATCAATTCGTTATCCGTCGCGCCAATCCGCGTGGGGTCACCCCGCTGACCCGTCGCGAACGCCGTTCCGACCGCAAGGCGGCGGACCGTCGCGTTGACACGGCCTTTATGCGCGCGCTGTGGGAAGCCTTTGGCGACCAGCCGTTCGAAAGGGGCAATCTGGACGCGGGCCGTTTGTCTTGGCTCTTTGGCCGCGAGGTCGTCGCGGTAGACGACCCCTTTGATCCAGCCGACTATGACGCGATGCTGGTCATCAACGAAGCCCTTGCCCGGGCGTCTTTCCCCGACGCGTTCGAGGATTGATCATGCGCGTCGCCCCCTTCCGTTCGGCTGGTTTTCGCCACGTGCATGGCGTGTTGGGCGGTAATTTGCCCGTGGGGGCAGGGGCGCGCGCCGTTATTCAAACCGCGGTGGAACCTTCTGCGAAACCATGCGTTTATCAGTATCACATCGCGAATAACGCACGATCAATAAAAGGTTTAATCCCATGTCCATCAAAACAATTCTTCTCGCCGTTACTGCGTCCGCTGGCCTCGCTGCATGCGGTGACACACTGGGCGAACAAGCGCTCGGCGGTGGTGTCGTGGGTGCCGGTGCTGCAGCCGTTACAGGCGGTAGCCTCGCGCAAGGCGCGGCAATCGGTGCCGGCGCAAACGTACTGGCGTGCCAATCCGGCGCAGTACGCTGCCAATAATCTGACATCTGCCGCGGCCTCGGGTCGCGGTAGCTGCATTGCCAAAGATTTTGCCCCGCTCAGCCGCGTGCTGATGCGGGGTTTTTCCGTTCACTCAAGACCAAAAGGGACAGTCGATGTTCAATAAGATCCTGATCGCCAACCGCGGCGAGATTGCCTGCCGCGTTATCAAGACCGCCAAGAAGATGGGCATCGAAACCGTCGCCGTCTATTCCGACGCTGATGCGCAGGCGTTGCACGTCCAGATGGCCGATGAGGCGATTCACATCGGCCGGCCTGCCGCGAACCAGTCGTATATCGTGATCGACAAGATCATGGACGCGATCAAGCAGTCGGGCGCGCAGGCCGTACACCCGGGCTATGGCTTCCTGTCCGAGAACGCGAAATTCGCCGAGGCGCTCGAGGCCGCTGGCGTCGCCTTTGTCGGCCCCCCTAAGGGCGCGATCGAGAAGATGGGCGACAAGATCACCTCCAAGAAAATCGCGCAGGAGGCCGGTGTTTCCACGGTCCCCGGCTACATGGGGCTGATCGAAGACGCGGACGAGGCGGTGAAGATCTCGAACGAAATCGGCTATCCGGTGATGCTGAAAGCCTCTGCCGGTGGGGGCGGCAAGGGGATGCGTATCGCGTGGAACGACGAAGAGGCCCGCGAGGGGTTCCAGTCGTCCAAGAACGAGGCGGCCAATAGCTTTGGCGATGATCGTATCTTTATTGAGAAATTCGTCACCCAGCCGCGCCACATCGAAATTCAGGTGCTTTGCGACGCCCACGGCAACGGTATCTATCTGGGCGAACGCGAATGTTCGATCCAGCGCCGCAACCAGAAGGTCGTGGAAGAGGCCCCGTCGCCTTTCCTTGACGAAGCCACCCGCAAAGCCATGGGCGAGCAATCCGTCGCCTTGGCGCAGGCCGTTGGCTATACCTCTGCCGGTACGGTCGAATTCATCGTGGACGGCGACAAGAACTTCTACTTCCTTGAAATGAACACCCGTCTTCAGGTGGAACACCCCGTGACCGAGCTGATCACCGGTGTCGATCTGGTCGAACAGATGATCCGCGTGGCCAATGGCGAAAAGCTGACCATCACCCAAGATGACGTGAAACTCACCGGTTGGGCGATCGAAAACCGGCTTTATGCCGAAGATCCTTACCGCGGCTTCCTGCCCTCCATCGGGCGTCTGACGCGCTACCGCCCTCCGATGGAGATCGCGGCGGGCCCCTTGCTGACCAACGACAAATGGCAGGGCGATGCGCCCGCGGGTGACACGGCTGTGCGCAACGATACCGGCGTCTACGAGGGCGGCGAAATCTCAATGTATTACGACCCGATGATCGCCAAGCTGTGTACATGGGCACCGACCCGCGCCGAGGCGATTGAACGCATGCGCGTGGCGCTGGATAGCTTCGAGGTCGAAGGCATCGGGCACAACCTGCCGTTCCTCTCTGCCGTGATGGATCACCCGATCTTTGTCGAAGGCAACATGACCACCGCCTTTATCGCCGAACAATACCCCGACGGCTTCGACGGGGTAGAGCTGCCCGAGGCCGAACTGCGCCGGATCGCGGCGGCCACCGCAGCCATGCACCGCGTCGGAGAGATCCGCCGGACACGCGTGTCGGGCCGCATGGACAACCACGAACGCAAGGTCGGCACCGCCTGGAACGTCGCGCTGCAAGGCCAGTCGTTCGATGTGGAAATTCAGGCCGACCCAAAGGGCGCGACGGTGACCTTCGACGACGGCACAGCGCTGCGCGTCGCGGGCGACTGGACACCGGGCGACCAACTGGCCGAGATGACCATCGATGACGCACCGCTGGTGTTCAAGGTCGGCAAAATCTCTGGCGGGTTCCGCGTGCGGGCCCGTGGCGCGGATATGAAAGTGCATGTGCGCAACCCGCGTCAGGCCGAACTGGCCCGTCTGATGCCCGAGAAACTGCCGCCCGACACATCGAAAATGCTGCTGTGCCCCATGCCGGGTCTGGTGGTGAAAATCGATGTAGAGGTCGGCGACGAGGTGCAGGAAGGCCAGAACCTCTGCACCATCGAGGCGATGAAGATGGAAAACATCCTGCGCGCCGAGAAGAAGGGCAAAGTGTCCAAAGTCAATGCCGCAGCGGGTGACAGCCTCGCTGTGGATGATGTCATCATCGAGTTCGAATAAGCGCCATGCCAGCCGTTGCCATCATGGGATACAACACGGCGCTGCGGGGGATCCCTTCGCAGCACCGGCCCATATTGCAGCGGCTGCCGGCTGTTCAGTCGAAGATTTTACCTGACTTTTCCTTGGCTTCGCGAATTTCGCGTTGCCGGATGGTCATTTTATCGATGCTGCGGGTGATCTCGCGCACATCCCAGGGGCGGGGCTTGCGCAGCTTGATCCCGCCGTCTTTGCCCACCAGCACCAACATGAACCCGCGCGGCCGCATCCGCAGCCGCAACGGGCTGCGCGCGCCCGGATCGGTATCGGTCAGGACAATCACGTCACGTTCGATCAGGTCTTCGGGCTGCTCGCGCAAAAGCTCCATCTGGGATTGGAAGGCGGGGTCATCCTCGCTGTCCGCAAAGACCAGAACCGGTCTTTTTTTCCAGTGGAATTCACTCAAATCTTCCATATCTGCGGGCAGGAACAACGCGGGAACCTCGGGGTCCGTGGCCGTTTGCGCCCCCGCCGAGACCGCAAACAATCCTGCAAAAACAAGGGCTATCACTGGTTTCATTTTGTCTCCTGTCCGTACAGATATAAGCTTGCGCGACGCAATTGCGATGCACAACCGGACATCTGCGCATATTAAGCACTCTGCAACAGGTTTGCGGGCATGACTGTGGCTCAAACTCTTAGTGGGCCACAGTGGCTGGCCCCCGTTCAAGGATTGGGCAAGCAGATCATGGATATTCTTCTTCACGTCGGTGCACACCGTACAGGAACCACCAGTTTTCAACGCTATCTGGCGGATCACGCCGATCCGATTGCGGCGCAGGGCACCTGCGTCTGGGGGCCACGCCAGACCCGTGGCGGGCTGTTTGCGGGGCTGTTTCCGGCGTCGGGAATGCTGGCCTCGGGGCCGAATTTGGTAAACGGGCGCGTGTCGCTGCTGATGGGCAAGGCGCGGGACCTCGGGGCGGATCAACTGCTGATCTCGGACGAGAATATGATCGGCTCGGCGCGTCATTCGGTGCGCAGCGGGCGGCTGTTTCCGGCCATCGGCGAACGTATGGCGCGGTTCGGGGCCAGCTTTGGCGGGCGCGTGACGCAGGTGGTGCTGACCATCCGGCAGACGGACCATTGGTGGGCCTCTGCGCTGGCCTATACCGTGGGGCGCGGGCATCCCGTACCGGATGCCGACCAGATTGACCGCATCGCCCATGACCGGCGCGGCTGGCGCGATGTCATCACCGATCTTGCCTGCGCCTTGCCCGAGGCGAAGATCAGCATCGCCCGCTATGACGATTACGCGGGCCGCCCCGATGCGCTGTTCACGCAGCTCACCGGTCGTGCTGCCCCCGCCACCACCCAAGGCTATTGGCTGAACCGCCGCCCGGACGAGGCGAGCCTGCGCGCGCAGATGGGCCCCGACGCGGCAGGGCTGCGCAGCGACGGGCTGGGCAACTGGCACCCCTTTAGCGACGCGCAGGCCGCAGCCTTGCGTGAAACCTATGCGGACGATCTGTTCTGGCTGACAGCCGGCGCGGATGGTCTTGCCACCCTGACAGAGACATCAACCGCCCCAAGAGCCGGCACAAGCTGGCCAGACGGCGATAGAAGAAAAGGACACCACCATGACAGCGGACAAAGAAAACTGGCGCAATCTGGCTGAGGCGGAACTGCGCGGGCGTAGCCTCGATGACCTGACGTGGCACACGCTGGAAGGCATTGATGTCAAACCGCTTTACACCGCGGAAGACACCGAAGGACTGGACCATCTGGGCGGCATCCCCGGCGAGGCACCCTTTACCCGCGGGGTGAAGGCGACCATGTACGCCGGCCGCCCGTGGACGATCCGCCAATATGCGGGTTTCTCTACGGCAGAGGAATCGAACGCCTTTTACCGCCGCGCCCTTGCGGCGGGGCAGCAGGGGGTGTCGGTGGCCTTCGATCTGGCCACCCACCGCGGCTATGACAGCGACCACCCCCGCGTCGAGGGCGACGTGGGCAAGGCGGGCGTGGCCATCGACAGCGTCGAGGATATGAAGATCCTGTTCGACGGCATCCCGCTCGACAAAGTGTCGGTCTCCATGACGATGAACGGCGCGGTGATCCCGATCCTGGCGAATTTCATCGTCGCGGGCGAAGAGCAGGGGCATGATAAATCCGTGCTCTCGGGCACCATTCAGAACGACATTCTGAAAGAGTTCATGGTCCGCAACACCTATATCTATCCGCCCGAGCCCTCGATGCGGATCATCGGGGATATCATCGAATATACCTCGGACCACATGCCGAAATTCAACTCCATCTCGATCTCGGGCTACCACATGCAAGAGGCGGGGGCGAACCTTGTGCAGGAACTGGCCTTTACCCTTGCCGATGGCCGCGAATATGTGCGCACGGCGATTGCCGCGGGCATGGATGTGGACCGGTTTGCACCCCGGCTGAGCTTCTTTTTCTGCATCGGCATGAACTTCTTTATGGAGGCCGCGAAACTGCGCGCGGCGCGTCTGCTGTGGTCGCGGATCATGGATGAATTCAAACCGAAGAACCCCAAATCCTCGATGCTGCGGACCCACTGCCAGACCTCCGGCGTGAGCCTTCAGGAACAAGACCCCTATAACAACGTGATCCGCACCGCCTACGAGGCGATGAGCGCGGTTCTGGGCGGCACGCAGTCGCTGCACACCAACGCGCTGGACGAGGCGATTGCCCTGCCCACCGATTTCTCCTCGCGCATTGCGCGCAACACGCAGTTGATTTTGCAAGAAGAAACCGGCGTCACCAATGTCGTCGACCCGCTGGCCGGCAGCTACTATGTCGAGAAGCTGACCGCCGATCTGGCAGACGCCGCATGGAAGCTGATCGAAGAGGTGGAAGAACTGGGCGGGATGACCAAGGCCGTCGCCTCCGGCATGCCGAAACTGCGCATCGAAGAGGCCGCCGCCACGCGTCAGGCCAAGATCGACCGCGGCACCGAGGTGATCGTCGGGGTCAACAAATACCGCCGCGAGGTCGAGGACGAGATCGACATTCTGGATGTCGATAACGTCAAGGTGCGCGACAGCCAGATCAAACGTCTTGAAGCGATCCGTAGCGCGCGTGACGAAGACGCCTGCAAAGCCGCCCTGGCCGAGCTGACCCGCCGCGCCGCAGAGGGCGGAAACCTGTTGGAAGGGGCGGTCGAAGCCGCCCGCGCCCGCGCCACCGTAGGGGAGATCAGCATGGCGATGGAAGAAAAATTCGGACGTCACCGCGCCGAGGTCAAGACATTGGCCGGCGTCTATGGCGCGGCCTATGAGGGCGACAGCGGCTTTGCGGAAATCCAGAAATCGGTCGAGGATTTCGCCGAAGCCGAAGGCCGCCGTCCGCGTATGCTGGTGGTCAAGATGGGTCAGGACGGGCACGACCGCGGGGCCAAGGTCATTGCGACCGCCTTTGCCGATATCGGGTTCGACGTGGATGTGGGGCCGCTGTTCCAGACCCCCGCCGAGGCCGCGCAGGATGCCGTGGACAACGACGTGCATGTCATCGGCATCTCGTCCCAGGCGGCGGGTCACAAAACGCTCGCCCCGCAGTTGATCAAGGCGCTGAAGGATCAGGGGGCCGAGGATATTCTGGTCATCTGCGGCGGGGTCATTCCGCAGCAGGATTACAAGTTCCTCAAAGATGCGGGGGTCAAGGCGATCTTCGGGCCTGGGACAAATATCCCCAATGCCGCGCAGGATATCCTGAAACTGATCCGTGCCGCACGCAGCTAAACGGGCGCGAGGGGGCTGTCTGCCCCCTCACACTCCCCCGAGGATTTGAACCATCTGGAAGCAGGACCAATGATCGAACTGGACCATCTTGCCGTCGCGGGCGAGAGCTTGGATGCCGCGTCTGACCTGGCCGCGCAAGTGCTTGGGGTGCCGTTGCAGCCGGGTGGCGCACATGCGGTGTTTGGCACGCATAACCACCTGCTGGGGCTTGCCGATGCGCTTTATCTGGAGGCGATTGCCGTAGACCCCGACGCGCCTGCGCCTGCCTATGCGCGCTGGTTTGATCTGGACCGGTTCAACGGCCCGGCGCGGCTGTCCAACTGGATTTGCCGCTGCGATGATCTTGACGCGACGCTGGAAGCTTTGCCCGAAGGCTACGGCGCGCCGGTGGCGTTGCAGCGCGGGGATCTGCGCTGGCGTATGGCGGTGCCGGACACCGGTATGCTGCCCTATGACAATTGCGCCCCTGCCTTGATGCAATGGGAGGGGGAAGCCCATCCGACCCAGCGGCTTGATGACTCTGGCTGTCGTTTGGTGACATTGACGGTCCAGCACCCGCAGGCAGAGACGTTGGCGGCAGCGCTTGCCCCGGTCTTCACCGATGCGCGCGTCGTGTTCGAGGTCGGGACACCGGCGCTGTCTGCCCGTTTTGACACGCCTGCGGGCTGTGCTGTGCTGGCGTGATCATCCGACCTGCAAAGGGCAGTGACGCCGGTGTGGTGGCGGCCCTGTGGAATGTGATGATCACGCAAACGCTGTTCACCTTCACGTCGCAGCCCAAAACCGGTTCAGAGGTCGAGGCGCTGATCGCCGGTCGCGCGGGGCAGTTCTGGGTGGCCCACGCGGAGGGTGTCGCCGGTTTCATCACCTACGGGGCCTTTCGCAGTGGGGTGGGGTATCGCGATGCGGTGGAGCATTCGATCGTGCTGGATGCCGCAGCACAGGGCGCGGGTGCCGGCCGTGCCTTGATGCAAACCGCCTGTGATGCGGCCGTCGCACAGGGGCGGCGCGTCATGGTGGCGGCGATCAGCGGGGCCAATCCCGGTGCCGTCGGCTTTCATGCAGCGCTCGGGTTTGACCACGTGGGCAGGATGCCGCGCATCGGGCAGAAGAACGGGCAGCAGCTTGACCTAATTTTGATGCAGAAAATGCTGACGCCCCGCTGACTTCCCCGGCGCTGCCCCGTATGGTGGGCGTCATGTCTATTTGGTCTCGCATCACCGAAGCTTTGTCAGCGCTCACCGCCGGTGAGGGGCTGTCGGCTGTTTTCGACCGTCTGCGCACCCCGCCAGAGCGGTCGGTGGCCTTTACCATTGCGGTGATCGCGCTTGGGGCCAAGATGGCCAAGGCCGACGGGCAGGTGACCCGCGACGAAGTTACCGCCTTTCGCGAAGTGTTCCAGATTGCCGAGGCCGACCAGCAGGGGGCGGCGCGGGTGTTCAATCTAGCACGGCACGATGTGGCCGGGTTCGAGGATTACGCCGCGCGCATTGCGCAGATGTTCGCGGACCAGCCCGAGACGTTGCATGACCTGATCGAAGGGTTGTTCCACATTGCCATGGCCGACGGCATGTACCACCCGAACGAGGATGCGTTTCTGGTGCGGGTGGCGCAGATCTTCGCGATGGATGACAGCGATTTTGCCTCGCTTCGGGCGCGGTTCGTGCCCGATACCTCGCCGCTGCCCCATGCGGTTCTGGGCATTCCGCCCGATGCCTCGCTTGAAGAGGGGCGCGCGGCCTGGCGCAAACTGGTGCGGGCCAATCACCCCGACGCTCTGGTCGCCCGTGGCCTGCCACAAGAGGCCATCGCCATGGCCGAAAAACGCATGATCGACATCAACCGCGCGTGGGAGACCTGGTCAGGCAAGGCACAGTAATGCGGATCGCGACCTATAACGTTGAATGGTTCACGGGTCTGTTCGACGATGAGGATCAACTGTTGCTGGATGACGGGTGGTCGGCGCGCCACAATATCACCCGTGCGCAGCAGGCGCAGGCTTTGGGCACCGTGTTTCGGGCGATGGATGCCGATGCTGTGATGGTGATCGAGGCCCCAGACCAAAGCCGAAAACGCGGCACCGTGGCCGCATTGGAACGCTTTGCCGCGCATTTCGATCTGCGCACCCGCAAGGCGGTGATCGGCTTTGCCAATGACACGCAGCAGGAAATCGCGCTGTTGTTCGATCCCGACCGGCTGTCGGCCACCCATGCGCCCGGTGGTGCGGTCGGGCAGGGGGATGCGCCGCGCTTTGACGGGACGTTGGACATTGATCTGGATATCGACGCGCGCGAGGATCATGTCGTCTTTTCCAAACCGCCACTCGAGCTGGATATCGTTACCCGCGAAGGGGTGGCGTTTCACATGATCGGCGCGCATCTGAAATCCAAGGCCCCCCATGGGGCCAAGACGCCGCAGGATGCGCTGCGCATCGGCATCGCCAACCGGCGCAAGCAGTTGGCGCAGGCGATCTGGCTGCGTCGGCGGATCGATGCGCAGCTGGACGATGACACGCCGCTGATGGTCTTGGGCGATCTGAACGACGGGCCGGGCCTGGACAGTTTCGAGGATCTTTTTGGGCGGTCCTCGGTCGAGATTGTGATGGGCCACCGGCAGGATCGCGCGCTCGTCGATCCCCATGCGACCCGCGCCTTGGGCCAGCGGATCGGGGCGATGCCCACCACGTCACGCTTCTGGATCGCGCCTGAAAAACGCTATCTGCAGGCGCTGCTGGATTACATCATGATCAGCCCGGCCCTGACCGCGCATCGGCCGCAATGGCGCATCTGGCACCCGTTGGACGACCCGGAATGCTGGGGGGATGCCGCCTTGCGCGACGC
The DNA here is from genome assembly GCF_000735125.2 of Sulfitobacter sp. CB2047. Taxonomy (NCBI): domain Bacteria; kingdom Pseudomonadati; phylum Pseudomonadota; class Alphaproteobacteria; order Rhodobacterales; family Roseobacteraceae; genus Sulfitobacter; species Sulfitobacter sp. CB2047. The sequence continues at coordinate 2,385,020 of NZ_CP072613.1, read as the reverse complement.
CTTGATCACGGCGTCGGATCACTTTCCGGTGACGATTGATCTGGACCTGACGACGCGCCTTTAATCCCGCTTTCATCACAAGATGAAATAGGGCAGTCTTCACCGCATGAGACAGTTTCTTTTGACCACCACCCTGATCTGCCTGTCCAGTGTCGCCGTGGCACAAGAGCAGGAAAACGACGGCTCCGGCTTTTCCTTGATGGAACGCGGGGCGCGGGATTTCTTTGACGGTATGAAGAAAGAGATGGCCCCCGCGCTGGAAGGGCTGGGCGAGTGGGGGCGCAAGGCCAGCCCCGCGCTGCGGAATTTCATTTCCGAGATGGGGCCCGCCTTTACCGATCTGCTGGAAGAGGTCGAGGATTGGAGCGTCTATGAGCCGCCCCAAAAGATGCCCAACGGCGATATTGTGATCCGCCGCAAGCCAGACCCCGCGCCGGAAGATGACATGCCCGAAGACAAGACACCCGATGAAACGCCGCCCCCGCCCGCGATCTATCTGGACGAGGTGCCGCAGATCGACCTGTAAGACAGGCTATTTCTTGCAGGTCTTAAGCTGGACCTCGGCCCCCAGGGACAGGGCGAGGGAATTCAGTCGCGCTTCGGCGACCTCTCCGAACAGGGGCATCATGTCGTCGGTCAGCCACAGCTCCAGCAGCTTTTTCTTGGGGAACCAGCGCAGGTGGCCGCGCTCTTCCTCGGGGTTCATCCAGAGCATCGCGCCAAAGCGCATGGCCTTGCCCAGAATTTCAGCCTCTAGCCGGGTCTTTTCATCGACCATTTCATAGAGGTCTTCGAAACGGGTATTCTCGCGCTTGTTGGAATAGCGGTGCAGCAGCGCCAACCCCAGATAGATCCGTTCTGAATGTTTCAGCCCGCCCAGATTCGCCCGTGTTGCGTTGTCGAAACAGACTTCGGCGCGGTAGTCGGGATGCGCGCGCCAGCTGACGTCGTGCAGCAGGCAGGCGGCCTTGACCAGACGTTTGCGCTGCGGCGGCGCGGATTTATAGAGCGGCAGGATAAAGTCGAACAGCGCCTTGCCGAACCCCGGTGTGCGCGCGTCCTTGGCTTCGGCAAAACGGCAGGCTTCGATCAGCGGGTCGCGGTCGCGCAGGCGTTGGGGCATCTGTTCATACAGCATCCCCTCGCGGATCCCGTAGCTGGAGATCGCGATATCCTTGGGTTTGAAGGTCTTGACCAGCCGCGACAGCACTTCGGCGGCAAAGGGCACCAACGCCATCCGGCTGGAGGAGACGCCACTGATCTTGCGCAGCTCTTCATGGTCGCTGGTCTGGATGTGTTTCACCGTCTCGCGGACGGATTTCGGGGTCATCCGGTATTCATGCAGCACGTGCAGCGGGTAGCCGCGGCGCACCATGTCGATGCGCGCAATCGCGCGCCATGAGCCGCCCACCAGAAACAGACGGTCGCGCTGTGCGCCCATCTTTTCGGCCAGCCCTTCGATCACTGTCTTGATCTGCGCCTGCCGTGCCTTGGCACCGCCCTTGATGTCGCGCAGTTTCAGCGGCCCGAGCGCCGAGGTCACCCGCTTGCCCACGCGCCCGCCCGAGATTTCCGCCAGCTCCATCGACGACCCGCCGATGTCGCAGACCAGACCAAAGGCACCGGGCCAGCCCAGCAAAACACCCTGCGCTGACAGCCGCGCCTCTTCCTCGCCGTCGATGACCCAGATCTTCAGGCCCGTCTCGCGCTGCACCTCGTCGCAGAAATCAAGCCCGTCGCTGGCGTCGCGCACGGCGGCGGTGGCGACGACGGTCAGCTCGGACAGGCCCATGCCCTGTGCCAGCTTGCTGAAGCGGCGCATGGCGGAGAGGGCGCGAACCCGGCCTTCGGGCGACAGGTGGCCTGTTTCGGCCATGCCCGCCCCAAGGGCGCACATGATTTTTTCGTTGTAGAAATAGGCAGGCGACCGTGCGGCCCCGTCAAACACCACCAACCGGACAGAGTTCGACCCCACATCGACCACACCCACACGCGCCAGCGCACGGGCCGATGGGTCTTGGAACAGGGGTTTGCCGAACAGGCCCAGATCAGCGACGCCCGTTTCGGGCACGGGAGAGGGCGGAGGGGTGTCGGTTTTATCTGCCACGGACGCTCCTGCGGGGGCCTTTGTTTGGGGGGCAAGTTGGCCCAGCCGGCCCGCCGCGTCAATCGTTAACGCAAACGGGCACGTGAAAAACCCCGCCGCGTTGGGGGGATATAAACGCCAGCGGGAACGCAAGCGGACAGATGCGCCTTCGGCGAGAGTTTACAGGCAAAATGAAGCGGTTAGTCTTCGGTATGGGTCAGTTTCGGGACGTCGGATGCGCCCGCCGTGCCGCGTCCGGAGAGAGAGGGGTTCTCCATGAAGAAGCGGTGGCAGTTGAAGGCGAAGGTGCCTTCTGCAATCTCGGGGCGGGCAAAGCTGCCATCGGGGGACATGACCCAGCTTTGCGCCACATCCGCAAGATTGGCCGCCATGACCTGACTGGTGATCTGCGCCTTGACGGTGGGGTTCTCGATCTCGACCAGGGTTTCGACGCGGCGGGTCAGGTTGCGGCCCATCCAGTCGGCGGAGGACATGAAGACCCGCGATTTCTTATGCGGCAGCCCGTAGCCATTGCCAAAGCAGACGATGCGTGAATGCTCCAGAAAGCGCCCGACGATGGATTTCACGCGGATGTTTTCGGACAGCCCCTTGATGCCGGGGCGCAACCCGCAGATGCCGCGGATCACCAGGCTGATTTTCACCCCTGCCTGGCTCGCGGCGTAGAGCGCGTCGATCACATCCGCATCCACGATGGAGTTCATCTTGGCCCAGATCTCTGCCGGTTTTCCGGCTGCGGCATGGTCGGCCTCGGCGGCGATCATTGCCAGCAGGCGCGGCTTCAACGAAATGGGCGAGATGGCGAGGTTGTCCAGCGTGTCGGGTTGCGCGTAGCCCGACAGGTAGTTGAACACTTTGGTCGCGTCGCGGCCCAGCTTCTGGTCACAGGTGAACAGTGACAGGTCGGTATAGATCCGGGCGGTGATCGGGTGATAGTTGCCCGTGCCATAGTGGGTATAGGTGACCAGTTGATCGCCCTCGCGGCGCACCACGGTCGAGATTTTCGCGTGGGTCTTGAGGTCGAGAAACCCATAGACGACATGCGCGCCCGCGCGTTCCAGCCGGCGTGACTGGCGGATGTTGGCAGCCTCGTCGAAACGCGCCTTGAGCTCGACCAGCGCGGTGACGGATTTCCCGTCTTCGGCGGCTTCGCACAGTGCCTCTACGATGGGGCTGTCGCGCGAGGTGCGGTAAAGCGTCTGTTTGATCGCCACCACATCGGGATCGCGCGCGGCCTGTGCCAGAAAGCGGACCACCATATCGAAGGTCTCGTAGGGGTGGTGCAGCAGCATGTCCTTGGACCGGATCGCGGCGAACATATCGCCTTCGTGGTCGGTCACGCGTTCGGGGATGCGCGGGGTGAATTGCGGCCAAAGCAGATCGGGGCGGCTGTCGGTCACCAGTTCGGACAGGTCGTTGATGCCGATCATCCCGTCCAGTTCGATCACATCCTGCGGGCGCACGCCCAGTTCGGCCATGACCACGGATTTCAGCTTTTCGGGGGCACCGGCGGAATGGGTCAGGCGCACGACCTCGCCGCGGCGCCGGCGTTTCAGGGCGACCTCGAATTCGCGCACCAGATCTTCGGCCTCTTCCTCGACCTCAAGGTCGCTGTCACGCAGCACGCGGAATTCGAAATGCGCCTTGAGCTTGTAGCCCGGAAACAGCCCCGGCACCTTGAGCACCAGCAGATCCTCGAGCGGCAGGAACCGCAGCGAGCCTTCGGCGGCGGGCAGGGCGACGAAACGGTCGATCTGCGCCGGAATCGGCAGCAGCGCCTGAAGCGGGCGCTTGTCGCTGGTGCGTTCCAGTTGCAGCGCCAGCGCGTAACCGGTGTTGGGGATGAAGGGGAAGGGGTGCGCGGGATCAATCGCCAGCGGGGTCAGAACCGCAAAGACGCGGTGCAGGAATACATCGTCAAGATAGGCCAGATCGGCCGCGTCCAGATCAGCGGCGCGTTCGAGCATGATGTTCTGGTCGTCCATCTCGGACATCAGATCGACCAGTACGCGCTGTTGTTCGGTCATCAGCTTGCGCGCGTCTTCGTTGATCAGCACCAGTTGCTGGGCAGGGGTCAGCCCGTCGCTGGCGGGGGTGGTGTTGCCTGCTTGGGCAAGCTCGCGCAGGCCCGCAACACGCACGGTATAGAATTCGTCGAGGTTGCCCGCCGAGATCGACAGGAAGCGCAGGCGTTCCAGCAGCGGCACGCGGGGGTTCTTCGCCTCTTCTAGAACACGCCAGTTGAACCCGAGCCAGCTGAGCTCGCGGTTATAGAAACGACCGGGGCCGGTGATGTCCAGATCGGGCATATCCTGCGGCGGAACGAAGGCGGATTCGAGAAAGTCAGCGTTTGTCATGACGGCCTTATGGCGTTGCATTGTAATGGGTTTGTGACGAAATCTGAGAAGATTATCGCGCGGCGTTAAACCCATTGTCCAGCACTTGTGCAGCCAGCGCCCGTGTCACCGGCTTTTGTTGCGCCAGACTGGCGGCATCCAGGGCCGCGACCAGATCACCCGCGGCGGCGAAAGACCGGTCCATGCGCAGCAACAGATAGGGGATCACATCGGGTTTGGGGGTCAGCTGGCGGTCGGCCAGCAGCTTGGCCATGACGGCCGTGAGCAGGCTGTCATCGGGCGCTTCAAGTGCTGCCGCCGTCGCCGCGCGCATACGGCTCGTCAGGTCAGGCAGATGCAGCCCCCATTGGGGCACCGCCGGGGTGCCGGTCAGCAGCAGGCTATGGCCTTCGGCCAGCACCAGATTGTGCAGGTGGAAAAGATGCGTCTCGGCCGCATTGTCGCCCGCGATGTCGGGCACGTTCTCGACCGCCAGCGGGCCCTGGGCCAGCGCGGGGATATCGCCCGTGGCAATGTCGCGCGCGTCGATGATACCTGCGCCGGACAGATTGGCCCAGACATGCGCCAGATGGGTCTTGCCTGATCCGGGCGGTCCGGTCAGCACCATCTTGCGCCCCGCCCAGGCCTGCCAGCCCTCGATCATGGCCACGGCAATCGCGTTGGACGGGGCGACGAAAAAGTCGTCCCGTCCCAGTGCGGGGCGGCTGGGAAGGTCAAGTCCAAGCTGTTGTGCCATCGTGTCAGTCCGCCGTTTCGTCCAAGGTCTTGCGCTGCGTGCCCTGATACAGCGAGCTTTCAACATATTGCTCGGTCGCGAAGCGTGCAATCACGCCAAGGGCGGCGGCAATCGGCACGGCCGCCAGCATGCCGACAAAGCCGAACAAAGAGCCAAAGACCGACAGCGCGAGGATCAGCCAGACCGGATGCAGCCCGACCGAATTGCCCACCAGCTTGGGGGTGAGGAAGTTGCCTTCAATCATCTGGCCGAGCACGAAGATGCCCGCCACCATCCCGATCGAGAACCAATCCCCCCAGAACTGGAACAGCGCCAGACCGATGGCCAAGGCTCCGCCCAGAACCGCGCCGAGATAGGGGATGAAGGTGACCAGCCCCGCGATAAAGCCCACGACAAGGCCGAATTGCAGCCCCACCAGCATCAGCGCGATGGCATAATAGGCCCCTAAAATCAGGCAGACGGTGCCCATGCCGCGGATGAACCCCGCCAGCGTGCGGTCGATGTCACGCGCAAGGCGACGGATCACCGGCGCGTGGTCGCGCGGCAGCAAGCGGTCGATCTGGGCGACCATCCGGTCCCAGTCCAGCAGCAGATAGACGGCAACCACCGGCACGATCACAAACAGCACCATCACGTTCAGCAGCGACGCCGCCGAGGAAATCGCCGTGTTCAGCACCTCGCCGCCCCGTTCCTGAATGGTCGACCCGATAGAGTTGATCGAGCTGCGCAGCGTCGATCCTTCGTCCAGCAGGGCGGGGAAACGTTCGGTCAGGAAATTGGTGAAATTGCGGGTCAGCTCGGGGGCGACCTCGAACAGGTTGACGGCCTGATTGATCAAGGTCGGGATCACCAGCAGCGCCATCAGCACAAAGATCAGCAAGGCGACAAGCGTGATCACCATCGTGGCCATCGCGCGGCTCAGCCCCATGGCTTCAAGCCGGTCGGCCACGGGATCCAGGAAATAGGCAATCGCCGCTCCGATCAGAAACGGCAGCAGCACGTCACCGGTGAACCACAGGAACACCAGAAAAAGCGCCCCCGCGACACCCCAGTATTTCATCTGATCTCTGATAGGCAGGCCCATGCCGCATCCTCGCATTCTGGTTCCGGTCGACATTGCGCAACGGGGGCGATTTTTCAAGGCCCGTGGTGAAATGGATCGGCAGCACCCGCCGATAGGGCAGGTGCCTTCGGCGAGGATTTAGAGCCATTTGGAAGCGGGCGTGGCGCGGTCAATGCAAGCGGACGCCCTGATCTTGCAGGGTTTTTTGCACGCGCTCCAGCGGGACGGCGTCCAGCGGGCAGCCCGAAGCCAGCGCGATGGCCGCCGCGACGCCCGCGCCTTGGCCTGCCACCGTGCAACACGCCATGTTGCGCGTGGCGGCATGAGCGATTTTATCGCCGCCGATGGCGCGGCCCGCGACGAGCAGATTCTTCACCCCTTTGGGCAGCATCGCACGGTAGGGGATATGCATGTAGCGCCCCGTGGTGGGGATGATCAACACGCCGTAGCCGTCGATGAACTCGGGGTAGATGCCGATACTATCGTCAAAACGGGCCTGCTGGCGCACGTCGGTTTCGGTCATGTTGTAAACCGCGTCGATCTTGCGCGTATCGCGGATGCCGATGCTCATGCCGAAATTGCGCAGCCGCGCGGTCTCGCAGCCCGGCGTATAGGCCTTGAGCGCGTCAATCGCGTGCATCGCCTGCGCGCGGCCCTCGATCTCGAAGCGGGTCATGCTGTCGGGGTCGGTGCCGTCGCATTCCGCAAGGTGGATCAGGTTCATATAGGTCATCTCGCCACTGTCATGCACAGCGCCCCATGTGCCCCCGATGGTATTGAGGTTGGCGGGCATACGCCCGTCGCGGATGGCCTGGGCAAAGGGTTTGGCCAGAAACGGAGAGAACATCGCGTCTTCCTTGCCATCGGTTTCGACCACCCATTCGCCTGTGGACCAATTGGCATAGGTTTGCGGGTCGGCCTTGACCCCCGCCATGAAGGCCGCCTTATCGACGCCCGCGATGTGGAACATGACCGAGGCGGCCTGCATCTCCTCGACCGGGGTCTTGTAGGTCGGGGCACCTGCACGGTGGGCGACATCGGCGTCGCCCGTGGCATCGATCACGATTTTGGCGAGGATCGCCTCGCGGCCCGCTTTTGATTCGACGATGACACCCCGGATCGTGTCGCCCTCCATGATGGGCGCTACGAACTGGCGGTGCAGCATCGGGTGGATGCCTGCTTCGGTCACCAGCCGGTCGGCGACAAGTTTGAACCCCTCGCTGTCCAGCTCGTAGCTGAGCGATTGGGATTCAGGGCTGGCAGCCCCCATCGCCTTGGCGCGTTCCTCGAATTCCCAGCCGATGCCGCCGGCCTCTATCGTCTGTTCATGGCGGTACCAGGCAAAGCCTTCGACCCCGACCACGGTGATATTGCCGCCAAAGCAGCCGAACCGGTCGAGCAGCGTCACCTCTGCCCCGGCGCGGGCGGCGGCAAGGGCCGCGGCCAGACCACCGGGGCCGGAGCCGATCACCAGCACGCCGGTCTCGTGGATCACAGGGGTTTCGCGCGCGGGCTCTAGGATCATGGTCATGGGGCGTCCTTTTTGTTTTGTGCCGCTGACAACAAACGCGTCTGTGCGCCGAGGGTCAATCGGTTGCGGGACGCGTGACCTGGTGCCCCGCTTCTTGGTGCCTGCTGTTGGTGCCCCGTCTCTTCGTGATTGTCTCGGCGCGGGGATTATCATAGTCAGGTGCCAATTCACTCTGAGAGGATCATCATGCGTCTGTCCCGTTATTTTTTGCCTGTGCTCAAGGAAAACCCCTCTGAGGCGCAGATTGTCAGCCACCGGTTGATGCTGCGGGCGGGCATGATCAAGCAATCGGCGGCGGGGATCTATTCGTGGCTGCCGCTTGGCTTCAAGGTGCTGCGCAAGATCGAAACCATCGTGCACGAAGAACAGCAGCGTGCGGGCCATATCCCGATGCTGATGCCGACGTTGCAATCGGCGGACCTGTGGAAGGAATCCGGCCGCTTTGACGCCTACGGCCCCGAGATGCTGCGCATCAAGGACCGTCAGGACCGTGACATGCTTTATGGTCCCACGAACGAGGAAATGATCACCGATATCTTCCGCAGCCACGTCGGGTCGTACAAGGATCTGCCGATGACGCTATACCACATCCAGTGGAAATTCCGCGACGAGGTCCGCCCCCGTTTCGGCGTCATGCGGGGCCGCGAGTTCCTGATGAAGGACGGCTATACCTTTGATCTGACGAAAGAAGATGCGCTGCACGCCTATAACCGCCATCTGGTGACCTATCTGCGCAGCTATGAACGCATGGGGCTCCAGGCGATCCCGATGCGCGCGGACTCCGGCCCGATCGGCGGCGACGACACGCATGAATTCCTCGTGCTGGCGGAAACCGGCGAATCCGAGGTGTTCTATGACAGCCAGATCACCGAGCTGAAGTTCGGCGACCGCGAGATCGATTATGATTCCGTCGACCAGTGTCAGGCCGTGATGGAGGAGTTCACCTCGCGCTATGCCCGCACGGACGAGACCCATGACGAAGCGCTTTTTGCCGAAGTCCCCGCCGAACGCCAGCGCAGCGCGCGCGGGATCGAAGTGGGGCAGATCTTCTATTTCGGGACGAAATATTCCGAACCGATGGGGGCGACCGTACAGGGGCCTGATGGCAAGCCTGTGCCGGTGCACATGGGGTCGCACGGCATCGGCGTCAGCCGTCTGCTGGGCGCGATCATCGAGGCATCGCATGACGACAAGGGCATCATCTGGCCCGAGGGCGTGACGCCGTTCCATGTGGGGATTGTGAACCTCAAGCAGGGCGACGAACAGGCGGATGCGGCCTGTGACGCGCTGTATGCCAGCCTGCAGGCTCTGGGTCTGGACCCGCTATATGACGACACCAAGGAACGCGCGGGTGGCAAGTTCGCGACGATGGACCTGATCGGCCTGCCATGGCGGATCACCGTCGGGCCGCGGGGGCTGAAAAACGGTGTGGTCGAGGTGACCTCGCGCCGCACCGGCGAAAGCGAAGAGATGACGCCCGAGGCCGCGGTCGAAAAGATCGCCGGGATTTATCGCGGTATCGCTTAACCTTTAACGACGGGCCTTGTAATGAGGGGCCTGGAAGAACGGGGGCGGATCATGAAGCGCTGCACAACGGACCTTTGGGGCGTTTCATGATCCTGCGGGCGCTGACCCTTGCTGGCGGTGTGGCGGGCGCGGCGGTGACTTCGCAATTCCCCGAATACTCGCAACAATATCTGCAACGGTTGGGCGGTGCGGTCGATGCGCTGCACGAGGTCGTTGCCGATTTCGATGCCAGCGCCCAAGCGGTCGGCCTGTCGCGCAGCGATGCCTTGGCGCAGATGACCGGCACCGCGTTTATGGAGCGTCGCCGCGCCGATATGGCCGCGACCTTTACCCGCTACGAGACATTGCAAACCGCCCTGACCCGACTGCAGGGGCAGGGGCCTTTCATGCGCGCCTACCACCTGCCGCAGATGTCGGACCCGCAGATCGCGGGGGCGGCGTGGCAGGCGTTTCAGCCCGCTGTACCGTTGAACTTTGCCGGGGTGGTGTTTGCGGCTGCGGGCTTTGTCGCGGGCGGCTTGGGGCTGGGGGGGGTGCTGCGACTGTTACGCGCCCCGTTCCGGCGGCGCGGCGCCCGCATACCGGCGCAGGGCCGCTGACACGCGCAGCTTTACCTGCGGTACAAGCTGCCGCGCGACCACTCCTCGCTTGACCCGATGCGCCGAAACCGCGAGGTTGCGCGCGATTGATCCCAGATCGGAACCATCCCTTGGCCAAACCAGTATCCTCGACACCGCCCTTCGCCCCTTTTGAATGGATGATCGCCTGGCGCTATCTGCGTGCGCGTCGCGCCGAAGGTGGCGTGAGCGTGATGACCTGGATCAGCCTGATCGGGATCACGCTGGCGGTTTTTGCCCTGATCGCGACCCTTGCCGTGCGGTCGGGCTTCCGGGCTGAATTTGTCGATACGATCCTTGGGGCCAATGCCCATGTGACCGTCTATAATATGGCGTCGGTGGATGAGAACGGCGTGTCCCAGACGGGGATACCCGATTACACCGAGATGGCCGCCCGTGTGGCCCAGGTGCCGGGCGTGACGCAGGTGGCCCCTTTGGTGCGCGGTCAGGTGATGGCCAACAAGGGGCAGGCCAACGCGGGGATCGAGATTTTCGGCATTGATGCCGCGGATCTGGCCAATATCCCGCGCATCGCCAACCCCGAAACCGCCGACGGCGATCTGGCCGATTTCGAACAGGGCATCGCCATCGGGTCCGGCGTGGCACAAGCACTGCGGGTCGGCTTGGGCGATACGATCAAGATCATTTCTCCGAACGGGGTGAAAACCGCCTTTGGCACCTCCCCCCGCGTGAATGGCTACGAGGTGACCTATATCTTCTCGGCCGGGCGCTATGACATCGACCGCACCCGCGCCTATCTGCCTCTGGCCGAGGCGCAGTCCTTCTTCAACCGCGAAGGCGTCGCCGACGAGCTTGAGGTGATGGTCGAAAACCCCGATAGCGTGGATGATCTGACCGTGCCGCTGCTATCCGCCGCGGGGGAACGCGGCCTGATCTGGACATGGCGCGATGCGTCGGGTTCGTTTTTAAGCGCGCTGGATATCGAGGACCGCGTGATGTTCGTGATCCTCAGCATCCTTGTGCTGATCGCGGCGATGAATATCGTCTCGGGCCTGATCATGCTGGTCAAGAACAAGGGGCGCGACATCGGGATCCTGCGCACCATGGGGCTAAGCGAAGGGTCGATCCTGCGCGTGTTCTTCATCTGCGGGGCCTTCACGGGCATCATCGGCACCGCGATGGGGGTGATCCTTGGCTGTCTCTTCGCGCTCTATGTCGATCAGATTTTTGCCGTCGTGAACTACCTCTCGGGGGGAAACGCATGGGATCCGTCGATCCGCGGCATCTACTTCCTGCCCGCCAAACTGCAATTCGCTGACGTGATGTCGGCCATCGGCCTGTCGCTTGGCCTGTCCTTCGTCGTCACCATCTTCCCCGCGCGCCGTGCCGCGCGCATGAACCCAGTCGAGGCGCTGCGCTATGAATGATCCTGTTTTGCGGCTCTCGGGGATTGGCAAATCCTACAACCCCGGCCAACCGAACGAAGTCAACGTGCTGCGCGGCATCGACCTGACCGTCGCCGCTGGAGAGGTCGTCGCACTGGTCGCCCCCTCTGGCGCGGGCAAGTCGACGCTGCTGCATATCGCGGGTCTGCTGGACACGCCCGACGCGGGGACGGTTGAAATCGGCGGCACCGATATGACAGGGCAGTCCGATCGCAAACGCACTGGCGTGCGGCGGCGCGATGTGGGCTTTATCTACCAGTTCCACCACCTGCTGCCTGAATTTTCCGCGTTGGAAAACATCGTGTTGCCGCAGCTTGCGAACGGTGTCTCGCAGTCCGAGGCGCAGACCCGCGCGCTATCGCTGTTGGACGAGGTCGGCATCGGCCACCGCGCCGACCACCGCCCGGCGGCGCTGTCGGGGGGCGAGCAGCAACGGGTCGCTTTCTGTCGTGCGCTGGCCAATGCGCCGCGGCTGCTGCTGGCGGATGAGCCCACAGGCAACCTTGATCCGACCACCTCGGATCAGGTCTTTGCCGCGCTGATGACGCTGGTGCGGGGCACGGGGCTGTCGGCGGTGATCGCGACCCATAACCTTGAGCTTGCCGCGCGGATGGACCGCCAGATCCGGCTTGAAGCAGGGCAGCTCGTCGCGCTTTAAGGCAGTTGCCTTAATTTATCCTTACCCAGACCCAACTGGTGCCACGAGCAGGGGGCAAACTGTGTCAAAACAGGATGCTACCATGTCACCTTTGCTCGTCATGCTCTTTGCCGCTTTCGGCCCCATGCTGGCCGTGTTTGACCCGTTTGGCGAGGATACGGAGGATGAGGTCGAGGACGAAGAAATCCCCATCGGCATGCCCGATATGGGGACGACCACGGGCGCAGGCATGGACGATGCGCTGACCCCCGACCCGGCAGAGCCTGAAGCCGAGGCACCAACAGATGTGCCGACCGCGGAGGATCCAGCGGTCGAGACGATCGACCACACCGCGCAACCCCCCGAGGATGACGCACAGTCGCAAACCGGGACGGCGGGGGATGATACATTGCAAGGCACCGACGGGCGCGACATCCTGTTTGGCGGGCAGGGCAATGACACGCTTTCGGGTGGGGTCAACGCCCAAGACGGCAACGACGACGGGGTCGCGGACGAGCTGATCGGCGAAGACGGCGACGACAGCCTACGATTGGGCGCGAATGACACCGGCATCGGGGGCACGGGCGCGGACAGTTTCACCGCGATCTACGGTGCCACAGGCGGGATCACGGTCACCGATTATGACGTGGGCACCGATGCGCTGATTGTCGAAACCGACGATGAAAACGCCTCTGTCACCGATCAGACCGTCGCGGATGGGGAGTTGACGGTCACGCTCAGCACAGGGCTTACCATCACCCTGCCGGGGGTCGAAAACCCCTTGGCGGAGGATGAAATCCTCTTTGTGCTGACCAACCCGCTACAAGACGCGGCCTGATCGGCCTCAGGCTTGCTGGGATAACCAGACACCGGCACACATCAGGGCAATGCCAGCCGCCCGCGCGGCTCCCAAGGGTGCCACCTGCGCGCCGAACAGCCCGAAGTGGTCAATCGCCGCGGCGCTGAAAAGCTGGCCCACCAAAACAAAGAACACCGCGTTGCCGACGCCGAAATGCGGCGCGATAAAGGTGATCGACAGGATGTAGAACGCCACCAGAAATCCGGCCAGCAGCAGATGCTTCGGGGCCGCGGGGATCTGCGCAAACCCTTGCCGCCCCACCAGCATCGCGACCAGCAAGCTGACGGTGAACGCCACCACAAACAGCACCGTAGCCGCTGCCGCGGGGGATCCGATCCGGCTGCCAAGCCCTGCGTTCAACGCGGCCAGAACGGGAATGCCAACCCCGGCCAAAAGCATCACAACTGCATAATGCGCCATGAGTATTCCTAATCTTTCCCGTTTCTTGATCCAGATCATGGCGAAGACCCCCGCCAAGGGCAAGCATCCCCGTGACCTACCGGAGGATCATATGATGAAAACCACAATCGCCCTCGGCGTGCCGCTGTTCCTGGGGCTGGCCGCCTGTATGCCCGCACAGACCCCGCCCGACGCCCCCGACCGCGCGGAAGGGGCGGCATTTTTTGCCGAAAACTGTGTGCAATGCCACGGGCTGAACGCCCACGGGGCCGGTGCCGCGGCCAAGGGCCTTCGCCCGCAGCCCCGCGACCTGACCCTATTGGCGCGCGACAATGGCGGGCGGTTTCCGCAGACCAGAACGCTGGCCTATATCTACGGCGACCCGGCGGGCGATGCCACAGACAGCCACCTGCAACGGGTGATGCCACAGTTTGGCGAGGGCATGGCGCTGGATCTGGTGCCTGTCGATCTGGATGGCCAGTTGACGCCCACACCACGGGTGCTGGCGGGGCTGCTGGTCTATCTTGAAAGCATCCAGCGTTAACTACAGATCCCGTTCACCTCGACCCCGTCCCAGGGCATCCGCACCGCATAGGGCCGGCTTTGGGGCAGGGGTGCTACGGGCATCTCTTGCGAGATCAGCGCATGCAGCCTTTTGGTGCGCGGTGCCTGCGGGTCCAACGCACGACAACAGACGAATTCCTCGACGATAGAGCCTTGTTGTTCAAAGGCGAAATCCAGAAACTTCGGGTCGCTCTCCAGATCAAAGAGATACGGGTCCGCCCCGCCGCCATGTTCAAACGCCGCACGCAGCGGCGAATAGCCCGTCGTCTTGCGGTTCTGCCACTGCCAGATATGGGTCAGCTCATGGGCAAAGATCATCGCCGCGATCAGCCCGACCCGGTCGGGATAGTCGGGCAGGTAATCGTCCAGATACCAGTCTTCGTCAAACAGCACCGTATTCCAGAGCGCCACGGCAGCGGGCTTGGTGGTGATCACCTCGCCGACCTTTTCGGGCGGCAGGATACGTTCGCGACAGGTCGTGCGCGGCCGCGCCTTGCGCGTCATCGTCACCCCGCGCGAGGGCGACCCGTCATGCAGCCGCACCTTGGGGTAATTGAGCGTATCCCCCATGATGTCGCCCGCGAACAGCAGCTCATTCTGGGTCAACGGCCGCCCGCAAGAGGCCAGAAACATGAGGAGGATGAAGGCGCGGATCATGGCGAAACGTTGAGTGAAAGCGCAGGGCGGATCAAGCGGTATTTTTGACACGAGGCCCGTGTTGAAATCTTCCGAGGGAAGGTTTCAGGGGCGAACGGGCGGAGCAGATATCCTGCGGAACAGATGTTAAGGGCCGCGCCTGACCCTGGGGCGGAGGCCGTCTTGCAAACTGTCCGGGGGACAGTTTGAGGCTGGAGGGATGCGTCAACATCGAGGGGGCATGAATTCGTCGTTAACCGTCGAGTAAGATTTGTCAATTAGACCATTTATTGAACGAGCAACAAGTGATCGTAGACGCACTTTGTCAAAGAAAAGAGTGCGGGTTTCAATTAAAGCCACGGGGAGCTATCGCTTAAGTTGTGTTTTGTGCTTGCGCTGTTTCCGCATAGATTGAGCACTTTTGGGAAAGGTTAAGAATGAAGCAACTTCTACACGACGACGGATCATGGGCACATCTGTTAGAGGAGTGGGCAAAACAGTGTCACGATTTCGATGAAGATTTTTCTTCATATATGCCAGCTACTATTCCGCTCTTAGGGGAACAGATTGAGATTTGTTCAGGTGAACGATGGAACGGCGTATATGCCCATGTAGATGCTGCAGGGGAGCACCACGCTGTGTGCTTTGTGAACCGCGCATTCATTCCGCGCTTCAGCGGTCGAGTTTTGCGTGTTAGAAACCTAATCCTTGCTCCAAAGTATGACTTAGGGAGCTATAGCGCCGATGATTATGCACGCCTGCTAGCTTCAATATTCGAATCAGTTTTGGCTTTAAGTGATCGAGACTTGGTATGCCCGCACGTCAAAATCCACTTCCGAAGTCCAGTTGATCTCGATTTGTTCCGCAATTTTTCAGAGGAAATGACTAAGTTTGGTCACTTTTCGGATATCAAAATGGTTGGATCATGGCTATTTGTTAGCAAATTGCTAACTGACACATAGTATGCCGAGTTAGGTTTTTATGTACGGGAGAGTTGTTATGGCTTGCAGCCTACGGGAACAAGATAGTTACAAGGCTTTTCTGAGCGCAATTAAAAAAGTTGGGCTCACGGAACTCAAGAAGTCAGAAATGTTTGGTTCAAATGAACAGCAGCAGCTATCAGGCGTTTTGAAAGCCGCTGCATAACCCCTTACCCTTCCATTTCGGTTCAAGTTCCGAAATGGAAGGGTATCACCCCCCCTCAAACATCCAGCTCCTCCACAAACTGGGCGTTCTCCTGAATATACTGGTAGCGTAGCTCGGGCTTCTTCCCCATCAGACGCTCGACCAGATCGCCGGTCTCGCCGGGCATGTCTTCGTCGACGGTGACGCGGATCAGCTTGCGGGTGGTGGGGTCCATCGTGGTCTCTTTCAGGTCTTTCGCGTCCATCTCGCCCAGACCCTTGAAGCGTTGCAGATCGATCTTGCCTTTGCCGCCCAGGCCTTTCTCAAGCCACATGTCCTTTTCCGCATCATCCGCCACATAGACGCGCTTGGCCCCTTGGGTCAGACGGTAAAGCGGTGGACAGGCGAGGTAGAGGTGCCCGGCATCGATCATCGGCCGCATCTGGGTGTAGAAGAACGTCATCAGCAGCGCCGCGATATGGGCCCCGTCGACATCCGCATCGGTCATGATGATGATCTTGTCATAGCGCAGGTCATCAAGGTTGAACTTCGTGCCCATCCCGACGCCAAGCGCCTCGCATAGATCGTTGATCTCGGCATTGGTGTTCAGCTTGCTCGACGCGGCCCCCAACACGTTGAGGATCTTGCCCTTCAGCGGCAGCAAGGCTTGCGTGTTCCGGTTGCGCGCGCCCTTGCCGGACCCACCGGCGGAATCGCCCTCCACGATGAACAGCTCGGTGCCTTCGCGGGTCTTGGAGGTACAGTCGGTCAGTTTGCCGGGCAGGCGCAGCTTCTTGGTGGCAGTCTTGCGGGCGGTTTCCTTTTCCTGACGGCGGCGCAGGCGTTCTTCAGCGCGCAGCACCAGAAAATCAAGGATCGCACCCGCAGATTTGGTATCCGCTGCCAGCCAGTTGTCAAAGTGGTCGCGCACGGCGTTTTCCACCATGCGCTGCGCGTCCACCGTCGCCAGACGGTCCTTGGTCTGGCCGACGAATTCAGGCTCGCGGATAAAGCAGGACACCAGCGCACAGCCGCCGGTGATCAGATCGTCGCGGGTGATGGTGCCGGCCTTCTTGTTGCCGACCAGCTCGCCATAGGCTTTGACACCCTTCAGGATCGCGGACCAGAAGCCCGCCTCGTGGGTGCCGCCTTCGGGGGTGGGGATGGTGTTACAATAGGACTGGATGAAACCATCGCGCGACGGCGTCCAGTTGATCGCCCATTCGACCTTGCCCGGTGCGTTGAACTTCTCGCGGAAGTCGACGGTGCCGCCAAAGGGATGCTCGGCGTAGGTTGTCGAGCCTTTCAGCGTTTCGTTCAGATAGTCCGACAGGCCGCCGGGGAAGTGGAACGTCGCCTCTTGCGGGGTGTCGCCGTCCTGCTGGCCGCATTTCCAGCGGATTTCGACGCCGGAAAACAGATAGGCCTTGGACCGCGCCATCGCGAACAGCCGCGCGGGCTTGAGCTTGAGCGGGCCAAAAATCTCTGCATCGGGGTGGAAGGTGACAGCCGTGCCGCGCCGGTTCGGGGCCGCGCCGATCTTTTCAAGCTTGCCTTGGGGGATGCCGCGCGAAAACTCCATCGCGAACAGCTCGCGGTTGCGCGCGACCTCGACCCGCAGGTGATCCGACAGCGCGTTGACCACGGACGACCCCACACCGTGCAGACCGCCCGAGGTCTCGTACGAATCGCCCGAGAATTTGCCGCCCGCGTTCAGCGTGCAAAAGATGATCTCCAGCGCCGATTTGCTGGGGTCTTTGGGGTGCGGATCGGTGGGGATGCCGCGCCCGTTGTCACGCACGGTGACATGGCCGTTTTCATGCAGTTCCAGTTCAATCCAGGTGGCATGGCCCGCCACCGCTTCGTCCATCGAGTTATCGATGATTTCCGCGACCATATGGTGCAGCGCGCGATCGTCCTTGCCCCCGATGTACATGCCGGGGCGCAGGCGCACGTGCTCCATATCCTCAAGAACCTGGATCGAAGAGGCATCATATTCCTTGGCGTTGCTCTGCGCACCGGAAAGAAGATCGGACATGTAGGGGCCTGCCTGTCTGTTGCTTTTGTTGAGCCTCCCACTATGCCAGAGCGCTATGGTCGGGGGAAGGGCGGATGACGTCGCAATGCGGTGTTTCCTGCGCCTGTGCCTTTGCTATCATCGGGGCAGGAAACCGTTGGAAGGCTTGCCATGACGTTTGACACCGCCGCTCCCACCACCCTGCGCGATGTGCCCGACTGGCGCTATATGATGCAGGAATGTGACGAGCTTTATCGCTACCTGCCCGCGGGCGGCAGCGACCGGATCAAAAGCCATCAACGCAAAGCGCGCGAGGCCATTGCAAGGCTGCTGCGGGGCAATGCCGAACTGCGGTTACAGCCGCGTGCGGAAAAGCCCGTCACTGCCCATCTGCGCCGCGCGCTGGACGAGGGCAAGCAGGGGGCCTTGGCCCCCGCGGTCCGGGCGCTGGATGCCGTGGCCCATGACCTCAGCTGGCAATACGGCTACGAGAAAGTCCCCAAGGGGCTGACCAACAGCTATGCCTATGCCGAACTGGCAGGGGCGCAGGGTCCGGTGGTCAGCCATGATATCATTCTGGGCGTGGTGCTCTTCGCGCCGGGCTGCACCTATCCGGCCCATGCCCATAAGGGGATCACCGAAAGCTACGTCTGTCTGTCCGGCGCGGTGTCCGAGAACCATCAGGGCGTCTATGTGCCCGGATCGATGATCTTTAACCCGCCCGAACATCTGCACCGGATCACCGTGGGCGACCGCGAACCGGCGCTTCTGGCCTATGCGTGGATGGGCGATCCTGCCGATCTGCACCAGCAGAAAATGGTCTTTACCCGCGCGCGCAAGTAAAACGCGGGACGGGGCAGGCGCGGCCTAAAGCCAGTTCAGAATGGCCTCCGCCACCTCTTGCGGTTTTTGGTGGTGCAGCCAGTGATCCGCGCCCTCGATGGTGATGCGGGTCAGGTCGGGGGCGTAGTCCTCAAGCCCGCGGGTCGTCTCGGGCAGCAGCGCGGTATCATCGGTGCCCCAGACCAGCAGATGCGGGCAGCGCACCTGCAACCGCGCCGGATCAAAGCTCAGCGCGTCGTCAATCGCCTCGCCCTCGGCCCCCAGCTTCAGCGGAGAGGCGCGATACCAGTTCACCATCCCGCGCAGCCCCGCCGCATCACGCCACGCTTGCTTGTAGCCCGCCAGCGTCTCGCCCTCTAGCCAGCTCATATCCATATGCGCCGAGAACAGCCCCATCAGCTTGCCGAAATCATCTGCGGCCAGAATATCCTCTGATCCCTCACGGCGCAGAAAATGGATGTATTGCGAGGCATCGGTCTGCGCGCCGCCCTTGGCCAGCTCGCGCTGGAAGGGGGCGGGGTGGACGCCGTTCATGATGATCAGTTTCGATACCAGATCAGGCCGCCCGATGGTCAGCGCATAGGCGACAGAGGCCCCCCAGTCATGGCCCAGCAGGATCACGGGCTCGTCCCCGATCAACGCCGCCATATCCGACACCAGCTTCGATGTCTTGTACTGCTCTACCTCGGCGGGTCGCCAGCTCTGCCCATAGCCGCGCTGGTCGGGGGCAATGCAATGGAACCGCTTGGCCAGCAGCGGGGCCAGATCGTTCCACGCGCCCGAATATTCGGGAAAGCCATGCAGCATCAGCAGCTTGGGCGCGTTCTCATCGCCCCAGTGGCGAATAAAGAAAGGATTGCCGTTGATCTGGCGGGTTTCGGTCCAATGGGCGGTCATGTCGTCTTCCTTTTCGGTTTGTCCGGGGCGGGGCCGGCGGGCAAATGCTCCAGTCGCAGCCCTACGGCGGAGCCCGGGGCGAAACCGGGCCAGTCAGCCCCGTCCAGCATCCCTGCGGTGTCGTCACCGCGCAGATGCATGCCCATAAAGGCCGCCGCATAATGTTGCGCGATATTGTTCATGCGCAGCGTGTCCCAGACCGGATCGGCATAGTGCTGGAACGGTGCCCACCCCAGCAGATCCGAATGCGCCCAGCTTTCCAGCGGGGCAGGGATCGGCGCGGCGGCATTATGGCCCGCGTTGATAAAGCTTAACAAATAGCGGTCGCTGGCGCAGTCGGTGAAGAGGCGGCGCATCGCGGCATAGTCTGATACATCATCGACGGTGCCGGCCATCATGAACAGCGGCGTGTCCATCTGCGCCAGCCCATCGGCATCCCACATCGCCTGCCCGTTGCCCCAAGGGCCGATGGGCATGATCGCGCACAACCGCGGGTCGCGCAGGGCGGCGTGGGTCTTTGACCCCGCAAGATGCCGCGCAAGGCTGCCGCCCTCGGGCGCGCGGGGGTGCTGCAACGCCGTCTCGGCCAGACCCGCCCCGCCAAAGATCATCGCCCCGTAGCCGCCCATGGAATAGCCGATCAGCCCGACGCGGCGACACGCCACCAGATCGCCCAAGGGCCCCGTCAGCGCCTCCATCGCGTCAATCACCGCGCGCTGGTCCAGCGGACGGTTCAGCAACGTCACCCCGAAGGCCTGCTGATCCTCGTAGGTGCTGCCCGCGTGATCCGGTGCCGCCACGACAAAGCCTTGGCGCGCAAGGGATTCCGCCAGATGGCTCAGCAAAAAGCGGTTGCCGGGATACCCGTGCGAGATCACGATCAGCGGCGCGGAAAAGCCTGCGGCGACAAAAGCCTCGCGGCAGGCCGACCCGTGCAGCACAGTCGGCGTCACCCCGTCGCGCAGCAAGGTGGCATAGGACGTCCCCGCACCCGTGCCGTCGGCCGCCGGATACCAGACCTCAAGCGTCAATTGGCGCGTGTCGGACACAGGGGCGGTCAGGGTGGTCACGCCGACGGGATGGGGGCCACGCTGCGCCAGCGCTGGCGCGTCGGGGCGCAGCAGATCGATGCGGTTGTGCAAGGCGGTATCCTCCCAACTTCGGTGTCGCGACTGTGGCGCGGCCAGCCGCAGGGTGCAAGCCCGCCCGACCACGCAAACCGCCGCGCTGCCTTCCCCTAGGTCATCGGCTCTTCCCCTTGCGGGCGGGGCGGCGTAGGAAAGGCGCATGACACAGCAAATGACATATCCGGGCCACGCCCGAGCCATCACCGTGATGGGGCTTCCGCTTGTAGGCGGGCATCTGGGGCAGATCGCGATCGGGGTCTCCGACACGGTCATGGCGGGCTGGTACAGCGTCGAAGCGCTGGCCGCTGTTACCCTCGCCAGCACCTATTTCTTCGTGCTGCTGATCTTCGGGTCGGGCTTTGCATGGGGCGTGATGCCGCTGGTCGCGGCCTTTGACGCCGAGGGCGACGAGGTCGGCCTGCGCCGCGCCACCCGTATGGGCATGTGGCTGTCGATGGGCTTTGCCGTGCTGGCGCTGCCGCTGATGATCTGGTCGCGGCCGATCATGGCGTTGATGGGGCAGGATCAGGCGCTGGCCGATATGGTGGACGGCTATCTGTTCATCGCTGCTTGGGGCATCTTCCCCGCGCTGATGGTCATGGTGCTGAAAAGCTACCTCGCCGCGCTGGAACGCACACAGGTCGTGCTGTGGATCACGCTGCTGGCGGGCGTCGCGAATGTGCTGGCCAATTATGCGTTCATCTTCGGCAACTGGGGCGCGCCAGAGCTTGGCGTGCGCGGTGCGGCCATCGCCTCTGTCACGTCGCACAGCGTGTCGCTGGTCGCCGTGGTGATCTACGTGCTCTGGAAAATGCCGCAACACCAGATGTTTGTCCGCCTCTGGCGCCCCGATTGGGAGATGTTGGCCCGTGTTTTCCGCCTTGGCCTGCCCATCGGCTTCACAGGGCTCAGCGAGGTCGGGCTCTTTGCCGCCAGCGCCGTCATGATGGGGTGGCTGGGCACCGTGGCGCTGGCCGCCCACGGCATCGCGCTGCAACTGGCATCAATCACCTTCATGGTGCACCTTGGTATCAGCAACGTGGCTACGATCCGCGCAGGCAATGCCTATGGCCGCCGCGATCCGGCGCATCTGGCGCGTGGCGCGATCACCGCGACGGTGATGTCGGCGCTGGTCGCAGTGTTGACGATCTTTGTCTTCGTGATGTGGCCCGAACCGCTGATCAACCTGTTCATGCAACGTGACGAACCCGCGCGCGACCAGATCCTTGTGATCGGGGTGGGGCTGCTGGCGATGGCGTCACTGTTCCAGCTTGTCGATGGCGCGCAGGCCGTGGCCTTGGGCATTCTGCGCGGAGTGCAGGACACCACAGTGCCGATGCTCCTTGCGGGCTTCAGCTATTGGATCGTGGGCATGCCCGCGTCGTATCTGCTGGGCTTTGTCTTTGATCTTGACGGGGTCGGCGTCTGGCTTGGGCTGGTCTTTGGCCTTGGCGTGGCAGCGATCCTGCTGAACGCGCGCTTCTGGGGCAGCGTGCTGAAACGTCTGGGGCCAACAGACCCCGCAGCCGCGTAACACCACCTGCTGACTGGCAGCCGCCTAGGGCAGCCGGTCGGCTTTCTTGCGTACCAACGTGCTGCGCAGATCATGCATCGCCAACAGCAGCGCGTCCGTGACAGCATCAAGCTGGTCGTCCGTGGCCTTTGATTGCACCCACTGCGTTGTCAGGTTCAGATAATCCACCGCACGGTGGATATCGTCGATGTCGCGCTGCGCCAGCACCTGTGCGCGCTCGGTCATCCACTGGCGGATACGCTCCAGATCGCCGTCCGACAGCACGCGATCGCCTTGGGGTTTGATCTCGCCGTTGCGGATGTTCACAACGGCGATCTGGTCCATCTCGATCCGCCGCTGGCGGTTCTCTGCATCCACGCGAAACACCGCCGCGCCATTCTCGCGCACGCGAAAGTAATACTCTGGCAGGTCGCTCGCCATGGGGGCTCCTTTACGGTCTGGCTTAGCTCAGCGCGGCGCAGAACTGCTGCAAACGGGTGCAGGCTTCTTTCAGCGCCTCGTCCGAGGTGGCATAGCTGATGCGGAAGTTCGGGCTCAGGCCAAAGGCCGCGCCAAAGACGACGGCAACGCCGGTGTCTTCCAGCAGCGCCGTGGCGAAAACCTCGTCATCGGTGATGGTGACGCCCGACGGGGTGGTCTTGCCGATCAGCCCCGCGATGGACGGATAGACATAGAACGCGCCCTCGGGCTTGGGGCAGACGATGCCGTCGATCTCGCTCAGCATATCCACCACCAGATTGCGACGGCGGGTGAACATCTTGTTGTTCTCGGCGATGTAATCCTGCGTGCCGTTCAACGCCTCCACCGCGGCCCACTGGCTGACGGTGCAGGGGTTCGACGTGGATTGCGACTGCACCTTGCGCATCGCCCCGATCAGCTTTTCCGGCCCCGCGGCATAGCCGATGCGCCAGCCGGTCATGGCATAGGCTTTGGACACACCGTTGACCGTCAACGTGCGGTCATACAGCGCGGGCTCCACCTGCGCGGGGGTGCAGAACTTGAAATCATCATAGGCCAGATGTTCATACATATCATCGGTCATCACCCAGACATGGGGGTGACGCATCAGCACATCGGTCAACGCCTTCAGCTCATCCCAGCTATAGCCCGCGCCTGTGGGGTTCGAGGGCGAGTTGAAGATGAACCATTTCGTGTTGGGCGTGATCGCCTCTTCCAACGCCTCTGGGGTCAGCTTGAAATCATTCGCCAGCGTCGCGGGGGCAATCACCGGCGTGCCACCGGCCAGCAGCACCATGTCGGGGTAGCTGACCCAATAGGGCGCAGGGATCACGACCTCTTCGCCGGGGTTCATCGTGGCCATCAGCGCGTTGTACAGGATCTGCTTGCCACCCGTGCCGACGCTGACCTGAGACGGCGTATAGTCCAGCCCATTGTCACGCTTGAACTTGGCGCAAATCGCCTGCTTCAGCTCGGGGATGCCGTCTACGGCGGTATATTTCGTCTTGCCCGCGGTGATCGCGGCGATACCGGCGTCCTTGATGTTCTGCGGCGTGTCGAAATCCGGCTCTCCGGCACCCAGCCCGATCACATCCTTGCCTGCGGCCTTCAGCTCGGCAGCTTTTTGGGTCACGGCGATGGTGGGCGACGGTTTTACGCGCGCAAGGGTCTTGGACAGCAGTTCCATTTCGGCCTCAGTTTGATATGTGTGCAGCACCCTCATAGGGCGCACCCCCGCACCGATCAAGCCAGATCGGTCCAAACAGGAGAGACGCAATGGCCGAGAACGAAGACTGGTACGCATCCGACGTGGCAACCTTTGGCGACCGGGTCGCCGCCGCGCGCGAGAACGCGGATATGACGCAAGCCGCGCTCGCCAAGCGGTTGGGGATCAAGCAATCCACCCTGCGCGGCTGGGAAGACGACCTGTCCGAACCCCGCGCCAACCGCCTGTCCACGCTCGCCGGGGTCCTGGGCGTGTCGATGATGTGGCTGATCAACGGCGAGGGCGAAGGTATCGACGCTCCCGATGACACAGCCGCCACCGACGCCAATATCAAAGAAGCATTGATCGAACTGCGCGACATGCGCGCCGATCTGTTGAAACGGGCCGAACAAATGGGCCGTCTCGAAAAGAAACTACGCCGGATTTTCAAAGGGAACACCCATGGCTGAGCTGCACGAACACAAGGTCAAACGTCTGCATATGCGCTCCATGCGGCGAGGTATTAAGGAAATGGATCTCATTTTACCTTCTTATGCCGCAACCCGTCTCGCGACGATGGATGATGCGGCATTGTCGCTCTATGACGACATGCTGAGCGAGAATGATCACGATCTTTATCAATGGGTTACGGGGCAAACACCTGCGCCCGAACCCTTTACCGCGCTGATCGCGGACATCCAGATTCATCTGGCGGCAAACCCGCTTTAGGCGCGGTTTCCCCTGCGGATGTCGGCCCCCGCGCGCCGACATCCGTCCGGTTTAACGATATATTTTATTTTTATCTTCAGCTTCCGCCCCAATCGCAATGTCGGAGTTGAATATGAGTATCCAAAACCCCATCCCCATCCCCCCGTCAGAGGCGGGATTCATGCAAAGCTACCTCGATGCGCTCGGGCTGGTCGAACGGCTGCACCGCCTGTTGCTGGACGTGATCAAGGATGAATTCGAACGCGTCGGCGTACTGGACATCAACGCCGTGCAGGCGCTGCTGCTGTTCAACATCGGCGACAATGAAGTCACCGCCGGAGAGTTGAAAAGCCGCGGCTACTATCAGGGCAGCAACGTCAGCTATAACCTGAAAAAACTGGTGGACATGGGCTATATGCACCACCAGCGCTGCCAGATCGACCGCCGCTCGGTGCGGGTGCGGCTGACCGGCAAGGGGCGTCACATCAGCGGCGTCGTGTCAGACCTGTTTGGTCGCCACGCCAGCGGGCTGATGCACAAGGGCGCGCTGGGCGCATCGGGCATGGATGACATCACCCGGGCGCTCAAACGGATGGAACGCTACTGGACGGACCAGATCCGCTATATCTACTGACCGCGCAGGGCGGGCGGGGCAGGCGGGGCTTCGTCAGCCAGTTGCGCCAGCGACAGCACCGCCAGCTCGCGCAGCAGCTTGATGGTCATGGCGGATTGATAGGCGTCAAACCCAGCGGCGGGCAGGGCAAAGGCACCGGGGCCGGTGATCACCTCTGCCATGAAATACCCCGTCAGCGTGCTGTCCTCCTCCGCCGCTTCGACCACCAGCGCGTTCACCGTCAGATCACGCCCGGCAAGCTGTCGTTTCACGTCACGGGGGCGGGGCCCAAGGTTGGATATCCCGTCGCCCGAGATATCAAGCGTGTGCTTCAAACATGCGGGCCGCTGCGCCAGATAAGCCGCCCCGGCCGCCACCGCCACGCCAAGCGCGGTGCCGGGCGACGCGGCCGCGCGCTCCACCTGTCGCAGCCCGTCGATCAGCTCTTGCAGGGCGGCGGCATCACGGATCGACCGCCACGGGGCAATAACGCGCTGGTCTGTCGGGCCGCTCCATTCATAGACCAACAGGGACACCGGTGCCTCTGGTGCCGACAGGATCGCCGCGCGCACCGCCGGATCGTCCAGGGCCCCGGCAACCCCGTCCAATTGCAAGCGGTACTCCCGCGCATCGACGGACCCCGACACATCCAGCCCCAAGGCCAGGGCCTGCCGACACTCCGCCACGCCAGCCGACGCCCAAAGCGTTGCGCCAACAAGGGCCGCAACCCCGGCGCGGATCATCCCGCGTCCTCGACCACGGGCAGGCTGCCAATCGCAGGGGGTGTCAGCTCGCGTTCCAGCTTGATCCGCATGGCGCGTTCAAAATCCTCGAACCCGTTGGCGATCACCAGAAACGCACCGGGGCCGTGCAAAACCTCGCGTTTGTAAAAGGCGATCAGCCCCGTCTCGGCCTCGAAATCGGCGGCATTCACCACCAGCCCGTTAACCGTCACATCGTCAAAATCAAACGACCGATAGGCCAGCGGCGGGCCAAAACCTTCGTTATTCTGACCATCCCCCGCCAGATCAATTGTCTTGTATAAACAACGCGGTGCCCGCGCCATGACCGCCGCACCAAACCCCAGCGCATAGCCCATGGCCGTGGGGAAATCATTATGACTGCGCTGGCTGCCTGCCACCACGCCCGCCGCGCGCGTCAGATCGTCGGGCGAGTCTATCATCTGCCAGTCCAGCACCATCTGCTGGTTATAGCGCCCCGACCATTCATAGACGGCCAGCGCCACCGGCAGATCGCTGGCGAAAAACGCCCGCCGCACCGGGTCTGACAGCAACGCGGCGGTGGTGCCGCCACGCTGCAAACGGTCCTCGACCGCATCAACCGAACTGGACACATCCATCGCCAGCAGCAGCGCCAGCCGACACTCCGCCGCCGCAAGGGCCGCGGGTGCAACGCCCAGCGCAGTGGCAAGGAAGGCCGCCCGGATCATCGGCTTACCAATGGCCGGTGTTTTCCATGCTGGCCCAGGGTTCCTGCGGCTCCAGCCGGTCCCCTTCTTGCAGCAATTCGACCGACACATTGTCGGGCGACCGGATGAACGCCATATACCCGTCGCGCGGAGGACGGTTGATCGTGATCCCGTTCTCTTGCAGCATCTTGCAGGTTTCATAAATGTTTTCAACGGTATAGGCGAGGTGCCCGAAATGACGGCTGTCATCGGGCAGCGCATCATCGCCGTCCCAGTTATAGGTTAGCTCCACATCCGCATGACCGTCGTCCTGCCCGGGAGGGCACATGAAAATCAGCGAAAACCGCCCATCCTCATTGTCGATCCGGCGGCGCTCTTTCAGGCCCAGCAGCTCGTAGAAGGCTTGCGATTTCTCCAGATCCTTGACGCGCACCATCGTGTGCAAATATTTGATCGGCATGGGTTGGCTCCTTTGCTTTCGTCTTCGACCTGCAGGGTAGCACGGCTGGCGGCGGTTGCCAGCGCATGTCAGAATTTTGACTGAAATCCCAATGAGACGGAAAACTCGCTCGTTTCGAACCGGCTGACATTGGATCGCGTCCGTCCGGCGCGTAAAGTCACACTGGGCGCAAACCCCGCATAGTCCACATCAGGTAACATGATGTTAACGTCCGCATAGGTTGCGTAGTCTTGCTTGCCACCGGGGACATCGAAAACCGCAAAATAGGTGTCATAGTCGGTTTTTCCCAAGGTTAATCCCGCGTTCACAACCGCCGGACCGATTTGATCGGCGAAGCTATAGCTTAACCGTAGAGATGCGGCTTGCGAGGCATAGTTAACGAAGTCGCTGTCGGTCTCGCGTAGATTGACGGAAACGCCGATACCATCACCCCAAGCGAGCTTGTGTTGGGACCCTACAATCAGGGACACGGTGTTACTGTCAAAGTAACTAATTCGTTCACTAAACCGTTTTTCTAGCGTCGCGCCCATGGAAACCGAAGTCGAAGCAGACAGCTGCCAGCGGCGACCGACGCCAACACGCATGAATGAATAGCTGCGGTCGCCTCCCGACCAGTATTCGCCAAGCGATCCGGTTACATCGGCGCTTCCGCCCGCCGCGCCGACCGCGAAGGACTGCCGAAGTGAAACATCTGCATAGGTTGCTCCGAAATCACTGTTACGTGCTTCAGGTGCCAAATCATGCGACCCGCTATCAAGCGCCACACGTTGTACAAACAGGCGACCCGAAAGATCCGTCCGCGTCTTTTGAGTGCTCCGCAAACGGTACCCGACGACCGCGTCGACGGTACCGACGATACCCGATAGGGCCTGCGCCGATCCGCTGAGCCGCCCGGTAAACGGCAAGCCGTCGATCACCTGCTGTGCGGTGTCAGCACCATTGTTGACATTGCTAGAGGGCTTCACCCCGCCTGTTATAGAAAAGCGAAACGGATTCTCACGCCGCACACGGGCATAGTCACGCGCAAGCTGCTCTTCTATTTCCGGGGTAGGGGCGTTTTGAACGGCACGTCTAAGCCAAAGCTGAGTGAGGGTCGGGTGCCCTTCTGCAAAGGTCAGCCGTGCTGCCAGTTCCGCGGCCTGAAACTTCTGTACCCTGGTGTCTGCATAGCGGTACGCTCGCGCCGCAGACTTTCGCCCATCCGTTCCGTGCCCCATATCTGCATGGGCTGTGGCCAGAACATAATGCGCATACGCCGAATGCGGGTCCGCGATCAGCAACCCTTGCGCGATCTGCGACGCCAGAGCAGGGCGTTCACCCTTCAGCGCATGGACCGCCAATGATCGGGCCTCTGGCAGGGACAACGCGACCGACTGCTCTGCCGCGACAGAGCCACTGTTCAGCAGGCAGAGCCCGGCCACTGCACAGCCGATGGCGCAATTGGCGAAAGACACGATACAGCCGCTCTATCGCTCGGGCTGATCGCAGATCGCGTCTTCACCGGGTTGGCCGCATTGGGTCAGGACAAACGCGCCATACTCGATCGGTGTGCCCGATCCGCCCAGCGCAATGTGGTTCTCGGCGTGGATCACACCAGCAACTTCCGTGGCACCCGTGCCCCCGAAAATACCGCCGTATTCGCCGACCGCGTTGTTAGACTGTGACGCGGTCCCGAAGAAAGAGCCGTCGTCCGCGATGCCAGTGCTGTCCAGCGCGATGTTCTGCGCCTCGAAAGGGGTGGCGGAGTTGGGATCGTAGGTGCCGCCTGTATCAAAGTCGGTCACCTTGCGATCATAGATGATCCCTGCAACCGCCGCGTCGGTGAAGTCGCCGGTCAGAACCACTTTGCCCGTCACTTCGGCGGCCTGACGCGACAGGGGGTCGGGGTCAGTCCCGTCTGCAACCGGTGCCAGATCTTCCCCGGACCCGGCTCCGTTCAGCAACCCGATGTAATTCCCCGCATAGGTCACCAGCCCGCCCTCGGATTGCGTGCCCGGTGCGACCGGCGCTGAATACGAGGTGTTGGAATATCCTGCGCCCGAAAAGACCTGCTCGAATTGCCCGCCCGTCATCACCACAGCGGCGCGGGTGCCATCGATGTCCTTCACATACGCGGTGACGTGGCGGTCCAGCGATCCGTCCTGCGCGGTGTAGGCTTCATATCCGTTGCGGTCCAAGCCGGGGCGGCGGCGATAATTGGCGGTGAACTCGCTATCATCTGCGGTGATACCCGTGATCGACAGCGTCTGGGACGCCGGGTCATAACTAAAGCTCTTGAGGTCGTTCGCCAGTTCTTCGGGGATGGCACTGGCACCCGTGCTCCCGTCAGTACCCGTGCCCGTATCTGCCTCTGTCTCGCCGTTAAACGGCGTGCCACTGCCACATGCTGCCAAAAATGCGCACAGCGCCAGCGCTGATGTCCCGAATTTCATAACTGTCTGCCTCGAAAATTTCTTGTTGATTGCCGCGACAGTCGCCAATCGCGCGCCCTGCTGTCAACGCTCCACCTTGCCTCGCGTGCATTTGCCGACAAAGTGCTACCCAAAAACAATACTGCATATGGCGGTTCCGGTGGCCTGCTGCCGCAGATATAGTAGACCCCGAATCCACGCCCATATGACAGGACGCCCCCCATGCCGATCAGCCCCGACCAACAAGCCGAAATCGACGCTCTGCGGGCAGAGCCGAAACAGACCCTGCGCACCGTCTCCGAAGGGATGGAGACCCATCTCTACAAGGCCATTCCCGTGCTCGACCACGGCTTTGTGCGCGTCATCGACTATATGGGCGACGATGCGGCGATCTGTCAGGCGGCCCGCGTCAGCTATGGGCGCGGTACGAAATCGGTGCAGAACGACGAAGGGCTGATCCGCTACCTGATGCGCCACTGGCACTCCACCCCCTTCGAGATGTGCGAGATCAAGCTCCACGTCAAACTACCCGTCTTTGTCGCGCGCCAGTGGATCCGCCACCGCACCGCCAACGTCAACGAATACTCCGCCCGCTATTCGATCCTGGACCGTGAATTCTACATCCCCGAGCCGTCCCATGTGAACGCTCAAAGCGTGGTGAACAATCAGGGCCGCGGCGGCGTTCTGGAAGGGGCAGAGGCCGCCCGTGTGCTCGAAATCCTCAAGTCCGACAGCAACCGCGCCTATGACAATTACGAGGCGATGATCGCCGAAACCGGCCCCGACGGAGAACCGCAGGACGGTCTGGCACGAGAGCTTGCGCGGATGAACCTGCCGTCGAACATCTACACACAATGGTACTGGAAGGTGGACCTGCACAACCTGTTCCACTTCCTGCGTCTGCGCGCCGATGCCCACGCCCAATACGAGATCCGCGTCTATGCCGATGCCATCTGCAACGTCGTCGCCGACTGGGTCCCCGCCGCCTACCGCGCCTTCGAGGATTACCGTCTAGGTGGCGCAACTATGTCCAATACAGCTCTTGAGTGTATCCGCCGGATGGTGAAGGGTGAGGAGGTCACGCAGGAGAATAGCGGTATGTCTAAAGGGGAATGGCGGGAGTTTATGGCGGTGATTGAGTGATAGAAGGAAATTATTTAGACCATCCGGTATGGGGGCAACTTTCTAAAGCAGATGAATTATTAGAAAGAGACCAGCATAATGAATTTTCGCTTAGCTTAATGAAGCTATTCCAGTACTTTCGGTGGATACTGGATAGTAGCGATCCGGCCTTTATTGCGCCTCAGGAACTGAACGCGCTGAACAAAGAGTTAGCTAATGCGCTGAGCACGCTTACGGGCGCGGAAATTAATAGGGCGACATACGACCAATGCTTTCAGCATTTGACACCTTCACTGGCGAAGTTTCCATATCCACGAATTAAAAGAATTTTTCGAAGTGAAGCGAATGACGCACTCAATAAGATCGAAGCTGACGCTCTACTTGTTCATGATAAGCTAGATGAACTCCAACTTATTGCGAAGGAATCGATTGAAA
Organism: Sulfitobacter sp. CB2047; assembly: GCF_000735125.2. Classification (NCBI taxonomy): domain Bacteria; kingdom Pseudomonadati; phylum Pseudomonadota; class Alphaproteobacteria; order Rhodobacterales; family Roseobacteraceae; genus Sulfitobacter; species Sulfitobacter sp. CB2047. Next base: position 2,354,200 of record NZ_CP072613.1, on the reverse strand, counting down.
AAGCGGGCTCCGCGCGCGATGCCGCGGCTTTTACTCGGAAAGAGCTAGAACAAACCCAAAGCAAAATTCTAACTCTGATTGACCAGTTGCAGGCTCAAAATTCTGAAAATTTATCGCGTTTAGTTGCCGAGTTCAGAACTGAGTTCACCAACGAAAAAAACAGCCGAAGCGAAAGGTTTCAGGAAGAGATTAACATTCTTCGGGATGAAGTTTCCGCTCTTAAATCTGAAATTTCCGGACTGGAAAACAAAGCAGACCGAGAGCTTGGAAATATTCGCGAACAACAAGAAGAACGACTGGTCGCATACCAAAATATGGCGGCGGCAAAGTATGCCGAAATTGATAAGCTGTACCAAGAAGCGGGTCAGACAGTACTTGCCGGTGGATTTGCTCAAGCAGCTGTAGCTGAAAAAAACCGGTATGAGAGTGATGCTAAGTGGGCGAAAGGTTCCTTTGGGATCGCTGCTTTAGTGTTGGGTTTATTAGCGTTAACTGATCTTTTTCGAGGAGAGTTCACGTGGATCGAAGCCGTTTATAAGTTACCTATCTCTATAATTTTGGCAGCTCCAGGTGTGTATTTTGCGGGTTTAGCTTCCAAGCATCGGAAGGAATCCTATAGACTAAGGTCTTTAGGGCTGAGAATTGGTGCGTTCGACTCTTTTGTTAGAAGTGTCAAGGATGACGAAGCAACTAGGTTGAGGGCAAATGTTTCGCAACATTTCTTTGCTGATGTTGAGAGGCCAAATGTAGATGAAGGCGGTGACCTAATAAGTGATAGGTTTCTTGAGGCTTTCGGGAAAATTGCCGACAAATTACCTAGTGTTGGCAAATGATCCTTGAACTAATCTAGTCGCTACATTGGTATATAGGTTCTTATTCGGTATTTTGTTTCGCCCATGCCCAATCTCCGATTGGGCAGCGCCCGAACCGCCCCCACGGGGCGGGCGCTTCGCTTCCCACCCCTCGGTTCGGGCGCGGTGGTCCCTGTTTAGATCACCTCATACATCCCCAGCGAAATGCTTGCGCATTCCGCGTTCGAGACTTCGAACAGTCCACTGGACTGTTCAATCCGGCTTTGCCGGACCACGCCTCACACCAGCGAACGCACACCACCGCACGCCAGTCTAACCAAAAATAAACCAATAATAACAACAGGTTAAGTTACACATGGGTAACCCGAGCCCCGTTCCGCAGCCCGCGCCTCTGCCGTTACGCCGTACCAGCAACACACCCCTAGGGGGCAAAAAGGCTAGACTTGGCCGCTGACACTGGGCAAATTAAGGGAAATTGAAAATAACGAGGGATATTATGCGTCTAACAACAGGAATGATGGCCGGATTGGGTCTGATGGGCGCGGTTCTGCTGCCCGCGCAGGTCTCCGCAGAGCCCAAGATCTATGCCTACCCGTCCTCGGCCAACTATTGCCCCGCAGGGCTCCAGCCGATCACCATTTCCGGTGTCATCTGCTGCGGCACGCCGAACACCAGCACCAGCTACCAGCAGATGATGGCGCACCCCGCGCCCAAAAAGCACAAGGTGCGGCACTATACGCCGCGTCCCGTCACCTATTCCTGCGTGCCGGGGGAAAAGGGCTGCCGCTAAGCCGCAGCCCCGCGTGCCTTTGCCCGCATGACGACCAGAAAACCCGGTGTCCCTTGGGCATCGGGCTTTTTTACAGCAGTTCCAGATCCGTCGCCATCTGACGGCCATCGCGGCCCTCGGACATCTCGAAGGACACTTTCTGCTCGTCCGCCAGTCCGGTCAGCCCCGACCGTTCCACCGCAGAGATATGGACAAACACATCCGATCCGCCGCCCTCCGGCGCGATGAATCCGTATCCTTTGGTGGTGTTAAACCATTTGACTGTACCCGTTGGCATTTCTCAACGCTCCTCATTAATCGCTGTCACAGCGTCGAAAAATTGCTTTCGCCGCCTTACGCGGTAAAAGGTTGTTCACCCGCGCCGGAAATCAAGAAATTTCGCGCTGCCCGATTATCTTAGGACATATGAAACCCCAAAAAAGTGAGGTGAGAATGCTGATCTACGGTCTGAAAAACTGCGATACCTGCCGCAAGGCGATCAAGGCGCTGCCCGACGCGCAGCTGGTCGACGTGCGCAAGGACGGTGTCCCCGCCGACGTGCTGGCCCGCGCCCACGCGCAATTCGGCGCAGCACTGGTCAACACCCGCTCCACCACATGGCGCAGTCTGGACGACGCGGAACGCGGTGCCGATCCACTGGAATTGCTCGAGGCCCATCCCGCCTTGATGAAACGCCCCCTGATCGCGGTGGGGGAGGATCTGTTCCTCGGCTGGAACGACGCGACAGAGGAAAAGGTCAAAGCCGCGCAGTAACCCTCAGCGGCGGCGCGCCAGCAAGACGCGATCCAGCGCAACCGGCCCGCCGCCCTTGACCACCAGCACCACCAGCAGCAGCACCCAAAGCCCGCGCTGGTCCAGAATGGTCCCGTCCGGCAGACGGTCAAACCACTGGCCTAGCGCGCTCCATTGCCCGTGGCCGTATAGATCGGTGAGCGATTGCAACACCACAAAGCCGATCATCCCCAAGGCCGCAAACCGCGTGAACAGCCCCAGAACGATCAACGCGGGCAGCACGAACTCCGCCAGCGTCCCCGCATAGGCCACCAGCCCGTGCCACGCCGATAGTGCAGTCGCGTCATAGCCCGCCGCCTCGAACGCGCGGGGGAAGATCTGGACATAGGCACCGGTGCTCAGGGTGAACAGACCGTCAAGCTTGGTCACGCCAGAGGTAAAGAAATACTGCGTCAGCACCGCAGCGAACAGGAACCGCGCCAATGTGGGCAGCAGCCAGTCTTGCGCGGTGATCCAGTCGGTCGTGCGATCGTAAAGGGTGAGGGTCTTCAGCATCTTATCCGCCGTTCTTTGCGCAAAACGCGCCGGTTGCAAAGCACAGGCCCAAAGCCGCGCCAAGGTCGAAATCGGGGTGCGTGGCCAGCGCGGTGTCATGGGCCTGATCAAGCGTGGCACCCCCAGCCAAGGCGGCGAACCACGCGCCGCCGCCGGCGGGCAACAGATGCGGGGCGGGGTCAAAGTCGGGACGGGTGATCAACACGTCCTGCGCCTGCATCTGCGGCTTGGGAGCATCCGCCTGCATGTTGAACCGCCAGATGTCATACAGCGGCCAGTCAGAGCTGAGCAGCACCGTCGCGGGGGCGGGGGGCAGCTGCGCCTGCATCATCGCGTCGGGCGCAATCTGCTGGAAGGCGGCAAGGTCGAAGGGCGCGCTGTCGGCGGCGTGATAGGACCGGCGGAGTGCGAGGTCGAGACGGGCGCAATCGGGCAGGTAACCCATTTTTGACAAAGGCGGTTGTTCGGCAAGAAACTGCGGAAAATCAGCGCCATAGTGCATCATTAACGGAGAGCTCGGCGGATGCGCACGCACAAAGGCGGGGGCGATCTGGTCGAAGTTCTGCGTGCCCAGAATCTTGACCACCAAGGGAAAGGCGCTGTGCAGCGCGCCAATTAACGAATGGGTGACGTTGTTGCGGTAAACGTCATAGCGCGTGTCAGCGGGTGCGCCAGCGGCACCGCGCAGCCCTTCGGGGCGGTCCTGCGTCGGGTCCAGCAGGGGCGTCCGAAACCGGTGCAGCGTGGTCATCGGGCCAGCACATCCGCCGCGCGCTCTGCCTCGGCGCGCAGGGTTGGCCAATCGGGCACGTCATTGTCCCATTCCACCAGCACGGGCTTGGGGCCGGTGCGGTCCAGCGTATAGGCCAGCAGATCCCAGACGGGGTCGACCACGGGGCGGCTGTGGCTGTCGATCAGAAGCGGCTGGTTGAAACCGACGCTGTCTTCCTCGTGACCGCCGACGTGAAGCTCGCCCACGGCGTCTACCGGATAGGCGTCGATATAGTCGCGCGGGGAGAGGGCGAGGTTTTTCGCTGAAATGAAGACATTGTTGACATCCAGCAATAAACCACAGGAGGTCCGGTGGGTTAACTCGGCTAAAAAGTCAGTTTCAGACAAGGTGGATTCATCGAAGGCGAGGTAACTCGAAGGGTTTTCCAGCAGCATTTGACGGCCGATTGTGTCTTGCACCTGACTGATGTGATCGGCCACGCGGGACAGGGTGGCTTCGGTATAGGGGAGGGGCAGCAGGTCGTTCAGAAACTCGCTGTCATGGGTGGACCATGCAAGATGTTCAGAGAAACTGGCAGGGTTTGCCCAGTCACAGAGCTTTTTCAAACGGGCGAGGTGATCGCGGTCCAGTGGCATTTCGCCCCCGATGCTCAGGCCGACGCCGTGCACAGATAGGGCGAATTTTTCGGACAGGGCGCGCAGCTGTGCCAGTGGGCGGCCGCCATCGCCCATGTAATTCTCTGCATGGATTTCGATCCATTCAACTGGACCAGGATCGTCTTGCAGGTCTTTGAAATGCTGGGGTTTATAGCCGACGCCCGGGCTTGCGGGCAATGTGTCGAAACGGGTGGCACCGTCTGGCATAAGAGGCTCCCTATCCGAGGGGTCGTGTAAAGGGGCCTGCGCGGCGGCATGGGGCGTGCCGCGCAGGCGAAGGGTTTAGGCCGCTAAGGGCTTAGGCTGGCAGGTCGCGGTCCAGCGCTTCGAGGGAGCCCATACGCTCGGACCCGTCGGCCATTGCGGGCAGTTCCATGTCGGCGCAGGTGCCTGCGTCAACCAGTTTCCAGGCGTTGCCCTGGTAGTCGGTGACGGATGTGCCAGCGCATGTGGTGCCCGGGCCTGCGGCGCAGTCATTCTGACCGGCAAGCGCCACGCCGTAGCATTTTTCTTTCGACGCGGCGTTTGCTGCGGTCGAATGTGCGGACAGGGCAGCGGCAACTGCGCCTGCAACGGCGAGTGTTTTCATTGTGTTGGACATTGGTGTTTCCTCCTAAGGTTGGTTGCTTGTCGATAAGGACATTAAGCCGCGTGGGGTGCGACAAAGCTACTCACATCGGAGTGTGTCACGGAGGCGTCAGAAAATCGCCGGTTTTTTTGTAACAATTCGCGAGATTCCAGCGTTGGGAGGCGCAATTTTGAAACATAGTGACATGTTCGGGGCGCAAGTTCGTTGCGCCCCGAGGGGTTTGTTACAGTTTTTAGCCGCGTAAATCGGGCGGTGTGGCTTCGATGCCCAAGGCGTTCGCCACATCCGACAGCGCCTGAACCGAGGTCTGCTTTTCCCCCAGACGGCGGACGGACACGGTTTTCTCTTCGACTTCGCGCGCGCCGACTGCAAGGATCACCGGCACTTTGCCGACCGAATGCTCACGGACCTTGTAGTTGATCTTTTCGTTGCGGATGTCGGCTTCGGCGCGGACGCCTTGCGCCTTGAGCGTGGCCACGACCTCGTGCACGTAATCATCCGCCTCGGAGGTGATGGAGGCGACGACGACCTGACGCGGGGCGAGCCAGAAGGGCAGCTTGCCCGCGTGTTCTTCGATCAGGATGCCGATAAAGCGTTCGAACGACCCCAAGGTGGCGCGGTGCAGCATGACGGGGCGGTGTTTCGCGCCGTCCGATCCGATATAGGTCGCGTCCAGCCGTTCGGGCAGCACGAAGTCCACCTGATGGGTGCCGCATTGCCAGTCACGGCCGATGGCGTCGGTCAGCACAAATTCCAGTTTCGGGCCGTAGAACGCGCCTTCGCCGGGGTTGAGCGTGGGTTCGATGCCTGCCTTGCGGGTGGCCGACAGCAACGCCGCCTCGGCCTTGTCCCAGACCTCGTCCGAGCCGGAGCGTTTTTCGGGGCGGTCCGAGAATTTGACGCTGAAGTTTTCGAAGCCGAGGTCTTTGTAGATGCCCGACAGGAATTCGATGAACTTGGCGGTTTCGGCTTCGATCTGGTCTTCGGCGCAGAAAATATGGCCGTCATCCTGTGTGAAGCCGCGCACGCGCATGATCCCGTGCAGCGCGCCCGAGGGTTCATAGCGGTTGCACGATCCGAATTCGGCCATGCGCAGGGGCAGGTCGCGGTAGGATTTCAGACCCTGGTTAAAGATCTGCACGTGGCAGGGGCAGTTCATCGGTTTCAGCGCGTTGACCGATTTCTCGCGGGCGTGTTCCTCGTCCACTTCGACGATGAACATGTGGTCTTGGTATTTCTCCCAGTGGCCGGAGGCTTCCCAGAGTTTACGGTCCACGACCTGCGGTGTGTTCACCTCGACATAGCCGCCGGCGCGTTGCTTGCGGCGCATGTAGTCTTGCAGCTGGGTGTAGATCAGCCAGCCGTTGGCGTGCCAGAAGACCTGACCGGGGGCCTCTTCCTGCATGTGGTAAAGGTCCATCTCGCGGCCCAGCTTGCGGTGGTCGCGTTTGGCGGCCTCTTCCAGCATGTTCAGGTGGGCTTTCAGCTTTTCCTTGCCGGTGAAGGCCACGCCGTAGATGCGTTGCAGCATCGCGCGGTCGCTGTCGCCGCGCCAGTAGGCCCCCGCGATGGACATCAGTTTGAAGGCGTCGCCCGGCACTTGGCCGGTGTGTTGCAGGTGCGGCCCACGGCACAGGTCCTGCCAGTCGCCGTGCCAATACATGCGCAGCGGTTCGTCGCCGGGGATGCTGTTGATCAGCTCGACCTTATAGGGTTCGCCGTTGTCCTCGTAATGCTTGATCGCGCGCTCGCGGTCCCAGACCTCGGTCCGGACGGGGTCACGCTTGTTGATGATTTCCTTCATCTTCTTTTCGATCAGGCCAAGGTCTTCGGGGGTGAAGGATTCCTTGCGGTCAAAGTCATAGTACCAGCCGTCCTTGATGACGGGGCCGATGGTGACTTTTGTGTCGGGCCAAAGCTCTTGCACGGCGCGGGCCATGATGTGGGCGAGGTCGTGGCGCACCAGCTCGTTCGCTTGCGCTTCGTCGGCCATGGTGTGGATTGCGATGCTGGCGTCCGCGTTGATCGGCCATGCCAGATCGTAATGGGCACCGTCCACGGTGGCGCTGATTGCTTTCTTGCCAAGCGATTTGGAGATGTCGTTTGCCACGTCGCCCGCAGTGATACCTGCGTCGTACTGACGTGCGTTGCCATCGGGAAGGGTGAGGGTGATCTGGGCCATCTGGGCCTCCTCGTCGGTTTGGCGCCTACGAGACGCCCGGTTGCGGGTTATATGCGTCCGGCCTGTTTGGCGTCGGTGGTCTGGCTTGTCAATATCACGGTGGGGCGCGCGGGCGCGGCGTGTGAAATGGGGCGCTGTCCTTTCCTTGGGGGCGCGGTGCCATAGATAACATCAGATTAACGGGTAGCGACGGGACGCGAAGACATGCAGGATGATGTGGCGCAGCGGGCGTTTGAGACGCTTTCAGGGGCAGAGGGTGACGCGCAGGACCTGTCGTCCCATGCGCAAGAGGCCGAGGCCCCGAACGCCCTGCGCCATATCGCCAGCCTGACCATGACCAAAGTGGCTGACGGGCTGATTGACCCCAAGCTCATGCTGTCGTGGCTGCTGACGGCACTTGGTGCGCCTGCGGTCTATGCCGGGGCGCTGGTGCCGATCCGCGAGGCGGGGGCGCTGTTGCCGCAGATCGTGATGGCGGGCTGGGTGCAGGCGATGGCGCGGCGCAAATGGGCGTGGGTCGCGGGATCTGCGGGGCAGGGCATCTTCGCTGCGCTGATCGTGCTGGCGGCGCTCACGTTGGACGGATCAGCGGCGGGGCTGGCGATTTGCGCGGCGCTGGCGGGGTTGGCGGTCAGCCGTGCGGCCTGTTCGGTGTCGTATAAGGATATCCTTGGCAAGACCGTGGGCAAGTCGCGGCGCGGGTCGATCACGGGCACGGCGGGGTCTGTCGCCTCTGCCGGGGTGCTGGTGCTGGCGCTTTTGCTGATGTCGGGGTTGGTGCAGGATCGCGGCGTGGTGATCGCGGCGATCGCGCTGGCGGCCGGACTTTGGGGCGGCGCGGCGCTGTTGTTTTCCACGCTGGACGAGGCCAAAAGCGAGGGCGGCAAGGCGACGCCTGCCAGTTTCTCTATCCTGAAGGAGGACGCGAACCTGCGGCGGTTCATTCTGGTGCGCGGGCTGCTGGTCGCCACATCGCTTGCGCCGCCGTATTTTGTGGTGCTGGCAGGGGGCGAGGATCAATCTGCCCTTGGCCAGCTTGGCGCGCTGGTGCTCGCCTCGGCTTTGGCGTCGCTGTTAAGCTCCTACGTCTGGGGTCGGCTGTCGGATCAATCGAGCCGCCGTGTGCTGATGTTGACCGGCATTGTCGGGGCCTTGGCGATGGTCGGTGCGGTGGTGCTGGCGCTGCTTGGGATGGCGACGCAGATCTGGGCCATGCCGCTGGTGCTGTTCATTCTGATGATCGCCTATCACGGGGTGCGGCAGGGGCGGTCTACCTATCTGGTGGATATGTCGCCCAAGGACCAGCGGTCGGCCTATGCCGCCGTGTCCAACACGGTGATTGGCGGGCTGCTGTTGGTCGCGGGCGTGGCGGGGGGCGGTGCCGCGCTGATCGGGCCGGTGGCAACGCTGGTTCTATTCGCAGTCATGTCCGCAGGGGCCGCGATTGCGGCGCTTGGGCTGCGCGAAGTCGAAGCGGCGGATTGATCGTCGGGGCGGCGGGGCGTATGACTGGGGCGCGCATTTGATCCAAAGGGGTTCGCCCATGTCCAAACACAACCGCAACTTCGAGCTGACGATCAGCGATATCGACCTGATCGAGGCAGCGCTACATGTGACCAAACGCGATCTGTCGATGGATGCGCTGAATGACACCGCATCGATGCTGCCCGCCGATGCCGCCAAAGACAGCCTGCGCCGGATCGACGATCTGCTGGGCCGTCTGCACAACCAGAAAATCTTTTATCGCCCCGCCAAGGGCACCTATCTGGGGGGCTGAGGATGACGGCACCGATGTATCTGGAAACGCCTCAAGGGCGGCGGCTGGCCTATCACAAGACCGAAGGCACAGGCCCCTGCGTGGTGTTTCTGGGCGGTCTGAAATCCGACATGATGGGCACCAAGGCGGTGTTCCTTGAGGACTGGGCCAAACGCGAGGGGCGGGCGTTCTTGCGGTTCGATTATTCGGGTCACGGGGAATCTTCTGGCGCGTTCACGGAGGGCTGCATTGGCGATTGGGCCGAAGACACATTGGCTGCGGTAGAAGCATTGACCGAGGGCCCGATCCTGCCGGTGGGGTCGTCTATGGGCGGCTGGCAATCGCTGCTGCTGGTGCGCGCGCTGCCCGCGCGGATCGCGGGGCTGGTTACCATCGCCGCGGCCCCTGACTTTACCGAAGACGGCTATTGGGCCAGCTTCACCGAGGCGCAGAAAAAGACTTTGGCCGAGACGGGTCAGGTCGAACTGCCGTCCGATTATATGGAGCCTTACATTATCACGCGCCGGATGATCGAGGACGGGCGCAAGCAGCTGGTGCTGCGCGATCCGCTGCATCTGCCGTTCCCGACGCGCTTTCTGCAAGGCACCGCAGATACCGCCGTCAGCGTTGCCACAGCCGTGCGTCTGCTGGAACATGCGCAGGGGCCGGACATGCAGTTGCAACTGGTCAAGGATGCGGACCACCGCTTTTCCGACGACCGCTGCCTGAAACTGCTGATCCAAGCGGTGGAAGAGGTCTCTGCCACGACCTGAGGATAAAGGGGCTTTGCCATGCGTAAACCGGCCAGCATGTGGAGCCTTGAAACCTTTGGGCGGGTCCGGCTGTCGCGGCATTTCTTTATGCGCGATTTCATGTACTCAGAGATTTCTGGGTTTCACGGGCAGCCAAATATCCCCGACAATCCTGATCTTGCCATCGAAAACGGACGGGCCTTCTGCACGACCTTGCTGGACCCGCTAGAGGAAACCTTTGGCCGCATCGCCGTGCGGTCGGGGTATCGGTCGGCGGCGCTGAATGCCTATGGCAACCGGCACAAGCTGAATTGCGCGGCCAATGACAACCCGATCGAATGTCACATCTGGGACCGTGGCGCAGAGGCGCAGGCGATTGCCGGGGCGAGCATCGTGATCCCGTGGTTTGCCGACCAGTATGATCAGGGGCGCGACTGGCGTGATCTGGCGTGGTGGGTGCATGACCATCTGCCCTATTCCGAGATGTGGTTCTTTCCCAAGCTCGCCGCCTTCAACCTGACGTGGAGACCGCAGCCGCTGCGCAGCATCTCCAGCTATATCGCGCCGCGCGGGATGCTGTTGCGCGGCGGGAAGTCGCCGTCGGAGCCCTTGGCGCAGCGCCGTGCGCGCTATGGCGATTTTCCGCCCTTGCGTGGCATCGCCTATCCGTGATGAGGTGCGGCGCAGCAGCAGTGTCCCGAAGTGACGCGAATTTATGACTAGTGACAGGGACATACATGGCTGACCCTCTTGTTCTTCTGCCGGGCCTCATGTCTGACGCGCGGGTATTCTGGCCGCAGATCGCCGAGCTGTCGGCGAAAACCGCTGTGACTGTCGCCCCGATTACCCAAGGCGAGCGGATCGAGGAAATCGCCTCTGGTCTGCTGGACCAGTTGCCCAAGCGTTTCGCGCTGGCAGGCTTGGGGTTGGGCGGTGCTGTCGCGCTCGAGATTTTGCGCCGTGCGCCGGATCGGTTGACGCGGTTGGCGTTGATCGATGCCAGCCCGCTGGCCGAAACGCCGCAGAGTGCTGCCGCGCGCGAGATGTTGATCGTCAAGGTCAAGTCGGGGCGGCTGGCCGATGCCATGCGCGAAGAGCTGAACCCCGTCTGGCTCGCCCCCGGTCCGGACCGCGCGGCGATTTTGGAGATTGCGCTGGATATGGCCGACACGCTGGGGCCGGAAGTCTATGTGCGCCAAGCCCGCGCCTTGCAACGGGCCCGCGACCAGCAGGCGGTATTGCGCAAGTGCAAGGTGCCGACGCTGGTGATGTGTGGCGAGGTGGGCAGGCTCAACCCCGTGAAGCGCCATAGTTTCATGGCCGAACTGCTGCCCTATGCGATTTTGCGCGTGATCGAGGGGGCAGGGCATCTGCCCACGCTTGAACAGCCCGAAGCCACGACTGCCGCGATCAAGGAATGGTTGAAGATGCCCCTGACCCCTGCGTGATCGGGGCGGGGCAAGTGCGGGTTAGCGCAGCGCCTCGGTGATTGCCTTGCGCTGGTCACGCGGAACGATATGCACGGGGCGTTTGGGCGTTGCGGTGTCCGGATCGATAAAGGGGTTCACCTTCCAGCGGCCTGTCACCTTGGCCCCGGCCGCCCGCGACAGCGCCCCCCAGATCAACCGTGGCAGCCCTTCGTTCCGCAGCTTGCCCGAGGGCGTCGGGATATAGCCGGTGCCGACGATCGGCCCAAGCGGGGCAGGGTCGGACAGGGTGCGGGTCATGATGCTGGCAAAGGCGAGCTTGGGCTTGCGCAGCGTGTTGAACATCGGCGTGCCACAGCAAGAGGCATACCAGCGCAGCAGATTTGTCTCTCCGAAGGAAAACACCGACAATTTGTCGAAACCCTGATCGAAGTGGAATCTGTCGGGGGTGGTCTGGAACAGCTGGATCGCCCGTGGCGCGGGGTCGGGCTGGTCGAGGTAGACCTCGGCCGCGCGGCAATCGATGCAGTGGCATTGGGCGTGGCTGCCGCGCGCGGGTGTCACGCCGCGCAGGGCCCCTTTGACCGTGCCGCAGGCACAGGCAAAGGGCAGGTCACGCGGCGCGGCCGGCATTATGCCGTCGACTTCTGTGCGGGGATCGAGGTTTTACCCGCGCTGGCCGGGGCCGCAGGGGCCTTGGGGGCTGTCGCCTTGGCCGTGCGCTGGTTGTCGTCGATGAACTTCAGCACCAGCGGGCGGATATTCTCGCGCCAGCTTTTGCCGGCAAAGATCCCGTAGTGCCCTGCGCCGTCTTCAAGGTGGCTTGCCTTTTTGTCGTCGGGCAGGCCGGTGCAGAGGTTCAGCGCCGCGATACATTGACCGGGGGCCGAGATATCGTCCTTGGTGCCCTCGACCGTTTTGACGGCGACATCGGTGATCTTGCCGATGTCCACGGGCTGACCCTTGATTGAGAAGCTGTTGGTGCCGATCTCGTTATCCTTGAAGATCCGCTGCACGGTGGAGAGGTAGAATTCAGCGGGCATGTCCATCACGGCGAGGTATTCGTCGTAGAACTTGTTGTGTTTGTCGTGGTCGCCGGCCAGCCCCTGTGCGACACGCATGATCTGGTCGCGGAAGGCCTTGGCATGGGTTTCGGCGTTCATCGTGATAAAGGAATTCAGCTGCAGCAGACCGGGATAGACCTTGCGGCCCACGCCCTGGTGCTGGAAGCCGACCTGCTGGATCATCATCTCTTGCAGCTGGTTCATGTTCACGCGGTGACCGAAATCCGTCACCTCTGTCGGGCTGGCCGCGGTGTCGATGGGGCCGCCGATCAATGTGAGCGAGCTTGGCTGCGCCTTGGGGTCCTGTTCCGCCAGATAGGCGGTCGCGGCGAGGGTCAGCGGTGCGGGTTGGCAGACGGCAATGACATGCACGTCGGGGCCCAGATGGCGCATATAGTCAACAAGCCGCAGGGTATAATCCTCTACGTCGAACTTGCCGGCGCTGACGGGGATGTCGCGGGCGTTGTGCCAGTCGGTGATATAAAGGTCCGCGTCAGGGATCAGGCTGATGACGGTCGACCGCAGCAGCGTCGCATAGTGGCCCGACATGGGCGCGACCAGCAGGATCTTGCGCTTGGGCGCATCGCGGCCCTGTACGACGAAATGCACCAGATCGCCAAAGGCACCTTCCAGCTCTTTCTCGATCAGGACGGGATGGTCCGCACCATCAACGCCCACGGCGGGGGGGATATCCCAATCAGGTTTGACCACCATGCGCGAAAAGCTGCGTTCGGTCACTTCGCCCCATGCGGCCATCCAGTTCAGCGCAGGGTTCGGGATGGCGGCAAAAGCGGGATACGATGCCATCGCCAACGCCGTGGCACCCAGCCACTGGTTGGTGTTTCTCATCGTTTCCATTAAATCGTAAGATGCCATATACTTCATGTAAGGGGTCTCCTGTTGGGGGCCTTGTGCCCGGCATCTTGTCAGACCCTCCCCCAAAGGTCGGCGCGATGCTGCAGGTGCAAACATAGGGAGGAACGGTTAGCATGACAATAAAAACAACCAAGACCGACGCAGAGAGCTCCAAGGCACAGGAACGTATGGAGGAAAACCTGCGAAAGGTCGAAGCGCTTGGCGCGCGGCTGTCGCAGATCATGGTCGGGCGGGACACGCATCAGGCGAGTTTGGACGGCCCGAATCAAGAGCTGTTTGCAAAGGCCGCCGCGTCCTACTGGACCGAAGCCGTACAGAACCCCGCCAAGATGATCGAACAGCAGGTATCCTACTGGAGCAAATCCGTCGGCCACTTTATGGAGGCGCAGCAGGCGCTGGCCAAAGGCAAGCTGGCCGCGCCGGAAGATACCTCGCCCGAGGATCGCCGCTTTGCCAACCCGCTGTGGAAATCGCACCCCTATTTCAACTTTGTCAAACAGCAGTACCAGATCAACGCAGAGGCCTTGGGCCAAGCGGTTGATCATGTGGCCGATCTGGCCCCGCATGAAAAGAAACGGCTGCAATACTTCAGCCGCCAGATCATCGACATGATGAGCCCGACCAATTTTCTGGCCACCAACCCCGATGCGCTGGAACGCGCTGTGGCGACCGAGGGCGAAAGCCTGATCCGCGGGCTGGAGAACCTGATTGCCGATCTGGAGGCGAATAACGGCGAGCTGATCGTGCGGCTGGCCGATGAAAGCGCGTTTGAACTGGGCCGCAACATCGCCACATCCCCCGGCAAGGTCGTCTATCGCAACAATCTGTTCGAGCTGATCCAATACAGCCCCAGCACCGAAAGGGTCGATGCCACGCCGATCGTGATCTTCCCGCCCTGGATCAATAAATTCTATATCCTTGATCTCAAGGCCCAGAACAGTCTGGTGAAATGGATCGTGGATCAGGGCTATACGCTGTTTATGGTGTCATGGGTCAATCCGGACCAAAGTCATCGTGACATCGGCATGGGCGACTATATCGAGGACGGGTTCCTGACCGCGATCCGCGAGGTCAAGGAGATCACCGCGCAGGAACAGGTGCACGCCGTGGGCTATTGCATCGCGGGGACCACGCTGTCGCTGACGCTGTCCTTGATGAAGCAGCGCGGCGATACATCCGTCAAATCCGCGACATTCTTTACCGCGCTCACCGATTTCTCCGATCAGGGGGAGTTCCAGCCCTTCCTGACCGATGACTTTATCGACGGGATCGAGGCAGAGACCAAGGACAAGGGGATCCTGCCTTCGGTCATCATGGCGCGAACGTTCTCTTTCTTGCGGTCGAATGATCTGGTCTATGGGCCCGCGATCAAAAGCTACATGCTGGGCGACACGCCGCCGGCCTTTGATCTGCTCTATTGGAACGGTGACGGGGCGAACCTGCCGCAGCGCATGGCGATGGAGTATCTGCGCGGGCTTTGCCAACAGAACAAGCTGGTCGAGGGCGGCTTTGAGCTGTTGGGTCATCGTCTGAAGCTGGAGGATATCGATGTGCCGCTGATCGCCATCGGCTGCGAGACCGACCACATCGCGCCGTGGAAAGACAGCTATCGCGGCGTGCGCATGATGGGCAGCGCGGACAAGACCTTTGTGATGACCCAATCGGGCCATATCGCGGGGATCGTGAACCCGCCGAGCAAAGGCAAATACGGCCACTACACAAACGACAACCTGTCGCTGGATCACGAGGACTGGCTAGAGGGGGCAAAGTTCCACGAAGGGTCGTGGTGGCCCCGCTGGAGCGCGTGGCTCGAGAATCGCTCTGACGGGAAAGTCGATGCCCGTATTCCGGGTGAAAAGGGCCGTGATACCCTGGGCGAAGCCCCGGGGACCTATGTGGTCCGCAAGGCAAGGGGCTGATCTGATTAGTCAATTGTTTATGGGGCGGCGGGCTGAAATAGCCTGATGCTGCATTGCAGAAAAAACTTGCAATGCCGCACCGCAGCATCTATCTATGGGGTAGTCATAACGTAGCGGTAGACGCCGCTTGACCCCAGAAGGAGAGTTTACCATGACGAAGACACCAGATTTCGCCGCGATGATGAAAGACATGATGGGTGCATTCCCAGTTGACACATCCGCAATGAACGACGCGTTCAAAACAACCGCGACACTGAACGAAAAGCTGTCCGGCGTAGCGCTGAACGCTGCCGAGAAATCCGCCGAGATTTCCAGCAAATGGACAAAAGACACTCTGGCAAAAATGTCCGAGATGTCGAAAGCCAAGCAAGAGCCAGCAGATTACGCCAAAGCAATGACCGAGTTCACCTCGGCCTCTGCTGAAGTCGCGTCCGAGCATATGGCCGCTTTCGCTGAAATCGCGAAAAAGGTCCAGATGGACACAGTCGAGCTGATGATGGCTGCGGGCAAAGACATGTCCGAAGAAGCAACCGCTGCTGTGAAAAAAGCGACATCCGACGCGACAGCCGCCACAAAGAAAGCCGCTGCGAAGTAATCGCACCGGCCTTTGGTTCAGGTAAAGATTGATCAGGGCAGACTTTGCGGTCTGCCCTTTTTTGTGGCACCTATCTTTTTCATTTAAGCTGCCCTAAGCTGCAATGCAGCATGCTATTTGGGAAGGATCTACCGTGACCGAAACAGTCAAGCCCCTGCTTATCAAACGATATGCCAGCCGCCGCCTGTATAATACCGAAACCAGTGACTATGTGACGCTGGATGATATCTCGGGGTTTATCCGCGACGGGCGCGAGGTGCAGATTGTGGACCTGAAATCAGGCGACGATCTGACCCGCCAATATCTGCTGCAAATCATCGCCGAACATGAAAGCCGCGGTGAATCCGTGCTGCCCGTGGATGTGCTGAACGATCTTGTGCGCAGCTATATGTCCCCCGATGCGAGCGTTGTGCCGCAGTTCCTCAAGACATCGTTTGACATGCTGCGCGACGGTCAGGCGCGGGTGCTTGAGAACATGAACACGATCAACCCGATGGCGAAGATGCCCGGTTTCGAGGTCATGCAGGCCCAGCAAGAGGCGTTCATGAAGGCGATGACCGGCAATATGCCGACGCCTTGGAACGGCATGGGCAAGACCGACCAGCGCCCCGCCAGCGCCAAGGGCGATGACGCCGAAAGTCTGGATGCGATCAAACAACAACTGGCCGAGTTGCAGGAAAAACTCTCCAAGCTGAAGTGACGGCGCTTGGCCCCCGTTTGAACGGTTAAAGCCCACCCGCTGACGGGTGGGCTTTGGTGTGTCTGCCGGATGCCTCCGGCGGGAGTTTATCTGGCAAAATGAAGCCTCAGGCCGCGGCGGATTTCGTCACCGTCGCCAGCGCCCCGAGCAGCACATTCACAATCGCGTCGAGCTCGGCTGGTTGCAGTTGCACGGGCAGGCGCACATCGCAGGCGGTCATCAACATGGCGCGGGTGCGGGGCAGGTCGGGCAGATCCTTGATGAACTGCCAGTTCCAGAAGGCGCGCGCGTTGTCGGTGCTTTGGCCAAAGACCTGAACCTTGACGCCGGCCTTGGCGCTGGCTTCGGCAAAGGCGCGGATGGCGGCATCGTCCAGCCCGACCAGATTGAACTGTATGGAATCCGGCGCGCGGGTTTCGGGGGGCAGCGGGGCGGGGACGTCGATCTGGGGGGCGGCGTTCAGCTTGGCCGCGACATAGTCATGATTGCGCAGCCCGTCGGCCACACGGCGGGGCAGTTCGGCCAGTTGGGCCCGCACCAGCACCGCCGACAGGTTGCTCAGACGCAGGTTATAAAGCGGCAGTTTATTCTGCCAGCGCGCGCAGGCGTCCGCAATGCCGGGGTGTTTCTTCCAGTTGTGTTCATAGGCACCGGACATGATGATCGCACGGGCCACCAGATCGGCGTCGTCGGTGATCAGGATGCCGCCTTCGCCCGCGTTGACCATCTTGTAGGACTGGAAGGAAAAGCAGCCGATTTTGCCGATGGTGCCGATCTTGCGGTCGTGCCAGAGGGTGCCGAGCGAATGGGCCGCATCCTCGATCACCGGCACGTTTGCGGCATCGCACAGCTGCATGATCGCATCCATATCCGAGGTATGCCCCCGCATGTGGCTGATGATCACCGCGTCGACACCCGGCAGCTTGGCGGCGAAATCCGCCATATCGATACGGTAGTTTTCCCCGACCTCGCAGAGCACCGGCGTATAATTGGCGTGGATCACGGCAGAGGGCACGGCCGCGAAGGTAAAGCCGGGGATCAGCACCTTGGCGTTCTGCGGCAGGTCCAGCGCCAGCAGTGACAGAAACAACGCGGCAGAGCAGGACGACACCGCCAGCGCATAGCGGCTGCCCATCATCTGCGCAAACTCGGCCTCCAGCAAGGACACCGGCGCATCGGCCGCAGCGGTGTAACGAAACAGATCGCCGCTTTGCAACAGCAGCTCTATCTCGGCGCGGGCTGTGTCGGGAATGGCTTCGGCGCTGTGCATGTCGGGCAGGGTCATATTTCAATATCCTGAATGTTTGTTTTCAGAATGGTAAAACAATGCGCCTATGGGACCAAGCCTTTTCCCCGTTCCGCTTCATGAATGTTTTGTGACTATATCCCCAGGCGGTCGCGCAGGCTGAACCAGCTCATGGCGAGCGCGAGCAGCGGGCTGCGCAGCGCGCCGCCGCCGGGGAAGGTCGGCGTGGGCAGGGCGCTCATCGTATCAAAGCCGTCGCCATCGCCCTGGATCGCACGAGCCATCAGCTGCCCTGCGTGGATCGCGGTGCCGACGCCGTGGCCGGAATAGCCCGAAGCCGACAGGATGTTCGGGGCCACGCGGGCCAGAAAGGGCAGCCGTTTCATGGTGATCGCCAGCGTGCCGCCCCAAGCATAGTCGATCTTGACGTCGCGCAGCGCGGGGAAAACCTGGCCCATGGGCTTGCGCGCCTTGGCGGCGAGGTCGCTGGGGAAGCGGTAGCCATAGCTTTCGCCGCCGCCGAACAGCAGTCGCCCATCATGGCTGAGCCGGAAATAATTCACCACGAATTTGCTATCGGCCACGGCGACATCCCGGGGCAGCACGTCTTTCACGCGGTCGCCCAAGGGTTCGGTGGCGACGATAAAGTTGTTGATCGGCATGACCTTGGCCGCGACCTTGCGGTTCAGCCCGCCCAGATAGCCGTTGCAGGCCAGGATCACATGGTCCGCCGTCACCCGCCCGCCGTCGGTCTGCACAGTGGCGGGGCTGCCTTCGGTGATCTGATGCACGGCGCTGCGTTCATAGATCTCGACCCCTGCCGCCTGCGCCGCCCGTGCCAGCCCGAGGGCGAGGTTGAGCGGATGCAGATGCGCGGCCCCCATATCCAGAATACCGCCGCGATAGGCGGGCGATGCACAGACGTTGCGCAGCGCGTCGCGGTCCAACACCTCTATCAGCTCGTAGCCATAGCGGTCTTGCAAGAAACCGGCATAAGCGTGCAGATGCTCTACGTCACCGGCAGAACTGGCGGTCCAGGCGACGCCGGGCTTGAGGTGGCAATCGATGTCATGGGTCTTGATCAGGCTTTTGACAAGCGCTTTGGCGTCCTCGCCCAGATCCCATAGGCGCGTTGCGGCATCGCGTCCGACCATCTTTTCCAGCGCGTCCTGTTCGACGCGCTGACCGCTCCCCAATTGCCCGCCATTGCGCCCCGAGGCCCCAAAGCCCACGCGCTGCGCCTCGACCAGCACGACGCGGCGACCGGCCTGTGCCAGATGCAGCGCAGCCGACAGGCCGGTATAGCCGCCCCCGACAACGCAGACATCCGCGCGCTGATCGGCCTTGAGCGTGGGGTAGGCATCGGTCGGGGTTGCGGTCGCGGCGTACCAGCTGTCTGGATAGCGCCCCGGCGCATCGTTTGCGTATAGCAGGTTCATTGCAGATCGGCCCCCTTGGCCGCTTCCAAATGGTCTTAAATCCTCGCCGAAGGCTCCCGCGGGTGCGGCGGGCCTAGACGTTCATCAACAGGTGCTCGCGTTCCCAGGGGGAAATCACATGCAGGAACTCTTCGTATTCCGCGCGTTTGACGATGGCGTAGACGCGGGCGAACTCGGGGCCCAACACCTCGTGCAGGGTCGTGGCCTCTTCAAACAGATCCAGCGCGGATCCCAGCACCTGCGGGATATCCCCGTCGCCGTCATAGGCGTCGCCCTTGAATTCGGCTTTGGGCTTTTTCTGTTCCATCAGGCCCAGATAGCCGCAGGCGAGCGAGGCGGCGATGCCGAGGTAGGGGTTGCAGTCCATCCCGGCGAGGCGGTTCTCGACCCGGCGCGACGCGGGGCCGGACAGGGGCACGCGGATGCCCGTGGTGCGGTTGTCGCGGCCCCATTCCAGATTGATCGGCGCGGCATGGTCTTTGACGTAGCGCCGGTAGCTGTTCACATAGGGCGCAATGACGGCCAGCGCGTCGGGCATGTGGTTCTGCATGCCGGCGATAAAGTGGTAAAACGCGTCCGTCTCGCCCCCTTGCGGGCCAGAGAAGATGTTCTTGCCCGTCGTGGCATCCAGCACCGAATGGTGGATATGCATGGCGCTGCCGGGTTCGTTGGCGATGGGTTTCGCCATGAAGGTGGCATAGCAATCGTGGCGCAGGGCGGCTTCGCGGATCAGACGTTTGAAATAGAATACCTCGTCGGCCAGCCGCACGGGGTCACCGTGGATCAGGTTGATCTCGAGCTGGCCCGCGCCGCCTTCCTGGGTGATACCGTCAATCTCGAACCCTTGCGCTTCGGCAAAGTCGTAGATGTCGTCGATCACGGGGCCGAATTCATCGACGGCGGTCATGGAATAGGCCTGACGCGCGGCAGCAGGGCGGCCTGAGCGGCCCATCATCGGTTTGATCTCATGCGCGGGGTCGAGGTTGCGCGCGACCAGAAAGAATTCCATTTCGGGGGCGACAACCGGCTCCCACCCTTGTGCGCGATAAAGATCGACAACGCGTTTGAGCACATTGCGCGGCGAATATTCGACCGGATTGCCGTCGCGGTCAAAGGCGTCGTGGATCACTTGCAATGTCCAGTCGCCGGTCCAGGGGGCGGCGGTCGCGGTCGAGATATCGGGCCGCAGGATCATGTCTTTTTCGATGAACCCGTCGGCACCGGCGGCGTCGCCCCATTCACCGGTGATGGTCTGGTAGAAGATGCTATCGGGCAGGTGGAAATATTCCTGCCGTGCGAATTTTGTGGCGGGCACCGCTTTGCCGCGTGCGATGCCGGGGAGGTCGGGGATGATACATTCAACTTCGTCGAGCCGCTTGCCCTCCAGATATTCGCGTGCTGCGGGGGGAAGCTCTTCAAGCCAGTCGGACATCATAATCTCTCTTTCTTGAGGAAATCTGCAATATGGTCGGCGATTTTTGCATTGTCGGTGGGGGCGTCCAGCAGGGCGGAGGCCGCCTGAAGCTGGTGATCGGGCACCACGCCCTTGCCGCGGGTGCGGATCAGCCCGTCGATAAAGTCTTGGGTGAATTCGGGGTGGGGCTGGATGGTCCAGATGTGATCATCATACAGCAGGGCCGCATTGGCGCAGAAGTCGGAAGCGCCGACCACCTTGGCCCCGTCGGGCAGTTTTGTGACCTGATCCTGATGCCAGGCGTTCAGGGCCAGGGTCTCTCCGTCGATGGTGTATTCGGTGCGGCCCACGGACCAGCCGCCGGCGAATTTCTCGACCTTGCCGCCAAGCGCCTGTGCAATGATCTGGTGGCCAAAGCAGATGCCGACCAGCGGGCGGCCTGCTTCGCGGATGGCGCGGATCAGCTGCTCCAGCGGGGGGATCCAGTCGTGATCCTCGTAGGCACCGTGTTTCGATCCGGTGATCAGCCAGCCGTCCGCATCCACCGCCGAGGCGGGGAAGTCGCCATCGACCACGGACCAGATCTGGAAGTCGAACCCGTGCCCGCCCAGCAATTTGACGAACATGTCGCCATAATCGCCAAGCGCGTCTTTCATATTGTCGGGGGAGTGGCCGGTTTGAAGGATACCGATTTTCATGGGGGGCATCTGATTACACCGTGTCCAGATAGATTTCGACCTGCTCTTGCGGGGTCAGCTCCTGCATATAATGCAGCTCTTGCCGTTTGGTGAGGATAAAGTTGCGCACCATTTCGGGGGCAAAGATACGCTTTACCTCGGCGGAGTTTTCAAAGGCGTCGATCGCGGATTTCCAGTCGCCGGGGATTTGCGGCAGGTCGGCGGCATAGGCGTTGCCGGTGATGGGGGCGGGGGGCTCTGCCCCGTCCTCTATGCCGTTCATCGCAGCACCCAGCACGGCGGCCAGCATGAGATAGGGGTTCACGTCGCCGCCCGACACACGGTGCTCAATCCGCCGCGCCTTGTGGCTGCCAGACGGGATACGGATGGAGGAGGTGCGGTTCTCGTAGGCCCAAGAGATCCCTGTGGGGGCGTGGGCACCGGGCACCATACGGTCAAAGCTGTTGGCATGGGGCGCAAAGACCAGCGCGCAGCCGGCCATGGCGTTCATACAACCCGCCACCGCGTGACGCATGATCGCCGTGCCTTGGGGGCCGCCGTCGTCAAAGACGTTGTTACCGTTCTTGTCGAGCACCGAGAAATGCGTGTGCAGGCCCGACCCGGGGTAATCCTCGTAGGGTTTCGCCATAAAGCTTGCGGCAAAGCCGTGGCGGCGGGCGAGGCCCTTGACCAGCATCTTGAACAGCCAGGCATCATCGGCGGCGCGCAGGGCGTCGTCGCAATGCATGAGGTTGATCTCGAACTGGCCCAGACCCGCTTCGGAAATGGCGGTATCGGCGGGGATGTCCATCTCTTCGCAGGCGTCATAAAGATCGGTGAAGAATTCATCGAACTGGTCCAGCGCGCGGATCGACAGGGTTTCGGCGGCCTTGCGGCGTTTGCCCGACCGTGGCGACAGCGGCACCTGCAGTTTGCGGCCCGAATCGTCGATCAGGAAGAACTCGAGCTCGACCGCGCAGACCGGCGTCAGCCCGCGATCCTTGTAGCGTTCGACCACCGCGCGCAGGGCATGGCGCGGGTCACCGCCATAGGGGCGCCCGTCCTCGTGGAACATCCAGATCGGCAGCAGGGCCGAGGGCGCATCAAGCCAGGGCATCGGCAGAAAGCCGCGTTCGGTCGGGTGCAGGATGCCATCGGCATCGCCGCTTTCAAACACCAGCGGGCTGTCGTCGATGTCTTCGCCCCAGATATCGAGGTTCAGCACCGACATGGGAAAGCGCGTGCCGTCCTCTACCACCTTGTCGGCAAAACGCGTGGGGATGCGCTTGCCGCGGGCCTGACCATTGAGGTCGGCGGCGGCCACACGGATTGTGCGGACCTGAGGATGTTTGCGGAGCCAGTTTTTCATATCACACCTTGCAAGCGGCGGGCATGAACGGCGTTCTTACAACGTGAAAACCGGGGGTAGCGCCCACGCGCTAAATAATTTGATCAAAAAACAGATACTACCGGATCAGATTTAGACGCAAGCGAATTTTCCGCACCGCAGCCTGAGGCACATGGCGGTTCAAACGGCGGTTGATCAGCCCGAAGATGGCAATGATCACCAGCGTCAGCAAAATGAAGTAGCCCGCCAAAATCGGGTAGGGGATAAACGGGTTAAACGTCTTGTCCGCGAAATAGCTGGCGTAATACAGTGCGTCCCCGCGTTGTTGCAGCGCCGGAAAACCGGTGAAAAACACCAGCGTTGTCGCATGAAACAGGAAGATCGCCTCGTTTGTATAGGCGGGCCATGCCAGCCGCAGCATGGTGGGCCAGACGATGCGCTTGAACCGCGACCAGCCGGAAATGCCGTAGGCATCGGCGGCTTCGGTGTCGCCCTTGGGGATGGATTGCAGCGCGCCATAGAAGATCTCGGCCGAGTAGGCAGAGGTGTTGAAGAATAGAACAATCAGCGCCCCAAGCCACGCAGAGGTGAACATATCAAAGAACGGGTGCACAGATTTTAGGCTAAGGAACAGGAAATAGCCAAAGAAGAACTGGATGAACAAGGGCGAGCCGCGGAACAGGAAGATAAACCATTCGGCCGGTTTGCGTAGCCAAGGGCTGGGGTGGGCCTTGGCCACGGCCAGCGCGGTCGCCAGCAGGAAGCCGCTGACCAGCGCGAAAAAACCGTAGTAGATGTTCCAGATCATGCCCGACCCGATCAGGGTGAACTGGTCACATAGCGTAAAGTCGCTGCGCGGCAGCAGCCGTTCGCCATAGCCAAGCGAGCGCAGCCCGTAGGATTGGATGGTTTCCCAACAGGTCATGCCGCTGCCTTTCGCTGTGCTTCGCCGCCGGCGGTGGCCTGACCCTTGGTCAGACGGCGCATCAGCCGGTCGAGCACGATTTCAGACACACGGGTAAAGCAGAGGTAGAACACCAGCAGCGCCAGAAAATACCACATGCGCCAGTCGGGGTGGGGGTAATCGGTAAAGCGCGGGGTCTTGGCTCCGCCCAGATCACGCGCCCAATAGACGATGTCCTCGACGCCCAGCAGGAACAACAGTGGGGTGGCCTTGATCAGCACCATCCACAGGTTTCCCAGACCGGGCAGCGCATAGACCCACATCTGCGGCACAAGGATACGCCAGAAGGTCTGGCGCGGGGTCATGCCGTACGCCTCGCCGGTCTCGATCTGGGCGCGGGGCACAGCGCGCATCGCGCCATAAAGCACATTGGCGGCAAAGGCCCCGAAAACGATGGCAAAGGTCAGCACCGCAAGCGAAAAGCCATAGGCCTCGTGGACCCATTGGGCAGAGTTGCCAAGCGGCATCTTGGCGGCCTGACAGACGATAAAGTCGCTGCCCTGACGGATCGGCTGATCCCAGTCGGGGCATTTCACCTTGTGGCGCAGGTATTCGATGCCCTGATCCAGCGCGATGACGAAGAACAGGAAGAAGGCGATGTCGGGCACACCGCGCACAATGGCGATATAGGCGCGGCCCAGCCATGACAGCGGCGCAAAGGGCGACCGCGCGGCCATCGCACCGCCAAAGCCAAAGGCAAGTGCGGCGGGGGCGGTGATGGCGAGCAGCAGCAAGACGGTGCCGAATGCACCATAAAAGGCCAAATGCTTGCCCGTGGTCAGGTAGCACGTCAGCCATGACAGGCCGGAAAGCGTTTCTGGGTCGGTGCAGGCAAAAATGGCGGAATGTCCCGGTGGTATGCGCCCTTTGGCGGGCGTCTGGATTTGGGTCTTTAATCAGATCGGCAGGCAGAGAAAAGGGGCGGCATCTGCGCCGCCCCGATCATGATCAGAATGTATTGGCGTCTTCGCCGAACCATTTGATGATCAGCTTGTTCAGGCTGCCATCGTCCTTCATGGACTGGATCGCGGCGTCGAATTTCGCTTTCAACTCTGTGTCGCTTTCGCGCAGGCCAAGGCCGATGCCGCCGCCCAGTGGCACGTCATCACCGACAAAGACCATCTCGCCGCCGGATTCCTCGACCGTGGGGACCAGCGCGTCCTTGTCGGCGAAAACCGCATCCGCTTCGCCATTGTTCACGGCTGCGACGGTTTCATCATAGGTGGCGAATTCCAGCAGGGTGGCACCGGATTCAGCCACGTGACCGGCTTGGATCGTGCTGGTCTGTGCTGCAACAACACCGCCCATCACATCGGCATCCGCCGATTTCGCCGCATAGGCGGAAGCCGCGGGCGGGAAGTAGTTCTGTGTGAAATCAATCACTTCTTCACGCTCGTCGGTGATGCTCATACCGGCGATGATGGTGTCGTAGTTGCCCGATGTGAGGTTCGGGATGATGCTGTCCCATTCGTTGGTGACCCATTCGCAGGTCAGCTCGGCACGGGCGCATAGCTCGTCACCGACTTCGCGCTCAAAGCCGTCTACTTCGCCCGCGTCATTCAGGAAGTTATAGGGAGGGTAGGCCCCTTCGGTCCCCATGCGGATGGTCTTGCCGTGGGCGTCTGCCATGGCAAAACCGGTGCTGAGCGCCAGTGCGGCGGTTGCAAGAACGAGTGTTTTCATTTTTGAAGTCTCCCAGTTTATTGTTTTTAGGTGGTTTTACTCTGCGTGAGTGGCCGAGAGGAACCCGCGCAGACGTTCTGATTTAGGGGCGCCGAACAGGTCTTCGGGGG
Organism: Sulfitobacter sp. CB2047; assembly: GCF_000735125.2. NCBI lineage: Bacteria > Pseudomonadati > Pseudomonadota > Alphaproteobacteria > Rhodobacterales > Roseobacteraceae > Sulfitobacter > Sulfitobacter sp. CB2047. The sequence goes on along the minus strand of NZ_CP072613.1, from coordinate 2,329,181 downwards.
CCCCTTGTTCTTCGATCAAACCCTGATGCAGGAACACGACGTGATCCGAGACATCGGCCGCCAGTTTCATATCATGGGTTACGATCATCATGGTCCGCCCTTCGGCGGCCAGATCCTTGATGACTTTGACGACCTCTTGCTCAAGCTCGGGGTCCAGCGCCGAGGTCGGTTCGTCGAATAGCAATGCTTCGGGCTCCATACACAGCCCGCGTGCGATGGCGGCGCGCTGTTGCTGGCCGCCCGACAGTTGCGCCGGAAAGACATCGCATTTGTCGCCAATGCCCACCTTGTCGAGATAGGCCCGCGCGGCGGCCTCAACCTCGGCGCGGTCGCGGCGCAGGACGGTCAGCGGGGCCTCCATCACGTTTTGCAGGATCGTCATATGGGACCACAGGTTGAACTGCTGGAACACCATCGACAAATTTGTGCGGATGCGCAGCACCTGTTTTGGATCGGCAGGGCGGCGGTGGTGGCCGGTGCCTTTCCAGGTGACTGCCTCGCCGTTGAAGCGCAGATCGCCCTCTTGGCTGTCTTCCAGCAGGTTGCAGCAGCGCAGCAGCGTCGATTTGCCGGAGCCGGACGACCCGATCAGCGAGATGACGTGCCCGCGCGGGGCCTTGACCGACACCCCCTTGAGCACCTCCAGAGGGCCATAAGCCTTGTGAAGATTGTTGATCTCAATAACGGGGGGCTGATCTGTCACTGTGCTGCCTTATTGTGCGTTCCGCAGCAAGTTAAGGTGATTTCAAGGGGGATTTGCAATCCAGAACTTGGGTTTTGCCCAATAATTCAACGGTTGACCCCGCGTAAATTCACCGCCTGCGCGTAAACTAGTCTTTGTCTTCAATCTGCTTGCGCACGATGGCGCTGTCGGTGTCTGTGACCCCCAGCAGGTTGGTCACCAAACGCAGCAATGCGTTTTCCTCGTCAGAGCGGCTGCCATCGGCCAGCACGACCTCCCACAGGGCTTTGATCACGGCAAGGCGGTCGTCATAGGGAACGGCATCCTTGATCGCGCGGGTAAAGCGGACGGTATCGGGGGCTTCGGCTTCCAGCGCTTCGGCGTCTGCCCGCAGGGAGGCGGTGCCATCTGCGTCCAGCGCATAGCGTTTCGCGATGATCTGGTCGATGCGCGCGCGCTCGGACGGGGCGTATTCATTATCCGACTTGGCGATGCGCACCAAAAGCGCGGTCAGCGCAAGGCGGGCATCCCCATCGGGAAGCTGGGCGGGATCAGGCTGGGTCAGCCGTTTGATGAATTCTGCGAACATGGGCGTGATATAGAGCGGTTGCGGCGCAAGGCCAAGGTCACAAAGCGTTCAGCGCTTTTTCGCGGGCGGCGGTCATGTCGGCGTCGCTAAGGCCAAGCGCGGTCTCAATCGCCAGCAGCTGGATCTCTTCGTCGTCGTCACGTGCGCCATCGGCCAGCGCCACAGACCACATCGCATCGCCAAGCGCCTTGCGGTCCTCATAGGGGACTTCCTCGCGCAGGATCTGGGCGAATTCGGGCGTACCGGGGGCGTGGCGTTCCAGCGCTTCGCAGGTGGCGCGCAGTTTCGCGGCCTCGATCGGTTTCAGGCCAAAGGTCCGGGCGAGGATGCGGTCGATCTGCCCCACTTCGGCAGCGCGGTAGGTGCGGTCGGCCAGCGCCACACGCACCAGCAACGCGCCGAGGGCAAGCTGGGGGGTAGGCTGCGGCAGCGGCTTGGGGTCCGGCTTGCGGCGGGGGAATAGACGTTCAAACATGGCAACTCTTTATCCTTACGGGCACATGAGGCTAACCCGATTCCGCGCGCGGCGTTCCGTTTTTCCCATATTCGCAAAGGGGTGATGTATAAAAAGCGCAATGCCGCAGGGGCAGGCGAGGGGCCTGTCGCGGCCTCAGGCGTCATACCCTTCGACGATGACCAGATTCCCATCAGAGACGGAGGACCGGATATCCTTGGCCGCCTGATAGCCCTCGCTTTCATAGCAGGCCACCGCATCGGCCAGCGAGGCAAATTCGATCACCACGATGCGCGGGTGCGACGTGCCTTCGCGGATGTCGGGCGCGGCCCCACGCACCAGAAACTTCGCCCCGAAATCGGCAAAGGGCTTGGCGTTGGCGGCGCGGTATTTGTCGTAGACTTCGGCATCATGCACGTCGACGTTAGCGATCCAGTAACCTTTGGGCATCGGGGGCTCCTTATCGGGGTAGGGTTTTGAACTTGGCCGCCAGACGGGCCGCTTCTTCTTTCAGCCCAAAGGGCGGGTTCAGCACGAACATGCCTGACCCGACCATCCCGTGACCGGGGCGCGCAGGGGCAAAGCTGACCTCGTGACGCAGGGCCTCGGGGTGGGCCCCCATCAGCGCGCTGAGCATCGGTTGATGCGCCTTATTGGTCAGAATCGGATACCACAGCGCGATGATGCCGACGTTCCACGCGCGCGCCAGCTTGCCAATGTGGCGCGGGATATCGGCGTAGTCTGTCTTGATCTCGAAGCTGGGGTCGATCAGCATCAGGCCACGGCGCGGGGTGGGCGGGGTCAGGGCGAAAGCCATGTCGAACCCGTCGCGGTGGTGGCATTTGACGTCATAGGGCGACATCGCCAAATCAAGGGCGGCATGTTCACCGGGGTGCAGTTCGGCCAGATGGATGCTGTCGCTGTCGCGCAGCAGCTTGGCCGCCAGCAGGGGCGAACCGGGGTAGGCGTCTGCGCCATGTTCAGCGGTGATCTGGTCAAGCACCTGTGCGTAAGGATGCGCATCGTCGAACCAGCCGCGCACGCGGCCAATGCCCTGCGCCGCCTCGCCTGTTTTCAGCGCGGGTGTGTCGGACAGGTCATACAGCGCGCGCCCCGCATGGGTTTCCAAATAGGACAGCGGTTTGTCTTTGCGGGTCAGATACCCCAACATCCACGCCAGCAGGCTGTGTTTGTGAACATCGGCCAGATTGCCGGCGTGGTAGATATGTTGGTAGCTGAGCATGCCGTTGGCCGCCTTTCGCGAGGGTCAGACCAGCCGCGACATTTCTTTGGCGGCGCGGATGAAATCCTTGAACAAGGGGTGCGGATCAAAGGGCTTGGATTTGAGCTCGGGGTGGAACTGCACGCCGATGAACCACGGGTGATCGGACCATTCCACGATCTCTGGCAGCATGCCGTCGGGCGACATCCCCGAAAAGGTAAGACCCGCTTTTTCAAGCTGCTCGCGGTAGGCGGTATCGACCTCGTAGCGGTGGCGGTGACGTTCGTCGATGGACGTGGTGCCATAGACTTTGGCCACGTTCGACCCTTCTTTCAGCGTCGCGTCATAGGCACCAAGCCGCATGGTGCCGCCTTTGTCGTCGTCGACCTTGCGTTCAACCTTGTGGTTGCCCTGCACCCATTCCTTGAGGTGGTAGACCACGGGCTCGAACCGTTTCTTGCCGGTGGATTCGTGGTCGAATTCTTCCGAGCCTGCGGTCGTCAGGCCGGCCACGTTGCGCGCGGCTTCGATCACGGCCATCTGCATGCCCAGACAGATCCCCAGATAGGGGACTTTCTGCTCGCGGGCATATTGCGCCGCCTTGATCTTGCCCTCGGTGCCGCGTTCGCCAAAGCCGCCGGGCACGAGGATCGCGTGGAACCCTTCGAGGTGGGCCGATACATCATCGCTTTGATCAAAGACCTCGGCATCGACCCAGTCGATCTTGACCTTGACGCGGTTGGCCATGCCACCGTGAGTAAGCGCCTCTGCGATCGACTTATAGGCATCTTCCAGCTGGGTATATTTGCCGACGATGGCGACGTTCACTTCGCCTTCGGGGTTGTGCACGCGGTCAGAGACATCGCGCCAGACCGACAGTTCGGGCTTGGGTGCGGGGGAAATATCGAAAGCATCCAGCACGGCCTGATCCAGACCCTGCGCATGATAGGCCAGCGGCGCGTCATAGATGGTTTTCAGGTCATAGGCCGCGACCACGGCCTCTTTGCGGACGTTACAGAACAGGGCGATTTTCTCGCGCTCTTTCTCGGGGATGGGGTGTTCGGAGCGGCAGACCAGAATATCGGGCGCGATCCCGATGCTTTGCAGTTCCTTGACGGAGTGTTGCGTCGGCTTGGTCTTCAGCTCGCCGCTGGCCGCGAGATAGGGCAGCAGGGTGAGGTGCATGAAGATACACTGGCCGCGTGGCTTGTCGTGGCTGAACTGGCGGATCGCTTCGAAGAAGGGCAGGCCTTCGATATCGCCGACGGTGCCGCCGATTTCGCAAAGCATAAAGTCGACCTCGTCATCGCCGACGTGCAGGAAATCCTTGATCTCGTTGGTGACGTGGGGAATCACCTGAATGGTCTTGCCCAGATAGTCGCCGCGCCGCTCTTTCTCGAGCACGGTGGAATAGACCCGACCCGAGCTGATCGAATCCGTCTTGCGCGCGGCCACGCCGGTAAAGCGTTCGTAGTGGCCCAGATCCAGATCGGTTTCGGCGCCATCGTCGGTGACGAAAACCTCGCCATGTTCAAAAGGCGACATCGTGCCGGGATCGACGTTCAGATAGGGGTCCAGTTTGCGCAGACGGACGGAGTATCCGCGCGCTTGCAACAAGGCCCCCAAGGCCGCAGAGGCAAGGCCTTTGCCAAGGCTAGAAACCACACCACCGGTGATGAAAATATAGCGTGCCATGTGATGAAGGCCCCCGTGAGTTCAGATTTGATGCGGCAAAAGCCAAGCAATTGAGCTGCGGAAAACCGCAGCATCACGGGACTTAAGCCTAACAGGATTCGGATGGAAAAAGCAAGGCCAAGCCGCAACATCCTGTTGCGTATCTTGGCCCAACCTCAAGCTGTTGTAGTGTCTGGATTAATCCGCAGTCGGCACTTGCGGTGTATTTTCCGCAGGTGTCGGTGGCAGCAGCGCGTCGGCATCGGGCAGCGCTGGTGCGTCACCCTGGTTCAGCGCGGGTGGCGTGCCGCCCAGACGATCGATAACCGAAGAACCGGCAGATTTTTCAGCCGCGATGATGGTCAGCGTGATCGAGGTCACGATAAAGGCCGCGGCCAGAACCCAGGTCAGTTTGCCCATGGCTGTGGCTGCCGAGCGACCGGAAACGGCCCCGCCGCCACCGCCGCCGCCCATGCCAAGGCCGCCCCCTTCGGACCGTTGCAGCAACACGACTGCAATCAGGCCAAGGGCCAGAATGAGATGGACAATCAGGACTACATTTTCCATGGGTACCTACGGCTCTGCGTTTTGGACTTTGGGCGTGTCTAGGCAAGTTTGTCTATGGGGGCAAGGGAGGATTGGCACCCGCGGTGCCGCTTGGGCGGAAAGCCCGTGTGAAAGCCCGTGTCAGGTTTCCACATCGTCCACGTCGGCCTGACCGGATACCGCCCTGCGAAAGATGCTCCAGCTGAGGCCGATGCCCAGCACAAAGCTCAGCGCGACAAGGCCGAGCCAGAGGTTAAAGCTGCGGTTGTCCAGCCGCAGAATGCCCAGATCATAAAGCACCCAAAGGCTTGACCCCACCAGTGCCACCACCAGCAGCATCCCCAGCCCGCCGATAGAGCGTAGCGTCGCGCGTAGATAGATCACGTAGCCGATGAACAGCAAAAGCCCCAGCAGCACCGCGATGGACAGGTTCATATGCCCGTATCGCTGCGCCCAGGTGACATAGTTATAGGGCGTCGGGTTAAAGGTCGCGGCCAGCAAGACAAAGGCGCAGGCCCAACGTATGATGAATCCCATCTGCGGTACTTCCTTCTTTGATCCGGCATGGAATATCGGGGCAGCTGGGGCAAAGTCTATGGCCCGTTGCGAAGTTTCACGGCCCCAAGCTGATAAATGCCCAGAAAAATGACGCGGCGGCGTTTTGGCTGCATTTTACAGTTTCGGTCCCCGACGGTCGTCGCTATACCTCCACGGGTTTGCACGGTTATTTGAACTGTTAAAGGAATATCTTCATGGCCAACGTCGTAGTCGTAGGCGCCCAATGGGGCGACGAAGGAAAAGGCAAAATCGTGGACTGGCTCAGCGAACGGGCCGATGTCATCGCGCGTTTTCAGGGCGGCCATAACGCGGGCCACACATTGGTCATCGACGGCAAGGTCTACAAGCTGCACGCGCTGCCTTCGGGCGTTGTCCGCGGCGGCAAGCTTTCGGTCATCGGTAACGGTGTTGTGCTGGACCCGTGGCACCTGCTGAAAGAGATCGAGACGATCCGCGCCCAAGGTGTAGAGATCACGCCGGAAACGCTGATGATTGCAGAAAACACACCGCTGATCATGCCCTACCACGGCGAGCTGGACCGCGCCCGTGAAGAGGCCGCGTCCAAGGGGACCAAAATCGGCACCACCGGTCGCGGCATCGGACCGTGCTACGAGGATAAAGTCGGCCGCCGCGCCATCCGCGTCGCCGATCTGGCCGATACAGCCACGCTTGAAGCCCGCGTTGACCGCGCGTTGCAGCACCATGATCCGCTGCGCAAGGGTCTGGGCGTCGAAGCCATCGACCGCGACGGGCTGGTTGAACTGCTGAAAGAGATCGCACCGAAGATCCTTGAATACGCAGCACCTGTCTGGAAGGTGATGAACGAAAAGCGCAAGGCCGGTAAGCGTATCCTGTTCGAAGGGGCGCAAGGCGCGCTGCTGGACATCGACTTTGGGACCTATCCTTTCGTCACGTCCTCGAACGTGATTGCAGGGCAGGCGGCAACAGGTGTCGGCATCGGACCGGGCGCGATCAACTATGTGCTGGGCATCGTCAAAGCCTATACCACCCGCGTCGGCGAAGGCCCGTTCCCGACCGAACTGCATGATGCGGACGGTCAGCGTTTGGGCGAGCGGGGCCATGAATTCGGCACCACCACCGGGCGTAAGCGTCGCTGTGGCTGGTTCGATGCGGCTTTGGTGCGCCAGACTTGTGTGACCAGCGGCGTCACCGGCATCTCGCTCACGAAACTGGACGTGCTGGACGGGTTTGAAACGCTCAAGATCTGCACCGGCTACGAGCTGGACGGGGAGCAGTTGGACTATCTGCCCACAGCGGCCGATCAGCAAGCCCGCTGCACCCCCATCTACGAGGAAATGCCCGGTTGGTCCGAAAGCACCGAAGGCGCGCGTAGCTGGGCCGATCTGCCCGCGAACGCGATCAAATACGTTCGCCGCGTCGAAGAGCTGATCCAGTGCCCCGTGGCGCTGCTGTCCACCTCGCCAGAGCGGGACGACACGATTCTGGTCACCGACCCCTTCGCCGATTGATCTGACACGCCGGGGCCCTTCGGGGCCCTTGGCACATGATGAAAGGACGACATGATGGCCCTTGGATATAAAGCACGCCGCCGGTGGGCGCTGGTCATTCTGCTGATTGGGCTGCCGCTCTATATCATTGCGGCGGTGGTCACCGTGTCGCTGTTTGACCGGCCACCCTTCTGGATCGAACTGGTGATCTATATCGCGCTTGGCGTGGTCTGGGCGATCCCGTTCAAATTTGTGTTCAAGGGGATCGGTCAGGCGGACCCGAACGCGGATCAGGACGCAGAATAACCTGTTTCACCTGCACGTCTTAGAGCGTTTTTGATCACAATTATCGCATAAAAAAACGGCCCCCTCGGGGGCCGTTTTTCGTTTCGGTTATCCTGTCTTGCCCGCTTAGCCAGCGGCGCGTGCATCCGGCTGGAACCCGATCTGTTCGGAGGCCTTGAAGCGGCCCCCTTCCAGCTTTTGCAGCTTGCCGGTGCGCAGCAGCTGACCGAAGGAGCGTAGACCTTCCTCGCGGCTGAAATCCTCGGCACCGCCTTGGCGTACGGTGTTCATCAACTGTGGACGCGAGAAATCGTCCATGCCTTCGACAAAGGCCATATAGGCCGCGGCCGCCTCCAGCAGGTCGGGAAGCTGGGTCGCGCCCATTTCCTCGGCGAACTCGGCAAAGCCACCGGCTTGCGGCACCGGCGCGGGGGCCACTGCGGCCACGCGGCGGGGGCGTACGGGGGCCACATTGCGCGGCTGGTCCGTGTCGATCCGCTGTGCCGCTACCAGTTTCAGCGGGGCAGGGCGCGGTTCGGCGGGGCGTTCGGTGCGGGCCGTGGTGGACGCGGGGCGGCGTGGTTTGACCACCTCGGCCAGATCGCTGCGGTAGGCGTTGTTTTCACGTTCAGCGGCATCGGGCGCACCAAGGGCCATATCGGCCTTTTTCGCGGCCACGGCGGCGCGCAGATGGGTGATCGCGTCGCGGCGTGTGGCGGCTTCCGGTTCGTCCATCTGGTTGTCGGTTTCCGCCAGCAGACGGTTCATATCCGGGCCGCTGTCCGCGTCGAGCGTTGGCAGGCTGCGGCGTTGCGGGGCGGCTTTGGGGGCTTCGGGCTCTGCCGCGGTTTCGGTTTCGGCTTGTACCTCTACGGCGTCATCCTCGGAAACATCAGTGTCGACGGTTTCTTCTTGGGCCGTGTCTTCCTGCGAGTCTTCCTCGGCGGTCTCTTCTTCGGGCGCGTCGTCCTCATCGGCGACAGCTTCTTCGGCGTCCTCGGGCGCGTCGGTCAGCGTGTCGGCAGCGGCGGAGGACAATGTTGCCTCAAGCTCGGCCAGCTCGCGGGCCAGATCTTCTTCATCCTCGTCAGAGAGCGTCGATTCGGGGTCGCGCTGGATACGCAGGGCGGGCTTTTCAGGCTCTTCCAGAACCGCAGGCGCGTCTTCTTCGACCTCTTCCAGCTCGCCTTCGGCGATGGCACGGTCGATGTCGGCGCGTTTGACCTTGAGCACACGACCACGGGGCGCTGTGTCTTCTTCCGCTTCACCGGTTTCGTCAGCGTCAACCTGCGCGGCGTCAGCTTCTGCCACTTCATCAGCCGCAACGTCTTCGTGCTGTTCTTCACTCTCTTGTGCAGCGGTAACGTCTTCTTCAGCTTCGAGGTCGGAGGATTGTGCGATGTCTTCGACCGTATCGTCGGCGTCCAGCGCGCCCTGGATGTCGTTGATCGCGTTCGCGATGACATCGTCGGTGCTGTCTTCTGCGTCGGTTGTGTCCTCGTCGTCAAAGACCTGAGGCTGCGGCGCGGCGGGGGCGTCCTGATTGGCGACCACGGCGCGGATGCGCTGCAGTTTGGCCGCGATGCTATCAACGACAGGGGCCGCAACGGGCTGGATTTCGGCGTCTTGGTCGTCGACGGTCACCTCGTTGCGCGGGCTATCGGCGAAAAACGCTTCGACATCTTCGTCGGGTTGGCCGGGGACGATATCCACCTCGGGGGCGGGGGCCGCAGATGCAGGGGCCGCTTCGGCTTGCGTGGCTTCGGGCTTTGGCGCGGCAACTTCACGGCTGACCACCTCGTCGCGCGGTGCAGCGGCTTCGGCCTGAGGCGCGGGTGCGGCCTCTGGCTCGGCAGATTTCAGCGCGTTGATGCGGTAGGCGTCATAATAGGCAGAGATTTCCTTGGGCCGGCGCGGCGCGAAGGAGGTCGACACCACCGACGGACCGGCAGCGGAGCTGCTGACCTGCGGCTGCGGTGCGGCAGGAGCCTTGGGTGTTTCGGCTGCTTCGGGCGCAGGGGCGGGCTGCGCTGGCGCTGCGGGTTCTTCTGGGGTCTGCGCACTCAGGACGATCTGACCGTCCTGCTGGCGCGCCTCGACGCGGCGCGAGATTTCTTTCTGCGCGATATGGGCCAGCATCTCCGCATCGGGCTGTGCGGGTTCTGCACCAAAATACCGATCCTCCGACGACAGGTCGCGGAAATACTCTGCGATGGCCTTCATGGTGCCGAATGAATCGTCAAAGCCTTCCAACGTGCACGAGAAAGTGCCGTATGAGACCGTCAGAATTTTGTTGTTATTCATCATCGGATGGTCGTCCTCTGCCTATTTGCAGCTTACTGTTTACCATAAGGTTCAAGACCAATTCGGCTCGAATCTGTGCCCTGCAACGTATCATTTAATGTCAAAATTGCGGCATTGTTTCCAATTTGAGGTAAAACCGCGTGAAAACAACCATTGTGGCAAGCCGCAGCCCTGTCACCGTCATTGGGGGCGGGCAGCCCGGTCCGAACGACCTGAACGAGGCGTTGCAGCTTGCCCCGATGTGTGTGGCGGTCGATGGCGGGGCAAATCTGGCCCGCGACGCAGGCGTAGAGATCGCGGCGCTGGTGGGGGATTTCGATTCCGTCACGCCCGAGACCCTGTCGCAGATCCCGCCCGCGCGGCAGTTTAAACTGGCAGAGCAGGAAACCACCGATTTCGACAAGGCGCTGCGGTCGGTGGCCGCGCCGTTGATCGTGGCGGTGGGGTTTTCGGGCGGGCGCGTGGACCATCAGCTTGCCGCCCTGAGCTCTCTGGCGCGGCATCCGCACCAGCGTTGCCTGCTCATCGCCGGAGAGCAGGTGATTTTCCTCGCGCCGCCCCGGCTTGATCTGCCGACGCGGGCGGGGGATGTGGTGTCGATATACCCGCTGGCGGCGGTCCACGGGGAAAGCAGCGGGCTTGAGTGGCCGCTTGACGGGCTAGAGCTTTCGCCGCTGGGACGATTGGGCACATCGAACCGTGCGACGGGGCCCGCGACCCTTAGGGTCGATCGTCCCGCTGCGTTGGTGATGGTGCCCAGGGTGCTCATTCCGCAGGTTGCACAATCGCTGCTGCAGCCAGACGCCGCTGTGTGGCCCGCTCCCTCAGAATAATATAAAGACCGGCGGCCATGGTGATCCCCATCCCGAGCGCCGCCAGCGCATTGGGCAGATCGCCAAAGACGATCAGCCCGACCAGCGTCGCCACGGGAATTTCGAGATATTGCATCGGTGCCAGCGTGGCCGAAGGGGCGTAGCGCAAGGACCATGTCATCAGCAGATGTGCCACGCTGCCAAGGACGCCGATTGCGATCAGCAGCATCCAGGCGTTCGCGTCAGGGACGCGCCAGCCCAAGGCGGGCACCGCTACGGTTTGCCCCAGACCGAGCAAGGGCAGCAGTATCACCACGGCGATAAACCCGCTGACCGTTTGCAGGCTGATCGGGTCGGTGTGTTTGGCGATCTGCCGTGTCACCAGCATGAACAGCGCAAAGTTCAGCGCTACGCCGACGGGGAGTAATGCGGGCCAGCCCACCTCGGCAAAGCTGGGTTGCACCACCAGCAGTGTGCCGCAAAAGCCAACGATACAGGCGAGAAGCCGACGGGTGCCGACCTCTTCCCCCAGCACGTATTTGCCGAGCAGAAGCATAAAGAAGGGCATCACAAAGATAATCGCCACCGCATCGGCCAGCGGCAGGTATTTCAGCGCGGTGAACATCATCGCGATCCCGATGACATGCAACACTGTGCGCACAAAGGCGAGCCACAGCGTTCGGCCCCGCATCGCCAGCGGCCTGCCCGTCAGCAGCACCAGCGGCAGCAAGATCAGCAACTGCACGGCAAAGCGGATGAACACGACCTGACCCAGCGGCACGGACGACCCCAGCAGTTTCGCAATTGCATCACCCACAGGGGCAACGATGCAAAAGCCAAGCATCATGGCAATACCGGTCATCGGTTTATCGGGCAGCATGGCAAAGCCTTTGTCGAGGATCAGGGGGATACGCCCCGGATGTGCAAGCATATCGCGGCGAGAGTGGCGGCATTTTTCCGGCTTTGCAACCGTGGGGAGAGGATGATTTCACGCCGCTGACCTGATCAGACCGACGCGATCGCGCCCGCGGTGTTTCGCACTGTATAAAGCTTGATCCGCGCGGTCGATCAGCTCTGCCGCGATGGCCGAGGCATCAAGTGGGGCGGGAAAGGCGTCGCTGGTTTCAGGCTGTGCGGTACATAGCCCGATGCTGATCGTGGCATGGATAGGCTGCGCGCTGGCGGGGATGGTAAATGGCGTCGTGCGGTAGGCTTCGCATATGCGTTTGGCCATCCGGGTGGCCTCTGCCTCTGTGATGCCCGGGAGGATGAGTAAAAATTCCTCCCCTCCGATGCGGGCGGCAACGTCGAGCGGGCGCAGACATGATTTCAACCGGCGTGCGGTTTCGATCAACACGGCGTCCCCCGAGGCGTGGCCGAATGCGTCATTCACGCGTTTGAAGTGGTCTATGTCTGCCAGCATCACGGCCAGCGGTATCCCTTTGCGGCGGGTGCGCACGGCCAGCCGCGCGACCTCTGACAGGGCGTGACGGCGGTTGTAGATTCCTGTCAGCGGATCAAAAACCGCTTCGCGCAGGCGCGTATCGACATCACGCCGGATCGTGTCACCCTGCTGTTTGCGCGCCAGGAGCCCGGTCAACCGCAGCGAAAGTTCATCGATATCAAAGCCATGCTGCATCAGGTCGTCGGCCCCCAGATCCAGCGCATGGGCGGCACCGTCAGGGTGGGGGCGCGATTGCAGCACGAGAATACCGCAGTGCCGCGTCGTCGTATTTGCCCGCAGGGTCGAGATCAGGCGCAGTTGCGCCTCGTCGCGCGCCTCGACACCGGTCAGGGTCAGGATGAAGACATCGGGCAGCGCGTCCTGCCTAATACCGGTCAAAGCGTCGCGGATGGTCGTCTGGCTGACAGCCCCCCTCAGACGTTTGCGTAGCTGGGTGACATGCACCTGTGTCTCTGCCTTGTCATGGCTGACGATCTGGAACGTGCCCGGGCGGGTGAAGGTGGCGGCGGTTTCTTCCAGCCCGAGCGGGGGGCACATCGCGTCGCGCATGGCCGTGTGGCTGGCCCCGTGGCCCGCGCGTATCATGCTGCGCACCCGTCCCAGAAACAGCTTGTCGCAGACAGGTTTGACCATCGCTTCCTGTGCGCCATTCGCCAGCAGGTGCAAACACAGCGCCGCGCCACCGCCATCGGCCAAGGCAAAGACAGGTATCCGTGATGTGCGCGGCGACCCCGCGAGCATAGTGCATAGGTCCGTCGCATCCTGCCCGTCCAGATGATGCGCCGTGATGACCAAATCAGGCCCCGACCGGCGCGAGATGTCGACCGCCTGGGCCACGGTGGACGCCTGCCATACCTCGTAGGAGGCGGACGTGAGTTTGGTTTTCAACGCGATGCGGTTGGTCGCAACCGTATCCACAATCAGGACTTTACCGGGCACTTGTCTTCATTCTCCACTCACGTGTAACTGGCTTAAGCGCCCTTTGTTGCCGTGATTGGTTAACAAAGGGTTTCGTTTGAGAAACCGTGATGGAAATTAATATGATGAAGCAAGATGCCGCCGAGACGGTCGCCCTGCAGGCCTTGGCCTGGCTGGCCGCGAACGAAGACCTGATGCCCACCTTTATGGGATCAACGGGCGCATCTGCCGAAGACCTGCGCACGCAGGCCGGTGATCCGGTGTTTCTTGGGGCGGTTCTGGATTTCATCATGATGGATGACGCCTGGGTCACGGGATTTTGTGATACGGTGAACATCCCTTACGATCGTATCATGCAAGCCCGTCAGTCGCTTCCGGGTGGCGCGCAGATGAATTGGACCTGAAAATGATCAAAGCGCTGCTGTTCGACAAAGACGGAACCCTGTTCGACTTCGCCGCCACATGGGAGGCATGGGCCAATGCCTTCCTGACCCGGATCAGCAAGGGCGACGGAGAGCGAGCGGCTTTGCTGGGGCAGCAGATCGGCTTTGATTACGAGACGCAGAGATTCTCGCCCGACAGTATCGTTATTGCGGGCACACCGGGGGAGGTCGTAGATGCGCTGGCCCCCCATGTGGTCGAGATGGCGAAGACGGATCTCTTGGACCTGCTGAACCACGAGGCCGAAAACGCCCCTCAGGCAGAGGCGGTGCCGCTGGTTGCCTTGCTAGAGGCGTTCAAGGCACGCGGGCTGGTGCTTGGCGTCGCCACCAATGACGCCGAGGCGCCCGCCCGCGCGCATTTGGGCGGCGCGGGGGTGACCGGGTATTTTGACTTTATCGCAGGTTTCGATAGCGGCCACGGTGCTAAGCCCACGCCCGGGCAGCTCATGGCGTTTGCCAAAGCCGTGGGGGTGGACCCGTCGGAAGTCGCGATGATCGGGGATAGCCTGCACGATATGGCGGCGGGCCGTGCGGCGGGTATGGTCTGCGTTGCGGTGCTGACGGGGCTGGCCACACGTCAGGACCTGGAAGGGGCCGCCGATGTGGTTCTGCCCGACATCGGCCATCTGCCCGCGTGGCTGGACGGGCAGAGGCATGACCCGCAGGGCTGACAGCTAGATTGCATTTAAGACAAAACCAAAGCGCATTCCGCCGCGGCGGAGGTTTAGCCTTCGGCCTTTGTTAACTCTCCTCCGCGATCTTCCCCGTGAAACGGCGGAAAGGGGCGCGATGCACGGGCTGATCAATCATACGATCCAACGGTTCGTGCTGGATAGCTTTGGCCACCGTGTCTGGGCGCAGGTCGCCCTGCGCGCCGATCTATGCGCCGTTATGGGCACGGCGGATTTTGAACCGATGCTCACCTATGACGATGCCATCACCCCGCGCGTTATCAACCGCCTGTCTGCCGTGATGAAACGCGCGATCCCCGATCTTCTGGAAGATCTGGGCGCATGGCTTGTGTCCAACCCCGACCGCGAAGGCGTGCGGCGCTTGCTGCGCTTTGGCGGCGACGATTTTGAAGAGTTCTTGCATTCGCTCAACGACTTGCCTGAACGTGCCACCCTCGCCGTGGAAGACCTGCAACTGCCCCAGATGGAGGTCGCGCAGCTTGATGACTGGCGCTTTACGCTAACGTGTCGCGGGAAAGTGCAAGGCTTTGGTTTTGTGATGATGGGCGTGATGCGGGTGATTGCGGATGACTATGGCACATTGGCTCTGCTTGATTGCAAAGCCGCCCCACCGGAGGGGGAGGTGATTACCGTCACGATTATTGACCGGCACTACGCGCAGGGGCGCAGCTTTGATCTGGGTGCACGCGGGTGACAGTAGGAGCAGCTTATGAGGCGGCATTGGATGTGCTATGCCCGATGCATGTGATCGTGCAGCCCTGCGGACGTATCCGGCATGTGGGCCCCACCATCCACAAACTGCGCCATCGTGGCACTTGGATCGGGAGCAATTTTTTCGACCAGTTTGTCATGCGCCGACCGAATATGGCCGACAGTATTGCGCAAATTCGCCCGATGGCGGGGCGCAAGCTGCATCTGGCGTTGCATGACCGGCCCGAGCAGATTTTTAAAGGGGTTCTGGTCCCACTGCCTTGTGGCGAAGATCAGATGGAAGGCTCGGAAACCGACTGTCTGATAAACCTGTCATTCGGGATATCGATCCTGAACGGCGTCCGCACCCATCGTCTGAGCAATGCCGATTTCGCGCCGACCGACCTCGCGGTCGAAATGCTTTATCTGATGGAGGCGAAATCGGCGGCGATGGCGGCATCGCGTGCGCTGAACCAGAAGCTTGAGGTCGCAAAGATCGCGGCGGAGGAGCAAGCGTTTACCGATACGCTGACTGGCTTGAAAAACCGGCGCGCGATGGATCACGTGCTGTCGCGGCTTATCGCGGGGAACAAGGGGTTTGCCGTGATGCAGATCGATCTGGATTACTTCAAGGCGGTGAACGATAGCCTGGGCCATGCGGCGGGGGATCACGTGTTGCAAACCGCGGCCCGGATCATGGTGGAAGCAACAAGAGACATCGACACCGTCGCCCGCGTCGGCGGTGACGAATTTACCCTGCTGCTGCCTGGGGTTGCCGGCAGCGCGCATCTGGCACAGGTCGCCGAACGGATCATCTCGCGACTGGAACAGCCGATCAAATTTGATGGCGCGGCGTGCCAAATCTCTGCCAGCATCGGCAGCATAGGGGTCAAAGCGGGGCAGGACGCCGTGGCCGAAGATGTCCTGTCGGACGCCGATGCGGCGCTTTACCGCTCTAAGCAAGCCGGGCGTGCGCGGCACACGGTGCACGATGAAACTGTGTCAGACGCCATGCAGAAGCGGAGGGAGAAACCACACGCGCTGCAGTAGATGACGGCGGGCGCTGGGCGTGCTGGCTTTGGTACGCGTCATAATTGCGGGGCCTTTAGATCTGCGGGCGTTCAATCTGCGCAATGCTTCAAGATTGTGCAGCTTGCCTTAAAACGCGCCGCAGGGGGCAGCGGCGACAGGATTATGGGGGCACCGCTTTTGGCTGCTCGTCACACGGGCGCGGCTGCGTTAGGGTTTTGGGAAAGGATATTCAGGCAAGGCAGGACATCATGACGGACAGTGCCCGTTCTCTCGGCTCTCGGCTTAGCGCGTTGTTGGCAGAGGTCTATCCCGATCTGGATGCCGACATCCTTTCCAGCATGGTGCTTGATGCCTTCTGGCCCGAGGGGGCAACCCGCCGCAAAAGAGGCCGGATTGCCGGCAATGCGCTTTGGTCGGAACGTGACGCGCTGCTGATCACCTATGGCAACTCTATCGTGGACGGGGCGCATAAGCCGCTGGATTTGTTGAACGACTTCCTGCATCGCTACCTGCGCGGCACATTGAACAGCGTGCATATCCTGCCGTTCTTCCCCTATACCTCTGACGACGGGTTTGCCGTGTCCGATTTTCGCGCGGTGAACCCGCAGCTTGGGGATTGGCCTGATATCAACCGCATCGCCGCCGATTTCACGCTGATGTCCGATCTGGTGCTGAACCATGTGTCGAGCCAGGGGAACTGGTTCAACGCCTACCGTCAGGGGCAGGCCCCCTATGACAAGTTCTTTTTCGAAGCCTCGCCGCAGGATGATCTGCGCGAGGTGGTGCGCCCGCGCACGACGCCGCTGTTGCAAGAGGTAGAAACCTCAAGCGGCCCGCGCCACGTCTGGTGCACTTTCAGCCATGACCAGATCGACCTTGATTTCCGCAACCCCGAGGTGCTGCTTGAGTTTTTGCGGATCATCCGCCTGCATGTGGATAATGGCGTGCAGATCATCCGGCTGGATGCGGTGGCGTTCTTGTGGAAGCAGATCGGCACCCCGTCGATCCACCTGCCGCAAACCCATGCGATTATCCGGCTGATGCGGTTGCTGTGCGACTATGCGCCGGAAAAGATCATCCTGCTGACCGAAACCAATGTGCCCAAGGCCGAAAACCTCAGCTATTTCGGGGCAGGGGACGAGGCCCATGCGATCTATAATTTCCCGCTGCCGCCGCTGATCTTGCATGCGATGATGTCGGGCAATGGGGCGCATCTGCGGCGCTGGCAGCGCACGATGCCGCCAGCACCTATGGGCTGCGCCTATCTGAACTTTACCGCCAGTCACGACGGCATCGGCATGCGCCCCGCCGAAGGGTTGCTGCCCGAGGATGAAAAACAACAGGTCATTGATACGGTGCTACAGGTCGGCGGGTTGGTGTCGATGCGCAGCCTGCCCGACGGCGGGCAAAGCCCGTACGAGCTGAACACGACCTTTTACGATGCGCTGTCGCGGACGTTTAAGGGCGAGGATGACCATCATCATGCACGGTTCATCTGTTCGCAGACCATCGTCATGTCGCTGGAGGGGATACCCGCCTTCTACATCCACGCCATGCTGGCGACGCCCAATGATCACGCGCAGGTCGAACATCGCGGGATGAGCCGCGCGATCAACCGACACCGCTGGGATTATCCGAGCTTGCGCGACCGGCTGGCCGATGCGTCCAGCGCGCAGGCGCGCGTTTTGGGCGATCTTTCGGCGCGGCTAAAGGTGCGACAGAAACAAAAGGCGTTTCATCCCAACGCGACGCAATTCACCGTGAACCTGCAAGATGACCGCGTGTTCGGCGTGTGGCGCCAAAGTCTGGACCGCAAACAGTCGATCTTTGCGCTGCACAACGTCAGCGACGCCTCTGTCGCGATTTCGGCGGCGGCGCTGAACCTGATCGAGGATCAACCGTGGCTGGACCTGATCAGCGGTGATTTGATTGACGCCAGTGCGGATCACATCACGCTGGCCCCCTATCAATGCATGTGGATCACCAACCGGTTCTGACCCCGCCGCCCACGCGGCCCTCAGCTAGTTGTATTCGGCGTCATCCGCCGCGGCGGCCTCGCGCAGATTGGCAAGGAACTCGGGCGCGGCGGCGTGGACGCGGTTCCACGTGGGGATAAAGGGGGTCTCGTGCGGGTTATCGAGAAAGAAGTGTCCCGCCCGCATAATATTCTCGGTAAAGAGCTCGATCGCGCGTTCTTCCTTGTGGCGGTCAATGCTGAGCCCGTTCATCTTGGCGTCGTTGTAGTAGGCATCCAGCAGGTCGAGCGCACAGCGGTAATAGGTCGCCTTGAGCGTGCGAAAGACATTGGGCGTGAACACCGTGCCGTCTGCCGCGAGCTTGCGGAAAATCGCCTTGCAGATGTCGGTGGACATGCGGTTCAGCCCCGCATCGGCGTCGGCCTCGCTCAGATCTTGGTGCTTGTGGTCATAGTCGTCGGCGATTTCGACCTGACAGACGGATTTCGGCGCGAGGTTGCGCCATGCCTCTGACAGCACGCCGATCTCCAGCCCCCAGTCGGAGGGGATGCGCAGATCGGGCAAGATATTGGTGCGCATGGCAAATTCACCCGAGAGCGGATAGCGGAAGGCGCGCAGGTAATCGATATAGTCACGGTCGCCCACGACCTTTTTCAGCGCGATCAGTAGCGGGCTGACCAGCAGCCGCGTGACCCGCCCGTTCAGCTTGTCGCTGCCCACCCGCGCGTAATAGCCTTTGGCGACCTGATAGGGGAAATTCGCATTGGCGACGGGATAGATCAGCCGCGCCAGCAGGTCGTTGGTATAGGTCACGATATCGCAATCATGGATCGCCATCACCGCACTGTCCTGACAGGCGATCAGATAGCCGAGCGAGGACCAGACGTTCTTGCCCTTGCCTTGTTCCGCGGGGGCGAGGCCCATGTCTTTCAGCTGCGCGCCAAGCGCCAGCATCCGCGGGCTGTCGTTCCAGATCACGATGTGGTTCTGGTTGAGGCCTTTGAAGAACTCTTTCGCATGGCGGAACTGTGCATCGTCCGCGCGGTCCAGACCGATGATGATGCGGTGCAGATAGGTGACCTTGGACAGCTCGGCCAGAATGCGGGGCATCGCCTCGGTCTCTAGTTCGGAGTAGAGGCACGGCAGGATCAGCGCCATTTTGCGGGTCTGAGCAAACGTCTCAAGCTCGTAGGTCATTTCGTCCAGCGAGCGGGTGCGCAGATTGTGCAGGGTCGCGATATTCCCGTTTTGATGAAAATCAGCCATGCTTTGTCATTCCTTAGTTCAGGTTAAGCTGCGCGATCAGGTCCAGCACGGCACCGTTCCATCCGGCAGGGCCGGGGAGCGTGGTGCGGGTGATCCGGCCGGTGTCCTCACCGGGCAGCGGGGGCAGGGGGTCGCGGTGCGGGTTGGCGACAATGACGCCAAAGTCGGCTGCTTGCAGCATCTCTATGTCATTGGGGGCATCGCCAAGCGCCAGCGTATGGCGCGGCGCAAAGGCGTCGGTCAGCGCGGCCATCTGGTCGGCTTTGGTGCGCCCGTAGGAAAGGGTCAGAAACCGTCCCCCTTCGCGGGCATGGATACCGTGATCGTGCAGGGCGTCGATAAATGCGCCGCGCAACTCGGCGCTGCCCGACCAGATGCCGGGTTCGGAAAAGGCCCGCTCTGCCGCGTTGGCGGCGTCATTATGCGACAGGCCGGTGATCTGTGCGATCTGCGCCACGGTCATATCGCCGAACCCGCAAAACGGGTCGCGCAGATCGGCAGGCAGGCTGTCGAGCGCGTGGCGCAGGCGCACGTAACTGTCCGTTTTGGGCATGTCGGTGCTGTCGGGCGGTAAAATACCGGCACCGTTTTCGATGATCGCGGGGCAGTGATCCCATGCCAGTTCGGCGCGAATCTCTGCGATCTCGGGCGCGGTTTTCGAGCTCGCCAACACCACTGCGGCCCCGATATTGCGCAACGCGTCCAAGGCCGGTGTGGCCGCATCCCAGCGATAGGAACTATGTGACAGCAACGTGCCATCAAGGTCGGTAAACACCAGCAGGGGTAAAGACATAGCCATAGATCAAGCGTGTGGTGCGGGATCGATTGTTGCAACTGGGCACAGGTGTTCATCGCGCGGTTTGCATTGTTTTTCTAGCTTTTGCCTAAAAAATGTGCAGAAACTGGACTGCGTGGATGCGCACGTATAAATAGAATTACATGGGCGCGTTCGGGGGAGGGGCCGGTGTAAAAGAGATCAGGTGACGTCGCGACCAAGGGCTCTGTTTTCACTCTGACAATAATTTTTATTGTTGACGTAAACAAAGTTGCGCGACAGTCTGAGCGCCAAGATACGCCAAAGCGTGCTTCGGGGGATTATTTGTCAACAACTGCGATACAGGCGGCGGCGCTTTCGCCGCCAGAGGGATTGGGCGACCGCATGCGGATGCAGCGTCATCGGATGGCGATGACATTGCAGCAGCTGTCGGCGGCCTCTGGTGTGTCGGTGGGCTATCTGAGCCAGGTGGAACGCGGCAAC
Organism: Sulfitobacter sp. CB2047; assembly: GCF_000735125.2. Lineage (NCBI taxonomy): Bacteria > Pseudomonadati > Pseudomonadota > Alphaproteobacteria > Rhodobacterales > Roseobacteraceae > Sulfitobacter > Sulfitobacter sp. CB2047. Next base: position 2,308,846 of record NZ_CP072613.1, on the reverse strand, counting down.
GCGACACCGACGCTTGGCACGCTCAGCCAGATCGCTGCCGCGCTTGACGTTGATGCGGATTTTTTCGTGCGGACCCCGCGCACGGTCGACAGCCTGACCCGCGGTGCCGCACGGCCCCGTTTCGCGGTGGCAGGATCGTCGATTGAATATGAACAGATCGGTGCCGAACGCGCGGGCCACGAGATGACATCCTATGTGATGAACGTGCCGCCCGGCTATGAATCCGAAACGGTGACCCATGTTGGCGAAGAGATCATCTATATCCTTGAGGGTGAGATCTCGCAGATGGTTGGCGAACGGGAGTATCTGATGACGGCGGGCGACAGCCTGCATTATCTGGGTACCACGCCCCATTGCTGGGCCAACAGAACAGACCGGCAGGCCCGCATCTTATGGGTCGGTCGCATGAAATACGATAAGTCCGGGGAAATCGGACAGAGTGAGGCCGCGCCAGCAGAGAGCTCGCGCGAAATGTTACCCCTCAGGCGTTAACCCTATCGCCCTCATCGGCCCAGAGAGGCCGTGGGGAGATAACACTTTACCAACTAGGAGAGTAAATCGAATGTCTTTCAAGAATATCATGGCCACGGGCCTGCTGCTGAGCACGCTTGGCGTTGCGGCGCAGGCGCAGTCGCTGGTCTATTGCTCGGAAGGGTCGCCAGAAGGCTTTGACCCGGCCCTGTACACCGCAGGCACGACCTTTGATGCGTCCAGCCACCCGATCTACAACCGCTTGGCGGAATTCAAGGTCGGTACCACCGAAACCATTCCCGCGCTGGCCGAAAGCTGGGAGGTGTCCGAAGACGGCAAGACCGTAACATTCAAGCTGCGCAAAGGCGTCAAGTTTCACAGCAACGCCCAGTTCACGCCCACACGCGATTTTAACGCCGATGACGTGATCTTTAGCTTTGACCGTCAGGGCAACGCCGACAACCCCTACAACCAAGTATCGGGTGGCACCTGGGAATACTACGGTGCGATGTCGATGCCTGATCTGATCGAAAGCATCGAAAAGGTTGACGATTACACCGTTCAGTTCAACCTGACCCGCGCCGAAGCGCCGATCATTGCCAACATGGCGATGGACTTTGCCTCGATCGTGTCCAAGGAATATGCCGACGCGATGCTGGAAGCCGGTACGCCGGAAATGCTGAACCAGGCACCTATCGGTACCGGCCCGTTCACCTTCCAAGCCTACCAGAAAGACGCCGTGATCCGTTACGTGCGCAACGATGAATACTGGGGTGACCCGGCGAAAGTCGAAGCGTTGATCTTTGCGATCACACCGGATGCCTCCGTGCGCTACCAGAAGGTACAAGCGGGCGAATGCCACGTCATGGCCTATCCGAACCCTGCGGACGTGCAGGCGATGAAAGACGCCGAAGATGTCGTCGTGATGGAGCAAGAGGGCCTGAACGTGGGCTATCTGGCGTATAACACGCAGATGCCTCCGTTCGACAACGCCAATGTGCGTAAAGCCTTGAACATGGCGATCGACAAGCAAGCGATCATCGACGTGGTGTTCCAGGGCTCCGGCGAAATCGCGAAGAACCCGCTGCCGCCGACAATGTGGTCCTATAACGATGCGATCGAGGACGACAAATACGATCCGGAAGCCGCGAAAGCCGCGCTGGAAGCCGAAGGCGTATCCGACCTGACGCTGAAAATCTGGGCGATGCCGGTCCAGCGTCCCTATAACCCCAATGCCCGCCGTATGGCCGAGCTGATGCAGGAAGACTTCTCGAAGGTCGGTGTCGACGTAGAGATCGTGTCCTACGAATGGGGTGAATACCTTGAGCGTTCCAAAGCGAAAGACCGCGATGGTGCCGTTCTGCTGGGTTGGACAGGTGACAACGGTGACCCCGACAACTTCCTCGCGGTTCTGCTGGGCTGTGACGGCGTAGAGAAATCCAACCGCGCACAATGGTGCAACGAGGAATTCGACGCGCTGGTTCAGGAAGCCAAGGTTCTGCCAACACAAGAAGAGCGTGCGCCGCTGTATGAAAAAGCGCAGGAAATCTTCAAGGACCAAGCCCCTTGGGCCACCATCGCGCATTCGGTTGTTTACATGCCAATGCGTCCCGAAGTTGAAAACTATGTTGTGCACCCGCTGGGTGGCCACATCTTCAACCAGGTTGGCCTGTCGCAATAACAGCGATGACAAAGCAATGGGGACGGTGCATGTCGCGCCGTCCCTTCCTCTATTCTAGGCCCCGGCCACGTTAACGAAAGGCGCAAGCCCCCCGTGTCAAAGAACCTCTCTCAACGTCTTGCCGACTATGCCGCTGTGGCCGCCGATCTGGGCGTCGATGCCGTGGCGCTGGTGCCCGGGCCCAATTTCTCGCGCGCTGTCGGCCAAAGCTTCATGAGCCACGAACGCCCCTTTGTTCTGGTGATCCCTGCGGATAAACCTGCGGCGGTGTTGTTGCCGAACCTTGAACTGGGCAGCTGGGACACGGTCGGCTTTGACGGCGCGGTGTTTGATTGGCGCGACCAGACCGGCTATGCCGATGCTTTTGCCGCGCTGACGCAGCATTTGGGGATCTCGTCGCTGGCGGTCGAAGGGCAGGTGATGCGCGTGTTCGTGCACCATGCGTTCAAACAGGCACAGCCCGATCTGACCATCACCGATGCAGAGCGCGAAATCTCTGCCCTGCGGATGATCAAGACCCCCGAGGATATCGCCGCTCTGCGCGCGGCGATCGCGATTTCCGAACGCGCCCTCCAGCGCACGCTGGACAGCGTCAAGCTGGGCCAGAGCGAGAAGCAGATCGAACAGACGCTGGTGCAGGCGCTTTTCGCGGAAGGGGCGGATGACCTGTCCTTTGGTCCTATCGTGGCCGCCGCGGATGGCTCGGCCCGGCCCCATGCCCATGCGCGCGAGGATTACGCCGTCAAGGCGGGCGATGCGCTGCTGCTGGACTTTGGCGCGCGCAAGAACGGCTTTGCCGCCGATATCACCCGCACCGTTTTTCTGGATCACGTCACCGACGAGGGGCGCGATGTCTATGACACCGTGCTGCGCGCCAATATGGCAGGGCTTGCCGTGACCCGCGCGGGGGTGACCGCGCATGACATCGACGATGCCGTGATCTCTGTACTGGAAGCCTCGCCCTATGGGGACCGCATCCGCACCAAGACCGGCCACGGTCTGGGCCGCGAGGTCCACGAGGCCCCCTATATCATGCGGGGCAACCACATGACTTTACCCGCCGGAACGGTTTACACCAATGAACCCGGCCTCTACGAGATCGGAAATTTCGGCGTGCGCATCGAGGATGACGTGCTGATTACCGACGACGGCTATGAAACGCTGACCAACTTCCCCAAAGAGCTGATGGTGATAAAATGCTGAACTATGTTCTGGGACGACTGCTGACGTTCATCCCGACTTTCATCGGGGTGACGCTGATCTCCTTCGGGTTCATCCGCGCGCTGCCGGGCGACCCCATCCAGGTTATGGCGGGCGAGCGCGGCATCTCTGATGAACGCTATGCCCAACTGGCCAAACAATTCGGCTATGACCAGCCGATCTATGTGCAATTCTGGGACTATCTGACCGGCGTGCTTCAGGGCGATCTGGGCAATAGCTTTGTCACCAAGCGCCCGGTGTTCGACGAATTCTTTACGCTCTTCCCAGCCACGCTTGAGCTGGCGGTCTGCGCAATGATCTTTGCCATCGCCCTTGGCCTTCCGGCGGGGGTGATTGCGGCGGTGAACCGGGGCAAGTTCTTTGACCGGGCGCTGATGTCCACGGCGCTGGTGGGCTATTCGATGCCGATCTTCTGGTGGGCTCTGCTGCTGATCATTGTCTTTTCGGGCAACCTGCAATGGACGCCTGTGTCGGGGCGGATCGATCTGCTGTATTACTTCCCCAACCCCACCGGCTTTATGCTGATCGACAGTCTGGCGTCGGGTCAGAAGGGGGCGTTCCTGTCAGCGGTGCGCCATCTGGTTCTGCCAACGATCGTGCTGGGGACAATCCCGCTGGCCGTGATCGCACGCCAGACGCGGTCGGCCATGCTGGAGGTTCTGGGCGAGGATTACATCCGCACCGCCCGCGCCAAGGGCATGTCTCCGGGGCGGATCAACGGCATCCACGCCCTGCGCAACGCGCTGATTCCCGTGATCACCGTGATTGGTCTGTCGGTCGGCACATTGCTGGCCGGTGCGATCCTGACCGAAACCATCTTTAGCTGGCCGGGCATCGGCAAGTGGATGGTCGATAGTATTTTCCGCCGCGATTACCCCGTGGTTCAGGGCGGGCTGCTGCTGATTGCTGTGATGGTGATGGTCGTGAACCTGACCGTCGACATGCTTTACGGCGTCATCAACCCCAAAATCAGAAAGCGATAACATGGACGACGCACTCTCTGCCGAAGCCGCAATGGTCCAGGAACGTCCGGGCCGCTTGCGCGAATTCTGGTTCTACTTCCGCGAAAACCGCGGCGCTGTCATCGGGCTGTGGATCTTTGCGGTCTTTGCCTTTCTGGCCCTGTTCGGCCCGTGGGTCGCCCCCCATGACGCGACAGAGCAATTCCGCGCCGCCACCCTACAGCCCCCCGCGTGGCAAGAGGGCGGCAGCTGGACCCATATCCTGGGTACCGATCCGCTCGGGCGCGATATGCTGTCGCGTCTGATTGTGGGCGCGCGTTATTCCTTCTTTGTGGGGGTCGTCGTTGTTTCTATCGCGGCGACCGGCGGGATCATCATCGGTCTGATCGCGGGCTTTGCGCCTAAATGGGTCGATAGCATCATCATGCGTGTCATGGATATTGTGCTGGCGTTCCCGTCCCTGCTGCTGGCGCTGGTGCTGGTGGCGATCCTCGGGCCGTCGCTGACCAACGCGATGATCGCCATCGCGATTGTGTTGCAGCCCCACTATGTGCGCCTGACCCGCGCCAGCGTGCTGTCGGAACGTCAAAAGGATTACGTGACCTCGGCCCGCGTGGCAGGGGCAGGGATCTTCCGGCTGATGTTTGTCACCGTGCTGCCCAACTGCCTTGCGCCGATCATCGTGCAGGCCGCGCTGTCATTCTCGACCGCGATCCTTGATGCCGCGGCCTTGGGCTTTCTGGGGATGGGGGCGCAGCCGCCCACACCTGAATGGGGCACGATGCTGGCCGAAGCGCGCGAGTTCATCCTGCGCGCCTGGTGGGTCGTGACCTTCCCCGGCGTGGCGATCCTTGTGACCGTGCTGGCGATCAACCTCATGGGTGACGGCCTGCGCGACGCGCTTGATCCGAAACTGAAACGGAGCTGAGCCATGACACTTTTGCGTATCAGAAACCTAAGCGTTGATTTCGCCACGGCCTCGGGCAAGTTCCGGGCGGTGGACGGCGTCGACCAGGACGTGAACGAAAGCGAGATCCTCGCGATTGTGGGGGAAAGCGGGTCGGGTAAATCCGTGTCGATGCTGGCGCTGATGGGGCTGCTGCCCTGGACCGCCACCGTCACCGCGGACGAGCTGACCTTTGACGGGCACAACCTGCTGACGATGGACGCCAAGGCGCGCCGCAAGATCGTCGGCAATGATCTGGCGATGATCTTTCAGGAGCCGATGTCATCGCTCAACCCCTGTTTCACCGTGGGCTGGCAAATCCGCGAGGCCCTGCGGGTGCATCTTGGCATGGGCCGCCGCGAGCGTCAGAAACGCGCGATCGAGCTGTTTGAACAGGTCGGCATCCCCGATCCCGAAAAGCGCCTGTCGGCCTTCCCGCACCAGATGTCGGGCGGGATGAACCAGCGGGTGATGATCGCGATGGCGATTGCCTGCAAGCCCAAGCTGTTGATCGCCGATGAACCTACCACGGCGCTCGACGTGACCATTCAGGCGCAGATCCTTGATCTGCTCGCGTCCCTGCGCGAGGAAACGGGCATGGGGTTGGTGTTGATCACGCACGACATGGGTGTGGTTGCGGAAACCGCCGAACGCGTCAGCGTGCAATATGCCGGCCAGAAGATCGAAGAGCAGCCGGTGATCCCGCTGTTTGACGCGCCGCACCACCCCTATACCTCGGCGCTGCTGGATGCGCTGCCGGAACGGGCGACGGAAAAGCGGCTGCCGACCATTCCGGGCGTGGTACCGGGGCAATTCGACCGCCCCGCAGGATGCCTGTTTTCGCCACGCTGCAAATTCGCCAACGCCAAATGCAAGTCCGAAGCGCCGCCCGCCTTGGGCGCTGATCTGGGCTATGCGCGTTGTTTCTACCCCTTGAACACAGACGAAAGGGTCGCATCATGACCGCACCTGTGATGACTGCAACGGCGCTAGAGCGTCACTATGAAGTCGGCGGCGGGCTGTTTCGCAAGCCGCGTACGCTCAAGGCCGTCGGCGGGCTCGATTTCGCGCTCTATCCCGGCAAGACGCTGGCCGTCGTAGGCGAAAGCGGCTGCGGGAAATCGACCCTGGCGCGGATGGTCACGATGATCGAAGACCCGACCGCCGGATCGCTGACACTGGATGGCAAACCCGTGGTCCGCGAAGACTGGGCATCGCTGCGCAAATCGGTTCAGATCGTGTTCCAAGACCCTTACGGTTCGCTCAACCCGCGCCAGCGGATCGGCGCGATCCTCGAGGAACCTCTCAAGATCAACCGCCCCGACATGAGCAGCAAGGAGCGTACCGCCAAAGCGCGCGAGATGCTCGGGCTGGTGGGCTTGCGGCCTGAACATTTTGACCGTTATCCGCATATGTTTTCCGGCGGGCAACGCCAGCGGATCGCGATTGCGCGTGCGTTGATGTTGGACCCCAAAGTGCTGGTGCTGGACGAGCCTGTGTCCGCGCTGGACCTGTCGATCCAGAGCTCGGTGCTGAACCTGTTGGTTGATCTGCAGGAACGACTGCAATTGGCTTATCTGTTTATCTCCCATGACCTGAGCGTTGTGCGTCACGTGGCGGATGAGGTGATCGTGATGTATCTGGGGCGCGCGGTCGAACGCGGCAGTCGCGATGATGTGTTCGGTGCGCCGTTCCACCCCTATGCCAAGGCACTGCTGTCGGCCACGCCCCAAGCGGACCCGCGCGGCGCGAAAGAGCGGATCAAGCTGCAAGGCGAACTGCCATCGCCACTGGCGATCCCCGATGGCTGCCCCTTTGCGCCACGGTGCTGGAAAGTGCGCGACAAATGCCGCGCCATGCGGCCCGAACTGCCGCAGGGGCATCATGCCGCGGCCTGTTTCTTTCCAGAAAACGGTGGCACCCCGGCCTAGGGCCGGGGGCTTCCTCGTGTATTGCGCGCGCGTCAGATCAACTGGCGCTTGCGTCGGCGCAAAGCTGCAGCCCGGCGCGCACATGGTCGCGGCGCGAGACGTGGCTGGCCGTCAGACCTTGGGCGGCAAGCCCGCGTGCATAGAGCGGGGCGAGGGGGCTGTCGGACAGGATGACCACCTCGCGGCCCAGCCAATAGGCGCGGGCACCGGCCAGCTCTAGCCCGATCAACAAACCCATCAACCGTGACCAGCCTGCGTCCGTCGTCGGGCCGTCTATGGTGGCTTGCGCCGAAATCTCGGCCAGTGCGGTGGCAAAGATTTGCGGGCGAGCCATGACATCATTCACGGCGGCGTCGAAAGTATCCTCATCCAACCCACCACCGAGAACCGCCTTGGATAGCGGGGCTGTAGCGGACAACTGCGCGGCCATCATGGGGGTGAGAAAACTTTGAAAACTGACGACCTCGCTGGCGCTGATGTGGGCCCATGTGGACTGCGCATCAAGGCAACAGATCACCCCGTCAAACTCGGGCGCTGCCTGAAGGTAGCCCGCAATCGCCGTCTCGGCCCCTTGCATGATCTGGGGCGGGCTGGCCTGTTTCAGGCCGGGCACCGCGCGCAGTTCCAGCCGCGGGTCATCAACCTCTAGGGCAAGCACCCCGCCCAAGGGCTCTGCCGGAACGGGGCGCAGGCTGCTGGCGGGCAGGGCGGGCAGCCCCGCGACGATCACCGGCAAGGGCTGTTGGTCCGACAGATAGGGCGACAGCAAATCCGTAAGGGCGGCGACAAAGCCGTCTTCCGCAGGCAAGGCAGCGACCGGCCCGTCGGCCTGCGCTAGCACATCGCCGCGTGAATCATGCACCCACAGATGCATATGCCCATCCGCGACATCGACCCCGATCCACGCGGGGCTTGCACCGCTCACGCGCGGGGGCCTGTGAAGAGGGGAATGGTGAAGTAGGGGGTGCCGATCATGGGGTGTCTCCTTGCCTGAGCCGCGTCTTGTCGCGCGGTCGTGTAGAAATCGGGTTGCATCAAAGCGCGCAATCGCGCTCTATTACGCGATCAACAATAAACATAACGGGAGTTCCTCTGCCATGAAAGTTCTTGCAGCAACCACCGCGCTTACCCTGTCCCTTGCCAGCAGCCTTGCTGCCGCAAGCTGTGACGAGATCACATTTTCCGACGTAGGTTGGACCGACATCACCGCGACCACTGCCGCGACCACCGTCGTGCTGGACGCTTTGGGCTATGAGACAGACGTGAAAATCCTTTCCGTTCCAGTGACCTACACGTCGATGGCCGCAGGCGATGTGGATGTGTTTCTTGGCAACTGGATGCCCACGATGGAGGCGGACATCGCACCCTACCGCGAGGATGGCAGCGTTGACACAGTGCGCGCGAACCTGACTGGCGCGAAGTACACGCTGGCCGTGAATAAAGCCGCCGCTGACATGGGGATCAAGAATTTCGCCGATATCGCCGCCAATGCAGACGCGCTGGACGGTCAGATCTATGGCATCGAGCCGGGCAATGACGGCAACCGCCTGATCCAGTCGATGATCGACGACAACGCCTTTGATCTTGCCGAGTTCGAGGTCAAGGAATCCTCGGAGCAGGGGATGCTGGCACAGGTCAAACGCCTGTCCGCCAAGGGCGAGCCTATCGTCTTCCTTGGTTGGGAACCGCACCCGATGAACGCGAACTTTGATCTGACCTATCTGGAAGGCGGGGACGATTTCTTTGGCCCCGATCTGGGCGGTGCGACCGTGCACACAAACACCCGCGCCGGTTTTGTCGAGGAATGCCCCAACGTGGGCAAGCTGCTGACCAATCTGGAATTCACCCTCGCCATGGAGAACGAGATTATGGGTGCCATTCTGGATGACGGCGAAGAGCCCCGCGATGCGGCGACAGCCTGGATCAAGGCGAACCCTGATGTGCTCGACACATGGCTGGACGGCGTGACCACCGTGGACGGTGGCGACGCGATGGCGGCCGCCAAGACCATCGTCGAGTAATCCACCCTTAGGATGTGAAAAGGGCCTGCCATCGGGCGGGCCCTTTTTGCCATCATCGCATGATACCAGCCTCCGGAGGTTCCCATGAACTGGCTCACCGATAACAAGATCCCGATTGATGACGCCGCAGAGGCGGTTTTTGATTGGCTGCTGATCAACGCGGGTTGGCTGTTCGACGGGCTGGCCGTCGCGATGGAGTGGTTGATTGACGCGATCCTCTGGGTGCTGCAAACGCCACATCCGCTGATCGTTATCGCTGTCTTTGGCGCGTTGACCTGGGCGATCCAGCGCAACTGGAAAACCCCGCTGCTGATCGTGTTGGGGTTTTTGTTCATCCTCAATCAGGATTACTGGGAAGAAACCACCGAAAGCCTGACGCTGGTGCTGTCGGCCTGTGTGGTTTGCATGGGCGTCGGCGTTCCCATCGGCATCGCCGCGGCGCACCGACCGCGCATGTACCGCTATATGGCACCCGTGCTGGACCTGATGCAGACGCTGCCAACCTTCGTCTATCTTATTCCCGCAATTGTCTTTTTCGGCATCGGCATGGTGCCGGGGCTGATCGCGACGGTGATCTTTGTCCTGCCCGCGCCGATCCGGTTGACGCAGCTTGGTATCGCCTCCACCCCCAAGGCACTGCTTGAGGCCGCGCAGGCCTTTGGCGCGAAGCCCAGCCAGACCCTGTGGAAGATCGAACTGCCCTATGCGCTGCCTCAGATCATGACCGGTCTGAACCAGACCATCATGCTGTCGCTTTCGATGGTGGTGATCGCGGCCCTCGTGGGGGCGGATGGCCTTGGCGTGCCGGTGGTGCGCGCGCTTAATCAGGTGAACACGGGGCTTGGCTTTGAATCGGGGCTGATCATCGTCGTGGTCGCCATCATGCTGGACCGGATGCTACGGGTGACACGAAAATGAGCGATCAAATGACCAACCCCGCAAACGCCGTCGAATTCGACAATGTGTCCATCGTCTTTGGCCCGAAACCGGCCAAGGCGTTGCCCTTGATGGATGCCGGACAAGACCGTGCCGAAATCGAGGCCGAGACAGGGCAGATCCTTGGGGTCCATAACTGCACGCTTGATGTCAAACAGGGCGAGATCCTTGTGCTGATGGGCTTGTCCGGCTCTGGCAAATCCACCTTGCTGCGCGCGGTCAACGGGTTGAACCCGTTGGTGCGTGGATCGGTGCGGGTGCATGATGGCGACTGGAGCTGTGACGTCACTGCCAGCTCTGCCGCGGATCTGCGCCGCGTGCGCCGCGAATGTGTGTCGATGGTGTTCCAGCAGTTCGGATTGCTGCCGTGGCGCACGGTGCGCGACAACGTGGCGCTCGGGCTGGAACTGGCCGATGTTCCCAAACGCGAACGACTTGAACGGGCCGAGGCGCAGCTTAGGCTTGTCGGTCTGGCCGATTGGGCCGATCGCAAGGTCAGCGAGCTGTCGGGCGGGATGCAGCAACGTGTGGGGCTGGCCCGCGCCTTTGCCACCGAAGCCCCGATCCTGCTGATGGACGAGCCTTTCTCGGCCCTTGATCCGCTGATCCGCACCCGCCTGCAGGACGAGCTGCTTGATCTGCAACGCGAGTTGAAACGCACGATCATCTTCGTCAGCCATGATCTGGACGAAGCCTTCAAACTGGGCGGGCGCATCGCGATTATGGAGGGCGGGCGCATCGTGCAATGCGGCACCCCGCGTGAGATTTTTTCGAACCCCGCGTCGGACTATGTGGCGGAATTCGTGGCCAATATGAACCCGCTTGGCGTGCTGACGGCCCGCGATGTGATGGGCCCGCCCGCCGCGACATCGGACGGGGCCGTCGCCGCCGAGACGCCGGTGGCCGAGCTGATTGGCAAGATCGGCGATGATGCGCAGGCGATCCCCGTGGTCGAGGACGGAGAGACGATCGGCACCGTGACCGCAGGCAGTATCGTATCGCGTTTGCAGTCCGAATGATGCTTTGACCTCAGGCGCTTGGCGGGTCATCACTACGCCACAGGACCGCGCAGCGCAGGGGATGACAGAATGACGGATCAGGAAAGCTCGGGCCGCCAGAGCAATGCACTTGGCGTGGCGGGCGTGCTTTTTGCGGGCATTGTCTGGGGCACCACCGGCACCGCCGCGACCTTTGCCCCTGACGTGAGTGCTGCGGCGATCGGTGCCGCGGCGATGGGAATCGGCGGCATCGCGCAGGCGCTGCTGGCGCTGCGGGGCATCGCCCATGCGCGTGCGCAACTTTGGCAGCAGCGCGGGTTGCTGCTGCTGGGGGCCTTGGCGGTGATGATCTATCCGCTGGCGTTCTATGGCTCCATGCGGTTGGCGGGGGTGACCATCGGGACCGTTGTCACCATCGGCACCGCGCCCCTGTTTGCCGCGCTGATCGAATATGTGATGGAGCGTTCCTTGCTGACCCTCCGGTGGAGCCTTGGCGCGCTGGCGGGCGTCGCTGGCATGGTGCTGATCTGTCTGGCCGAGGGCGGGCATGGGGCCGTGGGGGGCACCAATGTGCCGCTTGGGGTCGTGCTGGGGCTGCTTGGCGGGTTTACCTATGCGCTTTATAGCTGGACGGCGCGCGCGATGATGCTGCGCGGCCTGCGGTCTTCGGTGGCCATGGGTGCCACCTTTGGACTGGGCGGGCTGATGTTGATGCCTGTGCTGTTGGCGACTGGCGGCCCGCTGCTGGCCTCGTGGGGGAACGCGACGGTCGGGCTTTATATGGCGTTTGTGCCGATGTTTCTGGGCTATATCTGTTTCGGCTACGGGCTGTCGCGGGTGCGGGCGAGTACCGCCACGACCCTGACGCTGATCGAGCCGGTGGTCGCAGCGCTGCTGGCCGTGGTCGTGGTGGGCGAACGCTTGCCCCCCCTTGGCTGGGCCGGCGTGGGGCTGGTTGTGCTTTGCCTGCTGGTGCTGACCGTGCCCACGGGGCGGGGCGCACAGCCAGTGGCTCCGATCCCGCCCAAGTAGTATCGGATTCGACTGACGCAGCGACATGGGTAAAATTCTTGCGCTTTTGCTACCTACATCGCGACGTTTTGGTCTAGAAGCATCGCCAAGCCGCCCCATGCCCCGCCATGGCCCCGATAGATTGCAATGACGACCTTACCAAAAAGGACCGCCACAGATGAGCGCCACAGCCCGCAAGACCGCCCCCATGCCGACGGATATTCTGGCCCGCAAAGGGGGGGCTCCGCTGGTGAGCCTGACCGCCTATACCACGCCGATGGCGCAAGTGATGGATGGCATCTGCGATTTCGTGCTTGTGGGCGATTCAGTGGGGATGGTGCTGCACGGGCTGCCCTCGACGCTTGAGGTCACGATGGAGATGATGATCCTGCACGGTCAAGCGGTGCGGCGCGGGCTGACCCAGTCGATGCTGGTGATCGATATGCCCTTCGGCAGCTACGAGCAAAGCCCGGCCCAAGCCTTTGAGAATGCGGCACGCTTGATGCGCGAAACCGGTGCCGGTGCGGTCAAGCTTGAAGGGGGGGAGGTGATGGAAGACACCATCGCCTTCCTGACCAAACGCGGCATTCCGGTGATGGCGCATATCGGCCTGACGCCGCAGTCGATCCACACGCTTGGCGGGTACAAGGTGCAGGGGCGCGGTGCGGCGGCCACGCAGCTGATGGCCGATGCGCAGGCGGTGACGCGGGCAGGGGCCTTTGCCGTGGTGCTTGAGAAAGTGCCGCAGGCTTTGGCGGACCAGATCACTGAAACGGTCGCCATTCCCACCATCGGCATCGGTGCGTCAGCGCAATGCGACGGGCAAATTCTGGTGGTCGATGACATGCTGGGGCTGTTCACCGCCTTCAAGGCGAAATTCGTAAAACGCTATGCCCATCTGGGCGATGACGCAAAGGCCGCGGTGCAGGCCTATGCCGACGAGGTCACGGCACGATCCTTCCCCGGACCCGAGCATGTATTTTCTGACGAGGTTTCCAAAACATGACACCCGAAATTATCCGCACGCTCGTTGAGCTGCGCAGCAAGGTCGCCGGATGGAAAGCCGCGGGCGAAAGCGTCGCCGTGGTGCCGACCATGGGCGCGCTGCATCAGGGGCACCTGAGCCTCGTCCGGGCCGCAAAAGAGGCGTGCGACCGTGTGATCGTGACGATCTTCATCAACCCCAAGCAATTCAACAACCCTGACGACTACAAAAACTACCCCCGCACCGAGGAAGAGGACGCGCGCAAGCTGATCGCGCTGAAGGCGGATGTCGTCTATGTGCCAGATGGGGAACAGATGTACCCCAATGGTTTCGCGACGACGGTGTCGGTCGAGGGCATCACCCAAGGGCTGTGCGGGGCGCATCGGGCAGGACATTTCGATGGCGTGGCCACCATCGTGACCAAACTCTTTACCCAGTCCCAGGCGGACAAGGCGTTCTTTGGCGAAAAGGATTATCAGCAGCTTCAGGTGGTGACCCGTCTGGCGCGTGATCTGGACCTGCCGATAGAGGTGATCGGCTGCCCCACCATCCGCGAGGAAGACGGTCTGGCCATGTCCTCGCGCAACCTGCTGCTGTCGGATCGCGCCCGCACCTGGGCCCCCGAACTTCACCGCGCGATGGAAGAGATGTCAGAGGGGCTGCTTGCCGGTGGCGATCTGGAAACGCTCCGCGCGGCGGCAGTGTCGCGGGTGGAACGTGCGGGCTTTACGCAGGTGGAATACCTTGACCTGCGGTCTGCTGACCAGTTGGAGCTGATGACCACGCCCGACCGCCCCGCACGTCTATTGGCCGCCGCGTGGCTGGCCGGTGTGCGGCTGATCGACAATATCGCCGTCGGTTAAATCGCTCTGGAATATGCAAAAAAAGCGGGGCCCGCGCAGGCCCCGCTGATCGTTTGGCTTGGAACGGTGCGGTGTTACTTGCCGCCGATGCTGAGGGCAGAGGCCATGCCGGGGGCTTTGGATTCCCCGCCCAGCTTCTCGCGCACACCGGCCTCGATCTTGTCGCCGGTGTCTTTGTCGATATTGCGCCAGTATTCAAAGGCACGGACCAGCACCTTTTCGCTGACACCGTCGCACAAGTGCCCCACCACATTCGACACCAAACGTTCGCGGGCATCGGCGTCCATCACCTCGCGGACGAGCTTGCCGGCTTGGCTCCAATCATCGTCATCAGGGCGCAGGGTATAGGCCTGACGCACCATGTCGCCATCGGAATACCACAGGCCCGCTTCATGCTGATGCGGCTGCGCAGAGGGCCCACCATATGAGTTGGGCGCATATACCGGATCAGACACTTTTTCAGTCCGGCCCGCGCCGTCTTTCGAATAGCTATGGGTCGGCGAGACGGGCTTATTGACCGGAATCTGTTTGTAGTTGACACCCAGCCGCGCGCGGTGCGCGTCCGCGTAGGAAAAACCCCGTGCCAACAGCATCTTGTCTGGCGACAGACCCACGCCTGGCACCATATTGTTCGGCTCGAACGCGGCCTGTTCGATCTCTGTATGGAAATCGGTGGGGTTGCGGTTCAGGGTCAGCTTGCCGACCTCGATCAGCGGGTAGTCCTCGTGCGGCCAGACCTTGGTCAGATCAAACGGGTTGATGCGGTAGGTCTTGGCATCCTCGTAAGGCATGATCTGCCATTTGAGCGTCCAGCTGGGGTAGTTCCCGTCGCGGATGTTGTTGAACAGATCGGCGCGGTGGTAATCGCCGTTGGTCCCCGCCAGCTTGTCGGCTTCGTCTTGGCTAAGGTAGGCATTGCCGTCGCCCTGATCGGTGTGGAAGTGGAACTTGACCCAGAATTTTTCGCCCTCGGCATTGACCAGCGAATAGGTGTGGCTGGAATACCCGTTCATCTCGCGCCAGTTTTTCGGAATGCCACGGTCGCCCATGAGATAGGTCACCTGATGCGCGCTTTCGGGCGAGAGCGTCCAGAAATCCCACTGCATATCGTGGTCGCGCATGTTGTTATCCGCACGGCGCTTCTGGCTGCGGATGAACTGCTGGAACTTGATTGGATCGCGGACAAAGAAGATCGGGGTGTTGTTGCCGACCATGTCAAAGATGCCTTCGTCGGTGTACATCTTTACCGAGAAGCCGCGCGGGTCGCGCCATGTGTCCGGGCTGCCGCGTTCGCCTGCCACGGTCGAAAACCGCATCACCACATCGCATTTCGCGCCGGGCTGGAAGATATTCGCCATCGTGTATTTCGACACGTCTTGCGTCGTCTCGAAGGTGCCAAATGCGCCCGAGCCTTTGGCGTGGGGCTGGCGTTCTGGGATGCGTTCACGGTTAAAATTCGCCATCTGTTCCAGCAGATAGTGGTCATTCAGCACGATCGGGCCATCGGGGCCAACGGTCAGCGAATGTTCATCGCTTTGAACGCGAATGCCGGCGTCTGTGGTTGTGGGAGGGGTTTGCTTCTTGTCGGTCATCTGTAGCTACTCCTTCAGGGTCCACAGGCAAAACCTGTAGCGTGACGGATGGTTCCCGACCAAATGCGTAAGGAGTTGAATAGAAGTGTGGCCGCTTGGCGCGCTTAATGGGTCGCCGTGTGAAAGCGGATCACCTGCGCGTTATCCGCCGGATCGACAAGGAAATGCCCGCAGACGCCAAAGACCTCGCGCAGGAGGGTTTCTGTCATGATCTCGGAGGGGGTGCCGATGGCGCGCAGCTTGCCATCTTGCAAGACGCAAATCCGGTCGCAGAGCGTGGCTTGGTTCAGGTCGTGCAGGGCGATGATCGCCGTTGTCGGCAGGCGCTGGATCAGCTCAAGGATCGAAAGCTGGTGGCGGATATCCAGATGGTTCGTCGGCTCGTCCAGCAGCAGCACTTGCGGCCTTTGGGCCAGTGCACGGGCGATATGAACGCGCTGTTGTTCACCGCCCGACAGCGTGTGCCAGTGGCGGTCGCCAAAGCCCGACAGATCCACATCCGCCAGCGCCTGCGTGACGATGGCGTCGTCCCCTGCGCTCCACCCGCGCAGGGCGGACAGCCATGGGGTGCGGCCCAGTTCAACGGCATGGCGCACGGTGATGCGATCTGCGGTATCGGCGTGTTGTTCGACCAGCGCCAGCCGCTGTGCGATATCGCGCTGGCGCATCTTTGCCAGCGGTGCGCCGTCCAGCTCGACCCGCCCGCGCGAGGGTTTCTGAATACCGGCAAGCATATGCAGCAACGTGGATTTGCCCGACCCGTTCGGCCCGATCAGCCCCAGCTTTTCGCCCGGCCGCAAGGACAGGGACACGTCGTTGACGATGGCGCGGTTGCGCACCCGCCAGCCCAGTTCGTGACAGGACAGAATCATGGCGACGTCCTTTTGCCAATCAGGATCAGTGCAAAGACGGGCGCGCCGACCAAAGCGGTCACCACGCCGATGGGCAGCACTTGGCCCGGTACAATCACTCGCGAAACCACATCGGCAAAGACCAGAAACACCGCCCCCGCCAGTGCGGAAGCTGGCACAAGGATCGCGTGACGATGCCCTACGACGATGCGCATGGCATGGGGAATCACCAGCCCGACAAAGCCGATCGCCCCCACCACCGACACCATCACCGCCGTGACCAGCGCCGCCGTGCCGATCAGCAGCAGCTGCACGCGGCGCACCGGAATGCCCAAGGACGCGGCGCTGTCGCTGCCGAAGGTAAAGGCATCCAGCGCGCGGGCGTGCCACAGACAGGCCAGCAGACCGATCATCGCCGCGGGCAGGGCGCTCAGTACATCGGGCCAGCGCACGCCCGACATATTCCCCAAAAGCCAGAACATGATAGCACGGGCCTGTTCGGCATTGGCCGATTTCGTGATCATCAGCGCGGTCAGGGCGTTGAACATCTGGCTGCCCGCGATACCGGCCAGCACGATCACGCCCGCGGCCCGCAGGCCCACACCGCCCCCTGCCGCCTGCGCCAGCAAGGCGACAAAAGCGAAAGCCACCAGCGCCCCGCTGAACGCACCGATAGACAGCGAGATGGCACCACCCCCCAGCCCGAGGATGGTCACCGCAACAGCGCCCGTGGACGCCCCCGCAGAGATGCCCAGCAGATAGGGATCCGCCAGCGCATTGCGCAGCAGTGCTTGCAACACGACGCCCGACAGCGCCAGACCGGCGCCACAGCACATCGCCACCACGGCCCGCGCCATGCGGTAGTTCCACACGATGCCTTCGTCAATTTTGTCGACCGCATAGCCCGCGTTCAGCGCCTTGTTGGCCAGCACCTTCAGCACCACCAGCGGCGGGATAGAGACCTCGCCGATGGCCGCACCAAACAGCAGTGCGGCCAGCAGCACCGGCGGGATGATCACCCACCAGTGCCACTGCGGCCTGCGCATCACAGAGCGGTCGATTGCGGTCATTCGGCCAGATCGAAACCGGACAGCGCGTCAGCCATCGTTTCCAGCGCATAGATCGCACGCACGGTCGGGTCCATCGCATGGGCGTCCATGGTGATGATGCGGCCCTCTTTCACCGCGGTCATCTCGCGGGCGACGGGGTCGTTCATCAGGAAGGTGCGCTTTTTCTCGATGTCATCCGCAGGGAAGCGGCGACGGTCCATTTTGGCGAGCACGATGAAGGTCGGGTCGGATTTCGCCAGAGTCTCCCATCCGACCAGCGGCCATTCCTCGGCCGAGGTCACGACGTTTTCAACGCCAAGCTTGTCCATCATATAGGCGGGCACACCCTGTTGACCTGCCACATAAGGGTCCGCCGCCATCTCGGAGGACGAGAACCAGAACAGCGCCGAGGTGCCTTGGGGCAGGTTCAGCGATTTGGCTTTCTCGACCGCCTTTGCCTCGCGCGATTGCAGGTCTGCCAGCAGCGTGGCACCGGCGTCTTGCGCGTTGTAGATACGGGCGAGCTCTTCGATGCTGGTATACAGCTGCTGGGTCGTGAACAGTTCAGATCGCGTGCCGTCCGCGCCGACAGAGTTATCCTTGGCCGCGCAATCGGTGGGCATCACATAGGTCGGCACGCCCACCTCGTGAAAGCTGTCGCGGGTGCCGACCATACCTTCGGGGCCGACGTGCCATTCATACATCACGGTGACCAGATCGGGGCGTTTGCCCAAAACGCTTTCAAAGCTGGGGTCGTTATCCGCCAGCCGTTCAATCGCATCGTTTGTCTCTTTGAACTCTGGCAAAACGGGGCTGAACCAGACAGAGGTTCCCGCGATCCGGTCCTGCTGGCCCAGCAGATACAGGATCTCTGTCGTGGATTGTCCGATGGTCACGGTGGTCTGGGGTGCCGCGTCAAAGCTGAGCGTGTGGCCGCAGTTGTCGATGGTCAGCGGATAGTCTGTCTCTGCGCCAAGCGCGGTGCTGCCCGCAAGGCTCGCAATCAGGGTCAGGCTGGAAAAAACTGGTTTCATATCAAGGGCTCCGGTTGGTCCGATGCCGGGGTCTTTGAATAGAAAGAGAAGGGGCCAGCCAAACGGCGCGCGGGCGCATTTTGGTCTGCGCGTGTGGTAAGATCCGGTCCCATCATCATCCTCTCCCGAGCAACCCCGCCCGGTGTTTCAGGTTCAGTGTCGGCAGGTCTCCTGACTGACGGATCGCGGCTGTCCCCGCCTTCCCGGACCTTGAGGCCCAGTGGCATGATGGAGGTAGCTCACCGTCTACAGTTGCGGGGGCAGTTCCGGTTCATCCACACCAAAGCGCGGATGGCGAATTCCCTATTATTTCCCGAAGGAAACCGACCCGGTTTCGATGACAGTTGTCCGCCCACCCGTCAAGTTGCGTTTTTGCGGTCGTCATCGCGGGGCAAAGGCAAATAACGCAGGCCACAGTTCCGCAGAACGGGCGAGAGGCAAATAACAAACGGATGGAAAACCAAGTGGCAGCCCGTAGGGGAGTCGAACCCCTCTTTTCAGGTTGAAAACCTGACGTCCTAACCGATAGACGAACGGGCCACTTAACTTGTGAGCGCTTCTTTAGGCAAAGCCATCGGCGGGCGCAAGTGCAAGCCGCATGAGAAAGCGGGGAAATACGGCAAAAAAATCACAGATCTTGGTGCCGTGTTTCAAGGGGCGAATGGCGAGAGGGGATCGTCGCGTGAAACGCGCGCCGCGCGCGGGATGCGGGCGCGCGTTTCCCTTAGATTTCCCAGTGAAAACCCGTCGCTTTTTCGGAGACGGTCCAGAGTTTCTCCATCACGGGTTTGTCGTAGGCATGGGGGTTCAGCGTGCCTTTGCCAACGGGCCCTCCGGTTTGCAGCCATCCGGTCGGGCCATAAAGCGCCCGCTGTGCCAACCCGTCTTCGGTCGCGCACATAACCTCGGGATACGCGCCTTTTTCGGCGGATTGCACCATTGGCGTCTTGCTCATCATCCACCAGGTGACCCTTGTGAAAAGCCCGCCGCTTGTGCTGATCAGCGAGGTCGCCGACGCGCCGGGGTGACAGACGTATACCTCAACGCGGCTGTCGGTGGCTTTCAGCCGGTCCTGAAGCTCATAGGCGAACATCATCTGCGCCAGCTTGCTTTGGCTGTAGACCGCGTTGGCGCTATAATTCTTGTCCCAGTTCATATCGTCGAACTGGATCGTCTTGATCCCCATGTTGTACCCGAGGCTGGACACCACAACGATCCGGCCCGCACTTTCCTGAATGCGATCAAACAGCATCCCGCACAGCAGGAAGTGTCCATAGTGGTTGGTGCCAAGCTGGCTTTCGAACCCGTCAACGGTCAGTTGCTGTGTCGGCACCTGCGCGATGGCAGCGTTGCAGATCAGCGCGTCAATCCGGGGAACAGTGCGTTTCACCTCCTCCGCCGCGGCGCGCACGCTGGCCAGATCAGACAGATCCATCCGCACAAAGCTCACCTCGGCGTTAGGACCGAACGCGTCCTTGAGCGTTTTGACCGCTGCGATGGATTTGTCGGCGTTGCGGTTCAGCATGACGACTTTTGCCCCCTTGGACAGCAGCATGCGCGTGGCCTGAAAGCCCGCACCGGCGGTCGTGCCGGTGATGAGATATGTTTTCCCCTTGAGCGATCCAAGGCGATCAGGTGTCCAGCCTTTGGGTCCGAAAGTCGTGTCCTTCATCGTCATGTTCCTTTTCGATGTCAGCGCGGCAGCGATGCGCGCTGTGTTTGGTGTTGAAGGGTAAATAGCTCTCGGCTGGCTCTCAAAACAGGCGAGATCGTCGCGAATACTTGCCTGATTGTATCACGCGCTTGCGAAAGGCGGATGTGACGCAGTAGATTGCCCTCATGAGCAAAGACCAGATCAGACAGCTAATTCAGAACAACGCGACCCAAGAGGGGCTGACGGGAACCGGCATTGACGGGGTGCGCCTGTTTCGGGCCACACAGGCGATTCCTTGCGTGCCGGCGGTCTATGAACCCAGCGTTATTGCTATCGTCAGCGGGGCGAAAGAGGCCGTGCTGGACGGGCACAGGTACATCTATGACGACAGCCGATATATGTGCTGCCCGATGTCGATGCCGGTGAAGGCGGGCACGCCGACCGCCTCTGCCGAAAGCCCGCTCTACGGGGTTATCATTTCGCTCGATAAGCGGATGATGACAGAACTGTCGATGGAGATGGAAAATACCGGCAATGTGATTCCCGAGGTCAAAGGCGGTTTGCGCGCGCAGGGGATCAGGCTGGCCGCTTGGGATGATGCCTTTGCCGACGCGCTACTGCGTTTGCTGCAATTGGGTGGCAATCCGGCGGATACGGCGATCCTTGGCGAGGCACGGCTGCGCGAGCTTTATTACGCGATCCTGAAGGGGGAGGCAGGGCGCTTTGCCAGACAGGCCTTCGGCGCAGGCAATGCGATTGCACGGTCGATCGCGCATGTATCCTCTCACCTGGACGCACCGATCTCTATCGATGATATGGCGTCCCGCGCCGGGATGAGCCGCGCCGCCTTTCACCGCAAGTTCAAGCAGGTGACGACGATGGCCCCGATCCAGTTTGTCAAATCCATGCGGCTCAACAATGCGGCGATGAAGATCGCAGGCGGCATGTCCGTGAACGAAGCGGCGGTCGATGTGGGATACGTCAGCCCGTCGCAATTCAGTCGCGAATTCAGGCGGATGTACGGGCAATCCCCGCGCCAATGGGGGGATGCCCAGCAGTTTCCGGTTGAAATGGGCCAATAAGGGGCTGCCATCGTCTGTATGTTGGCAGCGCCTTTTCACAAGTCTGGTGCTATGATCAGACGTCTACGACCACCTTGCCGATGGCTTGCCCGCTGGTCAGGCGGTCATAGGCCCCGCCCACCGTATCAAGGCCGAATCTCTGGTCATCAAGCAAGGGCTTCAGCGCCCCTGCGTCCACAATCTCTGCCAGTTTGGTCAGCTCGGCGGCCTCGAACGTCGCGTCGCCACCCTAGGCGGTAAGGGTCATGGCTTTCATGGTGGTCATCCTCGGGTGTGCCTGATGCCCACCTAAAGACTGCCGTGATTTATGTAATTGACCTGATTTTGAGCTCAGTTTTCTGATTACGGATGTAATAGGCGAGCAGCAAACCGCCGTCAGAGACCTCAGGGCTTAGCCGTCCAGCCCGCCGCGCGAGATCAAACAGCGCAGACACAACGGCAAACACATCTCGCCCAGGATCATGGCGCATGGTCTTCATAATGTCGGGTAAGGGTACAAGTGGCAGCCCGTAGGGGAGTCGAACCCCTCTTTTCAGGTTGAAAACCTGACGTCCTAACCGATAGACGAACGGGCCACTTAGCTTGTGAGCGCTTCTCTAAGGAATGCGGCGCAGGCGCGCAAGCAGAAATCGAAAGAAAATGAAAAATTTTTACGCAGGTGCCGCATCTTCCAGACGCAGCTGCACCGACTGTCGGCCGCGCCAGGTATTGATGTCCAGACGGCCCGCCAGATGGAACCGTGCACCACCGTGGTTTTCCAGTGCAGGGCCAAGCGGGCCGTCAAATGCACCAAAGGCGATGGCGTCCATTTTGGTGTTGTTGCCGTCGCCGAAACTGATCTTGAGGTGGCTTTCACCCACCCGCTTGGCAAACCGGATCTGCATGTCGGCAAAGGCATATCGCGGGGCAGGGGCACCGGCCCCGAAGGGGCCTGCCTGTTCCACCTGCTGCGCCAATTCCACCGTCGCGGCGGCGGGCATCAACATGCCGTCCAGCTTCAGGTCTGCGGCGCCGGCCAGATGCGCGCCCTGCTTGGCCAGTAGCTCTGACAGCCGCGCCATGGCGGCGTCCAGCTTGTCTTCGGCCACGGTCAGCCCGGCGGCCATTTTATGTCCGCCGCCCTTGATCAGCAGCCCCTCGGCCGCCAGCCGCTGGATCGGCGCGCCCAGATCAATCCCCGAGACAGAGCGGCCAGAGCCTTTGCCGATGCCATCCTCGAACCCGATCACGATCGACGGCCGGTTCGACGCCTCTTTCAAACGCGAGGCGACGATGCCCACCACGCCCGGATGCCAGCCCGCGCCCGAGGCCCAGACCAAAGGCGCGTCAAAGCCGCGGGCCTCTGCCTGATCCAGCGCGGCGGCGCGAACGGCGGTTTCAACATCGCGGCGCTCGGTGTTCAGCAGATCCAGCTTTTCGGCAAGCGACTGCGCCTCATGGGGATCATCGCAGGCCAGTAGCCTTGCCCCCAGATCCGCTTGCCCGATGCGCCCGCCCGCGTTGATCCGCGGGCCAAGCAGAAACCCAAGATGATAGGCCGCCGGGGCCGTATCCATCCGCGCCACATCGGCCAAGGCGGCAAGCCCCAATCTGTCGCGCCGCGCCATGACGCGTAGCCCCTGACGTACAAAGGCGCGGTTCACGCCGATCAACGGGGCGACATCGGCCACCGTGGCCAGCCCCACCAGATCCAGCAGCGCCATCAGGTCAGGCCCGTGTGCGCCCGCTTCGCGCAGTTGGCGCCCTGCCTCGACCAGCATCAAGAACACCACTGCCGCGGCACAAAGATGCGCCAAGGCACCGTCTTCATCCTGCCGGTTGGGGTTCACCACGGCCAAGGCGTCGGGCAGGGTTTCTCCGCCCAGGTGGTGGTCCAGAATAACGACATCCGCCCCGACCGCCGCGGCCACCGGCCCATGGGACAACGTCCCGCAGTCAACGCAGACGATCAGATCATGGGCCGCGGCCAGTTCGGCCATTGCGGCGTCATTGGGGCCATATCCTTCGTCGATCCGGTCCGGTACATAAAGCGTCGCGGCGCAGCCCATCTCGCGCAGCCAGACCAGCAGCAGCGCGGCAGAGCTGCCACCATCCACGTCATAATCCGCGAAAACGGCAATCCGCTGACCCGCTTTGACCGCGGAAAGAAAACGCGTCGCGGCTTTCTCCATGTCGCGCAGGGATCGCGGGTCAGGCAGCAGATCGCGCAACGACGGTGCAAGAAACGCCTCGGCCTCTTCCGCCGCCACACCGCGCCGCGCCAGCACCTGACACAGGGCCAGCGGCAGGCTGGTCTGCTGCACCAGAACTTCGGTCGCGCGTTCCACCTCGACACCGGGGCCCACCCAGCGACGTCCCGTCAAAGACGCATCAACACCTAGAAAGCTCATGCATCTCCCCCTTCCAAATGGTCAAAAATCCTCGCCGAAGGCATCCGTCCCATCCTCCCCACAATGGGCAGGGCAGGGGCGCGGCCGCGCCCCTCGGGGTTACAGATCCTCGATCCGTAGCGCCACGGGATCGCTTGCCAGCACACCGGTTTTCGCCATCGCGGCCAGAGCCTCGTCCAGCGCGGTGCGGCTGCATTTATGGGTGACGATCAAGACGGGTGCCTGATCGCTGCGGTGTTCGGTCTGGCGCATGCGGTCGATGCTGATGCCGGCCTCGCCCAGAACGGTGGCGACTTTGGCCAGGGCACCGGGTTTGTCCAGCAGCCCCATGCGCAGATAGAAGGCGGCGGGGCGCTGCGACAGGGCCGCGGTGGCCGAGGCGAGCGTTGCCGCCTTCTGGCCAAAGACCGGGCCATGCCAGCCACGCGCGATATCGCAGATGTCCGACAATACGGCGCTGGCGGTGGGGCCTTCGCCCGCACCGGGGCCGCGCAGGACGATCTGCCCGATCGCATCGCCTTCCAGCACGATCATATTGGTCCCGCCCGCGAGTTGCCCCAGCGGAGAGCTGTCGGGCACAAGGCAGGGCTGCATGCGCTGTTCCAGCCCGCGGCCGGTCATTTGCGCGACGCCGAGAAGCTTGATCTTGTATCCCATATTCGCGGCAGCCTGAATGTCGTCGATGCTGACGCGCTGGATGCCTTCGATCTCGATCCCGTCGAAATCCACCTGTGTGCCAAAGGCGATCGAGGACAGGATCGCCAGCTTATGCGCCGCGTCAATCCCGCCGACATCAAGGTTCGGGTCCGCTTCAAGATAGCCAAGCGCCTCGGCCTCCTCGAACAGGGAGTTATAGCCGTTGCCGGTCTCTTCCATGCGGGTCAGGATATAGTTGCAGGTGCCGTTCATCACGCCCATGACGCGGGTGATCACGTTCCCGGCAAGGCTTTCTGTCAGCGCCTTGATCACGGGGATGCCCCCGGCCACGGCAGCTTCATAGCGGATCAGGCAGCCCGCGGCTTCGGCTTGTTCGGCCAGCGCCTGACCGTGGATCGCCAGCAGCGCCTTGTTGGCAGTGACCACATCCTTGCCCGAGGCGAGCGCGGCTTCGGTCGCGTCCTTGGCGGGGCCTTCGTCGCCGCCCATCAGTTCGACAAAGACATCCACATCATCACGTTTTGCCAGTGCGACGGGATCATCTTCCCACGCGTAGCCCGACAATGTGACACCGCGGTCCTTGTCGCGGCTGCGGGCAGAGACGGCGGTGATGGTGACGGGGCGACCGGTGCGGGCCTCGATCAAGGCAGCCTGCTTGCGGATGATCCGCACCACGCCAACCCCAACGGTGCCCAATCCGGCAATCCCAAGACGAAGCGGTTGTGACATGGTGCAATCCTTTTGGTGGTGCGCGGCAGCGGGCTGCGGCGTTTAGGGGGTTTAGCCGCGATGTAGCCCTTTCCCACCGCGCACGCAACGCGACATTGCATGCGGCTTATTGCAAACCTTGGGACAAACGCTGCTTTTCCGGCCCCGACAGAACCGATCCGCGCAAGCGCGCCGCGCGCGCCTGCAACCGTTCGACCCGCGATGTCAGCCCGTTTTCGGTTTGCGGGATGTTCACCTGTCCGGCCTCGGCCTTGGCAAGCAGCGGATCGACCGGAACAAGCGCGGGATAGTCCGAGGCGAGAAGCTCGGGCGTGGCACGGCTGTCAAGCGCGGGAAACTGCGTGCAGGCCGCGGGCAGGGTCAGCGCGGCAAGGCAGAGCGGAAGAAGGATACGGTGCGTCATAGGTCAGTCATGCACCAGCGACGGAAATCGCGCAAGCAGGGGTTTGCCTTTGAACATGCGTTCAATTAACCTTTGACCCATGGCGCGTACAACCGGATCACATTCTGACATCACTCGGCCCAAAATCCGCGCGGCAGCGTTGCGGCTTTTCGCCCGTCACGGCTTTGCTGCCGTATCCATGCGGGCACTGGCGACGGAAGTCGGGGTGCAGGCGGGCGCATTGTATAATTACACGCCGGACAAGCAGACGTTGTTGTTCAGCCTGTTGCAGGACCATATGAACGACCTGCTTGCGGCCTGTGACAGTGACCCCAGTCAAAGCGCGGTGGATCGCTTGCGCCGATTTGTCGATTTTCACATCCGCTTTCACGCCGACCGCCCGGACGAGGTTTTCATCTCTTATATGGAGCTGCGCAACCTCACGCCCGAGAATTTCGCCGAGGTCGAAGCATTGCGCCGCCAGTATGAAGACCGGCTAGAGACGATTTTGCGCGACGGGGCGGCGGCGGGGGATTTCGCCATCGCGGATACCAAGATCGCGACCTTGGCGGTGATTGCGATGCTGACAGGGGTGAATACGTGGTTTCGCGCAGGCGGACGGCTGTCGCTGGACGAGGTAATCGCGCAATATTGGGATATGGTGCGCAAGTCCGTCACGGCGGGTTAGGCCCCCGCGCGTGACGCTGGTTTTCACGGCGCTTAGGGGCGCAGGGCGTTAATCGTCAAAGCCGACGAACCGCGTGACCTCTTCGACGGGGCGGCGGGTAGAGACGACGGCATTGGCCGAAAAATCCTCGTCCGGCCAGCCCATGGCGACGCAGGTCATGATCACCTGATCGTCGGGGATTTGCGCATGTTCACGCACCACAGGCGATTGCATGATACCCTGACCGTTGATCACGCAGCCCAGACCTTTGCTCCACGCGGCGAGGACAAGGCCGTAGGTCACCGCGCCCAGATCGAAATGCGCGATGGTGCCATTGTCATCCAGCGACTTGTCAAAGCAGACGACGATGGACACCGGCGCATCGAACTGGCGGAAGCCGCGCATCACCCAATCCTGGCGGCGCTCCTTGTCGTCGCGTTCGATCCCCATGGCGGCAAAGAGCTGTTTCGCGATGCCGACCTGCCGGTCTCGGTGAACACCGGCATAGGCCCCGTGATCGCTGATTTCACGTACCGGCGGCACGCCTTGCAACATACGGGTCGAATTCCCTTCACGGACTTTCTCAAGCGGTTCGCCGGTCAGCACATGCAGATGCCACGGCTGGGTGTTCATCGAGGATGGCGCGCGATTGGCCAGTGCGATGACCTCTTCCAGCAGGGCGCGCGGCACGGGGTCTTTCTTGAAGCCCCGGATGCTGCGCCGTTCCTGCATTGCCTGTTTCAGTTCCATCTTGCCCTCCCGCAAATTTCCTGACGGCTGTCAGACTGTTGCAGTTCCGCGGTGGGGTCAAGCGCGGGTGGGGCCGCGTGCCGCTGCGTCAGATCAGCAGTTCGGCACGTTGACCGCCAGCCCCCCAAGCGAGGTTTCTTTATACTTTTCAGACATATCCGCACCGGTCTGGCGCATGGTTTCGATGCAGGCGTCCAGCGGCACCAGATGCGTGCCGTCGCCGCGCAGCGCAAGCGACGCGGCGGAGACCGCTTTGATCGCGCCAAGCCCATTGCGTTCGATGCACGGCACCTGCACCAGACCGCGCACGGGGTCGCAGGTCATGCCCAGATGATGTTCCAGCGCGATTTCGGCGGCGTTCTCGATCTGCTGCGGCGTGCCGCCCATGACGGCACAAAGCCCGGCGGCCGACATGGCGGCGGCGCTGCCCACTTCGGCCTGACAGCCCGCTTCCGCCCCCGAAATCGACGCGTTGAATTTGACCAGCCCGCCGATCGCCGCAGCGGTGAGCAAGAAATCCTCGATATGCGCCTCTGATGCGCCGGGGACGTGATCCAGATAATAGCGCAAGGTCGCGGGCATCACACCCGCCGCGCCGTTGGTGGGGGCGGTGACGACTTGCCCACCGGCGGCGTTTTCCTCGTTCACCGCCATAGCGTAAACGCTCATCCAGTCGTTGATCGTGTGGGGCGCGCGCTGGTTCTGGCCGCGCTCCGACACCAGCGCATCATGGATCGCCTTGGCGCGGCGTTTGACGTTCAACCCGCCGGGCAGGATGCCATCGGTTTCGAGCCCGCGGTTGATGCAGTCGTTCATCACCTGCCACAGCCGCTTGGTGCCGTCGCGCAGCTGCGCCGCGCCGCCGCGCGATTCCTCGTTGGCGCGTTTCATCTGGGCGATGCTCTTGCCGGACTCTGCCGCCATCTGCAGCATCTCGGTTGCGGATTTGAACGGGAAGGGCACCGGCGCGCCTTCGTCTGTGTCCTTGCCCGCCGCCAGTTCGGCTTCGGTCATCACGAAACCGCCGCCGATGGAATAATACGTTTCGCGCAGGGTGACATCGCCTTGGGCGTCGGTGGCCATCAGCATCATCCCGTTGGCGTGGCCGTCGAGCTTGGTGTCATAGTCAAAGATCATATCTGACTTGGGCGCGAAACTCAGCGTGCCAAACTCGGGCAGGGTGATCGTCTGCGTGCGGTTGATCTCGGCCAGTACCTCTTCGGCGCGGTCATTGTCGTAGTCTTGCGGCGTGAACCCCGCGAGGCCAAGGATCGTCGCGCGGTCCGTGGCGTGCCCCACACCGGTAAAGGCCAGACTGCCGTGCAGGGACGCGCGCAGGCCCGCGAATTTGAACGGGGAGGCGCGCATCAGGTCCAGAAACCGTGCCGCCGCCACCATCGGCCCCATCGTGTGCGAGGAGGACGGGCCGATGCCCACTTTGAACATATCGAAGACAGAGAGAAACATCAGGTGGCACTTCCTATGGGTGGGGTGGCAAGGCGGGGCGCGGTAAACGGCGTGGGCCCCAGCCCTTCGGCGGTTTGCGCGGCCGCCGTGCAGGGGAGCGTTTCGACCCTTGCGCAAAGCGCGTGCAGATGCGGGGTGGCGCGCAGATCGAACCAGCCGCGATCACGGTTGCGCGGATACAGCGCACACCAGCGCAACAGCGGGGCGAGGTAAAGCGCAAGCGCGAGTGGCAGCGTATCCGCCGCGGCCCGGTCATCCAGCCTGCGCAGGTGGGTCTGCAACGCTTGGGTTACGGTTGTGTGCAGCGCGTCTTGGGCGGCGTTGTCAGCGCCCACGTATTTATCAGGGTAAAACAGCATACGCAGGGCAGGGTGCACCGTATTGGCAACGAAAAACAACCACTTGAGGAAATCCGCCCGTGTGGCATCCGTCGCGGCAGGGGCCAGCCCCCCGTGCCGGTCCGCCAGCCACAGCAGGATTGCGCCGGTTTCAAACATCGGCCCGTCCGGCGTCTGCAACGCGGGGATCAGCCCGTGCGGATTCAGCGCCCGATAGGCGGGGGCAGACTGCCCCTGCGCCGCGCGATCGACCAGACAGGTGTCATAGGCCACGCCCTGCGCCTCGAGCGCGAGGCGGATGATCAGGGAGGCATTGTCGGGGGCGTAGTGCAGCGTGTAATCGGTCATAGGCCGGTGGTATCCCATTGCGCCGGAGGCGGGCGATTGAAAACGACCGATCTGCGCGGTTTGCGGTACTCTATCCAGATTATCGGTGCATAACACCCCCGTGGCGTCGTGGCGCAGGCCATGTGTCACCGCCCGCAGGCCAAGCGACGCGACGACAATGCGGTTTTGAGGGTCGCGCGCCGGCGCGGCTGCGTCTATAAGGGCGTCGATTAACGAGGAGTCGCTGCCATGACCGGAGAATTGTCACCCATCGATAAGGCCAAATTTGTCGCCGCCAAACGCGCTGCACAATTTGTAGAAGACGGAATGCGCGTCGGATTGGGCACCGGCTCTACCGCCGCGTGGCTGGTGCGCTGCCTGGGCGAGATGGTGCGCGACGACGGCTTGCGGATCAAGGGCGTGCCCACATCGACCCGCACTGCACAGCTGGCGCGCGAAGTGGGGATCGAGGTGATCAGCCTTGATGAAGCCAAATGGCTGGACCTGACCATCGACGGCGCGGACGAGTTCGACGGAGAGCTGAACCTGATCAAGGGCGGCGGCGGGGCCTTGCTGCAAGAAAAGATCGTGGCCACCGCATCCGATCAAATGGTTGTGATTGCCGACATCGGCAAAGAGGTCGAAACACTGGGCGCATTTCCCCTTCCGGTAGAGGTTATTCCCTTCGGATGGCAGACCACACAAGCGCTTGTCGAAGAGACTTTGGTGTCGATGGACGTGCTGGGGCGCAATTCCACGCTGCGTATGAACGGCGACATCCCCTTCGTGACGGACGAGGGGAATTACATCCTTGACCTGCATCTCAAGCGGATCGGCAACACCCGCCAGATGGCCTTGGTCATGAACCAGATGCCGGGCGTAGTTGAAAACGGGCTATTCATTGATATCTGTGATGCCGTGGTGATCGGCTATGGCGATGGCCGCGTCGAAGTGCGCGACATCAACGAAGGCACTGTTGATCGCGATAAGATGGAGTTTGTCGAGACGGATAACCTGTTCTCCGACCTGAGCGATTAACAAAGAAAGGCCCCGGCCCAGATGAGCGATTTTGATTACGACCTTTTTGTCATTGGTGGCGGTTCCGGCGGTGTGCGCGCGGCGCGTGTTGCGGCAGGCGAATACGGGGCCAAAGTCGCCCTCGCCGAAGAGGACCGCTATGGCGGGACATGCGTGATCCGGGGCTGTGTGCCGAAAAAGCTGATGGTTTTTGCCTCGGGCTACGCCGAGCTGGTGGACGAGGCGCAGTGCTTTGGCTGGGACATCAAGCCGGGCACCTTCGACTGGCACGCGTTCAAGACCCGTTTGAACACGGAACTGGACCGGCTGGAAGGCGTCTATCGCAAGCTCTTGGCCAATTCGGAGGTCGATACCTTTGACCAGCGCGCCACAATCAAGGACGCGCATACGGTGCAGCTGGCCAATGGCGAAACCCGTACGGCCAAGCACATCTTGCTGGCCACCGGCGGCCGTCCGGTACGCCCTGATGTGCCGAACGCCCAGCTTGGGATCGTGTCGGACGATATCTTCCATCTCGAAAGCCTGCCCAAGTCGATCCTGATTGTGGGTGGCGGCTATATCGGATGTGAATTCGCCTGTATCCTGAATGGCTTGGGCGTCGAAGTGACGATGTACAACCGCGCGGCGCAGATCCTGCGCGGTTTTGATGACGAGGCCCGCGGACTGATCGCTGAATCGATGACAAATGCAGGCGTCGATATCCACTGCGGCACCAGCATCGTCGAAATGGCGCTGGAATCCGAACACGAGGCGGGCACCATGCCCAGCAACTCTGACGCGGCGATGGGGGCCACGGCTGAACAATCGAACGAGCTGAACAATTGCGACGCGCGCGCGGGCACGCAGGGGCCGATCTGGGTCAAAGCCTCCAACGGGGCCGAGAAGGTTTTTGACATGGTGCTGTTCGCCACAGGGCGCGCACCGAATACCGATGGCATGGGGCTGGAAGAGGTCGGCGTGTCGCTGGGCCGTCGCCAAGAGGTCGAAGTCGACGAATACAGCCAGTCGGGCGTCCCGTCGATCTATGCCATCGGCGATGTCACCGACCGCGTGAACCTGACACCGGTTGCGATCCGCGAAGGCATGGCTTTTGTGCAAACCGTCTTTGGCGGCAACCCGACGCCCGTGGATCACGACCTGATCCCGTCGGCCGTGTTCACACAGCCCGAATTCGGCACCGTCGGCCTGACAGAAGAGCAAGCGGCAGAGCAGGAACCGGTCGAGATTTACTCGGCGTCGTTCCGGCCCATGCAAACGGCCTTTGCCGAAAAGAACAAACGTGTGATGATGAAGCTGATCGTCAGCAAGGAAACACGCGTCGTTCTGGGGTGCCACATCGTCGCACCAAACGCGGGCGAGCTGATCCAGCTGGTGGGCATTGCCGTGAAGGCGGGGCTGACAAAAGAGCAATTCGATGCGACCTGCGCCGTGCACCCGACCATGTCCGAAGAGCTGGTCACCATGCGCAGTCCGACACGCACTGCTTGAAGTTCGGGCGAATATGCCCAACTCTGCACAAGATAAAACCGCGTAGGCGGTTGGGATAGGGCCGCTGTAGCGGCCATACATAGGGAAGAATTAATGGCTGGAAATACAGGCGGTCCTTGGGGCGGCGGAGGAAACTCAGGCGGTGGGAACAATGGTGGCGACCGCAACCGGCCCGGAGGGCAGCGGCCCACCGGTGGTGGCGGGCGCGGTCCGGGTGGTGACAAAGGTCAGATGCCCGAGATCGACGATCTGGTGAAAAAGGGTCAGGAACAGCTGCGCGTCCTCATGGGCGGCAAAGGCGGGACTCGTAACTCCGGCGGCTCTGGCGGGAATATGGGCGGCGCAGGCCCCAAGTTCACCCGCGGCACAGTGGGTCTGGGTCTGGTGGCGGCCGCTGTCGTCTGGGGGATGGCAAGCTTTTATACCGTGCGCCCCGAACAGCAGTCGATCGAACTTTTCCTTGGCGAATTTTCTGGTATCGGGACAGAGGGTCTGAACTTTGCCCCTTGGCCTTTTGTCACCGCCGAAGTCTTTGACGTGACCACCAACCGCGCCGAAACCATTGGCGCAGGACGCGGTGGCGACGACAACGAAGGGCTGATGCTGACCACGGATGAAAACATCGTCGACATCGACTTTCAGGTCGTCTGGAACGTAAAGAACGCCGAGAACTTCAAGTTCTCGCTGCGGGATCCGCAAATGGCGGTGCGTGCGATTTCTGAATCCGCCATGCGCGAGATCATCGCCCAGTCCGAGCTGGCACCGATCCTCAACCGTGACCGTGCCACCATCGAAGCCTCCGCGCGCGAGCTGATCCAGACCACGCTTGATAACCGCGAGACCGGGATCAACATCATCCGCGTCAACTTCAACAAGGTGGATCCGCCCAGCCAGACGGTCACCGTGACGGATGCAAACGGCAACACGACGCAGGAATCCGTCATCGACGCCTTCCGCGACGTGCAAGCTGCCGAACAGGAACGCGATCGGGTGGAACGTCAGGCTGACGCTTATGCCAACCGCCGCACCGCCGAAGCCCGTGGTGAATCCGCCCGTCTGCTGGAAGCCGCCGAAGGTTACCGCGCACGTGTGGTCAACGACGCCGTGGGTGAGGCAAGCCGCTTTGAAGCGGTATTGCAGGAATATGCAGCAGCACCCGATGTGACCCGTCGTCGTCTGTACATCGAAACCATGGAGAAAGTACTGGGAGACGTGGACAAGATCATTCTTGAAAACGGCTCTGACGGAACCGGGCAGGGGGTCGTGCCTTACCTGCCGCTCAATGAACTCCGCAACTCCAACCGAGGATCGAACTGATGCGTAAACTCAATATCCTCATCCCCGTGGTTGTGATCGCAGCCGTTGTCGCCCTGTCGTCGATCTTTATCGTGGACGAACGTGAACGCGCGCTGGTGCTGCGTTTCGGCCAGATCAAACAGGTGCGTGAAGACGCGGGCATCGGGTTCAAAATCCCGCTGCTGGATGAAGTCGTCCGCTACGACGACCGTATCCTGTCGCTTGAAACGCCGATGATCGAGGTCACCCCCGCCGATGACCGTCGTCTCGAAGTGGATGCCTTTGTGCTGTACCGCATCAATAGCGTCCGCCAGTTCCGTCAGGCCCTTGGCACCGACGGTGGCCGTCAGGCGGAAATCCAGTTGAACGGTATTCTTGACGGTCAGATCCGTGCGGTTCTGGGCTCGCAGGGGGTGACATCCAACACCATCCTGTCGCCCGAACGCTCTGCACTGATGGACCAGATCCGCGAACGTTCTGATGCGCGTGCGCAGGCGCTTGGTCTGGATGTGGTCGATGTGCGTTTGCGCCAGACCAACCTGCCAGAGCAGAACTTTGACGCGACCCTGCAGCGGATGATCGCTGAACGTGACCGCGAAGCGACCGATGAACGCGCCCGTGGCCGCGAGGCGGCGCAACGTGTCACCGCCCTTGCGGATCGTACCTACGAGGAAATCCTGTCGGAAGCCCGTCGTGACGCCCGTATCACCGAAGGTGAGGCCGACGCCGAGCGGAATAAGATCTTCGCGCAAGCCTATTCCAAGGATGCGGAGTTCTTTGAATTCTACCGCTCGCTCAGCGCTTACGAGCAAGCGTTGAAGGGCGAGAATTCTACCATGGTGATGTCGCCCGACAGCGAGTTCTTTAACTATCTCAAGTCGGACGAAGGCAGCCGCAGCCAACGCGCGACCACCACCGGGACTGGCAACTGATCCTATCCACGGTGCACTTTTAAACAGGGGCTGGCAGAAATGCCGGCCCCTGTTTCGTTTGGGGGCATGACCCCGGGATCAACGGGATAAGGGGCGGCAATTTCGCATAGAAACCCAGGGTCGCGTTGACATGCGCGTGAGGATGACCATCTTTCACCTTGCAGCAGTGGGTTTGCAGATGCACTCTGCCAAGGACACACAAACGGGGTGTATCGCCCCTTATAAAACCGGAGTTGACGAATGCAGCCAAAGGCCGTTTCCCTGTCGCGTACCGACGCAATATCGCCCCAGATCAAATGGTTGATGATGGGTATGCTGGCGCTGGCTTTTGTCCTGATGCAGGCCGTGGTCGCGCTGGCCAAACCCGAAAGCCTTGCGCCGCTTGCGGAAAAGATCAGCCCGTCGGTCGTGAATATCACCACCTCCACCACCGTAGAAGGGCGCACCGGCCCCCGTGGCATCGTGCCCGAAGGCTCCCCCTTCGAGGATTTCTTCAAGGAATTCCGTGACCGCAACAATGGTGGCGAAGCCCCCGCGCCACGCAAATCATCGGCGCTTGGGTCGGGGTTTGTTATCTCTGAAGACGGGTTCGTCGTGACCAACAACCACGTGATCGAAGGCGCCGACGAGATTACCATCGAGTTTTTCACTGGCCTTGAACTGAAGGCCGAAGTCATCGGCACCGACCCCAACACCGATATTGCCCTGCTTAAGGTTGAAGCCCCAAGCGCGCTGCCGTTCGTCAGCTTCGGCGACAGCAATGCCGCCCGCGTTGGTGACTGGGTGCTGGCCATGGGGAACCCGCTGGGGCAGGGGTTTTCCGTCTCGGCCGGTATCGTCTCGGCGCGCAACCGTGCTTTGTCGGGCACCTATGATGACTATATCCAGACGGACGCTGCCATTAACCGCGGCAACTCCGGCGGGCCGTTGTTCAATATGGACGGCGAAGTCATTGGCGTGAACACCGCGATCCTGTCGCCTAACGGCGGCTCCATCGGGATCGGTTTCTCGATGGCGTCGAATGTTGTGACGCGTGTTGTGAACCAGCTTAAGGAATTCGGCGAAACCCGTCGCGGCTGGTTGGGTGTGCGTATTCAGGACGTTACTCAGGATGTGGCCGACGCGATGGGGCTTGCCAAAGCGTCCGGCGCGTTGATCACCGATGTACCGGACGGCCCTGCCAAGGATGCGGGCCTGAAAACCGGTGATGTGATCCTCAGCTTTGCAGGGGTCGAGGTCGAAGACACCCGCGGTCTGGTCCGTCAGGTGGGCAACAGCACCGTCGGGGCCTCGGTCCGCGTCACTGTCCTGCGCGAGGGGAAATCCCAGACGCTCAAGGTCAAGCTGGGCCGCCGCGAAGATGCCGAAGGGGCAGGGGCGTCTGCGTCTGAGCCAGAGGATGAGGCAGAGCCCGAAGCGCCTGCGTCAAAGTCGGTGCTTGGTCTGACAATCACGCCGCTGACGGATGATCTGCGTACCGAACTTGGGGCGGATGATTCAGTCGAGGGTCTGGCCGTGACCGAGGTGGACGAGATGTCGGAAGCCTTCGAGAAAGGCCTGCGTGTAGGGGACATCATCACCGAGGCGGGCCAACAGCCGATCCTGTCCATCACCGATCTGGAGGACCGGATCACCGAGGCCAAAGACGGCGGCCGCAAGTCGTTGTTGCTGTTGGTGCGCCGCGCAGGTGACCCGCGCTTTGTGGCCTTGGGTCTGGGCGACTAAACCCGCCCCACATCGCTGGAAAAATACTGCCCCCGTCGGTCCCCGTACCGGCGGGGGTTTTGCGTGGGGCGCGTCTGCACGCTGCCGGTTGTTTCGCATATCGAAAGCCGATAGGATTTACGTCAAATGAAGGACAGCCCCATGCACGACACATCCACGACGGCCATTCGCAGCGATCGGCTGTCTGCGCTGCGCACCCAAATGCTGGCAGAGGCGGAGATTACCAGCGTGCAGAACCAGTCGCTGATCCAAAGCCGCCGCGAACAGATTTGCGAGGCGGCCTTGTCGCTGTTTCTTGAAAAAGGCTTTGCCGCGACCACGATCCGCGACATCTGTGCGCGCTCGGGCGTCAATCAGGCCAGCATCTATGATTATATCGCGAATAAGAACGACATCCTGCGCCGCCTGCTGAACCAGCTGTGGTTCCGCGAAGACGTGTCGACGCTGCCGATCATCCTGCTGGATGAAAACCTGTCACTTGAGGACGCGTTCGAGAAATACTTCCGCGAAAGCTGGTCGATGAAACGGGATGGCACGTTGCTGGCCTATCGGTGCGTGCCGCATATGCAGGCCGAAGACCGCCGCGCCCTGCATGCGCGCGAGTTTGCGGTGATGAAGGATCTGGCCGACCAGCTTGCCCCGCGTCTGGGGATGCACAGCGACGATCAACGGCTTGATATCGTTGCCAATCTGATGGTGTTCCTGTCAGCCTTTGGCCCGATGCGCGACTGGCTGATCCGTGACATCCCGGACGAGGTGATCCTGCGCACGATCTCGGCCGGTGCGGCGGCGATGGTCAGATCGCTTGCGGATCAGACGCAGACCTAAAGCTTGCGGGCGCGAATGACCGTGTGGTGGCTGACCAGCTCATAGCCCATCTCGGCCGCGACACGATCCAGCAGCGTCGCGATCTCGGTCCCTGGAATCTCTACCAGATCCCCACTGTCGACATCGACCAGATGGTCGTGGTCCGTGTGGGGCATCATCTCGTAGCGGGCAGGGGCATCATCCAGCACCAGTTTGCGCACCAGCCCCGCGTTTTCAAGCACTGACATCGTGCGATAGACCGTGGCAACGGATACAGTGTCATCCAACCTGCGTGCCTTTTCATACAGGTCTTCGACATTGGGGTGATCGTCGGTTTCCGACAGCAGCGATACGATGGTTGTGCGCTGTGGTGTGACCCGCAGGCCCGCTTCACGCAGCAATTGCTTGTAATCAGCGCTGTGGGTCAAACCGATGTCCTTTCTCGTCTGCCTTCTTGTTACGCAAGATTCTCCTTGCCCGCAAGTTTATGCGACCTATTCTTATTTGCATGTTTGACATATGCGACTAATTCGCATTTACATCTAGCGAACGCATTGGTCCTTGGAGGAACAGAATGAGAAAGAATGTGCTGGCGTCGGTTTTTGCTCCGGTTCTTGGTGTTGCAGCGATGGCGGGCGTGCCTGCGGTTGCGGCTGATTTCAAAGTCGTCACGACCTTTACGGTTCTTGCCGATATGGCGCAGCAGGTGGGCGGCGATGCGGCAGAGGTGGTATCGATCACCAAGCCGGGTGCGGAAATCCACGGCTATGAACCCACCCCGCGCGATATCGTGGGCGCGGTGGATGCTGATCTGATCCTGTGGAACGGTATGAACCTAGAGCTGTGGTTCGAGCAGTTCATCTCGAACCTCGGGGATATTCCGTCGGCCACGCTGACCGACGGGGTGGAGCCGATTTCGATCGGGGAGGGGGAGTATGAGGGCAAGCCGAACCCCCACGCCTGGATGGGGCTGGATAACGCGCTGATCTACGTCGACAACATCGCGGCAGCTTTTGCCGAACACGACCCTGACAATGCGGCGACCTATGCCGCCAATGCTGAAGGCTACAAACAGGAAATCCGCGATACGATCACGCCCCTGCGGGACCGCATTGCGCAAATCCCCGAAGACCAGCGTTGGCTGGTGACCTGTGAAGGGGCGTTCAGCTACCTCGCGCGGGATTTCGGGATGAAAGAGCTCTACCTCTGGCCGATGAACGCCGACCAGACCGGCACGCCGCAGCAGGTGCGCAACGTCATCGATTCCGTGCGCGACAATGATATTCCGGTCGTTTTCTGTGAAAGCACGGTGAACACCTCGCCTGCAAAGCAGGTCGCGCGGGAAACCGGCGCGGCCTATGGTGGTGTGCTTTATGTCGATAGCCTCAGCACCGCCGAGGGGCCCGTGCCAAGCTATCTGGACTTGCTGCGCGTGACCTCGCAGACTGTCGCGGACGGGCTGGATGCAGGCCTGAAGTAAATGGATACCCCTATGCACCCCGCCTCCACCACGACCCCTGATGCCGGGCTTGCGCCCGATGCGATCGGCATCAAGGCCACCGATGTGACCGTGACCTATCGCAACGGCCACACCGCGCTTTATGATGCCAGCTTCGAGATCCCGCGCGGTACGATCACGGCGCTGGTCGGGGTGAACGGGGCGGGGAAATCTACGCTGTTCAAGGCGATCATGGGCTTTGTGCCCGCCGCGCAGGGGCAGATCACCCTGCTCGGCAAGACCGTCAAACAGGCGTTGCGAGAAAACCTTGTGGCCTATGTCCCGCAGTCAGAAGAGGTCGATTGGGCCTTTCCGGTGCTGGTGCAGGATGTGGTAATGATGGGGCGCTATGGGCATATGGGGTTTCTGCGCCGTCCCAAAGCCGCCGATCATGCGGCGGTTGACGATGCTCTGCGCCGCGTCAATATGACCGATTTCCGCCACCGCCAGATCGGAGAGCTGTCCGGCGGGCAGCGCAAACGCGTTTTTCTGGCGCGCGCCTTGGCGCAGAACGGGCAGGTGATCCTGCTGGACGAACCCTTTACCGGCGTAGACGTGAAGACCGAGGACCAGATCATCGACCTGCTGCGCGAGTTGCGCGACGAAGGGCGGGTGATGCTCGTGTCGACGCATAACCTGGGCTCTGTCCCGGAATTCTGTGACCGGACCGTCTTGGTCAAGGGCACGGTGCTGGCCTATGGGCCGACGGAAACGGTCTTTACCCATGACAATCTGGAAACGGCTTTTGGCGGGGTGCTGCGGCACTTTACCCTTGGGGGGCAAGACCTGCACGATGATGACGACGGGCGCGAGCTGCGGATCATCACCGACGACGAACGCCCCTTCGTGCATTACGGCGAACGCATCGACACTTCCGAGGACGACACATGATCGACCTGCTGCTAGAGCCGTTCAGCTATGACTATATGTTCAACGCCATGTGGGTGTCAGCGATGGTGGGGGCGGTTTGCGCCTTTCTGTCGTGCTATCTGATGCTCAAGGGCTGGTCGCTGATCGGCGATGCGCTGAGCCATTCTGTCGTGCCCGGTGTGGCGGGGGCCTATATGCTGGGGCTACCCTTCGCGCTTGGCGCGTTTCTGGCGGGCGGCATGGCGGCGGGGGCGATGTTGTTTCTGTCGGGGCGGTCGGGGCTGAAGATCGACGTGATCATTGGCATCATCTTTACCGCATTTTTCGGCTTGGGCCTTTTCATGGTGTCGCTATCGCCCATGTCGGTCAGCATCCAGACCATCATTATGGGCAATATCCTTGCCATCGCGCCGCAGGATATCGTGCAGTTGGCGATCATCGGGGTTGTCTGTCTGACCGTGCTGCTGCTGAAGTGGAAAGACCTGATGGTCACCTTCTTTGATGAAAACCACGCACGCTCCATCGGGTTGCGGCCCGAGCTGTTGAAGGCGGTGTTCTTCATGCTGCTGTCGGCGGCGGTGGTGGCGGCGATGATGACCGTCGGAGCCTTTCTGGTGATCGCCATGGTCGTGACACCGGGGGCGACGGCCTATCTGCTGTGCGATCGTTTCCCGCGGCTGATCATCGTATCGGTGCTGATCGGCACGATCACCAGCTTTTTGGGGGCCTATGCCAGCTATTTTCTGGACGGGGCGACAGGCGGGGTGATCGTTACGCTGCAAACCGCGATCTTCCTGCTGGCCTTTGTTTTTGCGCCCAAACACGGTGTGCTGGCCGCGCGGCGCAAGGCTGCGGCGGCGCTCAAATCCTTGCGAGACGGGGTGGCCCCATGATCGAGACGTTGCTGTTTCCCTTTCAGTTTCCCTTCATGCAGAACGCTTTCTGGATCGTCCTGCTGGTCGCCCCGCCGACGGCGTTGCTGTCATGCTTTCTGGTGCTCAAGGGCTGGGCCTTGATGGGCGATGCGGTCAGCCATGCGGTCCTGCCGGGGGTCGTGCTGGCCTGGATCACGGGGCTGCCGCTGATTGTAGGGGCCTTTGCCGCGGGCATGTCCTGCGCGATGCTGACCGGATACCTGAGCTATAACAGCCGGATCAAACAGGACACCGTGATGGGGGTCGTCTTTTCGGGCATGTTCGGGATCGGCATCATCATGTACACCTCGATCACCACGAACCAGCATCTGGATCACGTGCTGTTCGGCAATATGCTGGGCGTCGGCGCGCAGGATCTTTGGACGGCGGGGCTGATCTCGGCCTTTGTGACGGCGTTTCTGGTGCTCAAGTGGAAAGATCTGCTGCTGCACGCCTTTGACCCCGCGCAGGCGCAGGCCAGCGGGCTGCACACGGGGTTCTTGCACTATGGGTTGCTGGCGGTGTTGTCGCTGACCATCGTGGCGACGCTGACGGCGACGGGGCTGATCCTTGCGGTGGCGTTGCTGGTCACACCGGGGGCGATTGCCTTTCTGGTGGTGCGCAGCTTTGGCCCGATGCTGATCGTATCTGTGCTGGTCTGCCTGTTGTCGATGTTCGCGGGCGTCTACGCCAGCTTCTTTCTGGACAGCGCACCGGCTCCGACAATCGTGTTGATCCTGACGGTGATCTTTGTCCTCGCCTTCATCAACCGTTTGCTGGTGACGCGCCGCACCTCGCGTCAGGCGGCACGGGGGTAGCCTTGAAGGGGAGGGCGGGCTCTAGACCCGCCCGACCTTGAACCCGCGGGACAGATGATTGCGCATGGCAAACAGCAGCAATGCGCCGGGCAGCATAGAGGTCAGCGTAAAGGCCATGACCATCCCGATATCCGTCTGAAAGCCGAACATCGCGCTGAGCGCCATAGAGATCGGCTTGCCGTTGGTGGTGGTCAGGATGCGGGCAAAGACGACTTCTACCCAGCTGAACATAAAGCAGAAAAACGCAGTCACCGCGATGCCGGGCGCGATCTGCGGCAGCAGGATTTTCCAGATATAGCGGGGGCGCGAATAGCCATCAAGGAACGCCGTCTCGTCCATTTCTCGCGGGACGGCGGCGATGAAGCCCTGCAGAATCCAGATCGACACCGGCAGGTTGAACAGACAATGGGCCAGCGCGATGCCAGTGACCGAGTTGACGATGCCAAGCACCGAGAAAAGCTGGAAGATCGGCAGGGTCAGCACCACGGGCGGGGTGATGCGAAAGGCGATGAAGCTGAAGAACAGGTGTTTGTCCCCCAGAAACGACAGCCGCGCAAAGGCAAAGGCTGCGGGCAGGGCGACGGGGATGGTGATCGCGATATTGATCAGCACATAGGCGACTGAATTGCCAAAGGCCGCGCGCAAGCTCGGATCGGCCCAGATGGCGCGATAGTTGCGCAGCGTCGTCTCGCCCAAGCTCAGCCCGTCCTGCGCCAGCGTCGCGGTAAAGCTCAGCACCGTCATCTGTACCAGTGGCAGGATGGTGAAGAGGATGAACGCCCCCAGCATCGCCAGTTTGATCACGGGCCATGCCCGACGCGGTATCATCACGGCACCCCCGGTTTGGGATCGTCAAGCTTGGCCTGCACCTTGGTAAAGACCCATGCGACCGATAGCACGATCAGGAAATATAGCACCGACCGCGCGGCCGAGGGGCCGTAGTTGAACGCCTTGATCTCCTCGCCCAGATCCACGGCGAGGAACAGGCTGGCCTCGGCCGGGCCGCCGGCATTGATCGGAAAGGCCTCGGTGTAGATCATGAAACTGTCCATGAACCGCAGCAGCACCGCCATGAGCAGCACATGCTGCAACCGCGGCAGTTGGATATGGCGAAACACCTGCCACGGACGCGCCCCATCGATGGCGGCCGCCTGATAAAGCGGATCGGGGATCGTGGTCAGCGCGCTATAGGCGAGGATGACCACAAGGCTGGTCCAGTGCCACGTGTCCATTGCCAAGATCACCACCCAGGTCAGCACGGCGCTGTTCTTCCACGCGGCGGGCCAACCGTAGCCCGCCAGCCACTGTCCCAAAATGCCTGTGTCGCCATCCATCAGGCTCAGCCAGAGCGCAGGGATCATGTTCCACGGTACCAGCAGCGGCAGCGACAGCACAGCCAAGGCCGCACCCGCCCAGATCCGTCCGCGCGGGATGCACAGGGCCAGCGCGATCCCCAGCGGGATCTGGATGCACAGCACAAAGGTCGAGAACAGCGCGCTGCGCCCGAAGCTCGCCCAGAAACGCGGGGCGGTGATCAGGTCGCGGAACCACTCTGTCCCGATCCAGAAGCGCGATTGCAGGGTGAAAATCTCGAAGAACGAATAGTTGATGACGGTGACCAGCGGGATCAGCCCGACCACCCCCAGCAAAAGGCAGGCGGGGGCGACAAAAAGCCAGCCGCGCGGGTCATGCTGCTTCATGGGGCTCTGTCCATGCTTGGGTCAGGCGGTCACAACCGAGGTGCCCCAGCCCGCGCATTCCGCCTTGAGCGCATCGGGTAGGTGGTGGTCGGTGAACAGCGTGTTCACATCGCGCAGCGAACAGATCGTCAGCGGGGCCTTGCGCTGGAACTTCAGGTGGTCGGCCACGACCATCACCGTGCGTGACCGCCCGATGGCGGACCGGCTGACCAGCACCTCTTGCCCGTCGAAATCCAGCAGATCGCCATCCGTATCAATGGCAGAACAGCCCAGAACCGAGAAATCGAACTTGAACTGCTTGACCATCTCGGCAGTCAGCCCGCCCACCATGCCACCATCCGCACGGCGCAAGACGCCGCCTGTCAGGATAATCTCGCAGCTTTGGTTGGCGGCAAGAATGTTGGCAATGTTGAGGTTGTTCGTCACCACCAGCAGGTTTTCGTGATGCAGCATTTCCTGCGCGACTGCCTCGGTACTGGTGCCGATGTTCATGAACACCGACGCCCCATGCGGTATAGCCTGCGCGCAATGTTCGGCGATGGCGCGTTTGCCTTCCTCGTTCAG
Organism: Sulfitobacter sp. CB2047; assembly: GCF_000735125.2. Lineage (NCBI taxonomy): Bacteria > Pseudomonadati > Pseudomonadota > Alphaproteobacteria > Rhodobacterales > Roseobacteraceae > Sulfitobacter > Sulfitobacter sp. CB2047. Next base: position 2,266,201 of record NZ_CP072613.1, on the reverse strand, counting down.
GCGACGGCGTTCGTCATAGACGATATTCACCACCCCCGACGGGATCACCGCGCCGCCATGCACCCGTTCCAGCTTGCCGCTTTCAGCAAGCTCGGACAGGTCGCGGCGGATGGTCTGCACGGTAACATTATACGCCTCTGCCAGCCCGTCGACGGTGACTTTGCCGTCCTTGCGCGCCAGCTCCAAAATCTCGCGCTGTCTGAAATTTGACATAGATCCCCCCGTCTTTGGCTGGGGATGCCCAAGGTTTCTGCACGCCCGACCAAAACTTACAATCTACGGAAAGCGAAGCACGTCAAGGCCGCGAATCGTGGTATATCGTCTGTAAGGCGCAGAAATGCGCGTCAGGCGAAGGATTAATGCGCCTAAAATCAAGGCTATAGTCGAAAACGAAAAGAAACGAACGTTCGATCTTGAAAAACGAAGGGGCTTGGTGTCTTTTGTCACGACGTCCCGCAAACCTAGCTGCGAGACGCGAAAATGATGCGGGGAGGCTTCATTGAGCCAGCTTGAAACAGAACACAGCGTCGATCTCTTTGTGATCGGCGGAGGGATCAACGGCTGCGGCATTGCACGCGACGCCGTGGGCCGTGGGTTTAGCGTCGAGCTGGCAGAGATGAACGATCTGGCCTCGGCAACATCCTCGGCCTCGACCAAGCTGTTTCACGGCGGGCTGCGCTATCTGGAATACTGGGAGGTCCGCCTTGTCCGCGAGGCGTTGATCGAACGCGAAACCCTGCTGAAAGCGATGCCGCATATCTCTTGGCCGATGCGGTTTGTGCTGCCTTATCATAAGGATATGCGGTTCGAGGGGGATACGCCCACCTCAAAGCTGCTCAACGTGTTCATGCCGTGGATGAAGGGGCGTCGCCCTGCGTGGCTGATCCGCTTGGGTCTGTTCATGTATGACAATCTGGGCGGGCGGCAGATCCTCAAGGGGACGACCGCGGTCGATCTGACGCAGGCCCCCGAGGGGGCACCGCTGCAGGACAAGTTCGAAAAAGCCTATGAGTATTCCGACTGCTGGATCGAAGACAGCCGTCTGGTGGTGCTGAACGCCCGCGACGCCCAAACCCGTGGTGCGCGGATCAACACCCGCACCAAGGTTGTTTCTGCCGAGCAGGTCGACGGCATGTGGCAGGTCACGCTGGAACCGAAAGACGGCGGCCCCCAACGCGTGGTACAGGCCAAGATGCTGGTCAACGCCGGTGGCCCTTGGGTGGAAAACGTGATCCGCAACACCGTGCGCATCAATTCCTCGGAAGGGGTGCGGCTGGTGCGGGGCAGCCATATCGTGACGCCCAAGCTGTATGACCACGACAAATGCTACTTCTTCCAAGGCGAAGACGGGCGTATCATCTTTACCATTCCTTACGAGACGGATTTTACCCTGATCGGCACCACAGATGCCGACCACACGGATGTGTCCGAAAAGCCGGTCTGCACCCCCGAGGAGCAGGACTACCTCGTACGTTTTGCGTCCAAATACCTGAAAAAGCAGATCACCACCGACGATATCGTCTGGACCTACTCCGGCGTGCGCCCGCTGTATAACGACGGGGCGAGCTCTGCCACGGCGGCGACGCGGGACTATGTGCTGAAGGTCGACACATCCGCCGGTGCGCCGGTGCTGAACGTCTTTGGCGGCAAGATCACCACCTACCGCCGTCTGGCCGAAAGCGCGCTAGAGAAGATCCAGCCCTATTTTGCCAATGACGCCAAACCCTGGACGGCGGGTGTCGCCTTGCCTGGCGGCGATTTTCCGGTAGACGGCGTGGCGGCGTTGAAACAAGAGTTGCAGGACCGCTACGGCTTTTTGACCCAACGTTGGGCGGATCGTCTGGTCAAAGCCTACGGGCGCGAGGCATTTGATGTCTTGGGCGACGCGCAAACCGCGGCAGATCTGGGGCGTGATTTCGGTGCGACCCTGACCGAGCGTGAGGCCAAGTGGCTGATCGACAAGGAATTTGCCCGCACCGCTGACGACATCATCTGGCGCCGGTCCAAACTGGGCCTGCGGCTTGACGCGGATGAATTGAACACGTTGGAAGCATGGATGGTGGAAACCACCGCCACGCCCGCCGACAACACTACAGCCGCCACTGGCGCGTGAAGGGGAGAGGAACATGTCGCTCGTTTTGCAAGGCGTGTCCAAGGTCGTAAACGGCCAGACGCATATTCATCCGACAGATCTTGAGCTGCAGTCCGGCACCATGAACGTGCTGCTGGGGCCGACATCTGCGGGCAAGACTTCCCTGATGCGGTTGATGGCGGGGCTGGATGTACCCAACACCGGCAAGGTGATCTGGAACGGCGAGGATGTCACCGGCATGCGCGTTCAGGATCGCGGTGTGGCGATGGTGTATCAGCAGTTCATCAACTACCCGTCGATGACCGTCTACAACAACATCGCCAGCCCCATGCGGTTGCTGGGCAAATCCAAGGACGAGATCGACAGCGCCGTGCGCAAGGCCGCCGATCTGATGCAGTTGACGCCGATGCTGGACCGCAAGCCGCTGGAACTGTCGGGCGGGCAACAGCAACGCTGCGCGCTTGCGCGGGCTTTGGTCAAGGACGCGGGGCTGGTGTTGCTGGACGAACCGCTGGCGAACCTCGACTACAAGCTGCGCGAAGAGCTGCGGGCCGAAATCCCGAAAATCTTTGAGGAAGCAGGCTCGATCTTCGTCTATGCCACGACCGAACCGGAAGAGGCGCTTTTGCTGGGCGGGCATACCGCCACATTGTGGGAAGGACGCATCACGCAGTTCGGCCTGACCCCCGTGGTCTACCGCCAGCCGGTTGATGCCACGACCGCGCGCGTCTTCTCTGACCCGCCGATGAACTTCCTCAACATCACCAAGGCCGGCGACACGCTGACTTTTGGTGATGGCAACAAGGTCGCGACCTTCGGGAACTTCAAGACCGTGGCCGATGGCAGCTATGTTGCGGGCTTCCGCCCCAACCACCTTGAACTGTCCAAGCAGTCTGACGACGCGCTGGAGTTTGCGGGCAAGCTGAACGTGACCGAGATCACAGGGTCGGAAACCTTTATCCACCTTGATCACCACGGTGAAAACTGGGTCGGTCTGGTGCACGGGGTCAAAGACCTCAAGATCGGGGCTCCGCTGAACGTCTATCTTGACCCGACACATGTTTACATCTTTGCCGAAGACGGCACATCCGTGGCCCCCGCATCCTATGCGGCAGCGGCCTGAGGGAGGACCGGACCAATGGCAAAAATCACCCTTGATAACCTGGCGCATTCCTATTTGCCCAACCCCACCAGCGAAGATGACTTTGCGCTGAAAGAGCTGAACCACGACTGGGTGGACGGTGAGGCCTATGCGCTTTTGGGCGCGTCGGGCTGTGGTAAATCCACGTTGCTGAACATCATCTCGGGCCTGCTGCACCCCAGTCAGGGCCGCATCCTGTTCAACGACCGTGACGTGACCAACGACCCCACGACCAAGCGCAACATCGCGCAGGTTTTCCAGTTTCCGGTGGTCTATGACACGATGACCGTGCGCGACAATCTGGCGTTCCCGCTGCGCAACCGGGGCGCGGATGCGGCCTATGTCGCGCAGCGCGTGCAGCAGATCGCGGGGATGATCGGCATGGAGGACATGCTGAACCGCAAGGCGCGCGGGCTGACGGCGGATGCGAAACAGAAAATCTCGCTCGGGCGGGGGATGGTGCGCGAGGACGTGAACGCGCTGCTGTTCGACGAGCCGCTGACCGTGATCGACCCCCATATGAAGTGGGAGCTGCGCACGCAGTTGAAATCACTGCACCATGAATTCGGTCACACCATGATCTATGTGACCCACGACCAGACAGAGGCGCTGACCTTTGCTGACAAAGTCGTCGTGATGTATGACGGCCGCGTTGTGCAGATGGGCACCCCGCAAGAGCTGTTCGAGACACCACAGCACACCTTCGTGGGCTATTTCATCGGCTCACCCGGTATGAATGTGCTCGACGCGACGGTGACCGGCGACAAGGCCGTCATTGGCGGCCACGAGATCGACTTGGGCCACGGCTTTGCGCCGCTGGACGGCAAGGTCGAACTGGGCGTGCGGCCCGAATTCACACGGCTTGCCACGGGCGCGGCGGGGCTGCCTGTCACGATCAAGCGGATCGAGGACGTGGGCCGCCACAAGATCGTGCGTGCTGACTTTAATGGCAGTGAAATCAACGTGATCGCCGAAGAAGGCGCCGAGATTTCGCCGGATATGAACCGCATTGTTTTCGACCCAGCCGGGGTGAATGTCTATGCCAACAGCTGGCGCGTTGCGCCGCAGGGGGCCTAAGATGATCCAATCCGCCGCTTTCCCGCTGACCCTCGCTGAAAGGACCGCGTCATGAACAAGACCGTCAATCAAAAGGCCTGGTTCCTTGTGCTGCCCGTGCTGCTGCTGGTGGCTTTCTCTGCCGTGATCCCGCTGATGACCGTGGTGAACTATTCGGTGCAAGATACCTTCGGGAACAACCAGTTCTTCTGGGCTGGCCTCGACTGGTTCCGCGAGATGATTGAATCAGAGCGGATGTGGAACGCCTTGGGCCGCCAGATCGCCTTTTCGGTGATCATTCTGGCCATTGAAATCCCGTTGGGGATCTTTGTGGCGCTGAACATGCCCAAGAAAGGGTTCTGGGCCTCGCTTTGTCTGGTTCTGATGTCGCTGCCGCTGCTGATCCCGTGGAACGTTGTGGGCACCATCTGGCAAATCTTTGGCCGCGTGGACATTGGCCTGTTGGGCTACACGCTGTCGGCCTTGGGCATCGACTATAACTACACCCAGGATTTCTATGCCGCATGGATCACTGTGATCGTGATGGATGTCTGGCACTGGACGTCACTGGTGGCGCTGCTGGCCTATGCCGGTCTGCAATCCATCCCCGATGCTTACTATCAGGCGGCCAAGATCGACCAAGCGAGCCGCTGGAAAGTCTTCCGCTATATCGAGCTGCCCAAGATGATGGGGGTTCTGATGATCGCGATCCTGCTGCGGTTTATGGACAGCTTCATGATCTACACCGAACCGTTCGTCGTGACGGGCGGGGGGCCTGGTAACTCTACCACCTTCCTGTCGATCGATCTGGTCAAGATGGCGCTCGGACAGTTTGACCTTGGTCCTGCGGCGGCGTTCTCGATCATGTATTATCTGGTGATCCTGCTGATCTCCTATGTGTTCTACACCGTGATGACGAACCTCGATAAAAGGGATGGCCACTGATGTCTGATCTTGCACAAAAAAGAGGGTTTGCCCTGCCCAAGATCAAGGGCAATGCGATTGTCATGGCGCTCTATCTGCTGTTCTTGCTGCTGCCGATCTATTGGCTGCTGAACATGAGCCTCAAGACCAACACAGAGATCCTCAACAGCTTTACCCTGTGGCCGCGTGATCTGACCTTCGACAACTATATGACGATCCTGACGGATGCGTCATGGTACACGGGCTATCTGAACTCGATGGCTTATGTGGTAATGAACATGGTGATCTCGCTCGCGGTGGCGCTGCCGGCGGCCTATGCCTTCTCGCGCTACAGCTTCATGGGCGACAAGCACCTGTTCTTCTGGCTGCTGACCAACCGGATGGCCCCGCCCGCGGTTTTCGCGCTGCCGTTCTTCCAGCTTTATAGCTCCGTCGGGTTGTTCGACACGCATATTGCTGTGGCGCTGGCGCATTGTCTGTTCAACGTGCCGCTGGCGGTGTGGATCCTCGAAGGGTTCATGCGCGGCGTCCCGAAAGAGATCGACGAGACGGCCTATATCGACGGCTACAGCTTCCCGCGCTTTTTCATCCGCATCTTCACGCCGCTGGTCGCCTCGGGGATCGGGGTCACGGCCTTCTTCCTGTTCATGTTCAGCTGGGTTGAGCTGTTGCTGAGCCGGACGCTGACCAGCGTGGACGCCAAGCCGATTGCCGCCACCATGACCCGTACCGTGGGCGCCGCCGGGATCGACTGGGGTGTGCTGGCCGCAGCAGGGGTGCTGACCATCGTGCCGGGGGCCTTGGTGATCTATTTCGTGCGCAACTACATCGCCAAAGGCTTTGCCTTGGGCCGCGTTTAACAAAGAAAGACCGGAGGAAACACTATGGACTGGATGGCTTGGACTTGGCCCACCGCCGCTTTCTTTGGGATCATCGCGGTGACGCTGATCACCTTTACGATCCTTGCAATCAAATTCCCCGAAGTGCCGCGTGCCGGTATACTGGGGATGGAAACGACGCGCGGTGACCGGTTGTTCATCACGCTTCTGGGCTCGGCCTTTATCAATCTGGCTTGGCTCGGGCTGCTCAGTGCGCCCCAATGGGGGGCATTGGTTGTCTGCCTTTTCTATGCCATCGCGGTTTTCCGCTGGGTCTAGGAAAGGAAAATAAGGGGGGCCGGCCTGCAAGAACCGGACCTCTCAAATGTTCAATTCTAGGGAGGAACATCATGAACTTGCGCTTAAAGGGAACGACTGCGATCGGGCTTGCGGCTTGCATGTTTGCCGCACCTGCGTTCGCCGACATGGAGGCCGCAAAGGCTTTCCTTGATAAAGAAATCGGCGATCTCTCCGCGCTGTCGCGGGAAGACCAGGAAGCCGAACTGCAGTTCTTTATCGACGCTGCAAAACCGTTCGAGGGCATGTCGATCAACGTCGTGTCCGAGACAATCGGCACGCACACCTACGAATCCACCGTTCTGGCCCCCGCTTTCGAAGCGATCACCGGCATCAAGGTCACCCATGACCTGATCGGCGAAGGTGACGTTGTCGAAAAGCTGCAAACGCAAATGCAGTCGGGCGAGAACATCTATGACGCCTATATCAACGATTCCGACCTGATCGGGACGCACTGGCGCTATCAGCAAGCCCGCAACCTGTCCGACTGGATGGAAGGCGAAGGCAAGGCCGTGACCAACCCCGGTCTCGACCTCGAAGACTTCATCGGCCTGTCGTTCACCACCGGCCCCGATGGCAAGATCTACCAACTGCCCGACCAGCAGTTCGCGAACCTGTATTGGTTCCGCTACGATTGGTTCAACGACGAACAGAACAAAGCTGATTTCAAAGAGAAATATGGCTACGATCTGGGTGTTCCGGTCAACTGGTCCGCATATGAGGACATCGCCGAGTTCTTCACCGGTCGCGACCTGTCGCGTCTTGGCGTCGAAGGCGAAGTCTTTGGCAACATGGACTACGGCAAGAAAGACCCGTCGCTTGGCTGGCGCTACACCGATGCGTGGCTGTCGATGGCCGGTGCCGGTGACGTAGGCGAGCCAAACGGTCTGCCCGTCGACGAATGGGGTATCCGCGTCAACGAAAACTCGCAGCCTGTGGGTTCTTGCGTTGCGCGTGGCGGTGCCACAAACGGGCCAGCAGCGGTCTATGCCGTGACCAAAGCGATCGAATGGCTGCAGAAGTATTCGCCTCCGGCGGCTGCGGGCATGACCTTCTCTGAGGCGGGCCCGATTCCGGCGCAGGGCAACGTGGCCCAGCAGATGTTCTGGTACACCGCCTTTACCGCCGCGTCGGTAGAGCCTGACCTGCCCGTGATGAACGAAGATGGCACGCCGAAATGGCGCATGGCACCTTCGCCCCACGGTGCTTATTGGACCGAAGGCACCAAGATCGGGTATCAGGATGCCGGGTCGTGGACGCTGATGAAATCCACTCCGGTGGACCGTGCACAGGCCGCATGGCTCTATGCGCAGTTCGTCACCTCCAAGACTGTGGACGTCAAGAAAAGCCACGTTGGCCTGACCTTCATCCGTGAATCGTCGATCCAGCACGAAAGCTTTACAGAGCGTGCACCGAAACTGGGTGGTCTGGTTGAATTCTACCGTTCGCCCGCGCGCGTTCAGTGGTCCCCAACTGGTACCAACGTGCCTGACTATCCAAAGCTGGCGCAGCTGTGGTGGCAGAACATCGGCGACGCCATGTCCGGTGCGAAGACCCCTCAGGAAGCGCTTGATGCCCTGTGCGCCGATCAGGAAAAAGTCCTGATCCGTCTGGAGCGTGCCGGCGTTCAAGGGGACATTGGCCCCAAGATGAACGAAGAGCGTGACCCAGAGTACTGGCTGTCCCAGCCCGGTTCGCCCAAAGCGAAACTGGAAAGCGAAGACGAAGAGCCACAGACCATCGCCTATGATGAGCTGATCAAATCCTGGCAGTAAGCCACTCTTTCCGGGGCCGGTTCGCTGGCCCCGGAACCTTTGATTTTCCAACAACGCCGACATCCGTCATTGCCCTGACATCTGGTCGGGCCTGCCGACCCTTGCTAGGATACGGCACCATCTGACGGTTGCTACACTTCCAAAGGGACGCGCATGACGTATATCCTTGCCATTGACCAAGGCACCACCTCCACACGGGCCATCGTTTACGATGACACGATGACGTCGATTGCCAGCGCCCAGGAAGAATTCCCCCAGCATTTCCCCCAGTCCGGCTGGGTTGAACATGATCCCGATGATCTGTGGCGCACCACGCAGGCGACCTGCCGCGGGGCGATCGACAAGGCAGGGATCACGGCAGGCGATATCGCCGCCATCGGCATCACCAACCAGCGCGAGACGGTTGTGGTCTGGGACAAGCAGACCGGCCGCCCGATCTATAACGCCATCGTCTGGCAGGACCGCCGCACCGCCAGCCAGTGCCGCACCCTGCGCGATGCGGGCCACGAAGAGATGTTCACCGACCGCACCGGCCTGTTGTTGGACCCGTATTTCTCGGGCACCAAGCTGGCGTGGATATTGGACAACGTCGAAGGCGCGCGGGACCGTGCCGCCAAGGGCGAGCTGCTGTTCGGCACTGTCGATTGCTTTTTGATCTGGAAGCTGACCGGCGGGGCCTCCCATGCGACGGATGCCACCAACGCCGCGCGCACCATGCTTTATGACATCCGCAAAGGCCGGTGGAGCCGGTCGATCTGTGACCTGCTCGACATCCCGATGGAGATGTTGCCAGAGGTCAAGAATTGCGCCGATGATTTCGGCCATACCGATCCCGATGTTCTGGGCGCTGCCGTACCGATCCACGGGGTCGCGGGCGACCAGCAGGCGGCCACGGTGGGGCAGGCGTGTTTCGAGCCGGGGATGCTGAAATCCACCTACGGCACGGGCTGTTTCGCGCTGATGAACACGGGCGACACGCCGGTACGGTCGGAAAACCGGCTGCTCACCACCATTGCCTATCAATTCGACGGCAAGCCGACGTACGCGCTGGAAGGATCGATCTTTGTCGCGGGGGCCGTGGTGCAATGGTTGCGCGACGGGTTGCAGATCATTCAGGATTCGGCCGAGACGCAAGGGCTGGCCGAACAGGCGGACCCGCATCAGAACGTGGTACTCGTCCCTGCCTTTGTCGGGCTGGGTGCGCCCTATTGGAACCCCGATTGTCGCGGCGCTGTCTTCGGGTTGACCCGCGGTACGGGGCCCGCCGAAATGGCCCGCGCGGCGCTGGAAAGCGTCGGCTACCAGACACGCGACCTGCTCGAAGCGATGTCCGCCGACTGGAAAGCAGATGGCGTGCAGCCCACCTTGCGCGTCGATGGCGGCATGTCTGCCAGCGACTGGACCATGCAATTCCTGTCCGACATCATCGCCGCCCCCGTTGACCGGCCCACCGTGCATGAAACCACCGCCCTCGGGGTCGCGTGGCTTGCGGGGATGCACGCGGGCGTTTATCCTGATCAGGAACAGTTCGCGAAATCGTGGACACAGGAAACCCAATTCACGCCGAAAATGGACGATGACCAGCGCGACGCGAAATATGCGCTCTGGAAAAAGGCCGTTGACGCGACCCTGAATTTTTAAGGAACTCCCCATGACAGCCCCAACGCTTCGCCGGTATCTGACCCAAAACAGCTTTGACCCCGATCTGGTGTTTCTGCTGGAAGACATCGCATCGGCGTCGCGACTGATCGCCGGTCTCGTGCGTCGTGGTGCCTTCGAGGGCAACCTTGGTGCCGCCGGAGAGATCAACGTGCAGGGCGAGGCGCAAAAGACGCTGGATATCATGGCCAATGATGTGTTCGAGCGTGAGTGTGCCAACAGCCCGCGTGTCGCAGCACTTGTGTCTGAAGAGGTGGAAGAGGTTACTTGGCTGAAAGAGCCGCAAAAGGGCGACTACCTGCTGTATTTCGATCCGCTGGACGGGTCGTCGAACCTTGATGTGAACCTGTCGGTGGGGTCGATCTTCTCGGTCATGCAGGTGCAGGCCGATGGTGACCGCAACGTGCTGCACAACGGCCGTAACCAGATTTGCGCGGGCTATGCGATCTACGGCCCCTCGACCATGTTTGTGGTGACCAAGGGTGACGAGGTTGCAGGCTTCAGCAGTGATCCGGACACCGGCGAATTCAGCCTGACGCACCCCAAGATGACCGTGCCCGCCGAGACCTCGGAATATGCGATCAACACGTCACGCGCACGCTATTGGTATGCCCCCGTCAGCCGCTATGTGGACGAGGCTGTCGCCGGCAAGGAAGGCCCCCGTGGCCGGTCGTTCAACATGCGCTGGACCGCGTCGATGGTCGCGGATGTGCACCGTATTCTCACGCGTGGCGGGGTCTTTTTGTACCCCGCTGACAGCAACAACCAGAAGACCGGCGGCAAGCTGCGTCTGATGTACGAGGCGAACCCGATGGCGATGGTGATCGAAGCGGCAGGCGGTGCTGCATCGACGGGGCAGGGCGCGATTATGGATGTCGCCCCCACGGCACCGCACCAGCGCGTTCCGGTGATCCTTGGCTCGCGCGACGAGGTTGCCGTGCTTGACAGCTACCACAAAGACGCCGCTGACAGCTAAGCCGATGTTTTCGTTCTTCTCTCCGCAAGCGCTGCATTTCGGGCGTGGACAGGCCGCGCAGACGGCCACGCTGGCCGCTGGCTTTGGGACGCATGTGCTGATCGTGCACGGCTCCAATGCAGCGCGCGCGGCTTGGTTGGTCGAGGATTGCCGCGCGGCGGGTCTGTCGGTCACCACACAAAGCTGCGGGTCCGAGCCGAGCCTGCCTGCGTTGGAGGCCGCACTCGCCCGTGTGTCCGCAGATCGGCCGGATGTGGTTGTCGCACTTGGCGGCGGATCGGTGATCGACTTTGCCAAGGCGCTCGCGGCGCTGATCCCCTGCGCGGGGGCACCGCTGGACTACCTCGAAGGGGTGGGGGGCGGCAAACCGCTCGATACATCCCCTTTGCCGATGATCGCGCTGCCGACCACGGCGGGCACGGGGGCAGAGGTGACCAAGAACGCGGTGATTGCCGTGCCGGAACACGGGGTCAAGGTCAGCCTGCGCGACGCGCGGATGATTCCCGATATCGCGATCGTGGATGCCGGGCTGATGCAGGGCGCACCGCGCCGCGTTACCCTTGCGGCGGGGCTGGATGCGGTCACGCAAGTGATCGAACCTTATCTGTCGGTCAAAGCGACGCCGATGACGGATGCGCTGTGTCAGGCGGCGATCCCCAAGGGGCTGGCCGCCCTGCGCGCCGTGGTTGAACAAGACGCAGCGGAAACGTGGGACGACATGGCTTGGGTCAGCACCTGCGGTGGCCTGGCCTTGGCGAATGCGGGGCTGGGGGCGGTGCATGGCTTTGCCGGTGTGATCGGCGGCCAGACCGGTGCCCCCCACGGAGAGATTTGCGGCGCGCTTCTGCCCGCGGTGCTTGCGTCTCACTTGGAAAAGGCAGAGGCAGGCACGCAGATCCACACGCGCCTGATGTGGGTGCTTGAGCTGATCGATGCGACATTCGACGTTCAAGACGGGGCAGGGATCACCGCCCTGCGCGATTGGTCCCGTCAGATGGGGCTGCGGACATTGACCGAGATGGGGTTGAACCCCGAGGATCACGCAGAGGTGGCGCGCCTGTCCGCCGGTGCATCCTCGATGAAGGGCACGCCCTTCGCGCTGTCGCAGGACGAACTGATCGCCATCCTGCGCGCCTAACGCTTATCGTGGCGGGTTACAGCCCCAGCGATTTGCGCAGCATGTTCAGCGCCACGAGGATCAGGAAGACCGCAAACACCCGTTTCAACGGTTTCGGGTCCATCGCATGGGCCAGTCTAACCCCCAGCGGCGCGGTGATGAGCGTCATGGCGATGACAATGGCAAAGGTGGGCAGGTTCACCGCCCCCACCGTCAGCGGCGGGCTGTTGGGCGCGGCATCAACCAGCAGGAACCCGATGACAGAGGGCACGGCGATCAGCACGCCAAACCCCGCAGCCGTCGCCACGGCACGGTGGATCGGCACGTTGAACAGGCTCATCAGCGGCACGCCGAAACTGCCCCCGCCGATCCCCATCAGCACCGATAGAAACCCGACAGAGGGTGACAGCGCCGCGCGCGCGGCCCCACGGGGCATCGCCTGTCCCAAGCGCCAATGCGCCCGCCCAAAGGCCATGTATAGTCCGACGACCAGCGCCAGCCCTCCAAAGATGCCCTGCAAGACGCTCGTGCGCAGCTGTGCCACCACCAGCATCCCGATGATGGCCCCGATCACGATCCCCGGTGCCCATGTCTTGAGGATCGCCCAATCGACCGCGCCCTTTTTATTGTGGCTGTGTACCGACCGCAGCGAGGTCACGATGATCGTCGCCAGCGAGGTCGCCAGACACATCTGCATCAGCTGCGGGCTGTCATAGCCAAGCGCTTGGAACGCATAGAAGAACGCAGGCACCAAGACGATACCGCCACCGACACCCAGCAGCCCCGCCAGCACACCGGCAAAGGCACCGATGGCCATGATCATAAGGACAATCTGCAGAAGGAGGGTGGGGTCTTGCATGGGGGCGATCCTGAATGTCGTGCGGTTGCCCCTGTTGCTATACCGCTTCTTGCGCCTCGGCCAGTGTTTGCATCGCGTCCAGCGCCTCTAGCAGCACCTGACGGTCGGCACCGGGGCGGGAGGCTTGCTCGGACAGGGTGCGCCGCCAGACCCGTGCGCCGGTGCGACCGGCAAAGAGCCCCATCATATGGCGCGTGATCTGGTTCAGCTTGCCGCCGCCGTCGATATGCGCGTCGATATAGGGCAGCATCTGCGCCACGACATCCTCGGGCGTGGTGTCTGCGCCGGTGCCGTAAATGCGGCGATCCGCCTGCGCCAGAATATCGGTCGGGTTATGATAGGCGCTGCGCCCGATCATCACGCCATCCAAACCGGCGTCCAGAAACGCCTCTGCCTGATCAAGCGAGGTGATGCCTCCGTTGATCGAGATATGCAGGTTCGGGAACAGCCCTTTCATCCGGTGCACCAGCTCGTAGTCCAAGGGAGGAATGTCGCGGTTTTCCTTGGGGCTGAGCCCCTGCAGCCAAGCTTTGCGCGCGTGGATTGTCACCCGTTCACAGCCCGCGCCGACGATCTGCGCCAGAAACTCGGGCAGCACCTCGGCGGGGTTCTGGTCATCCACGCCGATCCGGCATTTGACGGTCACGTCCACATCCACCGCGCGGCGCATCGCCGCGACGGATTTCGCCACCAGCGCCGGTTGCTCCATCAGCACCGCGCCAAAACAGCCCGATTGCACGCGATCCGACGGGCAGCCGACGTTCAGGTTGATCTCGTCATACCCCGCCTGCGCCCCGATCCGCGCCGCCTCTGCCAGCTCGTCCGGGTCAGACCCGCCAAGCTGCAAGGCCACGGGATGCTCCGAGGTATCATGATCCAGCAAATGCAACGCGCCACCGCGTACCAAGGCGGGCGAGGTCACCATTTCGGTATAAAGCAACGTCTGCTTTGAAAACAGCCGGTGCATGTAGCGACAATGCCGGTCGGTCCAGTCCATCATCGGGGCGACCGAAAGCCGTGCGGCGCGGGTGAGATCGGATTTGTGTCCCATGATGGTCTAGGCCTTATCGTCTATCGAGCTGGAAATATGGGGGTTCGGGAGGGTCAATGCTATAGCGGGGCGGGCATGGCAAGGGGCAGGGGGCCGATATCACGCGCCCGTTGTTTGCCTAAATCCGCGGCATTGGGCCGGAATGTGCAGGGCCTGATACGTTTATTACCCTGATTTTGCCCAAATACTGCCATATCTTAACACTTATATCACACTGTCGGAGCCAAACTACCGACAGGCGACCGAGAATCGAATCGACCGGCGCACAAATTGAACGACCCGAGAGATGGCAGAGATGAACATGACAGATACAGCGCAAGACCCGCAGACCAATATCCTTCGCTTCGTGCCCGCAGCGGCGACGTGGCAATGCGTGACCGTGGCGCAGCATTTTGGGGCGACCCCCGTGGTGCCAGCGGCGAATGACAATTACGCCCCGCAAGATCACGAAGGGGCCCAGACCAGCAGCGAAATGCTTGATTTTCTGTACCGCGTGGCCCGCTGAATCCTCATCAACGGTCCAGACGGTTCGCCAGATCAGCCTGTGCTGTCACGCTTGAGCCGCGCAGAACGGCCCCCCCGCCGCTTCGTCAACGTACCCGCCCGCGACGGTAGCTCTGCCATGATGCTGCGGCGCTCTTCGGGCGTCATACGCGACCACGCGCCGATCTCGTCAATGGATCGGTAACACCCTGTGCACAGGCGCGTCTCGGGGTGCACCACGCAAAGTTTCACGCAGGGGCTTTCGACTTCGTTCCGCTTCCAGATCTCGTCACTCATCGCTTTATCCTCGCGCTGTCGCGCTTATGTGGCCTCAGGCCGACGCGCCCTGCGCCTTGATCACACGCAAACGGTCCAGCACCCCTTGCAGAATATAGCCCGCGGCTACGTGGTCGATCACCTCGGCGCGGCGGCGACGCGATGTATCGGCCTCCAGCAGCGCACGTTCCGCGGCGACCGTGCTCAGCCGTTCGTCCCAGAACCCGATGGGAATATCTCCCAGCCGGTCAAAGTTCCGCGCAAAGGCCCGTGTCGACTGACAGCGCGCGCCTTCCGATCCGTCCATATTGCGCGGCAGGCCCAGCACCACCCCGCCGATCCCGCGGGCGGCAATGATCTCTGACAGGCGGGCGGCATCAACCCCGAATTTCTTGCGGCGCACGGTTTCCAGCGGGGTGGCAATCGACAGAAAACTGTCGCTGACCGCAACGCCGATGGTCTTTTCCCCAAGGTCCAACCCGATCAACGCCTGCATCGGGGGCAGGGCGGCGGCAAAATCTGATATGTCGTCATAGATCATTCGGTCACCCCGGCGCGTTCGCCCGCGCGTTGAATATCATCCATCGCGGCGGGGTCATCGGCAAAGACCTCTACCGCATTCTCGTAAATCGCCCGTGCCCGCGCCGCTTCCCCAAGAACGCCAAGCGACGTGATCAACCGCGCCCAATCCTCGACCGGCCCGCCCTGGCTGGCAAGCCGCGACGACAGGCTTTCGACCATGCCGCCGATCATCTCCATCCGTTCGGCAGGGGTCATATCCTGCGCCGCGTCGATATCTTCGGCCGAGGGGCCGCGCAGCGCGCCGCTGCCAATCTCGGGCACGGTATAGTCCACACCGGCCATCGTGGCGATAGGGGTGATCTGCGCCAGAATAGGCGCGATCCACGGAGCATCTTCGGGGCCGCGGCGCAGCAACCCGTCCCACATGCGGAACGCCAGATCAGGGCGCCCGGTTTGCACCAGCATCAGCCCCCAATAATACCGCGCCGTGCCGTTTTCGACATCACGGGTCAGCACCGCGCGCAACACCGCTTCTGCTTCGGGCGAGACATAGCCCCCCGCCGCCATCACCAGCAGCTCCGCATAGCCCGACACATCGTCAATCGAGGCCTCCGCCCCCTTGAGGCGCACAACCTTGCCCTGCGCGGCGGCGGCGGCGGCATAGTTGCCAACGCGCGCCTCGTTCTGGGCCAGCAGGACATGGCCCTGCACATCATCGGGCCGCGCGGCAACCGTTTCGCGCAGGCGGGTCAGCAGCGCTTCATATTCGGGGCTGAGCTCGGGCGGCAAATCGGCGTCGGGTA
Source organism: Sulfitobacter sp. CB2047 (assembly GCF_000735125.2). NCBI lineage: Bacteria > Pseudomonadati > Pseudomonadota > Alphaproteobacteria > Rhodobacterales > Roseobacteraceae > Sulfitobacter > Sulfitobacter sp. CB2047. Next base: position 2,250,292 of record NZ_CP072613.1, on the reverse strand, counting down.
GCTCTGCCTCGGCGGTGGCCTGATCGGGTCGGTTCCGGCGCATGTCTTCGGCCCGCGCGATACGGTCCTGCAACGCCAGATCCCCATAGCCGGGCGCACCCAACTGCCAGTAGAGCCCAAGGCTCCCGCCCAGCAAGACCAGCGCGATCACCACGATGACGACAGGCGACGGCGTGCCACTTGCGGCGGGAATATTTTGTCCGGCAGCATCCGCGGCCAGAATACGGCGCGAGATTTCGGTGCGCACGCGGATGGCGTCGGCTTCGGGCAACACCCCGCGCGCGACATCGCGTTCAACCTCGGCCAGCTGGTCGCGATAGACCTGCACATCATGGGCGGCACCGGTCTCGGCTGGCGCGCTGGCCCCACGGGTCAGGGCACGCGCCAGCAACACGGTCACAAGGGCGGCTCCGGCGGCGGCGATGATCCAGAAACTCATAAAGATGCGGTCCAGTAATTATAGCTGCTGCACACCTAACCGCTGCGGCGGCGTGACAAAAGAGGCCATATTGCTGCACCTTGTCGCGGTGGCGGCTTGGTTTTTGCCAGATTGCGGCGGATGTCGTAAAACTGTTAAGGAATGCCGCGCCGGGTATCCTCTTTTTCGCCCGAAGACCCAGAAAGAAGCCAAGCCTACGCCACGGCGTACGAATCTTTGCCGGAGACCGCTTTCATGAAGAAATACTCAGCCTTTGCCGTCGCCCGCGAAGCCCTGCGCCATCATACCGGCTGGCAGCGGGCCTGGCGCGATGCACAGCCGAAGAAACGCTATGACGTGATCATCGTCGGGGCCGGGGGGCATGGTCTGGCGACGGCCTATTACCTGGGTAAAAACTTCGGCATCACCAATGTCGCCATTCTGGAAAAAGGCTGGCTCGGGGGCGGCAACACGGGCCGCAACACCACCATCATCCGGTCCAACTACCTGCAAGACCCCTCCGCCGCGATCTATGAAAAGGCGCGGTCGCTTTACGAGACGATGAGCCAGGATCTGAACTATAACGTCATGTTCAGCCCGCGCGGCGTGATCATGCTGGCGCAGACCCATCACGAAGTGCGCGGCTATCAGCGCACGGCCCATGCCAACGCGCTGCAGGGGGTGCAGACCGAATTCATCGGGCCCGAAAAGGTCAAGGAACTGGTGCCGATCATCAATATCGACGGGCCACGTTATCCGGTTCTGGGCGGGCTCTGGCAGCGCCGTGGCGGCACGGCACGCCATGATGCGGTGGCCTGGGGCTATGCGCGGGCCTGTTCCGACATGGGCATGGACGTGATCCAGAAATGCGAGGTCATCGGCATCCGTCAGGAAAACGGCAAGGTGACGGGCGTGTCGACCAACCGTGGCGATATCGACTGTGACAAGCTGGGCATGGTGGTCGCCGGCCACTCTGGTCATCTGGCTGATATGGCAGGCTTCCGTCTGCCGATCGAATCTGTCGCCCTGCAAGCGCTGGTGTCAGAGCCGATCAAACCCTGCATGGATGTCGTGGTCATGGCCAATACGGTGCATGGCTACATGAGCCAGTCCGACAAGGGCGAGATGGTGATCGGCGGCGGGACGGATGGCTATAACAACTACACCCAACGCGGCTCTTTCCACCATATCGAGGAAACGGTCCGCGCCCTGGTCGAGACCTTCCCGATGGTGTCCCGTCTCAAGATGTTGCGCCAATGGGGCGGCATTGTGGATGTGACGGGGGACCGCTCTCCGATCCTGTCCAAAACGCCGGTCGAGGGCGTCTTCGTCAACTGTGGCTGGGGCACCGGCGGGTTCAAGGCGATCCCCGGCTCGGGCTGGGCCATGGCCGAGCTGATGGCCAAGGGACGGTCGCCGCTGACGGATGCCTTCGGCCTGAACCGGTTCCAAGAAGGGCGGTTCATCGACGAATCCGTGGCCGCCGGGGTGGCGCATTGATCGGCGCGCGGAAACCTGCCCGCCCTATGGGGCTGTGGAACTTTTTGCCCGTGAACGGGGTTTGCACTTCATATCAAGTTTATGAAGGACCATTTCCATGGCTACGCCTGACAACAACCAAGCGCCACACACCACCGTCAACAAAACCAGCGGCACCGGATCGGGGATCGTCATCGGCGTTCTCGTCGTTCTGGTCCTTGGCTTCGGCTTTTACTTCTTCGCCGGTGGCAACCCGATGGACGACTCTGGCGACATCAACGTCAATGTCGAAGGCGCGGCTGATGGTGCTGCCGATGCCGTTGAAGGCGCGGCCGAGGAAGCAACCGGCAACTAAGCCGCTTTCCACTCTATCCAATATGATCAAGGCTGGCCCTCGCACGGGGGCTGGCCTTTTTGCGTTTCAACCGACCCTAGAAAGGAGCGCCCCATGCTGACCCTGACATGCCCCAACTGCGGCATCACCGCCGAGGAAACCGAATTCCACGCGGGCGGCGAGGCGCATCTGAAACGTTTTGGTCCGGGGTCCTCGGATAGCGACTTCGAAAAATACCTGTTCATGCGGGAAAACCCCAAGGGCGTGCATTTTGAACGCTGGCGGCATGTCTATGGCTGTGGCAAATGGTTCCACGCCGCGCGCGATACCATGACGCTCGAAGTCTTCGGCACCTATACCGCCCAGACCAGCACGGTCCCGCAAGAGATCATCGACAAGATACAGGACCGTCGCCCCGATTGGCAGGCCTCCGCCGCCCCATGACCGCCGCCGTTCTTCATTTTGCCAAGAAAACTCCCGCCGGAGGCGCCCGCGCTTTCGCCCCACACCAAGGTTTGACTTCATGAGCACCAGAATTGCCACAGGCGGCCGCCTGCTGAACAAATCAAATGCTGTCAGTTTTTCGTTCAACGGAAAGCAGCTGCGCGGCTTCGAGGGCGATACCCTGGCCTCGGCCTTGCTGGCGAATGACCAGATGCTGGTGGGGCGGTCGTTCAAATACCACCGTCCGCGCGGCATCGTGGCGGCGGGCCCGGAAGAACCCAACGCGCTGGTGAACCTCGGGCAGGGCGACCGGTTCGAGCCCAACCAACGCGCCACGACCACCGATCTTTTCGACGGGCTCAAGGCGGAAAGCCAGAACCACTGGCCCAGCCTCGAATTCGACGTTGGCGCGATCAACAAACACCTGAGCCGCTTTCTGCCCGCGGGCTTCTACTACAAGATGTTCATCCACCCGCGCCCCTTCTGGAAGCATGTCTACGAGCCGATCATCCGCCACTCTGCCGGTCTGGGCAAAGCGCCCAAGGAGACCGATGGCGATACCTATGAGCATTTCCACGCCTTTTGCGATGTGCTGATCATCGGCGGCGGTGTCGCGGGGCTCGAAGCCGCGCGCACGGCGGCCCTGTCCGGTGCCAAGGTCATCGTGTTGGAACAGACCGCCCATTGGGGCGGCCGCGCGCCCGTGGATGGCGGTACGGTCGATGGCACGCCCGTCGCCGATTTCATCGACGCGCTGGTGGCAGAGCTGTCGGGGATGGCAAACGTCACCCTGCGCACCCGTGTCATGGGGGCGGGCGTCTATGACCACGGCTATGTGCTGGGCTATGAACGTCTGACGGACCACGCGCCCGAGACTGCCGGACCGCGCCACCGGCTCTGGCGCATTCGCGCAGGTCATATCGTGACCGCCACCGGCGCGATTGAACGTCCTTTGTCCTTTGCTGGCAATGACATTCCCGGCGTGATGCTGGCCGCATCTGTGCGGGATTATCTGGTGAACTATGGCGTGTTGGTCGGGGATCGCACGGTGGTGGTCACCAATAACGACGACGCCTACCGCACCGCCATCGCCTTGACCGAGGCCGGTCTGACCGTGCCCGCCATTCTGGATGCCCGCGTGCTGCCGCAGGATTCCGCGCTGATGACGCGCGCCAAAGATCTGGGCATTCGGGTGATGATGGGTCATGCCGTGGCGCGGGTCACAGGCGGCAAACGCGTCACGGGCGTAGAGGTGTGCAGCCAAGCGGGCGAGGGGGCGGTGCTTGAAACCTTCCCCTGTGACGCCGTGGCCATGTCCGGCGGCTGGTCGCCGGTGGTGCATCTGTGGTCCCATTGCGGCGGCAAGCTGACCTGGGATACCGCCGGGGCCATGTTCCGCCCCGATGTGAACAATCCGCCGCTGGGGGCGGATGGGCATGGTTTTGTCACCGCTGCCGGTGCCGCGGGTGGGTTCTTTGCGCTGGATGATATCTTGCACGACGCCCATGCCGCCGCCGATGGGGTGGTCACGACGCTGGGGTTCAAGCTGCCCGCCGATGCTGTCTCGCCGAACGCCGACCGGCAAGAGGAAGCGCCGCTCGCCCCCGTGTGGATGATGCCCCAAGGCGCGCATGTGAAGCTGCGCGAGAAGACGTGGCTGGATTATCAGAACGATGTCAAAGTGTCAGACGTGCGGCTTGCCGCGCAAGAAGGCTTTGTCAGCGTCGAACACGCCAAACGCTACACCACCTTGGGCATGGCGACGGATCAGGGGAAGCTCAGCAATATCAATGGGCTGGCAACGCTGGCGGGCGCGATGGATGCGGATATTCCCACCGTTGGGACCACCACCTTCCGCCCGCCGTACCACCCGATTTCGATGGGCGCGATCGCGGGCGAGGCGCGTGGCGATGTGTTCCAACCGATCCGCCGCACCCCGCTGCATGACTGGCACGACGCGAACGGTGCCGAATGGGAACCCGTCGGCCAGTGGCGACGCCCCTATGCTTATCCGCGCAAGGGCGAAACCACCCATGACGCGGTGATGCGCGAGGTCACCAACACGCGCAGCAAACTGGGGATGCTTGATGCCTCCACCCTGGGCAAGATCATCGTCAAGGGACCGGACGCGGGGCGCTTCCTCGATATGCTCTACACCAATATGATGAGCACGCTGAAACCGGGTAAATGCCGCTATGGCCTGATGTGTTCGGAAAACGGGTTCCTGATCGACGATGGTGTCGTTGCGCGGATCGATGACGACACCTTCTTGTGCCACACAACGACAGGCGGCGCGGAAAGCATCCACCAGCATATGGAAGAATGGCTCCAGACCGAGTGGTGGGATTTCAACGTCTATGTTGCCAATGTCACCGAGCAATATGCGCAGATCGCCGTGGTCGGCCCCAATGCACGCAAATGTCTGGAAAAGCTGGGCGGCATGGATGTCAGCAAGGACGCGCTGGCCTTTATGGAGTGGGCAGACGGCACGCTGGGGGGCTTCAAGTGCCGTGTTTACCGGATCTCTTTCTCGGGCGAGCTAAGCTACGAGATCGCGGTGGATGCAGGGCAGGGACAGGCCTTCTGGGATGCGCTGATGGTGGCGGGCAATGATCTGGGCGTGATGCCCTATGGGACCGAATGTCTGCACATCCTGCGCGCCGAAAAGGGCTTTATCATGATCGGGGACGAAACCGACGGCACTGTGATCCCGCAGGATCTGGGGCTGAACTGGGCGATCTCGAAAAAGAAAGACGACTACTTGGGCAAGCGCGCGCAGCAGCGGTCCCATATGGTGGACCCGACGCGCTGGAAGCTGGTGGGGCTGGAAACAACCGACGGCAGCACCCTGCCGGACGGGGCCTACGCCGTGGGCGAGGGCGAGAACGAGAACGGCCAGCGCAATGTGATCGGGCGCGTCACCTCGACCTATCATTCGCCGACCTTGGGTAAGGGGATCGCGATGGGGCTGGTGCTGAACGGGCCGGACCGCATGGGCGAGGTGATCGATTTCCCCGGGACCGACGGCAAGACCTATCAGGCGAAAATCGTCGATCCGGTGTTCTATGACAAAGAAGGGGCCAAGCAAAATGTCTGAGGCGGTAAGCGCGTTGAAAGCGGCGGAATTCACCGGCGGCATTGCCGAGGTGACCCTGATGGACCCGATTGGCATGATCTCTGTCCGCGGGGATCTGGGGGCGGGCTATATGAAGAAGGCGCTGAAAAAGGCCGTCGGCCTGGGCCTTCCCGACACCCGCAGCGTCCAGATCAACGGGGATCGCGGTGTCGCGTGGATGTCACCGGACGAGCTGTTGTTGCTCTGCCCCTACGATCAGGTCAGCGACACCATCGAGATGCTGACCAAATGCTTTGGCAGCAATCACACGCTGGCGGTCAATGTCTCGGACGCGCGGGCGGTGTTTCGCATCAGCGGGGCGCACAGCCGCGATGTGCTGGCCAAGCTCGCCCCGGTGGATCTGTCGCCAGACAGTTTCACCCCCGGCATGATCCGCCGCACGCGGCTGGCGCAGGTGCCGGCCGCGTTCTGGATCGAGGACGGCGACAGCTTCCGTTTGGTTTGCTTCCGCTCGGTCGCGCAATATGTGTTTGATCTGCTTAAAACCGCGGCACAGGCCGGGTCCGCCCCCGAATATTATAGCGCCGCGCGGTAAGCCGCTGGTCAGGGGCAGGGCGGCAGACTGGCGGGAACATTCGCCCCAGCCAGCCGTTTTACCCTTAAGCGGGTGACGATAGAAGCGCCCCGTCAGCTGTGCCGGTTTCCCCCTTGCGGGTCGATCAGCACTTGACCTTATGACGGGACGGGCTTCATGTGACCCAGACGCAATTCAATAACGGAGGCTTTTCTCATGGCTTTTACTCTTCCTGATCTTCCCTATGCCCACGATGCGCTTGCATCCAAAGGTATGTCCAAGGAAACGCTGGAATATCACCACGATAAGCACCACAACGCCTATGTGACCAACGGCAACAAAGCCATTGAAGGCACCGAGTGGGAAGGCAAGACCCTCGAGGAAATCATCAAGGGCACCTACAACCCTGACGCGGTTGCGCAAAGCGGTATCTTCAACAACATCAGCCAACTGTGGAACCACAACCAGTTCTGGGAAATGATGTCCCCCGAAGACAGCAAAATGCCGTCCGAGCTGGAAAAAGCGATCACCGAAAGCTTTGGCTCTGTCGATAAGTTCAAGGATGAATTCAAAGCAGCGGGCGGCGGTCAGTTCGGCTCCGGTTGGGCGTGGCTGGTCAAGGACACCGACGGTGGCCTGAAAGTGACCAAGACCGAAAACGGCGTGAACCCTGTCTGTTTCGGTCAGACCGCACTGCTGGGCTGCGACGTTTGGGAGCACTCCTACTACATCGATTTCCGCAACGCGCGCCCCGACTACCTGTCGAACTTCCTCGACAATCTGGTCAACTGGGACAATGTCGCGTCGCGCATGTAATCGCGATATGATGGGTTAAGGCATCGCGCCAACCTGTTGAAATATTTATGTGAAAGGCCCTGCAGCATTCCGCTGTGGGGCCTTTTCTTGTGGAACCGCGGGCGTGATTGGGGCGTTTTACCCATGAACCCACAAGATGAGAAGGAGACCACGATGGCAGAGCGTCACAGATCGAAGGACGGCGTCAAGGAAACCGACAAATACATCAGCGAAGCCGATGATATTGACCATCAGGGCCGCTCGGGCGGGGGGCTGCAACGCGATGTCGGCACACAAGACGAAGAGAAACAGGTGGTCGACAAACCCGGCGCTGACACCCGCGTCACTGGCGAAGACAAACGCAACCACGGAGAAGACGCATGACCAAGATTGAAAATGGCACTTGGGTGCTGATCGCAGACGGTGAAAAAGCGCTGTTCATGGTGAATGAAACCGACGGAGAGGATCCGTTCCTGCAGGTCTTCCGCGAGGAAGAGCAGGACAACCCGCCCAACCGCGATCAGGCCGCCAATCGTCGTGGACGCTTCAACGATGGCCCGTCCGTGCACCGCTCGGCTGTGGACGACACCGACTGGCACCAGCTGTCCAAGGACCGCTTTGCCAGCGAGCTGGCGGATATCCTGTACAAACAGGCGCATAAGGGCAGGTTCGATAAGATCATTCTGGTCGCACCGCCGAACACTCTGGGCGAGTTGCGTCACGAGATGCACAAAGAGGTCGCAGACAAAGTCGTGGGCGAAATCCCCAAGACGCTGACGAACCACCCCATCGAAGAGATCGAGAATATCGTGAAATCGACGCTTGAAACAGCGTGAGGATGTGGCCGCTTAGCAACAGTAGAAATCTGGCTATGCGGCCAAATCTATAGGTATCCGGGTTGCCGCAGGGCGGTGATTTGAAAGGGCATCCAGACGTGGGTGCCCTTTGCTGTGTCGCGCGTGCTAGCGGCAACAGGGAGTATGGCGTTGGCCGCTTTAACCTACCGCCTATAGCACTCCTGATCCTGCTTCGCCGCCGATCAACCCGATGCCGCGCAGGCGCTTTCTGCACTAGCGCGCGAGCTGCCGTGCGTACCTCTATGCGGTCAGGCTACGGCGCAGAACGTCCAGCGCGCCGTCAACGTCATCGACCGTATCCACATAGCCAAGCAGGCTTTCTTCGGCAAAGCCGCGGGCGACGACATGATCCAGAAGCGCTGTGAGAGGATCCCAGTAACCATTTGTATTCAATAGGATTACCGGCTTCTGATGTAGCCCCAACTGGCGCCAGGTCAGCACTTCGAACAGCTCGTCCAGTGATCCGGCACCGCCGGGCAGGACCACGACGGCATCGCAATTCATGAACATCACCTTTTTGCGTTCATGCATGGTTTCGGTCACGACATAGGTGGTCAGATCGGTCTTGCCGACCTCCCATTTCACCAGATGATCGGGGATCACGCCAAAGGTCGTGCCGCCCGCCGTTTGCGCTGCGCGTGCAACGGTGCCCATCAGCCCCACGTCCCCCGCGCCATAGACCAGCCGCCAATCGTTCTGCGCCAAAGCGCGCCCCAAAGCGTCGGCTTGTGCGGTATATTCGGGGTCATCACCGGGGCGCGAGCCGCAGTAAACACATACGGATTTCTGGATCATAAACGGGAGTCCTTTTTGCGAATATGCACATGGCATGCAGCTGCATTTTGACCCGTGATAGCCTGCTTGGTACAAGTCCTCAATGTGGGGAAGTTCAAAGGGATGAACGGGATGTGGGTGTTTCAAACGCGGGGTGCTCAGTTTGCGGGCACCGCGCTGGTCGTGGCGGTTGCCGTTGCGGGATATATCTGGTCGCAAGATGCGGGTCCCGTCGTACCGGATACGGCGAAAGACACTGCCGCCCAGCCGAAACCCGCGGCCCAGCCCCCCGCGCAGACCGCCACCGCACCCCAAGACACCAAGGCCGCCGCCACCGTTCCCCCTGCGCCGCAAACGCCTGACCCTGCCGCATCGCCCGCCACCCCCAGCTTTGACGAGGTGCGCCGCGAGGGGGACGGGATGACCGTGATCGCAGGCCGCGCAGCACCAGGGGCCCGCGTCAGCGTCATCAGCAACGGGGCAGAGGTCGCCAGCGCGCAGGCCGACCGCTCTGGCAAATTCGCCACGCTTGCCATTTTGCCGCCCGATGGCAGCGGCAAGATCCTGAGCCTGAGCGCGGATGCCGAAACAGGCCCCGTCGCCTCGGTCGAGGAAGTCATCTTGGCCCCGATCACCGCACCTGCCGTGGCGCAGGTGGCACTGTCGGATACATCAGACGTATCAATTGACAGCACATCAGAGACCACGCCAGAGACCACGTCCGACGACACCGCACCTGAAACGGCCTCCGCCCCGGTCGCGGAACCGCTGGGGGAAGCACCCGATGACAGTGCCCCCGAGATGACCGAGATCGCCGCTGTGACGCCGCAGCCCGATCCCGCGTCCCCCACAGAAGATGCGCCCGTCGCCCTGTTGAAATCCGACGCCGATGGTGTGGAATTACTGCCCGGCACCGCGCCCGAGGTGACCGACCGTATCGCGCTTGACACGATCACCTATTCCGATGAGGGCGAGGTCCGGCTGGCGGGGCGCGCACAGGCGCAGGCGTCTTCCGTGCGGGTCTATCTGGACAACCGCAGCGTCGGCGCGCTTGAGGTGGACCCCCAAGGCCGTTGGCGCGGCGATATCGAGGATATCAAGACCGGCATCTACACCCTGCGCGTGGACGAGTTGGATCAGGGCGGCGACGTGATCAGCCGCGTGGAAACCCCGTTCAAACGTGAATCCCCCGAGGTGCTGGCCCGTGCCACCGCAGACAACGACGGCCCGATCAAGGCGGTGACCGTGCAGGAAGGGGCTACGCTTTGGGCCATCGCGCGCGAACGCTACGGTGACCCGACGCTCTATGTGCGCGTCTTTGCCGCCAACCGCTCATCAATCCGAGATCCCGATCTGATCTACCCCGGTCAGGTCTTTGATCTGCCCGATTGAAGAGCGGCTATGCGGGCAGATGAAACTGCTGCACTGGCATGATCCGGCTGACGGCCCTATGTAAGGGGCAACCACACAGGATCGTTCATGTCAGCCGATAGCCCGCGCACTGCCAGCCAGCCCAAACCCGCCACCCAATATCCCATGACAGAAGAGGAGATCGCCCAAGCTGCAGAGCGGCAGTCGAACCTGCTTGTCTTGCGCAAGGTGGCCCCGTACCTGTGGCCCGACGATATGCCTTGGGTCAAGAAACGCGTGGTCTGGGCGCTGATCTTCTTGGTGGTGTCCAAGCTGATTTCTGTTGTTATTCCCGTACTTTACAAAGACGCGGTGGATGCTCTCGCGAATGAGGGCGTGCCGTTTCTGGCGCTTGGCGCGGTGGGGTTGACGATCGCCTATGGTATGGCCCGCGCGATGAACGTGGGTTTTCAACAGCTGCGCGACGCGGTTTTTGCCCGTGTTGGCCAGCGCGCCCTGCGGATGCTTGCGCTAGAGACGTTCGAGCATATCCACAAGCTGTCGATGCGCTATCACATCACGCGCAAGACCGGCGGGCTGAGCCGGATCATCGAACGCGGGGTCAAGGGTGTGGAATTCCTGCTCCGCTTCTTGCTTTTCTCGATCGGGCCGCTGATTCTGGAGCTGCTGCTGGTCGGCATCATCCTGACCGTGCTGTTTGACGCGTGGTATCTGCTGATCGTGACGGTCACCATCGGGCTTTACGTCTGGTTTACCTTCGCGGTGACCGAGTGGCGCGTGAAGCTGCGCCGCCAGATGAACGACCGCGACACAGATGCCAACCAAAAGGCTATCGACAGCCTGCTGAACTATGAAACCGTCAAGTATTTCGTCGCCGAACAGCGCGAGGCGCAGCGCTATGACGCGGCGATGGCGGGCTATGAAGAGGCGGCGATCAAGACGAACTACTCGCTTGCCTTCCTGAACTTCGGCCAGTCGTTGCTGATCACCTGCGGGTTGGTGGGCGTGATGATCCTGGCCGCTATCGGGGTGCAGAACGGTGATCTTACCGTGGGGGATTTCGTCATGGTCAACGCCTATATGGTGCAGTTGACCGTGCCGCTGAACTTCCTTGGCACCGTCTATCGCGAAATCCGTCAGGCGCTGGTCGATATGGGGCAGATGTTCACGCTGCTCGATCAACCGGCCGAAATCTCGGACAAGCCTGATGCCCCTGCGCTGCAAGTCTCGGGTGGGCGTGTCACGCTGGACAACGTGCGCTTTGGCTATGACGACGACCGAGAGATCCTCAAGGGCGTGTCGATCGAAGCCGCCCCGGGCGAGATGGTGGCGATTGTCGGCTCTACCGGATCGGGGAAATCCACCATCGGGCGTTTGCTGTTCCGGTTCTACGATGTGCAAGGCGGTGCCGTGCGTGTGGACGGGCAAGATGTCCGCGATGTGACCCAAGACAGCCTGCACCGCGCGATTGGCGTGGTGCCTCAGGATACCGTGCTGTTCAACGATACCATCGGCTATAACATCGCCTATGGCCGCGATAACGCCACGCAAGAAGACATCGAAGCCGCGGCGAAATCGGCGCAGATCCACGACTTTATCCAGCGTTTGCCCCACGGGTATGAAACCGCTGTGGGTGAACGTGGGCTGAAACTGTCGGGAGGGGAAAAGCAGCGTGTCGGTATCGCGCGGACCCTGCTGAAAAACCCGCCGATCCTGCTGCTGGACGAAGCAACAAGCGCGCTGGACAGCGAGACGGAGCACGAGATTCAGGATGCCCTGCGTCAGGCGGGCAAGGGGCGCACGGTGCTGACAATCGCGCACCGCCTGTCCACCGTGGCCGAGGCCGACCGTATCGTCGTGCTGGAACAGGGCGAGGTGGTCGAGCAGGGCACCCATGACGATCTGCTGGCACGCAACGGGCGCTATGCGCAACTGTGGCAACGCCAGCAATCCGAGGGCGAATAGCTGGCGCCACAAAGGTTCGGTCGGCGCGGGGGTTATTCCTCCGCGATGGCCTTGTCGGTGAGCTTGTCCAGCGCGCCGGTCATTTTGGTCAGATATTCCGCGTCATCGGGCAACCCGTGGTCTGCGGCCAAAGTGGCGGGGTCGTGGTAGCTGACATGCACCATGCCGCTGTCATCGGCATAGGCCAGCACGCGCATGGGCAGGTCTAGACCAGCGGTCTGACCATCCAGCATCGCAGGCGTGCCCAGCTTGGGGTTGCCAAAGATCAGCAATGTGGTCGGGCGCAGCTCCATATCCACTTTGGTCGCCCCTTCGGCGTGGTCCACGCGGGCAAAGACCGTGGCACCGGCTTCGGTCACGGCAGCTTCCAGACGGTCGATTGTGTCGGGCACAGAATGGGGGCTCATCTTGGTGATAATATCGGCGGCGGCTGGTAGGGCGGCCAGCGCCGTGAGGGCGAGCGTTGTCGCGGCGAGTGTCTTGCGGATCATGAGGTCTCTCCTTCGGTTTGCGCGGCCCGCAGGCCACGGCTTCCCTCTGGAACCTAGTACGTCTTGCCCCACGAACGAGCAAAATTCGATCAACAAGCAGTGAATTGCCGGTATATGCATACAAACAACATGGTGCATTCTTGCCGTCGGGTGCATATGTGCTAGCTCAGCGCTGGCCGAGCGCCACGACGCGCGGCACCCCCACAGCCTTGCCCATAAATTTGAAGGACTACCCATGCCTGCCGGAATGTTCCGTACCGCCCTTATTCTTGGCTCTATCTGTGTGACAGGTCCTTTTGCCATCGACATGTATCTGCCTGCCTTGCCCGCGATCGAAGAGGCGCTGGATGTCTCTGTCTCGGCGGCCCAGATCACACTGGTCGCCTATTTCCTCGCCTATGGCGTGTCGCAGCTGGTCTATGGGCCGCTGTCCGACCAGATCGGGCGCAAAAAGACCCTTGCCATCGGGATGAGCATTTTCTGCGTCGGCGCGGTGATCTGCGCTGTGGCCCCCGACATCGAGACGCTGGTCTTGGGGCGTCTGGTGCAGGGCATCGGCGGGGCGACGGTAATGGTTATTCCCCGTGCCATCGTGCGCGATATGTACACCGGTGCGCAGGCGACGCGGTTGATGTCGTCGATCATGCTGGTGATCTCGGTCTCGCCCATGCTGGCCCCCTTGGCGGGCAGCGCGGTGGTGAGTTTCGGCAGCTGGCGCGAGATTTTCCTCGCCCTCGCGATCCTTGCGGCGGCGACGTTGACGATGGCGCAGATCGCGCTGCCCGAGACGCTGACCGCAGACAAGCGCCGCAAGGTCAATCTGCGCGAGCTGTCGCGTAGCTGTGGTATCCTTTTCCGCGATCCGGTGTTCGTCGGCCTGACCTTCATCGCGGGTTTCGGCATGGCGAGCTTCTTCTTGTTCATCTCCAGCGCGTCCTTCGTCTACACCGGTCAATTCGGGCTGACCCCGACCGAGTTCTCGCTGGCCTTCGCCTTTAACGCGGTGGGGTTCTTTATCGCGACACAGGCGGCGGGGCGTCTGGCGGATATGTGGGGGCTTGCCACGCTGATCGGGCGCGGTGTCACCGGCTTTGCCGTCTGCTCTGCGCTGTTGACGGGCGTTGTGCTGGCCGGTTTCGGCACGCTGCCGGTGCTGTTGATCGGGCTGTTTCTGGCCTATTCCTTTCTGGGGGTCGTTGTGCCTTCGGCGATGGTCGCGGCACTTGATGCCCACGGGCGGCGCGCGGGTATGGCGTCCTCGCTCAGCGGAAGCCTGACAATGCTGACGGGGGCCTTTTGCATCGCTGCGACGACGCCGTTCTTTGACGGCACCGCTGTGCCCATGGTGGTGAGCATCGCGCTGTGTGGTGTGGCGGCATTGGCGCTGGTGATCTTTACCATGCCCAAGCTGCGCCAGCAGCAGGAGGCCGCGGCGGCCGACCAGATGCCCGCCGCGGCCTAAGGGTCACTCCGCCGGTGGGGTATGGGCCGGCGGTCCGGTGTCCTCCCACTGGATCACGGTTGTTTGCAGCCTGCGTGCGTCTCGGGCCAGCGCCCAGTCCTGCGCGGATTTGCTGGCGCGCCCCAGCGACATCTTGGCCAGCAGCCGCGCGATCCAGCGGGCGTAGGTGGTGGCCCACACGCGGATCGCCAACAGTGACGGGGTGACCAGCAGCGTCAGCACCGTCGCGATGCCCAGACCAAAGACCACCGCCGTTGCCAGCTGTTTCCACCACAGCGCTGTGGGGCTGTCGATGGTGTAGCCGCCATTGGCAAAGTCGAGGCTAAGCCCGAACATCATCGGCGCAAGCCCTGCCATTGTGGTGATGGTGGTCAGCAGTACGGGGCGGATACGGGCCTGCGCCGTGCGAATGATCGCCTCGATCCGCGGCATGTACTGGCTGAACTCCTGATAGGTATCGATCAGGATGATGTTATTGTTCACCACAATCCCCGCCAGCGCCACGATCCCCGTGCCCGTCATGATGATCGAAAACGTCTGATCCATCACCAACATGCCAATCAGCACGCCCGTGGTCGATAGCACCACCGCCAGCAGCACCAGCACCGAGTTGTAGATGCTGTTGAACTGCGCCAGCAGGATGATGAACATCAACCCCAGTGCCGCGGTAAAGGCCGAGGACAAGAACGCCTGACTTTCGGCCTGATCCTCTTGGTCGCCGGTCCATTCATAGCTGACGCCCGCGGGCAGGGGCCGGGTTTCCAGCCATTTGGTCAGCTCCGCAATCCGTTCGTTGGCATTGATCGGGATCATGCGCAGGGTGCCATTGTCCAGCTCTTGTTGCAGATCGACGCCTTGGGCGGCATTGGTCCGGTTGGTGATCTTGAAGGCCGCGCCCTCGGGCCCCGTGATATCGCCCGCGTCCCCCGCAGGGCGCATCGTAGCGAGGGTGATTGTCGTCTCGCCCGTCTGTCCTGTGCCCGCCTGTTCTGTGCCCGCTTTCGCGGCACCTTGGGAGGCATCCACCGTGCGCACCAGCTTGACCAGCCCGGGGAAGACATCGGCCTTCACATCAAGATAGCGTTTCTGGTCGATCCGGTTGATCTCTGCCAGCTTGGGCACGGGGGTGCGGGTGATAAAGTTCGACAGCGGCACCAGCCCATCCGCCGTGCGCACCTTCAGCGTGTCCAGCGTGCTGAGCACACGGTCTTCTTGCGGCAGGCGCACCCTGATCTCGATCTCTTCGTCCGAACTGTCGACCCGCATCGTGTCCAGCAGCAGCCCGCGGGTGACCAGCTGTACCATCGCGCCGACGGTGACCACATCAGCCCCGTATTGCCCCGCCTTGGCGACATCCACGTCGATCTGCCAGTCGATGCCGGGCAGGGGACGGGTGTCTTCGATCAGGGTCAAGCCGGGGGTTTTCTCGAAGGTGTCACGGGCCTGTGCCGTCGCGGCGATCAGGTCAGTGAAACTGTCGGATTTCAGACGCAGATGCACCGGCTTGCCCGACGCAGGGCCGCGCGCCTGTGCAAGGATTTCGATCTTGATGCCGGGGATCGCGCTCAGCGCTTCCGTGAGCTCTGCGATCACGATGTCGCCGTCCAGTTCCGGGCGCAGGGCGCGGTCTTCCCACGGGATGGTTTCAAGCTGCACCTGACCGATGCTGTCCTTGGGGGCCTGCGCCCCGCCGGTATTGCTGTCGAGCCCGCCCTCACCAGCAAAGGCAAAGGCGGTAGAGACACCGGGATGCGCCAGCACAATCGCCTCCGCCTGCTGCATGATCGCGTCTTTTTCCGCCAGCGACAGGTTGCCCCTTGCCAGCACATAGACAATCGCTTGCTCGGGTTCGGATTCGACAAAGAATTCCACGCCTTTGCTGTTGTTGCCAAAGAAGATCATTGTGGTGCCGACAAAGACAAAGACGACCCCCGCGACCACCAGCGGCATCACCGGATTGCCCGCGATAAAGGCAATGAGCCGCCCGAAGCCAGATCGACGGTAGCCGGCCTTGATCACGGTGGGCTCTTTGCGGAACAGCCGCGATGTGACCCAGCGGCCCCCGCGGCCCATGCGGGTGAACAACGCGAAAAAGCTGGTCAGCCCCAAAAGCACGCCCGATATCGCCACCGCCACCAGCGCGCAGAGCACCGCGATGCAGATAAAGACCACAGCAAAGACCGGAATGACCGAGCCAAGGATATCCAGCCCGTCCATGCCCGCGAACTGCGCCGAGATCACGGCAAACAGCGGCTGCATCAGCGCCAGCGGCAGGGCGATCATCGCGGCGACAATGGGAAACAGCAGCAGATGCAGATAGAACCGCAGCTTGGCGATGGCAGTCATATTCTGCGCCATCCAGCGTTCCAGCCGTCCGGTGACGCCGCCCATGACGGGTAGATAGATCAGCGCCACCACAAGCGAGGCGGAGAGCACAAAGATCAGCGTGACCGGCAACATGCCCATGAACTCCCCCGGGACGCCGGGCCAGAACAGCATGGGCAGGAACGCGCAAAGGGTGGTCGCGGTGGACGAGATGATGGGCCAGAACATGCGTTTGGCGGCCTCGACATAGGCGGCCATGGGGCCTTCGCCCTGTTGCTGGCGCGCGTCGGCATATTCCACCACAACAATCGCGCCATCCACCAGCATCCCCACCGCAAGGATCAGCCCGAACATCACGATGTTCGAGATGGAGATCCCCATCAGCGCGAGAAAGGCAAAACACAGCAGGAACGACGTGGGAATCGCAAAGCCCACCAGCAGGGCCGCACGGATCCCCAGGGCGGCAAGCACCACGATCATCACCAGCGCAATCGCGGTAAAGACCGACCCCAGAAGCTGCTGCACCATACTGTCGACGATGCGGCTTTGGTCGTTCGAGGTGCCAAGCGTGACAGCGGCTTTCAGCCCCTCTGGCCAGGCGGCGCTTTGGGCGGCGACGATCTCTTTCACCTGGGTGGAGGTGTCGATCAGGTTATAGCCCTTGCGTTTGACCACCTGCAGCGCCAGCGTCTTTTCCCCGTTGAACCGTGCGGTGCCTTCGCGGTCTTCAAAGGTCAGGTTGATGGTCGCCAGATCGCCCAGTGTCACCACGCGGTCGCCGTTGGTCTTGACCGGCAGCGCATAGACATCGCGCGGTTCATCAAAGGAGGACGGGATCTTGACCGAGAAACTGCCCTGATCCGATTGCACTTCGCCCGCGGCAATCAACTGGTTGTTATTCTGCACCACATTGATCAGCTCGCCCGCGGTCACGTCATAGGCTTCCAGCCGCAAGGGATCGATCAGCACCTCAAGCATCTCGTCACGGTCGCCCGCCAACCCTGCTTCAAGCACCGCATCCACACCTTCCAGCGCGTCCTGCAGATCACGCGCGACGCGGGCCATGGTACGTTCGGGTACGGGGCCGGTCAGGTTGACGATGATGATGGGGAATTCGGAAAAGTTGATCTCTGTGATCGAATATTTCTCGTAGCCTTCGGGGAATTTGGATTCCGCCGTGCTCATCGCGTCGCGCACATCGGCCATGATCTTGGACTTGTCCCAGCCGAATTCGAATTCCAGCGCGACACCGGCGTAGTTTTCGGCGGCGGTGCCGGTCATGGTCTTCAGGCCGTCCAGATCGGAAAGCTCCGTCTCCATCGGTTTGACCAGCAGGGTTTCGCTATCCGCGGCAGAGATGCCCGGAAACTGGACCGAGACGAAAAGCGCGGGGATCTCGATGTCGGGCTCGCCCTCTTTGGGCAGGGTGGAGTAGGCGTAGCCCCCCACCACGAGGCTCAGCAGGATAAACGCCATGACCATACGGGCACGGCCCGCGGCCCAATCGACCATGCCGCTCATTCCGGGGCCTCGTCGCGGAAGGTCGGGGTCACGGTCACGCCAGCGGTGACATATTCCTGTCCCAGAACGATGACATCTGCCTGTTCAGGCAGGCCGGTGACCCAGATGCCTTCGGGCGTGTCGCGCACAAGTGTGACTGCGGCGAAATCAACGGTATTCGCGGCGTCGATCAGACGCACGCCAAGGGTGCCGTCATCATTCAGCGTCAGGGCCGATTGCGGCAGCAGATGCGCCTCGACCCCGGCCGAGGCGATGGCGATTTCGGCGGTCTGGCCGTCGCGGATGCTCAGATCGGGGTTGGGCACCTCGATTTCCACCTGAAAGGTGCGCGTCGTCGGATCGGAGGCGCGCGAGATAAAAGTGACGGTGCCTGCGATCTCGCGGTCGCCCGCGGCCAGCCGCGCCTGCGCCTGCGCGCCAAGGCTGACGCGGTCAACCTCGGTCTCGGGGACAAAGCCCACCAGTTTGATCGGGTCAAGCTGGATCACCTGCGCACAAAGCGATCCGGTTTGCAGCAGGCTGCCAAGCTCTGCGGTGTCGCTTTCCAGCAGCCCTTCGAACGGCGCGGTGAGGGTCAGCCGGTCAATCTCGGCCTGGGTGCTGGCGACGGCGGCCTCCGCAGCCTCAATGCCGGAATGTGCCGCATTCAGCCCCGCCTCGGCGGAGCTGAGTGCGGCGCGCGCGGCGGCGACAGCTGCTTCGGCGGTGGCCAGCGTGGTCTGCGACGAAAACCCGCCTTCGCCCAGTTTTTGTGCCGCGTTCAGCTTGATCAGGGTTTCATCCAGACGGGCCTGCGCCTCGGCCACACGGGCCTGTGCCTCCGGGACGCGGGATTGTGCTTCGTTGCGGCGGGCTTGCGCCTCTGCCTGTTGCGCGCCACGGGTGCCGGGGTCCAGCTCGCACAGCACATCGCCCGCTTTCACGGTCGCGCCCTTGCGCAGCGGGGCCGATACCACAACGGCTGAGGTTTCCGCCTTCACCGCCACCTGCCGCGCCGCCGTGGTCTGACCGCGCACGATCACGGCAGAGGCGAGCGGTGCCGCCGCGCTGCGCTGCACCACGACCTTCACCCGCGCGGGCTCTGCCACATCGGAGGGGGACGCGGTATCGGCGCTGTCGGCATCGACCGCAGGCGCCGGAGGTTGCGCGGCCCCCTGTGCAAGCCCCAACAGGGCGTCACGTTCGAAAATTGCCATATACATCAGGGCGGAAACGGCGATGGCCGCCAGAAGGGGGAAGATGCGCATTCGGGCCTCGGTTCAGTAAACGCGGGCGTTGCGGCACCGCAGTATGTCGTATGCTATAGGGCCAAATGCTTAAGCGAATAAAACTGAACTGCATAGTTCACTATTGAAAAAACTTGCGACATGCGACCTTGTGAACAACGCGTGGGTCACTTGCTGTGCAGCCAAGCCCTTGGCAGCCCCGCAGCCGCAGGTTAAGAGGGGCGTTAAATCAGGCGGGACGGGTACCACATGAGCGATACAGACAGTTTCATCGACGAAGTAAACGAAGAGGTCCGCCGCGACCGGTTCTACTTTATGCTCAAGCGCTATGGCTGGATTGCGGTGCTGGCCGTGATCCTGCTGGTCGGTGGGGCCGCGTGGAACGAATACCAGAAAGCGCAGGCCCGCGCAGAGGCGGAAACCCTTGGCGACGCGATGTTTGCAGCGCTTTCCGCTGAAGATACAGCCGCCCGCGCTGCCGCCTTTGAAAAAATCGAGGCCACAAACCCCCGCGCCGGTGCCATGCTGGGCTTGCTGACCGCCGCCGAACAAGCCGAAGCAGGCGAGACCGACGCCGCCGTCGCCACCTTGAACGGCATCGGGCTGGATGCGGATGTGCCCGCGATCTACCGCGAAATCGCCCAGTTCAAGGCGATTACCCTGCAAGGATCGGATATGCCCGCCAATGAACGCCGTCTGGCGTTGGAAAATCTGGCGCAGCCGGGCAGCAGCCTGCGCTTGCTGGCGCAAGAACAACTGGCCATGATCGACATCGAAGAAGACGCCCCCGAGGCGGCGATCGAACGGTATCAGGGGATCCTGAACGACGCGGATGTGACCTCGGACTTGCAACAACGCGCCCTTCAGGTGATTGTCGCCTTGGGGGGGGATCCGCAAATGGGTACCGCAGCCCCCGCGCCGCAAACGGACACCGTGCCGGCGCTGGATGCAGACAATAACTAATCCTGCCTGAACCCTTCAGGTGACACGGACTTAAAGAGCAAAGCGAGCAGGGCCATGACCATTCTCCACAGCATCTCCTTGAAACCCACGTCGACGCGCCGTGCCTCACTTGGGATGGGGGCGGTGGTGGCATCGCTGCTGCTGTCGGCCTGCGCCGAACCAGAGGTGATCCTGCCCGGCGTGCGCGAGGATGTGCGATCGGTCCTGCAAGGCAGCGACGGCTTTGCAGCCCCCGCCGATGCGCCGGTGCCAGCCAATACAACACGCGCGATTTCACTGCCCGCGGCGACTACAAACGCAAGCTGGTCGCAAAGCCCCGGCACGCCAAGCACCCGCGTCAGCCACCCCGCGCTTGGTGCGGCCCCGCAGCTTGCGTGGTCCGCCTCTATCGGGAAGGGCGACAGCCGCAAGCAACGCATCACCGCGACGCCTGTCGTGTCGGGCGGACGTGTGTTTACCATCGATTCCGGCGCGACGGTCACCGCGACCTCTGCCACATCGGGGGCGACCCTCTGGACCCGTGACCTGACGCCGCAAAGCGACGGGCAGGGGGATGCGACGGGCGGCGGCTTGGCCGTTGATGGCAACACAGTCTATGTCTCGCTCGGCTTCGGGTCGGTCACGGCGCTGGATGTCGACAGTGGCGGCACGCGCTGGACGCAGGATATCGACGGCACCGGATCGGGGGCCCCGACAGTCTTTGGCGATATGGTCTACTTCACCTCCGGCGACGATACCGGCTGGGCGCTGGACAAATCCAATGGCCGCGTGCAATGGCAGACCGGATCGACCAGCAGTATCAACAATGTGCTTGGCGCACCGGCCCCCGCCGTGGGATCGCAGATCGCCGTGCTGGCCTTTGGCTCGGGCGAGGTGCAAGGGCTCTTCCGTCAGGGCGGGCTGGATCGTTGGAACACGTCGGTCGTGGGCAAACGCCCGGGGCGCGCGCTGGCCAATATCTCTGACGTGACAAGCGCGCCGGTGATCTCGGGCGATACCGTTTACGTGGGCAACCAGTCGGGCCGTCTGGCGGCGCTGAGCCTTGGCGGCGGCGAACGCCAGTGGACCGCGCGCGAAGGCGCGATCGGCCCCGTTTGGCCCGCAGGCGACAGCGTCTTTGTCGTGACCGACCTGAACGAGCTGGTGCGTCTGGATGCCAGCACCGGCACCCGCATCTGGGGCACACCGCTGCCGAATTTCGTCAAGGACAAGCCCAAGCGCCAGTCCGAGGTCTTTGGCAACTACGGCCCCATCCTTGCAGGTGGCCGCGTGATCGTGGCCTCTAGCGATGGCACGCTGCGCAGCTTTGACCCTACCAATGGCGCGCTGGTTGCACAGGTGACGATCCCCGGCGGGGCGACCACTGCGCCGGTCGTGGCGGGGGGCGTTCTTTACGTCGTATCCGCGAAAGGGCAATTGCACGCTTTCCGTTAGGCCGCAAATAGGCTAAGCGGCGGGCTTGACCTAGTCTTCGGAGCCGTTCCATGTCTTTCACCCTCGCCATTGTGGGCCGTCCCAACGTCGGGAAATCCACGCTGTTCAACCGTCTGGTCGGTAAAAAGCTGGCGTTGGTCGATGATCAGCCCGGTGTGACGCGCGATCTGCGCGAAGGCGCGGCGCGGCTTGCCGACCTGCGATTCACTGTGGTGGATACCGCCGGACTTGAAGAAGTCACCGACGACAGTTTGCAGGGCCGGATGCGCCGCCTGACCGAACGTGCCGTGGATATGGCGGACATCTGCCTGTTCATGATCGACGCCCGCGTGGGGGTCACGCCGTCCGATCTGGTCTTTGCCGATATCCTGCGCAAGAAATCCGCCCATGTCATTCTGGCCGCCAACAAGGCAGAGGGCAAAGCCGCCGACGCCGGTGTGATCGAGGCCTACAGCCTTGGCCTTGGCGAACCGATCCGCCTGTCTGCCGAACACGGCGAGGGGCTGAACGATCTTTACACCCATCTGATGCCGATCGCTGACGGTTTCGCCGAGCGGGCGCAAACCGATGCGCCGGAAACAGATGTGGACCTGACCGAGGAAGAAGCCGAACTGGGCGACGAAGAGGCACCCGTGCCCGTCCCCACCAAGACCAAGCCCTTGCAGGTGGCCGTCGTAGGGCGTCCGAACGCGGGTAAATCCACCCTGATCAACCAGATTATGGGCGAGGATCGCTTGC
Source organism: Sulfitobacter sp. CB2047 (assembly GCF_000735125.2). NCBI lineage: Bacteria > Pseudomonadati > Pseudomonadota > Alphaproteobacteria > Rhodobacterales > Roseobacteraceae > Sulfitobacter > Sulfitobacter sp. CB2047. The sequence continues at coordinate 2,228,045 of NZ_CP072613.1, read as the reverse complement.
TCACCGGACCAGAGGCGGGGATCACCCGTGATGCGATTTCGCTGCAGACCGACTGGTTCGACGTGCCCATGCGGATCTTTGACACCGCCGGGATGCGTAAACGCGCCAAGGTGCAGGAAAAGCTCGAAAAGCTGAGCGTCAGCGACGGTTTGCGTGCGGTGAAATTCGCCGAGGTTGTGGTGGTTCTGCTGGATGCGGATATTCCGTTTGAACAGCAAGACCTGCGCATCGCCGATCTGGCCGAACGCGAAGGCCGCGCCGTTGTGGTCGCGGTGAACAAATGGGACCTTGAGACCGACAAACAGGGCAAGTTGAAAGACCTGCGTGAAAGCTTTGAACGGCTTCTGCCCCAGCTCAAGGGCGCGCCTTTGGTGACCGTTTCGGCCAAGACCGGGCGCGGGATGGACCGTTTGCACAACGCGATCATGCGCGCCTATGAGGTCTGGAACCGCCGTGTCACCACGGCACAGCTCAACCGCTGGCTGTCTGGGATGATGGAGGCGCACCCGCCCCCCGCGCCGCAGGGCAAGCGTATCAAGCTGCGCTATATGACCCAAGCCAAGACCCGCCCGCCGGGGTTCGTGGTCATGTGCAGCCACCCCGATAAGGTGCCGGAAAGCTATAACCGCTATCTTGTCAACGGGTTACGGATCGACTTTGACATGCCGGGCACGCCGATCCGCCTGTGGATGCGCGGCCAGTCTGACGCCAACCCCTATAAGGGGCGCAAAAAAGCGAAGCCGTCGAAGCTGCGCAAACATACCGACGGGCACCGCAAGGACCGCTAGAAGTTGCAAAAATCGGGACCGGAGTTTTCAAAACTCCGGTTCTTTGCATTTAACCGCGCCGCCATGACCGGTAGGTGGGCAGGATCAACGCAATGGTGCCCCCCGCGGCCAGCGCCGCAACGGTCGGGGCCGTCGCGACATTCGCCACCACCACAGCGACCAGCGCCCAGATCACCCCGATCCCATAGGTCGGCGCGCGCATCAGCGACGATTGCACCCCCGCTGCAATCACAATCGCCAGCCCGACAAAGACCAGCCCCGCGGTTGGCCCGCTCATCCAACCATAGCCGGCCGCCAGCAGCCCCAAAGACACGCAGGAGGCCGCGCTCAGCCAGCCCGCATAAAGCCCCACGGGCAGGGCGGCAAAGCCGCGGTCCTCACGCGGGGCGCGGAACAACGCGTAAAGCGCCGACACCAGCATCACCCAGATCAACACCGACGCCCAGATCGGGCTGGCCACGGCCACGGCAAGCCAGAAACAGCCCACAAACAGCGACAGCGCAAGCGGCAGACGCATGTCGTGCCAAAGGTAATCCGCGCGGCGTTTCCACAGGCCCCAGCCCATGCCGACGATCAGCCAGACATAGATCATCCCCCAGATCGAGAACGCGTAGCCCGCAGGCTGCACCGGCGGGTTGTCTTGGGGAATGGGGAATTGGTCCGGCGAAAAGCCGTTGAAGCCGGAGACAAAAAAAGGCGACACGGCAAAGCCGATCGCCAGCAGAAAGGTCAGAAGGGCAATAAGGGAACGGGACATCGGGCTACCTTGCGAAAAGTGGTTCCCGCCTCAGATAGCCCGATGATCCCCGCGTTCAATCAGCTGAGCGTGCCGTCGACGGACAAAGTGGTCTTGCCGCCCAGATAGGGGGCCAGCACGTGGGGCAGTTTGACCGACCCATCGGCCTGCTGGCCGTTTTCCAGCACCGCGATCAGGCAGCGCCCGACGGCCAGACCGGAGCCGTTCAACGTGTGCACGAACTGCGGTTTGCCGCCATCTGCGGGTTTGAACCGTGCGTTCATCCGCCGCGCCTGAAAATCCCCCGTGGTCGAGACAGAGCTGATCTCGCGGTAGGCGTTCTGACCGGGGAGCCATGCCTCGATGTCAAAGGTCCGGCGCGCGCCAAAGCCCATGTCACCGGTGCACAGGATCACGGTGCGGTAAGGCACGCCCAGACGTTCCAGCATGTCTTCGGCACAGCGCAGCATACGCTTTTGTTCGTCGTCCGATTGATCGGGGTGGGTGACCGATACCATCTCGACCTTCTCGAACTGGTGCTGGCGCAGCATGCCCGAGGTGTCGCGGCCCGCGCTGCCGGCTTCGGAACGGAAGCACAGGGTGTGGGCGGTCATCCGGCGGGGCAGGGCGGCTTCTTCCAGCACGTCACCGGCGACCGAATAGGTCAGCGTCACTTCGGAGGTGGGGATCAGCCACCAGCCGTTTGTGGTCTGATAGCTGTCGTCGCCGAACTTGGGCAGCTTGTCGGTGCCATACATCGCCTCGTCGCGCACCAGCACGGGGGTCATATGTTCGGTCAGCCCGTTTTCATCGACATGGGTGTCGATCATGAACTGCGCCAGCGCACGGTGAATCCGCGCCACGGCCCCCTTGAGCATCACAAAGCGCGCGCCAGAGGTTTTGGCGGCGGTTTCGAAATCCATTGACGCCGCGACGCTGGCGATCTCGAAATGCTCTTTCGCCTTGAAATCAAACGCCGGCACATCGCCCCAGCGGTTCACTTCGACGTTGTCAGCCTCGTCCGCGCCATCGGGGGCATCATCGGCAGGCAGGTTGGGGATGCGCGCCAGCATGTCGGTCAATTGCGCGTCCAGATCCTTGGCCTCTGCCTGCATGGCGGTAACTTCGGCCTTCTTGTCGCTGACCAATGTGCGCAGACGTTCAAATTCGGCCTCGTCGCCCTTGGCCTTGGCCGCGCCCACCAGTTTGGAGGCCTTGTTCTGCTCGGCCTGCGCGGTTTCCGCTGCTGAAATCTTGGCCCGCCGTGCCTCGTCCAGTGCCAGTACCTGCGCGCTCACAGGGGTGTCGCCGCGCCGTGCGAGGGCCGCGTCGAAAGCATCGGGGTTTTCACGGATGGCTTTGATGTCGTGCATGGGCTGTTCCTTTGTCGTCCGAGTCGCATGATCTGCGTTGCGCGCGTTATGCCCGATTGTGGATCGCGGTGCCAGATGTGGATGCGCCGGGGGGGGATCGCGCCCTTGGATGCTTGCGCAAACAGCTTATTGCAGGCTGCGACACCGGGCGGCGCCATTTCCCCCCGGAACCCACCTTGCAAAGCCCCGCGTCTGACCATAGGTTCCGCCAAACTTAGACGGCAGGCCGTTTGCGGCATGCGCCCAACACAAAGGACGACCTCCATGGAAGCCATTCAGCAATTTGTACCCCTGATCCTGATCTTCGCGATCATGTATTTTCTGCTTATCCGCCCTCAGCAAAAGAAGGTGAAAGAGCATAAGGCAATGGTGGACGGTCTGCGTCGTGGCGATCAAGTGGTCACCGCTGGCGGTCTGATCGGCAAAGTCGTCAAAGTCAAAGATGACGGCGAGCTGGAAGTCGAACTGGCCGACAACGTCAAAGTGCGCGTTGTGCAATCGACCATCGCCACCGTCGTCTCCAAGACCGAACCAGCCAAGTAAGCGCCCCTTCGGGCGTGTCGAGAAAAGGGCAGTACCATGCTTCAGATTGATCTGTGGAAACGGGTGTTGATCATCCTCACCTGTGCCGCTGGCCTGTGGCTGGCGCTGCCCAATGCGTTCTACGGTCCCGTCGAACAGCACAATGATGCGGTCAAGGCGATCAGCGTTGCTGGCGCCACCCCCGAGCTTGAGGCGCAAAAGGCGCTTTGGCCCGAGTGGATGCCGGAACGTCTGGTCAACCTTGGCCTCGATCTGCGCGGCGGGGCCCATTTGCTGGCCGAAGTGAATGTCGAAGACGTGTACGCCAACCGGATGGAAGCCGCCTGGCCCGAGGTCCGCGATGCGTTGCGCTCGATCACGCCGGTCCGCCGCGTTGACGCCCCCAAGGGCGAGCTGCGCGTGCGCATCAACGATGCCTCTGTCATGGCACAAGCTTTAGAGGCGACCCGTGCCTTGGCCCGCCCCGTGCAGTCGCTGACGGGCACAGGGCAAAACGACATCGTGGTAAACGGTGCCAATGACATCATCACCATCACGCTGACCGATGCCGAGAAACAGGCCACGGACGAGCGCACGATGCAGCAGTCGCTGGAAATTATCCGCCGCCGCATCGACGAGGTGGGTACACGCGAACCCACGATCCAGCGTCAGGGTTCGGACCGTATCCTTATTCAGGTGCCCGGTATCGGGTCTGCCGCAGAGCTGAAAGCGATCATCGGGACCACGGCGCAGCTGACGTTCAACCCCGTGGTGAACCGTGGCGCCAATGAAAACGCGGCACCGGGTCTGGGTAATTCGCTTTTGCCCGACGCCGAAGCGCCCGGTGTCTTCTACATCATCGAAACCGCGCCCGTCGTGACCGGCGAACAGCTGGTCGATGCGCAGCCCAGCTTTGACCAGAACGGCCGTCCCGCTGTCAGCTTCCGCTTTGACACCACCGGCGCGCGCAAGTTCGGCACCTACACGGCAGAGAACATCGGCGCGCCTTTCGCCATTGTGCTGGATGACGAGGTCATCAGCGCCCCCACCATCCAAAGCGCGATCCCCGGTGGGTCGGGCATCATCACCGGCAACTTCACGGTCGAGGAATCCACCAATCTGGCCGTCTTGCTGCGGGCAGGGGCCTTGCCTGCGGGTCTGACCTTTGTCGAGGAACGCACCATCGGGCCGGAACTGGGCCAAGACAGCATTGACGCGGGCAAGATCGCGACCAGCGTCGCCTTTGCCGCGGTACTGTTCTTTATGTGGGCCAGCTACGGGCTGTTCGGGCTGTTCGCCAATATCGCGCTGATCATCAACGTCGGCATGATCTTTGGCTTGCTGAGCCTGATTGGTGCCACGCTGACCCTGCCCGGTATCGCGGGGATCGTTCTGACAGTGGGTATGGCGGTTGACGCCAACGTGCTGATCTTTGAACGCATCCGCGAAGAGCTCAAGACCGCCAAGGGACCGGCCCGCGCCATCAGCCTTGGCTATGAACGCGCGCTTAGCGCCATTCTGGACGCCAACATCACCACCTTCATCATTGCGACGATCCTCTTTGTGCTTGGCTCCGGCCCTGTGCGCGGGTTCGCGGTGACGCTGGGGCTTGGCATCGTAACGTCGGTCTTTACGGCGTATTTCGTCACACGTCTGATCGTGGTGTTCTGGTTTGAACGCCGCCGTCCCAAGACAATCACGGTATAGGAACGCGCACCATGCGGCTGAGACTGATCCCCGACGATACGAATATCGACTTCTTCAAACACGCCAGATTGACCTTTGGGGCGTCCTGTGTGGCGGTGCTGCTGGCCTTGGCCGTGTGGTTCACCATGGGTCTGAACTACGGCATCGACTTCCGGGGCGGCACGACCCTGCGCACGCAAAGCGACGCAGCCGTGGACGTAGCGGCCTACCGCACGGCGCTGGAACCGCTGGAGCTTGGCGATGTGTCCATCTCGGAGGTGTTTGACCCTGCCAGCGACAGCACCAAACATGTCGCGATGGTCCGCATCCAGGCCCAGGAGGGCGAAGAGGCCGCATCCCCCGAGATGATCCAGAATGTCGAGGAAGCGTTGAAAACCGTTGCCCCGAACATCGTCTTCACCTCGGTCGAATCTGTTGGCCCCAAAGTGTCGGGCGAGCTGATCCAGACCGCGTTTCTGGCCGTTGCTGCCTCCCTCGGGGCGATCCTGATCTACATCTGGCTCAGGTTCGAATGGCAGTTCTCTGTCGGGGCGGTCGCGGCGCTGTTCCACGATGTGGTGCTGACCATCGGCGTTTTCTCGGCGTTGCAGATCCGGTTCGATCTGGCGGTGATCGCGGCGATCCTGACCATCATCGGCTATTCGATCAACGACACCGTGGTGATCTTTGACCGCCTGCGTGAAAACCTGCGCAAATACAAGAAACGCGACCTGCGCGAGATCATGAACCTCAGCGTTAACGAGACTCTGAGCCGGACCTTGATGACATCGGGCACCACCTTGCTCGCGCTCATCGCGCTGCTGGTTCTGGGCGGCGATGTGATCCGTGGCTTTGTCTTCGCGATTACATGGGGCGTTGTTGTGGGCACCTATTCCTCGGTCTATGTGGCCAAGAACGTCGTGCTGTTTCTGGGCGTCAAACGCGACTGGTCCAAGAAAGACAACAACAATACCGGCCAATACGCCAACATCGACGCGTAATATATTTCGCTGCCAGCAGGGCACGCCCTTGCTGGCAGCACCGTTCCGCGCCCGCATCCGGCGCGACGCTTTGCCCAAAGGGCCCGCCCCATTTCACCGCCAGTTGACCTGTATTGTCCGCGCGTGATCCGCTATGATCGCGCAGCCCCCGCGAGAAGGAGAACATCATGCGTTTGAACGAGGTCGTGTATTCGGATGCCAAACCCGTCGAAGGCTATGGCCCCGGTTTCTTCCGTATTGGCGGCACTGTGTTCGAAGGGCCGGTGATCGCGGGCACCTCTGGGGTTTCTGCGTGGCAGGGCTTTGACGATCACGCACCGCTGCTGGCGCTGGCGGGCAAGATCGACATCCTGTTCATCGGCACCGGGGCCGAGATTGCGCATATCCCGGCCGACCTGCGCAGCACGCTCGAAGATGCGGGCATCGGGGTTGATGTCATGTCGTCCCCCGCCGCGGCGCGGACCTATAACGTCCTGCTCAGCGAAGGCCGTCGCATCGCCTTGGCCATGATCCCCGTCTGATATGACCCTGCGTGTCACCGACCTTGCCGTCGCGCGCGGCGGTGTGCCCGTGCTGGACGGGGTGTCCTTTGCGATTGAACCGGGGGCTGCCTTGATCCTGCGTGGGCCGAACGGGGCGGGCAAGACCACGCTGCTGCGCTGCATCGCGGGGCTGCAACCGCCCTTGTCGGGGCAGATCGACGGGGCAGAGGAAACCATCGCCTACGCCGGGCACGCCGACGGGCTGAAAGCGATGCTCAGCGTGCGCGAAAACCTCACATTCTGGGCACAGGTCTTCGGGCAGCGCGATATCTCTGACGCATTGACCGCCTATGACCTTAAGGCGCTGCAAGACCGGCTGGCAGGCACCTTGTCTGCGGGGCAAAAGCGGCGCTTGGGGCTGGCGCGGTTGATGGTCACGGGGCGGCCCATCTGGGTGCTGGACGAGCCGACCGTGTCGCTGGACGCCGCCGCAGTTGGGCTTTTCGCCGCAGCGGTGACGGCGCATCTGGGGGCCGGCGGCACGGCGCTGATCGCGACACATATCGACCTTGGCCTGAAAGCGCATAGCTTTGACATCACCCCGTTTCGCGCCAAACCATCACGGCGCAGCGGTGCCAGTGACGAGGCTTTCCTGTGATCGCCCTGCTGCGCCGTGACCTGATGCTTGCCTTTCGGGCGGGCGGGGGCTTTGGCCTCGGGCTGGCGTTCTTCCTGATTGTCACCGTACTGGTGCCCTTCTCCGTCGGGCCGCAACCCGATCTGTTGGGGACCATCGCGCCCGGTGTGCTTTGGCTGGGGGCGCTGCTGGCCTGCCTGCTCTCGCTCGACCGGCTGCTTGCGCTGGATTACGAGGATGGCACGCTGGACCTGCTGGCCACGGCACCGCTGCCGCTTGAGGCGGCGTTGAGCGTCAAGGCGCTGTCCCACTGGGTGACGACAGGGCTGCCGCTGGTGCTGGCGGCACCTGTATTGGGGGTGATGTTGAACCTTGCGCCAGCGGGGTATCTGTGGCTGGTGGCCTCGCTGGGTCTGGGCACGCCCGCGCTGTCGGTGATCGGCACCTTTGGCGCGGCGCTGACCGTGGGCATCAAACGCGGCGGGTTGCTGATGTCGCTGCTGGTGCTGCCGCTTTACGTACCGACGCTTATCTTCGGGGCAGAGGCCGCGCGCCGCGGCGCGATGGGGCTGGATGCCACGACCCCTCTGACCCTGCTGGCTGGCATCACCTTTGGCACCATCGCGCTCATGCCCTTCGCCTCTGCCGCGGTGCTGCGGATGACCTTAAGGTGAGTGCGCGCTTTTGACCATTGAGTGCCAGGAAACGGAGCGATAGAACCCCGCCATGTCTTTATGGGAATACGCCAATCCGGTGAAATTTTTAGGCCTCTCGGCCCGCATGCAACCCTATGTCTGGGGGGGGGCGGCGCTGTGTCTGGTGGTCGGTCTGGGCTGGGGCTTTTTCGGCACGCCGGATGATTACCGTCAGGGATCGACGGTCAAGATCATCTACCTGCATGTGCCCGCCGCGCTGATGGCGATCAACGCGTGGTTCATGATGCTGGTGGCCTCGCTGGTCTGGCTGATCCGCCGGCATCACGTCAGCGCCCTCGCGGCCAAGGCGGCGGCCCCTGTGGGCGTCACCATGACAGTGATCGCGCTGATCACCGGTGCGATCTGGGGACAGCCCATGTGGGGGACCTGGTGGGCATGGGATCCACGGCTGACGTCCTTTCTGATCCTGTTCCTCTTCTACCTCGGCTATATCGCCCTGTGGGAAGCGGTCGAGGACCCCGATACCGCTGCAGACCTGACCGCGGTCCTGTGTCTGGTGGGCTCGGTCTTTGCGGTGCTGTCGCGCTATGCGGTCAAGTTCTGGAATCAGGGGCTGCATCAAGGCACCTCTGTCCCGCTGGCCACCGGCGGGCGTACCGTGTCCGATGTGTTTTTCTACCCGCTGCTGATCAGTATGGTCGGCTTTGGCCTGCTGTTTCTGGCACTGGTTCTGTACCGCACAGGGACCGAAATCCGCCTGCGCCGCGCCCGCGCGCTGCTGGCGCGCAGCGAAAGGGGCGCATGATGCCGGAACTTGGGAAATACGCCGCCGAGGTGCTGGCCGCCTATGGGGTGTCGCTGCTGCTGCTGGCGGGGCTGGTGGGGCTGAGCCTGAACAAAGGGCGCAAGGCCCGCGCCACACTTGCTGATATAGAGGCCCGTAAAGATGGCTAAAATCTCTCCGCTCATGATCGCGCCACCGCTGGTCTTCGCCGGTTTCGTGGCGCTTGCCGCCTTTGGCATGTTCCGCCCCGATCCCGAAGGGCTGCCCTCGACGCTGGTAGGGCAGATGGCCCCCGCGCTGCCGGAAAAACCGCTGGAAGGGTTTCCCGCCGCGGCACCGGATGTGCTGACCAATGGCGAGGTGACGCTGGTCAACTTCTGGGCCAGCTGGTGCCCGCCCTGCCGCGCCGAACATCCGCAGCTGCTTGATATGCAGGCGCAGGGGTTGTCGATCATCGGGGTGAACTTCAAAGACACGGTCGGCCCCGCAACCAGCTATCTGACCAATGATGGCAACCCCTTCGAAGGCGTCGCCTTTGACCCGCAGGGGCGCACGGCCATCAACTGGGGCGTCACCGCCCCGCCAGAGACGTTCATCATCGCAGGCGACGGCACGGTTCTGTTCCGCTACGCCGGTCCGCTGGTCGGCAGTGACTACGAACAACGCTTCCTTCCGGCGCTGCAAGACGCTCTGAAGAACTGACAGCCGCTTCCAAATGGCACTAAATCCTCGCCGAAGGCATGGCCCGTAGCGGGCTGCGCCCCGGCAGCGGGCCTATGCGCCACGCCGCCGGTTTCGCACCGGCTGCCCCCCCGGCTACCCCTCATCCGCTGACCAAAAAGGAGACCTCATGCCCGTGATATTGCAAACCAGACTACCGGACGCGCAAACCGGCACGCCCGGATTGCCGGGCACGGGGCCTTGCGGGGCGGAGGACTGGCTGCTGATGGACGAAGCCTACGCGCCGCAGATGGTCTACCGCGAAGCGCTGCTGGCGGACCGACCCGAGGTTGTTTTCTACCAAAGCGAGGCCGCCAGACCCGCCGCGACAGAGCTGTTGTCCGAGGCGCTGACCCTTCTGCCGCGATTCGGTTTCACCCTCGGGGCTGATGCGGTGGTTTGCCCCGACGGGCGCAAGGTCACGCTGGACCGGTCGCAACCGCTGTGGACGCTGGCGCATCTGGTGCAAGAAGACCTCTGCATCCTGCAAAAGCGTGGCGATGAACATGTGCTGACCGCTGCGGCACTGTGCTTTCCGGCGAACTGGCGGCTGGCGGATAAGATAGAGCAACCCCTGACGGGCATTCACGCCCCGGTCGAGGAATATGACGCCGATATCGCGCGGCGTGTGCAACGTCTGTTTGACGGCGTGCGGGCAGGGCGGCCCCTGTGGCGGTTCAACAAGCTGCGCTATGCGGATGCGGATCTGCACCAGCCGCGGCGGCGCGAGACAGGCAGCGACATGCCCTTTATCCGGTCAGAGCGGCAGTGCATCCTGCGTCTGCCCGAAAGCGACGCGGTGGTCTTTACGATCCACACCTATGTGGTGCGCGACGGAGATGCGCCTGCCTGAGCGGACCCAGACAGGCGCGATGGTTCGGGATTGATGGCGCTAGGTCAGAACCAGATGCGGCTGCCCGTCAGAGGTCTTGCGTGGGGAAACCCCCTGCGCATCGACCACCGCATTGATCTGCCGCCGCATATTGCTGAACAGGGGCGAGGTCACAACGTCAATGGCCGTGTCAAAGCGCAAGGTCAGCGACCACATGCCACTGCCCGATAGACGCGCCGCCTTGACCACGCCGGTAAAAGGATGCCCTAGATAGCGGCCTTGCACGCGGTCGCCGGGTGTCCAGCCCTGCGCAGGGGCGGCGGCCTGGGCGCTTAGGGTGTTCCAGTCGCGCGCGCCCCATTGGTGGGCCACCATTTCCAGCGTCGCCGCATGGGACAGTGCTGTGCCTTGGGCTGCAAGGTCCGCGCGCAAGCGTTTGGCCTGGGATTTCAGCACATCAGCCGAAGGTACGGCGGTGGGATGGTTTTGGGTTGTCATCATAACACTCCTGCTCTCGCAAAAGTCGAAGGGGGTCCGCGTTGCCCGTCAATCCGCGAGATTGAAGGTGTGTTCTTGATCAAGGACTTCACCGATATGCGGACGGCAGGGGCCTTTCCCTATGGGCGCTATATGGCGCTTGGGTGCTGCAATTGCAATGGGGTGGTGCGGGTGGCACGGGGCGGATGCCTTCGGCGAGGATTTTCAGCCATTTGGAAGCAAAACGCGCGCGCCGCAGGACCGGCGCGCGCGTGGCGGTTGTTTTTACTTTCGAGGGGGTTAGCCGTCGATGCGGGCGGCCATGATGGCGATGGCTTTCTGGTACACGCCGGCAGCGTTCCACTGTTTGATCACATTGAAGTTGGTTTGCCCTTCCTGATAGCCGGCCCCGGGTTGCCAGCCTTTCTGACGCAGGAAGTTCGCGGTCGAAGCCAGCGCATCGGTCTGGTTGTAGAAATCAACGCGGCCGTCGCCGTTACCGTCCACCCCATAGCGCAGGGCATTGCCGGGCAGGAACTGGGTGTGGCCAAGCTCGCCATGTTTCGCGCCTTTGGTGCCGCCATTGATCGCGCCGGTATCAACCAGTTTCAGCGCGCCGATGGCGTGGGGGGCAAAGAAATCGGAGCGGCGGCAGTCATAGGTCAGCGTTGTGATCGCAGAGACCACCGAGGTATCGCCCATGAAGCCACCAAAGGCGGTTTCCATCCCGTGGATCGCGATGATCACCCCCGCTGGCACGCCGTAGCGCGCTTCGAGTGACTGGTAGAAGCTTGCATTGCGGGCCTTGCGCTTGCGGCCTTGGGCGACGATCGTATCGGCACCGCGCACCTGCATGAATTTATCGAGCGAATAGTTGAAGGATTTCTGGTTGCGGTCGGCGGCGATGGTGCTGCTGGCATAGCGCGCGTTTGCCAGTGCATCGAGCCCCCGTTGACCGACACCCGCGGCGGCGGCCTCTTTCGCGAAGGCGGGTTTCCAGGCGTCGAAGCCTCCCGCGTTGTTGCCACATTGGGCCGCTGCAACTGGGGCGGCGAAGCCCAAAGAAAGCATAAGTGCCGTGGCAAGACGTTTGGTGGGGCGCATGAAATAACCTCTGACTATATTAAACTTCGGCTGACTCTAGCTCAGCTGTTTCGAACTTCAAATAGCAAGACGCATTCCAAGCGAAAGGGCGCCCCGATAGGGACGCCCTTTGCTGTTGGTCTGGCCACCCGTCCGGGTGGAGACCGCGTTTAGCAGCTGTAGTACATGCCGAATTCAACAGGGTGGGGGGTGTGCTCGTATTTGTGCACTTCTTCCATCTTGAGTTCGATATAGCCTTCGATCTGGTCTTTGGTGAATACGTCACCGGCCAGCAGGTAATCCATATCCGACTGCAGCTCTTCCAGCGCTTCGCGCAGGGAACCGGAAACGGTTGGGATATCGGCCAGTTCTTCGGCCGGCAGATCATAGAGGTTTTTATCCATGGCTTCGCCCGGATCGATCTTGTTCTTGATCCCGTCAAGGCCGGCCATCAGCAGCGCGGCAAAGCACAGGTAGGGGTTTGCCGCCGGATCGGGGAAGCGGGCCTCTACGCGTTTTGCCTTGGGGGATTCGGTCCATGGGATACGGACACAGCCCGAGCGGTTGCGTGCGGAATAGGCGCGCAGAACGGGGGCTTCGAAACCGGGGATCAGACGCTTGTAGCTGTTGGTCGCCGGGTTGGTGAAGGCGTTCAGCGATTTCGCGTGGGACAGGATACCGCCGATGAAATACAGCGCTTCCTGGCTTAGGTCGGCATATTTGTCGCCTGCGAAGAGGGGCTTGCCGTCTTTCCAGATCGACATGTTCACGTGCATGCCGGAGCCGTTGTCGCCATAGATCGGCTTGGGCATGAAGGTTGCGGATTTACCATAGGCGTGCGCCACGTTGTGGATCACGTATTTGTATTTCTGCAGCTCGTCCGCCTGTTCGGTCAGCGTGCCGAAGATCAGGCCCAGTTCGTGCTGGCAGGACGCCACTTCGTGGTGGTGTTTGTCGACCTTCATGCCAAGACGTTTCATGGTCGAAAGCATTTCGGCGCGCAGGTCCTGTGCTTCGTCCGTGGGGTTCACGGGGAAGTAGCCGCCCTTGAGGCCCGGGCGGTGGCCCATGTTGCCCATTTCATAGTCGGTGTCGGTGTTCCAGGACGCGTCGGACGCATCAACTTCGTAGGATACCTTGTTGATCGAGTTCGAGAATTTGACGTTATCGAACAGGAAGAATTCGGCTTCCGGACCCATATATGCCACATCACCGATACCGGAGGCTTTCAGGTAGGCTTCGGCTTTTTGCGCGGTGCCACGGGGGTCACGCTCATAGGCTTCGCCTGTGTCGGGCTCTACAACAGAGCAGTGCACGCAGATGGTTTTTTCGGCATAGAACGGATCAACATAGGCGGTGTCCGTGTCGAGCATCAGCTTCATGTCGGAGGCTTCGATGCTTTTCCAACCCGCGATGGAGGAGCCGTCAAACATGAACCCTTCTTCGACAAAATCTTCGTCAACAAGATCGGAGACGATTGTCACGTGCTGCAGTTTACCGCGTGTATCGGTGAAACGTACATCAACGTATTCGATGTCCTCGTCCTTGATCTTCTTCAGGAAGTCCTTGGTGCTCATTGGATGATATCCTTTTCTTGAATCTCGTAAATTCGATTAAAGCGCGTCTGACCCGGTCTCGCCGGTACGGATGCGGATTGTTTGTTCGATGGGGCTGACGAAGATTTTGCCGTCGCCGATCTTTTCGGTCTTCGCGGCCGATACGATGGCCTCGATGGCGGCGTCTACCTGATCGTCGTCCAACACGATTTCGATTTTTACCTTGGGCAGAAAATCCACGACATATTCAGCGCCACGGTACAATTCTGTATGGCCCTTTTGACGCCCGAAGCCTTTGACTTCGATAACGCTAAGGCCCTGAACGCCAACCTCTTGGAGCGCCTCCTTGACTTCATCAAGCTTGAACGGCTTGATTACAGCTTCGATCTTTTTCATCTGAGGCCTCCCTGCCAGACGGGTGATTTTCGGTCTACATCGGTGTCATCTCACCGTGCGGGCCGACGGTCTACCAGACGCGCGATGGAGTCCACCGAAAGAGGCGAAAATTTGTGCGCATCGGCTGTTTTATGTGCGTTGCGATTAAAATCTGTGCAGTTTGAAAATCCATGTGCTGGCAGGCTTGGCTATCGCTTGGGCAGGTGGTTTATCTTCGGGCAAAAGACGGACCGGAAAGGGGCTGCCATGCAACCGAGTGCCATCACCGCAGACACGCTGGACTTTGACCAATTGGCCAAGGGGCAGGGGCATAAGTTCGATCACGGGCATGCGATTGTCGTGACCGGTGGGGCCGGGCGCACGGGTGCTGCGCGGCTGTCCGGGCGTGCGGCGTTGCGGATGGGGGCGGGGCTGGTCACACTGGCCGTACCGCCCGCCGCGCAGATGGAGGTGGCGATGCAGATCACCGCCCTGATGCTGTCGCGCGTCACAGGCCCCGAGGATTTGGCAGAGCTGGCCGGTGACAAACGCGTGCGGGCGCTGTGCATCGGGCCGGGCTTGGGGCTGAAACCGGCCCATGTGGCGCTGGTGCGGGCAGTGCTTGAATGCGGCAAGCCCTGCGTGCTGGACGCCGACGCGCTGACCCTGATCGCGCAGGAGCCCACCCTGTGGGAGCGCCTTGGCCCGCACTGCGTGCTGACCCCGCATGGCGGGGAGTTCGCACGTCTTTTCAAGGGCATATCCGAGGGTGACGCCGATAAGGCGAAGGCCTGTCTGATGGCGGCGCAAAAGGCGGGGTCGATTGTTCTGTATAAGGGGGCGACCACCCTGATCGCGCATCCCGACGGCCGCGTCGCGGCGCATCACGGCACGGGCGATCGCGCGGCCCCGTGGCTTGCCACCGCCGGCGCGGGGGATGTGCTGTCGGGCATGATCACCGGTCTGCTGGCCCGCGGCATCACGCCTTTCGAGGCGGCGCAATACGCCACGTGGCTGCATGTAGAGGCAGCACGTCAGTTCGGACCGGGGCTGATCGCCGAAGATCTGGTCGAAGAAATCCCCCGCGTCTTCAAGGCGCTGGACCTCTAGCGGCGGTCGGGTGCAGGCACGCGTGGCAGGTGAGAAAAACTATACGTCATGCGCGTTTTTCCCCCTCGCCACTGGGAAATTTCTTTGATAGTGAACGCGCAATGCGGGTGTGGCGGAATTGGTAGACGCACCAGATTTAGGTTCTGGCGCCTATGGCGTGGGGGTTCGAGTCCCTTCACCCGCACCACTTCAACTTATTGATAATCATGCATAATTCGCGCGCTTCAGCGCCTGCGTTTTGATGTCTGTCTTGGCTGTGAACCATGCGCCGCGCCCGAAGGGTGTTCGGGCGCGGCGGGGCTGCGTGGGTTACGCGGCGGCTTTGAGCGCTTTGTCGGCCTTGTCGGCGACGGGCTCAGCGGCGGATTTGGCCGTTGATGCGGCCTCTGTTGGCGCGTTCGATTTCAGCAGGGCCGACAGGTAGGATTTGCTGGCCTGCTGGGGCGAGCTGCTGACCGGCGCGATCGAGTCGATCAGGCTGCGGGCCTGTGCGGCTTCGATCCGGGCTTCGGCTGCGGCGCGGGCTTGCGCCTCGCTCATGCCGCTGTCTTCGGCGTCCGAGGTGGCAACCGGGGTTGGGGCGACGGGGGCCGGAGCCTCCGCAGCGGGGGCTTGCGCTTTCTGCGCAGGGGCGGCGGCCTGAGACGACTGCGCAGGGGCAGTTTCAGCGGTGGGCTGCGTTTCTTGCGCGGCCGGCTGTTCGTCTTTGGCTTTGGCGTTGTTCTTTTCGGTGTTACCGGTCTCGGACTTATCTTTCTGTTTCTCGGCCCCTTTGGGCTGAGACTGCTGGCTGCCGCCAGAGAAAAGTGAACTTATTAACATAGATTTGCCTTTTCAGTTGGTTACCTACATGACTGAAGCAACTGCCTGACCGGTGTGGCGAAAAAATGGTCCAATTAAGGTTAATGCGAAGCTGAAATACCCGCGCAGATAGTATGCTGCGCGGGTCGGTGTGGTCTGATCACTCCTCCGGCGGGCGAAGAGCGATAACATGGATGCCGTCGCCGCCTTTGAACTCTTCGTTCTTGCGCATGAACTTGATCTCGCCGCTGGTGGTGATCTGGGCGAGCAGCCGCGCCTCGGGGCTTTCGGCGCGCCAGTCTTCCAGCGTGAACTCCTCTGACAGACGTGTGCTGCGGAAGCGCCAGCCTTGGGCGATCAGATCACGCAGTTCCGCATGTGTCGCCTCTAGCCCCAAGGGCCGCCCGCCAAGGGTGCGGGGCAGCTGGTGGCGGCTGCTTTCGGATTTCTCGCGCATCACCTGAAACACATTCTCGCGGCCGAATTCCGGTGCCAGGTCGGTGGTGACCAGCGTGTTGTAGGCGTCGTTATCCGTGGCAGCGATCAGCGTGGCATAGCTGACGAGTTCGACGCGCTGCTCTGCCGCCTCTGACAGAATATCACCCGAGAATGTGTCGATCCCCGCCGCGCGCGCCTTGCGCAGGCGGATGAAGTTGGGGTCGGTCATCAGCACCGGAATCTTTGCTTTTTTCAGCACTTCGGCCAGCTGCGTTGTCCAGTCCGAGCCGCCGATGATCACCACGCCGGGCGTGTCCGCACCGGTCAGCCCCAAAAGCCGCGCAAAGGGGGCGAGGGTGAAGCCGTTGACCACCACGGTCACCGCCACAAGCGCAAAGGCAAGCGGCGCGATCAGGGCGGCGTCCTCGAACCCGAGGCTGAGCAGGCGTTCGCCAAACAGACCCGCGACCGCGACCAGCACGACGCCGCGCGGTCCGGTCAGGGCCACCAGTAGTTTTTCGCGGAACGGGATGCCCGACCCGATGAGCGAGATAAACACCGTCACAGGCCGTGCGACCAGCACCACCACAGCCACAAAGGCCGCCGCGCGCCAGTCGAGATTGCCAAGCGCCTCGACATCCAGCCCTGCGGCCAGCAGGATGAACACGCCCGACACCAGCAGCACGGTGGCATGTTCCTTGAAACGGCGCATTTCCTCGTAGCTGGGCAGTTTGGAGTTCGCGATCACGATCCCCATGATGGTCACCGCCAGCAGCCCGCTTTCGTGCAGCACGGCATCGGACGCGGCAAAGACCCCCAGCAGCAGGGCAAAGAGCACGGGCACCTTCATATACTCGGGCACCCAGCCGCGTTTGAAGGCGCGCGACAGGCCGATCCCCGCAGCGACACCGGCGGCAGTGGCGACGGCGGCACCGATAAACAGCTCCAGCATCGCCTCGGACGCTGTTGTCGCGGTGTTCAGCGCGATCACGACCTCGAAGGCCAGCACGGCGGCCAGCGCGCCGATGGGGTCGTTCAGGATCGCCTCCCATTGCAGCAGGGTGGCAGGGCGGCGCGACAGCCGCGCGGTGCGCAACAGCGGCGCGATGACCGTGGGGCCGGTCACGATCATGATCCCGCCAAAGACGGCCGCGCTGGACCAGCTGAGCCCCGCCACATAATGCAGCGACAGCGCCGACATCAGCCAGCCAAGGGGCGCGCCGATATAGACCAGCCGCCGGACACCGCCGACCGCGTCCTGCAGCGTGTGAAAGTTCAGCGACAGACCGCCCTCGAACAGGATAATCGCCACGGCGATAGAGATCATCGGCCCCATCAACGGCCCGATATCCCGTGCGGGGTCGAAGATGCCCAGAACCGGCCCTATCAGGATACCGGCCACCAGCATCAGCACGATGGCGGGCATGCGCAGCCGCCATGCGATCCATTGAGACCCCACCCCGATCGCGCCGACCAATGCGATCGCAGTTACAGGATTTAGCGCGCCGAGTGTTTCTGTTGCCACAATGTGAACCCTTTATAATCAAAGCGATGACGTAACGCGGACCATCCCGCTGACAATGGCCGGTGTGAAATTTTAGGGGGTTTCCGTGTCGCAAGCCAGCGATCTGTCGTGCTGAACGACAAAAGGCCCCGACGTCAGGGGCCTTTTGCGCGAGGGTATGGGGCGGGGCGCGTGGCCCCGCGAGGTCAGTCGTCGACGCGGCTGTCGGCCAGCGTGCTAAAGGCGAGGTTCTTGAAGATCAGCCGCAGCGGCCCCCGATTGGCGGGCGACTGGATCATCAGCAGCGCGATCATATCTTCGGCAGGGTCCGCGTGATAGCCGGTTCCTGCGGCACCGCCCCAGTTGTATTCACCGGCGGAGCCCATTGACGGGGCGTTGCCGGTTTCAAGTCGCACACCGTACCCCAGACCAAAGCCGTAGCCGGGGCCGGGCAGGTAGTATTTGCCGGGTTTGATGCCCTCAAGGTGGTTCGAGGTCATCAGCTGCACCGACTTAGGCGACAGCAGCCGCGTACCGTTCAACTCTCCGCCATTCAGCATCATCTGCGCGAATTTGGCATAGTCATGCACCGTGGACATCAGCCCGCCGCCGCCCGACTGGTTCGGCTTGCGCACGCGCGGGTCAAAGACATCGCGGCTGCCCAGTTTGGCCTGATCGGCGAAGGGTTCGGCGATCCGCGGGAAATCCGCCGCGTCATCGATGTAGAAGGCCGTATCCTCCATCCCCAGCGGGTCGAAAATACGCGCCTTCATGAATTCCTCAAGCGTCTGGCCTGAGGCGACCTCTACCACCGCGCCCAGAACATCTGTCGCGCGGGAGTATTCCCATGTGGTGCCGGGGTCATGCTCAAGCGGCAGGGACGCCAGCAGATTGGCTTGTTCGATCGCCGTGTTCTCGGGCGAGGCGACCCCGGCCTCGTTATAAGCCTCGCGCGCGGGACCGGCCCCGAAGAAGCCATAGGTCAGCCCCGAGGTATGGCGCATCAGGTCGCGCACCGTCATCACGCCTTTGGCGGGGCGGGTCACGGGCTTGCCCTCGGCGTCTTTCTCACCGGTGACCACGGTCAGGGTTTTATAGGCGGGCAGATAGGTCGAGACAGGCGCGTTCAGCAGCAGTTTGCCTTCTTCGACCAGCATCATCGCGGCGACGGATGTGATGGGTTTGGTCATGGAGTAGATGCGGAACAGCGTGTCTTCGGTCATCGGCTCCCCGTCGGGGGTGCGTTTGCCCATGGTGGACAGATGCGCGATCTGACCGTCGCGGATCAGCATCAGCACGGCCCCCGGCGTCATCCCCTTGTCCACCAGCGCGCCAAAGGTGGCATCCATCCGCGCCAGTCGGTCAGGGTCGAACCCCAAGGCGGTCGCATCGCCGCGCGGCAGCTCTTGGGCCCATGCGGGGGTTAGGGTGGTAAAGGCGGTGCCAAGGGCCAGCGCCCCGGCGACCAGACCTGATCTGAAATGTTTCATTATATCTCCTCCCGGTTGTTGTGATCCGGTGGGACCACGACCCAAGGTTAGGAGTGTGCACGCCGCTGTGGCAACCTGCCTGACGGCTGTCAGGGCAGCGGCGCGGCTTTGTGACGTAGGGTAACTTGTGCCGCGATGCAGCGTACGCGGGGGCGGGGCAAGGGGGGTGTCGCCCTAGGCAGGAAAGACCGTAGGCGCGTCGCCCTCTGCCCATTGCGGGTATTTATCCATCACGGCGGCAAAGGCCTGCGAGGTCAGGAACCGGTCCAACCACGCCTGCAACTGCGGCCAGGGCTGCGCGTCGAACCAGGGTTTGTCGATGAAGGCGAACTGCCGCACGAAGGGGG
This sequence comes from Sulfitobacter sp. CB2047, assembly GCF_000735125.2. Taxonomy (NCBI): domain Bacteria; kingdom Pseudomonadati; phylum Pseudomonadota; class Alphaproteobacteria; order Rhodobacterales; family Roseobacteraceae; genus Sulfitobacter; species Sulfitobacter sp. CB2047. The sequence goes on along the minus strand of NZ_CP072613.1, from coordinate 2,208,647 downwards.
CAATGGCCATGTCGGCAAGGCTGGGGGTGTCGAAAATATAGGTGTCAATTTGCGCGTCCAGCGCCGTCAGATGGGCGGCGGCTTTGGCCCGCTCTGCCTCCGGATCGGCGTCGGGGTAGCGGGTGGCGTATTTCGTGCGGTCCAGTGCGTGTTTGAACGGCCCGTCGCAGCGGCTGATCCAGTCCCATCCCGCGTCAGGCATCTGCAGCAGCCCTTCGGGATCGTGTCGGCGCAGAGCCCAGATCATGATGTCGAGGCTTTCGTCAATGACCTCGCCCGTATCCAGCGCCAGACAGGGCACCGTCCCACTGGGCGAGGTCGCCAGAAAGGCGGCGGGCTTGTCGCGCAGCACGACCTCGCGCAGCTGCACCTGCTGGCGGGCCGACCGCAGCGCCAGCCGCGCGCGCATGGCATAGGGGCAGCGCCGGAAAGAATAGAGCACGGGCATCATGGCAGCACGCTGAGCCAGAGCCACGCGGTCAGCACCGACCCCACCGTCGCCACCAGCACCGAGCTTGCCGCGACCCGCCGCGCGCGGCCATACATATTGGCGAAGATATAGGCGTTGAACCCCGGTGCCATCGCTGCCGTCAGCACGCCCGAGCGGAACAGATCCTGCGGCAGGCCAAAGCCGCTGCCCATGAACCAGACAATCGCGGGATGCACGATCAGTGCCAAAAGGCAGACCATGGCGATGGTCTTGCTGTCGCCCTCGGGGCGGTACTGGATCAACACGCCGCCCAAGGCAAAGAGTGCCGCGGGCAGGGCAGCGCGTACGATCAGCGACAGCGCGTCGTCGATCACACCGGGGATCGCCAGCCCGCTAAAGTTCACGGCAAAGCCCGCGAGGATGCCCAGAACCAGCGGGTTGTGGAACATCGCCCGCGCCACATTGCGCGCAAAGGCCGGACCGGATTGGCCCCGGTTGCGCACGAACTCCATCACCGTGATCCCCAGCCCGTAGCAAAAGGGCGAGTGGATGGCGATGATCGCAAAGTTCCCGATCAGCGCCTCGGGCCCATAGGCGCGTTCGGTGATCGGCAGCCCCAGCAGGACCGAGTTGGAAAAGAGGCTGCAGAACCCGATGGCCACACAGTCTTCCCAGTCGCGTTTGAACAGGATGCGCGCGCCGAACAGCCCCAGCGTGAAGCAGACCGCCGCGCCGGTGTAGAAGCTGAACAGCAGTCGCGGGTCGAAAGAGGCGGAGAGATCCAGATGCGCGATCGATTGGAACAGCAGGCAGGGGATCGCGAAGCTTTGCGCGAACCGCATGACCCCGTCGATGCCCGAGACCGGAAAATACCCTCGCCAGACAGAGACATAGCCAAAGCCGATGACAAGGAAGACGGGCAGGATGACTTCGAGAAGCGTTTGCACGAGAGATATGGCCTTGGGTGCGGGTGGCGCTGTCGGAGTGGGGGTTTCACACCCCCACGCCCCCGTGGAGTTTATAGGGCAAAATGAAGTCCGGACCCCGCGGGCGGGGGCTAGACCGGAAAGCTCAGGGTCATGCCATCAAAGGCGGGTTCGATATGGTCGGGGGTTTCCGCGGCCAGCGTGTCATAGTCGAGGTCGTTGTGCATATTGGTCAGCACAGCGGTTTGCGGTGCCATCTGTTCGATCCAGTCCAGGGTCTGAGCCAGGTGGCTGTGGGTTGGATGCGGGTCGCGGCGCAGCGCGTCGACGATCCAGCAGCGCAGGCCCTTGAGGTGGGGCCAGATGTCATCGGGGATCTGCGCCACATCGGGCAGATAGGCCACATCATTGACGCGGAAGCCAAGCGCATCCATCCCGCCGTGGTTCACCAGAAAGGGCGTGAAGCAGAGCGTGCCACCGGGCCCGTCGATCGTCACGTCGCCGTCAATATGGTTCATCTCGAGGATCGGCGGGTAGGACGATCCGGGGGGCTGGATGAACACATAGCCGAAACGGTCCAGCAGCGCCTCGCGCGTGGGCGTGTCGGCCCAGACCGGCAGACGTTGGCGCATGTTGATCACGATCATCCGCAGGTCATCCAACCCGTGCACATGATCGGCGTGGGAGTGGGTATAAAGCACCGCGTCCAGCCGTCCGACGCCCGCATCAAGCAGCTGGCTGCGCATATCGGGGGAGGTGTCGATCAGCACCGATGTCGTGCCCGCATCCGTGATCCGCTCGACCAGGATGGAGCATCTGCGTCTTGCGTTCTTGGGGTTGGCCGGATCGCAGGCCCCCCAGTGCCCGCCAAGGCGCGGCACCCCGCCAGACGAGCCGCAGCCCAGGATGGTGATCTTCATCTCGGCCATCAGGCGGCGTCCTGATATTGGGCGGCCTTGGTAAACAGCCGGTCGAAATTCGCCTGCGTCTGCGCGGCAAAGCTGGCATAATCGATGCCGAAGGTTTCGGCCCCACGCCGCGCCGTATGGGCGGTAAAGGCCGGTTCGTTGCGTTTGCCGCGATGGGGCGGCGGGGCCAGATAGGGGCTGTCGGTTTCGACCAATATCCGGTCCAGGGGCGCGTCGGCAAAGATGTCGCGCAGATCCTGGGATTTGGGGAAGGCGGTGATGCCCGACATCGACAGGTAGAACCCCAGATCCAGTGCCGCACGGCCAAGCGCCTGCGTCGAGGAGAAGCAGTGCATCACGCAAGGGTAGGCCCCGTTGGCATGTTCCTCTCTGAGGATGCGGGCCATATCGTCATCGGCGTCACGGGCGTGGATGATCAGGGGCAGGCCGCTGTCACGGGAGGCGGCGATATGGGTGCGCAGGCTGGCTTGCTGCGCCTCGGCGCTGTCAGCGGTGTAGTGGTAGTCCAACCCCGTTTCGCCGATTCCCACCATCTTGGGGTGTTTGGTCAGCGCCATCAGGTCGTCATAGCTGGCCATCGGCTCTGTCGCGACGCTCATCGGGTGGGTGCCGGCGGCATAGAAAACCGGGGCATGCGCCTCGGCAATGGCGCGCACGGCGGGTTCGTTCTTGAGCTTGGTGCAGATGGTGACCATGCGTGTCACCCCTGCGGCTTGGGCGCGGGCGATCACATCGGGCAGTTCACCGTCGAAATCGGGAAAGTCCAGGTGGCAGTGACTGTCGGTGATCGGGTGAATGTCGCGGGTGCTGTCTGTCATGCCTGGGGTCCTGCCTGTTCGTCTTGCGTGGGCTAGCGCGGTGCGGCGTCGCCCATCTTGAACAGGGTATCTAGGACCAGTGCGGCAGGGTCAAGGTTGACCGCCATCCCGTGGCGCGCGCGGGTGCCGATGTCTTGCGCGGTCTCGGCCCAGACCCGTCCTTGGGCGGGGGTGGGCGACAGGCGGGTCAGCACCGCGGCCTCGTTCTGGGCGGCGGCGGTTTCGGGTGGGCGGCCAAGGGCACCGGTGCGGGCCAATCGCAGCATCAGCAAATCCACCAGCGTGAACAGCAGCGACAGTTTTTCTTCGGCCCCGCGGGCGGCGGCGGCCTCTGCCAGTTTGAGCGCGCGGGCGCGGTCCAGCCGCGGCATCGTATCTAGCAGGGCGACCAGTTCGCCATACATCGCGAGCCCGCCCATCAGCGACAGGGACAGCGCGCCGCCGACAGACCCGCCGGAAAGCGCCGCGAGCGCTGCGGGATCGCCCTGAATATCCACCTCGGACTGGCCGAGCGCCTGCGCCATATCATCCGGCGTCAGGGTGCCAAGCCGCAGGGTCCGGCAGCGCGAGCGGATGGTGGGCAGCAGGCCGGAGGGGCGGTGGCTGATCAGCAGCATGATTGCGCGGGCGGGCGGCTCTTCCAGCATCTTGAGCAGCGCGTTCGCGGCATTGGGGTTCATCAGGTCGGCGTCATCGACGATCACGACACGGCGCCCGCCATCGGCAGCGGACATCTGGAAGAACCCGTTCAGCTTGCGGATGTCATCCACGACGATCTGCTTGCGCAGCCGTTTGGTTTTCTCGTCAACAGAGCGCGTGATCGCCTTCAGCGCGCCTTCGCCCCCGGCCGCAATACGGCGGGCGACGGGGTGGTCGGGATCGATATCAAGGCTGGTGGGGGCGGGGGTGTCGAACATGCCGCCGTCCTCTGCATCGGGGGTGGCCAGCAAGAACCGCGCAATACGCCACGCCAAGGTGGCCTTGCCCACCCCACGCGGGCCGGTCAGCAGCCAGCCGTGGTGCAGCTTGCCCGAGTTGAAAGCATCGAGGAACGCGGCCTCTGCCGCCGACTGGCCGAAAAGCTGCGGCGTGTCGCGCGGGTGGCGCGCGCCGTCGATACGGTCGGGCTGGGGGGCGTCATCACTCATGTCACGTGGTCTAGCAGATTGCGGCGGCAGGAAAAGGGGTCAGCGCGCATCAAGACGCGGGCGCACCTGCGCAAACACATCCGCCGCCACCGCATCGATGGATTGCGCGCCATTGATGGTGACGAAACGGTCGGGGAATTCAGCGGCAAGCGACAGGAAGCCGGCGCGCATGGCGACCTGCAGGCTTTCGCCGAAATCCTCGAACCGTTCCTCGACCGTGTTGCGCGACAAAGCGCGGCTGAGCCCTTCGCCGGGGTCCATATCGATCAGGACGGTGACATCGGGCTCGACGCCGATCATCAGGCTGTGCAACTGGTCCACGGCACCGCGCAGGTCACCCCGGCTGAGCCCCTGATACATCCGGGTGGAATCGGCAAAGCGGTCGCAGATCACGATCTTGCCCGCCTCGAGCGCAGGCAGGATCGTGCGTTCAAGGTGATCCCGACGGGCGGCGGTGAACAGCAGGATCTCGGTTCGGGCGGACCAGCGGTCGGGATCGCCCTGCAAGACCAAGGCGCGAATTTCCTCGGCCCCGGGGGAGCCGCCGGGTTCGCGGGTCAGCACGACCTGATGCCCGTCGGCCTCAAGCCGGTCTTTCAGTAATTTGGTCTGGGTCGATTTGCCCGAGCCGTCGATGCCTTCGAAGCTGATGAACAGGCCCTTGGCCGCGGTGCTCACGAAGCGGCCTCTGGCCCTTCGTTCAACCGGGTCAGCAGATGGCGGGCGGCGGCTTCAAGTTTGACCATGAACCCCCCTGCGGCAACGCTGTCGCGGGCAACCAGCGGGGCACGTACCTCTGGCAGGTCACCGCGGGTCAGCACCAATTCGCCGATGTTCTGGCCCTTGGTGATGGGCGCGCGCAGCGGGCCGGTATAAACCACCTCGGCCGAGACATCGCTGCCGCCGGACACAGGCACCAGCACCGACAGATCGCTTTCCAGTTCAAGGCCAACGGCACCCTGCGCGCCAAGCGCCACGGGGGCTTCGGCAATCATGGTGCCGGCTTTGCCCATGGACCGTTGCGAGAATTGGCGGAAGGCCCAGTTCACAATCGATTCCGATTCCTGCGCGCGGGCCGCGGCGCTTTCGAGACCGGACAGAACAAACACAACGCGGCGGTCGCCCTGTTTGGCAGAGCCGACAAGCCCGTAGCCCGCTTCTTCGGTGTGGCCGGTTTTCAGCCCGTCCGCGCCGATACCAAGCCCCAGCAGCGGGTTGCGGTTGGTTTTGTTTTGCGGCGCGCGCCCGTCAAACAGGAATTCGCGCTGCGAGAACATCGGGTAGTACTGCGGGTAATCCTCGATCAGGCGGGTGGCCAGCAGCCCCAGATCGCGCAGCGACATGCGGTGACCGGCGGCAGGCCAGCCGTTGGAGTTCGCGAAGGTCGAGTTGGTCATGCCCATTTGCTGCGCCCGCTGGGTCATCAGGCGGGCAAAACCGGCCTCTGACCCATCGGGGCTCAGCGCTTCGGCGATCACGGCGCAGGCGTCATTGCCCGACAGCACGATGATGCCGCGCAGCAGGTCTTCGACCTTTACGCGGTCGGTGGTGTCCAGAAACATGGTCGACCCGCCGTAGGACATGGCGTGCTGCGACACGGGCAGTTCCTCTGTCAGGTCCAGCCCGCCATTGCTTTTGCCCCGCTCGATCGCCTCGAACGCCATATACAGCGTCATCAGTTTCGACATGGAGGCCGGCGGCAGGGGTTCATCCGCGTTCTTGGTCAGCAGCACGGTGCCGGTGGTCTGGTCGACCACATAGGCCGCGCGGGCCTGTGTCTCGAACGCCTGCGCGGGCAGGGCCAACAGAAGGGTCGCAATCGTGGCTGCAAAAATACGGATCATGGCAGTTTCCTTTGGCGGTGGGTCAGTTCGACACGGCGTAGGCGTCAGAGAACCCTTCGGTCTTGATGGATTTCAGCAAATTGGTCAGTTCGGATTTCGTAGCGGCAGGGCCGACGACCACGCGCCAGAACGGCTTGTCGTTGATCTCGCTCCGTTTGACGGTGGGCAACATGCCCGCGCTGCGCATCTGGTTGGCCGCGCGTTCGGCATTTGCCTCTACACTGAAAATGCCGATCTGGACAAAGGGTTTGGCCAGCGAAGACGCAGGTTTGGGGGCTGCGGGTTTCGGGGCCGCCGGTGCAGCGGGCTTGGCCGCAGCGGGTGCGGCACCAATCGCGGCACCAGCCGTGACAGCGACTGGATCAAGCGCGGTTTCTGTCACTTCCGACGGGGTTTCAATCGTGCCTTCGGGGGCTGCGTCGGGGGCAGGGGTGTCATCGACTTCCTGACGGCGCAGGGCAGTGACGTTCAATGGCGCAGGGGCACCGGCCAGAATACCAAGGGCCGCCGCCGCATCCGACGACATCTGCAGCTTGGGCCCGGGTAGATCGCGTTCACGGCGAAACAACGCGCCGATGACGAATTTGCCATTGGCCTCGTTGCGGATGATCACCCGTTCGGGATCTGTGACATCGGGATGCGCGACCCAGACACCGCCAAGGCTGGGGCGTCCGTCCCAAAGCCCCTGATCACTGACCGAGAAAACCTCGGGCGCTTCGACGTCACGCTCCACCAGCTTGGTCGAGCTGGACGCCACCGCAGCAGAGCCTTTCTGACCGCCGGTCAGATTGCCGACCGCATCGCAGCCCGCCAAAGTCGTCATCATCAGCAAAACCCCTACCGTGCACCGCAGCGGCCGGTTGCCAGAAAAAGGGTGTAGCCCAAGGCTGTTCATGTCCGTCGTCCTTGCCTGCTGGCGCGGCGTTGTCCGCCGCCGCCTGATCGCGCCGTCAATACGGCATGTTTGATGCCCCATTGCCGGGGTCTTTGCGCTACACTAACGCGGGTACAGGGGTTTTGGAAAGGCTGACAGGACGGCATCGGCAAATTTCCCCACCCGGCCGGAACCCGCCCAACACGGGCTGCCGCTGTCTTGCGTTACGGTGCCACAGTGCGCGTCATTTCCAGGTTTGCAGAATCGCTGACACCCCTCTATGCGGTGCTTGCTGCGGAGGAGTGGCAGAGTGGTCGAATGCACTGGTCTTGAAAACCAGCGTGCGTGAGAGCGTACCGTGGGTTCGAATCCCACCTCCTCCGCCAATATCCCACCCTCTCACTACGCCTCTCCCCAATTCCGCGCCTGTCGTGGAACCGTCACCTTTGCGTTACGCGGCTGTTACCAGAATCGTGCATCAGGGACCGTCTTTAACGGAGAGCCCTTATGAAACACCCTATTCTTCCCCTTGCCCTGTCCCTTCTGGCCGCCCCTGCTGCCGCGCAAGAGACGTTTGATGCCACGCTTGCGGGCCATGCCTACCTGCCTGCGCTGAGCCTTGTCGCGCCGCCTGCGGATGCGCCGAAGGATGCGTGGATCAGTGGTAAGTTCACTGGTGGCGCGCGTAATGGCGTGCCGATGTCGGTGCAGGGCAATACGGGCAGGCTGCATGGCAAACGGCTGACGGGGCTGAACCTGCCCTTCATTGGCCAGCCGTTGCAGGGGTTTTCCGGTTTCGCGATGAACCGTGCCGAGGATGGGTCGGTCTATGTGCTGACGGACAACGGCTTTGGCTCAAAGGCGAACAGTCCCGATACGCTGTTGTTCTTCAGCCGGATGGACGCTGATTTCGACACAGGCGAGGTCGAGATCAAGGAAACGGTTTTTCTCCATGACCCCGATTTCAAAGTGCCCTTCCGCATTTCCTATGGCGGGACAGACAGCCGCTATCTGACCGGCTCGGATTTCGATCTGGAGAGCATCCAGCGCGTCGGCGACAGCATCTGGATCGGCGAGGAGTTCGGCCCCTATCTGATCGAGGCCACATTGGACGGGCGGATCAAGGGCGTCTATCCGACGATGGTGGATGGTGTTCAACTGAAAGGGCCGGACACGCCCGGTATCTCGGCCACATCGGTGAAGGGGACGGATTGGACCGTGCCACGCTCGGGTGGGTACGAGGGCATGGCGCTGCAGCCTGAAACGGGTTTGCTGTGGGCCATGCTCGAGAAACCTCTGCTGGCTGCGAGCGGCGAGAACGAAGGTGATTTCCTGCGCGTCATGGCCTTTGACCCCGAGGCACGCGACTGGACGGGCGAGGGCTTCAAGTTCAAGCTGGCCGAAGGGGCCACGGCGATCGGTGACTTCAACTTCATCGACGAGACCCGCGCGCTGGTGATCGAACGTGACAATGGCGAGGGCGAGCCTTCGTTGAAATGCGCCGGTGACCCGCAGGCAGATTGTTTCCCGAACCCCGCGATGGTCAAGCATGTGGTCCTGATCGATACCGCCGATGTGGATGCAGAGGGCTATGTGCGCCGCATCGGCCAGATCGACCTGATGAACATCGCCGACCCCGCGGGTAAGGCCCGCATCGAAACCGATGGCGGCGAGGCAGGGCGGTTCAGCCTGCCGTTCTTCACCATCGAGGACGTGATGCGGGTGGACGAGACGCATATCATGGTCGCCGTGGACAACAACCTGCCGTTCTCATCCGGGCGCAAGCTGGATGCCGCTGCAGATAACGAAGTGGTGCTGCTGAGCGTGCCCGAACTGCTGGCCGCGCAGTAACCCGACGCGCCCTTTCGGCAAAGGATGCCGAGGGGGCGTTTCACACCCTAGACACACCCCAGGCCCCGCCATTGCCCGCGCGCCCCCAACCTTTGGGAGGATGCCGGTTGATGTGCGGGGCTTTGCCGTGTCAGAAAAAGCGAACGCCCGCCCGATGGCATCGCCGTTCCCTGACCCCCGCGCCTTGGGACAGGGCACAGGGGTGGTACGGTGGGCCTTGGTAAAAGGATCGCCCCCATGACGTTTCAGATCGGCATTGGCCCGAATAATCGCAAATCCGCCTATTTCGACGCGACTGTCGCAGAGGGTGTGGCTTGTTTCTCGGTCTATAATCACATGTTCATACCAGCGCATTACGGCGACCCCGAGGGCGAATATGACGCGCTGATGAACGGGGTGGCCATGTGGGATGTCGCGGCGCAACGGCAGGTCGAACTGTCCGGGCCGGATGCCGCGCGGCTGATCCAGTATCTGACCACGCGCGATATGTCGAAAACCCGGATCGGGCAGGGACGCTATGTGCCCATGTGCGACCATCAGGGGCGGCTTATCAACGACCCCGTGCTGCTCATGCTGGCGCAGGATCGCTATTGGCTGTCGATTGCGGACAGTGACATCGCCCTATGGGCCAGCGCCATCGCGGCAGAGCGCGGGTGGGACGTGACCGTGGCTGAGCCAGACGTCTCCCCGCTGGCGGTTCAGGGCCCCAAGGCCGAGGCGGTGATCACCGCGTTGTTCGGCGACTGGGTGCGCGATCTGAGGTATTTCGGCTTCAAGCAAACGCAGCTGGGGGATATCCCGCTGGTGCTGGCGCGGTCGGGCTGGTCGAAACAGGGCGGCTTCGAGATGTATCTCCAGGACAGCAGCCGCGGGGGGGAGCTATGGGCAAAGGTAAAGGCCGCAGGCGCGCCCTTTGGCATCCGTCCCGGTGCGCCCAATGACGTTGAACGGATCGAAAGCGGGCTGGTGTCCTATGGTGCGGATGGTCGTCTTCAGACCAACCCCTGCACCCCGTATGACATCGGCCTGGGCAAGCTGGTCGATCTTGAGACCCCCGACGATTTTATCGGCAAAGAGGCGCTACGCCGCATCGCCGATGAAGGCGCACAACGGGAAAGGTCAGGCTTTGTCATCGCGGGCGCGCCACTGACGGGGGCGGCACATTCGATCTCCGTGCTGGACGACAAAGGCCAGCCGCGCGGCGTGCTTAGCGACTACGTCTATTCCAAACGTTTCGAGGCCAATATCGGCGTCGGGATGATCGCATCGGATGCAACGCAAGCGTCGCTGCACGTTGTCATTGGGGACGAGGCCCGCAACGTAACCCTGCGCAGCCTGCCATTTGAAAGCTGACCTTAGACGGTGGTCCCGCCGTTATGGCAGGATCACCCGCACGCCGGGAATTTCCTGAATGCGCGCAACGTCTTCGTCGTAAACCTCTGTCATCTCTTCGACCAGCTCTTCGGTCCAGCTGGGCATGTCCAGCTCTTCCTCGAGCGCGTCGTCGATCACGTATTTGTCCAGAAACGCCGCGATCACTCGCGGGTGCTCTGCCGTTGTCATCTCGGGATGCGAGGCGAGATAGGATTTGAACCGTTTCATGCCTTCGGGGCGCATGATCGTTTCCAGCAGGTCGAATTCCCCGTCCAACGGTGCCATCGTGGGCAGGCCCGCCATCTCGCGCATGATCTGCCCCCAGATCAGGGGGGCGTCTTCGTTGCACCATACGGTCACGGGAATCTCGGGCGCAGAATCACGTAGCAGCGCCAGCGTGTCGGACCAGCGCACATCCAGCGGATCCTTGTCGCCCCAGAACTGCGGCGGAGATTTATCGGCCGACACACCATACAGCACCGGCAGCAGGGTCGCGGGATTGCGGATGCCCATGAAAATCTGCAGTTCATCCTCGGGGAAAAGCTGCGCCATGCGCATCATCCGGACGGGGGCAGCGGGATAAAGCATCCCTTCAACAACCGCCGTCGCAGGGGTGCGAAAGAAGTTCGCGTCGGAAAAGATCACCCGATCCGCGTCAGAATCTCCCATGACCGCGTCCAGCAAGACATCCCGCGCCCCGTCCGAGGCGGATGTTTTATACATCGCATTCAACGTATCGCGAAACAGACCACGATAGGTCGCGGGGCTTGGCACATGGGTGCCCGCCTGCGTCAAAAGATCGTGGTTCGACTGGAGGCTTTTCAGCAACCTGTCTTCTTCGGTGTAATGGGCACCTGTGTGCAAAATCAACTGCATGAACGTCTTCTCACCCTTACTGATACCGGCTTTCCAATAGCCTTTCCTGCGACTTGTGTAAAACTGCAAAAAATTGACATTTCCCCTCTTGCACGGCCCGCAGCAATCTCTTAAACGCTCCCTCAGTGCCCCTATAGCTCAGCTGGTAGAGCAACTGATTTGTAATCAGTAGGTCCGCGGTTCGAGTCCGTGTGGGGGCACCACTTCTTCCCTGATTTCAATACATTGACAACTTTATGCGTCGCCGCATCCGCGATGCATTTCCCACATTTGTGCGTGCCTCACTGCTTGGCCAGCGGTAGGGGGATGATGTTTGATTTTCGTTTCATCCGCGCAAACTCCACCTGGGCGGCGTCTTTGCAGGTGGGGCAGATGGAATAGCTTTTGGCGAAGTTATCCGCATCTGGCGGGGTGCGCAGATCGATCCATTTGTCGCCGATCTGGAATGCGCAGCAGACCGAACATCGCGTGGTATCGTAGTATTCCTCGAAGGCGCTGACCGTAGGGTGAGGGGGGCTGGTGATCGCGTGGACAAGCATACTGCCGATGGTCAGGCTATCGTCGGGGGAGGGCCAGATCGTCAGCCGGTACAACCGCCGCACATCCGGCCCGTCACAGCGGTAAAGGATACTGAACAGTTGCTGTTCGATCCGGCAGGCCTGAAACACACCGAACAGATAGGTACGGGTGTTGGCCCCTTCGACGAAATCCCAAATCTCCCGCCCCAGCACATGGGTGGAGGTCGCCCCCGGCGCGTCATTTTCTATGGCGAAGGCGTCCCATTCGGACCCGACAGAGATGATCCGATCTTTGCTGTCCACGACATAGCTGTTTGTCTTGAGGTCCAATGAAAATGCCCTTGGAAAAATTTAAGGTCATAAACAGGATCATCGTTACGCTAGGTCATCATAAGCGCGAAACCGGCGCTTGCCCAAATATTTATCGTTAGAATTTAAAGTACCACGCCCCTCTGCGCCTCAAGCCGTCTTCTGGATATCGGTCGCGCCGGTGCAGGGCAGCGTCAGGCTGAAGGTGCTGCCAACGCCCAGTTTGCTTTCCAGTGACAGCGATCCACCGTGCAGCTCTGCCAGCTGCTCGGAGATGGCCAGCCCCAGCCCCAAACCGCCGTTTTGCCGTGTCATGGACCCGTCAACCTGTTGGAAACGCTGGAACACGCGGCTCGCGTCCTCCTCTGCGATGCCGTTGCCGGTGTCGGTGACGCTGAACACGATCTCGTCGGCGGAATGTAGCATCGACAGGTGGATTTTGCCTTCGCTCGTGAATTTGATCGCATTTGTAATCAGATTGTACAGGATTTGTTTGACGCGCACCTTATCCGCTACGGTGGCAGCAGGGCCGTCGCCGGCATAGGTGAGGGTCAGCCCTTTTGCCTCTGCGGCGGGTTGCAGTTCTTGGGTGACGGTGCGGGCGATCTCGTCCAGCTGGGTTGGGGCCATGTCCAGCTCTAGCTGGCCGCGGGACACTTTGGTCCAGTCCAGCAGATCTTCGACAAGGCGGATCATATGCTGCGATGATTCCGCGATTCCGGCACCCTGATCGGTGATGAACTTCTGGTACTCGATCGCGGCGGCAGCCGATTTCGGACAGCCACTGCCATCGGCGGTCAGCGCCGACATTAATCGCTGCGCCTGAGGCATCTTATCACTGTGCCGCATGAACGACGCACGGCCAAAGATCACGGTCAGCGGGGTGCGCAGCTCGTGCGATACGTTGTTCAGGAACTCGGTCTTCTCGCGGTCGGCGGCTTCAGCGGCTTCTTGCGCGCGCTTCTCGGCGGTCACATCTGTCCAGATGCCGACGGTATAGCCGTGGGGGGTCTTTGCCTCTGTCACCTTGAGCCAATTGTCGTTGCCGATGTCTTGCAAGAACGCCTGACCCGGATTGCGGAAACGTTGCAGCCTTTCGCGTACCCAGGCCTGTTTGCTTTTCGATCCGCTGAGGCTTTCGGTCCGGTTGGCCCAGTTGACCACAAGCTCTCCCATGGTGGCGCCGGGGACGATCAGATCGGCGATCTGGGGGTGATAGTCGCGGTACTTCTGGTTCACCACCATCACCCGTTCCTTGTCGTCAAACGCGATAAAGCCTTCGTCGATCGCGTCGATGGCCTCGGCCAGCAAGGCGTGCGCGTTGGTCTGGTTCAGCGCCAACCGGCGGAACGCCAACAGCACGCCCAGCAGGAATATGGCGGAAATGAGGGCGAAACCCACCAGGTTCCGGCTTTGTGGTGAATAGGCCGGCCATCCCGCGGCGGGGCGCACGGCGGCTTCCCATGTAGTGCCCAGAACGTTGAACGTGGTCACGACGGGCTTGTCTTTCAGCGCGCTCAACCGGTGGTCGGGCAGGGCCTCTACCAGTCCGGAGGCTTTGAGCGGGTGCAGCTCGAAACTATACTGTTCGGGGTCCGAGAAATCATGTTGCGGGGCTTGCAGCAGACCTTCCTGATCCATCACGACAGAGATGACGCCCCAGAATTGATCGGTGTTCAGCTCGGCGTTCGGCAGGAACACAGGGTAGTGCATGATATAGCCGGTCCCGCCCTGCACAAGGTTCACACGGTCATCCACCACAGGCGCGCGGGTGCGGTAAGCTTGGGCAACGCTCGCCATCTGGGCGGGCAGTTGCCAGTATTTGACACCGATCGTCTCGCGGTTATCGGTTTGCGGGAAACTGTGTGTAATCGACAGGTTAGGGGCCAAAGCGACGGCAATCACGTCAGGGTTGTGGCGTTGCAGGTCGCTCACGGTGCGCGCGATCTGACGCTCGTTGATCTCCCCCGCGACGGCAAGCGTATTCTCGATGTTCTTGGCCACCAGCACGGCTTCGAAAAAACGCAGCTGGATCTGGTCGGCCACCGAATGCAGGGCCTGTTCCACCTCAAGGCGCAGCGCGGCGAGGTGATTGTCGCGGTCGAGCTTCACAATAGAATAGGCAATCCCGCCGATACTCGCGAGCAGGACAATCGTCAAAACGACGAATACCTTAGAGGCTAAATACCCCGTGAACTTGTTGAGCAAAGTGCCACCCTCTTCCGTCCAGGTAGGCCGCCGCACGACTTTCTGTCGTTGCTGGTTTGCCTGCCTTTGTCCCCTTTATTGACTGCATCATTGTTTATCGAACGGACAAAATACGGGCGCAATCGAGGCATTTTGTAGACTTTTGCGCAAAGCGGTCATGCCGGTCACTGTCAGGCGTTTTCGGGGGTGATTACGGGGGTGCGATGCTGTCGAAGCGCTAGGGCAAGCCCGTCCTTGGGTGCTGCATCGGTGATCAGATGGCCCAGATGCTCAAGCGGGGTTACCTGCGTCAGGTGACGTTTGCCGAACTTGCTGGCATCAATCAGGAAATGCGCGGCGCGACTTTGGTCCAGCATGGCGCGTTTCACCTCGGCAAAGCCCGCGATGGCCTCGCTCACGCCTGTTTCATCCAGCGCGGAGGCCCCAAGAAAACAAGCGTCGACATTGAAACCGCGCAGAAAGTCGCAGGTGGCAGTGCCGGTCAGCGCGGCCTCTGCATTCATATAGTCGCCGGGGGTCATGATCACCCGCACCCTGTCGGAGGCCCCCAAAATCATCGCGACCTGCAGGCTGTTGGTTAATACCGTCGCCGTCACGCGGGAAAGGGTCAGCGCCCGCGCGAATTCCATCATCGTGGCGCCTGCGTCGATCATCAGGGTTTGCCCGTCTGTCACCCGTTTTGCGGCAAGCTGCGCCATCTGGCGACGTTCATCCACATGTTCGCGCTGACGTTCATCCAGCACGCTTTGCGCCCCCGGCGCGCGGGAGGAGGCCCCGCCGTAGGATTTCTGCAAAAGCCCCTGCGCGCTGAGCTCAGCAATATCGCGGCGGACGGTTTCGGTGGTCACATCAAAGCTGGCCGCAAGGTCCGATACACGCACATGCGGGGCAAGGCGCAGTTCCAGCAATATTTGTGCGTGGCGCTCTGCTTTGCGCAGGTTTCGGCGTTCCGTTCCGGTATCCATTCTGCGGTTCCTTTCGGCGGTCGGGGCGATGCATCCGACCGTCAATATTTGGCACTTGCCAAATTACTAGGCGGAAAATGTTGCGAATCGAAAGCTTCAATGCTCGTATCGCGTAATTAATCGCGCAGTACACTCTGCGCGGGTATTCTCGGGGAGGAGAAACAAGATGATCAAACGCAGCTTTATCACGGCGGGCCTGATGGCCGCTTTTGCCATGACCGGCACCACCGCACTGGCCGAAGAATGCGCCGAGCGCGGCGCGCTGGACGCGATGTTCTGTGACGCCAACGGCGATCTGGTAGCCGATGCGCCCACGGACGAAAGCATGCTCAAAGACCCGTCGACGCTGGTCTTTGCCTATACACCGGTCGAAGATCCCGCGATCTACGAAGACATCTGGACGCCCTTCATTGACCACCTGTCCGAGGTGACCGGCAAGAAGGTGCAGTTCTTTGCTGTGCAATCCAACTCTGCCGAGGTAGAGGCGATGCGCTCGGGCCGTTTGCATATCGCGGGCTTCTCGACCGGACCCACACCCTTTGCTGTGAACCTTGCGGGCGTTGAACCTTTCGCGATCATGGGCTCCGAAGACGGGCAGTTCGGCTACAAGCTGCAGGTCTACACCCAAGCCGACAGCGATATCAAAGAGATGGCCGACCTTGCTGGCAAACGCGTCGCGCATACATCGCCCACGTCGAACTCCGGCAATCAGGCACCGCGCGCGCTGTTCCCTGATCTGGGCGTCGTGCCGGATCAGGACTACGAAGTGACATACTCGGGCAGCCACGACCAATCCATGCTGGGTGTTGTTGCAGGCGACTATGATGCGGCACCGGTTGCGTCCGAAGTGGTGGACCGCATGGCGGAACGCGGGCTTTATGACCCTGCCGAGGTGCGCATTGTCTGGGAAAGCGATCCGTTCCCCACGACATCCTACGGCGTGGCCCACGACCTGACGCCCGAGCTGAAGGACAAGATCAAGGAAGCCTTCTTTAGCTACGATTTCACCGGCACCGCATTGGGCGAAGAGTTTTCGGGCGTGAGCAAATTCGTCCCGATCACCTATAAAGACCAATGGGCCGTCATTCGCCAGATCCAGTCTGCCAACGGTGTTGAGTACACGCCACAAGGTCTTGCTGCTGAATGATTTTCCCGTCGAGGCCGGTCCCAATGGGCCGGCCTCACGCATAAGGTATCCTACATGTTGAAAATTACTGACCTCGTCAAACGCTACGGCTCTGGCGATCCGGTCCTCAAGAATCTTGACCTGACCATCGAGGGCGAAAGCGTCGTGTCGATCATCGGGTCTTCCGGTGCGGGCAAAAGCACGTTGCTGCGTTGTATCAACCGTTTGGTTGAACCCACCTCCGGCACGATCGAGCTGAACGGCACCGACCTGACCCGCTTGCGGGGCAAGAACCTGCGGGCCGCACGGCGCAAGATCGGGATGGTGTTTCAGGGGTTCAACCTCGTGGATCGTCTCACCGTGATGGAGAACGTCCAGTCGGGCCGTCTGGGGTATATTTCAACATGGTCCGCCATCACGCGGCGCTATCCCAAGCAAGACATCCGCCGCGCTTACGAGCTGATGGAACGGGTCGGCATCGCCCATTACGCCGACACCCGCGCCGATCAGCTGTCGGGCGGTGAACGTCAGCGTGTCGGCGTGGTCCGCGCCCTGATGCAGGAGCCCGATATCCTGCTGGCGGACGAACCCACCGCATCGCTTGACCCCAAGACATCGGAACAGATCATGGGCCTGCTGCGCGACCTGTCGCGCGAGCTCAAGCTGCCGGTGCTGATCAACATCCACAATGTGAACGAGGCCAAGGAATACACCGACCGCATCGTCGGCATGCGCTATGGCCGGATCATCTTTGACGACAAGCCCGACATGCTGGACCCCGCCGCGATGGAGGCGATCTATGCGGGCAGCCCCCATGCCGACCGCAGCGGCGGGCCGGATGACAAGGCAGCCGCATCATGACCGCGCCGCGCGACACTTGGGTCAAGCCACCCTTCATCGCCAATCCGGCGCTCCGCTGGGCCGTGTATCTGGGGGCCATCGCCTATTTCGGCTGGGTCGGGCTGACCATGCCCATCGACTGGGACCGCGTCGCCGAAGGTATCGGCCGCGCCGGCAAGATCTTTGGCGGGGCCTTTCCCCCGAGCTTTGAACGCAGCGGTCTGCTGATCGACGGCTTTCTCGAAAGCCTCAAGATCGCGGTGCTGGCCACGGCGCTTGGCGTGCTGCTGTCGATCCCTATCGCCTTTATGTCCGCACGCAATGTGGCCCCCAAGCCGGTGTTCTATCTGGGCCGCGCCCTTATCATCATCGCACGCAGCTTCCATCCGGTCATTGTCGCGATCCTTTTCGTCAAGGCCGTCGGCTTCGGGCCGTTCGCCGGAGTGCTGACCCTGACCGTCTATTCCATCGGCTTTGTCGCCAAGATGCTGGCCGAGCGGATCGAGGAGATCGACTTTGGGCAGGTCGAGGCCATGCGCGCCGCCGGTGCGCCGTATTTCTCGACGCTGTCTTACGCGATCTTCCCGCAGATCATGCCGCGCCAGATCGGTCTGACCATCTACCAGCTTGATTCCAACCTGCGGGCCTCTGCCGTGGTGGGGATTGTGGGGGCAGGGGGCATCGGTGCGACGCTCGCCAATGCCTTCGGCCGCTATGACTATGATTTTGCCCTTGCCATCACCATCGTCATCGTCGGGGTGATCCTCTTGTCCGAGGCCGTCAGCGGCGTCATCCGAAAGCGTATCCAATGACCTCACTTTCTACGCAATTCGGGCGCGACGACTGGTCCCGCTTTACGTTCAAGCAACGTATGACGCGCTATGCCATCTTTCTGGGCTGTGCGCTGGCCATCGCCTGGGCGCTTACCTCGATAGAGGTGATCTGGCCGTGGGTCTGGGGTGCCCCTGAACAGATCGCCGATCTGTTTGGCCGGATGTACCCGCCGGACCCCAGTAATCTGGAAACCATCCTCAAGGTGCTGTGGGACACGGTGAACATCGCGACATTCGCCACCACCTTTGCGGTGCTGCTGTCGCTGCCGGTCGCCTATATCTCGGCGCAGAACACCACACCCAACCGTGTGACCCTGTGGCTGGGGCGGCTGATCCTTGTGACCTCGCGGTCGGTGAACACGATCATCTGGGCGCTGCTGTTTGTGGCGATCTTCGGGCCCGGTGTTGTGGCCGGTATCGTGGCGATCATGTTCCGCTCTATCGGGTTCATCGGTAAACTGCTGGGCGAGGCAATCGAGGAGATCGACACACGCCCCGTCGAAGCGCTCGAGGCGACGGGCGCGTCGCGCTTCAAGGTGATCGTCTATGCGATCGTGCCGCAGGTCATGCCGACCTTCTGGGCGGTGGCCATTCTGCGGTGGGATATTAACCTGCGCGAATCCACCGTGCTGGGTCTGGTGGGCGCTGGCGGCATCGGGATCATCCTGCAAGGTGCCATCGACACGTTCAACTGGCCCGAGGTCGCGACCATCCTGCTGGCGATCATCGCGCTGGTGGTGGTGGGGGAAGTCATCTCTGCTTATCTGCGCCGCCGTATCCTGTGACCCAGAGCATCGGCGTCGACCCGCAAAGCGCCTTTGCGCGCTATCTGCAAATCGCCGACCGTCTGCCGCGCACTGCGGCGGGCGGTCTGGCGGAAACGGGCGTGTTCACCGACATCGCGGCGCGCTTCGATCTGATCCTGTTTGACGCCTATGGCGTGCTGAACGTCGGCGAAACCGCGATCCCCGGTGCCACTGATACCATCGCGGCGCTGCGCGCGGCGGGCAAGGCGGTTGGCGTGGTGTCAAACTCCGCCGCCTATCCCAAGACGCATATGATGGCGCGCTACGCCCGTCTGGGGTTCGATTTCTCCGCCTCCGAGGTGACCACCAGTCGCGAGGCGCTGACCGCGCATATCGCGGGGCTGCCGCCGTGCCGATGGGGCGTGATGATCAACCCTGCCGTCGATCTGGGGGAACTGGCGACGCTGAACACGACTGTGCTGGGGGATGACGCCGAAAGCTACGATGCGCAGGACGGGTTCTTGCTGGTGGGCGCGGACGGCTGGACCGACCGTCGGCAGACATTGCTGGAGGCGTCGCTGAAACGCGCGCCCCGTCCGGTTTTGGTGGGCAACCCCGATCTGGTCGCACCGCGTGAAACGGGCCTCTCGCGGGAACCGGGCTGGTTCGCGCACCGGCTGGCCGATCGCACCGGTGTGATGCCTGTGTTTCTGGGCAAGCCGTTCGGGCAGGTCTTTGACATCGCCCTCGGCCGGTTCAATCGCGCCCTGCGTCCCGAACGGGTGCTGATGGTCGGCGATACGCTGCATACCGATATTCTGGGCGGTGCGCAGGCGGGCTTTGCCACGGCGCTGGTCACGGGCTATGGCGCGCTCACGGGGCTGGATGTGACGGATGCCATCGCGCAGGCCGGTCTGTCGCCCGATTTTATCGTCCCCAACATCTGACGCCCGCGCCCCTGCGCATCGGCGGATCATGACCCCGCGCGCGATATCACGGTTTATTTTGTGGCCCCCACAGGCTACCACCGAACCCGAGGCTATCAGAACAAGGGCAAGAAAAATGCGCAAAGCAGTGACCGCCGCCATATCGGCAATCGTGATCGCGACCACCTTGGGGGCTACCCCCGCCACCGCAGGATCTTTGGGCCGTTTCGAGGTAACGGGCGTGGGTGAGGATGACATGCTCAAGATGCGGGCAGGGCCGGGGACGGGGTTCATCGTGCTGCTTGGCCTGCCCAACGGCACCATTTTGCAGGTGCATGATTGTCAGCAAACCGGCGGCACGCGCTGGTGCGAGGTCTCGCTTGATCAGGCCCGCCGCGTGCGCGGTCACGTGTCTTGGGCCTATCTGCGCAAGCTTCGGTAAAGCGGGCGGCGCAGGGGCGCCTTTGCGGTTTGTCGCTGGCGCGTCGATTTCTGAATAGTTGATCTTTAAAGTCAGGATTGCGCCTTGTCGTGATCTTTGCTAGGCACGGCGCAATCGCGCTGTGCCAAAAGGGCTGTTTGCCCGCTGCGCCGCGCCAGAGCCAAAGGTGCCCATAGCGCCTTAGCCAAAAATCTCATCGTTTCATCCCACGGTCAGGAGGTCCCATGTCCCGTTTCCGTACCGCTATTCTGTCGCTGCCCCTTGTGATCGCAGCCCCGCTGGTCGCCGCGCAAGAGACCGATATCAAGGATCAAATCTCGGTCGAGCTGAACGCGGCAGAGACCACCGAAGATGCCTGCAAGCTGACCTTCATGATCACCAATGGCTTGGAGACGCCGGTCGACAAGATCATCTACGAGGCGGTGTTGTTTGACACCGAAGGGCAGGTGGACCGGCTGACGCTGTTTGATTTCGGCACCCTGCCACCGGCCCGCCCGCGCGTGCGCCAGTTCGTCGTGCCGCAAACCACCTGCGAAGGGCTGGGCCGCATCCTGTTCAACGGGGCCAACGCCTGCGAGACCGGCGGCAGCGCCAGCGGCGTCTGTGACACCGGCCTGCTGCCCACATCGCGCACGTCAATCGAGGTTCTGGGCTGATGGATATGTTCTCTGCACTGATCGCGTCGTTCCGCCAGATCGCTGAAACCGGCGGGCCGGTTGTTGTTGTCCTGATGGGCGTCGCCGTGCTGACGTTGGCAGTGGCGATCTATAAGGTCTGGCAGTTCTGGCGCTCTGCCGTGGGGCGGCACAAGGCGCTGACCGAAGCGGTAGAGGCATGGGACCGTGGCGACAGACCCGTCGCCCGCGAAGCTTTGGGCCGGTCGAAAAGCTACCTCGCCCCCGTGATCAAGATGGCGATGGTGTCGAACGGCAAGGGCAGCGGCGCAGGCGTAGAGCGTTTGCAAGCCGAGGCAGAGACGCGTTTTGCCAAGCTCGAAACCGGTTTCCGCCTGCTCGATTCCGTGGCGCAGCTGGCCCCCTTGTTGGGCTTGTTCGGTACGGTTCTGGGCATGATCGAGGCGTTCCGGTCGCTGCAAACCGCCGGATCGCAGGTCGATCCGTCGATCCTTGCGGGCGGTATCTGGGTGGCGCTGCTGACCACGGCTGTCGGTCTGGTGGTGGCGATGCCCACGGCCCTGATCCTCAGCTGGCTGGAACAGCGGATGGAGGCAGAGCGGGTGATCGCGGATAAGGCGATCCTGACGGTGCTGAACCCGTCCAACGACGTGCCAGCCTCTGCCGCCGCGACGCCAGCGCCGACGCCTGAAATGGTCGCCGCACATGGCTAGGCCGCGCACGCGCAGACGGCGGCTGTCGATGACCTCCCTGATTGATGTCATCTTTCTGCTGCTGCTGTTCTTTATGCTGACCTCGACGTTCTCGAAGTTCTCCGAGGTGCCGCTGGCCGCTGCCGGTTCGGGCGCGGTCGCGCAGGCCAGCGATGCCAAGCCGGTGTTCTTGCAGCTTGGCCCCGATACCCTGCGTCTGAATGGCGACGAAATCGCATTGGACGCGCTGGCCGGATCATCCTTGGCCGAGGCCGAGAAGGGCACCGTGCTGCTGGTCTCGCTCGGGGCGGATGTGGACGCGCAGCGGTTGACGGATGTGCTGGTCAAACTGCGCGAGATGCCTGCCTTGCAGGTGTCGGTATTGGGGGGCTGACAGATGCGCCGATTTGCCAAATCCAAACCGCAGCGTGAACCGACCATCGCGTTGATCAATATCGTCTTTCTGATGCTCGTCTTCTTCATGGTCGCGGGCACGCTGGCGCAGCCGCTGGACCCCGATCTGAAACTGGTCGAGACCCGCGCGCTTGAAGGGCAAGCCCCGCCGGACGCTTTGGTGATCTACCCCGACGGGCGCTTGACCTACCAAGGCGCGGCGCAGGTGGATGCCGCGTCCTATGTCGCCAGCCTGTCTGACGAAGACCGCGAGATCATACGCCTTGTGCCGGATCGCGCCTTGCCTGCCGAGACGCTGGTCGCGCTGACCCGCGACTTGCGTGCGGCGGGGGCGCAAAAGGTGATGCTCGTCACGCAAAGGGCACTGCAATGATATCGCATTCTCCTACAGCCAAAGGAATCTCTTTCGCCTTGGCGGTCGGGATCGTCGCGGGGGCTGTCACCATCGGTCTGCCGCAAGAAGAGATCGCGATCGAAGGGGGCGGTGCGCCGGTCGAGGCGATGATGGGCAGCAGTTTCGAGGATATGGCCGTGGGCACGCTCACGCCGGAACCGGCAGAACCGGCAGAGACGCCCGTGGCCGAGGCACCTACCGCCGCAGAACCCCTGCGCCCGACCACTACAGAGCAAACCCCGCCCGAGCAGGCCGAGCCGGTCACCCCGCCGGAGCAGGCGCAGCCCGTGACCCCGCCCGATGTGGCAACGGTGACGCCTGCGGCCCCCGCAGCATCCGCCGCCTTGGTGCCTGCGCCGCTGGCCGTGCCCCCATCGGAGAGCGCGCAAGTCGCACCGCCGCCTGAAACCCTGCAGGCGCAAGACCCCGATAGCGACGCCCCCGTCCTGTCGCGCCGCCCCATGCGCAAGAACCCTGAAACCGCTGCCAAAATCGCTGAGGCCCGCGCCAAGCAAGAGCAGGCAGAGCGTGAACGGCGTCAGGCAGAGCAGCAAGCCGCCAAGAAGAAAGCAACGCAGCAAGCCACCGCACGTGGCAATGCGCAGCGCAATGCGACCAAAGGGTCTTCGTCGGGCCAAAGCGCATCGGCCAAATCCACGAGCACCGGCAAACGCCAAGCCGCCGCATCGGCGCAAGGCAATGCCGCCGCCAGCAACTACCCCGGTCAGGTCATGCGCCGCATCTCGCGTGCGGGCAAGCCGCGGGTCCGCACCACGGGTACCGCGACGATCTCTTTTGCCATCGCCAGCAATGGCGGGTTGGCTTCTGTGTCAGTCGCACGGGGGTCCGGCTCTGCCGCGCTGGACCGGGCGGCGGTATCGGTGATCCGCAAGGCCGCCCCTTTCCCGCGTCCCCCCGCTGGCGCGCGGCGACAGTATTCTATCAAGATCAAAGGGCAATAGGCGGGACGTTCAGCCCCCTACGCCTTGCTTGAAGTGCAGCCGTCGCGGCGGCATCAGCCCTTATATACCGGCCATTTCCGCCGGATTGGTCCCCTGCAAGCTGTTGTTTCCCATGATAAAAAAGACCGGTAATTTTTACTGGTTACCACCAGTATAACGTAAACACGCCTCAAATCTGCCGTTTTCTCCGCCGATTAACTGTCCGGTAATCAACAGGTAGAGTGCGCCGACATGTTCAAAGTAGCCCATACGATCCATCATGATCACGACCTTGGTCTCGTGCTTCTGGCCGGGCTGCTTTGCGCCTTTGGCTGCTGGGTGGTGTCGCGTTTGTATCAGCACGCCTTGGGGCGCCCGCGCAGGCAGGCGCTGATCTGGTATTTCCTTACGGCGATCACGGCGGGCGTTGCGGTTTGGTGTACGCATTTTATCGCAATCCTCGCGTATCAGCCTTCGGCACCGGTAACGTTTAACTTGCAACTGACCTTTGTCTCGCTGTTGATCGCGATTGCAGGGTCGACCGTGGGCATCATGGTGGCGGGCATGTTCCGGTCGCTCGCGAGCACGATCATCGGCGGCACGATCTTTGGCGTTGCGGTATCGGCGATGCACTACACCGGCATGGTGGCCTACCGCGTCGAAGGTGTGGTGACCTGGGACCGTGGCTACCTCATCGGGTCTGTTATTCTGGCGGTGGTCCTGTCGACTGCCGCGCTGTATCTGGGCAGCCGCAGCGCACGGTGGAGCGGGCTGCAAATGACCGGCGTCCTGACGCTCGCCATCATCGGGCTGCATTTCACCGGCATGGCCGCGTTCAGCGTGGACTGCATCGGGCTGAAACCCGGCTATACCAACCCCGAAGAATACAAGCTGCTGGCACTGGTGATCGCGGGCACGGCGACGACAATCACCCTTGGCGGTCTGTTCACCTATTTCATCGAAAACCGGACCCGCATGGAAAGCATCGAGGAGTTGCGCAAGGCCCGCGACGCTGCCGAAGGGGCGAGCCGCGCGAAATCCGAATTCATGAGCGTTCTCAGCCACGAACTGCGCACGCCGCTGACCATCGTGATCGGCTATGCGGGCTTCCTGACCAAGCTCAAGACCACGACCACGGCCAAACTGTCGCCGGGTGAGCCGATCACCGAAAAACACTATAATATCATCGGGGATCAGGCAGAGCTTTACGGACAGCGCGTCAAATTCGCGGGCAACCACCTGCTGACGATCATCAACGATATTCTCGACTATACCAGCATCGAGCTGAACGACATCAAACTGGCCAAGACGACATTCCCCACACGGGCGCTGCTGGCGCAGGTCGAGGACCAGTTTCAGGGCATGGCGCAGGGCAAGGATGTGACCCTGCATATCCCCGACGGCAGCCTTGACGTGAACGCCGACCGTGGCCGCTGCTTGCAGATCCTGATCAATCTGGTGGGCAATGCGCTCAAGTTTTCCAAGGGCAAGGATATCTTCCTGCGGGCCGAAGTGGACGGCGGCGGCTTCCGCTTCGAGGTCGAAGACAATGGTGTCGGGATGGAGCAGAAAGATCTGGAATCGATCTTCCAGGCCTTCACCCAGATCGAAAGCGCCGACAACCGGTCGGAAGGCGGTACAGGGCTCGGGCTGGCGATCTGTAAGAAACTGGCGCTAGCGCATGGGGGCGATATCTCGGTCTCCAGCACGGTGGGCAAGGGCACCAAATTCTCGGTCTTCTTCCCGCATAGTCTGGTGAGCACCGGGCACCCGTCGCAGTCTTTCGCGGCAGCCGCCTGACCGAATAGTGCCACCCCCGAAACAGCAAGGGCCGCAGCGTGATGCTGCGGCCCTTGCTGTGTGCAGATCCGCGCCTAGCGTTTCAGCAACGGGGCCACGCCAGAGGACAACATGAAAAGCACCGCCGCGACGCTGACGATGCTGGGCCCCGTCGGCGTGTCGAGCGTGAAGGACGCGGCCAGCCCGCCCAAGGCGGCGATCATCCCGATGATGCAGGCCGCCATCGCCATGACTTCGGGCGTGCGGGCAAAGGGGCGGGCGGCGGCGGCGGGGATGATCAGCATCGCCGCGATCAGCAGCGCGCCAACTACCTTGATCGCGACCGCGACCGTCACTGCCAGCGCCAGCGTCAATATCAGCTGTTCACGGCGCGGATTGACCCCGCTGGCCGTCGCCAGATCGGGGTTCAGCGTGGACGACAGCAATGCCTGCCAGCGCCAGACCAGCAGCGCGATCGACAGGACGGCGCCGCTCCAGATGATCGCAAGGTCGGTCTTGGTCACGGCCAGGATCTCTCCGAACAGATAGGCGCTGAGGTCGACACGCTGGTTCGGCAGCAGCGACACCGCGACAAGGCCGATGGCCAATGCCCCGTGGGCCAGCACCCCCAGCAGCGTATCCGTGCCCAGGCTGCGCCCGTTCAGGGCCGTCACGATCAGCGCCATCGACAGGGCCACCAGCAGCACCCCAGCGAAAATCGGCAGCTCGAACGCCAAGGCCAGCGCGACCCCCAGCAAAGCCGCATGCGAGGTCGCATCGCCGAAATAGGCCATGCGCCGCCAGACGACGAAACAGCCCAAAGGCGCGGCCGCAAAGGCCACACCGATACCGGCAAGCCCGGCACGTATCAAAAAGTCATCAAGCATCTTGGTCCCCATGGGCGTGGTTGCAGCCGGCACCATGGGTATGGCCCTGCGCATGGTCGTGGGTGTGGTCGTGGGTGTGACTATGATCATGTGCATGATCATGCGAATGCGAATGTTCGTGCCGGTAAAGCGCCAGCGCCCCTTGGGTGCCAGTGCCGAACAACGCGCGGTATTCCGGCGCATCGGCGACGATCTCGGGGGTGCCTTCGCAACAGACATGACCGTTCAGGCACAGCACCCGATCCGAAGCCGCCATCACCACATGCAGATCGTGGCTGACCATCAAGACAGCACAGCCCATGTCGCGGCGGACCTCTTCGATCTGGCGGTAAAACGCGGCAGAGCCGGGTTGATCCAGCCCCTGCGTCGCCTCGTCGAGGATGAGGATATGGGGTTTGTTCAGCAGGGCGCGTGCCAGCAATACGCGCTGGAACTGGCCACCCGACAAGTCGGTCATCTGCTTTTTCGCCAGATCCGTGACCCCCGCCTGTAGCAGCGCCTGCGCGATGGTCTCGCGGGGCTGGCGGCGGGGCAGGTTCAAAAAGCCATGCACCGTCAGCGGTAGCGTCGCGTCGATTTGCAGCTTTTGCGGGACATAGCCGATGCGCAGGTCCGCAGCACGGGTGATCGTCCCCGACGCGGGTTTCAGCGCGCCGATCAACGCCCGCAGCAAGCTCGACTTGCCCGACCCGTTGGGGCCGACGATGGTCACGATCTCGCCGCGCTCTACGGCGATATCAACGTCGCGCAGCACCGTTTGCCCGCCAATGCGCAGGGTCAGGTTCCGGGTGGCGATCAGGCTCATGCGGTGGCTCCGTCCTGACAGGAGGGGCAGAGGCCCTGCGCCTCGATCACCGTGCGTTCAATCTGGAACCCCGCCGCGCGGGCCGCATCGCCCAAACGCCCTTGGGTCAGCGTCGTGTCGCTTTCGGCAACCGATTGGCAACTGCGGCAGATCAGGAAGGCCGGCGTGTGATCGGCACCGACGTGGCTGCAGGCGATATAGGCGTTCAATGCCTCGATCCGGTGGGCAAGCCCCGCCTTCACCAGAAAGTCCAGCGCGCGATAGGCGACGGGCGGCTGCGCCCCGAGCCCTTCGGCAGAGAGATGCCCCAGAATATCATAGGCCCCCAAGGCGCGGTGTTCGGCCAGCAGCAGTTCCAGCACGCGGCGACGTATCGGTGTCAGCCGAAGGTCCGAGGCCGCGCAACGCGCCTCTGCGGCGGCCATCGCGTCGTCGACGCAGGCCCCGTGATCATGCGTTTCAAATCCAATGGTCGACATATTTCGCCTCCGTAGCAGGGTTCGGTGTTGATATGTTATAACGTGTGATCTATCAAGGTTATAGTATAACATTAATAGGAGCCCGCCAATGCGCCGCCTGCTTTGCACAACCCTTCTTTTCTCTGCCGGTCTGGCACATGCAGAGGTGCCCCGTGTCGCCACCGATATCGCGCCGGTACATTCGTTGGTTTCTATGGTCATGCAGGGTGCAGGCAGCCCCGATCTGATCATCCCGCCCGGCGCGTCGCCCCACAGCTATGCCATGCGCCCCAGCGAGGCGCGCGCGGTGGCCAAGGCCGATCTGGTGGTCTGGGTCGGCCCGTCGCTGGCTCCGTGGCTTGAAGAGCCGATGAGCAGTCTGGCGCAGGGGGCCGAACGTCTGACCTTGCAAGACGTAGAGGGTATCCGCCTGCTGACCAACCGCAGCGGCGTTGCGTTCGAAGCCCATGATCACGGAGATCATGAAGGTCACGATGATCACGACGGTCATGACGACTACGCGGACCACGCGGAGCACGAGGATCACGAAGGGCACGACCATTCAGCTCATGAGGGGCATGGCGACCACGAGGATCACGAGGGTCACGAGGGTCACGACCACGACGCGCATGAAGACCACGAGGATCACGGGGATCATGAAGGGCACGACCATGCCAAGCATGACGATCACGGCGACCACGAAGGCCATGATCACGACGACCACAAAGGTCACGATGACCACGCAGATCATGACGACCACGACCATGACGCACATGAAGAGGCAGACGCTCACGAAGGGCACAATCATGCACCCGGCGCGCTGGACCCGCATATCTGGCTGGATCCGCAAAACGCAATGGTCTGGTTGGATGCCATCGCTGCAAGATTATCCGCGCAAGACCCTGAAAACGCAGAGCTTTACGCAGATAACGCTGCGCAGGCCCAAGCGCAGCTGGTAGATCTTCAAGCCGATATTCAGGCCGAGCTGACGCCGCTTCGGGGGCAGAAGTTTGTCGTCTTCCACGACGCTTATCACTATTTCGAAGCCCGCTTTGATGTCGAGGCAAGTGCGGCGATCTCTCTTAGCGATGGGGCCGCCCCCAGTGCCGCGCGTCTGGCCGAGGTACGCGATGTGGTAAAGGACATGCAGGCCGCCTGCGTCTTTACCGAGCCCCAGTTCAACGCCGGTCTGGTCGAGGCGCTGCAAGACGGCACGGCGCTGAAATCCGCCTCGCTTGATCCGATTGGCGCCGCGCTTGAGCCGGGGGTGGACATGTACCCCGCTTTGCTGCGCGATCTGGCCGCAGCCTTTACCAGCTGTCTGGCAAAGTAAGCCCCGCTTCGGGCGTCACAGTGACGCCCAAAGTTGAAACAGCAGCCCCGAGGCAAATGACCCTGTCAGTGCGATCCCGATATACAGCGCGAAGACAGGGCGTTTGACCAAAGCCCAGACGGCGATGGCCGCGGGCAGGGAGGTCACCCCGCCCGCGACCAGAAACGACAGACCCGCACCGGGGGCCATGCCCTGTCCGATCAGCCCGCCCACCAGCGGCAGCGCGGCATAGCCGTTTAGATAGGCCGGCACCCCCACCAAGGTCGCGATCCCGATCGGGGCCAGCCCGCTGCCGCCAAGGGCGCGGGTCACCAGCTCTGCGGGAATCCATGCCAGCATGAGGCTTTCCAGCAGGAACGCCAGCGTCAGCCATTTGGTCAGGAAGATCGTGGTCTTGGCGGCCTCGCGCAGGAATTTGGCGGATCGCGTCTTGTCGTGCCAGAAGGCCCAAACCACAGGGTGCGATGTGCGGACCTTCGACGCGCCACAGCCCCCGTTGCCCACGCCGTCGCGCAGCGGGTCGGTCAAGCGACCCGCGCGGGACAGCAGATGCACTATGATCCCGCCAAACACCCCGAGCCCGACGGCCGCGATGGTCTTGGCCACCGCGAACTCCACCCCCAGAACGCCGGTGGTCAGCACGAACATCGACGGATCCATGACGGGCGAGGCCAGCCAGAAGGCCATGACGGCAGACAGGGGCACCCCCATCGCCAGCAGCGCCGCGATCAAGGGGATCACCCCGCATGAACAGAAGGGCGACACCCCGCCGGCCAGTGCTGCAATGGCGATCATCACGGCGGGTGATCCGGTAAAGGCACGCGCGATCAGCCCGTCGGCCCCCGTGGCACCCGCGTAGGCGGCAACCGCGATGGACAGGATCAGAAACGGCGCGACATCCAGCAGGTTGGTCGCGGTGAAGTGCACGCTGGTCACGGCAAGCGGCGCATCGAGCGCTGCGACAGCGGCCAGCATGACGATACAGACCAGCCACACGCGTTCTCGCGTCCAGATGTGATGGGCCAGCGACCTGAGCGGGCTGCGCGCGGGGTGGGGCAGGTCGGTCATGCGGCGGTCTCCTTCAAAAGTGAAACACCGGTGCAGCATTCCGAGGTGAGAAACGAAAGCGTCGCCCGCATCACGTCGAAATCCACGCGGTTGACGATGTTGCGCCCGTCGCGGCGCTGGATGATCAGCCCCGCATCGACCAATGCCCCAAGGTGATGGGCAAGGGTGGAGGGGGCCGCATTCAGATGGGCACCGATCTCCCCCACGGTCAGCGCGTCATCACCGGCGCGGACAAGCAGGCGAAAGATCGCGAGGCGGGTATCATGGCCAAGGGCGGCGAGGGCGCGGGCAGTTGTTTGATGTTCTGTCATGCTATCAAACAAAACTATAAAACTAGTTTTGTAAAGATGATTCGCATTTACCGGCGCGACAAAGAAATTGCGCCCAAGGGGGGGAACCCTTGGGCGCAGAGATTTTGAAATGAATTTGGTTGGAATAGGGTCGGGGCGTCAGACGGCGATCTTGCCGCCACCCTGTTTGGTGACCACAACCACCGCAGGGCGCGGGGGCATCTTGGGATCAAAATCGGGCCAGCGGGTGGCGGGATCTTCAAAGGTGCTTTCACGCTCGAACCCGGGGATGTTCTTGGTCCCGTCCGTGCCGGGGTGTTGCACGGCGACAAACAGCGTCTCGCCGTCGTCGGTAAAGTAGGGGCCGCACATCTCTCCGCCGACGGGGCAGCGGAAGAACAGCTTGGACGTGCCGCGTGCCTCGCCTTCGGTTTCGACCGCATACAGCCCGTCCGACTTGCCCGTCTTGGCCCAGTTGCTGCCCTGATCCGTGCTGACCCACAGGCGGCCATCGGCGTCGATGGCGCAGTTGTCGGGGCTGCCGAACCACCCGTTTTCAGAGGTTTCGGGGTTCCATTGTGCGCCCA
This sequence comes from Sulfitobacter sp. CB2047, assembly GCF_000735125.2. Lineage (NCBI taxonomy): Bacteria > Pseudomonadati > Pseudomonadota > Alphaproteobacteria > Rhodobacterales > Roseobacteraceae > Sulfitobacter > Sulfitobacter sp. CB2047. The sequence goes on along the minus strand of NZ_CP072613.1, from coordinate 2,178,381 downwards.
CGTCCGACACCGACGGATCGCCGCATTTCACAAGGATCGACCAGCGCCCCTGCGTTGCCGCGTGGTTGCCGCCGTCTTCCTTGATCTCGATGATGTGGCCAAAGCTGCTGTCGGCACGCGGGTTGGCGGCGTTCACCTCATCCTCTGTGCGTTTTGTGTTGTTTGTCAGCATGATATAGGCCGTGCCGTCACCACGGGGCTGCGCGTCTTCGGGGCGGTCCATCGGGGTCGCGCCCAGCAGATCGGCCGCGATCCGCGTGTCGATCATCACGTCGCCTTGGTCATTGAAGCCGTTTTCAGCCGTCAGCGGGCCGGTGCCGTGGGTCAGGGGCAGCCAGGTCACCGTGCCGTCCTCGTCAAAGCGCGCGACATAAAGCGTGCCGTCGCTCAGCAGTTTGGCGTTGGCCGCCCGGTCGTCCGAGACTTTGCCCCCCGAGACGTATTTATACTGGTAATCAAAGCGGTTGTCGTCGCCCATATAGACCACCAGACGCCCGTCACTGCTGACCGTGGTTTCCGCACCTTCGTGGCGGAAGCGGCCCAAAGCGGTGTGTTTGACGGGGGTAGAGGTCGGGTCCATCGGGTCTACCTCGACCACCCAGCCGAATTTATTGGGGGCGAGGGGTTCTTTATCGATGTTGAAACGGTCGTATTGCGCGCCCCAGGCGTACCACATGCCCGGCACGCCATAGCGTTTGTAGGACGCCGCTTCGGGGTGGTCATCGGCGATCACGGGTTTGCCGTCCGCGTCCAGCTGGTCGCTCCAGAAATAGCCGTGGAAGTTCTCCTCGGCCATGAGCCACGTCCCCCAAGGGGTCAGCCCGCCGGCGCAGTTGTTCAGCGTGCCGATCACATTCACCCCGTCGGGGTCGTCGTTGGTCTTCATCCGCGCATGGCCCGCGGCGGGGCCGTCGATGGTCATCGCGGTGTCCAGCGGGGTGATGCGGCGGTTCATCTTGCCGTCGCGCACCACCTGCCAGACCCCGGCGTCGTCCTTGGCGATCTCGACCACCGAACCACCGTGGGCGGCCATTTCAATGTCGATCAGCGCGGGCGTCATGCCGGAAAATTGCGCGCGGTCCTGACGGCCAAGTCCGGGGAACATCACCTCTTCGTTGGTGTATTCGTGGTTCACACAAAGCAACCCGCGGCTGCCCTCATCATTCAGCGGGACAAAGCCCACGTAGTCATTGTTATAGCCGAACTGCTTAAGCTGCGCGGCCGCGGTCTGGTTCATCACGTCGAATTCGGGCGCGTCGGCGGTGATCGGATCGCCCCACCGCAGCAGCACATTGGCGTCATAGCCGTCGGCCACATGATGGGTTTCGTCATTGCCCCATGCCAGTTCGTCAAAGACATAGCGGCTGTCCGCGGTGGCGGCACTTGCCTGACGCGGCGCGACCATTGCCGAGGTGCCGAACAATGCGGTTGTCGCCGTGACCCCCAGCATGCCGCGCAAGATGTCGCGGCGTCCGTAGCGCGCGTTGATCACATCGCCGATGGTGCGCTGCAGATTGGGGTTGGTGGGGATGTCGTCGAAGGCTTCGAAAGCTTCGGCCTTATTGCCGATTTCGGGATCATCGAGGATTTGGCGACGTGTCATGGCTATTCCTTTATTGTGTCGGGCAGTGCCTCTGGCATTGCGTTTGGCGAGGTGACTCGCGGTTGCGCCTTATGTCGTCGCGATGTGCTACAAATGTGTTCCGCTTTCATGACAGTTCTGTGACAGGGCGCGCGGCGGTGGGCTGTGTTGCGCGCCACCCTAGCGCAGGAACGGGCAGGATGTGGGCGAAAATCGGCTGCCGGTATCCGCAGCACAGATCAGCGGGGCAGGGCGGTGGCGCAGGGCCAAATCCAAAGCCAAGGGGATGATCGGTCCTGCCCCCCTTGAACCCCCTAGGTGGCGCGATTAATCTTAAGCCAAGGTTTCGCGGGTATGGTCCGGCGAACGGCAATATCAGGCAGGCTTTATGAACGATCCACATGATACATATATGAACACGCTGGTCCCTATGGTGGTTGAACAAACCAGCCGGGGCGAACGTGCGTACGACATCTTCTCGCGTCTGCTGAAAGAGCGGATCATTTTCCTTAACGGGCCTGTGCATGACGGCATGTCTTCGCTGATCGTGGCGCAACTTCTGCATCTCGAGGCAGAGAACCCCTCAAAGGAAATTTCCATGTATATCAACAGCCCCGGCGGCGTTGTGACCTCTGGCCTGTCGATCTACGATACGATGCAGTACATCAAACCGAAGGTGTCCACGCTGGTCATCGGGCAGGCGGCATCCATGGGGTCGCTGTTGCTGCAAGCGGGCGAAAAAGGCATGCGATTCTCGCTGCCCAACAGCCGCGTTATGGTCCACCAGCCCTCCGGCGGGTATCAGGGTCAGGCGACGGACATCATGATTCACGCGCAGGAAACGCAAAAGCTGAAAACGCGCCTGAACGAGATCTATGTCAAACACACCGGCCAGCCGCTGGAAAAAGTCGAAGCAGCGCTTGAGCGTGACAACTTCATGTCGCCCGAAGAAGCCAAAGACTGGGGCCTGATCGACGAGATCGTCGAGAACCGCGGCAAGATGGATGATCCTGATGCGCCAAAAGATGGCGACAAAAAAGGCAAGTAAATAAGGCGTGCGTGGCCCGTTATTTTGCGATTGTGGACCACGCACCGCTGGCCTAAGCTGGCACCGAGCAAAAAAATATATAGATGGCTGCCCTATGGCGGACACGATCAAACGACAGACCTGAAAGGGTTGAAATGGCTAATACTTCGAGCGGCGACAGCAAGAACACACTTTATTGCAGCTTTTGTGGCAAAAGTCAGCATGAGGTGCGCAAGCTGATTGCAGGTCCGACTGTCTTCATTTGTGACGAATGTGTCGAACTTTGCATGGATATCATCCGCGAGGAAACCAAGGCCTCGGGGCTGAAAGCCACCGATGGTGTGCCGACCCCGAAAGACATCTGTGATGTTCTGGACGATTACGTGATCGGGCAGGCGATGGCCAAACGGGTGCTGTCGGTTGCCGTGCACAACCACTATAAACGTCTCAACCACGCCCAGAAGGGTGGGGACATCGAACTGGCGAAATCCAACATCCTGCTGATCGGCCCCACGGGCTGCGGTAAGACGCTGCTGGCGCAAACGCTGGCGCGTATTCTGGATGTGCCCTTTACCATGGCCGATGCGACGACACTGACCGAAGCGGGCTATGTCGGGGAAGATGTTGAAAACATTATCCTCAAGCTGTTGCAGGCGTCTGAGTACAATGTCGAGCGTGCACAGCGCGGCATCGTCTATATCGACGAAGTTGATAAAATCACGCGCAAATCCGAAAACCCCAGCATCACCCGTGATGTGAGCGGCGAAGGCGTGCAGCAAGCCTTGCTGAAACTGATGGAAGGCACCGTGGCCTCTGTCCCGCCGCAGGGCGGGCGCAAGCATCCGCAGCAGGAATTCCTGCAGGTGGATACCACGAACATCCTGTTCATCTGCGGCGGTGCTTTCGCCGGTCTGGACCGGATCATTGCCGCGCGCGGTAAAGGGTCGGCTATGGGCTTTGGTGCCGATGTGCGTGATCAGGATGCCCGCGGCATTGGCGAGATTTTCACCGACCTCGAACCGGAAGATCTGCTGAAGTTCGGCCTGATCCCTGAATTCGTAGGCCGTCTGCCGGTTCTGGCGACGCTTGAGGATCTGGACGAGGACGCGCTGGTCACCATCCTGACCGAACCGAAAAACGCGTTGGTCAAACAGTACCAGCGCTTGTTCGAGATCGAGGATACGCAGCTGACCTTTACCGATGACGCGCTGTTGGCGATCGCGAAACGCGCCATCGAACGCAAAACCGGTGCCCGTGGTTTGCGTTCTATCCTCGAAGACATCTTGCTGAACACGATGTTCGATCTGCCCGGCATGGACAGCGTCACCGAGGTGGTCGTGAACGAAGAGGCGGTGACCTCTGACGCGGCACCGCTGATGATCCACGCCGACGCCGAGAAAGAGCCTGCAACCGCCGGCTAGGCATCGCCTGCATGTTAACTGATCAAGGCGCGCCAGCGATGGCGCGCCTTTTTCGTATCTGGAGGGGGCCGCCGCTTTGTCGCTTGACCTTAGCAAGGGCAGGCGCTTTGACAGGGGCAGGCATGACAGACAAGAGGCGCATCATGACAAGACGTATTTTTTCCGGTGGTGAATTCGAAGCCAAGATCGGCTACTGCCGCGCCGTTGTGGCGGGGGGCTTTGTCCACGTGGCGGGCACCGTGGGGCAGGGCGATACCGTGACCGACCAGTGCCGCGCCGCCCTTGCGACCATCGAAGGCGCCCTGCGCGAGGCAGGCTGCACCATGGCGGATGTGGTGCGCGTGAACTATTATCTGCCCGACCGCGCAGAGTTCGAACCCTGCTGGCCGATCCTGTCCGAGGTCTTTGGCGACGCGCCGCCCGCCGCGACAATGATCGAATGCGGGTTGATCGACGACAAATACCGCATTGAAATCGAAGTCACCGCCTGCCTACCCGGCTGAAAACCGCGGCTATGTGCCCCGAAGCCCGCTAGACCTTTGCGCGGCCTTGGTGCATATATCCATCAAAGCTTCAGGAGACCTCTATGGGCATTCTCAACTCTCTTTTGCGCGGCGTGACATGGTGGAACGGCCAGACGCTGAACACGCAACTGTTCACGTGGCGCAAGGGCATCAAGGTCGGCGAAGACGCCGAGGGCAATGTGTACTACCGCAACGCGGACAGCAGCAAACGCTGGGTGATCTTCAACGGCGAGATCGAGGCGACGCGCGTCAACGCGGATTGGCACGGCTGGCTGCACCATTCGTGGGATGAAACCCCCGAGGCGCGTCCGCTGGCGCATAAGACCTGGGAAAAGCCCCACCAAGAGAACCTGACCGGCACCGCCCTGGCCTATGCGCCCGCAGGATCGATCCGCCGCGAGAAGCCTGCGGACCGCGGTGACTACGAGGCGTGGCAGCCCGAATAAGCGCCACACGCGCGCCCCGTGATCGGGCGCGCGCTGCTGCGGCGGCTCGGCTGTGCTGGCGACGCCCTTCGACGTTCAAGGAACCCATGTGATGCGCAAGATATTGATGATGCTCGCCATAATGGCCGCACCGGTGCAGGCACAGCAGGTGGCCAGCGCTGAAGGCGGAGTTTTGCGCGCGCTCGACAAGGTATCGGGTGTGTCACGTGACGTTGAAATGCGCCGTGGCGAAACCGCGCGCGTGGGCAATCTGAATGTGACGATGAACGAATGTCGCTATCCGTCGGGCAACCCTGCGGGCGACGCCTATGCCGAGCTCGAGATCGTCGAGACGGGCGACGAGAACCGGCTTTTTGCAGGCTGGATGATCGCCTCTGCCCCTGCGCTGTCGGCGTTGGAGCATCCGCGCTATGACATCTGGGTCATCCGCTGCACCACCTCTTGAGGGCTGGCCGCAGCGGGCGCTGTGAAATCTGCCGTTTTCATCAACGCCATCTCTAGCCGTGCGTGATAGGCCGCGCGGGTGATCTCTTGCGCGCCAAGGGACGCCAGATGCGGGGTCAGGAACTGCGTGTCAAACAGGGTAAACCCGCCGCGGTTTAGCCGGTCCACCAGACAGGCGAGCGCGATCTTGGACGCGTTGTCGCGCCTTGAAAACATGCTTTCTCCAAAGAACGCACGCCCCAGCGTGACGCCATAGACCCCGCCCACCAGCATGTCATCCTCCCAGACCTCAAGGGCGTGGGCATGACCAAGCCTATGTAGCTGGGCATAAAGGCTGAAAATCTCGGCGTTGATCCAGGTGTCGGCGCGGTCGGCGCAGCCGGTGACAACCTCGTTGAACGCGGTGTTGGTGGTGATGGTAAATCGCGTGCGCCGCATCGCGCGCGACAGGGACCGCGAGATATGGAACCCGTCGAGGGGAAATACACCCCGACGCCGCGGATCGACCCAGAAAATCTCTGGGTCGTCGCGGTGTTCGGCCATGGGGAAAATCCCGATGGAATAGCCGTGTAATAACAGCTCGGGCGTGAGGTCAGGCATTGCCCAGGTTGGTTTCAAGCCAATGCTCTAGCCAGTGGATGTTATAGTCCCCTGTCAGCACGTCCTGTTCGTCCAGCAGCGCATGGAACAACGGCACCGTGGTGTCGACCCCATCCACGATCAGCTCGCCCAAGGCGCGACGCAGACGCGCCAGCGCTTCGGGGCGGTCGCGCCCGTGGACGATGAGCTTGCCGATCAGGCTGTCGTAATAGGGCGGGATCTTATAGCCGTCATACAGCGCGCTATCCATTCGCACACCAAGCCCGCCTGGGGCGTGATACTGCGTGATCTTGCCCGGGCAGGGCGAGAAGTTCGGCAGTTTCTCGGCGTTGATCCGGACCTCGATCGCGTGGCCGTTGATCTGCAGGTCTTCTTGGGTAAAGGACATATCCATACCGGCAGCAACGCGGATCTGTTCGCGCACCAGATCGACCCCGAAGATGCCTTCGGTCACAGGGTGTTCCACCTGCAAACGCGTGTTCATCTCGATGAAGTAGAATTCGCCGTTTTCATAGAGGAATTCGATCGTGCCCGCACCGATGTAGTTGATGTTGGCCATCGCATCGGCACAGACTTTACCGATCCGCGCGCGTTCTTCGGCGGTGATCGACGGGCCGGGGGCCTCTTCGAAAACCTTCTGGTGACGGCGTTGCAGCGAACAGTCCCGCTCGCCCAGGTGGACAGCACGGCCCTTGCCGTCGCCAAAGACCTGAATCTCGATGTGGCGGGGCGTGGTCAGGTATTTCTCGATATAGACTTCGTCATTGCCGAAGTTCGATTTACCCTCGGCGCGGGCGGTCATGAAGGCACGTTCCATGTCAGCGGCGGATTGCGCCACTTTCATGCCCTTGCCACCCCCACCGGCGGTCGCCTTGATGATCACCGGATAGCCGATTTCCTCGCCGATACGCTTGGCGTCGGCCAATGTGGGCACGCCGCCGTCAGAACCGGGAACGCAAGGCACGCCAAGCTCTTTCATGGTGTCCTTGGCGGTGATCTTGTCGCCCATGATGCGGATGTGTTCCGCTGTGGGGCCGATGAAGGTCAGGTCGTGGTCTTCGACGATCTGCACAAAGCCCGCGTTTTCCGACAAGAAACCGTATCCGGGGTGGATCGCTTCGGCTCCGGTGATCTCGCAGGCGGCGATGATCGACGGGATCGACAGATAGGATTGCTGCGAAGAGGGCGGGCCGATGCAGACAGATTCGTCTGCCATGCGCACATGCATCGCATCGCTGTCAGCCGTCGAATGGACGGCGACAGACCCGATGCCCATCTCGCGGGCCGCACGGATCACGCGCAACGCGATCTCGCCGCGGTTTGCGACTAGGATTTTTTTGAACATGGGTTTCGCCTTATTCCAGGATCACCAAAGGCGCGCCGAATTCAACGGCGGCGCCGTCTTCTACCAAGATCCGCTTGACCGTGCCGGAGCGTGGCGCAGGAATGTGGTTCATGGTTTTCATCGCTTCGACGATCAACAGCGTGTCGCCTTCGGAAACGCTTGTCCCGACAGAGATAAACGCGGGCGCGCCGGGTTCGGCTTGCATATAGACGGTGCCCACCATCGGAGAGACGACTGCGCCGGGGTGATCCGCCGGGTCGCTGTTGTCTGCGGCAGGGGCTGCTGCCGCTGCTGGGGCCGCGGGGGCGGGGGCTGCATAGTGTGCAGGGGCCGACTGCGCCTGTTGCGGCGCGACGATTTGTTGTGGGGGTTTACGGCTGACGCGCACATTCAGGCTGTCATCCTCGGCGTAATCCCGCTTGACCTGCAATTCGGTCAGATCGTTTTCATTCAGCAACTCGGCGAGCGCCTGGATAAAAGCCACATCGGCGTCATGGGTGTTTTTTGTCATATTTTCCTCAGCCAGTCTAAGTCGATCGGGCGCTGCCTGTGCCCTTGAATTGCTGCCTTATAGGGCATGGGCGCAGGCATGAAAAGCAAGCAGTTGCCTAACGTAAGCTTGGCCGCGCAAAGCGCGGGATCGGGCAGCGGATCGGGGCGAGGGATATGGGGGATGCGACAGGGGGACGCGGGCGCGGGAAAATGCCGGTGTGAAACATATGTTTCGTCTGTTTTTCCCGCGCGCGTAGAGGCTTGGCCGTCAGATTGCCAGATATTCGGCACGCAGTTCGGCGTTGTTCAGCACCTCTTCGGCGGTGCCGTCAAACACCACGCCACCGGTATCAAGGATCACCGCACGATCCGCGAGTTTAAGCGCACGCACCGCGTTTTGTTCGACCAGAATGGTGGTGATGCCTTGGGATTTGATCAGCGACAGGGTCTTTTCGATCTCGTCCACGATGACGGGGGCAAGCCCTTCATAGGGTTCATCCAGCAGCAGCACCTTGATGTCACGGGCCAGCGCACGGGCAATCGCCAGCATCTGTTGTTCGCCGCCCGACAGGGTCACGCCCTCTTGCTTGCGGCGTTCCTTTAGGCGGGGGAATAATTCGTAGATGCGGTCAAGCGACCAGCCGATGGGCGGGGCGATCTGCGCCAGTTGCAGGTTTTCCTCGACCGTGAGACCCGCGATGATGCGGCGGTCTTCGGGGACCAGCGCCAGACCGTTTGCGGCGGCCTCGTGGCTGGCCATCTTGTGCAGCGGCTGGTGGTCCAGCCAGACCTCTCCTTTGCGCAACTCGGGATCGCCGATTTGCGCGATGGCCCGCAGGGTAGAGGTTTTCCCCGCCCCGTTGCGGCCCAGAAGCGCCAGGATCTCGCCTTCGTGCACGTTAAAGCTGACGCCCTGCACGATGTAGCTTTCGCCGTAATAGGCGTGGATGTCCCAGACCGAAAGATAGGCGGGGGCGGTAGCGGCGTGGTTGGCGCTGTTCGAGAAATCGGGTTTCGTGTTCATAGTCTTGTCCTTGCAAAGCCGTGTGTGCGGGGCGACGCGGGAGGGGGGAACCCCCGTGCGTCAGGCGGCGTCTTGGGATTCGCCCAAATACGCCTCGCGCACCTTGGGGTGGCCTTTGATGTTGTCGGGGGTGTCTTCGACCAGCGGGGTGCCTTGCGCCAACACGGTGATCCGTTCCGCCAGCGAGAACACCACATGCATGTCGTGTTCGATGATGGCGATGGTGATGTCGCGTTCGTTCTTGATCTGTTTCAGCAGGTCGATGGTATTGTTGGTATCGGCCCGCGCCATGCCCGCTGTGGGTTCATCCAACAGCAGCAGGCGCGGGTCTTGCGACAGGCACATCGCGATTTCCAACCGACGTTTGTCACCGCGCGACATAGAGGCCGCGTTCATGTGGCGCTTGTCGGCGAGCTTCATCTCGACAAGCATCTCTTCGGCTTTTTCGATCACGTCACGTTGGCTCGACATGGCGGTGAGCGCGTTCATCTGGAACGCCCCGTCACGTTTGGCAAAGCAGGGGATCATCATGTTCTCCTGCACGCTGAGATCGCCGAAGATCTCGGGCGTCTGGAATACGCGGGAAATCCCCATCTGGTTGATCTCGTAGGGTTTGCGCCCCAGCACCGACTGCCCGTCGAACATGACCGATCCGGTATCGGGGATCAGCTTGCCCACCAGACAGTTCAGCAGCGTGGATTTGCCCGCCCCGTTCGGCCCGATGATCGCATGGACCGAGTTTTCCGCGACGCTGAGGTTCACGTCGCTCAGCGCTTGCAACCCGCCGAAACGTTTGCCGACATTTTTGACTTCGAGAATGGCCATCTGTTCAGCTCCTTCTTATTCGGCTGGGGGTGTGTTGCGTTGTGCGGCGGCGTCTGCCTCGACCGATCCGGCGTTCCGGTCCTTGCGGCGGAACACGCGACCGATACGTTGACCGCCTTCGACCAGACCACCGGGCAGGAAGATCACGACCAGCATGAACAGCAGACCCAGCGTCAGGTGCCAGCCCTTGCCCACAAAGGGGTGGATCAGCGTGATCAGCGTGTCTTCCAGCCCGTCAGGCATAAAGGCGAACCAACCGTGCAGCACGTTATCGTTGATCTTGGAAAAGATGTTTTCAAAGTACTTGATAAAGCCCGCGCCCAGAACCGGCCCCAGTAGGGTGCCCGCACCACCAAGGATGGTCATCAGCACGACCTCGCCCGAGGCGGTCCACTGCATCCGTTCAGCACCGGCAAGCGGGTCCATTGCGGCCAGCAGGCCACCGGCCAGACCGGCATACATGCCAGAGATGACAAAGGCCGCCAGCGTGTAGGGTTTGGTGTTCAGGCCCGTGTAGTTCATCCGTTGCTGGTTCGATTTCACCGCCCGCAGCATCATGCCGAAAGGCGACCGGAATACACGGATCGAGATATAGAACGCCAGCAGCATGATCACGGCACAAAGGTAATACCCGACCGAGAAGGTGAAGGACCACGCCCCGAAATCCAGCGTCGTCGCCGCATTCATTTGCGCCCCGAACAGATTGGGGTAGCTGGGCGCGTTTGCCCCATCAAGGATACGCGGATCGCTCAGCGCGATTTGCAGGCCGGTTTCCCCGTTGGTGATCGGCGTCAGCACCGAATAGGCAAGGTTGAACGACATCTGCGCAAAGGCCAGCGTCAGGATCGAAAAGTAGATCCCCGACCGGCGCAGCGAGACAAAGCCGATCACGACAGAGAAGAGCCCCGCCACGATCACCGACAAAAGGATCGCGGGGATCACGTTCATCGACAAGAGCTTCATCATCCACACGGCAGAGTAGGAACCGACCCCCAGAAAGGCCGCGTGACCAAAGGAGAGGTATCCGGTCAATCCGAACAGAATGTTGAAGCCGATGGCAAAGATGCCAAAGATCACAAAGCGTTGCATCAGGTCAGGGTAGCCCGCGTTGAACTGCGCCAGCCCTGATCCGGCGGGGAAGGGGTTGAGGATGATAGGGGCTGCCATGGTCAGGAATGCCACCACCAACAGCAGGAGAAAGTCTTTTTTCGTGAGTGAGTGCATGGGTTATTCCTCCATCACGCCTTTGCGGCCCATCAGGCCACGGGGGCGTGTCAGCAAGATGAGTATCGCGACAACGTAAATGATGATCTGGTCAATGCCGGGCAGGATGTTCTTGACCTCGTTCATCGAGGCAAAGCTTTCCAGAATGCCCAGCAAGAACCCCGCCAGCACGGCACCGGGCAGCGACCCCATGCCGCCGACAACGACGACCACAAAGCTCAGCACCAGAAAATCCATACCCATGTGGTAGTTGGGCGAATTGATCGGCGCGTACATGACACCGGCCAGACCGGCGACCGCGGCGGCGATGCCGAACATGATGGTGAAACGTTTGTCGATGTTGATGCCCAGCAGACCGACGGTCTCGCGGTCGGCCATACCGGCGCGTACGACCATCCCGAAGGTGGTGAACTGCAAGAAGGCAAAAACGCCACCGATGATCACGGCCGAGAAGGCGAAATAGATCAGACGCCAGTAGGGGTAGATGATCGCATTGGGATCAAAGCCCAGCATCACGCCAAAGTCGAACGACCCGCGAAACGCCTCCGGGGCGGAGGTAGGGATCGGGTTTGCGCCGTAGAAATACTTGATCACCTCTTGCAGCACGATCGCCAGACCGAAGGTCACGAGGATCTGGTCGGCATGGGGGCGCTTGTAGAAATGTTTGATCAACCCGCGCTCCATGACAAAGCCGATGGCCAGCATGATCGGCACGGCAAAGAGGATCGACAGGGGAACGGACCAATCCAGCATCCAGGCACCGGCGGTCTCTCCGAACCAGTCCTTGATATAGAGAATGTCCTCGTATTTCGGCTTGCCCAGAAAATCGACGCCGGAGGGTTCCGATGCCTTATGGCTGAGCGTGAAAATCTTGCTTAGCGTGACGGCGCAGAAGGCACCGATCATGAACAGCGCCCCATGGGCAAAGTTCACGACACCCAGCGTGCCGAAAATCAACGTCAGACCAAGCGCGATGAGCGCATAGGCTGAACCTTTGTCCAACCCGTTAAGAAGTTGCAAAAGAATGGCGTCCATCGCGGTGCCCTCGAATTTTTAAGAAGTGAAAGGCGGAAAAACCCGCCGGCAAGGTAAGGCAGGGGTCGCCCCCTGCCTTAGACTTGATTTACGCGCCGGGGTTGCAGTCGCCCAACTCGCCGCCCGCAAACATCGGGTGGTCAGGTGCATAGGTGACCTGATCGGCTGGGGTGACTTCGACGATTTCCACGAGATCGAATTCATTCTCGGGGTTCTCTTTGCCGCGCACGACCACAACGTCCTTAAAGCACTGGTGGTCATCGGCGCGGTACAGCGTCGGGCCGTTGCCCAGACCGTCGAATTCGAACCCGGCAAGGGCTTCGCCGACGGCGCAGGGGTTGAACGACCCGGCACGGGCCACCGCATCCGCATACAGCAGCGTCTGCGCATAGCAGGTCTGGGCCGCCTGGCTGGGGGGGAAGCCGTATTTTTCGCCAAAGGATTGAACGAACGCGTTGGTGCCTTTGTAGCGGTCGCCCATCTGGTTCTCGAGCTTCCAGTCCCAGTTCTGCGAGCCGACGATACCGGTGATATTCTCACCCGCACCACGGGCCATCAGCTCTGAATAGAGCGGCACGACGATTTCGAAGTTCTTGCCGTTCACCTGCTTTTCGCGCAGGCCGAACTGCACGGCGTTGGTCAGCGAGTTGACCATGTTTCCGCCGTAGTGGTTCAGGACCAGAACATCCGCACCGGAGTTCAGGACAGGCGCGATATAGGATGAGAAATCGGTCGCGGCGAGCGGCGTGCGCACGTCGTTGATGGTTTCCCAGCCCATGGCTTCGGTCGCGGCCTGAATGGATTCCTGCTGCGTCCAGCCCCAGGTGTAGTCGGCTGTCAGGCTATAGACCTTGCGGTCATCGCCATAGAGGTTTTTCAGCACCGGTGCCAAAGCGGCAGCGGACATATAGGCGTTGAAGAAGTGACGGAAGCCATTGGCTTTCTTGTCTTTACCCGTGGTGTCGTTCGAATGGGTCAGACCCGCCATAAAGATCACGCCGGCCTCTTGGCACAGGCCCTGCACAGCAACCGCCACGCCCGAGCTTGAGCCGCCCGAGATCATGATCGCGCCGTCTTTCTGGATCATCGACTGCGCCGATGCGCGGGCCGCGTCCGATTTGGTCTGCGTGTCGCCGGTCACGAACTGGACTTTCTTGCCCATGATCCCGTTACCTTCCAGCGCCTTAGAGCTGAAGGTGTTCAGCATACCGCCGTCGCCCTGACCGTTCAGGTGCTCGACCGCCAGCTCGAACGCGCGCAGCTCGTCTGCGCCTTCGTCCGCGTAGGGGCCTGATTGGGGTACGTTAAAGCCAAGCGTCACCGTGTCGCCCGTTGGCGCGTTGGTAAAGCCGGAATGCGCGGCCGCGCTTAGATACGTCGGCAGCGCCAGACCGGCCCCGGCAGCAGCGCCGGTTTTGATCACGCCACGACGCGTCAAGTTAGAAAATGACATGTATTTCCTCCCAAATGTTGAAATCACGGCCCGATTATTTTTCCGGGTCCATGATGCACAGAGGTGCAAATATGATATGAGAGGAAAACTGAAAACCGATCAACAAGCCCCTTGATAAAAACAACTATTCTGTAAATATATTCGCACAGGTTGAGGGGGAGTTGTAAATTTAATGATATTGCAGCGCAGAAAGCCGTTGATAACGCGATATAATTCGTGCGGGGGTGCCGCGTGACCCGTGATGCGCTGACCGGCAGCCGCATCCGTGAACGTCGGGTGATGGCGGGGCAGAAACAGGCGGACCTTGCCAAGCGGATCGGCATCTCGGCCAGCTATCTGAATCTTATCGAACACAACCGTCGCAGAATCGGCGGGAAGCTGCTGCTGAATATCGCCGCCGCCCTTGGGGTGGAGCCGACGGCGTTGACCGAAGGGGCCGAGGCGGCGCTGATCGCCACCCTGCGCGAGGCGGCGGATGATGCGCGGCTCAGCGGGCCGGAGGCGACCCGCGCCGATGAATTTGCCGGGCGGTTCCCCGGCTGGGCCGATGTGCTGGCCAACGCACAGCGCCGGATCGCCACGTTGGAGCGTACGGTCGAAACCCTGACCGACCGGCTGGCCCATGACCCGCATCTGGCGGCCTCTATGCACGAACTGCTGACGACCGCTGCCGCGATCCGGTCCACCGCGTCGATTTTGGCCGATACCAAAACGCTTGAACCCGAATGGCGCGACCGGTTTCACATCAACATTGATCAGGACAGCCGTCGCCTTGCCGATAGCGCGCAGGCGCTTGTGGGCTATCTTGAGGCCGACCCCGAAATCACCCCCGCCGCCGATTCCCCGCAAGAGGAGGTAGAGGCGTTTCTGGCCGCGCATCGCTATCGTTTTGCCACGCTCGAGGTCACCGAAGGGGATGCGGATGCCATCGACAAGTTGATCCAGACCGCCCCCGAACTGCAAAGCGTGGCCGCGCGTCACATCGCGCGCGATGTGTTGCAGCAGATCGCCATCGACGCCGAAGCCCTGCCGATCACGCGGCTGACACAGGCGCTTGACCGGCTTGGACCCGACCCGGTGGCGCTTGGTGCAGAGCTGCGCCAGCCCGTGGCCCGCGTCTTGCGGCGTATGGCAACGGTGCCGGAACTGGGGGCAGGGCTGGTGATCTGCGACCGGTCGGGCACGTTGATCTTTCGCAAATCCATCGACGGTTTCGTCGTGCCGCGCTTTGGGGCCTGTTGCCCGCTTTGGCCGCTGTTCGCCGTTCTGGGCAGCCCGGGCATGGTGCAGAAACAACGGGTCGCGCAATTGGGGCGGGGCCATTCCGCCTTTGACTGTTTTGCCACCTGCGAGACGCAAAACGTGCGCGATTACAACGCGGTACCCTTGCTTCATTCGGTGATGTTGATCCTGCCCGCGGGGCCAGACAGCGCGCCCGCGCTTGATGTGGGGGCCACCTGTCGCGTCTGCCCGCGCGCGGCCTGTCCGGCGCGGCGCGAACCGTCGATCCTGAATGATGGGGTCTAGCGCGGGGCAACAGGCTTTTGACAGGGCAGGGTTTTCCGTGCATCTTGCCGCTCGGCCTACCGAGATCGCGGCACAAGCGACCAGGGCCACAGGGAGGGATTTTGCCAATGGGCAAGCATGTGGTGCTCGTGGAAGACGAGACGAACATCGCCGAGGCGATACGATTTTTACTCGGCCGTGAGGGCTGGCGCGTCGAAACGCTGGCCAATGGCGCGACAGCCGTGGAGGTGATCCGCAACGCCAGCCCCGATCTGGTGATGCTGGATGTGATGCTGCCGGGCAAAAGCGGTTTCGAAATCCTGAAGGAACTGCGTGCGGATGCCGCGCTGGCCGATCTGCCGATCCTGATGCTGACCGCCCGCGGTCAGACCCGCGACCGCGAAATCGCGCTAGAGGCCGGGGTCAGCCGGTTTATGACCAAACCGTTTTCCAACGCCGATATGCTGGCAGCCGTGCGCGATCTGACCGCCGCAGGCACCGCAAAAGCATGAGCAAGCCCCCCGGCTCGCCGCTGTTTCTGGAACGGCGCAGCTACCGGTTTCGCCGCATGATGGATGCCGTCCGGCTGCTGCCCTTGCTGGTGCTGGCCTTCTGGATGGTGCCGCTGCTCTGGCCTGTGCAGGATGCCCCCGTCGGCGCGGCCGTGCCCATGTCGCACGCGCTGCGCTATGTCTTTGGCGTCTGGCTGGCGGGCATCGTCTTGTGCTTTCTGCTCTGGCGGCGCACGGCGCGGCAGATTGCCCAGGAAGCGCAAGACTGATGGTGTCACTGAACCAGTTGGTCGCGGTCTGTCTGCTGTATGTGGTCGGGCTCTTTGCCGTGGCCTTCGCGGCAGAGCGTGCGGCGGCACGGGGGCGGGGCGACTGGCTGTTACGCTCTCCGCTGGTCTATACGCTGTCGCTGTCGATCTATTGCACCGCCTGGACCTTTTACGGTGCCGTTGGCTATGCCGCACGGTCGGGGTTGGAGTTTGTGACGATCTACCTTGGCCCGTCGCTGGTGATGATCGGCTGGTGGTGGGTGCTGCGGCGGTTGGTGCGCATCGGGCGGTCGCATCGGGTGACCTCTGTCGCGGATCTGATTTCCTCGCGCTACGGCAAGTCGAACCTGCTGGCGATCTTGGTCACCATCATGGCGGTGATCGGGGTGACGCCCTATATCGCGCTGCAACTTCAATCGGTTACCCTGTCCCTGTCGATCTTTGCCAGCGCCGAGCCGGGGGTGACACCGGGCAGCGACCCGCTGAATTCCGCACAGGCGGCCTTTTGGGTCGCGGTGGGGCTGGCGCTATTCACCGTGCTCTTCGGCACCCGCAATCTCAACGTGAATGAACGCCACCACGGCGTGGTCATCGCCATCGCTGTCGAGGCGGTGGTCAAGCTGCTGGCCCTACTGGCCGTCGGCGTTTTCGTGGTCTGGGGGCTGGCGGGCGGCGTCGATCAGGCGCTGGCGCAGATCGACCGGTCGGCCCTTGGTCAATGGCAGGTCGAGGGCGGCCGTTGGGCCGCGCTGACGCTGCTCGCCGCTGCCGCCTTCATCTGCCTGCCGCGGATGTTTCAGGTGCTGGTGGTGGAGAATGACGACGAACGTCACCTGCAAACCGCCAGCTGGGCCTTCCCGCTGTATCTCATGCTGATGAGCCTGTTTGTCGTGCCGATTGCCGTGGTCGGGCTGGACCTGCTGCCCGAAGGGTCGAATCCCGATCTGTTCGTGCTGAGCCTGCCGCTCAGCCAAGGGCAAAACAGCCTTGCGATGTTTGCCTTTCTGGGGGGCTTTTCCTCGGCCACGTCGATGGTGATCGTGGCGACTCTGGCGCTGTCGACAATGGTGAGCAACCATATCGTCATGCCGATCTGGCTCACCTACGGGCAGAACTCGGTGCAGCAATCGGGTGATGTGCGTCATGTGGTGATCCTGTCGCGGCGGCTGTCGATCCTGCTGATCATCTCGCTGGGGTATTTCTATTACCGGCTGTCGGGCGGCGGCGGTGCGTTGGCGGCGATCGGGACGATCTCTTTCGGGGGGGTCGCGCAGTTCCTGCCGGTGTTGCTGGGCGGAATCTTCTGGCGCGGAGCCACGCGCACGGGGGCCGTCTGCGGGCTAAGCGTGGGCTTTGCGATCTGGGTCTATACGATGCTCTTGCCCAGCTTTGGCGCAGGCGCGGCGCTATCGGTTGCGACCTTTCAGGACGGGCTGTTCGGCATGACCTGGCTGCGTCCCGAAGCCTTGTTTGGAATCAACGGTTTGGACCCTACTGTTCACGCAGTGATCTGGAGCCTTTCACTCAATGCGCTGGTCTTTGTCGCCGTGTCCCTGTTCAGCTTTCCGGCCCCTGTCGAGCGGCTGCAAGGCGCGCAATTTGTCAATATCTTCGACCATTCCACCGCCGCCCGCGGGTGGAGCGCGTCCGTCGCGGCCAGCGAGGATCTGATGATCATGGCGCAGCGGATTTTGGGCCCCGCCGAGGCGCAGGGATTTTTCCGCGCGCAAGCCCAGTTGCAGGAAAAATCGGATGGTTTGCCAGAGCCAACGCCGCGTTTTGTTCAGGCGCTGGAGCGTGAATTGGCGGCCTCGGTCGGGGCGGCGACGGCCCATGCGATGGTGTCGCAGCTGGTCGGCGGTGCCTCTGTCTCGGTGCAGGATCTGCTGGCGGTGGCGGACGAATCGGCGCAGATGCTGGAGTATTCAAGCCAGCTTGAAATCAAATCGCGCGAGCTGACCGATACCGCCGCGAAGCTGCGCCGCGCCAATGACAAGCTGACGCAACTGTCGCATCAGAAAGACAGCTTTCTGAGCCAGATCAGCCATGAACTGCGCACGCCCATGACCTCTATCCGGTCGTTCTCCGAGATTCTGCGCGACGCCCAAGGGCTCGGCCCCGAAGAAAAGACGCGCTATGCCTCGATCATCCACTCCGAAACCATCCGGCTGACGCGGTTGCTGGACGATCTGCTGGACCTGTCTGTGCTGGAAAACGGCGAGGTGTCGTTGAACCGTCAGCGCGGGTCGCTGCGCGATGTGCTGGATCAGGCCGTGACCACAGCGCGCGCCGCCAATACCCGCGCGATCACCATCGACCGCGATCTGGCGGTCGAGGAGGTGATGCTGGAGACGGATCTGGACCGACTGGTGCAGGTTTTCATCAACCTTATCACAAATGCGCAGAAGTATTGCGTTGCCGACGACCCGAAGCTGTCGATCCGCGCCCACCAGCGGGGGCGCCGCATCATTGTGGACCTGATCGACAATGGCGCGGGGATCGATGCTGCCTCGCAGGAATTGATTTTCGAAAAGTTTAGTCGTTTGCCCGGGCAGGGCGGCGAGGGGGCCGGTCTGGGACTGGCGATATGCCGCGAGATTATCAAACGTTTGCAGGGGGATATCTCGTATCTTACCGAGGTGTCGGGCACCGGTTTTCGGGTTGAACTGCCGTTGGCGCAGAGCGGGGCCTAGGGCGATTTTTTCGGTTCTTTAAAGGGAATCGTAACCTCTCTGCGCCATTTCATAGGGGTGAAATGGCAGTGAAGGAGGCGTGCGATGGGGTAAAGGATGTGAGTTTCGTCAAATGATGCCGGTGACATCAGATGCGGGGTGACAGCGCCGTCTTGGCGCTATCCGTTGGTATGGCCTCCGCAACGGCGCGGTTGGCCTGATCCTTGGCGGATCGACCCGTGGCGCGTTGACCGGTTACGCGTAGGGGGCGCTGAGCACGCCGCGCATGTGGCTTAGATCGTAGCCACCGGCCCGTGCGGCATCAATCAGCGCGTCCGCCGGTTGTTCGCCTGCCTGACCCAAGGCCCAAGCGATGGTCGACCGTGTGCCCGAGGCGCAATAGGCCAGAACAACCTCGTCCTGCGCCACGCCGATCTCGCGGTTGCGGGCAATGACATCAGGGGTCATCGTTTGGTGCGTCAGCTCCTGCACCGCAAAGCGCAGGCCAGCCGCCTCTGCCGCGGCCTGGATGGCGGCATGCTGGTGGCTGGGGGGCACTTCCGCGTCGGGACGGTTGCACAGGATCAAGGTAACGCCAGCCTCTTTGATCGCCTCCATATCGGAGGGGTCGATCTGAGGGGCAGCAAAGAAGCGGGGGGTGATTTGACGAATATCCATAGTTTGACTTATCCAGCCGCCCGCGTTGTGTCTAGTATCCGCCGCGCTTTGGGGGCGATCATCATACCCGCCAGCATGGTGATCAGAAAAATCAGGCCCCCCAAGCCGCCAAAGCCAAGCGACGCCATCGCAGGCCCCGGGCACAGCCCGACCAGCCCCCAGCCCGCGCCAAAGAGCACGGCCCCCAGGATCAGCTTGCGGTCCAGCCGCGGGTCGGGGCGTTCGGGGAAGTCACCGCCCACCACGGGCCGCCGCCCACGGGTCAGCGCCCAAGCGACCGCCATCGGCAAAATGGCCCCGCCCATAACAAAGGCGAGCGTCGGATCCCAATCCCCGAAGAAATCCAGAAACCCCTGGACCTTTTGGGTATCGGTCATGCCGGACAGATATAGCCCGGTGCCAAACAAGGCCCCGGCGAGGGCGGCAAGCATATTGCGCATCTCAAACCCCTCCGACCAAGGCGCGCAAGGCGACAACCATCAGCGCGCCTGCCGCGATATAAACGAGCGTGGCAACGATACCGCGTCGGCTCAGCCGCGAAATGCCGCAGACCCCGTGACCGGAGGTGCAGCCATTGCCGATGCGCGTGCCCAGCCCGACCAGAAGACCGGCCGCGCCGACCAGCCACAGGTTCTCTGTCAGGTTGGTGGTCGCAGGGACGGGGGCAAAGAATGCGATCACCGCAGGGAAGATGATCAGCGCCGCCAGAAAGCTGCCGCGTTCGGCCCAAGCGCCGCGCGCCGATCCGTCCACCAGCCCGCCGATAATGCCGCTGGCTCCCATGATGCGGCCATTCCCCAACAGGTAGACCGCAGCGCCGCTGCCAATCATCAGCCCGCCAATTAGGCCCCAAATCCAATCTGCTTCAATCATATGCTATATCGCCCTTTAGTACCGCCGTAAGCGGCGGGTGTCGGGAAAACATATAATGAATGCTGAATGTGTGGCAAGCCGCAAGCGCGAGGTTGACGCTGTGTCGGTCTCTGGGCGTTTGTTATCTATAGAGACAGGGGCAGAAAGTGGCCTTCACCTGCCTTAGCCGAGGATGATACCGATCACGACCATCATCAGTCCGATCACCGACAGCAGCAATGCGCCAAGGTTCATCGGCAGCACTTTTTGCAGGACGATCCGCATCTCTTCTTCGGGCAGGGCGGCGCGTTTGGCACGGGCCACGCGCAGGATACACCAGACAAGCCCGACCAACCCTACAAAGGAGATCGCCGCGCCCGCCCAGATCAGGACGTCAAAGAGTGAAAGAGATGCATTTTCCATAGGCCGCGAGCTATCCGAATTCCGCCCAATGGGCAAGAGTGGCTTGCGGCAGCGCAGGCACGCGGGTAGTCAATGCGCTGACCCATTCAAGACATAGGACGCCCCAGATGAGCGACAGTGCCACCAATCCCGAATCCCAAGACGCCATCGGTGATGCCACATATCGCGTGACCGCGAATGAGCTGCGCCAGTTCGTAGAGCGGATCGAACGGCTGGATGCCGAGAAGAAAGACCTCGCCGAACAGCAAAAAGAGGTCATGGCCGAAGCGAAATCCCGCGGTTACGACACCAAGGTGCTGCGCAAGATCATCGCTCTGCGCAAGCGTGAAGCTGATGATATCGCCGAAGAAGAAGCCGTGCTTGAGATGTATAAAGAAGCGCTTGGCATGTCCTGAGCCGGATGCGGTGCCTCGGGGGCCGATTATGCGCCCACTGGACGCCGCGCGAGACGTTTAATGCCATCGGTACGCGGGGGCAGGGGGCAATTCGCCCCGTCCCACGGGACCCCGCCGCCAAATCCGCTTGCGCCCAAGCGCAGGCCCCAATAGAAGAGCGGAAATTTTTCCGCCCGCGCCCCGCAATGCGCGGCCTTACCCTATGGAGCAAACATGCAGGTCAACGAGACGCTGAACGAAGGTCTGAAACGCGGCTATGCCATCACTGTGACAGCAGCTGAGCTGGAGGCCAAGGTCAACGAAAAGCTGGCCGAAGCGCAGCCCGAAGTCGAGATGAAGGGTTTCCGCAAAGGTAAAGTCCCAATGGCGCTGCTGAAAAAGCAGTTCGGCCAAAAGGTTATGGGCGAAGCAATGCAGGAAAGCATTGATGGCGCCATGCAAGAGCATTTTGAAAAGTCCGGCGATCGCCCTGCGATGCAGCCCGATGTTAAAATGGCGAATGAAGACTGGAAAGAAGGCGACGACGTCGAGGTCACCATGACCTACGAAGCACTGCCCGAGATCCCAGAAGTCGACCTGTCGTCCATCACGCTGGAAAAAATGGTTGTCAAAGCCGATGACGCCGCCGTTGAGGAAGCGCTGGCCAACCTGGCAGAGACCGCACAGGACTTTGAAGCCCGCGAAGAGGGTGCCAAGGCAGAAGACGGCGACCAGATCACATTCGATTTCCTCGGCAAAGTAGACGGCGAAGCCTTTGAAGGCGGCGCGGCAGAAGATTACCCTCTGGTGCTGGGTTCCAACTCCTTCATCCCCGGTTTCGAAGAGCAGCTGGTCGGTGTTGTGGCAGGCGACGAGAAAGACGTAACGGTTTCCTTCCCGGAAGATTACCAAGCGCCTCACCTCGCCGGCAAAGAAGCCGTGTTCGAGTGCAAGGTTAAAGAAGTGAAAAAGCCTGTTGCCGCGAAAGTGGACGACGAGCTGGCCAAGAAATTCGGTGCCGAAGATCTGGCTGCGCTGAAATCCCAGATCGCAGAGCGTCTGGAAGCGGAATATGCCGGTGCGTCGCGCGCTGTCATGAAACGCGGTCTGCTGGACGAGCTGGACAAGCTGGTCAGCTTTGACCTGCCGCCGTCGCTGGTCGAAGCCGAAGCAGGCCAGATCGCGCACCAGCTGTGGCACGAAGACAACCCTGATGTTCAGGGCCATGACCACCCGGAAATCGAAACCACAGACGAGCACAAGAAGCTCGCCGAGCGCCGCGTGCGTCTTGGCCTGCTGCTGGCCGAGCTGGGTCAGAAAGCCGAAGTTCAGGTCACCGACGCGGAAATGACGCAAGCGATCATGAACCAGGCACGTCAGTACCCTGGTCAGGAACGTCAGTTTTTTGAATTCGTTCAGCAAAACCAGCAGATGCAACAGCAGATGCGCGCTCCTTTGTTCGAAGACAAAGTCGTTGATCACGTGTTTGAACAGGCGACATTGAACGAGAAAGAAGTGTCGAAAGAAGACCTGCAGAAAGCCGTAGAAGAGCTGGAAGACGAATAAGTCTTTCCCCTTTTTCGGTATCACGAAGATCAAAGCCGTCCCGATTGGGGCGGCTTTTTTCGTTGGACGGCTGGGGGGGTATCCGTTTTAGTGCAGCAAAATGCGGCAGTTCCGGTCAAGGGGAAGGTGGTAGACACATGTCAGATCAAGCCAGTAACAGGGCGCGCCGCGCCGCGAGAGCAAAGACCCCCCTGACCGAGGAGGAGCGCAAAGCCCGCCGGCGTGCAAAGCGGAACCTGCGTCAGGCCGAGGCGATGGGCTTTCTCAAGGGGGTGACGGCGATGCTGAAGCCTGGCGATCTGGCGATGGACTGCGGGGCCAATGTGGGTGTCGTGACCCGTTTGTTGGCCGACACAGGCGCCGAGGTGATCAGCTATGAACCCGACCCTTATGCGTTTGAACAGCTCACGACGGCTGTGAAAGACCGCGCGAACGTGCGTCTTGTCAACGCGGCGGTTGGGGCCAGCTCGGGCACTGTGCGGCTGATGCGGGCCGCGAATTTTGACGACAATATGAAGGGGGCATCGGTCAAAAGCACAATCGTCGACGGCGGGCGTACGATTGACGCAGACAATTATGTCGATGTCGCATTGCTCAATTTTCTGGAAATCATCAGGGCTGAAATCGATAAGCGCGGCGAGATCGCTTTTGTGAAGATGGACATCGAAGGCGCGGAGCTTGATCTGCTTGAGGCGATGGATGCAGCGGATTTGATCAAGGGGATCAGGTGCTTGGTCGTGGAAACCCATGAACGCAAGTTCGCGGATCTCAGGCCGAGGTTCCGCGCGCTGCGCGAAACCTTTGCTGCGAAATACCCTGCGCGACAGGTGAACCTCGACTGGATCTGAGAGAGGCACGCCTGCGCCCATGGGGCAGCGCGGCGCGCCTTAGGGGGCTCAGCCTTTGCGCAGGCCGGTTTCAACCAGCATACCGCGCCGTTTGGCCTCGTAGTAATAGCCGCGGGCGTACCATTTGATTGCTGTGGCGTGATCGCCATCAGACAGCAGCCAAGCGCCGCGCAGGTATTTGACGCCGTATTTCAAGTTTACATCAGGATCGAGAAGATCGCCGGCATCGCCGCGAAACCCCATGCCGCGTGCGGTGGCGGGCAGGATTTGCAGCAGGCCGAAGTAGGGCCCATTGCGGGCCTCTGGACGGTGGGTGCTTTCACGGATGGCAAGACGGTGGACCAACGGGCGGGGGACGTCGTAGTGGTCGGCCCATTTGTTGATCAGCCCGCGCAGCTCGGGCGTCTCGTTGGGATAGAGCGGCAGCTTGCGGGGCGCGGGGGCGGGCTCTGGTGCGGTACTGGCGCAGGCAGAGAGGGCAGGTGTGCAAAGCAACATCTGGCAAAGGGAACGACGTGTGAGGGCGATCATGCGGGTGACTCGCATCGTTGACGGGAGCCAAATGCTTACAACGCCGGGGGCACCGCGCAACAAGGGCAGCGCCGGATGGGCAGAGGGTCGCTTAGCACAGGGCGGCATATTGCCGATCGCGCAATGAAAAACGCCGCCGCTGAGAGGTCAGCGGCGGCGTTTCATTTGGAATCAGATCAGAAGGCTTAGGCTTGCGCTTCGTCTTCGTCTGTTTTCTCGACAGCTTCTGCCAGATCGTCGTCGTCGGATGCGGCGGAGCCGATATCGTCGAACAGTTCAGAGATCTCGAATTCGGCTGCAGCTTCTTCTTCTGCGGCCAGTTCCTGGATCGACTTGCCTGCGGCCTGAAGCTCGGCCTCTTCAGGGGAACGTGCAACGTTCAGCTGAATTGTGGCTTCGACTTCGGGGTGCAGGATGACGGTGACGTCATGCAGGCCCAGGTCTTTGATCGGGCTGCCCAGAACGACCTGTTTGCGGTCGATGGTGAAGCCTTCGGCTGTAGCAACGTCTGCCGCGTCACGGGTCGTAACCGAACCGTAAAGCGCACCCGAATCGGAGGCGGAGCGGATGACGATGAACTGCTGACCGTTAAGCTTGTCGGACAGTGCTTCGGCTTCTTTTTTGGTCTCGAGGTTTTGTGCCTCAAGCTGGGCTTTCTGACCTTCGAAGGCTTCGATGTTGGCTTTGGAAGCCGACAGCGCTTTGCCTTGGGGCAGCAGGAAGTTGCGTGCGTAGCCGGGCTTTACGTCCACGACTTCGCCCATTTGGCCCAGTTTGGCCACACGTTCCAGAAGGATAACTTGCATGTGCTTTCTCCTTACTTAACGGCGTAGGGCAGCAGGGCGAGGAAGCGGGCGCGTTTGATGGCACGGGCCAATTCACGCTGCTTTTTCGCGGAGACTGCGGTGATGCGGGAAGGAACGATTTTGCCGCGCTCAGAGATGTAGCGCTGCAGAAGACGTGTGTCTTTGTAATCGATTGCCGGTGCGTTGTCGCCCGAGAAGGGGCAGACCTTACGACGGCGGAAAAATGGTTTAGCGGCCATGGTTTATGTCCTTTATTGCAAGCTGATGATCAACGACGTTCGCGGCGTTCGCCACGCTCGGGGCGTTCGTCACGTTTCTGCATCTGAACCGATGGCAGCTCTTTGTGCTCATCAACTTTGATGGTCAGAACGCGCATCACGTCATCATGCAAACGCATCAGGCGTTCCATTTCCTGTACGGCGGTCGCTGGTGCGTCCGAACGCAGGAAGGCATAGTGGCCCTTGCGGTTTTTGTTGATCTTGTAGGCCATCGTTTTGACGCCCCAGTATTCGCTGTCGACGAGCTTGCCGTCGTTGTCAGCCAAAACTGTGCCAAAATGTTCGATAAGGCCTTCTGCTTGCGTGTTGGACAAGTCCTGACGCGCAATCATAACATGCTCATAAAGCGGCATGTGCACTCCTATTTATATCAAGGCGCATTTCATAGGCAGGGCATTTGCGTTCTGCGGCCCCACCACGAGAGTCTGCGCGGTTCAAAAGATGATGCAAAACGAAGGGCCGATATACACGGTTTTGCAGGCAGGGCAAGGGTGCGTAGGCGCTATGGCACGGGCGTCTATCGATTTGGGGCGGATGATCCTTTGAAAAGTACCACTTCGATCACGGTCGCGCCTCTTTTTCGTCATGAACCCATACGAGAACTGAAGGGGAGATCACACGGTTAAGCAAGGTTTATCAGAACAATGGGCGCAGTTACGAATTTCTCGGCGGATAGTCTTCAGTTTTCGGCACAGGCCGGGATGGTAGATGGCTCTCGGGCGGTGGTGCGCAGCGTCCAGCGGTTGCTGGGGGCGGCCTTGGTGCTGGCGGCGTCGGGGTTGTGGCTGACGCCGGGGTCGAACTTTGGGTCAGATGTGATGCTGTTCAAGGTCGGGCTGTCGGCGGTGTCTGTGATGTTGGGGGCAAGCCTTTTGCTGTCGGGGCAAAAGCCCGCGCTGCCCGAGATCCAGATCGACACGCTGCGGCGCGAGCTGCGTCTGGTGCGTCCGCGCACGATGGGGGCGCAACGGGTGCTGCAACGCTGCAGTTTTGGCGATCTGGGACGGGTGGAGCGTGTGGGCCGCAACTTTCACTTCTGGGACGGGCGCGGCAATTTCATCGTTGATGTCCATATCGCAGAGCGCCGCGTGGTCGATAACCTGACCTTTAGCCTGCGCGACTCGGGTCAGGCGATCTGATCGTAGCTAGGTCGATATGTGCGTGTTTATCGCATGTCTGACGCGCGACTGTTCGCCAATGCGCACTAACTGTTGAACACTGCTGGGTTGCTGAAACGCTGAAATGCTTCATGTATGGTGCAGACAAACGCCAACAGGAGTATTCCAATGACCATGAAGTCTGTCCTTCTTGCCACCGCCCTGACACTGGGTGCCACCTCTGCTTTCGCCGCCGAGAAATATGTGCTGGACGCAAGCCACAGCCAGATCGTTTTTACCTATAACCACCTTGGGTTCTCGACCACCACGTCGATGTTCAGCGGTTTTGACGGTGAAATCATGCTGGACGAGGCAGAGCCCGCGAACTCCTCTGTCTCCGTATCTTTCCCGGTCAAAGACATGATCACCGGCTGGGAACCCCGCACCGAACACTTCATGACGGATGATTTCTTTGGCGCTGAAGACGGCGACATGGTGACGTTTGAATCCACCGGTATCGAGGTCACAGGTGAAAAGACCGCGTTGATCACCGGTGATCTGACCATGAACGACGTAACCAAATCCGTAGTGCTGGATGCCAAGCTGAACCAGATGGGCGAGCATCCGATGGCCAAGAAGCCTTGGGCCGGTTTCGACGCGACGACCACGGTCACACGCACCGATTTCAACCTTGGTCAGTTCGCGCCTTTCGTCAGCGACGAAGTGCAAGTGAACATCTCTATCGAAGCGATGAAGGCTGAATAAGCTTTTCACAGTTTATTAAGAAACGAGAACGCCGGGGCAGAACCCCGGCGTTTTTGCGTTTATGGGGGGGCGGGATTATTGCCCGCGTGTGGCGGTGAGGTCGATATTCACCGTGACGCTAAAGGCCAGCGTGCTTTCGTCCGTCACCGTTTCCCCGATGCCGAAGTTGCGGCGGTCCAGCGTGGTCGAGCCTGCCATCCGGGCGGTGTCGTCCTGCAACGTCAGGGTGAAAGGCAGGTCGACCGGCATCGTCTGATCCTTGATCGTCAGGCTGCCCGCCGCGATATAGCCGTCGGCGGTGGCATTGATATCGGCCTGAAACGTCGCGGTGGGGAAGGCCTCGCTGTTGAAGAAATCCGCCCCCATCGCCTGATCCGTCACCGACCCGAGGCTCAGCGACGGGATCGCGACCGTGGTCGTTACGTCGCCCGCTTTGCCGGATTGTACGGTGTCGTCAAATGTGATCGCGGATGTCCAGTCGGCAAAGCTGCCAGCCACGACGGATCCGAACTGCGTGACCTCTAGCGCGATGGTACCATCCTGCACTTGCCAGTCAGAGGCGACGTCCTCTAGCGCGGCGGTCTCGGTCGGGGCGGGTTGATCGCTTTGCTGGCCCCAACCAAGCCCCAGCCCCAGCCCGACGGCAATCGCGGCGACCCAGACCACAGTGGCGGTGATCACCGGCGCGGCAGAGTGGTGCTGCGCAGGCAGCGGGCCGACGACGGCTTCGCCCGGCAACATCCGCCGCAGGGTCGAATCGCGGTCCACAACGTGGTGCTTCAGCGCGCCGGCGATATGCAGGATCAAGGCGCCGATCAGCAGTTTGCCCGAGATGACGTGCAGCGCGCCGAAGGCGTGTTCTACTGTTGTGTTCTTGGGGATAAACGGCAGCGACTGCCCCAGCGGCCACCAGATCGGCGCGAAGCCAGAGGCGGCGGCGTGGTTGATCCAGCCGGCCAGCGGGACGATCACCAGCGACCCATAGAGCACCCAATGCACCGTTTCCGCCAGCCAGCTTTCAAGACGGTGATCCGCGTTCAGCAGCCCCGGTTTGGGTTGGGTAAAGGCCCAGACGATGCGGGCAAGGGCGACAAAGAAGACCGTCACGCCCAGTGTTTTGTGCAGCGAGAACAGCCACGCTTTGCGGGTCAGCTCCGCTTGGGTATCGTGGGGCAGATCGCTGGCATAAAGGCCAAGGGCGATCAGGGTGAGGATCAGCAGGGCGGTGAGCCAGTGAAGGAACTTGGTCACCCCGCCGTAGCGGATTGAGGTATTGGTTAAGGCCATCTGGGTGCTCCGTCGCGAAATGGGGTGGTTTCTCCATACTGCAACGGGGCTTGGGGACCAATGCGGATCAGCGCACAGTCGCCGTGCAGGCTTGTTTGACGGCCACCCACGCGCTAAAGCGCTGGAAACGCAAATTCGGGGGACTTTATGACCATTGCATTCGTATATCCGGGCCAAGGCGCGCAAACCATCGGTATGGGCCGCGATCTGGCCGACGCCTATCCGGCGGCAAAGGCCGTATTTGACGAGGTGGACGAAGCCTTGGGCGAAAAGCTGTCGCAGTTGATCTGGGAAGGCGATGCGGAGGAGCTGACGCTGACACAGAACGCGCAGCCTGCGCTGATGGCGACATCAATGGCGGCGATGGCGGCGTTGAAGGCCGAAGGCGTTACCGTCGATAAGGCGGCGTATGTCGCGGGCCATTCGCTGGGTGAATATGCGGCACTATGCGCGGCGGGGACGTTCTCGCTTGCCGATACGGCGCGGTTGCTGCGCATCCGGGGGCGCGCGATGCAGGCGGCTGTGCCCGTGGGGCAGGGCGCTATGGCGGCCCTTCTGGGGCTGAGCTTTGATCAGGCCGAGGCCGTCGCCGCAGAGGCCGCACAGGGCGAGGTCTGTCAGGTCGCCAACCAGAACGATCCGGCGCAGAATGTCGTTTCGGGCAGCAAGGCTGCCGTGGAACGAGCGATTGATCTGGCGAAAGCGGCTGGTGCCAAGCGCGCGCTGCTTTTGCCTGTGTCTGCCCCGTTCCACTGTGCCCTGATGGCCCCCGCCGCAGAAGAGATGGCCGGTGCGCTGGCGGAT
This sequence comes from Sulfitobacter sp. CB2047, assembly GCF_000735125.2. NCBI lineage: Bacteria > Pseudomonadati > Pseudomonadota > Alphaproteobacteria > Rhodobacterales > Roseobacteraceae > Sulfitobacter > Sulfitobacter sp. CB2047. The sequence goes on along the minus strand of NZ_CP072613.1, from coordinate 2,149,671 downwards.
GTGACGATGAACGCCCCCGCCGTGCCCGTGGTGGCGAATGTGGTGGCCGAGGCGGTCACCGATCCCGAACAGATTCGCAAGCTGCTGATCGAACAGGTCACCGGTCAGGTGCGCTGGATGTCGTCGGTTGAATGGATGGGCGCGCAGGGCGTGACCGAGGTCTGGGAAATCGGCGCGGGCAAGGCGCTGTCCGGCATGATCCGCCGCATCAACAAGGAAATCACCTGCGTGAACATCGGCACCGCTGCCGATGCCGCTGCTGTGAAAACGGCCTGAGACAGGCCGCGAAAGGAATTACATATGTTTGATCTTACTGGAAAAAACGCGCTGGTCACTGGCGCTTCGGGTGGTATCGGCGCGGAAATCGCGCGCAGCCTGCATGCCCGTGGCGCGACCGTGGGCCTGTCCGGCACCCGCACCGAACCTCTTGAGGCGCTGGCCGCCGAACTGGGCGAGCGCGCCCATGTGCTGCCCTGTAACCTGAGCGATATGGACGCCGTTGACGCGCTGCCCAAACAGGCCGCCGAAGCGATGGGATCGGTTGATATTCTGGTCAATAACGCCGGCATCACCCGCGACAACCTGTTCATGCGCATGTCGGATGATGAATGGAATTCGGTCCTGAACGTCAACCTGACCGCGACGTTCAAGCTGTGCAAAGGCGTGATGCGCGGGATGATGAAGGCGCGTTGGGGCCGGATCGTGAATATCTCGAGCGTGGTCGGGGCCACCGGTAACCCCGGTCAGGCGAACTATGCCGCGTCCAAGGCCGGTATGGTGGGCATGTCCAAATCACTTGCCTATGAGGTTGCCAGCCGCGGGATCACCGTGAACGCGGTCGCCCCCGGTTTCATTACCACGGCAATGACTGACAAGCTGACCGACGACCAAAAGGCGGGAATCATGGGGCAAATCCCTGCGGGCCGTATGGGCGAAGCATCCGAAATCGCGTCGGCTGTTGTCTATCTGGCGAGTGCGGAAGCCGCCTATGTTACCGGAACCACCTTGCATGTGAACGGCGGCATGGCCATGTTGTGACCCTGCGCTGCAAAGCGTTTGCCAAATCTGCGTCTTGTGCTAAATGGGGCGCAGAATCCATCATAGGGAGGCTTGATTGCCCCCCTTACCTTGTGACAACAAGGGCCATAGCCGCCCCTCGGGGCACGATCCATACGGACCACATAAGGTTCTGACGGAAACAGAAGAGGGCAGGATTGCCCGAATGAATGAGGACTGAATATGAGCGACGTCGCAGACCGCGTAAAGAAGATCGTTGTAGAGCACCTGGGTGTTGAAGAAGACAAAGTTGTTGAGAACGCATCGTTCATCGACGATCTTGGCGCAGACAGCCTCGACACTGTTGAGCTGGTTATGGCGTTCGAAGAAGAGTTCGGCATCGAGATCCCCGATGACGCAGCCGAGAACATCCAGACCTTCGGCGACGCGGTCAAGTTCATCAAAGAAGCGTCCTAAGACGTTTTCGCCAGCCGCAGCCCAATAGGCGTCGCGGTGGCACGAGATTTAGAGAACGGCGTTCTTCCTAGCGGAAGGGCGCCGTTTTTGCTTGGGGGGCCCGCGCGTCACTTGTGTTGCGCGGGCTGCGGCGTGACACTGCCGGTGACAGAAATTCAAGCGTGAAGGTAATTCACCACATGTCGCGATCAGTACCGACCATCAATACCGCCCGTCTCACCCTGCGCGCCATGCGGGCCGAAGACTTCCCCCGTTATGCTGACATCTGGGCCACGCCCGCCGTGGTGACCCATATTACCGGCAAGCCCAAACCCAAGGCCGAAAGCTGGGATGCGTTTCTGCGCAATGCGGGCCATTGGCAGATTGTCGGCTTTGGTCAATGGGCGATCCAGTCGCGCGGCACCCGCGAGATGGAAGGTCAGGTCGGGTTTTTCTTTGGGTCCCGCGGGTTTGGCGACGATTTCGATCCCTTTCCCGAGGCCGGCTGGGTGCTGGCCCCCGAAGCGCAGGGCACGGGGCTGGGGCTGGAAGCCGCGCGCGCGGCGCATGACTGGTTCGACCGCGTGGTGACGGGGCGCACGGTGTGCATGATCGCCGTGGCGAATGCATCGTCGCTGCGGCTGGCCGAGACCCTGGGATATACCGCGCTGCGCGACATAGAGCTTGACGGCGACAAGATACGTCTGATGACGCGCAAAGGCCCGCCGGTCTGACCGTGGCTTGGGCGCTTCGCGTCTTGAAATTTACGGTCTCGGCAAGGTATAGCCGGTCAACGCAAAGAAACACCAAGGGGCTTGGATATGCGCAGAGTAGTAGTGACAGGTTTGGGATTGGTAACTCCGTTGGCCGATGGCGTGGAGGCCAGCTGGTCCAGAATTTTGGATGGTCAGTCCGGGGCGGGCAAGATCACGGGCTTCGATCCCAGCAAGCTGGTCACTCAATACGCCTGCGAAGTGCCGCTTGGCGACGGTACGGATGGTACCTTTAACGGCGACAAGTATATGGAGCCGAAAGAACAGCGCAAAGTGGATACCTTTATCCTGTTCGGCATGGCCGCAGCACAGCAAGCGGTCGAGGATTCCGGCTGGATGCCCACGGACCGCGAAGATCTGGAACGCACCGGCGTCTTGATCGGGTCGGGCATCGGGGGCCTGAACTCTATCGCGAACACTGCCGTGATGATGCACGAGAAAGGCCCGCGCCGCGTGAGCCCGTTCTTTGTGCCCGGCGCGCTGATCAACCTGATCTCGGGTCAGGTATCGATTCGCTATGGATTCCGCGGCCCGAACCATTCGGTTGTGACCGCCTGTTCCACCGGTGCCCATGCGATTGGTGACGCAAGCCGTCTGATCCAGCATGGCGACGCGGATGTGATGATTGCTGGCGGGGCCGAGGCCGCGATTTGCGAGATCGGCATGGCCGGGTTCAACGCCTGTAAAGCGCTGTCCACCAAGCGGGGCGACGACCCCACCAAGGCAAGCCGCCCCTATGACGCGGATCGTGACGGTTTCGTCATGGGCGAGGGCGCGGGTATTGTCGTGCTGGAAGAATACGAACACGCCAAGGCCCGTGGGGCCAAGATCTATGCCGAGGTGCTGGGCTATGGTCTGTCGGGCGATGCCTATCACATCACCGCCCCTGCCGAGGATGGCGACGGGGCCGAACGGTCTATGCGCAACGCTCTGCGTGGTGCCGGGCTGGAGCCAAAAGACATCGACTATATCAACGCGCATGGCACATCGACCATGGCTGATGTGATCGAACTGGGCGCGGTCGAGCGGATGCTGGGCGACGCGGTTGAGACGGTCACCATGTCGTCGACGAAATCCGCCACCGGTCACCTGCTGGGGGCTGCTGGCGCGATCGAGGCGATCTTCTCTATCCTCGCGATCCGCGATCAGGTTGCCCCACCGACCATCAACCTCGACAATCCTGCGGTTGAAACCAAGATCGATCTGGCCCCGAACAAGAAGGTCGAGCGCAAGATTGATGTCGCGCTGAGCAACTCTTTCGGCTTTGGTGGCACCAATGCGAGCGTGATCTTCGGGAAAGCATCCTAATGTGGCGTCATATCGCGTCTAACGCTGTTACGTTTCTGATTTTAGGCTTGTTTTTGTTAGGCGGGATTATCCTGTGGGGGCGGGGGCAGTATGATGCCCCCGGTCCACTGTCGCAGGCGATCTGCCTGCAGGTGGAGCGCGGGTCGAACATGCGTGCCGTGGGCGATGATCTTGCTACGCAAGAGGCCGTAAGCTCGGCTGCGATTTTCCGTCTTGGGGCGGAGTATGAGGAAAAGACCCGCGACCTGAAGGCGGGGAGCTTTCTGATCCAGCCCGAAGCCTCGATGAAAGAGATCGTGGACACGGTGACACGCGGCGGGGCAAGCACCTGCGGTACCGAAGTTGTCTACCGCATCGGTGTGAACCGCATCAGCACGCAGGTGCGTGAACTGGACCCCGTAACAAGCCGTTTCGTCGAGCGTGCCGAATTCACCCCCGGTGAGGATGAGGTGCCAGAGGTCTATACCCAGACCAAGGCGAAGGCCGACACGCGGTTCCGCATCGCGATGGCAGAGGGCGTGACAAGCTGGCAGGTGGCCGAGGCGTTGAAAGCCATTGATCTGCTGTCTGGCGAGATCGCGGCGGTGCCTGCGGAGGGATCTTTGGCACCCGACAGCTATGAGGTGTCCGAAGGGGACGACCGTGCCGAAATCCTGACGCGTATGGCCGCGGCACAAGAACAGCGTTTGGCCGAAGCCTGGGAGGCTCGCGATCCGGGGCTGCCCGTCGAGACGCCTGAGGAACTGTTGATCCTTGCCTCTATCGTCGAGAAGGAAACCGGCGTACCGGAAGAGCGCGAACAGGTGGCGAGCGTTTTCGTCAACCGTTTGAACCAGGGCATGCGTCTGCAGACGGACCCGACCGTGATCTACGGGATCACCAACGGGCAGGGCGTCTTGGGGCGTGGTCTGCGCCGCAGCGAGCTGCGCAAGGAGACCCCGTTCAACACCTACGTCATTGACGCGTTGCCACCGACGCCGATTGCGAACCCCGGACGTGCGAGCCTGATGGCTGCGGCACAACCGGCCAGCGAGGACTATGTTTTCTTCGTTGCCGATGGCACCGGCGGTCACGCATTTGCCGAGACATTGGAAGAGCATAACGCCAATGTCGCGCGCTGGCGCCAGATCGAGGCGGAGCGTGGCGCGGAAGCGGCGGGCAATGCGTCGACGGGCGGAAACTAAGGGTCAGAGCGGGCGCAGATCAGGGTTAAATTAGGAATTTGTTAACCATCGTAAGGGCTTGGAAGGTTTCGGTAACCTTGTTTTTCTTGACTTTGCGTCCGCTCTGACATAGAAATACGTCCATGCTAGAAGACATGGGCAAACGGCCCCGGATTAAGTTCCGGTGGCCGTTTTTTCGTGTCTGCTCGGGTTGGAGGTCCAAAACGAGAGGTAAGAGCAAGATGACGATGAATACCCCGGAACAGGAAATTGCTGCCAGTGAAGAGCAGCTTCAGGCGTTGCAGGTCGCGATCCGCGATTTGCGCCGCGAGATAGAGAGCCTGCGCGAACAGGCCCGATCCGGGGAGGAAGTAAACGAAACAGCAGCGTCGAAGGCATTGGGTAAGGCCAGTGGCATGGTGGCGACTTGCGTCAAGGTGGAGACCTATCTGAATGAGTGCAGAAACAGACAAGCGGGCATTGCCCGAGGGGGATACGCGCTGGACATGGAAAGGGCGCGGGCTGACATCGGGTGCAAGCTGGATCGGCTCCGCCGATGTTGCGGTGCAAGACCGGTTCCTGAATGATCTGGAGGAGGGAGAGCTTTTGGCTCTCCCTTTTTTGTTCGAGTTCTGGGCCATGCCGCATCAGCTGCCCCCCGAGGGCGACTGGCGGTCCTGGGTGATCATGGGCGGGCGCGGTGCGGGCAAGACGCGCGCGGGGGCGGAATGGGTGCGCGCGCAGGTCGAAGGGTCGCGGCCCTTGGATGCGGGGCGCTGTCGCCGTGTGGCGCTGGTGGGAGAGACCATCGAGCAGGTGCGCGAGGTGATGATCTTTGGCGATAGCGGGATACTGGCGTGCTCGCCCGCGGACCGGCGACCGGATTGGGAGGCGACGCGCAAGCGGTTGGTCTGGCCCAATGGGGCCGTGGCGACGGTGCATACGGCGCATGACCCAGAGGGGCTGCGCGGGCCGCAGTTTGACGCGGCTTGGGTGGACGAGCTGGCCAAGTGGAAGAAGGCCGAAGAGACGTGGGACCAATTGCAGTTCGCCTTGCGGCTGGGGGAGGACCCGCGGGTCTGTGTGACCACGACTCCGCGCAATGTCGGCGTGCTGAAAAACCTGCTGGCGTCGCCGTCGACCGTGACCACCCATGCCCCGACAGAGGCGAATGCCGCGAACCTTGCGGGCTCTTTCCTGGAGGAGGTGCGGGCGCGCTATCGCGGGACGCGGTTGGGCCGACAGGAACTGGACGGTGTGCTGTTGGCCGATGCGGAAGGGGCGCTGTGGACCTCCGAGCGGATCGAGGCCGGGCGGGTGCGGGATGTGCCTGCGCTGGACCGGATCGTCGTGGGGTTGGACCCTGCGACCACCGCCGGCGCGGGGTCGGATGAATGCGGGATCGTGGTGGTGGGCGCGCAGACCCAAGGCCCGCCGCAGGATTGGCGCGCCGTGGTGCTGGCCGATTGCACGGTGCAGGGGGCGACCCCGTCGGGCTGGGCGCGCGCGGCGATCAGCGCGATGACGCAGTACGGCGCGGATCGTCTTGTCGCCGAGGTCAATCAGGGCGGGCAGATGGTGGCGGAGGTCTTGCGTCAGGTCGACCCATTGGTGCCGGTCAAATCGGTCCATGCCAGCCGTGGCAAGGTGGCGCGGGCGGAGCCTGTGGCGGCGCTTTATGAGCAGGGGCGCGTGAGGCATGTGGCGGGGCTGGACGCGCTGGAGGACCAGATGTGCCGGATGACAGCGCGGGGCTATGAGGGGACTGGGTCGCCTGATCGCGTCGATGCGCTGGTCTGGGCGCTGCATGAGCTGATGATCGAGCCTGCGGCACAGTGGCGGATGCCCGGGGTGCGTGGATTGTGAGCGCGTTGCGGAGGAGAGCGGCCCTTCGGGGAGAGTTTAACGGGCAAAATGAAGCGCTGTTGCGGGCGGGGCGTTCGCTCTGGTCGGGCGGCGTTAAGGGATTGGTGAGATTTTCATGGGGCGGTCAATGAGCAGGGAGAGCAGCGGCATGGTTTTTGATTTTCTCAAACGGGGGGCGGTTGAGGTGGTTGCGGAGAAGAAAGCCTCTGCCACGGGGCCTGTCGTTGCGGTTCAGACCAGCGGGCGCGTGGCCTGGAGCCCGCGCGATGTGGTCAGCCTGACGCGCAGCGGGTTTTGCGGCAACCCTGTGGGGTTTCGGTCGGTGAAGCTGATTGCCGAGGCCGCGGCGGCCCTGCCGCTGGTGTTGCAGGATGCCGCGCAACGGTTCGAGGCGCATCCGCTGCTGGATCTGGTGGCACGGCCCAATGGGGCGCAGGGGCGTGCGGAGCTGCTGGAGGCGCTTTATGCGCAGCTATTGTTGACGGGCAACGGCTATATCGAGGCGGTTGGCGCGGGTCCGGTACCGGTGGAGCTGCATGTCTTACGGTCGGATCGCATGTCGGTGGTGCCGGGGGCGGATGGCTGGCCGGTGGCCTATGAATATGCCGTCGGCGGGCGCAAGCATCGGTTTGACGTGGCCGGGGATACGGCCGCGATCTGTCACATCAAGAATTTCCACCCGCAGGATGACCATTATGGGTTCAGCCCGTTGCAGGCGGCGGCGATGGCGTTGGATGTGCACGGCGCGGCCTCGCGCTGGAGCAAGGCCTTGCTGGACAATGCGGCGCGGCCATCGGGGGCGATTGTCTACCGGGGGGCCGAGGGGCAGGGCAAGCTGAGCGATGATCAGTATGACCGTCTGGTCAGCGAGATGGAGAGCCACCATCAAGGCGCGCGCAATGCGGGGCGGCCGATGCTGCTGGAAGGCGGGTTGGATTGGAAGCCGATGGGGTTTTCGCCCTCGGACATGGAGTTTCACCGCACCAAGGAGGCGGCGGCGCGGGAAGTGGCGCTGGCCTTTGGGGTGCCGCCGATGCTGCTGGGGATCGCGGGGGATGCGACCTATGCCAATTATCAGGAGGCGCATCGGGCGTTTTACCGGCTGACGGTCCTGCCCTTGGCGACGCGGGTTGCGGCCGCACTTGGTGCGTGGCTGGCGGGGTTCACGCATGAGGCGGTGACGTTGAAGCCCGATCTGGATCAGGTGCCCGCCCTGGCGCAGGAGCGTGACGCGCAATGGGCGCGGGTGGCGGGGGCGGATTTCCTGACGCAGGCGGAAAAGCGGTCTTTGTTGGGGCTGCCAGCGGTGGCGGCGGATGGTTGAGGAGATGGGATATGACCGGTTTGAATGTGCGCCGGGGTTGCGGTTGCAGGCGCATGAGAGGGTGAGCGCGATCCACCACGAGAACCTCTTGCAGCGGCTCGACCGGCTGGAGGAGATGATGGAGCGGCTGGAGCGGCGGTTGTGGTTGACCGTCTATGGTGTGGTCGCGGTGATTTTGGCGCAGGCGGTACAGTCGTTTCTGGTGGTCGCGCCGTAGCAATTTGAACGCAAGGGAGGGTGTCATGGAAGATGGCATGCGCTTCGGCCTCGGGTCGGAGAACGGGAGAGGTTTGCCCCATATGGGCGCTGGGTTGGAGCATAAGTTCGCGCGTTTCGACGAGGGGCTTGTGGTGGAGGGCGGCACCGAGATCAGCGGCTATGCCAGCCTGTTCGGGCGGGTCGATCAGGGTGGTGATCTGGTGGCACGGGGGGCTTATGGCGCCTCGCTGGCGGCGGCGCAGGCCGCGGGGCGGCGGATCAAGATGCTGTGGCAGCATGATCCGGCACAGCCCATCGGCGTGTGGGACGAGCTGCGCGAGGATGCGCGGGGGCTTTGGGTCAAGGGGCGGCTGCTGGACAGTGTGGCGCGGGGCCGCGAGGCGGCGGCCTTGATCGAGGCCGGGGCGATTGATGGCCTCAGCATCGGCTATCGCACGCAGCGGGCGGCCAAGAATGACGCGGGCCAGCGGGTGCTTCAGACCCTGGACCTGTGGGAGGTGTCGCTGGTGACCTTTCCCATGCTCCCCACGGCGCGGATCGCGGCCAAAGGGGATTTTATCGCCATCGGAGACGTCTTGCGCGGCATGGCCGGTGTCTTTGACGAGGCGCGGCGGAATTTGAAACGGAACGGAGGGTAAGCGGATGGAACGACACGAAGATGACATGGGCACCGAGCCCCGAGGCGCGGTCGAGGAGATGCGCCGCGCGGTAGGTGGATTTGTGCAGGATTTCAGAGGGTTTCAGGACGAGATGACGACCAAGTTGCAACAAACAGAAGAGCGAATGACTATGTTGGATCGAAAGATGACTTTGCCTGCGCGCACACCATTGGCGGGGGCTGTGGACAGCGGTGCGCCGCATCAGAAGGCGCTGCATGCCTATATCCGCAACGGCGACGACGACGGGTTGCGCGGGCTTGAGCTGGAGAGCAAGGCGCTGTCGGCGGCGGTGAATTCTGATGGTGGGTATCTGGTGGACCCGCAGACCTCGGATCGGGTGAAATCGGTGTTGAATGCCACGGCCTCTATCCGGGCGATTGCGTCGGTGGTGCAGGTCGAGGCGACCTCTTACGACGTGCTGGTGGATCATGCGGATGTGGGTGCCGGTTGGGCGACAGAAACGGGGGCCGTGTCCGAGACCGACACGCCGCAGATCGACCGTATTACCATCCCGCTGCACGAGCTGAGCGCGCTGCCCAAAGCTTCGCAGCGGTTGCTGGATGACAGTGCCTTTGACATCGAAGCCTGGTTGGCGGGGCGCATCGCCGACAAATTCTCGCGGGCAGAGGCCGCGGCCTTTATCCACGGGGACGGGATCGACAAGCCCAAGGGGTTTCTGGCCCATGCCACGGTCGACAATGTGATCTGGGAGTGGGGCAATCTGGGCTATGTGCCCACCGGCGTCGCAGGCGAGATCACGGCGGATGCGGTGGTTGATCTGGTCTATGCGCTTGGGGCGCAGTACCGCGCGCAGGCGAGTTTTGTGATGAGCTCGAAGACGGCAGGGATCGTGCGCAAGCTTAAGGATCTGGACGGGCGGTTTTTGTGGTCTGACGGGATGACGCAGGGCCAGCCCGCGCGGCTGATGGGCTATCCGGTGCTGGTGGCCGAGGACATGCCCGATGTGGCGGCGGATTCATTCTCGGTCGCCTTCGGTGATTTTGCCGCCGGTTACACCGTAGCAGAGCGGCCCGACCTGCGGATCCTGCGCGATCCCTTCAGCGCCAAGCCGCATGTGCTGTTCTATGCCACCAAACGGGTGGGCGGCGACGTGAGCGACTTTGCCGCGATCAAGCTGCTGAAATTCGGCACCGCCTAAGGCGCGGGGTCGAATAGGGGGGCTGGCGGTGGCTGGCCCCATCCCCCGGGCGCGCCGTGATGCGCCGGGTGCATTGCCTAGCTGCTGCCTCCGACCGAGCGATGCAGTCGGGGTGCGCGTTCGGGGGGCTTTGGCGGGCTAGATTTGGAGCGATGAGATGTTGATCGAAGAGACAGGGGTGGCGGAGGCCGATCTTCCGCTAGAGCCGTTCAAGGCGCATTTGCGGATGGGCAGCGGTTTTGGCACCGAAACCGTACAAGAGCCCGTTTTGGAGAGCTTTTTGCGTGCCGCCATTGCCGCGATTGAGGCGCGCACAGGTAAGGCGCTGATCTCGCGGTTGTTTACCATGACCGTGCAAGAGTGGGCGGACCCGCAGGCGCAGGCTTTGCCCGTGGGGCCGGTCCGGCAGATCGTGAGCGTCACCGTGGTGGCGCGGGATGCGATGGAGACGGTGATCGAGCCGCAGCGCTATTGGCTGGTGCGCGATATGCAGGCTCCGCTGCTGAAGCCATCAGGGGCGATGCTGCCGTTCATTCCGCCGCAAGGGTCGGTGGAGGTCTTGTTCGAGGCGGGGCTTGGGGAAAGCTGGGGCGCTGTGCCCGCGGATTTGCAGCAGGCCGTGCTGATGCTGGCGGCGCATTACTATGAATACCGCCACGAGACCCGCCTTGGGGATGGCTGCATGCCCTTTGGGGTGAGCAGCCTGATCGAGCGCTACCGCCCACTGCGGATCGGCTTGGGGGCACGCGCATGAGCCGACTGTCGTTGAGCCGCCGCCTGGTGTTGGAGGCGCAGGTGCCTCAGCCTGATGGCGCGGGCGGAGAGAGCCGGAGCTGGGTGCGTGTGGGGGATCTCTGGGCGGATGTCACGGCGCGGCGGGGCCGGCGTTTGGGGCGTGGCGGTATTGCGGTGAGCCGCGGGGTCTATGTGGTGACGGTACGCGGGGCACCAGTGGGCGATCCCGCGCGCCCCTTGCCGCAGCAGCGCTTTCGCGAGGGCACACGGGTTTATCAGATCCAGTCGGTGGCAGAGCAGGACGCACAAGGACGGTATCTGGCCTGCCTGACCCATGAGGAGGTGGCGGTATGAGCTATGGCATGGGGTTTGCCCTGCAACAGGCGGTCTTTGGCGTGTTGAGCACGGATCAGGAGATCACGGCGCTGGTGGGGGATGCGGTTTTTGATGCGGCTCCTGCGGGGGAGGTGCCGGCGCTGTATGTGCAGTTGGGGTCCGAAGCGGTGCGCGATGCCTCTGACGGGACGGGCGGCGGGGCGGAGCATCGGTTCACGGTTCTTGTCGTCACGCATCATGCGGGGTTCGCCCCTGCGAAACAGGTGGCCGCTGCGGTGAGTGATGCGCTGGTCGGTGGGCAGTTTGGCCTGAGCCGCGGGCGGCTGGTGAGCTTGCGGTTCGAGCGGGCCGTCGCACGACAGGTCGGAGCGGATGCGCGCCGACAGATAGAGATGCGGTTCAGGGCGCGGGTTCAGGACGGCTGAGCCGAAGTTTCAGGAAACTAACAGGAGAGTGGATATGGCTGTTCAAGCGGGCAAAGACCTTTTGGTCAAGGTGGACATGACGAGCGATGGTCAGTTCGAAACGATCGCGGGGCTGCGTGCCACGCGGGTGAGCTTTAACGCGGAGCCGGTTGAGGTGACCTCGCTTGACAGTGAGGGGGGCTGGCGGGAGCTGCTGGCGGGCGCGGGCGTCCGATCTGCCGCAATCAGCGGGTCGGGGGTGTTTCGCGATGCGGGCACGGATGAACGCGCACGGCAGTTGTTTTTTGACGGGCTGACGCCGGATTTCCAGATCGTGATCCCCAGCTTCGGTATTATCGAGGGGCCGTTCCAGGTGGCGGCCATTGAATATGGCGGGTCGCTGAATGGCGAGGCGACCTATGAGCTGAGCCTGCAATCCGCGGGGCAGCTGAGCTTTACCGCGGATACGGCAGACGCGCCCGAGGGCGGGGTCTGATCATGGTGAACCGGTGGCGAGGGGATGTGGCGCTGGTGGTGAACGGTCAGCGGCGCGTGGCACGGCTGACCCTGGGGGCTTTAGCCGAGCTGGAGGACGCGCTGGAGGAGCCGTCGCTGGTGGCTTTGGTCGAGCGGTTCGAGGGTCATCGGTTCAGCAGTCGGGATGTGCTGTTGCTGTTGGCCGCGGGGCTGCGTGCAGGGGGCACCGAGGTAAGTGCCGAGACGCTTGCGCAGGCCGAGATCGAGGGTGGGCCGGTGGCCGCTTCTCAGGCCGCCGCAGAGCTTTTGGCGCGGGCCTTTGTTGTGCCGGTATGAGCGTGCCACCCAAGAGGACAAAGGCAGAGACCGCGCTGGGGATGGACTGGGCCGCGCTACTGCGGGCGGGGCTGAGGGGGTTGACGCTGACGCCCGACGCATTCTGGGCGCTCACGCCGGCAGAGCTGCAACTGATGCTGGGGAGCGAGGCGGGGCGGGCTCCGCTGTTGGGGGATGGATTGGCAGCCTTGATGGCGGCTTATCCCGATAGGCAGAGAGAGGAAGACTGATGGCACAGGATGATACATTCGAGGGGCTAGAGGATGGCGCAGAGCGGTTGAATGAGACGCTTGGCGCGACGGCCACGCTGGTGGCTGGTTTCGATGCCGAACTGCGCCGTATGCGCAGCGCATTGGCCGCGACAGGCAAGGATGTCGCGACGTTGGAGAAGGGGCTGAGCCGTGGATTACGCAGGGCCTTTGATGGTGTCGCGTTTGACGGGATGAAACTGTCGGATGCCCTGTCCACCGTGGCGCGGTCGATGGTGAACACGACTTATAACGCGGCGATGAAGCCGGTGTCCGATCACGTCGGCGGGCTGATCAGTCAAGGTGTGGGATCACTGGTGCAGGGAATACTCCCCTTTGCCGATGGGGCACCGTTTTCTCAGGGACGTGTGATGCCTTTTGCTCAAGGGGGGATTGTCAGCACCGCCACTGGCTTTGGCATGCGCGGGGGGATGGGGCTGATGGGCGAGGCCGGACCGGAGGCGATCATGCCCTTGGCACGGGGGCCGGACGGTAAGCTGGGTGTCAAAGGGGGCGCGAGCGGCGGGACGACCGTGGTCATGAACATCACCACCCCTGATGTGCAGGGATTCCAACGCAGTCAAAGCCAGATCGCCGCTCAGCTGAGCCGCGCGCTGAACACTGGCAACCGTAACCGCTAGGGGAGCAAACCGATGAATTTTCACGATGTCAGATTTCCACCTAGCCTGAGCTTTGGATCTCTCGGGGGGCCGCAACGCCGTACCGATGTGGTGACGCTCGCCAACGGGTATGAGGAGCGCAACACCCCCTGGGCCCATTCACGCCGTGTGTATGATGCGGGGCTGGGCATGCGCTCTATCGACGATGTCCAAGCGCTCACGGGGTTCTTCGAGGCACGTATGGGGCAGATGTACGGGTTTCGTTGGAAGGATTGGGCGGATTTCAAATCCTGCGCCTCTTCGGTCGGGATCACGTTCGAGGATCAGAGCCTTGGTTTCGGGGATGGTGTGCGGACGGACTATCAACTGGTCAAGACCTATAGCTCGGGCGGGCATAGCTACGTCAGGCCGATCACCAAGCCGGTTGCCGGAACCGTGCGCGTGGGGATAGAGCAGGACGCCCTGCAAGAGGGGAGCGACTATGAGGTTGATCTGAGCACGGGCATCATCCGTTTCGCCCATGCGCCGGACCCCGAAATGCAGGTGTCGGCGGGGTTCGAATTCGACGTGCCTGTCCGCTTTGACACGGATCGCATTCTGGTCAGCGTTGCCAGCTTTCAGGCCGGGCAGGTGCCGGATGTGCCTGTGATCGAGGTGCGGGTATGAGCGGGGCGGGCAAAGACGCGGTGTTGGCGCATGCGCGCACGGGTCTGACGACGCTGTGCACGGCCTGGGCAATCCGGCGGCGGGACGGGGTGACGCTGGCGTTTACCGACCATGATCAGCCGCTCGGCTTCGACGGGTTGGCGTTTCGTGCGGATAGCGGGCTGAGTGCGCGGGCCTTGGCGCAGAGTACGGGGCTGTCGGTGGATAACACAGAGGCGCTGGGCGCGCTGAGCGATGACGCGATCCGCGAGGACGAGATCGAGCAGGGGCGCTTTGACGGGGCGGAAGTGCGCTGCTGGCGGGTGAACTGGGCCGATGTGACCGCCCGCTGCATGATCTTTCGCGGCACGATTGGCGAGATGCAGCGCGCGGGCGGTGCCTTTCGCGCAGAGCTGCGTGGGCTGACCGAGGCGTTGAACCGGCCTGTGGGGCGGGTGTTTCAGAAGCCCTGCACCGCGGTGCTGGGGGATGCGGCCTGCGGGTTTGATCTGGCGACGGCGGGCTATGCCGTGACACTCGCCGTGCAGGAGCACGAGGACGGGCGGGTGTTCCGTTGGGAGGGCATCAACGGGTTTGACGACGCATGGTTCGCGCGGGGCCGGCTTGAGGTGCTGGACGGCCCTGCGGCGGGGCTTTGGGGTATGATCAAACACGACCGGGTGCTGGAGGGGCGGCGCGAGGTCGAGCTGTGGGAGCCGATCCGCGGTACAATCACCGCCGGGCAACAGCTGCGACTGGTGGCGGGCTGCGACAAGCGCCACACCACCTGTCGGCTGAAGTTCAACAACCTGCTGAACTTTCAGGGCTTTCCTGATGTGCCGAGCGCGGATTGGATGATGGCGGTGCCGAAATCCTCGGGCAGCAATACCGGCGGGTCGCTGAGATGAGCGCGCGCGGGACCGCCGTGGTGGCTGCGGCGCGGGGATGGATCGGCACGCCCTACGTGCATCAGGCGGCGCGCAAGGGGGCGGGCTGTGACTGCCTTGGCCTGTTGCGCGGTATCTGGCGCGAGGTGGTGGGGGAGGAGCCGGAGGCGATCCCTTCCTATTCAATGGACTGGTCAGAACCACAGGGGGACGAGCAGCTTTGGCGTGCTGCGCTGCGTCACCTCTCGCCCAAGGTCCTGATCGATGAGGCCCCCGGTGACGTGCTGTTGTTCCGCATGCGCAGCGGGTCGGTGGCGAAACATCTGGGCGTGGCGGCAGAGGTCGGCGCGCAGGCGAGCTTTGTCCACGGCTACAGCGGGCATGGGGTGACGGAAAGCCCGCTGAGCCTGCCGTGGCGCAGGCGCATTGTGGCGCGTTTTGAATTCCCGGCGGAGGCGATCTGATGGCGACGATACTTCTTTCAACCGCAGGTGCGGCGATTGGCGGCTCTGTCGGGGGCACATTGGCGGGCTTGTCTTCGGTCGCCATTGGGCGTGCCGTGGGGGCGACCCTTGGCCGTGTGATCGACCAGCGGCTGCTGGGGCAAGGGGCGCAGGCGGTCGAGACCGGCAAGGTCGACCGCTTTCGTCTGACCCAGGCGGGCGAGGGCGCGGCGATTGCGCAGGTCTATGGCCGGATGCGTGTCGGGGGACAGGTGATCTGGGCCTCGGATTTCGCCGAGACCACGACAGTGACGGGCGGCGGCGGTGGCAAGGGCGCGCCCTCGACCCCGCAGACGACGGAATACAGCTATAGCGTCAGCCTCGCCATCGCCCTGTGCGAAGGGGAGATCACCAGCATTGGCCGGATCTGGGCGGATGGGGAGGAAATCTCGGCCCACGCACTGAATATGGCGGTCTATCGCGGGACGCGCGATCAACTGCCCGACCCGACGATTGCCGCGATAGAGGGGGCGGACGCGGTGCCGGCCTATCGCGGCACGGCCTATGTGGTGATGGAGAACCTCGGGCTGGGGCCCTTTGGCAACCGCGTGCCGCAGTTTTCCTTCGAGGTGCTGCGGGCAGAGGAACCGGATGCGCCTGCCGCCGACATCAGTGTCACCCATGGGGTCAAAGGTGTCGCGCTGATTCCCGGCACAGGGGAATACGCGTTAGCGACGACTCCGGTGCACTATACCGACGGACAGGGTGGCCGGTGGAGCGCCAATGTCTCTACCCCCGACGGGCGCAGTGATTTCACCGCCGCGCTGGAGGATGCCACGCAGGACCTGCCGCAGCTGGCTGCCGCGTCGCTGGTCGTCTCGTGGTTCGGCGATGATCTGCGGTGCGGCGAATGCCGCCTGCGCCCGAAGGTGGAAAGCGCCGAGGACGAGGGCGAAAACATGCCGTGGCAGGTGGCAGGTCTGACCCGCGGCACCGCCGAGGTGATCGCCCGCGAGGACGACCGTCCGGTCTATGGTGGCACCCCCGCAGATGCCGCGGTGATTGAGGCGATTCATGCCATTCAGGCGACGGGCAAGGCGGTGATGTTCTACCCGTTCATCCTGATGGACCAGCTAGAAGGGAATGGCTTGCCCGACCCCTATAGCGATGCCGGCGCCCAGCCCAAGCTGCCTTGGCGGGGGCGGATCACGCTGGCGAAAGCGCCAGGTCAGGCGGGCAGCTCTGACGGGACGCTGAGCGCGCATAACGAGGTAGCGGCGTTCTTTGGCACGGTCACGGCAGCGGATTTTACCATTGCGGGCGGGCAGGTGGTCTATTCCGGACCGCAGGAATGGTCGATGTCGCGGTTCATCCTGCATTATGCCGCCCTGTGCAAAGCCGCAGGCGGGGTAGAGGCCTTTTGCATCGGCACCGAGATGCGCGGGCTGACGCAGATCCGCGGGGCGGGGAACAGCTTTGTCGCGGTGCAGGCGTTTCGCGCGCTGGCCGCAGAGGCGCGGCTGCTTTTGGGCGCGGGCACCACGATCAGCTATGCCGCGGATTGGTCCGAATATTTCGGCTATCACCCGCAAGATGGCAGCGGCGATGTGTTCTTTCACCTTGATCCGCTGTGGGCCGACGACACGATCGATTTCATCGGTATCGACAATTATATGCCGCTGTCCGATTGGCGCGACGGTACAGATCATCTGGACGCGCAGCAAAGCGACAGCATTTATGCTCTCGACTATCTGGCGGGTAATGTTGCGGGGGGCGAAGGGTTTGACTGGTACTACCATTCGCCCGAGGCGCGCGCGGCGCAACGCCGTACGCCGATCACCGATGGCACCCATGGGGAGCCTTGGGTTTACCGTTACAAGGATCTGCGCGGCTGGTGGGAGAACCTGCACCACAATCGTATTGGCGGCGTGCGCGCAGCAGAGCCGACGGGCTGGCAGCCAAGCTCCAAGCCCATCTGGTTTACGGAATACGGCTGTGCAGCGGTGGACAAGGGGACCAACCAGCCGAACAAGTTTCTTGACCTCAAAAGCTCTGAAAGCAGTTTGCCGCGCTATTCATCGGGCGCGCGGGATGAGTTGATGCAGATGCAATATCTGCGTGCCGTGGCGGATCATTGGCGGGATCCGGCGCATAATCCGATCTCGGCGGCCTATGGCGGGCCGATGGTGGATATGACCCGCGCCTTTGTTTGGGCCTGGGACACGCGGCCCTATCCTTTCTTTCCCAATAATCGCGCGCTGTGGAGCGATGGTCGAAATTACGCCCGTGGGCATTGGCTGAACGGCCGCAGTGCGGCGCTGCCTTTGTCCGAGCTCGTGGCGGCGATCTGCCGGCGTGCTGGCGTTAACGATTTCGATACCTCTGGGCTGTATGGCTATGTCCGCGGCTATGTGGTGGACGAGGTGGCCGATGCGCGCGCGGCGTTGCAGCCGTTGATGCTGCGCTATGGCTTTGATGCGGTGGAACGCGACGGGGTGTTGCGTTTCATCATGCGGGACGGATTGGATGCCGTGCCACTGAACAGAGAGACGTTGGCTGTTTCGGGTGATCTGGAGGCACCGGTGGAACAGTCCCGTGAGGCAGAGGCGGAGCTTTCGGGGCGTCTGCGTTTGCGGTTTGTGCAGGCGGATGGCGACTACGAGGTGATCGCGGAAGAGGCGATCTTGCCTGACGACGCGACCCATGCGGTGGCGATGTCAGAGTTCAATATGGCGCTCACCCGGGCGGAGGGGCACCAGACAGCTGAACGCTGGCTGACAGAGGCGCGTGTGGCACGCGAAGGGGTACGTCTGGTGTTGCCGCCGTCGATGATGGATGTCGGCGCGGGTGATGTGATTGCCTTGCCGCCAGACGATGGCGAGGGGGAGGCGCTGTACCGTGTGGATCGCGTCGAGATGGGGGAGATGTCCTTGATCGAGGCCGTGCGGATTGAGCCCGAAGTCTATGACCCCGCGCCCTTCGATGACGAATTGGTCGCGTTGAAACCCTTTGTCGCGCCCGTACCGGTGAACGCGCTGTTTCTGGACCTGCCGCTGCTGCGCGGTGACGAGGTGCCCCATGCGCCGCATATTGCGGCCAGCGCACGGCAATGGCCGGGCAATGTCGCGGTCTATGCCTCTGGCGGGGAGACGAATTTCAGGTTGAACACCCTGATGCCCCTGCGCGCGACAATGGGGGTCACGCAAAACGACATGGCCCATGCGCGCCCCGGTGTGGTGGATCGCGGGCAGGCGCTGCAGGTCACGCTGACCAGCGGCGTGTTAGAGAGTGTTGATGAGGCCGATCTGCTGGGCGGGGCCAATCTGGCGGCGATCGGCGACGGCTCTGCCGACCGGTGGGAGGTATTCCAGTTCGCGCGGGCCGAGCTGATCGCCCCGCAAACCTATCTTCTGCGTGACCGGCTCCGCGGACAAGCGGGGTCGGATGGGGTGATGCCGGATGTCTGGCCCGCAGGATCGCAGTTTGTGCTGCTCAATTCAATCCCTCGCCAGATCGAGCTGAGCCCGAACCTGTTGCGGATCGCGCAGACCTATCGCATCGGGCCTGCGGGCCGTCCGCTGAACGACCCAAGCTACGTTCAAAAAACCGAGAGCTTTGACGGCAACGGGCTGCGCCCCTATCGGCCCTGCCACCTGCGAATAACAGAAGAGGCGGGGGCGTTGCGGTTTGGCTGGATACGCCGAACGCGGATCAATGGCGACGGGTGGACGGGTTTCGATGTGCCACTGGCCGAGGAAAGCGAGCAATATCAGCTGCGTATCCTGCAAAACGGTGTTGTCCTGCGCGAAGAGATCTTGGACCGCGCAAGCTGGACCTATACCGCCCAAATGCGCGCGGGTGACGGGGCGGCGGGGCCTGCGTTGATCAGTGTTGCGCAGGTTTCTGCGCTATACGGGGCGGGGCCCGCGCTGTTTGGCGAGATCAATTTGTGATAAACTGCGCGTGTAACCCCTCGGCTTTGCGTTTGGCACTTGGGCGGAACCTGCTATATCGTGGGGACAAAGAAGGATGGTCTTATGGCAAATGCACGCACGAATATCGCCACGGTGGATCCGGTTTGGGATCAGATCCAGACGGAAGCACAGAATGCTGTCCGCGATGAGCCGCTGATTGGCGGTTTTGTCCACGCTACGATTCTGCACCATAAATCCATCGAGAAAGCGCTATCCTACCGTATCGCGGCGAAGCTGGCCTCGAATGAAATGTCGATGATGGTGGTCCATGAGATGGTGGAGGAGGCCTTTGCCAGTGATCCCGACCTGATCAAGGCGGCACGGGCCGATCTGGTGGCGATTTACGAGCGTGACCCCGCCTGCCACCGGCTGTTGCAACCGATCCTGTATTTCAAAGGCTATCAGGCCGTGCAGGCCTACCGTGTGGGCCATCACCTGTGGAAACAAGGTAAACGGGATCTGGCCTATTTCGTGCAGATGCGCGTGAGCGAGATTTTTGGCGTCGATATCCACCCCGCCGCGACGATCGGCAAGGGAATCATGATCGACCACGCCCATTCCGTCGTGATCGGCGAAACCGCGGTCGTGGGCGACAACGTGTCGATGCTGCACTCGGTCACTTTGGGCGGGACGGGCAAGGAAGAGCAGGACCGTCACCCGAAGATTGGCAACGGCGTGTTGATCGGCGCGGGGGCGAAAGTGTTAGGTAATATTTCTATCGGACATTGCTCGCGCATTGCGGCGGGGTCTGTCGTGCTGGAATCCGTGCCGCCCTGCAAGACCGTCGCGGGCATCCCTGCGCGGGTCGTGGGGGAGGCGGGCTGCGATCAGCCGTCGGTCCTGATGGATCACATGCTGGGGCCGCAAGGCGATATTAATATGTAATGCTAGGGGATTGAGGGCGCGCGCCTTCGTCGAGATGTGAAAAGGCCGGACCCGTCATAGGGGCCGGCCTTTTTTTTGTGAGGCCGGGGGCTGTCTGCCCCCGGACCCCCGAGGATTTAGACCCATTTGGAAGCGGGGTTACGCCAGCATCATCATGGGGTTTTCGAGATTGTCCTTGATGGCGCTGAGCAGCTGCGCGCCCAAGGCTCCGTCGATGACGCGGTGATCGACAGAGAGGGTGACGGACATGACCGTGGCGACGGCGAGCTCCCCATCCTTGCCGACGACGGGTTTCTTGACCCCTGCGCCGACGGCCAAAATCGCGCCATGGGGTGGGTTGATGACCGCATCGAAGTTGTCGATCCCGAACATGCCGAGGTTCGAGATGGCGAAGCTGCCGCCCTGATATTCATGCGGCGCAAGCTTGCGGTCGCGTGCACGGGCGGCGAGGTCTTTCATCTCTGACGAGAGGGTCGAGAGCGATTTCATCTCGGCGTCTTTCAGCACAGGCGTGAACAGGCCGCCCTCGATGGCCACGGCGACGGCCACATCCGAGGGCTTGAGCTTGAGGATGCGATCACCGGCCCAGACGGCATTGGCGTCAGACACGGTTTGCAGCGCCAGCGCACAGGCCTTGATGATGAAGTCATTGACCGACAGCTTCACGTCGCGGGCTTCGAGTTGTTTGTTCAGCTCACCGCGGAACTTCAGTAGCGCGTCGAGTTCGATATCGCGGCGCAGATAGAAATGCGGGATCGACTGTTTGGCTTCGGTCAGGCGCGCGGCGATGGTCTTGCGCATGCCGTTGAGGGAGATTTCCTCGAACGCGCGGCCTTCGTAGATTTTCATCACGGCGTCGGCGGAAGGGCCGGCGGCAGGGGCCGCTGTGGCTGCCGGTGCGCTGGCGGTTTGCGTGCTTTCGGCCGGTTTGGCTTTGGCGCTACCGGCGGAGGCTGCCTCCACATCTGCTTTGATGATGCGACCATGCGGGCCAGAGCCGGAGAGTTCGGTCAGGTCCACGCCTTTGTCTGCCGCGATGCGACGGGCCAGCGGTGTTACAAACAGCCGTTTTCCGTCACTGCCCTTGGGCGCGGCGGGGGCGGATTTGCCTGTGTCGTTGGCGTCGCTTTCGCCGCGGCCGTAGCCTTTTTCAGGGGCCGCGTCCTGGTCGGGGGCATCCTCCTTGGCGCTGTCCTTGGCATCCGGGGCAGGGGCGCTGGTATCAATGTCTGACGCCTCTTCGCCCTCTTCCAGCAGCACGGCGATGGGGGTGTTCACCTTGACGCCTTCGCTGCCGTCACCGATCAGGATCTTGCCGATGGTGCCTTCGTCGACGGCTTCGAATTCCATCGTCGCCTTGTCGGTTTCGATCTCGCACAGGATATCCCCGGAGGAGACGCTATCCCCTTCGGAGACAAGCCATTTCGCCAGCGTGCCTTCTTCCATCGTGGGGCTGAGGGCGGGCATGAGGATTTCTATGGGCATGTGGACCGCTCCTTACTTGTAGGTGACTTTTTTGACCGCCGCGATAACCTCGTCCGTGGTGACAAGCGCCAGTTTTTCGAGGTTTGCGGCATAGGGCATGGGCACATCTTTGCCGGTGCAGTTGATCACCGGCGCATCCAGATAGTCAAAGGCTTCCTGCATGATCACGCTTGAGATGTAGTTCCCGACGGAGCCTTGTGGCCAGCCCTCTTCGACGGTGACAAGGCGGTTGGTCTTCATCACCGACTTGATGATGCTGGCGGTGTCCATCGGGCGCAGGGTGCGCAGGTCGATGACTTCGGCGTCGATGCCTTCTTCGGCCAGCTTTTCAGCGGCTTCCAGCGCATAGGTCATGCCGATGCCAAAGCTGACGATCGTGACATCCGTGCCCTCGCGCCAGATGCGGGCCTTGCCGAAGGGGACGGTATAATCCTCGACATCGGGCACATCGAAGGATTTGCCGTACATGATTTCATTTTCAAGGAAAACGACGGGGTTGGGGTCGCGGATCGCGGTTTTCATCAAGCCTTTGGCATCGGAGGCAGAGTAGGGCATCGCCACCTTGAGGCCGGGGATCTGCATATACCACGCGGCGTAATCCTGGCTGTGCTGCGCGCCGACGCGGGCCGCGGCACCGTTTGGCCCGCGGAAGACCATTGGCGCGCCCATCTGACCGCCGGACATATAGAGCGTTTTCGCGGCGGAGTTCAGGATGTGGTCGATCGCCTGCATGGCAAAGTTCCAGGTCATGAATTCGACGATGGGGCGCAGCCCGCCAAAGGCAGCACCCACACCGATACCGGCAAACCCGTGCTCGGTGATCGGCGTGTCGATGATCCGCTTGGCCCCGAATTCGTCCAGCAAGCCTTGGGAAATTTTATAGGCACCTTCGTATTCGGCGACTTCCTCGCCCATCAGGAACACATCTTCGTCACGGCGCATTTCTTCGGCCATGGCGTCGCGCAGGGCCTCGCGGACGGTCTGCTGTTTCAGCTTGGTGCCGTCGGGCCAGTCGGGGGTGGTGTCGGTTTCCGGTGCCTTCGGGGCTTCGGCATCCGGCTTGGCGGCGGCGGGTGCCTTGTCGGATTTAGCGTCGTCGCTGTCGTCGGCTTTGGTCTGTTCCGCCGGTGCGGCGCTGGACGCGCTATCGATGTCAGAGGCGTCTTCGCCCTCTTCCAGCAGCACGGCAATGGGGGTGTTGACCTTGACGCCTTCGGTGCCGGCGTCGATCAGGATCTTGCCAATGGTGCCTTCGTCGACGGCTTCGAATTCCATCGTGGCCTTGTCGGTTTCGATCTCGGCCATGATGTCACCCGAGGACACGGTGTCGCCCTCTTTGACCAGCCATTTGGCAAGCGTGCCTTCTTCCATTGTGGGGCTCAGTGCGGGCATGAGAATTTCGATTGCCATGGTTCAAGCCTCCTGTGGGACTTCGGTTGCGTAGATATCTGTCCAAAGCTCTTCCGCCGCGGGTTCGGGGCTTTCTTTGGCAAACTCCGCGCTTGCGTTAACGATTTCCTTAATCTCTTTGTCGATCGCTTTCAGATCGTCCTCGCTGGCGTGTTTATGTTCCAGCAGGATGTTGCGCACCTGTTCGATGGGGTCGCGTTCGTCGCGCATTTTCTGCACTTCTTCGCGGGTCCGGTATTTGGCCGGGTCCGACATGGAATGCCCGCGATAGCGGTATGTCTTGATTTCCAGAATATAGGGGCCGTCGCCCGAGCGGCAGTGTTTCACCGCGCGTTCGCCCGCGTCCTTGACCGCTAGCACATCCATGCCATCCACCGCTTCGCCGGGGATGCCGAAAGCCTTGCCGCGTTCCCAGATTTCAGCGCTGGAGGTAGAGCGCTGCTGCGAGGTGCCCATGGCATATTGGTTGTTTTCGATGATGAAAATCACCGGCAGTTTCCACAGGGCGGCCATGTTGAACGTCTCGTAGACCTGACCCTGGTTCGCGGCACCATCCCCGAAATAGGTAAAGGTAACGTTGTCGTTGCCCTTATACTTGTCCGCAAAGGCGATGCCCGCGCCAAGGGGCACGTTCGCGCCAACGATGCCGTGGCCGCCGTAGAATTTCTTCTCTTTCGAGAACATATGCATAGACCCGCCCTTACCGCGGGAATAGCCGCCTTCGCGGCCGGTGAGTTCGGCCATCACCCCGTCGGGGTTCATGCCGCAGGCCAGCATATGCCCGTGGTCGCGGTAGGTGGTGATGCGGCTGTCGCCGTCCTTGGCCGTGGCTTCAAGCCCGACAACCACCGCTTCTTGTCCGATATAAAGGTGGCAAAAACCACCGATCAAACCCATGCCGTAAAGCTGGCCCGCTTTTTCTTCGAACCGCCGGATCAGCAGCATATCGCGGTAATAGGCCTTGAGCTCTTCGGCGCTGGCGTTTGTCTTTTTCGTCGGTTTCTGGGCAGCCATGGGGCAATTCCTCCGTAGTTTGTCCCGCGCACGCGCAAAATAGTTTAGCGTTAAACTATCTCTTATCGGATTCGAGCAATGATGGCGAGAGGCATTTACAGGTCACGCAATACCCTGCTGGCGGGACGTGAATTTTTTATGACGCTGCGGGGGATTATGCCGGATAATGCGCGGGTATCAGCGGATCACGATTTCATCGGCGCGGATCATCCCCAGCACCTTGCGGGTCTGTTCGTCCAGCAGGTCGAGATCAAGATATTCGTCAGACAGACGATGGGTCAGGTTCTCCATCCGCGCCACATCAATCTGCACCTGTGCAAGCTGTACCCGCAGATCCTGCGCTTCGGCCACGATCTCGGCGCGGCGGAACAGGCCGTAGTTCCCCTGAATCGCCGCGAAGGCGAAATAGAGGCTCAGCGCGAAGGCGATCGCGAAAAACAAGAGAGTGCCAAAAGCGGGTTTGCTGCTGCGGTTCATGTATCTGCCTTTAATCGTCTCTTAGTGGACGTTCCCCCAGTATGACACAGGTGATTCGCGAAGGGAATCCCCCGTCTTGCGATTGGCAAGAAAATGTTCATCTTTTTAGGGGGTTGGGCAAGGATGTCGCATATCTTTCCCGCCAGTCGCATCGCAGCGCCGCGACTGGCGGGGGATAAGGTCAGGCGTCCAGCGCGGCGACGCCGGGGAGGATCTTGCCTTCCATCCATTCAAGGAAGGCACCGCCCGCGGTGGAGATATAGGTGAAATCCTCCGCCGCACCTGCCTGGTTCAACGCGGCTACGGTGTCGCCACCGCCCGCCACCGAGATCAGCGCGCCGTCGCGTGTCGCCGCGGCCGCTGCCTTGGCCGCGGCGACGGTTGCGGTGTCGAAGGGGGGGATCTCGAACGCGCCCATGGGGCCGTTCCAGATCAGGGTTTTCAGGCCGTCAAACGCGTCTTTGACCAGTTCAACCGTCTTCGGGCCTGCGTCCAGTACCATCTGGTCTGCTGCCAGCACGGTATCGGCCCCAAGGGCTGCGACCTCATGCGCGGCATGGGCGGCGAATTCCCGCGCGACAAGCCCATCTACGGGCAGCAGGACGCGGCAGCCGGCCTTTTCCGCCTGTGCCAGAATATCCTTGGCGGTGTCGTAAAAATCGGGCTCAGACAGGGACTTGCCCAGATCAGCGCCCTGCGCGCCCAGAAACGTATTGGCCATGCCGCCCCCGATCACCAACAGATCCAGCCGGTTCACGAGGTTTTCCAACAGCTCGATCTTGGTCGATACTTTGGCACCGCCCACCACCGCGCCCACGGGGCGTTTCGGAGTGGCCAGCGCGGCCTCAAGCGCCGAAAGCTCGGCCTGCATCAAACGGCCCGCACAAGAGGGCAAAAGCCGCGCAACCCCTTCGGTCGACGCATGGGCGCGGTGCGCGGCAGAGAAGGCATCATTGCAATAGATGTCGCCCAAACCGGCCAGACGTTTGGCAAAATCGGGGTCGTTCTCGGTCTCGCCCGGATAGAAACGGATGTTTTCAAGCAGCAATACATCGGCGGCGTTGATCTCTTCGGTGCCCGCCTCGGCGGCCTCGAGCGTTTCGGCCAGCACGACTTTGCGGCCCAGGGCATCTTCTAGCGCGGGGAGGACGACACGCAGGCTCAGATCCTGCACGCGCTTCCCCTTGGGGCGGCCAAAATGCGCCAGCAACACAGGGGTGCCACCCTGTTCCAGAATGTCGCGCAGGGTCGGGATGATCCGCTGGATGCGGGTGTCGTCCGTTACCTTGCCGTTTTCAACCGGCACGTTGATATCCACGCGCACCAGAACCCGCTTGCCGCGCAGGTCCATGTCATCCAATGCTTTCCAGCCCATCTTGTCCCTCGTGTAAAACCACAATTCCCGTCGTGTTTTGCCGTTATTGCCGTCAGGGTCAATGGACCCGCTTGGCAATTGCGCTTGCACGTCCTAGGTAATTGCCAACGAAATTCTTAAAGGAGACCGGCATGGCCGAGATCAAAGACCCCGAAAACACGATCCTGATGGAACTGAAGGGCGGCACTGTCACCATCCAGCTGTTGCCTGATGTGGCCCCCAAGCACGTAGAGCGTATGAAGGAACTGGCCCGCGCCGGTAAATACGACAACGTGGCCTTTCACCGCGTGATCGAAGGGTTCATGGCGCAGACAGGCGACGTGGCCAACGGCAACATGGAAGACAATTTCAACCTGCGCGCCGCGGGGACCGGTGGGTCGGACATGCCGAACCTGCCAGCCGAATTCTCCAAAGTGCCGCACGCTCGTGGCAGCATCGGTGCCGCGCGTTCCGCCAACCCCGATAGCGCGAACAGCCAGTTCTTCATCAACTTCAAAGACAACGACTTCTTGAACGGTCAATACACCGTTTACGGTCAGGTCATCTCGGGGATGGAGCATGTGGACGCGATCACCCGTGGCGAGCCGCCAGCGAACCCTGATCGCATGATCAGCGTCAAGGTTGCCGCTGATGCGTAATCTGATTGCAGCAGGCGTTGCTTCTGCCGTGATGGCAGGGGCGGCTTTCGCGGATGGTCTGGCGATCACCGTGGATGGCGAAGCGCAAGGCACCATCAAGATCGATCTGGCCGAAGACGTGGCCCCCGCGCATGTGGCACGGCTGAAAGAGCTGGCCGAAGCAGGGGCCTACGATGGCGTGGTATTTCACCGCGTGATCGACGGGTTCATGGCGCAGACCGGTGACGTTGAATTTGGCAAGGCCGGTGGGGACACAGGCCGCGCGGGCATGGGCGGTTCCGACTTGCCCGATCTGCCTGCCGAATTCTCGGACATCCCCTTTGACCGCGGTGTTGTCGGCATGGCTCGCAGCCAGAGCCCGGATTCCGCGAACTCGCAGTTCTTTATCATGTTTGACCAGGGGCACTTCCTGAACGGGCAATATACCGTTGTGGGCAAAGTGACCGATGGGCTGGACGTGCTGGACGCGATCAAGCGCGGGACCGGCGGCAACGGCGCTGTCACCGGCACGCCGGACCGTATGGTCGAGGTTAAGGTGACCGAATAATCATCGCGTAGGGCAGGGGCGCTTGCGCCTTTGCCTCGCTTTGGTCGCGCAGCACTTCGCGGTCGAAAATTTTGATATCACAACGAAAAAGGGCGTCGCAACAGTGCGACGCCCTTTCACATTCATCACCCTTGTCCGATCAGGACGCCGGGTTCGGCTTTTGCGCAGGGGCGGATTTCGCGCCGGGGTTCAGCGGGTCGTCCTGACGCTGAACGGAGCCTTCGAAATGCGCACCGGATTCGATGGCGATGGTCTTGTGGATGATGTCGCCTTCGACGCGGGCGGTCGATGTCAGGCGGACTTTCAAACCGCGCACGCGGCCCACGATACGGCCGTTGATCACAACGTCATCGGCGATCACTTCGCCCTTGATGGTCGCGGTTTCGCCGATGGTCAGCAGGTGGGCGCGAATGTCGCCTTCCACGGTGCCTTCAACCTGGATGTCGCCGGTTGTTTTCAGGTTGCCGGTGATGTGCAGATCGGAGGACAGCACGGAGGCAGGTGGTTTTGCCTTGGGCGCGCTGGCCTTGAATTCGCTTTGCTTGGGCGCAGCCGGTGCAGAGGATGACGGTGCAGCGGTGCTGGACGTGTCTGCGTCGGACTTAGGAGCGGGATCATTGATTTTGCTTTTAGAAAACATCGTTTGCAGCCTTGATAAAGATCATTGGATTTACAGCCTTGCCACCGACACGGACTTCGTAATGCAGGTGGACACCAGTAGACCGTCCTGATGTTCCCATATCACCTATCCGCTGTCCGCGCGATACCCTTTGGCCGACTTTTACGCGCAATTTAGACATGTGTGCGTAACGTGTCTCGACCCCGAATTCATGTTGGATTTTAACCAGTCGCCCGTAGCCAGAGCTCCAGCCCGCGTGGGTCACAACCCCTTCGGCGGTGGAGTGGATGGGCGTGCCCATACCGGCGGCGAAATCTGTCCCGCTGTGCATCCGGCGGCCCCCCGTCTTGGGATCGCGGCGGTAGCCGAACGGGCTGCTGAAGCGGAACGAGGATTTCAGCGGGTTCGCAAAGGGCGCTTTTTGCGCGGCAATGCGGTACATGTTCAGCTTGTCCATCTGGCCAAGCAGACGGTTGGCGCGCAGTGTGTCGGGGGAAGGAGCCTCCCCCCGTGTGGAAAAGCTTAACGGCATCAGCGGGCCACCCTGACCGGAATAACCGCGTCGCACGGTGGCCAGCATCCGGTCGGTCGGCATGCCCGCGCTGCGGAACATTTTATCAAGCGGGGCAACAGAAACGGTCATCGCCTCTTCAAGCTGGCGAAAAATCGCGTCGTTCTGTTCGCGCATCAAGGCCAGCTTCTGATTAAGTTCATCCGCCTGGATCAGCGCGTCTTGCGCATCAATCACCACCTGATCGCGTTCGGCGGCGGTACGCTCAAGCGCCTCTGCCAGCAGGGAAATCGGGGCGGAGGACCCGTTGGCGGCGCGTGTCGCTTTACCTTCGCCGGCGGCAGCGCCTTCCAGTTCGGCGACCTGAGTGCGCGCAGCTTCGCGGTCTTTCATCGTGTCGCGCAGGGTGCTTTGAATAACTTCGATGCCGGTCTCAAGCTCGCGGCGGCGCGTCTCGGATTGCAGCAGCTCGGACTGCATGACCGAAATCTGCTTCAGCGCGGCGTTAAACCGCTCCTGCGCGGCGACGGCCTCTTCCGCGCGCCCATTGCGCTGCGCTGAAAGATCGCTCAACCGGGCCTGATAGGTACGTTGGTCGCGTTTGGCTTGTTCGCGAAAATTGCCAGACCCGATGCTGTCCATCAGGATCACGGCGGTGGCGACGATGGACCAGGCCACAAACAAGGAGGCCCCGGTGAAGACGAAAAGCTGGGTAACGGGGCGCAGGCGGATAAAGCGTGTGTCGGTATCGGATTTCAGAAAAACGCGGCGTTCGGGAAAAAACCGTTCAAGCGCCGAATGAATTTTGATCGCAAACCTTGTCCGCACGCGTGGTATCCTTGTTCCGTCCCTGTCACAGCACGCAAGGCCCCCACCGCGCGCTGATTGTCACCCGCCGTGCTTAGCCAGTGGGGGTCCGTCGGGCAACCCTTCAGACTTTCCCACCGGCGGTTAATGAAAGTTTAACGACAAATTTGGCAATAAATTGCCGATTCAACGGTTTGGAGGGCGAATATTTTAAACACTCTCGGTCAACGGCCAGTAAAAATCCGGTGGAATCCCGGCCTCTGCCCGCTTCTCTTCGTTGAACGGGGGCTTGAGAACACCGTGGAAATAGGTGCGCACCAGATCGTGGAACGCCTCTTTCGGGTCAAGCTCGTGGCGCCCGCACAGGAAGTGGAACCACTTTGACCCATAGGCCACATGCGCGACCTCTTCGGCGTAAATCACCTCAAGCGCGTCGACGGCCTGCGTGGACTTGGCGCTTTTGAACACCTGAATCATATTGGGCGTCACATCGAGCCCGCGCGCCTCAAGCACCATAGGCACAACGGCGAGACGCCCCATGAAATCATCCACCGTATCTTCGGCAGCGCGCCACATACCGGCATGGGCGGGCAAGGCCCCGTAGTGGCTGCCCAAAGCTTCAAGACAGTCGCACATCAGGTTGAAATGTTTGGATTCATCGTCGGCGGCGCTGACCCAATCATCGTAAAACCCCATGGGCATTTTGACATCGGTAAAGCGCGCGATAATGTCCCAGTGCAGATCAACCGCGTTCAATTCGATATGGGCCACGGCGTGCAGCAAGGCGATGCGCCCTTCGGGCGATCCGGGCTTGCGGTGGGGCACATCGCGGGGCGACAAAAGTTCTGGCTTGTCGGGGCGGGCGGGGCGCAACGGCGGGGTGGACGTACCGATTTCCGGTGTCTCGCCTGCGGCGCGGGCAGCCCGCCACTCGGCTGCGTACTTGTGAGAAAGCGCGGTTTTTTCACGGCCATCCGCAGTGCGCAGCACGTTTTCCGCCATTTGGGCCAGCGCGATCATAGGGCGCGCACCGCGTCCAGTACCTCTTCCACGTGACCGGCGACTTTCACCTTGCGCCAGATGCGGGCGATATTGCCGCTCGCATCAATCAGATAGGTGGCGCGTTCGATCCCCATGGATTTTTTGCCGTACATATTCTTTTCGACCCAGACGCCATAGGCTTCGGTCACGGCCCCATCGATATCGGCCAGCAGGGGAACCGTCAGGGCATGTTTGGCCGCAAAACGGTCGTGTTTTGCCATCGTGTCACGGGATACGCCAAAAACCACGGCACCGGCGTCGGCAAATGCTTCAAGATGTTCGGAGAAGCCCACGGCCTCCTTGGTGCAGCCCGGCGTGTCGTCACGGGGGTAGAAATACAAAACCACAGCCTTGCCCCGCAGATCGGAGAGCGAAATTTCGCCACCCCCCGTCACAGGAAGCGTAAAGTCTGGTGCAGGTTGGGAAATCTCTGGCATGGGTCACTTTCTTATGTATTGGAAGCCGTTGTCTGCACTGTCATACTAGTCGGGCTTGGCGAAACTTAAACCCCAAGCCGCCCTAAAAACCGGACGCCCATGCCCAACACCAGCGCAGCCCCCCGTACCCCCAAGCGGAGACGACTTTGGCAAGCCACCAAATGGTCGCTGCTGGTTATTTCGCTGATTGTTGCCACCATCGCGGGGGCTGCCATCTATATGATCCGCAGCCCTATTGTCGTGCCGGAATGGCTCGAGACGCGCATCGAAGAGCGGTTTGCCAAAGATATGCCGCTTGCGCGGATCGGCTTTGGCGAGATGGTGTTGATCGTGGACGAAGGGTGGCGGCCGCGCGTTCGGCTGCGCGACGTGAATATCACCAACCCCCAAGGGGTTAGCTTTGCCGCCTTCCGTGAAGTGCGGGCCAGTTTTTCCATTCAGGGCCTGCTGGCGGGCGATGTGCAGCCGCGCGATATTGCGATGTCCGGGGTGGTGGCCAATCTGCGGCGCGATAAGGATGGCCGCGTCGCGCTGAGCGCGGCAAGCGGGACTGCCCCGGCAGAGCGGCGGGCGGCCACGATGCCGCAGTTGATAGGCCAGCTTGATACGGTGTTCGAGACGAAGGCGCTGTCGCGGCTGCGGTCGATAGAGCTGCGCGCCCTGACTTTGCGCTACACCGATCTGCAGTCCGACAGGATGTGGACTGTGGATGGCGGGCGGCTGTTGCTGGACCGCGAAGGCGATAACCTGCGGATGACGGCCGA
Source organism: Sulfitobacter sp. CB2047 (assembly GCF_000735125.2). Classification (NCBI taxonomy): domain Bacteria; kingdom Pseudomonadati; phylum Pseudomonadota; class Alphaproteobacteria; order Rhodobacterales; family Roseobacteraceae; genus Sulfitobacter; species Sulfitobacter sp. CB2047. Next base: position 2,118,633 of record NZ_CP072613.1, on the reverse strand, counting down.
GCTCGCCGTTTTGGGCGGGGGGGCGGATGTTGCCACGCTTTCCGCCAACTACAGCAGCAAAATCGGCGATACCGCGTCGCAGTTCGGCGTGAATTTCGATGGCGTGAGCGCGGGTGACATCGCGGTGCAGAACCCAGCGTTTGCTTGGTTGAAAGTCCTGCGCGCGTCTATCTCCGGTTCGGTGCGCAGCAGCCTTGACGAGGACGGCACCTTCGAGCCGCTGAACGCGACGCTGCAGATCGGGGCCGGTGTGGTTCAGCCTAATGAACGTGCTACGCCGATCCCCTTTGACGGGGCCCGCAGCTATTTCAGCTATGACCCAGATCAGCGTCTGCTGCGTTTTGACGAGCTTTCGGTCGAAAGCAAATGGGTGTCGGGCCGGATTGAGGGGGCCGCAAGTCTGGGTATTGATGACAGCGGTAAACTTGGCGAACTGGTCGCACAGGTCCGTCTGCGCGATCTGGTGGCTGACCCCGCCGATATTTATGACGCCCCAGTTTCGATTGAGGGTGCCGACCTGGACGCCAAAATCACCTTCAACCCGTTTCACATGTCCGTCGGCCGTATGGATATCGTTGACGGGGGGACGACGTTGAACCTGTCGGGGGATTTGCGGGCGGGGCCGCAGGGGTGGCAAGTTGCACTGGATGCTGGGTTGAACGCGTTGAAACCAACGCGCCTGCTCGAGCTTTGGCCAGAAAACGTCAAGCCAAAGACCCGCAAATGGGTGGACGAAAATATCTACGCTGGCGCGTTGAGCGATGTTGACCTTGCCTTTCGCTTGAAGCCAGGCGAGGCACCGCAAGCATACCTCGACTTTGATTTTCAGGGGGCCGAGGTTCGGTTCTTGCGCACCATGCCGAATATCACCGACGGCAGCGGTCATGCGAGCCTTTCGCGCAACCGCTTTGTTGTCAGCGTGGATACCGGGGTGATCACACCGCCCGACGAGACGCCTGTGTCGGTAAACGGGTCTTCGTTCATCATGCCGGATGTCACGGTCAAGGACGGCCCGCCCGGCATAGTTCGGTTGCGCGCCGATGCGGACATCACATCGGTCCTGGCGCTGTTGAACCGGCCCCCGTTGCAGGCGATGGATAAGGCCAACCTGCCGGTTGACGTCGTCGATGCACGGGCCCAGTTGGCGGGCACTTTGTCCTTTCCGATGAAAAAAGGCTCTGACCCGAAGCTGACGATCTTCGACATCAACGGAACGCTGGCGGAATTCCAAAGCGACCGTCTGGTCAAAGATCGCGCGCTGCGCGCCGACCAGCTGACATTGAACGCGTCCAACAGCGGCCTGACGATCAAGGGCGAGGGCGAGCTGGACGGCGTTCCCTTTGACGGCGAATGGTCCCAACCCTTCGGGAAGCCGGGCGCTGCGAGCAGTGTCAGGGCGGATATTGCGCTGAACGCCAAAACGCTCGAGACTTTCAAGATCGCGCTGCCCCCTGATACGATCGCAGGTGAAGGGCGGGCGTGGTTCGCGATGGATCTGGTCAAAGGCCAGCCCCCAGATTTTTCTGTCACATCGGATCTGCGGGGTTTGCGCATCACCGTTCCACAGATCGGCTGGACCAAAGCCCGATCCCAGACGGGCACGTTGGAGATATCGGGGCGGCTTGGGCCGGTTCCAGACGTCGATACCTTGAAGATCAGCGCCGCGGGGCTGTCGGCGCAGGGAGATGTCACATTGCACCCAAGTGGTGCTTTGGACAGATTGCAATTTCACCGATTGCAGGTCGGGAACTGGCTGGATGTGCCTGTGGATCTGATCGGGCAGGGGGCAGGTCGCCCGGTGCAGGTGGTGGTGAAAGGCGGCCGTCTTGATTTGCGCACGGCGGAGCTCGGAAAAAGCAAGCCCAGCGGGGTCGCGAGCCCGCCGATGTTGCTGTCGCTGGATAGGTTGCAGGTCACGGATAAGATTGCCCTGACAGGAATGCAGGGCGAATTTAACGTCGCGCGTGGCCTTGATGGACGGTTCACGGCAGCCTTGAACGGGGGCGCGCCGGTTTCTGGTCGCGTCGTACCCAAGGATGGCCGTAGCGCGGTGCAATTGACGGCAACCGATGCTGGTGGCGTTTTGAGGTCTACCAACATTGCACAACAAGTCCACGGCGGCGCGCTTTCGTTGACCCTGGTACCCGCCGGATCGGGCGGGGCTTTCGACGGTCACGCAGAGATTAAAGACGTTCGTATCAAGGACGCCCCGACGATTGCAGCGCTGGTGAACGCAGTGTCCGTGGTCGGGCTGATCAACGAGTTGAACGGGGACGGGATATATTTTGACACGGTCGAAGCTGATTTTCGCCTGTCTTCCAATCGCGTCAACCTGACCCAAGCCAGCGCGACGGGGGCGTCGCTTGGGATTTCTATGGATGGGGTTTTTGCCACTGACACCGGCCAGATGGCGCTGCAGGGTGTGATCTCTCCTGTATATATGTTGAACGGAATAGCCAGCTTTCTGACCCGCAAGGGCGAGGGGCTTTTGGGCTTCAACTACTCTATCGGCGGTACAGTGCAGAGCCCGTCTGTCTCGGTGAACCCGCTGTCGGGGTTTGTGCCCGGTGCGATGCGGGATATTTTTCGCAGCGCCCCTCGCACGACGCCCGCTCAGGATGGGGGGGCTGTCACCCCTGCGCCACAAAAACCTGTTGCTCAACGCTTTGAGGGGCGCTAACGGGCGCGTATGAAACTCAGTGACTTCGATTTTGAACTGCCCGAGCGTTTGATCGCGACGCGCCCTGCGGTCCCCCGTACGTCGGCCAAGATGCTCGTTGCGCAGGGTGATCATATGACTGACACGACCGTCGCCAATATGACCGATTGGTTGCGTCCCGGGGATCGGCTGGTGCTGAATGACACAAGGGTCATTCCGGCGCGGTTGTCGGGGCTTCGCCACCGGGACAGCGCACAGGGTCCGGTGCAGGCGCGTATCGAAGTAACCTTGCTGGAGCCACGGGGCGATGCGGATTGGACAGCGCTGATCAAGCCGTTGAAAAAGCTTAAGATTGACGAGACGGTCGTCTTCAGCGCCGATCTTTCTGCGCGTTTGGTTGGCGTCGAGGATGGGCAGGGTCGACTGCGGTTCAACTGCAGCGGCGACGATTTTGACGCCGCGCTGAATGATGCTGGTGCGATGCCATTGCCGCCCTATATTGCAGGCAAGCGTCCGGCAGACGCGCAGGACATGACGGATTACCAAACCGTTTTTGCCAAGAATGCGGGCGCAGTGGCCGCGCCTACGGCGTCGCTCCACTTTGATCAGCCGCTGCTGGATCAGCTCGCCGCGATGGGGGTGCGTTTTAGCCACGTCACCTTGCATGTGGGCGCGGGGACGTTTCTGCCCGTGAAGGTTGATGACATTGCTGACCATAAAATGCACAGCGAGTGGGGGCAGGTGAGCGCGCAGGCAGCTGCCGAAATCTCCGCCACCAAAGCTGCTGGTGGGCGGGTCATACCCGTTGGGACCACTGCCTTGCGGCTGGTCGAGACCGCTGCGCGGTCCGGGAATATCCAACCCTGGGAAGGGGATACCGATATTTTCATTACCCCTGGTTTTGAATTCAATGTCGCAGACGCGTTGATGACGAATTTCCATCTTCCGAAGTCGACCCTGATGATGCTCGTTTCGGCATTGATGGGGCAGAAAACTATACAAAAGATTTACAATCACGCGATTGAATCGAATTATCGGTTTTTCTCCTATGGCGATGCGTCGCTGCTCTTTCCAAAGACGCAAATAAACGCCTGAATGTCGTTCGGGGGGGTGACACCTCTTGGGATCGCCGTCAGGGAGGGGGCTGATCGCGTTAAAGGATTCGTAAGATGTTTCAGGTACTGAGCAGCGCATGGGCGCTTTTGTTGGGCATGTGTTTGCTGATGGTGGGCAACGGCATGCAAGGCACGCTCTTGGGGATTCGCGGCGGGATCGAGGCATTTTCGACCTTCGAAATGTCGATCGTGATGTCGGCATATTTCGTGGGCTTTTTGGGCGGCTCGCGTATGGCACCGGGTATGATCCGGCGCGTCGGTCACGTGCGGGTCTTTGCGGCGCTGGCGTCGATGATCTCGGCTGTCATGATCCTGTATCCGACCTTCCCGAACGTCGCTGTCTGGTCGGTGGGCCGCGTGTTGATCGGCTTTTGTTTTTCTGCGGTTTACGTGACGGCGGAGAGCTGGCTCAACAACGCTGCGACGAACGAAAACCGGGGGCAGGCGCTGTCATTGTATATGATCGTGCAAACCTTTGGCATCGTTATTGCGCAAGCGCTTTTGCTTACCGCGGATCCTTCAGGCTTTGTCCTGTTCGTTATTCCGTCGGTTTTGGTCAGTGTGGCGGTGACGCCGATTTTGCTGTCGATCAGCCCGACGCCCGCGTTTGACACCACCAAACCGATGAGCTTGCGCGAATTGGCCGGCTTCTCGCCCTTGGGGTGTGTCGGCATGTTCTTGTTGGGCGGGGTCTTTTCGGCGCAGTTCGGGATGGCCTCAGTCTACGGTGCCGAAGCCGGGCTGACCGTGGCGCAGATTTCGATCTTCGTTGCGACGTTTTTTGTGGGTTCGGTGGTTTTGCAATATCCGATCGGTTGGGTTTCGGATCGGATGGACCGGCGTCTTCTGATTGTCATCACGTCCATCATTGGGGGTATCGGGTCTGTCATCGGCATGCTGCTGGGGCATAACTTTAGCGTGTTACTGCTGACCGCCTTTGTCGTAGGTGGCATGTCTAACCCATTGTATTCTCTTCTTATTGCGCACACGAACGACTTCCTTGAACCCGAGGATATGGCCGCGGCATCCGGCGGCATGATCTTTATTAACGGGTTGGGCGCTATTCTGGGTCCGGTGATCACCGGCTGGATGATGGGCACCGCGCTCGGGCCGGGCGGGTTCTACCTGTTCACGGCGGTTCTGTTCTTTGCTTTGGCGGTCTACGCGTCCTACCGCGCGACGGTGCGTCCGGCCATTCCTGCGGATGAAACGGGTAACTACATCCCGATTTACCCCGCTGCGACGACCGTCGCGGTCGAACTGGCGCAGGAATACGCGATCGAGAGCGAACAAACCGCCGAAGCGGAGCCGACCTAGACGTTTTGCTAATTCGTTACATCTTGTGTCTAATGAAATTAGAAAAGTTTAATCTTTTCTGTGGTCAAAGGAGGCAAGGCTATGAAAACGCCTGAGGACGTACGTCGGTTCTGGCTGGAGGAAACTGGGCCTGCGGGATGGTATGCGGTGGATGATGACCTCGATTCCGCGATCCGGTTACAGTTTCTGGACACCTGGTCGCTCATCGGGACCCATCGGTTGGACCATTGGCTGACCGATGCGAAAGGCACTTTGGCCTATCTCATTCTGGCGGATCAGTTTCCGCGCAATATGTTTCGCGGGCAGGGGACGGCGTTTTCGACGGATCTGCGGGCCTTGCGGGCGGCTCAAACCGCTGTGCGCAACGAATGGGATAGGCTCATCGCGCCGCCTGAACGGCAATTTTTTTACCTTCCGTTCATGCATTCAGAAAGTCTGACCGATCAGGATCACTGCGTTCGGCTGGTCGTTGACCGTATGCCCGAGGCCGAGGAGACGCTTCGGCATGCGCGCGCACATCGGAAGGTGATCCGGCAATTCGGCAGATTTCCGTATCGCAACAACGCCTTGGGTCGGCGAAGCACCGCCGCTGAAACCGAATATCTTGACGACGGGGGGTATGCCTATACGCTGCGGACACTCACGTAAGTGCGAGTCCGGCAGTTTGATCCTGGATCGGAATTCTCCGAGTTGCTGACGCCCGCGAGATAGTTTACCACTAAACTAAATTTCAATACGTGCTGCGAGGTTGCATAATGGCTGCGAAATCCTTTGATCTGATCGTGATTGGTGCGGGGCCGGGGGGCTATGTTGCGGCCATCCGGGGGGCGCAACTGGGGCTTTCGGTCGCCATTGTAGAGCGTGAGCATCTAGGCGGCATTTGTCTTAACTGGGGCTGTATCCCGACCAAAGCGCTTTTGCGGTCTTCGGAAGTCTTCCACCTGATGCAGCGCGCAAGCGAGTTTGGCCTGAAGGCAGACAATATCGACTATGATCTGGAGGCAGTTGTCAAACGGTCGCGCAAGGTTGCGGGGCAGCTGTCCGGCGGTATCGGGCATTTGATGAAAAAGAACAAAGTCTCGGTCTTCATGGGCGCGGCGACGTTAGCGGGCAAAGGTAAAGTGTCGGTTAAGTCGAAAGACGGGGAAGAGACGCTGACCGCCAAGAATATCGTACTGGCGACCGGTGCGCGGGCACGCAACCTGCCAGGTCTGGAAGCAGACGGGAAACGCGTGTGGATGTACAAGGATGCCTTGCAGCCGCCCCATATGCCGAAAAAGCTGCTGGTGATCGGGTCTGGCGCGATCGGTATCGAATTCGCAAGCTTTTACAATACCTTGGGCGCAGACACGACTGTTGTCGAGGTGATGGATCGTATCCTTCCCGTCGAGGATGAAGAGATCAGCAAATTCGCGAAAAAGCAGTTCGAAAAACAGGGCATGAAGATCATGCAGAAGGCCGTTGTCAAACAACTGGACCGTGCTGATGACAAGGTGACTGCCCATATCGAAACGGGCGGCAAGGTGACCAAGCATGAGTTTGACACGGTGATCTCCGCCGTGGGTATCGTCGGCAATGTCGAGGATCTTGGGCTGGAGGATCTGGGCGTGAAAATTGATCGGACCCATGTCGTGACCGATGAATATTGCCGGACCGGCGTCGAGGGGCTGTATGCCATCGGTGACATCGCCGGTGCTCCTTGGTTGGCGCATAAAGCCTCGCACGAGGGGGTGATGGTCGCCGAACTGATCGCGGGTCAACACGCGCACCCGGTCAAACCGGAATCCATCGCCGGCTGCACCTATTGTCACCCGCAGGTCGCATCCGTCGGGTATACGGAAGCCAAGGCGAAAGAGCTTGGCTTTGACGTTAAGGTGGGTCGCTTCCCCTTCATCGGGAATGGCAAGGCGATTGCCCTTGGTGAGCCCGAAGGGATGATCAAAACCGTCTTTGACGCAAAAACAGGCGAATTGCTTGGCGCGCATATGGTGGGTGCCGAGGTGACCGAGCTGATCCAGGGCTATGTCGTGGGGCGTCAGCTTGAGACCACCGAAGAAGACCTGATGAACACCGTCTTCCCGCACCCGACCTTGTCAGAAATGATGCATGAATCCGTGCTGGATGCTTACGGACGCGTTATTCATATGTAGCCTTTGCCCGCGCATAGCGGGGTCCTGATCTTTGCAACGCCCGGTGACAAATTCAATGTTGCCGGGCGTTTGCCGTCGTAATGGTAGCCCAAAATGCGCCGCGATAATGTCGTTCCCCTTGTGTTCTTATTTTTTCGTTGGAGAATCCGTAGCACGCACCTATGTACTAAGCGTTAACGGGGGTCCGATATGGCTGAGCTAAAGAACATCGAAGTGCGCGGCGCGCGCGAACACAATCTAAAGAACATCGACGTGGATATTCCGCGCGACAAGCTGGTTGTGATTACCGGGCTTTCCGGATCGGGTAAATCGAGCCTCGCGTTTGATACGATCTATGCCGAAGGGCAGCGGCGCTATGTGGAATCGCTCAGCGCCTATGCGCGGCAATTCCTTGATATGATGCAGAAACCCGATGTGGATCACATCAGCGGCCTGTCGCCAGCGATTTCGATTGAACAGAAGACCACGTCGAAAAACCCCCGCTCTACCGTGGGGACGGTCACCGAGATTTATGACTATATGCGCCTGCTTTTCGCGCGCGTCGGCACGCCCTATTCCCCCGCGACCGGCAAGCCGATCGAGGCGCAGCAGGTGCAGGATATGGTTGATCGCGTGATGACCATGCCCGAAGGCACGCGCGCCTACCTGTTGGCCCCGATCATTCGGGACCGGAAGGGCGAGTACCGCAAAGAGTTTCTTGAGCTGCGCAAGCAGGGCTTTCAGCGGGTAAAAGTGAACGGCGACTTCTACGAATTGGACGAGCCGCCCACGCTGGACAAGAAGTTCCGCCATGACATCGACGTGGTTGTCGACCGTATCGTGGTCCGCGAGGGGCTAGAGACGCGCTTGGCGGATTCCCTGCGCACAGCGCTTGATCTGGCCGATGGGATCGCCGTGCTGGAAACCGCCCCGACCGAGGGCGAGCCCGAGCGTCATACCTTCAGCGAAAAATTCGCCTGTCCTGTCAGCGGCTTCACGATCCCCGAGATCGAGCCGCGTCTGTTTTCATTCAACGCTCCTTTCGGTGCCTGTCCGTCTTGTGATGGTCTGGGCAAGGAGTTGTTTTTTGATGAACGCCTTGTGGTGCCCGACCAGAACCTCAAGGTCTATGACGGTGCGCTGGCCCCGTGGCGCAAGGGTAAGTCCCCGTATTTCAAGCAAACGATCGAAGCCATCGCAAAACACTATCAATTTAGTGAAAATACGCGGTGGAAAGACCTGCCCGAGAAGGTGCAGCAGGTGTTCCTGCATGGCTCCGGCAAGGAAGAGATCAAGTTCCGCTATGACGAAGGCGGCCGTGTGTACGAGGTCAGCCGCGTGTTCGAAGGGGTGATCCCCAATATGGAGCGCCGCTACCGCGAGACGGATAGCAACTGGATCCGCGAAGAATTCGAACGCTACCAGAACAACCGCCCCTGTGGCACCTGCAACGGCTACCGCCTGCGGCCAGAAGCGCTTGCTGTCAAGATCGGCCCGTCGGATGGCGATAGCGATACGCTGCTGCATGCCGGACAAGTCGTTGAAATGTCGATCCGCGAAGCTTTTGACTGGTGCACCAAAGTGCCCGATTATCTGACCGTTCAGAAGAACGAAATCGCGCGCGCGATCCTCAAGGAAATTCGCGAACGTCTGGGATTCCTGAACAATGTCGGGTTGGAATATCTGACGCTGGCACGCTCTAGCGGGACGCTCAGCGGGGGGGAAAGCCAACGTATTCGGCTTGCGTCGCAGATCGGGTCGGGGCTGACAGGGGTGCTTTACGTGCTTGACGAACCGTCCATCGGCTTGCACCAGCGCGATAATGACCGCTTGCTCCAGACCCTGAAAAACCTGCGGGATCAGGGCAATACGGTCATCGTCGTTGAACATGACGAAGAAGCGATCCGCGAGGCGGATTATGTGTTTGATATCGGGCCGGGGGCCGGTGTGCACGGCGGGCAGGTGGTCAGCCACGGGACATCGCAAGAGGTCGCCAATGATCCGAATTCGCTGACAGGGCAATACCTTACCGGCAAACGCGAGATCGCGGTGCCCGCCAAACGGCGCAAGGGCAACAAAAAGAAAATCCGTGTGGTCAAGGCGACGGGGAATAACCTCCAGAATGTCACGGTGGACTATCCATTGGGCAAATTCGTCTGCGTGACGGGTGTGTCAGGCGGCGGGAAGTCTACCCTGACGATCGAGACCTTGTTCAAGACCGCGTCGATGAACCTGAACGGGGCGCGCCAGACGCCCGCGCCCTGCGAGACCATCAAGGGATTGGAGCATCTGGACAAGGTGATCGACATTGACCAGCGCGCCATCGGGCGCACGCCGCGGTCGAACCCGGCGACCTATACCGGTGCCTTCACCCCGATCCGCGACTGGTTCGCCGGTCTGCCCGAAGCCAAGGCGCGCGGGTACAAGCCCGGACGTTTCAGCTTTAACGTCAAGGGCGGACGCTGCGAGGCCTGTCAGGGCGACGGTGTGATCAAGATCGAGATGCACTTCCTGCCGGATGTCTACGTCGAATGTGAAACCTGCAAAGGCCAGCGCTATAACCGCGAAACGCTTGAGGTGAAGTTCAAGGGTAAGTCCATCGCTGACGTGCTGGATATGACTGTCGAGGACGCGCAGAGCTTCTTCCAGGCGGTCCCCAGCATCCGCGAAAAAATGGATGCGCTGATGCGTGTGGGCCTGGGCTACATCAAGGTGGGTCAGCAGGCGACGACGCTGTCGGGCGGGGAGGCGCAGCGCGTCAAACTGTCGAAAGAGCTCAGCAAACGCTCTACAGGCCGGACGTTGTATATCCTGGATGAACCGACCACGGGTCTGCACTTTGAAGACGTGCGCAAACTGCTAGAGGTGCTGCACGAGCTGGTGGATCAGGGCAATACTGTGGTCGTCATTGAACACAACCTCGATGTCATCAAGACCGCGGACCATATCATCGACATTGGTCCAGAAGGCGGCGATGGCGGCGGGCAGGTGGTCGCGACCGGCACGCCTGAACAGGTTGCCGAGGTCGAGGGGAGCTATACCGGCCATTACCTCAAGCCGATGCTCGCCCCGCGTAAGGTTGCTGCCGAATAGCATTGCCAACACTGCGGTAGACATAAAAATGCCCCGTCCTACTCAGGCGGGGCATTGTTCATGAAATCTTAGGGTTTCGCGGCGCAGTTTAGTTTAGAAGGCGCGATGCCAGACCGATCAGTGCCAGTACGTCATTGGTTTGCGGATCCACGGCATAGACATAGCCGTCGTCCTGAACGTAGCGGTTGTAGCGGGTCAGCCCATGCCGGTGGGGCTGTTCGATCACGACGTAGCGCGTCAGCTTGTCGCCTTTGGCGTGGTGGTGCTTGTCATGCCCTTTGGCAAGATGACGCCCGTTGTCGCTGTGCTGCTTCTCGTGTTTCTTGATCGCCTTTTTGTATTCTTTAACAGCTTTCTTGTGCTGCTTTTGATGCTTTTTGTCATCGTGCTTATCATGCTTGGCCAAGGTCACCTGTGGTGCCGCGACATCGTAATGCCCCGACGCGCCATAGGAGGCAGAGGCCGCCTGTACGGCCGGGCTGAAGGCCAGCACGGCGAAGGCGCTTGCGGCGAGGGTAAGGGTTTTCATGCTCGTTCTCCGTTACAGTGTCGATACAGTAACAAACGAACGGCGCGCGGGTTTCCGTCGCTGGGACGAGACGGCGGGAACCCGCTTGCTTTTCCCTGTCAGCCGTTGCGGCCGCGGGTTTCGAAACGGGGCAGCATGGCAGAGAAATCCTTGCCGTTTCCGTCTTCGTTCTCGACGAATTGCGCATAGAGCGCGCGGGCCAGCTCTCCCATCGGGGTGTCTGCATCTGCCATCTCTGCTGCCTGCTGCGACAGCCCAAGATCCTTGAGCATCAGCTCCGCCGCGAAGCCCGGCGTATAGCCATTGTCTGCGGGCGAGGTGGGGCCAACACCGGGGGCAGGGCAATAGGCGTTCATCGACCAGCTGTAGCCCGACGAGGTGCTGACCACGTCGAACATCTTCTGCCGGTCCAGCCCCAGTTTGTCGGCCAGTGCAAAGGCCTCGCAGGTGGCGATCATGGTGACGCCGAGGATCATGTTGTTGCAAATCTTCGCCGCTTGCCCCGCACCGGCATCGCCGCAATGCACCGCCTTTTGCCCCATGATGTCGAACAGGGGCTTGGCCTTGGCAAAGGCTTGCGTCGATCCGCCGGCCATAAAGGTCAGCGTGCCGCCAGATGCCCCGCCGATACCGCCAGACACGGGGGCGTCAACGGCCATTATGCCTGCATTTTCAGCGGCTTGCGCGGTGTTCTTTGCGCTTTCCACATCGACGGTGGAACAGTCGATGAACAGCGTGCCCTGCGCCATATGGGGGATCGCCTGCGCCGCCACTTGCCGCAGGATCGACCCGTTGGGCAGCATTGTGATCACCGCGTCCATGCCCGCTACGGCGGCTTCAAGGCTGTCTGCAACGCGCACGCCCTCTGCCGTGGTGCCCGCGACGTCAAAGCCCGTCACCTCGTGGCCCGCTTTGGCGAGGTTGGTCGCCATAGGCGCGCCCATGTTGCCCAGTCCGATAAATCCGATCTTCATGCTCATGTGGTTCTCTCCAGTGTCAGGGCGTCCTCGGCCAGCGGGCGCAGCATCTTGGCTGTCGCGGCAAGGGGGACGTTCATATCGGCATATTGCCAGTTGGGGCTGCGGTCCTTGTCGATGATCGCCGCGCGGATCCCTTCAAGGAAGTCGCCATGCTCCATCGCGCGGAAGGTAAATCGGTATTCCATATCCAACGCCTTCTCGATGCTCAGCGAGGGGCCGCGCAGACGGTGGATGATCTCGACCGTGCAGGCCATCGCCAATGGGCTGCTGCGCTGCATCTTCTTGAGCGTGTCTGCGGCAAAATCGCTGTCGGATGCGCGCAAGGCGTTGAGGATATCCGCCAGCGTTTCGCCGCCAAACAAGCTGTCAATCTCGGCCGCCTGCGCCTCTAGTGCAGAGGCGGGCGGCGTGGTGCTTGCGGTTTCCAGAATGGCCACATCGCCTGAATTCTCAAGCGCGGCTATCACGTCGGGCCAGTTTAACTCTGCGATGTAAGTGTCTGCGAAGCCAGCGTAAATGGCATCTTCACCCTTCATGCGTGACGCGGTTGTGCCCAGATATTCGCCCACCCGTCCGGGGGCCAGCGCCAGCATCAGGCTGCCGCCCACATCGGGCACCAGACCGATCCCACATTCCGGCATCGCGATCTGGCTGCTTTCCCCCACTACGCGGTGCGAGCCGTGACAGCCGATGCCTACGCCGCCGCCCATGGTGAACCCCTGCAAGAAGGAGACGACGGGCTTGGTATAGGCGAAGATCTTGGCGTTCAGCCGGTATTCATCCGCCCAGAACTTGCGCCCGTAGGCGTAGTTTCCCTTGGTGCCTGTGGCGTAAAGTTCGGCGATGTCACCGCCCGAGCAAAAGGCACGATCCCCTTCGGCGTCAAGGATGATCAGATCGACCTTCGGGTCATGCTGCCAAGCGTCAAAAGCGTCTTCGATGGCCAGACACATGTCATAGGTCATGGCGTTCAGCGCTTGCGGGCGGGTGAGGGTGATCCGACCCGCGCGCCCTGAAATACGGATGGAGATATCGGTCATCGGTTCTTCAGCATATCCCGCGCCACGATGACGCGCATGATTTCATTGGTGCCTTCAAGGATCTGGTGGACGCGCAGGTCACGCACCAGCTTTTCGATGCCGTAATCCGCCAGATAGCCATAGCCGCCGTGCAGTTGCAGACATTGATCGACGACCTTGCTGCCTGCCTCTGTCACGAACTTCTTGGCCATGGCGCAGAACTTGGTGGCATCCGGCGCGCCCGTGTCCAGCTTCCACGCGGCTTGTCGCAGGAAGACGCGGGCGGCTTGCAGTTCGATCTCCATCTCGGCAAGGCGGAATTGCAGACCCTGAAACTGGTCGATGGGTTTGCCGAATGCTTTACGCTCGCCCATATAGTTGAGCGTGGCGTTCAGCGCGGTCTGTGCAGCACCCAAGGAACAGGCGGCGATGTTCAACCGGCCACCATCCAGCCCCATCATTGCATATTTGAAACCTTTTCCCTCTTCACCCACCAGATTTCCGGCGGGAATGTTGCAATCGTCAAACTGCACTTGGGACGTGGGTTGGCTGCGCCAGCCCATTTTATCCTCTAGCCCGCCAAAGGAAAGCCCTGCCGTCCCGTCTTCGACATAGACAGTGGACACGCCCGCGGCCCCCTCATCCGAGGTGCGCACCATCGCGACATAGGCGTCGGAATAGCCGCCGCCCGAGATGAACGCCTTGGTGCCGTTCAGTGTGTAGCCTTCGTTCGTGCGGGTGCATTTCGTCTTGAGCGCCGCCGCGTCAGAGCCCGATCCGGGCTCTGTCAGACAATAGCTGAGCACCGTGTTCATGCTCAGGATGTCGGGCATGATCCGCGACTTGAGATCGTCACTGGCAAAGCTGTCCAGCATCTTGGCGCACATGTTATGGATCGACAGAAAGGCCGCGACCGACGGGCAAGCCATGCTGAGCGCTTCGAACACCAGCGTCGCATCAAGCCGCGTCAGGCCAGATCCGCCCGCATCCTCGGACACGTAAAGCCCGCCAAAGCCCAGCTCTGCAATCTTGGGCCAAAGGTCTTTGGGGATTGTTTCGTCTTTCTCCCACTTCTGGGCGAAAGGGGCGATATGTTCCTGGCCAAAGCCATAGGCCATGTCGAAAATCGCGGTTTGCTCTTCTGAAAGTGCGAAATCCATAAACGGTGATCCCTCCCAAGACCGATCGAATTGAACGTGTGTTTAATTGTAAGCATGCACGTGGGCGTCGCGCAAGCACCCTCCGGCGGGGGAGCCGCCGAAGGGCGAGGATGGGGCTTATTCCATCGGCTTGAAGTTGAACTCGCCGCCTTCTTTGATGCCCGAGGGCCAGCGCGAGGTCACGGTTTTGGTGCGTGTGTAGAATTTGAACGCATCCGGTCCGTGCTGGTTCAGGTCGCCAAAGACCGATTTCTTCCAGCCGCCAAAGGTGTGATAGGCGAGCGGCACGGGAATCGGCACGTTGATCCCGATCATGCCGACGTTGACGCGCGCCGCAAAGTCACGCGCCGCGTCGCCGTCACGGGTAAAGATCGCGGTGCCGTTGCCCATTTCGTGATCCATCGCAAGACCAAGCGCCTCTTCATAGGTTTTGGCGCGGACGGTGGACAGAACCGGCCCGAAGATCTCGTGCTTGTAGATGTCCATATCGGGGGTGACGTTGTCAAAGAGGTGCGGGCCGACAAAGAAGCCTTCCTCGTAGCCTTGCAGCTTAAAGTCGCGCCCGTCGACAACCAGCGTGGCCCCCTGATCGACGCCGGTCTGTACCAGCCGTTCGATGTTTGCCTTTGCGGCTGCGGTGACCACGGGGCCGTAATCGACGTCATTGCCCGAGGTATACGGCCCGACTTTCAGCTTCTCGATGCGCGGCACCAGCTTTTCGATCAGACGGTCGGCGGTTTCCTCGCCCACAGGCACAGCGACCGAGATCGCCATGCAGCGTTCGCCCGCCGCGCCATAGCCCGCGCCGATCAGCGCGTCCGCGGCCTGGTCCAGATCGGCGTCCGGCATGATGATCATGTGGTTCTTGGCACCGCCAAAGCATTGGACACGTTTGCCATTCGCGCAGCCCGTGCCGTAGATATACTCGGCGATGGGGGTGGAGCCGACAAAGCCGACCGATTGAATGACAGGGTGATGCAGGATCGCGTCGACCGCTTCCTTGTCGCCATTGACGACCTGAATGATACCTTTGGGCAGGCCCGCTTCTTCCAGCAGTTCGGCCAGCATCAGGGGCACGGATGGATCACGCTCGGACGGTTTGAGGATGAAGGCGTTGCCGCAGACGATGGCGGGGGCGAACATCCACATGGGGATCATGGCGGGGAAGTTGAACGGCGTGATGCCTGCGGACACGCCAAGGGGCTGACGCATGGAATACATGTCGATGCCGGGGCCCGCGCTGTCGGTGAAATCGCCTTTCAGCAGCTCGGGCGCACCGATGCAGTATTCCACCACTTCCAGACCGCGCTGCACGTCACCGGCGGCGTCGGGCAGGGTCTTGCCGTGTTCGCGGCTCAGCGCTTCGGCGAGCTTGTCCATATCGCGGTTCAGCAGGTCCACAAACTTCATCATCACCCGCGCCCGACGCTGGGGGTTCACCGCGGCCCATGCGGGTTGCGCGGCCATGGCGTATTTCACGGCCTGATCCATTTCGGACTCGTTGGCCAGCGGCACCTTGGCCTGCACTTCGCCGGTTGCGGGGTTGTACACGTCGGCAAAGCGGCCTGACGTGCCTTTGACGTGGGCACCGTTCAGGTAATGGGTCAACTCTTGCATGGAATGCTCCTTCTGTGCGTTTGGCGGCAGGTTAGGCTTGCAAAAAACAAAGCAAAAGAGGCATGGCGTCAAAATCGTTTTGCAATATTGCAAAGCCTTGCGCGGGCTGAAAGGGTAGGGTGGGGCGCTGCCCCCGTCCTTCGGACGTCCCCGGAGTTTACGGGCAAAATGAAGTCTGTGCAGAAAATGAAGCATGAAGGGAGCCGTGGCCGATGATGGGAAACTGGGACGACTTGCGGCTGTTTCTGGCCGTCGCGCGCGAGCAGAGCCTATCGGGCGCGGGGAAGCTGTTGCGGTTGGACCCCGCGACCTTGGGGCGACGCATGGCGCGGCTGGAAAAGACCATGCAGGCGGTATTATTCGTGAAATCGCCCTCGGGCTACGCGCTGACCGAGGCGGGCGTGCAGTTGCTGTCGCGCGCCGAAGCCGCGGAGCAGGCGATGCGGCAGGCCACGGCGGATGTGGTCGTGCCGTCGGACCAATTGGCAGGGCAGATCAGGATCGGGGCACCGGACGGCTGCGCCAATTATCTGCTGCCACAGGTCTGCGCCCGTTTGGTGGCGGATAATCCGGGGCTTGATATCCAGATTGTCGCCCTGCCGCGGGTGTTCAACCTGTCGCGGCGCGAGGCGGATATGGCGATCGGGGTCAGCGCGCCCACGGCGGGGCGGCTGGTTGTGCAGAAAATCGCCGACTACCAGCTGCATCTTGCCGCCGCCGATAGCTATCTTGCCGCGCGTCCCGCGATCCGGACCGTTGCAGACCTGCAGGGGCACCGGTTGGTGGGGTATATCCCCGACATGATTTTTGATCGCGAGCTTGATTATCTGGCGGAGCTTGGCATGACGCGGGTGCCTCTGGCCTCTAATTCCGTGTCCGTTCAGGTGAATATGATCCGGCAAGGCGGCGGCGTCGGGATTGTGCATGATTTCTCGCTCCCTGCGACGCCAGGGGTGACGCGCATCCTGACCGGTGACGTGCATCTGAGCCGCGCCTTTTATTTGATTCGCCACGAAGACGACCGGCGCAATCTGCGTCTGAGCCGCTTTGCGGAAGCTCTGGCGCAGGGCGTCCGCGCCGAAGTGGCGAAACTGGAGGCAATTGCTTGACACGCAACAGTATTAAAGGGAACCTGACCTATAGGTAATATTCTTGCGAAGGGGCCGACCATGCTAGTTTCCCAAATCCTGAAAACCAAAGCGGATGACAGTGTTACGACGGTAAAACCGGGCACGCGTATCTCGCAGGCGGCGGCGATGTTGTCGGAAAAGCGGATCGGGACCCTGGTCGTGTCAGCGGACGGCAAAACGCCCGATGGTATCCTGTCGGAGCGTGACATCGTGCGCACCCTTGGCCGCGAGGGCGGCGGCTGTCTGGACGACACCGTAGAGGCGCTGATGACGCGCGATCTGATCACCTGCGCCAAGGATGAAACCGCGGATGATATCCTTGCCAAGATGACGCAAGGCCGCTTTCGCCACATGCCTGTTTTGGAGGATGGGGTTCTGATCGGCCTGATCTCTTTGGGGGATGTGGTCAAGGCCCGCCTGATGGAGCTTTCGATGGAGAAAGACGCCCTGGAGGGGATGATCAGGGGCCACTAGCCCACCGAAATTGGCGTTGCATCTTCGCGGTGTAAATGCTTGCTTGGACTTCGAATAACGACTTGAAATGACTGGACTCTCCCATGCGCGTAGGCCTTTACCCCGGCACCTTCGACCCTATTACTTTGGGTCACATCGACATCATCCGGCGGGCGGCGACGCTTGTTGATAAACTGGTGATCGGGGTCGCGATCAACCGCGATAAGGGGCCATTGTTCGAGCTGGAAGAGCGTGTCGCCCAGATCGAAGAGGAATGCCGCAAGCTGAACCAGGAGACCGGGACAGAGATCGTGGTGCATCCTTTCGAGAACCTGCTGATCGATTGCGCCCATGATGTGGGGGCACAGATGATCATCCGCGGGCTGCGGGCCGTGGCGGATTTCGAGTACGAGTATCAGATGGTGGGGATGAACCGGAAGCTGGATGACAGCGTCGAGACGGTCTTCTTGATGGCAGAGGCCGAGCATCAGGCGATTGCCAGCCGTTTGGTCAAGGAAATCGCCCGGCTTGGCGGGGACGTCAGCAAATTTGTGACGCCCGCCGTCAATGCCGAGCTGTTAAAGCGTTTCTCGCAGTAACGATCAGAGGGTTTTCGCAACCTCGCGCGAGGTGTCGAGCATACGGTTCGAGAACCCCCATTCGTTGTCATACCAGCCCAGAACCCGCAGCTGTGTCCCGCTTTGGACAGAGGTCTGATCAAGGGCTACGACACAGGAATGTGAATCGTGGTTCAGGTCGATCGACACCAGCGGGCGTTCAACCAGACCAAGGATGCCTTTCAGCGGGCCTTCGGCGGCGGTGCGCAGGGTGGCGTTGACCTCCTCCACCGTGGTGTCTTTCGACAGTTCGACCACCAGATCGACACAGGATACATTCGGTGTGGGCACGCGGATCGCGGTGCCGCCGATCAGCCCGTCAAGCTCGGGCAGCACTTTACCCAGTGTCTTGGCCGCACCGGTGGTGGTGGGGATCATCGACAGCGCCGCGGCGCGGGCACGGTACAGGTCGCTGTGCGCCGTGTCATGCACCGGCTGGTCGCCGGTGTAGCTGTGGATTGTGGTCATATGGCCGTGCTTGATGCCGAAGGCGTCGTGCAGGGTCTTGGCCAGCGGTGCCATGCAGTTGGTGGTGCAGGAGGCGTTGCTCAGCACCGTGTCTTCGGCGGTGATCAGATCGTGGTTCACACCGTAGACGATTGTTTTCATGGCGTCTTTACCGGGGGCAGAGATGACGACGCGTTTCGATCCATTCGCCAGATGTTTGGCCGCAGCCTCGCGCGTGGTGAAGATGCCGGTGCATTCCAGCACGATGTCCACATCGCCCCAAGGCAGGGCAGCGGGGTCGCGTTCTGCTGTCACGCGGATCGGGCCTTGGCCCACATCCATCGTGTTGTCGCCCAGGGTGACCGGACGGCCAAAGCGCCCGTGGACCGAGTCGAATTCGAACAGATGTGCGTTGGTTTCCAGCGGGGCGAGATCGTTGATCGCCACCACCTGCAAATCATCGTCGCCACGCTCCATCAGCGCGCGCAACACGTTACGACCGATACGGCCAAAGCCATTGATTGCCAATTTGGTAGCCATGGGGCGTCCTCCTGAATTTGATAGCGCTAACATCGACATTTATGACAAAGAGTCAACCTGTGCAGGGCAATATTGCGCCGGAAGTGATCGGAGGGAAGGGGCCGACTGTCGGATCAGCGCCAGAACGCCACCCATTCGATCAGGTCGACAAATTTCTTGGTCAGGAAAATCAGATGTTCGCTGCCATAGATCAGCGCATCAATCCCCAGTGCGGTCAGCAATACAGCAGCGAGAGAGACAGCGATGGGGGTGTCCATGGGGGCGGTGGTCCTTGCCTGCGGGTGGCCCAGATATGACAGGGCAACCCGCGCGTCGCAAGTCTTAGCCCAGTTTGCCCATGGCAACGGCGACATCGGCCATACGGACAGAGAAGGCCCATTCATTGTCATACCACGCCAGGACACGCACAAGGCGGTTGCCAACGACCTTGGTCTGGTCGGGCGCGAAGATCGACGAGTGTTCGGTGTGGTTGAAATCGACCGACACTTTCTGTTCCGCATCATAGGCAAAGACCCGCGACATCGGGCCGTTTGCAGCGGCGCGCATGGCCTCGTTGACCTCTTCAACCGTGACGTCACGGCCTGCCATAAAGGTGAGGTCAACCGCGCTGACGTTTGGCGTTGGAACCCGCATAGCCGTGCCATCCAGCTTGCCTTTGAGCGCGGGCAGCACTTCGCCCAAGGCTTTCGCCGCACCGGTAGAGGTCGGGATGATCGCCATCGCAGCGGCGCGCGCGCGGTAAAGGTCTTCGTGGCGGCGGTCCAGCGTCGGCTGGTCGCCGGTATAGCTGTGCACGGTGGTCATGATGCCGCTTTCGATGCCGAACGCATCATGCAGCGCCTTGGCCATTGGGGCCAGACAGTTGGTGGTGCACGACCCGTTCGATACCATTGTGTCCGAGGCCTGCAATTCACCGTCGTTCACGCCGTAGACCACCGTGCGGTCGACGTTCTTGCCCGGTGCCGACAGCAACACGCGTTTCGCGCCCTGATCCAGATGCACCTTTGCCAGCAGCCCGTCGTTGAACTTGCCCGTGCATTCCAGCACGACGTCGCACCCTTCCCAGTTCAGCTCGTTCATCTGGTAGGTCGACATGACCTCCATCTCTCCGCGCCCCAGATCCAGCGTGCCGTTGCCGACTTTGACGTCATTGGGAAAACGCCCGTGGACGGAATCGTATTTGATCAGATGTGCCGCAGTCTCCAGCGGGCCGGTCGCGTTGATGCGCACCACCTCGATGTCATCCCGGCCCGATGCCGCGATATGTGACAGGGTGCAGCGGCCGATGCGGCCAAATCCGTTGATACCGACTTTGATGGTCATGGGGGCGTCCTTTGGCAAAGATCTGGAACTTTGCCGGTTCTATATCTGGTGGTCGTGAACAGGGGAAAGGGCTAAAACCCCCTAATTTCCGTATGTTAGCGATAAATATTCGTGTTAGCGATAACCCTCAGATCGCCTTTGCCTTCTGCCTGCGCTGCGCTACCCTTACGCCAACAAATATGGAGAGACTGAATGAGCGGCCTATTAGCCCTGTTGGATGATGTAGCAGCGATTGCAAAAGTGGCCGCGGCCAGCGTGGATGATGTGTTCGGCCAGGCCGCCAAGGCCAGCGCCAAGGCCGCGGGTGCTGTCATCGACGACGCCGCCGTGACCCCGAAATACGTCAGCGGCTTCGAGGCCAACCGCGAGCTGCCGATCATCTGGCGCATCACCAAAGGGTCGCTGAAGAACAAGCTGGTCTTCTTGTTGCCCGCCGGTTTGCTGCTGTCGAATTTCGCGCCATGGTTGATCGCGCCCTTGTTGATGTTGGGTGGGGCCTACCTGTGTTTTGAAGGCGCTGAGAAGATCGCACATGCGCTTGGGGTTGGGGGAAAAGGCCACGAGGATCATCCCCCCGGTGCCGATGAAAAGGTGATCAAGGACCCTGCCAAGCTGGAAGAGCAAAAGGCCAAAGGCGCGATCAAGACCGACTTTATCCTCTCGGCCGAGATCATGACCATCGTGCTGTCAAACCTCGAGGTGTCAAATTTCTGGATGGAAGCCGGGGCGCTGGCCGCCGCCGCCGTGATCATCACGGTCGCGGTCTATGGCTCTGTCGCGCTGATCGTAAAGATGGATGATGTAGGGCTTTATATGGCCAAGGACGGCAATCTCGGCCTGACCCGTGGTCTGGGTCGCGGGATCGTGCGCGGCATGCCGTGGTTCCTCAAGGCGCTGACCATCATCGGGACGGCGGCCATGCTCTGGGTCGGCGGATCGATCATCGTGCACGGTATGGAAGAGCTTGGCTTCGGCGCGCTTGGCCACCTGATCCATGACTACGCCGTCGCTTTCGGCCATATGGTTCCGGTCGCGTATGAAGGTGCCGCCGAATGGATCGCCAAAGCCGCGATGGACGGTGTGTTTGGTCTGGCCCTGGGGCTGGTGCTAATCCCCGTCGGCGAAAAGATCATCACCCCGCTGTGGCGCGCGGTCTTCAACCGCAAGGATGCCGGCGCACACGCGTAAACGGGGCGTATATGAGGGAGAGGAAGGGGGCGCAGGTTGCGCCCCTTTTTTGTGTGCGCGCGCTCAGCTTGCCTAAAGACCGTGGGGCACGATTTACCGCTTCGTCGTCTACATTACGCCTAAATTGCAAACTAGCGCTATTCTAGACGGCATAGGGAACCCCTTTTTGTTTCACACCTCGTTTAGATATTTTCTCGCAGCGACGTCGGCTGCGATGCTGGTCTACTTGGGCTTGACCCTAGGCCCGTCGATCCGCGCGGAAAACGAACGCTTCGCGGCGTGCAAAAACGATACTTCGTCTCAATGCCTCTCCAGCTTGGGCGTAGAGCAGGCGATGGATGCGCGCTTCGTTCCGCCACACATGCCTGAAGTGAGCATGTTGGCCCAAATGGGGCGCATCGACGACGCTTTTGCCTTGGCGCTACGTGCTGAAAGCGAAAATGAGCCGCTGCCAGAGGATGTTGAGGCGACCGTCAACAGGATGCTTGCTAGCCACCGTCTTACAGGGGCGCTTCGCGAGGGCAAGAGCCTGCAGGAAGCGATGGAAATGACACCGGGCATTGGTGCTGGCACCCCTTGGATCACTGCGCTGGATTTACTTGGCCGCAGGCCCTACGGGCTGTCTGCGCGCGACGGAAGCACCGCGGACACAATCCCGCGTGACGTAGTATCAGAGATCGCGCAGCGCATCGTCGATATTGCACAAAATGAACCCGTCAGGCCGCGCATTAGCCACCTAGTGGAAGCGGCTGAGTTGCACGCAGCTTTAGGGAACCGAGACAAAGCATTAAAGGTGCTTCAATCTTTGCCGCGAACGGACAACGCCTCCATCAACCCAAGTGAAAATCTTATGCGGCTCGTTGGGCCGTCAACATTTCTGCAGCTCTATCGCGAGGCAGGCGGTACGCATCTTTCCATACTTTTGACCGCCGCGGCGGCAGAGCCGGATATGACCCTCGCAGCCACGTATCTGGAAGAGGCCTTTACCGCGTTCTCGACCAAAAAGCCCTTTCCGGAATATGTCTGGATGGAGCGCATTATTGAACGCGCCGTCGACCTTGGCTTGCAGCCATTTGCCCTTGAGTTGGCACGCGCCTTCGAGGATCGAGCTGACATCGAACCCGCGATCTTCCCCGTCTTTGCACATATCGAAGCTGCGCGTGTTTTGTTACTTGCTGGTGCCGACGAGGGGGAAGTTCAGGCGCGGCTTGACGTGGCGCTTAGCACGTTCCGCACGAAGGATGGGAAAACTGCAAGTGACGCTTCCGAGATCGGGAGTATTCGGTGGGGCACTCGTCGGCTGGATGCGCAGGCACGGCGTGAAATGGCGACGCTAAAGGCGCGGCTCGGAGAAACTGAAACAGCCATCGCCTATATGGCAGGGTTGGAACAACCATTGTTTTCTTGGATGAGTATGCTGACCTCGGAGATTCCGGTTCAGGACGTGGATCTGCTTTTGCTTGCTGCGCGTGGTGCCCTTTCCGATGAAGAGCTCGCCTATGCAAAGCTGCAGCATGCGCAACAGTTGTTGCTAAGTGACACGGGCGAAGGGCAACGTGTTTGGGCGCAGGCGAAAGCGACAGAGCTAGCGAAATCCGACACGCTGACGGGGGAGCATGCGGTTCGCGCCTACAGTATGCTGTCTCGAATTGGGGCGCTTGTCGAAGACCAAAGACTTGAACGGTTAGGGTTGGAACAAATGGCTGAGGCCGCCCTGAAATCCCGCCGCTACCAAGATTTGTTGATGGCTGGCTTTTGGTGGAACCGATCACAGCAAATGCCGTGATTTCCACCTAGTGTGTCTGCCCCTGAGCCACCGCAGATCTGCAAAGTGCGTCGATCAGATAGACTGTGTCGACTGCTATGGACGTCGGATCGAACGTTTCCTGCGCCCCCACAAACCAAAAAGGGGGAGCAAAATGCTCCCCCATTCTCGTCTCGCTAAACAGTTCAGATCACAGCAGCGCTTTGGCCTTGTCGGCGACGTTCTGCGGGGTGATGTCGAACTTTTCGAACAGCTCTTCCGCGGGGGCGGAGGCACCGAAGCGGTCCATGCCGACGAAATCGGCCTTGTTCCACTTGCCACGCTCGCCGGTGAGCCAGCGGTCCCAGCCTTGGCGTACGGCGGCTTCGACGCCGACGCGGACGGGGCCGGCGGGGAGGACGCGGCGGCGGTAGGCTTCGTCTTGGGCGGCGAACAGTTCCATGCAGGGCATGGATACGACGCGGGTGCCGATGCCTTCGGCTTGCAGCAGGTCACGGGCTTTCAGCGCGATCTCAACTTCAGAGCCGGTGGCGATCAGGATGACCTGACGTTTGCCTTCGGCATCCGCCAGAACATAGGCCCCCTGTTCGGTGAGGTTCTTGTTCTTGTGCTCAAGGCGCACGGTTGGCAGGCCCTGACGGGTCAGGGACAGCACCGACGGCGTCTTTTTGCTGCTCAGCGCGATTTCCCAGGCCTCTGCGGTTTCAACCGTGTCAGCGGGGCGGAACACATAGGTGTTGGGTGTCGCGCGGCTGATGGCCAGATGTTCAACGGGTTGGTGCGTCGGGCCGTCTTCGCCCAGACCGATGCTGTCGTGGGTCATGACAAACACGCTAGGCACCTGCATCAGCGCGGCAAGGCGCATGGCGGGGCGGGCGTAGTCGGTGAAACACATGAACGTGCCGCCGTAGGGGCGGATACCGCCGTGCAGCGCCATGCCGTTCATCGCGGCGGCCATGCCGTGTTCACGGATCCCCCAGTAGACATAACGCCCACCACGGTTGTCCACGTCAAACACGCCCAGATCAGCGGTCTTTGTGTTGTTCGAACCGGTCAGGTCAGCCGAGCCGCCCACGGTTTCGGTATAGAGCGGGTTCAACACCTCGAGCGTCTTTTCGCTGCTGGCGCGGGTGGCCAGTTTCGGCGCATTTTCCGATGTCTGCTTTTTGAACGCCTTGATCGTCGCGCTCAGCTTCTTGGGGGCGTCACCGGCCAGCGCGCGGTTGAATTCTTCACGCTTTGTGCGCGACATGGCGTCGAAACGCTCTTCCCAGGCGCGGCGGTCGTCTGCGCCGCGTTTGCCGATCTCTTCCCAGGCGGATTTCACGTCGGCGGGGACTTCGAACGGGCCGGTTGTCCAGCCATAGGCGGCTTTGGCGGCGGCCATCTGGTCCGCGTCGGTCAGCGCGCCGTGACCTTTCGAGGTATCCTGCGCGGCGTGACCAAGCGCGATATGCGTTTTGCAAGCGATCATCGTGGGCAGATCGGATTTGCGCGCCTCGGTCAGGGCGGCGTCGATCTCGTCGGGGTTGTGGCCGTCGATTTCGATGACGTGCCAGTCAGCCGCCTTGAACCGCGCGACCTGATCCACTTTGTCGGAGAGCGAGACGGGGCCGTCGATGGTGATGTCGTTGTTGTCCCACATCACGATCAGCTTGCTCAGCTTATGGCGGCCGGCAAGGGCAATCGCCTCGTGGCTGATGCCTTCCATCAGGCAGCCGTCGCCCGCGATCACATAGGTGAAGTGGTCGACGATCTTTTTGCCGTATTGCGCGCGCTGGATTTCCTCGGCCATGGCAAAGCCGACAGAGTTCGCGATCCCCTGACCCAGCGGGCCGGTGGTGGTTTCAATCGCGTCGGCCAGGAAGTTTTCAGGGTGGCCCGCGGTGCGTGCGCCCATCTGGCGGAAGTTCTTGATCTCTTCGAGGGGGAATTGCTCGTAGCCGGTCAGGTGCAGCAGCGAATAGATCAGCATGGACCCGTGGCCGGCCGACAGGATAAACCGGTCGCGGTCAGGCCACAGCGGGTTGGACGCGTCGAACTTCAGGTGCTTTTCAAACAAGACAGTGGCGACATCCGCCATGCCCATCGGCATGCCCGAGTGGCCGGAATTGGCGGCGGCGACAGCGTCCAGCGTCAGGGCGCGAATGGCGGTCGCTTTGGACCAATGGGCGGGATGGGCTTTGGCGAGGGCGTTCAGATCCACGGTGCAAGCTTCCTTATAAGGGGGAAAAGGGATTGCGCGGATCAATACCAGCCACCCCGCAAAGATCAAGGCCCAGAGGGCATCGCCTGCAGCAGAGCTTTTCCGCCGGGCCAAGGCATTGTTCTTAAAGGGGCAGTATTCCGCCTTTGGTTTCGGTAGGATCAGCGGAAACCACGTTGACCAGCGATTCGATGGTTGGCAAACTGCATTTTACGACTGACATACGACGTTTTACGAGGAACCCTGCGATGAGCGACATAGAACACTTGCAAGGCCGTATTCTGGCGGCGCTTGAAAGGGCATCGCGCGGAGCTGACAAACTGGCCGTCGCCAAGGCGGAGGTCCCCGATCTTTCGGAAGAACTGGCGCAGGAACGCGCTGTCAACGCAGAGCTTTCTGAACAGGTCACTGCCCTGAAAAAGCGGCTGGAGGATGAAACCGCGCATCTGCGGGCTGAACTGGCCACAGCACAGGCGCGCAACAACAGTGCGGCCGCGGCACAGGCCCAGACCGAAAAGCTTGATCTGGAAATCCAGCGGGTGCGCCGCGCCAATGCGCAGCTGGCCGATGCCTGCGCTGCGCTGCGCGAAGCCAATGCCGAAGGGGTGGGGGACGCCGATCTGATCAATGCCGCCTTGCAGGCAGAGCTTGACGCGCTGCATGCCGCCCGTCGCGCCGATGTGGCAGAAGCGGACGCGATCCTCTCTGTTCTTACCCCGCTTGTTCCCACTGCCGAGGAGTCTGCCTGATGCCCGAAGTTTCCATCTCTATCGGCGGTCGCCAATTCGAAGTTTCCTGCCAGGAGGGCGAGGAAGACTACCTGCACGCCGCAGCCAAGATGCTCGACGATGAAGCGCAGGTGCTGTCGGATCAGGTGGGCCGGATGCCCGAAGCGCGGATGTTGTTGATGGCGGGCCTGCTGCTTGCCGATAAAACCGCCAGCGTCGAGGATAAGATCAAGGACGCCCGCGCCGAACTGGCAGAGCGTGACGCAGAACTTGCAAGCCTGCGCAATGTCGTGGTGGAGCCCGAGCGGATCGAGGTGCCTGTCATCCCGCAAAGCGTCACCGACAGCCTTGCCGAAATGGCTGCCCGCGCCGAAGCCTTGGCGAGCGAGATCGAAGACAAGGCCCGAGATAAGGCCCAAGACGGGGCCCAGTGACCCTGCCGCGCGCCATCGCATTCGGGGCCGCGGCGGCGTGGTGGTTCGGGGTAGGGGGCAGCGCTTTGGCGCAGGCCATGCCGGTCACCGCCACCTATATCTGCGAGCGCGGGGTCGAGGTGCCGGTTTCCTATACCACTCCCGAACAAGGGGAGGCGACGGCTGTGCTTTATGTGGAAAACCGCATGGTTACGCTGGTCCGGACCCGCGCGGCATCAGGGGCGCGCTATGCATGGCCCTCGGACGGTTCTGGCTATGTCTGGTGGACCAAGGGGGACGCCGCGACGCTATTCTGGCATGATGCGGCGGCGGATGAGGATGTCACGCTCTATGCGGCGTGTCAGGCGCGGTGACGCGTTCTATACCGCGCGCGCGCCGGTTTGCGTGGCGCGGTTCGGGTGCCCCTTGAACCAAGGCGCACCCGTTTTTTTGTCAGCCGATCGTTAGCTGTTAGCCGTTAGCCGTTGG
This sequence comes from Sulfitobacter sp. CB2047, assembly GCF_000735125.2. Lineage (NCBI taxonomy): Bacteria > Pseudomonadati > Pseudomonadota > Alphaproteobacteria > Rhodobacterales > Roseobacteraceae > Sulfitobacter > Sulfitobacter sp. CB2047. The sequence goes on along the minus strand of NZ_CP072613.1, from coordinate 2,091,716 downwards.
CTTCGCGGATCTTGTCAGCTGCTTCTTTGTCAAAGGCGACGCCGTTGTCTTCCAGCAGCGTGTCCAGCTCGCCCGACAGCATCATTTCGGTGATGATGTCACAGCCGCCGACGAATTCGCCTTTGACGTAAAGCTGCGGGATGGTGGGCCAGTCAGAGAAATCCTTGATCCCCTGACGCAGCTCTTCGTCGGCCAATACGTTCACATCGGTGTAGTCAACATTCATATAGTTCAACACGCCCGCCACACGGGACGAGAACCCGCACTGCGGCATCGTCTTGTTGCCCTTCATGAACAGCACAACATTGTTGGCGGTGATGGTTTCCTGAATTTGCGTCTTTGCGTCGGTCATTTCGATTTGTCCTTTGGTATAAAGCGTTTCGCGTATTCTTGAGGGTCGCGGGGGATGCGGTAGTTGGTCTGATGTCCGCCACCGCCGCCACCCGAATGATAGGTCGCGTCAATTTCGTGATAGCCCTTGCCCGGCTTTGATCCGCGTTCGGTATCGCGTGTGTGTTTCAGCGCCTGTAGGCCGCGCAGAACCGCCACGATCAGCACCAAGACGCTGAGGATCAGCACCAGGATCGGGTCCACCGGATCAATCCGGCGCTTTGGTTGTCAGCGCCAGCGCGTGCAAATCGCCGTTCGATCCATCCATCCGGCCCTTGAGCGCGGCATAGACGGCACGTTGCTGTTGCACACGGTTCTGGCCACGGAAACTTTCGTCGATGATCATCGCGGCCATATGCACGCCGTCATTGCCTTCGACGGTGATCTTGGCGTTTGGAAAGGTCTCGCGCAGCAGGTCTTCGATTTCGCGGGCTTGCATGGGCATGTGTGGGGCGCTCCGTCTGGCATGTCATTGCCCAAGATGTAGTAGTGTGCAGGGCGGCGTGCAAGTTATCTCCCCGTTATCTCATTGAGCGGGGGCATGGGACGCCCTACATAAGAACAGTCGCCGCCGCGACAAGGTAAGGAGACCACCCGCCATGGAGATTTTCGAGAACGCACCGGAACGCGCCTATGCATGGGCGCAAGCGGGCCGCGGGGCCGCGCTGGCCACGGTGGTGGAGACATGGGGCTCTGCCCCGCGACGGGTTGGCGCGCAGCTGGCCATCGCCGCGGATGGCGAGATGCAGGGCTCTGTCTCGGGCGGGTGTGTCGAGGGGGCCGTGGTGGTCGAAGCGCTTGAGGCGATCGAGGACGGCACGCCGCGTTTGTTGGAATATGGCGTGAGCGATGGCGACGCCTTTGCCGTGGGGCTGGCCTGCGGCGGAAAGATTCGCGTGTTGGTCGAACCTGTGGGCGCAAAGGCGATGCCGTTTGACGTTCTGGGCGACCTCGTCCGCGCCCGCGCCGCGCGCCAGCCCGTGGCCTATCAGGTGCCCCTGTCGGGCGGGGTGGGGCGTTTAGTCACGGGCGGCTATGCAGACCGCTTTCGCATGGACCGTTCCGGCGTTGAAGAGGATGGCGATACATTTGTCGCGATCCACAACCCGCCGCTGCGGCTGGTGATCGTCGGGGCGGTACATATCGCGCAAGCCTTGGTGCCCATGGCGCAGGTCGCGGGCTTTGACGCCGTGGTCATCGACCCGCGCGAGGCGTTTGGATCGCAAGCGCGTTTTCCCGATGCACAGGTGATCAACGACTGGCCGGACGCGGCGATGGACACCGTCGGCGTTGATACCCGCAGCGCAATTGTGCTGCTGACCCACGACCCCAAACTGGACGACCCCGCGCTGCATATCGCACTCCGGTCTGACGCCTTCTATATCGGGGCGCTCGGATCGAAACGCACCCATGCCTCCCGCGTGGCACGGCTGGAAGAGGCGGGGTTTCCCGCCGCCGACATCGCGCGCATCAACGGCCCCGTCGGGCTGGACATCGGGGCCGCCAGCCCGCCCGAGATCGCGGTGTCGATCCTGTCGCAGATGATCCAAGCCCTGAGAAAACCGTGAAGTTCGGCCCCATCGACACGGCGCAGGCCGAGGGTGCCGTGCTGGCTCATTCCATCGCATTGCCCTCGGGCCGTTTGCGCAAGGGGTTACGGCTAGAGACCGCCCATCTGGCCGCGCTTCGGGCAGAGGGCATCGACCGCATCATTGTGGCGCAGCTCGCGTCAGGGGATGTGGATGAAAACACCGCCGCGGCACAGGTGGCGCAGGCCGTGCTGGCGGCGCATCCCCATCTGACGATGACACGCGCCTTTACCGGTCGCGTGAACCTGCTGGCCGATGGGCCGGGGGTGGCGCAGCTGGATGTGGGCGCGCTTGAAGCGTTGAACGCCGTGCACCCGATGATCACGCTGGCCACGGTCCCGCCATTCCAGCAGATGGCAGCGGGGGGCATGGTGGCGACGATCAAGATTATCTCTTACGCCGTCGCGCAAAGCGATCTTGCCGCCGCCTGTGATGCCGGACGTGGCGCGATCCGGCTGGTGCCGCCGCAAATCAAGGACGCGACGCTGATCATCACCGAGATTGACGGCGGCGCGGGTGATAAGGGGAAAAAGGCCATCGCAGACCGGCTTTCTGCGCTGAATGTGGATCTGAAAAAAGTCGTTATGGTCCCGCATGAGGTCACCGCCCTGCGCGATGCCATTGCGGCGGCGGATACGGCGCTGACGCTGATCCTCACCGGCTCTGCCACCTCTGACATTGATGACGTGGCCCCGCAGGCCCTGCGCGCCGCGGGCGGAGAGGTCTCGCGCTTTGGCATGCCGGTTGACCCGGGCAATCTGCTGTTTCTGGGGCAGATGGGCGATAGGCCGGTGATCGGCCTGCCGGGCTGCGCGCGCTCTCCTGCGTTGAATGGGGCGGATTGGGTGCTGTCGCGGGTGATCTGCGGCATAGAGGTATCCCCGCGCGATATCGCCCGCATGGGGGTGGGCGGCCTGCTGAAAGAGATCGCCACCCGTCCGCAACCAAGACGCGGCTGACCGACCCTGACGCAAGGCCCGTCGCCGCGCCGCGCCCGCGAAGTTCAACCCATGCGAAAAATTTCTGTTCTCAACGCCCCTTTGGCGTGCTTAACTCTACCCAACACATGACATAAAACGGGAGGAACATCATGACCGAGGTCAAAATGACCGTGAACGGCAAACCTGCATCCGGTGCCGTCGAAGGGCGCACGTTGCTGGCGTCATTCCTGCGCGAAAACCTGAGCCTGACCGGCACGCATATCGGCTGCGACACCAGCCAGTGCGGGGCCTGCGTGGTTCATGTCAACGGCGAGGCGGTCAAGGCCTGCACCATGCTCGCGGTCGAAGCGGACGGGGCCGAGGTCAAGACGATCGAATCCATGGCCAACCCCGATGGATCGCTGACAGTGATCCAACAGGCGTTTCAGGACCACCACGGGCTGCAATGCGGCTTTTGTACACCGGGCATGATCATGTCAGCCTCGGCGCTTTTGAAAGACAACCCCAAGCCGACCGAGGCAGAGGTCCGGCACTATCTGGACGGCAATATCTGCCGCTGCACCGGCTACCATAACATCGTCAAAGCGATCATGGCCGCATCCGGTCAGGACGTCAGCGCGCTGGCTGCCGAATAACCACCGTGCGACGTGCGGCCCTGTTGATGCAGGGGCGGGAGGACACGGCGCACCCATCCTGAAAACCGCGCTTTCCCACACAAACGGGGAACCGCAGCAACCCATAGATTGACGACATAAGAATAAAGCCAAACGCAAAAGCCACATACGACGGTGCGGACCCGATCCGTGCCCCATAGGGAGGAATTGACCATGCCAAAGGACGGCGGAATTGGTGCCAGCAGCAAGCGGCGCGAGGATATCCGGTTTTTGACCGGTGAGGGGAATTATACCGACGATATCAACCTGCACGGACAGGCGCATGTGTTCTTTCTGCGCTCGGATATCGCCCATGGGGTGCTGAATTCGGTCGATACATCCGCAGCAGAAGGGATGCCGGGGGTCGTGAAGATCTTTACCGGTGCCGATTTCGCCGAGGTCGGGTCGATCCCCTGCGGCTGGCAGGTCACGGACAAGCATGGCGAGCCCATGCAAGAGCCGCGCCACCCCGTGCTGGCCGAAGGCAAGGTCCGACACGTAGGCGAACCGATTGCGGCTGTCGTGGCGGAAACCCTGTCGCAGGCCCGCGATGCGGCAGAGGCGATCGTCGTCGACATCACCGATCTGCCCGCCGTCGTCGATATGAAGCAGGCCGTGCAGGAAGGCGCGCCCAAGGTTCATGACGATCTGACCTCGAACCTTTGCTACGATTGGGGCTTTGTCGAAGAGAACAAGGCTGCCGTGGACAAGGCCTTTGACGACGCGGCCCATGTCACCACGCTGGAACTGGTCAACAACCGTCTGGTCGCCAATCCGATGGAGCCGCGCGTCGCCGTCGGCGACTATGCACGCGGGACAGGCGATCATACGCTTTACACCACCAGCCAGAACCCCCATGTGATCCGCCTGCTGATGGGGGCCTTTGTTCTGGGCATCCCCGAACACAAGCTGCGCGTCGTGGCCCCCGATGTGGGCGGCGGTTTCGGCACCAAGATTTTCCACTATCAGGAAGAGGCGTTCTGCACCTTTGCCGCCAAAGCCTGTAACCGTCCGGTGAAATGGACCTCCAGCCGGTCCGAGGCCTTCATGTCCGACGCCCACGGGCGCGACCATGTGACCAAGATCCAGATGGCGCTGGACGCGGACAATAACTTTACCGCGCTGCGCACGGACACTTACGCGAATATGGGGGCTTATCTGTCGACCTTCGCGCCGTCGGTGCCCACATGGCTGCACGGCACCTTGATGGCGGGCAACTACAAAACGCCGCTGATCTATGTGAACGTAAAGGCCGTGTTTACCAATACCGTGCCCGTCGATGCTTATCGCGGCGCGGGCCGACCGGAGGCAACCTATCAGCTGGAACGGCTGGTGGATAAATGCGCCCATGAGCTTGGGGTCGACCCGATTGCGCTGCGGCGACAGAATTTCATCACCGAGTTCCCCTATGCCACGCCGGTCGCGGTGGAATATGACACGGGCGATTATGTGGCCACGATGGACAAGCTTGAAGAGATCGCCGATTTCGCCGGTTTCGACGCGCGCCGCAAGGAAAGCGAGGCCAAGGGCAAGCTGCGTGGGTTCGGCGTGAACTGCTATATCGAGGCGTGCGGCATCGCGCCCTCGAACCTTGTGGGGCAGCTTGGCGCGCGGGCGGGTCTGTATGAATCCGCCACCGTGCGGGTCAATGCCACGGGCGGTCTGGTCGTGATGACCGGCAGCCACAGCCACGGGCAGGGGCATGAAACCGCCTTCCCGCAGGTGATCGCCGAGATGATCGGTATCCCCGAAGAGATGGTCGAGATCGTGCATGGCGATACGGCCAACACCCCGATGGGGATGGGCACCTACGGCTCGCGCTCCCTTGCGGTTGGCGGGTCGGCCATGGTCCGCGCCACAGAAAAGATTATCGCCAAGGCCACCAAGATCGCGTCGCACCTGCTGGAAGCCTCGGAAGGGGATATCGAGCTGAAAGACGGGGCCTTTACCGTGGCAGGAACGGATAAATCCGTTGCTTGGGGGGATGTGACGCTGGCTGCCTATGTGCCGCATAACTACCCGCTGGAGGATATCGAGCCCGGTCTAGAGGAAACGGCTTTCTACGATCCCTCGAACTTTACCTATCCGTCCGGTGCCTATGCCTGCGAGGTCGAGTTGGACCCCGAAACCGGCCATGTCACCATTGACCGTTTTGCGGCGGCGGATGACTTTGGCAATATCGTCAACCCGATGATCGTCAGCGGTCAGGTCCACGGCGGGATCGCGCAAGGCATCGGGCAAGCGCTGATGGAGAATTGCGCCTATGACAGCGACGGTCAGTTGCTCAGCGCGTCCTACATGGACTACGCGATGCCACGGGCCAGCGATCTGCCGTTCTATACCGTTGACCATTCGTGCCAGACGCCCTGTACGCACAACCCCTTGGGCGTGAAAGGCTGCGGTGAGGCAGGGGCCATCGGATCGCCGCCTGCGGTGGTAAATGCGGTGTTGGACGCCATGCGATCGGGCGGTAAGGATGTCGGGCATATCGACATGCCTGTCACACCGGCGCGGGTTTGGGCGGCGATGAACGGATAAGAGGATGAGACAAGGCGGGGGGCTGCCCCTTCGCGCTGTGGCGCGAAAAAAATAGGTACAGCGGGGGCCAGCCCCCGCGCCCCCGGAGTTTATTGGCAAAATGAAGAGCGGCGCAGAGGCCAAGGCCCGCTCTGAGATTGGAAGGACGCAAGATGTATGATTTTGATGTAGTGAAACCCGCGACAGTGGCCGAGGCGGTCTCGGCATTGGGGCAGGACGAGGCGCAACCGCTGAGCGGCGGGCAAACGCTGATCCCCACGCTGAAGGCGCGCTTGGCGATGCCGTCGGTTCTGGTGTCGCTGAGCGGGATCGAGGACATGCGCGGCGTGCGTATGGGCGATGACGGTCGTCTGTGTATCGGTGGGGGTACCGTACATGCGACCGTCGCCAAAGAGGCAGAGGCACATTACCCCGGGCTGGCCAGTCTGGCCGCGCGGATCGGAGATCCGGCCGTGCGCAACCGTGGCACCATCGGCGGATCGGTCGCGAATAACGACCCCTCGGCCTGTTATCCGGCAGGGGTGCTTGCCAGCGGTGCGACGATCGTGACCAACGCGCGCGAGATCGCGGCGGATGATTTCTTTGAGGGGATGTTCGCCACCGCTCTGGACGAGGGCGAGATCATCACCGAAGTGCGTTTCCCGATCCCCGAGAAGGCGCATTACGAAAAATTCATCCAACCTGCCTCGCGCTTCCCGCTGGTGGCCGTGTTTGTAGCAAAATTCGCTGACGGTGTGCGGGTCGCGGTGACGGGGGCGTCGGAGGATGGCGTCTTCCGGTGGAGCGATGCAGAAGCCGCGCTGAGCGGGAGTTTTGCCGTGGATGCCCTGTCGGGGTTGAGCTTGCCCGGTGACGGTATGATCAGCGATCTGCACGGCAGTGGTGACTACCGTGCGCATCTGGTTGCTGTGATGACAAAACGGGCAGTTGCCGCGCTGACCTAAGCGGCTGGATACTTCAATGAAAACCGCCCCTTGGGAAGCCTTGGGGCGGTTTTTTGCTGTCTGGATGATTATCACTTGCGCAGTGTTGGGAACGATTTTGCAGCACCGGTGTTGTGCCGTAACGCTGCCCGAACGGCGTCCATAACCCCGTGAGGATTAGGAATGTATAAACTTTTGAAATCGACGACCTCTTTGACCATGTGTTTGGCGCTGGCCTTGCCCACAGGTGGTTTTGCCCAGACAACAGAAAGCTGCGTGGCCGAAGGGGAGCAAACCGTGTTCCCATGCGTGCTGCCTGACGGCAGTGTCGTGGCCGATGCGGATCAGATGATGACCTTGCGTGCCGACGGTGATCTGGCGCAGGCTCTTGGTCTTGAGGCGGAAGCCCAGACCGAAGCGCAAGCCGAGCCCGATGCAGAAGCCGCCGCTGAAACCGTAGACGCCGCGGAAGAGCAGGCCGCCGCCGCCGCCGAGGCCGAAGCCGCTGCCACCGCAGAAGCCCAAGCCGCCGCGGAAGAGCAAGCCGCTGCCGACGCAGAGGCCGCCGCCGCTGCCGCCGAAGCAGAAGCTGCTGAGGCGCAAGCTGCAGCCGATGCAGAAGCTGCCGCCGCCGCGCAGGCCGCTGAACAAGAGGCCGCCGAAGCTCAGGCCGCTGCAGACGCACAAGCCGCCGAGGCCGAGGAAGCTGCTGCCGCCGAAGCGCAGGCCGAAGCAGAGCGTGAGGATGCGGTCGCTGCACAGATCGCCGCAGACGCTGAAGCCAAGGCTGCAGCCGAAGCCGAGGCAGAGCAAGACGCCGCTGCGGCTGCCGAAACCTCGGAAAGCCCTGAAGCGCAGTCTGCCGAGACACAGGCAGATACCCCTGCCGCTGAAAGCGATGCTGGCGTAGACGCAGAGGCGCAAGCTCAGGCAGAGCCGACAGAGACTGAGTCGACCGAAGAAACCCAAGCCCAGACCGACGTGCCGGCAGACAGCTCTTCCGACACTGAAACTCAGGCAGAGGCCGAAACCCAGCAGCAAACGGAAGAGCAGATCGCCGCTGATCTGGCCGCCGAACAGGCTGCGGAAGAAGCCCGTCAGGAACAGCGCGCCGCTGATGCAGCCGCTGCTGCCGAAGCCGCCGCCGCTGCTGACAGTGGTGAAGCCAAGGCCGATGTAGTGGTAGAAGAGATCACCGAAGAAGACACACGCGCGTCGAGCGAAGAATTTTCGACGGCCGTCACCGGTGACACCTCTGCCGAAGCCAATACGCAAGCCAAAAAGGATGACGACGACGGGCTGAGCAAGTTCGAGAAAGCCCTGCTTGTCGGCATCGGTGCCGTGGCTGTCGGGTCGATCCTGAACAACGGCTCTAAGGTCGTGAGCAACTCGGGTGACCGTCTGGTTGTTGAAGATCCGAATGGGGATCTGCGCGTTTTGAAAGACGATGATGCGCTTGTGCGTCAGGCCGGTGACGAAGTCCGCCGCGAGACGTTCAACGACGGCTCTTCGCGCACCACTGTGATCAAGCCTAACGGCAGCAAGATCGTGACCATTCTGGGTCGGGACGGCACCGTATTGCGCCGGATCAACGTCGATCCACAGGGCAATGAATATGTGCTGTTCGATGACACACAAGCCGAAGAGCGTATCGTGGTGAACGAGCTGCCTCAGGTCCGTCCGCAGGCCAATACGCTGGCCAGCCAGCAGAACGAGGAAGCGCTGCGTGCCGCGTTGCAAACGCAGTTGCGTGGGGATCAGGCCCAGCGGTATTCGCTGCGTCAGGTGCGTGATGTCCGTCAGGTCCGTGCCCTAGCACCAGAGATCGAGCTGGACGCTGTGCGTTTTGCCACAGGGTCGGCTGCCATCCAGCCTGAACAGGCCCGGGCGCTGTCCAAGATCGGGACCGCGATCAGCAATGCGATCAAGGATGATCCGCGCACTGTGATCCTTGTGGAAGGGCACACCGATGCGGTTGGCAATGCGGGCTACAACCTTGCGCTGTCTGACCGTCGTGCCGAGACCGTTGCATTGGCCCTGACCGAGTATTTTGACGTGCCGCCAGCCAACCTGATCACCCAAGGCTACGGTGAAAGCGCGTTGAAAGTACCGACCGAGACCGCCGAACCCGCCAACCGTCGTGCGGTTGTGCGCAACATCACAGGTCTGCTGCGTCAGTAACCGCGACTTTCAAGACATAGAAAAACCCCCGCAGGAAACTGCGGGGGTTTTTTGCGTCTCGGGACTGTAAGACCCGGAATTATTTGCTTGGCAGCGGCCCGATGAGCATGACCATCTGGCGGCCTTCCATCTTCGGGAAGTTTTCAACGCGGCCAACTTCTTTGGTATCTTCGGCAACGCGTTCAAGCAGCTCGCGGCCAAGGTTCTGGTGGGCCATCTCACGGCCGCGGAACCGCAGCGTGATCTTTACCTTGTCCCCATTGTCGAGGAACTTGAACACGTTACGCATCTTGACGTCATAGTCATTGGTATCGGTGTTCGGGCGGAACTTGACCTCTTTGATCTCGATGATCTTTTGCTTCTTGCGCGCTTCGGCTTCACGCTTTTGCGTCTCATACTTGAATTTGCCAAAGTCCATGATCTTGCACACGGGCGGGTTGGCATTGGGCGAAATCTCGACCAGATCAAGTCCGGCATCAACAGCCATTTCCATGGCGCGATCCGGTGTCACGACGCCGACGTTTTCCCCATCCGCACCGATCAGGCGGATTTCGTTGGCGCGGATATTTTCGTTGATGCGCGGGCCGGTGTCTCTTTGCGGCGGCGCGTTATGCGGTCTGCGAGCGATGATGGTCGTCCTTTGATTGTTGTACTGATGTCGAGCACGGAAGGTAAACCTGCTCATGGTCTTCTTCAAGTCGCAAAATGGCGCATATACAGGGTAAAACCGCGTATTTTTGGGGGATTTACCCAAGGGGAAGCAGCGTATCGCGCATTTGACGCTATGTGTTGGCATATAGTATGTGCAGCAGGGGATTAACAAAGTTCAAAGGAACCACAGCATCATGAAAAACCTCATCTGGATTGTCATCGCAGGGGTGATCGCGCTTGGCGCGTACATGTTGTATTCGGGCCGTTCGGTCCAGGAGATTGCGACCGATGCGTCGGATGCCGTCAATGCTCCCGCCGCGCTGGAAAGTGCGACCGAAGCTGTGGGCGACGCTGTCGAGGCGACAGAGGGCGCAGTGACCGAGGCGGTAGAAGCCACCACGGAGGCCGCGAATACCGCAGCCGACGCGCTGTCGGAAGTGGCCGAGGATGTGGCCGACGCCGCGGCAGAGGCGGGCGAGGATGCCATGAACGCGGGCAAGCAGATCGCCGAGGATGCAACGCAAGCGGCGAATGATACCGCAGAAGGAAACGCGGAGGTTTCCACCAGCGCAGAGGCCGATGCCATGGCTGCCAGCGATGCAGAGGCAAGCGATGCCGCCAGCACCACACAAGCGGGCACGGCACCCGCCGCTGACCCGCAAGCCGAGGCAGACGCCGCAGCGGTTCAAGAGGAAGAAGCCGCCGCCGTCGCCGCGACAGATGCACAGGCGAGCGAAGATGCGGGGGCTGCAGCCGATACAGAAGTTCAGGCCGACGTCACCGCCGATGCTGACACGCCAGAGCAGTTGACCACCGTCGATGGCTTTGATCTGGAGAAGGTGCAAACCATGATCGACACCTCTGATCTGCCCGCCACGCAAAAAGCGCTGCTGAAGCAAGGGCTGGTCACCGCCGGTGAAAACCCCGATGCCCTGCGCGCGATCCTGGCACGGATCCGCGAGGCGCTGGCGCTTTAAGCGCGGCCCACGCAAAGCCGACCGGTAAGACATGAAAAAGCCGCGCCTCGAAAGAGAGCGCGGCTTTTGTTTTATCCCTGGTGCCCCATGCAAGGGCACCGCTGCATCGGATCAGCCGACAAAGGCCTTTTCAACGACGTAGTGTTTAGGGTCGGAGTTCGCCCCTTCCTCGAGCCCGAAACCTTCAAGCACGTCCTTGATATCCTTGTTGAATTCAAGGCTCCCGCAGACCATGCCGCGATCGGTGTCGGCGCTGATCCCGTCGATGCCGAGGTCTTTGAACACCGTGCCGTCCTGCAGCAGATTGGTGATGCGGCCCATCGTGGGGCTTTGTTCACGGGTGGTGGTGGGGTAGTAGACCAGCTTGTCGCCGATCATCTCGCCGATCAGCGGATCATCGGCAAGGCTCTCGACCAGCGTGCGGCCATAGTCTAGCTCGGCCACATCGCGGGTGGTGTGGGTCATGATGATCTGGTCGAATTTCTCGTAGGTCTCCGGTTCGCGCAGCAGCGAGGCAAAGGGTGCAAAGCCCGTGCCGGTGGCGAAAAGCCACAAACGTTTGCCGGGCAGCAGCGCGTCATGCACCAGCGTGCCGACGGGCTTGGGCCGCAGGATGATCTGGTCGCCGGGCTGGATGTGTTGCAGCTTCGAGGTCAGCGGGCCGTCCTGCACCTTGATCGAATAGAACTCCAGCTCTTCGTCCCAGGAGGGCGAGGCGATGGAATAGGCGCGCAGCAGCGGCTTTTGCTTGCCGGTCTCGGGGTGCGGATCGCCCATCAGGCCGATCATCACAAACTCGCCCGAGCGAAAGCGCAAGGACGCAGGGCGGGTCACGCGGAAGGAAAACAGCCGGTCCGTCCAGTGTTTGACAGAAGTCACGGTCTGCGCGTCAGGCAACGTGGGTACGGGTTTGGCGTCGGTTTGGGTCACTACATTCTGCTCGGTCATAATTTCATCTACGCGCGGATCGCGGCACGCAGCCTTTCTCTAGGGGAAGGGAGGGGGCAGGGAAAGCATCTTGGGGCGAAAACCCCGATCAGCCGCGCAGACGCGCCTGATAATTATGCTCTTGCCAGTTTGCACGGGCCAGCCATTGGTCCTGCGGTTGACGGGCGGCCAGATCATCGGGGATCTCGACCTCGTCAAAGCCCGACCGGCGCGCCATGGCGTATTGGTCCGCAATCACATGTCCATGCGCCCGCAGCCGCCCGGTGTAGCCGCGCAACCGCAGTTGGCGCGCGATGGTAAAGCCGCGCCCGTCGGCCGAACTGGGGAAGGCCACGCGGATCATCGAGATCGCACCATCCACAGGGATCGTCTCCGGCTGCACGTCAGAGGGGACGTCAAGGGCGGTCGCACCCGCTTCTACGCCTTCAGCAGCATCGAAGGGGGCGTAGGGCGTGGCGAAATCATCCGCCACAAACCCCTGATCATTGATCAACTGTGTCATGTCTTTGCTCCTGTGCGGACCATCTTGCCATCGACAAAATGGATGCCGCATTCTTCTTTTTCAATGTTTCTCCAGCGGCCGGCGCGGGGGTCTTCGCCCGGTTTCACCTTGGTGGTGCAGGGGGCGCAACCGATGCTGGGGTAGCCTTGGGCCACCAGCGGGTGACGGGGCAGGCGGTTCTCGTCGATATAATCCGACACGTCGGAGGCCTGCCAATGGGCCAGCGGGTTCACCTTGATCCGCGCGGGCGCATCGGCGGGGGTTTCGACCTCGAAGAACGGCAGGCTGGCGCGGGTCCCGGACTGGAACCGCTTGCGCCCCGTGATCCAACCGTCGAACCCCTCTAGCGCGTGCTGCAGGGGCACGGTCTTGCGGAAGGCACAGCAGGCGTCCGGGTCGCTCAGATGCAGCGTCCCATCGGGGTCTTTCTCTGCCACGTCCTGCGCCCGGATCGTCTGCACATTGCGCAGCCCCAACCGTTCGCTCAGCTCTTGCTGATAGACCAGCGTTTCAGCAAAGAGCATCTCTGTGTCGATGAACAACACCGGCAGATCACGTTTCACCATAGAGGCAAGGTGCAACAGGGCGACGGATTCCGCCCCGAAGCTTGAGACAAGCGCCAGATTGGGCACGTTGTCGATCGCGGCACGCAGCACGTCGGTGGCGCTGTGATGGCGCAGGCCATCGTTCAGTTTTTCCACCTGACGGGTCAGCGCTGCGACGCGGTCCGGCCCTTCGGGGAGGATTTTTTCCCCATTTGGAAGTGTCAGTTGATCACGCGGCATTGGCTTGTGCTTCCGGGTAGAGGACGGCCTTGAACGGGGCAAGACCGAGGCGACGATAGGTTTGCAAGAAGGTCTCGCCCGCGTCGCTGCGCAGGTCGAGGTAGCCTTTTACCAACCGTTCAATCGCCGGAATAATGTCGTCGGCGGAAAAACCCGGACCGGCGCGCTCTCCGATGGCGGCGTTTTCGGTGCCGTCACCGCCCAGAGTGATCTGGTAGTTTTCGACACCGGCGCGGTCGAGCCCGAGAATCCCGATGTGGCCCACGTGGTGGTGGCCGCAGGCATTGATGCAGCCCGAGATCTTGATCTTGAGCGGACCGACATCGTGTTCCAGCTTCAGCTCGTCAAAGCGGGTCGCGATTTCCTGGGCAATCGGGATCGAGCGGGCTGTGGCCAGCGCGCAGTAGTCCATGCCGGGGCAGGCGATGATATCGCTGATCAGGCCGATATTGGCCGTGGCAAGGCCGACCTCTTTCAACGCCGCGTGCAGCGCAGGCAGGTCGCCGCGGTGCACATGGGGCAGGATCACATTCTGCTCGTGGCTGATGCGCAGTTCGTCATGGCCGTACTCGGCCGCCAGTTCAGCCATACGGTGCATCTGTTCGGCAGTGGCGTCGCCCGGGGTCTTGCCGTGGGCCTTGAGGCTGATCGACACGATCGCGTAGGACGGATCGCGGTGGTCGGTCAGGTTGGTGTCGGCCCAACTTTTGAACACGGGATCGCTGTCATAGGCAGCAGTATAAGCGTCCGTCGGGGCGGTCTTGAACGTCGGGCTGGCGAAATCCGCCTCGATCCGCGACAGCATCTGCTGGTCGACGCCGGTGAACTGCGGACGGATCAGCGCATAGCGGGCGTCCACCCGTGCGCGGATGTCGTCGATGCCGTTCTCATGCACGGTGATCTTGATCCGCGCTTTGTATTTATTATCGCGGCGGCCCAACAGGTTATAGACCGAGACGATGGCCTCGAGCGTGGGCAGCAGGTCTTCGGAGCTGACGAAGTCGTAAAGCACCTTGCCGATCATCGGGGTCCGGCCAAGGCCGCCGCCGACAATGACTTGATAGCCGATCTCGCCGTCTTTCTCGACGATTTGCAGGCCGATATCATGGGCCTTGATCACCGCACGGTCATGGGGCGCGCCAGAGACAGCGACCTTGAACTTCCGCGGCAGGAACTGGAATTCGGGGTGGTCGGTGGACCACTGCCGGATCAGTTCGGCCACGGGGCGCGGATCGGCGATTTCATCCGCGGCGGCACCGGCGAAATGGTCGGCGGTCACGTTGCGGATGGTGTTGCCGCTGGTCTGAATGGCGTGCATGTTCACTTCGGCCAGCGCGTCCAGCATATCGGGGACATCACGCAGCTGGGGCCAGTTGTACTGGATGTTCTGGCGCGTGGTAAAATGGCCGTAGCCCTTATCCCATTTGGCAGCGATATCGGCCAGCTTGTGCATCTGGCGGCTGCTGAGCGTGCCATAGGGGATCGCGACCCGCAGCATATAGGCGTGCAGTTGCAGATAGAGCCCGTTCATCAGGCGCAGGGGCTTGAATTCATCCTCGGTCAGGGAACCGTCGATGCGGCGTTCGACCTGCGCGCGAAACTGTGCGTTGCGTTCGGCGATGAAGGCATCGTCAAATTCGGTGTAGCTGTACATTATTGAACCTCCTGCTTGCCGTGGGTGTAATTGCTTGGACCCTTGGCGCGGAATGCTTCGCGGAAATGCGATGGCTTGGGTGTGTCTGTGCTGGTGTCGACATCGGCCAGATAGGCCCCGACGGTCAGGTCGGCTTGCTGGATCGCATCGATCAGACGCACATCGGCGACCGCCTCGTCGGTCAGGACTTCGGCCTCCTCGAGTTTGCGGGTCCAGCCGGTGGCGGTCTGGTAGATCACGTCGCCTTCCAGCAAGGCATTGGCGGTGACAACTTTGGGGGTGAAGGGCTTGGCCATTATGCCATCTCCTCTTGAAACAATTCGGTGGTGGCGCGGGCGGCGGCACGGGGTGCCAGCCCATAGAAAGTCAGGGCGGGGCCGGTCAGATTGGCCGCGTTCAGGTCGGTGGGCAGACGGTCCAGCGTGGTCTCGACAATCCGCTGATCCGCGCGCGAGGCATTTTCGACCAGCGTGACAGGCGTGCTGCGATCGGCCCCGTGCATCAGCAGGCGGCCTTGGATGAACCGCGCGGATTTCTTGCCCATATAGATCGCGGCGACCTCGCCCGGGCGGGCCAAAGCGGCCCAATCATGATCGGCGAACCCTTTCATGTCATGGCCGGTCAGGAACCGGACAGAGGCGTTGCGCCCGCGTTTCGTCAGGCTTTGCCCGATGGTTGCGACGGCGGCAGAGGCAGAGGTGATCCCCGGCACGATGTGCCAGCCGATGCCATGGGCGTCCACGGCGTCGATCTCTTCGTCCAGGCGGCCAAAGATGGTGGCGTCGCCGGATTTCAGACGGACCACCTGGGCCCCCGCCTGCGCGTGTTCGACCAGCAGATCGTTGATGGTTTCCTGCGCGGTAGAGGGGCCGAAGCCTTCCTTGCCCACGTCGATCATCAGCGCCTCGCGGCGGGCGAGTTCGAGGATCTCGGGGCTGATCAGCCGGTCGTAGATCACCACATCGGCCTCGTCCAAAGCGCGGCGCGCCTTGAGGGTCAGCAGTTCGGGGTCACCGGGGCCGCCGCCGACAAAGGCGATGTGACCGGCACGCGCGGCGCGGGACTGGTGGTCGGCCAGCAGCGTGTTCAGCGCGTTTTCGACGGCGGCTTTGCCATCCGCTACGGCGCGGGGGCCGGCGGCAAAGTAATAGTCACGCCAGAAATCGCGGCGCGGGCGGCCAAAGGGCAGGGCGTCGGCCATCTTGCGGAACCCCTTGCCGATCCGCGCCAGCTTTCCCAGCGTTGTGGGCAGACGCTCTTCCAGATCGGCCTTGATCGCACGGGCCAGCACGGGGGCCGCGCCTTCGGTGCCGATGGCGATGGTCACGGGGTCACGGTCCACTATGGCGGGGGTGATAAAGGCGCTGTCGTGCAGATTATCGACGATATTGACCAAGGCCCCTTCGGCACGCGCAATCGCGGCGGTGCGGGCGTCTTCGGTCTCGTCTTCATCGGCAGCGTAGAAGAGTTTCGCACACAGCACATCGCCGTGGCGCAGGGCGCGGGTGTGTAGCGTCAGGCGGCCCGCATCAGCCCATGCTGCGATCTCGGGCGCGGGGGTCGGGGCGAAGACGCTGATCTTGGCTTCGGTCTTGAGCAACAGGCGCAGCTTGGCCAAAGCCGCTTCGCCACCGCCTGACAAGACGATGCGCTGGCCCTTGGTGGACAGGTAGATTGGGAAATGATCCATGTGGTTCGGTCCTTGCGCTTAGCTTGAGCTCTATATAGGAAATAATTCCAATAAGGCGCTAGGTGTCTGGGGATATAAGGACGTACGTTCCATTCAGCCGCGCAAACAGAACAACAGACCACAGAGTGAAGGAAAAGCAGAATGGACGTTCGGATCGATGACGTGGACCGGAAAATTCTAGCGCAGTTACAACGCGATGCCAGCCAGTCATTAGACGATATCGCGCGCGAGGTCGGCAGTTCCAAGACCCCTGTGTGGAACCGGATTCGTAAACTGCGCGAGGCCGGGGTGATCGGGCAGCATACGGTTGTGCTGGATGCAGAGGCGCTTGGCTTCGAGGCGTGTTTCTTCGTGTTGATCCGCACGTCGTCCCACGAGGCCGACTGGCAGGCGGCGTTCCTCAAGGCGTTGAAAAACCGTCCCGAAGTGCAAGAGGCGCACCGGCTGGCGGGGGACATCGACTATATCCTGAAGGTCCGCGTCAAGAACGCCCGCGCCTATGATGCCTTTTATCAGGCGCTGATTTCTGAGGTCCGCGTGCACAACGTCACAGCGTTGCTGTCGATGGAAGAGATCAAATCGACCACGATGCTGCCGCTGTAACGCCGTGGCGCGGGGAGGCGCGACTTAGATCGTCACCATCAACCGTTCCAGCTTGTGGAAATGGTAGGTATTGGCAAAGCGCGGTGCTTCGGCCAGTTGCAGGTTCGGCGCATGGTCAAAAAGCGCACGCAACGCGATCTGCATTTCCAGCCGGGCCAGCGGCGCGCCGACGCAGAAATGCAAACCACCGCCAAAGGCCGCGTGGGCCTTGGCCGGACGGGTCGGGTCGAACACATCGGGCTGGTCGTAAAGCGCGGGATCGCGGCCTGCGGCCCCTAGCACCAGTGCAATTTTGCGGCCCTTTTCCAGCATGACATCGCCCAGTTCGATATCCTCGTAGGCGAAACGTTCAAAGACATGCAGGGGCGGGTCGTAGCGCAGGATCTCTTCGACCGTGGCGTTGATCGCATCGGGGGCGAGGGCGCTGGCGGGGGTGCTATTTTCCAGCAAGCAGGCGATCCCGTTGCCAAGCGCGTGGACCGTCGCCTCGTGCCCTGCGTTCAGCAGCAGGATACACGTGCCGATCAGCGCATCCGTGCTCAGTTTTTCGCCGTCTTCTTCGGCGGCGATCAACTGGGTGATCAGGTCGTCACGCGGGTCTTGGCGACGCTCATTGACATAGCGGCGCAGGAAGGCGGTGAAATCTGCGGCGGCGGTATTGGCGGCCTCTTCGGTCGCGCGGGTCCGGCCGATCTGGTAGACGGCGACCATATCATTGGACCAGCGCAGCAGGTCGGGCCACATATCCTCTGGCACGCCAAGCAGCCGCGCGATGATGCGCACGGGCAATTGGGTGCAAAAAGCGGGGATCAGGTCAAAGGCTTCGCCCTTGGGCAGGTCGGCCAGCAGGGCTTGGGCAATCTCTTCGATCTCGGGGGCGAGACCGGCAATCCGGCGCGAGGTAAAGGCACGCAGCACCAACCCGCGCAGGCGGGTGTGGGTTGGCGGCTCAAGCTCGAGCATCGATTGGTCTTCCACCGCATAGAAGTCGCGCATGTGATCGGGCATGGGCTTGCGCTGGTCGGCAGGGGTCTCGCGGCCCAAACGGCGGTCACGCAGCAAGGCCTGCACCGTCGCCGCATCAAAAGCGGCCATCATCCCGTAGTCTTGCCAGAACAGCACGGGGCCCTGCGCACGTGCGCGCGTATAGGCGGCATAGGGGTTTTGGACGAAGTCGGGATCAAGCGGGGAAAGGTTCAGTGTTTTCATGGGGCCTAGCAATAGCTGTGGCTCTGGTCTTTGCAAGCGGGTCTGTGCCAAATAACGCCATGACCTCCGGAATGCGCCGCCGCGTCGCGACCTTTGTGCTGTTTCTGATCACCGTGTCGGTCCTCTCCGGCGGGGTCTGGCGCTATGCCTATCTGCAAGGGCTGGACCAGCTGCGCGCGCGGGGGCAGGCGGATCTGTCGCTGGTCAGCGACCGTCTGGTCGGGCAGTTGCAGCGGTACCGCGATCTGGCGGTGTTTCTGGCGGATCACCCGCAGGTGGCGCAGGTGCTGGACCGGCGTCCGGCGGTCGAGGCGCAGGCATTTTTGCAAGAGGTCGCGGATAAGACCACGGCGCTGGATGTGCAGGTGCTTGACCGATCCGGCGATGTGATCGTCGCGGCACTTGGCGCGGAAGCGGTGCGGGTGCCACGGGCGGATCAACGCTTTGTCCTGCGGGCCTTGCGCGGTGCACTTGGATGGGGGCACGGCCCCGCCGCGCCCTTGACCGACCGCGCCTATTTCCACGCCGCCCCTGTCTTCGCGCCCGACGGGCAGGTGCGCGGTGCCGTTGTGGTGTCGACTGATCTGAACGGCATTGATTATGACTGGCGCGGCAGCAATCCGGCGGCGTTCTTCACCGACACCGACGGGGTCGTCCAGATCGCAAACCGGTCAGAGCTGCTGTTCTGGGCGCGTCCCCGTGCGGCGCAGGGGCTGGTGCCGCCAGATGGTGCGGCGCTGGATTTCGCGGTGTCTGACGTGCGCGGCCACGAGATCTGGCATATGGGCTGGGGGCCGTATCTGCCCGACGCCGCCTTGCATCTGACCCGCGCCTTGCCGGTGGTGGGGATGACGGGCGAGGTGCTGCTGGATATCGAGGGCGCGCAACGTTTGGCACGGGCACAGGCGGCGGCGGTGGCAGCGCTTTGCCTTGCCTTTGGCGCGCTGCTGTTTCTCGCGACCGAGCGCCGCCGCGCCCTGTCAGAGGCGAACGCGGCGCTTGAGCGGCAGGTCGCCAAACGCACCGCCGCCCTGAACGCCAGCAACACCGAATTGCGCCGCGAAGCGACCGAGCGGGAAGAGGCGCAGGCCGCACTGCGCCGCGCGCAGGCGGATCTGGTGCAGGCGGGCAAGCTGTCGGCGCTTGGCCAGATGTCGGCGGGCATCAGCCACGAGCTGAACCAGCCGCTGATGGCGATCCGGTCCTTTGCAGAAAACGCGGTGCAATTCCTTGAGCGTGACCGCCCCGACAGGACGGCTGAAAACCTGACCCGCATCTCGCAGATGGCCGACCGGATGGCGCGGATCATCCAGAACCTGAGGGCCTTTGCGCGGCAAGAAAGCGTGCCGCAGACCCGCGTGGATGTGACCCGCGTGGTCGCCAGCGCGGTGGAGCTGACCCAAAGCTATCTGCGCGACGCGGGCGTGACCCTTGACTACCAGCCCGCCAATGCCCCCGTCTGGGTGCGCGGCGGCGAGGTGCGCTTGGGGCAGGTCTTTGTAAACCTCATCACCAACGCCGTCGATGCCATGAGCAGCAGCGACACCAAACGGCTGAGCATCACAATCGATCCCGCCGACCCCGTGCGGGTGCAGTTCCGAGACACCGGACCGGGGATCGAGATGCCAGACAAGGTGTTCGACCCGTTCTACACGACCAAATCCGTGGGGGGCGGTGCCGAGGGTGCGATGGGGGGCATGGGGCTGGGGCTGTCGATCAGTTACGGGATTGTGCAAAGCTTTGGCGGGGGGATCCGTGGCACCAACCTTGACGCGGGCGGTGCGATGTTCTCTGTCACGCTGGAACGCGCCGATACGGGCGAGGAGGGGCAGGCATGAGCAGAACCGTTCTTTTGGTCGATGATGATGCCTCTGTCCGCGAGGCGCTGGCGCAGACGCTGGAGCTTGCCGATATTGATGTTGTCGCCGCGGGGTCGTTCGTGGCTGCCAAGGATAGGATCACCGAGCGGTTCGATGGCATCATCCTATCGGACATGCGCATGCCCGGGCGCGACGGGTTTCACCTGCTGGCCTATGCCCATGAACAGGATCCCGACCTGCCGGTGATCCTGCTGACAGGCGAAGGCGACATCCCCATGGCCGTGCGCGCGATGGAGGCAGGGGCCTTTGATTTCCTTGAAAAACCCTGCGCCCCCGCCGCGCTGGTCACTGTGATTGAACGCGCACTGAAAACCCGCGCGCTGGTGCTGGAAAACCGTCGGCTGCTGCATATCGTGGAAACCGGCGATCCGGCGGCGCGGATGATTTTCGGGTCGTCGGATCTGTCAGAACGGCTGCGCGACAAGGTGCGGCGCGTGGCGCAGGCCAATGCCGAGGTGCTGGTCACCGGCCCGTCGGGCTCTGGTATTTCGAAGGTGTCAGAGGTGATCCACCTATCCTCGCGCCGCTCCAAAGGGCCCTTCGTCAAACGTGCTGCCGCGGGGCTTAGTCCCGATGATGTGAGCGATGCGCTGCACGCCGCCTCGGGCGGGTGCCTGTTTCTGGACGAGGTCGCGCAGCTTCCCGCGCAGACCCAACTGAGCCTGATCGAAGCGCTTGAGCAGGTGCCAGATGTGCGTCTCATTGCGGGCAGCGCGCGGGAGCTACAGTCATTGGTGGCCGAGGGGCAGTTCCACGCGGATCTCTATTACCGGCTCGAGGTCATGACCGTGCGCATCCCGTCGCTGGCTGAACGCCCCGAGGATATCGCCACGATGTTTCGCCGCTACGTCGATCAGGCGGCAGAGCAGTCGGGCGTGCAGCCGCCCGAAGTGACGCCGCAAATGATCGCGGGGCTGATGGCGCGGGACTGGCCCGGCAACGCGCGCGCGCTGATGTCAGAGGCGATGCGCTTTGTCATGGGGGTCTCGGACGAGGTGACGCCGGATGCGAACCTCGGGCTGGCGGACCAGATGGCGCAGGTGGAACAATCCCTGCTGCGCGCGGCCTTGCGCCGTGCCGAGGGGCAGGCGAGTGCGGCGGCGCAGGCGCTGAAACTGCCGCGCAAGACCTTCTATGACAAGCTGGCCCGCTACGGGATTCGGCCCGAGGACTTTCGCAGCTAGCCTGTGCGGATTTTCGCACAACTGCGCTGCGCGCTGTGCGGTTATCCGCACAGGCAGCGTGCAGCGCGTTGGTATATAACCTTAACTAAATGCATCAACGCTCTGATAAATAATATGTTTAACGCGATCTTGATCTTTCAACCTCTCTTCCTTGTGAGGTCGGCGAAATAACGCTCTAGTAACGCCACCGCATTTGGAACGACCGGATGCCGAGACTTGAAAAACAGTTCTCTGGGAGGAGACATCACATGAAATTCCTGACAACCACTCTGGTGGCTATTACCCTTTCCGTAAGCGCCGGTGCTGTTGCCGCGGCGTGTGACGATGGCGAAGTCGTCATCAAGCTGAGCCACGTGACCAACACAGACCGTCACCCCAAAGGCATCGCCGCGTCCTTGCTGGAACAGCGCGTCAATGACGAGATGAACGGCAAAGCCTGCATGGAAGTGTTCCCGAACTCCACGCTGTACAATGATGACCAGGTTCTTGAGGCGCTGCTGCAAGGCGACGTTCAGATGGCCGCACCGTCGCTGTCGAAGTTCGAGCAGTTCACCAAGCAGTTCCGCATCTTCGATCTGCCCTTCATGTTCAAGGACATCAACGCTGTAGACGAGTTCCAGAACTCCGACACCGGTGTTGCGATGAAAGAATCCATGACGCGCCGTGGCCTGCTGGGTCTGGCGTTCTGGCACAATGGCATGAAGCAGATGTCGGCGAACAAGCCGCTGAACGTGCCGTCGGATGCCAATGGTCTGAAATTCCGCGTGCAGAACTCTGACGTGCTGAAGGCCCAGATGGCGGCAATGGGCGCATCGCCCCAGCCGATGGCCTTCTCGGAAGTTTACGGCGCGCTGCAAACCGGCGTTGTCGACGGTCAGGAAAACACCTGGTCCAACATCTATGGCCAGAAGTTCTTTGAGGTGCAGGACGGGACAACCGAAACCAACCACGGTGTTCTGGACTACATGCTTGTGACCTCCACCGACTGGTGGGACAGCCTGGACGCCGATGTGCGTGACCAGCTGGCGACCATCGTTCAGGAAGTGACCGACACCCGCAACGCGGAATCGTCCAAAGTGAACGCCGAAGCCAAACAGGCGATCATCGATGCCGGTGGTGTGGTCCGTGAACTGGACGACGCGCAGCGCGAAGCCTGGGTCACCGCGATGAAGCCCGTCTGGGAAGAGTTCACCGCAGACGTCGGTCAGGAAAACATCGACGAAGCCCAAGCGATCAACGCCAAGCACTAAACCCTGTTCTGCCCCGTCTGGCGACGGACGGGGCATATCACTTGCGTCAGGCCCCGACATGCCCCGCGGCGTGCGGGCCTGATCCACTCTCCTCTCACAGCGGAGCATTCCCATGTCACATGGTGTTCAATCTCATTCTGCGCTCGGGCGCATTGTCAACGAGCTTGAGGAAACGGCGATTGCCATCATCCTTGGTCTGATGACGCTTATCACCTTTATCAACGTCGTCCTGCGCTATGGTTTCAACACCGGCATCATCTGGGGGCTCGAAGCGGTGACCTTCCTCTTCGCCTGGCTGGTGCTGTTTGGCATGAGCTATGCGGTGAAGGTCACGGCTCATCTGGGGGTGGACGCGGTCGTGAACCTGTTTTCGCTGCCCAAACGCCGGGTGCTCGCGCTGGTTGCGGCAGTGATCTGCGTGGTCTACGGGGCCTTGCTGATGAAAGGCGCGTGGGATTACTGGGCCCCCTTCGCGGGGCTGGACGCCACAACGGGCCGCTGGTTCCCCACAGGCTTTGCCGACAGCCGCGATCAGGCGTGGTATGAAACCGTCGATATCCCCATGCCGGATTGGCTGCGCTTTATCGAGCCGATCATGAACGAGGGCGAAACCTACGGCAAACTGCCACGGTTCATCCCCTATTTCATGCTGCCCTTCGGCATGGCGCTGCTGTTGTTCCGTTTCATCCAGGCCGGTGTGCGTGTCTTTACCGGACAGGCCACAGCGCTGATCGTCAGTCACGAGGCCGAAGATGATATCGAAGCCGTCAAACACATGAACGCGGAGTCCTGAGCGCATGGAAGTCCTTATCCTATTTACCATGATCGTCGGGCTGATGTTGCTGGGCGTTCCGATTGCCGTCAGCCTTGGCTTCTCGTCGATCGTCTTTCTGCTGGTGCTGTCCGACAGCTCGCTTGCGTCCATCGCGCAGACCTTCTTTCAGGCGATGGCGGGGCACTACACGCTGCTCGCGATCCCGTTCTTCGTGCTGGCGTCGTCCTTCATGTCGACGGGTGGTGTGGCCAAGCGGATCATCCGTTTCTCTATCGCGCTGGTCGGGCATTTTCCGGGTGGTCTGGCGATTGCGGGTGTCTTTGCCTGTATGCTGTTCGCCGCCCTGTCGGGATCATCGCCTGCAACGGTCGTTGCCATCGGCTCCATCGTGATCGCGGGGATGCGGGAAACCGGCTACACCAAGGAATTCGCCGCCGGTGTCATCGCCAACGCGGGCACCCTGGGAATCCTGATCCCGCCGTCCATCGTGATGGTTGTCTATGCCTCTGCCACGGATGTCTCTGTGGGCCGTATGTTCCTTGCGGGCGTTATCCCCGGTCTGATGGCGGGCACCATGCTGATGCTGACCATCTACATCATGGCGCGGGTCAAGAAGCTGCCACAGGGCGAATGGCGCGGCTGGGGTGAGGTCTTTGCTTCGGGGCGTGAAGCGGGCTGGGGGCTGATGCTGATCGTGATCATCCTTGGCGGTATCTATGGCGGTATCTTTACCCCGACCGAAGCCGCTGCCGTGGCTGCTGTCTATGCCTTCTTCATTGCGGCCTTTGTCTATCGCGATATGGGCCCGCTGCACGTCGAAGGCGAGGGGCGCAACCTGTCGCTGATGCGCAAGCCGATGGCGCTGGTCACTGTCTTTTTCCACCGCGATACCCGCGATACGCTGTTCGAGGCGGGCAAGCTGACCGTCACCCTGATGTTCATCATCGCCAACGCGCTGATCCTCAAGCACGTGCTGACTGACGAGCAGATCCCGCAGCAGATCTCTGCCGCGATGCTGAGCGCCGGTTTCGGGCCGATCATGTTCCTGGTCATCGTCAACGTGATCTTGCTGATTGGCGGGCAGTTCATGGAGCCGTCAGGCCTGTTGATCATCGTCGCCCCGCTGGTCTTCCCCATCGCGATTGAACTGGGCATCGACCCGATCCATCTGGGGATCATCATGGTGGTGAACATGGAAATCGGGATGATCACCCCGCCGGTGGGTCTGAACCTCTTTGTGACCTCGGGCGTGGCGAATATGCCGATGATGAATGTGGTCAAGGCCGCGCTGCCCTTCACCGTGGTGCTGTTTATCTTCCTGCTGATGGTGACTTATATCCCGGTCATCTCGACCTGGCTGCCGACCCTGATGATGGGGCCGGAGATCATCACCCGCTAGGGCGTTGTATCACGAGAGAAACGAAAAAGGCGGCGCACCCCATCGGATGCGCCGCCTTTTTATGTGTGTCATGCCATGAGTTTATTTGGCAAAATGAAGATCAGGTGGCAGCGAGCGCCTGAAGGATCGGGACGAAATCAGCGGGTGTAAGGCTCGCCCCGCCGATCAGGGCACCGTCCACGTTATCGACCTTGAAGATCTCTGCCGCGTTGTCCGGTTTGACCGAGCCGCCATACAGCAGCCGCAGCGCGTCGCTGACATCCGTGCCGAAGCGTTCGGCCAGTGTTGCGCGGATGAAGTCATGCACCTCGACGATCTGGTCAAGCGTCGGGATTTTACCGGTGCCAATCGCCCAGATGGGTTCATACGCGACGACGGTATTCTCGCCTGTGCAGCCGTCGGGCAGGGAGCCTGCAAGCTGTTCGGCGATGACATCCAGCGTGGTGCCGGAGCTGCGATCCGCCTCGCTTTCGCCGATGCAGATGATGGCGGTCAGCCCCGCGTCCCAAGCGGCCTGCGCCTTGGCCGCAACGTCGGCATCCGTTTCGCCATAGGCATCGCGGCGCTCGGAATGGCCGAGGATCACATAGGTCGCGCCGACCTCCTTGATCATCGAGGCAGAGATATCGCCAGTGAAGGCACCTTTCGGCTCTGCGTGGCAATCCTGCGCGCCGATGCCGACGGGGGTGCCTTGGGCTTTGGTGACCGCTGGTAGGAGGTAGGGGGCGGGCGGGCAGATCACCGCCTCTGCAGCGGTGCTGTCCATTGCAGCGGCCACATCGGCCAACATGTCCAGACCGGCCAGCGTGCCGTTCATCTTCCAGTTCCCAGCGGCAAGCTTGCGGCGCATATGCATATCCTTCATGTGGTTTTTCAAAGGGATACCAGCGCCACCCCGACAGGGCAACGGCAAGCTGCGGTCACGCCCCGCCAGCGCGGCGCGATACCGTTAGCCGAATTTGATGGATTCGCCGCAGCCGCAGGCTTCGGTCACATTGGGATTGCGGAACTTGAAGCCGGATTCCAGCAGCGAGGTTTCATAGTCGATCTCGGTGCCGAAAAGGAACATCTGCGCCATCGGCGCGATCATCACACGCGCGCCGTCCTGTTCGACGACCTCGTCATTGGCGTCGGCCTCGTTCACATACTCCATCGTATATTCCATGCCGGCGCAGCCACCCTTCTTGATGCCGATGCGCAGACCGGCGTGGCCGGCGGACGTCATCAGCTTGGTGATCTGATTGGCGGCTTTGGGGGTGATGGTGACGGCTTGCTTGCCTGGGATTGCGAACATGCTGAATACTCCTGTTACCGACAAGATAAGGGCTTTGGCAGGGTTTCTCAAGCGGGGGGATGCACAATAGCGAAAGGCCGCCCCCGAAGGGACGGCCCATGTCGTCACGCGCGATTGCGCCGGATCAAACCCCGTAGGTTACAGGCCCATGCAGTTGGCATAGTAGGTGACGGTCGCGGGCCAGTCAGAGAAGACCCCCTTGACGCCAGCGTCCTGTGCCAGCACGTCCAGCGCGACCAGATAGTCGCTGTCGTCGGTGATGATGTCGCCAACGGATTGGAAATACCAGCCACCGCCCGTGGACAGCGGACCGGAGCGTTCGAGCGTCCAGGCGATCAGGTTCAAACCGGCTTCGCTGGCTTTCTTGGCATAGTCAGAGGCGGCCAGAGCGCCGTCTTTGTTGGTCAGCAGCATGTTCAGCGACGGGGCCAGATACTGCACGCCTTGCTCTTTCAGCTGGGCGAAATCCTGTGTCCAGGTGCTGGGGTCCTGTTCGTCGAAACCTTCGCTCCATTCCACGAGATAAACGGCCTGTTTGCCGAACTCGGGCTCTGCCTTGATCCAGTAAAGCACGTCATCCAGATTGAACGACTGCGCCCAAACGTCCGAGGCAGGGACGCCCGCGGCTTTGTATTCGTCGATCATCTTTTGCGCATAGTCTTCCTGGCTGAAGCCGTCGTGGGGCATCTCGACCGAAGGGGACTTGAGCTCGGGGGTGAATTTCGCGCCGAGGGATTTGAACAGCTCGATCGATTCCGCGTGGGTCATCAGATCGGCACCGTCGCTGTACAGCTGGGTGCGGAAGCTGGCCACGCCGCCCTGATAGTCTTCGGCGGTGGTGGCGGTGGCGTCGGCGCTGTCCATCTTGGGCGTCAGGGTGCGGAACTCAGCCAAGGTGATATCCGAGGTGCGGCATTCCGCGCTGGCACCTTCTTCGCCCGCAGCGGCGGTGAAGCCGGTGGTGCATTTCTCGGCCAGATCGGAGACGAGGATATTGGTGGTGGTGTGCAGATCGTTCTGCGCGTGACGGCAGACCAGTTCGTGATCGGCGGTAAAGGTCACGTCGCATTCCAGAATGCCTGCACCCTGACGGGCGGCGGCAACGTTGGACTGTACGGTATGCTCGGGGAACATCAGCGGCGCGCCGCGGTGCCCGATGGAGAAATCGGATTTGGACGCGGTCTGGCCCATGCAGGACGCCAGCTTGTCCTTGAGGTCGCCATCGGGAAGCTTGTCCACCAGATAGGCAGGACGGGCACCGTATTCGACAGGGACGGGGGTGCTGTGGGCGTCGGCCAGCAGCGCAGTGGGGGCCAAAGCCAAAGCTGTAAGGGCAGTAGTTAGTCGCATGATCGCTCCAAATAAAATCATCTGGCAGCGGTGTGGCTACCCTATGTTACAATGATGCGACCATTGCGTGAAACTCATGTAAAATCAACCGGGACGTGAAACGCGCCCCGGTTTCGGCCTATCGGCTTACATGAAGCCCAGTTCAAGACGGGCTTCGTCAGACATCATATCCATGCCCCATGGTGGCTCCCAGACCAGTTCCACGTCGACGGTTTTCACGCCGGGCAGGGGTTCGACCGCATCGGCGACCCAGCCGGGCATCTCGCCTGCGACGGGGCAGCCGGGCGCGGTGAGGGACATCTTGATGTTGACCTCGTTTTCCGCGTTGATGTCGATCGTGTAGATCAACCCCAGCTCATAGATATTCACCGGAATCTCAGGGTCATAGACAGTGCGGCAGGCTTCGGTGATCTGCTCGTACAGCGGATGATCCGTTGACGAGGGCGCAATCAGAGGGGTGCCTTCAAGAGGTTGTGTGCTGTCGGTCATCAGGGCCTCGCTCCTTTTTCTTATCGTTTATATAGGGATTGCAGCGGGCACCGTCCAGAGGGCGGACCCGCGAACCAATGCGGAAGCTACGCTTTGCGCTTGCGCACCGGCTGCGGCTTTACCCGCGCTTCGATCATATCATAGACCATGCCGACGATATCCTTGCCGGTGGCTTTCTCGATCCCTTCGAACCCGGGAGAGCTGTTGACCTCAAGCACCTTTGGCCCGCTGTCCGACCGCAGCAGATCCACACCGGCCGTGCCCAGTCCAAAGGCTCGAGCTGCACGCAGGGCGGTGTCGCGTTCAACCTTGGTGATGCGCACGACCTGAGCGGTGCCGCCACGGTGCAGGTTGGAGCGGAAATCACCCTCCGCGCCGGTGCGCTTCATCGCGGCCACGACCTTGCCATCCACCACAAGACAACGCAGATCCTCGCCCGCGGCTTCCTTGACGAAATCCTGCACAAGAAAGTTTGCCTTGAGCCCGCGGAAAGCATCAATCACGGATTCCGCGGCCTTCTTGGTCTCGGCCAGCACCACACCTTTGCCTTGGGTGGATTCCAGCAGTTTCACGATGAGCGGCGCGGTGCCGACCAGCGCCATGAGGTTCGACGTGTCCTTGGGCGAGGCGGCAAAAGCGGTGGTCGGCATGCCGATTTTCTTCGACGCCAAGACCTGATGCGCATGCAGCTTGTCGCGGCTCGACAGGATACCGGCAGAGCCGTTGACGCAGTAGGTCCCGATGGTTTCGAACTGCCGGATCACCGCGCAGCCATAGGGCGTGACCGAGGCACCGATCCGTGGGATCACCGCGTCATAGCGCGGCAGACGTTTGCCATCGTAATGCACTTCGGGAGCCATGGCGTTGATCGCCATATAGCAACGGGTGGTATCGATCACTTCGACAGTATGGCCACGGGCCTCGCCGACTTCGACCAGACGCGAGGTGGAATAGTTGCTTGCCTCACGGCTCAGCACGGCGACCCGCAATGCGCGTTTGGGCGCGCGGTGGCGCACAGCGGCGGTATGGTAGACGTCATAGCTCAGATCCGGTTGCAACCGTTTCTCGGTGGGCGAGATGGTGATGTGATCTGTCAGCGCCTGACGGCCCAGCAACATGCGGCTGGTCATGCCCGCACGGTTGGTCAGGGTCACGTCAATCGGCCAGCTTTGGCCTGCGACATCCATCTTGGTCGAGATGACATAGCGCAGCTCTGCCTCGCCATTCGACGAGGTGACCTCGCGCCGGTCAATGATGGGCGCGGAGCAGGTGATAGTGATGTCTTCGTTGCCAGCCACAGGATGCACGTTGAACCGGACCTTGGGCTTGGACGCGGGGCCAAAGACTTCGATGTCATGGGCGTGCAGCGCCGATGTGCGCGCGCCGGTGTCGATCTTTGCCTTGATCGCGGGAAGCCCCAATTCGGGAAGGGCGACCCATTCTTCCCAGCCAAACGTCAATTCTTGCATGTCACGCACTCCGGCACAGCTAAATCATCCCGCCGCCTAGCAGGTCGCCTGCGTCTACTCAAGTCACGACACGGGCTTCCAAATGGCATAAATCCCGGGGTCCGGGGCAGCGCCCCGGCGGTTCCGGCTGGACATAGCGCAGATTTACGGTGCTTCCATGACAGCCTTGTGGAACGCGCGGCTAAACTGCGCGATTGCGCCTATGCGGGGGACATCTTATAGCCGCAGTCATGAAAAAATTCTCGTTCGATCTTCAGGCCCGCGATGGTGCGGCGCGTACCGGTGTCATCTCTACCCCGCGGGGCGATATTCGCACGCCGGCCTTCATGCCTGTGGGCACTGCCGCCACGGTCAAGGCGATGATGCCCGAAAGCGTCGCCGCGACCGGTGCGGATATCCTGCTGGGCAATACCTATCACCTGATGCTGCGCCCCACTGCCGAACGGATCGACCGTTTGGGCGGGCTGCACAAGTTCATGAACTGGGACAAGCCGATCCTCACCGATTCCGGCGGGTTTCAGGTGATGAGCCTGTCAGGGCTGCGCAAGCTGACGGAAAAGGGCGTGACCTTCAAAAGCCACGTGGACGGGTCGAAACACGAACTGACCCCCGAACGGTCGATGGAGATTCAAAAGCTGCTCGGCTCCGATATCGTCATGTGCTTTGACGAATGTCCCGCGCTGCCTGCGGATCGCGCGCGGATCGCGGACTCGATGCGGATGTCGATGCGGTGGGCCAAGCGCAGCCGCGAGGCCTTTGGCGACCGGCCGGGCCATGCGCTCTTTGGTATCCAGCAGGGCGGGCTGGAACGTGACTTCCGCGAGGAAAGCGCCAAGGCGCTGATCGACGTGGGCTTTGACGGCTACGCTGTGGGCGGCCTTGCCGTGGGCGAGGGGCAAGAGGCGATGTTCGGCTGTCTCGACTTCGCCACCGATATGCTGCCCGTGGATCGGCCGCGCTACCTGATGGGGGTGGGCAAGCCGGATGATATCGTCGGGGCCGTGGCCCGCGGGATCGATATGATGGACTGCGTTTTGCCCTCACGCTCTGGCCGGACGGGGCAGGTGTTCACGCGTCACGGCGTTGTGAACATCAAGAACGCACGCCACGCCGATGACCCGCGCCCGCTGGACGAAGCCTGCACATGTCCTGCGTGCTCGAACTACAGCCGCGCCTACCTGCACCATGTGTTCCGTAGTCAGGAAATGATCTCGGGGATGCTGCTGACATGGCATAACCTGCATTATTTCCAGGAAATCATGGCGGGTATGCGCGACGCGATTGCGGCGGGAACATTTGACGCCTGGCAGGCTGATTTTCATAGCCAGCGCGCCCAAGGCGACATCGACCCGCTTTAGGAAAACCCTGCGGTGAATGGAATAAACCTTCCGCCCCGTCCTTGCGATGACGGGGCGGAAGGTTAGGTGCTGTAGACAAGAAACAACACCGCAAAGGAGTTTTCCATGACCGAGGCATTATTCACCCCCCTGAAGGTCGGTGGCATCGAGGCCGCGAACCGCATTGTGATGGCCCCGCTGACCCGCAGCCGCGCCAATGACGACAGTGGCGAAGTCGGCGACATGCACGTCGAATACTACGCACAGCGCGCCGGTGCCGGGATCATCATCACCGAAGCGTCCCAGATTAGCGCCGAAGGCAAAGGCTACATCAAGACCCCCGGCATCTACACCGAAGGGCAGGTTGCTGCCTGGAAAAAGGTGACGGACGCGGTGCACGCCAAGGGCGGCAAGATCGTGATCCAGCT
The DNA here is from genome assembly GCF_000735125.2 of Sulfitobacter sp. CB2047. Classification (NCBI taxonomy): domain Bacteria; kingdom Pseudomonadati; phylum Pseudomonadota; class Alphaproteobacteria; order Rhodobacterales; family Roseobacteraceae; genus Sulfitobacter; species Sulfitobacter sp. CB2047. Next base: position 2,060,627 of record NZ_CP072613.1, on the reverse strand, counting down.
GTGGCACGTGGGCCGGATCAGCCATGTGGACATCCAGCCTGACGGACAAAAGCCCGTCGCTCCCTCGGCCATCGCGGCAGAGGTGAAGACCTTTACCAAAGACGGTATGACCCCGACATCTGAACCACGCGCCTTGGAGTTGGACGAGATGCCGCGTATTGTCGCCGATTATGTCCACGCAACCAAGATGGCGCGCAAGGCAGGCTTTGACGGGGTCGAGGTCCACGGGGCAAACGGCTATCTGCTGGACCAATTCCTTAAGACCTCAAGCAACAAACGCGATGACGCCTATGGCGGGTCGGTCGAGAACCGCGCGCGGCTGCTGTTCGAAGTCTTGGACGGCGTCGTAAATGCATGGGACGGCGATCACGTCGGCCTGCGCCTGTCGCCTTTCTCGCCTGCGAACGGCATCGCGGATGATGACCCGCAAGAGACGTTCACCTACGTCGTGGATGCGCTGAACAAATACAATCTGGCCTATCTGCACATGGTCGAAGGCTCGACCGGCCAGTCGCGCGATCTGGACAGCGGCGAAGACCTTGGCAAGCTGCGGTCGCTGTTCAACGGCGTCTACATGGCAAATAACCTTTATGACCGCGACATGGCGATCGATGCCGTGGCCAGCGGCAAGGCTGATTTGGTGGCCTTTGGCCGGCCTTATATCGCCAACCCCGATCTGGCAAAACGGCTCGAACTTAACGCACCGCTGAACGAGGGGGATACGAAAACCTTCTATGCCGGTGGCGAAGAGGGCTATACCGATTATCCCTTCCTCGAAGAGGTCGCGGCAGAGTAAGCTCGTTAAACGCGAAAAAGCACATTTCCGGCCCGTTTTTTGTCATTCGGGCCGGTTAACCATGGTTCTTGGCGGTTTTCGCGGATAATCATACGATCCGCGCTTGTCTGTCCGCCGGTGGCGGTTCATTCTAGGGCGATCCTCACGCCAGATGGCCCGCATACGAACGGATCACAGCATCATGGGGATTGAAACAGGCGGGTAGGGTCCCCAGATATCCTACTCAGAACAGGAGATGAACGAACGGTCGCCTAAGATAGGGGCCAGTGTCATCTTGCAGTATAAGGAAAAGAGCATGTTAGAGCCTCTGAACGCGTCCTACCCGGTATTGCCTTTGCGCGATATTGTGGTGTTCCCCCACATGATTGTACCGCTTTTCGTGGGCCGCGATAAATCTGTTCGCGCCCTTGAAGAAGTCATGGCCGATGACAAGCAGATCCTGCTGTCGAGCCAGATTGACCCCGGCGTGGATGACCCCGATTCTGATGGTATTTTCAACACCGGCGTCCTGGCGAATGTCTTGCAACTGCTGAAGCTGCCCGACGGCACCGTGAAGGTGTTGGTCGAGGGGCAGGCGCGGGTGCGCATCACGGAATACCTTGAAAACGATAGCTTCTTTGAAGCTTCTGCCGAATATCTGACGGAAGAGCCCGGTGACGAGACAACCACTCAGGCGCTGCTGAAGTCCGTCGCCGAAGAATTTGAGCGTTATTCCAAGGTCAAGAAGAACGTCCCCGAAGAAGCGCTGTCGGCGGTGACCGAAGCGTCCGAGCCTGCACGTCTGGCCGATCTGGTCGCGGGACATCTCGGCATCGAGGTCGAGCAGAAACAAGACCTGCTTGAAACCCTGTCCGTCTCCGAGCGGCTCGAGAAAGTATACGGGCTGATGCAGGGCGAAATGTCCGTTCTGCAGGTCGAGAAAAAGATCAAGACCCGCGTCAAATCCCAGATGGAGAAGACGCAGCGCGAGTACTATCTGAACGAGCAGATGAAGGCCATTCAGAACGAGCTTGGCGATGGTGAGGACGGCAAGAATGAAGTCGCCGAGCTGGAAGCCCGCATCGCGGACACCAAGCTGAGCAAAGAGGCCAAGGAAAAGGTCGACGCCGAGCTGAAGAAGCTCAAGAACATGTCGCCCATGTCTGCCGAAGCTACAGTTGTGCGCAACTACCTCGACTGGATCCTGTCGATCCCGTGGGGCGTGAAGTCGCGCACCAAAAAAGACCTCGCCAAGGCACAGCAGGTGCTGGATGATGATCACTATGGCCTTGAAAAGGTTAAAGAACGCATCGTCGAATATCTTGCCGTGCAGCAACGGTCCAGCAAGCTGAAAGGCCCGATCATGTGCCTTGTCGGCCCTCCCGGTGTGGGTAAAACCTCGCTTGGGAAGTCTGTTGCCAAGGCGACGGGGCGCGAATTTATTCGCATCTCGCTGGGGGGCGTACGTGACGAATCCGAGATCCGCGGTCACCGCCGGACCTACATCGGCTCCATGCCCGGCAAGATCATTCAGGCGCTGAAAAAGGCGAAAACCACGAACCCGCTTATCTTGCTCGACGAAATCGACAAGATGGGTCAGGATTTCCGTGGCGATCCTGCGTCGGCCATGCTTGAGGTGCTTGATCCGGAACAGAACGGCACATTCGTCGACCACTATTTGGAAGTGGAATACGATCTGTCGAATGTCATGTTCCTGACCACGTCGAACAGCTACAACATGCCCGGGCCTTTGCTTGACCGGATGGAGATTATCCCCCTTTCGGGCTATACCGAGGATGAGAAGCGCGAGATCGCGAAACAGCACCTTGTGGCCAAGCAGGTCAAGAACCACGGTCTGAAGGCAAAGGAATTTGCCATTGAAGACAGTGCGTTGACTAGCATGATCCGCTACTACACCCGCGAGGCCGGCGTGCGGAACCTTGAGCGCGAAATCGCCAAGGTTGCGCGGAAATCGCTGACCAAGATCGTCAAGAAGGAAGCCGACGAGATCACCGTAACGGGCGACAACATCGAGGATTTTCTCGGCGTGAAAAAGCACCGCTACGGCTTGGCCGAGCTTGAGGATCAGATCGGCGTCGTGACCGGATTGGCCTATACCTCGGTCGGGGGCGAATTGTTGCAGATCGAAGCCCTGCGCCTGCCGGGTAAAGGTCGGATGAAAACCACCGGTAAGCTTGGCGATGTGATGAAGGAATCCATCGACGCGGCCAGCAGCTATGTGCGGTCTATCAGTCCCAAGATCGGTGTGAAGCCGCCCAAGTTCGACACGCTGGATATCCACGTCCACGTGCCCGATGGTGCGACGCCGAAAGATGGCCCCTCTGCCGGTCTGGCGATGGTGACATCAATCGTGTCGGTGCTGACCCAGATCCCCGTGCGCCGCGATATCGCGATGACGGGGGAGGTGTCCTTGCGCGGGAATGCGATGCCAATCGGCGGCTTGAAAGAAAAGCTGTTGGCGGCGCTGCGTGGTGGGATCACAACGGTTCTCATCCCGACCGAGAACGAAAAGGATCTGCCGGATATCCCGGATAACGTGAAAGAAGGGTTGACCATCATTCCCGTCAAACACGTGTCCGAAGTGCTGAAACATGCGCTGGTCCGCGAGCCCGAAGCGATCGAATGGGATCAGGAGGCAGAAGATGCCGCCGCAGCCGCCGCGCTGGCCCGTCGCAACGCTGCAGGCGATAGCGCCACAGCGCATTAAGCATCGATCAAACCGACATCAGGCCGCCCTTCGGGGCGGCCTTTTTCGTGGGCGCGTCCCCGATTTTCGCGCAGGGCTGCGTCATCCCCAAGCACCGCTGGATTTCCCCCGGTGGCCCCGCTAGGGTTTGATGAAACCTCCCCAACGGACGAGACGTCAAATGGCCACGCCCAAGAAAACCTCCACGCCTAAACCAGCCGCACCCGACACCGCCGCAGCACCCGCTGTGGTCGAAGCACCGCGCCCTGTGATCCTCGGCCCCGTGATGCGCAAGAAAGAGCTGATCGACACAGTGGTCGAAAGGTCGGGCGTGAAAAAGCGCGATGCGAAACCCGTCGTTGATGCCATGCTCGCCGTATTGGGCGAAGCACTGTCGGACAGCCGCGAGCTGAACTTGCTGCCGTTCGGCAAGCTGAAAGTGATCAACGAGAAAGAGCTGAAAAACGGCAAGATGATCCGCGTCAAAGTGCGGCAGGTGACACAGGGGCAGGGCGGCGGCGATACCGCTGATCAACCCGAGGACTGAGGGCGAAAATCGCTCAAGATCTCCGGCGTAAATTTGCGACGCCCGCAGCAGCCCTTCACCTTGGTGAGGGGCTTTGTCGTATCAAGGTCTTTGCCTTGCTGATGCCACGGGCCGCGCAGGCAATCCCTTGACATCAAACGCATAAAACCCTGTCGCCGTCGGCGCAGGTTGCGTTGGTAGAACTGAATTGTATTGGTGGAATGGTGGGTCGTGAGAGGCTCGAACTCCCGACATCTTCGGTGTAAACGAAGCGCTCTACCAACTGAGCTAACGACCCGGTAGCGCTCTACTACCCCAAGGTTCAGCCGGGGTTCAACCCCATTTTTGCCGCCCCGGTGATTATTTTCGATTTTTTTCTGACGGTGCCCCGGATTGGCGCGGATTCACACGGTAACATTGCGTTTTCAAACGGTTTTGCCGCCTCCGGCAGATTGCGACGGGGCGAATCCCTGCGCCTCCGTTGCCCTTGGGGAAGTAACCGCGCTGAAATCGGCGGATGACCGATAGACGGGCTGTGTTTGGCGCGCTACTCAATGCACAGTCACGTAAAAGGTGGGAGAGCCTTTTGCATATATTCAGCAAGCCCTTGCAGCAGCAAGGCACCGGGGCCGACCACAATTGCCGGCCCCATAGGAGGAGGAATTCACATGGCCGTTCAGATTGATCCGACCAGCTACCGTAACCTGGACATCAAGGCGCATGACGATGGCGTCTGGGTGGTGACCCTGAACCGTCCCACGAAACGGAATGCCTTGGACATCGACACGATCGAGGAGCTGGTCACCTTCTTTTCCGCCGCACCGCGCGCTGGTGTGCGTGCAGTGGTACTGGCTGGCGCGGGGGATCACTTTTGCGCCGGGCTTGATCTGATCGAACACCATGACGAAGACCGCAGCCCCGCCGATTTCATGCACGTCTGTTTGCGGTGGCACGAGGCGTTCAACAAGATGGAATACGGCGGCGTGCCCGTGATTGCCGCATTGCAAGGGGCCGTTGTCGGCGGCGGGCTAGAGCTTGCCAGCTCTGCCCATGTGCGGGTGATGGACCAAAGCGCGTATTTCGCACTTCCCGAAGGCCAGCGCGGGCTGTTCACCGGCGGGGGGGCTACGATCCGTGTGACCGATCTGGTCGGCAAGGCGCGGATGATCGACATGATGCTGACCGGGCGCGTCTATCAGGGGCAAGAGGCCGTCGATCTGGGCCTCGCGCAGTATATCGTCGAAGGGTCCAGCATGGACAAGGCGATGGAACTGGCGCGCAAGGCGGCGCAGAACCTGCCGCTGTCGAACTTTGCGATCTGTAGCGCGGTGAGCCATATGCAGAATATGTCGGCAATGGATGCCGCCTATGCCGAAGCTGTGGTCGCCGGTGTGGTCAATACGCAGCCTGACGCACGCGCGCGCCTTGCGGCCTTTGCTGACAAAAGCGGCGCGCGGGTGCGGCCCAACGCGGAATAAGAACCGAAAGGATCACGCGCGGGTGCTGCGCGTGATCCCGCTTTCGCTGCGCCCTTCGGCATAGCGGGTCAGACGTTGCGCCAGCAGCCCGACAGAGAGATGCAGCAGCACCGTCAAACAGGCGAGCATGATCAACGCGGCGAACATCAGGTCGATCTTGGCGCGACCATTGGCCAGCAGCATCAGATAGCCCAGCCCCTTTGACGCGCCGACCCATTCGCCAATCACTGCGCCGATCGGCGCATAGACCGCCGCCAGCCGCAGCCCCGTCGCAAGGCTTGGCAGCGCGTGGGGGATTTGCACGTAGCGCATGAACCGCAACGGTCGCGCGCCCATCGATTGCGCCAGATCGCGGTAGCCATCAGGCACGCGGTTCAGCCCGTCGTGAAAGGCAGATGTCACCGGGAAATAGATGATCAACACCGCCATCACGATCTTGGACCCCATGCCATAGCCGAACCACAGCGTTAGCAACGGGGCCAGCGCAAAAACCGGCACGGCTTGGGTAAAGACCAGCAGCGGCAGCAGCAAACGCTCTGCCGTTTTGGACAGCGCCAGATGGATCGCGGTAACAGCCCCCAAGGCGGTGCCGATCAGCAGCCCCAGCAGCACCTCGACAGTGGTGACCCATGCGTTCTCGATCAGCGTCTCACGGGCGCGATATGCCGCCTGCGCCACGCGCCACGGCGAGGGCAGGATATAGTGCGGCGCGTCGGTCAGCAGCACCGCGGCCTGCCAAAGGCCAAGCCCCAGCAGGATCGCAAGTGGTATGTCGTATCGTCTCATGCAGGCACCCCCCGCAGATGGGACAGCAGCGCGCTTTGGCAGGCCCAAACCTCGGGCGCGGTGACGAAACGCGGCGCGGGAAGCGCGGGGACAGGCCAGCTTTGTACGCCCGTGGCAGAGAGGATCAGGATGTGGTCGGCCAGCCGCGCCGCCTCTGCCGGATCATGGGTGACCAGCAGCACGGTCCGCCCGTGCAACAGCTCTGCCGCGAGCTCTTGCATCGCGGCGCGGGTGCCCGCATCCAGCGCCGAGAATGGCTCGTCCAGAAAGACCACCGTGCGATCCTCCAGCAAGGTCCGCGCCAGCGCTGCCCGCTGCCGCATGCCGCCCGACAAGGCGGCGGGTTTCTTATGGGCATGATCCTGCAGGCCGACCCGTTCAAGCATGGCGGAGGCACGGTCCCTGTCAGGCGTGGTCCCACGCAGCCGGTCGCCGATCATGATGTTTTCGATCACCGTAAGCCACGGTAACAGCAAGTCGGATTGCGCCATATAGCTGATCCGCCCCGCCAGTGGTTGCCCGTCAGAGGCGGTGATCGTGCCGTCAAACGCGCCGCCCGTCTCAAGCCCCAGCAGCAGCCGCAACACCGTGGATTTGCCCACCCCCGACGGGCCGAGCAAGCAGGTCCACGCCCCCGCGGCGAGGGTCATATCCACGTCAAACAGGGGGCGCGCGTCAATCCGGTGTTGTCCCGTCAGACGCAGCGCGGGCGGTGGGGTCATGGCAGGTCCAGCCCCATCTGCCAAAAGCCGACCTCTAGCCGTGTGGCCGTGGAAAAGCGGTTTTGCAGTGCCGCGCGACGGGGGGCGGTTTCAAAATCTCCGATCCGCCGCGCAACCGCCGCGTCGACCATCGCGCCCACCGTCTGGCACAGCGCCTGATAGTCGGGGTCGGCGTAGGTCTCGATCCACTCGGCATAGGGCGTGTCGGCGCTGCAGGTCTGGGCCAGGCGCTGCCCGATCTCCCCATATCCCATGACGCATGGCAAGAGCGCCGTCATCAGATCAAGGAAATCCCCCTGCATCCCGGCATCCAGCACATAGCGCGTATAGGCGAGGTTGGCGGGGGCTTCCGTCGCGGTGAAAAGCGCCGCTTCGTCGATACCCGCCGCAGCACAGGTGCGGATATGCAGCGCCATCTCGTGATTGACCAGCGCATCTACCGTGGCGGCGCAGGTCTTCATCTCTTCCATCGTTTCCGATTTGACCACCGCCATGGACCAAGCGCGAGAGAAATGCACAAGGAAAACATAGTCTTGGATCAAATAGTTCACAAAGCAACGGCGCGGCAGGCTGCCATCGCGCAGCCCTTCGACAAAGGCATGGTGGGTATAGTCTTGCCACTCCTCCGCCGCAGCAGCGCGCCAAATCGCGAAGCTGCGGCCATAGTCCGGCGCGGTCATCGGGCGGTCACATCGATGGCGATGGTCGACACGGGCGAGATGTCGGGGATCAGACCCGCGTCATGCAAGAACGTCTCGAATGTGGCGTAGCGTCCAGCATCCATCGCCGTGGGGCGCAGGGCGAAACGGGGCAGCGTGTCTTTCCACGCGCGGGCGTTCAGCTCGTCCTGCAGATCGGCAGAGGTGGCGGCGAACACCTCCCAGCTTTCCTCGGGGTGGTTGACGATATATTGCGTCGCTTTCTCGGTCGCGGCCAGAAACCGCGCGATCATGTCCTTGTCCATCGTGTCGCGGTTGGCGACGTAGATCAGCTCGTCATAGGGTGGCAGACCCTCTTCCTCGACGTAGAAACAGGTGCCATCGACGCCTTCGATATCCATCTGGTTCAGCTCGAAATTGCGGAAGGCTCCGATGACCGCATCCACCTGACCGGACATCAACGACGGTGACAGCGACCAGTTGACGTTTACCAGCTCCACATCATCCAGCGACAGCCCGTGATGGGTCAGGATCGCGCCAAGCACGGCCTCTTCGACACCGCCTACCGAGAATCCGACCTTTTTGCCCGCCAGATCCGCAGGAGAGGCGATGGGACCATCGGTCAGCGCCAGCAGGCAGTTCAGCGGCGTGGCCACCAGCGTGCCGACCCGTTGCAGGGGCAGACCTTCGTGGATTTGCAGGTGCAACTGCGGCTGATAGGAAATCGCAAGATCCGCCTTGCCTGCGGCGACCAGCTTGGGCGGGTCAGAAGGATCGGCGGGGGCGATGACCTCTACGCTCAGGTCCTGTTCGGCGAAGTATCCTTTTTCCTGCGCCACGATGATCGGCCCGTGGTCGGGGTTCACGAACCAGTCCAGCAGCAAGACCATCTCGTCCTGCGCCAGCGCCGGGCCAGAGGTCAGCGCCAGCGCGGCCAGAATGTTACGAAGTTTCATCGGTTTGTCCTTTCAACGGGGAAGGCTCGCCCATGGCGAGCAGGGTAATGGGGCCGTGCCAGTAGCTGGCCAGATGGGTCGCCGCCTGCCACGCGCGCAGTCCCGAACGGCAGGCGATCACCGCACGGGGTTGATGTGTCGGGCGGGGAGCGTTGCGGAGGAAATCGGGCAGGGTGATGCGCTGCGCTGTGGGTGTCGCGGATGTGGGGGCCTCATCCGGGCCGCGCAGATCGACGACCCAATCGCTTGCGCGGATCTGCGAAGGCGCGACGAATCCGAAACCGTGGTCAGGCTCCGGCGCGGTATCAAAGCGGAAGCCGCCAGAACGATAGGAGGCAAGATCAAAGCTGATCAATTGCCCCAGAGGGGACGGCGACAGTCCAAGGAGGCAGGCCAGCGCCATCTGTGCTTGTGTGGCACCGATCGTGGCGACAACCGGCCCCATCACCCCCGCCGTGTCGCAGCTCGCCGCGCGGTCCGGCAGATCGGGGAAGACCGCCCGCAGCGACGGCGCGCCGCCGCAGAACCCGCCGACATAGCCGCCAAACCCAAGGGCCGAGGCGCTGATCAAGGGCAGATCCGCGTTCAGGCAATGATCCGATAGCACATAGCTTGCTGCGAAGCTGTCGGCGCAATCCAGCACGAGCGTCGCATCATGGCACAGCTTTGCCACGGTTTCCGGCCCAAGGGTCACGGGGTGGGCCACCACGGTGCACGCGCTGTTGCGCGCGGTTAGGGCGCGGGCGGCGGCGGTGACCTTGGGCGTGCCGATATCGGCCTCGGTAAAGAGCGTCTGGCGGTGCAGGTTTGACAGGGCCACGTCATCACCGTCCACCAGCGTGATATGCCCCACACCGGCCCCTGCCAGCAGGGGCAGTACCGGTGCCGCCAGCCCGCCCGCGCCGACCACCACCACACGCGCCGCCGCCAGCGCCTCTTGGCCCGATGGGCCGACCTGCGGCAGGATCATCTGGCGGGCATAGCGGGTCATCGGGTTGCCCCCAGCCATGCGGTGATGCGATCCTCGGGCGAGGGGTTCAGGGTGATGTCGGTCACCGCCGCGACGCAATCGGCACCGGCATCAAAAGCACCCGCCGCGCGGTCGACGGACATGCCACCGATGGCCACAAGCGGGGTCTGGCCCACCCGTTCACGCCAGTCGCGCAGACGGTCCAGCCCCTGCGCGTGCCACTTCATCTGCTTCAGGATCGTCGGGTAGATCGGGCCGAGGGCGATATAATCGGGGCGCAGGTCCAGGGCGCGGGTCAGTTCGGCCTTGTCGTGGGTGCTGATGCCCAGACGTGCGCCCGCATTGCGGATGGCGGTGAGGTCGGCGCTGTCCAGATCCTCTTGTCCCAGATGGATAAAATCACACCCTTCGTCGAGCGCGATACGCCAGTGATCGTTGATGACGAGGGTACAGTCGTGCTTGGCGCAGATCGCCTTGGCCTGCCGGATGTCGCGCCGCAGGGCAGGGGCGGGCGTGTCCTTGATCCGCAGTTGCACCAGTTTGATGCCAAGGGGCACCAGCCGCTCCAGCCAGGCGGCGCTGTCGAAGATCGGGTAGAAACGGTCAAGGGTCATTCCAGAAACGCCTTTCCGATCAGGGGGGTAGAGGGCGCGGCCATATCGCGGGGCGGCATCGGGTCCGCCTCGGCGGCAAGCTGTCCGGCGCGGATCGCGGTGGCAAAGGCCTCGGCCATGGCGGCGGGGTCACCGGCTTTGGCGACAGCGGTGTTCAGCAGCACCGCGTCAAACCCCAGCTCCATCGCCTGTGCGGCGTGCGAGGGCAGGCCGATGCCCGCGTCGATCACCAGCGGCACGTCGGGAAAATGCGCCCGCATGGCGCGCAGCCCGAAAAGGTTGTTCAGCCCCATCCCCGACCCGATGGGCGCGCCCCAGGGCATCAGCACCTCGCAGCCCGCCCGCAGCAATCTATCCGCGACCACAAGGTCTTCGGTGGTGTAGGGAAAGACCTGAAACCCATCCTCGCTCAGGATGCGGGCGGCCTCGACCAGACCGAAGACATCGGGCTGCAACGTGTCCTCCTCGCCGATGACCTCGAGCTTGATCCAGCGTGTGCCGAACACCTCGCGGGCCATATGGGCGGTGGTGACGGCCTCTTTGACGCTGTGACATCCGGCGGTGTTGGGCAGCACATGGACGTCAAGCGCGCGGATCAGTTCCCAAAAGTCCTGACCGGCGCGATCCCGTCCGCTTTCCCGCCGCAGCGATACGGTCGCCACCGCTGCCCCGCTGCGCGCAAAGGCGTCTGATAGTACCTTGGGCGAGGGGTATTGCGCGGTGCCAAGCATCAGACCATTGGCAAGGGTTTCTCCGTAAAAGGGGCGCATCTTAGCCTCCCTGCATGGGGGCGAGCACTTCGATGCTGTCGCCGGAGGACAGGGGGTGGCTGGCCCGCAGGCTGGCGGGGATAAAGCTGCCATTGACGGCGGTAGCGACTTTCGCGCCGCCAAATCCTTCGGCCTCTAGCAGGGCGGCAAGCGTGGGCGCGTCGCTGTCGAGCGGGGCACCGTTAAGCTGTAGTTTCATGGAAAATCTCCGGTGTTTTGGCTTCAAGGATCAGGTCCGCCACCATGGTCGCCAGCGCAGGGGCGAGCAGGAAACCGTGGCGATACAGACCGTTGGCGCGGATCAGATTGCCCTGCCGTTCGATGCGCGGCAGGTTGTCGGGGAAGGCGGGGCGGCTGTCGACGCCGATCTCTAGGATCTCGGCCTCGCCAAAGGCGGGGGACAGTGCGTAGGCCGCGCTCAGCAGTTCAAGCACGGACCGCACGCTGGCATGGGCACTGGCGCGGCCTTCGACCATTGTGGCCCCGAGCATGTAAATCCCGTCACCGCGCGGCACGAGGTAGATCGGCACACGTGGGTGCAGCACGCGGATGGGGCGGGTGATCGCGATATCGGGGCAGGACAGCAGCGCCATTTCCCCCTTCACGCCGCGCAAATCAGGCAGATCGGCGCGTGCGTGATAGCCGCGGCAATCAATGACGGTGCCGTCTTGCGCCAGCGCTTCGGGATCGGCCTCGCCCTGTTCGAAACTGGCCCCATCGGCCACCAGCCCGCGCCACAGCTCTGCCAGCGCAATGCGGGGCGACAGGTGGGCCTCGGTCTGGAAATATAGCCCTTTGGCAAAGCGGTCGCCCAAGTCGGGTTCAAGCGCCGCGATCTCTGCGCCGGTCAGGGTTTGGTGGCTTGTCGTGCGGCGGGCAAAGCGGGTCAGATCGCTGCTGTCCCGCGCCGGAGAGATTACAAGCGACCCGCGTCGGCGCAGCGATGTGGTGTGCTGCCCCCACCAATCCGCCGCCCTTTGCCCCAGCCGGATCACGGGTTCCTCGGCGCTTTCGCCTTCGCAAAACGGAGCGAGCATACCGCCAGCCCACCAAGAACACCCTTGCGGGCCGGGCTGGCGGGCGCGGTCGATCAGATGCACGCGCATCCCGCGATCCAGCAAGACACGCGCGGTACACAGCCCCGCGACGCCCGCGCCGATGATGGTGACCTGCGTCATGACCAGACCGCGTGGAAGTGATGCACCGGCCCGTGGCCCGTGCCGATATCGAGTTGATCCGCCGCGATGATGGCGCGGTGCAGATAGTCATGGGCGGCCTGTACCGCCGCGCCAAGGGGTTTGCCGTGGGCCAGCCCGGCGGCGATGGCCGCGGCGTAGGTGCATCCCGTCCCGTGGGTATTGCGCGTGTCGATGCGCGGCGCGCTGAGCCATGTGACACGCTCTGCGGTGACCAGCGCGTCGCTACAGATATTGCCCGCGCTATGGCCGCCCTTCATCAGCACTGCCTTCGGCCCCATCTTGAGCAGGGCACGGGCTTGCGTGACCATTTGGTCGGCGCTGTCAGCCTCGGGCTGGTTCAACAGGCGGGCGGCTTCGGGCAGGTTGGGGGTCAGCAGATCGGCGCGCGGCAGGATATCCGCGACCAACGCTGCGACGGCGTCTTCTTGCAACAGCGCATCGCCGGATTTTGCGATCATCACCGGATCGACCACGACGGCCCCCCGAAACGCGCAGAGCGCAGCGGCCACCGCCTGAATAATCTGCGGAGAAAACAACATGCCCAGTTTGATCGATTGCACCGAAAGATCGGACAGCACCGCATCGATCTGGGCCGCGACGATGGGCGCGGGGATCTCGTGCACGGCGCTGACGCTGCGCGTGTTCTGCGCGGTCACGGCGGTGATCACGCTGGCGGCATAGACATTATTGGCCGACATCGCCTTGATATCGGCCTGAATGCCGGCACCACCGCCGCTGTCGGATCCGGCGATGGTCAGGGAAATGGGGGTCGTCTTGGTCACATGCTCGCCTTTCGGTGGTGGGCAAGCAGACGCAAGAATGAGCTTTGTGGCGTGGACCCAGGGCCGTTGCACAAAGATACCCGTTCCCTACGCCGGTATTGCCCGGATCAGGTTCGACGGGTCGGTGCACGCACCTCTCAGCCCCCTAGGGCACCCCGACGGATAGATGTTGGAACTGCGGCCCCTGTGGGGGCGTGCAGCGTCGTTACCTTAGGCGTAGCCAAGTTCGGCAAACGGTGCAAGCCGCAAAATATTCAACCAAAGGTGGCGATATTTTGGGCAAATCGGGCGCGGTTTGGACAGCCCTCCTGACGCTTGTCAGCCGAAACAACGCCTCGTAACCCAAAGCAACGTAACGTCACATTTCCCATATTCTGCGGCGTTAACCCTTTGGCATCAGCAAACTAGGGGTGATCGCGCAAAGACCCCACGCGGCTGCGGTATCAAGTTCTGTTCTGCGGTATTGGCATCGAAATATCTTGCCCCTAGGCTGATTGACAGATTGAGTCGGATACCCTCGGGAGGAGGGGGCCGACACTCGGGAGGATGCGTTTTCTGGCCCGTTTTGCGGGTCGTACCGGACGCGTCGCGACAAGCATTGGGAGGTTTTGCGTGACATCTGCAAAGATCACATCTGCGTCCTGCGCATGGGCATCCGCAGCTTTTGCGGTGCCTGTGATCCTGCGATCCCGAACAATCCAAAGATGTACAACAGGGAGAGAGACCACATGAAGAATATGACACGTTTTGCCAAGGCCGCCGTCGGGTCCTTTGCGGTATCCATGGCGCTTTCGGGCGTCGCGATGGCGCAGGAGTATGAGTGGCCGCGCATGCTCGTGATTGCCACGCCGGGCACGTCGACAGGCAGCTTTGCCTCGACCAACGGTTGGGGGCCTGCGTTGCAAAAGGAAACCGGCACCACCGTGCGGATCGTTCCCGAAGACAGCGAGCCCATGCGCTACAAACGTCTGACCGACCGCGAAGATATCGCGATCGCGTCGGTTTCCGCGTCGGAAATGGCGCTGCAAGCGGAAGGGGTCGGCGGCTACGCCTCGGCGAAACCCATGCCGCAGCGGATCTTGTGGCACCATAACGACACGCCTTGGGGCTTTGTTGTGGCTGGCGATTCCGAGCTGCAAAGCCTTGAAGATATTGGGAAAGGCGGCGTGCGCGTTACCTCGGGCGTGTTCTCGCCCGCGATTGTCTCTGCGATCACCCAGGCCCTGCCTGCCTTTATCGGCATGACGCCCGAAGAAGCACAGGAAAAGATCGAATTCGTCCCGGCCTCCAGCTATGGTGAAAACTGTCGTTCGGTTGTCGAGGGGAAGTCCGATGTGGCCTATTGCTCGCCGATCTCTTCCGTCCTGTCCGAAATGGAAGGCGCACCGGGCAGCATCCGCTGGCTGCCGATGGATCCCGCCAACAAAGAAGGCTGGGACGGCTACCTCAGCTACCGCCCCATGACGATCCCCTCGACCATCTCTATGGGGGTGAGCACCGCCAAGGGTGTCGAGTCCATGACGTCGAACTTCGTCTATGCCGTGCCGGTCACCGCGGAAGAGGATTTCGTCTATAACATGGCGAAGTGGATGAATGAATCCCACGACAACTACAAAGGATCGCACGCGCTGGCGACCCGCATGTCGCTGGAGCATTTCCGCAACTTCCTGGATGCCAACCCGATTCCGGTTCACGAAGGCACGGTGAAATACCTGCGTGAAATCGGGGCGTGGACCGAAGAAGACGATGCCTGGAACAACGAGGCCATCGAGAAGATGGACGCGTGGATCGCGGCACGCAACGCCGGCATGAAAGAGGCGATGGAGCAGGGCGTAGAGATGAATTTCGAGAACCAGGAGTATCTCGACATTCTGGCCAAGCACACCGACGGGCTGGAGCCGTTCCGCTCGCGTCTGTAACGCCGCGCCGGACCGTCATCGACGGCATAAGACAGGGCGGAGCACAGCGTGCTCCGTCCTCCTAAGACACTGCCACAGCGCCCTTATTTTCAGGATCATCCATGTCAGCAACACAACACCCTCCGGCGGCTGAAACGGCTGTCGAACCCTCGTCCGAGACGACGCGACTGGGGGGATTATTCTCGTTCACCAGCATCGCTTTTGTGCTGCTGTGTACCTTTGGCCTCGGGATGGGGCTCGCCTATGTATTCGGCGTTCCCATCGGCGGGCGGCGCCTGATCGAGGGGCAGTACTACTGGGTCTTCATCGGCACCTTCCTTGCGGCGGCGTTCATCGCGCTGCCAGCGGTGAAATCGCACACTCATCTACCGATCTATGACATCGTGGCGGCCGCCGTGGGCTTTGGCATCTGCATGTGGTTCTCCATGTATGCATGGGAGATCGTGCAGGCGGGCTGGACCAATTTTTACGCGGGCGTCGTGCTTTGGCTGCTGATGCTTGAAGTCGCGCGCCGGTCGGGCGGCATCCCCTTCTTGCTCGTGGTGCTGGTGCTGGGGCTTTACCCGCTGGTGGCCGATTACTTCCCGGGTTTGCTGATGGGCATCCCCTATACGTTTGAACGCATGATCGAGGCGCATGTCTTCCGCACCGAAGGGTTGATGGGCATCACCACCAAGATCGTGGCCGAGATCGTGCTGGGCTTTCTGGTCTTTGCGGGTGTGCTGATCGCTACGGGGGCGGGGCAGTTCTTTATCGATCTGGCCAATGCGGGCTTTGGCAAGTACCGCGGCGGTCCAGCGAAAGTATCGATCGTGGCCAGCGCCTTTTTCGGGTCGCTGTCGGGGTCGATTTTTTCGAACATCGCGGGCACCGGGTCGATTACCATTCCGACCATGAAAAAGGTCGGCTACCCGCCCCATTACGCTGGCGCGATCGAGGCCTGTGCCTCGACCGGCGGGGTGGTGATGCCGCCGGTGATGGGGGCGATTGCCTTTGTCATGGCGATCACCATCGGTGTGGATTACGCGACCGTGATGGTGGCCGCGATCCTGCCGTCGGCGTTGTTCTACTTTGGCCTGATCCTGCAAGTCGACGCCTATGCCGCGCGCAAGGGGCTGGTGGGGATGAAACCCGATAACCTGCCCTCGGCCCGCGAGGTGATGAAGCGCGGCTGGCCTTTCTTGCTGGTCATGATCTTTCTGGTCTGGGGCCTGCTGTATATGCGGTGGGAGTATTACGCCCCGTGGTACGCCAGTGCGCTGATGATCGCGCTGAGCTTCCTGCAACGCGAGACCATGATGACACCTGCGCGCATCTTTGAAACGCTGCGCCAAGTGGGCACGCTGGTCACACAGACCGCAGCGATCATCCTGCCGATCGCCTTTGTGGTCAGCGCCTTGACCATCACCGGTGTGACAGGGTCGATGACCTCGGGGCTGGTCGCTTTGGGCGGGGATAACGTCTATCTCGTGATCGCGCTTGGGGTTTTGGCCTGCTTTATCATGGGCATGGCGGGGCTTGCGATTGTGGCCTACATCTTCCTTGCGGTGACGCTGGCACCCGCGATCATCGAAATCGGCGGGTTGAACACGGTCGCGGTGCACTTTTTCATCGTCTACTACGCGATGCTGTCGGTGATCACGCCTCCGGTGGGGGCTGCGGCGTTTCTGGCGGCGACGATTGCGGGGGCCAAGCCGATGCTGACCTCCTTCACCGCGATGCGGCTGGGGGTGGTGATCTACTTTGTGCCGCTCTTCTTCCTGTTCCAGCCTGCGCTGGTGCTGCAGGGCGATCTGACGCCGCTGATCTATGTGCTGCCGTCGATCATCATCGGCATCACGCTGCTGTCCGGCGGGCTTGAGGGCTATCTGCTGGGCGTCGGTATGGTGCGGCCCTGGTTGCGTCTGCCACTGGGGATCGCGGGCTTTGCCTTCAGCTTTCCGGGGCTGACGACGACGCTGATCGCGGGGGTCGCCTCGGCGGTGCTTGTCGCGGTGATCTGGCGGGACAACCGCAACGGCGTGGTTGCGGTCCCTTAAGATTGGGCGCGCGGGGACAGCCCCGCGCGCCGCAGTTCATGACGTTTGCGAGGGGCGCAGCTGTGCCGTCCCCAAGGCGCTCAGCGCCAGCATCAGCGCCGCGGTGCCAAGACACAGCGCCAGCCCCCCCAGTTGATAGGTGAAGCCTGACAAAAGCGTGCCTACCAACCGACCGGCCGCGTTGGACATATAGTAGAACCCCACATCCATCGTGACCCGCTTTGCATCCGTGAAGCTGAGGATCAGATAGGAATGAAGCGCCGAATTCACCGCGAAAATTGCCCCGAATACCAGCAAACCGAGAACAATCGTGACCGTCAGCGCGGGGGATGGCGCAGGCGTGATCCAGACCAGCGCGGCCAGCAGGGCGGGCACGACGACCAGCGCAAGGTTCCAGTGGCGGGCCTGCGCGAGCGTGTCGCCTTCCGCCCGGCCTGTGGCCCGCAGTATCTTGGGGGCCCAGCCTTGCACGGCCCCATAAAGGATCGTCCACACCGCCATAAAGCTGCCGATCATAAAGAAAGCCTCCCGCTTGCTTTCGACGCTGCCATCGGAGAGCACGGCATAGAAATAGACCGGAATGCCCACGACAAACCACACATCACGCGCCCCGAAGAGGAACAGCCGCGCGGCGCTGAGCCAGTTGATATTGCGGTTCTTGGACAGGACTTCGGTGAACTTGGCGTCCTTGCGCCCCACGGGCAGGCCCGCGGGCATACCGATGATGACGCCGATCAGGATCACAAACAGGATCGCCGCCATCACCAGCGTCGACGGCACAAACCCCAGCAGCGCCAGCATCCCCGCACCCAGCAGAAAGCCAGCGCCCTTGACCGCGTTCTTCGATCCGGTGAGCAGTGCGACCCAGCGGAACAAGCCGCCCCCTGTGGTGGGGGCCAGCAGCTTGACCGCGGATTTAGAGCTCATCTTGGCAAGATCCTTGGCCACGCCCGACAGCCCCTGCACCAGCATGACAAAGACGACCGAGGCGGCGACGCTCCATGCCGGATCAAGCTGTGTCAGTGCCAGCAGCGCGACCACTTGCAACGACAGCCCCGCATAAAGCGTCGAGGTCAACCCGAAGCGCGCTGCGATCCAGCCCGCCGACAGGTTGGTGACCACGCCCGCGATCTCGTAGAGCACAAACAGATAGGCCAGTTGTACCGGAGAGAACCCGAGCGTGTGAAAATGCAGCAGCACCAGCATCCGCAGCGCGCCATCGGTCAGCATAAAGGCCCAATAGGCGGCGGTGACAGTGATATAGGCGGTAAAACCGGCAGGGCGTGTCACAGCTTGCCGCCCACCATCAGCGCCACGTCCACCAGACGGTGCGCATAGCCCATTTCATTGTCATACCATGCATAGATTTTGACCTGCGTACCATTCACCACCATCGTCGACGGCGCATCCACGATCCCGCTGCGGGTGTCATTGGTGTAATCCGACGACACAAGCGGGCGTTCCTCAAAGCCCAGAATGCCCTTTAGCGGCCCCTCGGCGGCGGTTTTGAACAGGGCGTTGACCTCTTCCACACTCGTCTCACGCTCCACCTCGAACACGCAATCGGTGATCGACGCATTCAGCAGGGGCACCCGCACGGCGTGGCCGTTCAGCTTGCCGGTCAGCTCCGGATAGATCAGCGTGATCGCCGTGGCCGACCCTGTGGTGGTGGGGATCAGGTTGGTCAGCGCCGATCGGGCGCGGCGCATGTCCTTGGCGGGGCGGTCCACGATGGTTTGCGTGTTGGTCACGTCATGGATCGTGGTGATCGACCCGTGTTTGATCCCGATCCCTTCCAGCAGCACTTTGACGACGGGGGCGAGGCAGTTGGTGGTGCAGCTCGCCGCGGTGACGATGCTGTGCGTGGCTGGATCATAGGTGTCGTCGTTCACGCCATAGACGATATTCGCCGTCGGCCCGTCCTTGACGGGGGCAGAGACAACAACCTTTTTCACGCCCGCCTCGAAATAGGGGGCAAGCTTGGCTTCGGTCTTGAACGCACCGGTGCAGTCGATCACCACATCCACACCGTCCAGCGGGAGGTCTGTGATCGATTTGGTGCTGGTCACGGGGATACGCGTGCCATCGATGGTGATCGCGTTATCCTCTGCGCTGAAGGTCGCAGGCCAGCGCCCATGGACGGAATCAAACTCCAGCAGATGGGCGTGCATCTCGGGGTCGCCAACGGCGTCGTTGATAAAGGCGATCTTGGCCCCTTGTTCCAACAAGGGCCGCAGGGCGAGTTTTCCGATGCGGCCAAGGCCGTTCAACGCATAGGTTGTCATGGTGGTTTATCCTGTGGTCACTGGGTCGGCCCCGATGGCATCGACCCGTTTTTGCAAGGCAGCGCGGTCCAGCGCTTCGAAAGGCAGGGCGGTAAAGGCCAGAAGCCGGTTGTGCAGCGCGCCATATGTCTGTTGGAAGGCCAGCCGGCGTTCCGCTTCTGTCCCTTCGGCTTTGACGGGATCGGGCATGCCCCAATGCCCCGACACGGGCTGGCCGGGCCAGGTGGGACATTCCTCGTTTGCGGCATGGTCACAGACGGTAAAGACGAAATCCATCTGCGGCGCATCGGCGGTCTGGAATTCAGAGATATGTTTGGACCGCAGCGCGTCGATGCTGTGGCCCTTGGCTTGCAGCATCTCGACCGCAAGGGGGTTAAGCTCGGACCGGGGCAGGGTGCCCGCAGAATAGGCGGTGAACCGGTCGCCCGCCATGTCACGCAGGATCGTCTCTGCAAAGATGGAACGGGCGGAGTTGCCGGTACATACGAAAAGCATGTTGAATTTTGTCTGGGTCATCATCTGCGTCCTGTTAATGAGGTCAGAGAACGGGGGCGGGCAGAGATCAGCGCGCCCCCGACAACAATCCACGAACAACCCCGATACGACCTCGCCCGCCGCATCAAGGTTGATGGTATACAAGAGCCGCGTCCCGTCGCGCCGCTGCGAGATCAGCCCGACTTGCGTCAGCGCCGACAGATATACCGACGCCGTGCTGGATTTCAGCGCCAACACCTGCGCGATTTCCCCCGCAGGCAAGGCATCGGGATAGCGCCGCATCAGCAGGCGAAACACGGCCAGCCGCTGCGGGTGGCTCAGGGTGGCGAGTCGATCTGTGAGTAGTGATTCCATATTTCATGAATATGTGAAATATAGATTAGGCGTCAACACCTCTCTTCGATCCCGCCAAAGGTTTTTTTGCCACGCGGGTGCGTGTTGGGTGACGTGGCGTTTCAGGGGCAGGGTGTCTTGCGCGCCCTTGGCTTTGCGGGCATCGATTGGGAAACAGCGCGCCCGCGCGCGGTGACAGACGTATAAAGGACCCGACATGACAGATGTGACCCTGGCCGAGGTATTGGCCACAGCAGAGCAGGACGGCACCGCGCCGCGCTATCAGGTGCCAGAGAACTGGGCGCAGGGGCGTACGGCCTTTGGCGGATTTACCGGTGCCTTGCTGGTCAATGCGGCCCGTCGCGACCGCCCCGATCTGCCCGCGCTGCGGTCTGCGCTGATTAACTTTACCGCACCCGTGTCGCAGCCGCCCACGATCCATGCCGAAGTGCTTCGCGAAGGGCGCAACATCACCACCATCGCCACCCGCGCTGAAATCGACGGCAAGGTCGCGGCAACGGGCACGTTTTCTTTCGGGCATGCGCAGGAAAGCCAGTTGAGTGTAGGCCATACCGCGCCCGCCGCCCCCCAAGGGCCGGACGACACGCCCTCTTACTTCCCGCCCGCGCTGAAACGCCCGCCGGTGCGGTTCTTTGTCAACTTCGAGGTCAAACTGATCGAGGGCAGCCTGCCGTTCTCCGGTGCGGATCGCGGCTATGTCCGGATCTGGGCGCGGCACCGTGATCCGGCGATGTGGGGCACGCTTGAGGGGCTGATCGCGATTGGCGACGTGCTGCCCCCCGCCGCTTTCCCGATGATGACGCGGCCGGGGCCGAATTCGTCGATGAACTGGATCATCAACCTGCTGTCCGATCACGCCAATACCCGCGACGGCTGGTATATGATGGAGACGCAGCTGACCGCCGGCAACGGCGGCTATAGCTCTCAGGTCATGCGGGTCTGGAATACCGATGGGGATATGGTCGCAGACGGCATGCAGTCGGTGATCATCTTCGCCTGACGCCACGCTGTCGCCCGATAGGATAAGCCCGGCCCGAGGATATCAGGCCGGGCTTTTGCACGTGTAAGGGGCGGATCTACTGCGCTGCGATCGTGGCCGATCTGGACGCGGGCTTGGCCGGTGCCACATGCATGCCGAGCCGTTGCAAAAGGTCGTTGTCCTTCCACGTGGCGGGGTTTTCGGTAGTCAGCAACTGGTTGCCCACAAAGATCGAATTCGCACCCGCCAGAAAGCACAGTGATTGCAGCTCGTCGCTCATCCCCGTGCGGCCTGCGGAGAGACGCACGACCGAAGCGGGCATCAGGATACGCGCCAAGGCCACCAGCCGGACCAGCGCAAAAGGGTCGACCTTTTCGGATTTTCCCTGCACCGGCACGCCTTTCACCGCGTTCCACAGGTTCACCGGCACGCTGTCTGGGTGGCTGGGCAGCGTGGCGAGGGTGACCAGCATGCTGATCCGGTCCGCCTCTGCCTCGCCCATGCCAAGGATGCCGCCGCAGCAGACCTTGATCCCGCCCTTGCGCACATGTTCCACCGTTTCAAGGCGGTCTTCCATCGTGCGGGTCGAGGCGATCTCGGCGTAATACTCGGGCGAGGTATCGATGTTGTGGTTGTAGAAATCGAGCCCGGCATCCTTGAGCTTGGTCACCTGCTCGGGCGACAGCATCCCCAGCGTCATGCAGGTCTCGAGCCCCAGATCGGCCACGCCGCGCACCATGTCGGTCAGCTTGTCCATGTCGCGGTCCTTGGGGCTGCGCCATGCAGCCCCCATGCAGAACCGCTGCGCGCCCGCATCCTTGGCGCGTTTGGCAGCGGCGATGACCTCCTCCGCGCCCATTAGTTTGGTCGCTTTGACGCCGGTGTCGTAATGCGCCGATTGCGAACAATAGCCGCAATCCTCGGGGCAGCCGCCGGTCTTGATGCTCAGCAAGCTGGCGGTTTCGATCGCCGTGGGGTCGAAATGCGCACGGTGTAGCGTTTGCGCCTGATGGATCAGGTCGGGGAAGGGCAGCGCGTGGATCGCTGCCGCTTCGTCAAGGGTCCAGTCCGTGCGGATCATTGATCACGCCCTTTCAGCCGCGTCAGGCCCGACAGCAGTGTCGCCACCAGCAGCACCTTGACCACATCGCCCAGCAGGAAGGGAGTCAGCCCTGCGGCCAGCAGCTTGGGCGCGGGCACGAACAGCGCCAGCCACGCCAGACCACCGGCATAGACCACGGTCAGACCCGCCAGCATCGCCAGCACGCGCCCGATCCAGCCGCGCCCCATTGCCAGCCAGCCGGTCAGGCCCGCCGCCACAAGGTAACCCAGCAGATAGCCGCCCGTCGGCCCGACCATATAGCTGAGCCCGATGCCGCGTTCAGGCGTGCCGGAGAACACCGGAAGCCCCGCTGCACCGGCCCCAAGATAGGCCGCCATGGCCGCCAGCCCTAGACGCGGGCCAAGGGTGAGGGCGACAAGAAAGACCGATAGCGTGTGCAGCGTCATGGGCACTGGCCAGAACGGGATCTGGACCTTGGCCCCCAGCGTGATCAGCGCGGCACCGGCCAGCGCGAGGCCAAGGCCCTGCGCGAAGGACGGGTTACGGGGTAGGGATGTAATCGCAAGTGCCATCTGGTTTCCTCCGAGTGATAGCTTTCAAGGTCTATCCCAGTAGGACGAAGGACGCGCCTGCTGACAATTCAGATTATAGATAATTATCTGAAAAACTCGGAAGTGCCTGAGCCGATTTGATTTTTTAGGGTGCGACTGCGCTTGCCGATCCACCCCACATGGCGCGAGAGCGTGGTGCAGGCCAGATCCACCTGACCTTTGCGCAGCGCGTCAAGGATCAGACGGTGGTCGTGATCGGTGCGGGCTTCCCAATTTGTCCGCCACGCCCGCAGAATGAACCGCGCGCTTGCCGCTTGCAGGTCGTCAATCGACCGCATCAGCCGCGGCATCTGGCAGGGTTCTAAAATTAATCTGTGAAAACAGCGGTTTGCCTCTTCCCATTCATGTACATTCTGGGCGCTGTCTCCTTGCAGGTTGGCCTTTTGCGCCTTGGCAAGGATATCGGGCGTCAGGTTGGGTGCGGCGTGCCGCAGGGCGAGCGCTTCGAGGCTGGCGCGCATTTCGGCGACCTCCCGCAGCTCTGCCATATCGAAAAAAGTGACGCGAAATCCGCGTCTTGGCAGGCTTTCTGCAAGTGATTGTGTCTCTAGCAGACGGAAGGCTTCGCGCACGGGCACATGGCTTGCGCCGAATTCCTGCGCGATGTG
Source organism: Sulfitobacter sp. CB2047 (assembly GCF_000735125.2). Classification (NCBI taxonomy): domain Bacteria; kingdom Pseudomonadati; phylum Pseudomonadota; class Alphaproteobacteria; order Rhodobacterales; family Roseobacteraceae; genus Sulfitobacter; species Sulfitobacter sp. CB2047. The sequence continues at coordinate 2,037,330 of NZ_CP072613.1, read as the reverse complement.
GTCTTGCCGCAACCGCGCGCCCGGAGCCAACTGCCCCGAGATGATGCGGTCGGCCAATATGCGCGCGATCCGGGCGGAGTGGGTCTCTGATCTAGGTTGGGTCATGGATTATAGATAGTTTTGACCGTCCCCCTTGTCGAGCGGGTAAACTCAGACCGTCCGCAGCAGCAATCCCCCCGCCAACAGGGCTACACCAAGCCCGGCGGCAAGCTCGATCAGGGCGGCGATCTGGGCTGCACGGGGGGTACTGGCCCATCCGGCGAGCACGCCGCCGCGCAACGCGCCGGCCCCCAGCCCCACGGCGATCGTGATGGTCGCCGTGCCAAAGGCCATCGCAAAAGCACCGGCAATCCCGACGCCCGCGATCCCCATCTGAAGCGTGATGATCAACACGAACAACGCCCCCGTGCAGGGCCGCACCGCGATAGATCCGATCAGCAGCAGCGTCTCGCGCAGGGTGGTTGCCTGTCGAACCTGTTCAGCGGTGGGGCCATGCGCATGGCCACAGGTGGCGCAGATACCGTCATGGTCGTGCTGGTGGTGATGGTGGTGATGATCTTGCGGCGTGGGAAGCGTCGCGCGGAAATGGCGCAGGCCCCGCCAGAACAGCCACAGCCCGACACAGACAATCGCGCCATAGCTGACGGGGGCCATAATCGCCTCTGTCAGCGAGATCATACGCTCGCGCCCCAAATGCAACAGGCTCACGCCGGTATAGACCAGAGCCACCGCCGTCACGGCCTGACCCAGCGACGACAGCAGCGCGATCACCGACAGTCGCAGCATCGGCACAGCCTTGGCCGCGCCATAGCCGCCGATCAACACCTTGCCGTGACCGGGGCCTGCGGCATGCACGACACCATAGGCGAAACAGGCGGAAAGCAGGGCGGTTACCGCCTCTGGCTGGCCCGCACGCACGGCGCGAAGCGAGAGGGCGATGCTGTTTTGAAACGCGCGTTGATGCGCCGCAGCCCATTGCGCCAGCCGGTCAAAGCCGCCAGTCCACCACAGCGCGGCAAGGGCGATGACCACGCCCAAGGCGATCACGGTCAGGGCGCGGCGCATGTCACATTCACCGTCGGGGCCATTTGCGCGCCGATATCCGGCAGACCCGCGTCGGAAGGATCGGTCTGGGCATCAAGCTGGGCGAGCTGTTGTTGCAGCGCCTCCATCGTGGCGGTGACATCGGGCATGGCGACGCGGGCGCGACAGGTCGGCGCGCGCGTGGTGTCTATTGCGGTCGTGATATCGTAGGCGGTGTAATAGGTCGCATCATAGGGTTTGATCGTGATCGCTGTCCCGGCGGGGACAGCGGTTTCCAGCGCGCGGGTGTGCATCGTGGTGATCTGTCCGTTGTCAAACTGCGTTGCAATCTCGGTCGGGCCGGACAGCGCGATATTGCTCGCCTCGGCGCGGATGACCAGATCGCCGTTGAACCCGTCGACCCACTGCATGTCAAAGCCGTTCAGCGTCGCAAGCTCCGTTTCCGTGAGCGACCCGTCGCCGTCGGCATCAAGGCCCATATCCTCGGTCACCAGCAAGGAATAGAGCGCGTCATACTCCCAGGTCACCCGTACATGGGTCAGTTGCCCTTGATCGTCGGCCACAAGCGAGAGCTGCGTGTCGATGAACACATGGGGGTGCGCGGCCAGCGGCGCGGCCCAGAGGGTGAGGACAAAAGGGGCGAGCTGTCGGATCATAGGGCTGTGATACAAGTCTTGGACAGGGGGCGCAATTGCGCGGGCGGCGGATAGGCGCGCTTCCACTCGGCGCGGTTTACCCACCCATGCGACGGCTCAGGTAGCGTTCAAGCTGGGCCATCGCATCATAGATAAGCACCGCAAAAAGTCCCACGATCAACCCGCCTTGCAGCACATAGGCGGTGTTGTTGGTCAGCAGCCCGGCGATGATGACTTCGCCCAGGGTGCGCGCGGCAACGGTGGAGCCGATGGTGGCGGTGCCAAGGGCGATGACGACGGACAGGCGGATGCCGGTCAGGATCACGGGCACGGCGAGGGGAAGCTCCACCCGCCACAGGCGTTGCCAGCGGTTCAGCCCCATGCCGCGTGCGGCCTCCATCGTGGCGGGGGGCAGGGTTGATAGGGCGGTGATCGCATTCTCGAAGATCGGGAGCAGCCCATAGAGAAACAGCGCCACCAGCGTCGGCCCCGCCCCGAACCCCAAGGCAGGCACGGCAAGCGCCAGCACCGCGACGGGGGGGAAGGTCTGACCGATGTTGGTGATCGTGCGCGACAGCGGCAGGAAGGACGCGCCCACAGGACGGGTGACAAAGATCGCCAGCGTCACCGCCACCAGCGTCGCGGCGACAGATGCAAGGGCCACCAGCCCGAGATGGCTGAGCGAGAGCGAGAGCAAAGAGCTGCGTGCGTAAATGACCGGTCCGCCCGCCGGGGCCAGCGGCGCAAAGAGCGGCGCGAACCAATCGGGCCGTAGCACCAGAGCGAGCAGCAGCGCCAGCAAACCGGCGCGTAGCAGATTGCCCGCTGTCATGCGTGCACCTCGGCGCGGGCGCGGATCGCGTCCAGCGTCACGCGGCCGATGATCTTGCCCTTATCGGTGATCGGCACGGCGCTGCGTCCTGTCCACAGGCAGGCCGACAGCGCGTCGCGCAGATTTGCCTCGCGGGGCAGGGGCGCGCCGTTGGCGGGACCGTCCTCCATCACCTCAGCCAGCGGGGTGAGGGAAAGCAGCCGCAGCGGGCGTTCGACATCGCCCACCATATCGGCGACAAAATCGGTCGCGGGGTGGGTGATGATCTCTGCCGGGGTGGCATGTTGCACCAGCTTGCCGCCATCCATTACCGCCACGCGGTCGCCCAGACGAATGGCTTCCTCCATATCATGGGTCACGAGGATGATGGTGGAGCCGAGCGCCTGCTGGATGCGGCGCAGATCCTCTTGCGCGCGGGTGCGGATGATCGGGTCGAGCGCGCCAAAGGGTTCATCCATCAGGATCAGATCAGGGCGCGAGGCCAGAGCCCGTGCCACGCCGACACGTTGTTGTTGCCCGCCCGACAGTTCAGAGGGGTAGCGGTGGCGGAATTCTTGTGGTGCCATCGAGAAGAGATCAAGCAGTTCGTCCACGCGGGCGTCGATCTTGTCACGGGTCCAGCCCAGCAGTTGCGGCACCGCGCCGATATTGCGCGCGACCGTGTGATGCGGGAACAGCCCGTGCCCCTGAATGGCATATCCGATCCGCCGCCGCAGGATATGCGGTTTGACGTCGAGTGTTGATTGTCCGTTGATCCGCACCTCTCCCGAGGTGGGCTCTTCCAGCCGGTTGATCAGCCGCAAAAGCGTTGTCTTGCCCGAACCGGATGTGCCCACAATTACGGTGATCGTGCCGGTATCAATGGTCATCGACACGCCGTCGACGGCGCGGGCGCTGTCGTAGATTTTGGTGATATTGTCGATCTCTATCATGGTGTCTCCTTGGGGAGGCGGCGGGTCAGGTCGACCAGAATATCCATCACGATGGCCGCCGTCAGGGCCAGCGCGACCGTGGGCAGCGCGCCCAGCAGGATCAGGTCTGTCGCGGTCTGGTTCAGCCCTTGGAACACGAATGTGCCAAAGCCGCCGCCGCCGATCAGCCCCGCGATGACCGCCAGCCCGATGTTTTGGACCAGCACGATGCGCAGCCCGGTCAGGATCACGGGCAGGCCAATGGGCAGTTCCACGCGCCACAGGCGTTGGGCCGCTGTCATGCCGATCCCGCGCGCGGCGTTCAGGGCTTGCGGCGGCGTGGCGGCCAGACCGGCCACGGTGTTTCCCACGACGGGCAGCAGCGAATAGAGCACCAGTGCGACAAAGGCCGGTGCAAATCCGATGCCCGCGATGCCAATGCTGCGCGCACCGGGCACGGTGGCACCGACCCAGCCCAGCAGGGGGATCATCAGCCCGAACATGGCGAGCGAGGGGATGGTTTGCAGAAAGCTCAGCACCGGCAGGATCGCGCTGCGTAGCGCGGGCTTGCGGTGGCTCAGAACGCCGATGGGAAAGCCGATCAGCCCCGCCATGCCAAGCGACCCGAAGGCCAGCCACAGGTGACGCGTTGCCTCGGACGCGAAGGCGTCACGGCGCGCGGCAAATTCCTGCATCACCGACAGCGGTGCCAGCGCGCCAGAGCCGAGCACGACGCACAGGGCACCCAGCACCGCTGTCAGCAATAGTGCGCGCTGAAAGGGCCCCGGTTTCATCGCGGTGATTGCATCGGCCATGAGCAGGGCAAAGATCACCAGCAAGCACCAGAACCCCGCCGCCGGAGAGACCCTTGCGTAATCGCCCGCGCCCTCCAGCAGCGCTGGTGCGCCCTGGACGATCAGCCACAGCAATCCCGCCAGCCCCACAAGCGGCCCCGCCAGACGCAGCCCCACGTGTCTTGCAGGTAGGCCCAACGCCAGCCCCGCCGCGATCGCTGCCAATCCGGGGATCGTCTGCGATACGGGGACCACCGCCCAGATCGGCACCGCGTCCCCCGCCACGATGCGGTTTGCGGCCAGCGTCATAAAGGGGGCCAGCATCGCTGCGGTCCCCAGAACGGCAAATAGAACCCCCGGCGCGGATAGCCGCGCCCGAGGGGTTTGCAAGGACATCGTGCCCCGGATCAGTCCAGCACCCCGGCTTGGGTGAGGTAATCACGCGCCACGGCCTCTGCCGGTTCACCGCCCACCTGAATCCGCCCGTTGAGCTTTTGCAGCGTCGCCATATCCAACCCCTCGAAAATGGGGTTCAGCACCTCGGGGATCGACGGGTATTCGGCCAGTACCTCGGCGCGGACGATGGGGGCGGGCTCGTAGACGGGCTGCACGCCTTTGTCATCCTCCATCACCACCAGACCTGTGGCCCCGACACCGCCGTCGGTGCCATAGACCATCGCGGCGTTCACACCCGATGTGCCGCGTGCGGCGGCCTGGATCGTGGCCGCTGTATCACCGCCGGACAGGATCACGGTCTGGTCCGCGTTCAGTTCAAACCCGTAGGTGTCCTGCATCGCGGGCAGCACCGCGGGGGAGGACACAAACTCGGTCGAGGCCGCGAGCTTGACCGTGCCACCCTGCGCGACCCATGCGCCGAAATCGGACATGGTGGTCAGGTTGTTGTCTTGCGCCACGGGGCCGGTCACCGCGATGGCCCATGTGTTATTGGCAGGGGCCGAGGTCAGCCATGTGACATCGTTTTGCGCGGAGTCGAGCTCGGCCGCGCGGGCGTGTGCGGCTTCGGCGTCTTTCCACACGTCGCTGTCTGCTTCGTTAAAGAAGAAGGCCGCGTTGCCGGTGTATTCGGGGTAAATGTCGATCTGGCCGGACAGCAGCGCCTCGCGGACAACCTGCGTGCCGCCCAGTTGCAGGCGGCGTTCGACAGGCAAGCCCGCGTCCTCGAGCGCAAGGGCGATGACATTGCCCAACAGCCCGCCTTCTGTGTCGATCTTGGACGATACGGTGATGTCGGCGGCTGCGGCCGAGGCGAGTGCTACGGTAAGGGTCGCGGCGGATACGGTGATACGAAGGGAATTTTTCATGAGATGCAGGCTCCTTGGCGTAAAAAGTGACTGGTTTGTACAACTTGGGGATCAAGGTAGCGGGCCAAGCCGGGAAGCCAAGGGAAATTACTGCGAAAGCGGCAAGCGGCGGGGCGCGCACCGGTCCGTCCGCGCATTTTCGCATTTGTGCATCGAAGGCGTGCCGCTTAATGACGTCGGCAACACCCATAAATAGGTCGAAGCAGATATGAAATTCCCCAACCTCGCGCTGGCAGTCGTGCTGTCGGTCCCCTTTGCTCTTCCCGCCTCGCTGTTCGCACAAGGCGCCACAAGCGAGCAGATTGTCGATATCGCAGGTGCCAGCTTTGCGCCGGTAATCGAGCAATATCGAATCCCCGGATTGGTCGTGGGCATCACCTGGCAGGGGCAGCATAGCTTCTATGCGACGGGTGTGGCGGCGCGCAAAGGCAATGTCGCGGCGACGCCGGATACGATCTTTGAACTCGGGTCGATCAGCAAGATTTTCACCGCGACGTTGGCCGCATTGGCTGAAGACCGCGGTATGCTTGATCTGGATGCGCCTGTGTCGGACAGCATACCCCAGCTTGAGGGGGCCGCTTTCGGCGCGATAAGGCTGGTTGATCTGTCCACCCATGTCACCGGTGGCTTGCCGCTTCAGGTTCCCGGCGAGGTTGGCAATGTGCCCGAGCTGATCCGCTGGCTAGAGGGCTGGCAACCGCCGCAACCGGGGACACGCAGCTATTCCAACGTCAGCATCGGCTTGCTGGGGCATATCACGGCACAGACCATGCAGATGTCCTTTGCCCAAGCGGCTGAGGATGTGCTGTTTCCCGCGATGGGGCTTGGCAGCACCTATGTCGACGTGCCGGATGACGCGATGGATCGCTATGCCTTTGGCTATGACCGCAAGACGGATGCGCCCATTCGCGTTAACCCCGGCGTGTTGGCAGATGAAGCCTATGGGGTGAAATCGACCGCTCGCGATATGCTGCGCCTGCTGGATCTGGAGCTGGGCCGCGGCGGCGCAGATCCCGCGCTGACCGCAGCGCTTGAACGCACACGGCAGGGGCAGGCAGAGACGGCCTATTACACCCAAGACATGATATGGGAGCAGTACCCTTGGCCTGTCGATGTCGCCAAGATGGAGGCGGGCAACGGTTATGACTTTATCCTGTCGCCCCAGCCCGCGACCCGCCTGACCCCACCGTTGCCGCCGCAGCGCGATGTGATCCTGAACAAGACCGGCGCGACCAACGGGTTCGGCGGGTATGTCGCGCTGCTACCGGGGCAAGACCTTGGGATCGTTGTGCTTGCCAACCGCAACTACCCGAACGAGGCGCGGGTTCGTGCGACCCATGCGCTGATCACCGATTTGCTGGCGACGCAGGACTAGCGGGCTTGGGCGGCGCGTTCAGAAGGGGGCGGGTTACGCCGTCCCCAGAAGATCTCGGGCGATGCGGTCAAAGATCCCGCTGCCGATGGGGATAAGGTCATCGGGGAAGTCATAGTCGGGGTTGTGCAGGGCCGCGTGATCCTCCCCCGGTCCGAGACACAGCATCGCGGCTTTGGCCCCCCAGCCGAATACGCCGAAATCCTCGGAGGCGCGCATGGGTACGTTTTCCTCGCCAAAAGGCACGCCGATCGCCGCCATCGCTTTGGTCGCTACGGCATAGGCGTCTGCGTCATTGATCGAAGCGGCGAAATGGTCATGCACCTCGAAAGAGACGCCAAGACCGTATTCACCGGCAATCGTTGATGCGAGATCGCGCGCGGCGGCCTCAAGGTTTTCCAGCCCCGCATCGCCGGCGGTGCGCAGGGTGGCAAACACCTCTGCTGCACCCGGCGCGATGCCGAAAGTCGGCTCTCCTATAGTGGCGTGGGTGACGGTGACCAGCCGGAAGTCGTCGTTGCGCGGGCCGCCGTCGCCGTGGCCCAGATCATCCAGCGCGGGGATAAGCCGTGCCACCGCGAGCGCGGGCGATACCCCGTCTTGCGGGTCGGCGGCATGGGCAGTTTTCCCGCTGAGCTTGACCTTGAGCCCCATCGACGCGCAGTTGATCAGCCCCACGCGGGTGGAGACAAAGCCGAACGGACTGCCCGGTTCATTGTGGATCGCAAAGGCCCAATCCGGTTTGATCGCGTCGAATGCGGGGTCGCTGACCACCGCTTTGGCCCCGCTGCCGTCCTCTTCCGCGGGTTGGAACATCAGCACCACGCGCCCCGTGGCAACCGGTTTGCGCGCGATCATGCGCCCCAAAGCCAGCAGCATCGTCATATGACCATCGTGGCCGCACACGTGGCTTTTGCCCGCAACCTCGGACAGCCAATCGATATCGCTGTTGCGTTCTTCTATCGGCAGGGCGTCAAGCTCGGCGCGGAACAGGACCGTCGGGCCAGCCGTGCCGCTGTCGAACACCGCCGCGACGCCGTGCCCCCCAAGACCTGTCAGGATGCGGGTGGGCGACATGGGCTTTAGCGCGCCAACGATGGTCTTTGCGGTCTCTACCTCTTCACCAGAGACTTCTGGATGGCGGTGCAGCGCGCGGCGAAATTCGGTCAGTTCCACAAGATCACTATTGGTCAACATAAAACGCGACGCCTTCTGCTTCGGGGTTTTCTGGTATGTTAGGTCAAAGCCTTAGCAAACGCGACGGGTGCAGTGTAGGCGCGTTTGTGCGGGCGGTGCGGGAAACCGAGCGTAGGGGTCGGGACTAGGCGGCAGACCCGAACCTTTCGCGATACCGGATCGGAGGAACGCCCATCAATTTGCGGAAATCGCGGCGAAAACTCTCGGCCGAGCCGAAGCCGCAAACATCTGATATATCGGCCAGCGGGATGGCGCTATTTTCCAGCAGTTCAGCGGCGCGGGACACCCGTTCAAGCTTGAGCCAGTTAAGGGGGGTGTCGCCTGTCTCTTCGCGGAACCGGCGGGCAAGCGTGCGTCCGCTGGTCGCGGCGGTTTGTGCCATACGCGCCATCGGCCAGTCCTCGTCGAGTGTGGCGCGGATCATATCCTGTAGCGCCGCAAGATCCGACCCCATCCGCGCCTTGGGCTCGGGGCGGGGCACGAACTGGCGCTGCCCGCCATCGCGTTGTGCGGGAAGGACAAGCCGTCGGGCGACAGACGCAGCGACCTGCGCGCCGTGATCCTGCCGAATGATATGCAGCCCCAGATCCAGCCCCGCCGCCGATCCGGCGGAGGTGAAAACCCTGTCGTCTTCCACGAATAACACATCAGGGTCCACGGATATGTCAGTGTAGCGCGCGGCCAGCTTATCGGTGTATCGCCAATGGGTTGTGGCGCTTTTGCCTGTCAGCAGCCCCGCCGCAGCCAAAACAAAGACACCGGAACAGATCGACGCGATCCGTGCGCCTTGAGCATAGGCGTCTTGCAAGGCGGCGCATAGCGCGGGCGGGATAGGGGCATCGGCACCGCGCCAGCCGGGCACGATGATCAGGCTGGCTTGCCGCAGCAGATCAAGATCGTCCTGCGCCTCGATCGTGATGCCGCCCGTGGCGCGGATCGGACCGGGTTCGGCCTTAACTGTCGCATAGCGATACCAATCCGCGAACTCGGGTCGGGGCAGGGCGAAAAGCTCTACCGCGATGCCGAATTCGAAGGTGCACAGCCCGTCATAGGCAAGCGCACAGACCAAGGGGGCGTTTCGGGGCGCAGTTTGGGACATTTTGGCAGAATCCGACCGAAGCTTGTCAATATAGCCAGTATCGCGGGTTTCGCAGAAATGGCAATCTTGGATCAGCAACACATACCGGAGGTTTGACATGACCCTGCACCCTGACCTGCTGAGCGCGATAGAGACCTATTTTGACGCGATACACGAGTGTGACACCGACAAGCTGAATGCCGTGTTCCACCCGAGCTCAAGCCTGTTTGACGGCGACAATGGGACGGTCTTTGTAGAGCCGATAGACAGTTTCAGCCGCGATGTCGGGGCCCGCGTCTCTCCTGCCAGCACCGGGCAACCGCGCGAGGCCGAGGTATTGATGATCGACATGCTGTCGCCGCTGAGTGCAACGGTGAAAATCCGCATCCGCGCCCATGACAATGTCTTCGTCGATCACCTTGGTTTCGTGAAGGGCGCGCAGGGGTGGCAGATTGTATCGAAGATCTGGCATCTTGAGCGGCGCATTGATGCTTCCAATGCGGTCTGAGCGGCGGGGCAATTCGATTTTACGACAACACCAAACATTTGAAAGGGATAGGAAATGACCAAGATGAATGCCGTAGGATGGTTCGATATCTATGTGGACGACCTTGATCGGGCAGTCGGGTTCTACGAAGCCATGCTCGACACCAAGCTGGAGCCGATGCCAGACCCCAGCGGTGAGATGCAGATGATGAGCTTCCCGACCGAGATGACAGCCTATGGCGCGGGGGGCGCGCTGACCAAAGCGCCTTATGCGGGGCCAGGGGTCGGGGGCACGATTGTCTATTTCATGGTCGAGGATTGCGCCACCCAAGAGGAACGCGCGACCAGCGCGGGCGGCAGCGTCGCGCAGCCGAAAACATCCATCGGTGAGTTTGGCTGGATCCTCGTGTGTCAGGATACCGAGGGCAATATGGTCGGTTTCCACTCCATGCAGTAGCGGCACAAGTTTCGCTTAAATGCGCGCTGGCGAGGGGTCACTCCCTACGCCAGTGGCGCGTCAGCCCGCGTCTTTCCACGTCTGGGGCGTCAGGTAGACGACGCTGTCATCGACGCTGACCATCACGTCACCGTCCTGAATATGCACGCCAAGCTTCATCGCGCGGCTGGCCAGCTTTGCCAGCGCCGCGGTGTCATGCTCTGCCAGATTGACGACCTCGAGCTTGTCGAAACGGGCGGTGCTGCTGCGGACCTTGTCCCACCAGACCTCTGCGGTTTTGCCGCCATAAGAATAGATCACGACCCGCGCGGATTTGTTGCAGGACTGCCGGATGATCTTTTCACTTGGCAGGCCGAGAGCCACCCAAACGTCGATCTCGTCGCTCAGGCTTTTTTGCCAGATATCGGGTTCATCATCGGTCGACAGGCCCTTTGTCATCTCAAGATGCTCATGCGCGTTCAGGGCAAAGGCCAGCAGGCGCACCATCAGACGTTCATCGGTTTCCGACGGGTGTTTGGCCACGGTCAGCTTGTGGGTCTCGTAGTAGTGGCGATCCATGTCCGAGACCGAAAGCTCGACTTTGTAGATCAGAGAATTTTGCGCCATGACGTTGCCGGACCCTTGATGACCGGACTGTCCTATACAGTCTGGTGATGGGGGGCAGTACCTGCCGGTGACTGGATAAACAAGGCGAGACTGCGCTGTGAAAAATCATGCGTGTGTGAGGGGTGGCGAAATATTCTTTCGCCAAGTGTGCTTTCCGTGTAAGATCGTCAAACGCGTATCGCGCACGGACGTCTGACAATCCCGTGATCATCTTGGTCCAGACCTGTCAAAGGGTGCCATGAAACCTATGTTGACCAGTTCGAAACCACGCTGTTATACGCGCCCTCCGCCCTAGGCAAAAATTACCCAAGGACAACGACTTAATGATTGAATTCGAATTGAACGGACGGCAGGTCTCTGTCGACGCTGAGCCGGATACGCCCCTGCTGTGGGCGATCCGTGACGAGATCGGACTGACCGGCACCAAGTTCGGCTGTGGCATCGGTGCCTGTGGCGCGTGTACCGTGCATATCGAGGGGACGGCCACACGGTCCTGCATCACCTATCTTTCGGATGTCGAAGGTATGAAGGTCACCACCATCGAAGGGCTGGACGAAAACGGCAACCACCCTGTGCAAGAAGCGTGGCGGAACCTGCGCGTGCCCCAGTGCGGCTATTGCCAGTCGGGTCAGATCATGCAGGCAGCGTCGCTGCTGAAAGACACGCCCAACCCCAGCGATGACGACATCGACGCGGTGATGACCGGCAACCTATGCCGCTGCATGACCTATACCCGAATCCGTCAAGCCGTGCGCGATGCCGCCACCGCTATGGGAGGCTCCGACAATGGCTAATTTGATTTCCCGCCTCACAGGCGCACAGACGCAACCCCAGATGACCCGTCGTGGGTTCCTTGTCTCCATGACGGCCGTTGGCGTTGCATTCGGCTTCCCGCAGGCATCGAACGCCGCAATGAACCCTGCGGTGCCCGATGGCACGCCGGTCACGCCCAATGGCGACACGTTCGAGCCGTCGATGTGGTACTGGATCGACGCTGACGGTCAGGTCAACGTCAACATCATCCGTGCCGAGATGGGCCAACACGTCGGCACCGCCATCGCGCGTATTCTGGCGGACGAGCTGGAAGTCGCATGGGAAAACGTACACATCACCCATGTCGATACAGCCGAGAAATGGGGCCTGATGGTCACCGGCGGCAGCTGGTCGATCTGGCAAAGCTGGCCCGTCTACCGTCAAGCGGGGGCCGCTGGCCGGACCGCCTTGATCGAAGCCGCAGCGGCAAAGTGGGGTGTTGATGCCTCGGGTCTGACCGCACGCGACGGTGCGGTGACCGATGGCACGCAAACCATCAGCTATGGTGATCTGGTGGCCGAGGGTCTTGACCGCAGCTTCACCGAAGAAGAGCTTGCAGCGCTGCCGCTGAAACCCCACGCTGACCTGCGCCTTGTGGGTCAGGACGTGCATCCGCTTGATCTGGATACGAAAACCACGGGTCAGGCGATCTATGGTCTGGATGCCAAGGTCGACGGGATGGTGTACGGCGTGCCGATGCTGCCGCCGACGCGCTATGGCTCCAAGGTAAATGCCGTGGACGATAGCGGTGCCAAGGACATCAAGGGCTACCTTGAAACCGTGGTGATCGAAGACCCGTCGGGCACTGTGCCGGGCTGGGTTGTGGTGCTGGGCAAAACGCTGCACGCCGCGCGCACGGCGACCTACGAGATCAGCGTCGACTGGACCTCGGGCGAGACGGCGAATGTCTCGGAAGAGGATATCCAGGCGCGCTCGCGCGAGCTGATCCAGGGCGAGGAAGGGTCGATCCTGCACACAGAGCAGCCCGACACGACCGCTGCCTTTGATGCCGCCGCCGACATGCTCGAAGCCGAATACACCACGCAATCCGTGCTGCACTTCCAGATGGAGCCGGTGAACGCCACGGTTTTCCAGAACGCCGATGGTGTTTGGGAAACTCACGCGGGCAACCAGTGGCAATCGCTGATCCTGCCCACGCTGGCCGCCGCTTTGGAAGTGCCCGCCGATAAGATCGTGATGCGCAGCTATATGCTGGGTGGGGGCTTTGGCCGTCGCCTGAATGGCGACTATATCGTGCCTGCCGCACTCGCCTCGAAAGCTGTTGGCAAGCCGGTCAAGCTGGTGTTCTCGCGCGAAGAAGACGCGCAGTTCGACAGCATCCGGTCGCCGTCCGTGCAAAAACTGCGCATGGCGTTCGACGATGCCAAATCGGTCACGGGTATGGAACACCACGCCGCCGCCGGTTGGCCGACGCAGGTGATGGCACCGGGTTTCATGCCCAAAGGTGTCAACGAAGAACCCTATGACCCCTTTGCCATCGACGGTGCCGATCACTGGTACACGGTGGGTGCGCATCAGGTGCGGGCGATCTCGAACGATCTGGCGAATGCGACCTTCCGTCCCGGCTGGCTGCGGTCTGTCGGACCGGGCTGGACCAACTTTGCCGTGGAAAGCTTCATGGATGAAGCGGCGCATAAAGTCGGTGCCGATCCGTTGCAGTTCCGTCTGGATCACCTGAAGGCCGAAGGCATCAACGCGGGCTCTGCGCCCAATGCGGTTGGTGGGGCATCACGTCAGGCCGCTGTTTTGCAGCGCGTGGCAGAGATGTCGGGCTATGGCAGTGCAGAGCTGCCCGAGGGCACCGCAATCGGTATTGCCACCACCTATGGCCAGTCGCGCAGCATGCCGACCTGGACAGCGGCGGCGGTCAAGCTGGCGGTTGATCCTGAAACGGGCGAGGTCGATGTCCAGAAGATGTGGCTGGCGTTTGACTGCGGCACCGTCGTGGACCCCGACGGGGCGCGCGCGCAATGCGAAGGTGCAGCGCTTTGGGGGCTGTCGATGGCGCTGCATGAAGGCACCCGGATCGAGAACGGCAACGTCATCGACCTGAACCTCGGGGCCTATACGCCACTGCGTCTGACCGATGTGCCCGAGCTTGAAATCGACTTTGTCGAAAGCACCGAAGTACCCGTTGGTCTGGGCGAGCCCGGCACCACCGTGATCGCACCCGCGATCGCGAATGCGATCTTCAACGCGACGGGCGCGCGCGTGCGTCACCTGCCGATCACCGGCGATGCTGTGCTTGCCGCGATGAAGTCCTAAAAACAGATCGGGCGGGCGCAGTCATCGCGCCCGCCCGTTCCGGTAACCCAAGTGCCCGCAGCTGATTCACATCCGGTTGGCACCGTTGCCCATATTTCCCGAGATTTGTTCCTTTTCCCACCGCGCTGCGCCGCTGCGCATCGCGCCGTTCTGCGCACCGTGTTGCGTGGGATTGGCACCCCATCAGCTAAAACGCAAAGGATGTGCCACGCAGGCCCCCGAACGCGAAAAGCGCCCCCGAAGGAGCGCTTTTTCGTTTACCGCCAACCACCTAAGGGGAAGTTGGCTCCGACGGTAGGGATCGAACCTACGACCAATTGATTAACAGTCAACTGCTCTACCGCTGAGCTACGTCGGAACGGTCTGCACCGTATAGCTATGGTAATTTCCGGCGTCCAGAGGGTTTTGCCACTTTTTTCCAGATTTTTTCAAAAGATTTTCAGACCCGGCGAAAGGTGGCTGTCGCAGAGAGGGATTCAACCGGAGCGACGCGGTTTTTACCTGTAAGGTCAATCAGATGCGCAAGGACGTTGCGGGTCGCGGCACCCAGTAGCGCAGGCGGGGTTTCGGTGTAGATCGCGGCGGCAAGTTGGGCGGCGGTGGCGGGGGCTTGGTCGAGGGCACGCAGGATATCCGCCTCGCGCGAGAGGCGGTGCGACACCAGCCAATCGAGCCTTGCCGCAGGGTCGGTCACCGGCGCGCCATGACCCGGATAGAACACCCGCCAGTCGTTTTTTTGCAGCTCGGCACAAGATGCCATGAAATCGGTCAGATCCCCATCCGGCGGCGACACCAGCGAGCTGGCCCAGCCCATGACGTGATCCGCGGTGAAACAGGCGTCATTCCAGTCAAGGCTGATGTGGTTCCCAATATGGCCGGGGGTGTGAATCACGCTCAGCGTCCAGTCGTCGCCGGCGATGGTCTCTCCGTGAGTTAGGGGGCGATCGGGGATGAACTCTGCATCAATGCCTTCGCCGCCGCCAATATCGGACACGGCGGCCAGTTGTTGCATCACCTCAGAGCGGCCAGAAAACGCGTCGCCAAAGGCCAGTATCGGCGCGCCGCAGGCACGGGCAAGGTCGCGCGCGAGGGGCGAATGGTCCAGATGCGTATGGGTTACGATGATGTGGCTGATGTGCTGTTCGGGTCCGATGGCATCGCGTATCGCTTGCAGGTGCCGCGGCGACGCGGGGCCGGGGTCGATCACGGCGATGCCGCGCGTGCCCAGCAGATAGGTATTCGTGCCACGGTAGGTCATGGGCGAGGGGTTGTCGGCCACGATGCGGCGCAGGCCCGGTTCCAAGATCTCGGCAATACCGATGGCGGGGTCGAAGTCGTCAGGGGGCAGCATGGTTTGGCCTTTCGCTGGGGCAGGGGGCTGGCTAAGGTCTATCCCATGTTCTTCGTCTGGCTCAAACGATATATGCCCCGTGGCATCTATGGGCGCGCTGCCCTGATCCTGCTTTTGCCGGTGGTGATCTTGCAGCTCGTGATGACCGTGATCTTTGCACAGCGGAACTATGAGGGGGTCACCAACCAAATGACCGACACGGTCCTGCGCGAGGTCGAACTGGTCATGCAGGTGGTCGATGATGCCCCCTCCGCCGCTGCCGTGCCCGCCACGGTGCAAGATCGGCTGGCCGCGCTGGACATGGGGGTGACGCCTGTGTCCGCCAGTGAGGTGCCGACGCGCAACCGGATGTCGTGGTATGATTATTCCGGTCGGGTGATGGTGGCGCGGTTCGATGAGTATCTGCCGTCCTTCCTGAGCCTTGATCTGACGCGGCCCACTGGGGTGCATCTCTATGTGCAGTCGCGCTTTGGCCCGCTGGATCTCCAGTTCGAGAGGCGCAGGATCTCGGCGCAGAACCCGCATCAGCTGTTCGTGTATACGTTCAGCTTCGGCTTTGTCATGACGTTGATCTCCTTCGTTTACCTGCGCAACCAGCTGCGCCCGATCAAGCGGCTGGCCCGCGCCGCCGAAGCCTTTGGCCGCGGGCGTCACGTGCCATATACCCCGACAGGCGCTGTCGAGGTGCGTGCGGCGGGGGCGGCCTTTGTCGATATGCGCGCACGGATCGAACGGCAGATTGAACAGCGCACCTTGATGTTGTCGGGGGTCAGCCATGACCTGCGCACGCCCTTGACGCGGATGCGGCTTGGCCTGTCGATGATCGACGAGGACGACGCGGAGCCGCTGTTGCAGGACGTCGATGATATGCAAGGCATGCTGGATGCCTTCCTTGATTTCGCCAAAGGCACCGCAGAGGGGGACGCCGAACCCCTGGACCCGCACGCCCTGATGCAGACCGCCGTAGAGGATGCGCAACGCGCTGGTCGCAACGTGACCTTGCTCCCGCCCGAAGGCGACGGCACCGGCACCGTCCGCCTGCGCCGCATGGCGATTTTGCGCGCGGTGGATAACCTGATCTCGAACGGGGTGCGCTATGGGGCGCGGGCCGAGGTATCTGTGCTGCTGACGGATAAAACCCTGCGGATCAGGGTGGAGGACGACGGCCCCGGCATCCCCGAGGATCGCCGCATCGAGGCCGTGCGCCCGTTCTCGCGGCTTGACCCCGCGCGCAATCAGAACAGTGGCAGCGGCGGCGTGGGCCTTGGTCTTGCCATCGCAACCGACATCGCCCGCGCGCATGGCGGCGTGCTGCGGTTGGGCAGCTCGGACACTCTGGGCGGTCTGCGCGCGGATATCGTCATTGCACGGTAATGCGCCAAGGCACCGGTGGCGTCAGCGTGCGGTGGCGTAGTCTTGCAACTGCTCGATGCGCGATCGCGTCAGGTCAATCCGGCAGCTCAGCGTCACATTGATCGCGGCCGTTCCCCCCAACGACAAGCGTTCGGGAAACGCGCAGTGATATTTGCGGTATTCTTCAAATGCGATCTGAGAGCTTTGAAGCAACGCGCTCGCCGAGGCATCGGCCTTTCGCGAAAACGCCTGATCAAACGCAGCCAGCGCCGCTTGGGCATCGAGATAGGCGCGCACCATGTCACGCTCCACCTGATCGCCCATTGCAAACAGACATTGATGCACGGCGTTCGGATCTGTCTGCGGCGCGGTGCAGTCTGACAAAAGGTCTGATTCAGGGGGTAGTTGTTCAGCGGTGGCCGTTGCCGGGATCAACAGCAGCGAAAAGCACACGTATTTCAACATCTGGCGTATCCTTTCGGGCAACATGGCAAAGCTACGAAAGAGATACTGCCGCAAAGCACGGCGGAATGCTACCGGTCGGGTCAAGGGCGATGATCGACAAACGGCTCTTGGCGGCAAGACATGCCGCGATCCCCGAAAAGGATTGAGATAAACTTTAGGGAAGGCTTGGAGCGGGTAACGAGAATCGAACTCGTAACTAAAGCTTGGGAAGCTGCCGTGATACCTTTTCACCATACCCGCGCGCCGTGAGGTGACTTAATCCGATGTGGCGGGTGCGTCAAGCGGGGTTTTTGCCTGACGCGCCCTTTGCCGATGGTTGCGGGCAGACCTTAGCGGCGGCGGCGGCGGCGGTTGCCGCCGGAGCTGTCGCCGCCGGTGTTGAAGGTCTCGGTCGGGAGCGTGACGATGCTGTTGAGGATCGGGAAGGGCTCTACCGCGTTGGGGATCGCAGAGGCGTTGACGAAATGCTCTTGGAAGCGGGGTTCGATGGCGGTCTCGATCTTGTGAATGTTGCGGACGGTCTCTTCGATCTCGGCGCGGCTGGAGGTGTTAAGCAGGGCAATGCGCGCGCCGGTGCCTGCGGCGTTCCCGGCGGATGTCACCTTGTCGAGCGGGGCGTCGGGGATCATGCCGAGGATCATCGCGTGCTTGGGGCTGATATGGGCGCCAAAGGCACCGGCCAGCACCACGCGGTCCACGTGATCGACCCCGAATTTATCCATCAGCAACCGCGCGCCGGAATAGAGTGCTGCCTTGGCCATCTGGATTTCGCGGATGTCGCGGTTGGTCACGGTGATGCGCGGGCCACCATCGGCGGTGCCATCATAGACCAGATAGGAATTGGTGCGCCCGTCGGCAAAGACATTGGCCGATCCGGTTTGTTCAGCCGTGCCGATCAGGCCGGGGGCGTCGACGATCCCGTGGATGCGCATTTCAGCGACCATTTCGATGATGCCCGAGCCGCAGATGCCGGTCACGCCGCTGGCACCGATCTGAGATAGGAAAGCGGGGTCGTCGGACCACAGGTCGCTGCCGATCACCTTGAACCGGGCGATCTTGGTGACGGGGTCAATCTCTACCCGTTCGATCGCGCCGGGGGCGGCGCGCTGGCCGCTGCTGATCTGCGCCCCCTCGAAGGCGGGACCGGTGGGGGACGAACAGGCGAGCACTTTATCGCGGTTGCCCAGCAGGATTTCGGCGTTGGTGCCCACATCGACCACCAGCACGAGATCGTCGGATTTATCGGGGGCTTCCGACAGGGCGACAGCGGCGGCATCCGCGCCCACATGGCCCGCAATGCAGGGCAGCAGATAGACGCGGGCAGAGGGGTGGATGTTCAGGTCCAGGTCCATGGCGCGCAGACGCAGCGCGTTTGACGTGGCCAGCGCAAAGGGCGCTTGCCCCAGCTCGAACGGGTCGATGCCCAGAAACAGGTGGTGCATGACCGGATTGCAGACAAACACCGCATCCACGATCATGCCCTTGTCGATGCCGCCCTCGGTGCTGATTTCATCGAACAATGTGTTCATACCGGCACGGACCGCGCGGGTCATCTCTGCCGCGCCGCCTTCGTTCATCATCGAATAGCTGACGCGGCTCATCAGGTCTTCGCCAAAGCGGATCTGCGGGTTCATCACGCCGGAAGAGGCCACGACCTCTCCGGTCTGCAGGTCGCACAGATGCGCGGCGATGGTGGTGGAGCCCAGATCGACCGCCAGCCCGTAAAGCGACCCTTCGTAGAAGCCGGGCCAGAGATGCATGATGCGGGCCGGGTTCTCATCATCGCCCAAATGCACGGCGACGGTGACTTTCCATGCGCCCTTGCGCAGCGCAGGTTGCAGCGTTTGCAGGATTTGCAGATCGGCGGTGACATTTTCAAGCTGCCACTGATCGCGCAGGGCGTCGCAGAGCCTCTCCAGATCGCCCGAGGGGTCGTGCATGTCGGGTTCCTGCACCTCGACGTAAAAGAGCTTGGTCGACGGGTTGAGCACGATATCGCGCGCCTCGGCACGTTTGCGGACCACCTGTTTGTGCACCTGGCTTTCGGCGGGCACATCGATCACCACGTCGCCCATGATCTGCGCCTGACAGCCCAGACGGCGGCCATCAATCAGACCGCGCTTGTCCTTGTAGCGTTGTTCGACGCTGTTCCATTCGGACAGCGCATCCGGCGCCACGGTGACCCCGTGCTTAGAGAACTGCCCATATCCGGGCGAGACCTGACATTTCGAACAGATGCCACGCCCGCCGCAGACGGAATCCAGATCAACGCCCAACTGCCGCGCCGCCGTGAGCACCGGCGTGCCCTTGGCAAAGTGACCGCGTTTGCCCGAAGGCGTGAATACCACAAGGGGATCGTTGCTCATCTATCTTTATCCTCAACACTTTGGCGCACCATAGCGTAGCAGGCGGCAGGTGAAAGCCGCGATGCGGCATAATTCCTGCCATCTGCGCCTGTCTGTGCCCCTGTACCCCCATGGCAGCGGCTGCGCGGATCACGTATGCGCGTCGAGCAATGCAGTTAGCGTGCAAATGGGTCTTTCCAATCAAACCCATCCATGAAATATGAAACCGCCAAATGAACCCATGCAAGCCGAGGTGCAAAATGGAGATTCGTGAGGCTCTGACCTTTGATGATGTACTACTGGTGCCTGCGGCATCCAACGTGTTGCCGTCTACGGCTGACACGCGGACCCGCGTTACCAAATCGATCGCGCTGAACATTCCGCTGCTCAGCTCTGCGATGGATACGGTCACCGAAAGCCGCATGGCGATTGCCATGGCGCAGGCGGGGGGCATGGGGGTCATTCACCGCAACCTCACGATCGACGAACAGTCCAAGGAAGTGCGCCGCGTCAAACGGTTTGAATCCGGCATCGTCTACAACCCGATCACCCTGCGCCCGGACCAGACGCTGGCCGACGCCAAGGCGCTACAGGAACGCTACCGTGTCACGGGCTTCCCCGTTGTTGATGACGCAGGCCGCGTTGTGGGCATTGTGACGAACCGCGATATGCGCTTTGCTTCTGATGATGCGACGCCGGTGCGCCTGATGATGTCCTCCGACAATCTGGCGCTGCTGCAAGAGCCCGCCGACCGCGACGAGGCGATCAGCCTGATGAAGGCGCGCCGGATCGAGAAGCTGTTGGTCACCGACGCCAAGGGCAAGCTGACGGGTCTGCTGACGTTGAAAGACACCGAACAGGCTGTGCTGAACCCCACCGCTTGCAAAGACAACCTTGGCCGTCTGCGCGTTGCTGCGGCTACGACCGTTGGCGACGCGGGCTATGAACGCTCGCAAGCATTGGTCGAGGCGGGCGTGGATATGATCGTAATCGATACCGCGCATGGCCATTCCGCCGGCGTGGCAGAGGCGGTGCGCCGTGCCCGCGACCTGTCGTCCGACGTGCAGATCGTTGCGGGCAACGTCGCCACAGGGGACGCGACCCGTGCGTTGATCGATGCGGGGGCGGATGCCGTCAAGGTTGGCATCGGGCCCGGGTCGATCTGCACAACGCGAATGGTAGCCGGTGTCGGGGTGCCGCAGCTGACGGCGATCATGGATTGCGCCAAAGCCGCGGGCGATGTGCCTATCATCGCTGACGGCGGGATCAAGTTCTCGGGCGATTTCGCCAAGGCGATTGCGGCAGGCGCGTCCTGCGCGATGGTCGGCAGCATGATTGCGGGCACCGATGAATCCCCCGGCGAGGTGATCCTGTACCAGGGCCGTAGCTTCAAAAGTTACCGTGGCATGGGCAGCCTTGGCGCCATGGCGCGGGGCTCTGCCGACCGGTATTTCCAGAAAGACGCCGCATCGGACAAGCTGGTGCCAGAGGGGATCGAAGGTCAGGTGCCGTATAAAGGCTCTGCCAATGCCGTTGTGCACCAATTGGTCGGCGGGCTGCGTGCGGCCATGGGCTATACCGGCTGCGCCACGGTCGAAGAGATGCGCAAGAACTGCACTTTCGTCAAGATCACCAACGCGGGTCTGTCTGAAAGCCACGTGCATGATGTGCAGATCACTCGAGAGTCGCCCAACTACCGTATTGGGTAGGTCAGTAAAATATAGCGCTTCAGGTTTGGGCCTGGAGCGCCACTGCATCTAAGATGTCGGAACGTATCAGGAACTATCGCCTTTTATAGATGCAGTATAGATGCATGAACAGGTGGAGTAGATGCAGATTTGAGGAGTTTGGGCGGGTCTCAGGAACCGCCTTCGGCGTGACGCTTTATCCGCGCCAGCAAATAGGCTTCGGCCACATCCTCCGCGACGACGTCTCGCGGACCTTCATCCCATGCCGCTGCCTTGGCATCGAGTGTTTCGTAATATGTCCGATTCATCAGGGTGTAATCTGTGGCACCATCACGCTCGATGTGAATTGCACTCAAAGCAAGCGGACTGCGCTCAAGCACCTCCGCAAACGCAGCAACGGCCGCCTCCAGTTTACTGAATGCGGCCGCGTATTCATCTTCAATCTTCATGGAAATCTCCTCGCATTTTGGCGGCTCTCATATTGAAGTGCCGCCGAGGATGCGAGGGTTGTCTCACATCGTCAGGCTTCCTGCGGATTCGTATGCGCTTAGCTGCTGCATCTGCGTGGTTGCGCTTACCGTATACAAGTTTATTGCCACGCCTAATTTGCTTATCGACGAACCTTGTAACCCCAGTGTCGCGCAGCACACGCGCGGATGACCTGAAGTTTTCTGGCACACCTTTCCCGATCTGCAGGCGCTGGTAAGACGACAGCTGACCGCCCTTCATGTCGTTGCCTGTCATCATTTTCCAACCGTCGAGGAACTGGTTTGATCACTTGGTAGCAGTTTTAATGTTATCTTGCGTAGGATTGCCGTCCAGGCCTTTGGCAAGCTCGTGTTCTGAGAATATCCGCAGTCCATCTGTCAGAGCCGTAGGCCAATGTGCATCACGGTCGCGCTGTGAGTAGCCCTAATATGCTGCAGCGTTCGAAAGCCGATCACGAGCGTGCTCATATACGGCCCCGCCAAACACGCTCTGGAATGTCGCGTCAGGTAGTGCAGCAAGCCGCTTATACTCTGTTTCGCGCGGGTCTTTCGTTTCGTAATTAGCATCGATGAAGCCGTCGAACACGCCGTCAATTTTTTCAAGTTTTGTCATTTTGGTTCTCCTTACCACCCGGCGGGGAGGTGGAGATGGGTTGTGACTATGCTGCGAATTCGGCCAGAAATTTCTCGACTGCCTCGTCGCATGTCGACGAGGTGATCCCGGAGCCATGCTCACTGACGATGATGTTATCGGCGCCGAAGTAGAGCTGGTGGTTCCTGTCGCCGCGGAACATATGGTTCTTGGAGCAGAGATCGATGTAGACCCGCTTGCCCTTCCAGGTCCTGGCACTCTTTACGTCGGGCAGGACATTTGCGCGCTCGGCGACTTCCTCGAGGATTTCGCTGGGCGACGCATCCTGATCATCGCAGCCTCGACAGACGTTGTATCTTCGATAATCCCGGCCTCGATGGCATCGTCCAGAATCCATCCCATACGCTTGAGACATGCGAGCTTCTCGTCATGCTCATCGTAGAGAGCGAGCGCTTCAATTGTCCGCGCGAGAAGGCCCGCGTCTTGCTTCCTTTGGACTTCGGCTGCTATGCATGAGGCGATCTTCATGGCGGCAAGGATCTTGGCTCGATCGCCTTCATCGGTGATGAGTTCCGATGCCAGCGACAACCCGAATTTAATATCCGAAAGTTCGGAAACCTCATTGGCGCGCGAGATCCGCTTGGTGACGTCGAGCACTTGGTGGTTCGAAAGTGTCATTGTCTTTCCTTCCTTTGTTCATCGGTCTTGTGTGATGCCGATTACAAGGAAATAGGAACGACGTGGGAATCTAAAAAAGAATTCCGACTTGGCAGCGATATTTCTTCTAAGCCGTTAAAAGGTTTATGATCTCTATGCAGCCGTCTCCTCTGTTTCCGCGGCATTCATTGCCTCGATCAGCGCCTGACCGATAGCCTTGCCGAGGAGTGGCGGGACGGCGTTGCCGACTTGGACATATTGCTCAGTCTTGGAGCCGGAGAACGTGAAGCTGTCAGGGAACGACTGCAGGCGGGCAGCCTCCCGGACGGAAATCGCGCGGTCCTGTTCGGGGTGGATGTAGGCGCCCCAGTGTATGTCACATTTCGTCAAGACGGTGCAGGAGAGCCCGCCCCACGTCATCCGCCCATACCGCTTGGTGTGGTCCGATCGCTTCGCGCGTTGCATACCTGCCGGGAGCAGGTCGAATGGGATGTCGCGCCAGCTTCCACCAGGTGGTATGTGCGCCAGACGGTCGACGTTCACCTTTCCGAGCCGCGGCGCCGCGTGGCAGGTGACCGCCGTCAGATTGCCTCGGAGCAGCTTCTGGAACTCCGACGTCGCCTCGGTAGCGTAGGGCACAACACCCAGATTCTCGCCGTTCTCCAGCGCGGGTAGATCGGAAATCGCGTCCTGGACGGTCACATACGGTATGAGGCCTGGGCCATGCGTCGGCGCAGGATGCTTGATAGGCGCGCCGATCCTGTTGCCGATGAATACGACACGGCGCCGCTCTTGTGGAACACCGAACTGCTCTGCTTTCAGGACCTCGAACTTGACGTCATATCCAAGAGCGCCGAGTTCATTCTGGATCGCGTGCACAGCTTCGCCGCCGCCGATCGAGAAGATCCCCGCAACGTTCTCCATCACGATCCATTCGGGTTGGAGGGCTTCGACGATTCGGAGGTATTCGCGGAAGAGTGTAGCCCGCTCATCATGCATTCCGCGCTGGTGATTGTAGACCGAATAGGCTTGGCAGGGAGGGCCGCCGACGAGGACAGTGAGCTCGCCTTTCTTGAGGCCTGCTGCCTTTAGAAACTCATCTGTCTTGAGGTCTTGGATGCGACCAGGCACGAACTTCGCCATGGGGTGAGTTTCGGCAAAAGTCCTGCCCGCGGCATCGAACAGGTCGTTGCCAGCCAGAACGGTGAAGCCCGCCATCTCCAGTCCAGCGGACAAGCCGCCCGCACCACAGAAGAGATCTATCGCTGTCCTGCGTTTGCCCATGTTTGCCCCGAGTC
The DNA here is from genome assembly GCF_000735125.2 of Sulfitobacter sp. CB2047. Taxonomy (NCBI): domain Bacteria; kingdom Pseudomonadati; phylum Pseudomonadota; class Alphaproteobacteria; order Rhodobacterales; family Roseobacteraceae; genus Sulfitobacter; species Sulfitobacter sp. CB2047. Next base: position 2,013,260 of record NZ_CP072613.1, on the reverse strand, counting down.
TTGTTTTGTTCTCTCCGCCGATACCAGATATCGCAGATTCCGGCAATTCCATATCGACATCGCGTTACGGTCCGGCGTTCATTTTGTCCTCAATCGCGCCCTCGAAGTCACCCATCGCGACAGGGATGCCGCCCGTCAGCCCTTCGATGGAGTGCTCCAATGTGGTCAGTCGGCGGTCGACCATCTGGAGCTCGAACGGGGCCCCCGGTGCCGCTTGGATGAAGTCAACGAGATACCAAACGATGTCGCAGTTCGAAACGTCAGGCATCTCGCGCATCTTGCCCATAGACTTGAAGAAAGCGATGTCGACCACGACTGCCATCTTTTTTCCCCATCGCCGCAAGGTGGGCACTTTGATCTGAAGCTGTGGCATGAGCCGCTTTGGACCACTTGAGCGGTAGTCAGGCCGGCGCCGATCGTTGGGCATTGCCAGCTGGCCACCGCTATTTGCGATCGCAGTTAGCTCCTTGCCCATCTCCGCGCCGGAGAAGTAGACCGCCTGAATCTCGACTGCGGCCCACTTCATCGGGTGGCCCACCGGATTGTTCGTTGCGGCGAGGACCATGTCGATGTTCCCGACACTCTGTCCAGGGTCGCTGTCGAGATTGCCGGTCGATTCCAGGAACCCGACCTCGCCGACTTGGAACGGATTCGGGTCACCCAGGAGGTCCTGGCCGATGTGCTGAGCAACGATATTTTTCTCTTGGTAACGGACCGGGCACATGCTGCGGATGTAATCCCGCTTGCCGGTTACCGGCTGGATGCCACCTCCGGGCTTCTCCTGGTATAGGCGCATCGAGCAGACGCCTCCGGGTTTGTTGCAGAATGGGAAGGGGGTGTCGGTTCGGAAGGGACACGGCATCTGTGTCGTCTGGAGAGCGTTAAGGCTTGCCTCAAGGTCTGTAAGCCTTTTCTGCTCCGTGGCAGACAGCGGGCCGAGCTTGGCCTTGGCCCGGAGATCCACAATGCGCTTCATCTCGGATTTATTCAGCATCTTCCCGGACGCCCTGAATTTCCCGAGGCTGACCCGGTCAGCGTCCGACAGATCAAGGAACGGCAGACCATACCATTCTGCGATATGGAACATCTCTTTGTCTTTCGGCGCTTTCGCCATCACGCTGCCCCTCGATTCTATGGTTTTTCAAACCATTACCAATGGGGCGTATGTGTGGATAGAAAAAAAGACCCGCAGGGCAGATCCGGCGGGTCTCAGGGTGTCCATGCATGAACTACTATTCGGGCGAAAATGGAGTAAAATCCGACGCGCACACTCGATGCTACAGGCCCAGGACGGGGCCCTACACAGTGATCTCCGTGAGCCTGAGGCCGCGCTTGAACGTTACAAAGGAACCTCGTCGTCGATCTGTCCTGCGGGTGGGGTGGGTTTCTGGTTGCCAGATGCGGAACCCTCGGAAACCTTCGGGCCCAGGTCGACCTTGCCGACACGCAACTCCAGCGCGGTCCGAGTCTGTCCGTCCTTATCGTATTCACGCTGACTCAGCTCGCCGCTGATTGCGACATACTGACCCTAAGACTGATACGGTGCCAGCTTCTCTGCGCGTGCACCCCAGATCGCGCATCCCGGCCAGAGCGTGCTCTTACGATCGCCGAACCCGGTGTCGCTGGCGACGTGGAAGTTACGGACCTGCGTCTGACCGACGGACTTGACGCCGTCGTGATCTGCGACCACCCGGCCGACGAGAGAGATTGTGTTCATGCCTGTTTCCCTTTCGGATTGTTGAATTTAGAGCATCACATCGGAAGCGATATTGAAGTGTTCCTTGTTCGCCGCGCGACCAGCATGCAGATCAGGGCCCTGCCGGAAGCAGCGAACTGTCATCATTTCGATCAGAAAATCTTCGAGGTCTTGCCCCTCAAGATGCTCGAATGCGGCAGCCTGAGCTTCGCGGCCCGCCTGTATCCATTGCGGCGCGTGGTTCTTAGCATTTTCCGATTCAAGTTCTTGTTGATGATAGCCTTCGCGCAAAGAGCAACGCCTTCTGCCGCGGGCTTTTTCGGCGCTTTTGCTGCAGGCTTCACCGCTTCGTCATGCAGCCGTTTCCTTCTGTTTTGCAATGGACTTAGGGAACGGGTTCGGACTGCTACAAATGACTGGGCTGTCTATTTTCAGGCCGCAAAATCGGCACAGCAAATGTCGGAGTGCTGGCGAAATGCGACGGTGTAGAACGTGTAGATCTTGCCACCACCCCGCGTCATCATGCTGATCTTGCGACACAGGCGGAACAGTTCATCAGTTGATGACTTTGTGGCTACTGGCGCATCTGCTGTGTTGCAAAAGGCTCGGGTCGTTTTGAGCAGCTCGACCGGCGAGGCCCCGCACTCTCGCGCATATGCCGTGAACTCTTCGATAAGTGATCTACGGCTGATTTCTGTTGGGCATTGGGTGGTCATGTCAGTCGCCATTTTCAGTGTGTGAAAAGAAGATAGAAACGAGATTTCCAGATCGGAAATTTGTGAGCAGATTATTTTCAAATATCGAAGTTTGGCCCGACCAGATCACCCCACACAACATCGCGATGATGCTCAGCAACGTGATCGTTCAAGGCCCGTCGCATCCGTTCTGTGCGCTCGGCACCCTCCGCTTCGAGCATTGATTCCAGCGCACCACCGAGTATGCACAAACGATGCGTCCGCGCGTCACGGTCTTCTTCTTCTGCAAGTCGCGCGAGGCGGTCGAGGAACCGCTGTTCAAGCCCGCTTTTCTTCTTCTGCCAGTCTTTCATGACTATCTCTTTTCTGTCTTTCTGAATGGGAAATAGTGCCCCGCCAGGCCCTTCGCGACGGTAGTCGCATCAAATAAACATCGAGCAGATATGTCGCGCCGCAGGCCGCGGTGAAACGGGAGAATCCCGTTTTGCATCCTTGCGCCCTTAACTACACACACACCTTTGGTCCCGCAGGGACCTATTTCCTTTTCAAAGAGGAAATTAGAAATGTCAGACAGACACTCGGCATCTTGGGCGCGCATCGAAGTCGTTCAAAGATCAAAGGGACAATCAGCAGTCGCACGCGCAGCATATCATCTTGCCGCACGTCTCTACGACGAACGTCGCGACCAGCATCATGACTTCAGCAAGAGGGGTGGTGTCGAAACCGTAGGTGTTTTCGGCTGGCGAAATCGTGACCCGCAAGACCTATGGAACGCCGCTGAGAATGCTGAAAAGAAACGCGACGGCACATATCGTGAGAAAGCTCAAACGGCTCGCGAAATGCGCATCGCGCTGCCGGTCGAAATCCCAGACAAAGACCTCAGGAAACTGCTGCGTGGCTACGCGATGTGGATGCATGAGCGCTACGGTGTCGCGGTGCAAATCGCAGTGCATCAGCCGCCGCGTGACGACTCCAAGAACCTGCACGTCCACATCCTGATGACCACACGCACGGTCGATCCGAACTCACCAACTGGCCTTGGCAAGAAGGCCCGCGAACTCGATGATCGCACCTCGCCTGGCATCGACAAAAACGGCAAACCACTCCCGTCTCGCGGCTCGCAAGAAGTAAACGCAATGCGCGATGAGTGGACGAGGCGAGTCAATCGCGCGCTGAAAAAATGCGGATCAGATCGCGGCCAGGTGGACCTTCGATCTCATAAAGAAAGGGCTGCCGTCGGTGACGCTCCACCCAAGAGATTGGCAAAGCACCTGGGCCCGGCGAAGGCTGCGACCGCCCGCAAGTATTTTAAGGAATGTGCAGCAGCAAAGGCCTACGGAACCTCCGAGCCAGACGCACCAGGATGGATCAAATCCGCCCGCCGCAATTCTGATATAAACCGTCAGCTTCAGTCGCTGTGGGATGAAACCTTGTTTCAGTCTCTGCGGCATCGCAAGCGTGGCGAGGAGGAACAGGCAGAGGAACTCTTGGGTATCTTGTTCGGCGCGGTTTCGGCGTTCTTCACACGCTCACAAAAGCCCAAAGACAGACAGACTGTGGCACCGTCTGCGTGTGCACCGTTGCCCCTCGCGAGGCCGGATCCGGAAGCAGAAGAGCGGGCACTCATTGCTTCTGAGTTCGATGTCGAAGTGGATCCAGAAGCCGATCCGAAAATCGACAAGAAGCCCGAGCAGCTGCCCGCCTTCCGTCCAGTTAAATTGCCAGGTCGCCAGCGCCAGAGGCAGCGCACCAGAGCTGGGGGATAACCCCCGGCCTGACCCGAGTCCTTCCGACTCGTGTGGTTCTTGTCAGGTTTCAGTGCTCGAACTGACGCTAAGACTTTCATCTGTAATCAGCAGACTCGATTTAGGGAAACATTCCATGAAACCTTCGGTCTCGCGCGCCTCGCGGAAAACAGCAAATGCCTTCGCGTCCTTATGAGAAAGCCCAGCAGTATGAGCGCTTTGAGCTAATTCAAGTAAGTTTTCGAAGTCTCGTTTTACGCACGCCAGTGCGAGTGCAAGGACAGGATCGGTTACGCTCCAGTCATATCTTGCCAGTTCTAACTCTGCATTTCGACTTTGGGCTTCTTCTTCTACGCCTGGCTCAAAGAGCTTAGTCAATGCTTTGTTGATCCCAAATTTTAGCCGAAGGTCATTGTCAAATTTTGCCTTATTGAACTCGGCGAATTCGACAATACGGGCAGCCATCTTCGTAAGTTCTGCCAAAAGAAACTCGTGAGAAGCAGATAACAGAGCAGAATACGACTTACTGGCATGTGCACGATACACCTGTTGAAACACCAAGTGTAGAATGTAAGAACCTACTACATATACTCTCGCGGCTGCTGATCTTAGATACTCATGGTCGATGTCAAGTTGAGTGCCCAATTTCGGTAAGCTGTCTTTTGGGATGCCCGCCGAAATGCAGTTTTCGAGATACTCCTTATTCACAACCCCACCAGCGTGAATGAAAAGGTGCCTCCTCTGGCACACTTCCAAGAAGTCCCGATAGTGAGAATCTTTTTTAACGTAGGATAAGTCGTTTAGTTTCGCGATGTCGCTCAGAATCCAATCAATTAGGTCTTTGTGACTCCCGCGCAATTTTTTGGAAAGGACCTTTTCAACCTGATCTGCTTCCCAATCCTGCACACTCTTTCCACTTCGCAAGTATCCAACGGAAATTGTTTCGTCACCTGGAATCAGCAGCTCGGGGAAATCAAGACAGACGCTTCGAAGAAGACGAAGCAGTAGGAAATCAAACTCTGCGATCAGCGCGCTTAGATTTGCCCTCTGAATGGAACTTGCAGCCTTTAGAAGGTGAGATGTAGTAGCCATTTTCTGGGCAACCGCAGCCACATCATCGTCATGAATAATGAAACTGTGTCTAACGCCGTTGTTTTTATTACCTTCGGCGTTTACGGGGGTCTCCTCGCTGGAGATTGCGTTATCCTTGAGGTAAGCAAGGACCTCTTCTTTTATCTGATAATCCGTGATGTGATATCCAAAGCCAGACATTGGAGGCATGTGTTTAATGGAGGCGATGCAAAACGCTGTCCAATCCTCGAACGATTCGAGCACTTCCTTGGCACCTTCTGGAACCGTATCACGACCTGGACCGACAAGCTTGAAGTTCATACGAAAGCTGCCTCCATATTCATTGGATTCAATGATTACCCGTGGCAGAAATTCGTCTTTTCCCGACATTTTTGGTCCTATAAATTTGCGATAAAAACTCAGTAAGTCCTATCTTACCTAAAATAGATCAGACCTCGCGTATAGACTCTTCCTTTTGTTAGCCCAAACTTCTCAGCTGGCCTCCTCCGGTTCAGCGGATAACCCTTATTCGGGGCCAACGTGTAGTTATGGTAGAAGCGAAGTTTGGTCGCCATTATGTCGACCATTTCTGGGTCGTAGTAGGCCCTCTCATACCACGTCGTTTCACCTGACGTAGGCTTCGTTCCACGAGCGAGGACATAGTCTCGTGATCCGTGGCTTTGAAATCAGCTTGATCGCGGGCCAAAATGACGTCCGAAAATTGGGCTTCCGTCAGTAAACCTATCTCCGGTATGACCATTCTTCGCGCGCTGACGTTCGCGCTCGCACTCGCGACAATTGCCGCGAGTCATGCGCACACCCTCGACGTATCGCTTCGTAGGAAAATCGTTCTCTGGCTGCTCTACACCGCACTGGGTGCAGGTTTTTACCCAAACCCCATCAATCAACCGATGACCCACATGCAGCCGCTTGTGCGTGACGGTATCGACGCAATCCAGATTCTCGATCCGGTTGTCAGTTCGATTGTGACTTTTGTGATGTATCTGGAAGCCGTCCGGGATTGGACCGTGCGCTTCTTCCCAAAGGATACGATGCTCGGCGACAATCGTGCCGCATGTCAGTTTGATCTGATAATACCCGTCAGATCCAAGCCAGCGTGTTTGTGTGTTTTTCTGTGCCATACTCGGGAAGTCGAGCCCGAGTGAGGATCTCGCTTGCTTGTTCTGCAATTTCCGGTTGCAACATTGCCTTATGCAGGTATGACGTTCAAAACTTCGGAGCAGACATGACGAAAAAACTCTACCGCGACATTCAGTCGATCGCTGGACTTGTCGAGCGAATGACGAATTCGGAATCTATTGATTTCACCGCAACCATTTTTGATGATGGTTTTGCAGAAGTTCCTGGAAACGAAATGCGCGTCATGCGCCTTCCTGCGGATATAATAAAGAAAAGTTCTACGATAGATATGAAGGCGAACTTCACTCCATACTTGATAAGCTATCTACAGAGAGATCATAAGATCATTGGGCTTATTTGCGGCATGACAGAAATCCCTGCAGATATTTCTCACGCTCAGGTCGATGATATACACGCAGACTACTGGTCTTATCGAGGCAGAAGAGTTGGTCTTGCGTTCGGAGTGGCACCGAACGAGGCGATTACAACAACCCTTGATCCCGTGACTGGCGCTGAATGGACTGCTTGGAATCTTGAGATTGCTGGTATTATGCCTGACAATATCGAACCGGGCCGCACCCCCTATCTTGCTCGGTGCGAAACGACTGGCGACATGATGACTTTTGATCGTCTTGCAGACGGAAAAGTTGAAGTGGTCATGTTGCCTAATGATGATGTGGCTGTAATGCAGACGATCTATGAAAACTTGAAATGAAAAAGACCCCCGGTGTATGCCGGGGGCCTCTACAGGAAATTCTTTTGACATATCAGGTATTTACAAGCATTCCGTGAATTGTAGCAGTTGAAGGCATCTCCATGAGCGGCAATTCGTAGATCGTTTCCCAGAATTCGTATTCTCCGCGATACATTTCCCATCTTCCGACAGTGATAGTGCGACCGACCATCTTCGATTCTTCATATCTCGCTCTTAACGCGAGATGACGAAGTTGGCGGCTGATATGTTCTGGCTTGAATGCCTTGATGCCTTCTTCAAGCAACTCAATGCCGGTGTGAATTGCTTCGTCGACCAGTTTCCGTTTTTTCAGGATTTCTTCCACGCGAAGATCAGTCAACTTGTGCTCGGCAGCTTCTATAATAGTAGCGAGGCCACCCCGTGCCACTGCGAGCTTCGGCGGCTTGCGCTGCTGCAATGAGGGGAAAATCCGCTCCATCTCCTCGATCATCTGGAGCATTTCTTTTTCAACCGGGATGAAGTCCCGATCAAGTATTTGAAGTAGTTCTTGAGCGTTTCCGAGCACTGCTGCTGACATTTTTCGGTGCGCCGCGATCTCGACCCGTTTTTCGAGATTACGTTCGATTTTTGCAACTGTCGTTTTGTCTGTGAGCTCAACAGCGCAGCAATGTCCGCAAAGCGCTTTGCTGCCGTCAGGCAGTAGGGCAAAGATGCCCTTGCGATGCCATTGCCTCTGCTTGCAGAACGAGCACCTGACATTGGTGTCGGACAGGTATCCATCCAGCAACATGACGGGGCGAATGCCCGCATGAACCTCAAGAGTGACGCCGGGCTGTTGTTCCGGATCAGTGATGACGAAATCCTCGCCGGGGAAAACTTGTTTGCTCAAATTGTCGCATCCATGTGATTGCCGTTGACGAGATGATAGTTCCTCGTGCAGGCAATATACTCGATTCGTTCTATTGTGGAAAGCTCGGCGCAACACACCACATTTTGTGTTGGTGGTCGGGCAAAAAAGAACCCCGATCATGAGATCGGGGGCAAGTTGATACAGGTCCCGGCCATTACCTCGGCCGGAGGGGATTCATTCGGCGGCGACATTGACAACAGATTTGGAGTTTTCTCGAACCGGGTTCGGCATGCGGTGCTGCCTCATGATGTCTATCGCCTTTTCGGTCAGTCCCACGCCGCGGTAGTAGCGTTCGCCGCGGATCTTTACGACATTCTTGGACACCCCGTGTCCGGCCATCGCATCCAGCAGCAGCTCCTTCTCATAGGGCTTCGGCTGACGTCCTCCGAGATAGATCTGGAAAAGCTTGTTGATCGCAGGGGCGGTCGTGTCGAGCGCCGGCAAAAATTCGAACCATTCGTCGAACATCTCGCAATACGGGTTCGCACTCTCAAGGATTTTGTCACGCAACGCTTCCACCGCCGACGAGTTCGGGAAGTTGCCCGCCTTCCCCTTGTTGAAGCGATAGTATGCCCGCGCACCGAGAACGGCGTAAAGACCAAGAGCCTTCTGGCCATCTTCTGACGCAAGCCACTCTGCGAGGCCGACCTCTTTCTCTTGGCACCCCTCCGGCGCCGTGCCGGGATCATAGAATGACTGGTTAAAAGGGAAGGGTGTGAGCCTGACCTTCGTCGCCTTGTCCCAGCTCTTGAAGCGTGGCACCCCGTTCATTGACATCCAGAAGCTGGCCGTGTTCACGAATTGGATGTTCTCGGTGCCGTGCGGCGGGCGTGCTGTCTGTTCGTCGCCACCAGAAATGCGGTTGAACTCCCCCGCCTCGATGCTTGAGCCCTTGCGCGGCTCGGATGCCATTGCGAACCGGCGCCAGATGAGAGGCGTTTTCGCACCGTCATGGCTGTTCGCATCGCGGTCTCCGGTGTCGAGAATGATGCCGGGCTTTACGGAGCAAGCCCACCCACCTCGACCGCCGCCGAACAACTTCAAGAGAGAGTTCTGAACCAGTGACTTGCCATTGTCGCCGTTCGAGTTCGAGTCGCTTTGATCGCCTGCCATGAAGAACATACGCTTCGCAGCCACCTCGCCGGTGACAGAATAGCCGATCGAAACCCGGAACATCCGAGAGGTCTCTGGATCACCGGGCCAGAAGCGGGAAAAAGTCCTCGCGACACGCCTCGCGTCGGCGGCCTTGTCGAAATCACACTTCAGGGCACCGGTCATGTAGTGCTCCGGATCATGCGGTATTTCCCCGCCCGTGCGCAGATCGACAGTCAAATTTTGAAAAGCGACGAGATGAGCCACCCGGAATGAGTTGAACAGCTCCCGCGGCAGGGTCATGGTGCCTTTCGCGTGATCGAGGATATACTCTGCGCTCTTGGCGTTCGCATTCAGCTTGTCGGCGACGTCGCCTGTTTCGGTCGCGTAGAGGCGGCGCACTCGATCAAGAAGCTCCGCACTGGGCTTTTGTGAAAACTGCCAGTGCGATCCAGTCCATTCGCCCCAACCCGCTCCTTCAACGAAGCATGCCCGGCCTTTCGCCTTCTCGGCGAGCCATGCGCCGAGGGCGCTGTAGTTGACATCGAATGCCATCAGCGGATTGCTCTCGGCGAGTTGCTTTCGGATACGGGTCTTCTCTTCGCGCTCTTCTATGGCAGCCCTTGCTGCCTCGGCTTTCGCATCCTTCTCGGCGGCTTTCTCGGCCTTCGCGAGATCCTTCTCCATGCCAGCCAGCTCGCGCTTTGCGGCTGTCACATCTGCACGGGCCGCGACGGCGGCCTTCGCGGCGTCGACCTTGTTCTTTTTCGTCGCCGTCGCGTTCAGCGCCGCCTTTTCAGCTTTCACCATTTCGAGTTTTGCGACCTTCTCGATCACCGCATCCCGAGCCTGCCGAATTGCCTCAACGTTTTTTGTCATTTTTTTTATACCCTTGACCTGTTGGCTCCTCCCAGTCTGGGCCGCCCCCGGGGATCAATCCGGGGGCTTTTCAGGTCCAGCAGGGAAGATGCGACGCCATTGTCGCTCAAGGGAAATGGTTCCCACCCGACATCTCGTGAAGTAAAGCAAGTAACGAATTGTTTCAGTTCTGTTTCAAGCCAATCTGCACTGTTGGCTTTCATCAGGGGCAGAGGGGGCAGGGTTTTGAAGTTCTTTGTGTGTGAGGAATTTCTTTTTTTACGTTGTAAAGCTGCCTCTCGTTAGAAAGGCACAAACATGAGAGGACTTTTTACCTGAAAATTTTTCCCGCGTTCAGTAGAAAAGAAGGTGCGCGAGACGTGCCCCTTTACTCCAGGAGGCGCAATCCATTGATCTGAAGGGGAAAATCGGGGACATCGGCGTTGCCCCCTGCGTTGTCGCCTGACCAGGAGATTTCCCCTTCGTCGACAATCACTCTGGCCAATGTTCTCCTCGCAAGCCCCATGGAGAGCCACATGATCGACGAAGACAAACTCGAAGATGACCTCGTGCTGGTAGCCGCTTGGTGCGAGTATCAATTTCCGCACATCAAGAACCTGAAACTGTTCGCTGCAGCTCAACAAACGAACGTTCCATATCAGCTTGCTGTGGCAGTCGCTGACACGCTTTCAACGACAAAGATTGATGGGCCAGTTGTTGCAGAAGCCCGCCGCGCGCTGCAAGCGCTCGGCTATACGTTTGCGTGGGAACAAAACGGCGACATCGACTTCATTTTGCAAGTCAGTGCTCAAGGGTTCTCAGCGCATGGACGGATGCAGGCTATATCGCAGCTTCATAAGCTCGTCCTGGCATGAGTTGCAGTCAGTGATGACATACGAAGAAGCGATCCACCGCGCCGCTGAGCAAGCGTCTGAGGAGCATCTGCGGCGCCTGGGTAGGTCTGCGCACCAGTTGCTGAAATTGCGCTCTGTGGCGCCGGAAAAGCGGGTCGAGTTCGTGTCGGGGTTTCTTGTTTCTGAGATTTTCAGAAAGATGGGTTGATCGCTTTGGATCGACGATCTGGGGCGTAATTCCGAAGGAGACACACAGAAAGACAGACAGAAGATGCAAAAGATGGATTCGATTATGCAGGAAGTAGCACTGGTCGAATTCTGGCACCGAACAGAGACAGCCGCGACTGTGCCCACCCAAGAAGAGATCGTTGTGAAAGTCAAGGCGGAGGTCGTTGATGATGCCATTGACTGGTCGAGCCTCGCCGCGCTTGGCGAGAAGGCGAAACGGGACGGTTACTACTACCGGAATGGCGCCCGCCAAGCGAGCATGTCTGACCTGATCGGGAAGGTCTGCATCTATGTGGCGCAGGTTGATGATGAGCAAATCATCTTCGTTTCCAACGACGGAACCTTCGCGAAGATGTATCATCGGCAGGACTGTTGCGAGAGCGTCTCGCTTGGGGATGTGAATGGCGATCTCGACGACCTGATTGGCGTGTCGCTTGAGGTTTTCGAAGAGCGCACTCAAGATGCCCCTTCGACCTACGGCAGCGCCACCTGGACTTTCTACTGCCTTCGCACGATCCGTGGTTTGATCGACATCCGTTGGCATGGTTCGTCTAATGGCTACTACTCCGAGACCGCAGATGTCGACGTGTGGATGCCGGAAAAACCGATCGGTGCTCACCAGCGTATAGAGCTGCTGAAGGCCGCTCACGAAAGCGGTGCATCATGACCAGCAATATTGAACACCTGAAATGGAAGATGGCGGTCAACTCCGCGCATAGCCTCGAGCAGTTCGTCGCCCTCGGCGAAAAGCGTGGATACAGAGCGAGCTGGGCATATCGCGCATATGCTGCACGCCTCGACATGAGTGAGAATTTTCAGCGCGACATGGATCGGATCCGGAAGAGCTGGGACGGGTTCGGGAAGGCGGTCGGAAAGACTGCTAAGCGTCTACAGGCAGAGAGATTTAAGCGGGACGACGGATATCAACCTCGCGGTTCCGGTGATCACAGCACCCCAGCCACTGGCGGAAAGTCAGTGCAGATCATGGTAGGGCAGGGGTGATGCGCTACGAACCCTACCAACTCGCCGCCCTCAAATACATCGAGGAGCGCGACCCAACGTTTGAAGAGCGCGCTGCCGATCTCACCGCTGACAACCTGAAGCGACATGGCGTATCGAACCACGTGTTGGTCTGGCTGCATATCATGAGCGGCCAGCAGATCTTAGCCTTAAAGGTTGAGGTCAAGCGGAAGTGTGAACGCGAGATGATGGAGAGCTTTCGCGAGCGCATGGGGCACTTTGTCGTTATTCATTTGCCAGTCCTATTTACAGATCCATTTGAGGGCTGTGATGCATAAGATCGTTCGCAACGTCCGAGGCTCCGCCGGCATACAGTGGAGCATCCTGATTGGATTGGTTATCGTCAATGGATATCAAGTTTATTTTTATCTCTTGGGGTTGATCGTATCGGCTTTGGGAGGCAGGGCTGATGCAAATTGAAATTGATCCAGATGACGTTGAGTTGCAATGTATCGACCTCGATTTCTCTCACTTGATATACCGTGGTGTTTCGTTTGCACTTGATGGCAATGACTACATCAAGCACCAGGCAAAGAGGTCTTCAGAATTCATCGGCTGGTCTCAGGATGATGGCGTCTACGATGCCTTGCTGCATGCCGCTGGTGCAGACCTCATTGCTGTTAAGGTGGCGGCAATGTCTGCACACGAGCGCTTGGAGTTCTTTCGCAAAGCGCAGGCGTGCGCATGAATCTCTACCGCCTCGACCCACCGCCGGAGTTCGACGAGGATGGTTTTGCTATCATGTGGTCTCCACCCGTTCGCCTTGAGTGTTGTGCTCCACCCATAGAAGCGATGCCAGCATGCTGCTCGATGGTTGGTGGATATATGCGCCAGGCAGGGACACAGCCGCCGAAGTGTAACGCAAGGCCACATCTCCTCTGCATAAGAGATGTAACCAAACGATCAGGACAATTGAGGGGGCAGCGAGGTAGCGCATCCGAGCGTGGCTATGGTGCGCCTTGGCGTAAGCTCGCTGAACGTATCAAACAGCGTGACATTGGTTTGTGCCAGCTATGCTTTGATCTGGGTCGCACCACTCAGTTGGATGCGGTTGATCACATCATCAACAGAGCAACGGCAGACGCTGACGGGATGGTGATGACCGCTTCGGGCGAGACGATGCATTACGATGATGAGCGCATTCTCCAATCAATCTGCAACGCGATCAAGACATCACGCGAAGGCAACGGCGGCAAAGTGAAGCCGCAGTTTGGCGTCAATGGGTGGCCGCTATGATCGCTGATCCAGGGCAGCTTTCGGACCCCTCGCCTTGGTCGGTCTCATTGGATGGCTTTCTCCGCAGCCAGCCTGGGTGCTGAAAAGGCAGTCAGGATGATCCGCCTGGGCGTCGTGCTGTTCATGTGGCTCGCCTAAGTCGCCTCAATCAAGCTTGGAATCCACGGTATCAAGAACCTCAATGCTCTTTTGCCAGGCTGATTTCTTGCGGCTACGCACAATCGCCCCCGAGCATAGAGATATCGAACGTTAACCACGCAAATTTCCGACCTCTCAGAAAGAGACGCATCTCCTCGAAAATGAGGAGTCTTGCACGTGTATTTCCAGCCTAAATCCAACGAGTTTTCTGCCGCTTATACTGAAATTTTGACCGAGCCTGAAGCTGCTGAATTTCTTCGGATCGGGCTGACGAAGCTCCGAGAGTTGCGCCGATCGGAACTTATCCCTCACATTCCAGGAAAGCCTGTTCGATACATGTCGGCCTCACTTCTGTCTTGGATGAAAGAGCAGGAAGTTCCGGCAAAGTCGTTGGCATTGCGCCCGACAACGAAACGCAGCAAAACCTACAACACAAACCCCGACAAGGCCGCCCTGCGAGCCGGAATTTTCGGTTGACGATCTCAGTTGCATCTGTTGACGTGAGTGAAAGCCACGGAGATAGATGCGGACATGAAGACACTCGAACGGATCGGCCAATTTACGGTCGCGCAAAACCGAAACACCTACCATCTCAGATGGACGAATAAGAATACCGGAAAGCAAGAGTCCGAGAGTTTTGGCAGAGACCGTGCTCGCGCTGAGGGTGAAGCGTGGCGGCGGATGGCCGCACTTGTTTCTCCGGGTGACCTGATTGAGCGCCCGAACAATCCGACATTCGAAGAGCTCTGGCACTTCTATTGCCGGGAGAAGAAGCCGAACCTGTCAGTTGGGCGCGTTCGGCGCCTTGACGAAGCCTACAAGCTCTATTTCAAGTCCGCTTTGTCTAAGGTGCCGGCGAGCGAACTTCCTGACGCAATCCGCATGATGCGCGATCGCATGCTTGATGGCTGGACGGGAGATAATCGCGACAACAGCCGCGGAGCGAGACACAGGCCCATCCACCCCAATACAATCGAAGATGTTGTAAATATTGCCAGGGCGACGCTGAATTTCCTGCTCGATGAGCGCATCATTGCAGGACCGAGTCCAGTGCCTACGATCCGGGTAGCGGGCCGCACGGCACCGATTGACCGAGATCCAAAGGGTCGCCATTTATCCTTTTCGGAGATCGGAAAGCTAATCGACGCATGCGAATTCCGACACCACCTTCATATAATGCTGTTCGAGCTCGGATGCGGTGCGAGAAGCGGAGTATTTACCCCCATGTGGCTTGATCAAGTCCTCTGGGATGTTGATGCGATCAACACTCTGCCGGAGGGGTGGAAGCAGGGTAAAAAGTATCGACCAGTGGTTCCCGTAACCGGCCCTATGAGATGGGCGGCTGCGGAAGCTACAATGACGGCGGGGCCGGACCAGCAGCTAATCCACTATCGGTCAGAGGGCCTCAAGGGCCGCAACGGCACACAGATCATCCACCGGATTGCGAAGCGTGCCCTCGGCGAAGAAAAGGCAGAAAATGTGAACTGGTATTCGATCCGTCACACATTGATCGACTGGCTTGAAATGCGTGTGCCTGCGAAGAGCCTGTCGATACTGGCTGGCCACGTCGCCGCGCTGGATACGCGTGAACGACGGCAGATGCGGAACATTGACGGCAGCAAGACCACTCTGATCTATATGCGCGCAAAGCTGGCCCATTTTGACCCGGTCCGAAAAGCTCTGGACGAAGAGTGGTGGCCGGCGATACAGATGCATTGCGACCTGAACCTCCGCCTGGATGATCCGAAAGTCGATTATGAATGGGCCACAGCACGAGAATTGGCTAAGAAAATAGATGCAAATCAGATGCAATTGAGCCGTAAGTGGTTGAAAGAAAACAACCGGTAGCCATGTGCATGATGTGCAGATCACCCGCGAAAGCCCGAACTACCGCATCGGGTAACTCCCTTAAATCAAAGGCGTAATCTACGTGACCCAAGCATGACCCCCGGCGCGCGCATCTCTGCCGCCATCGAGATTTTGAACACAATGGCGGACGGTGTCCCGGCGGAGCAAGCCTTGACCCGTTGGGCCCGTGGCAGTCGCTATGCGGGGTCCAAGGACCGTGCTGCGGTGCGCGATCATGTGTTCGATGTCTTGCGGCAGCGGCGGCTGGCCGCGCACCTTGGGGGGGGTGACACGGGGCGGGCGCTGATGATTGGCGTCTTGCGGGCGCAAGGCATCGACCTTGCGCCGCTGTTCAACGGGCAAGGTCACGCGCCGCTGCCGTTGTCGGACGCAGAGGCCACGACCCCCGACGCGCCAAGTGATATGGCGACCCTGTGGAACCTGCCGGACTGGATCATACCGCTGTTTCAGGCGTCGCTTGGGGCAGACGCCGAAGCTGTCGCGCAGGCTCTGCAATCGCGGGCACCGATCTCTGTCCGGGTGAATACGGCGCAGGCAACGGTCGCGGATGTGGCAGAGGCGTTGGCCGAAGCCGGCATCGAAACACGCACGAATGACCTTTGCACCACCGCCCTGACGGTGACTGAAGGGGAGCGGAAACTTCGCAACTCTGACAGCTACTTACACGGTGATATTGAACTTCAGGATGCGGCCAGCCAAGCGGTTGTGGCAGCGCTTCCCGAAGCTGAACGGATGCTTGATTATTGCGCAGGTGGCGGCGGCAAGGCGCTGGCAATGGCCGCGCGGCGCGATGCGACTGTCTTTGCCCACGACATCGATCCGCGCCGAATGGTCGACCTGCCCGCGCGCGCAGACCGCGCTGGTGTAACCGTCAGACAGGTGACAACCGATGAATTGGACGGGGCAGGCCCCTTTGACGTCGTTCTATGTGACGCTCCCTGTTCGGGGAGCGGGTCGTGGCGCCGGTCGCCCGAAGGCAAGTGGACGTTTACAGCCGGTCGTCTGGAAGAATTGACACAAATTCAGGATAAAATCCTGGATCACGCCGCCACGCTGACCGCCAAAAACGGGACGCTGGCCTATGCGACATGCTCGGTTCTGCAATCTGAAAACGAAGATCGGGCCGCGGCGTTTCTGGCGCGGAACCCGGACTGGACGCAGGTATTTACCAAGCGTTTCCATGTAGATGCGCAGGGTGACGGATTTTTCACGGCACATTTTAAACGTCGTTGAAGGATCTTTGAAACAACTTGAAGATGTTATTTTCTTTGACCTGATACGAAATTAACAGCACATTAACCCTCCTAAGTCTAAATGAACTCGGTTTCATGATTTAGGGGGAAAGTGTTGGCTCAAGAAAGTGCGGCTCGTCAGATCGTCTTTGGTAAGCGTTGGCTGGTGCTATCAGCCTTTGTTATCTTCGCCGCCATCCTTGGTTCAATCGCTCCAGCGCGCTCTCTGGCCATCGTTCTACAGGCTGCCAGCGCCACTGTCGGCCTTGCTGTCTTGGTTAACTTTGTGGTCGCGCTGCGCCGCCAGCGGGTGCAACGCGCGCAGCGTACGGCGGCAAAAACCACGATGGCTGATGATCCGAACCCCTGTGTACTTACCACCAAGGAAGGCGATATCGTTGCGCAGAACAACGTCGCGTTAACCACCTTTCTGCGTCCGGCACAGCCCACCATCGCCGACCTGCTCGCGCCGCTTTTCGCGGACCCAGAGGCGCTGTCGTCTCGGCTCGCGGCCAAGGCGACGGAAGGGGGCGCTGCGAAAGAAGACATCAACACCCGTGACGGCACCATGCGCCTGTCCGCGCACCGCGTGGGGGAAGATCTATTTTGGCGGCTCGAAACCTTGTGGGACGCGTCCGAAAACGGGGCTGGCACCAGCGATCACGGGTTGCCAATGGTCATGGCCAGCAACTCCAATGTCATTTTGTTTATGAACGCCGCGGCCCGCAGCCTAGTCGGCAGACGCGTGACAGCGTTGAACCAGATCATCGGCGATATCCCCATCGCTTCGGGGGAAATGGTTACCGTGCAGACTGCCAAAGGCCCCATATGCATGACCGTCGCCGAGATCGGAGCCTCGGCGAACCGCCGCGCACTATATTTTCTGCCCCATGCAAACGACCGGTTTCAGGACGCAGGGTGGTCCGCGCTTCAAAACCTGCCGATCCCGCTCATCAAAGTCGCCCCAAGTGGCGAGGTTTTGTCCTTCAACGCCCCGGCAGAGCAGTTGGTGGGCGCGGAATTGACGGAAGGCGTGTCACTTGCCGACGTGATGGAGGGGCTGGGACGATCAATCTCGGACTGGTTGCAAGATACGCTGGAAGGGAGATTGCTGCAAAAGCCCGAGTTCCTCAGGCTTAAACGCAGCGATCGGGAAGTGTTTGTTCAGATAAGGTTAAGCCTGATTTCCGAAGGCGGCACGCCCACGCTGATCGCCGTGTTACATGACGCGACCGAGCTTAAATCGTTGGAAGCGCAGTTTACCCAAAGTCAAAAGATGCAGGCTATCGGACAGCTTGCTGGGGGCGTTGCCCATGATTTTAACAATCTGCTCACCGCTATTTCCGGCCACTGTGACCTGCTCCTTCTGCGCCATGACCCGGGCGATCGTGATTACAGCGATCTGGTACAGATCGACCAGAATGCCAACCGCGCTGCGGCTTTGGTGGGGCAGTTGCTCGCCTTTTCACGCAAGCAGACGCTCCGCCCCGAGACGGTCAATATGCGCGACACGCTTGCCGACCTGACCCATTTGCTTAATCGTCTGGTTGGTGAAACGGTGACCCTGACGCTCAGCCATGACCCGATCCTGCAACCCATCCGTGCAGATAAACGCCAGTTGGAACAGGTGCTGATGAACCTGATCGTGAACGCGCGCGATGCTATGCCCATGGGCGGGGAAATCAAGGTCACCACAGAAAATACCCAGCTGGCTGAACCGCTTACACGTGATCGGGTGACCGTGCCCGTCGGGAAATACGTAACTGTTCAGGTCACCGACGAGGGCGAAGGCATCCCGCAGGACCGTTTGCAAAAAGTGTTTGAACCCTTCTACACCACCAAACGGACCGGCGAGGGGACGGGGCTGGGGCTGTCCACCGCCTACGGTATTGTCAAACAGTCGGGGGGCTATATTTTCGTCGATAGCACGATCGGGGAAGGCACCACCTTCACCCTGTATTTTCCGTGCCATAGCAAGGGCGCGGAGGCATCAGCGCCGATGAAACTAACCGCTTCCCCGACCGGATCGAAAAGAGAGGACGGGACCGTCTTGCTGGTCGAAGACGAAGCACCGGTGCGTGCATTTGCCAGCCGCGCGCTGCGCATGCGCGGCTATACTGTTCTAGAAGCCGACTCGGCCGAGATGGCACTAAAAACCCTTGAGGACCAAGCGCTTAATATTGATGTCTTTGTGACCGACGTGATCATGCCGGGGATGGATGGCCCCACTTGGGTACGCGAGGCGCTGAAAGCACGACCGGGGGTGCCTGTGGTCTTTGTCTCTGGCTATGCCGAGGATAGTTTCGGCGATGCCCAGATGACGATTCCCAATTCTGTTTTCCTGCCTAAACCGTTTTCGCTGACGGAGCTGACGAACACTGTGAACAGTCAGATCCAATAGGCTGGCTGGTCGCTACTCGATCGAGTCGTAAAGCGCGAATTCATCCGCGAATTTGCGTTTGAAACGTTGCTCTATCTCCGGGGAAAGATGCAGGTCCATTTGGGGGGACACGTTTTCTTGTTTCAGATCAAGCGTCACGTCGAGCCTTTGTTCAAGAAAACCTTTTAACCGATCCTGATTCTCGTATCGAAAATAATGGGTTATGCCCGTTCCGTTCGGTTGCGCTGCCATAAAGTTTAGCTGGCTGCCCACGTCGGCAAACCCAGGCTTTTTCCCCTTCATATAGGCAAGGATGAATTCATCAAAACTCACATCGAAGGTGGCATTGGGCTTGCCCTGCATAAAGGGCCGCTGCCGATAGCGATACCAACTGCCCAGCCAACTGATCGGTTCGCGCATGACGGCCATCAATTCAAGCTCCGTGTCACAGACTTTCAGAAACATCGGGCGAATAAACCGGTTGTAGCGATAGACCGGCGCATGTTTCAGGATGGGCGGTTCAGAAATCACCATATCCGCCCGGGGGGCCAAAGCGGTTTCATATGCGGTGGTGCCGGTTTTTGGCACCGACAAAAACGCAAGGCGCTCCTTAAAGAAAACAAGCACTTGAAAGAAAACCTTTCGTCAGTCGAATAGTAATTTTCGCGTATCAACCGAATGTTAATCAGTTCAATAAATAGATGAAAGGGCAAACAAATACATTGTAATGTTCTCATTTTGATCTCATATGGAACATAGAAAGAACATCAAGATGGTCGGGGCATGATGATTGCGGCTTGCAGACCACTGTGACAGTAAGAGGATAACCTATCATGGCAACGGCAGATCTTTTGACTATGGACAACAAGAAACAAGCTGAAAAGCAAAAGGCCCTGGACAGCGCGCTGGCACAGATTGAACGCCAGTTCGGCAAAGGGTCGATCATGAAGCTGGGGGCCGAAGGGGCCATTCAGGACATCAAGGCAAGCTCGACTGGTTCGTTGGGGCTGGATATCGCACTTGGTATCGGCGGTCTGCCCATGGGGCGGATCATCGAGATTTACGGCCCGGAATCCTCGGGTAAGACCACATTGACCCTGCATTGTGTTGCGGAGCAGCAGAAAAACGGCGGCGTTTGTGCCTTTGTTGACGCGGAACACGCGCTTGACCCGCAATACGCGCGCAAACTGGGCGTTGATATCGACGAGCTGCTGATTTCCCAGCCTGACACCGGCGAACAAGCGCTTGAAATTACGGATACGTTGGTCCGCTCCGGTGCGGTGAATATGGTGGTGGTCGACTCCGTCGCGGCGCTCACGCCCAAATCCGAGTTGGAAGGCGATATGGGCGACAGCTCTGTCGGGGTGCAGGCCCGTCTGATGAGCCAGGCAATGCGTAAGCTGACAGGCTCGATCTCGCGATCGAACTGCATGGTGATTTTCATCAACCAGATCCGGATGAAAATCGGCGTTATGTTCGGGTCACCCGAAACGACGACCGGTGGGAACGCGCTGAAATTCTATTCTTCCGTGCGTCTGGACATCCGCCGCATTGGCGCGCTCAAGGATCGTGACGAGGTGGTCGGCAACGCCACACGGGTCAAGATCGTCAAGAACAAGGTCGCCGCACCGTTCAAGCAGGTCGAATTCGACATCATGTATGGGGAAGGGATCTCCAAGATGGGCGAGCTGCTGGATCTTGGGGTCAAAGCTGGCGTGGTTGATAAATCGGGATCGTGGTTCAGCTATGGCGATGAACGGATCGGGCAGGGGCGTGAAAACGCCAAGACCTTCCTGAAAGAAAACACCGCCATGGCAAATGAGATCGAAGACAAGATCCGCGCGGCCCATGGGCTGGACTTCGACGGCTCCGACAGCGACGACGCGGATATCCTCGAAGCGTAAAGGCTTGCACCGCAAGTGGTTAGAAAAGGCGTGCCCCCAGGGCGCGCGTTTTTTCATGGGGGCTGCCTGTGGACAGTGCTCTGTCGCGAGGGTATTCGAAGGTAATTGTTTTTGCCCCTCGAAAGGCCCCGCATATGAAGACGCTCAACGATATCCGATCAACCTTCCTTGGTTATTTTGAAAAGCAGGGTCACTCGATCCAGCCGTCCAGCCCGCTGGTGCCGCGAAACGACCCCACGCTGATGTTCGCGAACTCCGGCATGGTGCAGTTCAAGAACCTGTTTACCGGCGTTGAAACCCGCGATTATTCGCGTGCGACAACAGCGCAGAAATGCGTGCGCGCCGGGGGCAAACATAATGACCTTGACAATGTGGGCTATACAGCGCGCCACCATACCTTCTTTGAAATGCTCGGTAATTTCAGCTTTGGAGACTATTTCAAGGCCGAGGCCATCGCCTTTTCATGGGAGCTGATTACCAAAGAACTGGGCATTGATCCCAACCGTCTTTACGTGACCGTTTACCATACCGACGACGAGGCTGCGGACATCTGGAAGAAAGTCGCCGGGCTGCCGGACGACCGGATCATTCGCATCGCGACAGATGACAACTTCTGGATGATGGGGCCGACCGGCCCTTGCGGCCCATGCTCCGAGATTTTTTACGACCACGGGGATCATATCTGGGGCGGCCCTCCCGGATCGCCAGAGGAAGACGGCGACCGGTTTGTCGAGATCTGGAACCTCGTTTTCATGCAGTATGAACAGTTCGAGGATGGCAGCCGCACCGCACTGCCGAACCAATCGATCGACACGGGCATGGGGATCGAGCGGGTCGCGGCGCTGCTGCAGGGCACGAACGACAACTATGCCACCGACCTGATGCGCAACCTGATCGAGGCGAGCGCCCATGCCTCCAGCACCGATCCGGATGGCCCGGGCAAGACGCACCACCGCGTGATCGCCGACCACCTGCGATCGACCTCCTTCCTGATCGCGGACGGGGTGATGCCGTCGAACGACGGGCGGGGCTATGTGTTGCGGCGGATTATGCGCCGGGCGATGCGTCACGCGCATTTGCTGGGGCTGAAAGACCCGTTGATGCACCGCCTTGTGCCCGAACTGGTGCGTCAGATGGGCGGGGCCTACCCCGAGCTGGGGCAGGCGCAGTCACTGATTACAGAGACACTGCTGCTGGAAGAAACGCGCTTCAAGCAAACGTTGGACCGCGGTCTGAAGCTGCTGGATGACGAACTCAAGGGCCTGCCCGCCGGTGCCGATCTGCCGGGCGAGGCTGCGTTCAAGCTCTATGACACCTACGGCTTCCCGGTCGATCTGACGCAGGATGCCCTGCGCGAACAGGACCGCAAGGTTGACCTTGAAGGCTTCAACGCCGCGATGGATGCGCAAAAGGCCAAGGCGCGTGCCGCATGGTCCGGTTCGGGCGAAGCGGCCGATGCGACCGTTTGGTTCGATGTGGCTGAAAAATCCGGCACCACCGATTTTCTGGGCTATGACACCGAAACCGCCGAGGGGCAGATCGTTGCGCTGATCCAGGACGGGGCGCAGGTGGCCGAGGTGAAACAGGGCGACGCCGTTCAGATCGCGCTGAACCAGACACCGTTTTACGCCGAAAGCGGCGGTCAGGTCGGGGACACCGGCACGATCAAGACCGACAGCGGCGTGGTCACGGTGACCGACACGCGCAAAACCGCGGGCGTCTTCATCCATATCGGCGAGGTGACAGAGGGCACAGTCAAGACCTCTCAGGCCGCGGTCTTGGATGTGGACCACGCGCGGCGGACCTCGATCCGTGCGAACCACTCTGCCACACACCTGCTGAACGAGGCGCTGCGCAAGACCTTGGGGGATCACGTAATGCAGCGTGGCTCTTTGAATGCGGCGGATCGTTTGCGTTTTGATTATAGCCATAACCACCCGATGACGGCCGACCAACTGGCCGCGGTCGAGGAAGAGGTGAACAGCTACATCCGCCAGAACACCGCCGTGGAAACCCGGATCATGACCCCGGATGACGCGCGCGAGATGGGGGCGCAGGCGCTCTTTGGCGAGAAGTATGGCGACGAGGTGCGGGTTGTCTCTATGGGCCGCGAGGCCGGGTCGGGCAAGGGCGCGGACAAGCAGACCTATTCGCTGGAACTCTGTGGTGGGACCCACGTGCGCCAGACCGGTGACATCGGGGCCTTTGTGCTATTGGGCGATAGCTCCAGCAGCTCGGGCATCCGCCGGATCGAGGCGCTGACCGGCACCGAAGCCCTCAAGTGGCTGCGCACGCAGGAAACCGCGTTGACCCGCGTCGCGGCAGAGCTCAAGACCTCGACCGCGGATGTGCCCGATCGCGTCCGTGCCTTGCTGGATGAACGCCGCGCCTTGGCCAACGAGGTCGCTCAGCTGCGCCGCGAGCTGGCCATGTCGGGCGGTGGCGATGCCGGTGCCGCGGCCCCGCGTGAGGTGAACGGGATCAAGTTCATCGCGCAGGTGGTCAACGGTGTGACCGGCAAGGATCTTCCCGCGCTGATCGACGAACATAAGGCCAAGCTTGGATCCGGCGCGGTGCTGCTGATCGCTGATGCAGACGGCAAGGCAGCGGTTGCGGCGGGTGTGACCGCTGATCTGGCCGCCACGATCTCGGCGGTTGATATCGTCAAGACAGTCGTTGCCGAACTGGGCGGCAAGGGTGGCGGTGGCCGTGCTGAAATGGCCCAGGGCGGTGCCAAAGATGTCGCAAATGCCGAGGCCGCGATTGCCGCAGCCGAAAATGTTCTGAAAGGATAAACTATGCCCGCTTTGTGGATTGCACATGTCACGGTTACTGACGAGGACGCCTACGGTAAATACGCCAAGCTTGCTGGCCCCGCCATCGCGGCGCATGGGGGCAGCTTTCTGGCCCGTGGTGGCCGCTTCGTGCAGCTTGAAGGCAAGGAACGCCCGCGCAATGTTGTGGCCCGTTTCGCCTCTGTCGAGGATGCGGTCGATTGCTACAACTCCGACGCCTACCAAGAGGCGCTGAGCCACGCCAAAGACGCGTCAGAACGCGAGTTGATGGTCGTAGAGATCGACGGCTAAGCCCAGCTGGCCAAGCCCGCACCCAAGCTCTTGTCAGCAGCCAAGAAAGGCCGCTGACCCCACCAAACCTCCCCCCACACTTCGCCAGACATAAAAAAGCAGGGCCAAACCAGCCCCGCTTTCCAAATGGTATAAAATCCTGGGGTCCGGGGCAAAGCCCCGGTCCAGCGTCGCTTTGTTTACGCCGACTTTGCCATCCGTTTCCGCTCGTGCGGGTCCAGATAGCGCTTGCGCAGACGGACTGCGTTTGGCGTGACTTCAACCAGCTCGTCGTCATCGATATAGGCAATGGCTTCTTCCAGACTCAGGGTCATGGGTGTGGTCAGACGGACGGCCTCGTCGGTGCCCGAGGCGCGGACGTTGGTCAGCTTTTTGCCCTTCAGCGGGTTCACCTCAAGATCGTTTTCACGGCTGTGTTCGCCGATGATCATGCCGGTATAGACGTCAGCCTGTGCGCCGATCATCATCTTGCCGCGTTCTTCAAGGTTCCACAGGGCGAAGGCTACCGAGGTGCCGTTCTCCATCGAGATCAGGACGCCCGCGCGACGGCCGGGAATCGTGCCCTTGTGCGGTGCCCAGGAATGGAACACGCGGTTAATGACGCCTGTGCCGCGTGTGTCGGTCAGGAATTCACCGTGGTAGCCGATCAGCCCGCGCGACGGGACATGGGCGATGATGCGGGTTTTGCCGGCACCGGCAGGTTTCATCTCGACCAACTCGCCCTTACGGGTGCCTGTGATCTTTTCGATGACCGCGCCGGAGTATTCGTCATCCACGTCGATGGTGGCTTCTTCGATGGGCTCGTGACGCACACCGTCGATCTCCTGGAACAGAACCTGCGGGCGCGAGATCGAAAGCTCGAACCCTTCGCGGCGCATGTTCTCGATCAGAACGCCCATTTGCAATTCGCCACGACCGGCAACCTCGAAGGCGTCGCCCCCGGGGGTGTCGGAGATTTTGATCGCGACGTTGGATTCGGCTTCCTTCATCAGGCGCTCGCGGATTACGCGGGACTGAACTTTCTTGCCGTCACGACCGGCCAGCGGGCTGTCGTTGATGCCGAAAGTCACGGTGATGGTGGGCGGATCGATCGGCTGGGCAGGGATGGCTTCGTTCACCGATGTATCGGCCAGCGTGTCGGCCACGGTTGCCTTGGACATACCGGCGATGGAAACGATGTCACCGGCTTCGGCCACGTCGATGGCTGTCTGCTCCAGCCCGCGGAAGGCGAGGATCTTGGTGCAGCGGAAGTTTTCAATCAGTTTGCCGTCGCGCGACATCGCCTTGATGCTTTGGCCGGCTTTCAGCGTGCCTGTTTCCACGCGACCCGTCAGCAGACGGCCCAAGAAGGGGTCGCCGCCCAATGTGGTTGCCAGCATGGTGAAGGGCTTGTCGGCGTTTTCGATCTGCTTGGGCGCGGGGACATGTTTGAGCACAAGCTCGAACAGCGCGCTAAGGTCTTTGCGCGGGCCGTCCAACTCGGCATCGGCCCAGCCGGAGCGGCCGGAGGCGTACATATGCGGGAATTCAAGCTGTTCGTCCGTGGCGTCAAGGCTGGCGAAAAGGTCGAAACATTCGTCCAGTGCGCGGTCAGGCTCGGCGTCGGCCTTGTCGACCTTGTTCAGCACAACGATCGGGCGCAGCCCCAGCTTCAACGCCTTGGAGGTCACGAATTTGGTTTGTGGCATCGGGCCTTCAGCCGCGTCGACCAGCAGGACAACACCGTCGACCATCGACAGGATGCGCTCCACCTCGCCGCCAAAGTCGGCGTGGCCGGGGGTGTCGACGATGTTGATGCGTGTGTTGTTCCAGACGACCGAGGTCGGCTTGGCAAAGATCGTGATGCCGCGCTCGCGCTCCAGATCGTTGCTGTCCATCGCGCGTTCGGTTGTGGCCTGGTTTTCGCGGTAGGTGCCGGATTGTTTCAGAAGCTCGTCAACCAGCGTCGTTTTGCCGTGGTCAACGTGAGCGATGATTGCGATGTTACGCATGTCCATTGGGGTATGCCTTTGATACGGGAGGGGGCCGCGCACGCTCTCGCACCGCAGCATTTGCGCAGCGCTTACCGTGCCCGGCATCAGAAAGCTAGCCCTAAAGGCGATTAGCCGCCGGTGCCTGTGTCTTCTGTGCTGTCGCGGCGGTCGTCGATGGGCAGCGGTTCATTGAAGGTCAGCGTGCGATAGGGGAAGGGGATCTCGATGCCCGCATCATCCAGCGCGCGTTTAACGGCGGCCACGACTTTGTCACGGCTGCTGCGGATGTCGATGGGGCGCGAGCCGGTCCACCATGTGACCTCGAAGTTGATCGCGCTATCCGCGAACTCCTGCGCAAAAATCTCGACGTCGCGCACGTCGTCGCGTACCGCATCCACACCGCGCACCGCATTGGCGATCACGTCGCGCGCAGCATCCACATCCTCGCCGTAGGCCACGCCGCAGATCACCGTGGTCCGGCGCACATCACGGGCGGTACGGATGGTGACGGGGTTCTTGAAGAACATCGCGTTCGGGGCGACGACAAGCTGCCCGTCGGTCTGGCGCACATGGGTATCGCGGATCGTGATCTCTTCGACCTGACCCTCAAACCCTTCGCATTCGATGTAATCCTCCACCGCGAAGGGCTCGCGGATCAGCAGCAAGATACCGGCGAGGAAGTTTTCGAACACATCCTTGAAGGCGAAACCGATGGCGACACCGCCGACACCCAAGGCGGTCAGTGCCTTGCCGGGGGTGATTGTGGGAAAGGCGATGGTCACCGCGATCAGCACCCCGAAGAGCCACATGCCCACCACGATCAGCATCATGATCACGTCGACAAGCGACCGCCGCATATGGGCGCGGCGCAGGGCACCGGGCACGACGGCCTGAACGATGCGGATGATGGCCCAAAGAAAACACAGGAAAACGATCGACAGGATAAGCTGCGGCAGGACGCTCCAGAACCCGATGGCGTAGCCTTCTAGCTGATTGCGCAAAGGGTCGGGGAGGGTGCCCCATACGGAGCTTAGTGAGTCTAACATGCGGCACTTTCGGTCGTTGCGTTACACGCTAACGCCTAAAAGCAGCGGCAGGTTCCGAGAAAGCGCGCCTTAGTGGGTCGCACTATGGGAAAACAGGTGGATGACCAGCACGCCGCCGATGATCATCGACAGGCCAACCACGGCGGCGAGGTCGAGCTTTTGTCCGAACACGATATAGCCGATGCCCGCGATGCAGACGATGCCAAGGCCCGACCAGATCGCATAGACGATCCCCACGGGCATCACTTTGAGCGTCAGCCCCATCAGGTAGAAAGAAATCGCATAGCAGACAACGACGCCGACTGATGGCCAAAGCCGCGTAAACTGTTGCGAGGCTTGCAAAGCGCTGGTGCCCAACGTCTCTGTCAGGATCGCGATCATCAACCAAAAGTAATGCATATCCTGACGCCCCCGTTGCTGCTTTCCGGCCCAGTCCTGCGGCGGTCACGGGCCGGTGTCAAGAGCGGGGCTGCGTGCTACACGCCTGTGGATCAGGTCGCGATATAGCGGTCGCGGCGGTGGTTGAAGGTGATGATCAGGTTCAGCACCAGTGCCCCAAGCAGCGAATAGCCCACGACAGAGGCTGGAAACAGGAACAATGCGACCGAAAAGATTACGGCGTCGGTGATCAGCTGGACCCATCCGGCTTTGAATCCCGTGGTGTCTTGCACCAGTAGGGCGACCACCCCAAGACCGCCAAGCGACCCGTTGTGTCGGAACATCGCCAGCAGCCCAAGACCCACCAGCGCGCCAAAGATCACCGCCGCGAGGGCAGGGCTGAGCGACTGGATCGCGAAACCATAGGGCAGGAATTCGGTCACGACCGACAGCATGGTCACGGAAATCAGCGACTTGATCGTGAACTCGGCCCCAAGCCGTTTATACGCAAGGAAGTAGAACGGCAGGTTGATCAGGAAGAAGACCGTGCCAAAGGAATAGCCTGTCAGATAAGCGATGATCACCGCCAAGCCCGCCGTCTGTCCGGTGATCAGACCGGCTGAGGTCAGCACAAAAATTCCGATACCGCAGAGAAAGACCCCAAGGCTGAGGCCTTGAATATCATCTAGCGAAGAATGGTGGAGGGGATCTGCATATGTCATATCGCCCAGATAGGGCAGCTATGTTGACCTGTCTAGGGGTGCTGCAGTGCAGAATAATATTTTTCCTCATGACATCACGTCACGCGGGGGATCGTGCACAGAAAAAGGGCCACCCGGTGTGGATGGCCCTTATTTTAAGCATTCGGCTTACTGCGCGCCAAGCGCCTTGTTCAGGTTCTCGTCCACCTTTTCAAGGAAGCCCATCGTGGTCAGCCAGCCTTGGTCGGGGCCGACCAGCAGCGCGAGGTCCTTGGTCATGAAACCCGATTCCACAGTATCCACCACGGTTTTCTCGAGCGTCTCGGCAAAGCGTGTCAGCTCGGCGTTGCCATCCAGCTTGCCCCGGTGCTTCAGCCCGCCGGTCCATGCGTAGATCGACGCGATGGAGTTGGTCGAGGTTTCCTCGCCCTTCTGGTGCTGACGATAGTGGCGGGTGACCGTGCCGTGGGCGGCTTCAGCCTCGACCGTCTGGCCATCGGGGGTCATCAGCACGGATGTCATCAACCCGAGCGAGCCGAACCCCTGCGCGACGGTGTCTGACTGCACGTCGCCGTCATAGTTCTTGCAGGCCCAGACATAGCCGCCGTTCCACTTCATCGCGCAGGCGACCATGTCGTCGATCAAACGGTGTTCATAGGTAATGCCCGCAGCTTTGAATTTATCTTCGAACTCGGTCTCGTAGATGTGCTGGAACAGCTCGAGGAAGCGGCCGTCATACTGCTTGAGGATCGTGTTCTTGGTGCTCAGATACACCGGCCAGCCGAGGTTCAAACCGTAGTTCAGCGAGGCGCGGGCGAAGTCGATGATGGATTTATCAAGGTTGTACATCCCCATCACGACACCGGCGTCGGGGGCGTCGAAAAGCTCGCGTTCAATCTCTGTCCCGTCTTCGCCGACGAATTTCAGGGTCAGCTTGCCCTTGCCGGGAAATTTGAAATCGGTCGCTTTATACTGGTCGCCATAGGCATGACGGCCCACGACAATCGGCTTGGTCCAACCGGGCACAAGGCGGGGGACGTTCTTGCAGATGATCGGCTGGCGGAAAATCACGCCGCCCAGAATGTTACGGATCGTCCCGTTAGGGGAGCGCCACATCTCTTTCAGGCCGAATTCCTCGACCCGAGCCTCGTCAGGGGTGATGGTCGCGCATTTGACGCCCACGCCGTATTCCTTGATCGCATGGGCCGCGTCTATGGTGATCTGGTCGTTGGTCTCGTCGCGGACCTCCATCCCCAGATCGTAATATTTCAGATCCACATCGAGATAGGGAAGGATTAGCTTTTTCTTAATGAAATCCCACATGATGCGGGTCATTTCATCACCGTCGAGCTCAACGATCGGGTTTTCCACTTTGATCTTGGTCATCATCTGCGGTCCTTTGAAATGATACTGACACCCGCATAGCCTATTCAGGCATGAATGCCTAGTCGGTATGCAATGGTATACTGAAAAGAGTTGCGCGGCTTAGCCAATATCATCGCGCTGCGACAGGCGTGTGACAAGTGTGGTTGGGGATGATGGGTAGAGGGGCGGGCGGTTAGCCGCGTGCGGCAAACCATGCAGAGACACGGGCGCGGGCAAACTCCCAAAGACCCGGCGCGCCGGTCTGGATTTTGCTGCCGACCTTTTCCACGAATTGCGCTTCGGTCACGTTGTATTCAACCCAGCTGCCGCCGCCCGCCGCGAGGTTCTGCATCGGGGGCTGGAACCGGTCGAGCGATTTGGCAAAGCGGGCTGTGGGGGTCTCATTGGCTTCGAACTCTTCCCAGGTCGCGCGAAGATCATCGCGTAAGTCATTGGGAAGGATGCCAAAAATACGATCAGCGGCAAGCTGTTCCTGCGCTTCCATATCGGCAGTGTCGTAGCTGCCAAAGATCGGGTTGTCGCCTGCGTCAATCTCTACCAAATCATGCAGGATCAGCATCTTGATCACGCGGGTGATGTCGACATCGGGGCCCGCCTGATCCGCCAGCACCAGCGCATAAAGCGTCAGGTGCCAGCTATGTTCAGCCGAGTTTTCGGCCCGCGACGCATCACAAAGCAACGTCCCGCGTGTGACCGACTTGAGCTTGTCCGCTTCGTTCAGAAAGGCGATCTGCTGCTCAAGTCTGGTGGTCATTCGTCAGCTTTCCTTTGCACGGTGAGCGGCAAGCGCCTTGGCCATAAAGTCACGCCCCTGTGCGGCGGCAAGCCGCGTGCGGATCGCCGTGACAAAGGCTTCTTCCATCGTCTGCGACGACGCGCCCAGAACAGCAGCGACTTCCATAAAAAGCCGCTCCTGTCCGGTTTCGCGTTGGACCGCCAGACATTCTTCGGCCATTTGGTTGGCCAATTCGACGACTGTCGGATCCGCCATTAGCGGGTTGTCTCCGTCAGGCGGCGCTTCACGTAGTCTGTGGTAGAGGTGATCAACGTCTCCATATGCGGCTCTTCAAAGAAGTGGCCGGCACCCTCGATCTCTTGGTGGGTGATGGTGATGCCTTTCTGCTCGTGCAACTTGTTCACGAGGTTCACGGTATCTGCGGGAGGTGCCACACGGTCAGCGGTCCCGTTGATCACCAGACCGGAGGCCGGGCAGGGTGCGAGGAAGCTGAAGTCATACATATTCGCCGGTGGTGCGACAGAGATGAAGCCCGTGATCTCGGGGCGGCGCATCAGCAGCTGCATCCCGATCCATGCGCCAAACGAGAAACCGGCAACCCAGCAATGTTTGGAGTTGTTGTTCATCGATTGCAGGTAATCCAGCGCCGAGGCCGCATCGGAGAGTTCACCGACGCCCTGATCGTATTCACCCTGGCTCCGGCCTACGCCGCGGAAATTGAAGCGCAGAACGGTGAAACCCATATTGTAGAAGGCATAGTGCATATTATACACGACCTTATGGTTCATCGTCCCGCCGAATTGTGGATGCGGGTGGAGCAGAATGGCGATTGGTGCGTCGCGTTCTTTTTGTGGATGGTAGCGGCCTTCGAGGCGGCCTTCGGGTCCGGGAAAAATAACCTCGGGCATGAGCGTCCCTGCTTGGGGTTCTAAGTGCAGCGGAATAGTTGACGAATTCGCTAGGGCAGTTTAGAACGGTTCTAACTTGTGTGATCCCCGTTTCTGGGGGTCAGACTTTGCGTTTAGGCATTTCAGGCGTCGTCGTCAATCAAACAGGCGCTTATGGGGAAGGGAACACTGCGATGAAGCTGTCAACCAAGGGGCGGTATGCGATGGTCGCTTTGGCCGATATAGCGCTTCAGCCCGCGGATCGTCTGGTCAATCTGGGCGATATCGCGACGCGTCAGTCGATTTCCCTGCCGTACCTAGAGCAGCTTTTCGTCAAGCTGCGCCGGGCCGAGCTGGTGGCATCGGTGCGTGGTCCGGGCGGCGGCTACCGCTTGGGGCGGCCCGCGTCGGACATTCGCGTTGTCGATATTCTGGCGGCGGTCGACGAGAAGGTCGATGCGATGCATGTGGGGGCCGGTGCCTCCGGCGGGTCATCGGGCAGTCGGGCGCAGTCGCTGACCAACCGCCTGTGGGAGGGGCTGAGCGCACAGGTCTATGTCTTTCTGCACCAGACGCGGCTGTCGGATGTTGTCGCGAACGAGCTTGCCCCCTGTCCGGCGGTGCCGAACCTCTTTGCCATCGTGGATGAGGCGGATGCGGAATGAGGGACGCTGTCCCTCACACTCCCTGGGATTTAGGACCATTTGGAAGCTGATGTGAGAGTATATCTTGATCATAACGCGACCACGCCCCTGCGGGCAGAGGCGCGCGCGGCCATGCTGGCGGCGATGGATGTGGCGGGCAACCCGTCCAGCGTCCATGCCGAAGGGCGTGCGGCCAAGATGATGGTCGAGAAGGCACGCGGGCAGGTGGCTGCGCTGGTCGGCTGCGATGTGTCGGAAGTGATTTTCACGAGCGGTGCCACCGAGGCGATTGCGGGTGTGGTGCAGGACGCGGGCAATGTGGCCGGCGCAGCCGTGGAGCATGAAGCGGTGCGTATCTGGTGCCCGGAGGCCGAACAACTGCCTGTGGATCGCAATGGTCACGTGGATTTGAACGCGCTGCCGGATGGAGCCTTGGCGGGTAAAACGCTGTTTTTGCAACGTGCCAATAGCGAGACAGGGGTGTTGCAGCCGGAAAGTCTGCTGGCCGAGCTGTCGCGTTTGGCCGCGTCGCCCGCAAGCGTGTTCCGTGACGCGGTGCAAGCGGCGGGCAAGTTGTCGGATCTGGGGCGCTGGCGTTCGGATGTGGGTCGTCATGCGTCATTGGCTGTCTCGGCGCATAAGTTGGGCGGCCCCAAGGGCATCGGTGCGCTGATCGCGGGGCCGGAATATACGCCCGGATTGATGCAGCCGATGTTGCGCGGAGGCGGGCAGGAATTGGGCCGTCGTGCGGGGACAGAGAACGTCATCGGCATCGCCGGTTTTGGGGCTGCGTGTGCTGCCGCAGCCCAGGATTTGGCGGATGGCGTATGGGAACGGGTTGCAGAACTTAGAAATGTTCTAGAGAAGGCTCTTGAGGCTGCGTCAAAGAAGACTATTTTTGTTGGGAAAGACGTGGCGCGTTTGCCGAACACCTCTTGCTTTATCACGCCCGGGTGGCGCGGTGAGACGCAGGTGATGCAGATGGACCTTGCGGGCTTTGCGATCAGCGCGGGGTCTGCGTGCTCTAGCGGTAAGGTGGCGACAAGCCGGGTGTTGACGGCGATGGGGTTTGACGACGCTGAGGCATCCTGTGCCGTGCGCGTATCGCTTGGGCCGGACACCACAGAAGAACAGGTCTTGCGTTTTGCAGACGCCTGGACCGCGAAATTGAAGAAACACGAGGCGCGGGCCGCTTGATGCGCGCCGCCAGTTGAAGGATGAAAAGCATGGATAGCACTTTGGTCAAGGACGACCCGAACACCGGCGTTAAAGAGGGCGTTGATCAGGAAACCGTGGATGCCGTGCGCGAAGTCGGCGGTGCCTATAAATACGGGTGGTCCACAGATATCGAGATGGATTATGCCCCGTTGGGTCTGAACGCCGATATCGTCAAGCTGATCTCGGAGAAGAACGAAGAACCCGAATGGATGCTGGAATGGCGTCTGGCCGCCTATGAACGCTGGCTGACCAAGAAAGAGCCGAACTGGGCGATGGTCGACTATCCGGAAATCGACTTTCAGCAGCAGTATTACTATGCGCGTCCGAAATCGATGGCGGAAAAGCCAAAGAGCCTGGATGACGTCGATCCCAAGCTGCTGGAGACCTACAAGAAGCTGGGTATCCCTTTGAAAGAGCAGGCTATTCTGGCAGGCGTCGAAGGCGCAGAGAAGATTGGCGACGAGCCCCGCAAGGTGGCTGTGGATGCGGTTTTTGACTCTGTTTCGGTCGGCACCACCTTCCAGGACGAGCTGAAAAAGGCGGGTGTGATCTTCTGCTCTATCTCCGAGGCGATCCGCGAACACCCCGAGTTGGTCAAGAAATACCTTGGTTCGGTCGTGCCGGTGAATGACAACTTCTATGCGACGCTGAACTCGGCCGTCTTTTCCGATGGGTCGTTCGTTTACGTGCCACCGGGCGTGCGCTGTCCGATGGAGCTGTCGACCTATTTCCGTATCAACGCCGAAAACACCGGTCAGTTTGAACGCACGCTGATCATCGCCGACAAGGGGTCCTATGTGTCCTACCTTGAAGGCTGTACCGCGCCGCAGCGCGACGAGAGCCAGCTGCACGCCGCGGTGGTTGAAATCATCATCGAGGAAGACGCCGAGGTGAAATATTCGACCGTTCAGAACTGGTACCCCGGTGACGAAGACGGCAAGGGCGGGATCTACAACTTTGTGACCAAGCGTGCAGATTGCCGTGGCGACCGTGCCAAGGTGATGTGGACGCAGGTCGAAACCGGCTCTGCCGTGACGTGGAAATACCCGTCCTGCATTCTGCGCGGCGACGACAGCCAGGGTGAGTTCTATTCCATTGCTATCGCCAATAACATGCAACAGGCCGACACCGGCACTAAGATGATCCACCTGGGCAAGCGCACCAAATCGCGCATCGTGTCCAAGGGGATTTCGGCGGGCAAGGCGCAGAACACCTATCGCGGCTTGGTGACCATGCACCCCAAAGCCAAGGAATCGCGCAACTATACCCAGTGCGACAGCTTGTTGATCGGCGACAAATGCGGGGCCCACACGGTGCCTTACATCGAGGTCAAGAATAACAGCAGCCGGGTGGAGCACGAGGCGACCACATCAAAGGTAGACGACGATCAGCTGTTCTACTGCCGTTCGCGTGGCATGGACGAGGAAGAGGCGGTTGCCCTGGTCGTGAACGGCTTTTGTAAAGACGTGCTTCAGGCGCTGCCGATGGAGTTCGCGATGGAAGCGCAGGCGCTGGTTGCGATCTCGCTTGAAGGGTCCGTGGGGTAATCACGATGATGCGCAAGCTGACATGGGACGTGACCATTGCCGCGCTCGTTTTCTGGGTGCTGATGGCGCTGTTTCGCGGGGGCGGGCTGACGCGCGTCGCCTTCGAGAACACGTTCTTCCAGATGCTGATCTTTGCGATGATCTACGCTGCGATCCGTGTGGCCCTATTGGTGCTGCGCAAGGGGGATGGCGAATGATCACCGTAGGGACCAAAGGCGCAGCGCTCTGATGCAGGCATCGGCGGATACCACTCCCTTGCGCCTGCACTGGTGGAAGGCGGTCCCGAATTTCGGGGACGCCATCAGCCCTGTGGTGCTCGCCCATGTCGCGGGCCGGCCTGTGGAACATGCCGGTGTGCGCAAGGCGGAGGTCTGGGCCATCGGGTCGCTTTTGCAGGTGGTCAAGCGCAACTTCAGCGAGCCGCAGGATCACCGCCCGGTGATCTGGGGGGCGGGCCTGTTGCATCCGGTGCAGGGGACGGGGTTTGTCGATCATGTCGATATCGCTCTGGTCCGTGGGCCGATCACTGCCGCGCTGCTGGGGTTGGAGCTGTCAGAGTTTGGCGATCCCGGTCTGTTGATCAACGCCGTGTGGCCGCAGGACCGCGCGCCCAATGGCAAGATCGGCATCGTGCCGCATCATTCGCTGGTGGATGACCCTGTGTTGCAGGCTCTGATCGCCAGTGACGCGCGGTATCAGCTGATTGACCCGCGCGGGCAAGCGCAGGATGTCTGCGCGGCGATTGCTGCGTGTGATCATGTGTTTGCGTCTTCCCTGCACGGGTTGATCGTGGCCGATGCCTACGGCGTGCCCAACAGCTGGCTGGCCCCGATCGGGCAGTCGCGCTTGAAATATCTGGATTACGCGGCCTCGGTCGGCCGGCCCCTGCGGGCCCCGATCAACGTCGAGGACATCCCGACGGCGGTTCTGCCCGACCCGCTGTCACCGCTTTCCTATCAGGCGGGCATAGATGCCTGCCGCACCGCTCTTTATGACCGTTTTCCCAAAGCCTTACAGGCGGGGAAGGCGGCATGAAATCTTACACCGATGACGGCCCCGCGACGGGGTTTTCATTCACTCAATTCACTGTCATTGCAGCGCCAAAGCGCAAGAAAAGGAACCCATCATGCTGAGCATCAAAGGCCTGAAGGTCAAACTGGAAGAAGAAGACAAGCAAATCCTGAAGGGTGTAGATCTGGAAGTCGAAGCCGGTAAGGTTCACGCGATCATGGGGCCGAACGGGTCCGGTAAATCCACGCTGTCCTATGTGCTGTCGGGCAAAGACGGCTACGAGGTCACCGAAGGCTCCGCCCATCTGGGTGACATCGACCTGCTGGACCTTGAGCCGGAAGAGCGTGCCGCCGCTGGCCTTTTCCTCGCCTTTCAATATCCCGTTGAAATCCCCGGCGTTGGCAACATGACTTTCTTGCGCACCGCAGTGAATGCGCAGCGCAAGGCCCGAGGCGAAGAAGAGATGTCTGCTGCGGAATTCCTCAAGGTTGTGCGTGCCCGCGCAAAAGAGTTGAAGATCGACGCCGACATGCTGAAGCGCCCCGTGAACATGGGCTTCTCGGGTGGTGAGAAGAAGCGTAACGAGATCTTGCAGATGGCGATGCTCGAGCCGAAAATGTGCATCCTCGACGAAACGGATTCCGGTCTGGATGTTGACGCAATGAAACTGGTTGCTGATGGCGTGAACGCGCTGCGCACCGAAGGCCGTGGTTTCCTTGTGATCACCCACTACCAGCGTCTGCTGGACCACATCAAACCCGATGTGGTGCACATCATGGCTGATGGCCGTATCATCAAGACCGGCGGCCCCGAGCTGGCGCTGGAAGTCGAGAACAACGGGTATGCCGACATCCTGTCCGAGGTGGCGTAATGGCCGAAGCAGCGACACAACAAACCCCGACCGAGGCGTTGATCGCCACGTTGGACCTGCCCCAAGGGGGCTGGTCCGATGCGGCGCGCAAGGATGCGTTGTCCCGTCTGCAACAGGCAGGTCTGCCCGAGCGTCGTGACGAATACTGGAAATACACCCGCCCCGATACGCTGACCCAGCCGCAGGCTGTCTCTGCCGCGGTGCGCGCGTCGGAAGACGTGGCCCTGTTTGATCAGATCGACCGGCTGAAGCTGGTGTTCGTCGACGGTGTGTTCGATGCCGATGCGTCGGATGATCTGGCGCTTGAAGGCATCACCATCGAACGGCTGGCCCAAGCGGATGCCGATCTGCATTGGGCGCGTGATCTTTATGGGACGTTGGAAAAAAACGGCCAGACGCCTGTGGCACGGCCCCTGGCGGCGCTGAACACGGCCTTTGCTGCAGATGGTGTGCTGATCCATGTGACGGACAAAGTTTCGAAGCCGGTGAATATCGTCTATCGCCGGACCTCCGAGACAGCGGATGTCATGCTGCACCACGTCGTCAAGCTGGACGCCGGCGCTGAATTCACGCTGCTGGAGAACGGCCCCGTCGCCGCGCGCTTTAACGGTGTGCTTGAGGTTGAAGTTGCGGATAACGCATCTTTCCACCACGTGCGCGCCCAAGGCCGCGATCACGAACAACGCGCCGCGACGCATATCTTTACCCGTTTGGGGACTGAGTCCGCGTTCAAATCCTTTACGCTGACCGCCAATGGCGTGATGACGCGCAACGATTGCGTGATCGAGCTGACGGGTGACGATGCTGCGGCGCATGTCGCGGGGGCCTGTGTCGGTGATGGTGCGGATTTCCACCACGACGACACGGTGTTCATCACCCATGACGCGGTGAACTGCGAAAGCCGTCAGGTGTTCAAGAAGGTACTGCGCAACGGGGCAACCGGTGTGTTCCAAGGGAAGATCCTGGTCAAGGCCGACGCGCAAAAGACCGATGGCTACCAGATCAGCCAGTCGTTGCTGCTGGACGAAGACAGCCAGTTCCTTGCCAAGCCAGAGCTTGAGATCTACGCCGATGACGTGGCCTGTTCGCACGGCTCCACTTCGGGGGCGATCGATGAGGACGCGCTGTTCTATCTCCGCTCGCGCGGTGTGCCGCATAACGTCGCGACGGATCTGCTGACCTTGTCCTTCCTGGCCGAGGCCGTGGAAGAGATCGAGGACGAGACCCTGCGCGAAGAGATCACCGCACGGCTTGCCGCGTGGCTTGAGCGGCACGCAGCCTGATGGCGGCGACACGCGATATCGTGGCCAGCTACCGCAACCCCGCCGCCGTTGTGCGGCGGTTGTTGGGGCAGGGCCCGCGGGAGGATCGCAACCTGGTCTATCTGATGGTCGCGTGTCTCATCTTTTTCGTGGCCCAGACCCCGCGTCTGGCCCGCGAAGCCCATGTCAACGGCACCGAGCTTGACATGCTGCTGGGGGCGACCCTGCTGGCATGGCTGTTCATCGCGCCGCTGATTTTCTACATGCTGGCGGCGGGGACGCAGATCATCCTTAGGGTGATGCGCGGTCGCCCCAGCGGCTATAGCACGCGTCTGGCGCTGTTCTGGGCCTTGCTGGCGTCCAGCCCGCTTGTGCTGTTGCACGGGCTGACGGCGGGGTTCGTCGGCGAAGGGATCGAATTGCGCATCGTCGGGCTGATCTGGCTTTGCGTGTTTTTATGGTTTTGGATCAGCGGGTTGCTGGTCGCATATCGGACACGCTCATGAATGCCCCTGATACAAGATCGGTTCTGACCGAGCTGGTTGTGCTCAGCCTGCGCGACCCGCGTGCCGCCGCGAACCAGATCATGGGATGGCGCCTAGGGCGGGACGTGCTGTGGACCGCGCTGGCGCTGGCGGCGGCGATCAATACGTTGATCTTCTCGGTCAGTCTGGTGCTGCAACCGACGCCCGCGATGCCTGCGTTCTTTACCAGCCCGCTGGCGATGTTTGTCCTGCTCTCGGGCGTCCTGGTGATCACGACCCACGGGCTTTACTGGGCCGGGCGTGCGCTTGGGGGCGAAGGCGACCTTGGCGATGTGCTGGCACTGGTGGTGTTCTTGCAGGTCCTGCGCATTATCGCGCAGGTGGCGATTTTCCTGCTGATGTTCATCTCTCCGGGGGTGTCGGTGCTGGCGTCCTTGGCGACGGGCCTTATCGGGCTTTGGATATTGGTCAACTTCATCGCCGCCGCCTTTAGCTTTACCGGACTGGGCAAGGCTGTCGGCGTTTTGCTGATTTCTATGGCGGCCATCGTTCTGGGGCTCAGCCTGCTTCTCTCTATCGTGGGCGTTGCCGCCCAAGGAGTGCTTCTTGATGTATGACGTAAACACCATCCGCAGCGACTTTCCGATCCTGTCGCGCGAGGTGAACGGCAAGCCGCTGGTCTATCTCGACAATGGGGCCTCGGCCCAAAAGCCGCAGGTCGTGATTGATGCGATCAGCCGCTCGTACAGCCATGAATATTCCAATGTTCACCGTGGCTTGCACTATCTTTCTAATCTGGCAACCGATCAGTATGAATCCGTGCGTGGCACTGTGGCGCGGTTCCTGAATGCCGGAAACGAGGATCACATCGTCTTTACCTCCGGCACGACAGAGGGGATCAATCTGGTCGCTTACGGTTGGGCCATGCCGAACCTGCAGGCAGGGGACGAGATCATCCTGTCGGTGATGGAGCATCACGCCAATATCGTGCCGTGGCATTTCCTGCGCGAGCGTCAGGGCGTCGTGATCAAATGGGTCGATGTGGACGCCTCTGGCGCGCTTGATCCGCAAGCCGTGATCGACGCCATCACCCCCAAGACCAAGCTCATTGCCGTGACGCAGGTGTCGAATGTTCTGGGCACGGTGGTGGACGTCAAGGCGATCACCGCAGGGGCCCATACCAAAGGCGTGCCCGTCTTGGTTGACGGGTCGCAGGCGGCGGTGCACATGCCTGTGGACGTGCAGGATATCGGCTGCGATTTCTACGCGATCACGGGTCACAAGCTTTATGGTCCCTCGGGGTCCGGCGCGATCTATATCAACCCCGATCGCATGGCCGAGATGCGCCCGTTTCTGGGCGGCGGCGATATGATCCGCGAGGTCACCAAAGACGGCATTACCTATAACGATGCCCCGATGAAGTTCGAGGCGGGCACCCCCGGCATCGTGCAGACCATCGGCATGGGGGTGGCGCTGGATTATATGATGAACATCGGGATGCAGAATATCGCCGCCCATGAGGCATCCTTGCGCGATTATGCCGTGTCGCGTCTGTCGGGTCTGAACTGGGTGCAGGTGCAGGGCACCACGCCGGATAAGGCCGCGATCTTCAGCTTTACACTGGACGGGGCGGCGCATGCGCATGATATCTCTACCATTCTGGATAAAAAGGGCGTGGCGGTACGTGCGGGTCAACATTGTTGCGGGCCGCTGATGCAGCACCTGGGCCAGACCGCCACCTGCCGCGCGTCCTTCGGGATGTACAACACCAATGCCGAGATCGACACGCTGATCGAGGCGCTTGAACTGGCGCATGATTTGTTTGCGTGACCCAAGGCTGATTTTGTAATTGCAGGGGGCGGGTAGTCTGGCTATACCGCCCCTAGATGGACCCTTAGCTCAGCTGGATAGAGCGCTGCCCTCCGAAGGCAGAGGCCAGAGGTTCGAATCCTCTAGGGTCCGCCATCTTCCCTTGAATGAGCTATGTCTATGTGCGGCTTCGCCCTCAGGCCTGCACGGCTTCTGGCGTGTCGCCTGTCGTTGCAGGGGTAGGGGGGTCGTCCGTGTTGCCAGCGGCTGACAGGATCACGGCGGGCTGCCGTGCGGCGACGGTGGCAAATTCCATGTGGAAGGTCGTGCCTTCGCCGACAACGCTGTCGTAGAACAATTTTCCCGACATCTGCCGGGCCAGCTGTTGCGAGATATGGAGCCCCAGACCGGACCCCTGTGTTGCATATTGCCCGCCGTTCTTGACCTGTTCAAAGCGGCCAAAGACCTGCCCCTCCATCCCGTCGGGGATGCCGCGGCCGCTGTCCTTGATCGACAGGCGCACATGGCCGTTGCGGATGGACAGGCTGCCTTCAACGGTGCTGCCCTGTTCGGAGAATTTGATGGCGTTGGACACGAGGTTGTCGATGATCTGGCGGAGGGCAAAGGCGTCACCGGTGATGGTCGCGGTTTGATCACCTTTCGGCAGCACGAGGTCGATCTTCTGCTCGGCGGCGAACATCTTGTTCTCTTCCAGGCTTTCTTTCAGTAGCGCCCCCAAATCGACCGGCAGCGCGTCCAGCGACAGCGCGTCCACGTCGATCTTTTGCGCCAGCAGGATGTTATCGACCAGACGGGACAGGCGCATCCCGTTGCGCTGCGCAATTTCGAGGGGGGAGCGGATGCGCGCGTCGATCTCGCCCAAACGCCCGCTTAGCGCCAGAGCCAGCCCCCCCTTGAGCGAGGTAAGCGGCGTGCGCAGCTCGTGGCTGACGACAGAGATAAATTCATCCTTGGCGCGGTTGGCCTCGTCGGCGCGCAGCAGCGCGTCTTCAAGGGCGCGGGTGATGACGATACGGTCGGTGATATCGACCAGGGTGATGCTCCACCCCAGAATGGCGCCGTTCGGGTCCAACGGGCTTTCGATTTCCTGAATACGGGGGTCATAGATGCGCTGTTCGATAGTCAAGGATGCGTCCGTCGTGCGGGGGCTGCGGGTGTCGATCTTGGCCAAAAGGGCGTCGGCTTCGGCTTTGGACAGGTTGCACAAGCCGCTGCGTTTCGCGGCAGAGTTCATCAACGTGACACGGCGGTTGTTGTCGATCAGGATCACCGGTTCGCTGGTCGTATTGAACAGGATCGACTGCCCGATCGACGCCATATCCATCGTCTTGTTCGTCAGCAGCATGAAGGTAAAGGCCAGGATACCGACGGTGAACATAAAGGCCGTCGGGTCCAGCCCGAAGACGGTGAAGCCGAAAATAACGTAAGACGCATTGGCAGATAGCGGGGTGATCGTGACCACCGCCAGCATTGTCAGCAGCGGCCAGGCAGAGCGGCGGGCGCGGGCAAAGGCCTTGATCAGCGCATAGAAGGTCGCGGCGACGAAAGTATATAGCACGGCCGTGATCGCGAAGAACCCCGGCCCGTGGATATAGGTGATCTGCCGGTCACCGGGCAGGATGGCAGTCTCGGCGGTATAGACCAGCTGGTGCATGCTATTGGTTGCAGCAAAGACAAAGCAGCCCACGGGCACCAGCACCAGCGCGGCCATCACACGCTTTTTCGACAGCCATTCGGCCTGATGCACATAGGCGAAGACAAAGAAGCACCACGCCACAGGTACCAGCGCATTTCCCAGCCATGCGACGACGGCCATGTCGAACTGGCAGGCAAAGGAGGGGTTGGAGGCTTCGGCCCCGACGGTGATCAGGGTCCAGATCATGGCGATGAAGGTCAGGGCGTAGAACCGCTTGCCGTGGAAGTGCTGGTATTTCAGCATGCAGACCATAACGACCGCGGCGACAGCGCTCACGCTTGCGGCAGCCCAGAACACGGGCTGCATAGCTACACCTTCAAAGCACGTTGTCATCAATTCACCCACGGCCTGCGTCTTTGCAAAGCAATCTAGGCATACGGATGTGTTGAAACTTTGACAGAAGTTAGACAGTAGGCCTGTGCGTTCGGGGCCGTCGTTCTGTGTCAAAGACAATACAAGGCATAGTATAGCTTTGTGCCGTGATCATGCGTGTGTGGGATGTGGGGTCAAGCGCTGGACGGGTTAAACACTGGCCTGAACACAAAAGAAATCCCCGCAAAACCGTGGTTTGCGGGGATTTTGACCTTGGCGGTAGGGAGAATCCCCATTACCGGCGGCGGCCACCCTTGCGGCCGGCGCGCCCACGCCCCTCTTGACCGGCCTTGGGCGCGACCTTGTTGAACTTGATCCATTCGGTGCCGTGAGGGTCGCGGTCGAACAGGAAGTTGGCGGCGCGGATCGCCTCCATCTCTTTGCCGGGGGTGGGTTTGGTCGATCCCATCCCGAAAAGCGTCACAAAGGTTTCGTCGTCGATCTCGTCCGGCAGGATGATGCCCGCCGTCACCAGTTCGGCCTTCTTCTCGGCAATCTTGGTCTGGTTCACGGGCAGGGTGATCGGGTTCATGATCGCGGAGGTCATGCCAGCGCCCATTGCCATCGGCAGGAAAGCGTTGTTGATGCCGTGACGGTTGGGCAGACCAAAACTGATGTTGGAGGCACCACAGGTCGTGTTCACGCCCAGTTCCTCGCGCAGACGGCGCACAAGGGTAAAGACCTGATGCCCCGCGGTCGCCATTGCGCCGATGGGCATGACCAGCGGGTCGACCACGATATCATGGGCTGGAATACCGAAGTCGGCAGCGCGTTCTACGATCTTCTTGGCAACGTCGAAACGCACGTCGGGATCTTCGGAAATGCCCGTGTCGTCGTTCGAGATCGCAACCACCGGCACGTTGTATTTCTTGACCAGTGGGAGCACGAGCTCCAGCCGCTCTTCCTCGCCGGTGACCGAGTTCAGCAGCGGGCGTCCTTCGCAGGCCTCAAGACCGGCTTCCAGCGCACCGGGGACCGAGCTGTCGATGCACAGCGGGATGTCGACGACGTTTTGCACGACGCGGATCAGTTCGGGCATCAGCATCGGTTCGACAAAGTTATTATCCGCATAGCGGGGGTCTTCGGCCATCTTGTTCGAGAAAACGGCACCCGAGTTCACGTCCAGAATATTCGCGCCCGCCGCGGCTTGTGCAATGGCGTCGGCCTCGACGCGGCTGAAATCGCCACGCTCCAGCTCTTCGGCGAGGATCTTGCGGCCGGTGGGGTTGATCCGCTCCCCGATCACGCAGAAGGGCTCGTCAAAGCCGATGATCGCTGTTTTTGTTTTGGATTCGACGACAGTTCTGGTCATGGTGTTCAGTCTTTCCTTAGACGGAGTTGGCTGGTTGAGCAGCGGGTCCGCTATTTTCAATGGCCCAATTGGCATTCGTCTTGATCCCACCCAGCGGGAAGAAAT
Organism: Sulfitobacter sp. CB2047; assembly: GCF_000735125.2. Taxonomy (NCBI): domain Bacteria; kingdom Pseudomonadati; phylum Pseudomonadota; class Alphaproteobacteria; order Rhodobacterales; family Roseobacteraceae; genus Sulfitobacter; species Sulfitobacter sp. CB2047. Next base: position 1,969,952 of record NZ_CP072613.1, on the reverse strand, counting down.
GCACATGGGTAATGTTGAAATCTGGGTTGGCGGCTTTGTGGGCGGCCAGTTCGGTGATCACATCTGTCGGCTCGTAGGGCAACAGCAGTTTGGTGACATCCATCGCGCGCTTTTGCAGCACCTTCAGCGAAGGGCCGACCCCGCAGGCGATGGCGAATTTGATCAGGGTTTGCAGCTTGGCGGGGCCTGCAATGCCGATGTGGATCGGCAGGTTGATGCCCGCGTGTTTCAGGCTATCGGCCCATTCGATGATCGGCTGCGCCTCGAAAGCGAATTGTGTGGCGATGGCCATCTTCGCGTCCGTCCGTTCGGAGAAACCCTGCTTCCAGCGCAGCGCATCATCCACCCGCAGACGTGATCCATCGGTGTCGATGTCGCGGTTGCCTTCGGGGTGGCCCGCGATGTGCAGCCGTTCAAACCCGTGTTTGTCAAACAATCCGGTGTCCATCAACTGCATGGAGTCGCTGAAATCGCCGTGGGGCGTTGTGACGCCACCGGCCAGCAGCAAGGCTTGGCGTACGTCAGCCTCGCCCTGATACATGGCGATCCAGTTTTCCAGCGTGGCACGATCCTTGATGATGCGGGCGGGAAAGTGCGGCATGACCTTATAGCCGTCCGCATTGAGCCGCGCCGCGGTGGCGACCATGTCTTCGATCGGGGTGCCATCGATATGCGCGATATAGACCCGTGTCCCCTCGGGCAGCAGATCGCGGAAGTCTTCGACCTTTTCCGCCGTGCGGGGCATCACCTCGATCGAGTAGTCGCGCAAAAAATCCGCGACCTCGGGGGTAGGCAGATCGGACACTGGGGCTTCTTTGCGCCGGAAGTTCAAAAGGGACATGAGCATTTCTTTCATGAAGGGATCAACTTTTGCACCGGCAACAGGCGGTCAGGCCCAGCCGTCATTGGCAATCAGCGTCTTGATGCGGTCACGGTCGAACTCTGCGTCGATGCGCGCGACCTCTGCATCGGCCACGGCGTCGGGTTCGCCGTCGACCGTATAGGGATCGGCCTTGCGCCATTCGGCCAGATAGGCATCGCTGTCATCCGCGCCGATTTTCATCGCGGCACGGTCGATGGCCTGTTCGAAGCGTTCAGGCAGCGGACGCTTGGACCCGCGACGGCCTTTGCCGACGATGACCTGCGCAGGAATATCACGCCAATAGACGATGGTAACTTCGGGCATGATTGATTCCTCTGCTGTGCTTGTTTTTCTTAGCGGCTGTTGATCTGTCCCCGTCGCCGTTTTTCGACATTCAGAACGGCGTCTGCGACGTGGTCACATTACAGTGCGCTACCGCGACAGGCGAGGGGGGCGGGGCGTCATAATTCTCAAGATGGTTGTGAGGGCGACTATAAGCTTACGCTTCCGGATCTCTGGTTTCCCGCTTGCCCCTTGCCCGCAGAAACATTACCTTGGGGGCAACTCAATATGAAAGGCGCAATCATGGCGCCACAGCGTCCCAAAGGTGCGGGCGCGCTCGATATACCGCCGGCTCTGAGCCCCGCGCCAGTTCCGCCCAGATCGACCGAACTTTATGCGGCCCTTGATCTGGGCACAAATAGTTGTCGCATGCTGATCGCACAGCCAAAAGGCAGCGGTTTCCATGTCGTCGATAGCTTCTCGAAGTCCGTCCAGCTTGGGGCAGGGCTTGAGAAAACCGGGCGATTGTCGCGCGGATCGATGACGCGTACCATTCAGGCATTGCGGATCTGCCAGCAAAAGCTGCGCCGTAACAAGGTGCGGCGGATGCGGCTTGTCGCGACCGAGGCGTGCCGCCGTGCCGCCAACGGTGCGGAATTCATGCAGCGTATCCAGCGCGAGACAGGGCTCAAGCTTGATATCATCAAGCCCGAGGAAGAAGCCCAGCTTGCCGTGATTTCCTGCGCGCCGCTGGTAAACCGCAAGACCCACAACCTGCTGGTGGTGGACATTGGCGGCGGTTCGACCGAATTGGTCTGGATCGACATCTCGAAGGTGCCAAAGGCGGATCGTGCGCAATCCATCATGCGGCTGCATGGGGGCTTCCATCAGGCGAAAACAGACGTGCCCGCAGCGCGCGTGGTCGACTGGATCAGCGTGCCTCTGGGCGTGGCGACCTTGCGCGATCAATTTTCTGACGTGGAAGACGACGCCGCACGCTTTGCCTTGATGAGCTGGTTCTTCGAGGAGAACCTGACCGACTTCACCCCTTATCAGTCGATCCAGTCGCAGGACCATTTCCAGATTGTCGGCACCTCGGGCACGGTCACCACTGTTGCTGCCAGCCATTTGGGGCTAAAGCGCTACGACCGGACCAAGGTGGACGGGCTTCGCATGACCTCGGCGCAGATCGACAAGGTGATCCATTCCTATCTTGCGATGGGGCCGGGGGGGCGGCGTGCCGATCCGCGTATCGGGCTGGACCGTCAGGCGTTGATCATGTCAGGGGCCGCGATCTTGCAGGCGTTGATGCGGTGCTGGCCGACGGATAGATTAAGTGTTGCAGACCGTGGTCTGCGCGAGGGGCTGCTCTATGCCCAGATGAGCGCGGATGGCGTTTTGGAAGAAGGATTAGGCTGATGGCGAAAACTCCGACAGGCAAGACGCCCACGGGCGGTGCGTCGGGCGGGAAGACCCCCACTGGCAAGAATACATCAGGGCGCGGCCAGCGTGACCTCAAGGTCAAGGTCAAGTCGGCCCGCGGACGCAAGCTAAGCTCGACCCGTTGGTTGCAGCGCCAGTTGAACGATCCTTATGTCAAACGCGCCAATGCCGAAGGGTATCGCGGGCGGGCGGCTTACAAGATCATGGAACTGGACGACAAATACCGCTTTTTGGTGCCCGGTGCGCGGGTGGTCGACCTTGGTGCGGCCCCCGGTGGCTGGTGTCAGGTCGCGGTCAAACGCTGTAACGTTCTGGGCGAGAAAAAGGGCAAGAACGTCGGGACCATTCTGGGGATCGACCTGCAAGAGATGGAGCCGATTGCAGGCTGCGAATTGCACCAGCTTGATTTCATGGAAGACGACGCGGACGAGATCGTCAAAGGCTGGCTGGGGGGCAAGGCCGATGTCGTGATGTCCGACATGGCGGCGTCAAGCTCGGGTCACAAACAGACTGACCACAACCGGATCATCGCGCTGTGCGAAGCGGCGGCCTATTTTGCTTTTGACGTGCTTGAGGATGGCGGCACGTTTGTCGCGAAAGTGCTGGCCGGCGGCGCGGAGGGCGACTTGCAACAGCTCCTCAAACGTCGGTTTACCAAGGTCGCCAATATCAAACCTCCCGCCAGCCGGTCCGACAGTTCCGAGAAATTCGTGGTCGCCACCGGTTTCAAAGGGGCGCTACCCGAAGACCAAGAGAATCTGTAGGCCCCGCACCGCCCCAAGGCGCGCGGAATTATCAAATGTGATGCGGCAGTTAGACGACTGCCGCATTTTTTTGTGCGGTGGATGCGGTTGGTCTCTTACATATTCGTGAAATGGACCTAAATTGGATCATCGCGCCGCGGCAAAGTTCAATTGCTGCGACAAGAAGCCCTCATAAATCCGTATTTTTCCATCGCAATTTGCGAAAAGAGGGCTGGTCGTTTTGGCGTGGCTCATGACATAGTTGCGGCCATGTCTTTGTTCCTGATTATAGCCCTCCCGTTTCTTGGCGCCTTGCTGCCCGGCCTGATGTATCAGGCAGGCCGTCAAAGCTGCTTTTTGGTGACCTTTCTGGTGACGGCCTGCGCCGCGATCGGCCTTGCGACACATGCACCGGCCGTTCTTGCAGGCGAGGTCGTGACCGCCAGCCTCTCGTGGCTGCCGCAGCTGGGGTTGAACGTGAACCTGTTCCTCGACCCGCTGGGGTTGATGTTCGCGGGGCTGATCCTTGGGATCGGGATGCTGATCATCCTTTATGCGCGGTTCTATCTGTCGCGTGACGACAATATGGGCGCGTTCTTTACCTATCTGCTGCTGTTCCAAGGTGCGATGGTCGGGATTGTTCTGTCGGATAACATCTTGATGTTGCTCATTTTCTGGGAGCTGACGTCGCTGTCGTCCTTCCTGCTGATCGGGTTCTGGAAGCATCTGCCCGAAGGGCGTCAGGGCGCGCGTATGGCCCTGACCGTGACGGGGATGGGCGGTCTGGCGATGATCGGTGGCATGCTGCTGCTGGGGCAGATCGTGGGCAGCTATGACCTGACCGTGATCCTTGAGAACCGCGAGCTGATCCAAGCGTCGCCGTTGTATCTGCCTGCGCTGATCCTGATCCTGCTGGGCTGTTTCACCAAATCCGCGCAGTTCCCTTTCCACTTCTGGCTGCCGCACGCGATGGCGGCCCCGACGCCTGTGTCGGCCTATCTGCACTCTGCCACGATGGTGAAGGCGGGGCTGTTCCTGATGGCGCGCATGTGGCCGGTGCTGTCGGGCACTGAAATCTGGATCGTGCTGGTCTGCTCTGCCGGGTTGATCACGATGGTCCTTGGCGCGCTGATCGCGATTTTCAAAAACGACCTCAAGGCGCTGCTGGCGTTTTCCACTGTGTCGCATCTGGGGCTGATCACCTTCCTGCTGGGCACGGGCACCTCCTTTGGGGCGATGGCGGCGGTGTTCCACATTCTGAACCACGCGAGCTTTAAGGCGGCCTTGTTCATGAGCGCGGGCATCGTGGATCATGCGGTCCATACCCGCGATATGACCCGACTGGGGGGCTTGCGCCGTCTGATGCCGATCACCTTCGCGATTGCCACGTTGGCCGCATTGTCGATGGCCGGTATCCCGTTGCTGAACGGGTTCCTATCCAAAGAGATGATGCTGGAAGAGGCGCTGCACACCACGCTGTTCGGCTCGCCCTATCTGGTGGCGGCAGTGGCAACGCTCGGCGCGCTTTTCTCGGCCGCGTATAGCTTCCGGTTCATTGCGCATACCTTTCTGGGCAAAGAGCGGAACGATTACCCCGCCAAACCCCACGACCCCGAGTTTGGCCTGTGGATTTCCCCGGCTTTGCTGATCATTCCCGTGATCGTCATCGGTGTGGCACCGTTCCTGGCGGAACCCTTTGTGCGCACCGTGACCCAAGCGGTCATCGGCTCTGCCGCCGAGATGCCAAGCGCGCATATCAAGCTGTGGCACGGCTTCGTGCCCGCCCTCGGCATGTCGGCGATTGCTGTGGTGGGTGGTTTGCTGTTGCTCGCCGCCTTCGGCCCGCTGGCGCGTCTTTGGGCCGCCACACCGCGCCCCGAGGCCAAGGATATCTTTGACCGTATCATCGCCGCGGCCGTGGGTCTTGCCGGTCTGGTATCGGAGCGTCTGCACAACGGGTCCTTTACCCGCTACGCTGCCGTCTTCGTGACCGCCGTCGTCGCCATCGGGGCGCATGCGTGGTTTACCGGCACCGATGGCGCCCCCGCGCGCGAGATGCTGCCCATCACGCCCGTCGGCTTTGCCGGTTGGCTGATGCTGATGATCGCGACGGGTTTCCTTGTGACGGTGCACCGCAACCGTCTGGCGGTTCTGATCCTGATGGGGATCATCGGCTTGATGGTATCGGTCGGGTTCAACTATTTCTCGGCCCCGGATCTGGCGCTCACGCAGATCTCGGTCGAGGTGGTGACGATTGTCCTGTTGTTGCTGGCGCTCAACTTCATGCCCAACAGCACGCCTAAGGAAAGCACCATTCTGCACCGCAGCCGCGATATCGTTGTATCGGTTGTGGCAGGGCTGGCGGCAGCCGGCCTGATCTATTCGATCCTGATGTCGGATTTCCCGATTGCCTCTATCGCTGACTACCACCTTGCCAATTCCTACAAAGGCGGCGGTGGCACCAACGTGGTCAACGTGATCCTCGTGGATTTCCGTGGCTTCGACACCTTTGGCGAGATCATCGTTCTGGGGATCGCCGCGCTGGTCATCTATGCCCTGACAGAGGCGCTGATGTCCGGCCCTGTGCGCGCGCGTCTGCTGAACCGTGGCTATGAGGAAGAGCGCGCAGGCGATGCGCATCCGCTGATGATGGTGGTGCTGACACGCGTGTTGATGCCTGTCGTTCTGCTGGTCGGTGTCTATATCTTCCTGCGCGGTCACAACGAACCGGGCGGTGGTTTTGTCGCCGGTCTGGTGGTCGCGATCGCGGTCGTGATGCAATATATGGCCAGCGGCTTTGCCTGGGCGGACAAGCGCCAACGCTATCATTACCACGGGATCATCGGGGCAGGGGTGCTTTGCGCGGGTCTGACCGGTATCGGTGCGTGGTTTGCCGGTGCGCCATTCCTGTCCTCTGCCTTTGGCTACTTCCGCATCCCCCCGATGGAGAAATTCGAGCTCGCCACCGCTATGGGCTTTGACCTTGGGGTCTTCCTCGCCGTCGTCGGCGCGGTGATGCTGTCGCTGGAAAGCTTCTCGCGCTTGGGCCGTCGCGCCGGCATCGAGGAAAGCGAACATGCAATGGATATCGACCCGTCACGGGATGAACCGAAAACCGAGACGGAGACCTGATATGGAGCTTTTAGTCGCGTCCGCCATTGGCGTTCTCACCGCTGCCGGGATCTATCTTATCCTGCGCCTGCGTACCTTTCCCGTGATCATCGGCACCTCGCTGATCAGCTATGCGGTCAATGTGTTCCTGTTCGCCTCCGGGCGGCTGGCGTTGAACGCCCCACCGATCCTGCGCGACGGGGTCGAGGTCTATACCGATCCGCTGCCCCAAGCGCTGGTGCTGACGGCGATCGTGATCTCCTTTGGGATGACAGCCGTGGTGGTGATGATCGCGGTCGGGTCCTACCTCAGCGCGGGCGATGATCTGGTCAACGAACCCGACACGCTGGCCGGAGCCGATACCGCAGAACCCTCCCCACGCGGAGGAGGCCCGGCATGACCCATTGGCTTATTCTTCCTATTGTTCTGCCAGCCATGCTGGCGGCGTTCATGGTGCTTGCCGCGCGCTATCACCTGCTGATCCAACGGGTGCTGTCCGTTACGGGCACGCTGGGATTGCTGGCACTGGCGCTCGGGCTGTTCTGGCAGGCCTCTGACGGGACGGTCAGCCTGTACCAGCTTGGCAATTGGGCGGCACCTTTCGGTATCGTGCTGGTCGCGGATCGTCTGTCGACGCTGATGGTCTTGCTGACCTGTGTACTGGCCCTGCCGGTGCTGCTTTATGCGATCGGGTCGGGCTGGGATAACCGCGGGCGGCATTTCCATCCGCTGTTCCAATTCCAGCTTATGGGGATATTGGGCGCCTTCCTGACCGGCGACGCCTTCAACCTGTTTGTTTTCTTCGAAGTGTTGCTGATCGCCTCTTACGGGTTGATGATCCACGCGGGCGGGCAACGGCGTCTGCGCGCGGGGACGCAATATGTGCTGTATAACCTGCTGGGCTCGACCCTGTTCCTCTTTGCCCTTGGCACGATCTATGCCGAGACAGGCACGCTGAACATGGCCGATCTGGCGATGCGTGTGGCGACGCTGGATGCGGGCGATGGTGCGGGTATTCGCGTCGCGGCGGTGCTGTTGCTGCTGGTCTTTGCGGTCAAGGCCGCGATCTTGCCGCTACATTTCTGGCTGCCCGCCAGCTATAGCGAGGCACCGGCCCCGGTGGCGGCGCTGTTCGCGATCATGACCAAGGTCGGGGCCTATTGTATCATCCGTTTCTACACGCTGGTTTTCCCCCCCGATCTTGAGATCACGCAGGGGCTGTTTGATGTCTGGCTGATGCCTGCCGCGCTGCTGACCGTCGCCCTTGGTATGGCGGGCGTGTTGGGGGCCAGAAGGGCCGACCGCATGGTCGCGTTCTCGGTGATCGGGTCGATGGGCATGCTGCTGGCTGCCGTGTCGGTCTTTACCCCCGCCGGAATTTCCGCCGCCCTTTATTATGCGATCCATTCCACTTTTGCCGCCGCAGCGCTGTTCTTGCTGATCGACGTGATCCGCAGCCGTCGCGGCGCGGCCGAGGTGTCCTTTGTCGATGCGCCGCCGCTGGCAGGTGGGGCGCTTGTCGCGGGTATGTTCTTTGTCGCGGCGATTGCCATGACCGGTCTGCCGCCGCTCTCGGGCTTTCTGGGCAAACTGCTGATCCTTGACGCGGCACGCAGCGCTGACCTGATGTGGTGGGTCTGGGGTGTGATCCTTGTCGGATCGCTGATCGCGGTTGTCGGTTTCTCCCGCGCGGGGAGCCAGATTTTCTGGAAAGCGCACCAGTCCATCGAAGAACCTGCCGAGGGTGATGAGGCACCGGTTGTTGCCGAGGGGCAGGGCGTTTTGCCGATGGTGGCCATTGGCGGGCTGCTGGCCCTGCTTGTCGCGCTGACCGTTGCGGCGGGGCCCATGACCCGCGTGCTGAATGCGACCGCTGCCCAGTTGTTCAACCCCGAACGCTATCTTGCGGTGGTCCTGACCACGCCGGGTAAAGAGATCACGGACCATCACGCAAAGGATGACCACGGCGATGCCGAGGGATCAGCCGATGCGACAGAGGACCACGGCGCAGAGGATGCCGCCGCACCAGAAAAGGATCACTGATATGTTGTCCCGACTGCTTCCGCACCCGATGCTGACAGCGATCCTCGCGATTGCCTGGTGTCTGCTGGTCAATGAAATCAAGCTTGGCACCATTGTCTTTGGTGTCATTTTGGGGCTGCTGATCCCGATTGCCACCGCGGCCTATTGGCCTGACCGCCCGCCGGTCGCGAAACCGGTCAAGCTTCTGGGCTATCTGATCATGGTCATGTGGGATATTCTGGTCGCCAACGTCGTGGTCGCGATGATTGTCCTGTTCAAGTCCAACAAGAACATGCGCCCCGCCTGGGTCGTCATCCCGCTAGAACTGCGCACCCCCGAGGCGATCACCATGCTGGCGGGGACAATTACCCTCACGCCCGGTACGGTGTCGGCGGATGTGTCTGAAGACGGGAAAGCCCTGCTGGTCCATGCGCTGGATGCTGAAAACCCCGACGAGGTGCGTGACGATATCAAACAGCGCTACGAGCGTCGCCTGAAGGAGATTTTCGAATGATTCTGATTGCTCTGAATATCGCCTTTGTCGCTGTTGCGGTCTCGCAGCTTCTGGCGATGCTGCGGTTGTTGAAAGGCCCCAATACCGGCGACCGTATCCTGTCGCTGGATACGATGGTCGTGAATGCGATTGCCCTGATCATCCTGCTGGGGATGCGTTTGGGCACCGACATCTATTTTGAAAGTGCGATGATCTTTGCCATGCTTGGCTTTGTGTCGACCGTGGCCATCGCGCGCTTTGTGCTGCGAGGTGATATCATTGAGTGATCTACCCCTAATCCCCGAAATCATCATCTCGGCCCTGCTGATTGTGGGCGGGTTCTTTACCCTTGTCGGTTCCATCGGCCTGATCAAGCTCGACAACTGCATGTCCCGTCTGCACGCGCCGACCAAAGCATCGACACTGGGCGTGGGGTCGCTGCTGATGGCGGCGATGATCTATTCCTTCGTCTCCGGCACAGGGTCCCTGCACGAGATTCTGGTAATGGCGTTCTTGTTCGTCACAGCCCCCATCACCGGCAATTTCATCGCCAAGGTGAATTTGCACCGGCTGCATCAGACCAAGGATATGCCGCCAGCGCCCAGTGATCACGTCTGGGGCACATACTCTGACAAATAAGCCAAGCCCGCGCCTCAAAGCGCGGGTTTTTTCTTGGGCGCAGGGCAGGTCGGGTAGGGCGTCTGACGGCGGATCAAAGAAAATTTCAATTTTCCTGCCGATCCATGCAAAACCCCGCTTGACGCCATCGCGAGCAAACCCTATCACCACCAAACGCTTCGACGGCAACGACGAAGTACGCAGTGGGCGGTTGTAGCTCAGTTGGTTAGAGTACCGGCCTGTCACGCCGGGGGTCGCGGGTTCGAGCCCCGTCAACCGCGCCACCGCTGCATTTTATCAGATATTTTGATAACAAGCACACGCCCTTCGGGGCGTGGTTTGCTTGTGCGTTCAGGCCCCTGATTTCCGCCACGGGCAGGGGATTACCGGTGCTGTTTCATGCGCAAAATGCGGCGATGAAAATTTCCAAAATTCTTTGTAGTTTTCTGCGGTTAATCGCTTGACGCTCTGCGCTGGTTATCTTATTCCGCCCTTACTGCGCGGTTGTAGCTCAGCTGGTTAGAGTACCGGCCTGTCACGCCGGGGGTCGCGGGTTCGAGCCCCGTCAACCGCGCCACTTCTCCCTTTTTAGATTTCTGATTTACCTCGTCCTAAAAGGGGAAAAGCGGGCCGTTAGGCCCGCCCGTTTGCTTACGTCATCGCATCCAGAATACGTGCCCAGCTTCGGATTCCCTTGTGGAAGCTTTCGAGGTCGTATTTCTCGTTCGGGGAGTGGATGGCGTCGTCGTCTTTGCCGAATCCGATCAGCACCGGCGTGGTATCCAGAATTTTCTGGAAATGCCCCGCAATGGGAATCGATCCGCCACATCCGACATAGGCAGCGGGGACGTTCCATTCATCGGTCAGCGCTTTGCGGGCATCTTCAAATGCGGGGGCGGTGGTCTCGAAGACCGATCCTTGGCTCGACCCGTGGGCGTGGAAAGTCGCTTCGCAGTCCTCGGGCATCATGTCTGTCACCATCTTGCGAAAGCTTTCGCGGATGACGTGAGGGTCCTGGGTGCCCACCAGACGGAAGCTGATCTTGGCGTGGGCCTGCGAGGGCAGCACGGTCTTGAAACCGGCACCTGTGTATCCGCTCCACATGCCGTTGACCTCGCACGTGGGGCGCGACCAGATCATCTCGATCGGCATGCGGTCCTGTTCGCCGGCGGGCTTCGACAGGCCCACATCGCCAAGGAAGCTGTCATGATCAAAGGCAAGCCCCTGCCACTGCGCCTGAATATCGTCGGGCAGTTCTGGCACGCCGTCATAGAAACCGGGCACCGTGATGCGGCCCGTGTCATCGTGCAGGGAGGCGATGACCTTGGACAGGACGCGCGCGGGGTTCATCGACACGCCGCCGTACATGCCAGAGTGCAGGTCAAGATCAGGGCCGGTGATGGTGACCTCTTCGCCCATCAAGCCGCGCAGCATCGTCACGATCGACGGCACCTTGGACTGGAACATGCCCGTATCGCAGATCATCGCATAATCGGCGCGTAGCTCGTCGGCATTCTCTTCCATAAAGGGCACCAGCGAGGGGGAGCCTGATTCTTCCTCGCCCTCGAAGAAGAAGGTCATGCGGCAGGGGAAATCGCCATTGACCGCTTTCCACGCGCGCAGCGCTTCGACAAAAGTCATCAGCTGGCCCTTGTCATCTGCAGCACCGCGCCCACGGATCACGCGGCCTTTTGCCGTGTCCTCGACGGCAGGATCAAAGGGATCACGGTGCCACAGGTTCAGCGGATCGACAGGCTGGACGTCATAGTGACCGTAGAACAGGATATGCGGCTTGTCGGCGGGGCCGTCCACATGGCCCACCACCATCGGGTGACCGGGGGTGGGGCGTTTGGTGGTCTTGATGCCGATGCTGTTCAGATCTTCGACCAGCCAATCGGCGGCGCGGTCGCAGTCTTCCTTGAACGCGGGGTCAGTCGAGATGGAGGGGATGCGCAGCAGATCGAGCAGCCGGTCGGTGGCCGCATCCAAATCATGATCGATCCGTGCCAATACGTCGGGTAGGGACATGGGGGTAAACCTTTCAGTCAGGGTGAAGATTGCCGCGACCGTATCAGCGGGTTTGGCCGTGTCCAGTAGTCCGCCCGAGGTGGCCGCAGCTTGCGCGCCATACCGCGTGAGAAGCGCTTGAAAAACATGCCTTTGACCCAAGCGGGACAGCGTGCAGGTTTCCGATGCGCGACATCCGACTGCGATGCGACGCGCCCCGGGGCGGCACCTGCGACAATCGGTTCCTATTAAGGCATTGAATTGAATGGCTCTAAACTATATTCATTCTAAAGCACGAATATGGCGAATGATCCGGTTGCCTTTGCTGGTCCCGCCACCGACGAAGGAGCAAGGCGCAATGGACTATACCAAACAGCTTGATCAGGCGATTGACCGGCTGCACGAGGAAGGTCGCTACCGCACCTTTATCGACATTGAACGCCGCAATGGTCAATTCCCCCACGCTGTCTGGACCCAACCCGACGGGCAAGAGAAGAATATCACCGTCTGGTGCGGGAATGATTACCTAGGGATGGGGCAAAACCCTGTTGTTCTGGCCGCGATGCACGAAGCACTTGATGCGACGGGTGCAGGGTCGGGCGGGACGCGCAATATCTCGGGCACCACGATTTACCACAAACGTCTTGAGGAAGAGCTGTCGGACCTGCACGGCAAGGAAGCCGCCTTGCTGTTCACCAGTGCCTATATCGCCAATGATGCGACGCTCAGCACGCTGCCCAAGCTCTTTCCCGGCCTTATCATCTATTCCGACGAGCTGAACCACGCGTCGATGATCGAAGGGGTCCGCCGCAATGGCGGGGCCAAGCGTATCTTCCGCCATAACGACGTGGACCACCTGCGCGCGCTGATGGCCGCCGATGATCCCGCCGCACCCAAGCTGATCGCCTTTGAATCGATTTACTCGATGGATGGCGATTTCGGCCCGATCGAGGCGATTTGCGACATTGCCGATGAATTCGGCGCGCTGACCTATATCGACGAGGTCCACGCTGTGGGGATGTACGGCCCGCGTGGGGCAGGGGTCGCCGAGCGTGATCGCCTGATGCACCGGCTGGATATCATCAACGGAACGCTGGCCAAGGCCTACGGCGTGATGGGTGGCTATATCGCGGCCTCGGCCAAGATGTGCGATGCCATCCGGTCTTACGCGCCGGGTTTCATCTTTACCACGTCCCTACCGCCAGCGGTTGCCGCCGGTGCTGCGGCCTCGGTCGCCTACCTCAAGACCGCGCCCGAACTGCGCGAGAAGCACCAGCAGCAGGCCAAAGTGCTGAAACTGCGGCTCAAGGGCTTGGGTCTGCCGATCATTGATCACGGCAGCCATATCGTCCCTGTGATTGTCGGAAACCCCGTACACACCAAGATTCTGTCGGATCGCCTGCTGGAGGATCACGGGATCTATGTGCAGCCGATCAACTTCCCCACCGTGCCCCGCGGGACAGAGCGTTTGCGCTTTACCCCGTCGCCCGTCCATGGCCCACTGGAAATCGAAGGGCTGGTCCACGCGATGGACGCTTTGTGGTCCCATTGTGCGCTGAATCGTGCCGAAATGGCGGGGTGACCCCGAATATTTCGTATAGTCCGTTGATTTATGCTACCGATATCGAAAGAAAAGCTTAATCTCGAATCAACATGTTGTTTCGATTAAGGGCAGCGGGCATAGCTACGGGACATTTTTATGATTGGGCGGTGGTCTTCCAAGTCGGCAGATAACGAGCAAGTTGAAGCCAAAGGTTTCGACGCGTTCGACTTGCGCCTTGGTGACCTGATGCGCGGTGAACGCGCGACGCTTGGTAAATCCCTGCTGGATGTCCAACGCGAGCTTCGGATCAAAGCCTCCTACATTGCCGCGATCGAAAACGCCGACCCGGAAGCCTTTGATACACCTGGATTTATTGCCGGTTACGTGCGGTCTTATGCGCGCTATCTGAACATGGACCCGGACAAGGCGTTCGCAGCCTTCTGCGCTGAATCGGGTTTTGCCGTGGCGCATGGCATGTCCTCTAAAGCGTCCGTCGTCAAAAAGCCGACCCGCGAAGAGCGTATGACCCGCAATGGCGAGAGCGATATTTTCGCCCGCCCTGCGACGCCCTTCACCCCCGTCGGTGATTCCCTTCTGGCGCGAATAGAGCCCGGTGCTTTGGGCTCGCTGCTGGTGCTCGTCGCTTTGATCGGCGGGATCGGCTATGGCGGGTGGAGCGTTCTGAAAGAAGTGCAGCGCGTGCAGGTTTCACCGGTGGATGAAACCCCTGTTGTGCTGTCTGACCTTGATCCGCTTCAAGGCGCGCTTGCCTCTGCCCCTGAAACGACAGAAGACCCCGATGCGCCGACCGCGATGGCTGTGCCACGTTCCGACGCGCTGGATCGGCTTTATCGTCCTGCCGCACTGGATGTGCCTGTTCTGGTCGCGCGGGATGCGCCGATTTCCTCGATTGATCCGCGCAGTATCGGCAGCTTTGCCTCCAGCTCGCCTTCGCCTTCCGTCGGAGATGCGCTGCGCACAGCTGAAAACACCGTGGTCCAACGGGATACGCCCGAGGTACTGCCGGGTGCCGTGCCGCAGGTGGTCGAAGGGCCCGCGCCGCAGCTGCGTATGGTTGCAGCCTATCCGTCCTGGGTGCGTGTACGCGCCGCAGATGGCAAGGTTATCTTTGAAGGCATCATGAACAAGGGCGACAGCTGGGATATCCCCGCGACCGAAGAGCCCCCGACGCTGCGCACCGGCGAATCCGGCGCGCTGTATTTCGCGATGGACGGGCAGTACTTCGGGCCTGTTGGCGATCGTGGTGCTGTGACGTCGAACCTGCCGCTGCACCGTCAGGCGCTGGCGGAGCTTTACGAGCCAGCCGTTCTGGAAGAGAATTCCGCGCTCGCGACAATGGTGGCCGAGCTGAAGAATGCGGCGACTTCGCCGACGGAATAAGCCGGATACCATTGCAACAACGCGACGGGCTGAATAGGTGTAGGGCGAACCGAACCTGACAGACCCTTCGACTGTTTCATTGCCAAAGGTAGCTTTGCATGTCCCTCAATCACATTCGCCCGTGGCGCAACATTTACCGCCGGAAGTCCCGTCAGATCATGGTGGGGAATGTGCCGGTCGGGGGCGATGCGCCGATCACGGTGCAGACGATGACGAACACGCTGACGACGGATGTCAAAGCGACCATCGCGCAGATTCAGGCCGCTGCCGATGTGGGGGCCGATATCGTGCGTGTGTCGGTGCCGGATGTCGAAAGCTCCAAGGCGCTGAAAGAGATCGTGCGCGAGGTATCGGTGCCGATCGTGGCGGATATCCATTTCCACTATAAACGCGGAATCGAAGCCGCCGAGGCGGGGGCCGCTTGTCTGCGGATCAACCCCGGCAATATAGGCGATGAAAAGCGCGTCAAAGAGGTGATCAAAGCCGCGCGGGACAATAATTGTTCGATCCGCATCGGCGTCAACGCGGGGTCGCTGGAACGCCACCTGCTTGAGAAATACGGCGAGCCATGCCCCGATGCGATGGTCGAAAGCGGGATGGATCACATCAAGATCCTGCAAGACAATGATTTCCACGAATTCAAGATCAGCTGCAAAGCCTCTGACGTCTTCATGGCCGCCGCTGCCTACCAGCAGTTGGCCGAGGCGACGGATGCTCCGATCCACCTTGGCATCACCGAGGCGGGGGGGCTGACCTCGGGCACGATCAAATCGGCCATTGGCCTGGGCAATCTATTGTGGATGGGCATCGGTGATACGATCCGTGTGTCCCTGTCTGCGGACCCCGTGGAAGAGGTCAAGGTTGGCTACGAGATCCTGAAATCCCTTGGCCTGCGTCACCGTGGTGTGAACATCATCAGCTGCCCCAGCTGCGCGCGGCAGGGCTTTGACGTGATCAAGACCGTCGAAGCGCTGGAGCAACGGCTGGAGCATATCAAAACCCCGATGAGCCTGAGCATCATCGGCTGCGTCGTCAATGGCCCCGGTGAGGCGCTGATGACGGATGTGGGCTTTACCGGCGGGGGCAACGGGTCGGGCATGGTCTATCTTGCCGGCAAACAAAGCCACAAGCTGGGCAATGACGCGATGATCGATCACATCGTCGAACAGGTCGAAGCCCGCGCCGCCATCATCGAAGCAGAGACCCAAGCGGCAGAGCAAGCAGCCGAGTGACTTTGCCCCAAGCGGCGCATTTGCCATCGACAGATATTTGCGTATTCCATATCAATAGATATGCCTGATCACGCCGCCAAGACCCCGACGTACGCCGAGTTTTTCTGCGGCGGTGGCATGGTGCGCGCGGCCTTGCAGGACCGCTGGGATTGCGTGCTGGCCAACGATATCGACGCGATGAAATGCAAGGTCTATGCCCAGAATTGGGGGCAGGCGGCATTGCATCAGGGCGATATCGCGACCATGCCCGATGACCTTCTAACGCGTCAGATCGATATGTATTGGGCGTCGAGCCCGTGTCAGGATTTCAGCCTTGCGGGCAAGGGGCGGGGATTGGGCGGCGCGCGCAGCGGTGTCTTTGCCCATTGGGCCGACAAGATCGCTACGGCCATAAAAGCAGGCTTTGCGCCGCGTATCATCGCCTTTGAAAACGTCGTCGGGTTGGTGTCGCGCAATGGTGGCGCGGATATGAACACCGTACTCGCGACCTTTGTGCGGCTTGGCTATAAGGTTGGCGCGCTCGAGATCGACGCGCGGCGTTTCTTGCCGCAAAGCCGGCCGCGTCTGTTCGTTGTGTGCGTGCGCGAGGATATCGATATCTCGGGGCTGACGGTGCCAAAACCGTCCCATGTCTTTCACGGCAAGAAGCTGCAAAAATTTCTCGCCTCCGCCGCGCGGCCGGTCCGATCCAACTGGGTCTGGTGGAAGCTGGGGGACGCCCCCGCCGACGAACAGGCGCTTGAGCGCGTGCTTGAACGGCGTGCCACCATGCCGTGGTTCAGTGCCGCGGATACTGACCGTCTGCTCACGCTGATGTCGCCCCCCAGCCTTGAACGGCTGCGCGTGGCGCGCAAGGCGGGGCGTACGGTGGTGGGCACGATCTATAAACGCGGGCGCCCCGATGCGGATGGGAATGTCCGACAACGGGCAGAGCTGCGCACCGACGGGATTGCGGGCTGCTTGCGGACCCCTGCGGGCGGGTCCTCGCGGCAAATTCTGATGTTTATCAAGGGCAACCAGACCAAAGCCCGGCTTGTCTCCTCGCGCGAGGTGGCGCGGCTGATGGGGTTGCCGGACAGCTACAAGATGCCCGACACCTACAACAACGCCTACCGCGTGGCGGGGGATGGGGTCGCCGTGCCCGTGGTACGCTATCTCGACGAGGTGTTGTTCGCGCCCCTGCTGGAACGTCAGTCACTGGGGGCCGTCGCGTGAACGCGGCGCAGGCGTTTCGGGGCAAGGCACTGGCGGCGCTGACCAACCAGATCGGCGTCTATGCTCTGTGCGATCTGGACGGCAACCCGATTTATGTGGGCCAGTCGGTTGATGGTATCCGCACGCGGGTGCGCCGGCATCTGACATCGGCGCGGTCCGATGTGATTGCCAACCGTCAGATCGACGTGTGGGAGATCGCCTTTGTCTGGGCCTGGCCGGTGACCACGAAGGCAGAGGTAGAACCGCTGGAACGCGCGATCTTTGCTCATTACGACGCTGAATTGCCGTTGATGAACGGCAAGGCGATGGTGGCGGATGCACCGCTGTTCGATTGGCCGGAAAAGCAGGTGGTGCAGGTCATCGACGAAGAGGAACGACAGTCGCGTCTGACCCCGTCAAACCGGCTGCCGCGCCAGATCAAACAGTATGACTTGCTGGTCGATTATATCCTCAACGTGAAAGAGGCCCCGCATCTCAAGCGGTCGCTTGATGCGCATTTCAAACGCATGGTGCGCTATCATCAGCGGTTTCTCTAAGCGCTACGGGGCCAGATACCGCCGCAGCACGATGTCGGGCATATGGCCACGCAAGATGCGGTCTGCCATGACGTAGAAGGGAGGATCGGTCATGCCAAGCTCTGCCGCGAGGGCGGCGCTGGCAGGGTCGGACATCATGTGATGCGTGAAGATGATGCCATATGTGTCTGTTATCGCTTCCAATTCCGCCACTGCGCGACCGCAGTCTGCGCAGTCGTCGTCGGTAAACAACGCAATCGGCGCTCCGGCCAATACTTGATCTGTCAGGGATGCGATAAGCGCGAGATCCGCCTGCGCCTTCTCTTGATAGGCTTCGGCAGCATAGTTGCGGGGGGCCACAGCGGGTGCTGCAAGCTCTGGCTCTGCCAGAAGCAACGCCCGCACTTCTTCCCCCAAGGCGCGCCGTTCTGCATGGGTCAGCGCGCCAAAGTCGGTCTGCGCGGCCACCGGAAAGGCCGCCACGCAACAAGCCAATGCCAGTCGCATCTTAGCCGCGTTTTTCTTCCAGAATGGCTTTCATCTGGTCGTAAGGCAGATAGCCGCGCAGCAGCTCGTCCTGCATCACAAAGGTGGGTGTGCCGGAAATCTGCAGCGTCTGTGCCAGTGCGCGGGTCTTTTCGATCTCGGCGGTGACTTCGGCACTGTCCATCTTTTCCTGAATGGCCTCGGCATCCAGATCAAAGCTGTTGGCCAAGCGTCCCAGCGACGTCGGGGTGATGTCGCCGTTAAAGCTCATCAAAGCGTCATGCACGGATTTATAGGCCTCGTCTCCCGCAACGATCTTGGTTGCGATGGCAAAGCGCGAGGCGACCATGGATTGTTCGCCCAGAATCGGCAGTTCTTTCACGATAAAGCGGATATTGCCGTCGCCATTGACCAGCTTTTCAACCTCGGAGAACGCTTTTTTGCAGTAGCCGCAGCGGTAGTCCATGAACTCTACGATGGTCATGTCGCCTTCGGGATTGCCACCGACATAGGAATAACCATCGTCAAAGATCGCGGCCGCATTGTCGGACACCAGCGTGAAATCCGCCTGCGCCTGTGCTTCGGCCTGACGGGCCTGTAGCTGGTTCACCGCTTCCATGATCACTTCGGGGTTTTCCATCAGATAGGCGCGGACCTCGGCGCGGAATTGCGCGCGTTCGGCATCGGTCAGTTCGGTCAGGTCCATCGCATGGGCGGGGGCTGTCAGGGAAAGGGCCACTAGGGCGGGGGCGATCAGCTTTTTCATCAGGGTCACTCGCTTGTTGTTGCGCAGGGGTGCAGGCACCGGTTGCAAGGGTGGTGCGCGATTTTGCCAGCGCGCACAAGGGTTGACGGCACCGGCGGGGTGCGGTGAAAGGTTCGGGCTCAACAGTAGGATCAAGCCCATGCGCATTTCAACCCGATCTCAGGTCGATCCCTTTATCGTGATGGATGTGATGCAGGCTGCCGCCGCCGCCGAGGCGGAGGGCCGCCACATCATCCATATGGAGGTCGGCCAACCCGGCACCGGCGCGCCCAAAGGGGCCAGCACCGCATTGACCGCCGCGATGGAGCAGGGCGCGCTTGGCTATACCGTCGCATTGGGGCTGCCTGCGCTGCGCCAGCGGATCGCGCGGATGTACGGGGAGTGGTACAATGTCGATCTGGACCCGAACCGCGTGGTCATCACCTCTGGCTCTTCGGGCGGGTTTATCCTGACGTTTACCTCGCTCTTTGATACCGGGGACCGCGTTGGCATCGGGGCACCGGGGTATCCCAGCTACCGCCAGATCCTCAAGGCGCTGGACCTTGCCCCCGTCGATCTGCCCACCTCGCTCGACAATCGCTTGCAGCCGGTGCCTGCGGATTTCGCAGGCATGGACCTGCAGGGGCTGCTGGTCGCGTCGCCGGGCAACCCGACGGGCACGATGCTGGATCACGCTGCCATGTCCGCCCTGATCGACGCGACGAAAGCGCAGGGGGCATCCTTCATCTCGGACGAGATTTACCACGGCATCGAATACGAGAAAAAGGCCGTGACCGCGCTTGAGATCACCGATGATGTCTATGTCATCAATTCGTTTTCCAAGTATTTCTCTATGACCGGTTGGCGTGTCGGCTGGATGGTTGTGCCAGAGGATCATGTGCGGGTGGTCGAACGGATCGCGCAAAACATGTTCATCTGCGCCCCCCACGCCAGTCAGGTCGCCGCCCTTGCCGCGATGGATTGCACCGATGAGCTTGAGGCGAATATGGATGTCTACCGCGCCAACCGCGCGATGATGATCACCGGCCTGCGCGAGGCGGGATTCACCCGTTTCGCGCCCCCCGACGGGGCCTTCTATGTCTACGCCGATGTGTCCGAGCTGACGGATGACAGCCGCGCGTTGGCGCGGGATATTCTGGACAAGGCGGGTGTGGCCGTGACCCCGGGGCTCGATTTCGATCCGGTGCGCGGGCATCACTGGCTGCGGTTTTCCTATGCGCGCAGCACCCAGGATATTGCCGAGGGGCTGGGGCGGCTCAAGACCTATATGGCGGCCCGCTGAAAGGCTGGTTCGGGTCGCGGCGGGGTGCTATACCTGCCGCAACCACCCCGAGCAGAACGGTGACAGGCATGCGTATCCTTCCCATTATCGCAACGGTTTGCGCGCTGTCCTTGCCAGCGTCCGCGCAGGATCTGACCGCGCTGGCGCGGGTGGACCCTGCCAAAAGCGCCATCTCGGATGGTTGGTTCGGGGGCACGACGCTGACGCTTGGGCTGAGCCAGGGGGTGCCGTTT
Source organism: Sulfitobacter sp. CB2047 (assembly GCF_000735125.2). Taxonomy (NCBI): domain Bacteria; kingdom Pseudomonadati; phylum Pseudomonadota; class Alphaproteobacteria; order Rhodobacterales; family Roseobacteraceae; genus Sulfitobacter; species Sulfitobacter sp. CB2047. Next base: position 1,949,698 of record NZ_CP072613.1, on the reverse strand, counting down.
CGGGTGTTCTTGCTGGATGATCCTGCGCGGCTGGTGGTGGATTTCCGCGAGGCCGACTGGAGCGGTGTGAACACCGCAGACCTGCTGCCTGAACCCGGACGGATTACCGGTCTGCGCTTCGGCCCGTTCCAACCCGGTTGGTCGCGGCTTGTCGCGGATCTGGCCGAACCGATGATCCCGCGCGAGATCGGGATGCCGGTCAACAAGGGCTCTGGTCACGCCACGCTTGAGATCGCGTTGACATCCGTCACCCCCGAGGAGTTTGCCGCCGCCGCCGGTGCGCCCGTTGATCCGGCGTGGACCATGGCGCTGGCCGCACCGCCCAAGGCGGTTGCCGACCTGAAAGAGGTGCCGTTTCGCGTGGTGCTGGACCCCGGTCACGGGGGCGTTGATCCGGGGGCAGAGACAGATGGTATCCTGGAAAAAGACCTGATGCTGTCCTTTGCCCAAGCGCTGCGCGATACATTGGTGCGCGACGGGGTCGATGTGGTGATGACCCGTGACACGGATCATTTTGTCGCGCTCGAAACCCGCGTCGCCATTGCGCATCAGGCCGAAGGCGATCTGTTCATCTCGCTCCATGCGGACAGTTTGCAGCACGGCGGCGCAAAGGGGGCGACGGTCTATACGCTGTCGGACGACGCCAGCGATACTGCCACCGACCATCTGGCCGCACGCCACAACCGCGCCGATATTATCGCGGGGGCCGATCTGACCGGATCGGATGACGAGGTCGCCAGCGTGCTGCTTGATCTTGCCCGCCAAGAGACAGAGCCACGGTCGGTCGCCGCCGCTAAAACGTTGGTTGAAGGCATGAAAGCCGCCGGCGGTCCGATGAACCGCCACCCGCTGCGCAACGCGGGCTTTTCGGTGTTGAAATCGGCTGACATCCCCTCGGTCCTGATCGAAATCGGGTTCCTCAGCTCGAAGCGCGATCTTGCCAATCTTCGTGACCCGATCTGGCGGGCGGTCATGGTGTCGGCGATTGCGGATTCCATCGCCAAATGGCGCGACGCGGATGCCGCGCTCAAGCCCTTGATTCGCCAGTAAACCGCACCCGAACGCCCCTCTAGGTGTTGCGCGGGTTACCGCACAGGGCCACTGCATCGTGTTTTGACGATTCCCGCAGGGTTGCGTATAGACGGGTCACCAACCCTCCTTGCAAGGAACTGCCAGCCGTGTTTCGTTTGATCCTGTCTTTCTTCGGGGGTATTTTTACCACCCTCACCATGAGCATCGGTATGGTCGCGCTGACCATCGGCGCGGTGTTCTGGATGTATGGCCGCGATCTGCCCAGCCACGAATCCCTTGCGCAATACACGCCCCCGACGATCAGCCGGATTTATTCGGGGCAGGGGCGGTTGATTGACGAATTCGCCAAGGAACGTCGCCTGTTCGCGCCGGCCAACACGATTCCGCCGCTGATCAAACAGGCCTTCATCTCGGCCGAGGACAAGAACTTTTATACGCACGAAGGCTATGACCTGCGCGGCATCGGGGCGGCGGCTGTAGACGCGGTGCGCACAAGGGGCAAGGATGTGCGCGGTGCATCGACCATCACGCAGCAGGTGATGAAGAACTTTCTTCTGTCCGGCGACCGTCGGGCTGAACGGAAGATCAAGGAAATCATCCTCGCCGCACGGCTTGAAGAAACGCTGCCCAAGGAAAAGATCCTTGAACTTTATCTGAACGAGATCTTCTTGGGCCAGAACTCCTACGGTGTGGCCGCCGCGTCGCAGACCTATTTCAACAAGACATTGGGGGAACTCGCCCCACACGAGGCTGCGTTCCTTGCCTCGCTGCCCAAAGCACCATCTGATTATCATCCCGTGCGCCGCAAGGACCGGCTGCTGGCACGCCGGAACTTCGTGCTGCGCGAGATGAAGGAAAACGGCTATATCACCCCCGCCGTCTACGAGACCGAGGTCGCACAGCCCTTGCGATCGGTGCAGAACGGGGACTTTGAAAGCTTCAAGGCCGAACTGCCGCCGCGCGATTACTTTACCGATGAGATCCGCCGCCAGCTGTCCGAGAACTTTGGCGAGGGCGAATTCTTTACCGGCGGTCTGACCGTGCGTGCCACCATCGACAACGAGATGCAGCCCATTGCCGCACAATCCTTGCAGCAGCAGCTTGAGGAATATGACCGCGGCATCGGTATCTACCGCGGCACCGGCAAGAAGATCGCGCCCGAAAAGCTGACCACCGAGGCCGATTGGCGCGAAGCGCTGTCGGACACCCGTGTGCCACGTGACGTTGATCTGGAAAACCCGTGGTATCCCGCCGTGGTGCTGAGCCTGACCAATGACGCCGCCCGCATCGGGATCGAAGGTGTGGACGAGGACGCAGACGGTCATTTCATTCCCGCCAAGGATGTCCAATGGGCGCGCAAACGTCTGGAGAACGGCAAGCTCGGCAACCGCGCCCAAGTGCCCGCTGATCTGCTTGAGGTCGGCGACGTGGTGCTGGTGCGCCGCATGACTGCGGATAGTGACGGGTCGTTCATCCGCTGGACCCTGCGTCAGATCCCGGAAGTGCAGGGCGGCTTTGTCGCGATGGACGTGAACACAGGGCGCGTGATCGCGATGCAGGGCGGTTTCTCCTATCAGGCGTCGGTGTTCAACCGTGCGACACAGGCGAAACGCCAGCCGGGGTCGAGCTTCAAGCCCTTTGTCTATGCTGCGGCATTGGACAGCGGCTATACCCCTGCAACCATCGTTGTGGATGCCCCGATCGAGATCAACACACCCCAAGGCATGTGGCGGCCGCGAAACTCGTCGAACAAGTTCTACGGGCCGACGCCCCTGCGGACGGGTATCGAACAGTCGCGGAACCTCATGACCATCCGTCTGGCGCAAGAGGTCGGAATGAACACCGTTGGCGACTATGCCGAACGGTTCGGGGTCTATGACAACCTCTCGCCGGTACTGGCCAACGCGCTTGGCTCGCAGGAAACGACGCTTTACCAGATGGTGTCGGCCTATGCGATGTTCGCCAATGGTGGCGAACGGGTGCAGCCGACGCTGGTGGACCGTGTGCAGGACCGCTACGGCCGCACTGTCTACAAACACGACCAACGCATCTGTAACGATTGCCAGCTTGAAACGCTGGCTCCCGGCGTGGGGCCGCGCATCATCTCGAACCGTGAACGGGTGATGGACCCGATCACGGCCTATCAGCTGACATCGATGATGAAGGGCGTGGTGGATCGCGGCACGGCGCGTGGGGCGGTGAACCTGCCCGTGCCAATCGCGGGCAAGACCGGCACAACCAACGACGCCAAAGACGTCTGGTTCGTTGGCTTCTCAAGCAACATCGTGGCGGGCTGCTATATCGGTTTCGACAATCCGCGCTCGCTGGGGCGTCGTGCCTATGGGGCGGGGATGTGTGGCCCTGTATTCCAGCGGTTCATGAGCGAAGCGATCAAGAAATACGGCGGCGGCCCCTTCGAAGTGCCCCCCGGCGGTCACTTCATCAAGATCGACCGCTTCACCGGTGCGCGTCTGTCTGACAGCGCCGCAGGTAATAACGTTGTGGCCGAATACTTCCGTGACGGCGAAGAGCCGCTGTTCGGGATCACCTTCGATGGCGGCTTTGCGATGGGTGCGGATCTGCCTCTGGTCGAAGAAGCCGGCGGCGGCGCGCGCGAAGTCACAACCTCTACCGGTAAGAAGGCGCGTGTCGGGCCCAAGGCAAGCTTTGGCAGCATCAGCTCCGGCGGGTTGTACTAGACCCGGCCCCATTCTACAGCGCTTGCCCATGTTGCGGCGCTGGTCTATTTGAAACGCGGCCCCGGCTATTCGGGGCCGCGATCTATTTAAAGGCAGGATACCATGCGCGCAGATGCACAAAATACAGCGGATAAGATCAGCAAATCGCTGGAGCTGTTGGCACAGCGTCTGGACGTCGAAACCGCGCCATACCGTCTGGAAGAATTCAACGCCCGTGTCGAAGACCCCAATCTGTGGGATGATCCCGATGCGGCGCAAAAACTGATGCGCGACCGTCAGGCGCTGGTCGATTCCATCGCCACCTACGAGGGCATCAAACAAGAGCTGGCCGATAACATCGAACTGATCGAACTGGGCGAGATGGAAGGCGACGACGAGGTCATCGCAGAGGCCGAAACCGCATTGAAAAAGCTGGCCGAGACAGCCGCCCAGAAAGAGCTGGAAGCGCTGTTGAACGGCGAGGCCGATGGGAATGACACCTTCCTTGAAATCAACGCAGGGGCAGGCGGCACCGAAAGCTGTGACTGGGCCAATATCCTGTCGCGCATGTATGTCCGGTGGGCCGAGAAAAAGGGCTATAAGGTCGAGCTGCAATCCGAAAGCCCCGGCGAAGAGGCGGGGATCAAATCGGCGACCTACAAGATCAGCGGCCCGAATGCCTATGGCTGGCTCAAGTCGGAATCCGGTGTGCACCGTCTGGTGCGGATCAGCCCCTTTGACAGCGCCGCCAAACGGCACACGTCCTTTACCTCTATCTGGGTGTATCCGGTGGTGGACGACAACATCGAAATCGATATCAACCCCAGCGACATCCGCATCGACACCTATCGGTCCTCGGGGGCCGGTGGTCAGCACGTAAACACCACCGACTCGGCCGTGCGGATCACGCACCACCCCACCGGCATCGTGGTTACCAGCTCTGAGAAATCGCAGCACCAGAACCGCGACATCGCGATGAAGGCGCTGAAATCGCGGCTGTATCAGATGGAGCTGGACCGCCGCAACGCGGCCATCAACGAAGCCCATGAAAACAAGGGCGACGCGGGCTGGGGCAACCAGATCCGGTCCTACGTCTTGCAGCCCTACCAGATGGTCAAAGACCTGCGCACCAACTTTGAAACCTCGGATACCAAAGGGGTGCTGGATGGTGACCTTGACGGGTTGATGGGGGCCGCGCTGGCGCTTGCCGTGTCGGGCAAGACCCGCGCCGAGGCGCAAGAAGGCTAAGGCCAAATATCAGGCAACTGCGCGCGGGCGGCCTTGTCGCGTGCAGCAGTTTTGCCGGTGCCTCTTGCATACCCCTGCCGCCTTCCGTTCTATGACCGCGAACGGAGGGCTCGGCCATGAACATACTAGACATCGGGGCCTTGGCCCAATCGGAGGCATTGGCGAACGGCAGCCTGACGGCGCGTGCTTTGATGGAGGCCACGCTAGAGCGCATCGACGCCGTGAACGGCGCGGTCAACGCCATCGTCGCGCTGCGCCCGCGGGCCGAGCTTCTGGCCGAAGCCGATAGGGCCGATGCCACGCCTCGGGTCGGATGGCTGCACGGTATTCCCATTGCGATCAAGGATTTATCCGATGCCAAGGGCTTGCCAACCGCCAAGGGATCACCGCTGTTTGCCGGAACGATTGCCCAGAAGGACAGCGTCTTTGTCGCCCGCATCCGCGCGGCTGGGGCAATCATCATCGGTAAAACCAACACGCCTGAATTCGGGTTGGGCAGCCACACGTTCAACCCCGTCTACGGCCCGACGCGGAACCCCTATGACCACACACGCTCGGCTGGCGGGTCTTCGGGCGGGGCGGCGGCTGCTTTGGCCACGGGGATGCTGAGCATCGCGGACGGCTCCGACATGATGGGCAGCCTGCGCAACCCCGCGGGCTGGAACAACGTCTACGGCATGCGCCCCAGCTGGGGCACAGTACCGGCAGAGCCAGAGGGCGATATGTTCCTGCATCAGCTGAGCATGGCAGGCCCGATGGCGCGCTGCCCCCGCGATCTGGCGGCCTTGTTGGACACGATGACCGGAGAGGACCCCAAACAACCCCTCGGCCTGTCACCGGCGCCGAGCTTGCCGCAGATGGACACCCCGTCGCCCACGCGCCGCATCGGGTGGCTGGGCGACTGGGGCGGGGCATTCACCTATGCAGACGGGATCGAGGACGTGAGCAAAGCGGCCCTGGATCAGCTGGCCGCCCTGGGGCATCAGGTGACCCATGTGCCAGCCCCCTTTGACGCAGACGCGATGTGGGACAGCTGGACCACGCTGCGGTCTTTTGCCGTTGCTGCCGGATTGGGCGCGCTCTACCGCGATCCGGAAACCCGCGACAAGCTCAAGCCCGCCGCCCAGTGGGAGATCGAGCGCGGGCTCGGATTCACGGGGCAGGAGGTGCAGCGCGCCAGCCTGACGCGGTCGGATTGGTATCGCCGTGTCACCGCGCTGTTTGACGAGGTTGACGTGCTGGTACTGCCCTCGGCGCAGCTTTGGCCCTTTGACGTGGATCAGGTGCATCCGACACAGATCGCCGGACGGGACATGGATACCTATCACCGCTGGATGCAGGTCGTGGTGCCCGCCGGTCTGGTGGGGCTGCCGGTTGTCAACATCCCCGCCGGTTTCGGCGCAGGGGGGCTGCCTGCGGGGCTACAGATGATCGGACCGCGGGGAAGCGATACGGCGCTGCTTCAACTGGCGCAACAGTGGCACGCGGCAACGCAGTGGCCCCAGATGCGCCCGCCGCCGCTGGCGTAGCGGTCATTCAAAGGCGAATTCGGTGCGCAGAAGGTGGCGGTGAAAGGGTTCAAGATCGTTTGCCTCGCATAGCCCCTTCAAGCGGGCGGCCTGCAACACGGCCGACGGGGTTTGCGGCAGGTATTCATAGACCAGCCGCGTCGCCCGCAGCCCGATCGAATTTTCCGGCACCGTGCGGGTGATGTATCCGACCCAGAAATTATTGTTGAACGACGCGATCCGCCCCAGATAGTTGAACGAAGAGGTCATCGCGCCGCGCCGCGAGGCGATAATGGCGATGCCTTCTTCCTGCTGCAGCACCACGCCGCGATACTCGCGCAATTCCGAATGGGTGGGCAGGCTTTGGATGCGCATGGCGTGAGGGGCCTCGTAGCCGCGCAGATAGGTATGCCGGCCACTGCGAAACACCATGACCAATCCCAAGGCGAATTTCTCGGGGTAAAGAAAACTGCGACGCGAGAACCGGTAGAAACCGCTGGGAAACGTTGCTTCGGGCAGGTCCAGCGCGCCCGAAACGATGAAGTCACCCATGAAATCCGGGGGGGTGGGTTCGATCTTCTTGATCTCTTCCAAGGGCTCCAGAAGGACACGCGCATCAACGTCGAAAAACTTGCACATCCGGTCCAGAATATCGGGGCGCGGAAAGCTTTCCCCCGACAGATATCGATTGAACTGTGTGCGATTGATCCCCAGTTCCTGCGCGAGGTAGGTGATGGAGGGGTAACCCACTGAAAGTTTTTTTAAATTTGACCCGAAAATTGTCCTGATATCGGCGGGGTTCGTCATGAAATCAGTCCACTAAAATTAATTGAACTAAACTTCACAACCTTTGAACGAATTTGCAAGGAGATTTGCAATATAGGGCTGTGTAGTGACGCTAATCAGCGTCAAATTTCGGTGCGCGCGACACAAAATGATTTCGTAAAAAAATCGACAATTTGTAAAAATGACATGATTATCTCTCATGTCTGCAAGCATCTGGAAGGAACAGTTAAATGTACGGTGTGGTACTTTGGAGCGATGCCCGATCCAACAAAGCTGTGTTCTGGTGCGAGGATCACGGCGACCTTGCGTATTTCCAAGGTGACCCCGCGACAGTGAACCAGATGACAAGCTGTTTCGATGCTGGTGATCTGGTCCAGTTCGAGGTCTACCACGAGGCCAAGTTGCGCAAGGCGCTTAACCCCAAGGTCGTGCGATCCAAGGCGGACGCTGATTTGCCGAACAAACTACTGCGCCATTCCGCCGGCATTACGCGAAAGCAAACAGGCGGCGAGGTGCTTCCATTCCGCCCAAAAGCCGTCCCGCCGGTAGAGTTCCGCCACCGCGGTCAGGCTTAGTCCGGCCGAAGCCGGCCAGACGTCAACCTGCCACCTTAGCGTATCAGTCGCCGCGCGACAGGGCTGCCACACCCGTCCGTGCCACGGACACCAGCCCCAAGGGGCGCATCAATTCGGCAAATGCGTCAATCTTCTCGGGCGCGCCGGTGATCTCGAACACGAATGTTTCCAAGGTACTATCGACAACGTTGGCGCGGAAGATATCCGCAAGACGCAGGGCTTCGACACGTTTGTCGCCGGTGCCATTCACCTTGAACATCGCAAGCTCACGCTCGACCACGGGGCCTTCGACGGTCAGGTCATGCACCTCGTGTACCGGCACAATCCGCCCCAGCTGCGCCTTGATCTGCTCGATCACCTGCGGCGTGCCCGAGGTGACGATGGTGATGCGGCTAAGGTGGCCTGTGTGGTCAACCTCTGCCACGGTAAGGCTGTCGATGTTGTATCCACGGCCCGAAAACAGACCGATGACGCGCGCCAGCACACCGGGTTCGTTCTCGACCAGTACGGCCAGCGTGTGGCGTTCGATCACATCCGAGAAATTGGGACGTAGGTTATAGGCGGAATGGCTGTTGGAGCCTTTTTTGATCTTTAGGGCTGACATGAAACTGTCCTTCTAAGATTTGTTCAATCTCGGCGCGCGACCCCGCGCCGATGTGTTTCCTTGTGCCGTTGGCGGCTTAGACCAAGACCGATCCTTTGGCGTCGATCACACCTTGCGTATCGACACCGGCCAGCATCATGTCGTTATGCGCTTTGCCCGACGGGATCATCGGGAAACAGTTTTCGTGTTTTTCCACCAGACAGTCAAAGATCACCGGACCGTCATAGTCGAGCATCTCCATGATCGCGTCGTCCAGATCGTCGGGGTCCGAACAGATGATCCCCTTGGCCCCGAAGGCTTCGGCCAGCTTGACGAAATCGGGGAGGGATTCAGACCAGCTTTGGGAATAGCGCTCGCCGTGCAGCAGCTCTTGCCACTGGCGGACCATGCCGAGGCGTTCGTTGTTCAGGATGAACTGTTTCACCGGCAGGCCGTATTGCATGGCGGTGCCCATTTCCTGCATATTCATCAGCCAAGACGCTTCGCCGGCGACGTTGATGACCAACGCGTCAGGATGCGCCATCTGCACGCCGATGGACGCAGGGAAGCCATAGCCCATCGTCCCCAGCCCACCAGAGGTCATCCAGCGGTTCGGATCCTCGAAGCCAAGGTATTGCGCGGCCCACATCTGGTGCTGGCCCACTTCGGTGGTGACATAGCGGTCACGCCCCTTGGTCAGCGCCTCAAGCCGCGAGAGCGCGTATTGCGGTTTGATGATCTTGCCTTTTTGTTCGAACTTGAGGCAGTCAACGTTGCGCCATTCCTCGATCTTCTTCCACCATTTGCCAACGGCTTCGGTGTTTGTCTTGCGGCCGCGCGATTTCCAGACCTTCAGCAGGTCTTCAAGCACATGGCCCACGTCGCCGACGATAGGGATGTCCACGCGGATGATCTTGTTGATCGACGAGGGGTCGATGTCGATATGCGCTTTCTTGGATTTCGGGCTGAACATGTCGACGACGCCGGTGATCCGGTCGTCGAAGCGCGCGCCGATGTTGATCATCAGATCGCAGTCGTGCATCGCCATGTTGGCCTCGTAAAGACCATGCATCCCGAGCATCCCCAACCATTTGTCACCCGACGCCGGATAGCTGCCAAGCCCCATCAAGGTAGAGGTGATGGGAAAGCCTGTCGCCTCGACCAATTCGCGCAGCAGTTGCGACGCCGCAGGGCCGGAGTTGATGACGCCGCCGCCGGTATAGAAAATCGGGCGCTTGGCGGTCTCGATGGCGGCCACCAGTTCGGTGATCTCGGTCATGTCGCCTTTGACGGGCGGCTGGTAATGCGAGGTGGACGGCTTCTTGGGCGTGTATTCCCCCGTGGCGAATTGCACGTCTTTCGGGATGTCGACCAGAACGGGGCCGGGGCGCCCGCTGGTGGCCACATGGAACGCCTCGTGCAGGACGCCGCCCAGCTTGTCGGTCTCTTTCACCAGCCAGTTGTGCTTGGTGCAGGGGCGGGTGATGCCCACGGTATCGGCCTCTTGAAACGCGTCAGAGCCGATCATGAAGGTCGGCACCTGACCCGTCAGGACCACCAGCGGAATGGAATCGAGCAAGGCATCCGTCAGGCCGGTCACCGCATTGGTGGCACCGGGGCCCGAGGTTACAAGAACAACGCCCGGTTTTCCGGTCGAACGCGCATAGCCTTCGGCGGCATGCACCGCCCCTTGTTCGTGACGCACCAACACGTGTTTGATGCTGTTTTGTTGGAACACCTCGTCATAGATCGGTAGGACAGCGCCGCCGGGATAGCCAAATACGGTATCAACACCCTGATCAATCAGGGCTTGAACGATCATTTTCGCTCCGGTCATTTTACGTGTCATCTTGGTGCTCCGTCAGGCGGTGGTTTATCAAAAAATACGTTGCGCAAAAAAAAGCCCCCGATTTTGACGGGGGCGCATGGTGACTATTATGGTCTGCCGTTACCGGCCCATGCGCGTGTGTCTTAGAATGACGACGATATCTGTCAAAGCTAGATCTGTCATAGCCAAAGGCCCCTCATTGCGTGCATGGACATTATGAGCGCCACAAAGGGGCGTCAATGCTCTATTGTCGATAAAAGTGTCGCTGGGTGCAAAAAATCTTTTCATTTATTGCGCGAAATCCTGAATTTTCTAATTTTTGCAAAATTGGGGGCATTTCTCGGGCCGATATCAGCTAGAGTCGCACTCCGGTTCCCTGCAGCACGCCGTGTTCCATCGCGTAGCGCGTCAGCCCTGCGGTGGAAGAGATGCCTAGCTTGCGCTTGATATTCTTGCGGTGGGTTTCGACGGTGCGCACAGAGATATCCAAGGTCAGCGCGACCTCTTTGTTGGATTTCCCCTGTGCCAGTTGCAACAGGATCGTCTGTTCGCGTTCGGTCAGGGATTCACGTGCGGCATCCTTGGGTTCAAGCGACCCTTGCGCGCCGGTGCACAGATACCGTTCGCCGCGCATCACCGTATCGATCGCCAACTTGATCTCGTCCGTCGGCACATCCTTGAGGATATACCCCATGGCGCCGTGGCTCAGCGCCGAAGAGATATATTCGGGGTTGTCATGCATCGACAGGATCACGATGCGGGTGTCGGGCTGGCGTTCCAGCAAGATCTCGGTCGCGGACAGCCCGCCGATCTCTGGCATATTGAGGTCCATGAGGATCACATCGGGGTCCAGTTCCGCGACGCTCTCGATCGCGGCGCGGCCATTGGGCAGACAGCCGACCACATTGATATCGTCATAGCTTTCAAGAATGGACTGGATGCCTTCGGCGACCATCGGGTGATCGTCCACGATCATCACTTTTATCAACGCGGGCGGCTGGGTGTCGGAAAGGGTCATGGGGCAGCTTTCGGGAAGGGGCATATCAGGGCTTAGGGAAGGGCGGTCGGCGGCGGGCGCAGCATATGGGTTAGCGGGACGGTAGCGGTAATCTCGGTGCCGCCCTGGGCAGAGGTTTGCATGGTCAGCGTACCGTCTAGCTGTTCGATCCGCTCTTGCATATTGCGCAGGCCCAACCCTCCGGCGGTGGAGCGTGTCTTGGCCAGTCCCAGCCCGTTGTCAGAGATCGACAGCGTCGCGCCCTGTCGGTGACCGCGCAGATCGACGATAACTTCGGTGGCGCGTGCGTGGCGTTCGATATTGGTCAGCGCCTCTTGCGCGATCCGGTAAAGCGCGATCTTGGCCTCGTCGTCCAAGCGGTTGCGGAATACCACGGTATCGAAGCGGCACTGAATACCGGTGCGTAGGGCGAATTGTTCGACCAGCGTTTTCAGCGCGGGACCAAGGCCGAGATCATCCAGAATACTGGGGCGCAGGTCGCGGCTGATGCGGCGCACTTCGGCGATGGCCTGTGCAAGGCTGTCGATCCCCTTTGCCAAAGGCTCTGCCGCGCGGGCGTCGCCCCTTTCCAGCCGGCGTCGCGCGTTGTCGAGCGCATAGCGCACCCCCACCAGGATCTGGCTGATGCCGTCATGCAGTTCGCGCGCCACGCGGCCGCGCTCTTCCTCTTGGGCGTCAAATACCCGCTGCGTCAGCTTTTTGAGCTTTGCATCCGCAAGCCGCCGTTCCCGCAGGTTGACCAGCATGCCCGTGCCAAAAACCAACAGCAGGGCGGTCACCGTAATAACGCCGATATAGAAGAACGTACGCTGCACCCGCGCCTGCACATCGGATCGCGCCGCGGCCCCGCTGGCAAGCACGTCGTCGATGAACACACCCGTCCCCACGGCCCACTGCCAGCTCGGGAAAGAGGTGACATAGGTGATCATCTGCGCATCCTCTCCGGTAGAGGGTTTGGGCCACATATAGGTGTGATACCCGCCGCCACTGCGTGCGATGCGGATCAGCTCGTCCACCACGGGCGTGCCGTCGCTGTCCGTCTCGCCGGCAAAGTTGCGGTTGATCCGGTCCGTCTGGCGCGGGCTGACAAGGGCGGTGCCGTCGTAGTCATAGACAAAGAACTGACCTTCCTCGCCATAGATCATCGCCGCGAGGATCTGCGCCACCTGCGATTTCGCCGCCCCATCATCAGGAGAGGCGGACCCGTAGACGAAGTAAAAGCCGTTGCGCGCCTGTGTCACATAATTGCGCAGCTCTACCTTCTTGGCGTCCAGCAACTGCTGCTCGAGCGTTGAAATCTCGCGGTCGGCCACCGCGCGCGCCTGCAGTGCCACGACAAAGGCAATCGCCGTCACCGCCAGCACCAGCGGCACAGAGGCGATGAGCGTCAGCTTTTGGGCGTAGGTGGGGGCGATCATGAAAGACGGGCGGCGCATGCAGCGCTGATACTGGGAAATCCACGCGAATCAAAGTGCTAGATGCAGTCACAATTCACCCGCTATACGCGTGTATGCACAACATATGGCAGGTGCGGCGGGAGATTTGCCGCATATTTGGGCGGTAAATCTGCACGCTCTACGCAGTAGTTGGTATTTTCAACCATTCGCTTTTGCGTAGAGTGAACGACACTTGAAATGACCCGCGCGCATATAATGAAGCGCGGGCACCCTCATATAACTCGGGAGGAGTATCCAATATGGACCGTCGTTCATTTCTGAAGACATCCGCGCTTGGCGGGTCTGCCGCCGCTGCATCGACACTGGCCGCACCGCTGTACGCCCAAGGCAAACGCACGCTGACCATGGTCACCGCATGGCCCCGTGGCTTTGCCGTGCTTGATGACGCCGCGACCTACCTCAACAACATGGTTAACGAGATGTCTGACGGCACGTTGACCATCGAAAAGAAAGCCCCGGGCGAGCTGGTCGGCGCGTTCGAGGTCTTTGACGCCGTTTCCTCCGGTCAGGCGGATATGTATCACGCGGCCGACTACTACTTCATCGGCCAGCACCCCGGTCTGGCGTATTTCACCGCCGTGCCTTTCGGTGCCACAGCACAAGAGCTGACCAACTGGTATCTGCACGGTGGCGGCCATGACCTGCACAACCAGATCGGTGAAATCTTCAACATGAAGATGTTCCTCGCCGGGAACTCCGGTTCGCAGTCCGGTGGCTGGTTCCGCAAGGAAATCAACTCTGCCGCGGACTTCAACGGCCTGAAATTCCGTATGCCCGGTCTAGGTGGCAAGGTGCTGGGTAAACTGGGCGCGTCTGTTCAGAACATCCCCGGTGGCGAACTGTATCAGGCGCTGTCCTCCGGCGCGCTTGACGGGCTCGAGTGGGTTGGCCCCTTCGCGGATGAGCGCGCGGGCTTCCAGGAAGTCGCCAAGATCTACTACACCGCTGGTTTCCACGAGCCAGGGTCGGGCCTGACCGCATCGGTCAACCTTGATGTGTTCAACGACCTGACACCGGCGCAGCAGAAGATCATCGAATATGCATCGATGGCGACCACGCACACCGGTCTGGCCGAAACACTGGCCAACAACGGTGCCGCCTTGGCGCGTCTGCAGCAGCAGGGCGTGAAAACCATGCAGTTCCCCGATGATGTCTGGGATGCATTCGGTGCGGCCTCCAAAGAGGTTATGGACGAGAACATGGACGACTCCCTGTTCGCCGACATCCGCAACAGCTTTGAATCTTCGCTGTCCGCATCGGCTGAATGGCTGTCCAAATCCGACGCCTACTATGTCGAACAGCGCCAGCGCGTTCTGGGTAAAATGTAAGCCATCCCCACGGGATGACAGGGGGGCTGCCTTTGGGCGGCCCCACACGCGACTTTGCGATCCGGAAAACGGGCGCGCAAAGCGAGGATAATTTTCGCACCAAGCCCACACTGAAACCGGGCGGGCGAAGGGGGGATATCAATGGCAGAAGATGCAGTATGCGCTGGATTTTTCCGCGCGGCGGAAGGGGCCAAGATCAGCTGCTTGGACCAATTCCAAGAGGGCAACCTGATCAGCTTCATTCTGGGCAACCTACTTGAAGCATTCTACAATTTCTTTGCAGCGGTGCTGAACCCGTCCATGTGGCTGGACTGGTCCAATAGCGAAGCCTTGATGCGGTTCATCTATTACGGTGCCTCGGTAGAGCTGTTCTTTGTCTTGCTCGTCGGGCTGCTGATCGTCACGGCTGTCGGCATCTGGAAACGCAGCTTTATGTGGGGCTGTGTGCGCGGGCTTGAAGGCTTCGCAAATGTCACCGGGCGTTTCTTTGCCTGGGCCGGGCTTTTGATGGTGCTGCAACAGATCATCATCGTCTTCATGCAACGTATTTTCACCCGGCCTGATATCTCTATCGGCTTTGGTATTCCGCTGCAGTTCGACATCAGCTGGTTCGCGGAAGAGTTGAAGCTTTTCAATGCGTTGGTCGTATGTCTTTGTGTGTCCTACACCTTTGTACAAGGCGGGCATGTGCGCGTTGACCTCTTCTATGCCGGCGCAAAATTCCGTACCAAGCGCGTGATCGACATGTTCGGCGCGCTGTTCTTCATGATCCCCTTCGCGATTGTCACATGGCTTTATGGCTGGTTCTTCCTGTGGCGCCATCTGGTGACACCGAACCCATCGGCCTCTGACCGGTTGGAACTGCTGCTGCGCAAGGCGCGCTTGCTCAAGTGGAACGTGGAAACCATCGGCTTTTCGCCCAATGGGTTCAACGGCTACTTCTTGTTCAAGATCCTGCTGTGCGCCTTCTGCGCAATGGTGATCTTGCAAGCAATATCAGTGTTTTATCGCGCTTTGTTAGAGTTCCGTGAAGGGCCTGAAAGCGAAGATAAATATCTCGACCGCGATACGTTGGGCGAGGGCGAAGAAGCCTATGAGGGCACACATTAATTCAAGGGGCGTCCCATGCTATTTGGTCTCGACGGGGTCGAAATTGGCCTGATCATTGTTTTTGCCTGCCTCTTTGGCGGCATCCTGTCCGGTTTCCCGGTGGCCTTTGCCATCGGCGGTGCTGGCATCATCTCTTTCGGTATCATCGCCGCACTCGATAGTGCGGGTCTGATGGTGCATCAGGCGATTGACCAATCGTCGCAAGCCTATCGCGATCTGGTGAACTCGGGCGTTCCCAATGACGCGGTATCGAAATTCCGCTATCCGGATTTGCCGCTGATCGGTGAATCGGTCTTCCCCCAAGGCTGGGAAGTCGCGCTGGACCGGAACGTCAGCTTTATCGTGAACCGTATGAACGAACGCGTTCTGGCGGGGCAGTCGATCGAGACGTTGCTGGCGGTTCTGATGTTCGTTCTGATGGGCATCACGCTTGAACGGTCGAAGATCGCGAACGACCTGTTGACCACAATGGCGCGCGTCTTTGGCCCGCTGCCCGGCGGTTTGGCGGTGTCGATTGTGGTTGTGGGCGCGTTTCTTGCGGCCTCCACCGGGATCGTGGGCGCGACTGTTGTCACCATGGGGCTGCTGGCGCTGCCGACCATGTTGCGCAACAACTATTCGCCTGAAATCGCGACAGGTGTCATCGCAGCCTCCGGTACTTTGGGCCAGATCATTCCGCCGTCTATCGTTATCGTCCTTCTGGGCACTTTGGCGGGCGATCTATATTCCGCCGCCCAGGAAGCGCGTGCCACCGCCGTGGGCTGTACCGATGCGCTGACCTACTTGGGCCAGCCCGCGGTTGTGTCTGTGGGGACGCTGTTTCAGGCCGCGTTGCTGCCGGGAATCATGCTGGCGCTGCTTTATGCGCTTTACGCCTTTGTCTATGCGCTGCTGAACCCTGAAAAGGCTCCCGCCGTGCCGATGGGGGCGACCAATGCCGAACCCATCACGCGGGGCGAAGGCTTTACCTGGTTCCTTGGCATGCCAGCCCTGCTGATCGTGGGCACGATTGTTCTGGGCAACCTTGGCATCGTGGGCAGCCAGTCGACTGTCGTGTCCAGCTTTAGCGACATCGGGCAGGGTGCCAGCCTGCGCACCAACGTAGGCGAGGCCTGTCAGGCCGCGATGATCGAACTGCACGGGCAAAGCGCATGGGATCAAGCGGTAACCGAGCAAGCCGCGATCGAGGCGGCGGGCGGTCAACAGGCCAGCGAAAAGCTGACCGAAGAAGCGCTGGCCGCCAAGCAGGCTGAAAAGATCGCCAATGCCGCCCCCATCGGGACCGGTGTTGCGATCATCCTGATCCTGCTGGCACTGGTCATGACGACCGGTCGCGGTGTCGCCCCATCGGCGGACAAACGGCCGCTGATCATCGGTGGCATCGGTCTGGTGCTGACACTGCTGGTCGATATCCTGCTGGTCGGTCCGGCCACGTCCTCGGGCACGATGGTGCTGCTGATGGCGCTGCCTTTCGTGGCTGTCATGTATGGCGTGGTCTATGCGCTGAAGCTTTGCGCGGGTAACGAGCTAATCCGCGTGGTCTTCCCGCCGCTGGTCCTGATCGTTGCGGTCCTGGGGTCGATCCTTGGCGGGATCACCAACCCGACGCCCGCTGCGGCCTTGGGGGCAGGTGGCGCGATCATGCTGGCCGCCTATCGCAAGCTCAAGGATATGGACCGGTCGCCCAAGGTGATCATCTGGTCCACCCTGGCCATCCTGATCGCGATCCTTGTCGGCGTGAACTTTGACCTGCGCATCAACCAAGAGGGCGTGAGCGTCGAAAGCTGGTTTGCCTTCTTCGTCGCCTATGGCGCGTATCTATACGCGGTGTTCGGTCTGCTGTTCTCGTGCTGGATCCTCTATACCTCGGGCGTGCTGAGCCCCGTGGTCCGCGAGACGGCCAAGGTGACCTCGATGGTGTTTACCATCCTGATCGGGTCGCAGTTGCTGAACCTTGTGGTGATCTCCTTTGGTGGCGAACACTACATCCAGCAGTGGTTGAAAAGCTTCGACAACGAGCTGACGGTCTTCCTGATCGTGATGCTGGTGCTCTTTGTGCTGGGCTTCGTGCTCGACTTCCTCGAGATCATCTACATCGTGATCCCGATTGTCGGGCCGGTGATCTACGGCGGCACTTTCGACCCGAAGTGGGTGACGATCATGATTGCGGTGAACCTGCAAACCTCGTTCCTGACACCGCCCTTCGGCTTCGCGCTCTTCTACCTGCGCGGCGTGGCCCCGGCGAGCGTCACCACCTCGCATATCTACCGCGGGATCATTCCTTTCGTCTTGATCCAGGTCGGAGCACTGGCGCTGTTGTGGATGTTCCCGGTCATCGTGACCATCGTGCCTGACCTGATCCCCAACTGATCTGGGGTCAGGCCGCCACAAAAACAAAAGGCACCCTGCGGGGTGCCTTTTTCGTTTCAGCGGGTGACAGCGGTCGAATGTGCCGCAGCGGTACGATTTAGCCTTTGGTCGGGCTCAGATCGGGGAGGGCGATATTGGCCACCTGTTCGGCAATCGGGTCGGTGTTCAGCGGATGCTGCTCGGGTTCGAAATCATCGGGGTTGCGCATCTTCTGCCACGCGCCGCCCATATAAACCTCAAGCCCCGAGAACTTGGCCTTATAGCCCATCTTGGGGCTGCCGGGCACCCAATAACCCAGATATACATAAGGCAGACCCGCCGCACGGGCGATTTCGATGTGGTCAAGGATAATGTAATTGCCCAACCCGTCACGGGGCCGGTCAGGGCTGTAGAACGAATAGACCATGCTCACCCCGTCATCGAGCACATCCGTCAGGCAGACGCCAATCAGCTCGCGGGTTTGGGTATCGGTATATTCGATCACACGGCTGCGGATCGGGGTTTCCTCGATCATCGCGGCGAATTCGAAGACATCCATATCGGCCATGCCACCGTCTGCATGGCGGCTGTCAAGATAGGTGCGGAAGAGGTCGTATTGCTCTTCCGTGGCCCAAGGCGATGTCGCCCGCCGCGTCAGCCCCGCGTTGCGCTTGATCGTGCGCTTCTGGCTTTTGCTGGGGGTGAAGTCGGCCACGTTGATGCGCGCCGACAGACAGGCCGCGCAATCCGTGCAAGACGGGCGATACAGTACATTCTGCGACCGCCGGAAGCCTTGCCCCGACAGGCTGTTGTTCAGCTTGGTCGCAGAGTCGCCCTGCAGCGCGGTGAACAGTTTACGTTCCATCCGGCCGTCCAGATACGGGCAGGGCTGTGGCGCAGTCACATAGAACTGCGGAGCGATGGGAAGTGTATGGCGCATGAAAATCCGTTGTTGTTCGGAGGAAATTCTAACAACTGGTCCAAAGCGCGCCAAGCACAAGTTTGGGTCAGTTCACGCTTTCGACACGACGGTTCAGCGGGACTGTGCCGAGGATCACGTCGCTCAGGCTCTGATGGCGCGAGGTGGCGCAGATGAGAATGATCGAAATCACCTGCAAAGGCATCATGGCAACGCTGACCGTATAGCCCGAAGTATGCAAAAACGCCGAGGCCAGATCCAGCGGTTCATCGCGCGCCGTGCGCAACTCCATGCCGAACAGGCGCATGCCCCAAGTGGCCGACCCGCTGGCAAGCGTCGCGACACGGTAGGTAAAGCCCACCATCAGCATCAGCAGCGGAAAAAAGAACAGGCCGGTGAAGGCGGTGAACGGCAGGATCAACACGCTGGCGATCAGCACCAACAGGGCGTCAACAACCCAAGCCATGAACCGCTTGGTCGGAATGCCGCTATAGAATTCAGGCTGGTCGAATGGATCTGGGGTGGTGGGGGTCATCATGTCCTGTCCCTTGAGAAAATCGGCCCCCCGCCGTGGCGGAGGGGGTGTTGATTGAACGCGCAGGCTTTAGGCCTTTTGCGCATCATCGTCGTTTTTGGAGCCTTCGGCCATGAACTGGTCGAACTCTGCCTTGTCCTTGGCTTCGCGCAGACGGCTCAGGAAGGCCTCAAAATTGGTTTGCTCTTCCTCCAGACGGGCCAGGGTGTCGGCCTTATAGGCATCAAAGGCGGCGTTTCCGGTTGAACGCCCGGTGATAGACCCACGGCGGGCGCGTTTGCTGCAAGACGAAGATTTAAACATGCGTTTGCTCCAGATCATATAGGCAAGAAGGGCAAGGCCAAGCGGCCAGAAAAGAATGAAACCGACAACCATGGCGGCGATCCAGGCCCCTTTGCCCTTGTCGTCAAGAAAGTCCTCGGTACGGCCCAGCCAACTGCGTTGTGCGGTGTAGGTGGGTGCATAGGTCTGTGTCATCAAGTTCCCTTTCGGTCAGAGTGTGGTGGCCCTGAACGCTGCGGGCCGGTGCGGTGGCGGGTAATGTAAATGCCTTTCACATTACATTAGATCGGGGTGCGCCCTGTGGTTTGCAAGGGATAATGTAAATCTTTTTTACATTATTTGGATTTGCACGTGTTTGGTGGGGGTTAGCAGGTGCCACGGCGCCATTGACGACGGGCATAGAACCAGCGAATGCTTGGCATATGAGAACACTTGCCAGTCAGATCACCCGCTGTCCCCGCATCTTTACGGCCGATCAGGCGCAGGATGCGCGCGCGCTCTTTCCCGATGCGCCGTCCGAAATTGCCGCGCTTGTGGCGGGGGCGGGATCGACGTCGCCCTATCTTCTGGGGTTGATGCAAAAGGAAACCGACTGGTGTCGTGTGGCCTTCGATGATCCCGCAGGGGCGGTGCAGCAGGTGATCGACAGCGCGGGCGCAGTGCCCCCGGACCAGTTGTCCAGTCATCTACGGCAGAGCAAGCGGCGCGTGGCGCTGATGACGGGGCTGGCCGATCTGGCAGGGGCTTGGTCGCTGGAGGAGGTGACCGGCGCGCTGACCGATTTCGCCGACGCCGCCGCCCAAGCCGCGCTGACCGCAGGGCTGAAAGCGCAGATCAAACGCGGCAAGCTGCCCGGCATGACGGAAGAGGACGCCGACAGCGGCGCAGGCATGGTCGTGCTGGCTATGGGCAAGATGGGCGCGCGCGAGCTGAATTATTCGTCCGATATCGATCTGATCTGCCTGTTCGACGAAACGCGCTTTGACGCCAGCGATTTTCACGACGCCCGCACCGCCTTTGTGCGCGCCACCCGCGCGATGAGCGGGACGCTCAATGATCTCACGGGCGAGGGCTATGTCTTTCGCACAGACCTGCGGCTGCGGCCCGATTCCGGTGTGACGCCCGTGTGCATCGCAATGGAAGCGGCAGAACGGTATTACGAAAGTCTGGGTCGCACATGGGAGCGTGCCGCCTATATCAAGGCACGCCCTGCGGCGGGCGACCTGGCGGCGGGTGATCAGTTCCTTTCGGTGCTGCGACCCTTCGTCTGGCGCAAGCATCTGGATTTTGCCGCGATACAGGACGCCCATGACATGCGCCTTGCGATCCGCGAGCACAAAGGGTTGGGGGGCAGTGTCTCGCTTTCGGGGCATAATATGAAGTTGGGACGCGGCGGTATCCGCGAGATCGAATTTTTCACCCAGACCCGTCAGCTGATCGCCGGTGGGCGCGACGCAGATCTGCGCGTGCGCGGCACCTGCGAAGGCATGGCCGTGCTGGCGGAAAAGGAATGGATCCCGCCCGAGGTGGCCGAGACGCTGAGCGATCACTACCGCGCGCATCGCACCGTGGAACACCGCGTCCAGATGATCCGTGATGCCCAGACCCATACGTTGCCCCAAACAGAAGAGGGGTTCGACCGGCTGGCCGCGATGATGGATATGGATGTCCCCGCGCTGCGTAGTGACCTTGAACGGCGGCTGGAAGAGGTTCACCAACTGACCGAAGGGTTCTTTGCGGGCTCGACCTCACGCCCTGAAGCGGCTGCCCCGCCCGAGGAACATGTCTTTGACGCCGCGATCGTGGACCGTTGGCTGAACTACCCCGCCTTGCGCAGCGCCCGGGGGGCGGAGCTTTTTGCAGAGCTGAAACCCGGCTTGCTGGCGCGTCTCGCACGGGCCACCAAACCGGACGAGGCATTGCTGGCCTTTGACGGCTTTCTTGGCGGTCTGCCCGCGGGGGTGCAGTTATTCTCCTTGTTGAAGATCAACCCGCAACTCTCTGATTTGCTTGTCGATATCGTCAGCGCGTCACCCGCGCTCGCTGCCTATCTGTCGCGCAATGCGCAGGTGTTCGACGCGGTGATCGGCGGAGATTTCTTCAGCGAATGGCCGGCAGAGGACGCTTTGGTCGACAGTCTGACAGAGGTGCTGGAGGCCGAAGAGGATTATGAGGCGCGGCTGGATACCTGTCGTCGATGGGCCAAGGAATGGCATTTCCGGATCGGGGTGCATCACCTGCGCGGGCTGATTGATGCCGCGACGGTTGGGGCGCAATATGCCGATCTGGCGCGGGCGGTGTTGCGCGGGCTCTGGCCGGTGGTGATCGACGAATTCTCGCGCCGTCACGGGCCGCCGCCCGGGCGCGGTGCGGTGCTGGTCGGGATGGGGTCACTTGGCGCGCGCCGCCTGACCGCTGCCTCTGATCTGGATATGATCGTGGTTTACGATTCCGCTGGCGTCGAAAGCTCTGACGGCAAGCGCCCGCTGGCCTCGCGGCTCTATTATGCGCGGTTGACGCAGGCGATGATCACCGCGATGACCGCGCCGATGGCCCAAGGCAAGCTCTACGAAGTGGACATGCGCTTGCGCCCGTCGGGGACGCAGGGGCCGGTGGCGACCAGTTTAGCGAGTTTTGAAAGCTATCAGATGGGGCAGGCATGGGTGTGGGAGCATCTGGCCCTGACTCGCGCCGATTGTGTGACCGGCCCCGATGATCTGATGCAGGATGTGGCGCGCCTGTGCGACAAGGTGCTCGCCCGTTCGCGCGACCGTGCCGATACCCTGCACGAGGTCGCGGCGATGCGCGCACGTCTGGCAACGGCCAAGGTGGCGGGCGGCATCTGGGATGCCAAGAACGGGCCGGGGCGCTTGCAGGATATCGAATTGCTGGCGCAGGCTGGGGCCTTGCTGGCGGGCACCACGGCGCGGGATATCACCTCTGCGCTCGGGGATGCGGAGGCGCAGAACGTCATCACCGCCGATCAGGCAGAGGTGCTGCGCCGCGTCTACCGCAGCTGTTGGGCGCTACAATCCGCGACGCGGCTGCTGTCATCCTCTGTCCTGCGCGAGGATTCTCTGGGGCAGGCGGGTTTGCGGTTTCTATGCCGCTCCCTCGATGTGGAGACGTCCGAAGAATTGCACGCGCATCTCGCGCGAAGCTACGATCAGGCCGCGACGATCATCGCCGATGCACTGGCCGCTTACGTGGACAAGGCGGATGGGGGCGGGACATGAGCAAAGGGGACCCCAACGATCCCAAAGGGCTGATCTTTGAATCCTACCGCATAGAGGGGATCACCCAGGCGGAGTGTCGGTCAATTTTTCTGGATTGGGCGCTCAGCCTGCCAGCGGAAGCGGATACCAAAGCCGCCCTGCGCGCCTTGTTGGACAGCATGACAGCAGAGAACCAAGACCATCCCATGACCCAAGTGATGCAAGAGGGGTTGATCGACATGGCCACGCCTCGGCGGCGCGGCGGCTGGCGCACCCGACCGCGCAGCTAGACAGGCCGACATTAAGGCGCAAACGTGCCGAAATACCCTAATGATGCCTTAGGTTTTGAACATTCTTGCCCCATTCCTGCCTTAATTGAGCAGCATTACCGTTACATGGCTGCACAATACGTATCGTCAGCAGCTTTTGGAGGGGTAAATGAAACATCATAAACTGTTGATCGCTTTGGCCTGTGCCGCTGCCGTGTCCGGTTGTGCACCGGCGGATATTGCCAGCCGGAATGCGATGTATGACACATCCTCGACCCGCATGTCCTTGCTGGACAATCTGAACGCCTACCAGCCCGATACGTTGCTGGACGCGGTGCATATCCAGCACACCAACGTCTCTGTGCCCGACCACCTGCGGGTCGCACAAGCGCCAAGCCTGCTGCAATCGGCCGACATCGTCTGGCATGGCGAAGCAGACACGGACCGCCGCGATCAGGTGCGCGCGATCTTCGAGGCCGCGATCCGCCAGGGGGCAGTGACCGCCTATGGTCCCGTGCCCGCCGCGCTGGAGGTCGAGGTCTTGCGGTTCTACAACCCCGCCTCAGAAGCCCCGTCGGCAGAGTTTATCCTGACCGTTGTCGACGCGCGCAATGGCAACCCGCTGGCCGAACCCCGTCAGGTCGCGGTAGAGCTGAGCAGCTTTGCGCCCCCCGTCGCAGAGGCGCAGCCTGACAATGCGGTGATGATCCATGATCTGGCCCGTGCGATCGAACAGCAGCTCGCCACGCCGGGCAGCTATAAACGCACGAAACTTGCCGCCTATTGAGGCAGCAATCGAACTCTGCGCTTCCCCAAACGCGCGGAACCGACTAATGGGGGCGGTATGACAACGCCCCTTTCCCCTCCCGCTTCGACCGACCCTTCCGATTTGCCTGTGGTGCGCCTGCTGCCCAAGGCGAATGCCCGCGCCATCCGGCACGGGTTTCCCTGGGTTTATGCCAATGAAATGGTCACCGACCGACGCACCAAGGCGCTTGCGCCCGGCAGTCTCGCGCTGCTGGAAGACAGTGCCCGTCAGGTGATGGGGGTGGTCGCGGTGAACCCGGCCTCCAAGATCTTCTGCCGGATGCTGGACCAGAACGCGCAAGCCGTGGTGAACCAGAACTGGTTCGAGGCCCATATCAATCGCGCCGTGCAACTGCGTGACCAGATGTATGACGCACCCTATTACCGGTTGATCCACGCCGAAGCCGATGGGTTGCCCGGTGTGGTGATCGACCGCTTTGGCGATACGGCCGTCATTCAGGCCAACGCCGCATGGGCCGATGTGCATATCGATGCGCTGACAGCAGCGCTGGTGGAACAAACCGGCGTGCGCCACGTGCTCAAGAACGCGTCGGGCCGGACCCGCAGCCTTGAAGGGCTGGATGACGTAAGCGGTGTGCTGCATGGCGAGGCCCCAAGCGCGCCTGTGCAAGTGCCGATGAACGGTGCTATCTATATGGCTGACCTCACCGGCGGCCAGAAAACCGGCCTGTTCTACGACCAACGCCCGAACCACGCCTTCGCGGCGAACCTGACCAAAGGCAAACGCGTGCTGGATGTCTTCGCCCATGTTGGCGGGTTCTCACTCGCCGCGCTGGCAAATGGCGCGTCTTCTGCGGTTGCGGTCGACGGATCGGCATCCGCGCTTGAGCTGGCGCAGCAGGGCGCAGAGGCTATGGGCGTGTCAGACCGCTTTGCCACGCGCCAAGGCGACGCCTTTGACATCCTGACAGCACTGCGGGCCGAGGGCGAAGAGTTCGACGTGGTGATCTGCGATCCTCCCGCCTTTGCCCCCGGAAAACCCGCGCTTGAAGCCGGTCTGCGCGCCTATGAACGTGTGGCGCGTCTGGCGGCGCAACTGGTGGCCGAAAACGGCGTGCTGGGTCTGTGTTCCTGTTCCCACGCGGCGGATCTGACGCAGTTCCGGACCGCATCTGTGCGCGGTATCGGTCGTGCGGGACGGCGCGCAGCGCTGCTGCATACCGGTTTCGCCGGTCCTGACCACCCGCAGCTGCCGCAACTGGCCGAGACGGGATACCTCAAGTCGTTGTTCTTCCGCCTGTAATGGCGCTGCGCATCCTGATTGACGCCTGCGTGCTCTATCCCACTGTCATGCGCGAGATGGTGATGGGCGCGGCGCGGGCGGGGGTGTTTGAACCGCTGTGGTCCGCGCGCCTGTTGGAAGAATGGGCGCGCGCCGCGATCAAGCTTGGCCCCGAGGGCGAGGCACAGGCCCGCGCAGAGATCGCCTTGCTGCGCGCCGCCTGGCCCAAGGCCGAGGTGCCCCCGAGCCCCGGTGTGGCGGCACGGCTGTACCTGCCGGATGAAAACGATGTGCATGTGCTGGCCGCCGCGATCACCGGCCATGCCGATATTATCATGACGCTGAATGCCAAGGATTTCCCCCGTGGCACCTTGGCTGAAGAGGGGTTGGCGCGGGTCGATCCCGACAGCTATCTGCACGGCGTCTGGCTGGCGCAGCCGCAGGTGATGGAAGCTGTAGCCGCACATGTTCTGGAAGAGGCACGCCGCCTGTCAGGCCATCCGTGGGAGATGCGACCGTTGCTGAAGAAAGCACGGCTGCCGCGGCTGGCAAAGGCGCTTGGTTAACGGTCCCAGGCGGTTTGCAGCGCCGTGAGCGCGCCGATCCTGTCTGCGGTCTTCGGGTGGCTCAGCAGCCAGGCGGGGGCGGTGCCGTGGTTGCTTTGGGTCAGTGCCTCCAGCTTTTCGAACAAGGAAATCTGTGGCGCGATGCCGATACCCGCTTTGGTCAGCAGGGCGGCGGCATAGGCGTCCGCCTCGTATTCATCGCTGCGCGACAGCCGCGCGGCCAGGAGCGTCGCCAGCATATTGGCGATCCAGATACCGACACCGGGAAGAATCCGCCCCAAGATCATCCCAAGCGCCGCGCGCATGGCATTCTGGCCGGAAAAATCGATCATCCGTCGCCGTGAATGCCCCAAGGCCACATGGCCGAGCTCATGTGCAATCACGCTCGCGAGCTCTTCGGCGGTGACGTCACCGGATTTGAATTTCTCGTAAAAACCGCGGGTAATGAAGATCCGCCCATCGGGGGCGGCAAGACCGTTGACGGGGGCGACTTCGTAGATATGCACCTTGATCCGCGGCAGATCGAGGGCGCTGGCCAGCTTCGATGTCATCTCGCGCAGGGCAGGGTCGAGCAGTTCAGTCGATTTGTCATCCAGCTCCTTCGCGGTGCGCCAAGCAGAAAACCGATACATGGCAAGCCCGTAGAGCACGGCGAGAAGTATGGGGAGGATGCGGATCATCCACCCAATATGGACGCAGGCGAGCGGGGTGCAAGGGTGGAATGAGTATTTGGGAAAAGGGTGAAGGGGTCGTAGTAGGGGCCGCGGGCGGGCGCGGCCCCTGGGGTAGGGTCAGGACAGTTTTGCGTCCATCGTGATTTCGGCAGTCATCAGTTTGGAGATGGGGCAGTTCTCCTTGGCGGTTTTGGTCGCCTCTTCGAACTGTTCTTGTGTGGCATTGGGGATGACACATTCCACATCAAGGTGAATCTTCGGCACATGGAAGCCGCCGTCTTTTTGTTCAAGGAAGACCGTGGCCTTGGTTTCGATGCTATCGGCGACCAGATCGTAGTCTTCAAGGATCATTGACAGCGCCATCGAAAAACAGGACGCATGGGCCGCGCCGATCAGCTCTTCGGGGTTGGTGCCGTCTTTGCCTTCGAAACGGGTGTTAAAGCCGTAGGGTTGGTCGCTGATCACGCCGGTCTGGGTGGAGACATGGCCTTTGCCCTCTTTGAGGTTGCCTGTCCATTTTGCGGAGCCTGATTTCTTGATCATGGGAATTCCTTTCACCATTTGGGTTCATGGTGAAAACGCGGGGGCGCGGTGGAATGTTCCGATCTATGATGGGGTGGCGGCTGATTACCGGGTCAGGGTCTTCATCCCGCGGCTCAGCCCTTCGAGGGTCATGGGCACCATGGCCTCTGCGCCAAAGATTTCCTGCACCATTTTGATGGATTGTGTGTAGGGCCAGTATTTCTCTGGGATCGGGTTGATCCAGAGGTTGCTGTTCCATTGTTCGCGCGCCCGAGAGAGCCAGACCGATCCGGCCTCCGCGTTCCAGTGTTCATTGGCGCCACCGGGGTAGGCGATTTCGTAAGGCGACATGGACGCGTCGCCCACGAAAATGCATTTGTAATCCGGCCCGTAGGTGCGCAGCACCTCCATCGTGTCCAGCTGTTCCGTCCAGCGGCGGCGGTTGTCACGCCAGACGCCTTCATACAGGCAGTTGTGGAAGTAGAAGTGTTCGAGGTGTTTGAATTCGGACTTGGCGGCGCTGAACAGTTCTTCGACGGTTTTGATATGCGGGTCCATAGAACCACCCACATCCAGGAACAGCAGCACCTTGACCGCGTTGCGCCGCTCGGGGCGGGTTTTGACATCGAGGTAGCCGTGTTCCGCCGTCGCACGGATGGTGCCGCCCAAATCAAGTTCGTCATTCGCGCCGTCACGGGCCCACCGGCGCAGACGTTTCAGCGCGACCTTGATGTTGCGGGTGCCCAGTTCGACCGTGTCGTCGAGGTTTTTGAATTCGCGTTTGTCCCAGACCTTGACCGCGCGCTGGTGGCGCGATTCATTCTGGCCGATGCGCACGCCTTCCGGGTTGTAGCCATAGGCCCCGAAGGGCGAGGTGCCTGCGGTGCCGACCCATTTATTGCCCCCCTGATGGCGGCCTTTCTGTTCCTCGAGCCGTTTGCGCAGCGTCTCCATCAGCTTGTCAAAACCGCCCGCGGCCTCGATCTCGGCCTTTTCCTCGGGGGTGAGGTGCTTTTCGGCCATTTTCTCCAGCCACTCGTGCGGGATGTCCACGGCCTCCATCACATCGTCGAGGCTGATGTTTTCAAGGCCCGAGAACGCGGCTGCAAAGGCGCGGTCGAATTTATCGATGTTGCGTTCGTCTTTGACCATGCTGGTGCGCGCGAGATAGTAGAAGGCATCGACATCATAGGTCGCGAGCCCGGCTGCCATCCCGTCGAGAAAGGCGAGAAATTCGCGCATGGACACCGGCACCTTGTGTTGGCGCAGTTGGTCAAAGAACGGCAGAAACATGAATTACGCTCCGGTTAGGACTCGGTCCAGAACGACTGTAAGGATCATGCCGACGATGATAAAGGCCATCGCAAACCCGGCCGCGTATTGTGCGATATCCTTGCGGTTGCCGTTGCGTTTACGGGCGGTCAGCCCCCCGATAACAGCGCCGATCACGGCGAGAAGTATGACGATCATTTTAACCCGTTTCGCTAGTTATTTGAGCGGGTTAAGCGACGCGATCTCGCGCATTTTGGCCCGCACAGCCCAGTCAGAGCCAAATCCGTACCGTGCCCAGCCCAAACTGTCCACCCTGACGGCCTGTGCCTCGGCCGCGCGGTTCTCAAGCTCGAGCGCTTCGGCACGCAGCAACAGCAGGGTGCTGAGCAGGGCGGCGTTCTCGCGTCGGCGTGCGGTGTCGATATGCGGCGCGATCAGACGTAGCGCTTCGGCACCCTGACCCTTGGAGACCGAATAGGCCCCCAGTTGCGTCGCCACATAGGCGCGGTGCAGATCGGTGCCGGGGGTGCGGGCGTAGAAGAGATCGGACATCTTGTATTGTTCATGCGCGGCTTCGGCATCACCCGATTGCAACGCGCGCCCCATGGCGTAATGGGCAAACGCGCGGCGGTGATCCTGCCAGCCCAGGCTTTGTGCGATCTTGATGGCGCTATAGGCCGCGTCCTGGCGTTGCCCGCTGGAGCGACCGGGCCCGAGCGCGCCCTGAACGGCGGCATTCCAGGCGCGGGGGGTGCGGGTCAGGAAGCGTGCTTTGGTCGATGTGCCGCCCGGATTGATCCGTGCCAGAATACCCGGTAGGGCGTTTGCCACCTGGCCCCGTGTCATGCCCGACCGCAGCGCCGGATCGTAGTAGGCGCGCAGGATCATCATATCAAATCCGGTCAGCACTGTATGCACGTTGTCATCGTTAAAGACAGAATCCGGCAGGCGATACAGATCGTTGAGAGGGCCAAGCGCTTGGGCCAGTTCTTCGTGCAGACAATCGCGGACCTCTTGCGGGCTGGCGTCATTCGGGATGAAGATCGACACGCGGCTGCGGGTTTTGAGTAAAGACCAGTTGGTCTGCGCGGTGCGGCGCACCTTCTTGTATTCATCAAGGCTGCTGACATTCGGGGCCACAAAACATGCGGCTTGGGGCAACACTTTGCTGATGGTGCGACGGCTGACAGCTTCGACGGTGATATTGGCATTCGTGCCGCTGGTGGGGCTGATGTCGATCCGGGCCTCTTGCCGCAAGCGATTGAGCAGCGCGGTCAGATCGGGGCCAAGGGTCGGGGGCGGCGCACCGATGACGCGCACGGTGACCGGACCTTCGAAACGGGTAAAAACGGGGAGCTCCTTGCCGCTTTCCATGCGGAACGACAGTTCGATAAAATCGAGGCTGAGGTCGTTGTTGGAGCGCGGTGCCGGGAGCGATTGATGCACGGTGAACCGTTTCATCGCGGGCAAAGAAGAGGTTGAGGCGGGTTCCATCGCGGCGCGGGTCACCACACCGGGATGCGAGGCCGGAACGCAGGCGCTGATCGCCAGCATCAAGGGCAGCAAAAGGTATTTCTTCATGGATGCGACCCCGTTGTGGCAGGTGCAGGGACCGCGAGGACAACTTTAACAGTCTCCAATACGCGGCGCACGAACGGTGCAAAAATCATATCCATCATCTACCTGACTGCCCTTTTGAGCTGATTACAGGTGTTTTTCGCCCGCCATCCAGACCATTCTAGGGAGCAACCATGTCAAAACAGAGAAAAATGTTAACAAATAAGGCAGGCTTATGACCATCGTTGCTTAGACGTCACAAATAGGACGGGCGCGTTTGCTGCCTTGAAATAACGCGCGAGCGGTTGGATATTCGCTTTATGCGGGATCAGGGCGCGGCGCACCGCGCCCCTTTGGGGTCACTTTTGCGCGCGTGCCATGAAAGCAAGCCGTTCGAACAGATGCACGTCCTGTTCGTTTTTCAGCAGCGCCCCGTGCAACTTTGGCAGGGCGGACTTGCCGTCTTTTTTCAGGTCGGCGGCATCCATATCCTCGGCCAGTAACAGCTTGAGCCAATCTAGCACTTCCGACGTGGATGGTTTTTTCTTCAGCCCTTGCTGTTCGCGGATTTCGTAGAATTGGGTCAGCGCCGTGGTCAACAGGGATTCCTTGATGCCGGGGTGGTGGACCTCGACGATCTTGCGCAGCGTGTCCATCTCGGGGAACTGGATGTAGTGGAAGAAGCAGCGGCGCAAAAAGGCGTCGGGCAGCTCTTTTTCGTTGTTCGAGGTAATGATGACGATGGGGCGGTTTTCGGCTTTGATCGTCTCGCCTGTCTCGTAGACGAAGAACTCCATCTTATCGAGCTCTTGCAAAAGGTCGTTGGGGAATTCGATGTCGGCCTTGTCGATCTCGTCGATCAGCAACACGGTTTTGCCTTCGGCCTCAAACGCCTGCCACAGCTTGCCCTTGCGGATGTAGTTTTTCACATCATGCACACGCTCTTCGCCAAGCTGGCTGTCGCGCAAGCGGCTGACGGCGTCATACTCGTATAGACCCTGTTGCGCACGGGTGGTCGATTTGATGTTCCATTCGATCATGGGCAGGCCAAGGGCGGCTGACACTTGTCGGGCTAGTTCCGTTTTACCTGTGCCGGGCTCACCTTTTACAAGCAGAGGTCGTTCCAGCGTCACAGCCGCATTCACCGCAATCGTGAGGTCATCTGTGGCGACGTAATCTTGAGTACCTTGGAATTTCATCTTGTTTTCAACCTTCTTCAACGCGCTATTCTTGGTCCTTAAACCAACAAACATAAGCATTGTGTAGTGACAATCCGCTAACGCTGCGTTAGATGCACGCCACGGGAGTGATGTCGGGAGACGCGCCTTCATGACAGGATTTAAGACCGCGATGGGGAATGATATGAAGCAGGAAGTTTTTTTGGCGGATGGTTATACACCTGCCGAAGACGAGCCGTTCATGAATGATCGGCAAGTCGAATACTTCAGACGCAAACTATTGAACTGGAAAGCCGAGCTGCTGGCGGGAAGCCGGGACACGATCGAGGGCTTGCAAGACGGGACACGCAACATCCCCGATGTGAACGATCGCGCCTCCGAGGAAACGGATCGCGCGCTGGAATTGCGCACACGGGACCGCGCCCGCAAGCTGGTCAGCAAGATCGACGGGGCGCTGCGCCGCATCGATGAGGGTGAATTCGGCTACTGCTCTGTCACCGGAGAGCCGATTTCGCTGAAACGTCTGGATGCGCGTCCAATCGCCACGATGAGCCTTGAGGCGCAAGAACGTCACGAGCGCCGCGAGAAAGTTCACCGCGACGATTGATCGTCCGGTAACGGGCCGCAAATGATCGCATTTGCGCGAGAATGATAATGAAAGCGCCGCGGTGAGAGCCCGGCGCTTTTGTGTATGAAGTTGGCAAGGCAGGCGAAAGCGAAATGGGCATCGGCAACGCAATCGTTATTGGTGGGGGTATCGGCGGCTTGGCCGCCGCAGCGGCTTTGTCGCGCCGCGGCATGGCTGTCACGCTGCTGGAGCAGGCTCCGGCGATCACCGAGGTCGGTGCCGGTCTCCAGATCAGCCCTAACGGTATCGCGGTGTTGCGGGCCATGGGGCTTGACGCGAAGCTGACCGAACGCGCGGCGGTGCGCGGGCAGGCGGTGGTCTTGCAGGATCACAAGGCTGGGGCGCGTGTGGCGCGGTTGGACCTGATGCGCGGGCAGGGCGCATATCCCTATGTGTTCGTGCACCGCGCCGATCTGGTGGACATCCTGCTGGGCGCGGCCAAACGGGGCAATGTGACGGTAGAGCTCGGGGCCGAGGTGGCAGAGGTGACCCCCGGTGCCACACCGCAACTGCGCCTGACCGATGGGTCGCGCCGACGGGCAGAGCTGATCGTTGATGCCAGCGGGATCCACAGCCGGGCGCGTGCGGTGTTGAATGGCGCGGATCAGGCAAAGTTCACCGGTCAGGTCGCGTGGCGCGCGGTTGTGCGCAATGATTTCAACCACCCAGACGAGGCCCATGTCACCATGGGGCCGGGCCGGCATCTGGTCAGCTACCCTTTGCGCGGCGGGCGGCTGGTCAATCTGGTCGCGGTGGAAGAGCGTGACAGTTGGGCCGCCGAAGGCTGGAACGATGCGGACGATCCGGCACACCTGCGAAAGGCTTTTGCGGGCTTTGGCGGGCGGGCTGCCGCGATGATCAATGCGGTAGAGACCTGCACGCTTTGGGGGCTCCACCTGCATCCGGTTGCGCAGTCGTGGCATCAGGGCGGGGTTGTCTTGCTGGGGGATGCCGCGCATCCGACGCTGCCGTTCCTAGCGCAGGGCGCCAATATGGCGCTTGAAGATGCATGGGTGCTGGCCGACAGCGTACTGAACCACCCCGCAGAACAGGCGCTCGCCCGCTATCAAAACCTGCGCCAACCCCGTGTTACCCGCGTCGTCAAAGCGGCGGCAGGCAATGCCGCGCGCTATCATTTGCGCCCCGGGCCTTTGCGGTCGGCCGCGCATTTGGGGCTAAAGCTGGGCAGCACCCTTGCACCCTGGGCGATGGTCGGCGCGTTCAACTGGCTGTACCACCATGATGTGACCGCGCCGAAATAGGCTACCGTCGCCGTTACTTGGCCCTTTGCAACATGCCGAACAGATCCCGCGGATCTTCGGGGTCGGCCAGCAGGTCAAGCGGGTCGAACAGATCGGTCGCCTTGATCTGGTCGCGCACATAGCGCAGCGCCGAGAAATCCTCGATCGCAAAGCCGACGCTGTCGAACAGGGTGATCTGCTTGTCATCGGTGCGCCCCTGCGCCTGACCGGTCAACACCTGCCAGATCTCGGTCACAGGGTGATCCGGTTCAAGCTGCTGTATCTCGCCCTCGATCCGGGTCTGTTCGGGGTATTCCACAAAAATCCCTGCGCGGTGCAGGATCGCGGGGGCCAGTTCGGTCTTGCCCGGACAGTCGCCGCCGATGGCGTTGATGTGGATGCCGCTGCCGACCATATTATCTGTCAGGATGGTGGCATATTGCTTGTCCGCCGTGCATGTGGTGACGATCTGCGCGCCCAGCATCGCTTCTTCCGCGGTGTCGCAGGGCACGACCTTGATGCCCAGATCTTGCAGGTTGGCGGCGCATTTGGCGGTGGCATCTTTGTCGATGTCGTAAAGCCGCACCTCGTCGATGCCGACGATGGCCTTCATGGCGAGGGTCTGGAATTCGGATTGCGCCCCGTTCCCGATCATCGCCATCACATGCGCGCCCTTGGGGGCCAGCAACCGCGCCACCACGGCAGAGGTTGCCGCCGTGCGCAGCGCCGTCAGCATCGTCATCTCGGACAGCAACACCGGATAACCGTTGGCCACATTCGCCAACAGGCCAAAGGCGGTCACGGTCTGCAAACCGTCTGCGGTGTTCGAGGGGTGGCCGTTCACGTATTTGAACCCGTAAACCTCGCCGTCCGAGGTCGGCATCAGCTCGATCACGCCCTGTTCCGAATGGCTGGCAACGCGCGGGGTCTTATCAAACAGCTCCCACCGTTTGAAATCCGCCTCGATATACTCCCCAAGCCCGATCAGCATGGGTTCAATCCCGATGTGGTGGATCAGCGTCATCATATTGTCGACGGAAACAAAGGGCACCAGCGCCTTGTCAGAGGGGGTCAGATTGGTCATGGTCGTGGTCCTTTACTCAAATCAATAGGCGCGGGTGGGGCGGTCGAATACGCGGCGGCCAAAGGCAGAGGCGGCCAGATCGACCATCAGCTGCGCGGTGCGGCCCCGTTCATCCAGAAAGGGGTTCAGCTCTACCAGATCAAGCGAGGTCATCAGCCCGCTGTCATGCAGCATTTCCATCACCAGATGGCCTTCGCGCACGGTCGCACCGCCGGGGACAGTCGTGCCAACCGCGGGGGCAACGGAAGGATCAAGGAAATCCACATCAAGCGAGACATGCAGCATTCCGTTCGCCGCAGCGACCTTTTCAAGGAAGGTGTTCAGCGGCGTGGCGATGCCCGTCTCGTCAATCTCGCGCATGTCGACGCGCTGGATGGTGGTTTCTTGCAGCGCCGCACGCTCTGCCGCGTCGACAGAGCGCAGGCCGATGATGGCGATATTATCGTGGGGCAGCGGGTAGGGCAGATCGGGGAAGGCATCAAAGCCCTCGCGCCCTGTTACATAGCCTAAAGGGGTGCCGTGCAGGTTGCCGCTGTCGGTGCTTTCGGGCGTGTGGAAATCGCTATGCGCGTCCAGCCACAGCACAAACAGGGGGCGTTCCTGCGCCTGCGCATGGCGCATCGCGCCCAGGACGGTGCCGGAGGCAAGCGCATGATCGCCGCCCATGATGATCGGGGTACCGTCCTGCAAGGCGGCTTGGGTGGCCTCGGCCAGACTGTGAGTCCAGGCGATGGTTTCCTCAAGCGCGTGCAGTTTCGGGTGCTTTCCGGGCGTGAAGGGCGCAGGCGCGACATTGCCACGGTCTGTGACGCTATGGCCCAGGTCGGTCAGCGCGCCCGCCAACCCTGCGGTGCGATAGGCATCGGGGCCCATCAGACAGCCCAACCGGCGCTTGCCGCTATCTAGCGGGGCCCCAAGAAGAATACAGTTTTGTCCAGACATGGGTGAGATCCTTTCGTCAACGTTTCCAAGACGATATCTAGCTGGTCTGGTCAGAAACAATCATCTAAAGTGACCAAATCGGAGATTATTTTACCAAACTGGACAGCCAAAATGGACACAACGGACGAAGCAATTCTGGCAGCGCTGCGCGACGACGCGCGGGCGTCTCTGTCTGATCTGGCGGCGGCCTTGCGGCTGTCACGTACCACCGTGCGCGCGCGTCTCGCCCGTTTGCAACAAAGCGGAGAGATACTGGGCTTTACCGTCGTGACGCGCTCGGACGTGCGTGCCGATCCGGTGCGCGGATTAATGATGATCGAGATCGAGGGCCGTGGCGCTGACCGCATCACCCGCACGCTGGCCGGAATGGCGGCGTTGCGTGCCGTGCATTCGACCAATGGCAGATGGGATGTGATCGTCGAGATCGGCACCAAAACGCTTGAGGAGTTCGACGAGGTTCTGGCCCGCATCCGCAAGCTAGACGGGGTGGTCGCGAGCGAGACGAGCCTTTTGCTCAAGACGCGAAAAGCAGGGCAGGCCGCCTCCTAGAGCGGCCTGCGAGATGGTTCAGCGCGGCGTGCGCGCGGCAGAGACCCAGAACGCCAGCAGGATGGCACAAATGACCGCGTTCCAACCCGCCATGGACAGACCGAAAAGCTGCCAAACGATGTCATCACACATAACCAGACCGGAGGGCGCGCTGGTGGACAGAAGATCGCTGCCGCTCATCGCGCCAAGGTCCATGCCACCGCCTGTGCAGGACGAGGGACCGGGCCAGAATTTCCATTCCACCCCCGCATGATAAACCCCGATCAGCCCCGTGATCGCCACCGACAGCGCGCCCAGCCAGATCAACGCCCGCGGCGCACCAAAGAGAACGATCACCCCGATCAGGATCGCCGCCGCATGGGGCCACCGCTGCCACAGGCACATTTTGCAAGGCGCATAGCCGCCGATGTGTTGGAACCCAAAGGCCCCCAACAGCAGCGCAGCAGACCCCAGCGTAGCGATCAGGACATAGGTGTTTCGCGTCATCACAGATACCTCAGCAAGAAGAAGCTGCCGAACAGCAGCACGACAAATACCGTAAATACCAAAGGCAGACGGCGTTCAACAAAGTCGCGGATAGGTGCGCCAAATTTCCACAGCAGCGCCGCCACGATGAAGAACCGCAGCGCGCGCGCAAGGATCGAGGTCACGATAAAGGTCGCCAGCGGCATCCCCGTCCACCCCGACATGATCGTGATCACCTTGTAGGGGAAGGGCGTGACGCCCGCAGTCAGCACAGCCCAGAAGCCGACGCCGTTGAACCGGTCCGAGAATTCCGCCATCGCGTCGCCTTTGCCAAGGCTGGCAAGGATCGGTTGCCCCAGTTGTTCAAATGCCAGCGCACCGATGGCGTATCCCAGCAGCCCTCCCAAGACCGACGCGACCAGTGCGATCCCCGCGATGAGCCATGCGCGGTTCGGGCGCGCAAGGATCATCGGGATCATCAGCACATCCGGCGGAATGGGAAAAACAGAGCTTTCAAGGAATGCCACAACCGCAAGGGCCCAAAGCGCGTGCGGGTGGTTTGCCAGGCCCAGAACCCAGTCATATAGCCGTCGGATCATACTGCGGTCTCCGGTATTGTTTTCTGTTCAATGGCAACACCAGAACAATCGGACGGGGTCAAGCAAAAGCGGTAAAATTGCTCTTGCCGTGGGGCGCGTGGCACGGTAACAGACCCCCATTGTGCCCAAGTGGCGGAATGGTAGACGCAGGGGATTCAAAATCCCCCGCCGCGAGGCGTGCCGGTTCGAGTCCGGCCTTGGGTACCAAGGGCTTAGCCGATTTATCGGCGACATGACTGTAGTGAGTCCCACATGGGAGTCCTACAGTCATGTTTTGTTTCCGGTCTGTTTTCTTTTTCATGTTCTGCGCTCCTGCCCAGCTTTTGAAAGTTTTCGGCGGCTTGCCTTGGATCTATAATAAGCGACCATTTGAGCGCTTTGCCCCGTAATGGCTTGAATTTGAGCATCAGTCGCGTCCGCTTCGGCCAATTGGATGATCGCAAGCTTACGTAGGCCGTGGAGTGAATAGGGCAGGGCGTTGTCGCCTAGTCCTTTCCGCCAGCGCCGGAATGATTTTTCGACTGCATCATATCCGACCGGCTGATTAAGGTTCTTTGCAATAATGTGCGTTCCACGTCTTGGGAGGGCCTCTATGTAAGCTCGCAGCTTTTGCGGGCAGAAAACTTCAAATTCTTGGTTTCCCTTCTCATCACGCACACTCATCCATTCCCCATTAAAATGATCACGGCGCATCGATATTGCGGCACTGGGCCGCTGTCCGGTCCCGAGGATAAGCTCCGCCGCAGTCCGAACATTGAGGGGCGCACTTGCCAGCGCGTCGACCATCCATTCCGGCCAAGGTTCATATTGCCGCTTTGGCTGATTAGTCCCCAGACCCTCCGCAGGGTTTGATCCTAGCGGCCAATCGAGTTCTTTCTTTGCGAAGTTCCAAAGGAGACTGATGGTTTGAGCAAACCGTGTGGCCTTACGTGGTGTTTCAACGTACTTTGCCATTGATGCACGGACAGCAGCGCGGGTCGTTTGTCGAATATCTTTATGCCCGTTCTTCTCCATGATTGTATCCATGGGAAGGCGGTAGCTTTTCTTAGTGCTGTCTGCCAACTTCTCCTGAATCAGTATATCTTTTCGCCAAGCAATAATCGCTTCGCCCCATGTATATCGGGCTGGCGTTACTTGAGCATCATGCATCCCAGATTCACATGCCCAGTAAAGACGATCTAGTTGCTTCGCATCACCAGCCCAATCCAGCTTAATCTGCCGGGAAAGGCGCTTGCCGCCCTCCGTCCATGTTGTCAGGTGGTTCGGCTCCCACTCATTACGCGCCGCGCGCCAGACCCATTTCAGGCGTGGCTTAACGATCCTTGGTTTATTCCGGCGGTAGCTCAAAGCTCAAAGTCCTGTGAGGGCCGTGCCGCATGGCCACGGGCGATTGTATGCAGCTGTTCGACGTCCCATCGCGGATAGCGCCCCAAGTTCAGCGCCTTGGGCAGCACACCGTCTTGTACCAGCCCGCGAAACTCATCAGGCTTCAACCCAAGTAGGTGCGCGGCATTTTTTTCGTCAACAAAGAGGGGCGCGGGTTTGGACATGACTATGCTTTCGCATCCGAAATACGGACGATGGCGCGGCTCAACACATCCTGCTTTAATTCAGCCCGACGCGACATTCTAAACCCTTCCAATCCAGGTGCCGATTGTGCTGTCGATTTGCGCAAAGGCATTTGCGACACACTTTTGCGCATCAACTCTCAGGGAAGTTACATGTTGGCTCTCCGAAAACCCTTCGTCTTGCG
Source organism: Sulfitobacter sp. CB2047 (assembly GCF_000735125.2). NCBI lineage: Bacteria > Pseudomonadati > Pseudomonadota > Alphaproteobacteria > Rhodobacterales > Roseobacteraceae > Sulfitobacter > Sulfitobacter sp. CB2047. The sequence goes on along the minus strand of NZ_CP072613.1, from coordinate 1,911,898 downwards.
GTTCGGTAACGAGGAATGGGCCATCGGTATGACCAGGTGAATGAAGGAAAAATACTGTTCTTTGCAGCGCAGCGAGTAGAGCATCAGCGGGGGTATTACGATATTCCAGCAGCAGTTCTGCTTTGCGGCTTAGAACGATATAAGCCATCATGTTGGCGTCCTCCACGCCAACCCCCCACCGCACCAGCTCACGAGTGACTGCCAGTACGGCGACGTCACCCATGGTAAATTCAGTCCAGCCACGCGTTTTGTGATCGCTCAAGAGGTTGAGCTCGTACCTCTGTAGCCAGTTGCGAAATGCCTTTGGTGTTAGGTCAATTGCAGTCGCAACGTTCGAAAATCTGATTTTTTTATCAAGCCCATTCATAAAAGTGTCCTCCTGAGTATTTTTTAATATGTGCTCAGGTGGGCGCTTTTGTCAACATGGTTTTAGCATCTTGTTGTTGGAGTTCATTCAACAGGTCATCGCTGATATCGGTGATGACCTGGAGCAGTGTCGCGACCGCCTCACCAACATGTGGGTCGGTTAAGTTGGTATTCAGTGCAGCTTGGCCGACAAGGGCAAGCTGAGCGATCTTCTCGACTTGATCTGACGGCGTGAGCATGGCGTTAACGTGTGTTTGGACATTGGTCATTTTTTACTCCATTGAGTTTCAAGCGATCTAGTGATAGGTCTGATATCATACCCAATTGAAATGATCAACATGATATCACTTGATAAGAAAAAGATCACATCCGAGCAACTACGCGGAGCTAGAGCAATGCTCAGGATCACGGCGCAAGAGCTTGCTGACGCTGCTGGTGTAGGCGTCGCCACCGTTCGCCGAAGCGAAGAGGGAAGCGGTACTATTAGCGCAAATTATTCAAGTTCCAAAGCAATGCAGGACGCGCTTGAAATAGCAGGTATTGAGTTCATCGATGAGAACGGCAGTGGTGCTGGTGTGAGATTAAAAAAGGAAATGTAATGAAGTTAGTTATTGATAAAATTGAAAGACTTAACCCAGACAATGATGGCATCGCAGAATTACATGTCACAGTTTCTCTTTCTGGTTTTCATCTAGTTGGTCAATTCGTTTACATTGAAATGATCAAGTCGGATGCCCCCATTCCCGACGGTCTAGAAGATCGTTGTGAGAAGAGAATTACTGATCTGCTTTCCAGCTAAAAGGTTGAGTACGCGCCGCGCCCTGGAAAGGTAGCTGGGCCGCGCGCTGTCAGGGTTAATAACGGCACTCACTGACTGAACCGTGCGAATAGGCTTGATGAATAAAAGCCAGCGCCCGCAAACGCTATCTCTCCCAATCCACCATGCGCATTGCTCCGGACACGTCTGCCGGTGCAATATCAGCGGCCTTAGCCTCAGCCAGCGTCTTGATGATCGCCGAAAGGGCACGGGCACGTCCGCCAGCGTCGAAGGCTTGCAAAGGCCGGATCGTGTCAATCGTTACCTCTACGCCGAGCTTGGCTGTCGCCTCATCCGCCAGCATCGCAGCGATCGGCTGCAAGGTCCAAATCGCCAGCTGGCGTTGTGCCTCACGGATCACGGGGCCGGTGGCCGACCGATTGAAGAATGATGGCAAAACACCATAGGCCATGCCAACGCCCTCACGGGCTGCCGCCAGCGTCTCGCTTGTCATGGATTTTGACAGGTCAGGCGATAGCTGATCAGGTTTTTGTCCAATCGTCGGGTTCATGCCGGCCGCCGTCGCTTGGGCAACACCTTCGATCACAAGAGTTGAACCGCGACGGCCTTTGAACGCGCCACGCATATTCGCCATGTCGTCAGTACCGGTGTCAGGCAGTGGCACGATCAAGCTGCCCAACGGGGCGTTCTCGAACGTCTCAGAAAGCGCCGATTCCACCGCATGAAGCATTGCCCCGGTCAGACTCGATCGCCGTAGCGGTGCCGTGCCGATCCAAGGCGTCAGGTTGTCCGAGCCGATCCGCAGGTGCAACACCTCGGCGGCAAGCGCGGTGACAGTGCGGCCGCCGCCCGCCTCGGGGATGGACAGGCGATAGGCGCGCGGCTTGCCGTCGCGGGTGGTCACGTCCCAATCGGTCGCCGGCACAAGCCCCAAGTCTGTGACTAGAAAGACCGCCTCGCCGTTCAACGCAACACCACGGGCTATCATAGCCATCGTCTGCCGTGTCAGTAGGTCAGTGCCGGTCACGTCCGCCATGGCAAAGCCTCCCTCCCACAACGAGATTGATGACTGTACTACGGATGTCAGCTCGGCCACGCCGCGCCGCCCGCTGATGTAGCTATCGCGCGCCGCCATAACCTGGGCAGTATATCCGCTGCCACTCGACCGCACCTCGATCGGGCGCAGTTTATTCATGATCCATCCAAGCATTTTTATCTCCACCGGATTGCGGCGGGGCGGTGCGTCGAGCGCTTTGCCACCTCGCTAATGGGTTGCCAGTTGCGCGCCTCGATCTGCGCTTGAGGGTAGGCCGGTTTCGTAACGGCACTAATCTCGATCAGATCAGCCGCCCGAATGGTGCGAAGGATTGCGGTTCCGCGTTCCTCTACGGTTTCACCGCCTGGACGGACGCGAAAGCCGGGTGATAGCCCGCGTACCAGACCGGCGGCATGAGCGGACAGAAAGTCGCGGACATAGCTGACCTGGCCCATAGCAGCGCTGATGATCGCGTCGATGGTCAAAGCCTCGTCAGTCTCCGTCAGGGTCAGACTGCCGGCGGAACGTGAGGCCAGCGGCTTGTTGAAGTCATGGCCGGCCAGAAAATGCACGTCCTCACCGCGCTCGATGCGATCGGCAAACGCGCGGGCTGCGATCATCTCACGACGCTCACGGCCTGCCCCGATACCTTCGGACAGCACGGTTTCCCGACCATAGGGAAAGGTTGCCCGAAGGCGGATTTCTCCGCCTTCGGTGCGCAGCTCAAGGCTGCCGGTATGTGCGCCCCAAAGCATTATGCGGCTGCCAATTCGAGACCGGTCAGCAGTTCGAGCTGCGCCGGGCGCGCTACTGTTACGTCCATCGTGGCCAGCGCCGTGATCCGCAGTCCGCCGGACTGTGCATCGCTGTAGGGGTCGCGGATCATATCAACCGCACCCCAAGCACCGATGAAGATCGGGGCCACGCCACCCGCCGCAGTGGTCAACAGCGATGAGGTGGCGAGAGGGACGCCAGACGGCGCGGGAAGCGCGTTATTCGTCATAGCGATGTTGGCCGAGGGGAGGTTCTTGAGCAGGCGATCCCATTCCGAAACGGCGGTGCCGCTGATCAGGGCGCTGTCCAGATAATCCCATAGCTCGGGCCGGATCAGTGCCCGTACCGCATCTGGTGAACCGGCGGCGTTTGAGGTCATGAAGCGGGTGACTGCAGAACGAAACGCACCCCAGCTCGCAAGCTCTGCCACCACAGTTGCCGTGATGCCGTAGGTAGCCGCGCCACTGATGACGCCGAGGGGCTGACCGTCAGCGCCAGTGCCAAGGAATGCGGCCTGATCCATCGCTGCGCCCATCGCGCCGTTCATATCCCGCCGCACTGCCTGCTCGAGGGCAGCGCCGGACTGCTTCAGGGCTTTCCGCGTGATCCGCATCTGAATACCCAGATTGTGGTCTGGCGACATGGCGCGGTCAGTTGTGGCGTAGACAGTCGGGCCTGCGACATTGCCTGTCTCTGATGCCGCCCATCCCGCCGTGACTGCCGATGTGGTCACCGGCCATTCGATCGCGCCGGCCTCGATGCTGATCATCTGCGCACCCATGCGGGATGCCACGCTATCGGGGAAAAGGCGGTCAATGATAGGCCGGGTCTGGATCGGGTTCGGGGTGCCACCCGCTACCGTTTCGCCAGCGCGGGTTTCAAGCGCCTGCCACGGTACTGGGATGCCACGGAAACCGCCTGCATTGCGCAGCTCCGTCACAATTTCGGCGGTCTGGCCGTCAAGCTGACGGCCTTCGTCCAAAGCCAAGGCGACCTGGCGCATCTCGAAGCCGGCCATCAGATCCGCCCATTCCTGACTGGAACGGGTTTCCAATTCGCTGCCAGCATCACGGCGTTCGGTATCCTCGGCGATCAAGGCCGCACGATACCGCGTTTCGTTGGACCTGTATTCGGTGTCCATTTCACCCATCTTGCGGATTTCGTCCTCGGACGGGGTTTGGTTGTTTGCCAGCTCGGCAAGGTTTTGGCGGATCTCCGACTGTCGGCGGGCAATTTCTACTGATCTAAGCATCGTTGATTTCCTTTGTGATGATGCTGCATTCATCGGGGCTTGAGAGTGCCTCGACGGCTTCTTGCCATTGCTGGCAATTTCGGGACGGGGGATGCCCGCACTCGATTCTTGTTTTTTTCGCGTGACAGCTGGGGCAAAGCGATTGAAGATTGCTGGGGCTGTAAGCCAGATCGAAATGCGACCTGACGGGCTTGATGTGATCGACCTCGAGGCGTCCACCTATGCCGCATTCCTTGCAGCGAAAATGATCACGCTCGAGGATCTGCATTCGCAGAACCTTCCAGCGTTTGGTCGATGTGACCCGCTTCGAAAAGCGGAGGTATTCGGGCCTACTGTCTCCCATCACATCACCCGCGCTTTGCAGCTGATTTCGAGAAAGCTCATTCTGCCCTCGATCTGCTTGATGCCGATGATGTTAAATTCGAGCCCCTCGCAGGTCAGCCGATCCGATGGGCTGATATCGCGGGTGAAGGTTGAAGAGCGGACTATAAAGCGCGTGTCTAGCGTTGCTTGAACGGTGCCCGCTGCAAATTTTTCGACATCCGACACGTCGCGCCGTGCCGCAAAGACGAGCGTTCCATGATCCTGCCACTCCTCAACCTCGCTGAACCCATCATCGACGAGAACGGCACGGAGGAATTGAATTCGCCTATCAAGTTTTCCAGAATTCAAACCCATAGCGCGCGCCCCTTCTTTTGCGGAGCTGCTTTCATGCGCGCGCCTTGGGCTACTGCGACCACGGTTGCCGCCGCCGCGTCGATCCGGCCAAGTGATCGAGCCTTTGCCAGCTTATGGTTGCCCGCCGGGTCAACCAGCGTTATCGCGTCGGCGAAAGCAAAGCGCAGCAGCATCGAAGGTGCGACTTTGACTTCTCCATCGAAAAGCGCCCGCCTGAAACGCTCAATATCTTCGGCAGAATCCTTCCAGCCAAAGCCGCGCCAGATGAACGGTACCCGCGAAAGCCCGGCTGCCTGCATCGCCTCGACGAACTCCGCATGACGGAAACGGTCACCAACGATGCATACTGGTGTGATCCCGTCCAGCTGCCGCACGATCTCGGCCAGCCATGGACCAGGCGGAACGGTATTCTCACCCATGACGGAAAGTTCACCGCGTTCGTGCATCTGCGAATAACGATCAGACACCCCATCCGATGCGCCGCGATCTGCCAGACCAGGGAATGAAGGAAACGTGCCCAAGGCTTCGAGCCTGCCAGTCGACGGCCAATAGAAGGCCGCAGCCGACATGCTGCGCGACCCGCCCAAGTCGATACCAAGAACGCATGGCCCTTCGCGCTTAGGCAGTTCGTCCGGGTCAACCTCGGCAGACATCCATTCGTCAACGGTCACCAGTTGCGACCGATCCTCAGTCGAAGTCCGTTCATTCCTGTTGAGATTCCTGAAAGACGAAAGGGCAGATCCGCCTCGAGCGATCGCACGACGTGCCTGAGACACAAGCCAGTCAGCCGTTGAGCCGATACCCTCGGCTGCGCCGGGGTTGGCGATCAGCAGGCTTTCGAGATCATCGGCAGGCAAGCCCATAGGAGGGCGATGCTCTTGCACAAATGTGCCGGGGGGCGGTTCGTCCATCCAGCGAGAAAAGGTGTTGGTATCGTCGGGCGCAGACGTGGAAATGATCAAGGCACGGCCATCACGCTTGCCAAGACCGGATAAAATTGCGTTCTCGAGGCTGTCGCCTTTTTCGCGTTCCCATGCCGCGCGCTCGTCCATTATCGCCAATGTCGGCGCGCCGCCTAGGACGGACTTGCCATCAGCTGCGATGACCCGAGCCACGCCACCGCCGTTGCCCTCGAATTCTACCTCGAGTTTGGATCCGCGACGGATGATGAAATTCGCTTGGTCAGCCTCCGACATGCCTTGGATGAAACCCAGCAAGAAATTGAATGCGATCTTGGCTTGATCCCGGTTCCGGGCGGCAAGGATAATCTCGCGCTTGGGCTGAGGCCGCTCTTGCATCGCACCGACGAGCTCGGCCAATGCTAGGCCGGCGGACAAGGCAGTTTTTGCATTGCCCCGACCGATCGACAGCACACCAACCATGATTTGCTTGGAAAACGTACCTTTGATGAAATTTCGCTGGAAATTGGCGAGTTTTAAAGGTTTTCCAGCCTTTTTACCCTCAGGAACGTTTAAAAGCGCCAAAAACTGAATTGCGCGAACCGCCGGCGATTTTCCCCGGATTTTTTTGAGGAGAGAGAACGCAACAGTCCCACCACGGTCCCAAGCATTTTCAGAAACTGCGGCATTGGTACCAGATCCGAAGAGGTCTGTTTGGTCTTTCGATCGTGCGTGTCTCATTGTCTGTTCTCCATCTCAAACGTTGCTTTATTCACTTCATCTCAATCAGTTCAGACCTCGGTTGACGGTCAGAAAGCGGGTTACTCTAGCGGGGTTGAAAACCCGCTCCCCGCCCTGACCGCCGCCATGTTGCCATCTCAATTCAGACGAGCCCCAGCATTAGGTCAGACCTGCCTTTCCCTCGGCGCAGTCCGCTCTCCCATGTTCACCGCCATAGGGTGGCAGTGGGGCCTTAGGGCGTGGAGAGACCGCACGACGCGGAATAGCTGCCCTTGTGCTGTGGCCCGTTACCCGGTAGCACTGTGATGCGGCAGACCCGGCTAACCCGTGAACGCCATCTGCCGCATAGGCCCGCCGTGTCACCGGCGGGCTTTCTTCTTTGTTATCTCTCGATCAACTCGACATCGCGCTCTGGCACGGTGCCAAGCTCTGACACTAGACGCCGCATGATCTGTTCTTGCCTGGCAGTGGGTCTCCACTCTGGCCGCTTCCCATGCTTGGCGATCGAGCGCACAAAGCCTTTGAGCCATTCATCCGTGCCTGCCATTGATCTTCGCATCACCAGTGGCCAACGGAACGTCAGCACCTCTTCAAGCTCTCTGTCAGTCATGCCTGCACCCCGCGGTATCGAGCGCCCACACGCGCCATGTGCGGTGAAGTAGTGAGGGACTTGGCCTCCATCGGCGACCTGCCGTCATAGTGCAGTGCGGTCTGATCCATGAGGGCCTGAGAAAGGTCGTGCGGGATGCTCGACGCATCTGCGCCAAACCCCGCCTGATATTCGATCGTGATCCGGCTTGGGGCCAGGTCGTGCCATGACGCCAGCCACCGGATATAGGGACGGTTGCCGCCCGCAAAGTCGAACGCCGAGAACGCTTCGCCGTCGATGGAAACGGCCGGAATGTCATCGTCTGCAACTGGCCCAATGGGCAACCGCAACCCGCCCTCGCGCGACGGTTCAAAAATAGTCACGCGGATCGTCTGGGTCAGCAGGGCGATCTGAGCAAACTGTTCAATCTCCGCCGCCGCCGTGTGGCCCATGTTCGTGATCGACGCATCGTCAATGTCATCATTCACGCGGATATGGGCCTTGAGGTCATCCAGGTCGAAAGGCAGCTTAGTGCTGACAGGTGTCCGGTGCACAAGCATTTTCATGCGGCAATCTCCACTTCCGAGATGTGGTTGCGGAACGCCATTTGCTCGCGCATGGGCAGTGCCTCATAGGCTGCCAGCGCATACGCCTTGCGCTCTTTTAAAGATGCGAAGGATGCCCACCAGCGTGCATCTTCCATCGGATTGAGAAAGGTCGGCAGGGGGTAGTCTGCGAACGTCAGGAGGGTTGCAGCGACAGTTTCAGCTTGTGCCGGGGTGTCGAGGGCGCGGAGGGCAGCCCACGCCAAGGCGGCGCGTTCTTTGTTCGTCAGTCGCGTCTGCGCAACGGTTGTGAAACCGGCCCATGCGTCAGCATCGCCGAGGGTCAGTGTGTAGCCGATCACACGCGCCATGCGCTTGTGTTCCGGCTTCATGCTTCTGGAAAGAGACGAATTGCCGCGCGGTCCAACGTTCGCAGGAGGTTCTCGATCTGTCCGTAGGACGGAATTATCGGAAGTTATTGTTTTGGTGCGATTACGGTTAAATTCAAAATCCCCCGCCGCGAGGCGTGCCGGTTCGAGTCCGGCCTTGGGTACCACCTTGTTCTTGCAAGGCTTTCCGTAAAATTCAGTTTTGATCGTCGATAGGTGTGAAGGTTGCTTTTGCGGCCTCGGCGATGTCGCGTCCTCTTGTCCGTTGCATATCAAAAGCCGCGCAGGGAATTGCTGCGCGGCTTTGTGAAAGGGTCCGTCTGGGGTTGGCGTTAAAGCTCGTTCGCCCAAGGCGGGTTGGCACCGGCGCGTGACACGGTGATGGCGGCAACGCGGGCGCCATATGTCATTGCGTCGCGCAAAGCGTCGGGATTAAGCATGCCAAGGGCTTCAGGCGTCAGCAGACCCAGATCGGACAGCTTCGCCAGAAATCCCGCATTGAACGTATCACCTGCACCGATTGTATCGACGACGTTGGTCTTTACCGCAGGCACTGCGATCGATGTGCCGTCGGCAAGCGTTGCTATGGCACCCTCGGCCCCTTGGGTGACAATCACAACCGACGGGCCGGTGTCGAGCATTGCGCTGATCTTTTCGGCCTGCGTCAACGGGGCGGGGTTCAGCCAGTCAAGATCCTCGTCCGAGACTTTGACGATATCCGCCTGGTTGATCATCGCCGCCATCCGGCGGCGGTAGCCGTCCGCGTCGGTGATAAACAGCGGGCGGATGTTGGGGTCGATCATCACCGCCCGCGACCCACCCTGACGTTCCAGCAAGGCAGCATAGGCGCTGGCACTGGGATCGCTGGCAAGACTGATACCGCCAAAGAACAGCGCGGTGATATCGCTCGGCAGCGCTGGCATATCCTCGGCGCGGATCATCCGACCGGCGGAGTTTTCGTCGAAGAATGAATAGCTTGCCTGCCCATCTTCAAGTTTCACAAAAGCCAATGTGCTAGGGCGGTCAGAGCGGATGATATGCGTGGTGTCCACGTCACTGGCCTTCAGCGCATCGGCGAGCTGATCGCCGAACATATCGCGCGACATTCCGGTAAGCATGCCCGTGCGGGCCCCCAATCGGCCAAGCGCGATGGCGGTGTTAAAGACCGCGCCGCCCGAATGGGGCACAAACCCGTCCGGCCCGTCGAGCGACGGGGCCGCGACCATATCGATCAATGCCTCCCCGCAACACAGGATCATTGCCCCATCCCCGCGCGGTCACCGGCCAATGCGGCGGCCACATCCGGCTGATCGGTATAGACCGCAAGCGCGGCCTCGCAGCCTTCTGCCCAGATGAGCGAGAGCCAGTGTTCAAACGCCTCGGCAAAGGCCTGATGCTCGGCCAGATCGCCATAGATATGACGCTGCGCAAGCCAGAGCTGCGGCGCTTCGCGCGCGGCCAGGGCCACAGCGTTGAGGCGCGCCCACTGCGGGTCGTTCGGCTCGATCTCTGTCCCGTCCATGCGGGAGCCTGCACACATACGGGCCCATAGCGCCTCTACCAAAGCCAGACCGGAGCAACTGCCCTTGGCCGCCAAGGCGTCGCGCAGGACCGGCAGAACAAACCCCGGATGTCGTGATGACCCGTCAAAGGCCACGCGCCGTGTGGTGTCGCGGATCGCGGGGTTGGCGAAACGTTTGGCAATCAGTTCGACATAGGCCGCCGGGTCTTGACCGGGCACGGCGGCGACGTAGGGGGCGATTTCCTCTGCCTCGATCTTGCGGAACATGGCAGAGGTCAAGGGGTGCGCCATGCAATCGGCGATGGTTTCCAGGCCCAGCAACTCTCCGGCGTTGGCCAAGACCTGATGTCCTGCGTTGAGGATGCGGATTTTCATCGCCTCGTAGTCATGCACAGCATCGGTAAAGATCGCCCCCGCCTTGTCCCAGTCGGGGCGTCCGGCGCAGAAGTCGTCTTCGATCACCCATTGGCGGTAGTTCTCGTGGGTCACCGGTGCCGCGTCATCGACGCCAAGGCTTTGCGCCAGCGCAATCTCGTCAGGGCCGGTGGCGGGCACGATGCAATCCACCATAGAGTTCGGGAAGCTGCAGTTTTGCTCGATCCACTGGGCAAGCGCCGCGTCACCTTGGCGGGCGAGGGTCACGACGGCCTGGCGCGTGGCGGTGCCATTGCCGCGCAGGTTGTCGCAGCTTTGCACCGTGAACGGACCGTGGCCCGCATCGCGCCGCAGCTTGAGCGCGGCAATGATCGCCCCGAAAACCGTCTTGGGCTGATCGGGCTGTGCGCGGTCATGCTGGATATCGGCGTGGGTCAGATCAAGCCCGCCGGTTTCGGGGTCGATGAAATAGCCGCCCTCGGTCACGGTCAGCGACACGATGCGGATCGCGGGATCTGCCATCGCGGCAATTAGCGGCGCGTTGTCTTCGGCGATGGGGGTGTAGTCGATCATCGAGCCGACGACCTCTGCCGTGACACGGCCGGGCGCAAGCTCGATCAAGGTCGTCAGATAGTCCTGCGCTTTAAGCTTGTCGCGCATCGCGCTGTCATAGGCCCGCACACCGGCGCCGATCAGCGCCCAATCCTGCGCCAGACCCTGTTGCATCAGCTTGTGCAGATACCACGCCTGATGGGCGCGGTGGAAATTGCCCAGACCGATGTGGATGATCCCCGCCGAGAGCGCGGCGCGATCGTAGTTGGGCGTGCCGATACGGGCGGGCAGGTCACCAAGGCGGTCCAGGGACAGCGGCACCGGAGGCGGCGCGTCGGTGTTTGTTATGGTCGGTTCATTCATGAGACCGCTTTCGTAGGAAGCAAAGTTAAAGGGCAGGGGCACGCGGCGCTTCATGCGATGCGTAGGCCGTTGGCGTCGAAGCGGTGAAGCGACTCCTCGCGCGGGGTCAGGAACACTCGGTCGCCGTGGCGCAAGCCCACTTCGCCGCGGGCACGGACGGTCATCATCTCGGTCAGGCCGGTGTCATAGACGTGGAAGAACGTGTCCGACCCCAGATGCTCCGACACTTTGACGACGCCGCTCCAGGTGCCTTCGGTTGTCGATACGTCGATGTGTTCAGGGCGGATGCCGATGGTATGCGCACCGTGTTTGGCCGCCTCGGGGCCCGAGATCAGGTTCATCTTGGGCGAGCCGATAAAGCCCGCGACAAAGGTGTTTCGGGGTGTGTGGTAAAGCTCGAGCGGGGAGCCGACCTGTTCGATCACACCGGCCTGAAGCACCACGATCTTGTCGGCCATGGTCATCGCTTCGACCTGATCATGTGTTACATAGATCATTGTCGTCTCAAGCCGTTTATGCAGCTCGGAGATTTCAAGCCGCATGCCCACGCGCAAAGCAGCGTCGAGGTTGGACAGCGGTTCGTCGAACAGGAAGGCCGCGGGTTCACGGACAATCGCCCGACCAATCGCCACACGCTGGCGTTGCCCGCCCGACAGCTGGCCGGGTTTGCGGTCCAGATAGGCGGTCAGGTTCAGCGCTTTCGCCGCGGCATCGATGCGGCGGTTCTGTTCGTCCACGGGTATGCCCGCCATGCGCATCGGAAAGGCGATGTTCTTGCGCACGGACATATGCGGATACAGCGCGTAGGACTGGAACACCATCGCCAGACCGCGCTTGGCGGGGGGCACATGGGTGGCGTCCTGTTTGTCGATGCGGATTTGCCCGCCCGAGGTATCTTCGAGCCCTGCAATCAGGCGCAGCAAGGTGGATTTGCCACAGCCCGAGGGGCCGACAAAGACGGTGAATTCGCCGTCTTCGATGGTCAGGTCCAGCGGCGGGATGACTTCGACGTCACCGAAGCGCTTGGAAACCTTGTCTAATGTGATGCGTCCCATGGTGTTGTTTCCTTATTTCACTGCGCCAAAGGTCAGGCCGCTGACAAGTTGTTTCTGGCTGAACCAGCCAAGGATGAGGATCGGCGCGATGGCCATGGTCGAGGCCGCGCTGAGCTTGGCGTAGAACAACCCTTCGGGGCTGGAATAGCTGGCGATAAAGGCCGTCAGAGGGGCAGCCTTGGCAGCGGCGAGGTTGAGGGTCCAGAAGGCTTCATTCCAGGCGAGGATCACGTTCAGAAGCAGCGTGGAGGCGATGCCGGGGATCGCCATCGGCGTGAGGATATACAGCACCTCTTCGCGCAGGCTGGCACCATCCATACGGGCTGCCTCTAGGATCTCTCCGGGGATTTCCTTGAAGTAGGTGTAAAGCATCCAGATGATGATCGGCAGGTTGATCAGCATCAGCACCACGACCAGCCCCAGCTTGCTGTCCAGCAGACCCATCTTGATAAATATCAGGTAGATCGGATACAGCACCCCGACCGCTGGCAGCATCTTTGTGGACAACATCCACAGCAGGATATCTTTGGTCCGGTTGGAGGGGACAAAGGCCATCGACCAGGCGGCGGGAACGGCGATCAGGATGCCCAGAAGGGTAGAGCCCCCCGCGATCACCACCGAATTCCACAAGAACCGGCCGTAGTTCGAACGTTCCTGCACCGCGGCGTAGTTCTCTAGTGTCCAGTCAAAGAACAGGAACACCGGCGGGTCTGCAATCGCCTGGGCTTCGGTCTTGAAGCTGGTCAGGATGGTCCAGAGGATGGGGAAGAAAATCAGCAGCCCGACGCCCCATGCGAGTGCGGTGTTCAGAGCCTTGCGTTGTGTGGTCGTTGCACGTGCCATGACGGGCTCCTTATGCGTCGAGGTTCTTGCCAACCATGCGCATCAGGAAGATGGCAACGATATTGGCGAGGATGATGGCATAGACACCGCCGGCAGAGCCGAGCCCGATGTTCTGGCTTTCCAACACACGCTGGAAGATCAGATAGGTCAGGGTTTTGGTGCCAAAGGCGCCTTGGGTGGTCACGAAAATTTCGGCGAAGATAGAGAGCAAAAAGATCGTCTGGATCAGCACCACCACAGTGATCGCCCGCGACAGGTGGGGCAGAGTGATGAAACCAAAGCGTTTGACGGGCGATGCGCCGTCCATCTCGGCGGCCTCCAGTTGTTCACTGTCCAGCGATTGGATCGCGGTCAGCAGGATCAGCGTCGCAAAGGGCAGCCACTGCCAGCTGACAATGAGAATGATGGATTGGGTCGAGGCCTCGGTCAGCCACACCAGCGGTTCAGCCCCGAACAGGCCCCACAGGTGGGCGAGCAGCCCGTTGACCGGATCCATGAACATGTTTTTCCAGACCAGCGCCGATACGGTCGGCATCACGAAGAACGGGGCAATCACGAGGATCCGAACGATCCCTTGACCCCACATCGGCTGGTTCAGCAAAACGGCCAGCAACACACCCAGTACGACGGTGATGAACAGGACGCCGCCCACGATCACCAGTGTCGCCTGAACCGACGGCCAGAAGGCGCTGGACGATACAAAGCGGACGTAGTTGTCAAAGCCGACCCACCCCAGATCACCGCCGCGCAGGGGCAGGTATTTGCGAAAGGAAAAATACAGCGTCATCGTCAGGGGGACGAGCATCCATCCCAGAAGCAGCACGACAGCGGGGGCCATCATCAGACGGGCGGCCGATCGTGAGTGTTGCGTTGCCATTGAATATACCTCCTCCGTTGACGGGCTAGGGCCGTCCCGGACGATCATGCACGTGTTGGAAAAAAGGGGCCAGTCAGCAAGGGGGAGCTTTGCTGACTGACCCCGAGGGCGATCAGATCAGTAGCCGGCGGCTTCCATCTCATCGGTGGTCAACGCTTGTGCGTTGGCCAGGGCTTCATCGACGGACTGTTGTCCTGCCAGCGCGGCAGAGAACTCTTGACCGACCTGTGTGGCGATGCCTGCAAACTCCGGGATAGCTGCAAACTGCACACCGACGTAGGGCACCGGATCCACGGTTGGCGCGGTGGGATCAGCCGACAGGATGCTGTCCAGTGTCATCTGCGCGAAAGGCACCTTTTTGTATTCGGCGTTTTCGTACAGCGATGTCCGCGTGCCGGGAGGAACATTTGCCCAACCGTCTTTCTCGGCGACCAGTTCAAGATACTCTTTGGACGTGGCCCATTCGATGAATTCTTTCGCGGCGGCTTCGTTATCGGTGCCAGCAGGGATGCCAAGCGCCCAAGCCCACAGCCAGTTGCCGCGTTTGCCTTTGCCGGTGTCAGGTGCCAGCGCAAAGCCGACCTGATCCGCGACGGTGGAATCTGTCGGGTTGGTCACAAAGGACGCCGCAACAGTCGCGTCGATCCACATGCCGCATTTGCCCTGCTGGAACAGCGACAGGTTTTCGTTGAACCCGTTGTTCGCCGCACCCGGAGGGCCCGCGTCGTTCATCAGGTTCACATAGAACTCAAGCGTTTCTTTCCATGCGGGCTGGTCAAACTGCGCAGTCCAGCTTTCGTCGAACCAGCGTGCCCCAAAGGCGTTTGCTGTCGCTGTGAGGAACGCCATATTCTCGCCCCAACCGGCCTTGCCACGCAGACAGATGCCGTTGATGCCGGCGTCACGGTCGGTCATAGCGCGGGCGGCTTCAGCGACGAATTCCCATGTGGGCGCGTCGGGCATCTCCAGTCCGGCTTTCTCCATCAGGTCCTTGCGGTACATGATCATGGAGCTTTCGCCGTAGAAAGGGGCCGCATAAAGCGTGCCGTCGACGCTCAGACCGCCGCGCATCGCGGGCAGGATGTCGTCGGTGTCATATTCTGCAGACAGATCGTCCAGCGGAACCAGCCAGCCTTGTTTGCCCCAGATCGGGGTCTCGTACATGCCGATGGTCATGATGTCGAACTGCCCACCTTTGGTAGTGATGTCCGTGGTCACACGTTGACGCAGGACGTTCTCCTCCAGCGTGACCCATTCGACTTCGTGGCCGGTTTTGGCAGTAAAATCATCGGTAAAACCCTGCATCCGGATCATGTCGCCGTTGTTGACTGTAGCGATTGTGATCGTATCCGCAGAAGCAGCGGCTGCCGTCAAAAGTGAAATGGCGGTCGCCGTTCGAAACGCGTTCAAAACAAACATCTTCTACCTCCCTGATGAGATGTTAGCGACAAGCTTACGGTTATTGGTGAACTCGCGTCAATTTGAATTTTACGCGCGTCTAGTTTTGCGATTTAGGTGCGTGTTTTCAATAATTTAGGCAGAGCCCCTGAGCACGAGCTTGCCGTCAAACAGCGTCTCTGTACGCGAATCAAGAGAATCATCTGCCTCGATCAGGGCCAGCAGGGTGGTCGCGCTTTTCTCGGCAATGGCTTCGTAGTCTTGGGACACGGTGGTAAGGCGCGGGCAGGTGAAGCGCGAGAAAGGATGGTCGTCATGGCCCGCGACGCGGAAGTCGTGGCCGGCCTCGATCCCGACGCTCATCCCCGCCTCGAAAATGGCGGACAACAGCCCGATGGCCAAACGGTCGTTGCTGCACAGTATGGTTTTTGACGGTAGGCTTCGGTCGCGGATTACGCGGGTGCCTTCACGAAACCCGATCTCTTCGAATTCCCATCCCTCGCCACCGACCTGGATCAGATGCGGCGTTTGGCCCAGACGTTCCATCGCCCTGACATAGGCGGCGCGCCGTTTGTAGGCGTTGGGGTTCATCGGGTCTTTCATCTCGAAAAAGGCAGGCGGCTCGCCCGTGCGGCACAGATAGTCAACGATCAGATCAACGCTTTGTTCATTGTTGGAGCCTATGAACGCCTTGCCGACCTTATCGATGTTCGCATCGAACAGGACGGTAGGGACCTCTTCGGTAAAGGTCTGGATCTGCGCGTGGTCAGAGCTGCGCCCGAAAGCGGCCAGCAATACGCCCGCCGGTTTCAACATGCGCAGGTTTTCGAGGTTCTCCAGCTCCATCTCGGGGCTGCCGTGCGACCCGAGCAGAACGGGCCGGAAGCCCTGCCGCAAGATGTGCTCTTCGATCGTGCGGGCAATCTTGGCAAAGAAAGGGTCGGCCAGATGCGGCACCACGACGCCGATGTTCTTGGTCAAACGGCGGTTCTGGTTCATGGCGTAAAGATTGGGCCGATAGTCATATCGGTCCAGCGCTGCCTCAACCCGTTTGCGGGTGCTGCTACGCACGCTGGTGGGGTCGTTGAAGAACTTGGAAAGCGTCGGACGGGAGATCCCGCTGACGGCGGCAAACTCTTCCATATTCTTGATTTTCCGACTGCTCATCAAACGCTTCTTCTGGTGGTGGCAGAGGCCAAGTGACGACGCCATGTTCCTGTATCTGTTGGATCAGCATACTTGTCGCGCGGTAAATATCACCCCCTAACATCATGAGACAGTGGGATTTTGCTGCGAATTTGACCAAAATACCCTCTTGCGGTTGTAGCGGCAGATGTTCGCTCAAACACATGTCCTCGTGTCAAACTTATGGTGTCGGGCCTAAATAATCGGCATATGGCACCCCACCTGAGGTGCCGAAGACTATCCTTTAGGTGGTATTGCGATTCGGTTTTGCGCTGGCAAACTGGCGGCGTTTTCGAAAAAATGGGCGCGGTCGCAAGCTATTGGTTCCAAATCGCGAATTTACGCCCCGCCACAGTCCCGCCACGCCGAATTTAATCGCAAAGATGGTTTATTGTGTCTGTCTGCGAAACAGTGCCGAGCGCTAGGTTTGGGAAATCATTAAAATTAAGTGAAAAATCCCAAAAACCACCCGCATCATCGAAATTCGCACCCTGATATGGGAAACAATGCGCTACCTATGCGTGCATATTCCGCGCCGCCGTCGAGTCAAAAAAGGCGGAAAAGAGGCGCGTCTGCGAATTCTTGCCATTTTTTCCTTCCAGCAACGTCAACGGGTAGGTAATAAGAACGTGCCCAACTGGGGGGCAAAGTTTTTTAGGTTTCGGGGGCGACCGCATCGAACGCACATGTTGTGCGGGGAAGATGTGTTCGCTTGGCTCTTAAGAGCCGATGAATATACCACTGCCGGTTGCGCGGCAGCGGGCAGCTGTCTGCGGCTGATCCTCCCTTCAGGACGGTAGAGTTCTTTGTGTGTCGTCTGTGACCGCGGAGCTTTGTTAGGGGTATTGTGCGCCGTTTTTTAACGGCCCGCCACGTTGGCGGAAGGAGGAGAAACTGATGGGAAACTGTATCTACAGACCACGACTGCCGGACCGTTCGGGTATGGATGATGTTGCAACTCTGCGTTGCTCCGCCGCTGCCGAGACCGTCTTGATTTCTTCCCCGAAGCGCCGTTTTCGGATCACAACAAGAACACAAATGACCCGTATCCAAACGGCTGCAGATTTGGGCGTGTCACGCGATGCACCCGTCCGCGCGCCGTATGTTTCATTGCAGCAGCGTCGCGGGCAGGGCGTTGCTTTGTCCCGCCTTAGTACCCCGGGCACAGAATTGGTGCCATGTGATTTAATTAGCTTCGCCCATGACTGGGCACCCTCGTTTTATGGCTGACGGTACAACCGTAGCGTGCCTGACCTGATTTTGGAGACGACCGATATGACCATCTTTTTGAACAAACTGTGGCTCTTTGGAAAAACCTCGACCGCCGAGGCCGAGAAAACCGCGACCGAGGCTCCGGCCGACGGGCCGAACGGGATCGTGGACGGTAACCAGCAGGGCAACAAGATCGACGCCAGCTATAATGATGACCCAAGCGGTGACCGTGTTGACGGCAACGACGCGGTGTTCGGCAACGTCGGGTCCAATGATGACATCATCCTCGCACGTGGCGGCAATGATACGGTCAACGCGGGTTTGGGGAATGATACGGTCGTTGCAGGGTCGGGCAATGATTATGTCGATGGTGGCAAGGGCAACGACATCCTGATCGGTGATGGCGCGACCAAGGGCAACTACGGCGACACCCGCGAAAGCTTTGAATGGTCCAAGGCACCCGACCCATCGGGCGACGGTTCCGCGATCGACGACAATGACAACCTCAAGGGCGGGTTCACCCAGAATACCGGCACCGTCAACGTCACATTCGAGCTCAAGAGCTTTTCGCCGAAGAACAATGCGGACCAGGAATTCAGCGATAGCAAACAGTTCACCGGAAATGTCGAGGGCGATGCCCATGGCGTGAACGACAACAGCTCGTTTGAATCGCTGGCCAACTGCACCGGTGAAACAAAGTTCGAACTGCGGTTTGACGAGGCCGTTGGCAATGTGTCCTTCAACGTGAACGACATCGACAACAGAGGCGCGGTGAAAGTGCTGGCCTACGATGCATCCGGCAAGATGATCGACGTCGATATGATCGCCAACAGCAGCTCCGGCAAAGTGAAGCTGACGGACAGTGACGGCAAGTTCGGCGTGGACACGGCCACCAGCGAGGGCGGCGACGATTCCCCGGCGTCGAGCAAGTATTCCGTCAACGTGTCCATCGACGGTCCCGTGTCGCGGATCGAGTTCATTCACACCGGTGCCACAAGCGGCAACTCGGGCGTGAACGTAACAGACGTGTTCTTTGACAACCCGGCGGCTTTGCTGGCGGATGACGACGGCACCGTCGGCAACGACACGCTGCACGGCGGCGAAGGCGATGACATCATCTTTGGCGACAGCGCCGGCCTGACCAAAGCGCAGCCCGTCTCGAAGACTGTTGAGCCTGTATCGGGTGCGGATCATACCGTTCTGACATGGGATCTGGCAAATGTGACGGTGGCTGGCGGTTCAAGCCCCTTCCAGAACAGCGATGTGGGCTCCGGCGATCTGTCTGGCAAGTCGTTCACCATCAACGAAAATTCCGCACCTGTCGCGGTTGGCATCAATGATGACGACGACAAGTTGAATGACAACGACAACTCGCAAACCCTGGCAAAGACCACCAAATTGGATGGCAACACCGAATACGCCGGCGACAAGATCATCCCCGAGTATTCCTATATTGTGCGCCCCGAAGGCGCGGTGGATTCCTCGCAGGATGTGACAGTCTACGTCGTGAACTTTGACGGCAACGATGCCGTCGGTTTCGTGACAGACAAACCGCTGGAAGTCGGTAAATCCTACGATTTCGTCAGCCACAACTCTAACCTGCCGTCGATCAAATACGACCACATCGCCAAAACCTACACCGTGACCGATGACAGCACGTCCCCAACCGATGGTACCGTTGGTGGCGACGATGTGCTGACCGGCGGGAATGGCAACGACACGATCTTTGGTGAAGGCGGCAACGACAGCATCGAAGGCAACGCGGGCCACGATTCGATCGAAGGCAACCACGGCGATGACACCATTTCCGGTGGCACCGGCAATGACACGATCTATGGCGACAACAACACCGGCGGCACCTCTACGCCCGGTGGCACGACAGAGCGTGAGAGCTTTGAGTGGGACAAGGCACCAGACCCCCATGACAACTCGGCTGTCGATAATAACGACAATCTGGGCGGTGGATTTGTTCAGGACACGGGCAACGTCAATGTGACCTTCTCGGTCACCGGCAGCAGCAAAACGCCCGAGACGACATTCTCCACTGACCAGCAGAAGGTGCATTCGATCACCGGCGACGGTCAGGCGACCAATGCGAACAGTTCTTTGGCGTCTCTGGCGAACCAGGATGGCGAAAGCGCGACCTATCGCCTGGACTTCTCGAAGGATGTGACCAACATCAGCTTCCGCATCAATGACATTGATAACGCGTCGAAAGTTGTGATCGTGGCCGTTGGCCCCGATGGCGCACGCACGCCGATCAACGTCAGCACAGGCGGCGGCATTCAGGCACAGAACCAGGACGGCGTCGGCGGGAATGAAACGCTGATCAGCCGCGGTGCCGATGGCCCGGATACAGATCCGAGCCACTCTGCGCTGGTGAACATCTCGGGTCCGGTGGATTACCTCGAAATCACCCACACGATGGATCAAAGCCTGTCGCCCGGCAACCACGCGGGCATCAACATCACCGACGTCTATTTCGACGCGCCCGTGGGCGGCGTTGACGGGGGTGCCGGCAATGACCTGCTGATGGGCGACGAGGGCGATGACCTGATCGACGGCGGCGCGGGTAATGACACGCTGTTTGGCGGCGATGATGACGATACGTTGATCGGCGGCGACGGTGATGACCAGCTCACTGGCGGCGAAGGCAAAGACAACATCAGCGGCGGCGCGGGCAAGGATACCATCTTTGGCGGCACCGATGGCGATACGGTTGACGGTGGTGCCGGCGGCTTCAATGCCGACCCTGCGCTGAACACCGACGATGACACGCTTGATCTGACTGGCCTCAATTTCCGCTTGCGTGATCTGGAACCAGATAGCAACGGCAATGGTCAGAACGGTACGGTTGATCTGTACAACGACGACGGCACATCCGCGGGCTCGTTCAAATTCACCGAGATCGAAAACATCATCGGCGAAGAGATGGCCGGCCCTGTTGATGGTCTGGACAGTGGCGAGGATATGGCACCGGGGTACACCGACGCCCAAGGCGACCAGATCGACGGCACAGACGGGATCAACGATACGATCTTTGGCAACGGTGGCGACGACACGATCGACAGCGGGTTGGGCGACGATACCGTTGACGGCGGGTCGGGCGACGACACGTTCACACTGACCGATGGCGTCGATAACGACGTTATCATCGGCGGCGAAAGCGGCGAAACCGACGGCGATGTGATCGACAGTACGGCTGTGAACGACGACCTGACTGTCACTTTCACCGATAAAGAGGAAGGGACACTGACCAACGGGTCCGGCACCACCGAATTCTCGGAGATCGAGAGGCTCGAACTGGGGGGCGGTGACGATACTGTCACAGGCTCCGGCGGTGATGAAAATGTCTTGACCGGTGACGGCAACGACGTGGTGAATGCCGGCGGTGGTGATGATACCATCGATGGCCAGGGCGGCAATGATACCATCGACGGTGGTAAATATGATGACAGCCTGATCGGTGGTGACGGCAACGACTCCCTCGTCGGTGGTGAGGGTGACGACGTACTGATTGGCAACAAGCCCGGTGCGATTGGCGTGCCCGACACAGACGTTCCGTTGGTCTCCACACCCTTTGATCAGGATACCAACCCCAACGACGACAAAGACACGCTGATCGGCGGCGCGGGCGATGATACGATCGATGGCGGTGATGATGCCGACTATATTGACGGTGGCGACGATGATGATGTCATCGAAGGCGGCATCGACAACGACACCATCTATGGCGGCAGCGGCAACGACACCATCACCGATGTCCAAGGTGCGGACGAAATCTATGGCGGTGACGGTGACGATCTGATCGAAGCGGGTATCGACACCTTCTCTGATTATGCGAATGATCAGCCGACCGTCGGTGGACGACCCAACCCCTTCTTCAACTCCGGCGATCCGAACAAGGACGATGGTCGTGATTTCGTCGATGGCGGCAGCGGCAACGATACGATCCGCACCGGCGACGACTCTGACACCATCTACGGCGGTACGGGCGACGATTCTATCAACGCGGGTATCGATGACGATGAGGTCTACGGCGACGACGGCGACGACAGCATCATCGGCAGCCACGGGTCCGACAGCCTGTATGGCGGCGAAGGCAATGACACCATCTATGGTGGCTTTGGCAACGAACCGATCGCCGGCTACGAGGGCGAGGAAGTCGACGCCACCGATCCGCAGCCGAATAACGGCAAGGACTATATCGAAGGCGGTGCGGGCAATGACGTTCTGTACGGTGAAGACGACAACGACACCATCCTGGGTGGTGCCGATGACGACTACATCGACGGTGGCATTGACGACGACAGCCTGGATGGCGGTCAGGGCAACGATACGATCTTGGGTGGTCAAGGCAACGACACCATCCGCGGCGCACAGGGCCATGATGAGATCGATGGGGGCGACGGTGACGACTCCATCCTCGCGGGTAATGGCGACGACGACGTTAAAGGCGGTGCCGGTAACGACACCATCGACGGTGGTCAGGGCAACGACACCATCGACGGCGGTGACGGCGATGACTCCATCCTTGGCGGCTTTGGTGACGACTCCATCCTCGGGGGTGCCGGAAACGACACGATCATCGCGGCCGGTGACAATGATACCGTAGACGGTGGGACCGGTGACGACTCCATCAGCGGTGTGCGCGGCGACGACATCTTGTTCGGTGGCGAGGGTGACGACACCATCGACGGCGGTGAAGACAACGACAGCATCGACGGTGGCGTCGGCGACGACAGCCTGCTGGGTGGCTTTGGCAACGACACCATCGAAGGCGGTGAAGGCGACGATACCATCAGCGCAGGTGGCGGCGACGACATCATCAGCGGTGGCGCGGGCAATGACAGCCTGCAAGGTAACGACGGGCGCGATACCTTCACCAACGTCAACGGTGGCGACACCATCGACGGCGGTGCCGGCACAGATGCCTCCGACTACGACGTCATCGATCTGAGAGGCGCGTTGAGCCCCGGCGGCGGCTATCGCCTTGAAAACGTCACGCCGGATAATGATGCCGGTGACACAATCGACGGCGACAGCCCCAACGATGGCATCGACGGTACGATCGTCTTTACGGATGCGTCCGGCACTGAGACCGGTCGTCTCGACTTTACCAACATCGAAGAGATCATTCCCTGCTTCACGCCGGGCACCTTGATCGCTACGCCGAAAGGGGAACGTCGGGTCGAAGATCTGGTGGTGGGCGACCGTGTCATCACCCGTGACAACGGTATCCAGGAAATCCGCTGGGTCGGTGCCCGCGAGATGACCGGACAAGAGCTGGCGCATAAAGCGCATCTGCTGCCGGTTCTGATCCGTCAGGGCGCTTTGGGCAACAACCTGCCCGAGCGTGACATGCTGGTCAGCCCCAACCACCGCGTTCTGGTGGCCAACGACAAGACAGCGCTCTACTTTGAAGAGCGCGAAGTTCTGGTCGCGGCGAAACACCTGACCGGTCTGGAAGGTGTTGATATCGTTGAAACCTCTGGCACGACTTACATCCACGTGATGTTCGACCAGCACGAGGTGATCCTGTCTGACGGCACATGGACCGAAAGCTTCCAGCCGGGCGATATGAGCCTTGCAGGCGTCGGCAACGCGCAACGCAACGAGATCCTGGAGCTTTTCCCGGAACTAGCAACGCGCGAAGGGGTGGACGGCTATGTCGCCGCGCGTCGCACGCTGAAAAAGCACGAGGCGAAACTTCTGACGAAGTAAGCGCCACATTATATGCAGCAACATGCCTGCATCCCTTAGGGGGTGCGGGGCGAAGAACGGGGCAGGCGACTGTCCCGTTCTTCGTGTTCAGGGGTACGTGGTCAGGGGCCGGTCAGCGCGCCGCGCGCCATGCAGCCCATGCTTCGGGCGTATCAAGGTCCAGTCGCGCGCGGTTCTCCGGCAGGGGAATCAGCAGCGTCTGATCCTGGGCCTGTGCGATGATCTCTTTCCCGCCGGTGTCACCTTGCATCCGTGCAAAATGATCAAAATGGCAGGCGGCAAATACCGTCGGGTGACCCGGCTTTCCATCCGCCGTCGCACCGCGCCATATCGTGTAATTTGATTTAATATCAACGGCGTGAAAGACGGTGTTCAAGTCATCTTCAGTCAGTTCTGGCAGGTCGGCAAGCAGCACCATCGCGGCAGGCGTACCGGCGGGAAGGGCCGCAAACCCCGCGCGGAGCGAGGCGTTCATCCCCTCTGCCGCATCGGGAACGGGGAGCGCTTCAACCTCCATATCAGCCACAAGCGCGTAGCGCGGGTGGGGCGCAGGTGGCAGCGCCACAATGACCGCCCCTCGCGTCGCCGCCCGCGCGATCCGTGCCTGTCGGCGCAGCAGGGGTTCGCCCTCCACGATCTCTTGCAGTTTGTCGCGCCCCCGCATCCGCGAGGATTGCCCCGCGGCCAGCAGGATGATGGGGATGTCATGGCTCATACACCGACCATAGCCATAATTCTCAACCACCGTAAGAGCATAGCATCAGTCCCACCCGCTGATTTGGCCCTGCGTTTTTGAACCATCGGGCGGCATAGGGCGTTGGGCTTGTAAGCCAGGTGATCTCCGCGCAAGCTTGTTGAACATGGCACTTCATGACGCGGACATACCCTATGAACTTTGACTTCCTTTTGCCATCGACACTGCTCCGCAAGGGCCGTGAATACAGCCGCAAGCTTTGGGTGCGTGTGCTGATCATGGGGTTGTTGGCGGTCTTGTCGCTGCTGCTGAGCATGTTGATCGAACGCTGGATCCCGCAATCGCTCGCGACCTATCTGACCGGCAGTGCGGCGGACCGGTTGTTGTCGATCATCGCCAACGCGATGCTCGCGGTCACCACCTTTTCGCTTAGCGTCATGGTCACGGTATATCGCAGCACCTCGACCCAATGGACGCCGCGCATTCACCGCTTGATCGTGCAGGACCGTACCACCCAGAATACGCTGGCCGTTTTTATCGGGGCCTATGTGTATGCTCTGATCGCCATCATCCTGCGCGAGCTTGGGGTGTTCGACGACAAGCGGTCTTTCGTGTTGTTCGTGATGACGGTGATCGTATTGACGGTGATCGTGTTCAGCCTGATCCGCTGGGTGCTGCATCTGCAGACCTTTGGCAGCCTGATCGATACCTCGCGACAGGTGGAGGATCAGACACGCCGCACCTTCAAGGAACGCCTGCATAATCCCTGCCTCGGGGCCAATCCGCTGACCGGTGATATTCCCGACAGTGCAAAGCCGTTCACCGCGGATGAAAACGGCTATATCCAGCATATCTATCCCGAAGCGTTGAATACCGTGGCGGAAAATCACGGGGTAAAGATCTACCTCAAGCGCAACATCGGCAGCTTTGTTTTCGTCAACGAACCTTTGATGATGATCGACCGCGTGGGGCAGCCCAAGGACGATGAACACACCGATGAAACGCTGCATGCAGGGATCAATGCCAGTATCACCATCGGCGATCTGCGTACCTATGACCAAGATCCGCGCTTTGGTCTCATCGTGATGGGAGAGGTCGCGTCAAAGGCGCTGTCGCCCGGCGTAAATGACCCCGGCACCGCGATCGACGTGATCACCCGCATTGGCCGCATCCTGAGCTTTTACGAGGACGAGACCGAAAGGGACCGCGACGAGGTGCTGGACCACATCTATGTCGCACCGCTGGACCCGTCCGACCTGATGCAGGACGCTTTTGGCGCGTTGGCGCGGGACGGGTGTACGGTGGTCGAGGTGCAGCAGCGGCTTCAAGCCACGCTGAACGGCCTGATGCGGCACCCTGACGAGGGGCTGCGCATCGCCGCGCGCAGGGCTGCCGAACGTCACCTCAGACGCGCGCTTGCCAAGATCGACTTTGAACCCGACCGGGCGCAGTTGATGGAAAGCGCCAGCCAAGACGTGCGCGATGCGGTCCGTGATGCGGTAAAGCGCAGCGATACAGAGGATGACGCGCCAAAGATGGACAATGACACCACCTGAGGGCGGCTTTTACAGGGGGCGGATTTTCAGCTGTGTGATCCGGTTGCCATCGCGGGCGATGACCTCGAACCGGAACCCGTGGAAAGAGAACACCTGATTGGGCGTCGGGATCATCTGCGCTTCGTGGATCACCAGACCGGCGACGGTATTAGCCTCTTCATCCGGCAAATCCCATTCCGTAGCGCGGTTGAGGTCGCGGATCGTCATGGCCCCATCGACGAAATACTGCCCGTCCTCGGCCTTGGTCACGCCGTGGTCCGCATCTGGGTCGAATTCATCGGTGATCTCGCCGACGATTTCTTCAAGGATATCCTCGAGCGTGATCAACCCCTGAAGCGAGCCATATTCATCCACCACCAGCGCAAAATGGGTGCGGCGCCGCAGGAACTGGCGCATCTGTTCGTCCAGCGTAGATGTCTCGGGCACGAAATAGGGTTTCATCGCGATATCGGCGATTTTGAACGTCTTGAACGGTTTGTCATCCTCGGCACCGCTGATGTGCTTGTACATGGCACGCAGCAGGTCTTTGGCATGGATCACACCGATGATGTTCTCGGGATCGTCGCGGTAGACGGGCAGGCGGGTGTGGTTGCTTTCCAGGATCTGTTCAAGGATCTGCGAAGGGTCATTGGCGGCATCGATCATCTCGATCCCTGACCGGTGGAGCATGACCTCTTCCACCATGCGTTCGCGCAGATCAAGCGCACCAAGAATACGGTCGCGGTCTTCCTTCTCTACCACCCCTTCGGAGCGGCCGATTTGCAGCGCCCCCGCGATTTCCTCGCGCACGGCAAGGATGTTGCTGTCGGGGTCGATGGTCACGCCGAAAAGGCGCAGGATGCCGCGGACCAGAAACCGCACGGCTGATACCACGGGGCTGAAGATCAGCACCACCAGCGCAATGGGCCGCGACACGGCGGCGGCGGCGGTTTCAGCATTGGTGATCGCATAGGTCTTGGGCAGAACCTCGGCAAAGATCAGGACCAGCAGCGTCATCACCAGCGTCGCCAGCGCCACACCCGACTCGCCAAAGACCCGCGTGAACAGCGCCGTCGCAAGCGAGGCTGCAAGAATGTTCACAAGATTGTTGCCCAGCAGGACAGAGCCGATCAGCCGCTCGTTATCCTCGGTGATCTTGAGCGCACGTTCCGCCCCCTTGGACCCTTTATCCGCCTGACCCCGCAGCTTGCCCCGCGATGCCGCCGTCAGCGCCGTTTCCGACCCCGAAAAGAAGCCGGAAAGCACCAGAAGAAACAGGATGATACCGCTGCTGATCCAAAATGCGCCGTCTAGGATTGCGGGGGCCGTGTCCATTTGTGAGTATACCTTATCCGTTTGCTCATAGGGTTATGGGCGTGTGTGCGGTTTCATTCAAGGGATGAGCAGGGTGAACCATCAAGATTTGGGACAATTGAACGGGCCGATTGTGTTGTTCGGCGGTCCGTATTCCAACCTGCAGGCGCTTGCCGCGCTGTTTGACCGCGCGCGGGCCTTAGGGGTGGGGCCGGACCGGATGATTTGCACCGGCGACGTCGTGGCCTATTGCGCCGATGCCCATGCCGTCAGCGACAGGATGCAGGACAGTGGCATCGCGGTGGTGGCGGGGAATTGTGAAAAGCAGCTTGCCGCAGGTGCGATGGACTGCGGCTGCGGGTTCGAGGATGGCAGCGCCTGCGATCTGCTGTCGGTCGGCTGGTACGGCTACGCCAGCGCGCAGATCACCCAAGCGCAGCGCGACTGGATGGGGCAGGTGCCGGACATCCTCAGTTTTCACCACGCCGGAAAGCGCTATGCCGTGATCCACGGGGGGCACCACGATATCGCCCGCTTTATCTGGCCCGTCTCGCCCAAGGCCGTGTTTGACGCGGAATGGCAGGCGGTTGAGCGCAGCATCGGTCCGGTGGACGGGATCATCGCCGGGCATTGCGGGGTGGCTTTTGAACGGCAGACGGCGCGGGGGATGTGGATCAACGCCGGTGTCATCGGCATGCCGCCCAACGACGGCGCACCGCAGACCCGTTTTGCGGTGCTTGATGCGGGGCAGGTGACGTTTCACAGGCTTGACTATGACCACGCCGCCGCCGCCCGCGCGATGGTGCAGGCGGGGCTGACCCAAGGCTACCACAAAGCGCTAGAGACCGGTTACTGGCCGTCAGAGGATGTCTTGCCGCCGGAACTGCGCCGCCCCGCCTTGGCCAGCGGATGATTTTCCAGCACCAGCTCGGACAGACGTGCCTCTAGCACATGGGTGTAGATCTCGGTCGTGGCGACATCGGCATGGCCCAGCATCGTCTGGATCGCCCGCAGATCGGCCCCATTGGCCAGCAGGTGCGTGGCAAAGGCGTGGCGCAACGTGTGGGGGGTGACCTTGGACGGATCAACACCGGCGGTCAGGGCAAATTCCTTGATCAGCAGATAGAAGCGGTGGCGCGTCAGATATCCGGCGCTGCCGCGGCTGGGGAACAGGTAAATCGACGCGGGTTTGCCCTTGGCCTGCGCGGTCTCGTCGGTTTTATCTCGCTGCACCAGCCATGCCGCCAGCGCCTCGCGCGCCGGGTCAGACAGGGGCACCAGACGTTCCTTGCCGCCTTTGCCCATGATCAAAAGCAAACGCGGATCGCCGCGGGCGGCGCTGACCCTAAGGCTCACCAGCTCGCTCACCCGCATGCCGGTGGCGTAGAGCAGCTCCATCAAACAGGTGTTGCGCAGCTGGTCCGAGGTGTTGCGCCCCGAGTGGCGCGCCGCGTCGAGCAGCTGGTCAACCTCGTCTTCTGACAGCACCTTGGGCAGACGCTTGTCCTGCCCCGGACCGGCAATCTGGATCGCGGGGTTATCGGTGCGCCACCCTTCTTCAAAGGCGAAACGGTACAGCTGTTTGATCGCCGACAGCCGCCGTGCGCGGGTGGATTTGGCAAGCCCCTGCGCGTCGCACCAGACCAGATAGGCTTCGATATCCTTGCGACCGACCGTGACGAAATCCAATGCGCGGCGGGCGAGAAAACTGTCAAAATCCTTCAGGTCGCGCCCATAGGCGAGTTGCGTGTTCGTGGCCGCGCCCAGTTCCGCCGCCTGCGCCTCTAGGAAGGTTGAAATCCAGTGCAGCAACTCGGTCTGCATCAGTCACGCTCCAGCAAAGACGTTTGCAGGGCAGCCCGCCGCGCGGCATCTTCCAGCCCCAAGGCCCGCAGGGTAGAGATCGCATCGCGCAGGGCAGCCGTGTCGCCGCGGGCACCGTCCTCTAGCAGGGCAATCGTATGCAGGATGGCGCTGCCCAACTGACCGTTTTGCGCCATTTCAACCAGCCCCTCACGTGGAGTTGGCGTCGTGAACGCGCTGGCAATCCCCTGTGCGTGGGGGATATCGGGCGTGGTTTTCGGGGCCTCCCCGCGCGCGATCTGCGACAGGAATGTAATCTCTGCCGGTGTCGTATCGGTGCTAGTAACCTGCTCGTAGAGCGGTGACAGCAGCAAGATACGGTCGCGCAGGGCCGCACTGGCACCGGTAAGGTCGGTGCTCTGCAAATCCTCCGCATAGAGGGTGGCGAAGGTCACTTCGGTCTCGGCCTGCTGCATGGCGCGCCACGCGGGGCGCAGGGCTTTGGCGATTGCCTCTGTATTGCCGCTGGACATGGCCGTGTCGAACCGCTGGAGCGCGTCGACACGGTCCCACACCCCGCCAGAGGCCGCAGGCTCACGGTCGGTATAAATGCCCAGAAAGCGGTTGTCGGGCAGGGCACCGATACGGGTCAGGCGCTCCGCCGCATCGAGCTGCGCTTTCCAGCCCGCGATATCGCGCAGATCGGCCACAGCATAGGCGGCGGGCAGGTTCCGCGTGGGCTGCGGCTCTCCGATCGCTTCAAGAAGCCGAAACTTGAGCGGCGTCATCTCGCGCGGGCCGGGCAGGGGCGCGGCCCCTTCGTAAAGGTCAGGGTTGAGGAACCGGTCCAGCAACGACAGATCACTTTCGGGCAGCAGCGCCAGCGCTTGGGCAGACCCCAACGTCAGCGCCGCCGTGTCCCATTCCCCCGACCGCGCAGCGCACAGGATGCGGACGCCATAATCCGTGGTCAGGAAGGGCTTGTCCTTCAGGCGCAAGCAGGCACGATCTTCTGTGCCCAAAAGCAGGCTCACCTGCATCCATAGGCCAAAGTGATCCGGCGAGGTCTCGACACCCGCCTGTTCGATCAGCGACATCGCAGGGTCAAGCGCCGCAGCATCCATCAAGGTGCGCACACGGGCGAGGGCCAGCGCATCGCCCTGTTTCGCATCCCCCTGCGGCGCGGTTGCTTGCGCCAGCAGCAGGGTAAACAGCAGCGAATGGGCCACGGGCAGATGAAGCTCTGGCAGACGGTCAAGCTGATGGGCGATGTCTTCCGCTGTGCTGCCCGTCCATAGATCCTGCGGCAGCCCTGTCACCTTGGTTGGCACCAACCCGATGGCGCGCGGCCCGCCTTTGCCCAAGGGGGCCACGGTCACGGCAGGCGGCAGCGCGGACCGCGCCACGGGGGCTTCGTCCGGCTTGACGGGGGCCTTGCGCGTCGGTTGCGGCGTCTTGGGACGTTCGCCGAGCCAGTCGATCACCGACAAAGGCGCGTTGCGGTCATTTTGCGCCGCGGTTTGCGCGGCGACACCAAGGGGGAGGGCAATCAGGCAAAAAACGCTTAGCTGCCTGACAAATCGGATCATTGCTGCTCCAACGTCACGGATTCGCGGATTTCGACCTGGGGTGGTGCAAAGTCCGCCCCGAAGAACGGCCCCACATAGGCATAGACCGCAAGGCCGATGAACCCGATAATTGCGAGGTAAATCAGAAACTTGATCAGCTTGCCCATGGAATCCGCCTGCTTTCTTCTGCATCTTTTGACTATTCTATATATGGCCTTTTGGGCAAGATCACGTCATTCACACAAGAATGAGCGAAATTCAGCAATCCCCAGCCGATACGGCCCAAAACACCCCTCGGTACCATCTTAAGAAGACGGTTGTCATGGTGGGTATGATGGGCGCAGGTAAAACCGCCGTGGGCCGCGCTTTGGCCGCGAAACTCGGCGTGCCCTTTGTGGACAGCGACCACGAGATTGAGGCCGCTGCCAATCTGACCGTGCCCGAAATCTTTGAGCGCGACGGCGAACCCTTCTTTCGCAAGCGCGAGACCGAAGTGATCTCGCGTCTGCTGGATAAAGAGCCCGGCATCCTGTCGACCGGCGGGGGCGCCTTTCTGGCGGAAGCCAACCGCGAGAATATCTCGGCCCGCGGGGTGTCGGTGTGGCTGGATGCGGATCTTGACCTGCTGTGGAACCGCGTGCGGTACAAGACCTCGCGCCCGTTGCTGCGCACCGCTGACCCGCGCGGCACCCTGACCGAGCTTTACGAAAAACGTGTGCCGATCTACCGGCTTGCGGATATGACAGTTGCCAGCACGCCGGCGCTGTCGATTGACGCGATGGCGCAGCGCGTGGTGGATGCGCTGGCGGATCGTCCAGATGTACTTGAGGTGCTGTGATGCGAGAAACGGTTCATGTCGGTCTTGAGGGCCGCGCCTATGATGTGGTGATCGGCCCCGATCTGCTAGCGCAAGCAGGCGCGTTGATTGCCCCGCTGTTGCGCCGCAAACGTGTTGTGGTGGTCAGTGATGAAACGGTTGCGGCGCACCATCTGGACAGTTTGCGCGCCGGGCTGGACGCCGCTGACATCAGCGTCGAGGCGCTGGCATTGCCGCCGGGCGAGGCCACAAAATGCTGGGCAGAGCTGACCCGCACGGTCGATTGGCTGATGGATCAGAAGGTCGAACGCAACGATGTCGTGATTGCCTTTGGCGGCGGTGTCATCGGTGATCTGGTGGGCTTTGCCGCCGCGATCCTGCGCCGTGGTGTGCGCTTTGTGCAAATCCCGACCTCGCTTCTGGCGCAGGTCGACAGTTCGGTCGGGGGCAAGACGGGGATCAACGTATCGCAGGGCAAGAACCTTGTCGGCGCGTTTCATCAGCCGTCCCTTGTATTGGCCGATACGGCCGTGCTTGGCACATTGCAGACGCGTGACTTCCTCGCCGGATATGGCGAGGTCGTCAAATACGGGCTTCTGGGGGATGCGGCCTTCTTTGACTGGCTCGAGGTGAACGCTCCCGCGATGGCCGCTGGCGATATGGCGATGCGCGTAGAGGCGGTGCGCCGGTCTGTCCAGATGAAGGCCGATATCGTGCTGCGCGACGAAAAAGAACACGGTGATCGCGCGCTGTTGAACCTTGGCCATACCTTCTGCCACGCGCTTGAGGCGGCGACGGGCTATTCCGACCGGTTGCTGCATGGCGAAGGTGTGGCGATCGGCTGTGCGATGGCGTTCGAATTGTCCGCCCGTTTGGGGCTTTGCGCGCAAGAGGACCCCAGCCGCGTCCGCGCGCATCTGCGGGCCATGGGGATGAAAACCGACCTGCGCGACATCGACGGAGATCTGCCGGACGCCGCCTATCTGCTTGATCTGATGGGGCAGGATAAAAAGGTCATCGACGGCAAGCTACGCTTTATTCTGGCTCGCAGCATTGGCGATGCTTTTGTCACCGCCGATGTCCCCAGGGACGCGGTGCTGCAGCTGCTGGATGACGCGCTGGCCGAACGCCACTAGGGCGCGACGCCCACCCGTCTTAAGTCACGACAAAGAAAAAGGCGGGGAATTCCCCGCCTTAACTATGTTTGGTATCCAATTGATATCAAAATGGGATTTCATCATCCAGATCGCGCGAGGAGCCGCGACCACCGTCGTTGCCGCCGCCCGAGGGGCCACTGTCATAGCCGCCACCGTAGCCGCCCTGATCCGACGGGCCACTGTCGTAGCCGCCACCGCCGCCGCCGTAGTTGCCACCACCACCGGAACCACCACCGTCGCGGCCATCGAGCATGGTCAGCGTACCGCCAAAGCCCTGCAGGACAACTTCTGTGCTGTATTTATCTTGACCGGACTGATCTTGCCATTTGCGCGTTTGCAGCTGGCCTTCGATATATACTTTGGAACCCTTCTTCAGGTATTGCTCTGCAATGCGCACAAGCCCTTCCTGAAAGATCGCCACCGAATGCCATTCGGTCTTTTCGCGGCGCTCGCCGGTGTTGCGGTCTTTCCATGTCTCGGATGTCGCGATGCGCAGGTTGCACACTTTGCCGCCGTTCTGGAACGAACGCACTTCGGGATCGCGCCCCAGATTCCCGATTAGGATCACTTTATTCACTGAGCCGGCCATGATGCCCCCATTTGCTGCAAGTTTACGGGCCACGCGCGAATCCCGCACGCACCTTGGATTGGCCGACGTTATACCCAGCAGGGTTTGCGATAAACAGGGGGGAGGCGGGATTATCGCCGTTGCGACCCACGCAGATGTGACAGGGGGCAATAAAGGGTGGCACCAACGGGTCAGTTTGATATGGTCTGCGGGAATTGAGACTGCGTGGGGCAGGGACAATATGCGAATTTTACTAACGGCGGCGCTGTGCTGCCTTTCTGTGGGCGCAGCACCGGTTGCCGCCGATGTTTTTTCATCCAAGAACCGGACCAAGCTTTTTGCGTCCCAGACCAAGATTTTGGACACACGGGCGTCAAAGCAATATGCGGCCTCTGTCCGGCTGCAGCCACAACGCGTGGCCACTCCGACAAAATGGGACACACCCAAATATCGCGGCAAGTACAAGGGCGTCTATCTTGGCATGGCGCGCGAAGCCGCGATGCGTCACGGCATTCCGGCGGATCTCTTCTTGCGCCTCGTGCAGCAGGAAAGCGGCTGGAACCCTGCGGCGCGGTCGCATAAAGGCGCGCTTGGTCTGGCGCAGCTTATGCCGGAAACGGCGCGGATCCTGCGCGTGGACCCGACCGACCCCTACGAGAACCTTGATGGCGGTGCACGCTACCTTAAACGTCAATATCAGGCGTTCGGGTCATGGAACCTCGCGCTTGCGGCCTATAACGCGGGGCCGGGGGCGGTGAAGAAATACGGTGGCATCCCGCCCTACGCCGAAACCAAGAACTATGTGAAGGTGATCGCGGGTCTGTGATGCACCCCGATAAGTGGCTGTAAATACTATGTATTTCGCCGCTTTATGCTGATTTCCGGTTGCCGTTTTTCGCGGCGATGGAACCATATCGCCACGGCTGATGTTCCCTTTCCACAGCGTCAGCAGGTCGTCTTCTACGGTCTGCGCGCATCAGAAAGATAAGGAGCATTCGCATGTTCAACTCAGTTAAATCGATCGCCTTGGCCACGGGTGTCAGCTTGGCCGCATTGTCCTCTGCCGCATTTGCGGACGACAGCGTTGCCTTCTCCGCGATTGACGTAAGCTCGTCGATCAATGCCGCGCAGGACGCTAACGCGATGGAATACTACCCCCAGATCACCGAGGATCTGAAAGCCGCCGTGGCCGCCCGCGTATTGGGCAGCGATGATGCCAGCGATCCGACGATCAACATCGACATCCGCAAAATCTCGCTGGATGGGGATACGATGCTGAGCGACAGTCAGGAATTTAACGAGATCGAAGGTGTGGTGGACATCACATCACCCAATGAATCGATCGGCGCACGCAGCTTCCCTGTGAATGTCGCCGCCTATTCGGTCGATCAGGTCGTGCCCGAGGGCTATGTCGCTGTGTCCCCGACCGAGGGTGTTTTTTACGAAGTCATGATCAACGGTTTTGCCGATGAGGTGGCCGAACAGGTCGGCAATCTGAACACCGCAGGTAGCGGCGTCAGCAAATAAGCCACCTTGCCTCGATCAGGCAGAAGCGGCCATCGCACATGCGGTGGCCGTTTTTTGATGCGTAGCGAAGGGTTCAGCGCGCCGTAACGTCCATCTCGATCACCGGCTCCATCGCCGCAAGCTGCGCGTCATCCAGATGACATTTTACCGTATGCCCCGCCGCCAGCGGCCGCAGCTCTGGCACCTGCTTCTCGCACAGATTTCCCGGCACCCGAGATTTCCATCGGCAGCGCGTCTGAAAGGGGCAACCGGGCGGCGGATTCATCGCCGAGGGGACATCGCCTTCCAGCACGATGTGTTTTTTCTTCACCCGCGTGTCGGCGATTGGCACCGCTGACAGCAGCGCTTCGGTATACGGGTGGTAGGGCGGAGAGAACACCTGATCCGTGGTGCCCAATTCGACCACATGCCCCAGATACATCACCATCACCCGGTCGCTAAGATATCGGACGATGCTCAGGTCATGGCTGATGAACAACAGACAGGTCTGTTGCGCCTGCTGGATCTCCATCAAAAGATCCGTCACCGCCGCCTGAACCGAAACATCAAGCGCCGAGACGGGTTCATCCGCCACCACGATCCGCGCGTCTCCGGCAAAGGCACGGGCAATCCCCACGCGTTGTTTCTGCCCGCCCGACAGTTGGCGCGG
Organism: Sulfitobacter sp. CB2047; assembly: GCF_000735125.2. NCBI lineage: Bacteria > Pseudomonadati > Pseudomonadota > Alphaproteobacteria > Rhodobacterales > Roseobacteraceae > Sulfitobacter > Sulfitobacter sp. CB2047. The sequence continues at coordinate 1,877,113 of NZ_CP072613.1, read as the reverse complement.
CATGCGGCTGGCGAATTCCCGCGGCAGTTTGACCAGATCCAGCAGCTCCAGCATACGCGCCTTACGGTCACGCGCGGATGTGCCCACGCCAAACACTTCAAGCGCGCGGATGATCTGGCGGCCCACGGTCATTGACGGGTTCAATGTGTCGAAAGGGTTCTGGAACACCATCTGGATATCAGCGACGGTCTGTGTCCCCCGATCCTCGATCGCGGTGGTGCCGATATCACGGCCATCCAGTAGCAGATGACCGGCTGTGGCCGTCTCCAGCCCCATAAGAACCTTGGCAAAAGTGGACTTGCCGCAACCGGATTCCCCAACGATGGCAAGGGTTTCACCCGCACGCGCTTCAAAGCTCAGCTCTTCGTTTGCTTTAACCACTCTGGTTCCGGTGCCGCCAAACATGGAATGCGCCGCCACCTGATAGTATTTCTTGAGCTTGTCCATTTTCAGAACGACGTCGCCAACCTCGCCCTTCGACTTGGTCGCCGCATGCGCCATCGGCGCGGCCCAGTCGATTTCATCGTGGCGGATACAGCGGGTCGCGTGTCGCGTGTTTTCGGGCACATCCAGCATCGGAATGGCACCCTGATCGCAGCGCCCTGCGACAAAGTAATCACAGCGCGGGCCAAAGTTGCAGCCTTCGGGGCGTTCATGGGGCAGGGGGAAATTGCCGGGGATAGCGACCAGCGGGCGCGCGGTCTTGTCGGCACCGGGCAGCGGGATCGACCGGAACAGAGCCTGTGTATAGGGATGACGCATGCCGTCGAACACATCCGCAATCGACCCGCGCTCGACCGCCTCGCCGGAGTACATGACACAGATGCGATCGCAGGTGTCCAGCACCAGCCCGAGGTTGTGGCTGATGAACAGCATAGAGGTGCCGTATTTGCGCCCCAGATCTTTGACCAGATCAATGATCGCCGCCTCGACCGTGACATCCAATGCTGTGGTGGGCTCGTCCAGGATCAGCAAGGACGGCTCTGACATCAGGGCCATAGCGATGACGATACGCTGCTGTTGCCCGCCTGACAGTTGGTGCGGATAGGCCTTGAGGATACGTTCGGGGTCCGGCAGCTTGACGTCGGTCACCAGTTGCAAGGCGCGGGCATGGGCCTCGCGTTTCGACATGCCACCGTGGATCATCGGCACTTCCATCAACTGCTGCCCGATCCGCATGGCGGGGTTCAAAGAGGCCATAGGCTCTTGATAGATCATCGCGATTTCGCTGCCCCTGATCTGACGCAACTCAGCGGCGCTCATCTGGGACAGATCGCGCCCCTTGAACTTGATGGACCCGCCCACGACACGCCCGTTCACCCCAAGGTCCTGCATCACACCCAAGGCGACCGTTGATTTACCACAACCGGATTCACCAACCAGCCCCACAGCCTCGCCCGGTTTGACCGAGACAGAGAAATCCATCACCGCCGGAATTTCGCGCAGCCGTGTGAAGAAAGAGATCGACAGCCCGTCGATCTCCAGAATTGGCCCGTCATATGCCTCGCCCATGTCCAACTCCCTTACCTTCAACCGCAACCATATACTTCATTTTGCCAAGTAAACTCCGGGGGTGCGGGGGCTGGCCCCCGGCGGCGGCCATCCCAAATCAATCCCGCAAACTCTCTTCGCGCAGCCCATCCGCGAGCAGGTTCAACCCCAGCACAAGGCTGAGCAAAGCCAGCGCCGGCGCGATTGCCGCATGGGGGTAGAGCGCCAGCAGGCGCCGCCCTGCGTTGATCGTGGTGCCCCAATCGGGGCTTTCGGATTCCAGTCCCAGCCCAAAGAACCCCAGCGTGCCAAGCAGGATCGTGGTATAGCCGATGCGCAGGCAGAAATCGACGATCAGGGGGCCGCGGGCATTGGGCAGGATCTCCCATAGCATGATGTACCACGGTCCTTCGCCGCGGGTCTGCGCGGCCGCCACGTAGTCGCGTGTCTTGATGTCCAGTGCGAGCCCGCGCACGATCCGGAATACTGTGGGCGCATTGACGAAAACCACCGCGACAAAGACCACCAGCAACCCCGGCCCGATGTCGAGGAAATCCAGAAACGCGGGCAGGCCCGGGATCTCGTAGGTCTGGGTGCGCACCAACGCCCCATCGTCCGAGATCATCGCGAGGTAAAGCCAGCCCACCAGCCCCAGTACCACGACCAGCACCGGCGTGCGGGTGCCTGGCTGCGTGCGCAGACGAGTGTTGAGCAGCACCCCAAGGAACACTAGCGGAAAGATGAACAGCACAATTGCCATGTAATTCGGCAGTCCGGTCAGCACGATTTCGGGGGTGACCAGAAGATAAAAGATCAAGATCACCGGAAAGGCGAGGATCAGATTGGCTAGAAAGCTCAGGAATACGTCCAGTTTACCGCCATAGTAGCCCGCAGGCAGCCCCAGCGTGATCCCCACCATAAAGGCAAAGACCGTCGCCATCGGCGCGATCTGGATCACCACCCAGGCCCCCTTGATCAGTCGGCTGAACACATCGCGGGCAAGGTTATCGCCGCCCAGCAGGAACCACGGGTAGTCGCCATCCTCGGCACGGGCCAGTGGTGTGCCGGGAAGCTTGTTCTTCATGCCCGAGGTCTGGCTGAGGCTGTCATGGGTCACGATCATGTCGAACACCCCGCCGAACAGCCCCGTATAGACCCAGAACATCACCAGCCCAAAGCCGATCATACCGACGGTGCTGTCAAACAGTTTGCCATAAAGCCCCAGCCGGCGTTTGAAGGCGATCGACAGGGCAAAGGTCACGATCAGGGCAACCCAGACCGGCAGCAGACGTTGCGCCATGCCGCCAAAGATGCCGGCCTCGGCACCCATGAAAATGCCCCCGACGACATAGACCATCAGCAACGCCGTCGCCGCCGCGATCCCCGCGGTGGTGATCTGCCCCAAGCGGCGCGCTCCCGCAGGGGAAGTGGGCAGCAGGGGCCAGACCATCTGCATCGCGATGCCAAGCAGCACGACCAGTACCGCGCCCCCCAGCAATGGGTTCACCCAGTCCAGCGCACCTGTCCATGTCAAGGGGTCCATCTGCATTGTCTCCTCAGGTGATCCGGATGCGCGGGTTCAGCACGACATAGCCGATGTCCGAGATCAGCTGCGTTGTCAGCACCACGATCACCGACACGACCGACACGGCCAGCAACAGCTCGATGTCATTATTCGACGCGGCGCGGACCAGCAGCCAGCCGAAGCCCTTGTAGTTAAAGAGGGTCTCGACGATGACGACTCCGTTCAGAAGCCAGGGGATTTGCAGCATGATCACCGTGAACGGCGCGATCAGTGCATTGCGCAGGGCGTGTTTCAGGACGATGTTGCCAAAGCTCACCCCCTTCAGCCGCGCCGTGCGGATGTATTGCGCGGTCATCACCTCGGTCATCGAAGCACGGGTCATGCGCGCGATATAGCCCATCCCGTAAAGCGAGATGGTCAGCACCGGCAGAAAGAAGTTCCAGAAGGTCGCGTCTTTCATCGCACTGGCGGCGGAGCCCAGAAACAGCGTTTTGCTGTCGATCCAGCCCCAGTCGGCCAGCAGAGGCGACAACCCAAATCGCGACGAGGCGAGCAGGGCGATGAACACGACACCAGACACATATTCAGGCGTCGCGGTTGTCAGGATTGAAAAGGTCGACAGGGTCCGGTCCGTCCGCGACCCTTCGCGCATCCCCGCCAGCACGCCCACAATCAGCGCCATCGGCACCATCAGCAGGATCACGCAGCCCATCAACTTGCCCGTCAGCGCCAACCGGGTCAGGACAGTGGGGCCGACATCCTCTTGGAAAACAGTGGAAAATCCCCAATCCCCTTGCAAGATACCGCAAAAGCGGCGGCGGTCGCCCTCGGGCGTGTCCTTGGTAAAGCAGCGCCCGAAACTGGTGCCGTCATCCTCTTGCGTCACCCATCCGGGCATGACGCCCAGCCATTGGCCGAATTTGACCGGCAGCGGGTCAAGATAGCCGCGATCCCCCAGATAGCTTGCGACCGCTTCGTCGGACATGCGGAAGTTGCCTTGGGTCTTGGCGAGCTTTTCTAGGTTCGGATAGAGGTTCGTCAGCCAGAACACGATAAAGGTCAGGCATAGCGCTGTTACCACCATCACGCCCAAACGGCGCAATATGAAAATACCCATGTGATGACCCTGTTGCGCGGCGGTACGGCGACACCTTGTAGGCGCGCGGCTGCGTTTGAATTTGTCGCAGCGCGGTCCGGCTTTTGCCGATACGTTGCGCGCTGCGCGGCTCCCTTATTATCCGCTTTCGGCCATGACATTGGCGGTGCGGATGTGTTTTTCTTGAATACCAGTCAGCCACAGGTCGCGGTGGCAGGTCAACTCGGTACTTTGGAAAAGGCGCTAACCCCAGCGTCCTTGCGGCCACCGGCCCTGACGTGTCAGGCCGCCGTTGCCCGCAGACGCGAGGGTGTGAGGCCCGTGTGTTGCTGCATGAACCGTGTAAAATAGGCGGCAGAGCCAAAGCCGAGGTGGCGCGCGATATCCTGGGCGGAATGCTCTGTCGTGCCAAGCAGGTGCCGTGCCTCATGCACCACCCGTTCGGTCAGGATATCCGCCGCAGTCTTGCCGGTCGCGGATTTTACGGCCCGTGACAGATGCGTCGGCGTGACCTCCAGGCTTTCGGCGTATTGCGCCATCGGCGCGCCGCTGCTGTAGTGTTCACAGACCATCTGGCAGAACCGCGCGCTGAGCCGTGCGGCGGCGTTGCGCCGGTTGGGCACATGTTCGTCCTGCATGATCTGGCGCCGCAGCCAGACCGACATCAGCGCCGCGTGCCCCTCTAACGCGTCGTGATACAGCGGGCGCTTGGCCTGTTGTTCGCGCTGCGCGGCTTCGATCAGGCCGGTCAGTTCGGTCTGGGCCTGCACATCCCGAATACGCAGGTGGCGCGGCATTTGGGGCAGGCGCAGCTCGGTGCCGTCGGGGATCACCACCGCTTGCCCGATGCCCTGCCGCCCCATATCAAGGGCAAAGAGCGCACGGGCAGGGATAAACACCGCGTTATGCGCCCCCAAGCCGCGCCGCTGGCCGTCAAGCTGCAGCAACCCCTGACCGCGGGTGATCCAGATCAGCATATGCACAGGACGGTCATGACAAAGCTGCACGCGCCAGTCCTGCCCTTGCGACAGTTGCGCCAGCGTCAGCAATTCGATTGTGTTCTCTGTCATTGCATGACCCTATCAGCAAAAGACAAGTAAACACTATCGTTATACAGAGATACGGAAAGATAAAGGCAGCAAAAGATAATTTCGCCGTTTTGGCAGCCGCGTGCTACCCCGGCACATATTGCAGCCAATCGGCGGTGTTCTTGCGCATCCACGTGCGCTGCCGTTTGGCATATTGCCGTGTCGCGATGATGGCATCCTGTCGCGCCACGTCAAGCGGTGTCGCGCCGTCAAGGTAGCGCATCAGCTCGGGTACGCCGATGGCACGGTGCGCGGGCAGGGCGGGGTCGTAATCGGGGCGCACGGCGGCGACTTCGTCCAGCGCGCCTTGGTCCAGCATCTGGTCAAAGCGACGGATGATCCTGTCGTTCAGCCAGTCCTTTGACGCGGCAACGGCGACAGGCTGACAGCGGTCCATCGGCAGGACGGGCGGCGGGGTATCATCTTGCCACGCGGCCAGCCCGCGCCCTGTCGCTTGCTGCACCTCCCACGCACGCTGGACGCGCATGGGGTTATAAAGATCGATGCGGCGCGCCGTCTCTGCATCAAGCGCGTCGATCATCGCCGCGCGGGTCATGGTGTTGCCCGCGGCGCGCACCGCATCGGGGGTCGGGGGAATGTCCACCAGCCCCTTGGTCAGCGCCGCGAAATAAAGCCCCGTGCCACCGACAATGATCGGGCGTGCGGGCTGGCGCAGCACCTCGGTTACCTCTCGCAGCCAGTGGCCGACCGAATAGGGATCGTGTGCCGCGACATGGCCATACATCAGATGCGGTGCCAAGGCCTCTTCCTCGGCTGGGGGGCGGGCCGAGATCACGCGCCAGCAGCCGTAGACCTGACTGGCATCCGCATTCACAATCACCCCGCCCTGAGCCTGCGCAATCGCCAGCGCCAGCGCCGATTTACCCGACGCCGTGGGCCCCGCAATCAGGACAGGCGCAGTAGCGTCGATAGAGGAAACCACGTCAGAGACGCGGGACAGCGGGGCATCTGGCATTTCTTTGCGTGAACCTCTGACGGAGCATTGAATGTTTGCGCTATTTGCGACATTTTACGGCGCAATGAAAACCCCTCCCACACCCTGAAAGGTGCGCCCATGCCCGAGAGCCAGTCAAAAGTAACATTCAACCGGGTCATGCTGAAGATTTCAGGCGAAGCATTGATGGGCGATCAGGGGTTCGGGCTGAACCCGCCAACCGTGCAACGCATCGCGAACGAGGTCAAATCGGTTCACGATCTTGGCGTCGAAATCTGCATGGTCATCGGGGGCGGCAATATCTTCCGCGGGCTGCAAGGGTCGGCTCAGGGGATGGAACGCACCACCGCTGACTATATGGGGATGCTGGCCACCGTGATGAACGCGCTGGCGATGCAATCCGCGCTGGAGGAACTGGGCATCCACACGCGGGTGATCTCCGCGATCACGATGAACGAGGTCGCCGAACCCTACATCCGCCGCCGCGCCGTGCGCCACCTTGAGAAAAAGCGCGTGTGCATCTTTGCCGCGGGCACCGGCAACCCCTATTTCACCACCGATACCGCCGCGACGCTGCGCGCCAATGAAATGGCCTGCGAAGCGATATTCAAGGGCACCAAGGTCGATGGTGTCTATGATAAAGACCCCGCCAAATTCGACGATGCGGTCCGCTATGATGCCGTCAGCTATGACGATGTGCTGCAAAAGCGTTTGGGGGTCATGGATGCCTCTGCCATCGCCTTGGCGCGTGACAACAACCTGCCGATCATCGTCTTCTCTCTGGACGAGCCGGGCGGCTTCAAGGGGATTCTCGCGGGCGAGGGCACATACACACGGGTTCAGGGCTAGGCCCCAACCTGCGATAGATGCGGGGCTCCCTATACAAGGGGGGCTTGATCGCGTTATATCGGTTCAAATCTAGATAGTTACAAAACCACCGGGGACATCATGTCAGACGATTTTATGCTGGACACAGACGATCTTGAGCGGCGCATGAACGGCGCAATCGCATCGTTGCGCACCGAATTTGCCTCTTTGCGCACAGGCCGTGCCTCCGCCTCTATGCTGGAGCCTGTGATGGTCGACGCCTATGGCAGCAGCACGCCGATCAACCAGGTGGGCACCGTCAACGTGCCCGAGCCGCGGATGGTCACCATCAACGTCTGGGACAAGGCGCTGGTCGGCAAGGTCGAAAAGGCGATCCGTGAATCCGGTCTGGGTATCAACCCGCAGTTGAATGGCACGATCATCATGTTGCCGATCCCCGAGCTGAACGAGGAACGCCGCACCCAGCTGACCAAGGTCGCGGGGCAATATGCCGAAAGCGCCCGTGTATCGATCCGCAACGTGCGCCGCGACGGTATGGACCAGATTAAGAAAGCCAAGGCCGACGGCATGTCGGAAGACGATCAGAAAGTCTGGGAGGGTGAGGTTCAGGACATGACCAACAAGTTCATCGCCCAGATCGACGAGCAGCTTGAAAGCAAACAAGCCGAGATCATGCAGGTTTAAGTACCTTACTCGATGCGCGCGACCCAAGGTCCGCGCATCGACCTGCAGTTCGATAAGGATAGATGATGCCTGCTGCGACCGACCAGACCTTCCAGCTTGTCCCAGGGGCACCGCGCCATGTTGCGATCATCATGGACGGAAACGGCCGTTGGGCGACCCAGCGAGGGCGTCCGCGTCTGTTCGGGCATCACGCCGGTGCCAAACGCGTGCGTGAAATCGTAGAGGCATGCCCCGATTTCGGCGTCGAATATCTGACGATCTTTGCCTTCTCGACCGAGAACTGGAAACGTACTCAGGTCGAGGTGGCGGGGCTCATGAGCCTGTTCCGCCGCTATATCACCAAAGAGACCAAGGCGCTGAAAGCCAAGGGCGTGCGCGTCCGGTTTATCGGTGACCGTGTCCGGCTGGATGCGAAACTGGTCAAGCTGATGAATGTGCTAGAGGCAGAGACGGCGGAAAATACCCGTACCCATCTGACGATTGCCCTGAACTACGGCGGTCGCGACGAGGTCGCGCGCGCGACACAGCGGCTGGCACAGGACGTTGCAGCGGGTCTGCTCAGCCCAGAGGACGTCGACGAAGAAACCCTGCCGCGCTATCTGGATACCCATGTTTTGCCGGACCCCGATCTGGTGATCCGCACCAGTGGCGAGGCGCGGATATCGAACTTTCTGCTGTGGCAATCAGCCTATGCCGAATATGAATTCATTGATACGCTCTGGCCCGACTTCACCAAGGCCGAGTTTGGCAATCTTTGTGCGGCCTTTGGCAATCGCGACCGGCGCTTTGGTGCCGTGTCCTCCTGATCGTACGACGAAAGGAAAGCACTATGACACCTTCTTCGGAACGCTGGTCCGACCTCACGGCGCGCGTCGGGTCGGCGCTGGCGATGATCGTGGTCGGTCTGGGTGGTATCTATCTGGGCGGGCCCGTGTTCCACGTTCTTGTCGCGATCATTTGCGGCGTCATGGCGTGGGAACTGGTGGGGATGTTGAACCCGTCAAACCGTGGTGCGCGGATGCAGATGGGCTTGCTGGTGGGCGCGGCGACGCTCGCCGCGATCTACCTGCCCGTGGGCTTTGCCCTGCCGGTGCTGCTGGCCCCCGCGTTGGTGGGCTTTGGCCAGTTGGAAAAGCACCGCACCATTTTCATGTGTTTCACCGTGATGATCATGCTTGCCGGTTTCGGGCTGACGCAGGTGCGCGATGATTTCGGCTTTGGCTGGCTGATGTGGCTGGTACTGGTTGTGGTCATCACCGATGTCGTTGGCTATTTCGCCGGACGTGCCATCGGTGGGCCGAAGTTCTGGCCCAAGGTTAGCCCCAAGAAAACATGGTCCGGTACGGCGGCGGGCTGGATCGGGGCCGCGGCTGTCGGTTTCCTGTTCTCGATCAACACCGGTGTGGGCTTGCAGCTGGTCGGTGTCTCTGTCGCCATGTCGATGGCGTCGCAGATGGGTGATATGGCGGAATCCGGGATGAAGCGTCGCTTGGGGGTCAAGGACAGCTCTAACCTGATCCCCGGTCATGGCGGTTTGCTGGATCGGTTCGACGGTATGCTGGGGGCGGCGCTGTTCCTGCTGATCATTGGTCGTTTCCTGACCATCACCCCCGCGCTAAGCTGATCTTCATCCCATGAAGAAAGTCAGTATTTTCGGGGCCACGGGCTCTATCGGGCAGAATACCATTGATCTGATCGCGCGCGCGCCCGACGCCTATGATGTCGTCGCGCTGACCGGTGCCAGCAATATCGCGCAGCTGGCCGAAGATGCGCAGCGGCTGAACGCGCAGCTTGCCGTCACGGCCCATGAGCATCTGCTGGACGACCTGCGCGACGCGCTATCGGGCACGGGGGTAGAGGCCGCCGCCGGACCCCAAGCCATCAACGAGGCCGCCGCACGCCCCGCCGATTGGGTCATGTCCGCCATCATCGGGGCCGCGGGACTGGCACCGGGGGTGGAGGCGTTGAAGCAAGGCGCGACGCTGGCCCTTGCGAATAAAGAGTCGTTGGTCTGCGCCGGTCAGCTGATGCTGGATACGGCCATGGCACATGGGGCCACCATGCTGCCGGTCGATAGCGAACATTCCGCCGTGTTTCAGGCCCTGATCGGCGAGGATATCTCGGCGGTGGAACGGATCATCATCACCGCCAGCGGCGGGGCGTTTCGCGATTGGCCGCTGGAAAAGCTCGCCGATGCAACGTTAGAGCAGGCGTCGAGCCATCCGAACTGGGACATGGGCCAGCGCATCACCATCGACAGCGCGTCAATGTTCAACAAGGCGATGGAAGTCATTGAAACGCGTGAATATTTTCGCGTGGATCCCGACCAGATCGAGGTGTTGGTGCATCCGCAGTCGATGATCCATGCGCTGGTGGGGTTCAACGATGGTGCCTTGATGGCGCATATCGGCCCGCCCGACATGCGCCACGCCATCGGCTTTGCCCTGCATCACCCCGACCGTACCCATTTGCCGGTAGAGCGGCTGGATCTGGCAAAGATCGGCAGCTTTGACTTCCGCGCCCCCGATGACATCCGTTGGCCCGCCCTGCGCCTCGCGCGCGAGGTGATGGCGCGTGGTGGCATGGCCGGTGCGGTGTTCAATGCCGCCAAAGAGGTCGCGCTTGACGGGTTTATCGGCGGCAAGCTGCGCTTTCCCCAGATGGCCGAGATCGTCGAAGACACGATGGAAGCGCTTTTCCCTGACAATGGGGTGATCGATGCGGCCATCACACTTGATAACGTCGCACAGGTGGACCATCTGGCAAGGCAGGCCGCATGGGCCGCAATAACAAAGAGGGCAGGGTAGAGTTTTGGATATTATGGCATTGATCCCGCAGTTTGGCGGGCTGATCTGGACGCTTCTGGCTTTTGTGATTGCCCTGTCTGTGATCGTCGCGATCCATGAATACGGTCATTATATCGTCGGACGCTGGTCCGGCATCCATGCCGATGTCTTCTCTCTCGGGTTTGGCCCTGTGATCTACAGCCGCTACGACAAACGCGGCACCAAGTGGCAGATCGCGGCGCTGCCCTTTGGCGGCTACGTGAAATTTGCGGGCGATGCGGATGCGGCCTCGGGCAAGGATGTGGCCGCGATGGAAGCGGCCGAGGCGGACCCCAAGCGGTTGCGTGCCACCATGCATGGGGCGCCGCTATGGGCGCGTGCGGCCACGGTCGCTGCGGGGCCGGTGTTCAACTTTGCCCTGTCCATTCTGGTCTTCGCGGCCATCGGCCTGTCGGTCGGCGTTCCGCGTGACCCGATGACAGTCGGGGAGTTACACCCGCTGCCGTTTGACCAGAATGAACTGGTGGAAGGGGACGAGATCGTCTCTATCGGCGGGGTGACCCTGCCGCCGGTGTCCGATGCCACCGCCTATGCCGACGCCTTTGCCAGCATTCCGCTTGACCAGCCGCTGCCCTACGAGGTGAACCGTGGCGGGGACGTCGTGACCGTGGATGGGCCTTATGTCATGCCATCGCTGGTCAAGCAGGTGATGCCGCAATCCGCGGCCTATGAGGCCGGTCTGAAAAGCGGCGATGTGATCACCGCGGTTGACGGGGCAGAGATTTTCGCCTTCCGCCAGTTGAAGACCGCTGTTGAAGCGTCTGAAGGCACACCGCTTGAACTTGATATCTGGCGCGACGGGGAAATGCTGGACATCACCCTGCGCCCCAAAGTGACGGACGAACCGCAGCCGGACGGCAGCTTCAAGTCGCAGATGCGCATTGGCATCGTGGGCGGCACCGCCTTTGACACCGCCACCACGAACCCTGGCGTGCTGACAGCGCTCTGGGGTGGGGTAGAGAACACAGGCCGGATCATCAGCGGGTCGCTGTCGGGTCTCAAGCATATGATCGTCGGCAATATCAGCACCTGTAACCTGAGCGGCCCTGTGGGGATCGCGCAAACCTCTGGCGCGATGGCGTCGCAGGGCGCGCAAAGCTTCATCTATTTTATCGCGGTTCTGTCGACGGCGGTCGGTCTGCTGAACCTCTTCCCGATTCCGGCGCTGGATGGCGGGCATCTGGTGTTCTACGCCTATGAAGCCGTGACCGGCAAACCACCCAGCGATGGCGCGTTGCGCATCCTGATGACCATTGGTCTGACCTTGGTGCTGGGGTTAATGGTCTTTGCCTTGGGTAACGATTTATTCTGCCCTTAGGCGATATTTTGCCGCCTAAAAGGGGGTAAAAAGTTACAAAAGTCTTATTGCTGCCTTAATTGGTCAAACGAGCGCCGCAATCGCCTGCGATATTCGATCCAAGTTACAAAGGATACGAGTATGCAGACGTTCAAGACAAGTTATCGCGGTTTGAGCCTTTTGGTTGATCTGAACTGGGACCGCGCTTTGTACTTCGGCTTCCTGATCATCGCGCTGACCGCCGGCGCGTGGATCGGCGCATAACGCCGTTCTCTCTCCCTATCCAGGTGCCCTCCCGCACTCTATCGTGATCCAACTGGCCGTCATACACACTATATAGGTGTATGGCGGTCTCTTCGTTTTGACAAAGGCCGCTAACCTGTCTAGTCAGGACGAAAGAGTTTTTTGACAGCGGGTAGGGCAAATGATGCACAACGACAGGTGGAATAAGCCCACCGAAACAGCGGTTTTCACTCCTTTTGCGAAATCCTTGCGCAGCGCTTCTTTTTGCGTAATGTTATCAGTCGCTTGGCTGGTGCCAGCGCCACATGCTGACGCGCAAAGCTATCAGTTCAATACAGTTCAGATCGACGGCAACGAACGGATCGGCGACAGCGCCATCCTAAGCCGCGCAGGAATCGCGCGTGGTCGGGCGATCAGCGCGGGCGAATTGAACGATGCTTACCAGAACCTTCAGGCGTCCGGCCTGTTCGAAAGCGTCGCACTTGAACCGCGCGGCGGGACATTGGTGATCACGGTCGTAGAATTCCCCACGATCAACCGCATCAGCTTTGAAGGCAACGCGCGCATCGACGACGAAGCGCTGGCGTCGGTCGTTGATTCAGACGAACGCCGCGTCTTTAACCCGACCCAAGCCGAAAAAGACGCCAATGCCATCGCGCAGGCCTATAGCAACGACGGCCGTATCGCCGCCCGCGTCCAGCCCAAGGTCATCCGCCGCGACCAGAACCGCGTTGATCTGGTGTTTGAAGTCTTCGAAGGCGACAACGTCGAGATTGAACGCCTGAGCTTTGTCGGCAACCGCGAATATTCGGACCGTCGTCTGCGCCGCGTTCTGGGGACCAAGCAAGCGGGGCTATTCCGCCGACTGATCAAACGCGACACTTTTGTGCCCGAACGCATCGAGGCCGACCAGCAGATGCTGCGCGATTTCTACCTGTCGCGCGGGTATGTCGACATGCGCATCTCGGCGGCGAACGCTCAGCTCACCGAAGAACGCGACGGCTATTTTGTGCAGTTCAACGTGCAAGAGGGGCAACAGTTCAAGTTCGGCGAACTGACCGTGACCTCGACCATCAACGGGGTGAACGCCGACGATTATCGTGGCGTGATCAAGACCAAATCCGGTGCCGTCTATTCGCCGTCGCTGGTCGAGACGGATATCGCCCGGATGGAACGCAAAGCCATCCGTGACGGCGTTGATTTTCTGCGGGTAGAACCGGTTGTCACGCGCAATGATCGCGACCTGACGCTGAACGTCGAATATCGCATCTCTCGTGGTCCACGTGTGTTTGTCGAACGGATCGACATCGAAGGTAACACCACCACGCTTGACCGCGTTGTGCGCCGGCAGTTCGACAGCGTAGAGGGTGACCCGTTCAACCCGCGCGAGATCCGTGAAAGCGCCGAGCGCATCCGCGCCCTTGGTTATTTTGAAAGCGCCGAAGTCAACGCCCGCGAGGGGTCTTCCCCCGAGCAGGTCGTCGTTGACGTGAATGTTGTGGAACAGCCGACAGGCTCGCTCAACTTCGGTGGGTCGTTCTCGTCCAGTGACGGGATCGGCGTCGCGGTCAGCTTTGCCGAGGATAACTTCCTGGGGCGCGGCCAGAAGCTCAAGCTGACGGTCAGCACGGCTGAAGATGCACAGCGCTATGGCTTCAACTTTATCGAGCCGAGCCTCTTGGGGCGTGATGTGGCGTTCGGCCTGAACCTCGATTATGCCGAAACAAGCTCGTCCTATAACTCCTTCGACACCGAACGTATCGTCTTCCAGCCGACCCTGTCGTTCCCTGTCAGCGAAAACGGACGGTTGAGCCTCAACTATACCTATGACGACCTTGAGATGTCGGAGCGGGACGATACCACAACCGGTTTTGTCGTCGCAAATGACATCGCCGCAGGCCGTCAGGTGACCTCTTCGATCGGGTATAACTACAGCTACGACACCCGCCGCGCCGGCCTTGACCCGACATCGGGTGTGCTGCTGCAATTCGGGCAGGATTTCGCAGGTCTAGGGGGGGACACCAAGTTCGTGAAAACCACCGCCAAAGCCATCGGCGAAAAGCGTATCTTCAACGAGGAAGTCACCCTGCGTGCCACCTTGCAAGGTGGGGCATTGGCATGGAGCGAAGGCAACAACCGCGTTTCCGACCGCTTCTTGATCGGCCCGTCGATCATGCGCGGCTTTGAAACCGGCGGCATCGGCCCGCGCGATCAAAGCAACGGGTCTGACGACTCCCTTGGGGGGAACCTCTTTGTGGTTGGTAGTCTTGAGGCGGAATTCCCGCTGGGTCTGCCCGAAGAATACGGCATCAGCGGCGGCGTCTTCTATGATGTCGGCAACGTCTGGAACCTCGACGATGTAGAGATCCCTCTGGGCTCGTCTATCGTTGGTGAATCCGGTTCGTTCCGCCACGTGATCGGTGTCTCGCTCTTCTGGGATACGCCCGTTGGTCCCTTGCAGTTCAACGTCTCTAAGGCCTTGAAAAAAGAGGACTTTGACGAAGAGCAGAAGTTCGAAGTGACCCTGCGGACCGATTTCTGAGGCCGTTATGAAACTGCGGGCACTCTTGATTTGCCTTCTTCCGGTACTGCCCCTTGCGGCGGTGCCGGTTTTTGCACAACAGCAGTCTGAACGGCGCGTGGTGCAAAGCCCGATCCTGACCATCGATTCAGATCGTGTGTTCAATGAAAGCGCCTTTGGTCTGCGGGTGGCGGATGACGTGGAAACCCAAAGCGCTGAAATATCTGCCGAAAACCGCCTGATCGAAGCGGATTTGAAGGCCGAGGAGCGCAAGCTCACCGATCAGCGCAGCAAGCTCAGCCCCGATGCTTTCAGCGGGCTGGCGGATGCCTTTGACGAAAAGGTGCAGAAAACCCGCGCGGCGCAAGCGGCAAAGGGGCGGGCGTTGAACGAATTGGTCGAGAAAGAGCGCCAGGTGTTTCTGGCCGCTGCGGGCCCTGTGTTGGAACAGATGATGCGTGAAGCCGGGGCGGCCGTGATCCTTGAACGCCGGTCGGTCTTCGTCAGCGCCAACGCCATCGACATCACCGACGAAGCCATAGAGCGGCTTGATGCGTCGGTCGGCAGCGGCAAGAACTGATCCCCCCGCTTGCCCATGGCGGCCAGAATTGGTAGCCAGCATACAGCTTTTAACAGACAGGACATGCAATGACTGACACCCTGCCAAGTGCCGATATCCAGATGATCCAGCGGATCATTCCGCACCGCTATCCCTTTTTGCTGGTCGATAAAGTGGTCGATATTCAGGGCACGCAAAGCGCTGTCGGGATTAAGAATGTCACGATGAACGAACCGCATTTTCAGGGGCATTTCCCCGGCATGCCGATTATGCCCGGCGTCACCATCGTAGAGGCGATGGCGCAGACCGCTGCGGTGATGGTTGGTGTCACGCTGGAAATGGCGGATAAGGACATGAAGGTCTATTTCATGGCCATCGACAAATGCAAATTCCGCCGCAAGGTCGTTCCTGGTGACGTCGTCCGGATGGAGCTGAACACCCTGCGCGGCAAACCCGGCGGCAAAGTCTGGAAATTTGGCGGCGTCGCGTCGGTCGAGGGTGAAATGGCGGCCGAGGTTGAATTTACTGCGATGATGGACCTGTCCTGATGGGCAACATCCACCCAAGCGCCGTGATCGAGGAAGGGGCGCAGATCGCGGCCTCTGCCAAGGTCGGCCCGTTCTGCGTCATCGGCCCTCGGGTCGTGCTGCATGACAACGTTGAGGTGAAGTCCCACGCCATCGTCACCGGCGACACCGAAGTCGGCGAAGGCACGGTGATCTTTTCCTTCGCGGTGATCGGTGAAATCCCCCAAGACCTTAAGTTCAAAGGGGAATCCAGCCGCCTTGAGATCGGGAAGCGCAACCGTATCCGCGAACATGTCACCATGAACGGCGGCACCGAAGGCGGTGGCGGCGTGACCAGGATCGGCGATGACGGGCTGTTTATGGCGGGCTGTCACATCGCCCATGACGCCATTCTTGGCGACCGGGTGATTGTGGTGAACAATGCCGCCGTCGCGGGCCACTGCATCATTGAAGACGATGTTCTGATCGGCGGGCTGGCCGGTATCCATCAATTCGTGCGCATCGGTCGCGGGGCCATCATCGGCGCTGTGACGATGGTAACAAATGACGTGATCCCCTACGGTCTGGTGCAAGCGCCCCGAGGGGTCTTGGACGGGCTTAACCTCGTCGGGCTCAAGCGTCGCGGTGTCACCCGTGCCGACATCACGGCCCTTCGCGCGGCGTTCCAGATGCTGGCGCAGGGAGAGGGGACATTCCACGACCGCGCCCGCCGTTTGGGCGAGGAAACCGGCAGCGACTACGTCCGCGAGATCGTCGACTTCGTGCTGGCCGACACGGGCCGTCACTTTCTGACACCGGGTTGATGCTGGCGCTGATCGCAGGGGGCGGCGGACTGCCTCAACGGGTGGCCGGCGCGCTGGCCGATGCGCCTTTGATCTGCGCCTACGAGGGGACGACACCGGTCGGGCTGGAGCCTGATCTGGTGTTCCGCCTTGAAACGCTTGGCACCTTGCTGGCCGAGCTGACCGCGCGCGGCGTGACGCATGTGTGTTTCTGCGGTGCCGTGGCACGGCCGTCCTTCGATCCGTCCAAGCTGGATGCGGCAACGCTGCCCTTGGTGCCGGTCTTCCAGAAAGCCCTTGCCGCGGGGGACGACGGTGCCCTGCGCGCCTTGGTCGATATTTTCCAGACAGCGGGGCTGACCGTCGTTGCCGCGCATGACCTCGCGCCCGACTTGATGGCGGCCGAAGGCGTGTTCAGCCAGCGTCAGCCGGATGCGCAGATGCGCGATGACGCCGCGCGCGGTGCTGCCTTGGTGCGCTGCCTTGCGCCGATGGATGTGGGGCAATGCTGCGTCGTCGGGCAAGGGCAGGTCATGGGGGTCGAGGCGATTGGCGGCACGGATCACCTGCTGTCGACCCTGCCTGATCGTGCGCGCGCGGCCAGCGCGGTGCTGTTTAAAGGTCCGAAGCCGGGCCAAAGCCATCTTGTCGATATGCCCACCATCGGGCCCGACACCCTGCGCCGCGCCCATGCGGCAGGGCTGGCGGGTGTCGTGATCGAGGCGGGGTCTGTCATTCTGCTGGAGCCAGACGCCTGCGTCGCCTTGGCGGATGAATTTTACCTCGTGCTATGGGCAAGGGCCGCGACATGAAGGTGTTCATCATCGCGGGCGAACCTTCGGGCGACCGTTTGGGGGGCGCGCTGATGGCAGGGCTGAAATCCCTGCGCTCCGACATCACCTTTGACGGGATCGGCGGGACGGATATGGCCGCCGAAGGGCTGACCAGCCGTTTTGATATGTCCGAACTGTCTGTCATGGGCATCGCCGAGATCCTGCCGAAATACAAATCCTTGATGGCGCGGATCAACGAGACGGCGCAGGCCGTGATTGAAGCAAGGCCCGATGTGATGATCACCATCGACAGCCCCGATTTCTCGCTCCGCGTGGCCAAGCGGGTCAAGGCGGCGTCGGATATTCGCACGGTTCATTACGTCGCGCCCACGGTCTGGGCCTGGCGTCCCGGGCGCGCGAAAAAGATGGCGCGGTATATCGATCATGTGCTTGCGCTTTTCCCCTTCGAGCCGCCCCTGATGGAGGCCGAGGGCATGGCCTGCGATTTCGTCGGCCATCCCGTAGTCGGAGAGAAGATCGCCACACACCGCGAAGCCGCTGCCTTTCGTCAAGCGCATGAGATCGGGGATGCCCCCCTGATGCTCGTCCTGCCCGGATCGCGGCGGTCAGAGGTGGCGCGTCTGTCGGATGTGTTCGGCGATGCGGTGGCCCGTTTTGCCCGGACACATCCTGATCTGCGCGTGGTCATTCCCGCCGCTGGTCCTGTGGCAGACGCGGTGATTGCGCAGACCCAGGGCTGGACGGTGCGCCCCATCGTGCTGGACCCGCGTGCGGGCAGCAGGGAGGAAGGTGCCGCGATGAAACGGGCGGCTTTTGCCGCCGCGGACGTGGCACTTGCGGCCTCTGGCACGGTGTCGCTGGAACTGGCCGCCGCATCGCTGCCGATGGTGATCGCCTACCGGATGAACTGGCTCAGCTTCCGTCTGATCAAAGCGATGGCGCTGATTGATACGGTGACTTTGGTGAACCTTGTGTCCGACACCCGCGTCGTGCCGGAGTTTCTGGGCCCCGATTGCACCGCCGATAAGATCGCTGGCGGTTTGGCGCATGTTTTTGCGCATCCCGAGGATCAAAAGGACGCGATGGCGCTGACGATGGAGAGGCTCGGCAAGGGGGGCGAGAGCCCGGGCCTGCGCGCGGCGCGGGCGGTATTGGCAAAGCTATAGGTCTAGAGACTGGCCATAGAGTAAAATGAGGGGCGCTGCCCCTCAAACTCACGACCCCATATGAGGGGCGCTGCCCCTCAAACTCCTCGGGATTTTAAACCATTTGGAAGGGGTTAGCCTTTGTGGATCCAGCCGCCGCCGAAGATGCGGGTGCTTTCGGGGTCGTAGAAGACGCAAGCCTGACCCGGCGAGATCCCTTCCTCGGGGGTGAGCAGCTCTACCGTGGCTTCGGTATCCGAGATCGGACGCAGGATCGCGTCTGTCGGAGGGCGGGTAGAGCGTACGCGCACAGCAATGGGCCATTCGCTTTGCGACATGAGCGGGGTGTCACCAAGCCAGTTAATCTCTTTCACGGGCACGGTTCGGGTGGCCAGCATTGATTTCGGCCCCACGACGACCTGCGCATTATCCGCATCAAGTTTCACCACATAAAGCGGGTCGGCCAAGCCGCCGATGCCAAGGCCACGGCGCTGCCCGATGGTGTAGTTGATCACCCCGTCATGCTGCGCCAGCACATTGCCGTCGGTGTCGACGATATTGCCGGGGTTGGCGGCTTCGGGGCGCAGTTTGCGGATCACCGAGGCGTAGTCGCCATTCGGAACAAAGCAGATATCCTGACTGTCGGGCTTGTCCGCCACGCTCAGCCCGTATTTCGCCGCCAGCGCCCGCGTGTCGTTTTTTGACGGCAGGTGGCCAAGGGGGAAACGCAGATAGTCCAACTGTTCGGGCGTGGTCGAGAACAGAAAGTAGCTTTGATCACGATTGGCATCGGCGGCGCAATGCAGTTCGGCCCCGTCGGGACCCATCTTGCGTTGGATATAGTGACCGGTCGCCATGCAATCGGCATCCAGATCCTTGGCCGTTTCCAGCAGATCCTTGAACTTCACCCGTTCGTTGCAGCGGATGCAGGGAACGGGCGTGGCCCCGCCCAGATAGCTATCGGCGAATTCGTCAATCACGGCGTCCTTGAACACGTTTTCATAATCCAAAACGTAATGCGGGAACCCCATGGATTCCGCGACACGCCGCGCGTCATGGATATCGATGCCCGCACAGCAGGCCCCTTTGCGCGCCAGTGCCGCACCGTGGTCGTAGAGCTGCAGGGTGACGCCGACGACGTCATAGCCTTCCTCGGCCAGCATGGCGGCGACCACGGAACTGTCGACACCGCCCGACATCGCCACAACGACGCGGGTGTCGGCAGGTGCTTTGGCAAAGCCCAACGAATTGAGCGGCGGGGTGCGATCAAGCGGCATGAGAATACTCCGGGAGGTTTGAGGCTTAATATAGGAAAATTAGCGGTACTCTCAAGGGGCGACTTCACGGGTCGTTAACATGCGGCGACCTAGCCTGCACCGGATCAAGAACGGGCCGTGAACAGTGGGCGCGCGTCTTATGTGTAAGGGGTGAAAAGGGGAAAACGAGTGTATTTGAAAAAGGTCGAACGACCCAGGGCGGTTACCCTGCCCGACGGGTCCAGCTTTAGCCTTGCGGATCTGCCGGATCGCAATACCCGCCGGTGGGTCGCATCGCGCAAGGCTGCGGTGGTGCGCGGTGTGTTATACGGGCTGATCACTGAGGCGGATGCGGAAGAACGCTATGGTGTGGGGCGGGCGGAATTTGTCGAATGGGTGCGCGCTGTCTCTGAACATGGGGAGGCGGCTTTGCGGGCCACAGCGCTACAAAAGTATAGACAACTTTAAGTTGCTCGCCTAACAAGTTGAGCACTATTAACGAGTGGTTAAACTATTTTGTTCACGGTGCCTTTTATACCAAATCCATTTGAGCGGAGTGAGACACATGCGAATACTGTTGGTCGAAGATGACCCAACCACCTCCAAAAGCATCGAACTGATGCTGACCCATGCCAATCTGAACACCTATACCACCGATTTGGGGGAAGAGGGCATCGATCTGGCAAAGCTCTATGACTACGATCTGATCCTGCTGGATCTGGATCTGCCGGATATGAACGGGCATGACGTCTTGCGCCAATTACGGCTGAGCAAGATCCAGACGCCGATCCTGATCCTCTCCGGCTCTGACGACACAGAAAACAAGATCAAGGGGTTCGGCTTTGGTGCTGATGACTATCTGACCAAACCTTTCCACCGCGAAGAACTGGTGGCGCGGATCCATGCGATCATCCGGCGGTCCAAGGGCCATTCGCAATCGGTGATCAACGTCGGGCGCGTGTCGGTCAATCTGGACGCCAAGTCGGTGACCGTGGGGGATAAGCCCGTGCATCTGACCGGAAAGGAATACCAGATGTTCGAACTGCTGAGCCTGCGCAAAGGGTCGACCCTGACGAAAGAGATGTTCCTGAACCATCTTTACGGCGGCATGGATGAACCCGAGCTCAAGATTATCGATGTTTTCATCTGCAAATTGCGTAAAAAGCTTAGCAATGCCACGGGTGGCGAGAATTACATCGAGACGGTCTGGGGCCGGGGCTATGTACTGCGCGATCCGGCCACCATGGGCTACCCCGAACAGGAAAGATTGGCCGTCGGCGGCTAGCCACAAAGGCAAGGGAAATATTCTAGACGCGGGGGAGTTCCCTGCGTATCTAGACCCCAGTTGAAACAGCAGGCTGGGGCTTACCGTGACTGATAAAACCGCACTTCAGGAGCTTTCCGAAGAGGAGGCCAAAGCCGAATTGGCGCGGTTGGCTGACCTGTTGGGGCGGGCGAATGCGGCCTATCACACGCAGGACGCGCCCGACCTGTCAGACGCGGAATATGATCGCCTGAAACGTCGCAATCAGGCGATCGAGGAACGGTTTCCCGGCCTCAAACGCGCTGATAGCCCCAGCGACAAGGTCGGTGCCGCCCCGGCGGAAGGGTTCGGCAAGGTCCGGCATGACGTGGCGATGCTGTCCTTGGGCAATGCCTTCGAGGATGAGGATGTTGTCGATTTCGATGCGCGCATCCGCAAATATCTGGGGCTGCCAAGCGGCACGCCGCTGGCCTTCACCGCAGAGCCCAAGATTGACGGGCTGTCGCTGTCGCTGCGCTATGAAAACGGGGATCTGGTGCAGGCCGCGACCCGTGGGGATGGTGCCGTCGGGGAAAACGTCACCGCCAATGCGCGCACGATTGATACCATTCCGACGCGGATCGAGGGCGCACCGGCGCTGCTTGAGGTGCGAGGCGAAGTCTATATGCGCCACGACGATTTTGATGCGCTGAACGCCCGACAGACGGCCAATGGCGGCAAGACCTTTGCTAATCCGCGCAACGCCGCCGCCGGATCCTTGCGCCAGCTGGATCCCGAGATTACCCGCGCACGGCCGCTGGCGTTTTTCGCCTATGCCTGGGGGGCCTTGTCCGCGCCTCTGGCCGAAACGCAGTTTCAAGCGATAGAGCGGCTTAAGGCATTCGGGTTTGACACCAACCCGTTGACGACGCTCTGCGATGGTCCGCAAGAGATGATCGCGCATTACCGTAAGATCGAAGAGCAACGCGCGACGCTTGGCTATGATATCGACGGCGTCGTCTACAAGGTGAACGATCTGGCGTTGCAAGACCGGCTTGGCTTTCGCTCATCCACCCCCCGTTGGGCAATTGCGCATAAATTCCCTGCAGAACTAGCCTGGACCCGGCTGGAGGATATCACCATTCAGGTCGGCCGCACCGGCGCGCTGTCGCCGGTGGCGCGGTTGAAGCCGGTGACCGTGGGGGGCGTCGTTGTCTCGAATGCGACGCTCCATAACGAGGATTATATCAAAGGGCTCGACAGTAAGGGGGCCCGTATCCGCGACGGCAAGGATATCCGCGTCGGCGACTGGGTGCAGGTCTACCGTGCGGGGGACGTGATCCCCAAGATCGCGGATGTGGACCTTGGCAAGCGACCCGAGGACGCTAGAGCCTATGTCTATCCAACGACATGCCCGGAATGTGGCAGCGACGCCATCCGCGAGGAAGGTGACGCGGTGCGTCGCTGTACGGGGGGTTTGATCTGTCCTGCCCAAGCGGTTGAAAAGCTGAAACATTTCGTATCACGCGCGGCTTTTGATATTGACGGTCTGGGCGCGAAACAGGTCGAGCAATTCTATGCCGATGGCTGGATCGCGGAACCGGCGGATATCTTCACGCTAAAGGCGCGATATGGCAGCGGCATGCAGCAGCTCAAGAACCGCGAGGGCTGGGGCGAGAAATCTGCCGATAAACTGTTTCAGGCCATTGAGGATAAACGCAAAATTCCCCTGTCGCGGCTGATTTTTGCGCTTGGCATCCGCCATGTTGGCGAAGCGGCGTCGAACCTGATCGCGCAGCATTACGGCAGCTGGACCGCGTTCGAGGCTGCAATGGGCCATGCAAAATCCGGGGTTGGCCCCGCCTGGGACGATCTGATCGGTGTGGACGGCATCGGTCAGGTCATGGCGCAAAGCTTGGTAAGCACCTTTGCCCAAGAGGCCGAACGTGCCTCGATCGACCGGCTGGTAACGGAACTGTCGGTGCAGGATGTGGCGCGCCCTGATACCGAAGGGTCCCCCGTGGCGGGAAAAACCGTGGTCTTCACCGGTACGCTTGAAAAAATGACCCGCGCCGAGGCGAAGGCGCGCGCCGAACGTTTGGGTGCCAAGGTCTCTGGCTCGGTCAGTGCGAAAACCGATATTCTGGTCGCGGGGCCGGGGGCTGGCTCCAAGGCCAAGAAAGCTGCGGATCTGGGCATTCAGACATTGGACGAGGACGGCTGGCTTGCGCTGATCGACGGCGCATGACCGGCCGGCCCGAGGCGCTTTTTCCCCTCTTTGCCAAGCTCGAAACGCTGGAAGGGGTCGGGCCGAAGACCGCGCAGAACTTTGCCCAGCTTGGGGTGATGGCCCCGCGGGACCTGTTGTTCACGCTGCCGTATTCCGGCATCGACCGACGCCTGCAGCCCAGTGTCAAGGATGCGATCCTGCCCGCCACTGTCACCGTAGCGGTCACCGTTGGCGCGCATCGGGCCCCTGCAAACAAGGGCGGGGCCTACAGTATTCATGTCGAAGACAGCGCCACCGCCTTTCAGCTGGTCTTCTTTCACGCGCGCGGGGATTACTGGAAACGGCAGATGCCCGAAGGGTCACGGCGCGTGGTGTCGGGGCGGGTAGAGCTTTTTGACGGCATCCCCCAGATGGTGCACCCGGATTTCGTCGTACCCGAGGCCGAGGCGGGCGATATTCCGACGTTTGAACCGGTCTATCCGCTAACCAGCGGGATCACGCAAAAGCTGATGTATAAGGCCACGCGGGCCGCATTGTCGCGGGTGCCAGAGGTCGGCGAATGGATTGATCCCAATCAGAAAAACCAAGAGGACTGGCCAGATTTTCCCGATGCGCTGCACCAGGCGCACGCCCCGAACGACATGGCTGACCTTTCTGCCGCGGCACCAGCGCGGGCGCGGCTGGCCTATGATGAATTGCTCGCCCATCAACTGACGCTTGCCCTTGCGCGCGCCAAGGACCGGCGGAAGGCGGGGCGCAAGACGGTTGGGGATGGCCACCTGCAGCAGCGCGTGCTTGGCGCATTGCCCTACGCGCCCACCGGTGCACAGACCCGCGCCATCGCCGAGATTGCAAAGGACATGGCCAGCGGGGCGCGGATGAACCGCTTGCTGCAGGGGGATGTGGGCGCGGGCAAAACGCTGGTCGCCTTCATGGCATTGTTGCGCGCGGTCGAGGCAGGCGGGCAGGGCGTGCTGATGGCCCCGACAGAAATCCTTGCGCGTCAACACCTTGAAGGCTTGCGCCCCCTGGCCGAACAAGCGGGTGTGGTGCTGGAGCTCTTGACCGGACGCGACAAAGGGCCCGAACGGCGCGCCAAGCTGAGCGCGCTGGAAAGCGGCGCGATCCAGATCCTTGTGGGCACCCATGCGGTGTTTCAGGCCGATGTCGCCTTTGGCGATCTGCGTCTTGCGGTGGTGGATGAACAGCACCGCTTCGGGGTGCGCCAGCGGCTTGAGCTTGGCAAAAAAGGGCAGGCCGTCGATGTTTTGGTCATGACCGCGACGCCGATCCCGCGGTCGCTGGCCCTTGCGCAGTATGGCGATATGGACGTGTCTGTGCTGGATGAAAAGCCGCCCGGGCGCAAGCCCATCCGCACCGCCCTGATTGCCACCGACCGGATGGAGGAGGTCGTGACCCGCTTGCGCGCCGCCATCAGCGAAGGGCGGCAATCCTATTGGGTGTGCCCGCTGGTCGAAGAAAGCGAGGTCAGCGATCTGATCGCCGCAGAAGAGCGGTTCAAACATCTGCGTGCGGCATTGGGCGAAGGCGTGGTCGGGCTGGTTCATGGGCAGATGCCACCCGCCGATAAAGACGCGGCCATGCGTGCCTTTCAGCAAGGGCAGACCAAGCTGTTGGTCGCCACCACGGTGATCGAGGTGGGCGTCGATGTGCCGAACGCCAGCATCATCGTGATCGAGCGCGCCGAAAGTTTCGGGCTGGCACAGCTGCACCAGCTGCGCGGGCGCGTGGGACGGGGGCAGGCGGCCTCTACCTGCTTGCTGATGTATCAAGCCCCGCTCAGCGAAAGCGGCCGCCAGCGGCTGGAGGTTTTGCGCGAAAGCGAGGATGGTTTTGTGATCGCCGAGACGGACCTGAAGATGCGCGGGACCGGTGATCTGATCGGCACGGCGCAATCCGGCGTACCGCGGTTTCGGGTGGCGGATCTGGAGAAACAGGCGGGTTTGATGCAGGTCGCCCAATCGGATGCGCGCGCCTTGCTGGCTGTGGACCCTGATCTGACCACACCGCGCGGCAAAGCCGCCCGGTTGCTGTTGTGGCTGATGCGCCAGGACGAGGCGATCCGTTTGATATCAGTGGGTTAGCAATTTAATCCCATTTTGTTCTCTTTTGTTCTCATAAAGTTCTTTACACAGGGGTTTGAAAATGAGAACAAATAGGCAACGGAAACGGGAGAACGCAAATGACCACGATCCTTACAGTCAAAGCCATTGCCAAACGGTCGAAAGACACGCTGTTGCAAGATGCCGCAGGGGCGGCTGCCTTGGTTGTCATCCTCGTGGTCGGTCTGCACCTTCCCGCCTTCGTTTGACTTCTGCCTGCGTAAACCGTGTTGTTTTGATCTAGCCCGCGCATCTGTCCCAAACTCTATGCGTTGGCGAAGTCCGCAATACCTTCGTCCCTGTGCCCGAGTTGTCCCCTCTGTCACGGATCAAAACGAGCCTTCACGGTCACCGCACCCTTACGCCGCCATCCTGCCCGGATGTGCGGCGTTTTTTTTGCAGGCGTTCGCGGGGGGCGTTCGCCGCTCGGGCGGCAGCGCCGCCGCGGCGCTATTTGCACAGCTCGCCGCGGAACGGGCCTAGCCGTTTTGCGCAACCTCTTGGGTCTGTTCCATCGCTTCGGCCAACGCCTCTATCGTCAGCAGGATGGAGGCATGACGGTTTTTATAGGCCACCGCGGGGGTGAGCACCTCGAACCCGTCAAAGGGCGCGTCGGGCGCGGGGCCTTTGCCTTTCAACATCGCTTTCAACTGATCCCGCGCCGTCTGGATCTGATCTAACGTCGCACCAACTGCCGCCGCACCGGCCACAGCGGCAGAGGCTTGCCCCAACGCGCAGGCCTTCACATCCTGCCCCATCTGCGCCAGCGTGCCGTCTTCGACCACGACATCGACCGTGACGGTGGACCCACATAGGGGCGAGCGCCGCGTGACGCTGGCATCGGGATTTTCCAAGCGCCCCAGATGTGGGATGTCAGCCGCAAGCCCCAAAATCCGCGCCGAGTATAGCTTGATCAGGTCTGTCTCGTCACTCATGGCTGTTCCTCTGTGTCGTTAACCCTTACATAAGCCTTCACGCGGATGATGCAAAAACAAACTGAAGGCACGGCGATGGACTTTGACACCAGCACATTGAAATTCAACGAAGCAGGGCTGATCCCCGCGATTGCACAGGATGCGACCACGGGCGAGGTGTTAATGATGGCGTGGATGAACGCGCAGGCCGTCACCCAAACGCTGGAAACCGGCCGCGTCACCTATTGGAGCCGCTCGCGTCAGTCATTCTGGATCAAGGGCGACACCAGCGGCCACGTGCAAGAGCTGGTCGAGCTGCGCATCGACTGTGACCGCGATTGTCTGCTGGTGAAGGTGCACCAGACGGGGGCGGCCTGTCACACAGGACGGCGAAGCTGCTTTTACACGCTGGTCGAGGATGGTGCCGAACGTATCACGCTTGACGTAATGGATGATGAATAGGCGCTAAAGCCCTATCATTGAACGAATATTTTGTGGTGACGCGCCTTCTCTCCGGTACAAGGAGATTGCGCGCGCGTCATCGCGTTTTGCCAGCCGCTTGCCATTTTCATCACGGATCAGATCGTGGTGGAAATAGCGCGGAGGTTTGTGGCCCAGCAGATCCAGCAGCAACACTTGCACCTGAGTGAAGTCAAACAGGTCCACGCCGCGCACCACATGGGTGATCCCCTCGCGGATATCGTCGATGGCAGAGGCAAGGAAGTAGGCGGCGGTCTGGATGTCTTTGCGACCCACCACGATATCACCGATCTCCGTCAAAAGCGCTGCATGATCAAGGGGATGGGGGCCAGCGTGTAGCGGCCCGTCCTCTATGAACCCCAACCCGTCTGACGCCTGTTCAACTGCGCGGTCCATATGCAGGCGGATGGCGTCATTCGGTCCGCGGTCGTCCATGCTACGCGTTTTGCAGGTTTGCGGATAGACGCTATGCGGTGCCCCTTCCTGCGGCGCGGCGAGTGCGGCGGCAATATCTTTGCGGCTACAGCGGCAGGGATAGGTCAACCCACGTGAAGAAAGCGCCTCAACACTTTGATTATACACATCAAGGTTTTCGGATTGCATCAGCGGTGGTGCATCCCATGTGATGCCCAGCCACGCCAGATCGTCCAACGCTTGGCGCATGTACTCGGGCTTTGATCGCTCCAGATCTGTGTCCTCGAACCGCAGCAAAAAGCTGCCGCCTTGCGCGCGCGCCATATCGTGGGCCACCAGCGCCGAATAGGCGTGCCCCAGATGCAGCGGCCCGGTGGGCGACGGCGCGAACCGGGTGCGAAAGCTCATGCTGCGGGCGTGGTGCCGTCCAACCAGCCCTGCCAGTCTGTCTTGGCGCGGTCGGTGTAGGCTTTATAGCGATCCTTGCGGCCGCGACGGCCGGATTTCAGCCCCTCGACCGGTGGGAACAGGCCAAAGTTGACGTTCATCGGCTGGAAGGTTTTCGCATCCGCGCCGCCAGTGATATGGGTAATCAAGGCGCCGGTCGCAGTGGTCGGCGGGGGTGGTGCGGCCGCTTCGCCCTTGATCTCGGCCACGGCCAGACGCCCGGCAAGCAGTCCCATCGCAGCGCTTTCCACATAGCCTTCGACACCGGTGATCTGCCCAGCAAACCGCACGTTCGGCTGGCTGCGCAGACGCATCTGATCGTCCAACAGCGTGGGCGAGTTCAGGAAAGTATTGCGGTGGATACCGCCGAGCCGCGCGAAGGAGGCATTTTCAAGCCCCGGGATCATCCGCAGCACCTCGGTCTGGGCCCCGTATTTCATCTTGGTCTGGAAGCCGACGATATTATACAACGTGCCCAGCTTGTTATCGCGGCGCAGCTGCACCACGGCATAGGGTTTATTGTCGGGATCATGGGGGTTGGTCAGGCCGACGGGCTTCATCGGGCCAAAGCGCAGCGTTTCGCGTCCGCGTTCGGCCATCACCTCGATCGGGAGGCAGCCGTCGAAGTAACCCGCCGTCTCGCCTTCCTTGAATTCGGTTTTATCCGCGGCCAGCAGCGCGTCGATGAACGCCTCGTATTGGTCCTTGGTCATCGGGCAGTTGAGGTAGGCTGTACGCTCTTCCTCGGTCTCGCCCTTGTCATAGCGCGATTGCATCCACGCTTTGCTCATATCGATGCTGTCGTGATAGATGATCGGCGCGATCGCGTCGAAAAAGGCCAGTGCCTCGGCACCGGTTTCGGCGGCGATAGACTGCGCTAGATCGCCCGAGGTCAGCGGGCCGGTCGCGATGATCCAGTGACCCTCGCGCGGCAGATCGGTGATCTCGCCATATTCGACAGAGATATTTGGATGCGCCATCAGCGCATCTGTCACCGATTGCGCGAAGGGATCACGGTCCACCGCCAAGGCACCGCCGGCGGGCAGGCGGTGTTTCTCGGCGGTTGCCATGATCAGCCCGTTGGCGGCACGCATCTCCCAATGCAGCAGCCCCACGGCGTTCTGTTCATTATCATCCGAGCGGAAGGAGTTGGAGCAGACCATTTCCCCCAGCAGCCCCGTCTGATGCGCGAAGGTGCCGACCTTGGGCCGCATTTCATGGAGCACAACCTGAATGCCCGCGTTCGCCGCCTGCCAGGCGGCCTCTGATCCGGCCATGCCGCCGCCGATGATATGGAGTGTATGTGTCATGCCAGCGATGTAGGGCAGGGGCTGTCGCGGTGCAATAGCCAGCGGTGCCTGTCGCGAAACGCGTGCCCGCCGCCCTTTAGACCGTCAAACATGTCGATTGAATGTGAAGGGGGATTTTTGGGGTCGCCGCTGCGGGAACGGTCGGTCAGTGAGAGGCTGACCTGGAGGGACCTTCCGCCGGCGGCGACCCAAAATCATCAAGGCATCTGCCTTGTCTTATTTGTGCCACAAAAGCGCCCGAATTGAAAGCACGAATTCGTGATCTGTGCGGCACCATCGGAAACAGTCTGTTTCCGGCTTACTGATCCCACTCAGGGGTGCGTTTTTCCAGGAAGGCCGCGATGCCGTCGGCCGTGTCGGGGTTGAGCATGTTTTCCACCATCACGTCGCCTGTATAGACATAAGCTTGCGCGACCGGCATGGCGAGCTGCGCATAAAAGGCCTGCTTGCCGATCTTGACCGCTGTGCCCAGCTTGTCCGCGATCTGCTGGGCCAGCGCTGTCGTCTGCGTCCCAAGCTCGTCTGGTGGGGCAATACGGTTGATCAACCCCAGTTCGCGGGCGCGGGCTGCATCGATAAACTCGCCCGTGGTCAGCATCTCGAACGCCTGTTTGCGCGGGATATTGCGGCTGAGCGCGACCATCGGGGTCGAGCAGAACAGGCCGATATTCACCCCGTTCACGCCAAAGCGCGTATCCTCGGCCGCGACCGCAAGATCGCAGGTCGCGACCAGCTGACATCCCGCGGCCGTGGCGATGCCGTGGACTTGCGCGATCACGGGCTGGGGCAGGGACTGGATGCGCGCCATCAGACGGGCGCAGCGTTCGAACAGGTCTTGGAAGCCGGCGACACCCCCATCCTTGGCGTCGCGCAACGCCGTCATCTGCTTCAGATCATGCCCGGCGCAGAACGCTTTACCCGCCCCTGCAAGGATGACGACCCGTATATCAGGGCGATGCGCGATCTCGTCCAGACGCGCCTGCAACGCGGCAAGCATCTCGTCCGACAGCGCGTTCAACCGGTCCGGCGCGTTCATCGTCAACCGGACTACCGCACCGTCACATGCCATTTCGACCATTGTCATCTTGAACCCCTCCCGCTTTTCCCTGAGCCTAGCCGCGACATATGAGGGAGGACAAGTATGCCAATTATGATGGATGCCGATGCGCTCGCGGTTTTTATGAAAGACGTGTTCAAGCAGGTCGCCGATGATTTCGCCATCGACCATGTCGGAGAGACGGATCTGACCACACGTTTGCTCACCGCGGACCGGCACCTGCGCCCCGGCGGCACCGTGTCCGGCCCGTCGATCTTCGCGCTGGCCGATGTCAGCGCCTATCTGATGACCTTGGCGCGAATCGGGCCCAAAGCGCTGGCGGTGACCACAAACTGTTCGATCGATTTCATGCGCAAACCCGCGGCCAATACCGATCTGATCGCCAAGACGCGGTTGCTCAAGCTTGGCAAACTTCTGTCGATTTGTGATGTGCTGGTCTATTCCGAAGGGCTGGACGACCCTGTCGCGCGGGCATCGCTGACCTATGCCATTCCGCCACGCTGATTGTACCCCACACTGACAGGTACAATCGAAAAAAGGGCCGGTATTTACCGGCCCGAGTGAAGAGGTCTGGACTGCGCCACAGGGACGTTACGCCTTCCAGAACACCCGAATAGACTCATCATGAGCCTGTCGCGGTGTGAGTCCCACGTCTGCCAACTGCCAAGGCTCAAGCTGTGCGAGCGCTTTGCGTGTCCGGCGACGCGATGCCATCTTCGTGACGCAGACCGCAAATTTGACCGCAAGAACAGCGGCAAACGGTGTGCTGCGCTGGTTCAGGATTGCCACAGTTTCGTGGTTGAGGGTCAGGGTCTGTGTCATGAGAATCTCCTATTTCTGAATTGTATTGACACAATGTTACGTTTTGCCGTAACAAAGGGGTACAAAATGCGATACATTTTGAAAAGGAAAACATTGTAATGGGTACAATTTGGCGACCTGATCAAATTGACGGGCCTGGCCCTAAATACAAAGCCGTTGTTACAATGATACGAAACGGTATCTCGAACGGCGCTTTATCGGCGGGGGAAAAACTGCCGCCGGTGCGGGAACTGGCATGGAAGCTTGGCGTTACGCCGGGGACCGTGGCACGGGCCTATACGATGCTGACCGAAAGCGGGACGTTGCAGGCCGAGGTCGGGCGCGGCACCTTTGTCGCGCTGCCGCCCACGACCCCCGATCGCAACAGCCCGATCGAGATGGATGTGATCGCCCACCACGTGCATCAAGGGACAAAGAACTACCCCGCGGATACCTATGCCGTGAACATGTTCTCGCCGCACCTCCCATCGGCGGGGCAGGCGACGCTAATCCGCAATCTGATGGCCGAGGTCGCTCAGGATCCGGCGTCAGGTGTGATGCATTATCCCAGCCGCACCGGCGCGCGCCCCGCCCGCGAAGCCGTGGTCAAATGGCTGGCCGGCACGCCGCTGGGATCCTTTACCGAAGCCGATGTGATCCTGTCTCACGGCGGGCAAAACGGTCTGTCTCTCGTGTTCCAGTCCATCCTGCAAGGTCGACGCCCCGCCATAGCGATTGAAGAGCTGTCGTACCCCGGTTTCCGCCGCGCGGGCGAGCTGCTGCGCGCCGATGTCATTCCGGTGGCCATGGATAAAGACGGCGTGATCCCCGAAGCGCTGGACGAGGTGGCGCGGAACCATGAT
Source organism: Sulfitobacter sp. CB2047 (assembly GCF_000735125.2). Taxonomy (NCBI): domain Bacteria; kingdom Pseudomonadati; phylum Pseudomonadota; class Alphaproteobacteria; order Rhodobacterales; family Roseobacteraceae; genus Sulfitobacter; species Sulfitobacter sp. CB2047. Next base: position 1,845,594 of record NZ_CP072613.1, on the reverse strand, counting down.
CTTCAGATTTTCTGCACCTCGCCCGAAGTCCATAACCCGACCGCCGGTTTCACACCTGTGGCGCGCCGCGAGGCGCTGGTTGAAGTAGCGCGCAAACATGACTTTCAAATTGTCGAGGACGATTGTTATCGCATGCGCGTAGAGCGTGCGCCGACCTACCGGATGCTTGCCCCCGAACGCGGCTGGTATGTCTCTTCGCTGGCCAAGACCCTGACCCCTGCGCTGCGTATCGGTTTCGCCATCGGCCCGCGCCAGCGCACACCCGATCTGCGTCGCGTGGCCGAGTACAATTGCTTTGGCCTTGCGACCCCGTTGATCGACCTTTGTGCCAAGCTGCTGGTACATCCAGATATCGACGCCATCGCCGAAGGCACGCGTCAGGGCTTTAACGCCTATGTCCAAAGCGCGGTGAATATACTGGGCGGATATGATGTAGCGTGGCGCACCAATGTACCGTTTTTATGGCTGAGCCTGCCGGTTGGCTGGCGGGCGGGTGCGTTCTGTCAGGCGGCTGAAGGGCAGGGTGTGCAAATCCGCTCGGCCGAGGAATTTGTCTGCCGCGATGCCCGCGCGCCCCATGCAGTGCGGCTTGCGATCAACGCAGGCGTGGCGCTGCACAGTTTTGAGGATGCGATCATGCGCCTGCGACATCTGCTGGACTCTCCACCCGAGCAGTTGAGCGTGTGATTTTTGTGGGGTATAATAATACCTAATTTGCAAAGCGTTGTTTTTGTGTGAAAAAATAGGGAATGTGGCGCTTGACGTGGCGAAGGGCGTGTTTATAACCCAGCCATCAGATAGCGGGGTTCGGTTTCGGACCCTTTCACCAAAGTAACGGGAATTCCCTCCATGAAAACCTTTTCTGCAACACCGGCAGATATCGACAAGAAATGGATCATCGTCGACGCTGAAGGCGTCGTCCTTGGCCGTCTTGCGTCGATCATTGCCATGCGTCTGCGCGGCAAGCACAAGCCTTCCTACACACCTCACATGGATTGCGGCGACAACGTCATCGTGATCAATGCCGAGAAAATCCAGATGACCGGCAAGAAGCGTGAAGAAAACTTCTACTGGCACACTGGCCACCCCGGCGGGATCAAAGAGCGTACCAAAGCTCAGATCCTTGAAGGTGCGCACCCCGAGCGTGTTGTGACCCAAGCGGTCAAGCGCATGCTGCCCGGCAACCGCCTGAGCCGCCAGATCATGACCAACCTGCGCGTTTACGCCGGTTCCGAACACCCCCACGAGGCGCAAAGCCCCGAGGTTCTGGACGTGAAATCCATGAACTCTAAAAACACGCGGAGTGCATAAGCATGGCTGATGAAATCAAAACACTCGAAGGCCTCGAAGCGGCCGTAACCGAGAACATCGGTGGCGTTCAGGGGACAGAAGTTGAAATGACCCCACGCGAGCCCGTGCGTGACGCGCAAGGCCGCGCCTATGCAACCGGTAAGCGTAAAGATGCGGTTGCCCGCGTTTGGATCAAACCAGGTTCCGGTAAAGTCATCGTAAACGGCAAAGCGCAAAACGAATATTTTGCACGCCCCGTTCTGCAGATGATCCTGGCACAGCCATTCACCATCACAGGCACCGACGGTCAGTTCGACGTTGTTGCAACTGTGAAAGGTGGCGGTCTGTCCGGTCAGGCGGGCGCGGTGAAGCACGGTGTTTCCAAAGCACTGCAGCTCTACGATCCCTCCCTGCGCGGCGCGCTGAAAGCGGCAGGCTTCCTGACACGCGACAGCCGTGTTGTTGAGCGTAAGAAGTACGGTCGTGCGAAAGCGCGTAAGAGCTTCCAGTTCTCCAAGCGTTAAGCTTTACTTTACAGTTTTTGGAAAAGGCCGCTCCTGCCGGGGCGGCCTTTTTCGTATGCGCCTGCGGCCAGCCGACCCTTCGGGGAGAGTTTATTTCGCAAAATGAAGCCGGCGGGGTGGTTTTGTTTTCCAGACCGCGTGCTTAGGTAATGGATGCGTTAAAAACGGAGCCGCCCCATGCGATATTCAGTCCTTGATCTTTCCCCCGTGCCCGAAGGGTCAGATGCCCGCCAGGCCATTGCGAATACGATTGATCTGGCAAAGCGGACCGAAGCGGCGGGATATTATCGCTACTGGATGGCAGAGCATCACAACATGCCGGGGATCGCCTCTGCCGCGACATCGGTGTTGATCGGCCATGTGGCGGATCACACCTCTCGCATCCGTGTGGGCGCGGGGGGCATCATGTTGCCGAACCACGCGCCGCTGGCGATTGCAGAGCAGTTCGGCACGCTTGCCACGATTCATGGAGACCGGATTGATCTGGGCCTTGGGCGCGCGCCCGGTGGGGATCAGGCCGTGTACCATGCCTTGCGGCGCGGGATGCAAGGGGGCGACCATTTCCCCGAAGATGTGGCCGAGCTGATCGGCTATCTTGGCGAGGCCCCTGCGGGGGCGCGTGTGATGGCGCATCCGGGGCAGGGCACCCATGTGCCGGTGTGGATCCTGGGCTCTTCGCTTTATGGCGCGCAGCTGGCGGCGCATTTCGGGCTGCCCTATGCCTTTGCCTCGCATTTCGCCCCTGATGCGTTGGAGGACGCCGTGGCGATTTACCGTCGCGATTTCAAACCCTCGGCGCAGTGGGAGAAACCGCATTTCATGTTGGCGGCGAATGTTTTCGCGGCGGATACCGATGAAGAGGGGGCCTACCTTCGGACCTCCATGCAGCAGGCTTTTGTGCGGTTGCGCACCGGCAAACCGGGCAAGCTGCCGCGTCCCGTGCGCGATATTGATGCCGAAGTTGGCGTGCAGATGCGTCAGGCCGTCGATCAGGCCCTGCGGGTGACTGCCGTGGGCAGCCCCGAGCGCGTCGCGCGGCAACTGTCGCAGATGATTGAGACATATCAACCGGATGAATTGATCCTGACAGGGCAGATCCACGACCACGCCGCGCGGGTCAAATCCTTCGAGATCGCGGCGCAGGCCTTGGCGGAGATCGCCGCCTAGTCGTCCGGTCCTACCAGACCAAGGCCGCGCAGGTAGATGCCAATGCCGCTTTCCAGCAGATCATCTGCGGGAAAGGGCGAGGCCCTGCCGGGGGAATTCCGCGCGAAGAGTTCAACCACACCGTGGCTCAGCGCCCAGATATGGGCGGAGAACATCGAGGCGGGCGGCCGCTTTTCCAACGGGATATGCTGGCTGAGATCGCTTGCGGCCTGTTCCAGCACCCCATTGGCCCGCGCCGCAGCGGCGGCCAGATCGGGGGTGCGGTTGACGGAAATGCCGCTTTCGAACATCGCAATGTAATGACCTGGATAATCGCGGGCGAAGGCAAGATAGGCACGGCCCGTCGCCTCGAACGCTTTGAGCGCAGAAGGCTGGCCGGATTGATACGCGGCTTCCATCAATTCGGCAAAGATATCATAGCCTTGCAACGCGCCTTCGGCGATCAGGTCTTCGCGGCCTTCGAAATGGCGATAGACGGCTGCGGGGGTGACACCCGCCTGTTTCGCCGCCTCTGACAGGGTGAACCCCGTGGGGCCGCGATCCTCGATCAGTTTGAGCGCGCCGTCGATCAGCGCCTGTCGCAGGTTGCCGTGGTGATAGCCGCGTTTAGGCATCCCAGATATCCGGCCCGCCGCAAATCTGGTCATCAATCGCGCCGATCGCCTTGGTATCTTTGCCTGTATAGTCAAACGCGTGGAGCACGGTCCGGATCGCTGCCAGCCGCGCGCGGCGTTTATCGTCAGAGCGGATCACCGTCCACGGGGTCTGCGGCGTATGGGACCGCTGCAGAGTGTCCTTGATCGCGGCGCTATAGGCGTCCCATTTCGCCAGCCCTTTGACATCGATGATGCTGAGCTTCCATTGTTTCAGCGGGTCGCCTTCGCGCGCGAGCATCCGCCGCAGCTGTTCGCCGCGGCCTACGTTGAGCCAGAATTTGAACAGGTGTAGCCCGTCGTCCACCAGCATCTTTTCCAGCGGGACAACCTGATCGAAGAAAGCTTCACGCTGGGCCTCGGTGCAAAAGCCGAAAACCGGTTCGACGACGCCGCGATTGTACCAGCTGCGATCAAAGAACACCATGTCACCGGCGGTCGGCAAATGCTTGATATAGCGTTGAAAATACCATTGACCTGCTTCGGTTTCGGTGGGTTTGGGCAGGGCCACCACATGGGCGGAACGCTGGTTCAAATTCTGACGGAAGCGCGAGATGGTGCCGCCTTTGCCCGCAGCGTCGCGGCCTTCAAAGATCATCGCGATACGCGTGCCGGTGTCGCGCGCCCATGCTTGCAGCTTGACCAGTTCGATCTGGAGCCGATCCATCTCGCGGTCATATTGCTTGCGCCCCAGACGTTCGGAATGGGGGTAGCTGTCGCTCAGGATATCGTCCTTATCGGCGCGTTTGATCGCCTTGTTGATGGGCGCGGGCGCGTCGTTTTCGAAATAGGCGCTGATCGCACCGTCAAAGGGCAGGTCCATGGGGGCCTCCTCAAATATCCTGTTCACCCTAACTTATGGAGCGTTCTGCCCCCTAGCGCAAACCCGCACGTGTCGCTGCGCGGTCAATGACGGCGATGACGTCGGGTTGGGTCACATGTTGTGGCATATGGCCAATGCCGGGCAGGGTGGTCAGCACCGCGTCGGGCAGTTGCGGCGTTGCGATTGCCGCGTGGACATCCAGCGGGACGATAGTGTCTGCGGTGCCGTGGATCAGCTCGACCGGCATGGTCAGCGTATCATATTTCGGGACCATCTTCTTGATCTCGGGCAGCAGCGTGTTCACCTGTTGCGCATTGGCGCGCATGGACATCCGCCGCAGGGACAGGCCGGTGCCGATGTGGTCACTATAGCCGTCAGGCGTGGCTTGCGGGGCAAAGATCGCGCCGACGCTGGCGCGTACAAATCCCTGCGGCACAAAGGCGGTGACCAGCGGGATCACAATACCCGACCCAAAGGCCGAACCGGTGATCTTGTACTGCCAGCCAAGGTCACCTTCCCACGGCTCGGACACGGCGGATACGAGCACCAGCGCCGCCGTGTCATCGGGCCGCGACAGCCCCCACGCCAGCGCCACCGCGCCGCCGTAGCTGTGCCCCAGCACGATCGGGTTGCTCACCCCAAGCCTGTCCGCTGCCTTTTGCAACAGCGCGGCCTGTTCATGGGGTGTGGCCGCAGTGGCATTCCATGCGCCCGCGTGCTGGGGCAGGTTGTCGGTCCAGCCGAGCCCCGGTCGGTCGAACAGGATAACGCGGTAGCGGTCGGCAAGCTGGTCCACCATGTCAAAGGTGAAATCCCGCATATTCCCTGACGCCCCGTGGATCAGCACCAGATCCGGCCCGCTGCCCTGCACCTTGGCATGGACCTTCACGCCGTCGATATCGATCAGCTCGCCAATCGGCGGGTAGGCGGCGTTGGCCGCAGCCTCGCGCGCGCTGGCCCGCCAGTGCACCACGATCACCAAGCCCACGGCGACCAGCGTCAGGATCAACAGCATGCTACGTCCCAAAATTGCTGCGACCGATGTCGTTCAGATCGTAGTGCGTGGTCTGGTAGATCTCGTTGATCCAGTTGCCGTACAGAAGATGCGCATGGCTGCGCCAGCGGTTCAGCGGGACCTGTGCAGGGTCGTCATCGGGGTAATAGTTGCAGGGCACGTTGATCGGCGTGCCTTGGGCGACATCGCGGTCATATTCGTCCTTCAATGTGTCGCGGTCATATTCTAGGTGATTGAAGATATAGAGCGCCCGATGCCCTGCATCCTCGACCAGACAGGGACCGACCTCCTTACTGCCGAGCAGGGTGGTCAGGCTGGGCACGGCGTCGACCTCTGCCGCGCGCATTTCGGTCCAACGGCTGACCGGCACCACCAGATCATCCGAGAACCCGCGCAGATAGGGTGACGACGGTTCAAGGTTGCTGTGGCGGAAGCAGCCGAAGGCCTTTTCCTCCAACAGATGCTTTTTGATACCGTGGAAGTAATTGATCATCGCCATGCCACCCCAGCACACGCCGAAGGTCGAATGGACATTGGTCTGGGTCCAGTCAAAGACGCGGGTAAGCTCTTCCCAATAGGTGACGTCATCAAAGTCCAGATGCTCTATCGGGGCACCGGTGATGATCAGCCCATCGAATTTCTCGTGGGTGACTTCCTCGAACGGGCGGTAAAAGCTTTCAAGGTGATCTGCGGCCGTATTGCGCGACTGGTGGTCGGACATGCGGATCAGGCTGAATTCGATCTGCAAGGGCGTGGCCCCGATCAGCCGCGCGAACTGGTTTTCTGTCTGGATTTTTTTCGGCATCAGGTTCAGCAAGGCAATGCGCAAAGGCCGGATGTCCTGACGCGCCGCCATTTCCTCATCCAGCACCATGACACCTTCGCGCGTCAGCACGTCATAGGCAGGCAGGTCGGAAGGCAGTTTAATCGGCATGTCAGTATTCCACGTCTAGGGGCTCAGGTCTTGCATCATCTGCGCCGGATTTAGATAAGCGCCCGCGCAGAGGGCGCCAAGGGTCACGCGCTTAACGTCCCCGCGATCAGGTCGTTGAAATCATCCTCGGATTTGAGCCCGGCCACCTGATCGGCAGTCACGGTCACCCCCCATCGCGACATCGCCTCGTAGCGCGGCTGTCGGTGGGCAAGCGCTTGGGCGTAGGTCCAGCGGATAAAGGCATCCGGATCGACATCATCCTCTTGGCAGTTGTTTTCGCGCAGATATTCTTTCCACACCCGCAGCAGGAACTCGGGCTGATAGGCCATCGGCTTGGGGGCTTTGTCAAAGCGGCGGATCAGCTCTTGGGTGTGGGCATCGTCGCCCTTGATCCAGACCGGCAGACATTCCGCCGACAGGGTTTGCATCAGCGGATCATTGTCGTCATCGGGGTCCACCCATTCACAGATCGAGCCGCCGGTGTCACAGATGAAATGCGGGTACCCATAAAGCGCCTGCGCACGGCGGGCAAAATGGCCGGTGTCGCGCAGGGCTGCGATCTCCGCCTGTTTGAACGCTTCCTGTCGCGAGGCATATTCCGCCATCGGCAATCCCCCCTTGGCCGCATCGCCGGGCTTGCCCAGCCAGGTCGCCACGGGCGAAAGATTATCAAAGGTGATGTTTGACCCGATGTAGATGCTGTCGCTCAGCAGAAGATCCCGCAGGAACGGCACCTTCATCGCTTCGGCCTTGGCGTTGTCGGCGATGGTTTCACCCAAGTATCGCGTGCCGATCCGGTAGTCGATGGAGTAGTGGAACCACCCCCCCGATTGCCGCAGCAGATGCGCCATATGCGTTTTTCCCAGACCCGACATGCCAAAGACCAGCACATGTTTATGCGGCGCGGCACGCCACGCATCGGCAGAGGGGTAGAGCATGGGTCGTCATCCTTGGAACGTCTTGTTTCGCAATGAGTAGCCTAGCCTGTGCCGAGACACCAGACGCGAGCCATCGGCCACGAGACATCAGACATCGCGCCCCCAAGAAAAAGCCCGCCACATTGCTGGGGCGGGCTGATAGAGCGTTGCTGTGGTAGGGCTCAGAAGGTGAAGCCGACTTTCACACCGATCGCGACAGCGTCGTTATCTTCGAATGTCGCTGCGGTCTGACCGCCACCGAGCGTCGTCTCCGCGTCACCGATGTTGATGTAGCGGATGCCGGTCGTAACTTTCATACTGTCGCGCGTATAGGTCGCTGCCAATGCAAGGCTCTTGTTGCCGTCAGTCGGTCCCAAGTTGCTCGAAAAGCCACCGTTGGATTTCTCGTAACCGACGGACGCCGCAACGGACCACGTGTCACTCAGTCGGCGACCGACACCTAAGGAGTAGGTGTAGACGTCGTCTTCGTAGCTCAGCAGTTTTCCACCGCCTGTAAGGGTTGAGTAATCGTTTGGCGCGATTTCGAATGATGACCAGTCAACCCAACGGACACCACCGAAGACAAGCGTGTCTGCTGCAACGCCGGTTTGGAATTCAAGGTTAACCGACTGAGGTGTTTCTACCTCTGTTTCAGTTACATTGGATCCAATAAGCGAATTCTCGGATGTGCGGACATCGTAGCTGATCTTGGAATTATAAGTCAAAGACACGCGCAGCGCGATTTCAGGCTTTTCGTACGCGACACCGGCAACATACCCGACGCCTGTATCACGGTCTCCGTCCACGCTGTAGTTCGCGATGAAGGGGATGGCAGCGCTGGCTTCAATGGTTTGCACCCGAATACCGCCATGCACACTGAAGTTGTTCGGCATCTTGTAGCGCAACAGGCCTGTCAGCGCGTGGCTGTTGAACTCGGCCGTGGACCCTTGGGCGAAATACCCAGTTCCCGTAGGGTACTCCACATCAGCACCAAAAGGCTGGTCATAGATAATCGCGTAGGACAGCTGATCGTTGATGTCAGCTTTGTACGCCGCACCAAAGGTAAAGAAATTATCCGTCATGTTGCCGGAGTTTGCGCCTGGCGTCGGCGTGACTGGGGACGCAGGCCCTGCACCCACCCCCGATGTATTCGGCGACACCGACCCAAGGCTGAACTCAGCATAACGGCCGCTTTCAAACAGGGCCGTGATCGACTGACCCGACCGGTCGATCCCCCCCGCGTGCACCGTCGATGCGCTGCCCAACAGGGCCGCCATTGCGATTACTCGATACGTCATCTCTAAATACTCCTCCCCAGAAGCGATGCAGCCACAACACGCAGCCACATTTTATACAGCAACTGAAGAGCAGGGTGCGTCAATCTGTCAATTCTTGACCAAGGGGAAGTCTGCGCCCCTATGCCAGAACTGTTGCAGTTTCGTTACGAAACGCGGCGAGATTCGATCCAGAGGTTCATGTAGTTGCCGGCAAAGATAATCGCGCCGCCGATGAAAACCCAGATATCCAAGGCCTCGGCATAGACCAGCATTCCGATGACGGCGATCAGGGGCAGGCGGACAAAGTCGATAGGAACGACCACCGTCGCAGGCGCAATGGACAAGGCGTTGGTCAGACAGAAATGCGCCATAAGCCCTGCGACGCCGATCAGCAACAAAAGCGGCATCTGTGCCACCTCGGGCACCGCGATATCCCCGTCGTAACCGGCCATGATCACGCCAAAAACCAGTTGCGTTACCGTCAGGTAAAACAGGATGCAGGTGATCGTCTGGCTGCGCGTCAGCCGCTTGGTCAGCATGATCGTCAGAGCAAAGAAGATCGCCGAGGACGCCGCCGTGATCACGCCGGCATTCAGCCCGGCAATCGTCGGGCGGGCAACACAAAGGATGCCGATAAACCCAAGAACCGCCGCCAATGCCCGCACCTTGGTAAGCCGTTCGCCCAAAATCAGCGGCGACAGGACAATCACCCAAAGCGGAGAAGTGAATTCAAGCGCAAAGACCTGCGCGAGCGGGATCACGGTAACCGCGTAGAACCACAGATTCTGTCCGGTGAAATGCGCCAGATTGCGCCCGATCTGCGTGCCGAAATCGCGCCGGTTGATCTGCCCCCAGGTCCCGTAAACGGTCGCGAGCGTAAACACAGCGATCACGCCCACCAGCGACCGGTACATCATGATCTCGAACGTATCGAGGCTGCCGCCAAGCTCGCGCCCGGCGACGGCCATCGCAGAGAAAGACGTGATCGACCCCATCATCCACAAAGCCGCTCTTAGCGTCGGGGTCACGGTCTCTCTTCCAAATGGAAAAAAATCCCCGCCGGAGGCATCTTTGTCATGCGGCCGATCACAGCCATTCAGATCATTCCCATTCAATCGTGCCGGGAGGTTTCGACGTGATGTCGTAGGTCACCCGGTTGATGCCCGGAATCTCGTTGATGATCCGCGTTGCGGTCTCGCCCAGGAATTCGTGGGTGAACGGATAGTAATCCGCCGTCATCCCATCGACCGAGGTGACGGCCCGCAGGGCACAGGCAAAATCATAGGTCCGCCCGTCGCCCATCACACCCACGGTGCGGACCGGCAGGATCGCCACAAAGGCTTGCCAGATTTCATCGTAAAGCCCGTGCTTGCGGATCTGGTCGATATAGACCGCGTCCGCCTCGCGCAGGATGTCGAGCTTTTCGCGGGTGATCTCGCCGGGGCAGCGGATTGCGAGGCCGGGGCCGGGGAAGGGATGGCGGCCGATAAACGACGGCGGCAAACCCAGCTCGCGGCCAAGCTCGCGCACCTCGTCCTTGAAAAGTTCGCGCAGCGGCTCGACCAGCTTGAGGCCCATCTTTTCGGGCAAGCCGCCCACATTATGATGCGATTTGATTGTCACCGACGGCCCGCCGGAAAAGGACACCGATTCAATGACATCGGGGTACAGTGTGCCCTGTGCGAGGAAGGTGGCATCGCCGACTTCCTTGGCATGCTTCTGGAACACGTCGATGAACAGTTTGCCGATGATCTTGCGCTTGGTTTCGGGGTCGGACACGCCATCCAGCTCGCCCAGGAACAGTTCCTGTTCGTCGGCGTGGATCAGCGGCATGTTGTAGTTGTCACGGAACATGGTGACGACCTCTTCGGCCTCGCCCTTGCGCAGCAGACCGTGGTCGACGAAGACGCAAGTGAGCTGGTCACCAATCGCTTCGTGGATCAGCACGGCCGCGACCGAGGAATCGACCCCGCCGGACAGACCGCAGATGACCTTTTGATCACCGACCTGTTCACGGATCGCAGCGATGGCCTCGTCGCGGTAAGCGCTCATCGTCCAGTCGCCCTTGAAACCCGCGAGACGCACAAAGTTTTCGTACAGGCGCGCGCCATTGGGGGTGTGGTGCACTTCGGGGTGGAACTGCACGGCATAGAAATTGCGCGACACATCGCCGGTGACCGCGAAAGGCGCGTGAGGCGAGGTCCCGTAGACTTCGAAACCGGGCGCGATGGCGCTGACGTGATCGCCGTGGCTCATCCAGACTTGCTCTTTCTCGGTGAGGAACCAGCCTTCCAACAGCTCAAGACGGGCCTCGGAGGGGGTCACATAGGCGCGTCCGAATTCAGCGGTGCCGTGACCGCGTTCAACCTTGCCGCCCAGGCAATGCATCATGACCTGTTGGCCGTAGCAGATGCCAAGGATCGGTACGCCAAGCTCGAACACCGATTGCGGTGGCATGGGCGCACCTTCGGCGAAGACCGAGGACGGCCCCCCCGACAGGATCACCGCCTTGGGCGCAAAATCCTTGAGAAAGGCATCATCCACCGTGTTGAACGGGTGGATTTCGCAGAACACATTAAGTTCACGCAAACGGCGGGCGATCAGCTGGGTGACCTGGCTGCCGAAGTCGATGATGAGAAGGCGGTCATGGGAGATATCTGTCATGCAGACTGATTATGGGCGGATGGCCTGCGTGGCAAGAGTGGAGTGGGGGCCAGCCCCCAGACCCCCGGAGTTTATTTTGGCAAAATGAAGGGGTCGGCGGATCATGATGTCGGTTTTTGACCTCTAAGGCCGTAAACCGCGTAAAGCCCGCTGCGTGAATGGGGTAGCTAGGCGTCAGTTTTGGCGGAAAGGAAGACCTCATGGCGGAATCAGCAAGACGCGGGCGCGGTGGTGGCGGTGCGGCACGTCGGGCGGCACGCTCGGCTGTGTCCTTCGAGACAGCGAAATACATCGAACGCAACATTCCCAACTACGAGGTGCTGACCGAAGAGGCGCTGCAGATCATCGAGTATAACGCCGATACGGTGTTGGAAGAGATCGGCGTGAACTTTCCCGACAATCCCGAGGCGCTGGCGCTGTGGCGCGCGGCCGGGGCGGATGTGACCGGTGACCGCGTGCGTATCCCCCGCGGGCTGGCACGCGAGCTGTGCAAGACCGCGCCGTCGCAGTTCACCCAACACGCGCGCAACCCCGCGCGCAACGTCGAGATCGGCGGGCGCAATCTGGTGTTGGCCCCGGTCTATGGCCCGCCCTTCGTGCGTGACACCGCCGGGGGCCGTCGCTATGCCACGATGGAAGATTTCAACAAATTCGTGAAGCTTGGCTATATGTCCAAGTGGTTGCACCATTCCGGCGGCACGGTCTGTGAGCCCACCGATGTGCCTGTCAACAAGCGCCATCTGGACATGCTCCATGCGCATATGACGCTAAGCGATAAACCCTTCATGGGATCCGTCACGGAACCGAGCCGCGCGCAGGATTCCGTGGACATGTGCAAGATTCTGTTCGGTGCGGATTTCGTCGACCAGAACACGGTGATGACGTCGCTGGTGAACATCAACTCGCCCATGACGTTTGATGATGTGATGATGGGGGCGCTGAAGGTCTTTGCCGAGAACAATCAGGCGTCGATCATTTCGCCGTTTATCGTTGGCGGCGCGATGGCACCGGTATCCGTGGCAGGGACATTGACGCAAGTTCTGGCCGAGGTCATGGCCGGCATCGCCTATAGCCAGCTGATCCGCAAGGGCGCGCCGGTGATTTTCGGGGCCTTTGTGACCTCGATCGACATGAACTCGGGTGCGCCGACCTTTGGCACGCCGGAAGCCGCGCATATTACCTATGGGGCGGGGCAATTGGCGCGGCGGATGAACCTGCCATTCCGGTCCTCGGGTTCGTTCTGCGGGTCAAAACTGCCCGACGCGCAAGCAGCCTATGAGACGGCGAACAGTCTGAACATGGGGCTTTTGTCGGGGGTGAACTTTATGCTCCACGCCTGTGGCTGGCTCGAAGGCGGTCTGGTCGCCTCGTTCGAGAAATTTGTGATGGATGCCGATCAACTGGGCGCGTTGCACCATTTGGCGCGCGGTGTAGAGATTGACGAAAACGCGCAAGCGCTGGATGCGATCCGCGAGGTTGGTCCGGGCGGGCATTATCTGGGATGCGCACACACACAGGCCAACTTTAAGGAAGCCTTCTGGAAATCCGATCTGCTGGACTACAAGCCATTTGAAACATGGTCAGATGAGGGCGCGCGCGATACCCAGTCGCTGGCGGCGGCGCGGGTCGAAAAGCTGTTGGGCGACTATGTGCAACCGCCTATGGACCCCGAGACGCGTGCGGCGCTTGATGCCTTTGTCGCGGAACGCAAGGCGGCGGAGCCTGACAGCTTTATGTAGCCGCATCTCGCAGAGTTTCGCGCAAGATCGCGGCCTCGGCAATGAGGGCGATCATCACCTCTATATGACGGACCAGGTTATAGCCTGCGTCCGTCTTTTTACGTCTGGCGTTCAGGTCTGCCTCTATATCGATCAGCTGCACCAGCACCACGCCGCTGCGCGGTGGGGACGCTTTCCCCAGTATCCGTCGCAGGGTCGGGCCGCGGCGATAGCTGCGGGCCCCGATGGAGCCTGCCTGCACCAATATGGCGGGACGGCGAATACCGCGAAGACGCGCTAGAATATCTTGCATAAAATCAAATCCTTGCTGACTGCGGCTGCATGCAAACGCATGGCCGCTCATGGGCAGGATTTCACGCAGGATACTGGTGTTGCTCGCGTGGCTGGGTCAGCGTGCGTCGCGGTTACGACTGTTTACCGTTTGGAAACAATTATGAGTTGTATCGATAAATATTAACAAATCCATAACCAATTAACCTTTTGGTATTGTGGATAAGGCTGTGGATAACCGCGCCGCCTGAAGAAAGGAGACCGCATGACCCAAGTTTTGAATACGCCGCCGGACCGGCGTGGATTGCCCGGATGGGTGCCGGATGCCGCGCGGCATTATGTGTCGCATGTGGAGATGGGCCAGCCGATCCGGGCGCTGGCGCGATCAGCTGAGTGTCACGCCTCTACCATCCTGCGCCAGATCCGGCGGCTGGAAACGCGGCGCGATGATCCGCTGGTGGACGACGCCCTTGATCTGCTGGGGCAGGTCAGCCGTTTTGAAACCCACCCCATGCAGGAGCCCGCCGCGATGAATGACACCTCACCCCCCATGATGCCCGATGATGAAACTCTGAGCAGCGAGGCGCAGCGCATCTTGCGGCGCTTGTGCGAAACCGGTGCGCTGCTGGCGGTCGCAGCCGAGATGGACAAAGCCGTTGTCGTGCGCAGTGGTCCGGATGGCGCACAGACGCGGACTGCCGTGGTCGACCGCTGTGTCGCGCAGGCGATGGCGCTTAACGGCTGGATCGCGAGTGATGGCGAGGGGCGCATCCTGCGCTATCACATCACCGCGGCCGGACGGCATGCGCTGGAAGAGATGCTGGGTCAGGGCGCACAGGACGGTTTTGCCGAAGCCCAAACCAGTTTTGCCCCTGCGCCGCCGCTGCCAGAGGGGGCGCGGCAGAAGACAGCGCGGCGCTTGCGCTACACTCTGGCAGAAAGCCCGTTGGCCGCGCTCGCGCGCAGACGCGACGCAAAGGGCGCGCCATTTCTGTCCGACAGTCTCGTCCAAGCCGGAGAGCGCCTGCGCGAGGATTTTGAACTGGCGCAAATGGGCGAGGCGGTGACGCAGAACTGGGACCGGTTTCTGGCACCGGGCGGGCAGGGCGACAGCGTCAGCTTTGAAGGCAGCGCACCTTCTGCAGCCCGGGCACGGGTGGGATCGGCGCTGGCGGATCTGGGGCCGGGGCTGTCTGATATTGTGCTGCGGTGCTGCTGCTATCTGGAAGGGTTGGAAACCACGGAAAAGCGCCTTGGCTGGTCAGCACGGTCGGGAAAGATCGTTCTGCGTATCGCCCTGATGCGGCTGCGCAAACACTATGCGGAAACGCTTGGCCCCGGGAGCGCGATGATCGGCTAGGCGGCGGATCCGGATCGGCGCGCACCGCATGGCTGCCCCGCAGATGACAACTGCCTCTTTCATGCGCCGCGCGAACCGACTACATAAGGGGCGTATTCCAAACGGAGCCTGATCATGCGAGACCTGAAAATCCCCGAGCAGCGCCACCCTGAAAAGGCCCGACGCCCCGACAATCCACAGCCGAAAAAGCCGTCGTGGATCCGGGTGAAGGCGCCGGGTGGCAAAGGCTATGCGGATACCGCAAAGATCATGCGCGAGAACAAACTGGTGACTGTCTGCGAAGAAGCGGGCTGCCCGAATGTGGGCGAATGCTGGTCGCAGGGCCATGCCACCATGATGATCATGGGCGAGGTCTGCACCCGCGCCTGTACCTTCTGCAACATCGCGACAGGGCGCCCACCGGAAGCGCTGGACATCTTTGAACCCGGGCGTGTGGCCGATGCGGTGTCCAAACTGGGGCTGAACCACGTCGTGATCACCAGCGTGGACCGCGACGACATCGAAGACGGTGGGGCAGAGCATTTTGCCCAGACCATCCGCGCCGTCCGCAAACGGTCCCCGGGCACCACGATCGAAATCCTGACCCCCGATTTCATCCGCTGTGATCCCAAAGTGCTGGAAACCGTGGTCGAGGCGCGCCCGGATGTGTTTAACCACAATCTGGAAACAGTGCCCGGCCTCTACCCCGAGGTCCGCCCCGGGGCGCGGTATTTCCATTCGCTGCGTCTGTTGCAGAGGGTCAAGGAACTTGATCCGACGATGTTTACCAAATCCGGCATCATGGTCGGTCTGGGCGAGGATCGTCAGTCGGTTATGCAGGTCATGGAAGACATGCGCGCGGCAGACATCGATTTTCTGACCATCGGGCAATATCTGCAGCCGACACCAAAGCACCACGCGGTGGACCGGTTTGTGCATCCCGATGAATTCGCCGCCTATGAAAAATCGGCCTATGGCAAAGGGTTCTTGATGGTCTCTGCGACGCCTCTGACGCGGTCGAGCTACCACGCAGGGGATGACTTTGCGCGGCTGCAGGCGGCGCGGTTGGCCAAGCTGGGGTAACTGTGTTGCATTGATCTTGAGGGGCGCAGCCCCTCAAACTCACGCGGTACAATGAGGGGCGCTGCCCCTCAAACTCACGCGATATAATGAGGGGCGCTGCCCCTCAAACTCCCCGGGATTTACATCCATTTGGAAAGGTTAGAACGGGTTTTTGATCCGTTGAGTCGTGGCCCATTCGGGCCAGTAGCCAAAGTATTCTGCGGCAAAGATCAGCGCGCCGGCCAGGACCACAGCAAAGACGAATTTGACGCGGCCCGCCGAGGGCGGGTGCTGCACCCACCGTTTCATCCGCATCAGCCAAGCGACGTTCATGTAAAACGGACCTTGCCGATAAAGGGCTGGTTGCGGTCGCGCTGTGCGAAATCGATGCCGTAGCCCACAACAAATTCATCCGGAATTTCAAAGCCGATCCAATCGGCCTTCATATCCACCTCGCGGCGGCTGGGTTTGTCGAGCAGGGCGATGGTTTTCAGCCGTGCGGGGTCGCGCGACATCAGCAGGTTGCGCACGTGATGCAGGGTGTGGCCCGTGTCGACGATATCTTCGACAACCAACACATCGCGCCCTTCGATTGCGCCGCGCAAGTCTTTGAGGATACGCACTTCTCTGCTGCTTTCCATGCCATCTCCATAGCTGGAGGCCTCGAGGAAATCGACCTCGATCGGGAGGTCAAGTTCGCGCACCAGATCGGCGATAAACACGAAAGAACCGCGCAGCAGCCCCACCACTGTCAGCTTTTCGGTGCCTGCGAATTCGCTTTGGATTTCGCGGCAAAGGGTTTCGATCCGCGCGGCGATTGCCTTGGCCGAGATCATTTCATCGATGACATAAGGTCGCGTCGTCATGGGTTTTACCTTGAAAAAGGGGGAGATAGGATTTCATAAGGGCTAACTTCATGACAGATGGAAATCAATGCCTACCCATTCAGAGACCCGCGAACTGCCCTACACCGCCCAGCAGATGTATGATCTGGTGGCCGATGTGGCGTCATACCCAGATTTCTTGCCCTGGACCGCCGCCGCGCGGATCAAAAGCCGTGAGGATAAGGGGGATCACGAGGTGATGGACGCCGATCTTGTCATCAGTTTCAAAGTGTTTCGCGAACGGTTCACCAGCCGCGTGGTGTTGTGGCCAGAGGCCAAGAAGATCGACACCGAATATCTGGATGGCCCGTTCAAATACATGAAATCGAACTGGGCGTTCGAGAATAATGGCGACGGCAGCTGCAAGGTGCATTTCTTCGTCGATTTCGAATTCAAGAACGCGATTTTGCAAAAGATCATCGGCGTCGTCTTTAACGAGGCGATGCAGCGGGTGGTGCGGGCCTTTGAAAAACGCGCGGCCGCCCTCTATGGGGCGAGCGTGTAAGAACAACCCGAGACAACAAAGGCCCCAATGCGGGGCCTTTGTGTGGGTCTTTGGGTTCCGGATCAGCTGCTTAGATCATAGGCCCGTTCACCGTGGACGGACAGATCAAGCCCGTTGACCTCGACCTCTTTGCTGACACGCAGCGGCGTGATCGCCTTGCAGACCAGCACCAGCACAACGGTCACCACCGTGGTATAGACACCGACAATCGCCAGCGACCCCAGTTGTGCGGCCCAGGACCCCGCCCCGAGGGCCGCGATCATAATGGTGCCGAAGATACCACCCACGCCGTGAACCGCGAATACATCAAGCGTGTCGTCGATCTTGGCCTTGTTGCGGATCAAGACGACCGCTTCCTGGCACAGGATCCCGGCAACCGCGCCGATCAGCAGCGCCGCCCAAGGGCCGACGAAGCCCGACGCAGGCGTGATGGAGGCCAGCCCCGCGATGGTGCCTGTGACGATGCCGACCAGAGAGGCCTTGCCGAATTTGATCCGCTCCCACAGCGCCCAGGTGAGCGAGGCGGTGGCGGCAGAGATATGGGTCACCGTGATCGCCATCGCCGCACCTCCGTCTGCGGCCAGTTGCGAGCCGCCGTTAAAGCCGAACCAGCCGACCCAGAGCATCGCCGCCCCGATCATCACGAATCCCGGGTTATGCGGCGGGGTGTTGTGGTTAAGGCGTGGACCAAGGAAGACGGCGAGGATCAGCGCCGCGAGGCCGGCTGTTTCATGCACCACGATGCCGCCCGCGAAATCGCGCACGCCGACCTCGCCAAAGATGCCACCATCGGCCAGGAAACCGCCGCCCCAGACCCAATGCACCACGGGCGCGTAGCATAGCAGCATCCAGAGACCCGAGAAGAGCATTACGAATCCAAAGCCGATACGCTCCACATAGGCACCGACGATCAGCGCGGGGGTTATCACTGCGAATGTCATCTGGAAGGCGAAGAACAGGATCTCGGGCAGGGTGCCTGACAGGCTGTCAGCAGTGACCCCCGACAGGCCGATCTTGCCCAAGCCGCCCCAGAGGCCCGATGTGTCGGGACCAAAGGCGATGGAGTATCCGGCGAAGAACCACAGCACGCTCATCAGACAGGCGACGCCGTAGGTATGCATGAAAACGCTCAGCACGTTGCGGCTGCGCACGAGGCCGCCATAGAAGAGCGCGAGCCCCGGTAATGTCATGAACAGGACCAAGGCCGTGGCGGTCATGATCCAGGCCGTATCAGCTGCGTTCATCTTGGTTTCCTCCCGAAAGGTTTTTGATTGCAGACGGGTGAAACGGATGTGCGCGCGTGACAAAAGTTAAAAAGTGGGCAAAGCCGGTGATTAAACGGGCATTTCTACATTCGCCACATATTTAGGCAGCAATTTAGCCATGCCGCCTGTTTTGCGGGCGTTATGTAATCGCTTCAAAAATCAGCCCCAAGGCGAAATCGCGGGCAGCGCGGCGGACTTTATCGCGGCCCAATGCGCCGAACTCTTGCGTTTGGGTGGTGATACCGGACGCCGTGGCGAGGCCGAAACAGACGCGACCTTCGGGCTTATGCTCTGACCCGCCGGGGCCTGCGATGCCGGTGATCGACACGGCGATCTGCGCGCCAGATCTTGCCAAGGCACCGCGCGCCATTTCAAGGGCGACCTGCTCGGACACCGCGCCGTGGGCGGTGAGTGTGTCAGGGCTGACGCCAAGCAGGTCGATCTTGGCGGCATTGGTATAGGTGACAAACCCTCGGTCGAAGATCGCGGAGGATCCGGGGAGGTCCGTCAGGGCGGCGGCGACCATGCCGCCCGTGCAGCTTTCGGCGCAGGCGATCATGACCTCGCGCGTGCGGGCGCGGTCCAGAAGGGCGTGCAAATCAGGCAAAGAGATACACGTGATACAGCACGGCCAGTGCGATCACCCCCAGCAGGGCGAAAATACCTGCAAAGATATCATCCAGCATCACGCCAAGCGCATCGCCGCGCCGGTCGGCCCAGCCGATGATCAGCGGTTTCCAGATGTCGAACAGACGGAACAGGGCAAAAGCCGCGATCCAGCCGGGCCACATCACAAGGATGTTCATATCCATCGTCCAGCTGGCATAGCTGAGCGGCAGCAGCGCGACCCATTGGCCTGCAACCTCGTCGATCACGATTTCCGACGGATCATGATCCGCACTTCCCGCGGTCATGCGTGCGGTGGCCCACCAACCTGCGGCAAAGGTAAGCACGATGCCTGCGATCAACAGCGGCAGCCCCCCGATGACATGGAGCAGCCAGGCCCAGGGCAGCGCGACCAGCGACCCCCATGTGCCCGAAGCAGGGCGGATGTAACCCACCCCCAGAACGGTCGCGATCAGCTTTGCCAAAGTCATAGTTTCACCAATGTTGCTGTGGCCATGCAGGCGATGCCTTCGCCGCGGCCGGTAAACCCCAAACGTTCCGAGGTCGTCGCCTTGACCGACACTCGGCTTTCCTCAATGGACAGGATATCCGCCATCACGCGGCGCATCTCTGCGGCATGAGGCCCCACTTTGGGGTATTCGCAGATCAGCGTGCAATCGACATGGGTCAGGGTGAACCCTTCGCTGCGCGCCAGATCGGCGGCATGGCGCAGAAAGATATGGCTTTGCGCCCCTTTCCACTGCGGGTCAGACGGGGGGAAATGCTGGCCGATGTCGCCCATAGCCAGCGCGCCATAGATCGCATCGGTGACCGTATGCATACCGACATCGGCGTCGGAATGGCCGACCAGCCCCTGATCATGCGGGATATCAACGCCGCAAAGTGTGACGTGATCCCCCGGACCGAAAGCATGTACATCAAACCCGTTGCCGGTGCGAATATCCATTGAAGACTCCAATATGCGGGCGGCGCGGGTCAAATCGCCCGGCACCGTGATTTTCAGGTTATCGACGCTGCCGGGGGTGATGGCAACCGCAACACCGGCGGCGCGGGCGACCTCTACATCATCGGCGGCGATGCCTTCAAAGGCGGCATGGGCGGCGCGGATCGTGGCCGCATCGAAGCCTTGCGGGGTTTGTGCGGCATAAAGCGCGGTGCGGTCCTGCGTGCCTGCGACGGCTCCGTCTTCGGCGACCCAAAGCGCGTCGGTGACAGGCAGGCCGGGGGCGGCTGCGGCATCTGTGGCCAGCGCGTCGATCACACCGTCGATGATCTGCGGCGTGACACAGGGGCGGGCGGCGTCATGGATCAGCACCAGATCCGCATCCCCCAACAGCGCCAGACCGTTGCGCACCGATGCTGCACGATCCGCGCCCCCTTCGGCGACAAGACAGCCTTGGTAGGTGAACCCGTCGGCCTCTGCCATGTCACTGGCGTTCAATACGATGATGATCCGGTCGACCTGCGGATGCCGCTGGAAAGCCGCAAGCGTGTGGTCGATCACGCGTTTCCCGCACAGCGGCTGCCATTGTTTGGGCACGGCACCCCCCGCACGGGTGCCCCGTCCGGCGGCCACGATGAGCGCTGCGATTTTCGGTGTCGACGCCATCGCGCGCCCCCTTTGATAAACTTGCCCCCGTTCTAAGCCTGCAAAGCGGCCTGTGCAATCGTCCGCGCCCCATGCCTAAATTTTAGGCAATAGGTCAGTTTCTCACCAGCAAAAGCTTTTGGTTTGATTGAGTTTCGGCCCACCCCTCGGTAAACCAAAGGCAATTGCACAAGGATTAAGCGTTTGGATCTCTCGGATCTGCCCTTCAAACTCGACCCGCCTGTTTTGCTGGCTCCGATGGCGGGGATCACCGATCTGCCGTTCCGCACACTGGTGGCGTCTTTTGGCGCAGGGTTGGTGGTGTCAGAGATGGTGGCCAGCGTCGACATGATCAACGCCCGCCCCGGGACGCTCGAAAAGGCCGAACTGGGGCTTGGCGTCGAAGGCACTGCGGTACAGCTGGCAGGACGCGAGGCCGCCCCCATGGCCGAGGCCGCGCGGATGGTCGAAGGTCAGGGCGCGCGGGTGATCGACATCAATATGGGTTGCCCTGCCAAGAAGGTGACCCAAGGCTATTCCGGCTCTGCGTTGATGAAAACGCCCGACCACGCGCTTCGGCTGATCGAGGCGGTGGTGAACGCGGTGAACGTGCCCGTCACGCTCAAGACGCGGCTGGGGTGGGACGACAATATGCTGAACGCGCCACAGATCGCCGCGCGGGCCGAAGCGGCGGGGATCACCATGATCACCATCCACGGGCGCACGCGCTGCCAGTTCTATAAGGGCTCCGCCGATTGGGCCGCGATTGCGGGTGTCAAACAGGCGGTCTCTGTTCCCGTGATTGCCAATGGCGATATCATCAGCACCGATGCCGCGCGACAAGCGCTGGCGCAGTCGGGGGCGGACGGTGTGATGATCGGGCGCGGTGCCCAAGGTAAACCGTGGCTGCTGGCTCGAGTGGCCCATGATCTGTTCGGCGCGCCCGCACCGGTCATCCCGCAGGGTGCCGATTTCGCGCGCATGGTATCCGACCACTACGAGGCGATCATCCGGTTCTATGGCGAGGTGATCGGCCTGCGCGTCGCGCGCAAACATCTGGGGTGGTACATGGACACCAGCAACACCCCCGCTGATCTGCGTCGCGCGGTACTGACCGCGGCCAGCCCCGCCGAGGTGCACCGTCTTATCCCGTCCGCCTGTCTGCCGGACCACCAGTTGGAGGCCGCTTGATGTCGCTGGATACCGTTTTCGCATCGCTGCCCGTGCCCGCCATTCTGATCGATACAGACGACACGATCGCCGAGCTGAACTCGGAAGCCGAAGGCTTTCTGAACGCCTCCGCTAAATCCGTGCGCGGTGTGCCGGTGTGGGACATGATCGCCGTCGATGCCCCTCTGGAAGAGGCGTTCACCCGCGCCCGCGACAATGGCACGCCCTTGTTCGTCAACGATGTGGATGTCGGCAGCGGCCAGCGCCCGCCGGTGCAATGCGCACTGCACTTCGCGCCGCTGATCGATGCGGCGGGGCAGATGATCCTGATGATCACCCCCCGCGAGATGGCTGGTCGGATGACGCAGAATAATTCGGTCAAATCCGCCGCCAAATCCGCCATCGGCATGGCCGAGATGCTGGCCCATGAGATCAAGAACCCACTGGCAGGGATCACCGGTGCCGCTCAACTGCTCAGCATGAATCTCAGCACCGAGGATCTGGAGCTGACAGACCTGATCGTCGCGGAATCGCGCCGGATCGTGAAGCTGCTGGAACAGGTCGAACAATTCGGCAACCTGATGCCGCCGGAACGCAAGGCGGTGAACCTGCATGACGCGCTGGACCGCGCGCGCCGGTCTGCGCTGCTGGGGTTTGGCGCGCGCATGAAGATCATCGAGGATTACGACCCCTCGCTGCCGCCGGCCTTGGGCGACAAGGACCAGCTGTTGCAGGTGGTGCTGAACCTGATCAAGAACGCGTCAGAGGCGGCAGGCCCCTCGGGCGGGACGATCCGGTTGCACAGCTATTATGAACATTCGTTCCGCATGCGCCGATCCGACGGCACGGCGCAATCGTTGCCCTTGCAGATCGAAGTTATCGACGACGGCCCCGGTCTCCCAGAGGCGATCCGCGCTGACGTGTTCGAACCCTTCGTATCCGGGCGCGAGAACGGCACCGGGCTGGGGCTGGCGCTGGTGAGCAAGATCATTTCCGACCACGGCGGCTGGATCACGGTGGAGTCTGTGCCCGGCAAGACCGTGTTCCGCATCTCACTACCACGGGCCGATAAGACCCAAATTGAAAATACCGCTTCCGATCAGGAGAATTAACGATGGATGGCACCGTTCTGGTCGCTGATGACGACCGCACAATCCGCACCGTTCTGACACAGGCACTGACCCGCGCGGGTTGCAAGGTGCACGCGACATCCAGCCTGACCACCCTGATGCGTTGGGTGGGCGAGGGTAAAGGTGACGTTGTGATATCGGATGTGGTGATGCCCGATGGCAATGGGCTCGAGATGCTGCCCAAGATCGCGCAGGACCGCCCCGGTTTGCCCGTGATCGTGATCTCGGCGCAGAACACGATCATGACCGCGATCAAGGCGGCAGAGGCGGAGGCCTACGACTACCTGCCCAAGCCTTTCGACCTGCCTGACCTGATGAAACGCACCGCCCGCGCGCTAGAGCGCAGCGGGCCCGCCCGCCGTCCGGCGCAGACCAGCTCTGACAGCGATGGGGACCGGGATGATCTGCCGCTGGTGGGGCGCACGCCGGTGATGCAGGCGCTCTACCGCGTGGTGGCGCGGGTGATGAACACGGATCTGCCGGTGTTGATCTGGGGCGAATCCGGCACAGGAAAGTCGCTGATTGGCAAGGCGATCCACGATTTCTCGGACCGGCGGAACCTGCCCTTTGTCACCGTCACCTCGGCAGAGCTCCAAGACCTTGAGGGCCCGACACGAGTCTTGGCGAGGGTCCGCGGCGGGACGCTGCTGATTGACGAGATCGGCGATTTCTCGGAAGAGATTCAGGCCCGTATTGCACGCATGATGGACACGCCCGGTGAACATGCGCCGCGGTTCCTTGCCACCAGCCAATCGGATCTGGCCGCCGCGATGAAGGCGGGCACGCTGCGGCGCGATCTGTACTATCGTCTCTCGGGGGCGACGCTGCATGTCCCCGCGCTGCGCGACCGCGTGGATGATATTGCCTTGCTTGCCGCACATTTCCTTGAACGGTCCGAAACCGGCAATACCGCGCCGCGCGCCCTGTCCGAAGGGGCGGCGAAAGTCTTTGCCAACTATCAATGGCCCGGCAACGTCCGACAGTTGGAGCATGCGATGCGGCAGCTCGCTCTGACCAGCCGCGCGCCCGAAATCACCCAATCCGAGGCAGAGCATGTACTGGGGGCGCAACCCGACCCCGAACCGCTGCGCGCGCAGGCCAATACCGAAAAGCTTGGCGCGTCGGTCGAACGTCACCTACAGCGATACTTTGACCAGCACGGATCCATGCTACCGCCCCCCGGTCTTTATGCCCGTATCCTGCGCGAGATCGAGGCCCCGTTGATCGAGATCGCCCTTGCCGCAACCGCTGGTAATCAGGCGAAATGTGCAGACCTTCTGGGAATCAACCGCAATACGCTGAGAAAAAAGATCACGGACCTCGATATTGAGGTGACACGCGGTCGAAAAATGATGTAAAAGCGCCACATAACCGTGGCCATCTAGCCTCAAAGCCGGATCAGGACCACAAAAATGGGCGGTTGATGCATAGGTGCATCACATCATCGGTGAGGATAGCGGGTGCTTACCCGGTCACGCAGCTATTATCTTATGCGGCTTGAGCGCCTGCGCCGGATCAGGCGCGTGCGCAATCTGGCGACCCTGGGCCTTGTCGTTCTGGGGCCGGTGCTGGCGCTTGTCACCTATTTGGTGCTCGGCCCGCTTGAACAGGGCGGAAACACCCCCAGCCTGCGCATCATTCTGCTGATCGATCTGGTCTATATCCTGCTCGTCGCCGCCCTTGTGTTGAGCGAGGTCGCGCGGCTGGTGGCGGCGCGGCGGGCGAAGTCTGCGGGCTCTCGGTTGCACCTGCGTCTGACGGGGGTGTTCGCGCTGATGGCGCTGATCCCGACGGTGAGTGTTGCGATCTTCGCGGGGCTGACGATCAACGTCGGGCTTGAAGGCTGGTTCTCGGATCGGGTGCGGTCCGTGGTGGGCAATTCGCTGGCCGCCGCCGAAGCCTATGAGAACGAGCAAAGCGATGACCTGCGCGAAGATGCCATCGCCTTGGCCCGCGCGATTGATCAAGCGCGCACGCAGGGCGTTGATGTGCCGGACACCCAGCTTTTGGCGGACGGGCAACGCCTGATCCAGCGCGGCTTGCGCGAGGCCTATATGATCGATGGCACCGGCCAAATCCGCGCGCGCGGCGACCGGTCCTATCTGTTCGATTTCGAAGAACCGACACCCGAACAGATCCGCGAGGCACAAGAGCTCGACGGCGCGCCGCTGGTGATCGAGGATTGGGATAACAACGAATTCCGCGCGCTGGTGCTGATGGAAGCCTTTGTCGACCGCTATCTTTACGTCAGCCGCGATGTGGACGGAAAAATCCTGTCGCTGCTGGACGACACCAAGGAGACGGTGCGGCTGTACCAACAGCTTGAAAACGAGCGCGGCAAGCTGCTGTTCGAATTCGGGCTGCTTTATGTGGGCTTTGCGGTGATCCTGATTCTCGCAGCGGTCTGGCTGGGGCTGTGGTTTGCCGAACGTCTGTCAGGGCCGGTGGGCCGGTTGACGGGCGCGGCGCAGCAGGTCGGTGCCGGTGATCTTGAGGTTCAGGTCCGCGAGGAAGAAGGCGATGACGAGATCGCCATGCTTGGCCGCTACTTCAACCAGATGACCAAACAGTTGAAAGGCCAGCGCGAGACGTTGCTGGATAACACCCGCCAGATCGAACGCCGCCGCCGCCTGTTCGATTCGGTGCTTAGCTCCGTCACCTCGGGCGTCGTGGGGCTGGACCCCGAAGGGCGGGTGACCTTCGTCAACCGCTCTGCCGCGCGGCTGCTGGACTGGAGCGAGGACCAGCAATCGCTGGCGCTCTCTGTTGCGGTGCCGGAGTTCGGCCCGCTGTTCAATTCGGTCGTCAAAGGGCAGAACGAGGTCGCGCAGGGCGAGATCAAGGTCTCGCGACAGGGGCAGATGGAAAATCTGCTGGTGCGCGTCGCCACACGGCGCAGCGAAGACGGGCGGCTAGAAGGCTATGTTGTGGCCTTTGACGATGTGACCGATCTAGTAAGCGCGCAGCGCATGGCCGCATGGGGCGACGTGGCGCGGCGCATTGCCCACGAGATCAAGAACCCGCTGACCCCGATCCAGCTGAGCGCCGAGCGGATCAAACGCAAGTTCGGCCCCAAGCTGCCCGACGACGCAGCCAGCCTTGACCAGATGACCGGCGTGATCATCCGCCAGACTGGTGACCTGCGGCGTATCGTCGACGAATTCTCCAAATTCGCGCGCATGCCAGAGCCTGAAACCTCTGTGCAGAATGTCGTTCAGGTGTTGCAGGATGCGGTCGTGTTGCAGCAGTCGGGCCAGCCCGATGTGACCATCAGCGCCAATCTGCCGACACAAGAGATACTGGCGCGGGTGGACCAGACAATGCTGTCGCAAGCCTTAACAAATTTGATTAAGAACGCGGGCGAAGCCATTGAAAGCCGTAATCAAAATGACCCAGAGGCCGACATAGACCCGCGCATCGAGGTGCAGTTGACCACAACCCAAACGGCGCTACAAATCACCATAGCGGATAATGGCATCGGATTGCCGGAAGACCGCGCGCGACTGTTCGAGCCATATGTCACCACCCGATCCGAAGGGACTGGCCTTGGCCTGCCCATCGTGAAAAAGATCATCGAAGAACACGGCGGGACGTTGTCGTTGGAAAACGCGCCGGTCTTCGCGGGCGAAACACATTACGGCGCAATGGCGGTGATCACGCTACCCCTTGCTGCCCCCACCGGAACCCCAGAACTGGAGACCCATAATGAGTGACATCCTGATCGTTGACGACGAACGCGACATCCGCGAGTTGATTTCGGACATTCTGGAAGACGAGGGCTTTGTCACGCGGTTGGCCGGCAATTCGGACGAGGCGATCTCGGCCATCAACGCGGAACCGCCAGCGCTGATGATCCTTGATATCTGGTTGAAAGACAGCCGGATGGACGGGATCGACATTCTGAAAACGGTAAAGCGGGACAATCCGGATGTGCCTGTTGTCATCATCTCGGGGCATGGGAACATCGAAATCGCGGTCGCGGCGATCAAGCAGGGTGCCTATGACTTCATCGAAAAGCCCTTTAATATCGACCAGTTGATGGTGGTGATCCGCCGCGCGATGGAAACCTCGCGTCTGCGCCGCGAGAACCACAGCCTCAAGCGGCGCGAGGTCGCGAGCACCGATATGATCGGCAACTCGACCGCCTTCAAAACGCTGATGGGGCAGCTTGACAAGGTCACGAAATCGAACGGTCGGGTGATGCTGCGCGGCCCTGCGGGGGCGGGCAAAGAGATCGCCGCACGCTATATCCATGCCAATTCCAACCGGGCCTCCGCCCCCTTCGTAACGGTCAACTGCGCCAGTGTGGCGCCAGACCGCATGGAAGAAGTGTTGTTTGGCCGCGAAACCCCCGACCGTGGGGTAGAGCCGGGCCTGCTGGAACAGGCGCATGGCGGGGTGATCTTCTTTGACGAGGTGGCTGATCTGCCGCTTGGGACACAATCGAAAATCCTGCGTGTCCTGGTGGACCAGCAATTCACCCGCGTCGGCGGCAACGACAAGGTGCGTGTCGATCTACGCGTGATATCCAGCACAAACAAAGACTTGGACGCCGCGATTAAAGCGGACACCTTCCGGCAGGAACTATTTCACCGGCTCAACGTCGTGCCGATCTCTGTCCCGTCGCTAGAGGACCGCCGCGAGGATATTCCCGTCTTGGCGCGCCACTTTATCGCGGACTTCAATGCCTCGCAGGGGTTGCCGCTGCGCGAATTCTCGGGCGATGCAGAGGCGTTGTTGCAGACGATGGTCTGGCCGGGCAACGTGCGTCAGCTCAAGAACCTGGTGGAACGTGTGCTGATCCTTGGCGACGGCACCGGCCCGATCGAAGCGCGCGAGCTGCCGGGCGAGGAAGAAACCACCGATGAAGAGGGCCGCGTGGTGCTGTCCGGTGCTTTGGCGACCTTGCCCCTGCGCGAGGCCCGCGAAGCGTTTGAACGCGAATACCTGCTGACCCAGATCAACCGGTTCGGCGGCAACATCAGCCGCACCGCGAATTTCGTCGGCATGGAACGGTCGGCGCTGCACCGGAAGCTCAAAAGTCTCGGGGTGGTGACCTCGGCCAAGTCGGGCACGCGGGTGGCGCATGTGGATGATGACGGGGCAGCCGATAGCTGACCCCGTTCGCTACCCCCGCGTCACGATCTGGAAACTACCGTCGTCATTGCGGATCACGCAGGCGTTTTCAGTCAGCGCGGGCAGGGCGGTCGTGCGCCCCTGCGGCGCGGCCTTGGCGATGCCGGCGGGGCATTGCGGGATCGACACCGGCGCAAAGCCGGCATCCGCCATACACTGCGTTTCAACCCGTTCGCGCAGATCGGCACTGGGATCGACCGTATAGGTTTGCCCGGGCTCGAAATATCCCGCGCGGGAAGTGCAACGGCCATCGGACCGGCAGACGCGGCGCGGCGGGATGAAACGGGGCGGGGTGCGCACGGTTTGAAGCGCCACGGGCACTTGCGCCAAGGCATCGACCTGACATTGCGTGGTCTGCCGTTCAACCATCGCGACAGTGGCGCCGGGCTTGTAGTAGGTGTTCAACGGTGCGCAGGCCGCCAGTGCCACGCCACCCCAGATGATCAATGCCGTTTTCCGCATTTGCGCCCCCGTCTTGCTATGGAAGCAAGTCTGACATTTGAATTGACCCTTGCATAGCCATCTGTCATTCAAATCACTGGCATATCACGGGTCACGCGGGCACGCCCCAGCTGGTGACGCAAGGCAAGGCTTCACGCCAAAGGAACCCCATTTATGAAAGTGATCATTTGCGGCGCAGGGCAGGTCGGGTGGCAGATTGCCCGCCATCTTTCGGGCGAACGCAACGACGTCACAATCGTTGACAGCAACGCCGATCTGGTGCGCCGCGCCACCGATACGCTGGATGTGCAAGGGATCGCCGGCTTTGCAAGCTACCCCGACGTGCTGGACCGCGCCGGTGCCCGCGATGCCGAGATGATCATTGCCGCCACCCATTCGGACGAGGTGAACATGGTCACCTGTCAGGTGGCCCATTCGGTCTTTGGCATCAACCGCAAGATCGCGCGACTGCGTAGCCAATCCTATCTGACGGCAATCTATTCCGATCTTTATCGTCGCGATCACATGCCGATCGACGTTGTAATCTCGCCTGAGAAAGAGGTCGCGAATGCGGCGTTGCAGCGGCTTTCGGCCCCGGCGGCCTTCGATACAGAGACGTTCATGGACGGGATGGCGCATCTGATCGGCATCCAGATCGACGAAGACTGCCCGGTTGTGAACACGCCGCTGCGACAGTTGACCGATCTGTTCTCGACGCTGCGCGCTGTTGTCGTCGGGGTGCGCCGCGACGGGACGCTGTTTGCGCCGGAATCCAAGGACCAGCTCTTTGTCGGTGACGCCTGCTATGTCTTTTGCCACCGCGATGACATCCCCCGCACGCTCGAGATTTTTGGCAAGACCACCAGCAAGCTTGAACGTGTCGTGCTTGTGGGTGGGGGGAATGTCGGGCTGGCCGTGGCCCAGAACCTCGAGGCGCGCGGCAAGCGGGTACGCACCAAGATGATCGAGAAGAACCGCCGCATCGCGGAACGCGCCGCCGAGGCGTTGGAGCGGACGATCGTGCTTAACGGTGACGGGCTGGACGCGTCCTTGCTGGCCGAAGCGGGCATTGGCCGCGCCGATGCGATGATGGCGATCACCGATGACGACAAGACCAACATGCTGGCCTGCGTGCGCGCCAAATCCGAAGGCTGCCCCTATGTCATCGCGCTGATCAATGAC
Organism: Sulfitobacter sp. CB2047; assembly: GCF_000735125.2. Lineage (NCBI taxonomy): Bacteria > Pseudomonadati > Pseudomonadota > Alphaproteobacteria > Rhodobacterales > Roseobacteraceae > Sulfitobacter > Sulfitobacter sp. CB2047. The sequence goes on along the minus strand of NZ_CP072613.1, from coordinate 1,815,992 downwards.
CCCACGCTGGTCCCGCTGATGGAGCCTTTGGGCATCGACGCCTATATCAACCCGCGTTCCACCACCGTCAGCTCTATCCTGCGGCACATCCGTCACGGGCGGGTGCGGTCGGTCTATTCCATCGGCGACGCCGAGGCAGAGGTGATCGAGGCCGAGGTGCTATCGACCTCTCCGATTGCGGGCAAACGCGTGTCCGACATTGATTTCCCAGAAGGGGCATTGATGGGCATGGTTCGCAAGGGCGACGAGGTGATGCGCCCCCTAGGCACGACACGCATCGAAGAAGGTGACGTCATCGCTGTGTTCTGTCTGGCCAAAGACGTGCCGCAGGTCGAACAGCTGATGCAGGTCTCCATCGACTTTTTCTGATGGTGCCTGCGTCCAAATTACCGGAGCGCCACACGTGAGACGCAAATCCTATATCCGCCGCGAGATCCTTGAACTGCCGCTGTTCTTGCTGATTTTCGGTGTGTTCAGCGCCTCGACGATCTTTCCGGCGATCTTTGCGCTGACCACCCAAGACCATCTGGCATCGCGGGCGTTTTTCTATTCGGGGCTGCTGGGGGTGATTATCTTTACCCTGATTGCGGTCGCCCATGCCGGACGGCGCGCGCGGCACGGGGCCTTGGGGCCGTTGATGTCGCTGTTTTCAAGCTTTGTCTTTTTGCCCGCGCTGTTGGCGATCCCGTTTCTTGAGGCCCTGCCGACCACGCGGTTCCTGCACGCCTATTTCGATATGGTCAGCGCGATCACCACGACCGGCGCGACGCTGTTCGATGATCCCGGGCGGATCAGTGACACGCTTCATCTGTGGCGCGCGCAGGTCGCCTGGATGGGTGGCCTGCTGATGTGGATCGCGGCCTCGGCCATTCTGGCCCCCTTACACCTTGGCGGATTCGAGGTGACTTCGCAGGCCGAACCCGGCAACCCGGACGAACGCCGCAGCAATATGGGCCAGATCGACCCGCGCCAACGGTTGCTCAGGTCCGCGGCGGCGCTGACGCCGACCTATCTGGCGCTGACGCTGATGCTGTGGCTGCTGCTGCTGGCCAACGGAGATCGATCGCTGGTCGCGCTGTGCCATGCCATGTCGGTGCTGGCGACCTCGGGCATCTCGCCACTTGGGGGAACGCATGACACCGGTGTCGGTTTCGGGGCCGAGGCGATGATGATGCTGTTCATGCTGTTCGCGCTGTCGCGGCTGACATTCTCCAAAGACACGGTGACGGCGACGCAAGGGGGGCTCTTTACCGATCCGGAATTCCGCATGGGGCTGGCGCTGATCCTCGGCGTGCCTGTGGTGCTGTTCGTGCGCCATTTCCTTGGCGCTTTCGATGTAGATGCCAGCGCCGAAGCGCTTGAGACCGGCAGCGCCTTCTGGGGCGCCATGTTCACGGTCACCTCCTTTCTGACCACCACCGGATTTGTCAGCGCGTCCTGGGCCGAAGCGCAAAGCTGGTCGGGGCTCGAGACGCCGGGGCTGATCCTCATGGGGCTGGCGCTGATCGGTGGCGGGGTGGCGACCACGGCCGGAGGGGTCAAGCTGCTGCGGGTCTTTGCGCTGTATCGCAATGGCGTCCGCGAGATGGAACGGCTGGTCCATCCGCACTCTGTTTCAGGTGCCGGTCAAGCGGGGCGGCGGCTGCAAAGCAACGGGGCGTTCATCGCCTGGATCTTCTTTATGCTTTTCGCCCTGTCGCTGGCGGGGGTGACCCTGCTGCTGACCTTCGTCGGCGCGCCCTTTGCCGATGCGCTGGTGATGTCGGTGGCCACATTGGCGACAACCGGCCCGTTGATGGAGTTTGCCGCCGATGCCCCCATCGCGTTGATCCAGCTCGGCGACGGGGCCAAGATGATCCTATGCGCGGCGATGGTGCTGGGGCGGCTGGAAACTTTGGCGATTATTGCGCTGCTCACCCCTGATCTGTGGCGCGCGTGACACGGGATGCGGCTTTGCGCGCAACAGTTCTGACATTTTGGGGTGGAAACTCTGTGCGCGGGTCTTCATAGTCTTCCGAAGGGGTGAACCGATCCGCGGTTGCCAGCAAGAACAACAGCAAGAATAAGAGCGAGACCAACAATGGCGGCTGACCGACAAAACCTGCAAGACGCATTCCTGAACCATGTGCGCAAGACAAAGGTGCCGGTAACGATTTTCCTGATCAACGGTGTGAAGCTGCAAGGCGTCATCACATGGTTTGACAATTTCTGTGTTCTTCTGCGCCGTGATGGCCAATCGCAGCTTGTGTACAAACATGCGATTTCCACGATCATGCCAAGCACGCCGATCTCGCTATACGAGGGTGAAGACGCTAATTGAGCCGTCCTCCGTTTCAAATTGATGACACCGCAGGCCCGAAGCGTACCCGGGCTTGGGTGATTCACCCTGACATCAAGTCAGACAATGACCGCCGCATCGCGGAGCCCGCCTTGGCGGAAGCCGTTGCCTTGGCCCGTGCCCTGCCGCATCTGGACGTGGAAGGGGCCAATATCGTGCCCCTGCGCACCGTCAGCGCGGGCATGCTGTTCGGCTCTGGCAAGATCGAGGAGCTTCGGCTTGTCTTTGAAGAGGCCGAGGTTGAACTGGTGCTGGTCGATGGACCAGTGACGCCGGTCCAGCAGCGCAACCTTGAAAAAGCTTGGGGCGTCAAACTGCTTGACCGTACCGGTCTGATCCTCGAGATTTTCAGCGACCGCGCCGCCACCCGCGAAGGGGTGCTGCAGGTCGAAATGGCTGCGCTGAACTACCAGCGCACGCGTCTGGTCCGTGCCTGGACCCACCTTGAACGTCAAAGGGGTGGTTTGGGCTTTGTCGGGGGCCCCGGCGAAACCCAGATTGAATCGGACCGCCGCGCCATTGACGAACAACTGGTGCGCTTGCGCCGACAGTTGGACAAGGTCGTCAAGACTCGCGCCCTGCACCGCGCCGCGCGTGCCAAGGTACCATTCCCCATCGTGGCGCTGGTGGGCTATACCAACGCAGGCAAATCGACGTTGTTCAACCGGATGACCGGTGCCGATGTGATGGCGAAAGACATGTTGTTTGCCACGCTGGACCCGACCATGCGCAGCCTTGTGCTGCCCGACGGGCCAGAGATCATTCTAAGCGACACCGTGGGCTTCATCTCTGACCTGCCGACGGAACTGGTCGCCGCCTTCCGCGCCACACTGGAAGAGGTTCTGGCCGCCGATATCATCTGCCACGTGCGCGATATCTCTCATGCAGAGACGGAAAGTCAGGCACGCAATGTGCGCGATATCCTGACGTCCTTGGGCGTGCCCAAGGATACGCGCAGCTTCGAGGTCTGGAACAAGCTCGACCAGTTGGATGAGGACCGAGCCGCCGCCGTACGCGCCCGTGCGCAGCGCGACGACAGTGTTCTTGCCATCTCTGCCATCACGGGCGAGGGGTTGGACGAGTTGCAAGCGGTCATCGCCGAAGCGCTGCAAGGTGCGGTGCGTGAAGCCGAGCTGACGCTGGCCTTTGCCGACGGCAAGAAACGCGCCTGGCTGTTCGAACAGGACGTCGTGATCGAGGAAACCCAAACCGAAGACGGGTTTAACTTGATCGTGCGTTGGTCGGCACAGCAAGAAGCGCAATACCAGCGGCTGTAAGGCCGGCGGTTTTCGGGACCAATTGAAATAAGATAAAAAACGCCCGGAAAAGTCGCCTTTTCCGGGCGCTGCTGCATATGATTGGGGAGCGTTGATTTTTCAGGAGCCCCCGATGACTTTGATTATTCTTTATGTACTGACATTCGCGATCTTTCTGGGGCTCGACTTTCTGGGCCTGAGCTATCTGATCAAACCGGTTTTCAGCCGCGATATCGGCCCCTTGCTGCTAGACCAGTTCCGGCTGCTGCCCGCCTTTGTCTTCTATGCCTTCTATATTGCTGTGCTGCTGTATTTCGTCAGCTGGCCCGCGGTGGCACAGGATAAATCCTTGCTGTGGGTCTTTGGCAATGCGGCGCTGATCGGGGCCTTGGGGTATGGCACCTATGAGTTCACCAACCTCGCGACGTTGAAAGACTGGACACCGCAGATGGTGGCGACGGATTTCTCTTGGGGGGTGGTGCTGACCGGGACCTCTGCCACGTTGGGGGTCTGGGGCACGCGGGTATTTTCCTGACGGTTCAGGCGTCGGGGAAAAGGGGGGCCAGCCCCCCGGCCTTTGGCCGCCCCCCGGGATATTGGGCCATTTGGAATTAGCGGCCAAGCTCGGATGAGAAGCGCCATGCGCCGGGTTGGAGCTTGTGTAATTCCCAGTCGCCGACGCGCGCGCGGATCAGGCGGAGTGTTGGCAGGCCGACATGGGCCGTCATGCGCCGCACCTGACGGTTGCGACCTTCGGTGATCGTGATCTCGAGCCAGGCATCAGGGACGGATTTGCGAAACCGCACTGGCGGGTCGCGGTCCCACAGAGGGTCGGGCGGGTCCATCAGCCGCGCCTTGGCGGGGGCGGTCTTGCCGTCTTTGAGCGTGACACCGCTGCGCAAAGCGGCGAGGGCTTGTTCATCCGGCGTGCCTTCGACCTGCACCCAATAGGTTTTGGCCAGTTTATATTTCGGATGCGAGATACGGGCTTGCAGCGGGCCGCTGTCGGTCAGCACCATCAGCCCTTCGCTGTCGCGGTCCAGCCGTCCGGCGGGGTAGAAGCCTTTTTCATCGATATAGGCCGACAGGGTCGGGCGCGGCGAGCCTTCGGTGCCCTTGTCGGTAAATTGGGACAAGACGCCAAAGGGTTTGTTGAAAAGGATCACGCGGTTCATTCTGCCTCCGGTATCAGCTTGGTGATGCCGACGGGGGCGGCGCGGGCGAGCTCTTCGTCCAGCGACATGGGGATGTATTCGCCGCGCCGCCAGAGCTGTGCCAGATCGTCGTAGTGATGCGACAGGAAGTGGCCCGATTGGCCCGTCGAGGTGATGAACACCGATGAATCCGGATCGGCGAAGTCATAAACCCCGCGGAAGCCTGCGCCGTGGACATTGGCGAAAGGGTCCGGCCCCGTGCCACGGGTGCGGCCACGCAGCAAAGTGTTGTCACCGCCCGAGGTCGATTGGCGGATGTTCATGAAGTAGCGCAACACGGGGACTTCGCCCAAGGTCTGGTGGTCGTGGGTGGCTTGGTGTGCGTCGCCCCACCGCAGGGATTCCAGCTGGGTGCCCCATGTCTCGTTGATCCAGATCAGCGCATCGTCCAGCGCCATGCGGGCCATGTCGGGGCAGGTCTCTTTCGGGGCGGATTGCAGCACGTCGCACCATGCGGCCGCACCGTCCACATCGCGGAAAACACGTTCGATGAACAGCGGATCGACATGATCGAATTCCTCCGCCAGGGCCCCCAGCTCGTCCTGGATCAGCCGTTGCTGCAAGGCGCGCAGCCAGGCGGCATAGATCAACGGTTCGGGCAGATGTTCGTTCATCTCGCCCGACCAGCCGGCAAGCAGGGTCAGCGCGCGTTGGCGTTGGCGCTCAGACGTGCCTTCGGGCGCGGTTTCGCCGGTGAACCAAAGCTCGGCCCCGATCAGCGGTAGCAGAGAGCGTGCGGTGAAGCTGACCGTATCCAGCTGCGCCTCGATAAAGCTGTCGCGCGTGTGCACCTGACGGCGCTGCATCAGATTGCGCCACCGTTGGATGCGTTGCGTATCGCCCCAAAGGAAGGACACGTGGTTGGGGAAGGGGCGGTCCACCGTCTTGTTGTTGGTATTGCCGATAATCCCGCCGCGGGGCGACAGGAATTCGGGGTTTGCGCTATAGGGCAGGCGGCCCTGCCAGCGGTTCGCGGCGATCCAGCCCGGTGTGGGCATGCGCCCCTGGCTTTGATGCGCGGCGTCGCGGGCGGGCAGCGCGCCGATGGTTTTCATCGCGATGGTATTCACATCCACCAGCGTCAGGTTTTGCGACGGCGCGATATAGGCCTCGCCCGCGGTGATCCCTTCCTCGACGGTCTTGGCCTCCATCAGCTGCATGGCCGCGGCGATCGAGGTATCGGCGGGGTCCAGCGCGGTCCAGTTCAGCGCGGCGACATGACCGGGCGGGGTGATCGCGGCAAGGTTATAGTGGCTGCCGGGAAGCACCGGCCCATTGTCGGTCCAGCGCAGGGTCAGGGTGATCGGATCGGCATCCTTGACCGTGATGATCGACGCGCGTTTGGCGAATTTCTTGAACCCGTCGGGGGTGCGGTATTCCTCGCTGTTGTCGGGGTTCAGCTCTTCGATATAGACGTCCTGATCGTCGGCATAGGACGAGGTGATCCCCCAGCCAAGCGCGCTGCTGCGCCCTGTCAGCACCACGGGGATACCGGGGATCGTGCCGCCGATGACACCGCCCGATTGCAACTCGAGCCGCGCGAGGTACCAGATGGTCGGCGCGGTGAAGCCCAGATGCGGGTCATTGGCGATCAGCGTCCCGCCCGAGGCAGAGCGATCCCGTGCGGCAGCCCAAGCGTTGGAGGCACCTGCCAGATCAAAAGATTTGAACGGCGACAGCGGCGAGGGATCAAGCGGGATATTGGCAGCGAACTGCGGCAGGCCGGGGGCCAGCTGCGCATATTCGGGCAGGGCGGCGATACCACTGCCGGGGGCGTCAGGCAGGATATCGGACAGGCGCTTTTGATCGGGCAGCGCCAGCGAGGTGCGGGCGCGCTTGACCTCGGCATCCAGATGCCCCGACAGCTGCAAGGCCATCAACTTGACCAGCGCGACGGAATCCGCGGCGCGCCAGGGGGCGACAGGGGCATCAAACAGCAGCATTTCGGGGGCACCGCGACCCAGGGCTTCGGTGTTGATCTGATCCAGCCGGGCATTCACCCCGGCGGCATAGGCATCCAGCGCTGCGCGGGTCTTGGGGTCGAGCGCCTGAAGCGATTGCACCGACAAGGTATAAAGATCAAAGCGGCGCAGCAGGCGGTCGATACGGACGGTCGTGGTGCCGAAAACCTCGGACAGGCGGCCTTGGACTGTGCGGCGCATGGTGATCATCTGCCACAGACGGTCCTGCGCATGGGCAAAGCCCAGCCCGTAGAACACATCTTGGTCACTTTCCCCGAAGATATGCGGCACATTGGCGTTGTCGCGCACGATCTCCACCTCGGCCCCGAGGTTGGGCACGCGGACCGTATCGTCGTAGTCTGGCAGCGACCGCGAGGCCAGCCAATAGGCACCGCCGACACCAATCACCGCCAGCACCACCAAGAGCGTTGCAATTCGCATCAGCCACCGAAAAACCACTGCCATGTCACGCTCCTGGGTATATCTACGCGCGATTGACCAATGCGCGCAGGGTGATAGGTTCCTCTCAGGCAATAGCGCAACTGAATGACAAGGAAAAGACGATGGCAAAGCTCGCATTTTTGGGATTGGGCGTGATGGGCGCGCCAATGGCCGCGCATCTGCAAAAAGCGGGGCATGACGTGACCGTGTACAACCGCACCACAGAGAAGGCGCGCGCTTGGGCAGAAACCCACGGTGGCAAGATGGCAGAGACGCCCAAAGCCGCCGCTGAAGGAGCAGAAATCGTTTTTTCCTGCGTCGGCAATGATGACGATCTGCGCTCCGTCTGCGTTGGCGACGACGGCGCTTTTGCCGGAATGGGCGAGGGCACCATTTTTGTCGATCACACCACGGTGTCGGCCGCGGTGACGCGCGAATTGCACGCGGCGGCGGATGCGCGCCAGATCAGCTTTGTCGATGCGCCGATTTCCGGCGGGCAGGCGGGGGCAGAGAATGGCCAGCTGTCCATCATGTGCGGTGGCGATTCCGGTGCTTTTGATCGCGCGCTGCCCGTGATGGAGGTTTACGCCAAGATCTGCCGTCGCCTTGGCGACAGTGGTGCCGGCCAGATGACCAAGATGTGCAACCAGATTGCCATTGCCGGTCTGGTGCAGGGCCTGAGCGAGGCGCTGCATTTCGCCCAGAAGGCCGGATTGGACGGGCGCGATGTGGTCGAGGTGATCAGCCAGGGTGCTGCAGGCAGCTGGCAGATGGCCAACCGCTACGAAACAATGCTGGACGATAAATTCGACCACGGGTTTGCCGTGGACTGGATGCGCAAGGATCTGGGGATTTGTCTGGACACCGGCAACGAGATCGACGCGAGCCTGCCTGTCACGGCGCTGGTCGATCAATTCTATAAGGATGTGCAGAAAATGGGGGGCGGACGTTGGGATACATCGGCGCTGTTCAAACGTCTGAACGCCTTGGGTTAAGCCCAAAGCTGCCCGATCCGCGATGGTGCGGATCGGGCGTTTTGCTCAAGGAATGATGCGCGAATATTTCGTGCCTTCAAGCGTGGCACCGATACGCAGACCGGCGCGGCCAAAGACGGCGGCCAGCACGGGGGCAAGCACGGTTGTGGTATCCGCTTCGACGCTTTCACCACGATCCGAGATGACATATTCCAGATCGGCACCCGCAGCCCAACCGGGGGAGCGGCGGAAATCGCTGAGCGCGGCTTCAGTCATGAAGAACAGCACATGCGCATATTGCTGCGCCCCGATCTGCAAGCCGCCCGTCGCCTTGGTGACCGAGTAATAGTCCACGGTTACATTATTCACCCGCAGCGCACCACGGCCATAGGCACCGCCAAAGCCAAGGCCGGCCTCGGTCACCAGCGGCATGATCAGCATACCGTTGGATTTTTCCGCCAGTTGCCGCGTGTTGGGGAAGCTGCGGTACATCGCGTTGAGCGTCGCATCAACGCGGGCGTCGATCATCCCGCTGCCACGGCTGCCGACACCGTTGCCACATGCCGCAACGGCACCCGCGCTTGCAATCGCACCCAAAGCGAAAGCCCGGCGCGAGAAAGTGTTGTTTGTCATAGTCTTCTGCCTGTAATTGCCTGTGCCGGTTCATCCGGTTTCTGCGCGATCTTATGCTCAAAACCCGCGGGTGTCACGAATTTAGGGCTTGAATCGGCGGTGATCTGCCACAAGTGGCGTGTTATTTGCGCATCGAAGCCGCGTTATCCGTTCATCAACCGCGCCACGGCGGGGGCAAAATAGGTCAAGACCCCGTCACAGCCCGCACGTTTGAACCCCATCAGGCTTTCCATCATCACGCGGTCTTCGTCGATCCAGCCATTCTGGGCGGCGGCTTTCACCATGCTGTATTCACCCGAGACCTGATAGGCAAAGGTCGGCGCCCCAAAGCCGGATTTCACGCGGTGGCAGATATCAAGATACGGCATGCCGGGTTTGACCATGACCATATCGGCCCCTTCGCGCAGATCACGCTCGATCAGGCGGATCGCCTCGTTGCTGTTGGCGTAATCCATCTGATAGGTCTTCTTGTCGCCGGTCAGCGCCCCCGAGGCCCCGACAGCATCGCGGAACGGGCCATAGAAGGCCGAGGCGTATTTCGCCGCGTAGCTCATGATCATCACCTCGGAATGGCTTGCCCCTTCAAGGCCCGCGCGGATCGCGGCGATGCGCCCGTCCATCATATCGGACGGCCCGATGATATCGGCCCCCGCGTCGGCCTGCGCCAGCGCCATCTTGACCAATGCCTCGACCGTGCGGTCGTTGACGATGATCCCGTCTTCGACAAAGCCGTCATGGCCGTTGATATTATAGGTGTCCAGCGCGACATCGGTCATGAGGACCATATCGGGCACCGCCTCGCGGATCGCGCGAAGGGCGCGGTTGGCGTTGTTTTCAGGATCCCAGGCGCCGGCGCAATCCTCTGTCCGGTCCTCGATACCGGTATAGGGGAAGATACACATCGCCCCGATCCCCAGATCAGAAGCCTCGCGCGCGGCATCGACCAGCTTGTCAACGCTGCGCCGATAGACGCCGGGCATGGAGGGGACGGGCTCTTCCACGCCCTCACCGCTGCGCACGAACACCGGCCAGATCAGATCTCCCAAAGACAGCGCATTTTCACGAACCAATGCGCGGACGCCCTCGGATTGACGGGTGCGGCGCAGGCGGGTGGCGGGAAAGGGGGCTTGTTGGGGTCTCATGCAAAAATACCTCAGATGCTATCGGGCAAGGCTTGCCACGTATTTTTGCACGGCTCAAGGCTAGGAATTTCGCGAACGCGCCGCTATGACAGGCAGACGATTGTAGGGCAGCACGTCTGAACACAATGATTTCACTTCAAAGATGAGCGCACCTTGACCCTCTATCAGACAATTTTCGAAGTCATCGACATGCGGTCGTTTTCCAACCTGTGGTACTGGATCGCCGTTGCGGTGATCTGGTCTTCTGCCAGCCATTGGGTCTTGGGCGTGCCCTTTGATATGGTGCTGCGCGCGCGGCGCAACGGTGAACAGGCGCTGGTCGACCTGGAGGATATGGCACGCATCAACGTGAACCGTATTCTATATATCACCCAAGTGTCCGGCATCTGGATTTTGGGGTTCACCTGCTTTTTCATGACGATGCTCTTTACGCTGGCGGTTTTCTATCGGTTCGAATTCGCCCAGGCCGTACTGTTGCTGGCCTTTCCGCTGTGTCTGGTAGGGGTGCTGAGCGTTTCGACCGCGCAGCAGATCCGCGAGGATTCCGGCACCGGCGACCGCCTGATCAAACGGCTGAACCGTCACCGTCTTTATACCCAGATCATCGGGATGATTTCGATTTTCATCACATCGATGTGGGGCATGTACCAAAACCTTTATACAGGTCCGTTTGGCGGTTGAAAAAACCGCGATCGGATACAGGTAGCTGCTGATGTCAGAGAAATCCCAAATCACGCTGTCCGGCGTTCCCGAAGGTTTTGACGCACAGGCGGTGCTGAACGAACTGGGCAAAAACGGCACACCGGTGTTGCATATTGCCCGCGATGACAAACGCATGGCGGCAATGCAGGCGGCGCTGCGCTTTTTCGCGCCGGATGTGCCTGTGGTCGTCTTCCCCGGATGGGATTGCCTGCCCTATGACCGCGTGTCGCCCAATGCCGATATCTCGGCGCAGCGGATGGCGACGCTGGCGGGACTGGTGCATGGAATGCCGGACCGTTTTATCCTGCTGACCACGCTGAACGCCGCGACCCAGCGGGTGCCTGCGCGCGATGTGCTGCGCGATGCCGCGTTTTCGGCCCGTGTGGGCGACCGGATAGACGAGGCAGCCTTGCGCGGGTTCCTTGTCCGCATGGGCTTTGTCCAGAGCCCGACGGTGACCGAGCCGGGCGACTACGCGATCCGCGGCGGCATCATCGACATTTTCCCGCCCGGTGATCTTGGCCCCGTGCGGCTGGACCTCTTTGGCGATACGCTGGACGGGGCGCGCCGCTTTGATCCGGTGACGCAGCGCACCACAGAAAAGCTGGAGCTCGTGGAGCTTGCCCCCGTCAGCGAAGTCATCCTTGACGAAAGCGCTATCACCCGTTTCCGCCAGAACTACCGGATCGAATTCGGGGCCGCGGGCACCGATGATCCGCTATACGAAGCGATCAGCGCAGGGCGCAAGCATCAGGGCGCGGAACACTGGATGTCGTTCTTTCACGAGACGCTCGAGACCTTGTTCGACTATGTGCCGCAGGCAACGATCACGCTCGACGACCAACTGACCGCGCAACGTCTGTCACGGTGGGAGAGTATCGCGGATCAATACGAAACCCGCAGGCTGGCGATGGCGAACCGGTCGAAGATGGACAGCGTCTATAAGCCCGCACCGCCCGAGGGGCTGTACCTGACCGACACCGCGTGGGAAACCGCGCTGACCGGTAAACGCGTGATCAGTTTCAAGCCGCTCCCACAGCCAACGGGTCCGAATGTGCTGGATGCGGGTGGACGCTTGGGGCGCAACTTCGCGCCCGAGCGGCAACAGGAAACTGTCAGCCTTTTCGGTGCCTTGGCCGCACATATTAAAGCAAAACTTCAAGAAGGGCCGGTGGTCATCGCCAGCTATTCAGACGGCGCGCGCGAACGGCTGACCGGCCTGATCGAAGACGAAGGCATGGGCGAGACCATCGCCATCAAGAACGGCACCCGCATCGGCAAACGCGGGCTGCATCTGGCGGTTTGGGCGTTGGAACACGGGTTCGAAGCCCCGTGGGAAAGCGGCAGCAGCGCGTCGAAACTGACTGTCATCTCTGAACAAGACATCCTTGGCGACCGCTTGATCCGCGCGCCGAAACGTAAACGGCGGGCCGAGAATTTCTTGACCGAGACACAATCGCTGAGCCCCGGCGATCTGGTCGTGCATGTGGATCATGGTGTCGGTCGCTATCTGGGGATGGAGGTGGTGACCGCCGCCGGTGCCGCCCATGAATGTCTGCTGCTGGAATACGCCGAAAGCTCGAAGCTCTATCTGCCGGTCGAGAATATCGAACTGCTGTCGCGCTATGGTCATGACGAGGGGCTGCTTGACAAGCTTGGCGGTGGCGCGTGGCAGTCCAAGAAAGCCAAGCTCAAGGAACGCATCCGCGAGATGGCGGACAAGCTGATCCGCATCGCCGCCGAACGTGCGCTGCGCAAAGCGCCTGTCATGGATCCGCCCCCCGGCATGTGGGACGCGTTTTCCGCGCGCTTCCCCTATACCGAGACCGACGACCAGTTGAATGCCATCTCGGATGTGCTGGATGATCTGACCAGCGGCAACCCGATGGACCGGCTGATCTGCGGCGACGTAGGCTTTGGCAAGACAGAGGTCGCCATGCGCGCCGCCTTTGTCGCGGCCATGTCAGGGCTGCAGGTGGCGATTGTTGCGCCGACAACCCTGCTGGCACGTCAACACTATAAATCCTTCGCCGAACGCTTCCGTGGATTCCCGCTTGAGGTGCGTCAGCTATCGCGTTTTGTCACCGCGAAAGAGGCCACAGCCACGCGCGACGGCATCAATCGCGGCACTGTCGATGTGGTCGTCGGCACCCATGCGCTGCTGGCAAAGACGGTCAAGTTCAAGAACCTCGGCCTGCTGATTATTGATGAAGAACAACACTTTGGCGTGGGTCACAAAGAACGTCTGAAGGCGATGCGCACGGATATTCACGTGCTGACCCTGACCGCTACGCCGATCCCGCGTACCCTGCAGCTTAGCCTGACCGGTGTGCGCGACCTGTCGATCATCGGCACGCCCCCTGTCGACCGTCTGGCCATCCGCACCTATGTCAGCGAATTTGATGCCGTCACCCTGCGCGAGGCGCTGTTGCGCGAACATTATCGCGGCGGGCAGTCCTTCTATGTTGTGCCCCGCATCACCGATCTGCCCGAAATCGAAGCGTTCCTGAAAGAGCAACTGCCCGAGCTGACGTATCTTGTTGCCCACGGGCAGATGGCCGCCGGAGAGCTCGACGACCGGATGAACGCCTTTTACGACGGGAAATATGACATCCTGCTGGCCACGACGATTGTGGAATCCGGTCTGGATATCCCGACCGCCAACACGATGATCGTGCACCGTGCCGATATGTTTGGTCTGGCACAGCTCTATCAGATCAGGGGTAGGGTGGGCCGATCAAAAACCCGCGCCTATGCCTATCTGACGACCAAACCCCGTGCCAAGCTGACGGCCACGGCAGAGAAGCGTTTGCGGGTGTTGGGCAGTCTCGACACGCTTGGGGCAGGCTTTACGCTGGCGTCGCAGGATCTGGATATTCGCGGTGCGGGCAACCTGCTGGGCGAGGAACAATCCGGCCAGATGCGCGACGTGGGGTTCGAGCTTTATCAATCCATGCTGGAAGACGCGATTGCCAAGATCAAGTCGGGCGAGCTGGAAGGCGTCATCGACGACGATGGGCAGTGGGCACCACAGATCAATCTGGGCGTGCCGGTGCTGATCCCCGAGGATTACGTGCCTGATCTGGATGTGCGGCTTGGGCTCTACCGTCGCCTGTCGGAACTGACCACCAAGGTCGAGCTGGAAGGCTTTGCCGCCGAGCTGATCGACCGTTTCGGCAAGCTGCCGAAAGAGGTGAACACACTGATGCTGGTCGTGCGGATCAAGGCGATGTGTAAACGCGCCGGTATTGCCAAGCTGGATGGCGGGCCCAAGGGCGTCACGATCCAGTTTCACAACGACAAATTCGCCTCGCCCGAGGGGTTGGTCACCTTCATTCAAGACCAACGCGGGCTGGCAAAGGTCAAAGAGAACAAGATCGTCGTCAAGCGCGACTGGAAAACCGATTCCGACAAGATCAAAGGGGCCTTTGCCATCGCCCGTGATCTGGCAGAGCATGTAATCGCCAAGGAAAAGAAGGCCAAGAAAGCAAAAGCCTGACCCGTTTCGGGGTCAGGCTTTCACAACCGTCTGTGGTCAGGCCGCGCCGCTTTAGGTGTAAAGCGACGGCACCCCCATCTGCGCGTGGATCTCGTTCACCGCGGCGGGTTGCATCCCATAGGCGCTGGCCAGCTTGTGCAGATATTGCGCCTCTTCCTGCGTATCCAGATCAATCGCCAGCAGCGACATTGCGTAGATTTGCGGGCCCATGCCATCGGGGGTCTGAGCGACCAGCGCGTCGACATCCACAGGGGCTTCCATCTGGCCTTGCACGAATGCGGCCTCGTCGGCATCCACGTCGCCCAGATGGTTCAGCAGCTTTTCACGCTCGGACTCATCAAAAGTGCCGTCGGATTTCGCGGCCTGGATCATCGCGGCGATCATCAGCGCGGCGGTGGCCTCCTGATCGCGCGAGGGGGTGATTTCGGGGGCAGGGTTGCTGTCGAATTGCGAGTTCAGCACCGCGCCAAAGTCTGCCTCTGGCCGTTCGGGGGCTTTTTGGCTCGAACCGCCCAGGCTGGACAGCAAGCCACCCGCACCGGCGGCACCGGCAAGCCCACCCAGCAGCCCGCCAAGGCCGCCTGAACTGCCAGACGTGCTGGTGCCTGTGCCGCCACCAAGCTGGTTCAGCAAACCGCCCAAGCCGACGCTGCTGGCCCCGGACGATCCCCCCATCAGACCGCCCAGCATATCCTGCAGATTACCGCCCGAGCCGCCGGTGCCGCCGCCGGTCAGACCGCCCAGCAATCCACCCAGTCCGCCGCCGCTGCTGGCGCTGCCGGTCGTGGATTTATTCTTGTTCATCATGGCGCTGGCCCCTTTGGCCACAGCCACGCCGATCGCCACTTTGGCCAATGTTTTCATCAAGCTCATTATCGATAATCCTTTTGGGTCAAATCGCCTGCAAGTCTGTTGCAGTTTACTGTGCAAAACAACCAAAAGATCGCGGGGGTTCCCGCTTGTCGACGTGCTTGACGGTGGGACAACGGGTGGCACCTGCCACCCGCTGGCCGTTCAGGTGCCGCAGAAGGTGGCCGGCACGATTTCCTGCGTCGTCGGCGCGCGGTGCAGATCGGCGTCGGTTTCGCGGTACGGGCGGGCAAGCGCTGTCATCAGCCGGTGGAACGGGTCCATATCACCGGCAACGGCGGCGTTGATCATCGCCTCTATGCGGTGGTTGCGCGGGATCACGGCGGGGTTGGCGGCATCCATGACCGATTTAGGGTCAGGCTCGGCCGCGATGCGCTGCTGCCAAGCGTCGCGCCAGTTGGCAAAGGCCGCGCGGTCGGTGAACTGGCCGGCGGCATCATCGCCTGACAGCGCGCGGAACGCATTGGTAAAATCCGCGCCATCCGTTTGCATCAGCGACAACAGCGCATCGATCAGCGCAGTATCTTCAGCCTTGGGCGTCGTGATCCCGATCTTGGCAGCAAAGCGTCTCAGCCAGGCTTGCTCGATCAACGCGGGCATGGCGTGCACGATCTCTGTCGCCTCGGCCACGCCGCTTTCGGGATCATCAAGCTGCTGCAACAACGAGGTTGCAAGCTGCGCCATATTCCACACGACGATCTGCGGCTGATTGGCATAGGCATAGCGCCCCTGACGGTCGATGGAGCTGAACACACGGTTGGGGTGGAACGCATCCATGAAGGCGCAGGGGCCGTAATCAATCGTCTCGCCCGAGATGGCGCAATTATCGGTGTTCATCACCCCGTGAATAAAGCCCACAGACATCCACGCCGCGACCAGATCCGCCTGTGCTGCGCAGACCGCGCGCAGCAGGCCCAAGGGCCCGTCCGCCTGCGGGTAGTGCCGCTGGATCGCATAGTCGGTGAGGCGGCGCAGATTTTCAACCTCGCCCCGATGGGCAAAGACCTGAAACGTCCCCACACGCAGATGGCTTGCGGCGACGCGGGTCAGCACGGCACCGGGCAGGGCGGTTTCGCGAAAGACATCCTCGCCACTTTGCACAGCGGCCAAGGCGCGGGTGGTGGGGATGCCAAGGGCGTGCATCGCCTCGGACACCACATATTCGCGCAAGACCGGCCCAAGCCAGGCGCGCCCGTCGCCACCACGGGAATAGGGCGTGCACCCTGATCCTTTCAACTGGATATCGCGGCGCTGGCCCTTTGCATCCAGCACCTCGCCCAAGAGGATCGCGCGACCATCGCCAAGCTGCGGGTTGTAATTCCCGAACTGATGCCCCGCATAAAGCTGCGCCAGCGGGTCGGCACCGGCGGGCAGTTCGTTCCCGCTGAAGATAAAGGCCAGATCCTCGGTCGATCCGTGGGTGATCCCCAGCGTCTTGGCCAGCGGCGCGTTGAAAGCCAGCAGTTTGGGGTCGGCCACCGGCGTAGGCGTGGTGCGGGTGAAAAAGCCATCGGGCAAGGCCGCGTAGCTGTTATCGAAGGGGGCTGATAATGTCATAGGGCAGATATAGGGGCCGCGGCCCCAGCTTGCCAGTCCGCGTCAGAATTTGCGCGACATGAACATATAGTTTTCGCGGGGGCGAAAGCCTGCACGGTGGTAAAGCTTCTGCGCGATCTCGTTGCTACGCTCTACCTCAAGATGGATCGCGCGCAAACCGCCGCCCGCCAGCGCATTCGGGACGGCCAGCAATGCCTCTGTCGCGATGCCACGGCCCCGCACGCCGGGGCGCACGTAGATTTCATCGATGATCGCGTCCAGACCGCCGAACTCAACCGACCAGCCGAAGGTGATGATGATATAGCCGATGGGCGCACGGGCAGGGCCGATCAGATAGGCCACCCCATAGGGCGTGCCTTCGAGCAGAGGTGCCAGCCCGTTGCGGCGGTCGTCATCGGTCTGCTCGATCCCCGTCTCGGCGTGAAAGCTGCCCACGAGGGCAACGAGACGGTCCAGATGCTCTGGCTTGGCAAGGGTGAAGGCCGCGCTCATAGACGGGCCAGCCGTTCGGTCAGCAGGGCAAAGAAGCCATCAGAATCCAGATCGCCCATAAAGGTCGCATTGGGGGCGCGGTCGGTCACGCCCCACCAATCGGCGACGGTCATGCCCATGGTAAGCTCTGACTCTGTCTCGATCTCGACGTTGATGTGGCGGCCTTTGAACAGATCGGGGTTGATCAGATAGGCGGTAACGCAAGGGTCATGCAGCGGCGCGCCGTCAGAGCCGTATTTCTCTTTGTCGAACCGTTCGAAGAAATCGGTCATTTCCGCCACGGCGATGCCCACGGGCGTGCCAAGGGCGCGGAAAGCGTCGTTGCGCGCTTTGGTCACCAGCGCCTTATGGGTAACGTCCAGCGGCATGACAACGATTGGAGCGCCAGATTTGAACACGATATCAGCCGCTTGCGGGTCGACGTAGATGTTGAACTCCGCGGTTGGGGTGATGTTGCCCCCTTCGAAATAGCCGCCGCCCATCAGCACGATCTTGGCGATGCGATCGGCGATATCAGGTGCTTTTTGCAACGCGGTGGCGATATTGGTCAGCGGCCCCAGCGGGCATAGCGTGACGGTGCCCGGTGCGTTATCGCGCAGCGTGTCGATGATGAAATCCACCGCATGGCCTTCGGCCATCGGCATGGTAGGCTCGGGCAAATCGGGGCCGTCCAAACCGGTCTTGCCGTGCACATGCTCTGCCGTGACCAGCGCGCGGCCCAGCGGGCGGTCGCATCCGGCAAAGACTTTGACATCCCGTTTGCCTGCCAATTCGCACACGATCCGCGCGTTGCGCGAGGTGAGGTCCAGCGGCACATTGCCCGCGACGCAGGTGATCCCCAGAACATCAAGCTCTTCGGGGCTGGCCAAAGCGACAAGGATCGCTACGGCGTCATCCTGACCGGGGTCCGTGTCGATAATGATCTTGCGCGGTGTCATGGGCTCTCCTGTCTTGGCTGTGCCAGAGCCTTGCCGCAAGTGCCGCGACTTGTCCAGCAGGCACGGGCGGTCCTAGCTGCGTTCCGCCCGTTTTACATCCTCCCACAAGGCATCCATCTCGGCCAGATCACTATCCGAGGGGGATTTACCTCGTGCGGCCAACCGTGCCTCTACACCGTTGAAGCGGCGCATGAATTTGGCGTTGGCAGCGCGCAGGGCGGCTTCGGGTTCGACCCCAAGATGCCGGCCCAGATTGGCCATGACGAACATCAGGTCCCCGTATTCCTCGGTCACCTCGGCCTGGGTCAGCGTATCGCGCGCCTCGACCAGTTCGGTCGCTTCCTCGGTGATCTTGGCGATCACATCATCGACCTGCGGCCAGTCAAACCCGACACGGGCCGCCCGTTTTTGCAGCTTGTAGGCGCGCAGCAGCGCGGGCAGGCCAACGGCCACACCGTCAAGCGTTCCCCCCTGGGCCTTACCCGCGCGTTCTGCCGCCTTGATCTTTTCCCAATCCGCGGTCTGCTGTTCGGCTGATTTATCGCGGCTTTCATCGCCGAAAACATGCGGGTGCCGCGCGACCATCTTGTCCGAGATATTGCGCACCACCGTCTGAAAGCTGAACCGCCCGTCCTCTTCGCCTATGGCCGTGTGATACACGGTCTGGAGCAGCAGATCGCCCAACTCTCCCTCAAGCTCGGGCCAGTCGCGACGCTCGATCGCATCGGCGACTTCATACGCTTCTTCAATGGTATAGGGGGCAATGCTGTCGAAATCCTGTTCGATATCCCAAGGGCATCCGGTTTGCGGATCGCGCAGGCGGCGCATGATTTCCAGCAAGCGTTCGATCCCGGCGTCGCGATCGTGGATCAACGCATCATTTCTTGTCTCGGCCATTGCAGCCCCCATGTGTCTGATGTCAGATGCAACCTGACCAACATCCCCACAGGAGTCCAGTAATGCCCGTCGTGAACCGTATCGCGGATTATGCCCCCCAGATGACAGAATGGCGCAGATATCTGCACACGATCCCGGAACTGGGGAACGACTGCTTCAAGACCGCGGCTTTCGTGGCTGAACGTCTGCGCGAATTCGGCGTGGATGAGCTGCACGAAGGCTTTGCCACCACGGGCATCGTCGCCATTATCAACGGTCAGGCCGAGGGGCCGACCATCGGGCTGCGCGCCGATATGGATGCGCTGCCGATCCCCGAGGAAACCGGGCTGGACTATGCCAGCACCCACGCAGGCAAGATGCACGCCTGCGGGCACGACGGGCATACAACGATGCTGCTGGGGGCGGCGAAATATCTGGCGGCGACGCGCAATTTCGCGGGCCGCGTAGCGCTGATCTTCCAACCCGCTGAAGAAACCGGCGGCGGGGCCGAGGTGATGGTCGAGGAAGGGATCCTTGATCGCTTCGACATCGGCCAGGTCTATGCGCTGCACAATGCGCCCGGCTTCGAGAAAGGGGGCTTTTACACATCCCCCGGCGCGATGATGGCGGCGGTCGATGAGTTTCACATCCACATCAAGGGCTTGGGAGGTCATGGTGCCACACCGCATCTGACCCGCGATCCGGTCGTTGCCGCCTGTGGCATTGCGACGGCATTGCAGACCATCGTCAGCCGCAACCACTATGCGCAGGATGATCTTGTCGTCTCGGTCACACAGATCCACACGGGCACCACCGACAACGTGATCCCCGAAACGGCCTATATCAACGGCACTGTACGCAGCTTTGACAAAGAGGTGCAGGCCATGGTGATCCGCCGGATGGAGCAGATCGTCGCCGGGCAGGCCACCAGCTATGATGTCAGCGCGACACTTGAGTATGAAAAGGGCTATCCCGCCACGGTGAACACCCCGGAAGAGGCCGGATTTGCCGCCGCCGTTGCCTCCGAGATTGCGGGCGAGGACCGCGTGATTGCCGATAATGGCCGAGAGATGGGGGCCGAGGATTTCAGCTATATGCTGGAAAAACGCCCCGGTGCCTATTTGTTCATCGGGCAGGGTGATACCGCAGGGCTGCACCACGCCGCCTATAACTTCGACGATGAGATCGCGCCCGTGGGTGCATCCTTTTTTGCCCGCATCGTCGAGCGGGCCCAACCATTAGGAGCCAAGTAACATGGGTTTGGAAGACGCGAAAAATCAGGTTGATCAAGCCTTTACCCGCGATGATCTAAAAGGGCCGAGCTTCGAGAACGCCTTTGGCGGGGCCACGTCCTTTCTGCGGCGGCGCTATACCAAAGACCTGCGCGGCGTGGACATCGCCGTGACCGGCGTGCCCTTTGATCAGGCCGTAACCAACCGTACCGGCACCCGTCTGGGCCCGCGTGCGATCCGCGAGGCGTCTTCCTTGCAGCCCTACGACCCGCCCTATGGCTGGGATTTCGACGTGCTGAGCGAGTTTGCCATCGCCGACTATGGCGATCTGGCATTCGACTATGGTCACACAAGCCAGTTTCCTGCCGCGTTAACTAGCCATATCAAAGGGATACTGGACGCAGGTGCAGCAAGTGTGACCCTGGGCGGAGACCACTACATCAGTTT
Organism: Sulfitobacter sp. CB2047; assembly: GCF_000735125.2. NCBI lineage: Bacteria > Pseudomonadati > Pseudomonadota > Alphaproteobacteria > Rhodobacterales > Roseobacteraceae > Sulfitobacter > Sulfitobacter sp. CB2047. The sequence continues at coordinate 1,795,420 of NZ_CP072613.1, read as the reverse complement.
CCCGATCCTCAAGGCCTATGCCGAAAAATACGGTCCTATCAGTCTGTTACAGTTCGATGCGCATTCGGATACATGGCCCGACGATGATATGGACCGGATCGACCACGGCACCATGTTCTACAAGGCGGTGAAATCAGGCATCGTAGATCCGAAAACCTCGGTTCAGGTGGGCATCCGCACGACCAACCCCGATACGCTTGGCGTGACAACCATCGACGCGCGCGAGGTCCACGAGAAGGGGCCGCAGGCAGCCGTTGCCAAAATAAAACAAGTACTTGGCGACCGTCCTTGCTATCTTACATTCGATATCGATGCGCTTGATCCGGCCTTTGCGCCGGGCACAGGCACGCCGGTATGGGGCGGGCTTACGTCGGCGCAGGCGGCGATCATGATGCGGGATCTCGCGGGGATCAACATCGTGGGCGGCGACATCGTTGAAGTCTCTCCGCCTTTTGACACGACCGGTGCGACAGCGATCGCGGGCGCCCATGTGGCGACCGAGATCCTGTGCTTGCTGGGGTGGAATATGCGGCAGACCAAAGCCCGCGCATAACCACTGGCGGCACAGTTTGCGACGGCAGGACGCTCCGCGGGGAGTTTATTTGGCAAAATGAAGGTAAAGATAATGATGGCATTTTTCTGGATCGCACTGGCGATTTTCGTCGCTTTGCAGGCGTACATCCGCCTTGCACCCGCCCCCGCGGCCCGCTGGGAATTGGGCGCGGTCGACAAGGCCCCCGGCGATTACCCGTCGGAGGGGGGCTTTATGGCGGTGCGCGAGGTTGAAGGCGATGGCACAGCGTTCTTGAACCGGTTTGACGACGCGATGTTGTCATTGCCGCGCACTCAGCGGATCGAAAACAAAGCAGGTCAGGCGCTTTATGTCACACGCTCGGGCTTCTGGGGCTTTCCCGATTACACCAGCGTCGCGGTCACCCCCGTTGACGGGGCGGATCAGAGCCGCGCGGTGGTCTATGGGCGGCTGCGCTTTGGCCGGTCAGATATGGGTGTGAACGCCAAGCGTTTGAAGCGGGTTCTGGCCCAAGCCGGGGTCTAGGCGCTGTGCGAGGCCGGGGCAGGCCTCGCCGATATCGCGCCACATGGGCACATTCAGCGACATCTGGCATTGCGCGGCAAAGCGGCGACCGTTGACGTCGAGGCAGATCGTTTGCCCCAGCTCGACCCGCTGGCCGTCGCGGTCGGTGCAATAGCACTCCACCGTTTTGCGCCCCGAGGGCGCAGGCTCCGCCGCAAGCGACGGGGCAAGGCAGATCAGACTGAAAACCAGCGAAATGCGTTTCATAGGGGCATCATAGCACAGGCTGGGTCTTGACCATAGCCGCTTCATCAGCGACATCCAGCGGTATGATCCCCATGGACCGCCTTGCCCAAATCACCCAACGTTTCCAGTTTCTGGAGGCGTCTATGTCTGCTGGCTCTGACGGGGCGGATTTTGCCAAGCTGGCCAAGGAATACGCAGATCTGCGCCCCGTGGTCGAACAGATCGACGCCTATCGCCAGTTGCTCCAAGACATGGACGACGCCCGCGCCATGCTGAAAGACCCCGAGATGGCGGTGCTGGCCGAGGAAGAGCTGCCGCGCCTGAAGGCCGCCTTGCCGCAAGCGGAGGCTGATTTGCAGCTCGCGCTGCTGCCGCGGGACGAGGCCGATAAGAAACCTGCAATGCTGGAGATCCGCCCCGGGACCGGCGGGGATGAGGCGGCGCTTTTCGCCGCCGATCTGCTGCGCATGTATCAACGCTATGCCGAGGCGCGGGGCTGGAAGGTCGAGCTGATCGAACAACAGTTCACCGAGCTTGGCGGCGTCAAAGAGGTCGTGGCCCATATCAAGGGCGAGAATGTCTTTGCCCGTCTGAAATACGAATCCGGTGTGCACCGCGTGCAGCGTGTGCCCTCGACCGAAAGCGGCGGGCGCATCCATACCTCTGCCGCGACTGTCGCCGTTCTGCCAGAGGCAGAGGATGTGGATATTCACATCGACGCCAATGATCTGCGGATCGATACGATGCGCAGTTCAGGGGCGGGCGGGCAACACGTCAACACCACCGATTCTGCCGTGCGCATCACCCACCTGCCGACGGGGCTGGTGGTGACGTCTTCCGAGAAGTCGCAGCACCGCAACCGCGAGATTGCGATGCAGGTGCTGAAAGCACGGCTTTATGATATGGAGCGTCAGCGGGTGGACAGTGAACGATCGGCCAGCCGTGCGGCGCAGGTGGGGTCTGGGGACCGGTCTGAACGGATCCGGACCTATAACTTCCCGCAAGGGCGCCTGACCGACCACCGGATCAACCTCACCCTCTACCGGCTTGAAGCCGTGATGCAGGGCGATCTGGACGAGATTGTCGATGCGCTGACCGCGGATGCGCAGGCGCAGCTGCTGGCCGAGATGGGGCAGTGAGCGCGCCAACCGCCGCGCAAGCCATGGTCGCCGCCACAGCGCGATTGCGCGCAGCGGGCGTGCCTGACCCTGCACGGGATGCGCGGATCTTGCTGGCGCATGCGGCCTCGGTTGATGCGGCGCGGGTGACGTTGATCGCGCCCGAGGAAATCGCGCCGGATATTGCCGAACGGTATGAAAAGCTGATCGCCTTGCGGGCGGTGCGCGTGCCGGTCTCGCATCTGGTAGGGCAGCGGGCGTTTTACGGGCGCGACTTCAAGGTCAGCCGCGATGTGCTGGACCCGCGGCCAGAGACCGAATCCCTTATTGAACTGGCGCTGTCCGAGCCCTTTGAACGGGTGCTTGATCTGGGCACCGGATCGGGCTGTATTCTGGTGACGCTTCTGGCCGAACAGCAAGACGCACGCGGCCTGGGCCTTGATCTGTCCGAAGCTGCCTGTCTGCAGGCCAGCGCCAATGCGGTGTTGCACGGGGTACAGGCACGCGCGGAGGTCAAGCAATCGGATTGGTTCAGCGCGGCCGAGGGACGGTTCGATCTGATCGTCTCCAACCCGCCATATCTGGCACAAAGCGAGATGGCGGATGTTTCGCCCGAACTGCGCTTGCATGAACCCGAGATGGCATTGACCGACGGGCAGGACGGGTTGAGTGTGTACCGTATCATCGCGGCGCAGGCACAGGGATATCTGACGCCCACAGGCCGCGTTCTGGCAGAGATCGGCTGGCAACAGGGTGCCGATGTGAAAGCGATCTTTGAGGCAGCCGGTTGGGGCCGGGTGCGCATCTTGCCCGATCTGGGCGGGCGCGACCGTGTCCTTTGGGCCGATACGCCAGCATAAACACGCCAAAACTTGTCATTTCGCGGTGTTTTTCGCCAATTTCCACTTGCTCCAAATCATTTGCCGTGCTTATTCAAGGATGTTGCAGCGGTGGATGCCTTTTGGGCGGTCCCGCGCGGCGTTAAGCCCAACAGAGCGTAAAGCTAGCTTTTCAGGGACGCGACTGCGTCCGGCAGCTTATTCCGAAGCCCAGCATAACAAGGCTGAACTGATTACATGAAATCTTCCAGATCACGGTCCCGGTCCAAGAATAATCGCAACCGTCAGCCGCAAGGTGGCAACGTCGTTAACCGCGTTTTCGACAGTTCTGGCCCCGAAGGTAAGGTCCGCGGCACGCCGCAGCAGATTATCGAGAAATACAACCAGTTGGCGCGTGATGCCCAGCTGAGCAACGACCGCGTGGCGGCAGAGAACTTCCAGCAGCACGCCGAACATTACCTGCGGATGCTGTCCGAAGCACAACGCGAGATTGACCAGCGTCGCGATCAGCAAGAACGCGAGAACCGCGAACGTCAGGCAGAGCGGGACCGCGAGCGGGTAGAGCGTCAGGAACGCGAAGCCGCTCAAGCCGGTCAGAACACTGCGGATCAACCTGCCACGGAAGCAGATACGGGCGACAAATCCGACGCGTCCCAGCAGGACAACGCCAAGGGCGATGCCCCCAAGCGCCGCCGCAGCCGCAGCAACAACAACCAGAATGACAACGCCCCCAAGTCGGACAGCGCGCCCAAGTCGGATGGCGATGATACGCAAGACGGCAGTGCGGCAGAGGACAATCTGGTGGACACGCCCGAGAACAAGCCCAAGCCCCGACGCGCGCCGCGCCGCAAACCTGCCCCCAAGGCAGAGACGAACGAACCGGCCAAGGACAGCAGTGGCGACCAGCCCGAAGCGGCTGAGTAAACGCTTTGACATCGTAACAAAGGCCCCGCGATTGCGGGGCCTTTTGCGTTTCGGACGGTGTGTGTGTTGTGGTGACCTTAGCCGTTAGCCCTTGGCAATTTCGCGGGCCAGCGCGCAGAAGCCTTCCAGCGGCACCTGTTCGGCGCGCTCTGTCGGTTTCAATCCGGCCGCACGCAAACGATCCTCGATATCCGGTGCGGTTCCTTTGAGGGCAGAACGCAGCATTTTGCGCCGCTGATTAAAGGCGGCCGCCACAACGCGGTTCAACACATCAGGATCCGCCGGAAAGCGGGGTTCGGGCAGGGCCGTCAGATGCACCACAGCGGAGGAGACTTTGGGCGGCGGGGTAAACGCCTCGGGTGGGAGGTTCAGCACGATACGCGCATCGGCCCGCCACTGTGCAAGCAGCGCCAGACGGCCATAGGCCTTGGAGCCGGGCTTGGCCACGATCCGCTCGGCCACCTCGCGCTGGAACATCAACGTCAGGCTTTGCCAGAACGGTGGCCATTCCTGCGGGGTCAGCCAACGCACCAACAGCTCTGTCCCGACGTTATAGGGCAGGTTCGCCGCGATACGGATCGGTGGGGTCAGATGGGCCAGCGGGTCGATTTCAAGGGCGTCGCCTTCGATCACCGTCAGACGGTCGGGATAGGCCTCGGCGATCTCGGCCAAAGCGGGCAGGCAGCGTTTGTCTTTCTCGATCGCCAGCACGCGGCGCGCGCCTTCGGACAGCAACCCGCGCGTCAACCCCCCGGGGCCCGGCCCGATTTCAAGCACATCACATTCGGTCATATCACCCGCTTGTCGCGCGATCTTGGCAGTGAGGTTCAGGTCGAGCAGAAAGTTCTGGCCCAGCGATTTGCGCGCCTTCAGGTCATGGGTGTTGATCACCTCGCGCAGGGGCGGCAGGTTGTCGATTGTGCTCATTCTTGGACCTGTGAAACAGAAGGGTTCTGGGGGCGCGGGGTCATGATTGCGCCATGCGATAGGCCATGCGCAGCGCCTCGACCATGCTGGTGGGGTTGGCGATGCCCTGACCCGCGATGTCAAAGGCGGTGCCGTGATCGGGCGAGGTGCGGATGAACGGCAGACCGAGGGTCACATTGACGCCGCGGTCGAAATCCAGCGTCTTGATCGGGATCAGCGCCTGATCATGATACATGGCAATCGCCGCGTCATAGCGCGCCCGTGCGGCGGCGTGGAACATCGTATCGGCAGGGTGCGGGCCGCTCAGGTCATAGCCTTCGTCCTGCATCCGGGTGACCAGCGCCGTCATCCAATCTACTTCCTGACGGCCCATTGTCCCACCTTCGCCCGCATGGGGGTTCAGACCTGCGATGGCTATTCTAGGTACCTTGATCCCGAATTGAGAGCGAAGCCCCGCCGCCGTAATCTCTATCACGCGGCGCAGATGGGCGGGGGTCAGCACATTGGGGACCTGGTCCAGCGCGATATGGATTGTGGCCGGCACCACCCGCAGTTGGTCAGAGGCGAGCATCATCACCACATCGCTTCCCCCCGCCAGCGCGGCAAGGTACTCGGTGTGGCCCGGATAGGCGAAACCGGCCCCGTCTTTCAGCGCCTTTTTGTGAATGGGCGCGGTGGTCAGCGCAGATGCGGCCCCGCTGCGCACCAGGTCAACACCGCGCGCGATCACGTCGATTACCCCCTGCGCATTGGCGGGGTCCGGCTTGCCCGCGACCGCACCGGCGGCAAAGTCGTGGCGCAGCACGGGCAAAGCGTCATTGCCCGCGGCAAGCGCGTCCGACGGGCTGTCGATAATGCAATGGGGAATGTCTTGGGGCAGGTGGCGCGGATCACCGATCCAGGCGAGCGGCACTTCGCCTGCCAGCATCGCCCAGGCCCGTGCGGCGACCTCTGGCCCGATGCCAGAGGGTTCGCCGCAAGAGATCACAACCGGCTTGTCGGCCAAGCCCGTCTTGGCTTGGGTCATTTGCGAACGATGCGCGCGTCGGCCCGCAATTGCTCCAGCAGCTGTTCGGCATAGCCGGTCAGCCGTTCCTGACGCAGCGCATTGGTCACATCCTCGCGCGAGGCGGAGGCATTGGCGGCGGCGGTACGCCCACACATCATCAGCAGCATCAGCGTCTGACCATTGGCACGGGTCAGCGTGGTCGAAACCTCGCCCGTGTCGAGCTTGGACAGTTCAATCGCCACGTCCTGCGGGATGTCCGAAGGGGCTTTTTTCACACGCTCCAACACTTCGGCGGGCTGGCCTTTGGCGATGCCGTAAAGGTCATCGCAGGTATCGATGCGGCCACGGATCTGCGCCGCCTGAGCCAGCGCGGGTTCTGTGCGGCCACCGGGGATGTAATAGGCTGCGTATTCAATCTCGGCATAGGTCGGCGCGGCGACGCTGGTTTCCTCGATGTCGCGCAGTTGGAACAGCGCCACGGCGTTGGGGATCGGCAACGGGTCGGTAACTTCGCCCGGGGCGAGGTTCAGGATCAGTGGCTGCAGGCTTGGCGGCAGGTCCGTCAGGTTCTGCCACGGCAGCCGCCCGCCACGCCCGCGCGAGGCGGTCGCGGAATAGCGGCTGGCGTAGTTCGAAAACTCTGCCGTTGATTTGGATTGCGAGATTTGTTCGGCCAGCGCGTTCACCCGTGCGGCTTGCTGAGGCGGAGCGGGAATGATGATCTCGGACACGAGCACGCGCACACCGCTACCTTGTGTTTCGCCCAAAGCGCGGTTGATTTCAGCGTCGGTGATCTGCACGCGGCTGGCATAGCGGGCACGCACCAGTTCACGCCACCCGACCGAGTTTACGACAAAATCGCGAAACGTTTCGCGCGAGACGCCGGATTGACCAAGCGCCTGGGTAAATTCTTCGGTGCTCAGATCCGCGCGCGAGGCAAATTCGGCAAGGCTGTCTTCGATACCCTGCGGCGTCAGTTCGATGCCCGCTTCGGCCACGGCCTCGTTACGCAGGCGTTCGTCGATCAGCGAGGTCAGCGCCCCTTCGCGGGTCGCACCCGGTGCGTTCAACACTTCAAGAAAGCGCTGGCGCTGCTGGACTTCGAATTCGGTTACAACGGATTCATTCACCTTGGCGACGGGCGCAAAGAGGTTCTGCGCCGAAACGGGGGCGGCGGTCATCAGACCCAGCCCAAGGACGGCGATGCTTCGTGTCAGACGGTTCAGGTTCATCTTACTTATTTCCCACATGATCGCTCATATCTTTCTGTTCCGTTGGAGGCCGAGAAGCCCCGCAGGCCGATGTTAAACCCGATATCGGTAGAGGGCTCAACACTTGTTGAGGAGGTATAGCGGCGGCGCACCGAAAGGTCGACGCTCACACATTCATTATTGTAGGTCAGGCCAAGCCCAGCCGTCGCCGCCGTGCTGTTTTGCACGTCATAACGCACGTCGGCGCTGGCGGACCATTGCTTGTTGATGTCGTAGCTGCCGTCAAGCGACACCTCGGAAATCGCTTCGGTCCGGTCTTCGGCAGTATCCGCCTCAAGCCAGACATAGGTGCCTTCGACGGTGGTTTTGCCAAAGCTCCACCCGCCGCGCAGTTCCGCCTTGGAGATGTCGAAATCGGAGTCGACCAAGGTCCGCGCGGTCAGCGAAAGACCGGCGTTATTCTTGATCTGCCCCGCCAGCAGCACGTCAGAGCGCACGCCAGACAGGCCGGACGTATCGGTAAAGGCAGGGTCGCTGATGCTGCGGAACACCTGACCGACCGCGACATAGGTGTCCCAGCCATTGGGGTCAAAGCGCGACCAGTTCACCGCCACTGCCGCGGTTGTGCCGCGTTCGCGCCGGTCGGGGCGCGGAAAGCGCGAGAGCGACAGGATGTTGCCCTGATCGAATTCCACGCGCGTGCTTTCCTCGTTCGGAATGTCGAGCCTGCTGCCATCGGTCCACCCCAGCTGCACTACGGGCGTCAGCACCTGCGACGCACCACCAGCCTCGCGGCGTGCCATCGGGTAGCTTAGACCAACCGCTGCGAAAGGCGCGATGTCGCTGTGGTTCTGCGCAAAGGTATCGTCTTGGGTGATGTCAAAGAAATTGAACGTCGTGCCGACCTGCGCATCGGTGACCAAGCCGGAGCGATGGGTGAAGCGACGCAGATATTTAAGCGACCCGTTGATCCGCGATACATCGCGGCCAATCACATCCACATCAGAAGATCGCCAATGGCTATGCGCCTCCAGCCCGAACCGCAGCTCGCCCCCCCATGCCTTGGGGAAAAAGCGCCGTTCGAATTCGCCGTCGATCACGACTGTGGGCAGGGTGCTGTTCAACTCTCCTGGGCGCAGGGTTTCGAAGTTGTAAAGGCTGGTACGCACAAAGCTGTCGCGCCGCGCGCGTGAAAGTGTGAGGTCACTGCGCAAACGGTCCTCGTCCGAATAGCCGTATTCGGTAAAGTAAGAGCTGTCGCTGACGGCCTCGATCGTGAAGCTCAGCTTGTAGCCGCGCTCAAGCTCAAAGCTGCCTTCACCGAACAGATAGCCGCGGGTCTCATCTGGCAGCTGGTCATCGCGGGTATAGGCCCCGTCAAACTCGATATCACCATTGATGAACGCCTGCCGATAGCGGAATTCAAGCGTGCGGGTCGAGGACGACAGATAGGGCGTCAGCGTCAGGTCGCGACTTTCGCCCAAGGTGATGAAATAAGGCAGCTTCAGCCCCGTGCCCAACAGCGACGTGGTGCGAATGGATGGGGCCAGAAACCCGTCCGCGCGGTCCAGCGTCGGGTCGGGCAGCCGCAAACGGGGCAGGTAGAATACCGGCACCGACCGGATATGAAAAGTCGCATCATCGAAATACAGTTGCTGCGCCTCGGTATCATGCACCACGCGGCGCGCGCGGATCTGCCAGAGGGGCAGCTCGCCGTCATTGCAGGTTTTGCATGAGGTCACGGCGGTCTTGTACAGCTGGCTATAGCGCCCCTCGACACGGTCGATCTGGACGGCGGCCATCTGCACCTGCTGGTTCAGCACCATACGTGCGCCGCGCAGCAGACCGTTCTGCAACCCCTGATCCAGCTCTGCCGCATCAGCAAGAATGACGGTGCCATCACCGTCGTTCAGCACAATCGGCCCTTCGATCACCAAGGCACCGGTTTCGTCATTATAGCGGATCGCAGAGGCACGGATGCGGGTCGTGCCTTGAAACGCCTCTACGTTACCTTGGGCGACCAGTTCCCGGTCACGGGTGATGAACAGGTCATCGGCCACCAGAACGGCGGGGCGTTCGCTGTCTTGAGCGGCAGCGGGCAGACCAAGGGCGACAAGAAGGGTCAGGAGCAAACGGCGCATGTCAGCCATCCTCTGAATGAAGTAGAAGACCAAGCGCCAGAAGAATGGACGCGACAGGCGGTGCCCAAGCCGCAAGAAGAACCGGAATCTGCCCGTTCTCCCCCAGAATTTGCGCAAAACTGCGAATAAAATACAAGCCGAACCCCATCAGAACAGAGGCCAGCACCGCGACGCCCGTGCCTCCGAACCTCGTATGGCGCATGGTAAACGCGCTCGCAACCAGAACCATCGCAACCAGAAAGAACGGGCGCGCCAGTTCGGTCTGCAGCCAGACCTTGTGGCGGCGCGGGCTGAAGCCTGCCAGTTCAAGCTGCTTGATGTAATCGGGCAGATCATAGATCGAGACGGCACCGGGATCGGTGATACTATCGCGGATACGGTCGAGCGTCAGGGTCGAGGGCAGGGTGAGCGTGTCAAATGTCTCTGCCGCGCCTTCGGCGTTCACCCCCACTTCAAGCGGCCATGACTTCGCATCGGTTAGCGTCCAGATGCCATCTTCCAGCGCGGCGCTGTCCGCTTCGATCCGCCGTGCGGGACCGCCCTCGGGGGCGTAGCTGAGGAATGTGACATCATAAAGCACCGAGGCGTCCTTGTTTGACCGCCATGCGCGGATCACGGTCTGCCCCTCGTCACTGCCTTGGCGCAGCCACAGCCCTTCGTCGCTGACCGACAGGACAGAGGTCCCGCCCGCGCGAATGCTGTCGCTGAGTTGAATGTATCGTTTCGCGGTCGCCGCAACGATGGGGTTCAACATGCCCACAGCCATCACGCCAATGATGAACGCCACCCAGATCGGGGCCTGCAACGCGCTGAGCGCTGACCGGCCGGCGGCACGGGTCACCACCAGTTCTGACGAGCGTGCCAGCGACAAAAACAACACCACGGTCGCAAGGATCATGATCAGCGGCAGGATCAGGTTCATGGTTTCGGGCGTGTTTAACAACGTCATCCCGAAGAGGCGCAGCCAGCCGATATCGTAGCTGCTGAACCGGCGCGCCTGATCGACCATATCCACCAACACGAGCAGAGAGAACAGCACAGCGGAAATGAGGATAAACCCCATAATAAAGCGGCGCGCGAAATAGAGATGCAGGATCATGCGACGCCCCTTTGCTTGCCCATCCGTTTGGTCCAGCCCGGATGGGCCGTTTGCCAGATCATCCCGATCACAATCACAGCGCCAATCAGGCTGGGCAGGAACAGCAGCGGCCACCGGCTGGCGTCGTCGCGCACCGTTTCGACCAAAGTGCCGCGCAACCCGTCAATCGCGATGAGAAGACCAAATGCGATCACGATCTCGCGCCAGACCCCGAAGCGCGAAAACCCTCCGAGCACCAGTGTCGCATAGCCGATCATCGCAGCGATCATACAAAACGCCGCCGAGGCAAAGCGCGCCGTCAGCTCTTCTGCGATCTCGCCCGCGCTGGATTTGGTGACCGTCTCAAGCTGATCCCACTGGGCAAACATCTCTGCCGTGGTCATGGCGTCGATGGATTGGGTGCGGGGTTTGTCGCTGCTCACCAATGCCGAGATATCGAACGAGAAATCGCGGAACTTGGCGGTCGACAGGCGTTTGCCGGCCATCTCAAGCCGTTGCGCCATGCCATCGACCATGATCAGCGTCGTACCATCGCCATTGCGGATCAGATAGGCTTCGGACGCGGTATAGATCACGCCTTCGTCGGGGTTGCGCCGGTCCGACAGGAACACATCACGCAACACCCCGTCGGCGTCGATCACGCGGGTATAGAACGTGACCTTAGAGGTCGGATGCAGGAATGTGCCTTCGGTCAGCAGCCGTGCGGTGACATTCTGCGAAATCTCGGCCTCGCGTTCAGACAGCTGTCCGTTGGACAGGGGCAACAGCAGATGGGTCAGCACCGACATCATGATCGCGACGCATAGGCCATAGACGAACACGGGCCGCGCCAGACGCCAAGGGCTGGTGCCCGTTGCCTGCAGCACCGTCAGCTCGGATTCGCTGGTCATCCGGTTGATCACATAGACCGATCCCGCAAAGGTCGCGATCGGCAGGACTGTGGTGATCAGCTTGGGCAGCCCCAGCACGGTAAATTCAAGGAACACCAGTGCCGTCTGGCCGTCGCCAATCAGCCGGTCAAACAGCACCACGGCGCGGTTGATCCAGAAAATCGCCACCAGGATCAACGCAAAGAAACTGAACAAAATCAGGAACTGGGACAACATATAGCGGTCGAACTTGGCCAATCTGCATCCCTTGGGTATCAACACGGGTGAACTTTCGCCCGACGATAAAGTAAATTTCCGCCCACGAAAACTGCTATCTGGCCTTAACGGCGCACGCAGGATACGTCTAAGCGAAATTCAGACAAAAGGGGTTCACCTGATGACCGCATTGACGCCAATGACATTTACCGAAACCGATATTGACCAGATCGCAGGTCACACGGGCCGTGTGGCTGTGACTGTGGGCGCGGATGGCAAGCTCAACCCCTCCGCGCGGCGCATCAACAAGCTGACCAAGGGCGCGCTGGAACGTCTGGTGGCCAGCGACAGCTTCACGAAATTGTCAGCGGGCGATGCGGTCAGCCTCGGTTTTCCCACCGGCATGGCGGCCGAAGCCGTGGATGTGGTGCAATTGGCGAATAACGCCGATCAGGAAGCCCTGCGCGCAGCCGGTGCGGCGCTTGCGAAACGGCGCGGCGATGCGGATCTGCTGGTGTTGACGGGCGGTTTGCGCAAAGCGGCCGAGCTTTGCTTTGGACTGGCCATGCGCGACTACACGTTCGAGGATCGCAAAAGCAACGGCAAGCCACGCAAGGGGCAGGTCGTGATCATGAATTCCAAACCCGAAGAGGTCGAAGCCGCCGCTGCCCCCCTGCTGGCCATCGCCGACGGTGCCTTTATGACCCGCGACCTGACGAACGAGCCCGCGAATATCCTGACCACCACCGAATTCGCCGACCGTCTGGCCGAAATGGAGTCAATCGGCCTTGAGGTCGAAGTGCTGGACGAAGCCAAGCTGGAAGAGCTGGGGATGCGCACCTTGCTCAGCGTCGGGCAGGGGTCGGCCAGCCCGTCCTACGTCGTGGTGATGAAATGGAACGGCGGCGAGAAAGATGCGGCCCCGCTGGCGTTGGTCGGCAAGGGCGTAGTGTTCGACACCGGCGGTATCAGCCTGAAACCGGGAGCGGGCATGGAAGACATGACCATGGATATGGGCGGCGCGGGCGTTGTCTCGGGCGTGATGCGCAGTCTTGCCCTGCGTAAGGCCAAGGCCAATGTCGTCGGGCTGGTCGGCATCGTAGAGAACATGCCATCCAGCACGGCAACCCGCCCCGGTGACGTGATCAAGACGATGAAGGGCGACACGGTCGAGGTGATCAATACCGACGCCGAAGGCCGTTTGGTGCTTTGTGATGTGCTCTGGTATGCGCAAGAACGGTTCAACCCCGCGGGCGTGATCGATTTGGCGACGCTGACCGGCGCGATTATCATCGGCCTGGGTCATGACAATGCGGGGGTTTTCTCGAACGACGATACGCTGTGCAACGCCTTCCTCAAGGCTGCGCAAACCGAGGGCGAAGGCGCATGGCGGATGCCCTTGGGCGCGGGGTATGACAAGCTGCTGAAAAGCCGCATCGCCGACATGAAAAACATCGGCGGGCGGCCTGCCGGGTCGATCACGGCGGCGCAATTCCTGCAACGGTTCATCAAGGACGGCACGCCTTGGATTCACCTTGATATCGCCGGTGTGGCCTCCGTCAAATCCGAGACGGCGCTGGCGCCCGTCGGGGCCACGGGCTGGGGCGTTGCCGCGTTGAACCGATTGATTTCAAACTTCTACGAGACAGAGTAAACCTGATGGGTGCCGCGTATTTCTACCATCTGACCCAGCGACCGCTGGTCGAAACGCTGACCATGCTTTTGGGCAAGGCCCAAGGCGCGGGCTGGCGTGTGGCGGTACGCGGCACCGATCAATCCTTGCTGGAACAGCTTGACGTCGCCCTGTGGCGCGGGCCCGAGGATGGCTTTCTGCCCCATGGACTGGCCGGTGGCCCCCATGATGCCGAACAGCCGGTGTTGCTGACCACGGACACCCACGCGCCGAATAACGCAAGCTGCGTGTTCTCGATCCATGGCGCGGCTGTGTCGGCACAGGAAGTCGCGGCCTTGGATCGGGTGTGCATCCTGTTCGACGGGCTGGACGACCACGCCTTGAACGTCGCGCGGGACCAGTGGAAATCGCTGAAAGCCGCAGGAGCCTCTGCGCAATACTGGTCCGAGGAATCGGGCCGGTGGGAGAAAAAGGCAGAGACCTGAGGGCGTTACGCCACGCTTTACCGGGTGAGGATCAACTCTCCGTTGGTGATCTCGATCCGGCCCCAGCGTTGCAGATAGCCCATCCCAAGCAAGGATTGCCGCATCTCGCCTTCGTTCACGACCGCGGGCACATCGGTATCGCGCACCCCGCCCAGTTCAACCTCGTCCAGCCGCACATAGGCGGTGCGCACTTCGCCGTTGGCGGTGCTGGCACGGCCCAGATAGTTCAGGCTATCGGGCGAAAGCCCTGCGGCTTCGGCATCCGCGCGGGTCAGCACCATATCCGTCGCGCCGGTGTCCACCACAAAGCGGAGCGGCGTGCCATTGATCGTCGCCGTCAGATAATAATGCCCGTCGCGGGCGCGTGGCAGGGTGACGCTGCCGGTGCTGGCCTCATAGGCTTGGCGCGGGATGTCGCCTTGTCGGTTGATATCCTCCCACAGGCCATAGCCCGCGGCGACACCGGTAAAGATCATGGCCCAGACCGCGACCTGTTGCAGCGTCTTGTTCCAGCCCTGACGGCTTTGCATGAAGAACCAGCCCGCGACCATCGCCATGAGCACGATCAGATAGATCAAACGTCCTGTTTCAATGTCCGGCATCGTATATCCTTTGGCAATCTTCCAAAGATATGGGGGCAGGGCGTGGAAAAGTCAGCCCGGACCCGGCCCGAAACCGAAAGCGCTAAGCCCGTCGAGCACAAATTGCACCGACAGCGCGGCAAGCAGCATACCCAAAAGCCGCGTGATCACATTGATCCCGACCTTGCCCAAAGCGTTTTCAAGGTAGCCGCTGGCCTGCATCGTGATGCCCATGATGATCAGGACGGCAAAAGTGATCGCGACGACGGTCACCAGCCCTTCAAGGCCCGGTTTCTCGCCCGTCAGCAGGATCACCGACGCGATAGAGCCGGGGCCCGCGATCAAGGGAATGGCCAGCGGAAATACCGATGGGTCGTCGTGATCGTCATCCGCCTCGGCATGGCCTTCGCGGCGTTTTGTGCGGCGGTCGAACAACATATCAAGCGCGGTCAGAAACAGCAGCACGCCCCCCGCGACACGGAAGGCGGGCATGGAGATCCCGATAAAGCCAAGCACAGCCTCGCCAAACGCGGCAAAGACCAGCAGCAGCAGCCCCGCGATGACCACAGACCGCCACGCAATCAACCGGCGCTGGCGCGGGGTCATGCCGGGGGTCAGGGCCAGAAACATCGGGCCGATCGCAAAGGGGTCAATGATCACGATCATTGTCGCGAACGCGGTGATCATGAATGCCAGATCAAGTGCCATCATAAAACGTCACCGGGGCCAGCCCCGTCCTTATCCCTTGCGCCGCGCTGGCATTACGCCGACGCGGTTTCCAGTTTTTCCAACGCGCCCATCCAGATCGCTTCCGCCCGTTCAAGCGCGGCCATGACTTCGGCGTATTTCTTGTTCCAGACCTCAAGTTCGCCGACTTTGTCCTTTTCGTAAAGGGCAGGGTCCGCGAGCTTTTTCGCAAGCTTGTCGCGCATGTCGTTGATCTTGGTCACCCGCGCCTCGGCCGTGCGCACTTCGGCACGCAGGGCAAGGATGTCTTCGCGGTTGGCGCGTTTGGGTTTTGGCGCTTCCTTGACCGGTTTGGGGTTCTTGCTGACGGGCTTTTCCACGGTCAACAGCATCTTGCGATAGGCTTCGAGGTCATCCTCATAGGGTTTGACCGTGCCGTTCGACACCAGCCACAGACGGTCCGCGACCATCGACAAAAGGTGCATATCGTGGCTGACAAGGATCACAGCACCGGAATAGCGCGTCAACGCCTCGACCAGCGCTTCGCGCGATTCGATATCAAGGTGGTTGGTCGGCTCATCGAGGATCAGCAGATGCGGTGCGTCCAATGTGGCGAGCAGCAGTGACAGACGCGCCTTTTGCCCCCCCGACAAACGCCCCACTTCTGTATCGGCCTGATCCGGCCCCAGACCGAACCCCGCCAGCTGTGCGCGCAGCTTGGATTGCATCACACCGGGGCGCGCGCTGATCATATGCTGCAGCGGCGTTTCATGGACGATCAATTCATCCACCTGATGCTGTGCAAAGAACCCGATGCGCAGCTTGCTGGAGTTGATCGCCTTGCCCTCGAACAACACCAAACGGTTGGAGAGCAGCTTTGACAGGGTAGATTTACCCTGACCGTTTTTGCCCAACAGCGCGATGCGGTCGTCTTGGTCGATCCGCAGGTTCAGGCGCGACAGGACGGGCTGGCCCTCGGTATAGCCGGTCGATCCGCCTTCGATACTGATGATGGGTGGCGAAAGCTCATCGGGCTGCGGGAAGGTAAAGACCTTGCGCGCGGCTTCCTCCGGCGGCGTGATTGTCACCATCTTCTCGATGGCCTTCATCCGCGACTGCGCCTGTTTCGCCTTGGACGCCTTGGCCTTAAAGCGGTCCACAAAGGCCTGCATATGCGCCTTATGCGCTTGCTGCTTTTTCGCCTGCGCTGTCAGCTGCGCGCGCTTTTCGGCCCGCATTTTCGCGAATTGGTCGTAATTACCTTGATAATACGTGAGCTTACGGTCTTCGAGGTGCAGGATACCACCGACGGCACGGTTCAACAGACCACGGTCGTGGCTGATGATGATCACCGTATGCGGGTATTTCGACAGGTAGTTTTCCAGCCACAACGCGCCTTCAAGATCAAGGTAGTTGGTCGGTTCATCCAACAGCAGCAAATCCGGCTGCGCGAACAGAACGCCCGCCAGCGCCACGCGCATCCGCCAACCGCCCGAATAGGCCGAACAGGGCTGCTGCTGATCATGGTCATCAAAGCCGAGCCCCTTGAGGATCGCGGCGGCACGGCCTTCGGCGGACCAGGCGTCGATATCAGCAAGGCGGGTCTGCACCTCGGCGATGCGCGCGGGATCATCCGTTGTCTCTGCCTCGTGCATCAAGGCGGCGCGTTCGACATCGGCGGCCAGCACCGTATCGATCAGCGACACGTCAGAGGACGGGACCTCTTGGGCGATGCCCCCGATCTTGGCGCGCGAGGGCAGGCTGATGTCGCCCGCGTCCAGCGACAGCTCTCCGCGAATGATTTTGAACAGTGTGGTTTTACCCGCACCGTTTTGTCCGACCAGACCCACTTTGTGGCCTTCGGGGATGACCGCGCTGGCTTCCTCGAACAAGGGACGGCCTTCGACGGAATAGTTGATTTCTGAAATGCTTAACATGGACGCGGTGTGAACCATGTCTGGCCCCGCGTCAATCGCGGCTTTTCACGGGGCATGACCCATGCTAGGGAGCGGCCAAATCAACCCCACCTAGGAGAGCTATCATGGCCCTTGAGCGCACATTCTCGATCATCAAACCAGACGCAACGCGCCGCAACCTGACCGGCAAAATCAACGCCAAATTCGAAGAAGCCGGCCTGCGCATCGTCGCACAAAAGCGTATTCACATGACAAAGGCACAAGCCGGCGTTTTCTATGCCGTACACGCCGAACGTCCTTTCTATGACGAACTGTGTGAATTCATGGCGTCCGAGCCTGTTGTTGTTCAGGTTCTCGAAGGCGAAGGTGCCATCGCGAAAAACCGCGAAGTGATGGGCGCAACCAACCCAGCAGACGCAGCCGAAGGCACGATCCGCGCAGAATTCGCCGAATCTGTTGGCGAAAACTCCGTTCACGGGTCTGACGCGCCTGAAACAGCCGCCGTCGAAATCGCGTATTTCTTCTCCGGTCTGGAACTGGTTGGCTAAGCCTTCACAGGTTTGGACAGATGAAAGGGGTCGCAGGCAACTGCGGCCCTTTTTTCATGCAACGGGGATCACATAGCGGCGACCGACCTGTTCAGCCTTTAAGGGTCGGATGGTGTGACGACAGTTCACCGTCCACAGGGCTCACGGTTTTCATCGGTGCCGTTTGTTCAAGATGACGGTGCAACAGATCGACGTTGCGGATGTTTGCCTTCCAGCCCACGTCAAAGATGTCACCGATCAGGGGGATCGCACCGATCGCAAGGTCGATGCCCACATTCGCCCCCATACGCGCAAGGACCGAGCGGCTTGCGCCCATGCGATGCGCTTCCTTCAAGATATAGCCCGCCGGTGCCAAAGCCAGAACGTCGCCAACGCTGGGTATCAGGCCAAGGATGCTGTCCCAGCCCAGCCGAACGCCCAGAACAGGCACCCGTAGGGCGCTATCCATCGTACGGGCAAGGCCACGCAGCCGGTCAAGGTCGTGTTGAATATCGGGGGTATGTGGCATGGGGAAGGGTATCCTGTTGGGGCTACGTTTGCGACCCAACGCTTACGGGCGCAGTCCCGTTCCGCTGCCGCCTTCAGGTGTCGCAGGGACGCGTTACGCCTCGCGCACACCGATCAGGTTCATCATGCGTTCGAATTCAGAGCGTCCGGTATCATGGGCACGGGCCTTGATTGCGTCGAACTTGACCCGCAGGGCTTTCATTTCATCCCCCTTACAGTCGTTCCACGGGCGCCCCTGAAGCCCCATCACCAGAACATAGTACCCGATGAAGTGGGGGCGCTGACCATTTTGCAGCAATCTCTCATAGGCTGCATCGGCACCAAGATCGCGCAGCTCTTGCGCAGAGTGGATGCCAGCACGGGCGCAGCTTTCCTCGAACGCGGGGCCAAGATTGCGGATGGAAGAAACAGGGTCAGTCATACCGGGCTGTTTATACCGCAGCTTGCCGCCTGTCACTTTCAGATGCTGGCGTAATCCGTAAATATCACCGGCTGGGGTTTTTCCGGCGCGGGTTTGGGTGGGGCGGATTGTTGCGGCTGCGGCGATTGCTTGGTCATGGGTCTTCTCCGGCTTGTGTTGGTCTCTCCGTTTCAGGGGCTACCAACGTTCGGGCGGCCCTTTCGTTCACGGTGAAGTCGAAAACTGCCGGTTTAAGGGCCGGATATGGGCGGTTTTGGGGCGAAACTGTGCCATTTAAGCCATGCATTTTCCGCATATCCACTATGGTTTGCACCTTTGCTGCACCGCGCACATATGACGGTCACGGGCATTGAAGCCCTGAAATGGAAAGCTGGAAAATGAAAACCGAAGCTACATACAAAACCGCCACTCCGGTCGAAGTCGACCGTCTTCTTGCCGAAGCCAACGCGCTGCGCAGTGCCTATATCTCTGCCGCTGTTGCCAAAGCATCGCGCAAGTTTACCGGCCTGTTCCGCACCGCACCCCGCGGCACGGCAGCAGCCTAAACCGCCAGCGCTTCGCTGACGGAACATACCAAACCGAATGCGGTGGATAGGCCGCCGCATAGACGTGAAAGAGAGAATAAGAAATGAGCTATACATCCACATATACCGCCGCACCTGTTGCGGGTCTGATGCCCAAGCTGCGCCAGTCGCTTGATGCATTCCGTGCCTACAGCGCTGACCAACGCGCCAAACGCCAGACCTTCCGCGAGCTGTCGGCGATGAATGACCGGGATCTGGCAGATATCGGTGTTGCACGTGGCGAGATCCGCCATATTGCTTCGCAAGCGGTTGCCCTGCGCTAACCACGACGCCAAAAGCCACAAGAATTTCCCCGCCGCAAAGTCCTCCCACTTTGCGGCGGTTTTATTTTGTCTGATCAGATGCTTATGCGGTGCAATCCGGCGCTGGTGATTCCCCCAAATGCGCGCTAATTCGCTTGATTTCTTCCCCCAAAGCCCCTTCCGCCGCTGCGGCCCCCGAAACAGCGTTTCGCGATCAAAGCCCTTGCCAGAATTATATTCCTGACCAAGGATGAATGAAACCACCGCGGACTTGCTTGACGCTGCGCCATTGAAGCGCGGCTGCGTCATGTTACCTCCCCCTTAGACGTAACGGAGAATATCATGATCAAACACGCCACACTCACCGCAATCGCCCTTGCTACCGGCGTCAGTGCTGCTCAGGCAGAGACGCTGAATGTCGGCATGTCGGGCGGGTACTTTCCCTTTACCTTCGTAAAGCTTGACGAGCTTCAAGGGTTCGAGGTCGATTTCATCAACGCCGTCGCCAAGGAAACCGGCGACGAGGTGAATTTTGTCACCATGTCCTTTTCCGGCCTGATCGGCGCGCTGGAATCTGGCCGCATCGACACGATCGCCAACCAGATCACCATCACCCCCGAACGCGAGGCGAAATTCGCCTTTTCGCAGCCCTATGTCTTTGACGGGGCGCAGGTCGTGGTGAAAGAGGGCAACGAAGACACCATCGGCAGTGTCGAGGATCTGAGCGGGAAGACCGTTGCGGTCAACCTCGGCTCCAACTTCGAGGAACTGCTGAACGAACTGCCGAACGCGGGCGAGATCGACATTCGCACCTATGAAAGCAACATTGCGCAAGACACGGCCCTTGGTCGCGTGGATGCCTTTGTGATGGACCGCGTTTCCTCGGCCCAGCTGATCGCGGAAAGCCCGCTGCCGCTGGCGCTTGCGGGCAAACCCTTTAGCGAGATCCGCAACGCGCTGCCCTTCCGCAACGATGACGAAGGTCAGGCCCTGCGTGACCGGTTCGACGCCGCGATCACCAAGCTGAAAGAAGACGGCACCCTGACCGAGATTTCGGAAAAATGGTTCGGCTCTGACATCACAACAGCCGAGTAACACAAGATGCGGGGACTGGATTTCGAATATATGTGGGGCTTGCTGCCCGTGTTGCTGGGCTATGTCCCGCTGACGCTGTTCATGGCGTTTGTGGGCATGGTCTGCGCATTGGTGCTGGCCTCTGTGCTCGCCGTTGAACGGGTGTTTCGGGTTCCGGTCCTCGACGTTTTTGTGCGGCTGTTCATCAGCTTCTTTCGCGGCACGCCGTTGTTGGTGCAGTTGTTCCTGTTCTACTACGGCCTGCCGCAAGTCCTGAGCTTTCTGGGCAAGATCGACGGCGTCACCGCGACCATCATGGGGCTGACGCTGCATTTCTCGGCCTATATGGCGGAAAGCATCCGCGCCGCCATTCTGGGTGTGGACCGCAGCCAGTGGGAGGCCGCGCAGGCTGTTGGCATGACCCAAGGCCAGATGATGCGCCAGATTATTCTGCCTCAGGCCTCGCGGGTCGCGGCACCGACTTTGGTGAACTACTTTATCGATATGATCAAAGGCACCTCGCTGGCCTTTACCCTTGGCGTGACCGAACTGATGGGGGCGACCCAGAAAGAGGCGGCGGGCAGCTTCCTCTACTTCGAAGCCTTTCTCGTCGTCGCCGCGATCTATTGGGTCATGGTCGAGACATTGGCCTTCGCACAGCGTCACCTAGAGGTCTATCTGAACAAGGCACATGCGCGATGACCAATACACAAAGCATTCCAGAGACGGGCAGGGCGACGAATGACGGGATCACCATATCCGGCCTGACCAAATCCTTTGGCAGCACCGCCGTGCTGAAAGATATCTCGCTTGATATTGCCCAAGGCGAACGGGTGGTGATCATCGGGCCGTCGGGCACGGGGAAGTCCACCTTGCTGCGCTGCCTGAACTTTCTCGACGCGCCCGACGCGGGCATCATCCGCATTGGCGATATGTCTGTCGATGCAGCTACGGCGAAACGCGCCGATATTCTGGCGCTGCGGCGGCGCACGTCCTTCGTGTTCCAGAACTACGCGCTGTTTGCCAACAAAACCGCGCGCGAGAATATCACTCAGGCGCTGATTACCGTTCAGGGCTATAGCAAGGCCGAGGCCAACGCCCGTGCCGATGCGACGCTGCGCGAAACCGGTCTGTTCGAGAAAGCCGACAGCTACCCCGCTGCACTGTCGGGCGGCCAGCAGCAACGGGTGGGCATCGGCCGTGCGATGGCGCTGGATGCGGATCTGATGCTGTTTGACGAACCGACCTCGGCGCTGGACCCCGAATGGGTGGGAGAGGTGCTCGACCTCATGCGGCGCGTGGCCGAGAAACGACAGACCATGCTGATCGTGACCCACGAGATCCAGTTCGCGCGCGAGATTGCGGATCGGATCGTCTTTATGGACGAGGGGCGGATTGTCGAACAGGGCCCACCGGCGGAACTGCTTGATGCGCCCAAAGACCCGCGCACCCAATCCTTCTTGCGGCGTGTCACGGGATAGGGACTAGACCTTGATCACCGTGCACCCATGGGCGGCGGCGCGGGACAGCAGATCGGGCGACAGCGCGGCCCCTGTGACAAGGTAGTCATAGGCCCAGATCTCCCCGTGCTGGCAGGCAAGGTCCAACTCCGCCTTGCCCTGATCGGCCACCAGGATCGTTGTCTTGGCGCAGCCCGCAATCGCCTTGCGCGCCAGCACCTCGTCCGAGTTATAGTCCATCACCGCGCCCGACCCCGACAGCCCGCCACAGCTGAACACCGCGTAATCCATGCGGTAACCCGCGAAAAACGCCAGCGCTGCAGCGCCGATCAGATCCAGATCGCGCATCCGTACGTTGCCGCCCGCCAGCTCCACCATCACGCCCGCGGCATTCTGCAGGGCGCACACCGCGTGGATGCTATTGGTCGCGACGAATAGGTCCTTGTGCGACGACAGAAACCGCGCGCAATGCTCGACCGTTGTACCCGTCCCAAGCGCCACCCGTGCGCCATCGGGGATCAGGTTCTTGACCGCCAAGGCGATGCGCTGCTTTTCCTGTCGCGCGATGGTTTCGCGGGGCAGGTAGCCGATATTCTCGCTTTGCTGGCGCAGTTGCACCTTTCCCTTGCGGCGCTGCACCAGTGCCGCGTCGTCAAGGTCGCGCAGGTCGGCGCGGATGGTCTGCACCGAAACGTCCAAACGCTGCGATAGTTCGGCAGGGGACAAAGCGTCGTTCTGCGACAGCAGCGCAATGATCCTGTCGCGCCGGTCGGTAAGAGTAGGTCGCGCCATCTATTTTCCTTCGAAAACAACTCAAGGTTAGCCGGACCCTAGAGCGACCCCGTCCACGGCGCAATATAATTAAATCTGTTACGGAAATGTCATAAATCTGTAGCGTAAGATTGGAATAAGGCGAGCGTGAAATGCTTTCGTACGAAAGCTACCTTTTCAGGAGAGCCCCATGAAAACCATCCTCACCACCACCGCTTTTGCCCTGATGGCCAGCACGGCCCTTGCAGATACAATCACACTTTACACCTCACAGCCCAATGCCGATGCGCAGCAGACTGTGGACGCCTTCAAAGCCGCCAACCCCGATACCGATGTCGAATGGGTCCGCGACGGCACGACCAAACTGATGGCCCGTCTGCGCGCCGAGATCGAGGCAGGCAACCCGCAGCCCGACGTGCTGCTGATCGCCGACACCGTGACGCTGGAAGGCATGGCCCAAGAAGGTCTGCTGACCGCCTACCAATCCCCCGAGGCTGCCAATTATGACAGCGCGCTGTATTCTGCCGACGGCTTCTATCACTCGACCAAGCTGATCACGACAGGTATCGTCTATAACACCGGCGTCGAGACGGCTCCGACCTCGTGGAACGACCTGAGCGATGCGGCCCTGAAAGGGCAGGTGGCCATGCCGTCCCCGCTGTATTCCGGTGCGGCGCTGATCCATCTGGCAACCCTGACCGGCGATGACAGCCTTGGCTGGGGCTATTACGAACAACTGGCGGAAAACGACGCCCGCGCCCAAGGCGGCAACGGCGGCACGTTCAAGGCCGTGGCCTCGGGCGAGAAACCTTATGGCATGGTCGTCGACTTCCTCGCGATCCGCAACAAGGCCGAAGGGTCGCCTGTCGAATTCGTCTTTCCGACCGAAGGCGTATCCTATGTGACCGAGCCTGTGGCGATCATGTCGACCGCCAAGAACGTCGAAGGCGCACAGAAGTTCGTCGATTTCCTGCTGAGCGCGGAAGGTCAGGATGTGGTGCTTGAGATGGGCTATATCCCCGCACGCGACGGCATGGGCGTGCCCGCCGGTTTCCCTGCGCGCGAAGACATCAAACTGATGGATTTCGATCCCGCGACCGCGTTGAAAGACGCCGAAGCCAACAAGGCCAAGTTCACAGAGCTGTTTGGCGCCGAGTAATGGGCGTTCTGACAAAAAACGGGGGCAGCCGGTCCGAGGGGTGGCTGCTCTCTACCATTTTGATTGTGGCGATCAGCCTGACCCTTGCGCCGGTGCTGCGCCTGTTTGTCGAAGGGGTGACGGATCAGGGCGCGGTTGGCCTGTCGCTCGCGGGCGAGGTGCTGCGCCAACCATCAACGCTGAGCGCGCTGAAGCATTCGCTGGTGACCGCAGGGTTTGGCACCCTGGTCTCGGTGGTTCTGGGGTCTGCCTTTGCGTTTCTGGTGGCGCTGACCGATCTGCGCGCCAAGGCGGCGCTGGTGTTCTGCCTGATGATCCCGATGATGATCCCGCCCCAGATCACCGCGCTGTCCTGGACCCAGATCATGGGGCCGTCGTCGGTGTTGCTCAAGACCTTGGGGCTGGCACCGCCACTGGGGTCGCCGCAGCCGCTTTATTCGGCGCAAGGTATCATTCTGTTGCTGGGCATCCAGCATATGTCGATCATTTTCCTGACCCTGCGTGCAGGTCTGCGCGCCATCCCGCAAGAGGTGGTAGAGGCGGCGCGCATCAGTGGCGCGCGGGGGCTGCGCACGTGGTGGCAGGTGGTCATGCCCCTGACCCTACCCAGTTTGGCGGCAGGAACGGCGATCACCTTTGTCACCGCCCTTGGCAACTTTGGCATTCCCGCGATGCTGGGTATTCCGGCGGGCTATGCGACCCTGCCGACACTGGTTTACCAAAAGCTGGCGGGCATGGGCACCAGCGTGCTGGCCGAGGTATCGATCCTCGCCATGCTGATCGGTGCGGTGGCTGTAACGGGCATCCTGACGCAACGATTCTTCCAATCACGCCAACGGGTCTATCTGGTGGGAGCCACGTCGCGCCCCTTGGCGATCCCGCTTGGGGCGGCGCGTCTGCCGGTCGAGGTGTTGCTATGGGCCGTGGTCTGCACGATCCTTGTGCTGCCCATGTTCGGCCTGCTGGCGACGTCGCTGGTGCCTGCCTATGGCGTGCCACTGCGGCTTGACACCGTAACCTTTCAGGCATGGACCGAGGTCCTGCTGCGCCAACCGGTCACGACGCGGGCCTTTGCGAACTCCTTTGGTCTGGCGATCGGCGCGGCGGTTGTGCTCATGCTGCTCTGCCTGCCGCTGGCGTGGTTGATGGAGCGGAACCCGACGCGGCTGTCGCGGCTGTTCGACAGCCTGCTGGATCTGCCCTATGCCTTGCCCGGAGTGGTGCTGTCGATTGCGATGATTCTGCTGCTGATCAAGCTGCCGTTCACCGATGCGACGCTGTACGGCACGATCTGGATCATCTTCTTGGCCTATCTGGCGCGGTTCTTTGCGGTGATGTTCCGCCCCGTGCAAGCGAGCCTAAAGCAGTTGGATCCTGCCATGGGCGAAGCCGCGCAATCGGTGGGGGCATCGCTGTTCCAGCGGCTGCGCGATGTAATCGTGCCGCTCTCGGCACCGGCGGCGGCGGCAGGGGCGATCCTTGTGTTTCTCACCGCGTTTAACGAGCTCACGGTTTCCGCGCTGCTCTGGTCCTCGGGAACCGAGACGTTGGGCGTGGTCATTTTCAATCTGGACGACAGTGGCGAGACCGCAATGGCCAGCGCGCTGGCGATGACCATCGTGTTGGTGGTTATGGCGCTGATGGTGCTGGTGCAGCTGATGTCCCGACGTTTCCCCAAAGGAGTAGTCCCATGGCAGACATAAGCCTGTCCGCGCTTGGCAAATCATTCGCCGGCGCCCCCGCGCTGCATGACATCACCACCACCTTCAAGGATGGCGAATTCGTCGCCCTGCTGGGGCCGTCGGGCTGCGGCAAGACCACGCTGCTGCGCCTGCTTGCGGGGTTCGAGATGCCGACGACGGGGCAGATTTCCATCGGCCCGCGCGAGGTCGCGCATGTGGCTGGCAACCGCATGGTCCCGCCCGAGGATCGCAACATCGGTTTCGTATTCCAGTCCTACGCGCTTTGGCCCCATATGAACGTGCGGCGCAATGTGTCCTATCCTCTGGAGATCCGGCGTTTTTCCAAGGCCGAGATCACTGCGCAGACCGATCAGGCGTTACAGGCGACGGGGCTGACGGACTATGCCGACCGGATGCCCTCCGACCTGTCGGGCGGGCAGCGTCAGCGGGTCGCTTTGGCGCGCTGTCTGGTGTCGCACCCCGATGCGGTGCTGCTGGACGAACCGCTGGCCAACCTTGATGTGGCGCTGCGGGCGTCGATGCAAACGGTGTTCACCGATTTCCACAAGCGCACCGGCGCGACGATGGTCTATGTCACCCACGATCAGTCAGAGGCGATGGCCATGGCCGACCGGATCGCCGTGATGGACAAGGGCCGCATCCAGCAGTTCGACACGCCCCAAACGCTGTATGAACGCCCCAGGAACCGCTTTGTCGCCGAATTCGTCGGGCGCGGCACGGTGGTGCCTATGCGCGGGGTCGAAAAGAGCGATAGCGCCCTGCACGGCCATGTCCTGGGCACGCGGATCGCGGTGCAAAGCGGGGATGACCTGCCAAGCCATGTCTGCCTGCGCCCCGAAAACCTGACCATCAGCGAAACCGGCGACCTGCGCGCCAAAGTGGCGCGGGTGACCTATCTGGGCGGCAAATACCTTCTGGAAACCGTCGCGGACTGCGGCACGCGTCTGCTGGCTGAAACACGGGCACGGTTTGATGTCGGCATGCAGCTTGGCCTGACGATCACCACCCCATGGGCATTCTCCGAGGATTAAATGCAAAGCGTAAGAGTACTTTCCGGCATCGGGGACAAGGGCCCCGCATGCATGCAATTGAACACGGGCAATCGGCGCTGGCTGCTGGACTGCGGCTTTGGCCCCGAGGCCCACGCCCATTTTGACCCGCGCTGGCTGAAGGGCGCGGATGCGGTCTTTATCACCCACGACCATATCGACCACATCGGCGGGGCGATCTATGCGGTAGAGGCGGGGCTGCCGATCTATGCCACTGCGCAAACCGCCAAGGCGCTGCCCCCTGCCGCCAAGGTCAATCTGCTGCCCGAACAGGGGGTATCCGTGATCGATGGCGTGCAGCTGACCACGGGGCGCAACGGGCACGCCATGGGCGGTGTCTGGATGCATTTCGCCTTGGGCGAGGGGCTGTTCTACTCGGGCGACTGGTCAGAGGAATCCGACTGGTTCCCGCTGGACCTTCCGCCACCCGCGGCAACGGCGATCCTGGACTGTTCCTATCAGCTTGACGATGTGCCCCAGACCGAAAGATTTGCAGCACTTGACGCCTTGCTGGACAGGCTTGAAGGGCAGGTGCTTTTGCCAGTGCCGCCATCGGGCAGGGCGGGCGAAATGGCCTTGCACCTGATCCGGCGCTATGGTCACGCCAGCGTCATGCTGGACCCTGAATGTCAGGCGGTGTTGGCGACGGGTCTGCGCAGCGGCACGCTTGGCGTGGATGCGGCCAAGATCGCCCCGCTGCTGGCGCGCGGCCCGCTGGACGAGGCGCGGTTTCTGGTCTGCGACACCCCCAATGCCGATGGCGGTGCCGCCTGGGGCTATGTGCGCGCCTGGCATGAAAGCGGCCGTTTGGGGCGCGACGCGCATGTGGTTTTTACCGGCCATATGACCGCCCATGCCCGCGGGATCTGCAGCGTGCCGGGGGGATATTTCCAACGCTGGAACGTACACCCGCCGCTGCGTGATCAGGTGCGTATGCTGGAACGGCTTGGCGCGAAACGCTTTGCGCCAGCCTTCTGCACACAGCCAGAAGACTATTTGATCGAGGATCTGGGCGTCGAGGTTTTCATGCATGATCCGGTGCGCCTGTGAGGGTGGCTGCGCTTCCGCCCTCGGACTTTTGCCTGATCCGCCACGGCGAGACGACCGCCAATGCGCAAAGCATTATCGCAGGGGTGACCGATGTCGCGCTGACCGCCCGTGGCCGCGATCAGGCGCGCGCGCTGGCCCGTCGTCGCTGGCCGCAGCCGGTCACGCTTTTCGCCAGCCCCGCCGCACGGGCGCGAGACACCTGCAAGCTTGCCTTTGCGCAGCGCGGTTTTACCGTGATTTCCGCGTTGCGCGAACGCGATTGGGGGGCGTTCGAGGGGCAGCCGCTGTCGCAGCAACCCATACGCGAAGACACCCCCGAAGGCGGCGAAAGCTGGCCCGCCATGCTTGATCGTGTCGCAGGCGCGATCCACGCGGCCTGTGCCGCCACACCCGCCGGCCACCTTCCGGTGCTGGTCTGCCATTCCGGTATCATCCGCGCCGCGCGCGTGCTGTGGACACCCCATGACGCGGGCACACGCCCGCCAAACGCCATCCCGATCCTGTTTCAGCGGTCGGGCACACTTCTTGAGGAGAAAGAGCTATGACATCCGCCCCCCTGACACCTTGCGTGGTATTCGACGTCGACGGCACTCTGGCCGAGTTCGACGCGGCAAAGCTGGGTCATCTGGTGCATGGCGTCGAGAAGCAATGGGATGCGTTCCACATGGCGATGGCCGACGCCCCGCTGATTGCCCCCATCGCCAAACTGATGCGCCGCCTGAAGCAAAGCGGCGAGACGATCGTCATCTGCTCGGGCCGCCCTGACGGTTGGGCGGAACACACGATCGCCTGGCTGCACAAACACGATCTGCCCTTCGACGGCGTCTACCTGCGCGCCAAGGATCAGGACGCCGCAAGCGATCCGGAGGTCAAACGCCAAGCGCTGGCGCAAATGCAAGCAGACGGGCTGGCCCCCTGGCTGGTCATCGATGATCGCAGTTCGGTCGTTGACGCATGGCGGGCCGAGGGGCTTGCCTGCCTGCAATGCGCGCCGGGGGATTTTTGACGCGGGCGGGTGCAGCATCACGCCCCTGATCGCGGATTTTGACAGCGCACCGCGCCACAGGGGCCTGCGACCAAGGCGACGGCTTGTCCCGCAAGGGGTATACATAAACTGTCAGGGTGAAATGGCGGAGAGACAGGGATTCGAACCCTGGGAACCCGTGAAGGCTCAACGGTTTTCGAGACCGCCCCGTTCGACCACTCCGGCACCTCTCCGCATCGGTGTGGTGCGTCCGTTTAGGATGGATTTTGCGGGGTGGCAAGGGGGGCTAGGCCAGTTTTCGCGGACACGGGGAATTTCATTGCTGACAGATGGATTTCGCCTAAGCTCTTGGGGTGGATCAACTTGAAAGGAATGCCCTGATGCGCCGACTGTCCCGTTTGCCGTTAACTTTATGTTTTGGATTGGCGGTCATGGTATCGCTGATTGCACCGATGGCGCGGGCCGCCGACAGGGAAAGGGTCGATGCATTTCTGGAAGTCACAGGGTTTGATGTCGCCCTTGAAAGCATCCGGCTGTCAGCTGATTCCGCGCCGCAAATGCTGGGGATTGATGCGGATGCCTTCGGTTCTGAATGGTCGCGTCTGGTGCGCGAGGTATTCGAGACGGATTTGATGCTGGACATGGGGGCCGGTATTCTGGCGCAGGCGCTCAGCGATGATGCGCTGGAACATGCCTCGGATTTCTATGCCAGTGATCTGGGCCGACGCTTGGTGGCCGCCGAAAACGCGTCGCATATGGAGGAAGACGATGCCGCGAAGGCAGAAGCGGGCGATGCGATCCTGGACGGGCTGCGCGGGATCGATTCTCCGCGTGTGGATCTGTTGGCGCGTCTGAACGGGGCGAGCGATGTCGAGGATAGCTCGATCAAGGCGCTGCAAGAGGTGCAGATCCGGTTCCTGATGGCAGCGGCGGGGGCGGGCGTGATCGAATTACAGATGGAAGAGCCCGACCTGCGCGAAGCGATGCGCGCGCAAGAGCCCGAGATGCGCGCCTCTATCAAAGAGAACGCGCTGGCGGGGGCAGCCTACACCTATCAGGCGTTCTCGGATGAAGAAGTGCGGGTCTATGCCAAGGCGCTGGAAGATCCGCAGATGCAGGAGGTCTACGCGCTGATGAATGCCGTGCAGTTCGAGATCATGGCGAACCGGTTTGAAGAGGTCGCACAGCGGCTTGGCACCATGCAACCCAGTCAGGACCTGTAACCATGCGCGCCCTTGTTCTTGCTGCTGGCCTGTGGATGCTGGCGCTGCCGCTTTGGGCCGACGCGCGGTCAACCGTGCTGGTGGATGTCCTGCGTCTTGGCGAGCTGGCCGAGATTTTGCAGCGCGAGGGGTTGGAGAACGCGGAAACGCTTGATCGCGATATGCTGGGCGGGCAGGGCGGCGCGGGGTGGGCGCTGCAGGTGCGTGCCATCTACAACCCCGAACGCATCGTCGAAACCCTGCGCGGGGCATTGGATGCGGGCTTGCAAGGGCAGGCCCGCGAGGATGTCATTGCCTTTTTCGCGCAAGACACGGGCGCAAGGATCATCACGCTCGAGAACGAGGCCCGCGCCGCTATCACCGACCCCGAGGTGGAAGACGCCGCCCGCGCAGGGTTCCATGACCTTGAGGGCAGCGACGACCCACGTCTGGCGCAGATCGCCACATTGATCGACAGTGGCGATATGATCGATCGCAATGTCACCGCCGCGATAAATTCCAACTTTCAATTCATGCGCGGGATGGCAGATGGCAACGCGCTGCAGATGACAGAGGCCGAGATGCTGGCCGACGTGGCGCAGCAGCAAGAAGAGATCGCGCAAGACACGCGCGGCTGGCTTTATGGCTATCTGCTGCTGGCGTATTCTCCGCTGGAGGATGCAGAGCTTGACCGCTATATCGCCTTTGCGCAAAGCGATGCGGGGCGCGGCCTGAACACAGCGCTGTTCGAAGGCTTTGGCACCGCGTACGAAGACGTGTCCTATGCCCTTGGTCGCGCAGTTGCGTTGAACATGGTGGCCGAGGAATTATAGCCAGCCGCACCGCCTTTGCGATAAGTCCCGCGAGGCCCGTGCTGGCCCTTGACATCAGGGGGGCGGTGCATCATACGGCAAGCCTCAACCTAAGGGTGCCCGTTTCGGGTGCCTTTGTTATTTCATGAACATCCCGAAACGGGATGCGCTGTCCGAGGTGGGCCAAGGCCCGACAAACTCCCGAACGGGGACCACAGGATGCGGAAACAGTAAAGGAAGACGCATGTTTGCGGTCATCAAGACAGGCGGCAAGCAGTACAAAGTTCAATCCGGCGATATGCTGCGGGTAGAACGTTTGGCTGCTGACGCGGGCGAAACAGTCCAATTCAACGAAGTTCTCATGCTGGGCGGCGATTCCCCCAAGCTGGGTGCTCCTTTGGTCGCAGGGGCCGGCGTTCAAGCCGAGGTCGTCGATCAGATCAAGGGCGAGAAAGTCATTCACTTCGTCAAGCGCCGCCGGAAGCACTCTTCCAAGCGTACCAAAGGCCACCGTCAAAAGCTGACACTGGTCAAAATCGGCGAGATCCTGTCGTCCGGCGCGGATAAATCCGACGTCAAAGCGGCCATCGGTACCGGTTCCGTCAGCGCTGCTGCCGTGACAGCCATGGAAGAGCGTTATGCGCTGAACAAAACCGATCAGGCCGAAATGGCCAAGCGCGTGAAGAACAACCAGGCCGAAGAGAAATCGGCCAAGCCTGCCAAGGCGAAGAAGGCCAAAGCTGCACCCGCAGCCGAAGGTGCCGACGATCTGAGCAAGATCTCCGGTGTTGGCCCGGTCATCGTTGGCAAGCTGAACGGCGAAGGCATCACAACCTTCGCACAGATCGCTGCTTGGACAGACGCTGACGTCGAAGCTATCGAAGAGAAACTGTCGTTCAAAGGTCGCGTCGGTCGTGAAGACTGGATCGCACAGGCCAAAGAACTCGCAAAAGGCTAAGGAGAGACACCAATGGCACATAAAAAAGCAGGCGGCTCATCCCGTAACGGCCGCGACTCAGCAGGTCGTCGTCTTGGCGTGAAAAAATATGGCGGTGAAGCTGTCATTCCCGGCAACATTCTGGTGCGTCAGCGCGGTACAAAGTACTGGCCGGCTGAAGGCGTTGGCATGGGCAAGGATCACACGATCTTCGCAACCGTTGACGGCAAGGTCCAGTTCCACAAGGGGCTGAAGAACCGTACGTTTATCTCGGTCCTGCCAGCGGCAGAAGCCGCAGAATAAGCCGCACCCGAGAGGTTTGAAAATTTAGGGATCGGCGGAAACGCCGGTCCCTTTTCCATTTTATCGCCCAGTGTTCACCCAGGAAGGGAGGGGCCGTTATGTCACGATCAAACCGCCCCGAGCTGAGCGATGGCACCATCCGTCTACGCGCGCCCGAACACCGTGACATCGACGCCCGGTTCAAGCTTGGAAACACGCCCGAGATCCACCACATGTTCGGGGCAGAGCTGAACGCCGTGCCGGTGATGACCAAGGCGCTGGCCGAACGTTGGTATGAAACGCAGCTGGTTGAACCGCTGGCCTGGGTCATCGAACATCGCGGCAAGATGATCGGTGCGCTGCGCCTGCACAGTCTTCGTCCGTGGGATGCCAGCGCCGATGTCGCGATCGGCATTCTCGCCCCCAAGAAACTGGGGAAGGGGTTGGGCACGCGCGCGCTGCATCTGCTTGCGGCCCACGCCTTTGGCTCGCTGTCGCTGCACCGCCTCTCGGCCCGTGTGCTCGACATCAACGAACGCGCTGCGGCCTGTTTCACCAAAGTCGGCTTTGCCGCCGAAGGGCGTGCGCGGCAATCGTCTTTTCTGGGGGGCGAATGGCACGACAACCTGTTGTTCGGGCTGATCAAACCCGATTACGTTCCGCCCGTCTATGACGCCAAGCCGCGGCAAAAGCGCAAGAAGAAGAGCCAGTCATGAGCGTCGCCCTGACATCCTTTATCGTCTTCGCTGCAAGCCAGATCGGCACACCCGGACCGGCGAATATGGCGCTGATGGCCACGGGCGCGCGCTTCGGCTTTCGCGCGGCATTGCCTTTTGTCGCGGGCGTGGCCCTTGGCAAACAGCTGGTGATCTGGCCAGTGGGTTTCGGGTTGATGCAACTGGCCGACCGCGCGCCGGGGGTTTTCGTCGCGCTGAAATTCGCCTCTGCCGCCTATATCATCTGGCTGGCGTGGAAGGTTGCGAACCTGCGGCTGGGGCAGGGCGCGCGAACCGAGGCCGCACCGGGCTTTCTGGCCGGGCTGATCGTCCACCCGCTGAACCCCAAGGCCTGGGCGATGATCGTGGGCAGTTTCACAGCCTTCATCGCGCCCGGCACACCTGCGCTGGCGGCGACGGTCACGGTGGCCGCCGTGCTGCTGGGATGCCAGATCGTGCTGCACCCCTTGTGGACGCTGGCCGGTGCGGGGATCGCAAAGACGGTCGCAGGCACCGTTTGGGAGAAATATTTGATGTGGACCTTGGCCGCTTTGACGGTGGCCTCTGTCTTGTTCGTGCTGTTCGGAGGAGGGACATAACGATGGAAGATTTAACAGTGTCGCAACAGCAAGTGATTGAAACAGAACGGTTTGACCTGCGCCCTGTGCGCATGTCGGATCGTGGGATGATCGAACATTATGCCAGCGATCCACGGGTTGCGATGCGCACCGCATCCATTCCGCACCCGCTACCGCCCGGCGTGATCGAAAGCTTCATCACCCGCGCCACCAGCACCCCGCGGACAGAAGATGTCTGGGTCATGGATGGGCTGAAAACCGGCGGCTCCGAGGTGATGGGCGTGATTTCCCTGATCCGGATGGACCGCGATCAATCCGAAGTCGGCTATTGGGTCGCCCCTGCGTTCTGGAACACGCATCTCGCGTCCGAGGCGGTGCAAGCGCTGGTGCAGGCCAATCCGCTGCGCAACAAAAATATGTTCGCCTCGGTGTTTCGCGACAACCCCGCCTCTGCCAAAGTGTTGACAAATGCGGGCTTCCGATATCTTGGCAATGCGGAAACCTATTGTCTGGCGCGCGAGACCTGCGTACCAACCTGGACGTATAGCCATAAACTATGACCACACGTGCCCCGAAAGGCCCTTTTGATGAAGTTTCTTGACCTGTGCAAAGTCTATATCCGCTCTGGCGCAGGCGGGGGCGGTTGCGTGTCTTTCCGGCGCGAAAAATACATTGAATACGGTGGTCCCGATGGCGGGGACGGCGGGTCGGGCGGATCGGTCTGGGCCGAAGCCGTCGACGGGCTGAACACGCTGATCGACTTCCGCTACCAGCAGCACTTCTTTGCCAAGAACGGCCAGCCCGGCATGGGCAAGCAGCGCACCGGCAAGGATGGCGATAACATCATCCTGCGCGTCCCCGTGGGCACCGAGATCCTTGATGAGGATCAGGAAACCGTGCTGGCGGATATGACAGAGCTTGGCCAGCGGGTCGAACTGGCGCGTGGAGGCAACGGCGGCTGGGGGAACCTGCATTTTAAATCCGCGACGAACCAGGCACCGCGCCGTGCCAATCCCGGACAGGAAGGCGTGGACCGCACGCTGTGGCTGCGTCTCAAGCTGATCGCGGATGTGGGTCTGCTCGGCCTGCCGAACGCGGGAAAATCGACTTTCCTCGCCGCGACATCGAACGCGCGGCCAAAGATTGCCGATTATCCGTTTACCACACTGCA
The DNA here is from genome assembly GCF_000735125.2 of Sulfitobacter sp. CB2047. NCBI lineage: Bacteria > Pseudomonadati > Pseudomonadota > Alphaproteobacteria > Rhodobacterales > Roseobacteraceae > Sulfitobacter > Sulfitobacter sp. CB2047. The sequence continues at coordinate 1,761,232 of NZ_CP072613.1, read as the reverse complement.
CCCCAATCTGGGCGTTGTGGGGGTGGATAATACCGAATTCGTCGTCGCCGATATCCCCGGCCTGATCGAAGGCGCGTCCGAAGGGCGCGGTCTGGGCGATCTGTTTCTGGGCCATGTCGAACGCTGCGCGGTGCTGCTCCACCTGATTGATGGCACGTCGAACACCATTGCCGAAGATTACCAGACCATCATCAACGAACTCGAAGCCTATGGCGGCGAGCTTGCGGATAAACCGCGGATCACCGTGCTGAATAAAATTGATGCACTGGATGAAGATGATCGCATAACCGCCCGCGAGGAATTGGAAAAAGCCTGCGGCGCAGAGGTCATGATGATGTCTGGCGTGGCCCGCGAAGGCGTCACCGAGGTGCTGCGGGCTTTGCGTGGCCAGATTGACGACGACCGGCTGCGTTTCCGGTCCGAAGATGAAGAAGAGGCACCTTGGCAACCCTAAGCGACGGCACCCGTATCGTTGTAAAAATCGGCTCGGCGCTGCTCGTCGATCGGGCCACCGGCCAACTGCGCCGCGATTGGCTGCAAAGTCTCGCGCAGGATGTGGCGTGGCTCAAGGGGCAGGGCAAGGATGTGGTGCTGGTGTCTTCGGGCTCCATCGCATTGGGGCGTGGTGTGCTTGGGCTGCCGCCAACCACGCTTGCGCTGGAACAATCCCAAGCCGCGGCCGCGGTGGGGCAGATCCGTCTCGCCCGCGCCTATGAAGAGGCGCTGGAACCCTATGGGATCACCGCCGCGCAGGTGCTTGTCACCCTGGAAGACAGCGCGGATCGTCGGCGGTATCTCAACAGCCGCGCCACGATGGAACAGCTGTTGTCCATGGGGGCGGTACCCATCGTCAACGAGAATGACACCGTTGCCACGGACGAGATTCGCTTTGGCGACAATGACCGGCTCGCGGCGCAGATCGCCGTGACCGTGGCGGCAGACCGGTTGATCCTGCTGTCGGATGTGGATGGTTTCTATTCCGCCAATCCCAATGACGACCCCGATGCCATCCGCTATGAGGTGATCGACACGATCACCCCAGAGATCGAGGCGCAGGCGGGCGATGCGGGCTCTGGCCTGTCCAAGGGCGGCATGAAGACAAAGCTGATGGCCGCGAAAACCGCGACCGCCGCGGGCTGCGCCATGGCCATCACCGAAGGATCACCATTGCGGCCTTTGCTGACCCTCGAAAACGGGGCCAACGCCACTTGGTTCACCGCGCAATCCGACCCCCAAACCGCGCGCAAACAATGGATTACGGCAATCAAACCACGCGGCAGCGTCACATTGGATGCCGGTGCGGTGGCTGCCATGTCCAAGGGCAAGTCGCTTTTGCCCGCCGGTGTCACCGCTGTTTCCGGTCCCTTCGGGCGCGGCGACTCCGTTGCGCTGTTGACCCCTGATGGGCGCCCCATCGGTCACGGGCTGACACGCTATACCTCAGCAGAGGCAGAGCTGATCAAAGGTCGACAATCCTCGGAGATCGAGGCCATTCTGGGCGCGCCGGGGCGTGCTGCTTTGATCCATCGGGACGATCTTGCGCTTTCCTGACCTCCAAATGGTTTAAAATCCTCGCCGAAGGCTTTAGGTAGAGGGCAACCCGAAATGACAAAAAAGCAGTAATTAGGTTATGACCTTGGATATGACACAGACAGACGACATTCCCGCGTTGATGGCGGATATTGGCGCGCGCGCCAAAGCCGCCGCCGCGACATTGGGCTTTGCCAGTGCCGACCAAAAGCAGACCGCGCTTGAAAAAGCCGCCGACGCGCTGATGGCCAGCAGCGCCGATATTCTGGACGCGAACGCCAAAGATCTGGCGTTTGGCCGCGACAAGGGTCTCTCTGACGCGATGATGGACCGGCTCTTGCTGGATGATGCGCGCATCAGCGCCATCGCCGACAGCCTACGCAGCATCGCCGCACAGGATGATCCCGTGGGGCAGGTGCTGACCGAATGGGATCAGCCGACGGGCCTGAACATCCAGCGCGTGCGCACGCCTTTGGGTGTCATCGGCGTGATCTATGAATCACGCCCGAATGTGACCGCGGATGCCGGTGCGCTGTGCCTCAAGGCGGGTAATGCCGTGATCCTGCGGGGCGGCTCCGAAAGCTTCCATTCCTCGCGCGCGATCCATGCCGCCTTGCAACAGGGGCTCGAAGCCGCTGATCTGCCTGCGGATTCAATCCAGCTGGTGCCCACGCGCGACCGCGCCGCGGTGAGCGAGATGCTGACCATGACCGACACGATTGATGTGATCGTCCCGCGCGGCGGCAAGGGGCTGGTCGGTCTGGTGCAGCGCGAAGCGCGGGTGCCGGTCTTTGCCCACCTCGAAGGCATCGTGCACATCTATATCGATGAAAACGCCGACCCCGAGAAGGTTTTGAAAGTCGTGCTGAACGCCAAGACCCGCCGCACCGGCATTTGCGGCTCGGCTGAGTGTCTGCTGATCCACGAGAAAGTGGCGCGGACGATTGGCAAGGGCGTGATCAAGGCACTGCTGGACGCTGGCGTCGAAGTGCGCGCCGATGGCGAGTTGACCGAGATCGAAGGCACCGTGCCGGCCACGGCGGATGATTGGGGTCATGAATACCTTGATATGATCATCGCGGCAAAAACCGTGGGCAGCATCGACGATGCGATCACCCATATCCGCACCTACGGCTCGAACCACACCGATTGCATCATCACCGAAGACGATGCGGCGGCGACCAAATTCATGACGCGGCTGGATTCTGCGATCCTGATGCACAATGCTTCCACCCAATTCGCCGATGGGGGAGAGTTTGGCATGGGTGCCGAAATCGGGATCGCCACCGGCAAAATGCACGCGCGCGGGCCTGTCGGTGCCGAGCAGCTGACCAGCTTCAAGTATCTGGTGCGCGGCGATGGGGCTGTGCGCAGCTAAGCCGTGATCCCAAGGGTGATGGTCGTTTCTGTCACGATGGATGTTAACTGTTGCCCGCTGTCCTTCACGATGGCGGGCAACAGCCCGAACTGGACCTGTGACGCCACCAAACGCTCTGCCCGGGACTGCCCCGCCAGCACGCCCCAAAGCGCGGCGTTGATGCTTAGCCGGTCGGCCGTGCCGGTGATGTCCCATCCCCCGTCGTGGTGATCTATGGTGATCTGCCCACCATAGGGCATCCCCGTTTCCAGACATAGCAGGCTCAGGAATACCATCCGCAGCGCGTTGCGCGGCGCGGCGACGCCGTCGGGCCAGGATACCTGCCATTTGGACTGAGCATATAGATCACGCAGGATACCGCTTGTTTCTTGGGCAGGGACAGGCTGCGCGTCGCCCGCGCCGAAAGCCACGCGAAAGAACCGCAGCCGCGCACTGGCGTTGCGCACGCTTTCATCGATCAGCGCGACTTCGGGGCTCATATTCATGCCCGACATCAAAAGCAGCTCAAGCCCATTGTTGATTGCGCCCACCGGCGATATCAAGTCATGGCAGATGCGGCTGCCGATCAAGGCGGCAAGATCAGTGTCGGTTTCTACCATGGGACGCCCCCTAATTAGCTGGCCCTAAATAGCTGCCCCCCACACCGCGCCGCAGAAAGGACGCACGCTTGGAAGACCTGAATGCGATACTGACACCCGGAATGCTTGTACGCCACCCCGCACATCCCGATTGGGGCGTGGGGCAGGTGCAAAGCAATATCAGCGGCAAGGTCACGGTAAACTTCCGCAGCGAGGGCAAGATCGTGGTCGATAGTCATCGGGTGATGCTCACCCCCGTCTTTGATGAAGGCTCTTCGTTAGCAAATCGTTAATTTTTCGCCGAAAACCACCGCGACGTGGGGCAAGCATTGCGCAACGGGCGGCAACTGCCTATTTATCCGCGTGATTGCGACCGGAGACGAAACCAGCCCATGATCATTGCAAAAGCGGCAGAGTTCGAAGTCCGTCTGGCGCGCACCCAAGCGGATCTTCATGCGGCGCAGCGGCTGCGGTATGACGTTTTTGTCACCGAGCTGGGGGCGGGCGGGCCTTTGGTGGATCATGACAACCGTCGAGAGGTCGATCAATACGACGATTTCGTGGACCATCTGCTGCTTATTGATCGCAAAACCCAGCAAACCGTTGGCGTGTACCGGCTGATCCGCCGCGATATGGCGGATCGGGCAGGCGGGTTCTATTCGGAAAACGAATATGATCTGACCGCGCTCAAATCCTCTGGCCGCGAGATACTCGAGCTGGGGCGGTCCTGTCTGCATCCGTCCTATCGCGGCGGCATCGCGATGCACCAGCTTTGGGCGGGGCTTGCCTCTTATGTCGCGGAACACGGGATTGAGATCCTTTTTGGCGTCGCGAGCTTTCATGGCACCCAGGCCGAGGCATTGGCGCAGCCCTTGTCGCTGCTGCATCACACCTACCTCGCGCCGCCTGATCTGCGGGTCACCGCCTTGCCAAAGGCGCGCCAAGAGATGAACCTGATCCCCGCCGACATCCTGAACCGGCGTCAGGCGATGGTGCAGATGCCCAGCCTGATCAAAGCCTATCTGCGGCTTGGCGGATGTGTGGGCGAGGGGGCCTTTATCGACCATGACTTCAACACGACGGATGTGCTTTTGATGCTCGACACCGCCCGGCTTAGCGAGCGGCAGGCCAAGATCTACAGCGGACAGCAAGGATGAGCGCGGCCTGGGACAGCGCCGACCACCCGACACCGGTATCCGTCGGGCCGCTTGGCTGGGTGCTGATGCTGCTGCGTGGCATGACGCTGGCGACGGTGGTTCTTGTGGGGCTGGTGATCCTGCTCGCGATCCGCCTGATAGAGCGCCCGCTGTATGGGCAGGGTCGCCCCGTGACCCCGCATATCACCCAGATCGTCTGCAAAACCGCATTCTGGATCATGGGGTTACGCCGCGCGGTTATCGGCACCCCGATGCGCCACAGGGGCGCTGTCGTCGCCAATCACACCAGCTGGCTTGATATCTTCAGCTTGAACGCGGCGCAGCGGATATACTTTGTGTCCAAGTCCGAAGTCGCCAGCTGGCCCGGCATTGGCTGGCTCGCCAAGGCGACCGGCACGTTGTTTATTGAACGCAACCCGAAACACGCGCGCAAACAGACCGAGGTGTTCCAACGTCGCTTGCTCGACAACCACCGGCTGTTGTTCTTCCCCGAAGGCACCAGCACCGATGGCCTGCAGGTCTTGCCGTTCAAAACCACGCTCTTCCAGTCCTTCTTCGCGCCCGAACTGCGCGACGTGATCTGGGTTCAGCCTGTGACCGTGCTCTATACCGCGCCCAATGGGACCGACCCGCGGTTCTATGGCTGGTGGGGCGATATGAGCTTTGGCGGCCATCTGCTGCGGACCTTGGCGTCCCTGCGGCAGGGGCAGGTAACGACGATCTATCACAATCCGCTGGCCGTCGCCGATTTCGAGAACCGCAAAGCCCTGGCCCAAGCCTGTGAAGCGCAGGTGCGCGCGGCCCATCCCTCGGGCGGGATTGCAGCGCCAAACCCCGCTGAATTGCGCTGATATAAGGCCCCAATGGCTAAAACATGCGCCTTGGACCTTGCGAAGCGTGAAAATCCGGACTATACGCGCGTCACTTAAACCCGCAGTCGGGGTTGGGCCTTTGAGGGAGAAATCCTTGAGCGTCCGCCGGTTGGTCCCATTCCGGGATCGAGACCCCCGACGAGGCAAAACCGGAAAGGTATAAAGACATGGCTCTTCCTGAGTTCTCCATGCGCCAACTGCTTGAAGCAGGCGTACACTTTGGTCACCAAACACAGCGCTGGAACCCACGCATGGGTCCGTTCATCTATGGCGCGCGTAACGGCATCCACATCATGGACCTGACACAGACTGTTCCAATGCTGGACCAGGCGCTGCAAGTCATCCGTGACACCGTCGCCAAAGGCGGCAGCATTCTTTTCGTTGGCACCAAGCGTCAGGCTGCACAGCCGATCGCAGAAGCCGCAGAGAAATGCGCACAGTACTACATGAACCACCGTTGGTTGGGCGGCACGCTGACAAACTGGCAGACCGTTTCCAAATCCATCCAGCGCCTGAAGTCCATCGACGAACAGTCCGAGCGTGGCTTCTCCGGCCTGACCAAGAAAGAGCGTCTTGGCATGGAACGTGACCAAGCGAAGCTGGAAGCATCGCTGGGTGGTATCCGTGAAATGGGCGGTCGCCCTGACCTGATCTTCGTCATCGACGTGAAAAAAGAAGCACTGGCCGTGGCCGAAGCGAACAAGCTGGGCATCCCGGTGATCGCTGTTGTCGACACCAACTGCTCCCCCGACGGGATCGACTACATCATCCCGGGCAACGACGACGCCGCCCGCGCGATCCACATGTATTGCGATCTGGCCGCACGTGCCGCACTTGACGGTATGTCCGCGCAGCTGGGTGCCGCAGGTGTTGACATCGGTGCGATGGAAGAAGCGCCCGAAGAAGAAGCCCTGATCGATGGTGGTGTCGAAGTTGGCAACGCTTCGGATGAAACCGTTTCGAACGACGCAATGGCAAAAGACGCACCTCTGGATATCGAATCCAAGAAGGAAACGCTGGCCGACGCCAAGTCGTAAGCGACGCGAAAGAGACGGGCAGGGGGCATGTTTCCCTCTGCCTGTCACAAAACCATTACATGATTGAGACAGTGGTGCAGGACGCTCTGCCCCTCAATTTATCCCAATTCAAGGAGAACCAAAGCGATGGCAATAACAGCATCCATGGTCAAAGAACTGCGCGACACAACCGGTGCCGGCATGATGGACGCGAAAAAAGCGTTGACTGAAACAGATGGCGACATGGAAGCAGCCGTTGACTGGCTGCGCACCAAGGGTCTGGCGAAAGCAGCCAAGAAATCCGGCCGCACCGCAGCCGAGGGCCTTGTTGCCGTTAAAGTCGAAGGCGGCCACGGTGTTGCTGTCGAAGTGAACTCCGAAACCGACTTCGTTGGCAAAAACGCTGACTTCCAGAAAATGGTTTCCGGCATCGCAGATGTTGCAACCGGTGTGTCCGACGTTGACGCGCTGAACGCGGCAGACATGGGCGGCAAGCCCGTTTCCACCGTCATCACCGATGCCATTGCGAAAATCGGCGAGAACATGTCGGTGCGCCGCATGCAGTCCATCGATGGTGACCAGGTTGTGTCCTATGTGCACAACGCTGTGGCACCCGGCATGGGCAAAATCGGTGTTCTGGTCGCAATGACCGGCGGCAACGAAGAGCTGGGCAAACAGATCGCGATGCACATCGCCGCTGTGAACCCTGCGTCCTTGTCCGAAGCGGATCTGGACCCGGCTGTTGTTGAAAAAGAAAAGCAGGTTCAAATGGACATCGCACGCGAGTCCGGCAAGCCGGAAGCCGTGATCGAGAAAATGATCACCGGCCGTATGCAGAAATACATGTCCGAAGTGACACTGCTGAACCAGGCATTCGTTGTGAACCCTGACCTGACCGTCGGTAAAGCCGCGGAAGAAGCTGGCGCGACCATCACCGGTTTCGTCCGTCTTGAAGTTGGCGAAGGCATCGAAGTCGTCAAAGAAGACTTCGCAGCAGAAGTTGCAAAAGCCGCCAAAGGCTAAGCTGTCACACAGCAGATGAGGAAAAGGGCGAGGGCGCATCAGCACCTTCGCCCTTTTTTATTATAAATCAGATACTAAGCGGTGAAACCTAATCCTTTAGGTGAACTTCCAGCGCATCCAAGGCCATCAGATAACCCTGCGCGCCAAACCCGCAGATCTGACCCAGAGCCACAGGCGCGATGTAAGACCGGTGGCGGAATGCCTCGCGCGCGTGGATGTTGCTCAGGTGTACCTCGACAACCGGCAGCTCGACCGAGGCGATCGCATCCATCAGCGCAATCGACGTATGGGTATAGGCACCGGCATTCAGCACGATCCCGGCATGTTTGCCTTTGGCCGCGTGGATCAAATCGATCAGCGCGCCTTCGTGGTTGGACTGCTCAAACGCCACATCAAACCCAAGCGTCTTCGCTTTCTCGCGGCACAGCGCCTCGACATCAGCCAAAGTCGTCTTGCCATAGACCTCGGGCTGGCGCGTGCCCAGCAGGTTCAGGTTCGGACCGTTCAGGATCAGAATGGATGTCATAGCGAGGACCTTGTTGTTACGATGTGGTGGCGCAGACGTAGCACAGGCACCACGGCGTCGTTAGTCTTTCTTTTCAGGGTATTCGACCGGACCACCGTGCTTTTCCCATGTCGAAAAACCTTCGCGCAGATGCGCCGCGTCAAAGCCCATGTCTTGCAGCGTCGCCGTGGTGATCGCCGAGCGCCAGCCAGAGGCACAGTGAAAGACAAAGGTTTTGTCCTGACCGAAAATCTCTTTGAAGTACGGGCTGTCAGGGTCGACCCAGAATTCAATCATGCCGCGCGGTGCGTGAAAGCTGCCGGGGATATAGCCGCTGCGCTGGCGTTCACGGATATCGCGCAGGTCAACGACAACAACATCCGGATCCTTCAGCATGGCCATCAGATCAGGCGTTTCGATCTCGCGGATACGCGCACGGGCAGCGGCAACCATATCCGCCGAAGACATCTTGAGCGTCATATTCTTCCTTTCGTTCAGCAGCCGCCAAAGCGCCGATCGCTTACAGTTGCATCGGCTTGGCGCATGTGGATTATGGCACGCAGAACAACGGGGTAAAGCAAGAAGCCACGCGGATGGGAGAATGAAGAATCTGGATGAAGAAGCGTCTTTTTATGCATATTTTCAGTTCTTTATGTCGCGTTTTAACAGCAAAACATCACCCAACGCACACCAATTATTTACATAATGCTGATTATAGGAATCAGATCAGGCGCAAACGCACCCCTCACAAACACAGGATTAGCTAATGAAACTCTGCCGTATCGAAACCCCTGACGGGATAAAACCTGCGATGATTGACGCAGATGGTGCCGCGCGCGATCTGACGCAGCATCTGACGGATATCGAGCTTGCCACAATGGCACCCGCAGCGCTAGACCAGCTGCGCGATGTGGACGTTACGGCCTTGCCTGTCATCACCGGCCGGTTTGCCCCTGTGATCAATGACATACGTCGTATTCTGTGTATCGGGCTGAATTACTCTGACCACGCGGCAGAAGCTGGCATGGAAGTGCCCGATCACCCGATCCTGTTTAGCAAACTCTGCGCGGCCACCGGTGCCAACGATCAGATCATCATCCCCAAGGATTCCGAGAAAACCGATTGGGAAGTTGAACTTGCGGTCGTTATCGGCACCAAGGCGCAGCATGTGTCCGAGGCCGACGCGTTGTCCCATGTGGCGGGTTATGCGACTTTCAACGACGTGTCAGAGCGCGCTTTTCAGATCGAATTCGGCGGTCAGTGGGTCAAGGGCAAGTCCTGCGACAGCTTCGCCCCCATCGGCCCGTATCTGGTGACCGCAGACGAGGTACCGGACCCGCAGAACCTTGATCTATGGCTTGATGTGAACGGCACCCGTCGCCAGACGGGCAATACCCGCACGATGGTCTTCTCGGTGGCCGAGATTATCTCTTTTCTCAGCCGTTTCATGACCTTGCTCCCCGGAGACGTGATCGCCACCGGCACACCGCCCGGCGTTGGCATGGGCTTTAAGCCGCCGGTGTACCTGCAACCGGGCGACGTCGTTGAACTGGGCATCGAAGGCTTGGGGGATCAACGCCAAGAAGTCATACAATTCAACGGGTAAGCGCCCTACCCTAATGCATAACCTGCACCGCGCACCGTGCGGATTGGGTCATCGCCACCGTGAGATGTCAGCGCCTTGCGCAGCCGCGCGATGTGCACATCCACGGTGCGCGTGTCGACATAGATATCGCGGCCCCAGACGTGATCCAGCAGCTGATCGCGGCTAAACACACGGCCCGGACGCTCTAACAGGGTGACCAGCAGCCGGTATTCTGTCGGGCCCAGTTTCAGCTCGTTCGCGGCGCGGTTCACGCGGTGGCGTTCGGTGTCCAGCGTGATATCGGCATAGCTGAGCGCCGCGCCCGACGATGCCGGGCGCACACGGCGTAACTGGGTGCGCACACGGGCCATGAGCTCGCGCATGGAATAGGGTTTGACGACGTAATCATCCGCCCCCGTCTCTAGCCCGCGCACGGTGTCCACCTCTTCTGACCGTGCCGAGAGCATGATCACGGGGATATTACGCGTATCTTCGCGGGTCTTAAGCTGCCGGCACACCTCGATACCGCTCAGCAGCGGCATCATCCAGTCCAGAATAATCAGGTCCGGCAGCGCCTCTGCCACCAGCAGGATCGCTTCTTCGCCATTCTCGGCCCGCCTTACGTCAAACCCTTCGGATTCGAGGTTATACGCCAGAATTTCGCGCTGTGCGGGTTCGTCTTCCACCAACAGGATCTGGGGCTGCGCCGCCGACATGGTTCTACCCCTTCAGCTTGGTGGAGGTGTTATCCGCCTTTGGGCGGTCCTCGTCCGGATGGGTGCCGGTCACCAGATAGACGACCTGTTCCGCGATCGATGTGACCAGATCGCCCATGCGTTCCACGTTTTTCGCGATGAAATGCAGGTGCATACACGATGTGATGTTGCGCGGGTCTTCCATCATGAAGGTGAGGAATTCACGGAACAGCGCGTTGTACATCTGATCCACGTCTTCATCGCGTGCGATCACGTCCATCGCCAGTTCTGCGTCGCGCTGCACATAGGAATCCAGCGCGTCCTTGAGCATGGATTCAACCGTTTTACACATGCGGCGGATGGCACCGGCGCTATCGGCAACTGCAGGAAGCTGCGCGAGCACTGAATTACGCTTGGCCATGTTTTTCGCATAGTCGCCAATACGTTCCAGGCTGGCGCTGATCTTGATCACGCTCAGGATCAGACGCAGGTCCACGGCTGTGGGTGCGCGCAGGGCGATGATGCGGGCGGCGCGTTCGTTGATCAGCTCTTCGAGTGCGTCAATCGCCTTGTCCCCGCCGCGGACCTGATCGGCCAGCTCTTCGTCGCGGGTTTCAAGCGATTGTGCGGCAAGGCGAATGGCATCTTCGACCATGCCACCCATTTTCATGATCTGTGCCTGAACGCTTTCGAGGTCACGGTCAAAGGCAGAGACAATGTGTTGATCTTGCATGATACTTATCCAATCCGGCCAGTGATGTAGCTTTCCGTCCGAGGGTCTTCGGGCGACGTGAAAATCTTGTCGGTCTCGCCGAACTCCACCAGATTGCCAAGGTGGAAGAACGCTGTTTTCTGGCTCACCCGTGCGGCCTGCTGCATGGAGTGTGTGACGATCACGACCGAATAGTCCTGACGCAGCTCATCGATCAGCTCTTCGACCTGCGCGGTGGCGATCGGGTCAAGCGCGGAACAGGGTTCGTCCATCAGCAGCACTTCGGGTTCGGTCGCAACGGCACGGGCGATGCACAGACGTTGCTGTTGCCCGCCAGAGAGGCCGGTGCCGGGCGCATGCAGACGGTCCTTGACCTCGTTCCAGATGGCACCGCGTTTCAGGGCCCGTTCAACGATATCGTCAAGCTCGGACTTGTTGCGGGCCAGACCGTGGATGCGGGGGCCGTAGGCCACGTTGTCATAGATCGATTTCGGGAACGGGTTCGGCTTCTGGAACACCATACCGACCTTGGCGCGCAGCTGCACCGGATCGACCGCGCTGTCATAGATGTCTTCGCCGTCGATCAGGATATCGCCCTTGACGGTGCAGATATCAATCGTGTCGTTCATCCGGTTGATACACCGCAGGAAAGTCGATTTCCCGCAGCCCGATGGTCCGATAAAGGCGGTGACGGTTTTGTCTTGGATATCGACAGAGACATCCTTGATCGCGTGGGTGTCCCCGTAGAAAACCTGCACGTTGCGGGCGGCGATTTTTGTTTGGTTCGTTGTCACGTCCGTCTCCGAAATTACGTTGTCTTTCATAGCCTTGCCTTTCATTCTTACCAGCGCCGCTCGAACCGGCGCCGCAGCATTACGGCGATGGCATTCATGGTGATCAAAAAGACCAGCAAGATGATGATACCGCCCCAGGCGCGTTCATAGAACGCGGGATCGGCGCGTTTGGCCCATTCGTAGATCTGCGCCGGCATGGCGGAGTTCGGGTCCATCAGCCCCGATGCGATGCCGTCGGGCGGGTTCGAGGCGATGAAGCCCACCATCCCGATCAGCAGCAGCGGGGCCGTTTCACCAAGTGCCTGCGCCAGACCGATGATTGTGCCAGTGAGGATACCCGGAGCAGCCAAAGGCAGCACGTGGTGGAACACCGATTGCATCTTCGACGCCCCTACCCCCAGTGCCGCGTCACGGATGCTGGGCGGGACAGATTTCAGCGAGGCGCGGGTCGAGATGATGATCGTCGGCAGCGTCATCAGCGTCAGCACCAGCCCGCCCACCAGCGGGGCCGAGTTTGGCAGGTGCATATAGTTGATGAAAACCGCCAGACCCAGAATACCGAAGACAATCGACGGCACCGCGGCGAGGTTAGAAATATTCACCTCGATGATATCGGTCAGCAGGTTCTTGGGGGCGAATTCTTCAAGGTAGATCGACGCGGCGACCCCGATGGGCAGCGCAAGCGCCAGCACCACCAGCATCATAAAGAGCGAGCCAAGCATCGAGACCCCCATGCCCGCCGCCTCGGGTCGGGCGTCAGACGCATCGGCACCTGTGATGAAATCGATGTTAAAGCGTTTTTCCAGCGCCCCATCTGCGACAAGGGCGTCCACCAGATCAAGCTGCTCTGCGCTGATGCTTTTGTCGTTGGCAATGCTGTCGCGCGTAACGCGGCCCTTCATATAGCCATCGACGCGGCTGTTGGTCAGGAATTCGAATTCAACCGCGGTGCCGATGAGCTCGGGGTTATCCAGCACAAAGTCACGCAGCTGTGCCGCCGCATCCTTGGACAGGATGCCCGCCATATCCTTGGGCTTTAGGTCCGTGGTAATATCGGTCTCGGCCACCTTGGCCTCAAGCGCGGCGGCCATCAGCGGCGCGTAGCCGAAGGTCGATACCTTCTTGATCTCGTCCAGATTCCGGTTGCCGTTCTTGTCCAGCTTTTCCTCAAGCAGTTGCACGTTCAGCGTCAGGAACGTCTGCTGAAAGGCCCCTACGCCGCGTCCGATAATCGTGGTCAGCAAGATCGCCAACATCAGCAGGCCCACGGCGATGGCCGCGATACCGTAGGATTTGAAACGGGCCTCTGCGCGGTTGCGTTTGACGGTGCGCGCGTCGGGCTTCAGCAGCGAATGGCGCGGCGTTGCGGTGTTGGGCATGTCGGTCATTCGTACTGCTCCCGGTATTTGCGCACGATATAAAGCGCCAGAACGTTCAGCCCCAGGGTCAGCACGAACAGCGTCAGACCAAGGGCAAAGGCGACCAGCGTTTCAGGGCTGGCAAAGTCGGTATCCCCGGTCAGCTGGCTGACGATACGGGTGGTGATGGTGGTCATCGCTTCCAGCGGGTTGCCCGAGATGCGGGCGATGGCCCCTGCCCCCAGAACAACGATCATCGTCTCGCCGATGGCCCGGCTCGCGGCGAGAAGCACAGCCCCCACGATCCCCGGCAAAGCGGCAGGCAGCACGACCTGGCGGATGGTTTCGGAATGGGTCGCGCCCAGGCCAAATGACCCGTCGCGCATCGATTGCGGCACAGCGTTGATGATATCGTCGCTTAGCGAAGAAACGAAGGGGATCAGCATGATGCCCATGACCAGCCCCGCCGTCAGGACCGATGTCGCCCCGCTCATCCAGTCGACGCCCAGCAGACCATTATCGCCGCGGCCAAAGATGTTCACAAGGAACGGCCCCACTGTCAGCAAGGCAAAAAGACCATAAACAATGGTCGGGATACCGGCGAGGATCTCCAGCAAAGGCTTGGCGAAAGAGCGTACTTTGTTGTTGGCGTATTCCGACAGGTAAATCGCGGCAAAGAGGCCGATCGGCACGGCCACCAGCAGCGCGATGATCGAGATATAGAGCGTCCCCCAGAGCAGCGGCAGGATCGACAGATCACTGTCCCCGCGGAAGTTCGGGGCCCATGTGGTGCCCAGAAAGAAATCCTGCCAGGGATGCAGGCGGAAGAAATTCAGCGTCTCGAACAACATCGACAGGACGATCCCCACGGTGGTCAGGATCGCCAGCGACGCGGCGAGCACCAGCAACCCCAGCAGAAAACGTTCCACCGTATTGCGCGCGCGAAAATCGGCCCGTGCGGTGCGCATCGCGATGAACAGACCGGCCAGCGCCAAAACAGAGATCACCCCGATCATCAGCCAGCGGCCGGTGTATTCCATTGACCGGTAGCGCTGCGCGGCGGCCAGCACCTCTGGCGTCACGTCAGACCCAAGCGCCACGCCCGAGCCCGCCAGCAGCGCGCGCACATCAGTGCCGGTCACGTCCAGATCACGGGCGCTTTGCGCATCCAGCGCGCCCGATTGCACGGCCGCGTCCAGCCCGTTGGCCACGCGGCGCACGTCGCTCATCACCAGATTGACGGAAGAGCCTTCGTTCACGGCGCTTTGCGGGATCATGTCGATAACCGCGTTCTGGATCAGCATCGGCTGGACCAGCATCCAGATCGCCAGCACAAACAGCGCCGGAATGGCGGTGAGCATGGCGGCATTATAGCCGTAGTAATTCGGAAGGGAGTGCAGCTTGCGCGCATCGCCCGAGACGGACGACATGGCCCGGCTGCGCACCAGACCATAGGCAAGGACTGTTAATATCAAAACAACGACAACTAAGAGCGTGGTAGATCCCACATTGAAAATATCGCGCATGGTGGCCCCCGGTCGCAGCCTGTTTCAGGCTATCATTGTTTGGAAAGTATCAGTCGGCAGCAAAAATCCGGAGGCACCTCGCAGCGCCTCCGGATCGTCAGACAGGGTTTAGGAACCGCTGCCCATTACAGTTTCTTCAGCAACAACCGACTGTGTTTTCGCCAGTTCTGGGTCGGAGACCAGACCGTATTCAGCCAAAGGACCGTCGGGACCGGCAATCTCGTCTGCCACGAAGAACTCGGCATATTCTTTCAAGCCGGGGATCACGCCGATGTGCGCTTTCTTGACGTAGAAGAACAGCGGGCGGGATACGGGGTAGTCGCCGCTCGAGATGGTTTCAACGGTGGGCTCAATGCCGCTCATGTTGGCGACGGTCAGCTTGTCGGTGTTGTTCTCGTAGAAGGCCAGACCGAAGACGCCGATGCCGTCTTTGTTGCTTTCGATGCGCGCCAGCGTTTCGGTGTAGTCACCGTCGATGTCCACGGAAACACCATCGGTGCGCAGCGCGATACATGCTTTTTCAGCGGCTTTCTTGTCGTCGCCATTGGCGGCCTTGAAAGCTTCGAAATCGCCGGTGGCTTCACAGCCTGCCAGGATCACTTTTTCTTCGAAAACTTCGCGTGTGCCGTGCTTGGTGCCGGGGATGTAGGCCTGGATCGGCTGCTCGGGGAAGCTGGCGTTCACATCGGACCACATTTTGTTGGGGTTCGCCACGATCTCGCCGTCGACAACGACTTCGGCGGACAGGGCTTTGTACCAGTCTTCGGGGGTGAATTCGAATGTGTTGCCATTGATGTCGGAGGCAAACACGATGCCGTCATAGCCGATCTGGACTTCGATGATGTCGGTCACACCGTTCGCGGCGCAGGCTTCGACTTCGGAGCTTTTGATCTTGCGCGAGGCGTTTGCCACGTCGATTGTGTTCTCGCCAACACCTTCACAAAAACGCTTCAGACCCGCCGAGGAGCCACCGGATTCTACAACAGGTGTCGGGAAATCGAAGTTTTCGCCAAAGGCTTCGGCAACGATGGACGCATAGGGCAAAACAGTGGAGGAACCGGCAACCTGTACCTGATCACGCGCGGCAGCGGCGGTTGCGGATACGGCGGCAATGGCCAGCGCGGAAGTGGTGAGTTTAACGAGCGACATGATGTCTCCTGTCAGCTTAGATTTGTCTGACCACCCCCATGGTGATCTTGCCGCAGCAATAGGCGGGCGACACTGAGCTTTTGTGACAGTCATGTTACAGTTTTATGACACGGACGGAAATTGTAATTTCTTTTTGACCAAAATGCGCCCGATCACGCCACATCCATAGGCAAGATCACCGTGAATCGCGCCCCATCTCCCAGATCAGAGGTGATTTTCAGCCGTCCGCGGTGCCGGTTCAGGATATGTTTTACAATCGCCAGCCCCAACCCCGTCCCGCCAAGCGCGCGGCTGCGGTGGCTGTCGGCGCGGTAGAAGCGTTCGGTCAGGCGTGGCAGGTGCACAGGGTCGATCCCCGGACCGTGGTCGCGAATGGTGACCCGCACCGCAGGCCCGCGCAAGGAAGGGTCACGCAAGGTCGTCTCGACCGAGATTTCGACGTCTTTACCCACGCCACCATATTTGATGCCGTTTTCAATAAGGTTCGTGAACACCTGCAACAGCTGGTCCGTATCCCCCATCAGGGGCAGCGGATCGTCCCCCATAGTCGCGACCAACGTCACATTCGCCTCTACGGCCAAGGGGTTGAGGTTGCGCATGGTCGATTGCAGCACATAGCGCAGATCGACCTTATCCGTCGGGCGCACCCGTTCGTCCGATTCGACGCGGGACAGCGACAGCAGGTCGCCCACCAGCCGGTTCATGCGCTCGGCCTCTCCGGTCATGATCCCCAGAAACCGGTCCCGTGCGGGGGCGTCGTCACGCGCAGGGCCGCGCAAGGTTTCGATGAACCCCATCATCGCCGTCAGCGGGGTGCGCAATTCGTGGCTGACGTTGGCGACGAAATCGCGGCGCATCTGGCTGGCGTTGGTGACCTGTGTGATGTCTTGAAAGCTCAGCAAGACGTAATCCATGCCGGTCACCTTTCGGACGTGCACCCGAAAGGTCGTGTCATTGCCATTGTCGCTGGCCAGATATTGCGCCTCGCGCGGGGTATCATCCTGTTGGCATTGTTCGACCGCATCGACCACCGCCGGCTGGCGCAACACGTTGATGTAATGGCGGTCCAATGCGCCACGGCCCAGCAGAGCTTGGGCCGGCGCATTCATCGCGACGATACGTTCAGCCCGATCAACGGCAAGCGTAGGCAAAGGCAGCGCTGCCAGCAGATCCGGCAGATGCGGGCGCAGCACCATGCTCAGACGGGTTTAAGCTGGCTGGCAAAGCGCCGCGCGTTGTCTTGGTAGTGTTTCGCGCTGGCGGTCAGCCCTGCAATCGCCGCCGCGTCCAGCTCGCGCACGACCTTGCCCGGTGCGCCCATCACAAGCGACCCGTCGGGGATCACCTTGTTTTCAGTGATCAACGCCCCTGCCCCGATCAGACAATTCTTGCCGATCTTGGCCCCGTTCAGGATCGTCGCCCCCATCCCGACCAGCGAATTATCCCCGATGGTACAGCCGTGCAGCATGACCTTGTGACCGATCGTACAGTTTTCTCCCACGGTCAGCGGACAGCCCGGGTCCGTGTGAAAAACGCAGTTTTCCTGCACATTACTGCCCTTGCCGACGAGGATCAGTTCGTTATCGCCGCGCAGCGTACAGCCGAACCAGACAGAGGCATCAGCCTCGAGCGTCACATTCCCGATGACATTGGCATCGGGGGCAACCCATGCATCCGCGTGAACCTGCGGGGTGATATCGGCCAGAGCGTAAAGCGTCATTTCGTGTCCTCGAATTCTGATTGCAGCGCGCGCACATGATCCACCAGTTTCGGCTGCTGCGAAAGGCGCAATCTTTCGGCGGTGATGATCGACTTCAGCTTGGCCTCTGTTTCGGTCAGGTCATCATTGACCAGCACGTAGTCGTAGCCGTCCCAATGGCTGATCTCGTCCCAGCTTTTCTCCATTCGCAGGGCGATGGTATCGGGGGCGTCCTGACCACGGGTTTCCAGACGCCGCCGCAGCTCTTTGATCGAGGGCGGCAGGATGAAGATCGACAGCACGTGCTGCTTGAGCGTCGAGTTGCTGATTTGCTGCGCGCCCTGCCAATCCACGTCGAAAAGCACATCGCGACCACTGTCGATCGCCTTTTGCACCGGTCCCTTGGGCGAGCCGTAATAGTTGTTGAAGACGCGGGCGTGCTCAAGCATATCGCCATCGTTCACCATGGCGCGGAAGTCATCCTCGGCGGTGAAAAAATAGTCCTTTCCGTCTTCCTCGCCGACACGCGGTGCGCGGGTGGTGGCCGAGACAGAGAATTCAAGCGAGGTATCCCAATCGCGCAGCTTGCGGGCCAGCGTCGATTTACCCGCCCCCGAGGGCGAGCTGAGGATGATCAATAGGCCGCGTCGGTCGCTCATGTCTTACTCCACATTTTGCACTTGTTCGCGCATCTGATCTATCACCGCCTTCAAGGCCAGCCCGATCTGGGTCAGCGCGGTGTTTTGTGCCTTGGCGCACAGTGTATTGGCCTCGCGGTTGAACTCCTGCATCAGGAAATCCAGCTTGCGCCCCACGGCCCCCTCCTGCGCCAGCAAGGCGCGGGCGGCATCCACATGGGCGTGTAGGCGGTCGATCTCTTCCGTGATGTCGGATTTGACGGCGATCAGCGCCAGTTCCTGCGCCAGCCGGTCAGCGTCCACGCCTTCGGCATTGTCCAGCACCCGCGAAAGATTGCGTTGCAACGTCTGTGCCATCTCGTCCTTGCGCGTCTCGGCCAGCGCGGCAGCCTGTGTTGTCAGCTCTGCCACCTGCGTCAACTGCGCCTCGAGAACCTGCGCCAAGGCAGCCCCTTCGCGGGCGCGCATGTCGTTGAAATCGGCAAGCACCGTGGGGAATTCCGCCAACAATGTCGCGCAAAGGGCGGCCACATCATCCACCATCGTCGCCTGTTCAAGAACGCCGCGCATTGTGACGATATCGGTCGCCTTGGAGGGCGCAAGCGAGATACCCGCGTCCATCGCGCGCGCTTCGATCTGGTGCAGCGCGTCCAGCACGACCTCAAGCTGATCCGCGTTCACCGTCAATGCGCCAGAGCCATCCTCGCGGGTGATCCGTAGGTTGCAGGTGACATTGCCGCGGGTGATGGCAGCGCCGAGCGTTTTGCGCAGGCCGGCTTCCAGCCCGTCGATCCAGTCGGGCACACGCAGGCGCAGGTCGAGCCCCTTGCCGTTGACCGATCGCAATTCCCACCCCCAACTGTGCGGGCCGGACGCACCACTGGCCGAGGCGAAACCCGTCATTGAACGTATCATGGCATGGTCCTTGTCGATTGCGATTGTTGCGCGCCTTAAAAGGGAAAGTCGCAAATGGGGCAAGTAAAAAGCCATTCTGCCGCGCGAGGTCTCCCCTTAACGGTCTGTTAACCAAGTTTGCTGTTATATCTACAAATTACCGCTCATTTGACTAAACTCAGGCAATACATCGCGGCTCCTTGCCGCCCCCCGTACTGCTCTTGTCCCGACCGCAATAAGGCTGCCCGATGAAACATCTTCCTCCTCTGGATGACATGCCCCAGACCGGCTCTCGCCGGGTGATGCCGCCGCCGACACCCGCGATGGTTGACGTGCGCGCCTATTGGCAGGGGCTTTGCCGTGGTCAGCCGGTTCCGTTCCGGTCACAGATCGACCCTGCACAGATCACCTCCGTGCTGGATCGCGCCTTTGTTCTGGAACGCAGGCGGTCTGAACTGGCGCGGTTTCGCGTCGCCGGATCGCAGCTGTGCACTGCCATGGGAATGGACCTGCGCGGGATGCCGATGATCTCTCTGTTCGACCCGTCCGAGCGTCGCCGCTGCAGTGATTGGCTGGATCACATTCTGTCACAGCCCGCCACCGGAGAGATGACGCTCACCGCGGGGGATGCGGCCGTTCAGGCGCGTATGCTGGTGCTGCCGCTGCGCAGTGACATGGGGCAGATCGACCGGATGCTTGGCTGTCTGGAGATCACATCCAATGGCATCGAGCATCCGGGCTTGTATCGCATCGGCGACCTTGCCACCACACCGATCCCGCGCCCGCCACGGGCCGATGTGGCAGAGGAAACGCACACGCCCTGCCCCGAAGGTTTCGCCGATCCAGCCGCGCGTTTTGCCGCGCGGTCCGGTCGCAACCGGCCAGCCTATCTACGGGTCGTGAAGTAAACGGGGTAACCCCGATGGAACGCACCCCGATGCCGCAAAAGAAAAAGGCCGCGCATGATGATATGCGCGGCCTTTCTTATTGCATGAGCTGCGGCAGTTAGCCGACGGCTTTGACCTGTTGGTTCGCCCGGCGTGCCGACAGTTCCTCGGCCACGAGGAAGGCAAGCTCCAGTGACTGGCTGGCGTTCAAACGCGGGTCGCAGGCAGTGTGGTAGCGGTCCGACAGGTCTTCGTCCTGAACGGCGCGGACACCACCAGTACATTCTGTCACATCTTGGCCGGTCATCTCAAAGTGGACACCACCGGGCACGGTGCCCTCGGCCCCATGTACCGCAAAGAATTCACGCACTTCGCGCAGCACGGAATCAAAGGGCCGCGTTTTATAGCCGCTTGAGGATTTGATCGTGTTGCCATGCATGGGGTCACAGGTCCAGACGACATTCGCGCCCTCTTCCTGCACGGTCTTGATCAGACGCGGCAGGTGTTCCCCCACATTGCCGGCCCCGAAACGCGCGATCAGGGTCAGGCGACCCTCTTCGTTTTCGGGGTTCAGCTTGTGCATCAACAGCTTGAGGTCATCGCTGGTCATCGTCGGGCCGCACTTCAGGCCGATGGGGTTCTGAACGCCGCGGGCAAATTCCACATGCGCGCCATCAGGCTGACGTGTCCGGTCACCGATCCAGATCATGTGACCCGAGCCCGCCAGCCATTTGCCGGTCTGGCTGTCCTGACGGCACAGCGCCTCTTCGTATTCCAGCAGCAGCGATTCGTGGCTTGTATAATATTCCACCGATTGCAGCGTATGCGCCGTCTCGGACGTGACACCAGCCGCCGCCATGAAATCAAGCGTGTCTGAAATGCGGTTCGCGATCTCGCGGTATTTTTCCGCCTTTTCGCTTTCGGTAAAGCCCAAAGTCCAGCCGTGCACCTGATGCACATCGGCATAGCCGCCGGTCGAGAACGCCCGGATCAGGTTCAGGGTCGCGGCGGCCTGTGTGTAGGCGCGCAGCATCTTTTTAGGGTCAGGAATACGGGCCTCGGCGGTAAAGGCCAGCTCGTTGATGATGTCACCGCGGTAGCTTGGCAGTTCCACCCCATCCACGGTTTCCGTGGGCGCTGAACGCGGTTTGGCGAACTGACCCGCCATGCGGCCCAGCTTGATCACCGGCACTTTGGCACCGTGGGTCAGCACGATGGCCATCTGCAACATCACCTTGAACGTGTCGCGGATCATATCGCTGCTGAATTGTTCGAAGCTTTCGGCGCAATCACCGCCCTGAAGCAAGAACGCCTCGCCACGGCCCGCCGCCGCCAGGTGCTTTTTCAGCCGCCGCGCTTCACCCGCAAAGACCAACAATGGATAACGGGACAATTCAGCTTCGACCGCGCGCAGCGCGTCCTGATCAGGATAGTCGGGCATCTGGATCCGCGGTTTGTCGCGCCAGCTTGATTTTGTCCAATCGGTCATCATTTTTCTCCGAAGTCCGCAGCGCCCGAAGTGTCAGGCGCAAACATTGTGAAATTGTGGTATATAAAGGTCTGGCCCAAGTGACCAGAACCGAAATTCACCCTATTGACCTTCGCCCCCGCCCGTGGGCAAGGTTTTCGGCAGGTTTTTGAGGGCAGCGCCCACTTTGCCCCAACGTATAACGCAAACCTGAAAGGCGACGTGATGAGCGACACCCGTCTGGCCAACCGCATTCTTCCTGACGCTGAAAAGACACGGCGCTTTGTCTTTGTACTGCTGGAAAACTTTACCATGCTAAGCTTTGCCTCGGCGGTGGAATGTCTGCGCATCGCCAACCGCATGGCGGGTCGTCCGGCCTATGACTGGCGTCTGATCGGCGAGGATGGCGGGCGCGTGCGCTGTTCGGCAGGGGCAGAATTCACGCTGGACGGCGATCTGGACGATCTGGGCCGCGACGACACGCTGGTGGTCTGCAGCGGCATCGACGTGCAGGCGGCGACGACCAAGAAGCTGCTGGGATGGCTGCGCCGGGAGGCCCGCAAGGGCATGATGGTCGGCGGTCTGTGCACGGCCGCCTTTACGCTGGCCAAGGCCGGATTGCTGGACGGGAAGAAAGCTACGATCCACTGGGAAAATCAGGATAGTTTCAGCGAAGACTTCGAGGACGTCACCCTGACAAAATCGGTCTTTGTGGTGGACGGCAACCGGATGACGACAGCGGGCGGGACATCCTCGATCGATCTGATGCTCAAGCTGATTGCCGACGATCTGGGCGAGGATCTGGCAAATGCCGTTGCCGACCAGCTGATCTATAGCTCCATCCGCACGGATCAGGACACGCAGCGTCTGTCGGTGCCCACCCGTATCGGCGTGCGGCATCCCAAGCTGGGTCAGGTCATCCAGATGATGGAGGCCAATATCGAAGAGCCGATCAGCCCGTCCTCATTGGCGCGCGATGTCGGCATGTCCACGCGGCAGCTTGAACGGCTGTTCCGCCGCTACCTCAACCGAAGCCCCAAACGCTATTACATGGAACTGCGCCTGCAAAAGGCGCGTAACCTGCTGATGCAAACGGATATGAGCGTGATCAACGTGGCGCTGGCCTGTGGCTTTGCCTCGCCGTCGCATTTTTCCAAATGCTACCGCGCGCATTATAACACCACGCCTTACCGCGAACGCGGGTCGCATGCGGCCAAGCCTGTCGCCTAGTCGTTACTGATCCGGTACACCGCCCCGTCCCCGACCGAGATAAACCAGATCGCGCCGTCCGGCGCCTCTATGATGTCGCGCACCCGTGCCGTGGCGGGGGTAGAGATTTGCGCCACCTCGGCCAGCGGGTCGCCCTGTAGCCGCGCGATATAATTGAACTTGAGCGAGCCTATGAAGATATCGCCCCGCCAGTCGGGAAACATCTTGCCCGAATAGACCAGCAACCCCGAAGGCGCGATAGACGGGTCCCAGTAGAAGGCGGGCTGCTCCATCCCCTCTTTCGCGGTGCCTTCGCCGATCTTGGCACCGGAGTAATGGCGCCCGTAGGATATCACCGGCCATCCGTAATTCGCGCCCTTGCGGACCGCGTTAACCTCGTCTCCGCCGCGCGCCCCATGTTCTGACACCCACAGGTTGCCCTCCAGATCAAGCGCTGCCCCTTGCGGGTTGCGATGCCCGTAGGACCAGATTTCCGGCAGCACGTCGTCGCGCCCGACAAACGGGTTATCGGCGGGCACAGTACCGTCACGGTTCACCCGCACGACAGAGCCGTTGTGCTGCCCCAGATCCTGCGCCGCGGGGCGGTCGCCGCGCTCTCCGACAGTGACGAAAAGCGTGCCATCGCGCGCCTCGACCACGCGGCTGCCAAAGTGCTGACCGGCGGCAGACCCGCGTGACATGGTAAAGAGATCGCGTAGATTTTCGAGCCGCGCACCATCCTGCGACAGCTCTGCCGCGGCAAGCGCGGTACCGGCACCGCCCTCAAGCGCTTTGGCATAGGTCAGGAATATGGTGCGCGATCTGTCAAAATCCCGTGCCAGCGTGATGTCCAGCAAGCCGCCCTGCCCTGCGTCAACGACCTGCGGTGCGCCCGCAACCTCGTGGCTGGTCCCCTCGCGGACCCGCAGCAAGCGGCCGTCTCGTTCGGTGACCAGCACGTCCCCATTCGGCAAAATCGCCAGCGCCCAAGGCGTCTCCAGCCCTGACACCTGCTGGGTAATCCGCAACTCTTGCGCGCCAAGGCCCGACGGGCCCATGACCGATCCGGCTATGACCAACGCCCCGATGGCCCGTGCGGCCAGATGTATCATCCCTCCGCGAAACATGGCTTTCCCCCTTCATACAACCTATCCCTGCAAACCTAGCGCAGACAAAGCGTCGATCCACATCATCTTGCGCCACTTTACCTAGGGATAACGCTTTTCTTTTTCAAAATCGCCGCATAGGCTCTGGCGCAGAACACCATGTTCAACAGGGAGAGAAACATGAAAAAGATGCTTATGGCCACAACGGCTGCAGCATTGCTGGCCACCAATGCCTATGCCGACGCGCATAGCAAGGACGTGAAGCTTGGCGTGATCTTTGGCTACACCGGCCCGATTGAATCGCTGACCGGCATCATGGCATCCAGCGCCGAGCTGGCCATGAAAGAAGTCACCGACAGCGGCATGCTGATGGACGGTGCGACAGTCACCGCCTCGCGCGCGGACACGGGCTGCGTCGATAACGCGCTTGCGGTATCCAGTGCGGAACGCCTGATCGCCGAAGGGATCAACGGCATTGTGGGCGCGGCCTGCTCTGGCGTGAGCGGCGCGATCTTGCAGAACGCGGCACTGCCCAACGGCATGGTGATGATTTCGCCATCCTCCACATCGCCCGGCCTGACATCCATGGAAGACGACGGTCTGTTCTTCCGCACCGCCCCCTCCGACGCCCGACAGGGCGAGGTCATGGCAGAGGTGCTGATGGAAGAAGGCATCAAGGAAGTCGCGGTCACCTATACCAACAACGACTACGGCAAGGGTTTGGCGGACGCGTTCCAGCAGGCCTATGAAGCCGCGGGCGGGACGATCACCATCTCTGCCGCACATGAAGACGGCAAGGCCGATTACTCTGCCGAGGTTGGCGCGCTGGCCTCTGCCGGTGGTGACCGTCTGGTGGTTGCGGGCTACGTCGATCAGGGTGGATCGGGCGTTGTGCGTGCAGCGATTGATTCAGGCGCGTTCGACACGTTCCACTTCCCCGACGGGATGATCGCGGCGAACCTTGAAAACAACTTCGGTTCCGAGCTGGACGGCTCCACCGGCCAGCACCCCGGCACCGATAGCCCCGGCGCTGACAAGTTCACCGCGCTGGTCGACGGTGCCTTCGACACCACGTCGCCCTTCGCACCCGAAAGCTATGACGCAGCGGCGCTGCTGATGCTGGCGATGCAGGCCGCAGGGTCTTCCGATCCGCAGGACTATAAGGATCAGGTCATGTCGGTCGCGAACGCCCCCGGCGAAAAGATCTATCCGGGTGAGCTGGCCAAGGCGCTGCAAATCCTCAAGGACGGCGGCGAAGTCGATTATGAAGGCGCAACCGCGGTTGAACTGATCGGCCCCGGTGAATCCGCTGGCAGCTACCGTCAGATCAAGATCGAAGACGGCAAGATCACGACGGTTCAATACCGCTAACATCACATGACGTGACAGAAAACAGCCCGGTGCATTGCGACCGGGCTGTTTTTGCAACGGGGCTTCGGCACCGCACGGGGAGACTACAAAATGATCGTCGTAGACGACATCCATAAACATTTCGGCGGGTTCCACGCCGTGGACGGGGCCAATCTGACCATTGGCAAAGGCACGATCACCGGTTTGATCGGCCCGAACGGTGCTGGCAAAACGACGCTATTCAACGTGATCGCGGGGGTGCTCAAACCGACCTCGGGGCGCGTGACGATGGACGGCGAGGATATCACCGGCCTGCCCCCCCATACGCTGTTTCACAAAGGGCTACTGCGGACCTTCCAGATCGCGCATGAATTTTCATCGATGACCTGCCGCGAGAACCTGATGATGGTGCCCGGCGATCAGGCGGGCGAGACGCTATGGAACACGTGGTTCGGGCGCAAGCGCATCGCCGATCAGGAACGCGCCTTGCGCGCCAAAGCCGACGAGGTGCTTGAGTTTCTGACGGTGGAACATCTGGCCGAGCAGAAAGCGGGTCAGATCTCCGGCGGTCAGAAAAAGCTGCTGGAACTGGGGCGCACCATGATGGTCGACGCCAAGATCGTGTTCCTTGACGAGGTCGGGGCCGGTGTGAACCGCACGCTGCTCAATACCATCGGTGATGCGATCATCCGTCTGAACAAGGAACGCGGCTATACCTTTGTCGTGATCGAACACGACATGGATTTCATCGGCCGTCTGTGTGATCCGGTGATCTGTATGGCCGAGGGCAAGGTTCTCGCTCAAGGCACCCTGCCCGAGATCAAGGCCAACGAACAGGTGATCGAGGCCTATCTGGGCACCGGGCTCAAGAACAAGGCCGTGTCTGCATGAGACGGATGGCCACCGCATTGACGCTCTGCGCGGGATTTGCCCTGCCGCAGGCCGCTGCGGCCTGTGCGCAGCTGTCGGCGCAGGTCTGGATGTGCGATCGGGGCACCCCGTGGGAAGAAGCAACCTGGGACACGGTCGGCGACGGCTCCACCCGCTATCTTGGCGAGGTGATCCTGAACTTCACCCAAGAATGGCCCGGGTACGACATCGCCGACGGCACCTCGACGCTGGAAGAGCAATACGAGACCTATAGCGCCTGGATCGCGGCGGATGGCGGCCCTGCCCCCGAGGTGCTGAAGGTCGACCGGATCGACACCCCGATGGGCACGACCCTGCGCCACCTGCAATATGACGAGATCGAAGGCGACCGCACCATGAGCGCGGTCATGTTGTCGGATGTCGGATCAGCGCGGATTATGCTGTATCTCGATACCACCGACACAATGCCTTTGGATGAAATGGACAAGATGTCCTTTGAGGTGGC
The DNA here is from genome assembly GCF_000735125.2 of Sulfitobacter sp. CB2047. Lineage (NCBI taxonomy): Bacteria > Pseudomonadati > Pseudomonadota > Alphaproteobacteria > Rhodobacterales > Roseobacteraceae > Sulfitobacter > Sulfitobacter sp. CB2047. The sequence goes on along the minus strand of NZ_CP072613.1, from coordinate 1,734,728 downwards.
CATGATGCTGCGCGACACATGTGCGGATGAGATATCCTGCGCCGCGCCCATCCCTGCGGCAGCCCTGGACACCGAATGAAAGAGAACGACATGAGCAACCCATACGGCGACCGGGGCAATAAGGACCTGTCGATCGCGAACCCCAAAGGGCAAGGCACCGCGCAGCCGGTCAAAGGGGGCGGCAAAAGCCACCCCGCGCCGGGGGGCCCCTTCCTGATCGGCGACACGATGACGGGCGGTTATGGCAAGGGCCCCGATATCCTGCACGGCTGCACCATCGCCGTCGAAAAGGGTGAGATCGCAGTCATCGTCGGCCCCAATGGCGCGGGCAAATCCACGGCGATGAAGGCGGTCTTTGGCATGCTCGACGTGCGCCAGGGCCATGTGCGGCTGGACGGCGAAGACATCACCTCGCTGTCGCCGCAGGACCGTGTGGCCAAGGGGATGGGGTTCGTGCCGCAGACCTCGAACATCTTTACCTCGATGACAGTGGAAGAAAACCTCGAGATGGGGGCGTTCATCCGCCGCGATGATTTCCGTGATACGATGGCGCAGGTCTATGACCTTTTTCCGATCCTCAAGGAAAAGCGCTATCAGGCCGCGGGCGAACTGTCGGGCGGGCAACGCCAGCAGGTCGCTGTGGGCCGCGCGCTGATGACGCAGCCGAAGGTGCTGATGCTGGACGAACCCACCGCTGGCGTGTCCCCCATCGTGATGGACGAACTGTTCGACCGCATCATCGAGGTCGCGCGGACCGGTATCCCGATCCTGATGGTGGAACAGAACGCCCGCCAAGCGCTGGAGATTGCGGATAAGGGCTATGTGCTGGTGCAAGGGGCCAATGCCTTTACCGGCACGGGCAAAGAGCTTTTGGAAGACCCCGAAGTTCGCAAATCCTTTCTGGGGGGTTAAGCGATGCGATGGACCCTTCCGATGGCCCTATTGGCAACCACGGTGCCAGCCTTGGCGCAAGACAGCGTTGCCACAACCGCAGCCGCTACGGCCCCCGCAGAGCCCTTCCAGCAGACGATTGCGATCGCCTGCCGCTTTACGTGGGAATGTGTGGAGAACGAGCCCTGCACCGAGACAGAGTTCACCCCCGACATCACCGGCAACGCAGGCGGCGCCTCTGCCGATGCGCTGACGGTTCAATCACAAATGGTCAGCGACGCCGAAACCGTCGACATGACCGGCACGAAACAGGTCAAGGCGCTGTCCCTGACGGGGGGTGGGTTTGATGCCCGCCACCTGCTGAGCATCGCCACCGACGGGGCCTCCCGTTATACCGTGCATTACGCTGATGGGCCGATTGTCATCAGCTATCTAGGGACATGCAAATAATGGATTTACTCAACGCTTTCATCGCCTTGGCCAACTATGTGCTGGTTCCGGGCATCGCCTACGGGTCGCAGCTGGCGCTTGGTGCGCTTGGGGTGACGCTGGTCTATGGCATCTTGCGGTTCTCGAACTTTGCCCATGGCGACACGATGGCGCTTGGCGCGATGTCCGCCGTGCTGATCACCTGGGGTTTCCAGTCGCTGGGGCTGAGCCTGGGGGTCTTACCGACTGCCCTGCTGGCGCTGCCATTCGCGATCATCATCACCATCGGGCTGCTGCTTGGCACGGACAAGCTGGTCTATAGTTTCTACCGCGAAAAGAAGGCCAAGCCGGTGATCTTTGTCATCGTCTCGCTGGGGGTGACATTCGTCTATAACGGCATCACCCGCTTCATCATCGGCGCAGAGGATCAACGGTTTCTGGATGGCGAACGCTTCATCGTCTCGGCCCGTGACTTCAAAGAGATGACGGGGCTTGAGGAAGGTCTGGCGATCAAAACAACCCAAGGGCTGACCGTGGTGACGGCTGTCATCGTGGTTGCCGCACTGTTCTGGTTCCTGAACAAGACACGCTCGGGCAAATCCATGCGCGCCTACTCTGACAACGAGGATCTGGCGCTGCTGTCGGGCATCAATCCTGAACGCGTGGTCATGATCACCTGGATCATTGTGGCCTGTCTGGCGACTACCGCAGGCGTGCTTTACGGGTTGGACAAGTCCTTTAAACCCTTCACCTATTTCCAACTACTGCTACCGATCTTTGCCGCCGCGATCGTGGGCGGTCTTGGCAGCCCGATCGGTGCCATCGCGGGGGGCTTTGTTATCGCATTCTCCGAGGTGACGATCACCTATGCGTGGAAAAAGGTCTTTGGCTACCTCGCACCCGAGGGGATGGCCCCCGACGGCTTGGTGCAGCTTTTGTCCACCGACTATAAATTCGCCGTCAGCTTCGTGATCTTGTTGATCGTGCTGCTGTTCAAACCCACAGGTCTGTTCAAGGGGCAATCGGTATGAATGAGACACTGAAAAACACCGCTCTTTTCGCCATTGTCGCGCTGCTGATCGTACTGACCGGGCTGGCGCAAAGCTGGAACGCGGCGCTGCTGATCATTGCGATGGGGCTGATCTCCAGCATCATGGCACTTGGCGTGAACCTGCAATGGGGCTTTGCGGGGCTGTTCAACGTGGGCATCATGGGGTTTGTCGCCCTTGGCGGTCTGGCCGCTGTGCTGATCGGCATGCCACCCACGCAAGGCGCTTGGTCCGCGGGGGGCTGGGGGATCCTCACCGCCCTGCTGATGGGGGCCGCGACGATCATTCTGGCGGTTCAGGTGATGAAACGCATGGCCAAGGGATGGCTGCGCACGCTGGTTGTTCTGGTGGTGCTGGTGGCAGGGTTTTTCATCTTCCGCGCCCTGCTCGACCCGTCTGTAAGCGCGGTCGAGGCCGTGAACCCCGCGACCACCGGCTATCTTGGCGGGCTTGGCCTGCCGGTGATCATCGCCTGGCCCGTGGGTGGGCTGTTTGCAGCCGGAGCGGCCTGGCTGATCGGGAAAACCGCGCTTGGGTTGCGGTCTGATTACCTTGCGATCGCGACCCTGGGCATCGCCGAGATCATCATCGCCGTGCTCAAGAACGAAGACTGGCTGTCGCGGGGCGTCAAGAACGTCATCGGCATCCCGCGCCCCGTCCCCTATGAGATCGACCTGCAAAATAACGCGGGCTTTGTCGAACAGGCGGCCGGCTTCGGACTGAACCCGGTAGAGGCATCGACGCTTTGGGTGAAATTCCTGTATGTGTGTCTGTTCGCCGTGGTGCTCTTGGTGCTGATGTGGCTAAGCCAGCGGGCGCTGAATTCGCCCTGGGGCCGCATGCTGCGCGCGATCCGCGACAACGAGGTCGCGGCCGAAGCCATGGGTAAGGACGTGACCGCACGGCACTTGCAGGTGTTCATTCTCGGCTCTGCCATCTGCGGGATTGCCGGCGCGATGATGACCACGCTGGACAGCCAGTTGACGCCCGGATCCTACCAGCCGCTGCGCTTCACCTTCCTGATCTGGGTCATGGTGATCGTTGGCGGGTCCGGCAACAATCTGGGGGCCGTGCTGGGGGGCTTTTTGATGTGGTACCTTTGGGTGATGGTTGAACCCATGGGGCTGTGGCTGATGCAATTGGTCACCGCGGGCATGTCCGACGGCTATTGGCTGAAAGACCACCTGATCGAATCCGCTGCGCATATGCGGCTGATGACGATGGGGGCGGTCTTGCTGCTGGTATTGCGATTCAGCCCGCGCGGGTTGATCCCCGAGAAGTAAAAGAAAAGGCCTTATCCCTTGCGGGATAAGGCCAGCCTTCGGCGAGGATTTAGGACCATTTGGAAGCGCGTTCAGCGTCCTTTGAACAACCCGCCCAAGATTCCGCGCACGATGCGCCGGCCGGTTGTGCCTTTCAACTCCTTGATCACGACACTCGCGATGGCACCGCCAAAGCTGTCGTCGCTTTTGGTCGAGCGTTTCGAGGTCGAGCGCGTGACCCGTTTGCCCGCATAGCGCCGCGCCGCGTTGAATTCGCGCAAGGCGGGGGATGTGTCTTCGGCCTCGGCTTGTTCTTCAGCCTGTGCTGCCTCTTTCGCGGCGTCTTCTGCGCGTTTGGCCAGCATCTCGAACGCGGAGGCGCGATCAAGGCGGGTGTCGTATTTCCCCGCCATCGGGCTTTGCGCCATCAGGGCGGCACGGGTGGCCGGATCGATCGGACCAAGCTGCGAGGATGGGGGCCGGATCAGGGTGCGTTCCACAATGCCGGGGATCCCTTTTTTCTGCAGCATGGAGGTCACCGCCTCGCCCACCCCCACATCGCGGATCGCGTCTTCGGTCTCAAAACGCGGGTTCTCGCGGTAGGTTTCGGCGGCAAGGCGCAGCGCCTTGCGATCACGCGCGGTGAAGGCGCGCAAGGCGTGCTGGATGCGATTGCCCAATTGGCCAAGGATATCTTCGGGCACATCTGCGGGGTTCTGTGTGATGAAATACACGCCCACGCCCTTGGAGCGGATCAGCCGCGCCACCTGTTCAACCTTGTCGACCAGCGCTTTGGGGGCGTCGTCAAACAGCAAATGCGCCTCGTCGAAGAAGAACACCAGTTTGGGTTTATCGGGGTCGCCGATCTCGGGCAGTTCCTCGAAGAGTTCTGACAGCAACCACAGCAGGAAGGTCGCGTAGAGCTTGGGCGAGTGCATCAGCTGGTCGGCTGCGAGGATATTGATAAAACCGCGCCCGTCCGTGTCTGTGCGCATCAGGTCGGTGAGCGCCAGCGCAGGTTCCCCGAAGAGATCAGTCGCGCCTTGGTTTTCCAGCACCAGCAAGCGCCGCTGGATCGCCCCGACCGAGGCCGACGACACATTGCCGTAGCGCAGCGCCAGGGTCGAAGCGTTTTCCCCGATCCAGACCAGCAGCGCCTGCAGATCCTTGAGGTCCAGCAGCGGAAGCCCGTCTTCGTCAGCAACGCGGAAGGCGATGTTGAGGATACCTTCCTGGGCCTCCGTCAGATCGAGAAGCTGCGCCAACAGCAAGGGCCCCATTTCCGAGATTGTCGTCCGCACCGGATGCCCCTGTTTGCCGAACATATCCCAGAAGGTGACCGGAAAGGCGCTGTAGTCGAAATCGTCAAAGCCGATGGTCTGGGCGCGCTCTGAAAAGGGGGTGTGCAGCTTGTGGCTGGCAGAGCCTGCCTGCGCCAGACCTGACAGATCGCCTTTGACGTCGGACAGAAACACCGGAACCCCTGCGGCGGAAAAACCTTCGGCCAGGATTTGCAGCGTGACGGTTTTGCCTGTGCCCGTGGCCCCCGCGACCAATCCATGACGGTTGGCATAGCCGATGTTGAGAAACTGTTTCGTCGCGTAGTCTTCGCCACCGCCGCCGATGAATATATCATTTGTCACGTATTTAATTCCTTTTGGGCCAATAACCTGCAGCCAAAGTGCAGAGCGAGCATACAAAGTTAACCTTTTCACACCATAGTGATTTTGTCGCCGGTCGTGATGTCCTTTTCGTGCTGGCGGCACTTCCTCCCTGTCAGACTTGGCCGCGCCTTCGGGTGCGGCCCTTTTTACGTTTGAGGTCCGTTTTACGCGCTTGAAACCGCTGTGATATTTTATGTTGACGGTGCCCGAATGCTTTCGTAACGTGCTTTCAATAAGTCGGCCAAGTCCGATGGGGAGAACGAAGAACAGGGAAAAGGACGCATCGCGTCCTTTTTTCTATTTCAGCCCCCCGCGCCCGGCCTCTCCCCCGTGAAAACCTGATGAAATAGGCAATATTTTGCCTTAAATCACGATGGTTTCAGCGCTATCGTCCTGACATTGGCATTGGCGCATGGTAGATGGCGTCGAATTTAACTGATTTGGAACGAGCATGAAAAAGTATATCACACTTCTCCCTCTCTGCGCGGCGATGGCTCTGACTATGCCCGTTTCCGGTTACGCACAGACTGCAGCCACGGAAACGCCCGCAGCAACAGACGCCCCGGAAACGGCGCAGCCGACCGCTGAAGCGGCACCCGCGACGGAAGAAAACACCACCACCGGCAGCAGCACCGACGTGCAGTCGCAGCTGAGCCTTGGTGAAGATGCCGACGGGGAGCCGACCCTGGGCAAGCCCTACACCAAAGAGGTGATCGGTGCCTGGGAGATGCGCTGCATCAAGACCGAAGAAGATGTCGACCCCTGCCAGATGTACCAGCTGATGGATGATGGCCAAGGCGCGCCTGTCGCCGAATTCTCGCTGTTCCGCCTGCCAGCGGGCGGCAAGGCGACAGCCGGTGCCACTGTGGTTGTGCCATTGGAAACAGCCCTGCCCTCGCAGCTGACGCTGACCGTCGATGGTGGCAAAGCGCGCCGCTATCCTTTCGCTTTCTGTAACCCCGTTGGTTGCTACGTCCGCATGGGCCTGACCGAAGCCGATGTCGCCGCGTTCAAACGCGGGAAAGAGGCCGTGATCACCATCGTGCCCGCGCTGGCGCCTGACCAGAAGGTCGAACTGTCGCTGTCGCTGGACGGGTTCACCGCAAGCTTCGACAAATCCTCGGTTGTTGAAGACCGGTAAGCAGACGCTTGGCCCTCGGGCCGTTGAGACGACAAAAGCCGCCCCGTTTGACGCGGGCGGCTTTTTCATGGGCGGTGTCGCTGGTAAGATCAGATCGCGCGCAGCGCCAGTACCGCGTTCATGCCGCCAAAGGCAAAGGCGTTGGACAGCGCCACCGTGACCCGCGCATCGCGGGCCACATTGGGCACCACATCCAAGGCGCAGTCGGGGTCGGGCTCTTCGTAGCCGATGGTGGGGGCGATCACCCCGTCGCGCAGGGCCATGATGCAGGCCAAAAGCTCTACCGCGCCGGTGCCGCCGATCAGATGCCCATGCATCGATTTGGTCGAGCTGATCATCAGCCTGTCTGCATGGGTGCCGAACACATCTGCCACCGCCGCACATTCGGTTTTATCATTGGCTGCCGTGCCCGTGCCATGGGCGTTGATATAGCCCACCTCCTCCGGGTTGATCCGGGCGTCGTCCAACGCGCCTTTGATCGCGCGGGCAGCACCCGCCTTGGACGGCATCACAATGTCCGACGCGTCAGAGGACATGGCAAAGCCCGATACTTCGCACAGGATATCAGCCCCGCGGGCGCGGGCGTGGTCATATTCCTCGAACACGAAAATGCCTGCGCCTTCGCCCTGCACCATGCCATTGCGATTGGCCGAGAACGGGCGGCAGGCGTCGCGCGACATCACGCGCAGCCCTTCCCACGCCTTGACCCCGCCAAAGCACATCATGGATTCAGAGCCGCCCGTGACCATCGCCGGTGCCATCCCGCTGCGGATCATCGAAAACGCCTGCGCCATCGCGTGGTTCGAGGATGCGCAGGCGGTGGAAACGGTGAAGGATGGCCCCTTGAGGTGATGCTCCATGCTCACATGGCTGGCGGCGGCGTTGTTCATCAGGCGCGGCACCACAAAGGGATGCACGCGGTTCTTCCCTTCGGCATAGACCGCACGGTAGTTATCGTCCCATGTGCTGACCCCGCCGCCCGCCGTGCCAAGCACCACGCCGGATTTCGCCGATAGCTCTCCCTTGAACTCAAGCCCTGATTGGCGGATCGCCTCCGCCGCGGCGGCAAGGGTGAACTGGGTGAACCGGTCATACAGCGCGATTTTCTGGCGGTTATACTGGCTTTCGCCGTCAAACCCGTGGACCTGACCGCCGATCTTGATCGACAGCCGGTCCACGTCGCGGAAATCAAGCGGCCCGATTCCGCACATCCCGTTGCGCATGGCCGCAAGCGTATCGGGCACGTTCAACCCCAGCGGATTGACCGTGCCCGCCCCCGTAATCACGACACGTTTCACGCGTCAGGCCTGCTCGGCGCGCAGCCGTTCCACCCCTGCGACAATGCTGGCCACGCTAGAGATATCGAACCCCGTGGCATCCGGCTGGTTCGCGTTGAACGGCACCGATACGTCGAATATCTCTTCAATCGCGAAGATGCTTTCGACGATGCCCATGCTGTCGATGCCAAGGCTTTCGAGTGTGCTGTTCATGGTGACATCCGATGGCGTCAGAAACGCTTGATCGGCGATAATGCTGATGACCTGATCTTTGATGTTCATCCTAAGTCTCCGTCAGAACGGGCCATGCCTCGGCCCTAGCTTGTCTCACTGTCTTTGGAGGTGCCCATCTGGGATTTTAACGCCGCCACATCGCGAAGCAAGCGCGGCAAACGGCGCAGCGCTTTGTAGCCTTCGATCTGCTTGCCCATTTCCGTCGCGGGATACCCCAGCAACGACCGGCCCGCGGGCGCGTTGGACAGGATCTTGGTGCCGCCGCCCGCGATCACCCCGTCGCCGATGGTGATATTGTCGCTGACGCCCACCTGACCACCCAGCACGACGTTGTCGCCGATGGTCACGGAACCAGCGATACCGACCTGCCCGCACAGCAGGCAGTTTTTGCCGACCACGACGTTATGCCCCAGATGCACGAGGTTATCGAGCTTGCTGCCGTCGCCAATCGCGGTGTTGCGAATGGTGCCGCTGTCAACCGTGCAGTTCATACCGCATTCCACGTCGTTCCCGATGGTCACACTTCCAAGGGTGTGAATACGGGTCCATTGTTGCGCTTTTGTGTCGCCGCGATCACCAAGGGTCTTGCGGGTCTGTTCCACCGTGCTGGGTTCAGCCGTCACGAACGAAAACCCGTCGCCGCCGATCCGCGCGCCCGGTTGCGCGATGAAATCATCGCCGATGCGCACCCGCGCGCCGATGCTGACATGATCGCGCAGATAGGCGTTCTTACCCAGAACCGCGTCTGTCCCAATGTAGCACTGCGGCCCGATGACAGAACCAGCGCCGATTTTCGCGCCTGCCGCCACAATCGTCAATGGCCCGACAGAGACGTCCTCGGCCAGTTCGGCAGTCTCATCAATAACGGCGGAGGGGTGGATGCCAGCCCCGAACCCCTGCCCCGGATCCATCATGCGGGTCAGTCCCGACATGGCAAAGCGCGGACGGTCCGGCAGGATGGCGGCCTTCAACCCCATCTCTTGCCAATCGGCATCGGGCCAGAGCATGGCCGCGCGGGCCGATCCGTCAGACAGCGATTGTGCGTATTTGGGGCTCATGGCGAGCGCGAGATCGTCGGGGCCCGCGTCTGCCGGCTCTGCCAGTTTGGCAATCGAAATGGAGGTATCGCCGACCGCTGGCAAGCCAAGCGCGTCGGCGATCTGTTGGATGGTGTAGGTCATGTGCGGTCTCCCCTTATCAGGGACGAGTTAACCCTGAACCGCGCCCAATGCCACCCCCGCCTTGCTCAGCGCATCCCAGATACGGCCATCGCGACCATAGATATCGGCGCGATACTGCGTATGGCCGCGCGGTGTGGTGAAGGCGGTGCGGTAGATGATGTGGACCGGCACTTCGGTATCCAGATGGACGAAAGTCTCGCGGCCTGTGGCCAGTTGCCGTTTGAAATAGGCGACAGGATCAGCCGCTTGCGGGGCCAGCAGCGTATAGGCGAAATCAAAAGGATCGGCGAGCCGCACGCAGCCGTGGCTAAAGGCACGAACGTCGCGGTCAAACAGGCTCTTGGAGGGCGTGTCGTGCAGGTAGATGTTGTATTTGTTGGGGAAAATGAACTTCACCAACCCAAGCGCATTGGTCCGCCCCGGCTTTTGGCGCATGCCATATGGGAAGGTACGCGCTGTATAACGGCTAAAGTTCACAGACCCACGGCTGATGATCCGGCCGCGGTTATCGATCAGATCAATATGACCCGCGGCATTGGGGTTGCGCTGCATCGACGGCAGATATTCCTTGGTCACGATCGACCGCGGCACCGTCCACGTCGGGTTGATGACGATATATTCCATCACATCCGAGAATTCAGGAGTCAGCCGGTCCGATTGGTTCGCCCCCACGACCGAGCGTGTCTCGAAGGTGACCTGCCCGTTGTCGACAACGGACGCGGTGAAGGCGGGGATATTGACCAGCACGTGACGTGCGCCGCGTTCCTTGTTCAGCCAGCGTTCACGCTCCATCGCGACGATGACGGATTGCAGCCGCGTCTCGACGCTCTTGTTGATCTCGGCCATGGTGCCGGAGCCAGCGACGCCGTCCTCATTCAGCCCGTGATCTTTTTGAAAGCTGCGCACCGCCTCTTGCAACGTGGCGTCATAGGTCATCACGTTGGACCGTTTCAGATACCCCATCGACATCAATCGGTTGCGCAGCGCGACCACTTGCGTGCCTTGCGCCCCGGGCTTGAGCGAGGATGCAGGCACCGCGGGGCCCCAACCGCCTTGGGTCAGCAAATGCTCCATCCGCAGCTTTTCACGCATCAGGGCGTTATACTCCATCGTCCGCGGGCGCAGATTGCGTAGGAACGGCGTGGGATCGGAAGAAATGAAATCGGTGATATAGGTCTGACGGTCGCGGTATGGCACTTCGCGCACGATGGACGGATCAATGCGCGACGGCACCAGCACACCGGTTTGCAGATCACGGGCGTATTGCAGGAAAACGCGCGTCATCTCGACCTCGGCCAGCCCGCGATCCCGCGGGGTCTGCGCGTTTTTGAGCTTTTCCATCAGCCCTTGGGGGTCATAGCGTGCGACGGGCAGCCCGTGCAAATCAGCCGCGCGGATCGCTGACATAAGAGCGGCACGTCGGGCGCGCTGTGTCTCTGTCGCTTCGGTCCAGATCGGTGCATAGCCGTGGGTCCGGTAGTAGGCGGCGATATCCTCATCCCGCGCGGCGGCTTCGGCAACGGCCTGTTTGAACGCGGTCACCTGCGCAAAAGCGGGTTGCGGCGCGGTAAAGAGTGTCAGAGCTGTGGCAGCAGCCCCCAGAAAACCTGCCATGCGGCGAAATTTCCGCGATTGAATGCTTAAAATACGAGTCATTGATTCCCCCGAAATCGGTGAGCTTTGGATTTCCTAGATAGGCAGGGAACCCTATGCTCTTGTCCAATAACAATGCCCGTGAACTGAAAACTAAGGATAAATTGATGCTTATCGGCATCGCCCCTGTGGCAAAAATGAACAACCAACTAAGGGTTGCGCAAAAATTCGCCTAAATTTGTTGATGGATGGAACCTTTTCGATTCAGCACTTGGTTCAAGAATCGCGCTATGCCATAAATTGTTGCATCTGGGGATCGATGGAAAACTCCGTGTAACATCATGGAACCAAAGGCAGAAGACGGGACATACAATCAATGACTGGTAAGAGCACTTCGGGCATGACCCGGCGCTCCGTATTGGGCGCATTCGCAGCGACGGCCGTAGCAGCGGCACCGACCTTCGCAAACGCAGCAGGATTTTTGCGTGGGGCCGGCGATATTCGTCGCATCAAGATGTATTCCGGCCGGACAGGCGAACGCATCGACATGATCTATTGGATCGAAGGCAACTACATCAAAGATGCCGTATCCGAGCTGAACTATTTCATGCGTGACTGGCGTACCGATGGCGTCAAATCGATGGACTTGCGCACCGTGGACATCATGGCCGCGTCGCATAACCTTCTGGATGTGTCCGAGCCCTATATGCTTCTATCCGGCTACCGCAGCCCGCAGACCAACGCGATGCTGCGTTCCAGATCGCGCGGTGTGGCCAAGAACTCCCTCCATATGCGTGGTCAGGCGGCTGACCTGCGTCTGGCATCGCGTTCGGTGAACCAGATGGCACGCGCGGCGATTGCCTGTAACGGTGGCGGTGTTGGTCGCTATTCCGGTTCTAACTTCGTGCATATGGATTGCGGTCAGGTACGTAACTGGGGCGGCTAAGCGCCAGACGACGATCACGGAAACAAAGCGCCCTCGGGCGCTTTTTTCGTTTTAAGACAACGCGCTATTCGATCTCTTTCGCTCAGCCGATCCACACGAGCGTCACCCAGGCCAGCACGCCATAGCGCAATGCCTTGCCGATGCCGACGATTGCGACGAAGGACCACAGCGGCTCTCTTAGCACCCCTGCGGTGACGGTCAGCGCATCGCCAACAACCGGAAACCAGCTGACCAGCAGCGACCAGCGGCCATAGCGCGCATACCACATCTCGGCCCGCGCCATTTGCGACGGGGATGCAGGAAACCAGCGCTTGTGTTGGAACCGCAGCACCGCATGCCCCAGCCCCCAATTCACCACCGACCCCAAGACATTGCCCACCGTGGCAACCGCCAGCAACCCCAGAACCCCGTGCTGGCCGTGGATCATCAGCCCGACCAGCAACGCTTCGGATTGCATCGGTAGAATCGTCGCTGCAAGAAAGGCGACCGCAAAAAGGCTCAGGTAACCGGTCATCGACGGGCCCAAGCCAACGGGCATCTGGCGACCCGTTCGGGGCGTCGGAACCGATCACCGTACAGGCGGAATATATCGTAAGGGGGGTATGGCGGACAGACAGGGATTCGAACCCTGGAGACGGTCTCCCGCCTACACACTTTCCAGGCGTGCGCCTTCGACCACTCGGCCACCTGTCCATTGAGGGGGTGTTTAACGTGACCTGCAGGCGGGGTGCAAGGGGTAAAACGCGCGAAATTCAACAAGATTTCAATGCGCCGTTCAGCTGTCGAGATGGACGTAGATCCGGCGGGTGCCGCGCCCCTTTTTCTCAATCTTGCCAAGGCGTACCGCCCCAATCTCTCCGGTGCGGGCAACGTGGGTACCACCGCAAGGCTGCAGGTCGATCCATGCGTCACTCTCTCCGATTTGCACCAGACGTACGTTGGCCGCCGTGACCGGTGGTGCGACGGATAACGTCTTGACCAACTCAGGCGCGGCTTGCAATTCCGCTTGGGTAATCCAGTGATCCGTAATCGGCAAATCCTGCGCGATATAGGACGCCAGCGCGTCTTCGATGCCGTCGCGATCCTCTGGCGCATCGGCAAGGTCAAAGTCGAGCCGCCCATGCGTGGCCGAGATTTGCCCTCCCACCACGGGAAACGGCACGACCACGGACAACAGATGCAGCAGGCTGTGCACCCGCATATGCCGGTGCCGGCGGTCCCAATCCAGCTTCTGTGTGACATGGGTGCCCGGCTGGGGGATTTCCTCGGGTTCGGCCGGAACCAGAATGATGGACCCGTCCAGCCCTTTGACCGTTGTCGCGATCGGCATGCGCTGCTTGTCCCAGTTCAGCCAACCGCTGTCCCCCGGTTGCCCGCCGCCCGTGGGATAGAACACTGTCCGGTCCAGCACGATCCCGCCCTCGTCGGTGATGGCGGTGACTTTGGCGGCGCTGTCGCGGGCATAGGCGTCGGTGAGGTAGATCGGCTCGTTCAACTGTCCTCTCCATCCTGCTTAGAGGGTTTTTCGCCCGCGCGGGTGCGCAGCCATACGTCCCGCTGGGGAAAGGGCACCTCGATGTTTTCGGCGGCAAAGCGTTCGACGATGGCGTGGTTGATATCGCTTTTGACCGACATCATCCAATTCACGTCCCGCAGGAAGGCACGGATCTCGAACTCCAGCGCGTCGGCCCCGAAACGCACCAGCAGCACATTTGGCGCGGGGTTCGCAAGCACCAGCGGCTGGTCCTCCGCGATCTCGCGCAGGATCGCCTCGACGCGGCGGGTATCGGTGCCATAGGCCACCCCGACCGAGATGATGACCCGCCCCACGGTATTGCCACGGGTAAAGTTGGTCACCGTACCGCTGACAAGATCGGCGTTCGGGACAATGACGTCGGTGCGGTCAAAGGTTTCGATCCGCGTGGACCGCACCGAAATATCGCGCACATAGCCGGACTTGCCACCGACCTCGATCCAGTCGCCTTCGGAAATGGGGCGTTCGATCAGCAGGATGATCCCCGAGACGAAGTTGCTGACGATGTTCTGCAGACCGAAACCGATACCGACCGACAGCGCACCGGCAACGATGGCAAGTGAGCTAAGGTCAATGCCCGCCCCCGTGATCGCGGCCAGCGCGGCCAGAAAGATCCCGACATAGCCCAGCCCCGACAGCAGCGCGTTCTGCCCGCCGATGTCGATCTTGGTCTTGGGCAGGACATTGCTGCGCAGCGCCCCTTGCAGCAGCCGCGTGAGCAGATAGCCGATCGCAAAAATCACCGCGAAGGCCAGCAGGTTCGACGGCGAGATCTGGCTTTCCCCGATGGTGAACCCGCGCGAGAATGCGGCCCATAACTCGGTCAGGTCAGCGACCCGTGCGCCCCAGACCAACGCAAGCACGGGCATCGCCAACAACAGCAAAATCAGACCGAAGAACAGCGGCATCAGCGCTTCGCGTGCGGCAACGCCCTGCCCCGTGATCGCGCCATAGACATCCGCGGAAAAGCGTTGCAGCGCCATGACCAGCCCCAGCACGGCTAGTGTCGTCACATAGGGGCGCAGGATCGCATCCGACAGATCTTGATAGCCAAAGGCATACAGCAGCGGTGCCACAACAGAGACCGCAATAGCCCCCAGCCCGGCACCGCGTACAACCCGCGCATGGGACGATGCTTTGGTCATGCCATCCGCGTCTGGCGTATCCTCTTCGGGTTCACGGTAGCTGCGCAGGATCCGACCGATCTGGAACAGCGCGAGACTGGTCAGCACCGCCAGCGGGAATTGCACCACCGCGCGGGTCGCCAAGCTGGGGTCGCCGATTTCAAGCACCGTCAGCGCCACGATAGACAGGATCATCACGAAGGTGATCGCGTTCACGTAGAACCGTGCGGATTTACGTTGCTGTGCAGACAGCGGCAAAAGCGCTTCGTCTTCTTCGCGGGCAAAGACCCGTTCGGACACCCAGCGGAACCCGAAGATAAGCAGGCCAATCAGTGGCAGCAATTCAACGACCTGTGTCGCGCGTGTGCCCAGAAAACCCGATTGCCGTGCCGCGATGGTCAGCAGGTAAAGCCCCACCAGCGGGAACAGGATGCGCAACAGGGAGACGACAAAGCGCCAGATCCCCATGCCGCGCGCCTGATGCACGCGCAGGGTATGCGCAATCTTCATCGCCCAGACACGGCCGCGGAACAGCAAGAGCAAGCCGGCAATACCCGCGAAGAAAACGGTCGGCAGGTTGTTTTCCAACGTATTCAGCGCGCTGTCCGTATCCTGTTCAGCGCTTTCCTGCCAGAAAGCGGCAAAGGCATCCTGCATCTCGACCAGCGCGGGCCCCCAATAGACGGGGTTCAGCGGCGACGGCGTGGTGCGGAGCAGCCGTTCGGTCTGGCGTTCGCGAATGATCTTGTCGATCTCGCGCACCAGTCCGTCTGCGCGCAGAAACTCGCGCTCTGCGATCTGAACGGGCGCCAGCAGGGTGTTCAACTGCTGATTGATGTCGGCGCGGGTCTTGGCCACCTCTGGCGCTTCGGGTTCGGCATTTTCGCCCTCGGGCGCTGTGCCCAAGGCGGCAAGCTGGTCGCGCAGCGCAGCGATACGTTCAGCGTTCAGCGTGCGCGCGGCCTCGAACTCGGACCGGTAGTTGACGATACGCCCGCGCAAGCTGTCGAGTTCGGAAGTCGGTGTGTCGGCCTCTTCAACCGATTGTTCCGCCTTGACCGCAACACTATCCCATTGCTCCGCCGTTTCTTCGACGTCGGTCTGCGCGAAAGCCGCGGTCGTCAGGCAAAGCGCCAGAAGACCGCAGGCCAGAAGCCCCCTGAGCGTCGCGATCATTGGTCTTCGAAGACGCCGGGAATGGATTGTGGGGCGCGGTCCAGCCAAGCGGGCACGGGCAGATCTTTTTCGCGCAGGAAGTCGGGGTTGAACAGTTTCGACTGATAGCGCGTGCCAAAATCGCACAGGATCGTCACGATGGTATGCCCCGGCCCCATATCCTTGGCCAGACGCACCGCACCGGCCACGTTCACACCCGACGACGCCCCAAGGCAAAGCCCTTCGTGTTGCAGCAGATCAAAGACATAGGGAAGCGCCTCTTCGTCCGAGACGTTGTAGCTGAAATCGGGCGTGAACCCTTCGAGGTTCTTGGTGATGCGGACCTGACCGATACCTTCTGCGATTGATCCGCCTTCGGCGACCAGTTCGCCCTTGGTGTAATAGTTATGCAGCGCGGCCCCGTCCGGATCGGCAATCGCGATTTTCACGCCTTTGGGCTGCAACGCCATGCCGATACCGGCCAGCGTGCCGCCAGATCCTACCGCACAGCAGAATCCGTCAACCTTGCCGCCGGTCTGCTCCCAGATCTCGGGGCCGGTGGTTTCGATATGCGCCTGACGGTTGGCGACGTTGTCGAACTGGTTGGCCCAGATCACACCTTCGTTCGTGGTGCGCGCCAGTTCATTCGCGAGCCGTTCCGAGTAGCGCACAAAGTTGTTGGGGTTGCGGTAGGGTGCCGCGGGCACTTGCACCAGCTCGGCCCCGGCAAGGCGCAGCATGTCCTTTTTTTCCTGACTTTGCGTTTCAGGAATGACGATCACGGTTTTGAACCCCATCGATGCGCCGACCAGTGCCAGCCCGATACCGGTGTTCCCTGCCGTGCCTTCGACAATCGTGCCGCCGGGTTTCAGCGTACCCTTGGCGATGGCATCCTGAATGATGAACAGCGCAGCACGGTCCTTGACCGACTGGCCGGGGTTCATGAATTCTGCCTTGCCGTATATCTCGCAGCCGGTTTCCTCGCTCGCCTTGCGCAGACGAATAAGAGGGGTGTTGCCAATGGCCTGCGCCAGATCAGATGCGACGTGCATGGGATGCTCCTAAATCAAGTTACCTCCGGTGTAGCGGCGGGCGCTTCCAACCTCAAGCGTTCCCGATGCCGCGCAAGCCAGTAAGCGGCAATCACCAGCGGCGCATTGGCAGCTTCAAGCTGGTCTACCATTGTCATCAGCGCATCAAAGCCGATGAGATGGGACCGGATATCCTCGTTTTCGGCCTCAAGCCCGTTCACACCGGTGCTATCATCGGGCAAATCGGCAAGGCCCAGATAGATATAGAAAAATTCCGTAGAATCCCCCGGAGAGGCATAGACTTCCGCGATTTTTTCAAGCTTGCGCAGGGTCAGACCCGCTTCTTCCTGCGCTTCGCGGTGCGCGGCGTCTTCGGGGCTTTCGCCCGGATCAACACGGCCCGCGATGGGTTCAAGCTGCCACTGCGCGCGATCCCCCCGCGCCACCGGCCCCATGCGCAGCTGCTCTACCAGCATCACCCGATCCCGCACCGGATCATAGGGCAGCACCAAGGCGGCATCGGTCGCGACGAAGACCGCACGCTCCAGCACATCGGTCATCGTGCCGTCGAAACGCTCGTGCGCGAGGTGATATTCGTTCAGCGCGAAATAATTGGTATAGGCGCGGTCAATCCGGTCGATCCGGACCTTGCCGTCCAGCGTCCCTGCCCCGTGTTTCGACCGAAGCGCATTCACCTGCGCCGCTGCCCGTGACCGGATCATCGGGAACATCTGTGCCACGCGGTCGGCGGTGTAGACGCCGAAATAATCCATCACCTCGCGCGCAGCAAAGCAGCTGAGCGCACCCCAATCTGCCTGCCACTGCGTCAGCGACCACGGGTCACGTGTCGTCCATTGATCAGGCCGCGCGAAATAGCCCAAAGCGCTTGCGCCGCTTTCCAACGTGATTTCTTGCAGGTCGTAGGCAAAGCTGCCCTCGTAGAAATTCAACCGGTCCAGATCGTTCTGCCCCAGCCCGCGCAGCAACACCCCTTCGGCGGATTGGCCCGGTGCCGGCACGATGCAGGGGAACGGCCCCTCGACAACGGATAAGGCGATGTGATCCGGCAAACGGTCCGGCGAGATGTCAAGCCGGTCCGCCGCGCGCCCCATCACAATTTCAAGCAGCGGCACATGCCGCAACGACCCATAGAGAAAAAGATCTGTCATCGGCTTAAGGGAACTTGCTGTCGATAAGGTTTGTGATCACGCCACTGACGGCACCGCCAATCAACACGACCGCGATGATCGGCACCGTTGCCATGATCAGGAAGTATTCGGCACCGATACCAATCATGCCCACCAGCGCCTCTCCGACACCGCCATAGCGGTGCATCATCGCGTTCTCGATCATCTCGCGGCCTGCCTGGATGAACAGCCCCCAGAACACCAGAACCACGGCGCCGGTCAGCCCGATGGTGATCCCTTCGGAAACGCCACCGCCCGCACGTGCCCCCATGACCCGCCACCCGACCGCGAGCCCGAGGGCAATATTGGTGGGAATGAAATACCCGAACTGGGTGGATTCAGGCATCAGGGGCATGATCATGCGCGAAAGGGCAAAGCCCATCAGCGCCAGGCAGAAAGCGGCTGTCAGGCGGGCAGCGGTCGGCATCGGGATTTCCTTAGACTACAAGCAATGCGCCCTCAGGCCGGACGCTTCACGGTAATCTGTGTCACATCGCAATTGCCGCTGTCAAAGGTAGACGCGCAAGAGGTGAGGTAGAAATCCCACATCCGCTTGAAGCGTTCGTCAAAGCCCATACGCGCGATCTCTTCCCACTTCTCATTGAAGGTCGTATGCCAGCGGCGCAGCGTGACGTCGTAGCTTTTTCCAAATTCGATAGACTTTTCAACGGCTAGTCCGGCATTCTCAACCTGTTGCTTCAACACCGCGGGGCTTGGTAGCATACCCCCCGGAAAGATATATTTCTGAATGAAATCAACGCCTCGCTTGTAAACCTTCCAGCGACGATCCGGCACGGTGATGATTTGCAAGGTCGCTTGACATCCAGGTTTAAGACAGGCGTGCAACGTATTGAAATACGACGGCCAATACTGTTCCCCAACGGCTTCGAACATCTCGATGCTGGCAATACCATCGTAAGTGCCACGCTCGTCACGGTAATCTTGAAGCTTGAACTGAACAACATCGGCCAAGCCCGCGTTTTCAATACGTTCTTTGGCGTAGTTAAACTGCTCTTTGCTGATCGTAAGGCAGGTGACCTTGAGCCCGCGTTCCTTCGCTGCATATTCAGCGAAACCGCCCCAGCCGCAGCCGATTTCCAGCACATGGTCCCCAGCCGAGACCCCCATTTGATCCACCATAGAGGCATATTTCGCAGTCTGCGCCGCCTCTAGCGATTGTTGAAAGCCGTCCTCGAAAAGCGCGCTTGAATAGGTCATCGTGTCATCAAGCCACAATTTGTAGAAATCATTCCCCAAATCATAGTGATAGCTGATGTTCTTACGCGCTTGCTTCTTGCTGTTGCGCTGCAACCAGAAGCGCAGGGATTCAAATTTGCGGATCAACCCCATGCCGGGGAATGAATCGTAGATATCCTCATTCGCATGAGCCACGTCCATAAAGGCCTGCAGGTCCGGTGTGCTCCACCATTCGTCAAGGTAGGCATCGCTGAAACCAAGATCACCCTCCCTGATAAGACGCGCGAACAAGTCATTGTTATGGATACGGATTTCCGCAATGGGCAGCGGGTTCTTTCCGGTTGCGCGAAAGCACCGCCCGTCGGGCAAAACAAAGTCGACCTGCCCGTTTTGCATTTCCTGCGCCATCGCAAAAACACGCGAGAAATATCGTGGAAGGGCAGTCTGCCCCTCGGTGCTGGTCAAAATCATTCGCTCTCCTGTATGCGCTTGGACGCGTATCTTATTGGTTTATGGGTGTTACGTGGGAGATCCACGTTTCATAAAGGTTAAAAGTTTCGCCCCTTATAGGTTTCAAGGGCCCGTTCGCGCCCTTCGTCCAGCGCGATGATCTTCTCGGGATAGTCATCATCCGCCGACAAGGGCCAACTGCGCGGGATCGCATCAAAGAACGCGAGCGCGTCCTTATGCGGATTGGCACGCCCTTCGGCGATCCAGCGACTGGCGTAGTCTCTATTCTTATCAAATTTATCCAGCTGTGTCTCGGGGTTGAACACGCGGAAATACGGAGACGCATCCGGCCCCGACCCCGCCGCCCATTGCCACCCCATCGCATTGCTCGCGGGGTCCCAGTCGATCAGGCAATGTTCAAACCACTTCTGCCCGATGCGCCAGTGACACATCAGATGTTTCGTCAGATAGCTCGCGACGATCATGCGGCCCCGGTTATGCATGCGGCCGGTGACATAGAGCTCGCGCATGGCAGCATCGACAAAGGGTTCGCCCGTGCGCCCCTGTTTCCAGGCTTTTACCTCGGCACGGCGTTCATCCTCGTTCCAGGGGAAGGCATCCCATTCCTCGCGCCAATTGTCGGTCAGCATCCGTGGCGTGTGATGCATCAGGTGATAGGCAAACTCGCGCCACACCAGCTCTTTCAGAAAGGTCTCCGCCCCCTGTTTGCCGTCATGCAAGGCGCGCTGTGCGGCGTGCCAGCATTGATGCGGACTAATCTCACCCAGCGACAGGTTCTCGGACAGGTTCGACGTGCCATCGGTGCCGGGAATGTCGCGGGTCTGCTTATAGTCGGCTACCCCATGCGCCATGAAGGCCCCCAGCCGCGACTGCGCGGCTTTTTCGCCCAGACAGACAAACGGGCGCACCACATCGGCACCACGGTCCATCGCAGCCCCCAAGCCCCACCCGTCCAGCGCATCACTGTCGGGCCAGCTTTCGGGCGCGGGAAGTTCTGAAGGTGCCGACAGCGGCGGCTCAACATCGCGGGTTTTGACGTTGTTCCAGAACGGCGTGTAGACCTTATAGCAGTCGTCCGCCTTGGTCTCGACCGTCCAGGGCTCGAACATGACGTGCCCCCCAAAGGATTTCGCCTCTATCCCGTCGTTGCACAGGATCTCTTTGATCTTGCTGTCGCGCTGCACGCTGTCCGGATCATAAAGCCGCGACCAATAGACGGCACCGGCGCCCGTCTCCTTGATCAGAACCTGTAATACCTCAAGCGCATCGCCTTCACGCAAGATCAGCCTGCTCGACACCCCCTCAAGACTGTTCGCCAGCGCCCCGATCCCCAACCCCAGACGCCATTTCGGTGCCGCGCCAAGGGCGTTGACGCTCTTGTCCTTTATAAAGACGGGTATCACGGGCCGCCCCGCGTTTGCAGCGGCAGATAGGGCCGGATGATCGCTAAGCCGCAGATCGCGGCGATACCAAAGAAGGATGGGGCTTTTATCGGACATGTCACACTTTGCGTTAAGGTGATGCAAAGCTAGTGCTGCCCTCGCAAGGTCAAGGCCGTACCAGTCCCTAAATACGCCAAACGGCGACCCCAAGGGGCCGCCGCCAGACAAATCGTAGCCGTCGTGCCGGTGGTTTAACCGTTCACATCAACCACAACACGACCCCGCACCTGACCGTTCAGGATGTCTGCCCCCAGCTTGGGCAGATCGCTCAGCGTCGCAGGCACGACCATATCCTCAAGCTTGGACAGCGGCAGGCCTTTCCCGATCCGCTGCCATGCGCGCAGACGGTTGTCATAGGGTTGCATGACGGAATCGATCCCCAGCAGGTTCACACCGCGCAGCAGGAAGGGGATCACCGTGGCCGGCAACCCTGCCCCACCCGCGAGCCCGACAGCTGCGACCGAACCGCCGTATTTCATCTGCCCCAAGACCCGCGCCAGCATCTCGCCGCCCACGGCATCAATGCAACCGGCCCAGGTTTCGGATTCCAGCGGGCGTTTAACGGTTTCGTTCAACTCTTCCCGCGCGACGATCTGCGTGGCACCCAGCGATTTCAGATAATCCGCCGTATCCGGGCGGCCCGTCACACCGGCGACCTCGTGACCCAATGCAGCAAGGATGGCGACCGCGACCGACCCCACGCCACCGGCGGCACCCGTCACCAGCACCGGCCCGTTGCCTGGCACCAGCCCGTGATCCTCCAGCGCCATGACAGACAGCATCGCGGTAAAGCCCGCCGTGCCCACGGCCATGGCCTGGCGGGTATTCAGCCCCTCGGGCAGCGGCACCAGCCAGTCTGCCTTCACACGCGCCTTTTGCGCATAACCGCCCCAATGGGCCTCGCCCACACGCCAGCCGGTCAGCACGACCTTATCGCCGGGTTTGTAGCGATCATCGTCCGATGCCTCCACGGTGCCTGCGAAATCGATACCCGGAATATGGGGATACTTGCGTACCAAGCCGCCGCCCGGCCCGATGCACAGCCCGTCCTTGTAGTTCACGGTCGAATATTCGACAGCAACGGTCACATCCCCCTCGGGCAAACGGTCAAGGTCGATCTGGGTAACCTCGGCATGGGTCTTGCCGGTGTCCTCATCCTTATTCACCATCAACGCATCAAACATCATTTCTCCTGTCTCGGACCGCCGTTCAGGGCCCGCTTCATTTTGCCAGTAAACTCCGGGGAGCCCGAGGGGCTGGCCCCTCGGTTCCATGGGTTCAAGCTGCGCGCCAGTGGGGGTGCCCGCCGACTCACATCTTGCAAAATTAATGTCAGACAATTAAAGTTTTTCCAAACCATAAATGTAAGACATATGAATTCCACGCCAGAAACCGCCTCTGATCTGTCCAGCCATATTGCCGCGAACATCCGTGATGCCATCATCAAGGGTGTGTTGATCGTGGACGAACGCCTCCCCTCCGAGGCGGAGCTGTCGGCGCAGTTCAACGTCTCGCGCGCGACGGTGCGCGAGGCGCTCAAGCGGTTGGCGGCACAATCGTTGATCCGCACGCAACGGGGTGCAACGGGCGGCGCTTTCGTCAATCGCATCAGCTTTGAAGCCGCCCAAGCGCAGCAGATCACCACCTCCACCCTGCTTTTGTCGATGAACGATGTGAGCTTCGAGACCGCCTGCGAGGCCCGCTTCGCGCTAGAGCGCGCCTGCGCCCCCCTGTCGGCGGCACGCAGGCAGGATCATCACCTGGACGCAATGCAAAACGCGCTTGCCGCGCAATCTGCCCCCGATCTGTCGGACGCGGGCTTTTGCGCGGCTGATGTCGCGTTTCACCGCGCGCTGGTCGATGGCGCGTGCAATCCGGTGCTGTCCTATCAACTCGCCGGTGCGGTCGAAGCGATGCAGCCGCTGATGAACATGATCACCTTCACCGCATGGTCCCGCGACGCCATCGTCGCGCGCCATCGTGACATCGCCGCCGCCATCGCCGCCCGCGACGCCGGCGCCGCCGCCCAAGGGCTGTCCCTGCTTGAGGAAGAGACCCAGGCCCTCGCCCGCACCGTCTTTGCCCGCCGCAGCAAACAGATTGACGCGGCCCGATAGCCGCGGGACATCTTTCGTTTTCAAAGCTTTCCCCTTGCAAAGCAAATCACGCCCCTTATATCTAGGGTGTCCTTCGGGACTATGGGTATAAACGCGCATGTAATAAGCGGTTCGGACCCGGGGGCGGTACCCGGCGACTCCACCAAACATCCGTCATTTGCGGATCATGGGGTCGAAATAGGATCGACGAACGTCTAAAGATGTTGCTTTATCTCGGCTGACTGCCACCGTTATCGGCGTAAAATGTACAATTGCAAATGACAATCGTGCTCCAATGGCGATGGCCGCGTAAGCGACCGGAACTATTGAAACTTAAGTCCTTACGTTTAGCGACCTAAGGCGGGGTTCGCAGGTACCTGGCAACAGAAACCTGCACTTACCTCTCCCCCGTAATTTTCCACTTTCAAGCGCATGATGTGCACTTTCCGCCTGCTTATGGTCAGGCGGGCCTTCGCCTGTGCTGCAATCAATCGGCAGCTTGCATAAGCACTTCGTCCGCTTCAGAATGAACGGCAGAACACCCAAGCCCCTTGAACCCTGACTTTCAACCCGCACTTCGGGTTTGTTTGACTTGCGGTCAAAAGTCCATAATTTTTAATAAGATACATTAACCGCCCACAAAGCAGAGAAGCCGCTCAATGTCCCAATCGACTGAAATCCTCGTCTCAACTCGGTTCTCGTTTCTAGGGGCGTCAGGATGGCAAAGCGACTTTTCCAAAGATGCGGCGATGCTGTTCGATAAAAACAGGCTGTTGCGGCGGCTATGGCTGTTCAACAATATCGCATTGGCGAGCCTCGCGTCGCAAACGGACGATAACTTTCACCATTTCATCCTCTCCAGCGATCAGATGCCCGATTGGGCAAAATCAGAGCTGACCGATATGTGTGAAGACCGTTTAGGGGCAGGCAAGTTCACGATACAATTCGCGCCGCAGGGCCCGGCGAGGAAGTTTCAGCGCCACGCAATCGGAAAATTTGCAGGGAGCGATCCCGTGGCGCAAGTCGTCCTTGATGATGATGACGGCCTGTCTTCGGATTTCATCGCAACGCTCAGAGCGCATCTAGCGCAAGCCGAGCCGCTCGAAGCAGAGGGCAAGCCCCATTTTTACACATTCCCAAAGGGGTACGCATTGGGCCTGCGTGACGACGAGGTTCAGTTATGGGCACATCGCTTCAAATTCATTAATTTGGGTCTGACGATGGTTGGCAGGAAAGACCATAAAAACATATTCGGCATCGGCCATATGGATGCACCGAAACGGTTTGGTTACACCAGCGACACTCGGAAGCTCATGTATATCCGCACGTTGAGCGACGTGAACGACTCGCGTGTCAGCGTCGGTGAAAGATGGACAGAGGTCGAGAATTGGCGCGACGACGAGGACTTTAAATCACGGTTCCCTTGGATGCTGGACGTGCCGTTCAAAGAGTTCAACGATTTCGATAGTTTGGCGTGATAGCAACCTGCCCCCCCTGACCTGACAATCCGCATCGTTTGAATACCACCGCGTGTATGTGCGGGCAGTGCCAATCGGTGCCCCACCGACGCTTGACCTCAGGGGCCGGTACTGCGACCTCTGGCGCGGGGCATCGTGAGAGGCATATGCGAGATATGAGTGTACCGGAATGGCGCCTGCTGGCGCGTGTGTTCGGGCGGATCGGGGTGCTGTCCTTTGGGGGGCCAGCGGCACAGATCGCCCTGATGCACAAAGAGTTGGTCGAGCGTCATCGCTGGCTTTCGGAAGACGGTTTTTTGCGCGCGCTGTCCTTGTGCATGTTGTTGCCCGGGCCAGAGGCGATGCAGTTGGCGACCTATGCCGGATGGCGGCTGCGCGGCACCCTTGGCGGGCTGTTGGCGGGGCTTTTGTTTGTACTCCCCGGGGCTGCAGTCATTCTGGCGCTGGCCTTTGGCTATGCCTATTTCGGCCAGCTTCCCTTGGTTCAAGCCGCGTTCATGGGGATCAAGGCGGCGGTCATTGTCGTGGTCTTTCAAGCCTTGCGCAATCTGGGACGGAAGGCGTTGCACGGGCGCGCGGGTTGGGTGCTGGCTGCGCTGGCTTTTGTGGCTCTGTTCGTCTTTGGTCTGCCCTTCCCGCTGATCATTCTGGGCGCTGGCCTTTGGGGCGCTTTCGGTGCCACCGGGCACGGCAGCGTGGTCGAGGTTGAGGTGCGACATCACCGCCCTGCCCGCCCCTTCGGCGTCATCGGGCTTTGGGTCGCGCTATGGGCGTCGCCGCTGCTGTTTGTCTGGGGTGTGGGGAATGAATTCCTGCTCAAGATCGGGCTCTTCTTCTCGAAGCTCGCGGTGGTGACCTTTGGCGGCGCCTATGCGGTGCTGGCCTATATGGCGCAGACTGTGGTGCAGGATCACGGGTGGATCACCACCGAACAGATGATCGACGCCCTGGGGCTGGCCGAGACGACGCCGGGCCCTCTCATTCTGGTGACGGAGTTTGTTGCCCTGCTGGCGGGTTTTGCCCAATCGGGGCCATGGGGCGCGGTCTCGGCCGGGGCTCTGGCGCTCTGGGTGACGTTTACGCCCTGTTTTATATGGATATTCCTTGCCGGCCCGTATCTGGAGGCGATCTCGGCGCAGCCGCGGCTGGCGGGGGCCTTGCGCGCGATTACCGCCGCCGTCGTCGGCGTGATTGCCAACCTATCGGTCTGGTTCGCGCTGCATGTGATGTTTGAACGCGTGCTGCCTATGGCGCATCTGGCCGTGCCGCTCCCTGATTGGAGCAGCTTTGATCCCGTGGCCGCTGTGCTGACGGGGGTGGCGGGAGTGTTGATGCTGGGGCTGCGGTTCGGCTTTGTCCTGACGATGACGATAAGCGCGGCATTGGCCCTTTGCTGGCGCCTGTTGCTATAAATTTTTGCGCCCCCTTTTCACTGGTGCGAAATGCCGTATGCTATCGCCATCAACCAAGGCCGGAGAGAAGTAATGAGCCGAAGCATTGAGTATGGCAATCTGATGCACGATGCCATGCGCGGGTTAATTCGTCAGGTATTACTTGACGTTGCAGCCAATGGACTGCCCGGCAACCATCACTTCTTTATTACGTTCGACACCTCTCATCCGGATGCGGAACTGGCCGATTGGCTGTCCGACCGCTACCCCGGCGAGATGACCGTTGTCATGCAGCATTGGTACGACAAGCTTGAGGTCACCGAGGAAGGATTCTCGGTCACGTTGAACTTTGGCGATGCGCCCGAACCGATGTATATCCCCTATGACGCGATCCGCACCTTTGTGGATCCGTCGGTGGAATTCGGCCTGAAGTTCGAACAGCAAGAACCGGGCCAACAGGACGAGGACGAAGATCTGCCCCAACAAGACGAAAGCGAGCTTGAGGTCGAGGAAGAAGCCCCCAAAGCCGCCGAGATCGTATCGCTGGACAGCTTCCGCAAGTAATCGACCGGTCAGCGCGCCTTGTCGCCAAGGTTAGCGCCATCGGCTCATTGCACCGCTGCGGCCCGCGGGGTAAACCCTGATCAGACATAAGCCCAAGATCAGGAGCCTTTTCATGGCCGATACCCGCACAGAAACCGACAGCTTTGGCCCATTGGAAGTGCCGTCCGACAAATACTGGGGCGCGCAGACCCAGCGGTCGATCATCAACTTCCCCATCGGGTGGGAAAAACAGCCCGTGCCGATCATCCGCGCCCTTGGCGTCGTGAAAAAAGCCTGTGCGATGGAAAACCTGAACCAGGGCAATCTGGACCAGAAGCTGGCCGATGCAATCACCGCCGCCGCGACCGAGGTGATCGAGGGCAAGTTCGACGACAATTTCCCGCTGGTCGTCTGGCAGACCGGTTCCGGCACCCAGTCGAACATGAACGCGAACGAGGTGATCTCGAACCGCGCGATCGAGATGCTGGGCGGCGAGATGGGGTCGAAAGATCCGGTCCACCCCAACGACCACTGCAACATGGGACAGTCGTCCAACGATACCTTCCCTACCGCGATGCATGTAGCCATCGGCATGCAGGCCCGCGATGTACTGCTGCCCGGTCTGCAAAAACTGCACGACGCCTTGGTCGCGAAGTCCGAAGAGTTCAAGGACATCATCAAGATCGGCCGGACCCATACCCAGGATGCGACACCGCTGACCTTGGGTCAGGAATTCTCGGGCTATGCGCATCAGGTGAAAAAGGGAATCGAACGGGTCAACGCCTGCCTGCCCGATATCTATGAACTGGCCCAAGGCGGTACTGCCGTTGGCACCGGCCTGAACACCAAAAAAGGCTGGGCCGAAGCCGTGGCCGCGCATATGGCCGAGATCACCGGCCTGCCCTTTGTCACCGCGCCCAACAAGTTTGAATCGCTGGCCGCCCATGACGCGATGGTCATGTTCTCGGGTGCGCTGAAAACCGTTGCGGGATCGCTGTTCAAAATCGCCAATGACATGCGCTTGCTCGGGTCCGGCCCGCGTTCGGGTCTGGGCGAGTTGATCCTGCCCGAGAACGAGCCCGGGTCGTCGATCATGCCGGGTAAGGTGAACCCGACGCAGGCCGAAGCGCTGACCATGGTCTGTGCGCATGTCATGGGCAATGACGCCGCCGTCGGCTTTGCCGGCTCGCAAGGTCATTTCGAGCTTAACGTCTACAACCCGATGATGAGCTATAACGTTCTGCAATCCATGCAGCTTTTGGGCGACAGCGCCTCGGCCTTCACGGACAATATGGTTGTCGGCACACAGGCCAATGTCGAACGTATAGACAAGCTGATGAAAGAAAGCCTGATGCTGGTCACAGCGCTGGCCCCTACGATTGGCTATGACAACGCGACCAAAGTCGCGAAGACGGCCCACAAGAACGGCACGACGCTCAAGGAAGAAGCAATCGCCTTGGGCTTTGTCGATGCCGAAACATTCGACCGCGTGGTGCGGCCGGAGCAAATGATCGGACCCAAAGAATGAGCGCCCCCATCAACCTCAACAAGGTCAAGAAAGAGCGCAACCGCGCCTCGCGCAAGGCCCGTGCCGATGAAAACGCGGTACAGTTCGGCCAAAGCAAGGACCAGAAAGAGGTTTTGAAAGCCCGTCTGGCGCAAATCTCGCGCAATCTGGAAGCCCATAAGCGCGACACATGAGCGCCCGGCCGGTGAAACATTCGGTGACCCTTCGGGGTCACCGTACGTCGATCTCGCTGGAGGATGAATTCTGGCAGGAATTGCGCGACCTTGCGCAAGAGATGGACATGCCGATCAATGCGCTAGTGGCGCGGATCGATGCAGAACGCGGCGTTGAAGCGGGGCTGGCCTCTGCGATCCGCGTGTATGTGCTGCGAGCATTAAAGGAACGTTTACCTTCGCGGGGGTAAGTTTCCCCCATGGTCAAACAACAGTATTCTCCATTGTCGCCCGAGGGCTGGATGCTCGCCCTATTCAGTTCGAAGGCTGCCCGCAGCGGGTGTGTCGTGCGGCGGAATGTCAGGGATGTCGAAAGATATGTGGGCCGCCACGCGTTCGAGCAAGAACTGCTACGCCGCGGTTATCACGCTGTGGAGAATGCGGGCCAGCTCGTGATCTTTTGCAATCAGGAACCGATCCGCATTATTGTTTAGGGGTTTTCTTCCCAAGAAAACCCCCGCGGAACTTAGGAAAATTCCAATTTAGGCGACAGAGGCATCGTAGATCTTCGTGATGTTCTGGCCCAGTGCCGTGTTGAACTCGGCATCCGACATCTTGACGTTCAGCCCTTCGGTCAGCGCACGCGAGAAGCTGGCGATCATCTTGGGGTTTTGCGCCAAACGCGCGCAGGCGTCTTCGGTGGAATACCCGCCAGACAGCGCAACGACCCGCAGCACATTGGGGTGATCCGCAAGGCCGTCATAAAGCCCCGCGAGTTCTGGCAGCGTCACCTTGAGCATCACCAGTTCCTCCGCCGACAGCGTGGCCAAGTGCTTCTCGAGCTCGGATTTCAGGATGTCCTCGGCTTCCGCCTTGCTCTCGGAATGGATGTTCACCTCTGGCTCGATGATCGGGACCAGACCGGCAGCGCAGACGGTTTTGGCAACGGCGAATTGCTGCGCCACGACCGACGCGATCCCTTCGGCGTTGGCGGATTGAATGACCGACCGCTCCTTGGTGCCAAAGATACCCGCGGCTTTCGCGCGTTTCAGCAGATCGTCCAGCTCGGGCATGGGTTTGAGCAGCTGCACGCCGTTTGCTTCGTCTTCCAGACCTTTGTCGATCTTCAGGAAAGGTACGACGCCGCGATCCTCCCAAAGCAGTTGGGCCACAGGTTTGCCGTTAATCGTGTTGTCCATCGTGCGTTCAAACAGGATCGCGCCCAGAACTTTGTCAGAGGTGAAATCATCGGCCAGAATGATCCGCGCGCGCATGTCGTGCATGGCTTGAAACATCTCGGCATCGCCCGAGTAATCAGAGGGTTCAACGCCATAAAGGCTCAGCGCCTTGGGGGTCGATCCGCCCGACTGGTCCAATGCGGCCACAAACCCCTGCCCTGTTTCCATTTGTGTGCGCTGTGCGTCTGTCGTGGTCATGATGATCCTGGCCCTTATTGATTCCGTCGAATGTTCGTTTAACGCATCTATTCCCGCGATGATATATCGTTAGCGCCGGACAAAGCGCAGCAAAATGCCGTCTTTTGAACGAACTGTCAGATGTGCTACGGGAACAGGTGGCTTCTTGCCGACAACCTCTATGCGGTAATCGCGCAGGATACGCGACAGGATCAACGGGCCTTCGACCATGGCAAAGCCTGCCCCCGGGCAGACCCGCGCACCGGCGCTGAACGGCAGATATGCCTCGCGCTGGCATTTCTTGCCGTTCTCGCTGTGCCATCGCGCCGGATCAAATCCGTCGGGGTTATCCCACAGGCGTTCGTGACGATGCAGATGCCACGGGCTGATCACCACCTGTGCCCCACGCGCCACGGTTCGGTCGCGGAACGTCGCGGGGCAGCTCGCTTCGCGCACCATCATCGGCACGGGGGGATAAAGGCGCAGTGCCTCGCGGAAGACATCGCGGCTTTGCCTAAGCTTGCCCATGACCGCAAAATCGCACTGGTCGATCGCCTGCGCCTCTTCGGCCAGACGGTCCTGCCAGTCGGGATGGGTCGCCACCAGATACATCGCCCATGCCAGCGCCGATGCGCTCGTCTCGTGGCCCGCAAGAAAGAAGATCGCGACCTGATCGACCATTTCTTCGGTGGTAAAGGTAGAACCGTCTTCGGGGTCGGGCGTGGTCATGATCTTGGTCGCCAGATCGTCAGGGGCGGTGCCCGCCTTGATCGCCTCCATCCGTTCGGCCGTCAGCGCGGTGATCAGTCGCCGGATCTTGGCTGCGCTGCGTTTGGTGTCGCGGCGGAACAGCCGTGGCAGCCAGCGGGGCAAGGGTACAAAGGCCGCGATGTTCAGGATCGGCTGGCTGCGCTGATAGGTTTTGAATTCGTCAAAGACCTCGCGCGCCATGTGGTGTTCGATGGGAATCGAAAACAACGTGCGAAAGATCACATCCGCCGCCGCGTGGCTGGTCTGCGCCTCGACCTCTAGCGGCGCGCCATCATGAGGGGAAAGCCGTGCCGCTGCTGCCTCTGCCGCGTCCCAGATGGCGGGGAAGGTTTCGCGCAAGCGGCCCCCTTCAAACGCGGGGTCAATAATGCGCCGCTGTCGTTTCCATATCGCCCCGTTGGTCAGGAAGACCGAATTGCCAAGCAGCGGGCGCAATCCTTCGCCGATCCGGTCTGACTTGGGATACTCGTCGGGGCGCGTCTTGAGCACGGTCTGGATCAGATCAGGCTGGTTGATCAGATAACTGCGGAAGAACGGCGTCTTGAACTCTGCCATCCAGGCCCGATACAGCCGTGCGGGCTGCGCCGACAGGATGTCTTGGCGAAAGAGCCGCGCATAGCGCCAAAGCGACACTTTCGCGGGGCGGCTCTCGGGTTTGGGGGGCAGCGTCATGGCGCGGTAGAGGTGAATTTATTCACCGGTTTGACAATGCGCGACCGGGATGCAGGCCGTCCGGCATAGCGTTCGGCCAGACTGTGCGGGCCGGCGGTGATCTGGAAATAGTCATAGTCCTTGGGCGCATCAAAGGCGCAAAGGTATTGGAAATGCAGCCGGAAAAACCGCCAGCGCAGCTCTTTCCAGCGGGCTGGGGTCAGCGATTGGGTGAAGGCCGCGGAAAACACCAACGGCCAGCGTTTATCCTCGGGGGCAACGCCCGACACCGCCACCGGATCGCAAAGCGCAAAGGCACAGCCGTCGCCGGGGGCCGTCACATCGACCCATGTCAGACCCTCGCATTGCGACAGAAAGCGCAAATCGGCGCGCAGACGGTGGGCATCGCGCAGGAAGGACACCATCGGCACCACCTGCCCCAAGGTCATAAAGGCCAGCGCAGGCCCGTCCGCAGGGACACGGCCCGCGCGGATCAGATCGGCAAGGATCGACACCCCCAGATGCGCGCCCGAGGAATGGCCCACGACCAGCACCTCGTCCACATCAGACCTCAGCGCCTGCGCGATCGCATCCCCGAATTCGGTCATGCGCGTTTCAAGCGCGGGCGGGTTCGCCCCGCGCGTCGCGGCCCCGAAGGCGTAATCATGCATCAGGTAATAGGCGAAAAGCTTGCCATCGTGTTTCTTGAACCAGCGCAGCACCTGCCAGCCCAGCCCCACGCCAGCGGCGGCGGCGATCCCCTTGAACCACGAAGGCCCGCCAAAGAAGGTCACCCCCGCGTAAAGCAGCTTGCCCGCGAGGGCAGCGGTCAACAGTTGCAGCAGCAACATCCCCACCGGATAAAGTGCCGCAATCACCGGCCCCTTGCGCAGCTTCATCAACCGCCAAAGCGCACCCGACGCGATATAGACCCAAGCCGTCTGCACCAACTGCCCATAGGTCGCGAGGATCGAATTGCTCATGGAGATGCGCACGATGTCGGACCAGACGAGCACGTCGACCTGAGCCTCTACATCAACGCCATCGATATGCGCGGCGACGTTCCAGCCGTAGTTCCCGCCGCCCTTCTTGGGCGACAGCGCGATCTGATAGTCCGAGATCCGCGCCTGTGCGCTGCCTTCCTTGCGGTAAAGCTCGCGGTAGCGGCGCGGATGAATGGGGTCATAGCCCGGGATATAGAAAACCCGTCGCGTCTTGACTGTCTGCTCTATGTTCTCGGCCATCGTTCACCCTGTATTTCGCCGCAGCTTAAACAGGTTTTCCGGCAAGAGTAAGGCGCCTAACCCAAGGATCCCAATGCAGGAAATGTTTCCAGCAACCAGAAAGAGAAGGTCGTAAACGCCCCCGTCAGCAGCGCCAGACCGACGACCACCAGCAAGATTCCCATGCCGCGTTCGATCAGCTTCATATAGGGCTTGATCCGGTTCATGACGTGGGTGGCGCGGGTAATGAACATCGCCGCCAGCAAAAAGGGAATACCCAAGCCCGCCGCATAGACCCCCAGCAAAAGCGTGCCGCGCGTGACCGAGGCTTCGGACGCCGCAAGCGACAGGATCGCGCCAAGCTGCGGCCCGATGCAGGGTGTCCAGCCAAAGGCGAAGGCCAGCCCAAGGATATAGGCCCCAAAGGACGTGCCGCCCTTGTCGCCCGCATCCAGACGCGCCTCTTGATCCAGAAAGGGAATGCGGAAGACGCCCAGGAAATGCAGACCAAAGATGATCACCACGATGCCCGACAGCCGCGCGAAGAGAACCTGATTTTGCAGGAAGAACGCCCCGAAGACCGAGGCCGTGAACCCCAGAATCAGGAACACCGTACTCAGCCCCATCACAAAGAACAGCGCCGCGATGACAGCCTTGCGGCGCGCGGCGGCGACCGATGACATGTCGTTCAGGGTGACCCCGCTCATATAGGCGAGGTACGGGGGGACGATGGGCAGGACGCAGGGGCTCAGGAAGCTGATGATCCCGGCGGTCAGCGCAATGAGTATGGCGGGCAGTAGTCCCGCGTCGATCAGGTCAAATCCAAACATGACATCAGCCATAATCTGCTTTGTCGGGCGCGTCACCTGCTGTTGCGCGTGATCCCCGTCACAAGGTTGTGGACGCGTTGAAACATGTGGCTTATCTGAGGACCATGACAGATAAAAACTTTCTCGACGCGACGGGGCTTTTGTGCCCCCTGCCCGTGCTCAAAGCCCGTAAACGCCTGCAATCATTGGCCTCTGGCGATCTTCTGACCGTGCATGCGGATGATCCCGCCGCGATCATCGACATCCCGCATTTCTGTGCCGAGGCCGGTCACAGCCTTGAAAGCGCCGCGATGGACGAAACGCCGCAGGCCTATGTGATCCGCAAAAAGTAACGGTCCCGCCGCCCCACGTGCCGCGGATACCGCAGAAAAAAGGCAGACCCGAAGGTCTGCCTTTTGTCGTTTCTATATGTCAGCGCAGGGGCGCTGCTTAGCCGCCCAAGGACCACCAGCCGCGCCGCTTGGGCTTGGCGGGTTTTTCGGGCTCCGCCTGCGGGGTCGCCTCGGGCTGAGGTACTTCGGTGACCGGTGGCTCCGGCTGGATTTCCTGCGCGGGCGGCATTTCCGTCGGGGTGCTATCGGGCACCTCGGTCGGGGCCGGCGTTTGCTCCACCTCGGCGGGCTGGGACGGCTGCGCGGGCGTGGGTTCCGGCGTCGGGATCGGCGTCGGCTCCTTTGCGGGCTCGGGCGTCGGCGCGTCTGGTGTCACCTCAGGCTCGGGCTTGGGCTCGGGGGTTGGCTGCTCTTTTGGCGCAGGTGTTTCCTCGGGCTTGGGCGCCTCTTCGACAGCCTCGACAGGCGCGGCCTTGGGCTTGCGCGTGCGGGTCCGCTTGGGTTTTGGCTTGGGCGCGTCTTCGGCGGCCTCCGCGTCGGCAGGGGTCGTCTCCGCAGGTTTCGCGTCCTCGGAGGTCTTGGCGTCCGCGTCTACGGTCGCTTCTGCCGCGGCATCAGCCTTGGGTTTGCGGGTCCGGCTACGGGTGCGCTTGGGTTTGTCCTGCGGTTTCGCGTCATCAGAAGCGGCGTCTGCAGTCGCATCCGTTTTCGCGTCATCCTTGGCATCCGCAATTTCCGCGGGCGCGTCGCTATCGCCGTTGTCACCGTTGGTGTTGCTATCGCCGTTGTTTTCACCGTTGGCCGCATCATCCCCGTTGGATTTGCCACCCCGACGCCTCCGGCGACGACGACGGCGCTTGGGTTTCCCTTCGCCATCATTGTCATCGTCAGAGCCATTGTGCTGGTTCTGCCCGCCATTGCCGTTGCCGGTAGGTTCATTGTCAGCATTGTCCGCATCTGCTTCCGCATCAACATCCAGATCGTCGACCTCGTCCATGATGGAGGTATCAACCGACACCACATGTTCGATCGGCGTGACAACCCGTGTCGCGGTCTTGAACTTTTCAAGCGAGAAATCGGGGCTGACCAAAGCGGGGTCGCCTTCGATGCGCACGGCCATGCCATAGCGGCCTTCGATATGGGCGATATGTTCGCGCTTCTGGTTCATCAGGAAGTTAGCGATGCCCACAGGCGCGGTGATCAATACCTCGCGCGACCGTTTGCGGGTGCCCTCTTCCTCGATCTGGCGCAGGATCGACAGCGCAAGGTTGTCGTCCGACCGGATCAGGCCGGTGCCGTGGCAGGCGTGGCACGGCTGTGTCGTCGCCTCGATCATACCGGGACGCAAACGCTGGCGCGACATTTCCATCAGACCAAAGCCGGAAATACGGCCCACCTGAATACGCGCACGGTCGGTTTTCAGCTTTTCCTTCATAAGCTTTTCAACGGCGGCGTTATTGCGACGCTCGTCCATGTCGATAAAGTCGATGACGATCAGACCGGCCAGATCGCGCAGACGCAGCTGGCGGGCGACTTCGGCGGCGGCTTCCAGGTTAGTCTTGGTCGCGGTCTGCTCGATGGAGCCTTCCTTGGTGGCCCGGCCCGAGTTCACGTCGATCGCAACAAGCGCTTCGGTCACACCGATCACGATATACCCGCCCGAAGGCAGCTGCACCGTGGGATTGAACATGCCCGAGAGGTAGCTTTCGACCTGATAGCGCGCGAACAAGGGCAATGTTTCGCTATAGAGCTTCACGTTCTTGGCGTGGGACGGCATGATCATCTTCATGAAGTCCTTGGCGATGCGGTAACCGCGTTCACCTTCGACAAACACCTCGTCAATCTCGCGGTTATAAAGGTCGCGGATCGAGCGTTTGATCAGGTCGCCTTCTTCGTAGATCTTGGCGGGCGCGATGGATTTCAGCGTCAGCTCGCGGATCTGTTCCCACAGGCGTTGCAGGTATTCGTAGTCGCGCTTGATCTCGGCCTTGGTGCGTTGTGCACCGGCGGTGCGCACGATCAGACCGGCACCTTTTGGCACCTGAATTTCGTTTGCGATCTCTTTCAGCTTCTTGCGGTCCGCGGCGTTGGTGATCTTGCGGCTGATGCCGCCCCCACGCGCGGTGTTGGGCATGAGCACACAATAGCGGCCGGCCAGCGACAGATAGGTTGTCAGCGCGGCACCCTTGTTGCCACGTTCCTCTTTAACGACCTGCACCAGCAGGATCTGACGCACCTTGACGACTTCCTGGATTTTATAGCGCTTGGGCCGTGGCTTGCGCGCGGTGCGCAGATCGTCGTGGTCATCGTCATCCGCCACGGATTCGATGCTGTCATCCTTGGAGGACGCATCTTTAGCCTTGGGGCTATCGTCGCTGTCATCCGCGTCGTCGCTGTCGTCCTGATCATCGGCATCAGGTTTCGCGGCGTCTTTCGCATCTGCATTGGCGGCCTTGGGCGTGTCACCTTCTGCCTTGCTATCATCGCCGTCTGGCTCTTCGACAGGCGTTTCGGCAACCCGCTCCATCGGAGAGGAGCCTTCTTCATCGTCCAGATCGACGGTCTGCATGCCGTTGATCTGGTCGCTGTCGGTCGCATCCGCGTCTTTGCTGACCGTCGCGTCATCGGACACGGTGTCTTCGGCCTTGGACTTGCTGCGGCTGCGCGAGCGTGTGCGGCGTTTGGGTTTTTCGTCTTCGTCTTCCTTGGCGGCCTGCGCTTCGGCATAGGCACGCTCTTCCTCCATCAGCGCCAGACGGTCGGCGACGGGGATCTGGTAGTAATCGGGGTGAATTTCCGAAAAGGCGAGGAAACCATGACGGTTGCCGCCATAATCCACAAACGCGGCCTGCAACGAAGGTTCGACCCGCGTGACTTTCGCGAGGTAGATATTGCCAGCTAGCTGGCGTTTATTCTCTGATTCAAAGTCAAATTCTTCGACCTTGTTTCCGTCAACCACAACAACGCGAGTTTCCTCAGCGTGGGTGGCATCGATAAGCATTTTCTTAGGCATAAATCCATTTTGCACAGCTGCGCAAACAGCAGCCCCGGTGGGGCGCTGCGAGGCAGGGTATGTCTTGTCAGGGCGATGGGTGACGCGGCTAAAACAGGGCCCAAAAGGCCGCCTGTCTGTCTGCTCTTGGCGTCTGCGCGCGTCATCGCGGTTCTTCTCCGACATGGGTGGTGCGTACCGCGCCCCCATATCCATTAATTTACTGCGGTTGTCCGGCCAAAGGCACGGCGCAATCGTCAGCGGTTCTTGAGCCTTTTTTAAGGGCCTAATCGGTCTGCCTGGTCACCACATGCCGGGGAACCGAGGCATCGAAACTGTCTGGGGTCTGGTTTGCCATCCAAAGAGGCAAACAGCCCTATCTACAATTAACGGCAGAAGGCACCAAATGACAATGGGAAATCGCGTTTAGCGGCTTTACAGATACGGGGGCCGATAGCGGTATCACGCGCCTCGCCGCCTTGCTTGACAAGGATCGGTGCTATGGGAAAAGCTTTGCCAGCGGGTTTATGCCCGTGCCGCAGCCCCTGTGACGGGATGCACAAAAATAAGACAGATAAGGATGATACGAATGCATATTTCCCTGCGCGCAGCCCTGTGCCTGCCGTTTCTGGCGCTTGCCGCCTGCGAAGACATGAGCACGACCGGCGGCAGCGACCCCGAGGGCCCGTCCAAGCGCAGTTGCATCCGTGCCGTGGAAAAACACACCGGCAAATCGGGCGGTACGCTCAACACGACCATCCCTATCGTCGAGACTGGCCAGTATATTGTCGATATCCCCGGCGGCCCGTCGTGGACCTGCTACACCGATGAAACCGGTGCAGCACGCGAGCTGATCGAGACGCGGCTCGGCTGAGCCTGTCTGCAAAGTGCGGCGCTCAGAGGTAATCCGAGCGCTGCAAACCGTATTTCGCCATCTTCTCGTTCAGCGTCCGGCGCGGCAGGCACAACTCCTCCATCACACTGGCGATAGACCCTTTGTGCCGGCGCATGGTATTATCGATCAGCATACGCTCGAAGGCTTCTACATATTCTTTCAACGGCTTGCCGTCGGTGGTCATCACCGGCTGCATCTCTTCGTGGTCCGACATCAGCAGTGATGCGATAGAACCGGACCCGCGACGCGACTGCAACACAGCGCGTTCAGCCACATTGATCAATTGCCGCACATTCCCGGGCCAAGGCGCTTGCAACAGTTGCGCGGCCTCTTGCGCGGAAACCTGCGGAGTCTCGCAGCCATATTCATCCGCGAATTCTTCGGACAAACGTGTGAACAGCGTCAGAATATCCTCGCCCCGTTGGCGCAGCGGCGGCACGGTGATGCGCAGAGCGGCCAGACGATAGAAAAGATCAGAACGCAGCGCATCTTCGGAGGTGCGCCCCGCTTCTTGCAGGTTCGAAATCGCAACGATCCGCGTTTCCGCAGGCGTGCCTTGGTCGTTGATCGCACTCAGAAGACGGGCTTGCAGCGTCTCGCTGAGCGATTCAACACCTTCCAGCACCAAGGTACCACCGCGGGCCTCCTCGATCGCGGGAAGCTGGGCGTCTTCTGGCATCATCGGACCAAACAAGCGCTTGCTCAATGCGTCTTCCTCTAGCGCACCGCAGCTGACCAGCACGAATTTCTTGCCCGCGCGCGATCCTACAGCATGTAACGCATGCGCTACCAGCGTCTTGCCCGTACCGGTTTCACCGTCGATCAGCACGTGACCGTCGGCCTGACCAAGATCCAGAATATCCTCGCGCAGCCGCTCCATCACGGGCGAGCCGCCGATGAGCTTTTTCATCAACTGGCTGCCGTCAGACAGTTCACGACGCAGGGCGCGGTTGTCCATGACCAGACGGCGCGCGTTGGTGGCCTTCTTGGCCAGTTCGCTCATCCGGTCGGGGTTAAAGGGCTTTTCAAGGAAGTCGAACGCGCCGACGCGCATCGCCTCGACCGCCATGGGCACATCGCCATGGCCGGTGATCATGATCACGGGCAGCGCGCTGTCGGTCCCCATCAGCTTTTTCAGGAACTGCATCCCGCCCATGCCGGGCATCTTGATGTCGGAGATCACGATACCGGGGTAATCCGGCCCCAGCGTTTTCAGCGCGTCCTCGGCGCTGCCGAACGTCTCTGTGTCATAGCCCGAAAGCGCCAGCCACTGGCTGATCGACTGACGCATGTCTTGTTCATCATCAACGATCGCGATTTTCATTGCCTGAGCCATTGGTTTACTCTGCCGCCTGTGTCTTCTCTGTGCTGTCCATAATGGGCAGCTGCATTTCAAAAACCGCACCGCCATGTTGGCCGTTGCGAGCTGTCAGCCTGCCCCCCAGATCGGATACAATACCCGACGAGATCGCAAGCCCCAGCCCGACACCATCGCCGGGCTGCTTGGTCGTATAAAACGGCTCGAACAGGCTATCGAGATCTTCGATCCCGGGGCCATTATCGCGCACGGTAAGCGTCGCCGTCTCACCCGCTGATAGTATAATCTCTACCGTCGGGTTTCGTTCCGATTTGGTGGCATCCAATGCGTTGCGCAAGAGATTGACCAATACTTGTTCGATCCGCATGCGGTCCCCCATCACCTGAACAGGCGCTGCGGGCAGGATACGGTTGATCTGCACCTGACGCTGACGTAGCTGCGGCTCCATCATTGACAAGGCAGAGGCAAGCGCCTCCCCCATATCAAAGGGCGAAAACTGCTGCTGGCCCTTGCGTGCATAGCTTTTCAGCTGCCGCGTGATGGCCCCCATGCGTTCGATCAGATCGTCGATGCGCCCGAATGACGCCAGCGCTTCCTCCAGCCGGTTGCGCTGCATCAACAGACGCGCGCCCGCCAGATAGGTCTTCATCGCGGCCAACGGCTGGTTCAGCTCGTGGCTGACGGCGGCGGACATTTCGCCCAAGGCGGCGAGCTTGCTGGATTGTTCCAACGTCTGCTCGGCCACGGCCAAGGTCTGCTGCACCCGTTTGCGTTCCGCCACCTCGCGCTGAAGGGCGGCGTTCAGCGCGCGCAGCTCGGCGGATTCACGCTGAAACAGCGCCGCGCGCCCCGCCGTCCGACGGCTGAGAGCATAAAACGTCAGCGCCAGCAGGATCGCAAAGCCCATCACCTCAAGCGCAAGCACCCCGTTCACCTTCTCGCGGACCGAGGCATAGGTGGTATAGCTCGTGATCCGCCAGCCCCGAAACGGTATCCGTGACGACAGACGCATCACCGCCTCGCCCTGCAGATAAGCATCGGCAGGCAATGCGGTCCAATCCGCGGTGGCCTTGATCGCGCGCTCGATGGCGCTTTGCGGTGTCTGGTTCGACAGAGCCTCGCTTTCCGTCAGACCGCGCCAGCGCGGTTCGGTCGCCATGATGATGTCACCCGTGCTGTCGGTGACAATCACCGCATCCGAGATACCGGCCCAGGCCCGTTCAAACCGTTGCAGATCCACCTCGGCCGCGATCACCCCAAGGTTGGTGCCGCCTTCCTGAATACGGCGCGAATAGAAGAACCGGTAGCCGCCGGTATCACGGGGAATAACGCTGAACACGGTCGAATTCGATCGCAGCGCGTCAACAAAGTAAGCCTCTTGCCGGTGCGAGGCCCCCAACCGGTTGCGGTCGGTCGCTGCCACCGTGCGCCCATCGATATCATAAAGCATCAAGGACGCCGCGCCGATCTCCTCTACAAAAGAGATCAATCGCTGGGTCGACAGGGAGTAATCAGATCGGGTCAGCGCCTCGATCAAGGCGGGATCGCGCGACAAAAGCTGTGGCACAATCGCGTTCTGGCGCAGCTCGGCCAGCAGGTTGCCGCTGTATAGCGCGATCCGAAGCTCGGCCCGGTTACGTGTGCTTTCGGTAAAGCGATCCGTCAGCAGCTTGTTGGTGACCGAAATCGTGGCCACCGCAATGACCAAAAGCAAAGCAACCGCCAGCCGGACGCGCCAGCTGACAGATAAAGGGGCTTCACTAGAGGACGCAGACCGAAACATGGCGGCAATCTACGCGTCCTCACCGGTGCACTCAAGTCACGCTGTGACCAGAGACCCCGCCAATGCGCGGAAGAGCGCCGCCCCGTCCGTGCCCCCATGCCCCGCATCGGCTGCGCGTTCAGGGTGCGGCATCATCCCCAACACACGACGGTTCGACGAAAGGATGCCCGCGATGTCCGACTGCGACCCGTTGGGGTTATCGCCATAGGTAAAGGCAACACGATCCTCGCCATGCAGTTTGGCAATCGTATCGCCATCGGCAAAATAATTACCATCGTGGTGGGCGATCGGGATATCGATCATCGCACCGGCCTCGTAGCCCGATGTATAATCGCTGTCCGCCGTGGCCACGCGCAGCGGCACGGTGCGACAGATGTATTTCAGCCCCGCATTGCGCAGCAGGGCACCGGGCAGCAGACCGGTTTCGGTCAGCACCTGAAAGCCGTTGCAGATCCCCATGACATAACCGCCACGCTCCGCATGGGCCGCCACTTCGCGACAGATCGGAGAGTTTGCCGCAATGGCACCACAGCGCAGGTAGTCGCCATAGGAAAAGCCGCCGGGCACACCCACAATATCGACGCCCTCGGGCAGGATCGTGTCCTTGTGCCAGACCATCGACACTTTGGCACCGACCGCCTTGAATGCCACCGCCAGATCGCGGTCACAGTTAGAGCCGGGAAAAACGATGACCGCTGCGTGCATCAGCTCATCTCCACTGTGTAGGATTCGATCACCGTGTTCGCGAGCAGCTTTTCACACATCGCCTCGACGTCGGCCTTGGTTGCGCCGTCATTCAGGTCCAGCTCGATCACCTTGCCCTGACGCACGCCATTGACGCCTTCAAAGCCCATGGCCCCAAGCGCGTGGCGCACGGCCTCGCCCTGCGGATCCAGAACACCGTTTTTCAACATCACATGCACCCGTGCTTTCATGACGCGTCCCCTATCTTCATTTTGCAAAATAAACTCATCTGCGACGCCAGCCTAGTTGATCAACGTCGGTTTCATCATCGGTGTCGACGTCTTGGGCATGACCCCCAAACGTCGGGCGACTTCGGTATAGGCATCCGTCAGCGACCCCAGATCGCGGCGGAACACATCCTTATCCAGCTTCTGGCCGGTTTCGATATCCCACAGACGGCAGCTGTCGGGGCTGATCTCGTCGGCGACGATCAGACGCTGGAAATCACCCTCGTAGATCCGGCCCACCTCAAGCTTGAAGTCCACCAGCCGGATGCCCACGGCCATCATCACGCCGGACATGAAGTCATTGACCCGCAGCGACAGGCTCAGGATGTCTTCCATGTCCTGCTGACCGGCCCAGCCAAAGGCGGCGATATGTTCCTCGGTGACCAGCGGATCGCCAAGGTCGTTGTTCTTGAAGTGATATTCCACAATCGGGCGCGGCAGTTGCATGCCCTCGTCAATGCCAAGCCGCGTAGACAGATCCCCCGCCGCATAATTGCGCACGACGATCTCGAGCGGGATGATCTCTGCCTGACGGATCAGCTGTTCGCGCATGTTCAGACGTTTGATGAAATGCGTGGGCACGCCGATGTTGTTCAGGCCGGTCATGAAGAATTCGGACAGGCGGTTGTTCAGCACGCCCTTGCCTTCGATCACCGCTTTTTTCTCGGCGTTAAAGGCGGTTGTGTCGTCTTTGAAGTGCTGGACAATGGTCCCCGGTTCCGGTCCTTCATACAGGATCTTCGCCGTACCTTCATAGATTTTCGTGCGACGGGCCATGCACATCCCTTCCAGACAACAGGCCGGTTGGAATACCCATCAGCCATTTCTAGCCTGTCACATAGTCCAAGCGCCCCTGCCACGCAAGCGCGCGCCCTGCCCTCATGGCGGTCATGCACGCAGAAACCATGGCGGCGGCTCATGACGATCATGAGAATAATGAAGTTGCGTCAACAGGGGCGTTGTGGGAAACGGCAAAATCACCCATTTAGCGGAGCGTTTTGATGTCCAACCCCCTCACCGATCTTCTGGCTGAAAAAGGCACGCTGCTGGCCGATGGTGCCACTGGCACGAACCTGTTCAACATGGGCCTGATGTCCGGTGACGCGCCAGAGATGTGGAACACCGAACAGCCGCAAAACATCATCAAGCTGTATCAGGGTGCGGTGCAATCGGGCAGCGATATCTTCCTGACCAACTCCTTCGGCGCGAATGCCTCGCGTCTGAAACTGCATAATGCCGAAAAACGCGCCCATGAGCTTAGCCGCGTGTCCGCCGAGCTCGCGCGCGAGGTCGCGGATAAGGCCGGTCGCAAGGTCATCGTTGCAGGCTCCGTCGGCCCCACGGGCGAGATCATGGAGCCGGTCGGCCCCCTCACCCACGCGCTGGCGGTCGAGATGTTC
The DNA here is from genome assembly GCF_000735125.2 of Sulfitobacter sp. CB2047. Classification (NCBI taxonomy): domain Bacteria; kingdom Pseudomonadati; phylum Pseudomonadota; class Alphaproteobacteria; order Rhodobacterales; family Roseobacteraceae; genus Sulfitobacter; species Sulfitobacter sp. CB2047. Next base: position 1,692,151 of record NZ_CP072613.1, on the reverse strand, counting down.
CACGAAACCGCAGACGGGCTGAAAGCCGGCGGTGCCGATGTGGGCTGGCTCGAGACGATCAGCGCCCCCGAGGAATACCGCGCCGCCGCCGAAGGCTTCAAGCTGGCAGGGCTCGACTGGGTCGGCACGATGAGCTTTGACACCGCAGGCCGCACAATGATGGGCATGACCTCCGAGGCGATGGTCGACATGGTGCATGACCTCGATTATGGCCCGCTGGCCTATGGGGCCAACTGCGGCACCGGCGCGTCGGATGTGTTGCGCACGGTGCTGGGGTTCGCCTCCAAAGGCATGCCGACGCCGATCGTGTCCAAAGGCAACGCGGGCATCCCGAAATACGTCGAAGGCCACATCCACTATGACGGCACGCCCGAACTGATGGCCGATTACGCCGAAATGGCCCGCAACTGCGGCGCGTCGATCATCGGCGGCTGCTGTGGCACCATGCCGGAACATCTGGTGCATATGCGCGCCGCTCTCGACAGCCGACCCAAGGGCGACGCCCCGACGCTGGAACAGATTGTCGAGGCCCTTGGCCCGTTTTCATCGGCAAGCGATGGCACCGATGGCGAAGGCCCCACCCGCGCACCACGCCGTGGCCGCCGCCGGGGTTAATCCCCGAACAGATCCAACTGCGCGCTCGCCCGTTTGGGCGGGCGGAACAGATCGCAGCGCATTGGCGGCAGTAGCGTATCCAACCCCAACCGTTTGATCGCCAAGGTAAACCGCTGCGCAATCATCTCGGCATAGGGGCCTTCACCGCGCATCCGTCTGTGCCAATTTGCGTCATATTCCTTGCCCCCGTGCATCTCGCGCAGCCGCGCCATGATGCGACCCGCGCGGTCAGGGTAATGCGCCGCCAACCATTCCTGCATCAAGGGCGACACCTCGCGCGGCAAGCGCAGCATGATCCAGCTGGCCGCCACGGCCCCCGCATCGCGCCCCGCTTCCAAAATCGCCTCAAGCTCGGGATCGGTCAGCGCCGGCACCATGGGGGACGCCATCACCCGCACCGGAATGCCCGCCTCTGCCAAACGTTCGATCACCTGCAACCGGCGTTTCGGTGCAGGCACCCGCGGCTCCATCAACCGCGAAAGCGTCGCATCCAGCGTCGTCACCGACACGCCCACGCGGCACAGCCCGCGCGCCGCCATATCCGACAGAATATCAATATCCCGCTCGATCAGACTGCCCTTGGTCACAATGGCAACGGGATGGTTCGCGTCTGACAGCACCTCTAGCAGCGCGCGCATGATCCGATGCTCTTTCTCGATCGGCTGATAGGGATCGGTGTTCGTGCCAATCGCAATGGGGGCGACCTGGTATTTCTTCGCCGCCAACTCTCGTTTCAACACCTCGGGTGCCTCGGGCCGTGCGATCAACCGCGTCTCGAAATCCAGGCCAGGCGACAACCCCAGATAGGCATGGCTTGGCCGCGCGAAACAATAGACACAGCCGTGTTCGCACCCGCGATACGGGTTGATCGACCGGTCGAACGGCAGGTCTGGCGACTGGTTGTAGCTGATCACGGAGCGTGGAATTTCAACGCTCACCTGAGTGCGCAAGACCGGCAAAGGGTCATCATCGCCCGCCCATCCATCGGCCACAGCGCTGACGGTCAGCGGCTCGAACCGGCCCGGGCGGTTGCTGGATGTGCCCCGTCCGGGCAGTCTGTATTTGCGCTGTGCCTGATCCATTCAAATCTTTTGAAACAAATTAGGAACATGGTCAAGTATATTGGCCCAAGCCATTGTTTTACAGCACGATTGAGCGTAATTTCCCAACAACCAAAGCGTCGCACGCGGTGCCGGGTTTGTCGCAAAAAGCACGAAGCTTTCGGCGCGTATGTGACAAAAAGGCACAAGCCCGCGCGGGTGAGTTAACCGATGAGGAACGACTATGTCGGATGAAGACGAAATTATCCTTGCCGATCTGGACGACGAAGAACTTGTTCAGCAGATGTTTGATGATCTCTATGACGGTCTGCGCGAAGAGATCGAAGAAGGGGTCAATATCCTGATCGAACGCGATTGGGCACCCTATGACATTTTGACCAAGGCGCTTGTTGGCGGCATGACCATCGTCGGGGCCGACTTCCGCGACGGTATCCTCTTTGTCCCCGAAGTGCTTTTGGCTGCGAACGCGATGAAAGGCGGCATGGCGATCCTAAAGCCGCTGCTGGCCGAAACCGGCGCGCCGCGCGTGGGCAAGATGGTGATCGGCACGGTCAAGGGCGACATCCACGACATCGGCAAGAACCTTGTGTCGATGATGATGGAAGGCGCGGGCTTCGAGGTTGTCGATCTTGGCATCAACAATTCGGTCGAAGCCTATCTTGAAGCGATGGAAACCGAAGGGCCGGACATCCTTGGCATGTCCGCACTGCTGACCACGACCATGCCCTATATGAAAGTCGTGATCGACACGATGGTCGAACAGGGCATCCGCGATGACTATATCGTGCTGGTCGGCGGGGCCCCGTTGAACGAAGAATTCGGCAAGGCCATCGGTGCCGACGCCTATTGCCGCGATGCCGCCGTCGCGGTGGAAACCGCCAAGGAATGGGTCGGGCGGAAACACAACGCCGCCAAGGCGTAAACAGTTGATCTAGAACATAAAGGCCCTTCCCTACCGGAGGGGCCTTTTGCATGACGGAGCGTGAGATGAAGCCGCCCTCGGACCGTGATCTGACAGAAAAAGGCCTGCCGCTCGCCCCGCAGACGGGCCGCATTCTGCTGATCGCCTGCGGGGCGCTGGCGCGGGAAATTCTCGACCTGAAAGAGGCGAACGGCTGGTCGCATCTGGACCTGACCTGCCTGCCTGCCAAGCTGCATCTCTACCCAGAAAAAATCACCGACGAAGTCCGCGCAGCCGTTAAGAAACTCCGCGGCAAATACGACGATATATTCGTTGTCTACGCCGACTGCGGCACCGGCGGATTGCTGGAGGCGGAGTGTAAGAAACTTGGCGTGCAGATGGTCGCCGGGCCGCATTGCTATAGCTTTTTTGAGGGCAACGACCGCTTTGCCAAGATCTCGGAGGACGAGATTACCACCTTCTATCTCACTGATTTTCTGGTCCGCCAGTTCGACGCTTTCATTATAAAACCCATGGGGCTCGACCGGCACCCCGACCTGCGCGATATGTACTTCGGGAACTACGAAAAGCTTGTGTATCAGGCGCAAACAGATGATCCTGCGCTCACCGCCAAGGCGAAAACATGCGCCGATAGGCTCGGCCTTGCCTTTGAACGGCGCTTTACCGGCTACGGTGATCTGGCGCGCACGCTCAAGGCGCTCTGATCTTCATTTTGCCAAATAAACTCAACTGGCACAGCCGTCGCCACACCCCGCAGGCGCGCGTTCAACCCTGCTGTGCAGCCTCGCCGCGAATCCGTTCGATCATCGCGGTCAGCCCGTTCGACCGCTGCGCCGACAGATGTTCGTTCAACCCAAGGCGCCCCATCTCGGCACGGGCATCGATGGCGCTGACCTTCGCCGCCGGCACGCCGTTATACAGTTTTTGAAGCACGGCAATCAGACCTGAAACGATCATCGCATCGCTGGCCCCGTCGAAATGGAGCACGCCGTCCTCGAACTGCGTATGCAACCAGACCTGACTGGCGCACCCATCTACTTTGGTTGCGGGCACGCGCAGCTCTTCGGTCAGCGGCTCCATCGCCTTGCCCAGATCGATCACATGGCGATAGCGATTTTCCCAATCGTCCAGAAACTCGAAATCCTCGACCAGTTCTTCAAATGCCTCTGTCGCCACGGTGCGTCCCTCTTTTCGCTTGCCAAACAGGTAGGTTGCACGATGCCAAAGGTCCACCCCCTTCCCAACGGGTCTGGGATGGGTTAGTCAAATATTACCGAAATTTCTACGGCGGACCCCATGCGCAAGACCTTTTCAGCCATCTTGGTATCGACCCTTGTTTTGACAGGCTGCGCGACCGTGCGCGACAGCCGTGTGAACCCGTTCAACTGGTTCGGGACCGCGCGGTCTGAACCGATCACCCGTCAGGAAGCCTCGACCAACCCTTTGATCCCGCAGCGGACCGGATTGTTCTCCTCCTCGCGGAATAAAGAGGTGGTATATGCCGGTCGCCCCTTCGACCAGATCATTGATCTGACGATCGAAGAAGTACCGGGCGGTGCCGTCGTGCGCGCCACCGGTCGCGCGGATCGTCAGGGCATTTACGAGGTGCAGCTGACCCCCGCGAACGAAGACGAGCTGCCAGTGGACGGCGTTCTGACCTACCGTCTTGAAGGGGTAGAACCAAGCGAGGCGACCGCCATCGGCACGCCCCCCACCCGCGAGGTTACGGCCGGCCGCAAGCTGACCAACCAGACGCTGGCTGGCGTGACGACCATCCGCGTCGAAGGGCAGCGCAACGCGATGACATCGCGCCGCTAACTCCGACAAAAATCAATAAAAACCAAAGGGTTGAGCGTTAAAGCTCAACCACTTTCAGATCGGACCCGACCGCGGTCAAAGCGATCTCGCCGTTGCACAGACGCAGCGCATCTTCCCCGAATACCTCGCGTCGCCACCCTTTAAGTGCGGCCACATCACGCAGCCCTGCGGCGATCCCGTCAAGGTCCGCAGCGGGGGCGATCAGCTTGGCCGCAACGCCTGCGCTTTCGGACTTGGCCTTTAGCAAGACACGCAGCAGATCGGACAGCGCCGGATTGACCTGAAGCTTGTCGCGGCTGCGATCAGGCTGCGGCATATCTCCGGGCGGGCAATTCAGGCCAGCGGCCACCGCCTTGAGGATACCATCCGCGATCTCGCCCTTGCGGGCCTCGCGCAGAAGCAGACGGGCGCGGCCCAGTTCCTCGTGGTTTTTCGGCTTGTTGCTGGCCAACTCTACCATCGCGTCATCCTTATAGACGCGGCTCCGCGGGATGTTGCGGGTTTGGGCGTATTCCTCGCGGAAGGCGGCCAGTTCGCGCACAAGCGCCAGAAACTTTGGCGAATTCGTGCGCGTCTTGACCCGACGCCATGCCTCGCGCGGCGGGGTGACATAGGTGTCAGGGCTGGTCAGGATCTCAAGCTCTTCCTGAACCCAGCGGGCGCGGCCCGTCTGTTCAAGCTTACGCGCAAGGAATTCGTAGATCTGGCGCAGGTGCGTGACATCGGCCAGCGCGTATTTCGCCTGCGCGTCGCTCAGTGGGCGGCGCGACCAATCGGTAAAACGGGACGTCTTATCAAGAGGTTGATGGGCGATCTTGCGCACCAGAGTTTCATATCCCACCTGTTCGCCAAAGCCACAGACCATCGCCGCGACCTGTGTGTCGAACAAGGGTTCGGGAAAGACGCCCGCATCGACATAGAAAATCTCTAGATCCTGCCGCGCGGCGTGGAAGACTTTGACCACCGACGTATCACGGAACAGCGTGTACAGCGGGTCAAGCGACAGCCCCTCGCTCAGCGGGTCCACCAGAACGGCATTGCTATCGTCGGTTCCGGGCATCGCCAACTGGATCAGACAGAGCTTGGAATAATAGGTCCGTTCGCGCAGAAACTCGGTATCGACGGTCACGTAATCATGCTTGGCGGCCTCTGTGCAGTAGGCTTCAAGCTCGGCGGTGGTGGTGATTGTTTTCATAGCGCTACTTTGGACAGAGGAAGCCATTCAGGCAATGGAAAAGCGCATGGTTTCAGCGCAATAGGCCGCGCGGTCAGCTTTCCAGCATTAAAAGATCACGGTTGCCGCTGGCAAACCGCCGCAGCACCGCAGGGTAAAGACGATGTTCCTGCACCAGAACCCGCGCTGCCAGATCCTCTGGCGTGTCGCCGGCCATAACGGGAATGGTCGCCTGCCCCAGGATCGGCCCGTCATCCAGCGCCGCTGTAACCTCATGCACGGTGCAGCCATGCTGGGTATCGCCGGCCTCAAGCGCGCGGGCATGGGTGTGCAGCCCCTTATAGCGCGGCAGCAAAGACGGGTGGATATTGATCATCCGCCCCGCCCAAGCATCGGTAAAGCCACCGGTCAGTTTGCGCATGAATCCGGCCAGACAGATGATGTCGGGCGCATGGGGCATCAGCCGCGCGGTCAGTTCGTTTTCAAAGGCAGCGCGATCCCCTGCAAAGGGCTTGTGATCCACGACTTCGGTCGGGATGCCGCGTTCTTTGGCCCAGGCAATCCCGCCCGCGTCCGCCACATTCGACACCACCACACAGGGCCGCGCGGGATGGTCGCCGGTCATGTCTTCGACCAGCGCCCGCATGTTCGACCCGCCACCCGAAAGGAAAATCGCAACCCGTTTGGTCACAGCAGGCTACCGGTATAGGCAACGCCCGTGGTCTCGGTGACATTACCCATCGGATAGACCGTTTCGCCCGCCTGCCGCAGCAATTTGGTCAGCGCCTCGGCCTCATCCGCCTTGACCACAAGGATCATACCCACGCCGCAGTTAAAGGTCTTGAGCATCTCGGTTTCCGAGATCGCACCCACATCGGCCATCCATTTGAACACGCCGGGCAGCTCCCAGCTGTCCAGATCAATCTGCGCGCCCAGATCATCGGGCAGAACGCGGGGCAGGTTTTCCGTCAGACCGCCGCCGGTGATATGGGCCAGCGCATGCACGCCCCCTGCCCGCACGGCCTGCAACGCGGGTTTCACATAAAGCCGCGTCGGCGTCAGCAGCACCTCGCCCAATGTTCCGTCGGCCCAGGGGCAGTCCGCATCCCAGCCAAGACCAGAGATCTCGACCAGTTTACGCACCAGAGAATAGCCGTTCGAATGCACCCCGTCCGAGGCAAGCCCCAGCAGCACATCCCCCGCCGCCACATCACGTGGCAGGTCCGCGCCGCGTTCCATCGCGCCCACAGAGAAGCCCGCGAGGTCGAAATCACCTTCGGAATACATGCCAGGCATCTCTGCCGTCTCGCCCCCGATCAACGCGCAGCCAGAGCCTTCGCAGCCTTTGGCGATGCCTTCGATGATCCGCGCGGCCTGTTCGGTCTCAAGCTTGCCGGTGGCGAAATAATCGAGGAAAAACAGAGGCTCCGCCCCTTGGCAGACCAGATCGTTGACGCACATGGCGACCAGATCGACCCCCACGCCATCGACGTTGCCGGTATCAATCGCGATCCGCAGCTTGGTGCCTACACCGTCCGTCGCAGCGACGAGGATCGGGTCGGTATAGCCCGCCCCCTTGAGGTCGAACAGCGCGCCGAAACCGCCAAGCCCCGACATCACGCCCGGACGCTTGGTCCGTTTGGCCGCCGGTTTGATACGTTCTACCAGCGCGTTGCCTGCATCAATATCCACACCAGCGTCTGCATAGGTGATCGAGTTCTTGGAGTTGGTCATGACGCATCCCGCTGCCTGTTCCCTTTGCGAAAGTGGGTTATAGCAGGTTGCGCAGGCGTGCAATGCACCTAAGCCACATCTGCGCGTTTCTATCCCTTGACGCGCCGCGCCCGCCCGCTTACCAAACCGCGCAGGCGGGCCTGTAGCTCAATTGGTTAGAGCAGAGCGCTCATAACGCTTTGGTTGCGGGTTCAAGTCCTGCCGGGCCTACCAAACTTTCAGTATTCAAACTGAAACCGCCGCGTTCCATTTGAAAATACCAGGTTACTCCGGGGTTGCACGCTACGATCCGCGGGGCGATCGCGCTGTTTCGCGTGGCCTTAGGCGGCAGCGTTTACCTCGAGGCTTTGCGCGGCGCGGATGGGGAGTGTCAGGATAAAGCAGCTGCCCTGCCCGACGACGCTGGACACGCTAAGGCTGCCGCCCTGCATTTCTGCCAGACTGCGCGAAATCGCGAGCCCCATGCCCGTGCCGCCTGCCCGACGCGTGGCGGTGGAATCGACCTGATAGAAGACCTCGAAAATGCTTTGGAGTTCGGCTTCGGGGATGCCGGCACCGCTGTCATGCACTTCGAAGCTGACGACATCGCCCACGGGTTTCACCACCAGACGGACGAAACCGGTGTCGGTGAATTTGATCGCGTTGCCGATGAGGTTGAACAGGATCTGCCGCGCGCGCACCTTATCGGCAAAGACCATATCCGCCTCTTGCACCACATCAAAGGCCAGCCCCTTCTTGCTTGAAAGTGTGCGAAGCTGTTCGATCACCGGATCGACAATATCCTGCACCGCACAATGGCTGGGTTCGATCACCAGGCTGCCGGATTCGATCTTGGCCACGTCGAGGATCTCGTTGATGAGGTGCAACAGATGCTCGCCGGATTGCACCAACCGGTTCATCAGGCCGGACAGCTGGTCGTACATCTCATCCAGCAGACGTTTTGCCTCTTCGTGGCTGATCTCTCCGTCCTCATAGCCCTTGAGCAGCGCCTTGGACGACGACAGCATGCGCGCGTTGCGGGAAAGCTGCGCCACGCCCATGATCACCGTCAGCGGCGTGCGCAGCTCGTGGCTGAGGACGCCCATGAAATCCGTCTTGGCCTTGCTGGCAGCTTCGGCGGCATCCTTGGCGTGGCTCAGCTCGGTCACATCCACGCGCAGGCCGACATAGCTACCGTCTGCCAAAGGCCGGTCAGAGGCTTTGATCACGCGCCCGCCCGACAGATGTTGTTCTGTCTCGGAGGTTCTGTTTTCGCGGTGGATGGCCAAGCGACGCTCGATCCACTCTTCCTCGTTATAGCGCCCCATGGGAAACTGCTTGCTTTTGACACCGATACGCAGCAGCTCGGCAAAAGGTGTTCCGGGCTTGAGCACTTCAGAGGGAAGATCGTACATCTCTTTGTATTTCGAGTTGCTCAGAAGCAAACGATCCTGCGCGTCGAACATGACAAACCCGTCGTTCAGCGCCTCGATCCCGCTGCTTAGCAGGACTTCGGCACGTTTGCGCCGCTCTGACACCTGCAGCACATAAAGCAGCGTGCCCAAAAGCATCAGCCCGGCCGACGCGATGAGCGCGCGTTTTGACCATTGATCGGGCGCGTGTTTGGGCCATCCGCCCTTGGTGCGTGCTTCCAGCATCCATTCCTCGAAGGAGAAATCGAATTCCAACGTAACAGTATCCGCCTCAAGCAGGCCACGATCGCCGTAGGTGAACATCTGCGGCCCTCCCCCCACCTGCGGAGAGGCCGCATGAATGAGGATATCATAGCGTTCTTCGGCCTCACGTATGCCGGAATTGATCAGGAATTGATCATATTCCAGCACAAGCGATACGATCCCCCACAGCTGGCGTTTGCTGCCGTCAACATCGCCTTCGGTGGCAAAGTCGGGATCGGGCCAATAGACCGGGGCACGCAGGATCAGCCCCTTGCCGCCTTGCACCAGATCGACGGGGCCGGTCATCAGCTCTTTGCCCAGGTTCAGCATCCGTACAATGCCGGGAAACTGGTCTTCGTTTGTGCGGTAATCTAACCCAAGCGCGCCCATGTTCGGCGCGAGCGGGTGGATCAGGGTCACGACGAGGTCAGGCGCGGCAGCGATATTGATCACCGTGTCGTCGACTTCACGTATATTTTGCACCCGCTGGGTAAACTCTTCCTGTTTGGCAAAGGGGTTCTCGCCGATGAACGTCGCAAGTTCGCGCAGCGCGAGGGACCGTTCGTGAATGATTTCTTCAAACTGTTCGCGCACCTCAAGCAGGTCCAGATATGTCTGGGCGCGGGCTTCGTATACGAAAGCTTCGGAGAGCAGACGATCCAGACGGCCGGCGGCGTAGGTAATGATAACTGCCGCGACGAGGAATGCGACCAGTGACCATATACCGCCGATGTGGGTGCGCTTTGTTCTACTTAAGGGCAAGCACTGTTCCGCCTGAAGCGCAGCCTAGCTGCGGATTACCTGAAGCATCCAAGTCTAAGAGATCAATCTATGCGGCGGCAGGGCGAGAATTTGCCGACCAAATGTTACCCGTGAGCTGTGGCGCGCGCGCCGCATTCGTTAACTTTGCGTAAACCTTAACCTTCGTGCCCAAATAAGTTGCGCGCGCCGGACATATCTCCGACGCGCGCCCCACGTTTACCGTTGCCTCGCAGGCTTAGGGCAGGAAAATCGCCTTGGCGTTGGCGAATTCCTTCATGCCGAATCCGCCATGCTCACGCCCATAGCCGGAATCTTTCACCCCGCCAAAGGGCATATTCGGATCGGCAGCCCCGAAGGAGTTGATGCGGATCATGCCTGTGTCGAAATGCTCTTTCGCGAGCTTCAAGGCGCGGTCCTCGTCCTTCGAGAATATCCCGCCGCCCAGACCGTAGCGGCTGTCATTCGCCAGACGCATGGCATCTTCATCATCCTTCGCACGGATGATCGACGCGACGGGCCCGAAGATTTCATCGTCAAACGCCGGCATACCGGGTTTGAGGTCGGACAATACCGTCGCGGGATAATAGGCCCCCGTACGGTCAGGCACCTCGCCACCGCACAGCACCTTGGCCCCTTTATCAACGCTTTCTTTCACCTGATCGCGCACGGTCTCGAACTGGTCTTGGCTGGACAGTGGGCCCAGCTGAACATTTTCGTCCGTCGGATCGCCCATATTGATCTTCTTCATCTCGGTGACGAAGGCATCAACAAAGGCGTCATGGACCTTATCGGCGACAATAAAGCGTTTCGCCGATACACAGGTTTCCCCGTTGTTATAGAGCCGACCCATAACCGAGAATTTGACCGCTGTTTCGATATCAGCATCCTCAAGCACCAGATAGGCGTCGTTGGACCCGAGCTCGAGCACGGTCTTTTTCAGCGACTTCGCGGCGACCGACCCGATGTGACGGCCCGCGCCATCGCTGCCCGTCATTGTCACGCCACGCACCTTGGGGTGTTCGATCAGCTTGTCGCTGGTGTCGTGGTCGATGAGGATCACTTGGAATAGGTCTTCGGGTAGCCCTGCCTCGATACAAAGTTCGCGCAGGCGAAGGCCCGAGCCGGTGCAGATGCTCGCGTGTTTCAGAACACAACCGTTGCCGGTCATCAGGTTCGCCGCAAGCACACGGGTGGGCTGATACAGTGGGAAGTTCCACGGCTGGATCGAATAGATGACGCCGATGGGCTGATAAGTCACGACCCCGCGCTTGCCGTCGGCACCGTGAGTGCGTTCTTCATCCGCAAGCACGTCGGGGCCATTCTTGGCGGTATACTCAAAGATGGCCGCGCAAATCTCTACCTCGGTCTTGCCATCTTTCAGCAGCTTACCTGTCTCGCGCGTCATGAGAGCGGCCAATTCATCCGCGTTCTCGCGCAGCTTGGCGGCGATTTTGGTCAGATAGGGCGCGCGTTCCTTGTGCGACAATTTGCGCCATTCAAGATGCGCGTCATGACAGGCTTCGACCCGCTGAATAGCCTCTGCCTCGCTCATCAGATCGTAAGACTGGATCTCTTCTTCGGTGGCGGGATTGATTGTCGTGATCTTGGACATGTCTGCTCCTTCTTCGCTTATTCGCGTCGAAGGGCAAACACATGGCCGTCGTATCAAGTTCCTGCGGTTGCGGCTGTAGCGGTCACGTCTGCGTGTGCGGCCCCCGCGCCCTTAGCCGCCGAAGCCCGTGCGCCCGCTGCCCACCTTCCCGAAACCGCCGCGGGATTTCGCCGTCGCACGGGTCATCGGGGTTTTGCCCACGGTCGTCGCGGGGCGGGTGAATTGCGAGGTGCTGAGCTTGGCGGCCCCCTTGTTGCTGGAATAGGTGCTGGTGCGCGCCGCATTGGTGAACTTGCCATCCGCCGTCTTATACATCGGCTGGCTTGCGGCCATCCCCGACCGCCCGCCCAGCATGTTCCCGATCAGATAACCCGCGAGCAACGGCATAAAGATACCGCCCGATCCGCCCTGTGTTTGCTGCGCCTCTGACCCGCAGGCGCCTTCGCCGTGTTGTTCTTCGCAGACATCCAAACTGTTGTAACGCGGTGCGGATTCCACATGCAGCGTCTCTGCCTCGGCAAAGGCGGTTTCACAATCGGCGGCGGTGAATGTGCCCCCAAAAGACGCCTCGTTCTTGCAGCTTTGCACATCGGGAAAGGCAGCGGCATCAATCTTTTCGTCGCGGCAACCGGCCAGTGTAAAGGCGGTAGCCCCGATGATCGCGATGGCGACGCGTTTTGACCGTTTTGTCATGATGATCTGCTTTCTGCTGTGGTTCGGCGATTGGGCGACGATGCTAACCGGAATATGGCGCAATGTAATGGGGTTTGAAACGTGACAAATCCTGCGTGATCCTTGACCGGTCCTCGCGCAGGCCGATGCCCGCACAGGTTTGCCCGATGATCCACGCGCCGACCACGGGGCGCATCCCGTCGAACTGCGGCAAGGGCGCATAGGCCTGAAGGATACGCGGGTGTTCGGCATACGCCGTGTTGCTGGCACTTTCGATGATCTGGCCGGATTTCACGATCTCGACCGAGGCCCCTTCGCGCGACAGGATCGGTTTGCGCACATGGGCCCGTGCAAGCCCTGCCCGCGCACGGTCAAAGGCATCCGCAGCACGCCCCGTGACAGAGCCGCGCCCCGCCATCGCCTCGCCCACATCCTGTTCAAAGAACGCAGGGAGCAGGTTCGGGTGATCCTCGAACATCTCCCACAGCACGGGCAGCAGGCCCTTGTTGGAAAGCAGCGCTTTCCATGCGGGTTCAAGGAACAGACAGCCAGAGCCTTCGATGTGGTCCGCGTAATCGTCACGCAGCAGGTCTTCCCACGGGTAGAGTTTGAACAAGACGGCGATGCGGCGGTCCTCATCATCCAGAAACTGCCCGTCATCGCTCAGCGCGATTTTATCAAGGTCGCAATAATGCGCCCCCAACCCCGCCTCGCGCGCGGCCCAACCCATAGCCTCTACCGTGCCGTAATCTTCCGGATTACCCGCCACGGCGGTGAAATGCAGATCGCTATCGGGTTCAAACACATCGGCGAAACGGGCGACAAGCGCCTCGTGGATGCCGTTGAACTGATCCGCCCCCTCGGGCAGGTTGCCTGCCTCTAGCTGATCTTCCAACCACTGCCACTGGAAGGACGCCGATTCATAAAGCGAGGTCGGCGTATCGGCATTATACTCCAGCAGTTTGGCAGGCCCCTGCCCGTCATATGCCAGATCGAAGCGGCCATAGATCTCGGGGTCGCCTTGCTTCCAGCTGTTCGCAATGAGGTCGCGGTGCGCTTCGGGAATGGCAAGCTTGTCCAACAGCTCTTCGCTGGCAAGGATGTGATCCACCGCCTCGCGGCACATACCATGCAGCGCGGTCGCGGGGTCTTCGATGTCATTTTCGATCTGGTCAAGCGAGAACGCGTAGACAGAGGTTTCGTCCCAATAGGGTTCGCCGTGCATGTCCGCGAAGGAAAAACCGACCTCTTTGGCGTGGTCGCGCCAATGGGGCCGTTCGGCTAGTTCTACTCTTTGCATCCGGCCGGACCTTTCGCTCGAAAAACTACCGCGGGTTTAATCGCTTTGCCCCTGTGGTGCCAGAGCATATCCTCCATTGCCCCTTCCGCACCCGCATCATTCACAAAAACGTCAGACATATCGCGGAACAACGGGCGCGCCCATTCGTTGAACGGTCTACGCGGTCGTGATTGCGGCGTCCCCAATGACGCCCTGACCGGTATAAGAAATGAATTGAAAGGCCCAAAAACATGAAAATTCTCATGGTACTCACCTCCCACGACAAGCTGGGCGACACTGGTAACAAAACCGGTTTCTGGCTCGAAGAGTTCGCGGCCCCCTATTACGTGTTCAAGGACGCTGGTGCAGAGATCACTTTGGCATCACCCAAAGGCGGACAGCCGCCGCTTGATCCGTCCAGCGATGCAGATGATGCGCAGACCGACGCGACCAAACGGTTCAAGGGCGATGACGCCGCACAGAAAGAGCTGGCCAATACCGAGGTGCTTTCGAGCGTTTCGGCTGACGGTTTCGACGCGATCTTCTACCCCGGGGGCCACGGCCCGCTGTGGGATCTGGCTGAAGACAAGGCCAGCATCAACCTGATCGAAAGCTTTGCCGCCAGCGACCGCCCCGTCGGGGCCGTCTGCCACGCGCCAGCGGTGTTCAAGCACACCAAAGGCACCGACGACAAACCGCTGGTATCGGGCAAAACCGTCACCGGTTTCACCAATACCGAGGAAGAGGCCGTGGGCCTGACCGATGTGGTCCCCTTTCTGGTCGAAGACATGCTCAAGACCAATGGCGGCACCTACAAGAAGGGTGACGACTGGGCATCCTTCGTGGTGACCGATGGCAAGCTTGTCACCGGTCAGAACCCCGCGTCTTCGGAAGAAGCCGCCCACAAGCTATTGTCGCTGCTGTAAAGTGCCGCCCGCTGCGCGAAGGCCGCGCGGCGGGCAGTTTTTCCGCGACACGTATAACAAGGATTACAACCATGAATATTCTCGTCGCCGGCGCGACCGGCAAAACCGGTATCCGCGTCACTGAACAACTCCGCGAACAGGGTCACACGCCGATCGCCCTTGTCCGCGATTCCTCTGACACCAGTGCGCTGGCCTCTGACGTGGTGCTGCGCAAGGGAGACCTGACCAATCTGTCCGCTGACGCCTGCGAAGGCTGCGATGCGGTGATCTTTGCCGCGGGCTCCGGCGGGTCCACAGGGCCAGAGATGACCGACAAGGTCGACCGCGATGGTGCCAAAGATCTGGTGGATATCGCCGCCAAGGCCGGCATCTCGCGCTTTGTGATGCTCAGCAGTGTCGGCGCGGACAACCCCGACCCGGACAGCGAGCTTGCGCATTATCTGCAAGCGAAACACGAAGCCGACGTGCATTTGCAAAACTCCGGCCTCGAATACGCCATCCTGCGCCCCGTCGCGCTGACGGATGATGCGGGCAATCGGAATATGATCTTTGGCGACAGCGTTGACGTCAAAGCCAAGGCCGCCCGTGGCGATGTTGCCGCCGCTTTGGTCGATGCCGTCACCGACCCCGAATGGAAGAACCAGGCTTTGCTGATGCAATCCGCCTGATCACGGGTTTGCGCCTGATCTGACTGCGCGCGGGCACCTCCCACCCGTTCGCGAGAGGAATGCGCCGTACCGCCAGACCCCACCGGTCTGGCGGTTTTTCCATGAGTGACGCTGCGAATGCGACATTTCGCGCCAAATCCGCCGCATTGGCCCCCTTGGCATCCCTGATCGTCTCGTCTATCAGGCGCCTTCCCGGTCGCAGCCTACCCGGGTATCAAAACAAGGGTTAAGAAATGAAAACGATTGTCATCTGCTCCGGCGGATTGGATTCTGTGTCGCTCGCTCATATGGTGGCGGCAAATCGCAAGCTGACGGGGCTGGTGTCGTTCGACTACGGTCAGCGTCACCGCAAGGAACTAGACTATGCCGCGCTCTGCGCCAAACGTCTGGATGTTCCCCATGACATCATCGATATGCGCGGGATCGGTGCGGCGCTGACCGGATCCGCGCTGACTGATGATGTGGATGTACCCGACGGGCATTACGCCGAAGACACGATGCGGGTCACCGTTGTCCCCAACCGGAATGCGATCATGCTGACGGTCGCCTATGGCATTGCCGCCGCACGTGGGGATCAGGCCGTCGCAACCGCGGTGCATGGGGGCGATCACTTTATCTACCCCGACTGCCGCCCCGATTTCACCCAAGCGTTTGAGTTCATGCAATATATGGCGCTGGACGGCTACGCCGATGTGTCGCTTTACACGCCGTTTGTGCACCGTTCAAAAGCGGTTATCGTGACCGAGGGCCAGCGCCATAACACCCCCTTCGCCGAAACTTGGTCTTGCTACAAGGGCGGCGCGCATCACTGCGGGCGCTGTGGTACCTGCGTGGAACGGCGCGAGGCTTTCGATCTGGCGGGGGTTGCCGACCCGACCCATTATGACGATCCCCATTTCTGGGCCGAAGCGGTCAAGCGTAAGATCCTCACCTGATGTATACCATTACGAAAGAGTTCCATTTCTCCGCCTCACATCAGCTGTCGCATCTGCCCGATGGCCACCAATGCGCCCGCCTGCACGGGCATAACTATGTCGTGGTGGTGGAGCTTAGGGCCAAAGAGCTGAACGCCGACGGTTTCGTCCGCGACTACGGAGAGCTGAAGCCGCTCAAGACCTATATAGACGAGACCTTCGATCACCGTCACCTCAACGACGTGCTGGATTTTGCTTCCACCGGCGAAAACATGGCGCGTCATCTCTATGAATGGTGCGCGCAGCACTGGCCCGAAACCACCGCTGTCAAAGTCAGCGAGACGCCCAAAACCTGGGCAGAGTACCGGCCATGAGCCAGCTGCGCATCGCCGAGGTATTCGGCCCCACGATACAGGGAGAAGGCGCGCTGATCGGTGAACCCACCGTCTTTGTGCGCACGGGCGGCTGTGACTATCGCTGCGCGTGGTGTGACAGCATGCACGCGGTTGACCCCGCATTCCGCCATGACTGGGCCAACATGTCGACCGACGCGGTCTGGCAAGAGGTGCAGCGCCTGTCAGACAACACGCCGCTGACCGTATCCCTGTCAGGCGGCAACCCCGCCATTCAGGACTTCGCGCCCTTGATCCAATTGGGTCATGCCGCCGGCTACCGTTTTGCCTGCGAAACGCAAGGCTCCATCGCGAAACCGTGGTTCGGGCAGTTGGATTGTCTTGTGCTGAGCCCGAAACCACCATCCAGCGGCGAGACGGTGGATTGGGCCGCTTTCGACCGTTGTGTTGCGGCTGGCGAAACGGCGGCCCAGACGGTGATGAAGATCGTCATATTCGACGACGCGGATTACGATTGGGCCCGCGACGCCGCCACCCGCTACGCCCAACTGCCGCTTTATCTGCAACCGGGAAACGACGAGGTCGACCCGACCGTCGCTGTCGATCCGCAGGTGCTGGCGGATAAGCTATTGTGGCTGGTGGACAAAACCATGGCAGATCGCTGGTTCACGCCGCGCCTGCTGCCACAACTTCACGTATTGCTATGGGGCAACAAACGCGGAGTCTGACCCGCCACCGGAGGATTTATGGAAACGATTTACAGCGATTTGCAGCAGCTTGGCGGCAAGACAGAGCTTCCCGCCTCGCCCGAAGAAGCGATGCTCGAGAAAGTCGCGAACCCTCAGGCCGATGTCGATTATTGCGTGCGCTTCACCGCGCCCGAGTTCACCTCGCTTTGCCCGATGACCGGCCAGCCCGACTTTGCGCATTTGGTGATTGACTATGTGCCAGATCAGTATCTGGTCGAGTCCAAATCGCTCAAGCTTTATCTGGGCGCGTTTCGCAACCACGGTGCCTTTCACGAGGATTGCACCGTCTCGATCGGGCGCCGTCTGGTAGAGCTGCTGTCGCCCCGCTGGCTGCGCATAGGCGGCTATTGGTATCCGCGCGGGGGCATCCCCATCGACGTGTTCTGGCAAACGGGCGAGACCCCCAAAAGCGTCTGGATTCCCGATCAAGGCGTGCCGCCCTATCGCGGGCGCGGGTGAAGCGAGAGAAGCCCTCACGCTACCTAGGGTAGATCACACCCGCGCAACGATTGCCTCGCTGCGCGGTTTTTTTGTGCTCGGACTTCTCGCCATATTCTTATGCCAAACCCTGCGGATTACCTTTATATATGAGCTCAAAGCTCGGCGATCAGTCTGCCCCGTCTCGCAAGACAAAGTACAACCCCAACGTGTTACCAGACGTAAGCTGTTAACGCTAAAGAGCATTTATCGCTAGACATTGCACTTTTAAATTGCGTTAATATTTCGATAGCGAGTGATTTCAGTACGAGTATCGATTTTTACACTTCGCCAAGTTTTTTGGCAGACATTTCAGGTGACACATGTTTTCGAAGCTCGTCCGGGCGCTTTCGCGCGTGCCGTGCAAATTTGGTATTCATCGCTGGCGTGACAGTACAACCATGCCGCAAAAAGTCTGTACGAGGTGCCACTGTCGGCGACAGACCTACGTTTAAGGTTACTGCCTCCGCTTCATAATGCGCCCTTCTGAAGACCACATATAACGCTCCTGCCCCGCATATATTCTATACTGTGGGACAGAAGAAAGCTCAGTCACCGGGGCAGCAGCCTGCCCCGGTGAAGCATTCATCAGCCGTTGATCAGCACTTCGCCGAAGCTTTCGCGCAGATCGCGTTTCAACACCTTGCCGGTCGCGTTGCGCGGCAATGCGTCGGTAAAGACGACGCGATCAGGGATCTGCCATTTGGCGATCTTATCTTCGAAGATCGACAGAATCTCTGCCTCGCTCGGGTCCTGGCCTTCGGCTTTCACCGCAATCAGGATCGGACGTTCGTCCCATTTCTCGTGACGGGCACCGATGACGGCCGCATCCGCGATTTGCGGGTGACCGATCGCGATGTTTTCAAGCTCGACCGAGCTGATCCATTCGCCGCCCGACTTGATGATATCTTTTGACCGATCGCGGATCGTGACATAGCCGTCGGGGTCCATTGTCGCCACATCGCCCGTGTCGAACCAACCGTCCTTGTTCAGCGTCTCGCTGCGGGTCTTGCGGAAATAGCTGTCAAGAATCCAGTAACCCTTGGTGACCAGATCGCCCTGTGTCACGCCGTCATGCGCCACGGGATTGCCGTCGTCATCAAGGATTTCAAGATCCACACCAAAGACCGGACGACCCTGGTTTTCGCGCAGCTTGTTTTGCGCGTCGGCAGGAAGCTTGGTGTGTTTGGCCAGCAGTTGGTTGATGCTGCCGACGGGCGACATCTCTGTCATGCCCCAGGCGTGGATCGTCTCAACGCCGTATTTCTCGCGGAAGGCGGTCATCATCGACGGCGGGCAGGCAGAGCCGCCAACGACCGTACGCTGCAGGCTTTCCAGCTTGCTGCCGATCTTATCCGCCTCGTTCAGCAGCCCTAGCCAGATGGTTGGAACGCCAAGCGCCAGCGACACATGGTTGGTGTCGATCAGTTTCACCAGCGACGGGCCATCTAGACCGGGACCGGGCATTACCATCGCCGCGCCAACCATAGCGCAGGCATAGGGCGCGCCCCAGGCGTTGACGTGGAACATCGGCACGACGGGCAGCACCACATCCTTGGCCGTGATCGCAATGCTGTCGGCCAGGTTGATCCCAAAGCTGTGCAACACGGTCGAACGGTGCGAATAAAGAACGCCCTTGGGGTTACCCGTGGTGCCCGAGGTGTAGCACAGGCTGGAGGCGGTGTTCTCGTCCAGATCCGGCCAGATGAACTCGGGGTCGCCGCTGGCGATCAGGTCGTCATAGAACTTGATCCCGGGCAGTTGCGCGGCGGCTTCTTCATCGGTGCCTTCCATCAGAACGACATGCTCTAGGTGTTCAAGCTTGTCCTGAATGCCTGCGATCAGCGGCACAAACGTCTTGTCGATGAACAGCACCTTATCTTCGGCGTGGTTCAGGATATAGACAAGCTGTTCGGGGAAGAGGCGCGGGTTGATGGTGTGGCAGACGAAACCGCCGCCCGATGCACCAAAGTAGATTTCGAGGTGACGGCGGTTGTTCCAAGCGATGGTGCCGCAGCGCGCCTGCGGGTCCAGCCCCAGATTTGTCAGCGCAGAAGCCAGCGCACGGGCATTGCGCGCGACTTGCCCCCAAGAGGTCTGCTCCAACCCGCCGGTGGTCTTGACAGAGACAATCTCTGTCTCGCCGTGAAAGCGTTGTGCGTGTTCGATCAAGCTCGAAATCAGCAGCGGTTTATTCATCATTTGGCCAAGCATGGCGCATCCTCCCAATTACTCGTTGGGTGCAAAATGGACAAATCACCCCAGTCTTGCAAGCGCCCTCATTGCTGCTTACGCAGGGTTCATGACAGTTATTTATCACACGCCCCTTTCCCCCGATCAGCAACGCGCCGCCGGTATGCCAACACCGCAACCGATGGCCATGGCAGATCAGGTCCGCTTCTCTGATCTGGACACCAACAACCACGTCAATAACACCGTCTATTTCGAATGGTTCGAACGGCTGCGCATCCGCTATACGCAGTCATTGGTGGAACGCGGGCTGATCGATAGCCCCGGCCCGCGCGTGGTGATCCGGTCAGGGTCGATCCGCTATCTGCAAGAGATGCTGGAGCGCGAGAATTACATCGTGACCTGCCGCTGCACCAGCTTTCGCAACACCTCTTACGCTTTGGCGCAAGAGGTTTGGGTAGGCCGCGAACTGCGGGCGACGTTCGAGTGTATTTTGGTACTGCTGGAACGAGACGGCTCCGGTCGGTATCCCCTGCCCGACCGTTTGAAACAGTATTTTGAGCAGACTGAAAACGCCCGCCCCGAGGGGTAACCGCCGCGCGCGCATTCACCGAAAGGAACATAAGATATGACAGTCACCACCCGCCCGATGGACGCCGCGGATCGCAGCGCCTGGGAAGCGCTTTTTGCCGGCTACGCCGCCTTCTACAAAGTCGATCAGACGCCGCAGATGCGTGAAACCGTCTTTGGCTGGCTGATGGACCCCGATCACGGCAGCAATTGCATCGTGGCGCAGGATGCCAGCGACACGCTTGTCGGGTTCACCCATTACCGCCCCTTTGTCAGCCAGCTGCGCGCGGCGACGAATTGTTTTCTGGATGATCTGTTCGTCAGCCCGCAGGCCCGCGGCACCGGAGCCGCACAGGCGCTGATCAAAGCGGTTGAGACGGTGGCGAAAAACAACGGCTGGGGCACGCTGCGCTGGATCACGGCAGAGGATAACTATCGCGGGCGTGGGGCCTACGACAAGCTGGCGACCCGCACAGGCTGGGTGACCTATGACATCGCGCTGAAGGGGTAGGCTGCAGCGTTGTGCGCGAGGTTGGGGATGAGGGGCGCTGCCCCTCACACTCCCCGGAGTTTATTTGGCAAAATGAAGCCGTGATCCTAATCGGCGTGTTTTGCAATAAAGGCGACAAGAGCGGCGGTTGAGCCGTCTTTATCGGTCGCAGGTGCCGCGCCCTCGACGATGGGTTGCAAAGAGGTGGCGAGCTCCTTGCCCAGTTCCACACCCCATTGGTCGTAGGAATTGATGCCCAGAATGACGCCTTCCACAAAGACGCGATGTTCATACAGCGCGATGATTTGGCCCAAAGTGAACGGGTCGAGCAGAGGGTAGCTGAGCGTGGTCGACGGGCGGTTGCCGGGGAAGACGCGGTGGCGCGCCTGACGGTCCAGCTCGGCACCGGTCAGACCTTTTGCCGCCATCAGCTCTGACGCTTCTTGCAAGGATCGACCGCGCATCAAAGCTTCGGATTGCGCAAGACAATTGGCGATCAGCAGCTTGTGGTGGTGCGTCAGGTCCGGCTCGTGCCCATTGGCCGCAATCAGGAATTCGCAAGGAATGACGCGGGTGCCTTGGTGGATCAACTGGTAGAACGCGTGCTGCCCGTTGGTGCCCGCAGCCCCCCAGACAACGGGGCCCGTGTGATAGGGCGCGGTGGTGCCATCCATCAGGGTCGACTTGCCGTTGGATTCCATCTCAAGCTGCTGGAGGTAATCAGGCAGTTGCCCCAACCGCTGGTCATAGGGCAGCACGGCGCGGGTGGCATAGCCACAGATCTGATTGTGCCAGATGCCGACCAGGGCCAGCAACATGGGCATGTTCTCGTGAGGGGCGGCCGCGCAGAAGTGACGGTCCATCGCCTGCCCCCCGCGCAAGAACGCATCAAAGGCGCGTGGGCCAATGGCGATCATCAGCGACAGGCCAATGGGCCCCCAGACGGAATAGCGCCCGCCGACCCAGTCTTCGAAGCCAAAGACCTGATCTGCGTCGATGCCGAAATCGCTGGTCTTGTCCTGCGCTGTGCTCAGGGCTGCAAACTGCTTAGCCGGATCGCCGCCATTCTCTGTCATCCACGCACGTGCGGTACGGGCGTTGGTCATCGTCTCGATCGTGGTGAAGGTTTTGGAAGCGACGATTACCAGCGTGGTTTTCGCATCAAGCCCGCGGAGCGTGTCCGAGATATGCGCCCCGTCGACATTCGACACGCAGTGGCAGCGCGGCCCGTCATGATAGGGCGAGAGCGCCTGCACCGCCATCGCGGGCCCAAGATCGGACCCGCCGATCCCGATATTCACCACATCCGTGATATCGCTGCTGCGGATCTGATCCGCGAAACGGCGCATCCGGTCGAGCGTATCATGGACGCCGGGCATCACATCCGCCCCATCCACCATCACCGCCCCGCCATCAAGGTTGCGCAGCGCGGTGTGCAGTACCGCGCGGTCTTCGGTCTCGTTTATCTTTTCGCCTGCGAACATCGCATCGCGGCGCGCGGGCACATCGGCGGCATCGATCAGCGCCAGCAGCGCATCCATCGTATCGCGGTCAAGATTGGTTTTGGAGAAGTCGAACAACATGTCGCCGGTCTGCGCGCTGAACGTCTGGGCGCGATCGGCTGTGTCGAACAACGACAGGATAGAGCGGTCTTGCACCGCCGCCTGCATACGGATCAAATCATCAAATTGCGTCATGGTGCCCAATGTACTGTTGCCTCGTTCAATACTGCGCCGATGGGGGCCTGGAGGGCCGGCAGGCTTTGCGCCCGTTCCACCGCTGCACGTTTTTCATCGCCAAAGATCACAAGATGTTTTGACATGGCGCCTTCCAGCACCCTGCCCGACAGGGTGATGCGCCCGATGTCCTGCCCGTCGACATCGATCGGACAGAGCGCCGGCGCGTCCGCGGCCATCGCCGCCTCCAGCCCGTTTGAACCGGGAAAGAGCGAGGCCGTGTGCATATCCGCGCCCATGCCCAGCAACAGCACCGACAGCGGCAATCGGGATTCGATCTGGGGGGACAGTGTTTCTGCGGCCTCGGCCGAGGTCAGCCCGTCGATGTAGAAAGGGGTGAACGCTGCCTCGGCCGCGCGACCCACCAGCAGGCGATTGCGCAAGAGCCGCGCGTTCGACATCTCGTGGTCGGGGGCGACCCAGCGTTCGTCACCCAGCATGACCTGCACCCGCGACCAATCAAGATTGGCCGCGCTCAGGCTGTCAAAGATCGGCCCCGGGGTTGTTCCGCCCGGCACGGCAAAGCTGACCGTGTCATGGGACAACAGGGCGTTCTTCAGCTCCCCCGCGATCAGATTGGCGAGGTCCATCGCAAGGACTTCGCGGTCGGCATATTCGATCAACCTCATGCAGAATACTCCCGCCATTGGCGCTGGTCACGGCGCATCAGTTCGTTGGCATCTGTCGGGCCGTCGGACCCGCTGTCGTAGGGTTTGGGCACGTCATTGCGCGCTTCCCAGCCCTGGATGATCGGGTCGGTCCAGGCCCAAGCGGCCTCTACCTCGTCGCCGCGCATGAACAGGGTCTGGTTGCCACGGATCACGTCCATGATCAGACGTTCATAGGCGTCTACCTGTTCGGAGCCTTCAGGCCCCAAAGCGTCGGCGAATGTCATATCCAAGGGCACGTCCACCAAACGCATGCCGCCCGGGCCCGGTTCCTTGATCGTTACGCCAAGGGTGATGCCTTCGTTCGGCTGCAACCGGATCGACAGAACATTGCGGTGGCGGCCTGCGTCTTCTGCAAAAATCGAATGGGGCGTTTCCTTGAACACGACCGTGATCTCGGAGGACCGCGCCGCCATGCGTTTGCCGGTGCGCAGATAAAAAGGCGTGCCAGCCCACCGCCAGTTACTGATGTGGGTTTTCAGCGCGACGAAGCTTTCGGTGCGCGAGCGTGGATCCCCCACAGCGGTACGGTAACCGGGTTGTTCGGCCTCGTTGCACGGTTCCGCCTGATATTGACCGCGGGCGATGTGATGCGGCAGCACAGGGTCCAGCGCGCGGATCACCTTGAGCTTTTCATCGCGTACCGCGTCGGGGTCAAACCGCGCGGGCGGCTCCATCGCGATCAGGCACAAAAGCTGCATCAGGTGGTTTTGCACCATATCGCGCATGGCACCCGATTTGTCGTAATATTCGCCCCTGCCCCCGACGCCGACGGTTTCGGCCACGGTGATCTGGATGTGATCGACATATTGGCTGTTCCACAGCGGCTCGAACAGCATGTTGCCAAACCGCACAGCCATCAGGTTTTGCACCGTCTCTTTACCCAGATAGTGATCGATCCGGTAGATCTGGCTTTCGTCGAAATACTTGGCGAGCGTGGCGTTAAGCGCCTGCGCGGTTTTCAGGTCGCGGCCAAAGGGCTTTTCGACGACGATCCGGCTTTGCGCGTCCGCCATGCCCCATTGTTGCAGACGTTCCGCCAGATCACCGAACAACGCAGGCGAGACGGAGAAATAATAGGCCTCTACCCGTTCGGTCCCGGCCATGAGCTTTTGCAGCTCGGCCCAGCCGTCCTCGCCTTTGGCGTCAATCGCGACATATTCCAGCCGGTCGATGAACCCGTCCAGCTGCGCCTTCTCGTGCTCGAAGTCGCCGTTGAATTCGGCAATCGCCTCGCGGATCATCTGCTGGTAGCCCGCGCGGTCCATTTCTGTGCGCGCGGCACCAATGACACGGGGGTTTTCGGGCATCTGCCCCGCACAAAAGCGCCGGAACAAGCCCGGCAGGATCTTGCGGCGCGCCAGATCGCCTGTGCCGCCGAAAATCACCAGATCAAAAGGATCGACCGGAATGACGCGTGATACCATGTGGATGCTCCTTGTCGCGAGGCTACGACGTTTGGGTGCCGAGATGTGATGTTAGCGCAAACATACTGAGATTTCCGTTTTTCACAAGTCTGTGCACCAAATGACACGGGGTTTTATTGCGCATACCATTCGCATAAACAAAGAAAAGTAATTTATACAGGTGAGGTCCGGTTTCCTATGAAAGACGTTGTCGACGCAAATATCGGTAAATTTCAGGATCCTGCCCTGACGGCCAAGGGCGAACCCCGCGCGACTGTCAGCCTGACAAACCCGCAGACGCTGTGGTTCAACACCGGCACCTTATGCAACATTGAATGTGTGAACTGCTATATCGCGTCCAGCCCGACGAATGATGCGCTGGTCTATATCACCGCCGACGAGGTGCGCGATTATCTGGGGCAAATTACACAGCGCAACTGGCCGGTGACAGAGATTGCCTTTACCGGCGGCGAGCCGTTCATGAACCCGCAGATGATCGAGATCACCGAAGCCTCGCTGGCCGCCGGATATGACGTGCTGATCCTGACCAACGCCATGCGCCCGATGATGCGTAAATCGGTGCAAGCGGGGCTGGTGCGCCTGAACGAAGCCTATCCCGGCAAGCTGACATTGCGCATTTCCGTGGATCACTACCGCACCGATCTGCATGACGCAGAGCGCGGCGCGGGCGCGCTGGAAAAGACAGTGACCGGCATGAAATGGCTGCGCGACAATAACATCCGCATGGCCGTTGCAGGGCGGTCGGTCTTTGGCGCGACGGACGAAGACAGCCGCGCCGGATACGGAGCATTTTACGCGGAACATAACTTTGACATCGACCCGCAAGACCCTGGGATGACAGTGCTATTTCCTGAGATGGATGAAACCGTCGAAGTGCCCGAAATCACCACCGCCTGCTGGGGAATTCTGGATAAATCCCCCGACGCGGTGATGTGTTCAAGCTCGCGGATGGTGGTAAAGCGCAAAGGTGCGGCGACCCCTGCCGTGCTGGCCTGCACCCTGCTGCCCTACACCGAAGAGTTCGAGTTGGGCCATTCGCTGGAAGAGGCGGAAAAAGACGTTGCCCTGAACCACCCTCATTGCGCCAAATTCTGCGTCTTGGGCGGGGCAAGCTGTTCGGCCTGACCCCGCGCCCGCACAGCATTAGGGGCGGATGATCGCGCCGACCTTGGGGTCGGCCTCCCCGCGTGCGAGGGTGGCATAGACCTCTTCCGCATCGGCCACGCCGTCATGTACCTGCACCTCCATCCAATCGGATGCGCTGGCCGCGATGCGTTTCCACGCGGCGGTGATCTGCGCCTCGATCTTGCCGGGGCCCCATTCCTCGCGCCGCTTGGCGACCTGTGAGGGCGCAAAGAAGAATTGCGGCTTGGGACCATCCAACGGGGCTGTCGGGGTGAACTGATCCCAATGGCTCAGCCCGACAGCCGAGGAATGTTTCAGCTGATTTTTCAACGTGCTGTGCAGTTTGGCTTTGACCGTACTATTGCCGGACATATCGACATAGACGGATGGGACATGGGCCAGCGCGTCGATCTGGTCGTAGGTCAGCACCGTATCGCAATGCCCCAAACCTTCAACAAACGCGCGATTGCCAGCAGACGTGAGGCCCACGATCTTGACCCCGCGCGCCTCTGCTTCGGCAAGGTAGCTGCACAGGCCCAATCCGGTCTTGGACGATGCGCTGCCCACAATAATCTGCTTGGCACCGAAGAAGTCATTATCCAGCAGCCAGTCGTAGATCAGATACGACGTCGCCAGCAGCGGTTGCAGCAAGGCGCGCAGGTGATCCTCTGATGCGGGGGCGGTTTTGACGGGCGTGTACTGATTATAGATCAAGGGCAGGTTCGCGCGATGTGCCGCCGCATCCACCAGACCCGCCGCGCCTTGTTCAGGCGTGATCACCAGCTCGGATGCCATTGGATAAAAGCCATAAAGCCGCGTGCCGACCTCAAGCACATCTGTGCGGCTTTCGACGACTTTTGCAGTCCCCCACACGGGCACGATGCCCCATCCGTTTTCGGACGTCGGGAAAAACTGCCAATAGCCGATATCGAAACCCGCCGCCGCATAGGTCACATTGTTCGATGTCACCGCGAAGTTTTCGATCGCAAGACGCGCCTGCCCCGGTGCCAGCGGCTCTCCCTCCGCCTCGAGCATGCGGGTTTCGGTGATTGCGTTTTGATTGACCAATATCTGTTGCACGTAGATGCCTCCCCCTCGTTTTGCTTTAGCCTACCCCAAACGCGCGGGCTTGAACCACCAATTGACATTGACGTTACGCCACAAAAATCACGCCGGATTTAGTATCATTACATTTCAACAACTTAGCTTGATGAGCAAGTGAATCCCCGCCTGCCAAGGCCGCAGGCATTGCACCCGATATGCCCCGTCTGCTATACAAAACCGCAAGATATAGAACCAGCAAGAGCTAGGCAGATTACGTGAACGACACGCCAGAAACCCCTGAAAACGATGACGAAATCCCGGCTACGCGCCCCGTGTATGATGGCCCGTCGGTCAATATCGAACACGAGATGCGGACATCCTATTTGGATTACGCCATGTCGGTCATCGTTTCGCGCGCCATTCCCGACCTGCGAGACGGGCTGAAACCGGTTCACCGCCGCATCATCTATTCGATGTATGAAAAAGGCATCACCCACGAAAAAGCCTACCGCAAGTCGGCAAAGTCCGTGGGCGACGTGATGGGTTCCTATCACCCGCATGGGGACAGCGCGATCTATGACGCTCTGGTCCGCATGGCGCAGGACTTCTCTATGTCGCTGCCGCTGATTGACGGGCAGGGTAACTTTGGATCGATGGACGGCGATAGCGCTGCGGCGATGCGTTATACGGAATCCCGCCTTGATAAGGTCGCGTCCTTCATGACCGGCGATCTGGACAAGGAAACCGTTGATTTCATCGACAACTACGATGGCAAAGAACGCGAACCTACTGTTTTGCCTGCACGTTTCCCGAACATGCTGGTCAATGGCGCGGGCGGTATCGCCGTTGGTATGGCGACGAACATCCCGCCGCATAACTTGGGTGAAGTGATCGACGCCTGTCAGGCCCTGATCGAGAACCCCGATCTGACCTCGGAAGAGCTGATCGAATATATCCCCGGCCCCGACTTCCCCACCGGCGGGATCATGCTGGGCCGATCGGGCGCGCGCAAAGCCTATCTTGAGGGGCGCGGCAGTGTGATCATGCGGGCCAAGACCCGTGTCGAAGAGATTCGTAAAGACCGTTTCGCCATCGTCATCGACGAGATTTGCTATCAGGTGAACAAATCCACCATGATCGAAAAGATTGCCGAGCAGGTGCGCGAGAAGAAGATCGACGGCATCGCCCATGTTCAGGATGAATCTGACCGCAACGGCGTGCGGGTTGTGATCGAGCTGAAGCGCGACGCGACGGCCGAAGTGGTGATGAACCAGCTTTACCGTTTCACCCCGATGCAGACCTATTTCGGCTGTAACATGCTGGCGCTCAACGGCGGCCGGCCCGAACAGCTGACGCTGCGCAAGTTCCTGACATCCTTCATCGATTTCCGCGAAGATGTCGTCGCCCGCCGCACCGCCTATCTGCTGCGCAAGGCGCGTGAACGCAGCCACATCCTGTGTGGTCTGGCCGTGGCTGTTACCAATATCGACGAGGTCGTCGCGACGATCCGGTCCTCCGCCGATGCCGCGGAAGCGCGTGAAAAGCTGATGACCCGCCGTTGGCCCGCGGAACAGATCCTGCAATATATCGCATTGATCGACGATCCGACACATACCGCCAATGACGACGGCACCTATAACCTGTCCGAAGCACAGGCCCGCGCCATTCTGGAACTGCGTTTGCAGCGTCTGACGCAGATCGGGGTGAAAGAGGTCACCGACGAGCTGGAAGAACTGGCCAAGAAGATCAAGGAATACCTTGAAATTCTGGGCAGCCGCGAACGGATCATGGGCATCATCTCGGACGAGCTGGCCGAAGTGAAAGACCAGTTTGCCGTGCCGCGCCGCACAGAGATCGTCGACTGGTCCGGCGACATGGACGATGAAGATCTGATCGCGCGCGAGGATATGGTCGTGACCGTAACCTCCGGCGGCTATATCAAGCGCACCCCGCTGGTCGATTTCCGCAGTCAACGCCGCGGCGGCAAAGGTGTTTCGGGCATGCAAACGAAGGAAGAGGACGTCGTCACCACCCTCTTCGTTGCCAATACCCACACGCAACTGCTGTTCTTTACGACCGACGGCATGGTCTACAAGCTCAAGACCTGGCGCTTGCCTCAAGGCGGGCGCACGTCAAAGGGCAAGGCGATCGTTAATATCCTGCCCATCCCGACCGGCGTTTCCATTGCGGCGATTATGCCCGTGGACCGCGACGAAAAAGAATGGGACGATCTGCAGGTGGTCTTTGCGACATCTGCCGGTACCGTGCGCCGGAACAAGCTGTCGGATTTCACCAACGTCATGCGCAACGGCAAGATCGCCATGAAGTTCGAGGACGACCACGCCGACACCACGCTGATCAACGCACGCATCGCGTCGAATGATGATGATGTCATGCTGGTGACCAATTCGGGCCGCGCGATCCGCTTCCCTGCGACGGATGTGCGCGTCTTTAACAGCCGCGCCTCTGTCGGGGTGCGTGGGATCAAGCTGAACGGCGATGACAAGGTCGTCTCCATGTCGATCATCCGTCACTTCGACGCCAGCTCGGAAGAGCGGACGGCCTACCTCAAGATGCGCCGCGCGATGGCCGGTCTGGCCGATGATGCGGAAGGCGACGAAGACGAAGCCCCCGCCGATCCGAATTTCTCCCAAGAGCGCTACGCCGAAATGTCCGCGGCCGAGAACCTGCTGCTGACAATCACCGAAAAAGGCGCGGGCAAACTGTCCTCCAGCCACGACTATCCCGTGCGCGGGCGTGGTGGCCTGGGCGTGACCGCGATGGACAAAGCGATGCGCGGTGGCGATATCGTCGCCTCCTTCCCTGTCGAGATGGATGATCAGATCATGCTCGCGACCTCTAAAGGGCAATCGATTCGCGTCCCGGTAGAGGGTATTTCCTTCCGGTCGCGCAGTGCCGGTGGCGTCAAAGTCTTTGACACCGGCCGCGGCGAAGTTGTGGTAAGCGTTGCCTGGATTGCAGACCAAGGTGATGAAACCGGCGACGACGAGATCGCAACGCCTGAAGCGTAAGTCGCCCACCAGAATGCTCAAAGCCGCCCCTCTTCCTGAGTGGGCGGCTTTTTTCCTTTGCGCGCTACGGATTGCAAACCCATAAAAAAACGCCCCCGAGGGGGCGTTTTCGAAACTCTCAGATCGTCAGATCTGTATTGCTTACGTACCGTTGGAACCGTTTGTGCCGTTTGCGTCGTCATCGTTGCTTGCGATAACTGCAACTGCAACGATAACCGCTGCGATACCACCGGCTGCGGCGGGGCTCAGGCCCTCAAAGCCAACGCCACCAGCGGCGCTTGGATCGATGCAACGACGTGCAATGATGCCATCGATTTCGGTAGGTGCTTGGCAAGCGTAGGTAACGCCGTTTTCGCCAACAACTGTGGTTGGGTAGCCGGCAACGCCGGAATCACCACCAACAGCGGCTTGGGTTGTAACTTGGGCGGAAGCTGCGCCGGCAGTCATCAAAAGCGCGGCGGCAAATGCTGTGAAGCGTGTCATAATAATTTCTCCAGTTTGCGAAGGTCAAAAATCTTGATCCTCATATCGCATATTTCAGGCGCAATAGCAAACTTGATATTGACGCTAGGGTCATCAGATCAAGTAAATGCAATTCAATCGACCGTTTTCGGGCTCGGCCAGACTATAATGCATATAGAGTGCTGAATTTCTCCGTCAAATAGGAAAGCAAGGGGGCCTCGCTCGGCTGCTCCCCGGTGGCGCGCGTGATCAAATCCCGCGGGGCGTAAAGCCCGCCGTGGCGTTGGACATTCTCGCGCAGCCAGCCCGTCGCCTCAGAGGTATCGCCCTGCGCCAATTGCGCATCCAGTTCCGGTACATCGCGGCGCAGCGCCGTATTCAGGCACCCGGCATAGACATTGCCCAAGGAATATGTCGGGAAATAGCCGAACAACCCGACCGACCAATGTACATCTTGCAGCACGCCATTCGAGGGCCGGTCAACCGCATAGCCGAAATCAGCCTCGAACCTGTCGTTCCACGCGGCTTCCAGATCATCGACCTGCAGATCACCGGCCATCAAAGCGCGCTCCAGATCAAACCGCAAAAGCACGTGCAAATTGTATTGCAGCTCGTCGGCCTCGGTCCGGATATAGCCGTCAGAGACACGGTTCACGATGCGGTAGAAGGTTTCTTCATCCGCTACGCCAAAATCACCGAAGGCGTCGCGCATCTGACCGTACAACCAGCCGGTAAAGGCACGGCTGCGCCCAAGCTGGTTTTCATAGATCCGGCTTTGACTTTCGTGCACCCCCATAGACACCCCCGCCCCAAGCGGCGTCAAAAGGTAGTCCCTGTCGATGCCCTGCTCATAGCAGGCATGCCCGACCTCGTGGATGGTGGAATAGAAACAGTTGAACGGGTCCAGCTCGTTGGTGCGTGTGGTGATCCGCACATCAAGCCCGGACCCGCTTGAGAACGGATGCACGGCCTTGTCGACACGCCCCATGGACATATCATAGCCGAAGGTGGTGGCGAGCTGGCGTGTCAGCTTCATCTGGGTCTCCGCGTCAAAACGGCCCTCTAGCACCGGCGGTGCTTCGGCGGCGCGCACAGCTTCACGCAGGCGCGTCAGCTCGGGGCGCAATGCGCCGAACATCGCCTCCAGCTCGGCAGCACGCGCACCGGGTTCATAATCATCCAGCATCGCGTCATAGACATCGCCGCCAGCAGCCAGCGCCTGCCCTTCTTCGCGCTTCAACGCGATCACCTCGGCCAGGGTCGGGGCAAAGGCCGCGACATCATCGGCGGCGCGCGCCTCGGCCCAGATGCCCTGCGCCTCCGAGGTGACCCGAGCGATGCGCGCGGCAAGGGCGGCGGGCACTTTAGAGCTGCGCGCGTGACTGCGACGGATGTCACGCAGCTGCGCTTGTCCGACGGGGTTCAGCGCCGATTCGTCGATCCTGTCCAGCCATTCGGGAATGCGCGGATCAACACGGCGCGCATGAAGCACGCCTTCCATTGCCGCCATCTCCTCACCACGCTGCGGGGCGGCCCCGCGTGGCATGACGGTCTCCTGATCCCAACCCAACCGGCCTGCGACCTGTGCCAGCGCCTCGGTTTCGCGCTGGAACGCCATCAGCTCATCAAAAGCACTCATCAGGATTTACCTCGTACAGATGTCGGAATGGGATAAGCGCTCAGGAAGCGGGCGCGCAGGATCAGCACCCACAGCACCACGGCAAGCACCTGATGGAAGATCGCGATATGTACCGGTGCGGCGTTGATCACGGTCACAATGCCCAAGGCAATCTGCCCCAGCATCGCGATCATCATCAGGTTAAACGCTTTGCGCGTATTGGGATGCGCCGACTTACGGCCCCGCAGCCAGACCACGATAGCAAAGGCAAACAGCAGATAGCCCGCCATGCGGTGCATGAACTGCACCAGCCCGGGGTTTTCAAAGAAGTTACGCCAGACCGGCGTGATGCTGAAGGCGTCAGGCGGAAAGAACTGCCCCTGCATCAGCGGCCAATCGACAAAGAACCGCCCCGCATCGATCCCCGCGACCAGCGCGCCCAATAGGATCTGCAGGAAGGCAAAGTGCAACAGGCCCGTGGACATGCCGAAAAGCTTTGCCTCCTTGGCGCGTCGCGCCTGCATCAGGTCACGCTCGCTCCGGCCCAAGAGCAACGCATACCAGGTGATGAACCCGAGGATGACAAAGGCAAGCCCCAGATGCGTGGCCAAACGGTAGCTGGCAACATCCAGAACCGCCTCTCCGGTGGTGACGCCCGACGACACCATCCACCAGCCGATCGCACCCTGCAGACCGCCAAGACCGCCCAACACCAGCAAACGCCCGGACCAGCCAACGGGGATCTGGCGACGCAAGAGAAACCACAAGAACCCGACAGCCCAGACCAGACCAATCACCCGACCCAACTGCCGATGGCCCCATTCCCACCAGTAGATTGCTTTGAAATCAGACAGTTCCATCCAGGAGTTCTGGACCTGAAACTCGTCAATCTCTTGGTATTTGGCGAATTCCGACTGCCAGTCCGCCTCGTTCATCGGCGGCATGGCTCCGGTAAAAGGCTTCCATTCGGTGATGCTCAGGCCACTGTCGGTCAATCGGGTCAGACCGCCCACGGCGATCATCACAAAGACCAATGCGAATAGGATGAACAGCCAGATACGGATGCCACGGCGTGCCCCACCCCGCCCGCGGTCAATGCCGCCAGCCTGTGCCACGGGGCGCGTGGCCTGCGCCTCGCCTACGTCCTCGAACAGCTTTCGTTTTTCGGCCATGGTGCCTCTCGTCTGCTAGGGTTTGTGCAGAAGTAGGACACAAGCGCACAAAGGTCTAGCCGCGCTCTTTCCAACGTACCATCTGTCGCAGGGTGCCGTGCAAGGTCTGCACATCGGCACGGGTCAGCGGCAGGCGCGACCACATGTTGCGCAGATTGATCTTCATGCTGGCGGCCTTGTGCTCGGGGTAGAAAAAGCCGGCGGTGTCCAGACGGTCCTCGAAATGCCGTGCGAGATGTTCGATCTCGCTGTTGTCGGCCCAGTCGGTGCCCGCCATCTCGACTTGTTCGGCCACGACGTCGCCCTGCGCGCGCATCCACTCATAGCCCATCAACAACACACATTGCGCAAGGTTAAGCGAGGCAAAGGCAGGGTTTACCGGCACCGAGACAATCGCATTCGCGCGGCTGATATCGTCATTCTCAAGCCCAGCCCGTTCCGGCCCGAACAGCACCGAGACACGGCGGCCCTCGCGGATCATCTGCGCGGCTTTGGCCATAGCCGCTTCAGGACTATAAACTGGCTTGGTCAGATCTCGATCGCGCGCCGTGGTGGCAAAAACAAAGGCAGCATCGCCCACAGCACCGGCGACATCATCATAGATCACCGCCTCATCCAGCAACCGCCCCGCACCAGATGCCATAGCAACGGCCGAAGGGTTCGGCCAGCCGTCACGCGGCGCGACAATGCGCATGCGATCAAGACCAAAGTTCCACATGGCCCGAGCGGCGGCACCGATGTTTTCGCCCATCTGCGGGCGCACAAGCACAAAGGCCGGGATCTGCGGGTGTTCTACTGTATCATTCATGGGCACCTCATACGCGCGCGGCGCGCACCTCGCAAGAACGACGGGGCGCTCCGCGCGCCTTCCAAATGGGAAAAAATCCTCGCCGAAGGCATAAAAGTTTTTCTTTCCCCGCGTGATCCGCTAATTGACGCGCAATAACGCAAAGGACAGCAAGCCATGGATACGCCCGAACAGCCGCAGCTTTACCTGATTACCCCGCCCGAGCTTGAACTCTCCAGCTTTCCCGACCAGCTGGCGCGTGTGCTGGATGCGCATGATGTGGCCTGCGTGCGTCTGGCGCTCAGCACCCGCGACGAAGATCGCGTGATGCGCGCGGCGGATGCGCTGCGGGGCGTCACCGACGCGCGTGACATAGCGCTGGTGATTGCGGATCACACCTTGCTGGCGGAACGGTTGGGGCTTGATGGCGTGCATCTGTCGGATGCGGCACGCTCCGTGCGTCATGCGCGCAAGACCTTGGGCGATGACGCCATTGTCGGCAGCTTTTGCAACGGCTCGCGTCACGACGGCATGGCCGCAGGCGAAGCGGGTGCGGATTACATCAGCTTTGGTCCGGTGAACGCGTCCCTGCTTGACGATGGCACCCACGCCGAACAAGACCTGTTCCAGTGGTGGTCCGAAGTGATCGAAGTGCCGGTCGTCGCCGAAGGGGGGCTCAACACCGATCTGATCCGCGCGCTCACCCCCGTTACCGACTTTTTCGGCATCGGGGATGAAATCTGGACCAGCGAAACACCCGAACATGCGCTCGCCGATCTGATTGCCGCGATGAAGTAACCGCGCAGGGCGGGTGTTACAAGAACACCCGCTCTACGAACCAATAGGCCCCGATGACCGCAATTGCGACCGACGCCGGTATGGCGACAAAGCGACGGTAGGGTGCCGCGACCTGACGGAACTGCACCGACAGGAAACACCCGGTAAAGACCAGCGCCAGCGGGATCAGGAACACCGGCACCGGTGCCTCCAGCAGCGCGGCCACGGCGGGCATCGGCACGATGCACAGCGCCAGCGCAATCACCGTCAGCGCCACATAAAGCCCCTTGGCCGCACGCGGGTCACCCTGCCCGCGCATCACCCGCAGCGCCTGCCAGACACAGAGGAACATGACGGCAATCACGGTGAGCTGCCCGATCTCTACCCCGATGTTGAACCCGATGAGCGCAGGGATGAACTGGTCTTGCGGCAAGCCGAATTCCCCCAGCACCGAGGCAAAACCAAGCCCGTGCAACAGACCGAAGCCAAAGATCACCAGCGGTCTCCACGGGCTGAGCCCTGCAAGAAAGATATTCTCGACCGCGACATAGACGATAGAGGCAGCGATCAACGGCTCGACAATGCTGCCGGGGACAGTCACCCAGCCAAGCGCGCCAAGCGCCAATGTCACCGTATGCGCTGCGGTAAACGCCGTAACCTGCCAGATCAGCGGGCGCAGATGCGTCGACAGGAAAAACAGCCCCAGCACGAACAGGATATGATCCAGCCCCTTGGGCAGGATGTGATCGAACCCGACGGGAATATAGCTGGTAAAGGCCTCCCACGCGGATTGCTGTCCGCCGCCCGCAAGCAAAATTTCGGGGCTTACCGCGCCACCGTCCAGATAACCGGTATAGGGGTTTTCGACCCCTTGTTGGCGCAGAACCAGCGCGCCCGACCCATCGGGCCATGACACCACCAGCCCGCGCGTGTCTTGCGGCACCGTTCCTCGCAGCGACCATTCGGCGATACGGGGCAGCTCTGGGTTCACGTCTTCGGGAAGCGTCAGCGCGACTGCCTCCAGCGCCACAGGCTCCCCATCGGCGCGCAGCAGCGGTAGCGCGTTCCACTGGGCCAGCAATTCCGGCGCACGGGCCGCGACCTCATCTGCGGGCAAGGCACGCAAGCTGTCGTAATCGCTGGCATTTTCGGCATCATTCGTATCGGCTACCGCGTCCAGATCAATGCCGGACATCAGCGCCTCTAGGTTCACGCGCAGATCAAGCGTGACCTGACCGTCGCTGCTTTGCACATCGGCGATGGTCGGCACGACTTCATGCGCCTGCGCGAGCCCTGCCATCCCACTTGACAAAACCAGCGCATAGGCCAGCTTGAGTATCAGTTTATAAAAGGTTGTTGTCATGTTTCTGTCCCGTTTCGTACTCGTACTATCATTCTTATTACCAGCTTCGGCTGTCACTGCGCATGAATTCTGGTTGGACGCGCCCGCGTATCAAGTACAGACCGGCACCGAAATAACAACCGACATCCGCAACGGTGAGTTGTTTGAGGGCACACGCCTCGCCTATTTCCCGAACAGCACCGAACGGTTTGACGTGACTTTTGACGGGGAAACCACACCGGTCACAGCGCGCATGGGCGATATCCCGGCGCTGAAGATGACCGCGCCGGATCAGGACGGGCTGGCAATCGTCGCGCATCAGGCCAAGGCGACAATGCTGACCTATAAAGACTGGCAAACATTCGTCGGATTTACCGTGCATAAGGATTTCATGCAGGCATTGGCCGAGCACCGCTCCAAGGGCTACCCCCAGGACAAGGTCCGCGAACGCTATAGCCGCTATTCCAAGGCGCTGATCGCTGTCGGCGACGGACAAGGTGAAGACAAAGCCTTGGGGCTTGAAACCGAACTTGTCGCGCTCACCAACCCCTACACGCTTGCGGCCGATCAGCAGATGGAGGTCGCGTTGACCTACCAGCAAGAGCCGCGCCGCGATGTGCAGGTTGAAGTCTATGAACGCGACGCTGACAAGAACGTCACCGTGACCAAATACCGGACGGATGACGCGGGGCACGTCCAATTTCCGGTTACCGCGGGGATGACCTATCTGGTGGATGCCGTGGTGCTGCGCCCTGCCCCGGACGTGGAAACCACCCCCACCAGCCCCCAATGGGAGAGCCTTTGGGCATCGCTGACATTTGCCCTGCCGGAATAGGCCTTTTCGCGCCGCCGCGCCTTGCGCCCGCCATATCGGTTGGGCCATACCGGCGGCATGACACATACACCTGACATTCTCTGCATCGGTTCCGTGCTTTGGGACATTATCGGCCGTGGCGATACGGTCATGCGGCAGGGCTCTGATATGCCCGGACGCATCTCGCGTCTGCCCGGTGGCGTTGCGCTGAATATCGCGATGGCGCTGGCCCGCTTTGGGCTGTCTCCCGCCCTCATCAGCGCCGTCGGCCGCGACCCCGAAGGGGACGAGCTGATCGCCGCGTGCAAGCTGCGCGGGCTGCATACGGATCATGTGTACCGCTCGGATGATCTGCCCACGGACCGCTATATGGCGGTCGAGGGCACCAACGGCCTGATCGCCGCCATTGCCGATGCCCATTCGCTTGAGGCTGCGGGCGATAAAATCTTGCGCCCGTTCGAAGACGGATCGCTGCCCACTCCCTACCGCGGGGCCGTGGCGCTGGATGGCAATCTGACGCTGGACCTGCTGTCGCAAATGGCGCGTAGCCCGCTGCTTGAGCATGCCGATCTGCGCGTCGCCCCTGCGTCGCCGGGCAAGGCGCAACGGCTCACACCGTTTTTGCAGGCGGAACGCGGCACGCTTTACGTCAACCTCGAAGAAGCGGGTCTGCTGTGTCAGGCGACATTCGACAATTCGCGCGATGCGGCCACGGCGCTGCTGTCCCGCGGTGCCGTTCGCGCGGTGGTGACCGATGGCGGCAATCCCGCGACGGTGGGTGCGCCAAGTGGTCTGATCACCCAGAACCCGCCGCCCGTCTCTGTCACCCGCGTCACCGGTGCCGGTGACACGTTCATGGCTGCCCATATCGCGGCTGAAATCAAAGGGGCGGCACCAGACGCGGCCCTGACCCAAGCGCTTAGTGCCGCTGCCCAATATGTTTCTGGAGAGACCAAAATATGATTCCCCTGCACCGCTCTGCCGAAGTCGCCAAAGCCCATGCGAATGGCACCCCCGTTGTTGCGCTGGAAAGCACGATCATTACCCACGGGATGCCCTATCCGCAAAACCTCGAGGTCGCGCGTCAGGTCGAGGCAGATGTGCGTGAGGGCGGTGCGATCCCCGCCACCATCGCTGTGATCGACGGGCGGTTGCACATCGGGCTGGAAGACGACGAGCTTACGGCATTGGCGCAGGCCAAGAATGTCGCCAAACTGTCGCGCGCCGATATGGCGGCCTGCATCGCCACGGGCGGCACCGGCGCCACAACGGTTGCCGCGACGATGATCGCCGCCCATCTGGCCGAGATCGCGGTTTTCGCCACCGGCGGTATCGGCGGCGTGCATAAGGGCGCAGAAGACAGCTTTGATATCTCTGCCGACCTGATGGAGCTTGCCCAAACGCCGGTGACCGTTGTCGCCGCGGGGGCCAAGGCCATTCTGGATGTGGCCAAAACGCTCGAGGTGCTGGAAACGCAAGGCGTGCCGGTGATCACCGTCGGCCAAGACAGCTTCCCCGCGTTCTGGAGCAGCACCTCCCCGCTGAAATCGCCCCTGCGCATGGATAACGCGACTGATATCGCCGCCGCCCATAAAATGCGCGGCCACATGGGTCTGCCCGGGGGGCAGCTGGTCGCCAACCCGATCCCGAAAGAGGATGAAATCGCCGCCGCTGATCTGGCACCCATCATCAAGGCCGCCCAAGCCGATGCCAATACCCACGGCATCAGCGGTAAGGCCGTGACCCCCTATCTATTGCAGCGCATCTTCGAACTGACCGAAGGCCGGTCGCTGACCGCGAACATCGCATTGGTGCGCAACAACGCCCGTTTTGCGTCCAAAATTGCGGCTGCACTTATGTCAAAAGACCATAAAGCTTAATTATTATGCGTCCTCCATTGTAGCAACGCGTGAAACGCCCTAGCTCTAACGCATTGCTGCAGTGGGATAACCTTCATTCATGAACACACCGTTTACGCCGCCCCTTCCTCCCGCACCGCGCCGGACTTTGTTCGCGCGGATCAGGGCTTCGTTCCTGACGGGGCTGGTGGTGATTGCGCCGGTCGGCCTCACGATCTGGCTGATCTGGACCGTGATCGGCTGGATCGACGGGATCGTGCTGCCGATGGTGCCGCTGGCCTATCACCCCGACCGGCTGATCCAGACGTATTTCGGGTTGGACCCGTCTGCCCAGATCAACGTGCGCGGCATCGGTGTGATCATCTTCTTGCTGTTCACGGTCATCGTAGGTTGGCTGGCCAAGGGCATCATCGGCCGGTCGTTCATCCGTTTCGCCGAAAGTCTGGTAGAGCGTACACCTGTGGTGCGGACCATCTATTCCGGCATCAAGCAGATTTCGGAGACGATTTTCGCCCAGTCAGAGCGCAGCTTTGAAACCGCCTGCATGATAGAATACCCGCGTAAGGGTATGTGGGCGCTTGGTTTTATCTCTATCCCCGCAAAGGGAGAGGTCGCCGAAGCAGGGGGTGAAGGATCGAACCTCGTGGGGGTCTTTGTGCCGACCACGCCCAACCCGACCTCGGGCTTTTTGTTGTTCGTGCCGCAAAAGGATGTGACCGAGCTTGACATGTCGGTCGAGGACGCGGCCAAGC
Organism: Sulfitobacter sp. CB2047; assembly: GCF_000735125.2. NCBI lineage: Bacteria > Pseudomonadati > Pseudomonadota > Alphaproteobacteria > Rhodobacterales > Roseobacteraceae > Sulfitobacter > Sulfitobacter sp. CB2047. Next base: position 1,652,895 of record NZ_CP072613.1, on the reverse strand, counting down.
TGGTGATCTCTGCTGGTCTGGTCTATCCGCCAAAGAAACCGGTGCCTGTGGACCCATCCGCGCCCCCGCGGCCCGACCGCATTTCCCCTAGCTGAACATCTTGCGCAGATCGACTGAACTGCGTTTGCCTATACTGTCGATATCCGTTTGCAGAAACCGCTCGGCCGAGGTGCGGCCCGCGGATTTAAGCGCGGTGATCACCGCCCCGTTCGGCACGCTTTTGGTCGCAGTGGACAGCTGCGACATCAGATCATCGTCAGCGATCATGTGAATCCGCAACCGCTGCATCTGGCCTTCCTCGACACGTCCCTGATCCAGCAGGTTCTGCACAAAGTGGATCGCACGAAGTTCGCGTAACAGGCTGGAATTAAAGCTGATTTCATTCACTCGGTTGTGGATCATCTGCGGCGTGGTGGGCAGTTCGTCCCGTTCAAGCGGGTTGATATTGATGATGACGATATCCCCCGGCAAGTCCGAGGAATACAGCGGGAAAAGCGCCGGATTGCCGGTATAGCCCCCGTCCCAGAACGCCTCGCGCCGGCCCGATTTCGGATCCTCCATCTCGATCGCCTGAAACAGCGTCGGCAGACAGGCAGAGGCGAGGATCGCGTCCGGCGTGATCTCTTCTTTCTCGAAGACGCGGATCTTGCCGTCGCGCACTTTGGTCGCGCTGACAAACAGCCGCGGTCCCGCCGCTTGGCAGATATGTTCGTAATCAAACGTCTCGACGATATCGCGCAGCGGGTTGCGATAGAGCGGGCCGTAGACATAGGGCGACACGATCTGCGTCATCGCCGTGCTGAGCATGACCGGCCAGCTATAGGCCATCGCCTGACTAAGCGCACCGACGCCAAAGGGGGCCATCCAGCCATTCAGATGCAGGTTCCCGACACCGGCCACCCTGTCCCACAGCCAATCCAGATTATCGCGCGCGGCCTGATGCCCGCCCTTGATCAGCCCCGCCTTCAACGCAGCGCCGTTCAGTGCGCCAGCCGATGTGCCGGAAATACCGCTGATCTCAAGCTCTGGCTCTTCCAGCAGCCGGTCAAGCACGCCCCAGGTATAGGCCCCATGCGCGCCGCCGCCCTGTAGGGCAAGGTTGATCTGTTTTTTCTGCATCTAGACGCTCCGCCAATCGGCGCGCGCGAGGTATCCCGCGCGCGGCGACGGGTATTGAATTACAGGGCGGTCCAGCCACCATCGACGCTGATCGTTGTACCGGTGATCTGGTCCCCTGCCTCCGAACACAGGAAGGTCGCGGTACCACCCAGTTGTTCGACCGTGGCGAACTCTTTCGACGGTTGGCGCTTGAGCATGACGTTCTTGATCACCTCTTCGCGCGACATGTCGTATTCTTTCATCGTGTCAGGGATCTGCTTTTCGACGATATCGGTCAGCACATAGCCCGGGCAGATGGCATTGCAGGTGATCGGGTCTTCGGCCGTTTCCAGGGCTGTGGTTTTGGACAGCCCGACGATCCCGTGCTTGGCCGCAATATAAGCGGATTTATAGGGCGAGGCCGTCAGCCCGTGGGCCGAAGCGACGTTGATCACGCGGCCCCAGCCCGCCTCGCGCATCATTGGCAAAGCCACCGCGGTGGTATGAAACGCAGAGCTGAGGTTGATGGCGATGATCGCGTCCCATTTCTCGGTCGGGAAGCTGGGGATCGGCGCGACATGCTGGATGCCCGCGTTGTTCACCAGAATATCGCAGCGCCCTGCATCGGTGATCAACTGGCGGCATTCTTCGGCTTTCGACATATCCGCCTTGATATAGCGCGCGGTCACGCCGGTTTCGGTGGCGATGTCTTTCGCAATAGCGTGGTCTTCGTCGCGGTCGGTAAAGGAGTTCAGCACAACATCCGCCCCTGCCCGCGCCAATGCCCAGGCAATGCCAAGCCCGATACCGGAATTGGACCCCGTGATGACTGCTGTTTTTCCTGAAAGATCGATGCTGTAAGCCATGAAAATCTCCTAGCGTTTCTGCAGGTGCATCATGGCGGGCTGCGAAACGAATGGAAACGGGTAATTCCGCCCCCGGCGGAATGCCCCTGCTGCCCGGACATATGACGGATCACGGGCAAAAAAAAACGTCCGCACGAAGCGGACGTTAAGTTATTGAGGCAGGTTTCATACAGGCAAGAAACCTATCGAGCAGTGAGTTCGTTATACGCAATTCGCCGCCGTAATCCAAGCTTAAAGTTTGAACTGTAGCCGCCGCATCGCTAAGGAATACGCTAATAAAACAAGGGCAGAGCGGGATTGTTGCTAAAATGGCGTTTAAATTTTTCCAAAGCTGTCGGGCAGTTGCAGCTGTTTCTTCACTGATTCTTCTCAGTGGATTCGCCCGCGCCGAGCCCGCACATGGTATATCTATGTATGGGGACCCTGCTCTCCCACCTGATTTTGTGTCGCTGTCCTATGCCAACCCGGACGCACCCCAAGGCGGCGCGATCGTTCTGGGCAACACCGGCGGGTTTGACAGCCTCAATCCCTTCGTGCGCAAGGGCACCTCTCCGTGGCAATTGCCGTTCTTTACCCATGAAAGCCTGATGGGCCGTTCGTGGGATGAACCTTTCGCGCTTTACGGGCTTTTGGCCGAATCGATTGAGGTCCCGGAGGACCGGTCCTGGGTCGAATTCACCCTGCGACCCGAGGCGCGCTTCTCTGATGGCAGTCCGGTCACCCCCGAAGATGTGATCTTTAGCTACGACATGCTCGGCACCGAGGGCCACCCGCGCTACCACGGGCTTTATGCCCAGATCGACAGCATCGCCCAGACCGGTCCGCGCAGCGTTAAGATGGAGTTCAACACCGATAACCGAGAGCTGGCCCTGCTGGCAGGGATGCGCCCGATCCTGAGCAAGGCGCAATGGGAGGGCCGCGATTTCGCCAACGCCCCGCTGGCGGAGATACCGCTCGGCTCCGGCCCCTATGTGGTCAGCGATTATAAGGCGGGCAAACAGGTCACCCTGACGCGCAACCCTAACTACTGGGGCAAGGATGTGCCGTTTCGCAAAGGCACCCATAACATCGACGAGATAAAGCTCGACTTTTATGGCGACGCGAATGTGTTGTTCGAGGCGTTCAAGGCCGGAGAGATTTCCGCCCTGCGCGAATTCAACGCCGAAAGCTGGGCGACGCAATATGACTTCCCCGCCGTGCAGCGCGGTGATGTGGTCAAATCCACCTTCGCCCATAGCAAACCCTCGGGCATGACCGGATTGGTCATGAACACCCGCCGCGCGCCCTTTGACGACATCCGTGTGCGCGAGGCGCTGATCGCGGCCTTTAACTTCGAGTATATCAACGAGACGCTGACCGGCGGGGCGCAACCGCGCATTACCTCTTATTTCTCGAACTCTCCGCTGGCGATGCAAGACGGCCCTGCCACCGGCCGCGTGGCCGAGTTGTTGACCCCCTTTGCTGATGACCTGCCCGCCGGCGCGCTTGACGGCTATGCGCTACCCGTGTCCGACGGATCCGCCCGCAACCGCGCGGGCATCCGCCGCGCCATGGGCGCGTTGGCCGATGCGGGATACAGCGCCGATGGCGGCACCATGCGGGGGCCTGACGGGCAACCCTTGTCGTTCAGCATCCTGCTGTCCAAAGGTAGTAGCGAGAATATCGCCATTGCCGAGCTTTATATCCAGGCGCTGGCCCGTCTGGGCATCACTGCCCGCGTGGACGCTGTGGATGACGCGCAATTCGTCGCGCGCAACGCGGCCTTCGACTTTGACATGGCCATCTTCCGCCGCGCCCTCTCGCTGAGCCCGGGCAACGAACAACGCTATTACTGGGGGTCGGAGGCAGCCGATCAGGAAGGCAGCCGCAACCTGATGGGGGTGAAATCCCCTGCCATCGACGCGATGATCGATACGATGGTCGGGGCCAGCAGCGCCGAGGATTTCACCGCCGCCACCCGCGCGCTGGATCGCGTGCTGACCGCCGGGCGCTATGTCATCCCGTTCTGGCAGTTCACCGAAGACCGCATCGCCCATGTCGCAGCGTTGAAATACCCCTCCCACGTGCCGCTGTATGGCGACGGTCCGAATTATATGCCCGAGGTCTGGTGGATTGAACCGGCCCAGTAAGCGACGCGTGTAGGTATCAGGCGGCGGTGCCTGTGGCGTAGCGGCCCTTCGGGGAGAGTTTATTTGGCAAAATGAAGCGCGGGCCCGTCGGTTAGGTGAGCGATGTGACCCAAAGGATCGTGGCGTCCTCATCGCTGGTAGAGACGACGTTATGCCCCATCGTCGCATCATAATAGGCGCTGTCGCCGCGGCGCATTTCGACGGGTTCGTAGAATTCGGTGTATAGGGTGATGACGCCGGTCAGCACGTAAAGGAACTCTTCCCCGTCGTGGCGCACCCAGCCGTCGAATTCATCCATCCGGCGGGCACGGATCCGCGCGCGGTAGGGCAGCATCTGCTTTTTGCGCAGCGTATCGGCCAGCATCATGTGCTCGTAGGTGGTCGTCGCCTTGGCCGCCCCCTCGCCCGATTTGGTGACCGCCATGCGCCCGTTGATCTGCCCTGCCGAGGGGGGCGTAAAGAGCTGTGGCACCGAGATTTCCAACCCCACGGCAAGCTTTTTCAGCGCCTCATAGGTGGGCGACATCTGGCCGTTCTCGATCTTGCTGAGCGTGGAACGGGCCAGTCCGGCCTGATTGGCGGCTTGCTCCAGCGTCCAGTTGCGCGCCTTGCGCAGCTCGCGCACGCGCGCCCCCAGATCAACAGGCGGGGCGGTTTCCGTCTCGCCGCTTTCGCGGGCGATCTGGATCATGGATTTCGGGCCGTCTTGCGTCATGCGCTGGCTATAGCGCCGCGCCGGAGCGCTTGCAACGCTGCTGCGCGCGGGGTAGCGATTGGGCATGCTGTCCGTCTCTGCGTCCTCCGGCTTTGCGCCTTGCCCCGCCCCGTTCAATCTTGCCGCCCATGTTCTGGGCCGCGCCGCCGATTTGGGCGACAAGACGGCGCTTGCCATTGTCGGGGCCGATCGCGTTGAGGCGTGGCGTTTCGACCAGCTTGAGGCCGCCGTGCGCGGCACCGCGACGGGGTTGCTGGGCATGGGGCTGCGCCCGGGGGACATCGTGCTGATGCGCCTTGGCAATACTGTGGATTTCCCGCTGGCCTATCTGGGCGCGCTGGCCGCAGGCTTGGTGCCTGTCCCCACCGCCGCCGCGTTGACAGAACCGGAGGTCGCCGCGATCATCGCCACCCTCGCGCCCAAGGCGATCTTGCGCGATCCCGCCGTGCCCTGCCCGCCGAATGACACCACCGTTGATCTGGCCCAGCTCAGGTCCATGCGCGATTTGCCCGCGGCCCCCTGGCATATGGGAGACCCCGACCGGCTGGGCTATATCATCTATACCTCTGGCACGTCGGGCCGGCCGAGCGCGGTGATGCACGCACATCGCGCCATCTGGGCGCGGCAGATGATGGTGCGCGGCTGGTATGATCTGAAGCCCGAGGATCGGGTCATGCATGCAGGCGCGTTCAATTGGACCTATACGCTGGGGACCGGCCTGATGGACCCCTGGACCGCCGGTGCCACCGCCCTGATCCCGGCTGCGGGCGTGGCTCCTGCGGATCTCCCTGCCTTGATGGCGCGGCATGAGGCGAGCCTTTTTGCAGCCGCACCGGGGGTGTACCGTCAGATCCTGAAACGCCACGACCGGATCAACGTGCCAAGCCTGCGCCACGGGTTGAGCGCGGGGGAAAAGCTACCCTCGGCCTTTGCCCGGGCATGGGAGGCTGCCAGCGGCACGCCGATTTTCGAGGCCTACGGTATGTCGGAATGTTCGACCTTCCTCTCCGCCTCTCCCGACCGTCCGGCGCGGGCCGGCACATTGGGCCAGCCTCAGGACGGGCGTCGCATCGCGTTGATCGGGACGGAAGGCCCAGTAGAGATCGGCCAAGAGGGCACCATCGCGATCCACAGAAGCGACCCGGGGCTGATGCTCGGCTATCTTGGCGCGCCGGATCAAACGGCCCAGAAATATCAGGGTGACTGGTTCCTGACGGGCGATCAGGGCGTCATGGGCAACGATGGGCAGATCACCTATCTGGGGCGCAATGACGATATGATGAACGCGGGCGGGTTCCGTGTCTCGCCCATCGAAGTGGAACAAACCCTCGCCAAATTCCCCGGCATCCATGCTGTCGGCGCGGCGGAGGTCGAGGTTAAACCCGACGTGACCGTGATCGCGGCCTTCTATACCGCCGATAGCCCGCTGGACGAGGCCGCGCTGGCACTTTATGCACAAGACAACATGGCGCGCTACAAGCAGCCGCGCCTTTTCATCCACCTGCCAGAGCTGCCGATGGGCGCGAATGGCAAACTGCTGCGCCGGTCCTTGCGTGCAGCCTATGAGGCACAACGATGACCCAGACGATCAAGCTTGATATCATGTCCGACCCGATTTGCCCTTGGTGCTATATCGGCAAGGCCCATCTGGACCGCGCACTGGAAAGCGAGCCGGACCACCCTTTCGCGATCGAATGGCACCCGTTCCAGCTTAACCCCGACATGCCTGCCGAAGGGATGGACCGCCGTGCCTATCTGGAAGGCAAATTCGGTGGCAAGGAAGGTGCGGTGCGGGCCTATGCCCCTGTGGTGGAACATGCCGAGAAAGCCGGTCTCAAGATCAACTTCGAGGCGATGCAGCGCACCCCCAACACGCTGAACGCCCATCGGTTGATCCATTGGGCTGGGATCGAAGGGCGCCAAACCGCTGCGGTATCGGCGTTGTTCAAAGCCTATTTTGTTGATGCGCGCGATATTGGCGATGCCGAGGTGCTCGCCGATATCGCCGACGGGATCGAGATGGATGCATCTGTTGTGACGCGTCTATTGGCGACGGATGAGGATATGGAAGACATCCGCAAACGAGATGCGCACAGCCGCGAGATGGGCATCAACTCCGTCCCGACCTTTATTGTGGGCGGGCGTCACGCGGTGCCGGGCGCGCAGCCACCTGAGCTTTGGAAGAAAGTACTGGCCGAGCTGCGCAACGAAGGCTGAGGCCACGCGCCCGCGCTGGCGATATGGGGCAGAAAGGCTTTGCCTTTGTGCTGAAACCCGCCTAGAATCAATCGGATAAAGGGGCAAAGACCCCTATCCAGATCGAGCGGGCAGCATGAAATACGATATCCCCTTTCCCTTCATGGGACGCGGGCGGGCGACGGTGGTTTCACCGGCGGCGCGCCCGTCCAGCTTCACACCCTCCACGCCAATCACGCGGACGATCCTGACCTATGGCGGGTTCGACGGATTCCACACCGGTCACGCCGACTGGCTACGGCAGTTGGCCCGTATGGGCCGCGATCTGGTCGTCGGCTGCCAGAGCGAACAGTTCTGTCAACGTGCGGGGCGTCCGGCGCATCTGGGCTTTGCCGCCCGCCGTGCAGTGCTGGAGCGGTGCCGCTATGTCTCGCGGGTCATTCCGCTTGAGACATGGGATCAGGTGCGCAGCGATATCGTGAATTACAACGTCTCGGTATTGGCCCTGCCCGCGCATCTTCCCCTGCCGGTGTCGGGACTAGACGAGATCGTTCAGGTATTGCGTTTGCCGGTGACCACCCGCGAGACAGAGCCGCGCCAGCGCGCCCGAGCCAGCTGACGGCGCGACGCCGATTGCACTATCTGTAAGGCAGCCTTATGAACACCATAGGCTGCGCCCTGCGGCCCACCGTCACGATGGAGCCGATGGATGACCGACGACCGCCCCGACATCAACATGAGCCGCCCCGAGTTTGTGGCGCTGATTGCGATGATGTTTGCAATCATTGCTTTCTCGACCGATGCAATGCTGCCTGCCCTGCCCGAGATCGGCGCAGAGCTGTCGCCCTTGGATATGACCAAAGTCCCGCTGATTGTGACCGCCTTTATTCTGGGGATGGGGATGGGCACTTTTGTCACCGGCCCGCTGTCGGACGCTTTCGGGCGCAAGAATATCATCTACCTCGGGTCTGCGATCTATATCTCGGGGGCTGTGGTGGCGTGGCTAAGCCAATCGCTTGAGGTGATGCTGATCGCGCGGGTCGTGCAGGGCGTGGGGGCTGCGGGCCCTCGGGTTGTGGCGCTTGCGGTGATCCGCGACCTTTATTCGGGCCGGCAGATGGCCAAGATCATGTCTTTCGTGATGATGATCTTTGTCGTCGTGCCCGCCTTTGCCCCTGCGATGGGGGCTGTGATCATCGCCCTGTCCGATTGGCGTGGCGTATTCTTGTCATTCATCGTTTTCTCGGCAACCTGTGTGGTCTGGGCCATGCTCCGCCTGCCCGAAACCCTGCCCAAGCCCAAGCGTCGACCTTTGCAGATCGGCCTGCTGTGGAACGCGGTGAAAGAGATTTTCAGCAACCCGATGGTGTGTCTGTCGATCACGGTGCAGACGCTGGTGATGGGGTTCTTGTTCTCGACGCTGATGCTGGTGCAACCCATTTACGACCAAGTCTATGACCGCGCCGAGAGCTTCCCCTTCTGGTTTGGCGTCGCGGCGCTGATCTCGGGGACGTCGAGCCTGCTGAACGCGCTGCTGGTCGTCCGGCTGGGGATGCAGCGGATCGTGATCCTTGCGCTTGGCCTGCAGATCGTATTGTCGGGCCTGATGCTGGGTCTTGGTCTGGGCGATCTGCCCGAGCCCTATGGCTTTGTCTTTTTCCTGATGTGGCAGGCGTCGCTGTTCTTTCAGGTGGGGCTGGTGATGGGCAACCTCAACGCGCTGGCGATGGAGCCTTTGGGCCACATCGCCGGCATGGCGGCGTCGGTCATCGGGGCGGTGTCGACGGTGATGGCTGCCATGCTCGCCTCGCCCATCGGGTTGATGTTCAACGGCACGATCACCCCGCTGATCGGCGCGGTACTGACGCTGGCGACACTCGCCTTTGCGCTGATGCTGCTTCTGGCGCGGGTCAACCGGCAGGCGGCAGCAGACCCCGCGGAATAGGGCTGAGCCACCACGTGGTGGCTGGTGGTGCCGGTTTCGCCCTTCGGGCGAGGATTTAGAGCCATTTGGAAGCGCGGACCAAGGCGCTTTAGAGAGAGGTAACAAAAAGGGGCACCGCTGATGGCGGTGCCCCTTTTGATCGTGCGTTGATACCTGCGCGCTTATGCGGCGCGCTGCCCGGCTGGCTTGCGACGACGCCGCGCGGCACCGGCGGGTTTGCCCGCACCGCCGCCATTGCCACCGCCCCCGTTGCCGCCACCGCCACCGGGGCGACCACCGCGACCACGACCGCGTCCGCCGCGACCCTTTGGCTTGGCGGGTTCGTCAATCGCTTCCCACGGACGGCCGGAGGCCACGGGGATCGAGATTTTCATCGTCTTCTGGATATCTTTCAGCTCGCCCATTTCATCCGGCGCGCAGAAAGCGATCGCCGCCCCGTCTTTGCCCGCGCGCGCGGTCCGGCCGATACGGTGGACATAGTTGTCGGGCACATTGGGCAGCTCGTAGTTGTAGACGTGCTTCACGTCGGGAATATCCAAACCGCGGGCGGCGACATCCGTTGCCACCAGCACAGTGACCTCGCCTTTCTTGAAGGATTCGATGGCGCGGTCCCGCTGACCCTGGCTTTTGTTGCCATGGATCGATGCGGCTTTGAAACCGGCTTTGACCAGATCTTTCATCAGCTTTTCACAGCCGTGTTTGGTCCGCCCGAACACCAGGGCGCGTTCCTCGGTGTGTTTGCCAAGCAGTTCGATCAGCAGGGATTTCTTTTCCGCCTTGGCGATGAAATGCACCTCTTGGGTGATCTTATCCGCCGCCTTGCCCGGAGGCGAGACTTCGATGCGGATCGGGCTGTTGAGGTAGCTGTTGGCGATCTCGTTCATCAGTTTCGGCATGGTTGCCGAAAAGAGCATCGTCTGACGCTCTTTCGGCAGCACCGCCGCAATCTTGCGCAGATCGTGGATGAAGCCCATGTCGAGCATCTGGTCCGCTTCATCCAGCACAAGGAACGTGGTTTTGTGCAGCAGCACCGCGCGGCGGTCCATCAGGTCCAGCAAGCGCCCGGGAGTGGCCACCAGCAGGTCGACGCCGCGCTCCATCCGTTTGATCTGCGGGTTGATCGACTGGCCGCCGACAATCATCATGGTTTTCAACTGGGTGCCTTCGCAGAACCCCTTGAGGTTCTCCATGATCTGGTTGGCCAGCTCGCGGGTCGGGGCCAGCACCAGCCCACGCACGGTGCGCGGCTCGGGGCGGGCTTCGCGTTCCAGCATCTGGGCCACCAGCGGGATACCGAAGGCAGCGGTCTTGCCGGTGCCGGTCTGTGCCAGCCCCATCACGTCGCGGCCATTCATCCCGTGGGGGATCGCCTGTTTCTGGATCGGGGTCGGATCGGTCATGCCCATGTTGGTCAAGGCTTTGACCAGACGGCGCGGCAGGCCCATCATTTCAAAATCGCTCATCGTTTTGTCGTCTTTCCGCGGGATGCGGGGCAAAGCCCCTTCCCGCCATAGCAATCACGCGGGCCCCGTCGATGCAGGGAAACCGCGAGGGACGCAAAGCAGATCGCAGGGGGCAGCCTAGTGCCAACACCCTGTCTGTTGCGCTTGGCCCCACGCGTGATTTTGGGAACATCGGCGGCCTTTTGTTCAGCTGTCATAAGACGCGACGATTTTAGGTCGACAGGTCAAGGGCTGGTCTGCTCACGCGGCAGAAGGCATCGCTTGCGCCCCAGATGGGCTGTTTGGGCGGCAAAGTCAACGGTGCTGTGAAAGATAGCCTAGCGCGGGGTGCTGCGCGCCAGCATCAGCGGCAGCACAGCGCTGAGGATGAACAGGCGCATCATGTGGCAAGCGGCGACGAAACCCGGGCTGATCCCCAGCACGCTGCCCATGGCGATCATGGTCTCGAACCCACCGGGCGCAAAGGCCACAAGGATATGCGCCAGCGGCATGCCAAGCGCCATAGCGACCGGGATCGCCCCCAGCAGGGCCAACCCCACGGCAAGGCAGGTCACAGCCAGCCCTGCGGCAAGCCCCTTGGTCAGATCGTCAAGCCGCACGCCGGAGAACCGCGTGCCGATCAAGGCGCCGAGCACCACATAGGCGGGCATCACCAGCCACAGGGGCAGCACACCGGGGGCGAGCCCTGTCACATGCGCAAGCGATGACACCAGCATCGGCCCGATCAACATCGGCGCGGGCACCCGGATGCGCCCCAGCAGCACCCCTGCCCCGACGGATAGCACCGCCATCACCAGCAATGTCACCCCGCCCATAACGGGGCCGTCGGGCACGATGGACCCGCCCAGATCAACCCCCATCGCCAGTGCGACAAAGGGCACCACCAGCGTGAGCGACAACAGCCGCACCGACTGCGTGGTCGAGATACGCACCACATTATCCCCGCCATCGGCCGCCATCGCCAGCACAAAGCTGAGGTGTCCGGGGGCCGAAGCCAGCAGTGCTGCACGACGGTCAAAGCCAAAGAACCGCGCCAGCAGCCACCGGCTGAGCACCAGCATCGCCCAGACCAGCACGGCCATCCCTACAAAAGCCAGCGGCCAGCGCAGCATGGCATCGACCGCGTTCTGGTCAAACCCTGCCCCCACCGACAGGCCAATGACGACAAAGCAGATGTTGCGCAGCGGCAGCGACACCCCCATGCGCCCGCCCGCCAGACCGGCCAGCGACACCAGCACCGCAGGCCCCAGCAGCATGTAGATCGGCGCGTTCAGCAGCCAGCCGATACCGGCCCCCACCGCGCCGATACAGACGGTGAAAACGGTCGTAAGCGTATCAGACGGGGGGCGCGGCCATTTCATACGCTTGTGCTAGCAGTTGGTCCCTTCCGCCACCAGCCCCGTCACGGGATGCGCCGCGAGGCTTGCACATCCCCCGACAAAGGGACATGCATCCACTGACGGAATTTTAGAACGATTGTATGAAGGAATAGGATATGGACAATCTGCGCGGCGCTTTGATCATGGTGCTGTCGATGTTGGGCTTTGCCATTGAGGACATGTTCATCAAGCTGATCGGGACGGATATCCCGATCGGGCAGATTATCTTTATGCTCGGGACCGGTGGCGCGCTTTGCTATGGTGCGATGGTGGTGATGAAGGGCGAACCCTTGATGGATCGCGCGATGCTGACCCGCCCGATCCTGCTGCGCGCCTTGGGCGAGATCGTCGGCACCTTGGGGTTTGTATCGGCCATTGTGCTGACGCCGATTTCTTCTGCCTCGGCCATCTTGCAGGCGACACCGCTGGTGGTGACCCTAGGCGCGGCGCTGTTTCTGGGCGATCCCGTCGGCTGGCGCCGGTGGAGCGCTATTCTGGTTGGTATGCTGGGCGTCTTGCTGGTGATCCGCCCCGGGATGGACAGCTTTCAGGCGCTGTCCCTGCTGGCGGTGCTTGGGGTGCTGGGGCTGTCCTTGCGTGATCTGGCGACGCGGCGGGTGCCGAAATCGACCTCTACGTTCCAGCTGTCGTTCCTTGCGTTTCTGGCGTTGGTCCCTGCAAGCCTGCTTTTCATGCTGGGCACGGGCACGGCTTTTGCGCCGATGTCGGGGGTGCAATGGCTGTTCATGGGGGCCGCGCTGACAACCGGCATGGTCGCCTATTACGGCATCGTCGCGGCCATGCGTATCGGTGAAATCAGCTTTGTCACACCGTTCCGCTATGCGCGCCTGCTGTTCGCGATGGTTGTGGGCATCACGATCTTTGGCGAACGCCCCGATCTGCTGACCTATGTTGGCGCAACCATCATTGTTGCCTCGGGCATCTATACGGTATGGCGTGAGCGAAAGGTCAAAGAACAGGCCTGAACACTTTCCATCCTCCCCCCGGCGCGCTAAACCGCTGCGCAATTGTCATCTGCAAAAGGATAGCCCCTTATGAGCACGATCATCGACATCCACGCCCGCGAAATCATTGACAGCCGGGGCAACCCCACGGTCGAAGTCGATGTGACGCTTGAAGACGGCACCATGGGCCGTGCGGCCGTTCCCTCTGGCGCATCCACCGGTGCCTATGAGGCGGTAGAGCGTCGCGATGGCGACCAAAAGCGCTATATGGGCAAGGGCGTTCTGGAAGCCTGCGCCTCGGTCAATGGCGAGATCGCGGATGCGCTGGTCGGCATCGACGCGACAGAGCAGGTCGAGATTGACGGCACGATGATCGAGCTGGACGGCACCGACAACAAGTCGCGTCTGGGGGCCAACGCCATTCTGGGCGTCTCCCTCGCGACGGCGAAGGCCGCGGCTGATTATTGCTCGCAGCCGCTCTACCGCTATGTGGGCGGCACCTCTGCGCGCATGCTACCCGTGCCGATGATGAACATCATCAACGGGGGCGAGCACGCGGATAACCCGATCGACATTCAGGAATTCATGATCATGCCCGTCGCGGCAGAGAATATCCGCGACGCGGTGCGCATGGGCTCCGAGGTGTTCCACACGCTGAAGAAAGAGCTTTCGGCCGCAGGTCTGTCCACCGGTATCGGCGACGAAGGCGGCTTCGCACCCAACATCAGCTCCACCCGCGATGCGCTTGATTTCATTCTGAAATCCATCGAAAAAGCAGGCTACAAACCGGGCGAGGAAATCTACCTCGCGCTGGATTGTGCGGCAACGGAATACTTCAAGGACGGCAGCTATGTCCTTTCTGGAGAAGGGAAAACCCTGACCAGCGCCGAGAATGTGGATTATCTGGCGGCCCTCTGCGCCGATTACCCCATCATCTCTATCGAAGACGGCATGTCCGAAGACGATTGGGATGGCTGGAAACTGCTGACCGACCGTCTGGGTGACAAGATCCAGCTGGTGGGCGACGATCTGTTCGTGACCAACCCCGAACGTCTGGCCGAAGGCATCAAACGGGGGTCTGCCAACTCCATGCTGGTCAAGGTCAACCAGATCGGCACCCTGTCCGAGACGCTGCAAGCGGTCGACATGGCGCATCGTGCGGGCTTTACCAACGTGATGTCCCACCGCTCGGGCGAGACCGAAGACGCGACGATTGCGGATCTTGCTGTTGCGACGAACTGCGGTCAAATCAAGACGGGCTCGCTCGCGCGGTCCGACCGGTTGGCGAAATACAACCAGCTGATCCGCATCGAGGAATCGCTTGGCGTGACAGCGGAATACGCCGGTCGTTCGATTCTGAAAGGTTGATTACGGGGGGCAGTTCGCCCCGCCCGAAGATACGAAAGCGCGCCCGATCAAGGCGCGCTTTTTTTTGTGCTTGCGGTGTCGCGTCCAGTGTCAGCTTTGGATCTGACGCAACAGGCCCGACTTGGTAAAGCCCACACGGATCATATCCGTGTCACTTTTCAGCATCGGCATCTTGATCTGGATCGTCCGCGGCTGCGCGCCAAAGGCCACGTTCATCCGGATGGTGGCCACGAATTTGCCTTGCGTCGACGGGCGCACGTCTTCGATCATACCGACGACCTCGCGGTCGGTGGTCATGACCGTAGCGCCCAATGCCGCCGTGATCGGGACAGAGGCCGCGGCGCGGGTCACATCGCCGCTGACACTGCGCGATACCGCGGCAGTCGCGCTGCCGGTCGTTCCGCTGTCGTCGGTCGTCGTGCCGCCGCCGCTGTTGGACCCGCCGGTGCTGCCGACACCCACGCCAACGCCCGCGACGGAACCCCCGCCAACCGAGGCCCCGACACCAGCGCCCACGCCGCCGACAGAGGCACCTACGCCCGCATCAGCAACCGAACCGCCACCGACAGAGGCACCCGCCCCCGCGCCGACGCTGCCCGCGCCCACACCAACACCGACATCCGCGGCGGACCCATGGCCGGCACTGGCCCCTACGCCCGCGCCAATACCGCCCACGCTGGCACCGACGCCGACATCCAGCGCAAAGGCCGACGTGGCGATGAATACCGTTGCAACCGAAGTTGCGGCGTTTTTAAGAAACATACTCGTCATGGTCATTCTCCTTTTGAAAAGGAACGGCGCAAGCAAAGCCCCCACTTTATGCGCCACCGTTCTGAGGTAGTACAATTCAAGGTAGAACCACTCCGATCCCAAGCAAGGAAACAGACTGTTTACGGAACGCCGCTATGCAAGCGGGCAACAGCCCTTTGCCGCGCCAGAAACCCGCGGCGCGTAGCTAACCTATTCGGGAGAAACGAAGAATACGTACGACCATAGCGCGAAATTCTAACAGGCGACTCACGCCGCAACACGTCCTGTCCAGCGAAAAACGCAGGTCACAAGGGCGACGATACGCTGGCGCGCCACCCATCAAAGGGCCTTATTCTAAACGCTGATCGCCTCCGTCGGCATGCTGACGGTGCCGCCCCCGACCGCAGCCCGCACCCCCGTGGTGCCGGGGCAAGAGGTCGGCAGCCCGCGCGCCACCCGCACGGCAAGATATCCGAAGGCCTGCGCCTCCAGCATATCACCGTCGAGCCCGATCTCTTCTATCGGCATGACCGGACAATCCAGACTGACGCTGAGCATCTTCATCAACACAGGGTTGTGCCGCCCGCCCCCGGTGACCAGCACACGATCGGGCAAACGCGGACAATGCTGCATTGCTTCGGCCACGCCAGCGGCACACATGGCCGTCAGCGTCGCGGCGGCATCTGCGTCCGACAGTTCAGTCACCAGCGCGACCATCTCGTCAAAATCGTTCCGGTCTAGCGACTTGGGGGGCATCCGTGCGAAATAGGGCTCGGCCAGAAACAGCTCAAGCGCGCCGGTCTCTACCTGCCCGCGCGACGCGGTCTTGCCGCCCTCGTCAAAGGGCAACCCCAGACGCGCCTGCATCAGATCGTTGATGGGTGCATTCGCGGGCCCCGTGTCGAAAGCCAGCAGCGCCCCCTCCGCCTCGGGCAAGGGGATCGCCGGATCCACCCAGGTCAGGTTCCCCACCCCGCCAAGATTCAAAAAGGCCACCGGCCCCGTCAGCCCCGCATAGCGGGCGCAGGCGTGGTGAAAAAACGGCGCGAGCGGTGCGCCCTCTCCGCCCAGATGCACATCGGCGCTGCGGAAATCCCACACGACGGGCAGCCCCAGATGATCCGCCAGCGCGGCACCGTCGCCCACCTGCAACGTCCCCTGTATGCGCGGCGCATGGGCCAGCGTCTGCCCGTGAAAGCCGATCAGATCGACATCGGTATACGCTCCGAGGGCATCGATATGCGCTGCCTCCACCACCTGCGTCGCCGCCGCCACCTCTGGCCCTGACCATTTGCCGAAACCGGCCGCGATGGTGCGGCGTTCCTCGGCTGAATAGCTGCGGTAGCTCGACGTGCCGAAGCCCATGATATCGCGGCCGTCCGTCTCGATCACCGCGACGTCCACCCCGTCGAGCGAGGTGCCGCTCATCGCGCCTGCGGCCCGCAGCGGGCCTGTTTTCGCGATCCGTGTCGGGGTTCTTGCCCCTTGGGCCTTATTCATGGCCTTTTCCTTTGTCTGCTCAGCACCTATAGAGTGCACCACCACCCAAGCTGAGGGCAAGCACCATGACATACCACCCCAAATCCGATTTCATCCGCATCATGATGGAGCGCGGCTTTCTCGCCGATTGTACGGACTATCAGGGCCTTGATGACGCGCTGATGAACGGGGCTGTGCCTGCCTATATCGGCTATGACGCGACAGCGAAATCCCTTCATGTGGGGCATCTGATGAATATCATGGTGCTGCGCTGGTTGCAGAAATGCGGCGGCAAACCGATCACCCTGATGGGCGGCGGCACCACCAAAGTGGGCGACCCGTCCTTCCGGTCGGATGAACGCCCCCTGCTCGACAACGCCGCCATCGACGCCAATATCGCCGGCATGCAGCAGGTGTTCGAGAAATACCTGTCCTACGGTGACGGCGACAGTGACGCGATCATGCTGAACAATGCTGAATGGCTGGACAATCTGAACTACCTCGAATTCCTGCGCGACATCGGGCGGCATTTCAGCGTGAACCGGATGCTGTCGTTCGAAAGCGTCAAATCCCGTCTTGATCGGGAACAGTCGCTGTCCTTCCTCGAATTCAACTACATGATCTTGCAGGCCTATGACTTCCTTGAACTCAACCGCCGCTATGGCTGTTTGCTGCAAATGGGCGGCTCGGATCAATGGGGTAATATCGTCAACGGGATCGACCTGACCCGCCGCGTGCTGGATCAAGAGATTTTCGGCCTCACCACGCCTTTGCTCACCACCAGCGACGGCCGCAAAATGGGCAAATCCCAAGGCGGCGCGATCTGGCTGAACGGGGACATGCTGTCGCCTTACGAGTTCTGGCAGTTCTGGCGCAACACCACCGATGCGGATACGGGCAAGTTTCTCAAGATCTTCACCGAACTACCGGTCGAGGAATGCGACCGTCTGGGCGCACTGGAAGGCTCCGACATCAACGCGGCCAAGATCATTCTGGCGAACGAGGTCACGACCCTGCTGCACGGTGCCGAAGCCGCAAAGAACGCCGAAGCCACGGCACGCGAAGTATTCGAAAAAGGCGGCGTCGGCGATGACCTACCCACCCTGACGCTCAGCGCGGCGGATATCGGCGACGGCATCTCTATCGTGCAGTTGATCGTGAAATCCGGTCTGGCCGGTTCGGGCAAAGAGGCAAAACGTCTGATCACCGAAAACGGTGCCCGCTATAATGACGAACCGCTGACAGACGCAGGGCTGATGGTCGATGCCGCCACGCTGGCCACACCGATCAAGCTTAGCGCGGGCAAGAAACGCCACGCGCTGGTACAACTGGGCTAAGCCCCCCACAGTATGCGAGGGGGGCGGGTCGCCCTGCCCCCTTCAGCTTTCGGCTTTTTCTTCCAGCATCAGCCACTCGGCCTCTGCGTCCTGCAGCTTTTCATTCCGCTCGACCAAGGCATCGGTCGCTTTCTGGAATTTCACCGGATTGTCGGAATAGAGCGTCGGGTCGCTCATCAACTCTTCCAGCTTCGCGATTTCGGCTTCCAGTCGCGCAATCTCGGCGGGCAGCGCCTCTAGCCGGTGCTTCTCGGTAAAGCTCAGGCCCGATTGCTGCGCCGCTTTGGGCTTTTCGGATTTCGCCCCGGGCTTTGATTTGGCGACGACGCTTTGGTCAAAATCATCCTGCTGGCGCTGCGCCAGATAATCCGTCCAACCGCCCGCATAGACGGTCGCCTTGCCGTCACCTTCCATCGCAATGGTGGTCGCGGCAACGCGGTCAAGGAAGTCACGGTCGTGGCTGACCAGCAGCACGGTGCCATCATAGGTCGACAGCAGCTCCTGCATCAGATCAAGGGTTTCGACATCCAGATCGTTGGTCGGTTCGTCAAGCACCAAGAGATTGCTGGAGCGCGCCATGATCTTGGCCAGCAGCAACCGTGCCTTTTCGCCCCCCGACAAGGACCGCACGGGCGCACGGGCCTGCCCCTCGTCGAACAGGAATTCTTTCAGGTACCCAACCACATGTTTCGGCTGCCCGCGCACCAAAATCTGGTCCGCCTTGCCCGATACACGCATTTCCGGATCGCCGGTCAGACTGTCCCACAGCGACATATCGCCATCAAGCTGCGCGCGCGCCTGGTCGAACAGCGCGATCTCAAGATTGGTACCCTGTTTGATCTCGCCCCCGTCGGGCTGTTCTTTCCCGATCAGCATATTCAGCAACGTCGTCTTGCCCACACCATTCGGCCCGACCAAGGCGATCCGATCCCCCCGCTGGATCGTGATGTCGAAGGGGCGTAGAATCGTCTTGTCGCCAAAGGCCTTGGTGATGCCCATAGCCTCGACCACCTTACGGCCCGACTTCGGCCCCGCTTCCAGCGCCATGGCGGCGGTGCCCTGACGTTTGATCTGGCTGGCGCGTTCGGCCCGCAGGTCTTGCAGGGCGCGCACGCGGCCCTGGTTGCGCTTGCGCCGCGCCGAAATACCTTCGACAGCCCACCGTGCCTCCGCCTTGATCTTGCGGTTCAGCTTGTGGCGCTGCATGTCCTCTTCTTCCCACATCTGGTCGCGCCAGGCTTCAAACCCGCCAAAGCCGATGTCCTGCCGGCGCACAACACCGCGGTCGACCCAGAGCGTCGCACGGGTCAACTCACGCAGAAACGCCCTATCGTGAGAGATAATCACAAAAGCGGCCCGCGTCGCTTTCAGCTCGTCTTCAAGCCAGCGGATCGCTTCGATATCCAGGTGGTTCGTCGGCTCGTCCAGCAGCATCAGCTCGGGCTCGGAGGCCATCAGACGCGCCAATGCCGCGCGGCGACGTTCCCCGCCGGATGCGGTGCTGACAGGGCGCGCGGGGTCAAATTTCAACCCTTCTCCGGCGCGTTCGACCTTGTACATCTCGGACGGGTCCAAGCCATGGGCCGCGAAGTCGCCCAAAGTCTCGAATCCGGTCAGATCCGGGTCTTGCTCCATATAGCCTACCGAAACGCCGGGCCCGACGATCACGTCGCCGCTGTCGGCTTCGACCAATCCGGCCATGACCTTCATCAAAGTGGATTTACCTGACCCGTTCCGGCCCACCAGCGCCAGTCGGTCGCCGGATTGAACCACAAGGGACATGTCTTCGAATACGGGATCTCCGCCGAATGTCAGCGAGATCTCGTTAACTTGTAATAGGGGTGCGCGTGCCATGACAGCCAGCTAGCGCCGCGCCGCGTCAGCGTCAATGACCCCTCTTCCAAATGGGCTAAAATCCTCGCCGAAGGCATGAAACTCTTAGGCGGCACCGCGCAGCAGGCGCTTACGCCCCTCGGGGATCGCCGCGATTTCGAGGCCGGTAAACACATGCAGCGTGTTCATCTGGTGGTCGATCACCGCATGATCGCTCACCCAGCCCCCCATCATCAGATAGCTCCGCAGCAGCGGCGGCAGCATTTGTAGCGCGGCTTTCTCGGCCGGTTTGTCCAACCTCCGTTCCACAAAGCCCACCGTATCGGGGGCCTTGACCTGCGGCTGCCAGTGCAGGGGCGCAAGGTGGCGGCTGTGCAAAAGCGCCATGACATCGCTATAGGGTGCCGGATTTGTGCCCTTGAAGGAGGTACACCCAAAGAGCAACGCGACCGTATGGGCGTCCACAAACTGCGCCAGCGCGGCCCAGGCCATGCGCACGACATCCGGGTCTGTGACTCCCGGGGCCAGACAGAACCGCCCCAGCTCCATCATCGCGCCGGGGAAATATGTAAGCTTGGTCAGATCGTAGAATTGCGCGGCATAGCTTTGATCCAGCGACGCGCCCCCCATCAGCCCGATCCGGTAGCAGCACAGCAGGTCACCGCTGCCTTGATGCCGTACGAGGATATGATGCTTTTGCGCATCAAACCCGTCGATATCGCGCGGCTGGACCAGCCCAAAGGCCCGCGCGCGCAAGGCTTGCGCGGCCTCGATATCCTCGGCTGTGATGGCACAATAGGCGCGGTAAGGACCGCGTAAAAGCGGCTTGATCACAGCACCCTCCGGCACCGTCACGGGCCTGCCCTAGCCAGCCAGCGCCGCAGGGTTCAAGCGGCCAATGTTGCCCAGAAGCTGGCGGATAAAGGATTTATCCGAGATCGGCGAGCTGGTGACGCGGCGGTCAAGGGTGACGACATTGCCACGCTCCAGCCCGAAACGTTCGACGTTCTGCACCACCCCGTTGCTGTCAAAGCTGACAGCGACAACTTCGCGCTCTGTCTCGCGCGGGGCCATGAACCACATCGCCTGACGGCGCGACCGGACATAGTAATACCCCGAATTGGTCAGCAACCCTGCCGACGCAGGCACGCCCACGGTTTCGGCCACGGTGTCGCGTGTGTCCTGGCCCACGGTGATCTTCTCAAGATCCTCTTGCGGCGGGATATAGCCGTGGTTGGAGTATTGCGGGGAGCAGGCCCCAAGCGTCAGACCAGCAGCGAGAACTGTGGCGGTCAGCAGTGTCTTTTTGACATGGCGGTCGATACGCATTCTTGGTGCCCTCTTGCCCTTGGGGATCATGGCTTTTATCTCGCATACACTAAGCACGCCCCATGGTTCAAGAAACGAAAGTACCCCTAACATGTCTCGCACGCCCCCAAGCCCCACAGCATTGCGCGTCGCAGAGCTGTCGCAGAATGCGCAAACCCCTTTCTCCCTGCGTCCCGACGCCGACAGCTTGCGGATGATCGCAGAAGAACTTGATCTTTCAGCCTTACGTAAACTTTCATTCGAAGGGCGTCTCAAAGCGCTTGGTCGCAGCGATTGGGAACTCAAGGCGCGTCTGGGGGCCACTGTGGTGCAGCCCTGCGTGGTGACGCTGGAGCCAGTACAGACGCGGATCGACGTCGATGTCACACGGCTTTTCGTGCAGGATTACGAAGAACCCGAGGAAGCCGAGGTCGAGATGCCCGAGGATGATCGCACCGAACCGCTTGGCGCGTGGATTGATCCCGCGGCCATCATGATCGAAGCGCTGGCGCTTGAGATTCCCGAATATCCCCGCGCCGACGGGGCCGAACTGGGGCAAGCGGTCTATACCAAACCCGGCGACACCCCGATGACCGACGAAGACGCCCGCCCCTTTGCGGGGCTGGCCGGCCTCAAGAACCAGCTTAAGGACGATACCACCGAATAACCCTGCTGGTTTGGGTGAAAAAAGGGTTGCTTCGGCGGGTTTTCGCAGTATTTTGCGCCCTTCACCCCAATTAAGGTTGGACATCGGATAGGCTTCGGCCTAAACGCACGTCACGCCCAA
The DNA here is from genome assembly GCF_000735125.2 of Sulfitobacter sp. CB2047. Taxonomy (NCBI): domain Bacteria; kingdom Pseudomonadati; phylum Pseudomonadota; class Alphaproteobacteria; order Rhodobacterales; family Roseobacteraceae; genus Sulfitobacter; species Sulfitobacter sp. CB2047. The sequence continues at coordinate 1,631,277 of NZ_CP072613.1, read as the reverse complement.
ACCGGGAGTTGATCTGAAACACGGTCGTCTTTGGCAGGAAGCCGATGAACGACCCCGAAGGCAAAGGCACCAGACATGGCTGTCCAACAGAATAAAGTTTCCAAATCGCGTCGCAACAACCGCCGCGCACACGATTCGCTGACTGCAGCGAACCCGAACGAATGCTCCAACTGTGGTGAGCTGAAGCGCCCGCACCACGTTTGCGCAGCATGCGGTCACTATGACGACAACGAAGTTGTTTCTCTGAACGAAGAGATCGACCTCGACGAAGACGCGGCGTAAGCTCGTCACGTCAACCGCAGTTCATAAGAGGCATCGCACCAGATGACGGCCACGTCCGATCAGCCTAGCGCGAGAACTCAGCGCACCCTTATCTCAGTTGATGCGATGGGGGGCGATCAGGGCCCGGCAATCGTTGTTGCCGGGTGCTCTGCGTCCGCGCTAAAAAATCCCGATATCAGCTTTATCCTGCACGGCCCTGCCGAAACGCTGGAACCGCTGGTGGCAAAGCGGCCCGAACTGAAAGGGCGCTGCACCATTCGGGATGCCCAAGGGGTTGTCACAATGGATGACAAGCCCAGTAATGTCGTGCGCAATGGCAAGGACACATCGATGTGGTCCGCCATCGAATCCGTGCGCGATAACGAAGCCTCGGTCGCGGTCAGCTGCGGGAACACCGGCGCGCTGATGGCGCTGTCGATGATCCGCCTGAAAAAGCTGCCGGGTGTGAACCGCCCTGCCATCGCTGTGCTCTATCCCTCTACCAACCCTCAGGGCTTTAACGTTCTGCTGGATGTGGGTGCGGATGTGCGTGCGGATGCCGATGACCTGTTGCGCTATGCGCTGATGGGCAAATCCTACGCCCGCAACGGCATGGACATCGAACGCCCGCGCATCGGGTTGCTGAATGTCGGCACCGAAGAACACAAAGGCCGGACCGAGCTGAAAGAAGCCCACGAGTTGATTCGCGACGCCGCGGATGACGCGGGTTTTGAATTTGTCGGTTTCGTTGAAGGCGGCGATATCTCGGGTGATGTCGCAGATGTGATCGTCACCGATGGATTTACAGGTAATATTGCGATCAAGACCGGTGAAGGCACCGCGACGCTGATCGGCAATGGCCTGCGCCAAGCGTTCAAGAATTCGATCTGGTCCCGCGCGGCATCGCTGCTGGCCTATACCTCGCTGCGCCGCGTCAGCAAACGGTTTGACCCGCGCCGTGTGAATGGCGGTGTGTTTTTGGGGTTGAACGGCACGGTCGTTAAATCCCACGGTGCCGCTGACGCTACGGGGGTTTCCTCGGCGATCAAACTGGCCGCGCGATTAGCGGAAAGTGAATTTACAAATCGGTTGGCTGCGCGTGTTGCCGCAGCGAAGCCGACGAAAGAGACCGAAGAATGACAAAAAGAGCCGTCGTAATTGGTGCCGGACACTACCTTCCGGAACGCATTGTCGAAAACGCAGAGTTTGAAGGCAAGATCGACACCAGTGACGAATGGATCCGGTCACGCTCTGGCATTGAACGGCGTCACTTTGTCGGCGAAGGCGAAACCACGTCGACCATGGCCACAGCTGCCGCCAAGGCCGCACTGGCCGACGCGGGCAAGACAGCCGCCGATGTGGATGCGGTGATTGTCGCCACCTCTACCCCCGATCTGACTTTCCCCTCTGCCGCAACGATGGTGCAGGCGCAGCTCGAGATGGAGCGCGGCTTTGCCTTTGATGTACAGGCTGTGTGCGCGGGCTTTGTCTATGCGCTGGCCAATGCCAACGCGCTGATCGTCTCGGGTCAGGCTGACCGTGTGCTGGTCATCGGCTCCGAGACGTTCTCGAAAATCATGGACTGGACCGACCGCAGCACCAGCGTGTTGTTCGGTGACGGTGCCGGCGCGATCCTGCTTGAAGCGCAAGACGGCGACGGCACCGCAGCCGACCGCGGTATCCTCTCCACCGATCTGAATTCGGACGGGCGCTACAAAGACTTGCTGTATGTCGACGGTGGCATCAGCACGGGCACGACCGGCTATCTGCGCATGCAGGGGAATCAGGTCTTCCGCCACGCGGTTGAAAAGCTCGCCGCGTCGGCAAACACAGCGATGGACCGTGCCGGCGTCAGCGCAGAGGACGTCGACTGGATCGTCCCGCATCAGGCGAATATCCGTATTATTCAAGGCACTGCCAAAAAGCTGAACCTGTCGATGGATAACGTCGTCGTGACGGTTCAAGACCACGGCAACACCTCTGCCGCGTCGATTCCGCTGGCCCTTTCCGTCGGGCAAGAGCGCGGCCAGATCAAGAAAGGCGACCTTCTGGTCACCGAGGCGATCGGCGGCGGGCTGGCCTGGGGCGCGATCGTTCTGCGCTGGTAAGCGGCTTTTCTTCGCGCGAACAGCACGTTACGCCCCATAGTTGTTGACTTGCGGAAAAATCACAGCCTATGCTGCTTAAAACACATGGGGGGAAGATATGGCCGACAAAACGTTGACCCGGATGGATTTGAGCGAAGCAGTCTTTCGTGAAGTAGGTCTTTCCCGCAATGAAAGCGCACAGCTGGTCGAAGCGGTGCTTGAACATATGTCCGACGCGCTGGTCAAAGGCGAACAGGTCAAGATTTCATCTTTCGGTACTTTCTCGGTGCGCGACAAGTCGGCCCGCGTTGGCCGGAACCCCAAAACCGGCGAAGAGGTCCCGATTAACCCGCGCCGCGTGCTCACATTCCGCCCGTCCCATCTGATGAAGGACCGGGTTGCAGACGGGAACAAGCGATAACCTAATGCCCAAGTCTCCGGACGCATTCAGAACCATCTCCGAAGTTGCAGAATGGCTTGAAATTCAGGCGCATGTCCTGCGTTTCTGGGAAAGCAAGTTCACGCAAGTCAAACCGATCAAACGCGCCGGCGGGCGGCGATACTATCGCCCCAACGATATGCTGCTGCTTGGCGGCATCAAACGCTTGCTGCATGAAGACGGGCTGACGATCAAAGGCGTCCAGAAGGTATTGCGCGAAGAAGGCATGGGCCATGTCGCGGCCCTGTCCGCGCCTCTTGACGGGGTCACGCAGGATGATCTGGATGCTGGTGGCGACACCATCGACATGACCCCCGCGCCGATGCACGAGGACGCAGAACAGACCCACGAGGGTGTTGTTCTCCCGTTCGAGCAACGCGGGAGCAAAGCGGCTAAGCCTGCGCCTGTCGAAGCGCCCGAAACACATGTAGAAGCCGCTTCCGCGCCCGAGGTGTCGGCCGAGGATACCCCACCCCTGCCTGCCGACGAACCGACCCTCGACGCGACAGAGGCGGAGCCGGAGGAGACAACCACTGCCCCCGCTGATACCTCTGCGGAGGACGGTGCCACCCTGCCCGGCTTCCTGCGCCACCCGATGACCGATGCACCGGTGCCGCCAAGCGATAACACGCCGGACGAAGCCCCTGACGCTACGCAAACACGCGCCCCGGATCAGGACGCGCCCGCGCCGACCATCGACAGCACGCCGAAGGCAGCGCCGGAAGACAGCACCGCCGAAACGCTGGAGGCGGAAACGCAGGACATCGAAGCGCCAGAGATCAACGAGGCACCGGAAGCCCCTGTTGTTTCAGGCCCCAAACCGCGTATCATCGATCTGCCGGCTCTGACGGCAGAAGAAGACTTCCCCGCCAAACCCTCTGTGCTTTCTGCTGCACTGCTGTGCCGCGATCTGCCCGAGGATTCGGCCCGCGATATCGCGCCTTTGCTTAACCGTTTGGGCGAACTGCGCGATTCCATTCGGGCCGATGTGGTCCGCGGCACAAAAGTCTAAGCCGCGCGTGCGATTTGCGACAATTCCCCCTTGCACGCACGGTTTTATCAGGTATGAAACGCCTCATGTCGGGCTATGGCGCAGCCTGGTAGCGCGTCCGTCTGGGGGACGGAAGGTCGCAGGTTCGAGTCCTGCTAGCCCGACCAACCGACATACAACAAACGCCCGTACCCTAATGGGTGCGGGTGTTTGCATTTGAAAGGCCCGGATATGATCGGCGTAGTTCCCAACCAGCATATCACCGACATGATCGCTTCGGGTCAGATCATCGGCACACCGCCTGTCGACAGCGCCCAGATCCAGCCTGCGAGCCTTGATCTTCGTCTAGGAACAGTGGCTTACCGCGTGCGTGCGTCTTTTCTTGCGGGGCATGGGGCCAAGGTCGCCGACCGTCTGGAAGAGTTCGAGATGCACCGCGTCGACCTGACGAATGGGGCGGTGCTGGAAAAGGGCTGCGTCTACGTTGTCCCGCTGATGGAAAGCCTCGCCCTGCCCAAAGGCACCTCTGCGGCAGCCAATGCCAAAAGCTCCACCGGGCGGCTGGACCTGCTCACGCGCACCATCACCGACGGCGGGACCGAGTTTGATCGCATCGCGCCGGGCTATACCGGCCCGCTTTACGCAGAGATTTGTCCGCGCTCTTTTTCGGTGCTCGTACGTCCGGGCATGCGGCTGAACCAGATTCGTTTTTCCACCGGTGCCGCCACGCTTGACGATGCCGCGCTGCGTGCATTGCACGCCGACAGCCCGCTGGTGGATGGCGAGGCCGTGATCGATGATGGTCTGGGATTCTCGGTTGATCTGCGCTTGCCTGACACCACGCTGGTCGGCTACCGCGCCAAGCCGCATACGGGTGTGATCGATCTGGACAAGATCGGCCATTATGACCCCGCGCAATACTGGGAAGAGGTCCACAGCGACAACGGTCAGATCATCCTCGACCCCGGTGCGTTCTACATTCTGGTCAGCCGCGAAGCTGTAACCATTCCGCCAGAATACGCCGCAGAGATGGCCCCCTATCTGGCGATGGTGGGCGAATTCCGCGTGCATTACGCAGGTTTCTTTGACCCCGGCTTCGGCCATGCCTCTGCAGGGGGTGCGGGATCACGGGGCGTACTTGAGGTCCGCTGCCACGAGGCCCCTTTCGTGCTGGAGCATGGTCAGGTTGTCGGACGGTTGGTCTATGAGAAAATGACCGACATCCCGACCCAGCTTTACGGGTCGGGCATCGCGTCGAACTACCAGGGTCAGGGTCTCAAGCTCAGCAAGCATTTCAGCGCGCCGCGTTAAGCTTCGCACCGCCTGATCGCGCGGGTTAGAAACGCGTCAACTTGCGCATATTCTTGACCATATTGCGCGCCTGTTTGCCCTGCTCGCGGCTGCTTCTGTCACGACGGGCCACTTCCTCGGCGCTTGGTTGGACAGGATTGCCGTCACGGTCCACCGACGCCCGACGCCCCTTGCCCAGCTTTGACGCCTGATCAAAGCCGATATCAACGCCTTTGTTGATCAAACGCCCCATCACGCGACGCATAATCATGTTAATTATCTGGTTCATGTCCTGACCTCTTTACCGCGCGTTAAACTGTGTCTGAGGCCAATATAGCACCTATTGCGGCGATTTTCAGGCCACCTGCGGGATTAATCCTCGAACAGCTCGCTCTGGCCCTCGGTCGCTTCTGGCTCTTCTTCGCTGTCGACACCGGGCATCTCGCCAAAGGCGGGGCGGCTTTCTAGCAATCCGGCAGAGCGGAGCTCCTTCAACCCCGGCAGGTCGCGGGGGCTTTCCAGACCGAAGTGGGCCAGAAATTCCTGTGTCACGACAAAGGTCACCGGACGACCGGGGGTCATTTTGCGGCGGCCAAAGCGAATCCAGTCCAGCTCAAGCAGCTGATCCAGCGTGCCGCGCGATACGGATACGCCGCGGATCTCTTCGATCTCGGCGCGGGTGGCGGGCTGGTGGTAGGCGATGATCGCCAAGGTCTCGATCGCGGCGCGCGACAGTTTGCGCGTCTCGACCGTTTCGTGTTGCATGAGATACCCCAGATCCGCCGCCGTGCGCATGGCGTAGGCATCCCCGATGCGACACAGCTCCACACCGCGGCCGGTGTAGCGTTTGCGTAGATGCACCATCGCTTCGGCAGGGTCACAGCCATGCGGCAGACGCGCCGCGATCTCGCGCAGGGTCATCGGCTCTGCGGTGGCGAAAAGGATCGCTTCGATCATGCGCTCCTGTTCGGCCAATGGCGGGGCCTCGAACAGGCTTTCTTCTGTTTGTTCAACGGGTTCGGCCACGTCAGATATCCTTCTTACGCAACTGGATCGGGGCAAACACGCCCTCTTGGCGAATTTCCAGATGCCCTTCCTTTACCAATTCAAGCGACGCCGCAAACGTCGATGCCGTGGCCGAGCGACGCATTGCCGGCTCTTCGCCCCATCCGTCGGGCATGTAGCTCGTCAGGTCAGACCAATCACCAGAAAAGCCAATCAAGCCGCGCATCCGCTCCAGCGCCTGCTCCATCGTAAAGACCTTGTCACGGTCCATCACGAAGGGGCGGAAATCGTCGCGCGTGCGGATACGCGCGTAGCCCTGCATCAGGTCCAGCAAGGTCGCGGTATAGGTCACGCGGCGGGTCTGGCGCATTTCCTGCGTCTGGCCGCGGGCAAAGAAGTCGCGCCCCAACTGGTCACGGGCCATCAGCTGGGCCGCCACGTCGCGCATCGCTTGCAGACGTTCCAGCTGGAACGCCAGATGCGCGGCCAGTTCCTCGCCCGAGGGGCCATCGTCCTGCGGATCAGGCGGCAGCAGCAGACGGGATTTCAAAAACGCGAGCCACGCAGCCATGACCAGATAATCCGCCGCAAGCTCAAGCCGCAGCGCCTTGGCCTTGTCCACGAACATCAGATATTGGCGTGCCAGTTGCAGCACAGATATCTTGCGCAGGTCGACCTTCTGGGTGCGGCTAAGGGTCAACAACAGGTCCAACGGGCCCTCGAACCCGTCGACATCCACGATCAGCGCCTCGGCCGCGAGCCGTTCAGCAACTTTCGTTTGCCCGTCTTCCAACTGCGTTTCAGCCATATACCGTCCCGCCCAAAAGCCTGTCGAGCTTTGCAGTCAGGGCAGGAATGTCAACATCATCAGGCGTCCGGCGCATGGCAAGGGCCCGCGCGGCACGTGTTTGCGCGGCCTCGGACATCTCTCCGGCAGCATCGGCAACACGGGTGCGATCCTCAAGTGTGGCGTTGCAATACAGCACCACATCACAGCCTGCGGCCAAGGCACCGGCGGCGATGGCATCCACCTCGCCCGTCAATGCTTTCATCGAGATGTCATCCGTCATGATCAGGTTATCAAAGCCGATATCCTCGCGGATCAGCTGCATCATCACGGGCGACAGTGTGGCAGGGCGCGGATCAATCGCGTCATAGACCAAATGCGCCGTCATCCCCATCGGCAGGTCGTTCAACGCCTTGAACGGGGCGAAATCATGGGTGTCCAACGCGGCACGCGGCGCATCAACCTGCGGCAAGTCAAAATGACTATCCATCGTGGCGCGCCCATGTCCGGGCATATGTTTGACCACGGGCAAGACGCCCCCCGCCAGCATGCCATCTGCCGCCGCACGGCCCAAAGCTGCCACCGCATCGGGCGTCGTGCCGTAACAGCGGTTGCGTAGAAATGCGTGGGTTTGCGCCCCGGCGACATCGACCATCGGCGCGCAATTGCTGTCGATGCCCACGCGGTGCAGCTCGTCCGCGATCAGTCGAAAGCGCAGATACATTGCCTCTGCCGCGTTGGGGCCTGCCGCTTGCACGAAGTCCAGCGGTGCCGTCCAGTCGCGCCAATGTGGTGCGCGCAAACGCTGCACCCGCCCGCCTTCTTGGTCAACGGTGATAACAGCCTCGTGGCCCGCCGCCTCGCGCAGCTCATCACACAGCGCGCGGACCTGATCCGGCGTGTCGATATTGCGCGCAAAGAGAATGAACCCAAAGGGCTTTACGGCGCGAAACAACGCCTTTTCCTGCGCCGTCAGCCGAAGCCCCGACGCGTCCAGTATCGTCGCCCCGTATCGCATCAGCGTGTAACGACGGGAATGCAGTCGGTGTTTTCAGCAACCAGCGCCGAACAGAAGCGTCGCGCATCCGCGATGTCCGAGAACCCATGCGCACGCAAACGGTAGAAGGTGCGCCCGCCGCTGCTGGCCTCTTGGATGATGCGGTCCTTGCCTTCCATATAGGCCCCGAAACGCGCGTTCAGACGGACCCATTGCGCCCGTGCGATCTGCGGTGAATCGAATGCGCCAAGCTGCACCAGACGCGTACCTGTGGGCAGGCTGTCGGGCGAAAGCTCTTTCACTTCGGCGGCGGCAACCGGTGCAGGTTCAAACGACGCCTTGGTCGCAACGGCACGGCCACCGGGGCGCGTTTGAGGACGCAAGGATGCGCGGACGCCCGGCTCTTCGCCCATGGCAACGGCCACCGCGTTCGACACCGCCATCTCAAGCGGGTCGACATCCATCGTGGCACTTGCGTTCATCGGCTCTGGCAGGGCGGTGCCGTCTTCTTCGTCTTCCAGTGGTTCCACCCCATCGGTGAGAGAGGCGACAAGATCGTCCACATCGCCGTTTTTCAACGCCTCTGCCACGTCAGCCGCAGGCGATGATTGCGTTGGTGCCTGTTGCGCAGGTGCAACCATCGCGACGGGAATGGGCTGGTCTTCTTCTTCCAGATCCAGTGGCTTCGGGGCCAAAATCAGCTGTTCCGCGAATTGGTTCGCCGTCCCTTCAGAGGCCACAGCATTGACCGACAGACCCTGATTGTCCGCCAGTTGGCCGCCAGGATTTTCGGGCCGCACGCGCATATCGCCTTGGGCCGCACGCACCACCGGAATGCCGGTAACATCGCGCACCAGCAGCTTGTAGCCCCAGACCCCGATGCCGACGATTAGGGTGATGGAAAGCGCCGCGCCCGCGAAATTTGCAAACTTGGTCAAGGGCTTGGCCGCAACTTGCGGTGCCAACCCTGCGTCATGTTCAAAGGAGTACCCCCCACCCTGGGAGGAGGACGTGTAATCTGCCATTTCTGCCTCACTGCCCGCGTCAGATATCACCCGCGCGGGTCTGTTTTTTGAACCTGCCTGACCAGCAATGGTGCGTTATCGCATCTCTTCCGCTGGCTTGACCCCAAGAATACCAAGACCTGACGCAATTACAATCGCTGCGGCTTGGGCCAGCGCGATTTTTGACTGGGACAGGGCCGCATCATCCTGCAGGAAACGCAGTTCAGGCACGTCGTTACCGCGGTTCCACAGCCCGTGGAAATCGCCCGCCAGCTCGTAGAGATAAAAGGCGATCCGGTGCGGTTCGTTGCTGCGCGCCGCGGTCTCTACCATCCGGGGCCATTCGGCCAGCTTTTGCGCCAATTTCAGCTCTGCTTCGTGGTCAAGCTGGCTCAGGTCGGCACGCTGCAAGGTTTCCATATCCGTGTCGACCCCCGCCTCTGCCGCCTTGCGCAGGACAGAATGCACACGCGCATGGGCATATTGAACGTAGAACACCGGATTCTCACGCGACTGTTCCAGCACCTTGGCAAAGTCAAAGTCCAGCATCGCGTCATTCTTGCGGGTCAGCATGACAAAACGCGTCACATCAGGGCCCACCTGATCAACCACATCGCGCAGGGTGACGAATGTCCCTGCCCGTTTGGACATCTTGAATTCCTTGCCGTTCTTGAACAGCTTGACCAGCTGCGTCAGCTTGATGTCGAGCGGCACCGACCCCTCGGACAGCGCCGAAACAGCGGCTTTCATCCGTTTGACATAGCCGCCGTGATCCGCGCCAAAGACGTCGATCAGCATGTCAAAGCCACGCTGCACCTTGTCGTAGTGATACGCGATATCGGGCGCGAAATAGGTCCAGCCGCCGTCGGACTTCATCACCGGACGGTCAACGTCATCACCATGGGCGGTGGATTTGAACAGGGTCTGCTCGCGCGGCTCCCAGTCCTCGGGCTTCTTGCCTTTTGGCGGCTCAAGCACGCCCTCATAGATCAGCCCCTTGGCTTTCAGGTCATCAATCGCGGATTCAATCCGGCCCGTGCCATAAAGCGACTTTTCGGAATAAAACACATCCATCTTCACCCCGAGAGAGGCGAGATCATCGCGGATCAGCTTCATCATCTCGTCGGTGGCAAAGTTGCGCACCTCTTCAAGCCAGACGGATTCATCGGCGTCGATATAGGCGTCGCCCACCTTGTCTTTCAGCGCGGCCCCCACATCGATCAGATAGTCGCCGGGGTATGTGCCTTCGGGAAAGGCGACCTCTTGGCCATGCGCCTCGAGATAGCGCAGATAGACAGAGCGCGCCAAAACATCGACCTGCGCGCCGCCGTCGTTAATGTAATATTCACGCGTGACATCGAAACCCGCGAAATCCAGCAAGGATGCCAGCGCATCGCCAAAGACCGCTCCGCGGGTGTGCCCCACATGCAGCGGCCCCGTCGGGTTGGCCGAGACATACTCGACATTGACCCGCTTGCCCTGCCCCAGATCGCCCCGGCCAAAGTCTGTGCCCTGCCCCAGAACGGCACCGACAACACCCTGCCAAACCGCAGCACTCAGCCGCAGGTTCAAGAACCCCGGGCCCGCCACATCCGCCGCCGTGATCCGTGGATCCTCGGCCAGCTTTTCGGCCAGCTTTTCAGCGATATCGCGCGGTTTCATACGGGCCGGTTTCGCCAGTACCATCGCGGCATTGGTCGCCATATCCCCATGCGCCGCATCGCGCGGCGGCTCTACGGTAATGGCGTCAAAGCTCAGCCCCTCGGGCAGAAACCCGTCGGCAACCAGCGTATCAAGGGTGGACAGCACAAGGCTGCGGATATCGGCAAATAGGTTCATAACGGGGTTCCTTCGACTTGGCCCCGTGTATCACCTGAATATGCGCCCATAATCAAGGGCGGTTCAGCCTTTAACGATCAACCGCTCATGTTCCTGCAAAGCAAAGCGATCTGTCATCCCCGAGATATAGTCGCTGACGATCCGCGCAAGCGCCGTATCGCCGTCCGCGTCCTCTACATCCTTGCGCCATTGCTTGGGCAATTGGTCCGTATGCGCGCAGAAATAGGGGAAAAGATCCTCGACCACCTGCGTGACCTGCTTGCGCATGATCACCACGGATGGCGCGCGATACATGCGGTCAAAAAGAAAGGCGCGGATGACCTTGAGATCCTGGAAAACCGGATCGGAGAACTGGATCAACGTGCGCCCGGCCATGCGAATATCGGTGGCGGTTTCGGGCTTCATCTCGGCCAGACGGTGCCGGGCGACGCTGATCACGTCCTCCACCAGCACGCCAAAGAAACGGCGCAGCGCTTCGTGACGGCGGCGATAGTAGTTCAGACCGGGATACAGCCTGTCCACTTCGGCGAAATTCTGCTTCAGGATCGGCAGTTCGGCCAGCTCGTCCGTCGAGAACAGTTCGGCCCGCAAACCGTCATGCAGGTCGTGGTGGTTATATGCCACATCATCGGCAATCGCCGCCACCTGCGCCTCGGCACTGGCGAATGTCTCCAGCTCAAGATCATGCTGACGCTCATAGGCCGCAAGTGCCCACGGCAGCTCTCCTGTCACCGGCCCGTTATGTTTGGCCAACCCCTCCAGCGTGTCCCAAGTCAGGTTCAGCCCGTCGAAATCCGCGTAATGCCGCTCCAGATGGGTGACGATGCGGATGGCTTGGGCGTTGTGGTCAAACCCGCCATAGGGGGCCATCAAGGCTTCCAGCGCGTCCTCGCCCGTGTGACCAAAGGGCGGATGCCCCAGATCATGGGCCAGAGCGACCGCCTCTGTCAGCTCGGCATTCAGACCCAACGCACCGGCGATCGTGCGTGCCACCTGCGCCACCTCGATCGAATGGGTCAGCCGCGTGCGATAGTAATCGCCCTCATGTTCGATAAAGACCTGCGTCTTGTGCTTGAGCCGCCGGAAGGCGCTGGCGTGGATGATCCGGTCGCGGTCCCGCTGAAAGCAGGAACGAAAGGTGCTTTCCTCTTCCGGTATCAACCGTCCCCGGGTCAATGCCGGATCAGAGGCAAAAGAAGCGCGCATAGTCGGTGGTCCTTGTGGCCTGTCCTGCGGGTTTCTATATTGTAAGACAACACAGATGGAAACCGATCACACCGGAGCCCGAAAATGAACCTGCCCCCCCAAGTTACCCCGCGCGCCTTTGACCGCCTTGCCGAAATCGGTGCCGCCGCAGAGGGCAAAGCCCTGCGCGTCGCCGTAGAGGGCGGCGGCTGCTCCGGCTTTCAGTATGACATCGCGCTGGATGATCCCAAAGACGATGACCTGATCCTTGAAGGGGCCGGCCAGAAAGTTGTGGTCGACAGCATCTCCCTGCCCTTTCTTGCCAATGCCGTCATCGACTTCTCGGAAGAGCTGATCGGCGCGCGTTTCGTGATCGAAAACCCCAATGCCACCAGCGCCTGCGGCTGCGGCACGTCTTTCTCGATGTAACAGGTGCCCGATACACGCGCCCGCTTCATTTTGCCCAAGTAAACTCCCGCCGGAGGCTGGCCTCATGCCCGCATGAGGCCATTCTAGTGCCGTAGCTGCACCATAGAAGCCACTGCCGGGATCGGTGCCCGCGCGAACCGCGCGAAAAACGCTTCAAATTGCGGGCAAGACGTCTCTGCCTCGGTCAGTATCTCTTGCGCCTCAGGGTCTAGCGCCCTCATGACCCGTCCACGCATAAGCGACCACTGCGCTTGCCGCGTCTCTCCCATGTCAAAAAGCGCCGCCGATAGCGCCTGCAGCGCCCCGTTTGGCGGGGTATAGCGGATGGCCACAGCCCCTTGTGGCACCGGTTGGCAAAATGCCGCCCCTCCGGACATGTGCGCGGCCCAGCCGGTCACCAGATATGCGTGATACCCGTCCACCGGTCCGCCCCCCTGCTGCGGTACGATCCGGCAGGCACGTGCAGCGGACTGAACCGCATCCTTCCACAGTGCAGGTGACGCAGCGCCTGCAAACCGTAGCGCGACACAAAGCTCGGCCAGCAGATCCATATCCTGATCAAGATACGCCAGAATACCGGCAAAATTCAGGCTTCTGATCGCTGTCGCCGGCAGTTGGGGGTCGCGCTGACCGTAGTCTGACAGATAGAAAACGATATGTGCCAGCTCATAGGATGCTTTCTTGTTAGGCAGCGCAAAGGTTTCGGATCGCGTGAAAAAGCGGCGCAAGCGGGATTGCAGGGCGTCGTCGCGCGGCACGGACATCCGACGCGCCAGCAGGCGCTGCGCTTCGGCGCGTTGCAGGTCAGACAGTTCCCCATCCGCCAGCCGCATACGGGCGACCCAATGCACCAACCGCTCCCCCGCGTCGCCGGGCAAGCCCAGATCCTCAAGGTCCAGCGCGAGGGACAGGAAAAATCGGTAGTACTGCGGAAAGAAGCGGATCGTCTCTTCGATGCGGTCATAGAAGGACGCATAGGGCACCAGAGCGTCTGGCGGGACAGGCATGTCCGCGCTTGCCAGAATTCCCAGCCATTCCGCGTTTTCCTTCAACCAGAACACATCCCCCGCACGGCGTCGCTGCACCGCAAACATACGGCTGATCGCGGCGCTATCGGCGTGTTTGCGACCGCTATTGCGCGCACGTACGGATGAAAGCGGTATAACATTCGACATAGACCCCCCTTGGCAAGAAACCCCTGCGCCGGTTCCAGCGCAGGGTGTGTTTGGATTAGCAGCCGGTGGTAAACAAACCGGTAAGCTCCCCAGTCGCCATGCCGCCTGCCTGCGGTCCCGACTGTGATCCTGTGGTGAACAGCCCGGTGCCGTGGTCGCAATGGGGGTCTTGCCCTGCACGGATACAGCCGGTGGTATAAAGCCCTGTCCCCGCCCCCTGATGGAGCGATGCCGCCCCGGCCTGAACATTCGGGAAAGCAGTTTCGACGTAAGCAATAGCGGTCATGAGTTTTCCTTTTTGGCGTGATTTTGAAATCGGCAACTAAACCTCAAGCTGCACTCCTTTCATCAATCACCACCTCAGGGCTTTGACCTAGGCGGTAAAAAGATCGCATTTTAACGATGTAAATCATCCACATGCGCTGCGTCTTTGATCCGGTTGAAACCACGCGGCGATGCCGTGTTCTCCACAATAGCTACAATTTTAATGGAACGCTGGCAAAGCGCCCCGCGGCGGCGTGGGCACCGTCGGCTCTCCTTCGAATCGCAGGCGAAACCTGCCCAAACCGGTGCAGCCCCCTTGCCCCATATTGCGGTATGCGCGATAGCTGCGGGGACCAATGCAGGGGGCCGCCATGAAAATCGCCACGTTCAACATCAACGGGATCAAAGCGCGGATCGACGCCCTGCCCCAATGGCTCGACGAAGCGCAGCCCGACGTCGCCATTCTGCAAGAGATCAAATCCGTCGACGAAGGCTTCCCGCGCGAGCTGTTCGAGGATCGCGGCTATAACGTCGAGACCCACGGGCAGAAATCCTTTAACGGAGTCGCGATCCTGTCAAAGCTCCCGCTTGAGGATGTAACCCGTGGCCTGCCCGGGGACGACAGCGACGAACAGGCGCGCTATATCGAGGCAACGGTCGTGGGCGATCATTCTTCGGTTCGGCTTTGTGGGTTGTACCTTCCCAACGGCAACCCCGCGCCGGGCCCGAAGTACGATTACAAACTGGCCTGGATGCAGCGTCTTGAAGACCGTGCGCGCGCACTCTTGGCCGAGGAAACACCGTTTCTGCTGACCGGCGACTTCAACATCATCCCCCAGGCCGAAGACGCGGCAACGCCAGATGCCTGGCGGGAAGATGCGTTGTTTCGCCCTGAATCCCGCGCCGCCTGGCGACGTCTGCTGGCCCTTGGCCTGACAGAGGCGTTCCGCGCACGGACCCAAGGGCCGGGGCATTACAGCTTTTGGGATTATCAGGCAGGCGCGTGGAACCGCAACAACGGCATCCGTATCGACCATTTCCTGCTGAGCCCTGCCATCGCCGACAGCCTGCGCGACTGCCAGATCGACAAAGATGTACGCGGACGCGAGAAACCCTCCGATCACGTGCCCGTCTGGGTGGAGCTTGACCTCTAACGCGGACGCACAAGCGCGGCCCTAGATCACGCCTGAAGCTCGGCGTCCCAATAAAGAAAATCCATCCAGCTATCATGCAGGTAGTTGGGCGGGAATTTCCGGCCCATATTGCGCAGATCCTCGGCTTGCGGCTGGCGCGGTGGTTTGCGCAGCTGGAATCCGGTCTGGTGCAGCGCCTTGGACCCTTTTTTCAGATTGCACGGGCTACACGCCGCAACAACGTTCTGCCAGCTTGTGATACCGCCCGCCGCACGGGGCACCACATGGTCAAAGGTCAGATCCCCCCGTGCACCGCAGTACTGGCAGCAGAATTCGTCCCTCAGAAATAAATTAAAGCGCGTGAAGGCCACGCGCTTTTGAGGTTTGACATAATCTTTGAGAACGACCACCGACGGGATGCGAATTTGCATCGACGGGCTGTGAACATAGTCGTCATATTCAGCGACGATATCCACCCGATCCAGCCATTTGGCCTTCACCGCTTCCTGCCAGGGCCACAGCGACAGCGGATAGTAGGACAAGGGCCTGTAATCCGCGTTCAGCACAAGGGCCGGTTTGTTTTTCAGCCCTGCCGGGCTTCGGGTGAATTCAGTTCTAAAGTCGCCGTCCATTGTTCGATAGCCCCTTGCCGTTCCGCGTCCGGTCCAGCGGGACAGCCCCGCTGATGCTTTCGACTATATCTCGTGGTTTGCGTCTGACAAGTCGCAAACGGGTACAAGATGTCGCAGACATGCGTAAGCTGATTACGTAACAGGCATGTGACGGAAACGGCCAATCCGGCCGGGGCCTTCCTGCGGGTCGCGCATGCGCCCGCAGGGAATGGGATCAAAGACCCAGTTTGTCGCGCATAAAGGCCAGCGCCACGCTCAGCCCGTCGGGGGCGATTCCGTGGCCTGTCCCCTTCATGATATGGGCGAAAACGTCCGTCCATCCGGCCTCTTGCAAGGTTTCGGCTGCCTGTGGCAGGGATTGCGGCGGGACAACATCATCGGCGTCGCCGTGCACCAGCAAGACCGGAGGGCGCACGACCGCTTCGTCTTTCAGGCTTTCGGGCGACAGCAAGCGGCCCGAAAACGCGACAACACCGGCCACGGCATCTTCGCGGCGCGGCGCGACATGCAGCGCCATCATCGTACCTTGGGAAAAGCCAAACAGCACGACCTGTTCGGGCAGCAGATCTTCGTCCACCATCAGCGCATCGAGAAAGGCGTTCAGGTCATCGACCGCCTGCATCATCCCGCGTTCGGCTTCTTCCTCAGAGGAGTTATCGATCCAGGGGATCGGGAACCACTGGAATCCCATGGGCGCACCGGCACAGGCTTCGGGCGCATCGGGGGCCACGAACAGCGTGTCGGGCAGATGTTCCCCCAACGGGTCGGCAAGCCCCAGCAGATCGGCACCATTCGCGCCATAGCCATGCAGGAACACGACGGCAGACCGCGTTTCCCCCGAGACCGGTTCGCGGCGCTCTGCGTTTAGTACTCGTGTCATGAAATCCCTTCCCGTTGTTTTGCCACGCGGTAGTACGAAAACAGGATGCGGGCTGCAACCGATCGCCAGGGCGACCAGTCCTGCGCCATGTCCGCAAGCTGCTTCGGCTTTGGTCGCTGGGGCAGATCAAACAGGATTTTCGCGGCCTCTTGCAAGGCCAGATCGCCCTGCGGCAGGATATCGGCGCGCCCCAGCGAAAACATCGCATAGATCTGCGCCGTCCACAGCCCGACACCGGGCACCGCGGTCAGCGTCTCGATCACCACGGCATCAGGCGCGTCCCGCAAGGCGGTATAGTCGATCCCGGCATCGGCCAACGCCAACGCATAGCGGATTTTCTGGCGGCTCAGCCCCGCCGCGCGCAGGCCATCCTCGCCCGCGGTGAGTATCGCCGTCTCATGGGTCAGTCCCGCCGCATCCATCTTGGCACGCATGGCATTTGCCGACGCGACAGAGACTTGCTGGCTGATGATCGCCCCGATCAGCGCGTCAAACCCGTCCGCACGTAACCGCAGAGGCAAAGGGCCAGTCGCGGCCAAGGCGGTAGCAAACTGCGGCACATGCGCAGCGAGCCAATCCGCCCCTTCGACGACATCCGCGTCGCCAGTGATAATCCGTCCGATGCTCATCCGGTTGTGCCCCCCGTTGTCAGCGTCTCGACCCAGTGGATCGCCGCATCCGGCGCGGCGAGAACCTGCGCGCCGACGGGGGCCGCCGGACGGTCAATGGCAATCACCCGCAGCCCCAATGCGCGCGCTGCGTCCAATTTGGGGCGGCTTGGCACGCCACCGACGTTGCGCAGGACCAGCGTATCGATCTGCAAGGCGCGAAACAACGCCTCCTCCGCCGCCTGAGTGAAGGGGGGCTGGCCATAGACGGCCTCGGCAAAGGAAGGCAGCTGGGTTCGGGCCTGCGCGTTGGTCTGCCGCAGATAAAGCCGCGCGCCTGCGAAGGGGGCGTAATCCTCCACCGTCCCGCGCCCCGTCGCGGCAAAGACCCGTGCTTGGGGTCGGATCATCCGTGCCGCCGCCGCGACCGACGCGGCCCGTTCCACCGGTGCCGAGATGTCCCACATGGGCCGCAGGACACGCAGATAAGGCAGCCCCAACCGCGCGGTGGCGTCATAAGCGATCTGCGAAATATCCGCGTCAAACCCGTGCCCTGCGTCCAGCACCGCAGTAAGCTCATGGGCGCGCAGGTAGGCTGCCATCTCATCCACGGTGCCCGGCGACCAGATCTCGGACGGTACGGCCAGCGGGCCAAAGCTGCGCTCCGCCCGCCTTAACACGGCGCGTGCAGAGACGTCAGAGGCCGACATCGCAGCGGCGATCTCATGCGCTTCGGCGCTGCCAGCGATCAGCAGAATATGGGGGCCCCGGTTCATGGCGCGACCATCGTTGACCCCGCCGCCGGACGCAAGGCCCTTGCAGCCCCCCAAAGCCCGGTCTACGCATTCACCATGACAGTGATTGATGACACCCGCGCCAAGCGCAACGTCGCCGTGCTGGTGACCGCGCAGGCCTTTCTTGGCAGCCAGATGCCGATGTATTTTGTGGTCGGCGGATTGGCGGGGCAACAGCTGTCGCCCAACGTCTGCCTCGCGACGCTGCCGATCTCTATGATCGTCTTCGGGTCGATGACCACGGCCCCGTGGCTGTCGACGGTGATGCAACGCTTTGGCCGTCGCGCGGGCTTTGTGGCCGGCGCATTTGGCGGGATGACGGGGGCCGCGCTTTGCGCCTATGCCCTGACGATCCAGAGTTTCATGACCTTCCTGCTGGGCAGCTATCTGATCGGCATCTACATGTGCTCGCAAGGGTTTTTCCGCTTTGCAGCGACGGACACCGCATCTGACGCATTCCGGCCCAAGGCGATTTCCTATGTCATGGCGGGCGGGCTGATCTCGGCCATCATCGGGCCGCAGCTGGTGGGGTTTCTGACCGGTGCCAACGGCGATGCGACGATGATGCGGTTTTTCCCGGTCTACCTCGCCGCGATTGCGCTGAACGCTGTGGGCATGGTGCTTTTCGCCTTCCTCAACATCCCCAAGCCGCCCGTGCCTGCCGTGGATGCCCCCAAGGGCCGCAGCCGGATGGAGCTTTTGAAAACCCCGCGCATCGCCGTCGCTGTGATCTGCGGCATGGTATCCTATGCGCTGATGAACCTTGTCATGACCTCGACGCCGCTGGCGGTTGTGGGCTGCGGCTATGACATCGTGGATGCGTCCCATGTGGTCACAGGCCATGTTCTGGCGATGTATGCGCCGTCGTTTTTCACCGGCCACCTGATCGCGAAATTCGGGGTCGAAAAGATCCTCGGCCTTGGCATCGCGATCCTTGCGGGGGCCGGTGTGGTCGCGCTGCAGGGGGTGGAGCTGAACAACTTCTACATCGCGCTGATCCTGCTGGGGATCGGCTGGAACTTCGGCTTTATCGGCGCGACATCCATGCTGGCCGGTGCCCATGAACCGCACGAGCGTGGCCGCATGCAAGGTCTGAACGATCTGCTGGTGTTTGGCGGGGTGACCTTTGCGTCGCTGTCAAGCGGCGGGCTGATGAACTGCTCGGGCGGCAACCCTGTCGAAGGCTGGGCCGCCGTCAATATCGCGATGATCCCGTTTCTGGTGCTGGCAGGCGGGTCGCTGATCTGGCTGATGCTGCGGCAACGTAGCGCGCGGGTCTAGGGCTACCAACGTCCCGACAAAGCCCGCCACGACAGGGCGAAATCATTCATCGGCGGCAGTTCTGCGGCGCTGACACGCCCGGGGGCGGCGATGGCCGCGCTCAGCACCTTGTCTGCCGCGCCGACGCTATACGTCGCCGGTCGCGCCGCTTTCGAGATCTTGCCACGGTTGGCCCGCGCCTGTCGTAACCGCGCCCGCGCCTTTTGGGCCAGCGCCACAACGCCAGCGTCGGTGCCGTCCAGCAACGGGACGCGCCCCTGCTCTACCAGCTGCGGGATCGCGTGCAGCCAAGCCGCCACCCCCGCCCCATAGGCCGCATCGCGCACCGTGGTCTCCTCCGCCGGTCCCAAAGACCGCGCGGCCACCCACATCAGATGGCCCGCGGTCTGGTCGATATAGGCGTCGAAATGCGCGGCATCTTCAAAGGCGTCGCGGTAGATATCCCACCGCCGCGCGGCGGCCAGCGTGTCGAGCAACACCGCGTCTTCGGGCGAGATAGCCAGTGCAAGGGGCGTCGCAACCTCGTGCCGCCGCACAACGCCACGGTTCGCGATCTCGTCACAGACATCGCGCCACCACTGCAAACGCATCTCGGCGATCATGGTTTCCTGCGTCACCCAAGGCGCGCGCGCCACCTCGATATTAAAGGCATAAAGCGGGAACAACACACGGCGTGCGGCCACAGGGGCCGCCATGCTGGCGCGAAAGCGCAGCGGATCGGCACGCTCGATAATAGCCGCGCAGGCGCTTAGATCGGCATCAAATTCCATGGGTTCCTATCCCTTGCGGTCGCGGATCAGCTTCCAGCGGATCGCGTCCAACAGTGCTTCGAAAGACGCATCGACGATGTTGGCCGACACACCCACAGTAGACCAGCGCCGCCCCTGCCCGTCTTCGCTGTCGATGATCACCCGCGTCACCGCCTCTGTGCCACCTTGCGTGATCCGCACCTTGAAATCCACCAGATGCATATCCTCCAGCAGCGCCGAGTACTGCCCCAGATCCTTGACCAGCGCCTTGCTGAGCGCGTTCACCGGCCCGCGGTCGCAGCCTTCGGCATCCATGCTTTCGCTCACCGACAGACGTTTCTCGCCATCAACTTTCACGACGACAACCGCTTCTGACAGGCTGACCATCTGGTCGTATTTGTTTTTGCGCCGCTCGACGGTCACACGATAGCGTTTTACCTCGAAGAGATCCGGCATCTGCCCCAGAGCTTTACGCGCCAGCAGCTCAAAGCTGGCCTGAGCAGTGTCATAGCTATAGCCTTCGGCCTCGCGCGCCTTCACCTCGTCAAGGATCCGCCCCAAGGCCGGATCCCCCTTGGCGATGGTCAAGCCGGCACTTTCAAGGCGCCGGCGCAGGTTCGACTGGCCCGCCTGGTTCGACATGGGGATGATGCGCGTGTTGCCGACCAGCGCGGGGTCGATATGTTCATAAGTGGACGGGTCTTTCAGGATCGCGCTGGCATGCAGCCCCGCCTTATGCGCGAAGGCCGACGACCCGACAAAGGCCGCCTGTTTGGTCGGCACCCGGTTCAAGATCTCGTCCAGCGCACGGCTGATCTGGGTGAGGTTCGCCAGACCGTCTAGCGGGATTCCCGTGTCGAAACGGCTGGCATAGGGCTCTTTCAGCAGCAAAATCGGAATCAGCGTGGTCAGGTTGGCATTGCCGCAGCGTTCGCCCAAGCCGTTCAACGTGCCCTGTATCTGCCGCGCGCCCGCGTCAATGGCGGCCAGGGAACAGGCGACCGCGTTTTCGGTGTCGTTATGGGTATGAATGCCCAGATGATCGCCGGGGATGCCTGCGGCGATGACCTCGGCTGTGATGCGCCCGACCTCGGCGGGCATGGTGCCGCCATTGGTATCACAAAGCACGATCCACCGCGCGCCCGCCTCATAGGCCGCCTTGATCGCGGTCAGCGCATAATCGGGATTGGCGCGGTAGCCGTCAAAGAAATGCTCCGCATCGAACAGCGCCTCGCGGCCCTGCGCCACCAGATGCGCGATGGATTTCGCGATATTATCCGTGTTCTCGTCCAGCGTAATCCCGAGCGCTGCCGAGACGTGAAAATCATGGGTTTTACCCACCAAGCAGACCGTCCGCGTGCCCGCATTCATCACCGCCGCCAGCACATCATCGTTCTGCGCCGACATGCCGTTGCGCTTGGTCATGCCAAAGGCCGTCATCTTCGCCCGCGTGGTCGGCGCTGCGTCGAAAAAGGCACTATCCGTCGGGTTCGCGCCGGGCCAGCCGCCCTCGATGTAGTCCACCCCCAGCGTATCGAGCGCGCTGGCAATCGTTATCTTTTCGGCGGTCGAGAATTGCACCCCTTGGGTCTGCTGCCCGTCGCGCAAAGTCGTGTCATACAGATAAAGGCGTTCGCGGGTCATCGCAGCGATCCCTCCTTCATTTTGCCAGATAAACTCCGGGGAGCGTGAGGGGCTGGCCCCTCACCCCCGCACGTTGCCAAACCACCAGCGCTGGACGCGGCGCAGATCACTTCAACACATCCAGCTTGGCAGGGTCGAAGTCTGGCCGAAGCTCGTATGTATAGCTGTCTTTAGCCTCTCGAACCTCGACACCCGCAGCAATTAATCCATCGCGAATACGGTCAGCGCGTGCCCAATCCTTAATTTGTCGCGCCTGCCAACGGTCAGACATCAGGGCCTCAATAACCTGCTTTACGTTAGTGCTAGCATCTTCCTGAACTGCCCAATTCCCACCATCGGCCTCCAGCAAACCTAGTAGTTGCGCACTGGCTAACAGTTGCCCGTGCATTGACTGATCGTCGGTAGGATCGTTTGCAAGCGAGTGGAGCTGTCCAATAGCTGCAGGTGTATTCAAATCATCTGCGAGCAAATCACGAAAATGCGAATTTACCTCACCCGGCTCTAGTCCTGCCGTAAATGCGCGCCACTTCCTCAACGTCTTCTCCGCCTCGTCCCGCTTTTTCTCGGTCCAGTCCATCGGCTTGCGGTAATGCGTGCTGAGCATGACGAAACGGATCACCTCTCCCGGAACGCCTTGATCCAGCAGATCGCGTACGGTGAAGAAGTTACCAAGCGACTTGGACATCTTCTTGCCCTCGACCTGCAACATCTCGTTGTGCAGCCAGTAGCGCGCCATCTCGTCGGTGCCATTGGCGCAGCAGCTTTGGGCAATCTCGTCCTCGTGGTGGGGGAATTGCAGATCCAGACCGCCGCCGTGGATGTCAAAGACATGGGGCTGGCTCTTCGCCTTGTCCGACAGACGGTCCTGACGGAGGGGCTCTTTCCACAGCAACTCGTCCGCCATGGCGGAACATTCGATGTGCCAGCCAGGGCGGCCACGGCCCCAGGGGCTGTCCCACCCCGGCGTCGCGTCGTCCGACGGCTTCCACAGCACGAAGTCCATCGGGTTACGCTTGTAGGGCGCAACCTCGACCCGCGCGCCGGCAATCATATCGTCGATCGACCGGCCCGACAGCGCGCCATAGGCTTTGTAGCTTTCGACAGAAAATAGCACATGCCCCTCGGCCGCATAGGCGTGGCCCTTTGCAATCAGGTCTTCGATCATCGCGACCATCTGCGGAATATAGGCGGTGGCGCGTGGCATGTGGTCGGGCTCAAGCGCGCCGACGGCGGCCATATCGTCCAGAAACCACTGGGTTGTCTCGGCGGTGATCTCGCCAATCGACCGTCCGCTTTGCGCTGCGCGCGCGTTGATCTTGTCATCCACATCCGTGAAGTTGCGCACATAGGTCACATGGGCGTCGCCATAGACATGACGCAGCAACCGGTTGAGCACGTCAAACACGATCACGGGGCGCGCATTGCCCAGATGGGCGCGGTCGTACACCGTGGGCCCACAGACATACATCCGCACGTTTTTATCATCAATCGGGGTGAAATCCTCGCGTTTGCGGGTTTTCGTGTTGTGCAGCTTGATCGTGGTCATGGCGCGTCCTTACGCAAGGATTGCGCGGGCATGGCACAGAAATCTCGGGAAGAAAACGATGTGAGCAAGCCCGCCGGAAGGTCTTAGCAGGTAATACAGCAAATAATGAGTGGCATCATCTTCATGCCGTCTGCGTAGCCCGACCCGCCACTGGCGGTCAAGCCTGATTGACAAATCAACCATGCTCTGCGCCCCTGCGTCTTCAAGTTACGAGGGAGAAGACGGCATGCAACTATCATCGCGCATCACAGGGCTGCTTGGCGGCGGATCAGACGGCTGGGGCGTTTTCCTGCGCGCCCGCCAGATGATTGAACAGGGTACGCAGGTGACAGAGCTGACGATTGGCGAACATGACATCCGCACCGCCGCACCGATCCTGCAAGATATGCACCGCGCCGCTTTGGCCGGTCACACCGGATATGCGGCCATCCCCGGCACCACGGGTCTGCGCGATGCCGTGGCCGCGCGGTTGCAGGAACGTACCGGCGTGCCGACGACGCGCGACAATGTGCTGATCACGCCGGGCGGACAAAGCGCGCTGTTTGCCGCGCATATGGCGACCTGCAACCCCGGCGATACAGCGCTTTATATCGATCCCTATTACGCCACCTACCCCGGCACGATCCGCGGTGTCAGCGCCCTGCCCCATGCGATCGCCGCCCGTGCGGAAGATGCGTTCCAGCCCCGTGCGGACGTGATTGCCGCCGCTGCGAAACAGACCAACGCGGCGTCGCTGCTGGTGAATTCGCCCAACAACCCCACCGGCGTTGTCTATTCCCGCAAGACGCTTGAAGGCATCGCGCAGGTCTGCCGCGATCACGACATGTGGCTGATCTCGGACGAGGTGTATGACACGCAAGTCTGGGAGGGCGCGCATCTGTCGCCACGCGCGCTGGACGGGATGGCGGAGCACACTCTGGTCGTGGGGTCGATGTCGAAAAGCCACGCGATGACCGGCTCGCGCTGCGGTTGGATCGTCGGGCCCGTGGATGCGATCGAGCATCTGACCAATCTGGCGACCCACACGACCTATGGCGTGCCCGGATATATCCAGGACGCCGCGCTGTTCGCGCTGAACCAAGGCACCGGTTTCGAGACAGAGATCGCCGCCCCGTTCCAGCGCCGCCGTCTGCTGGCGCAGGATATTCTTGCGCGACAGAACGCCGTCAGCCTCGTGCCCGCCCAAGGCGCGATGTATCTGATGCTGGATGTGCGCAGCACCGGTATGAGTGGCGAGGATTTCGCCTATGCGCTGCTGGAAAAACACCACATCGCAGTGATGCCCGGCGAAAGCTTCGGGACGGCAGCGGCAGGGCATATCCGCGTCGCGATGACCATCGAGGACACGCGCTTTGCCCAAGCGCTGGCGACAGTATGCGACTTCGCGGAGGGCCTCGCCGCCTGACGAAAGCGTCGCGCGACCGCAGCTACCAACAGACGAAAAAGGCCGGAGGATCATCCTCCGGCCTTTTTGACTGGCACATTATTATTTCCTGCCGAGAGCACCGTTATGCGACGCCCTCGGCAGATACACCGCCAGTTTTCAGCGTGTCAGCTTAGAAGCGGTAGGAACCACGGATGTTGAATGTGGTTACGTCCGCGTCGTCACCGGAAACACCGTTTACGTCGTCAAACTTGTGCTCAAGCAGTTCTGCGCCAACGCTGTATTGCTCGGTGATTTTGTAATCCATGCCGATACCGTAGAAGGCACCGTCTTCGTCACCCAAGGATGTGTCGGCACGAGCGTAACCGCCGGTTGCGTAGATCAGAGTGCTACCCAAGTCGTAGCCACCTTTGATTTTCGCACGAGCAACGGAGTCGATGGAACCCTGTGTTACGCCTGCAGCGTCGTCCAGATCGATGTCTGTTTTGTCGTAGTCAAGCTCACCGCCCAATACGAAGCGACCGAAGTCGTAGTTGTAACCAGCGTGGAAACCGTAGGACCCGTTGTCACCTTCCAGACCGTTGTCGATCTCAGCGTCGGAATAACCCAGTTGCAGACCGGTGTAGAAGCCTGTCCAGTCGCCACCCAGGTCGGGTGCAGGAACAGGTGCGGTCATCACGGGCTCAACCACTGGCTCTGCCAGGCTACCGGCGTATGTTGCGCCAGCGAATGCTGTGGATGCCAGAACGGCTGCGGATGCAAGTTTCATAGTGCGTTTCATAATCGTAACTCCTCGATCAGTTTGTACCGGAGCGGGCGCTTCCCGCTTCATCGACACAACACGGCAGCTAAGATCTGGTTTCGGGATTTCCCAATCACGGGTTGGTGATCGGAAAATTGTTGCTCAAATGCACGGCGTCTCGGCGGCCCGTCGCCGCTATTAACCCTTTTTACCAAGGCCAAAACGCAGTTCCGCGGAGATGCGCCAAAATCACCCGAAATTAAATTTTCAAGAAGATGGAACAATCTGCCCGCAGGCTGCAGCAGGAATCCCGCGAAAATGCTGCAAAAAGTGGCGTTTACCCCCCTATGTGCTAGGTAGCGATGCGGCGCGGATGACAGCATGTCCGGCATAATCGAGGCGAAACGACCATGATCGAATTCTTCATTACCCATATAGAGGTCGTTGGCGTCATCCTTTTGACCCTCGGCGTGGCCTTCATCCTGCTTCAGCAGCGCCGCAGCCCACAATCAACTGCCGCCTGGATCCTGTTTCTGGTGGTGATGCCCTATGTCGCCGCGCCCTTGTTCTTGGCGCTTGGCTTTCGCAAACAGGGCAAACGTTACGAGCCTATTATCTTTACCCAGAAAGAAGACCCGCAAACGCCCGTGCATGCGCTGGACGAGATGTTCCAGAGCTTCAACCTGCCCCCCGCGCTGGAAGCACAGCGACTGAACCTGCATGATACACCCCAAACCGCCTATGCCGCCGCGATGGAGGTGATCGAGAGCGCGACACAGACGATTGATGTGCTGTTCTATATCGTCTCGGACGATGACACCGGCAATCACGTGGTCGACGCCCTGACCGAAAAAGCCCGCAACGGCGTCAAGGTGCGCCTGCTGATGGACCGGCTCGGCACCCTGCGCGGCCCCTCTAAGGCGGTCAAGGCGCTGCGCAAGGCCGGCGGCGAGGTGCTGTTCTTTTCGCCGATCCTGCAACTGCCCAGCAGTGGCCACCTGAACCTGCGCAACCATCGCAAGATGATCATCGCCGATCATGCCCGTGTCTTTTCAGGCGGGATGAACATTGGCGAACACTATATGTCAGACCACCCGCACAGCGATCATTGGGTTGATCTGGCCTTCACCCTTGAAGGGCAATCGGTACAGACCTTCTGCGATGTCTTCCGCTCGGACTGGGAAGTCGCCTGTGGTGAAGACGTGGATCATATTAAAACGCCTGCCCCGACCACCGCGGGCAATGCGACGGTGCAGTTGATCCCCTCGGGCCCTGATATTGTCGAAGACCCGCTGCACGACGGGATTATCCGCGCACTGCATCTGGCGAAAACCCGTATCTGGATCGCCACCCCCTATTTCGTCCCGACCGAGCCGCTGGCCAATGCGCTGCGCATTGCGGCGCTGCGCGGGGTGGATGTGCGTATTCTGGTGCCGCAGAAGTCGAACCAGCATATCGCGGACTTCGCCCGTGGCGGCTATCTGCGCGATGCGCATACCGCAGGGGCCAAGGTCAAATACTTTGAACCTGCGATGATCCACGCGAAAGCCGCGCTGATTGATGATGTTGGGCTTGTGGGCACGGCAAATTTCGACGTGCGCAGTATGCTTTTGAACTTTGAGGCGATGTTGTTCGTTTATGATGCACGCAGCGTGTCAACCCTGTCGGACTGGTTCACGGCCCGCGAGGCAGACTGCCATGAGAATATGCCAAGCCCGCATTTGCCCCGCCGTCTGGCCGAGGGCGTCTTTCGCATAGGAGCACCGATCTTGTGACCCAAGCCCCCCTTCGCATCGCCAGCTATAACATGCGCAAGGCCATGGGCACTGACCGCAAACGGGATCCCGCCCGCATCCTGCGCGTGATCCAGACGCTCGCGGCGGATATCGTCGTATTGCAAGAGGCCGATATGCGCCTTGGCCCCCGCCCCTCGGCGCTTCCCATGGATCAAGTGACGGCGCAGACCGGTTTGATCGCCGTGCCTGTCCCCAGTGAGGTCAGCATCGGCTGGCATGGCAACGCCGTCTTGCTGCGCCCCGAGGCAGAGCTGATCGAGGTCAAACACCTGAACCTGCCGGGGATGGAACCGCGCGGTGCGATGGTGGTGGATTTCGATCTGCGCAATGTCCCGCTGCGCATCATTGCCACCCATCTGGGGCTGATGCGCCGATCGCGGCGCGCTCAGCTTTCCGCGCTCATTGCCCATCTGGATGCGCAGTCCAAACGGCCGACGTTGATCGCTGGCGATATGAATGAATGGTCGCTGAACGTCGGGCTTGGGCGTCTGGCGCATCACTTTGACATTTACGCTCCGGGTAAAAGCTATCACGCGCGCCTGCCTTTGGCCGCACTGGATCGCATCGCGGTGGATGACGCGCTGCATGTGATGGGCGGTGGCGTCTGCGAGACTGACGATGCACGCCGCGCCTCGGACCACCTGCCGATCTGGCTGGATTTCGCGCGTTCTACAGGCCAGTAGAGCGCGCGAATTAAGCTAACTTATCAGGTGAGACTGCCATCACAAACTATTGATAATTATAATACAAACGCCACACTTAAACCAATTTCTGAAGTACCATCAGAGCAATTTCCGCAGCCGCGCCTCCTCTGCGCGCGCCTGTTCGATAGCGGCGTGTTTCACCGGCCCATAGCCCCGAATATTCATCGGCAGCGCCAGCAGCTCTTGTACCGTCTTAACCGTTGACTCGCCGGTCTTGGCGGACAGCTCTGCCAGCAAGGCTTCGTACCAGCGGATCAAAGCCACTTCTTCGCGACGTTCCTGAGTGTAGGAAAACACATCCAGCGCCGTGCCCCGTAGGGGCCGCAGCTTTGACAGTGCGGTCAATACCGGCGTGAACCATGCACCGAACGCGCGCTTGACGGGCCGCCCCCGCGCGTCCTTGCGCAGGGACACGATCGGTGGGGCCATGTGGTAGTTGATGTTGAACCCCGGCTCGAACTCCTGCGCCAACATCTCGGCAAAGGCAGGATCGCGGTGTAGCCGCGCGACCTCATATTCATCCTTGAACGCCATCAGTTTGAACAGGGCCTTGGCCGCGACCTCCGTCAGCGCGTCGGCATGGGCGGCGGGCAAGGCGGCGCTGAACTGCGCAAGCCGGTCGCGGTAGCGCTGCGCGTAGCTGTCGTTTTGATAGGCCCGCAACCGGTCGGCCCGATCCGCGATCAGCGCGGCGCTGTCCAAGTCTGGCTGTTCACGCGACGGCAGGGCCAGCGCGTCAGGCGTTTCCGCCATCACGCGGCCCAGATCAAAGGCGCGATGATTCTTGTCGATAGCCACGCCGTTCAACACGACCGCCTGCCGCAGCGCGCCGTGGGATACGGGCACCAGCCCATTCTGCCACGCGAAGCCCAGCATGATCATATTGGCGAAAACCGTATCGCCCAGAAACCGTTCTGCCATCGCATTGGCATCGAAACCGGCAAGGTTTTCACCCCCCACGGTATCGCGGATCACACTCTCGCGCTGGTCGGTGTGCAACTGAGCGTCACGGTGCAACACCAGATCGCCCGTGGGCATTTCGGCGAGGTTCAACACCACCTTGGTCGCGGGCCCGTAGTAGACCGACGCCTGCGCGGCAGAGGAAACGACGATATCGCAGCCAATCACCGCATCCGCCGCCCCGTGATCAATGCGCACCTGATGGATCGCATCAGGGCGCGCCCCGATCCGGATAAAGCTAAGCACCGTGCCGAACTTCTGCGCGAAGCCGGTGAAATCCAGCACGCTGGCCCCCTTGCCCTCCAGATGCGCGGCCATGGTGATCAGCGCGCCGACCGTGATCACGCCGGTGCCGCCCACGCCTGTGACCAACAGATCAAAGGGCGCATCAAGGCTGGGCAGTTCGGGACGCGAGATACCCGCCAGCAGCGCGTCCACGTCGACCTCTGCCCCGGTTTTCTTGCGCCGCACCGCCCCTTCAAGGGTGACGAAGCTGGGGCAGAACCCGTTCAGACACGAGAAATCCTTGTTGCAGCTCGAAAGGTTGATCTTGCGCTTGCGGCCCAGATCCGTCTCTAGCGGTTCGATGCTCAGACAGTTGCTTTCAAGCGAGCAATCGCCGCAGCCCTCGCATACAGCGGGGTTGATGAAGGCAAAGCGCTTGGGGTCCTCCATCTGCCCGCGCTTACGGCGGCGGCGTTTCTCGGTGGCGCAGGTCTGTTCGTAGATCAGGACCGACACGCCTTTGACCTCGCGCAGTTCGCGCTGCACGGTGTCCATCTCTTCACGTGGGTGAAAGCTGGTGCCTTGCGGGAAATCGCCGCGGTCGAATTTGTCGATCACATCCGACACCAAGGCGATGCGCTGAACCCCTTCGGCACGACAGGCCTGCGCGATTCCGGTCACGCTGATCGGCCCGTCCACCGGTTGCCCCCCGGTCATGGCCACCGCGTCGTTATAGAGGATCTTATAGGTGATATTCGTCCCCGCCGCGACAGCCTGCCGAATGGCGAGCGAGCCTGAATGGTACCATGTGCCCTCGCCCAAGTTCTGGAACAGGTGTTTGCCGCCGTTGAACTTGGAGGCCACCACATGCGGCACACCCTCACCGCCCATCTGCGCATAGCCACCGGTTTCGCGGTCCATCCACCCCGCCATGACGTGGCAACCGATGCCCAATGCGGCCTGCGACCCCTCGGGCAGCTTGGTCGAGGTGTTATGCGGGCAGCCCGAACAGAAATATGGCGTGCGCTTTGCCCCCGGCACATTCAGTAGCACAGGCGGCTTTTCCATCAGCGCGCGCGCCTTTTGCGGCAGGTTTTCATCAGGGAAGAACGCGTCCAACCGCTCGGCCACCACGGGCACCAGCGCCAGCGGGCTTAACTCACCGGTCCAGGGCAGCAGCGGATCACCTGCCGCGCGGTGTTTACCGACCATTCGACCGGGCTTGTGCCCCGGCCAGTCGTAGAAATATTCCTTCAGCTGGCTTTCGATGATGCCGCGCTTTTCCTCGATCACCAGCACTTCTTCCGTGTCGGCAACAAAGGCCAGCGCATCACGCCGCGCCAAGGGCCAGACCATGCCGACTTTGTAGATATCGATGCCAAGACGGCGGCAGGTGGCTTCGTCCAGCCCCAGCAGACGCAGCGCCTCCATCAGATCCAGATGGCCCTTGCCGGTGGTGACGATGCCAAAGGTGGCATTGTCCAGATTGTAGATACGCCTGTCGATCGGGTTGGCCTCGACAAAGGCTTCGACGGCGCTGAGCTTATGCTGCAACCGGGTCTCGATCTCGGGGCTTGGCATGTCAGAGCGGCGCACATGCAGCCCGCCGGGCGGTGGCGTGATCTGGGGCAGCGTAAACGCGCGGTCAGGCTGCAACGCTACCGATTGCCCGCTTTCCACCGTCTCGGAAATCGCTTTGAACCCAACCCATGTGCCGGAAAAACGGCTTAGCGCGAGCCCGTAGGCCCCGAACTCCAGAAACTCTCCTACATTCGCGGGGTTCAGCGTCGGCATCATCCAGGTCATAAAGGCGACATCCGATTGATGCGGCATGGACGACGACACACAGCCGTGGTCATCCCCCGCCACGACCAGCACGCCCCCCTTGGGCGAAGAGCCATAGGCGTTGCCGTGGCGTAGCGCGTCCCCCGACCGGTCCACCCCCGGCCCCTTGCCGTACCACATGGAGAATACACCCTCGACCTCGCAATGGGGATCAAGCACAGCCTGCTGCGCCCCCAGAACCGCCGTGGCCCCCAGGTCTTCGTTCACCGCGGGCATAAAGGTGATGTTGTTGTCCTTGGTCACATCCCGTGCGCGCCACAGCTCAAGATCGACCGCGCCCAAGGGCGACCCGCGATACCCCGAGATAAACCCCGCGGTGTTCAGCCCCTGCTGCTTATCGCGCCGCGCCTGATCCAACATGATCCGCACCAGCGCTTGGGTGCCGGTCAAAAACACCGTTCCTTCTGTGCGCGTATAACGATCGGATAAGGCATAGGGGTAAAAATCGTGGGTTTCTTTGGTCATGATGGCAATCCTTGGCTGTCTTGACCATCAAACCACGTTTCCGTGAAATATCTGCCCCCTCTTGCGCCTGCACGCGGAATAAACGAATGTTTTATTCAGCATATAGGGGATTGATGAAATGTCTGACCAAATGCGCTTTGACGACCGCGACCGCAAGATACTGGAGCTGTTGCAGCGCGACTGCCGCATCTCGAACGCCGATCTGGCAGAGCGGGCCGGCATGTCCGCCTCCGCCTGCTGGCGGCGGGTGAAAGCGTTCGAGGACGCCGGCGTGATCGAACGCTACCGCGCGGATGTGTCCCCGACCAAGGCGGGCAACAGCTTTCAGGCGCTGGTGCAGGTGCAGCTTGCGCGTCACAATCAGGAAAAGCTGGCCGAGTTCATCAAAGCCATCGCGCACCGCGCCGAGGTGCTGGAATGCTATGCCACCACCGGACAGGCCGACTACCAAATGCGCGTCCTCTGCCGCGACATCGCCGCCTATAATCGCTTTCTCGAAGACTTCCTGTTCCGCCTCCCCGCCGTCGAAAGCGCGCAAACCAACGTGGTCCTGCGCGAGATCAAACGGAATACGAGCATTCCGATGTAGCCCCCAAACGAAGAAAGGGTGCCCGATGGGGCACCCTGAGTTTCGCCTGACCTTGCTCATCGTTCACCGCTCGTTTGTTTTATGCCTGCGGCAAGGCCAGCGTCAGGGGCAAGCGCACCTGCCCCATGTAGAAAGCCCCGACCGCAAGGCCGGGGCGTTTGTCTTAGCTGCAGCCGGACGTTCCGCCGCAGGTGTTGCACTTCATGCAGGTGCCGTTGCGGACCAGCGTGTAGTTGCCGCATTCCCCGCAGGCTTCGCCCTCGTAGCCCTGCATCTTTGCCTTGGTACGGGCGTCCATGCTGACCGCGCCGCTGGACACCGCTGTGGTCGACCCCATGCTTGCCGCGACCGAGGCTTGGCCTGCCTGCGGCATCACACGGTCAAGCGTCTGCGTGTCGCCCTGCCCCTGCCCGCCTTGCAGTAGCACCAGATCCTGCGGCAGACGGTTGCGCAGATACCCGGTGGAGCTGATCTGCTTGAGCACCTCGAGCGAGCGGTTGGCGGCGGTTTCGGAGATTTCCGCCACATTGGCAACGCTTTCCTGATCGCCGCGGCCGAGGCTGTCAAAGCTGGCCCCTTCGGGTTGCACATGTGCCAGATCGGTACGGTCCAGATAGGACACGGCGAGCTCGCGGAACACATAGTCAAGGATCGACGTCGCGTTCTTGATGCTGTCGTTGCCCTGCACCATGCCAGCGGGTTCGAACTTGGTGAAGGTGAAGGCGTCGACGAATTCCTCCAGCGGGACGCCGTATTGCAGACCCACGGACACGGCGATGGCAAAATTGTTCATCATCGCACGGAAGCCCGCGCCTTCCTTGTGCATGTCGATAAAGATCTCGCCCAAGGAGCCGTCTTCGTATTCACCGGTGCGCAGATAGACCTTATGCCCGCCTACATTGGCCTTTTGGGTATAGCCCTTGCGGCGCTGAGGCATCTTTTCGCGGTGCGATTTGATGATTTCTTTGACGATGACCTTCTCGACGATCTTTTCAGCCAGCACGGTGGCTTTCTCGTGGGTGGTGCCGCTTTCCAGCGTTTCGGCGGCCTCGTCATCATCCTCGACCAGCGCAGAAGCCAGAGGCTGCGACAGTTTTGATCCGTCGCGGTACAGCGCGTTGGCTTTGACGCCAAGTGACCACGACAGCTCGTATGCGTTCTGGCAATCCTCGATGGTGGCGTCATTTGGCATGTTGATCGTCTTAGAGATCGCGCCGGAGATGAAGCTTTGCGCCGCCGCCATCATATAGATGTGGCTGTTGACGGACAGGTAGCGTTTGCCCTTCTTGCCGCAGGGGTTGGCGCAGTCGAAGATGCCGTAGTGTTCGGGCTTGAGGTGCGGCGCGCCTTCCAGCGTCATCGTACCGCAAACATGGTCGTTGGCCGCTTCGATATCTTTCTTGGAAAAGCCTAGGGATTTCAGCAGGTCAAACGTCGGGTCGTTCAGCTTTTCGGCAGGGATGCCAAGGACTTGCGTGCAGAACTCCTCGCCCAATGTCCATTGATTGAAGACAAAGCGGATGTCGAAAGCCTGTGCCAGCGCCGCGTCGATCTTGGCCAGCTCGTTGGGGCCAAAACCGTGGCCGACCAGCGTGGTGTGGTTGATCGCAGGCGCGTTGCCGATGGTGCCGTGACCGACGGCATAGCCGACAATCTCTTCGATCTGGGCGGAGCCGTAGCCAAGCTTTTCAAGCGCTGCGGGTACCGACTGGTTGATGATCTTGAAATAGCCACCGCCCGCGAGCTTCTTGAATTTCACCAGCGCAAAGTCAGGCTCGATCCCGGTGGTGTCGCAATCCATCACCAGACCGATGGTGCCCGTCGGCGCAATCACAGAGGTTTGCGCGTTGCGGTACCCGTGCTTTTCGCCAAGACGCAGGGCTTCGTCCCAGGTCGCGGTGGCGATGTCGATCAGGTTGGCTTGCGGGCAGTTTGCGTGATCCAGTGGCACGGGCTTGACCGATAGCGCCTCGTAGCCGTCGGTCTTGCCGTGGGCCGCATTGCGGTGATTGCGGATGACGCGAAGCATATGCTCGGCGTTCTTGGCGTGACCGGGGAAGGCCCCCAGCTCGCCCGCCATCTCGGCGGAGGTGGCATAGGAAACGCCTGTCATGATCGCGGTCAGCGCCCCGCAAAGGGCACGGCCTTCGTCGCTGTCGTAGCTAAAGCCCATGTTCATCAGCAGACCGCCGATGTTGGCATAGCCCAGACCCAGCGTGCGGAAATCATAGGACCGCTGCGCGATTTCCTTGGACGGGAACTGCGCCATCATCACCGAGATTTCGAGCGTAACGGTCCACAGACGCGAGGCGTGCATATAGTCTTCGACCATGAACTCCCCGTCTTGCAGGAAGGTCAGCAGGTTCATCGACGCAAGGTTACAGGCCGTGTCGTCGAGGAACATGTATTCGGAGCACGGGTTCGACCCGCGGATCGCGCCGTCTTCGGGGCATGTGTGCCAGTCGTTTACCGTGTCGTGATACTGGATACCGGGATCGGCGCAGGCCCATGCGGCGTGGCCGACTTGCTCCCACAGGTCACGGGCGCGGATGGTTTTTGACACGCGCCCGGTGGTGCGGTCCAGCAGTTCCCAATCGGCGTCTTTTTCGACGGCGTGCAGGAAAGCGTTGGTCACCCGGATCGAGTTGTTGGAGTTCTGGCCCGAGACCGAGGAATAGGCTTCGGAATCCCAGTCGGTGTCATAGGTCGGGAATTCGATCGAGGTATGACCCTGCTTGGCATAATCCAGCACGCGCTTGACGTATGTCTCTGGGATCGCGCATTTTTTCGCGCTGCGGATCGCGGCCTTCAGCTGGTCGTTCTTGGCAGGGTCATAGGCGTCGGCCTCTGCGCCGTCCCATGCTTTGATCGCGGCAAACAGCTTGTTCAGCTCGCGTTCATGCATCTTCGACCCAGCGACGATGCTCGCCACCTTTTGCTCTTCGATGACCTTCCAGTTGATGAAATCCTCGATATCGGGGTGGTCCGCATCAACGATAACCATCTTGGCCGCGCGCCGTGTGGTGCCACCCGATTTGATCGCGCCTGCCGCACGGTCACCGATTTTCAGAAAACCCATTAGGCCAGAGGATTTCCCCCCGCCCGACAGTTTCTCGCCCGCCGCCCGCAGGCTCGAGAAGTTGGTGCCGGTGCCGGACCCGTATTTGAACAGACGCGCCTCGCGGACCCACAGGTCCATAATGCCGCCGTCCCCTACCAGATCGTCAGCGACAGACTGGATGAAACAAGCGTGGGGCTGCGGATGCTCGTAAGAGGATGTCGACCGCGTCAGCTTGCCGGATTTATAATCGACATAGTAATGCCCCTGCGCGGGACCATCGATGCCGTAGGCCCAATGCAAACCGGTGTTGAACCATTGCGGGCTGTTGGGTGCGCCGCGCTGGCTGGCCAGGATGTGGCGCATCTCGTCATAATAGGCTTGGGCGTCTTCTTCGGTGGTGAAATAGCCACCTTTCCAACCCCAATAGGCCCAAGCGCCTGCCAGACGGTCGAACACTTGCTTCGACGACGTCTCGCCGCCCATGGTCGCGTCATCGGTCGGCACCGAGCGCCAGAGGAATTCTGGCACGCCCTTTTCCTTGACCTTCTTGGTCTCGGACGGGACGCCTGCCTTGCGGAAATATTTCTGGGCGATCACATCAGAGGCGACCTGGCTCCAGCTGGAGGGCACTTCGACGTTATCGAGGCGAAAGACCACCGACCCGTCAGGATTGCGGATTTCGGAGGCTGTGCTCACAAAGTCCAGTTCTGCGTAGGCATCCTGACCGGATCGCGTGAATTTTCTCTCGATTTTCATAAGTGCTGCCCCAAATTTTCAAACTCTCAACCAGCGGCATGATCGGGCCGCCAAACCTATCGCCGGTGTGCATCGTCCCCCGCACCCGCATCAGGTTGGTCTTGGA
Source organism: Sulfitobacter sp. CB2047 (assembly GCF_000735125.2). Classification (NCBI taxonomy): domain Bacteria; kingdom Pseudomonadati; phylum Pseudomonadota; class Alphaproteobacteria; order Rhodobacterales; family Roseobacteraceae; genus Sulfitobacter; species Sulfitobacter sp. CB2047. The sequence goes on along the minus strand of NZ_CP072613.1, from coordinate 1,595,624 downwards.
TCAAGCCGTTTAACCGGCGCAAATGTGCGAAACCCAATTTCACCCGATCAGCAGGCCACCCCGATCAATCACCAGATGTAGTGGCCCGCCCGTCGATTTACACAAACTGGCGTATGCAGCCCTATTGGGTCAACGGCTTTATTATCGAAATAAGGGAAGTTGCGTCTTGACCGGATCGGCATTTTTTGAAGCTTCGGTCGGCGCGGTGATTCAGCGAAATGATATGCACAGACAGCGGATCTCGAGGGTGATTTTCCACACCGCGGATAAAGTTAATAAACGCTAAGGTTTAGCGCGGCTGGCTCATGTATCGCTTGAGTTATCCACAAAATCCCCGACAGCGGGCTGGGGATAAACATGGCGGAACTGTGGATGATAAAAATTTATGCAGCCACCAGATATAGGTTCGCAAACCCGGCTATCTCACCAGATTTAGAGCGTGCTTCTGTGGCAAAAAAGAACGACTGCACACAAATACAGCGTTCTGATCTGCATAAAGCAGATCAGGAACACTATATGTGGTGGTTCTTAAAGTGGTCGGGGCGAGAAGATTCGAACTTCCGACCCCCTGTACCCAAAACAGGTGCGCTACCAGGCTGCGCCACGCCCCGACTGCGGCCTACTTAGCCCCAAGCAATCGGATTGAAAAGCCCTAAGTTCACAGAAAATGATAGTTTCTGACGAACTAACAGGGCCATGCCGGATTGCGCCCTGCAAACGCGGGATGGCGCAGCTCTGTCCCCGGTGTGATGCCCATCCGCGCGCTTAATCCGCCGTTGATTTCCAACACCGCCAGCAGCGCATCACTGCCCCCCTCAAGCGGAGATTCGTCGAGCGGAACCGCATTATGGTGGATGTGCTGCACCACACCGTGGGAATCGATGAACAATAGGTCGAGGGGAATCAATGTGTTGCGCATCCAAAAGCTGAGAGGCTGCGGTTCTTCATAGATAAAGAGCATACCCGCGCTGCCTGCCAGTGAGGTGCGGTGCATCAATCCTTGGGCACGTTCACCGGCATCATCGGCAATCTCGACGCTAAAGCGCGCCTGCCCCCAGTCGCCGCGCAGCGTCACGCTGGTGTCGCTGCATTTGGCAGCGGCCGCCCCTGCCATCGCCAGAGTGGCAAAGGCCAAAAGACCCGCGCGGATCAGCTTTGCGCGGTGCCAGATGAATCGAGTCGTACCGTTTCCCATGCATGTACCTCTGCCGCCATCTGGCCGCGTTCCCCGTTAATGACCCGCAGCGCCAATGCCTCGCCCGGTTGCAAATCCGACAGGCCCGACTGCCGCAACACTTCTATATGTAGAAAGATGTCATCGCTTTTGCCAAACACATTCGCGAAACCAAAGCCCTTGGATTTGTCGAACCATTTGACCCGCGCGGGTTCCAGCGGTGCGGCGGCCACCAGCGCGGGGTCAATGCCCACAATATCCGACAACGCCATCGCCTGAGCGGCAGCGGGCGGGTGTACCGCATGGACCTGGGTCGCCTGCACCCCGCGTTCGGTCTTTTGCACCGTCAGATCAATGCGCGCACCGTCCGCGACAGAGCTTTGACCGTAATTACGTAACACATTGACGTGCAACAGGATATCAGGCCCGCCAGCGTCTGAGACAACGAAACCGAACCCCTTCGCGGGGTCAAACCATTTCACCACGCCGGAAATGGCAGAGCTATTGCTGGATACTTCTGACACAAATGTCCTTTGGTCTTCTCTAGGTCAGGCAACAGCGTGCCCGCGTACAAAATATCAGCGGCAAAAGCCGCCTTATGGGTTCAATCTCGTTACGCTCCAATCACCGTTTTGTTCGGCACGTCGCCAGACAAAACGGTCATGCAATCTATACTCTCCGTCGGCCCAGAACTCGATTTCGACCGGGGTGATCCGGTAGCCCCCCCAAAAAGGTGGACGGTCTGGGTTTGGCCCCTTTTTGGCGGTGACTTTTGCCACTTCGGCGACCAATGACGCACGGCTGGCTAAAGGGGACGATTGGTCAGAGGCCCAGGCCCCCAACCGGCTTTTGAGCGAACGCGACTTGTAATATGCGTCCGCCTGCGGGCCTTCTTCTTTGGAAACCACGCCGCGCACCCGTATCTGGCGGCGCAGGGATTTCCAATGCATCACGAAAGCAGCCTTGCCCGCGTGATCCAGTTCTTGCGCCTTGGCGCTGGTGTAGTTTGTGTAAAAGACGAATGCCGCGTCTTCGATTTCTTTTAGCAACACCATGCGCGCATTGGGCAAACCGTCGGCATCCACGGTCGATAGCGCGATGGCATTTGGGTCGTTGACCTCTGTCTGCGTTGCCTCATCCAGCCAGCGGCGCGCAATCACAAAGGGATCGTCACCGGCAAAAATGCCTTTGCGCACTTCCATGATCATGATCCCCTTCCTTGCGCATCGACGCAATCTTGCGACAATGCCTTACATCAAATGACATACTAGAACAACTAAACACACTGTCGCGCCTAAAAACCGCCAGGGCGGTCTATCTCGGCGTCCTCTCAAGTGCCGCGATCACCGTGCAGCCTTGATGCCAAACTATCAATAGCATAAACCGGATAAAAGTTCAGTGACATAGTCGAAGGAAGTACAATGGCAAATGACCTGATGGCAGGCAAACGTGGGCTTATCATGGGCCTCGCCAATGACAAGTCGATTGCCTGGGGCATCGCACGCACCCTCGCGGATGCCGGTGCAGAGCTGGCATTCTCGTATCAAGGCGACGCGCTGAAAAAGCGGGTCGATCCGCTGGCGGCGCAACTGGGTAGCGATCTGGTCCTGCCCTGCGATGTCGGGTCGGAAGAGTCGATTGACGCGCTGTTTACCGCTTTGGGCGAACGTTGGGACGGGATCGACTTTATCGTCCACGCGATCGGGTTCTCTGACAAAAACGAATTGCGCGGGCGTTATGTCGACACCAGCCGCGCCAATTTTGCGATGTCGATGGATATCTCTGTCTACTCCTTCACCGCTGTGATGCAGCGCGCGGAAAAGATGATGAAGTCCGGCGGCAGCGCGGTCACGCTCACATATTATGGTGCCGAAAAAGTGATGCCGCATTATAATGTGATGGGCGTCGCCAAGGCCGCTCTGGAAGCATCGGTCAAATATCTGGCCGAGGATCTGGGCAAGGACGGCATCCGCGTCAACGCGATCAGCGCCGGCCCGATCAAGACATTGGCCGCATCCGGCATCGGCGACTTCCGCTATATCATGAAGTGGAACGAGTATAACTCGCCCCTGCGTCGCAACGTGACCATCGACGACGTGGGTAAATCCGCGCTGTTCCTGCTTAGCGATCTTGGCTCGGGCACGACGGGCGAGAATCTGCATGTGGATGCGGGCTATCACGTGGTGGGCATGAAAGCCGTCGACGCCCCAGACATGGCAAAGGAATAACGACATGAGCAAGGATGCCTCGCGCCTGCCCCATGAAAAAGGGTTTCACATCAGCTGGGACCAGATCCACCGTGACAGCCGTGCGCTGGCGTGGCGTCTGGACGGCATGGGCCCCGATGACGGCGGCTGGCGTGCTGTGGTTGCGATCACCCGTGGCGGGATGGCCCCCGCGATGATCGCCGCCCGCGAGCTGGATATCCGCACCGTCGACACGATTTCGATCAAGTCATATGATCATCAGGATCAATCGGACGCGGTCGTGCTCAAGGCCCCCGATGCTGAGCTGATGGGCGACGGCACCGGTATCCTGATCATCGACGATCTGGTGGATTCCGGTAAAACCCTTGAAGTCGTGCGCCAGCTTTACCCCAATGCGCATCTGGCCACCGTCTATGCCAAGCCCAAGGGCCGCCCGCAGGTGGATACCTTCATTACCGAAGTCAGCCAGGATACGTGGATTTTCTTCCCCTGGGATATGGCGCTGCAATATGTAGAGCCCTACCGCGGCAAAGACTAAACGGCACCCCCGCAGATACCTGCCTTCGGCGAGGATTTAGGACCATTTGGAAGCAGCGGCCCCGCGCCGTGTCAGACTTTGCGCTGGTCCGCTCGCCGAAGCGCCCCCTCCCTCGCCCAGTCAGGAGCATTGACCATGACCCCGCGTACCGCCGCGACTTTCTCTCCTCCGGTGATGGAGGCGCGCCGCTGGTTGACGGGCGTCCATTTTGACGCCGACCGCCCCCTGATCAACGTGAGCCAAGCCGCCCCTGTCGATCCGCCACCGCAGGCCATGCGGCAGGCCATGGCTGATGTCGCGCTGAACAACGATGATGCGCATCTTTATGGGCCGGTGCTGGGTCTGCCCGAATTGCGCGACGAGCTGGCCGCGCAGGTCAGCGCCCATTACGCCGGCGCGGTAGAGCCCGCGCAAGCGGCGATTACATCGGGCTGCAACCAGGCCTTTGCCGCTGCGATTGCCACGCTCTGTGCCGAGGGGGACGAGGTGATCCTGCCGGTGCCGTGGTACTTTAACCACAAGATGTGGCTGGACATGTCGGGTGTCGCCGCCGTGCCGCTGCCGGTGGGCGATACGCTCTTGCCCGACCCGGAACAGGCTGCCGCCCTGATCACCGACCGCACCCGTGCCATCGCCTTGGTCACGCCCAACAACCCCGGCGGCGTTGAATACCCCGAAGAGCTGGTGCAGGCGTTTTTCGATCTGGCCCGTGCGCGCGGTATCGCCCTGATCCTGGACGAGACCTATCGCGACTTTGACAGTCGTTCCGGCCCGCCGCACCGTCTGTTTCTGGACCCCGACTGGCACGATACGTTGATCCATTTATATTCTTTTTCAAAGGCCTACCGTCTGACTGGTCACCGAGTGGGCGCGATTATCGCCTCCCAGACGCGTCTTGCCGAGGTTGAGAAGTTCCTGGATACCGTCGCCATTTGTCCCGGCCAGATCGGCCAACATGCCGCCCTTTGGGGGATGCAGAACCTTGACACATGGCTGGCCGGCGAGCGGCGCGAGATCCTGGCGCGGCGACAGGCGATTGCCGACAGAATGCATCGTTTGGACGCGAAAGGCTGGAAACTCTTGGGGCTTGGCGGCTATTTCGCCTATCTCTCGCATCCCTTTGACGAAAGCTCTGCCACATTGGCCCCACGGCTGGTGCGCGAGGCGGCCGTGCTGACCCTGCCCGGCACCATGTTCCATCCGGCAGAGGATATCACCGGCGGGCGACATCTGCGCCTCGCTTTTGCCAATCTGGATGTCGCAGGCATCAAGGTGCTGTTTGACCGTCTGACACAGGTCTAACGCGGCTCTTGCCCCCCTGCCGCGCACCGCATAGACAGGGCAAAACGTGCGTTTAAGGGATGACACCATGAAAGCCAAAGGCAACAGCTTTACGAAAACCGCAGTATGGGGGCTGATGGGTCTTTTGATCCTGGGTCTGGGCGGTTTTGGCGCGGTCAATCTGAACGGTAGCGCACGCACCGTCGGCGAAGTGGGCGACAAGTCAATCTCGGTCGACGATTACGCCCGCGAGCTGCAGCAGCAGATCCGCGCCATCGAAAGCCAGTCCGGCGAACAGCTTAGCTTTCAAGAAGCCCAAGCCATCGGGCTGGACCGTGCCGTGCTGCAACGTCTGGTCCGTTTGCGCGCGCTCGACAATGAGGCCGACGAGATGGGCCTGTCCATCGGCGACGCGAACCTGCGTGAACGCGTTGTGGAAATCCCGTCGTTTCAAGGCGTTGACGGGAATTTTGACCGCGAGGGCTATCGCTTTGCCCTACAGCAGGCCGGTCTGAACGAGAATGAATTCGAACAGTCCCTGCGCGAGGAAGCGGGCCGCACCCTATTGCAGGAAGCGATCACCGGCGGTGTTGCGATGCCCGACGCCTATGCTGACACGCTTGTCTCCTATGTGGGCGAGCAGCGCAGCTTTACCTGGGCCAAACTGACGCAAGATGATCTGGATGCGCCCCTGCCCGACGCCACCGATGCGCAGCTGCAGGCCTATTACGACGAGAACGCCGATCAGTTCATTCTGCCCGCCAGCAAGACCATCAGCTATATCACCATGGGCCCGCAGGATCTGCTGGACGAAGTAGAGCTGACCGACGAAGAGCTGCAGGCCGCCTATGACGACCGCGCGGATGAATACATCCAGCCCGAACGCCGCCTGGTCGAACGTCTGGTCTTCCGCGATCAGGAGGCCGCCGATCAGGCCGCCGCCGCGCTCGAGGTGGATGGCAATACATTTGAGGGGCTGGTCGCGGACCGTGGGCTGTCCCTGTCGGATGTGGATCTTGGCGATCTGAGCCAGCAACAGTTGGGTGCCGCAGGGGACGCCGTGTTTGCTGCCGAAGTGGGTGATATTGTCGGCCCGCTGCCCAGCAACCTCGGGCCTGCATTGTTCCGTGTGAACGGTGTGCTGCCGTCGCTGAATACCACCTTCGAAGAAGCCCGCCCGACGCTCGTGCAAGACCTTGCCGCGGACCGCGCGGCCCGTCTGGTAGAGGTCCGCGCCCAGGATCTGGACGACCAATTGGCCGGTGGTGCCACGCTGGAACAGATCGCAGAGGAAAGCAAAATGACCCTCAGCACCATCGAATGGACGCAGGACAGCAGCGAAAGCATCGCCGCCTATGCCGGTTTCCGCGAGGCCGCGACACGTCTGACCGAAGGCGACTTCCCCCAGATCCAGCAGCTGGATGACGGCAGCGTTTTCGCCATGCGTCTTGATGGCACCAAAGAGGAACGCCCCAACCCGTTTGACGCCGCCCGTGCAGACGTGGCCAAGGCGTGGCAGAACGAACAATTGATCACCGCCCTGCGTGCCAAGGCCGAGACCCTGCAGGCCGAGCTTGCCGATGGCGCTGATTTTGCCGAGCTGGGGCTGGAGCCCAAGACCGGGACCGACCAGACCCGCGACGCCGTGGTCAGCGCCGCGCCGCAGGGGTTCATCGCCGCTGTGTTTGACGCAGCCCCCGGCGAGGTCGAACTGCTGGAAGGTGCCGATGAGGTCGCGCTTGTCCGTCTTGATAGCATCAAGGACGCGGGCGAGAATGACCGGATGACCCAGGTCAAAACCCAGATCGCCACCCAGCTGGATGACCAGCTGTCGCAAGCGCTTTTCGCCGCTTTCTCTGACGACGTGATCCGCCGCACGGCACCGCGTGTCGATCAGCAGGCGATCAACGCCGTCCACGTGAACTTCCCCTAAGTTAGGTCTCCCATGTCGTTGACACCCGATTATGACAGCTTTGCCGCAGGCTATGCGGCGGGCAAGAACCAGATCGTTTACACCCGTCTGGCTGCCGATCTGGACACGCCTGTTTCGCTGATGCTCAAGCTCACCGGTGCGGCACAGAACGCCTTTGTGCTGGAATCTGTGACCGGCGGCGAGGTCCGCGGGCGCTATTCGATTATCGGGATGAAGCCCGATCTGATCTGGCGCTGTCAGGGCACCACGTCGGCCATCAACCGTTCGGCACGCTATGACGTAGATGCTTTCGAAGATGTTGCGGGCGATCCGCTGGATACATTGCGTGCGGTGATCGCGGAGTCGAAGATCGACCTGCCTGATGACCTGCCGCAAGCCGCCGCCGGGCTGTTCGGCTATCTGGGGTATGACATGATCCGGCTGGTGGAGCATCTGCCGAATGTGAACCCCGATCCCATGGGGCTGCCCGATGCGATGATGGTGCGCCCGTCGGTGATTGCCGTGCTTGACGGGGTCAAGGGCGAGGTCACGATCGTATCGCCAGCTTGGGTGTCTGACGGGCAATCGGCCAAGGCCGCTTATGCCCAAGCCGCCGAACGCGTGATGGATGCGGTGCGTGATCTGGAACGGTCGATGCCCGGCACCAGCCGTGATCTGGGTGACGCCCACGAAGAATCCGCCCCCGTCAGCAATTTCACCCGCGAAGGCTATAAATCCGCCGTTGAAAAAGCGCGGGAATACATCGTGGCGGGCGACATCTTTCAGGTGGTGCCGTCGCAACGGTGGGCGCAGGGCTTCTCGCAGCCGCCCTTTGCGCTGTATCGCAGTTTGCGCCGGACCAACCCGTCGCCCTTCATGTTCTATTTCAACTTCGGTGATTTCCACGTCGTCGGGGCCTCGCCCGAGATCCTTGTGCGCGTTTTCGGCAACGAGATCACGATCCGCCCCGTTGCAGGTACCCGTCGTCGCGGGGCCACGCCGGAAGAAGACCGCGCGCTGGAGGCTGATCTGCTGGCCGACCAGAAAGAGCTGGCTGAACATCTGATGCTGCTTGATCTGGGCCGCAATGACGTGGGCCGGGTCGCCAAGATCGGCACCGTGCGCCCGACCGAGGAATTCATCGTCGAACGCTACAGCCACGTGATGCACATCGTGTCCAATGTCGTGGGCGAGCTGCGCGAAGACCGCGATGCGCTGGATGCCTTCTTTGCGGGGATGCCCGCGGGCACCGTATCAGGCGCGCCCAAAGTCCGCGCGATGGAAATTATCGACGAGCTGGAGCCCGAGAAACGCGGGCTCTACGGCGGCGGTGTTGGCTACTTTAGCGCAGGCGGCGACATGGACATGTGCATCGCGCTGCGCACGGCCGTCATCAAGGACAAGACCCTGTATATTCAGGCCGGTGGCGGTGTCGTCTATGACAGCGACGCAGAGGCAGAATATATGGAAACGGTGCATAAATCCGACGCGATCCGCCGTGCGGCGGCCGATGCAGCACGCTTCGCAGGTCAAGGGAACAGCTGAGGATGCCGACGCAAGCCCCGTTCGAGATTGCGGGTCAACACGTGGCACCCGGCTCTCGGGCACAGATCGACTTGCCGATCTCGATCCTGCCGGACCACACGCCTGTCGGTCTCTCGCTTGAAGTGATCCACGGCAAGCGCCCCGGGCCCACCATGTTTGTCAGCGCCGCTGTTCACGGGGACGAGCTGATCGGGGTCGAGATCGTGCGCCGTCTGCTGCGCGCACCGCAATTGAAATCCCTGCGGGGGACGCTGCTGGTGATCCCGGTGGTGAACTCTTTCGGTTTCCTGAACCGGTCACGCTATCTGCCGGACCGGCGCGATCTGAACCGTTGTTTTCCGGGGCACCCGTCGGGGTCTTTGGGGTCACGGCTGGCGCATATCTTTCTGAACGACGTGGTGCTGCGCTGTGATTTCGGAATCGATCTACATTCGGCCGCGATCCACCGGACCAACCTGCCGCAGGTGCGGATATCTCCATCAGATGCGGTGACGCGGCGCATGGCCGCCAGCTTTGCCGCACCGGTGGTGCTGACCTCGCCCCTGCGCGACGGATCGCTGCGCGCGGTCGCCGCCGCCAAGGGCACGCCGGTGCTGCTGTATGAGGCGGGCGAAGGGCTGCGCTTTGACGAAATGGCGGTGCGCGCGGGCGTTGCGGGTATCTTGCGGGTCATGCATGCCGAAGACATGCTGCCGGCCAAGGGCATCGCCCCCTCGCGCAGGCAGTCCCATGTCTGCTCAAGCTCGACCTGGTTGCGCGCGCCAGTGGGTGGGCTGCTGCGCACCTTCAGGGCCGAGGGGGAGACCGTGAAACAGGGCGACGCGCTGGCGACAGTCTCTGATCCGTTCGGCAAGACCGAAGAGGATATTATCGCCCCCCATGACGGTATCCTGATCGGCCGCGCGATCCTGCCCGTGGTGAACGAGGGCGACGCTGTCTTCCACTTGGCAAAGCTGCTGCCCAAGGCCGTGGCAGACACGGTCGAGGATATGATCACGCAGCTCGAAAGCGACCCGCTGTTCGACGAAGACGAGATTATCTAGGCAGATCACACTCAGGCACGTCGAAGCCCGCGCAGCGCGCAGGTTTTGACGGCTTTACCGGTGGATCATTCAGGCGTCGCGTTTTTCAGCACGGCTGAGACAGGGGCAAGTGCGACTTGGCTGGCACGGTCCTGTAACCCCCAGACCAACAGCGCCGAGATCGTCTCGGGCCGCATCCGCCCCATCATGATCACCGACCCTTCGATCCCCGCCTTGAACGCGGCCTGATCAAGGAACCGTCGGATCACGGTGGGCGTCTGCCCCTTGCTGTCAAAGTCGCGGAACACGGGTGCAGCGGGCACGCCCTCTTTCACTGCAAGCTTGGGCATCGTGTTCAGCCCCTTGTCCTGGGTCACAAGGCCATAGCCCCCCTGCCCAAGGATCGCAGTCACCTGATCTGCTGTCGCACGGTCGGGTTGCAGCCCGGCACCCTGCCCTTCAAGCACGCCGATCACTTCGGGCATGCGCGAGAAGGCGACCGCCAGCGTGGTCTCTGCATCGCTTGGCTGCGCGCCTTGGGGCAGGTCGACCATCGCCAGCACCTCGAATCCTTCGTTGCGGTAGGTCTGCATGCGCTCTGCCGCGTCGGGCAGGCTGACGTCGACGGCAAAGCTCAGCGGATAGGGAAAGCTGCGCAACGCGGCGATACCGACCTCGCCCCCTTGCAGATCACTGCCCACGTCCATCAACAGGACGCTCATCAGCGGTTTGTCATCAGGATTCGCGAAAGGCTGGCCATACCGGGTGATGGCGGGGCTTTCTGCGGTGGCTTGCGCCTCGGGGGCGGTCTGTTCGCCCGATTGGGCGGTCGGCAGGCGGTTGATCGTCACGCCCGTATCCCGTTCAGAGGTGATTGCCGCAGGGGTGCCGATTGTGGGCCGCCCGTCTGTGCGTTGCTCGGGCGCGACAAAGACAACATCGGCGGGGGCTTCTTCGGGTTGCGCGTCGGGCGCGCTTGGTGCGGTGGCGACATCGGTATCCGGCGTGGGCGACACGGGAGTGTCGACGCTTTCGTCGGCGGTGACGGGCGGTGCTGTCCGGGTCTCGATGCCAAGCGCATCCGGCTCGGTCGGTTCCATCGGTGCGAGCGCCATCGGATTGGGCAAGACAGGATCATCGAGCGTGATCTTCGGTGCAGCCGCATCGGGCACGGTCACGGGAGCTGTCGCGTCGATATCCTGCGCGATCTGCGGCGCGGGCTGCGGCGTTGGGGCGACCTCTGGCTCGGGCTGTGGTTCAGGCTCTACCGTCTCAGGCGCTGCCGCGACGTCCGGCGCGTCCTCTGAAGGTGCATCTTGCACAGCCTCTTGCGCGACCGGTGCTTCTACTTCTGGTGTGACCTCGGCTTTAGGTACAGTCTCGGGCTCTGGTTCAACGATGGGCTCCTCGACGACAGGCTCTTCGACAACTGGCTCCGGCTCTGGCGTGATCACATCCTCGTTAGTGTCCTCAGCCGCCGTCAGGGGCGTTTCATCAGCCGCTACTACCGGGGGGGCCGCCATTTCGGACGCGTTGGTCGCGCGCTCTTCGTCAGGCGTGTCACTTGGCACAGGCGTGTCTTGCAAGGGCGCGGGCCCCATAGGTACCATGAAGGACGCGACACCGGCGACGCCGACACTGAATACCGCACCAATGAGGATGCCGCCAATAAACCCGCGTGACATAGATGATCGCTCCTGTTTTTGTTCCGGTTCGCGCGGCTCTCCGGCCTGCTGCCCTTGACGATAGGTCTTAACCCTGAACATGTATCAGCGGACATTATACCGTGGTTTTGCGCGGTTCCTCTAGCCCTAAACCCTGCCTCAATACAAAGAATTGCCGCATGCTGCTCTTGATAGATAACTACGATAGCTTCACCTACAACCTCGTACACTATCTGGGTGACCTCGGGGCCGAAGTCGAAATCCGCCGCAATGACCAGATCGACGTGCAGGCCGCGATGGCGATGAACCCCGCGGGGATCATCCTGTCGCCCGGCCCCTGCGACCCGGATCAAGCGGGCATCTGCCTTGCGCTGACGGTAGCCGCCGCCGAAACAAGCACGCCGCTTTTGGGTGTGTGCCTTGGCCATCAGACGCTGGGTCAGGCGTTCGGCGGCAAGGTCGTGCGCGCGGGCGAGATCGTGCACGGCAAGATGGGCATGATGCACCACAAGGGTCAGGGCGTCTTTGCGGGGCTGCCATCGCCCTTTGCCGCGACGCGCTATCATTCGCTGATCGTTGACCGCGCTACCCTGCCCGACTGCCTTGAGATCACGGCAGAGCTTGAGGACGGCACGATCATGGGCCTGCAGCACCGCGACCTGCCGCTGCATGGCGTGCAGTTCCACCCGGAATCGATCCGTTCGGATCACGGTCACCAGATGCTGCAAAACTTTCTGAACAACGTAAAGGTGCCCGCATGAGCGATGCTCTAAAACCTCTGATCGATGCGGCCGCCAATGGCCCGCTGACCCGGGATCAGGCCGAGACCGCGTTCCAGATCCTGTTCGAGGGCGAAGCGACCCCCAGCCAGATCGGTGGCTTCCTGATGGCCCTGCGCACCCGTGGCGAGACGGTGGATGAATATGCTGCCGCCGCCCATGTCATGCGCGCCAAATGCAATCCCGTCACCGCCCCCGAGGGCGCGATGGACATCGTGGGCACCGGCGGCGATGGCAAGGGCACGCTGAATATTTCTACCGCGACGGCCTTTGTCGTGGCCGGCGCGGGCGTCGTGGTGGCGAAACATGGCAACCGCAACCTGTCGTCCAAATCCGGTGCGGCGGATGCGCTAACGCAGATGGGGCTCAAGGTGATGGTCGGGCCCAAGGTGGTCGAGGCCGCCCTGCGCGATGCGGGCATCGGCTTTATGATGGCGCCGATGCACCATCCCGCGATTGCCCATGTCATGCCCACGCGGTCCGAATTGGGCACACGCACGATCTTCAACATCCTCGGCCCGCTGACCAACCCGGCGGGCGTCAAACGGCAGCTGACCGGGGCTTATCGCCGCGATCTGATCCGCCCGATGGCCGAAACACTTGGCGCGCTTGGCTCTGAAAAAGCGTGGCTTGTGCATGGCTCCGACGGGACGGACGAGCTGACGATCACCGGCACCAGCTGGATCGCCGCGCTGAACCCTGATGGCACCATTTCCGAATTCGAGATCACGCCCGAAGACGCGGGCCTTCCGGTCCATCCGTTCGAGGATATCGTCGGCGGCACACCCGAAGAAAACGCACGTGATTTCAACGCGCTGCTGGACGGAACCCCATCGGCCTACCGCGATGCGGTCTTGCTCAATTCGGCGGCGGCGCTGGTCGTGGCCGATGCCGCGCCCGATCTGAAAGCAGGGGTAGAGATGGCACGTCACAGCATTGACAGCGGTGCGGCCCGTGACAAGATCACCCAAGTCGCGCGGATCACCCAGACCGCATGAGCCGTTTTGACCTATCGCGCCTCGGGGCCTGGCGCGACCTTGCGTTCTTTGACGACACCCTGCCCGGCATCGCCGCCGCGCTGGCCGCGGACCCGCGCGAGACGCTACCGCCCCGACCGCAGGTTTTCGCCGCGCTGGAACATACCCAGCCCGACGCGGTGCGCGTGGTGATCCTGGGGCAAGATCCCTATCCCACCCCCGGCCATGCCCACGGCTTTGCCTTTTCCGCGCGCGCCGATACCAAACCGCTGCCCCGTTCGCTGTCCAATATCTATAAGGAAATGGTGGATGACATCGGCGCGTGCCCACCGGATGCCGATCTGCGGTTCTGGGCGGATCAGGGCGTGCTGTTGTTGAATACCACATTGACCGTGCCTGCGCGGGACGCAGGCGGTCATGGGAAACTGGGCTGGCAGCAGCTGACCACGCAAATTCTTGGCCGCTTGGCCGACCGTCCCCGCGCCTATTTGCTGTGGGGTGCGCATGGCCAAAAAGTCGCGCGGGATGTGGACGGGGGACCGAACTTCAAACTCGAAACCCCGCACCCGTCGCCCCTGTCCGCGCGGCGTGGGTTTTTCGGGTCACGCCCCTTCTCGCGCTGCAATGACTGGTTGCACGCCCAAGGCCAAGCGGCCATAAACTGGGCAACACCGGAGACATCATGACCGATACCAACACTGGCACCATCCTAGACAAGATCAAAGCCTACAAGCTGGAAGAGATCGCCGCCGACAAGGCCGCCAAACCGCTCGAGGCCGTAGAGGCAGAGGCGCGCGCCGCCTCGCCCGTGCGCCCTTTTGCCGACGCGTTGTTCGACGCCTCGCGCGAGGGGTACGGGCTGATTGCCGAGGTCAAGAAGGCAAGCCCGTCAAAAGGGTTGATCCGCGCCGATTTCGACCCCGCTACACTGGCCGCTGCCTATGCCGCCGGTGGCGCGACCTGCCTGTCGGTGCTGACAGACACGCCCAGCTTTCAGGGGGCCAAGGAATATCTTGTCGCCGCCCGCGAGGCCTGCACCCTGCCCGTGCTGCGCAAGGATTTCATGTACGACCCCTATCAGGTCGCCGAAGCCCGCGCGCTTGGGGCAGATTGTATCCTGATCATCATGGCCTCTGTCAGCGATGCCCAAGCGATCGAGCTTGAGGACGCCGCCGCCCAATGGGGCATGGACGCGCTGATCGAGGTGCATGACAAGGAAGAGCTGGACCGCGCCGCCGTGCTGAAAAGCCGCATGATGGGGATCAACAACCGCAACCTCAAAACCTTCGAGACGACGCTAGATACCACGCGCCGCCTGTCGAAACATGTGGATGTGGAAAAGATGATCGTATCGGAAAGCGGGCTGAACACGCCCGAAGATCTGGCCGATATGGCGAAATACGGATCGCGGGTGTTCCTGATCGGGGAAAGCCTGATGCGTCAGGACGATGTAGAGGTCGCAACCCGCAACCTGCTGGCCACACCGCTGCGGCCGGGGGGCATGTAATGGCGCTCACGCATTTTGACGGTAAGGGTGACGCGCATATGGTCGACGTGTCGGACAAACCCGTGACGTCGCGGGTGGCCGTTGCTGAAACCCACATCAAGATGTTGCGCGAAACCTTTGATATCATTACCGAAGGACGCGCTAAAAAGGGTGACGTCATGGGGGTGGCCCGTCTGGCGGGGATCATGGCTGCAAAGCGCACCGCCGATCTGATTCCGCTGTGCCACCCTCTGCCGATCACCAAAGTGTCGGTCGAACTGACACCCGATGCCGACCTGCCTGGCCTGCGCATTGCCGCGACCGTCAAGACCACCGGACAGACCGGCGTCGAGATGGAGGCGCTGACCGCCGCCTCTGTCACAGCGCTGACTGTCTATGACATGGCCAAGGCCGTGGACAAAGGCATGGAGATCGGCGGCCTGCGGGTCGTGCTGAAAGACGGCGGCAAATCGGGCCGATACGAGGCAGAATGATCTCTGTCAGCGGCGCCCTGTCGCATCTCTTTGATCTCGTAACCGCCACCGAAGTGGAAGCGGTCCCGCTGCGTCAGGCCGCGGGCCGTGTGCTGGCGCGCGATGGTGTTGCCACCCGCACCCAGCCGCCTTTCGCGGCCTCCTCTATGGATGGCTATGCCCTGCGCCAGACAGAAGTCGAGCCCGACGCGATGTTCAAGGTCATCGGCGAAGCGGCGGCGGGCCATCGATTTGACGGAGTGGTCAAGGCCGGTCAGGCCGTGCGCATCTTTACCGGTGCCCCTGTCCCCGAAGGTGCGGATTTCGTTGTGATCCAAGAGGATACGACCCGTCGTGGCGATCTGATCATGCTGGGCCATGACATCGGCCCCAAGACCAATATCCGCCCCGCCGGTGGGGATTTCCATGCAGGTGACACGATGGATGCGCCGCGTCTGCTGCGCCCTGCCGATATCGCGCTGCTGGCGTCGATGAATGTGGCGACGGTGCCGGTCTATACCAAACCACGCGTCGCGATCATCGCCACGGGGGACGAGCTGGTGCAACCCGGCGAGGTGCCGAACCCCGACCAGATCATCGCCTCCAATACCTATGGTCTGGCCGCCCTGCTTGAACAGCATGGTGCGCAGTGCCGCATGATCCCGATTGCCCGCGACACGGTGCCCTCGCTGACCCAAGCCTTCACCATGGCGCAGGATGCCGATCTGATCATCACCATCGGCGGTGCCTCTGTCGGAGACCACGATCTGGTCGCCCCCGTCGCCGCCCAAATGGGGATGGACCAGTCTTTCTACAAAGTCGCGATGCGCCCCGGCAAACCTCTTATGGCGGGGCGGCTGCGTGATGTCCCGATGATCGGCCTGCCCGGCAATCCGGTGTCGGCGATGGTCTGCGGGACGGTCTTTGTCGTGCCGGTGCTGCGCAAGATGCTGGGCCTGCCCGCCGCGCCCGCCGCACGGGTCGATCTGCCGCTTGGCGTCGATCTGCCCGCCAATGGGCCACGCGAACATTATATGCGTGCGATGGTCCGTGACGGTGCCGTCCTGCCCGAAGACAATCAGGACAGTTCGCTGCTGGGCATCCTGTCGCGCGCCGATGTCCTGATGGTCCGCCCGCCCCACGATGGGGCCCGCACGGCCGGAGCGATCATAGGCTGTATTCCCCTCTGACGGTTGACACAAAACAGGAACATCCCTAGAACAAACCCCAAATAGAAACGGGGAATGTCCGGATGCTGACCAAGAAACAACTCGATCTGCTGGCCTTTATTCACAAACGTGTGCAGCGCGATGGCGTGCCGCCCAGCTTTGACGAGATGAAAGAAGCGCTTGATCTGCGGTCCAAATCCGGCATCCACCGTCTGATCACAGCGCTGGAGGAACGCGGATTCATCCGCCGGCTTGCGCATCGCGCCCGCGCGATAGAGGTAGTGAAACTGCCCGATAGCTTGGGCAGCCTGTCCGGTGCGGGCTTTACCCCGCGCGTGATTGACGGCGACCGCCCCGATGGGCCGCCCCCTTCTGCCGCGCAGCCGGTCAGCGCGTCGTCCTTTGATGTACCGATGATGGGCCGGATCGCCGCCGGTGTCCCGATCGAGGCGATCAGCACCATGACCCAATCCGTCGCCGTCCCCGGCGGGATGATCAGCGGCAGCGGCGAACACTACGCTTTGGAGGTGCAGGGTGATTCCATGATCGACGCAGGGATCAACGATGGCGACGTGGTGATCATCCGCGAAACCTCTGTCGCGGATGATGGGGATATCGTGGTTGCGCTGGTCGAAGACCACGAGGCGACGCTCAAGAAATTCCGCCGTCACGGCAGCTCTGTCGCACTGGAAGCCGCTAACCCCGCCTATGAAACGCGGGTTCTGCCGTCGGATAAGGTCAAGGTGCAGGGGCGTCTGGTCGGGTTGATCCGCACCTACTGACGCTTGCTACCACGGCGGCCTGTCCTTTGGCCATGCTGTCCACAGCCGCGTGCCCGCTTTTTGGCGGGCCGTTTGCATTGTGACCCGCCCGTTGTCGATGGTGAGTGCGACTGCCCCCGAGGATCGCAACCGGTCGGGGTCAAACACATCGCAACCGCCCGTCAGCGGCGGATCGGGCACAACAGACAGCACGATGATCTGATCCGCACGGCACGCCCCGAACGCCGCCCGCGCGCGCTTGCCGGACAGGTGGATCACCTCTCGCCCCCCAATATTTGGCCTTGTGGGCCAGCGCGCGGCGGCCCGGGCCTGATCGGCGCCATCGCCGTCATTCTCCAGCCAGTTGAGCGCGACAAAGCCTGCGCCTTTCGCCTTGCTCAGCGCACGGCCCGTGGGGGTCATCACCCCCACCAGACTGCCGGTGTCCGAGATCAGTACCGTCGGACGCTCTGCCCCGTGCCACAATACCCCCGCCGCAATCACGGCTCCCAGACCGGCAAATCGCAACCAACCCTGCCACAGCAACAGCCACAAAAACCCGAGCGCCAGCAGCGGCAGCACCCAAGGGCCGGGGGCGGCCACATGGCCCTGCGCCCCGTCGATCCCCGCAACGCCCTGCGCGACCAGCAAGATCCAGCGCAACCCTGCGCCCATGACCTGCAGGGGAATCCACTCTAGTCCCAGCGGTGCCATGACCAAGGCCGCGACGGCGGCCGGCATCACCAAGATCCCCATCAGCGGGACCGAGAGCAGGTTCGCGACCAAGCCATATTGCGCGATTGTGTTGAAATGGGCCGCCCCGATGGGCGCGGTAAAGCCCCCCGCCACAGCCGAGGAAATCACCGTCGCCACAGCCGGTGCCAGCCACTTCGGCCCAAGCGAGACCTCGGCGTTGCGCAACCAGCCAAAGATCGCAACCAACCCCGTGGTGGCGGCAAAGGACATCTGGAACCCCGGCCCCGTCAATGCCTCTGGCCGCAGGACCAACACGACCGTGGCTGCAATCGCCACGGCCCGCAGGGTCAGCGCCCGTCGCCCGATGATCAACGCGCCAAGGGCCACGGCGACCATGATGAACGCGCGTTCGGTTGCGACATTACCCCCCGACAACAGCAGATAGCCGCTGGCCGCCACCAGCGCCCCTGCCGCTGCGATACTGCGCGTGGGCCAGTGCAGCGCGATCCACGGCACCAACGTCAGCACGATCCGCAACGCGCCAAAGACCACCGCGCTCAGCAACCCCATGTGCAAGCCCGAGATCGCCAATAGATGCGCAAGGTTGCTGGCGCGCAGATCCTGCAGCGCGTCCTGGCTGATGGCGCTGCGGTCGCCGGTGGTGATCGCCGTGGCAAACCCGCCTATATCACCCGGCAAGATCCGCTGAATCCGGGCCGAGGCCGCCATGCGCGCCCGAAATACCGCTAGCCCGCCATGCCCCGCCTCAGCCGGTGTCGCCGCCAGTAACGGGGTGCGACTATACCCCACAGCACCCAAGCCTGCGAACCATGCATGCCGTTGGAAATCAAAGCCCTCAGGCTCGACCGGACCGCTTGGCGGTGATAGATGCCCCGTGGTCATCACCCCCAACCCCGGCGTGATATCCGCGTCAAAGCGTCTGTCGCCGTGCAAGGACACGCGCACATGCAGCGGCGTCCGCGCCGCAGACACCCGTTCAAGCACGACCCGATCCAGCGTCAGCCGCAAGGCGTCGGACTGGCTGCGATCCACCGCCACGACGCGCCCCGCGATCGGGCCGTAATAGCGCCACCCCAGCACCGGCCCGCCGACGGCATGGGCCCGCAACGCCGCCAGATCAAAACCGACCAACACCAAGGCCGCGCCCAACAAAACGGGCCCCGCGACCTCGCCCGCCAGAAAGGCCGCAGCCCCCAGCAGCGCCGCCCCGCCCGCGACCCAAAGCAGGACGGTCAGCGAAGGCTCAACCCGCAGCGCAAAATAGCTACCGATCCCCACGGCCAGACACACCGGCACCCAGCCGATCAGATGCCCCCGCTGTGCGCGCATGCTCTGCGCCATATAGGACAACAGCCCCATACTTGCCCCCGTTCTCTGCACTGGGTAGATAGTCGGGGACGCTATCTCCAAAGGAGTTAGCAAATGATAAACGGCACCCCGAACGGGCGTTTTCCGTGAACTTCTGCTGCAAAGGATCCTCCGCTCATGACAACGCCTGTCGTTACCCGTTTCGCCCCGTCTCCTACCGGTTATCTGCACATCGGCGGCGCGCGGACGGCGCTGTTCAGCTGGCTTTATGCACGCGGTCGGGGCGGTAAATTCCTGCTGCGTATCGAAGACACCGACCGCCAGCGCCACACCCCCGAGGCAACCGAAGCGATTCTGCAGGGCATGGCGTGGCTGGGACTGGATCACGACGGTGACGTGGTCAGCCAGTTCGAAAACGCACCCCGCCACGCCGAGGTGGCGCTGCAGCTTCTTGCCGAAGGAAAGGCGTATAAGTGCTTTGCCTCGCAAGAAGAAATCGCCGCGTTCCGGGATCAGGCCAAGGCCGAGGGGCGCAGCACCCTGTACCAATCACCTTGGCGTGACGCCGCGCCCGAAACGCACCCCGACGCCCCCTATGTCGTACGGATCAAGGCCCCGTTGACGGGCGAAACCGTCATCCGCGACGCGGTCCAGGGCGACGTGGTGATCGGGAACGACCAGCTTGATGACATGGTGCTGTTACGTTCCGATGGTACGCCCGTCTATATGCTGGCCGTTGTTGTTGATGACCATGACATGGGCGTGACCCATGTGATCCGCGGGGATGATCACCTCAACAACGCCGCGCGCCAGATGATGATTTACAACGCTATGGGCTGGGACGTGCCGGTCTGGGCGCATATCCCGCTGATCCACGGCGCGGATGGCAAGAAACTGTCGAAACGTCACGGCGCTTTGGGCGCGCAGGAATATCAGGCAATGGGCTTTCCCGCGGCCGGTATGCGCAACTACCTCGCCCGTCTGGGGTGGAGCCATGGGGACGACGAATTCTTCACCGACGCCCAAGCGCAAGAATGGTTCGATCTGGACGGTATCCGCAAAAGCCCCGCGCAATTCGACCTCAAGAAGCTGGAAAACATCTGTGGGCAGCACATCGCCGCGGCGGATGATGCTGCATTGCGGCACGAGATCGAGGCCTATTTGACCGCTGCCGGTCTGCCCGCGCTCACAAAAGCGCAAGCTGACGGGTTGGAGCGGGCGATGTATTGCTTAAAGGATCGCGCGAAGAAATTTCCTGATCTCCTTGAAAAAGCTGAATTTATCCTCGCCGAACGCCCCATCCAACCGGACGAGAAGGCAGACAAGCACTTGGACAATGTATCCCGTGGTATGCTGACTGAATTGACGCCGCAGTTGCAGAATGTTACTTGGGACAGAGAAACGCTGGAGGAGGCGCTGAACGGCTTTGCCGCCGCGCGGGACACCAAATTCGGCAAACTGGCGG
The DNA here is from genome assembly GCF_000735125.2 of Sulfitobacter sp. CB2047. Classification (NCBI taxonomy): domain Bacteria; kingdom Pseudomonadati; phylum Pseudomonadota; class Alphaproteobacteria; order Rhodobacterales; family Roseobacteraceae; genus Sulfitobacter; species Sulfitobacter sp. CB2047. Next base: position 1,575,146 of record NZ_CP072613.1, on the reverse strand, counting down.
GGCCGCTGCGCGCGGCACTCGCCGGGCGGGCAGCAACCCCATCAGTTTTCGATATGATGCTGGTACTTGGGCGTGACGAAAGCCTTGCCCGTTTAAACGATGCGGCTATCTAAGATATGCAAAAGCATATTCCTGATATGCACAACAATAACTGAGGGGCGGACCGTTTCGGTATCTCCCCAGTCGACGGCATAACGCACGTCGATAAAACGATAGGAAGGGACTTCATGGCCGAAAGTACAAAATCCGCAACGTTGACCATCGACGGGAACAGCTTTGAACTGCCGATCTATTCCCCGTCGGCGGGCCCGGATGTCATGGACATCCGCAAGCTGTTCTCTCAGGCGAATGTGTTCACATATGACCCTGGCTTCACCTCGACAGCGGCCTGTGACAGCACGATCACCTTCATTGACGGTGACGAAGGCGTGTTGCTTCACCGTGGGTATCCGATCGACCAACTGGCCAGCGAATCCCACTACCTCGAAGTGTGCTACCTGCTGCTGTATGGCGAACTGCCCTCTGCCGCGCAGTTGGAAGAGTTCGAAAATCTGGTGACCAACCACACCATGATCCACGAGCAGATGATCAACTTCTTCCGTGGTTTCCGCCGTGATGCACACCCGATGGCGATCATGGTCGGCGTTGTGGGCGCGATGTCTGCCTTCTACCACGACAGCACCGACATCAACGACGCGCACCAGCGCGAAGTGGCAACGATCCGTCTGATCGCCAAGATGCCGACGATTGCCGCGATGGCCTATAAGTACACCATCGGTCAGCCGTTCATCTATCCGCGCAACGACGTAGACTATGCCGGTAACTTCCTGCGCATGTGTTTCGCCGTCCCTGCCGAGGATTACGTCGTCGACCCCATCCTCGCCCGCGCGATGGACCGCATCTTTACCCTGCACGCGGACCACGAACAGAACGCATCGACATCGACCGTGCGTCTGGCGTCCTCTTCGGGGGCGAACCCCTTTGCCTGTATCGCTGCTGGCATCGCCTGCCTTTGGGGGCCGGCGCATGGTGGGGCGAACCAGGCATGTCTTGAAATGCTGAAAGAGATCGGCACACCGGACCGCATCCCTGAATTCATCGCCCGCGCCAAGGACAAGAACGACCCGTTCCGCCTGATGGGCTTTGGTCACCGCGTCTACAAGAACCACGACCCACGCGCGACCGTGATGAAAGAAAGCGCGGACGAAGTGCTTGAGCTGCTGGGTGTCGAAAACAACCCGATCCTGCAGGTCGCGAAAGAGCTTGAAAAACAGGCGCTGGAAGATCCGTATTTCGCAGAGAAGAAGCTGTTCCCGAACGTCGATTTCTACTCGGGCATCATTCTCGAAGCGATGGGTTTCCCCACGTCGATGTTCACGCCGATCTTTGCGCTGGCACGGACCGTTGGCTGGATCTCGCAGTGGAAAGAGCAGATCAGCGATCCTCAGCTGAAAATCGGGCGTCCCCGTCAGCTGTATCTTGGCGAAACACCACGCGACTATGTGGACATCGAAAAGCGCTGAATGTCAGTACATTAGTCAAAATGCCCCGCCCTCACGGCGGGGCGTTTTGCGTTTCAGGGTGGACTGCTGCTGCCTGAAACGCAGGACAAAGAGAATCACCTGAAAGCCCGCCAGAAAGCGCCCCGTGATCAAAGCGCCTCTTTCCAGCCCATTGTTTCAACTCACTTTTCCCCATTTCGAAACCATAGCGTCCGAAATATGGCAGTTTTGTGTTGTTGTTTCCAAGCTACGCATAATGGTCAAAATTGATTGACCAACCGCCCCGATCATCCCAGATTCATCGTCAATTCAGCGCAGCTTTACCCTGTGCGATGCACAGCAGACCCCAATACGCCCGCTGCCCCCCGCGGAAAGGATGACCGGATGAACGACCCTCGGCCTCGCCTGCAATGGGATAACGCGACCAGTCTAAGCTGCAAGACCGCACGACATCACCCCGCGCCGCAGGGATCGTTCGTGCATGATATCGAACAGAAATGTGACCAGATCGCGGTGGTCTATGACAAGGGCCAGACGCCGCCGCGGATCACGGTCAAGCAAGTGTCAGGCAGCGTGCACACGGTGCTCGCCGACGGGATAGCGGTGGCTGTGGTTGCCAGCGCCTCGCGTCCGACCCTCAACCCCGATGACGTGTTGTTGGTCGAACGCTCGGTCTAGTGGGATTAGCGGCCCTCGAAGCTCGCGGGGCGTTTCTGCATAAAGGCCATCACGCCCTCTTTGAAATCACGTGATTGCCCGCATTTGCCTTGTTCCTGCGCCTCTAGCGACAACTGATCCTCCAGCGTATTGTCCCAGCTTGCGCGAATGGCGTTCTTGGCAGCGGCATAGGCTGCGGTCGGACCTTGCGCCAGATGCGCCGCCTTGGCACGCCAATGGGCGTCAAACGCGGCATCGGCCACCGCTTCCCAGATCATCCCCCAGTCATCCGCCTGACGGGCAGAGATTTTATCCGCGAACAAGGCCGCGCCCATAGCCTTGGCCGTGCCCATCTGGCGGGGCAACGTATAGGTGCCGCCCGCATCGGGCATCAGTCCAATGCGCGTAAATGCTTGCAGAAAATAGGAAGATTCCGTCGCAAAGACCACATCCGCAGCCAGTGCAAGGTTCGCCCCTGCCCCTGCCGCAGGACCATTGACCGCGGCGATCGTCGGCACAGGGCAGTTGGTGATCGCCCGCAGCATGGGGCCATATTCCTCGCGCAGGGTGCGTTCCAGATCCAGCGAGCCCTTGCTGCTGCTGTCGCTCAGATCCTGACCGGTGCAAAACGCACGACCGGCACCGGTGATGACCACACAACGCGCGTCTTTGCCCGCTTGGGTAAACGCGTGCTCGATCTCTGCCCGCATTTGCGTGGTCAGCGCGTTCATCTTGTCGGGGCGGTTCATGGTGACCACGGCCAGCCCGTCGGTCAATTCATAGGTCAGGGTTTGATAGTCCATGGCACGGGTTCCTCATCTAGATTTCCCCCGCACCTTACCCATACGACAGGCCACCGCCAGTGAAACCCCGCGTTATCGCTTCAGAATGTCGTCCAGCCGCGCCTGTTCTTGCGCGCTAAGCGGGGCCTGTTCCGCCGACGGTGCCTTCGCACGACCGCGCAGGTAGCCAAGCCCGACCCCAGCCGCGATCAATAGCATGAGGGGCCCTGCCGCCCATAACACCCAGGTCGATCCCCGAGCAGGCGGGTTAAGCAGGACATATTCACCATAGCGGTCGACGATATAAGCGACCGCCTCTTCGTCGCTATCGCCAGCCACCAGACGTTCGCGCAGCAGGATACGCAGGTCGCGCGCAAGGCTGGCATTGCTTTCGTCGATGCTTTCGTTGCGGCACACAAGGCAACGCAACCCTTTCGACAAGCTCCGCGCGCGTTGCTCAAGCGCAGGATCCGAGAGCACCTCGTCCGGCTGCACGGCCCAGGTCGGCGCAACCGATAGCACAGGTGCTACAAGCAACATCAGGGCGAGGATCAGCGCCCTCATTCTGCAGGTACCGGTTTTGTTTTCGCCGCCCCTGCCGCAACGCGGTAGCGCCGGTCTGAAAGGCTTAGCACGCCACCAAGGGCCATCAGCGCGCAGCCGATCCAAATCCAGTTGGTCAGCGGTTTGACATAAGTGCGCACCACCCAGCCGCCATTTGCCTGTTCATCCCCGATCACGACATAGACATCGCGCAGCAGATTATAGTCGATCGCCGCTTCGGTCGTGGGCATCTGCGCCACGGGATAGAAGCGTTTCTCCGGTCGCAACTGCGCAATCTCTTCCCCGTCGTGGAACAATGTCACGCTGCCGGTCGTCGCCGTATAGTTCGGACCCTGGCCCTGAGTGACATCGTCCAGCTGCACGGTGTAGCGCCCCACATCGTAGGAGTCCCCCAGCGGAACGGCGCGGATGTCATCAATCGACCACGCCGTCAGGCCAGCCACCCCCGCCATGGTCACCCCAAGGCCGGCGTGGGCCACCATCTTGCCCCAATCCGCACGCGGCAACCGCCCAAGCCGGCGCAGCCGGTTACTACCGCGCCCCGTACGCCCCCACAGATCAACAACGGTGCCCATCACGATCCACGCCCCCAAGAACAACCCGAGCGGCCCCAGCAAGCTGCGCCCCGACTGCATCGCGTAGGCCAGCCCCCCAATCGCAATCGCCAATACAAAGGCGTAGCGTAGCGGCTTTAGCGCCCGCGAAATCACCGCACGCTTCCAAGGCATCGCCGACCCGATCGGTAGGATCAGCCCCAGCATAATCATGAAAGGTGTAAAGGCGGCGTTAAAAAACGGGGGGCCAACGCTCAATTTTCTGTCGAAGAACATTTCCGCCAGCAGCGGCCACATCGTGCCAATGAAAACGACGAAACAGGCAACGGCGAGCAGCACGTTATTTACCAGCAAAGCCGACTCTCGGCTGACCATGCTGAACACGCCTTTCGCCTCTAGCGCGCTGGCGCGCGCCGCGAACAGAACCAGCGCACCGCCCATGAAAAACGCCATGATCATCAGAATAAACACGCCGCGTTCGGGGTCATTCGCAAAGGCGTGGACCGAGGTTAGCAACCCGGACCTGACGATAAACGTCCCGATCAGCGAGAAGCCAAAAGCCAGGATCGCAAGCAGGATCGTCCAGCTTTTCAGGCTTTCTCGTTTCTCCACAACGATAGCGGAATGAAGCAGCGCCGCCGCCAGAAGCCAGGGCATAAAGCTTGCGTTTTCAACGGGATCCCAGAACCAGAACCCGCCCCAGCCAAGTTCGTAATAGGCCCACCAGGACCCGAGCGCGATGCCGATCGTCAAAAACACCCACGCCGCCAAGGTCCAAGGACGCACCCACCGGCCCCAAGCGGCATCGATCCGCCCTTCGATCAAGGCGGCAACGGCAAAGCTGAAGGTCATCGAAAGGCCGACATACCCCAAATATAAAAACGGCGGGTGGAAGGCGAGCCCGGGATCCTGCAGAAGCGGGTTCAGATCCTGCCCGTCAAAAGGGGGCGTCGCCAGCCGCAAGAACGGGTTGGATGTGAACAGGATGAAGGCAAAAAACGCCACACCGATTGCGGCTTGCACAGAAAGAACCCGCGCCCGCAAAGTCGGCGGCAGATTGCCCCCGAACCACGCAGCCATCGCCCCGAATAGCGAGACAATGAGCACCCACAGCAGCATTGAGCCTTCATGATTGCCCCAAGTACCGCTGATTTTATACAAAAGCGGCTTCATCGAGTGGCTGTTCAACACCACCAATCGCAGCGAGAAATCAGAGGTGACAAAGGCCCACATCAACGCCGCAAACGCCAGCAATGTCAGGGCGAATTGCGCCCCGGCGGCAGGCTCTGCCACGGCCATCCACCCGGGCCAGCGTTTATGAGCACCAATCAGGGGCACGACCATCTGAACGATGGCAACGCCGAAGGCGAGGATAAGGGCGAAATGTCCGAGCTCTGTAATCATACCCCGATCATAGAGCGGAGCACCGCCCCATACCATGCCGATTCACCGCGAAATCACACGACTGTGCGCAGCAAAGCGTCGCAGGCCCCCCTTACCCTGCAACCCTGCGCCAGTTACCCTGCAGCCCTGCGCCAGTCCGCAAGCGCCGCGTTGTCCGATCTGTCGCGCACTGCGCTAGATACGCCTTCCAGATCCCGCACGGCCCCTTCTTCAACACCATCAACACGTAGCGTTTCCAGCTCTCTGATATGTCGCATCACCGTTGGCGTCTGCGCGACGGTGCGCGCGATAGAGTGTTGAAAATCTTGTGTTTTTACCTGATGCCGCGCGCCAAAATAGAAGGACACGACAACCCCCAGAAGCCACCATAACGGCTCTGGCACCAGCGACACGCCCTGCATCCGGCTGGCAAACCAGACCGGATCAACCATCGCCGTGATGAACAAGCCCAAGGTACCAAGCGCCAGCGCTGGACGCGGAAGCCGGTTCAGCCCGTCCATGAAACGGTCAAACCGTCCCTTGCGGGGCACAGCGAATTCCGCCCCAAATTGCACCATAGCCTGTTCCCGCGCGGTCGCATCACGGCCGGCCGTCTTTTCCGCATTGGCGCGAAATACCTCGACCGTGTCGCGCACCACATTGCGGCCGTCACCAAAGACCAACGCAAGCGCGGTATCAATCATCCCCATGCCGCGACCCTTTCGTTAAAGTCACGGATGCTCAGATGGTACCGCGGTGACATGAATTCCTCTGCCCGTTTGATCCATCCTCCTTTCTTTCCGGCCCTCGTGCGGGCGTATTTGCGACTTGCGGGGCGCTGATCCGCCAGCCCAAAGTAATAGTTGCGCCGCGCCACGGCGTAGGCGTCCACCATCTGCGCAGGTGCAGCGGCGTAAGCGCGCCCCGTAGCGCCAAGCGTTTGCGGTCCAAGGACCCCGTCCACGGCCACATCAAACTCCATATCTCTTAACAATCGCTGAAGAATCTTCACCGCATTCGCCCCCGCATTCACATACATATCGAAAACCGAAGGCTGGAGCGGACTGGGCAGCTGCGCGATCTTGGGTTTGTGGAAGTAATGGGTGATGAATATCTCGGTCGCTTGATCTTGAGTAAGCTCTTGAACATCGGCGAGATTTACTGCGCCGTCACGGTTCACATCCAGCCCCAGCCGACGCAGCGTGTGGATGGTGACGCCGTGGTTTGTTGCCCCGCCCGGATCATCGGGGTCATTCACAAAGCCCCCCTCACGCGCGACGATGGACTTTGCAATTTCCTCAACAGTTTGCATCAGATTGGCCCTTCTTGCAGATTGCACTGCTGCAAGAATGACGTCTCAGATGTTAACGAAACCCGGCAGGCCCGTACGCATCACCCCTCGGGGGCAACATAAACGCCTTGCTCTTTCAGGGCGTCGACGACCTCTTTCGGCATGTAGGTCTCGTCATGTTTGGCAAGGATTTCAGTCGCTTCGAAGGTGCCGTTTATGTAACGCCCTGTCCCTACCATGCCTTGATTTTCCTCGAACAGATCGGGCAATACCCCGCTGTAGGTCACAGGCACAGCCGCGCCGCCATCGGTCACGGAAAAGCGGATCGTCAGACCATCCCCGCGCACAAGGCTGCCCTCTTCAACTAGGCCACCGATGCGGAACACCTCTGTCGGGCCGGGGGGTTCGGCGATCACCTGACTGGGCGCGCGGAAAAAGTTGATCCCGTCGCGCATGGCATATCCAATCAGCGCCGTGGACAGCACAAGCGCCACGACCGCGACGCCGATGATCTGGATACGCCGTTGCTTTTTAAGACTTTTCATGCGCCCTCAGGGAAATAGCGGAGCCATCATCAGCCCCTCGACCTCGTCAATACCTAACATCAGGTTGGCGTTTTGCAACGCCTGCCCGCTGGAGCCCTTGGTCAAATTATCGAGCGCGGCAACCACAATGGCGCGGCCGTCGATCCGGTCTGCCACCACGCCGATGTGACAGAAGTTCGACCCGCGAATATGGCGCGTGCTCGGGGCCTCCCCCATGGGCAGCACCTCGATAAAGGGCTCGGCATCATAGGCCGCGGCAAGGGTTTTGTGGATCACCTCGGCATCGCCTTTGACATAGACGGTCGCCAAAATCCCGCGGTTGGCGGGCACCAGATGCGGGGTGAACTGCACCTTGACCGGACGGCCGGCAATGGCGGAAAACTCCTGATCAAACTCACCCAGATGGCGGTGCGTCCCGCCAAGGGAATATGCGTGATACCCCTCGGACAGTTCTGCATGCAGCAGGTTTTCCTTCAACGACCGCCCCGCACCGGACACGGCGCATTTGAGGTCAAGGATGATGTCGTCCAGATCAATCACGCCTTTTTCGATCAAGGGGCGCAGGGCAAACTGACCGGTGGCGGCGTTACAGCCCGTACCGGCCACAAGACGCGCGGATTTGATCTCTTCGCGGTAGAATTCGGTGAGGCCATAGACCGCCTCTTTCTGCTGCTCCAGCGCGGCATGGGGGTTGCCGTACCACTTGGCGTAGGCCTCGGGGTCGCGCAGCCGGAAATCTGCCGAAAGATCGACGATTTTCAGGTCTTTAGGCAGGTTCGCGATGACCTCTTGGCTGGTTTTATGGGGCAAGGCGCAAAAGCACAGGTCAATGTCCGAGAAATCGATCTCTTCAATGGTGACCAATGCGGGCAGGTCGAGATGACGCAGGTGTGGAAACACCTCTGCGATGGTTTGCCCCGCCTTGGAGTTTGCCCCCAAAGCTTTGATCTGCATAGAGGAATGGCCAGCGATCAGCCGGATCAGCTCGGCTCCGGTATAGCCGGAGGCACCAAGAATGGCGATATTATGGGTCATGTCGGGTTCCGTTCGGAAAGTGTTAGCAAATACGTGTTAGGCCGCTTGAAAGGTCAACGGTCGTCGCAAGAATTGCGTGGCACGGCTGCTGACCTTTTTGGGGTCGCCCGTGGTCAGGAAAGCCGCCTCGCCCGTGCCCAGCATATTGGGGTGACGCTTAAGATAGTCGCTCAGACTATGGGCGACCAGATTGGCCTGACTGAACACTTTGACATCGGGGCCAAGCGCGTCCTGAAAGGTTTCCTGCATCAGCGGGTAATGGGTGCAACCCAGAATGGCAGCTTCGGGCGCGGGCATCTTGCGTTTCAGCGCGTCCACATGGCTGCGCACCAGCGCTTCGGCGAGGATGAAGTCACCGTCCTCGATCGCATCCACGACACCCCCACAGGCCTGCGCTTCGACATCGACGCCGATCGCCCGAAAGGCCAGTTCACGCTGGAACGCACGGCTTGCCACTGTTGCGGGCGTCGCAAACAGCGCCACGTGCTTGAGATCCACCTCGCGCGGGGGGGAATTGTCGCCCCACTGGCGTTCTGTCATCGCCTCGATCAGCGGCACAAAGACGCCCAACACGCGCTTGTCCGACGGGATCCACCCTTCCTGCATCCGGCGTAGCGCCGCGGCAGAGGCCGTGTTGCACGCCAGGATCACCAGATCGCAGCCCGCATCGAACAGACGCTGGGTTGCAGCAGTGGTCAGGTTATAAATGTCATCCGCATTACGCACACCGTAGGGCGCATGGGCGCTATCGGCCAAATACACGAAATCCACATCCGGTAGCTGTGCCTGCACGGCATCCCAAACGGTCAGCCCGCCTAGCCCAGAATCGAAAATACCAACTGCCATAACACCTTGCCGTCACCTGTCGGCACGATGCCGATCTTCAAATTCAAACCCCAGATCAAAGGATTTTGCCGGGTCTGGTGACAACTCATACGTCGCTTTGCGCAGGAAATCCATCATAGCTTTTGCGTCTTTTGCCATGGGGTCCAGCACGTTTCTGCCGATGGGGTCGCCGATGACCACGCGCACGGGCGTGTCGACCCGTTTGCGGAATTCCTTGATCAGCAGTCCCATGCGCAGGGTGTGATGCAGATGGCTGGCAATCTGGAACAGTCGGCTGGTGTGGCCGTCAAAGTAGATCGGCACGACGGTGGCATCCGATTTCGCGATCATGCGGGCGGTAAAGCTGCGCCAGCCCGGGTCCATGGGGCGCGAAAACGGCCGTGCGCTGGTGCTGACGGTGCCCCCCGGAAAGATACCAACCGCGCCACCCTGCCCCAGATACTCCAGCGCGGTCTTGCGCGTGCGCAGGTTCAGCGCCAGCGCGGCCTTGTCCTCGTCAAAACTGATCGGCAGCAAATGGCGGTTCAGGTCGGGCGCGCGGTTAAAGACCGAATGGGCCATGATCTTGAACCCGTCCCGGCGGCGCGCCAACATATGCCCCAGCATCAACCCGTCCAGAATACCGTAAGGATGGTTCGCCAGCGCGATGACAGGCCCCGTTTCAGGGATATTCGCCAGACTGCCCCCCACGACGTCAAGCGTCAGCCCATAGCGCTGCACCATCACGTCAAAGAACCCCATCCCGCGCGCCATGTCGTCTTCATAGCCGGTTGCGCGTTTCATCAGCCCCAACCGACCTGTGCTATTCTCCATCAGGCGGATGAAGGCACGCGCGGGCCGCGATTTGGCGGAATAGGCATAGCTGATGTCACGCGCTGTCAGAGGCCGAAGATCGGGCTGCAAGAGGGTCAAGGTCGGTTCCTTTTCACGGGCTTTGCCTTGCCCTCTAGCAGTGGATCATGACAGTCGCGTGACAGACAGCCCATTCAGCCTACTCTGCCTATTCTGCCGCGCGCGAGGTTTGCGTGCCGCCTGACCGGATAACGGCCAGCAGCTCTTCGCGCCGCTTTGCGGCCTTCGCTTCATTCGACTGTTTCACCGGACCAAAGCCGCGGATCTGCAAGGGAAGCTCTGCCAAGGCGACAATCGCGTCGTGGGTTGCGTCGGTCAGCTTGGGCAGAACATCCTTCATGTCGGCCTCGTATTGCGTGATCAACGACCGCTCCATCCGGCGTTCTTCGGTACGGCCAAAGGGATCGAACGGCGTGCCGCGCAGGAATTTCATCCGCGCCAGCATGTTGAACGGCCCCTCCATCCACGCGCCAAAGGTCCGTTTCATCGGACGGCCATCCGCTCCGGTTTTCGACAGGATCGGTGGCGCAAGATTGAAGGTCAGCTTGGGATCCCCCTCAAAGGCCTCTGCCACTTTGGCACGGGTGGATTTCAACAGGCGCGCGACCTCGTATTCATCCTTATAGGACAAAAGCTTGTGGTAGCCCAAGGCCACGGCCTCTTTCAGGCGCGCGTCGGTAATGCTGTCCACCATGGTGCCATAACGCTTCGCCAGCCGCTTGCCCTGATAGGCGATCAGGTGGTCCTTGCGGAAGGCGATCCGTTCATCCAGCGTTTTCGGCAGGGCGACGACATTGGGCGTCATCACGCGCTTGGCATCTTCGGGGTGCAGCACGGCCCAACGGCCCAGTTCAAACGCACGCAGGTTCCGCTCGACCGCGGCACCGTTCAACGTGATCGCCTGTTGCAAGCTGTCCAGCGACAGCGGGATCAACCCCTGCTGCCACGCCGCGCCGAAGATCATCATGTTCGAATAGATTGAATCCCCCAGCGTCGCCTTCGCCAGATCAGAGGCATCAAACAGCGCGACGTCATCCTTGAGCCGCGCCTCAAGCGCGAGGGTGAGCCGGTCGTAGGGCATCTGGAACTCGGTATCGCGGGTAAACTCGCCCGTGATGATCTGGTGCGAATTCACAACCGCCCCCGTCCGCCCAGCGCGCGTCAGGCCAAGCGTCTTGGTCCCGGCAGAGACAACAAGATCGCCCCCGATCAACGCATCCGCTTCACCCGTTGCCACGCGAATGGCGCTGATGTCTTCGGGACGGTTCGCAATGCGGCAATGGATATGCACGGCACCGCCCTTTTGGGCAAGGCCTGCCATCTCCATCATCCCAGCGCCCTTGCCATCAATCTGCGCGGCTTGCGCCAGCACGGCACCGATGGTCACAACGCCGGTCCCACCAACACCGGTGATCACCACGTTATGCGTGCCATTGATCGCAGGCAGGGTCGGCATGGGCAGGTCGGGGATCTTGACCTCTGTCGTGGGATCCTTGCGGATCTTCGCCCCTTCCAGCGTCACGAAGGACGGGCAGAACCCTTTAACGCACGAGAAATCCTTGTTGCACGAGGATTGATCAATGGCCCGTTTGCGCCCCAGTTCTGTTTCTTCGGGCACGATCGAGACGCAGTTGGACTGCACACCACAATCCCCGCAGCCTTCGCAGACATCAGTATTGATGAACACGCGCTTGTCGGGATCGGGGAACAACCCCCGTTTGCGACGGCGACGTTTCTCGGCGGCACAGGTCTGGATATAGACGATGACGCTGACGCCTTTGTGTTTGGCGAAATTCTCTTGCACGGTCTGCAGGTCCGCACGCTCGTACATCGGCACGCCACCAAAGGCTTTTTCGTCTACGTCTTCTTTCTCGTCATAGACCACGGCGATATTCTTAACGCCCATGGCCTTCACCTCTGCCACGATACGCGGCGCGTCCAGATCGCCTTCGTTGTGCTGGCCACCGGTCATGGCGACGGCATCGTTATAAAGGATCTTGTAGGTGATGTTCGTCTTGGCCGCGATGGCCGCACGGATCGCCAGATTGCCCGAATGGTTGTATGTCCCGTCCCCGAGGTTCTGGAACACATGGTCGCGTGTCGAGAATTTGGATTCACCGATCCAGTTCGCACCTTCCCCTCCCATATGGGTAAAGCCGGTTGTCTCGCGATCCATCCATTGCACCATATAGTGGCAACCGATCCCGGCGTAGGCGCGGCTCCCCTCTGGGAGCTTGGTTGACGAGTTATGCGGACAGCCCGAACAGAAGTAGGGCACACGCGCAGCGATGTCTTCGGCGTTATCGGCACGTCGCGCGGTATCCAGCGCTTCCATACCCGCCTTGATGCCATCGGTGGTCCGGCCTTCCTCGATAAAGATACCGCCCAGCTTTTCGGCAATCCAGATCGGGTCCAGCGCGCCACGGGTGGGGAACAGCTCTTCGCCATGCTCCATCCCGGCACCACCGCCTTTGTGCCAGCCATAGACGCGGCGATGCGTATCCGAGAACAGCGCCTCTTTGATCTGCACCTCGATCAGCTTGCGCTTCTCTTCCACGACGATCACCAGATCGAGCCCTTCGGCCCACTCATGGAACCCCTTCATATCCAGCGGGAAGGTCTGCCCGATCTTATAGAGCGTGATCCCCAGACGTTCGGCTTCGTTCTCGTCGATGTTAAGCAAACTCATGGCGTGGATCACATCCAGCCAGTTCTTGCCGGCTGCCGCGATGCCGATCTTGGCCCCGCGCTTGCCCCACATGCGTTTGTCCATCTTGTTGGCGTGGCTAAACGCCTCTGCGGCAAAGCGCTTATAGTCGATCATCCGCGCTTCTTGCAGATGCGGCGTGTCTTGCAGACGGATGTTCAGCCCACCGTCGGGCATATCGAACTGCGGGGTGACCAGCTTCATTCGGTTCGGGTCACCATTCACGACCGATGTCGCCTCTACGGTGTCCTTCATCGTCTTGAGCCCGACCCACAGCCCGCTGAAACGGCTTAGCGCCCAGCCGTAGATACCGTAATCAAGGATCTCCTGCACACCGGCGGGGCTGACGACGGGCATATAGGCATCCACCATCGCCCATTCGGACTGGTGCAACACGGTAGAGGATTCACCCGTGTGGTCATCCCCCATGGCCATCAGAACACCACCGTTCGCGGACGAGCCCGCCATATTCGCGTGGCGCATCACATCGCCAGAGCGGTCCACACCCGGGCCCTTACCGTACCACAGGCCAAACACACCGTCGTACTTCCCCTCACCGCGCAATTCTGCCTGCTGGCTGCCCCATAGGGCCGTAGCGGCAAGATCTTCGTTCAGGCCCGGTTCGAACACGACGTTATGCGCGGCCAGCGTCTTGGCGGCGCGGTCCATCTGAAGGTCAACGGCCCCCAGTGGCGATCCACGATATCCGGTCACGTATCCGGCGGTATTCAACCCTGCCGCCTTGTCCCGTGCCGCCTGCATCATCGTCAGGCGCACCAACGCCTGCGTGCCGTTCAGCAACACGGGCGATTTCTCGAGGTCATACCGGTCAGTTAGTGAAATTTTTTGCGTACCCATAGCGCGTCCTCCCCTACGTGCAATCAATAGCTATGGCATCACACTAGGTCACAAAAGCTGACCTGTCTAGCGTTGTGTCTGACCCTAGGTCATAAAGCGCCAAGGCGCGGGGCTTGATCTTTTGCACCTCCGCCCGATCTATCCGTGATAAGATAACCGCACATATACCGATGCGCCGCGTCGGAGGGTTGTTTTTAAACTGTAAAACGCGCAAAGATGACCGTTCTTGCGAACACTGCGCTCATTATAAAGGTAGTCCTCATGGATTGGGACAAGCTCAGAATATTTCACGCCGTGGCGGACGCGGGCAGCTTGACCCATGCGGGCGACAAGCTGAATTTGTCGCAATCTGCCGTCAGTCGCCAGATCCGCGGACTGGAAGAGCAGCTGAATACCAACCTGTTCCACCGCCATGCACGCGGCTTGATCCTGACCGAACAAGGCGAGCTGCTGTTCGACGCCACCGTCGCCATGTCCAAACGGCTGGATACCGCCGCTGCGCGCATCCGCGACAGCGAGGAAGAAGTCTTTGGCGAATTGCGTGTCACCACGACCACGGGCTTTGGCACCCTTTGGCTGGCCCCGCGTCTGCCGAAGCTGTACGAGAAATACCCCGACCTCAAGGTCGACCTGATGCTCGAAGAACGCGTCCTTGACCTGCCCATGCGCGAAGCCGATGTCGCCATCCGCATGAAAGAGCCGTCGCAAGCCGATCTGGTCCGCAAGAAGCTGATGATGATCAAGATGTGCATGTACGCCTCGCCCGCCTATCTTGCGGCGAACGGCACGCCCCAGCGGCTTGAGGATATGTCGGACCACCGTCTGATCTGCCAGAACACCGACAGCAACCAGGTGCATGCGGGTCTGAACCTGATCCAGCAGCTTATGATGCATGACGTGCGGTCGATGCTGACGGTGAACAACTACTTTGGCGTATTGCAAGCGGTGATCAACAACCTCGGGATCGGCGTACTGCCCGACTACCTCATCCAAGACTTCCCCGATCTGGTGCAAGTTCTGCCAGAGACCGAGTCGGCGGATGTGCCCGTATTCCTTGCCTACCCCGAAGAATTGCGCGCCTCCAAGCGGGTCGCGGCCTTTAAAGACTTCGTGCAGGACGAGATCATTACCCACCGCAAACTGCTGCGCGAGAAAGAGTCCCACTAGCTATGCGAAAACCGCATAACGGGCATGTCATAGATTAACGATTCCATCCTTGAACCGTGCACGAACGCCACTTAATTGGGCGGTATGAAGACGGGCGGCTCCGCGCCGCTACTTCATACCTCCCTGTTGGACTCGGCCGAGCTTCGTGCTCGGCCTTTTTTTTGGCTATGGCCCTTCACGAGCCTTAGGTCTTTTCCCCGCGCTGCGCTTGATCTAAGAGGTGTGGCATATTGCTAGGGGAAAACGCGCACCATGACCGAACCAGCCATCACCCAAGACCTGATTTCCAGCCACGGCATCAATGCCGAAGAATATCAGCGTATTCTGGATATCATCGGGCGCGAACCCACCTTTACCGAACTGGGCATCTTTTCGGCCATGTGGAACGAACACTGTTCCTACAAATCGTCGAAGAAATGGCTGCGTACCCTACCGACCGAAGGCCCACAGGTGATCTGCGGACCGGGCGAGAATGCGGGCATCGTTGATATCGGCGACGGCCAAGCGCTGGTCTTCAAGATGGAAAGCCACAACCACCCGTCCTACATCGAACCCTATCAGGGTGCGGCAACTGGCGTGGGCGGCATCCTGCGGGACGTCTTCACGATGGGCGCGCGTCCGATCGCGGCGATGAACTCTCTTAGCTTCGGGTCGCCCGACCACCGCAAGACCCGTCAGCTGGTGCATGGCGTGGTCGCGGGTGTGGGCGGCTACGGTAACTGCTTTGGCGTGCCCACGGTGGGCGGCGAAGTGCGCTTTGACACCGCCTATGACGGCAACTGCCTTGTGAATGCCTTTGCCGCGGGTTTGGCCGACACTGACAAGATCTTCTATTCCGCCGCTTCCGGCGTTGGCATGCCAGTCGTTTACCTTGGTGCGAAAACCGGCCGCGACGGTGTGGGCGGCGCGACGATGGCATCGGCCGAGTTCGACGACACCATCGAAGACAAACGTCCCACCGTTCAGGTCGGCGACCCCTTCACCGAAAAGCGCCTGATGGAAGCCACGCTCGAACTGATGGCGACCGGTGCCGTGATTTCGATCCAGGATATGGGTGCGGCAGGCCTGACCTGTTCGGCCGTGGAAATGGGCGACAAGGGCAACCTTGGTGTGCGTCTGGACCTCGAAAAGGTCCCGACCCGCGAACACGCCATGACCGCCTACGAGATGATGCTGTCGGAATCCCAGGAACGGATGCTGATGGTCCTGCGCCCCGAGCTTGAGGCAGAGGCGAAAGCCGTCTTTGACAAATGGGACCTCGATTTCGCCATCGTAGGCGAAACAATCGCCGAGGACCGTTTCTTGATCGTGCACAATGGCGAGGTCAAAGCCGACCTGCCGCTTAAAGCGCTCTCGGGCAACGCGCCCGAATACGATCGCCCCTATGTCGAGACACCAGCAGCCGAACCGCTGTCGGATGTCCCCGGCATCGACCCCATCGACGGGCTGAGCGCGCTGATCTCCAGCCCGAACTACGCGTCCAAAGCCTGGGTGTTTGAACAATACGACACGATGGTCATGGGCGACAGCGCCCGCACCCCCGGTCTGGGATCAGGCATCGTACGAGTGCATGGCACCGACAAGGCGATCGCCTTTACCTCGGATGTGACGCCCCGCTACGTCAAGGCGAACCCTGTCGAAGGCGGCAAACAGGCCGTGGCCGAAGCCTACCGCAACCTCTGTGCCGTGGGGGCGCTGCCGCTGGCGACCACGGACAACCTCAACTTCGGCAACCCCGAAAAGCCCGAGATCATGGGCCAGTTCGTTGGCGCGCTGAAAGGCATCGGCGAAGCGGTTGCCGCGTTGGACATGCCCATCGTGTCGGGCAACGTGTCGCTGTACAACGAAACCGACGGCAAAGGCATTCTGCCCACCCCCACCATTGGCGCGGTCGGCCTGCTGAAGCACACGGACGAGATCATCGGCAAAGAGGTCCGCGAGGGTCATGTCGCTTTGGTTCTGGGGGCCACCGAAGGTCACATCGGGCAATCCGCCCTGCTGCTTGAAGTGTTCAACCGCCGCGATGGCGACGCCCCCCATGTCGATCTGGCGATGGAGAAGGCCCACGGTGAATTCATCCGCGCCAACCGCGCGTTGATCAAAGCCTGCACCGACCTGTCGGACGGCGGTCTGGCACTGGCAGCCTTTGAACTGGCGGACGAGGCCGGCGTCGGCGTGACCCTGGATTCTGCCGATACGCAGGTTCTGTTTGGCGAGGATCAAGCCCGCTATCTGATCGCCTGTAACTTCGATCAGGCCGAAGCCCTGATGATCGCCGCGCAAAACGCCGGCCTGCATCTGGAAAGCGTCGGCAAGTTCGGCGGGGATCAAGTGAACTTCGGCGGCGTCAAAGCGCCTTTGGCTGACCTGTCGGCGACCTATCGCGGGGCTTTTGCCGAAACCTTCGCCTAAGGGGTCGCCCCCATCATCTGCATCAATCGCGTTTTCTCGCCCCGGTCATCGGGGCGGGAGATCACCTCTGCCAGTTCTTGCAACGACGCAATCGAGTGACCGGCCCGAAAACTGTCGGTGAAGGGCAGCATCGCACGGATACCCGCCGCTTTGGGCGCGAACCCGTCCCACCGCAGCAGCGGATTTAGCCAGATCAGCCGACGTGCGGACAGATGCAACCGCTGCATCTGTCGCGCCAGATCATCGGGCGCATCGCGGTCCAGCCCATCAGTGATCAACAGCACAACCGCACCCTGCCCCATGACCCGCCGCGACCAATCGCGGTTGAACGCCTCAATACAGGCCCCGATACGCGTGCCGCCCTCCCAATCCTGCGCCTCTGCCCCCGCCGCCTTGAGCGCTGCATCCACGTCGCGTGTCGCCAGATGGCGGGTGATATTGGTCAGCCGCGTGCCAAAGGTAAACGCATGCACCTGCGCCCACCCCGCGCCCTTGGCATTGCTCACCGCGTGCAGGAAATGCAGCACCATGCGGGAATATTGGCTCATGGAACCGGAGATATCACAAAGCACCACCAGATTGGGATAGCGTGGGCGCGGGGTTTTCAGCACCAGCTTGTCCATCTCTCCGCCCCGGCGCAACGCGGCCCGCAGGCTGCGCCCCGCGTCGATCCGCCCCCTCGGCGACGTCATGGCACGGCGTGACGGTATGGGTTTGACCGGCAAGCGCAACCGCGCCAGCATCTTCTTGGCCTCCGCCACCTCCGCGAGGCTCATCAATTCGAAATCAAGACTGCGCAGCCGTTCTTGCGAGGACATGGTCAGGCTGGCATCGACCTCGATCTCTGTCTCGCCTTCGTCTTGCGGTTCTTCGCGGTCGCGTTCCGGCGCTTCGGCACCGTCCAGCAACGCCTCTGCCGCGCGTTTCTCGGCGGCTTGAGCGGGCCGGTCTTCCTGCACCCCACGGATCGCGGGCAGCATCGCGGCCATCATATGTTCCAGATACCGCGGGTCGCGCCAATAAAGCCGGAAGAGCTGCGCAAAGATGGTCCGGTGTTCAGGACGATTCACAAAGCAGGCGTGCAGCGTCCAGTAGAAATCGGTTTTGTCGGTGAACCCCGCCACCTCTACCGCGCGGATCGCGTCGATCACGCGGCCGGGACCAATGGGCAGGCCGGCGCGGCGCAGGGCACGGGCGAAATGGGTGATATTGCCGGCAAGTTTGGGGTTATCGGGCAGATCCAGGGGCAGATGTTCCATCAGCTCGGCCGCCGCCGGGGGCTGTCGGCCCCCGGACCCCCGAGGATATTAGACCATTTGGAAGCGGCAGTATCCGTCAAGGGGTCGCGTCCAGCGTGGCTTTGGCTTGATCGAGGATGCGTTTCGCCTCTGATCCTTGCAGTTTGGCGATATCATCCTGGTATTTCAGGATCGCCCCAAGCGTATCCGCAATGGTTTCGGGGCTGAGGTTGATCACATCCAGCGCCAGGAGACATTTTGCCCAATCAATGGTTTCGGCCACGCCGGGCTTCTTGAACAGGTCCTCGGTCCGAAGGTGCTGGACAAAGGCCACGACCTCGCGGCTGAGCGCGGCTGAGGCTTCGGGGGCGCGGGCGGCCAGAATCTCCATCTCGCGGGGAAAATCGGGATAATCGACCCAGTGATAAAGACAGCGGCGTTTGAGCGCGTCATGCACCTCGCGCGTGCGGTTCGAGGTCAGGATCACAATGGGGGGCTCGGGAGCCTTGATCGTGCCGAGTTCGGGGATCGTGACCTGAAAATCGCTGAGCGCCTCAAGCAGGAAGGCTTCGAACGGGGCGTCCGTGCGGTCAAGCTCGTCGATCAACAGGATGGGCGCACCGCGTCCGTCAGGGCGCATCGCTTCAAGCAAGGGGCGTTCGATCAGAAAGTCGTCGCTAAAGAGTTCTGTTGTGAGCTGCTGTCGCGAGCGATCGCCGGTGGCCTCAGCCGTGCGGATTGCCACCATCTGGGCAGGGAAGTTCCATTCGTAGACCGCCGTGGCGGCGTCCAGCCCTTCATAGCATTGCAACCGGATCAACTTGCGGTCCAAGGCCAGGGCCAATGCTTTGGCGATCTCTGTCTTGCCGACGCCTGCCTCTCCCTCGAGGAACAGCGGCCGGCCCAAGGTCAGGCTCAGGAACACCACCGTGGCCAAAGGCCGCCCGCAGACATATCCCTGCCCCGCAAGCAGCTCTTGCACGGCGTCGATCGAAGGGGGCAGTTGCATGGCATTCTCCGGTTGTGATTGGGACGAGTGGTGCATTCTGATCCCGCGCGGTCAAGGGGTCTGCACGGGGTTCAACAGACTCTATGCCTTGGAGCGACCACAGAATGTGCTATAAATGTGCTTCAAATCTCCGCATTTTCGCCTTAATGCGCCGATACCTCAGACCAAAAGCCAGGGGTTTCCTGTGCCCAGATACGATTGAGGAAGTTTACCATGATCGATACCGCCGTAACGCTCGACACGTCTTTTGAGGACTATTCCAAAAGCGAGTGGATGGATGCTGTGAAGCAGGTCGCGCAGAATGGCGGGTTCTATGAAGCGCTCGGGTCACGACACCACGCGATGTTTCTGGAAAAATCCTCTACCCTGCTGGTCAGCTTTGAAACCATCAACGGGATGCGCGCCTTGTCATCGATGGCGCATCCATTGGGCTGGGAAATGGTGCGCAGCGAAGGTTGGTCGCATCTTTGTCTGGCGTCTGAAGGGGACACATGGTTCCGGGACGCGCCCGTTTATGCGTTTTTCGACCGGCTGATCGACGATGGCTTTTTCGACGGCTTTGACCGCGTGGTCTTTTATGGCGCGGGTCCGGGCGGCTATGCGGCTGCGGCATTCTCTGTCGCGGCACCGGGCGCAATGGTCGTTGCCATCCAGCCGCAAGCGACGCTGGACCCCAGCGTGACCGAATGGGACGATCGCTTTGTCGAGATGCGGCGCACGGATTTCACCTCCCGGTTCGGATATGCCCCCGATATGCTGGACGCGGCCGAGGCCGCTTTTGTGATCTATGACCCGACTGTGCCGCTGGACGCGATGCACGCCAGCCTCTTTACCCGCCCCAATGTGACCAAACTTCGGATGCGGCGCATGGGCACGGCGCTGCAATCGAAACTGCTGGAGCTTGACCAGTTCGAAAACCTGCTGACCCTTGCAGCCGATGGCGAGCTGACAATCGCGAGCTTTGCACGCATCGCCCGGGCGCGCCGCGATCACCGCCCCTATCTGAAGGGCCTGCTTGCCGCGCTGGAACGCGAGCAGCGCGATCCGTTGACGCTCACGCTTTGCAATTTCGTGACAGGGCACATGTCGGCCCCTCGGTTTGTCCGGCGCAAAAAGCAGTTAGAGGCCGAACTGGCCCTGCGCGTCGCACAGGAAAACGGGACTGCAGAGGAACAGGATACGCAATCGCAGGATGCAGCCAAAACCACCGGCTGACGGTTGCTGCGGTTCCTTTGACCAACCCGAGACTAGCGCGCCCGCACGCCCTGTGCTAGCGGGGAGCCCATGACACAGACCCTCACGCTTCGACGCCCCGATGATTGGCACCTGCACCTGCGCGACGGCGCGATGCTGGACGCCGTGTTGCCCCATACCGCCGCGCATTTTGCCCGCGCCATCATCATGCCCAATCTGGTGCCCCCGGTGGTGCGCGGTGCCGATGCGGCCGCCTACCGCGATCGTATCCTCGCGGCACTGCCCGAGGGCGCGGAGTTCAAACCGCTGATGACCCTTTATCTGACCGAGGATACCGATCCCGACGATGTGGCCGCCGCCCATGCCAGCGGGTTGATCACCGCGGTCAAGCTCTACCCCGCCGGTGCGACGACAAATTCAGCCAGCGGCGTGTCGAACTTTGACAATGTTGCGCCCGTGCTGGAACGCATGGCCGAGATCGGCCTGCCCCTGTGCACCCATGGCGAGGTCACCGACCCCGAGATCGACATTTTCGACCGCGAGGCCGTGTTCATCGACCGCGTGCTTGACCCGATCCGCACCCGTCATGCGGGGCTGAAAGTCGTCATGGAGCATATTACCACCGCCGACGCCGCCCAATATGTCACGGAAAGCACCGGTAATCTGGGCGCGACCATCACCACGCACCATCTGGTGATCAACCGCAACCATATCCTCGCCGGTGGGATCAAACCGCATTACTACTGCCTGCCCGTCGCCAAACGCGAGAGCCACCGTCTGGCCCTGCGCGCTGCCGCGACTTCGGGCGACGCGCGCTTCTTTCTGGGCACGGATTCCGCGCCGCATACGGACGCGAACAAGCTGCTGCCCTGCGGCTGTGCCGGCTGCTTTACCGCGCCCAATACGATGTCGATCCTGGCCGAGGTCTTTGAACAGGAAGACGCGCTGGACCAATTGGAACGGTTTACCTCGCTGAACGGGCCGGATTTCTACGGGCTGGCCCCGAACGAGGCGACGATGACGCTGACCCGCACACCGGCGACCTACCCCGATCACATCGACACGCCCGACGGGCCGGTCACCGTGTTCGATCCGATGATGCCGCTGAACTGGTCCGTCACCGACTGACGCCCCCCCCCAGTACCAAAGACAGTTTGCCGGTCGCAGCAGGATGAGACCGACCACCACCGCCCTCAACGCCAAGGCCCCAAAAGGAACGCATGACATGATCCCCACCAGCTACCCCGACTCTACCGAAATGGCGCGCTTGACCGCGCGGATGTTGCTGGAGATCAAGGCCGTTCATTTCAACGCGGCAGAGCCCTTTACCCTCGCCTCCGGCCTGCCGAGCCCGACCTATATCGATTGCCGCAAGCTGATCAGCTATCCGCGCATCCGCGCCACCTTGATGGACTTCCTGACCGTCACAGTGATGCGCGAAGCGGGGTTCGAGGCGTTTGACAATATCGCGGGCGGTGAAACCGCGGGCATCCCCTTTGCCGCGATGGTGGCCGAGCGCATGGCGCTGCCCATGACCTATGTGCGCAAGAAGCCCAAAGGCTATGGCCGCAACGCCCGCATTGAAGGAGAAATGACCGAAGGCCAACGCGTTTTGCTGGTCGAGGATCTAACCACCGATGGCGGCTCGAAGATCAGCTTTGTCGACGCGATTCGCGATACCGGTGCAACCTGCGCGCATACGGCAGTGATCTTTTACTACGGTATTTTTCCGCAGACAGAAAAGACCTTGGGCGATCACGGGGTTACGTTGCACAGCCTGTGCACCTGGTGGGATGTGCTGGCCGAGGCCAAAGCGCAGAACGCATTTGACACAGAAACCCTGACGGAAGTCGAAGCCTTCCTGAACGCCCCCGAAGCGTGGCAGGATGCGCGGAAAAAAACCTAAGCAATCCACATGATATTGTGTCGCGTGGTGTAAAATCACGCGACATATGCTACGCTAGCGCAGAGATCAGGTTATCCACAGCTTATAAAGATTGCGGGATGACGGGCGGCTCGGGTAGATAAGCCTCGGGTCATTAATCAGTGGGGCAACACGTAGCATGAACGAGATTTCAAGCATCGACGGTAACCAGCTAACGGTTCAAGCGGCCGAGACAATGCCGCATTCCATCGAAGCGGAACAGCAGTTGTTGGGCGCGATCCTGACCAACAACGATATCTACGACCGCGTGGCG
The DNA here is from genome assembly GCF_000735125.2 of Sulfitobacter sp. CB2047. Classification (NCBI taxonomy): domain Bacteria; kingdom Pseudomonadati; phylum Pseudomonadota; class Alphaproteobacteria; order Rhodobacterales; family Roseobacteraceae; genus Sulfitobacter; species Sulfitobacter sp. CB2047. The sequence goes on along the minus strand of NZ_CP072613.1, from coordinate 1,552,352 downwards.
TCTGTCATCGGTCCCAAGCATTTTTACGACCCCGTTCACGCCCGTATTTTCGAGATCGCCGCCGCGCGGATCGCCAAGAACAACCTTGCCTCCCCCGTGACGCTCAAGGCGTTTATGGAGGATGACGAAGGGCTGAAAGAACTGGGCGGCCCCGCCTATCTGGTGCGCCTTGCCGGTGCCGCGATCAGCGCCTTTGCCGTGCGCGACTATGCGCAGATGATCTATGATCTGGCGGTGCGTCGCGACCTGATCCAGCTGGGCCGTGACATCGCGGCCAAAGCCGCACAGGTCGATGTCGCGTCAGAGCCGCGCGAACAGATCGTCGAGGCCGAACAAAAGCTCTATAAGCTCGCAGAGCAGGGTCAGACCGAAAGCGGTTTCCAGAGCTTTCTCAAAGCCGTGACCGATGCGGTCAACGTGGCCAATGCGGCCTACCAACGCGACGGTGGCCTATCCGGTGTCTCTACCGGTCTGATTGATATGGATAAAAAGCTGGGCGGCTTGCACCCCTCTGACCTTTTGATCCTTGCCGGTCGTCCGTCGATGGGGAAAACCTCGCTTGCAACGAACATCGCCTTCAACGTCGCCAAAGCCTACCGCCGTGGCACCTTGCATGACGGCACCGAAGGCGCTGTAGATGGTGGCGTTGTCGGGTTCTACAGCCTCGAGATGAGCGCGGAACAGTTGGCTGCGCGTATCCTGTCCGAAGCGGCCGAAATCCCGTCCCACCAGATCCGGTCGGGTGATATGACAGAGACCGAATTCCGCCGTTTCGTCGATGCCGCCAAAGCGCTGGAAGCCTGCCCGCTGTATATCGATGACACGCCCGCCCTGCCGATCAGCCAGCTGGCCGCCCGTGCGCGACGGCTCAAGCGGACCCACGGGCTGGACGTGTTGATTATCGACTATCTCCAGCTGGTGCGCGGGACGGGCAAAGGCGAAAACCGGGTGAATGAAATCTCGGAAATCACCATGGGCCTCAAGGCCATCGCGAAAGAGCTCAACATCCCCGTGATCGCCCTGTCGCAGCTGTCGCGTCAGGTGGAAAACCGCGAAGATAAGCGCCCGCAGCTGTCGGACTTGCGTGAATCCGGGTCGATCGAACAGGATGCCGACGTCGTGATGTTCGTGTTCCGCGAGGAATACTATAAGGAACGCGAAAAGCCCGGCGATCACGAGCTGGATAAAATGGCGATCTGGCAGGAAGAGATGGAGCGTCTGCACGGTCGTGCCGAGGTGGTCATCGGCAAGCAGCGTCACGGCCCGATTGGTACTGTCGATCTCAGCTTCGAAGGACGCTACACCCGCTTTGGTAACCTTGTGAAACCGTGGCAGAGTGAAAATGGCGGCGGCGATCAGGAGTTCTGATCGCCACACCCCTTTAATTTAATGAATACACGCTATGTGCGGAGGTCAGACAACCGCCGCGCGGGCGATCTCTGCCTCTGACAGATTGTATTTCGCGGCAAAGCGCTCCCGCGCCGCAATCAGCCTTGGGTCATTGGGCCGCATCCCCAAAGTACGAATGAATTCAATCCGTTGCTGGTGCTTTAGCGCCTCGCGGTCAATCGCCGTCCCCATCGCGCGGTCAATCACGGCCCCGCCGGGGCTGACGTGGAACCACTTGCTGAAATCACGGAAGTGATGCTGGTTGTGCAGTGTGGTCACATACCGCTCTACCCGCGTTTTTGGCACGTTCACATGGGCGGTCATGTGGAACCATTCATAGACCAGAAAGGTCAGCACCCCGCCAACTGGCACGATGGCCACGGCGATCCAGCCCGCCTGCGGCACACCAAACAGGGCAAGAACACCCCACAGCAGCCCTCCGTTCACCAGTAGCATCGGCAAAGCGACCCAGATCGGCACGAAAAACAGCTTGGTGTTGGTCGGGAAATCATGATGACCGTAGTGCGCCATATACAGCAGGTTGAATGCCCATTGCGCCCGCGGGGGCGACAGGTGGAACACATAGCGGTGCAGGTTGTATTCATTCAGCATCTGCGCGGCGACCCCCAAGGGGATCAGCGCCCAGACCCATAGCGGCGCGAACAGCGCCAAGCCAACCAGCCCCGCCCCACAGGCGACCGCCATCACCACGACGGCCGCATGCGAGAACATGATACGCAAGCGCATCATCAGCGGTACCCCTTACTCGGGCGACAGGGTTTCATAGCGCAACCCTTTGGCGGTGTCCTTGTCGAACCCCTTCCAATAGCTGTGATCCTCCTTCGGAGTGCCGTCCTCGTTCATCGACCAGACCCCGTCGTTGGAGTTTTCGACCAGATCAAGATAGGCCCCCATCTCGGCATCGCCCTTGAGGTGCTGCGCCATCCAGACGGTGGCGAAATGTTGCGCGATGTTGTTCATGCGCACCGTGTCCCAGACCGGATCGGTATAGTGGCCCGACACGTTGAACCCCAGATCAGCGTCATCGCGAAAGGATTCCGCAGGCGCAGGCATCGGGGCCGCCGCATTGTGGCCGCCGTTTTCAAAGGTAAGCAAGGCGCGGTCGACGCTGCTGGCGTTTTCCCAAATGGCGCGCACGCCTTTTTCGTACAGCGATACCATATCCTCGGACCCGGCCATGAACAGCATCGGGATCTGCACGCCCTTCAAGCCTTCGGCATCCCAGAAGCCCGTGTTCATGCCCCAGGGGCCGATCGCGATGGCGGTCTTGATCCTTGGGTCGGGCAGGTTGTTATGCGTCTCGGACCCCGCCTGATGGATGCCCAAAGTGCCATGCGGCCCACCCCAGCCATAGCCGACCGACGCTTCGGTCACGCCACCACCTGCGGTGATCACCGCGCCGTAGCCGCCCATGGAATAGCCAATCAAACCGGTGTTATCCGCATCCACCAACCCATTGAGAAAAGAGCTTTCGTCTTGCGACAGACGCGCCATTTCATCCAGCACGAAAAGCTGGTCCAGCGACCGGTTCACCAGCGTAGAGCCAAAGGCCGCCTGCGTGCGATAGGTGGAATCAAGGTGATCGATGGACGCCACGACATAGCCCTTCGACGCGATATTCTCGGCCAGATGGGACATCAGGAAGCGGTTGCCGGGATAGCCGTGGGAAACGATGACCAGCGGATAGGCCGCGTCGGGCTGTGCGGGGTCCGCGTCGCGCATAGCTTTGCCTTGCAAGGTGACCTCGGTCTTGCCATCGCGGATGAACGCCTTGATCGCGGTGTCGCCGGTGGCCCCGTCCGCGGCGGGGTACCAGACCTCGACGGTCAGCGGGCGATCATAGCGCGGCAGGGTTTCAGGCTTGTCCGCTGCGGGATCGATGGACAGGATATCGATCTGGTCCTTATGCACCAGATCAAGCTGGCGCACGCCGATCGCTTCGTCGCCATAGGCCGCCATATCAGGGGCTGTGGGCATCTGGGTATCGATCCGGTTCTCGGCCAGCGCCATGGGCGCGGCCATCGCCGTGACCACCGCCAGCACGGGCCCCGTTGTCATTGTTGAAACTCGCATTGAACTCTCTCCCGTTTTATATGCGGCTACTGCGCGCAGCCTGTCTTTTGTCAGGAACCAAGCTATCGCGTTCGCGCCACCATGCAAGCATCATGCGAAGGTTTCGTTACGTTAGGGAAATGGGCCAAACATTCCGCCCCTCTTCCCGCATGGCGAGGGATTATTGGCCGGTGGCCTTGCTCGTGGCTTGACCTTGGCGGGCATACGGTCAAAACAAATCCCATGACAACAGCCACCCTCTCTATCGACCTCAATGCGATTGCCGCCAATTGGCAGGCGCTGAACAAAATGACCGGCTGCGACACCGGTGCCGTGATCAAGGCAAACGCCTATGGTCTGGGCGTTGACCGCGTGGCCCCGGTTCTCGCCGCCCAAGGCGCGCGCAAGTTCTTTGTCGCTGTCGCGGAAGAGGGCGTGGCCCTGCGTCGCGTGTTGGGGCCCGGCCCTGCGATCAACGTCTTTGCGGGGCATATGCCCGGTGACGCCGATATGATCCGAAGCGCGGCCCTGACGCCGATGATCAATTCGGTCGACCAGATGATCGCCCATGTCGAAGCCCTGCCCGGCCATCGTTTCGGGGTGCAGCTGAACAGCGGCATGAACCGCCTTGGCATGGACCCCGCGGAATGGGCCGCGCTGCGCGACATCGCCCTGGCGCAGAACCCGACCTTGATCATGTCGCATCTGGCCTGCGCGGATGAACCGAACCACCCTATGAATGCCCGCCAGCTCAAGACGTTCCGCGAGATGACGGATGGGTTGAACGTGCCACGATCCTTGGCCGCGACGGGGGGGATCATGCTTGGCCGTGACTACCACTTTGACCTGACCCGCCCGGGCATCGGGGTCTACGGCGGATTGCCCTTCGCCGATGCGATGCCGGTGGTGACGCTGGATGTGCCTGTCATTCAGGTGCGCGAAGTCGCCACGGGCCAGACCGTCGGCTATGGCTGCGCCTGGACGGCCCCCCGCCCGACATTGGTCGCCACGATCGCAGCGGGTTATGCCGACGGGTTGATCCGCGCCTTGGGCAACGGGGCCACTTTCACCCACGAGGGGCGCAAACTGCCCGTGGTCGGACGTGTCTCTATGGATCTGATCACCGTCGATGTGACCAGCCTGACAGAGGTGCCAGAGCATTTGCAGCTGATCGGGAACTATCAGTCTGTGGATACGGTCGCCGGGTTTGCGGGCACCATCGGCTACGAGGTGCTGACCGCGCTTGGCGCGCGCTATGACCGGGTCTATGTGGAGTGATGGGGCACCACGCCCCCGCGCAGATCGCTTAGATATGCTGCTGCGCGTCGCAAACCTGTCTTTGCTGATCCTCTACCCCGTTGCATGGGCCGCGCCCTTGTTGCGGGCGGGCGTGCTGCCACTGTTCGGGCTCACCGAAATCTCTGTCCTGAGCGGTCTGAAATCCCTATGGGACACCGACCTGTTTCTGGCGCTGATCGTCGCGGTTTTTGCCCTTATCGCACCCTATGTTAAGACCGTCGGCCTGACGCTGGTTCAGTTCCGCCTGATCGGCCCGCGCGCCCTGCCCGTCTTGCAGGCAATCGGCAAATTGGCGATGGCGGATGTGTTTCTGATCGCCCTTTATGTGACCCTGTCAAAGGGGATCGGCATCGGGCGGATCGAGACGGCTTGGGGGCTATACCTGTTTACAGTCTGCGTCCTCGCATCCCTGTTTATCGGGCACCGCGCGCAGAAAATCGCCTAAGCAAGCCGGCGTTTTCACGCGACCAATCCACCCGCCTGGGTAGAATTGCTCGGAATTTCCCGAGTAAAATCGATTCATTTACGGAAATTTCAAGATTTTCTTCGCCTTTTGCCAACATCGGCATATTCTTGCTTACAACAGCAACTCAAGCACAAGGTGAGACAGATGAACGCGTTGACGGCACTTATTCAGTATCTTTTTCAAAGACTCGCATTCGCGGTTTTCGCTGTTGCCGCCGTGGCGATCACCGTCTGTACCGTTATGGCCGCGCTTGGCCAATGGGCTTGGATTGAACTGCCGCTCAACTATGACGGGCAACCCGTTGAGAATGCAGGGATGTATGCGCAGATCGGCCTGACCATTCTGGCCGTGGGCATCTGCTTTTTCATCCCCACCAACCGCCGCATCATGCAGCTTGAAACATCGCACCGCAAATTTGCGCTCAACATGGACGACATCACCCGCGCCTACGGGGCGGTGCATGCGGCGGATCGCGGTGACGTTTTTCACATGTCTTCCGAATTCGACTCGGTCCGCGAACGGCTGGCCTATCTGCGCGATCACCCTGACCTTAGCACCCTTGAACCCGCCCTTCTGGAAGTCGCCGCGCAGATGAGCCACATCTCGAAAGAGCTGGCGACCGTCTATGCCGACGAGAAAATCGAACGCGCGCGCAATTTCCTAAAGCAGCGTCAGGAAGAAGTGAACCTGTTCAACAGCCGTCTGGATCAGGCCAAAGGCATCACATCCGAGATGAAGCACTGGCTGCACGAGGTTGAGCTGGAAGAAAGCGTGGCCGCAGCACAGCTGGACCGCCTGCGCGCCGAAATGCGCGAGATCATGCCCGAACTGGGAATCGAACGTACCGTATCGGCGGATGAAATGGCCCGCGATTCACGCGTGGTAGAGCTGCCCCCGAAAGCAGCGGAGTAACCCCGCGCAGGCACCAAGGTTTTGCTTTGACGTTTCCCCTTTGTTCGGCCAGAAAGACGCATGGCTAAATCTCCCGTTACATTTTCGTGCACGGCTTGCGGTGCGACCTATAACAAATGGTCCGGGCGCTGTGATGCCTGCGGCGAATGGAATACGATCCAGCAGGACAAGGGCATTTCATCCGGCCCGCCCAGCAAATCGCTTGGCACCCGTCGCGGCGCGGCGATGGTGTTGACCGACCTCACCACCAAGGACACGCCCCCGCCCCGCAGCCAATCCGGCATTGCCGAGCTGGACCGCGTTTTGGGCGGCGGGCTGGTGCCCTCCTCTGCCATTCTGGTGGGCGGTGATCCGGGCATCGGGAAATCCACCCTTTTGCTGCAAGCAGCGGCCCATTTTGCCCGCAGCGGTTTGAAAACAATCTACGTCAGCGGAGAGGAAGCCTCGGCGCAGGTCCGTATGCGGGCGCAGCGTTTGGGGCTGTCCGACGCCTCGGTGCAACTGGCCGCCGAAACCAATCTGCGCGATATCCTGACCACGCTTGAAGAGGTGAAGCCCGATCTGGTCATCATCGATTCGATACAGACCATGTGGGCCGATAACGTCGATTCCGCCCCCGGGTCCGTCAGTCAGGTCCGCGCCGCCGCGCACGAGCTGACAAGCTTTGCCAAACGGCGCGGCGTTTCCGTGATTCTTGTGGGGCATGTCACCAAGGACGGGCAGATCGCGGGGCCGCGCGTGGTCGAGCATATGGTCGATACCGTGCTGTATTTCGAGGGCGAGCGCGGCCACCAGTTCCGCATCCTGCGCGCGGTCAAGAACCGCTTTGGCCCCGCAGACGAGATCGGCGTGTTCGAGATGACCGGCGAAGGGCTGGCAGAGGTCACCAACCCCTCTGCCCTGTTTCTGTCCGAACGCGGCACGCCCGCCGCGGGGTCAGTGGTTTTCGCAGGTATCGAAGGCACCCGCCCTGTTTTATGCGAGCTTCAGGCGCTTGTGGCCCCGTCGCCTCATTCGCAGGCGCGGCGTACGGTCGTGGGCTGGGACGGGGGACGGCTTGCGATGATCCTCGCTGTGCTAGAGGCCCGTTGCGGCATCCCCTTTGCGGGGCTTGATGTTTACCTCAACGTGGCAGGCGGCATGAAAATCTCGGAGCCGGCCGCGGATTTGGCGGTCGCGGCCGCGTTGCTCAGCGCGCGCGAAGACGTGGCTTTGCCCGCGGAAACCGTTGTTTTCGGCGAAATCAGCCTGTCCGGTGCGCTACGCCCCGCCAGTCAGACCGAAAACAGGTTGAAAGAAGCGCAAAAACTTGGTTTTACCAGCGCCATCGCGCCCGCGGGCGGAAAACCGGTGGGCAAGAACGGCATAACGCTTAACACCATGAGCGATCTCACCGGATTTGTAGGCGAAATATTCGGGGCTGGCTAACCGCCCCTTCAAGGAAGGCAAGACGACCATGGAAGGTTTTACCATCATTGACGGGGTTGTGGCGCTTGTCATCGTTCTGTCGGCTTTGCTGGCTTATGGCCGCGGGCTTGTACGCGAATTTATGGCGATCGTGGGCTGGATTGCCGCCGCGATCCTTGCGTTTCTTTTTGCGCCGCAGGTTGAACCGCTGGTGTCAGAGATCCCTGTTGTGGGCGAATTCCTTGCCGACAGTTGTGAACTATCGATTATCGGGGCGTTTGCCATCGTCTTTGCCATCGCGCTGATTGTGGTCTCGCTGTTCACCCCGTTGTTTTCGTCGCTGGTGCAGCGGTCTGTTCTGGGTGGTCTGGATCAGGGGCTCGGGTTTCTTTTCGGCGTGGCGCGCGGCATTCTTTTGGTCGCCATCGCCTTCTTTGTCTATGACACCGTGATCACCGGCCAGACCTTCACCATGGTGGACGAAAGCCGGTCGGCACAGGTCTTCGGGCGCTTTACCGGCCAGATCGAAGAGCAGAACCCAGAAGCCGCATTGGGCTGGATCACCACCCGCTACGAGGCTTTGGTTGGGGCCTGCGGTGCCTAATCGCCGCTGACGCTGCCAAAAGTTATCCATGCGCCCCCGTTTTCGGGGGCGTTTGCGTTTCTGCCATATGTTGCATCGCAGCATATGCGGGGGCAAAATGTAACGGCGGGGTGACAAGGCCCGCCCAAAGTCCTACATAGCCCCTATCCCTTCATCGGATTCGGAGTTGCCCCGTTGTCCAAGATCATGCCCCCCGCGCACCCGTTTGATTCCTCCTATCTGCGTGATGCAGATGACGGGGATAAACTCAAAGAAGAATGCGGGGTGTTCGGCGTGATCGGCGTTGCAGACGCCTCGAACTTTGTGGCCCTCGGCCTGCACGCGTTGCAGCACCGTGGTCAGGAAGCCGGCGGGATCGTCAGCTATGACCCCGCTGCCGGTTTCCAGTCCGCCCGCCGCTTCGGCTATGTGCGCGACAACTTCACCTCGCAAAAGGTGATGGAGACGCTGCCCGGCGAACTGTCTATCGGGCATGTGCGTTATTCGACCTCTGGTCACAAAGGCCCGACAGCGATCCGCGATGTGCAGCCCTTCTTTGGCGAATTCGCCATGGGCGGTGCCGCGATTGCCCATAATGGCAATATCACCAACGCCAACGCCCTGCGCCGCGAGCTGATTGAACGCGGGTCGATCTTCCAGTCCTCGTCGGACAGCGAATGTATCATCCACCTGATGGCGCGGTCCCTGCAACGCAACATTCCCGAACGCATGGAAGACGCGCTGCGCCGTGTCGAAGGCGCGTTTTCGGTCGTGGCGATGACCCGCACCAAGCTGATCGGTGTGCGCGATCCTTTGGGTGTCCGCCCGCTGGTTCTGGGCAAGCTTGGCGACGGTTGGGCGCTCAGCTCTGAGACCTGCGCGCTGGATATCATCGGTGCCGAATTCGTCCGCGAGATCGAGCCCGGCGAGATGGTCGTGATCACCCCTTCGGGCGTCGAAAGCCATTTCCCCTTCCGCCGTGTCGCATCGCGTTTCTGTATCTTTGAACACGTCTATTTCAGCCGCCCCGACAGCATCCTTGGCGGTCGTTCGGTCTATGAAACCCGCGAAGCCATCGGGCGCGAGCTGGCAAAGGAATCGCCGGTAGAGGCGGATCTTGTCTGCCCCGTCCCCGACAGCGGCACGCCTGCGGCCATCGGTTTCAGCCTCGAATCGGGTATTCCCTATGCGATGGGGATTATCCGCAACCAATACATGGGCCGGACCTTCATCGAACCAACCGAACAGATCCGCAACATGGGCGTGCGGCTAAAGCTCAACGTGAACCGCGCGCTGATCAAGGGCAAGCGGGTCATTCTGGTAGACGATTCGGTTGTGCGTGGCACCACCAGCCGCAAGATCAAAGAGATGATCCTTGATGCCGGCGCGAAAGAGGTCCACTTCCGCATTGCTTCGCCCCCCACCGCGTGGCCCTGTTTCTACGGTGTGGACACGCCGCAACGTGAAAAGCTGCTGGCGGCCACCATGTCCGAAGAGGAAATGCGCGAGCATTTGCAAGTTGATAGCCTCAAGTTCATTTCGCTCGACGGGCTTTACCGCGCCGTGGGCGAGGCAGAGGGTCGCAACAACAAGTGCCCTCAATATTGCGATGCCTGCTTCTCGGGCGATTACCCCGTCACCCCTGCCGACCAGATCAATCAAGGGTTCGAGATGAAGCCAGCCGCCGAATAAAGCCGCCGCTTCGCGACAAGTTCCGCAAGGGCGGGCGCAGGGTTCAACCCCTCGCCCGCCCTTTTGCTATTTTGCGCCCCCGTACCGCTGGCAAAGCTTTGCCGACGTGCAAGCCAGTCTTTGCCAGCTTCCCCCGCGCCCTCTTTCGGCTGTCAGGCAGCTTTGTTAGCCCCTCGGTCTAACCATTCTTTGCCCCCCTAAGCGCAGCAAGAGGCACCCATGTCGACTGACGAAAAAGGCACTCCGACCCCGCAGAAAACACTCAATCTGGCTACGCAGCAGGCGTCCCTGCCCAAGCTCGCCCTGATTGGTACCTTCGGCAGCCTGACCGACCCCGGCGCGTTGATCCGCGATGGCCGCGGACGCATCCACCGCGTGACATTGAACGACAAGATCAGCGACGGCATCGTCGCCGCCATTGGCGACGACAGCGTAGTTCTGGCGCAGCGCGGGCGCACGGTGACGCTCAAACTTCCCAAAGGGTGAAACGCCCCGCGACATGACCCCGGGTGCCGCGCCCCTCTTGACGGGGCGCGGTGGCTCAGGCAAAGCCACCCCATGACAAAAACAGCTCTTATCACTGGCGCGTCCCGCGGTCTTGGTGCCGCCCTGGCCGAAGCACTTTGCGACACGCATCACATCATTGCAGTCGCCAAAACCACCGGTGCCCTGGAAGAGCTGGACGACCGCATCCAGTCCCGCGGCGGCAGCGCGACATTGGCCCCGATGGACATCACCAATGCCGATGCGATGGCGACCCTGTGCCGTGGCATCTATGACCGCTGGGGCAGCCTTGATCTGTGGCTGCACACCGCTGTCCATGCCGCCCCCTTGGCCCCGACCGATCACATCGACGCCAAAGACATGGCCAAATCGGTCGCCTGTAACGTCACCGCCACCTCGACCCTGATCACCTATGTGGCACCGCTACTGGGGCAGTCGGGTCAGGCCGTGTTCTTTGACGATCCGGTTGTGGCGACCAAGTTCTTTGGCAGCTACGGGGCCACCAAGGCCGCGCAGATCGCGCTGGCCAAAAGCTGGCAGTCCGAAGCCGTGGCAATCGGCCCGCGCGTCCACATCATGACCCCCGCCCCCATGCCAACCGCGACACGCGCGCGTTTCCACCCCGGTGAAGACCGCGAGGCGCTGAACACGCCACAGTCACAAGCCGCTGAAATTCTGGCGCAACTGGCTGTTTCCCAGCCTTAAAACATGATGCGGTGAAGGCTCCTGCCTTGCCGCGCCGCGCCCCGTCGCCTATCAAGGCGCAAAGGGGAATTTATGCGCATTCTGATCACCAACGACGACGGTATTCACGCCCCGGGTCTGAAGACCCTGCAGGGCATTGCCACCGACCTGGCCGGACCCGATGGCGAGGTCTGGACCGTGGCCCCCGCCTATGAACAATCCGGCGTCGGGCATTGCATCAGCTACACCAAGCCGATGATGGTCGAAAAGGTCAGCGACCGGCGCTTTTCGGTCGAGGGCAGCCCGGCCGATTGTGTGATGGCGGCACTGCATGACTGTATGCTGGATGCCCGCCCTGATCTGGTGCTGTCCGGTGTGAACCGCGGCAACAACGCGGCTGAAAACACGCTCTATTCCGGCACGATCGGTGGCGCGATGGAGGCGGCGCTGCAAGGCATCCCCGCCGTGGCGCTGTCGCAATACTACGGCCCTGCCAACCGCGATCTGGATGACCCGTTCGAGGCCGCCGCCGGCCACGGGGCCGATGTGATCCGCCGTATTCTGGATGCGACACCGGCGCATGGGGATGGCTACCGTCTGTTCTATAACGTGAATTTTCCGCCCGTCGCAGCGGCAGAGGTTCAGGGCATCCGTTTGGCCCCCCAGGGGATGCGCCGCGATACCAGCTTTTCCACGATCCCGCAGCTGTCGCCCTCGGGGCGGCGGTTCTTGTGGATCAAGGGCGCGGACCAGCAGATCCCGACGGACGACGGCACCGACGCCGCGCTGAACCTTGACGGCTATATCTCGGTCACGCCCATGCGCGCCGACCTCACCGCTCATGATACATTTGACGCGCTAAAAGCCATCAATACATGAACGACGAAGAAGACATCACAGACGCGACACGCAAGATGCAATTTCTTTACGCACTCCGTTCCAAGGGCGTCACCGATGCCCGTGTCCTGAACGCGATGGAGCAGATCGACCGAGGTCCCTTCATCCGCGGCCTTTTCGCGTCCCGCGCCTACGAGGACATGCCCCTGCCGATCGCCTGCGGTCAGACCATCAGCCAGCCTTCGGTTGTGGCGCTGATGACGCAGGCGCTGGATGTGTCGTCGCGTGACAAGGTGCTCGAGGTGGGGACCGGATCAGGCTATCAGGCCGCGATCCTCAGCAAACTGGCGCGGCGCGTCTATACCATCGACCGCCACCGCAGACTGGTGGTAGAGGCCCGCCAGATCTTCGAGGATCTGGCCCTGTCCAACATCACGGCGATCATAGGCGACGGCAGCTTTGGCTTGCCCGAACAGGCCCCCTTTGACCGGATCATCGTGACCGCCGCCGCCGAAGACCCCCCCGGCCCGCTTCTGGCTCAGCTCAAGGTGGGCGGCATCATGGTCGTGCCCGTGGGCCAGTCGGACACGGTTCAACACCTCATACGTGTACGCAAAACCGAGACCGGGCTGGAATATGACGAGCTGCGCAAGGTCCGCTTTGTTCCCTTGCTTGAAGGGCTGGGAAAAGACGGCTAAATGCAGTATAGCAAGGGGAACTCCGCCCGAACGGGGACCCCAAGGCGCTGACGGCACCGAAGACGAGGACGAGCAGATGACCCAACCAAACGTGACCCGTACCCTCAGGCTGACGGTACTGGCGGGCAGCTCTGCGCTTTTGCTCGCCGCTTGTGAACAGCCCCTTGATATGGATTTGCGCGGCGGCTTTGGCGACGGTTTCACCACCGCCCACGCAGCCACCGGCCCGCTGGATGAACGCCCCGCACCGGACAACCGCGGTGTGATTTCCTACCCCAACTATCAGGTCGCTGTGGCGCGGCGTGGCGATACGCTGTCTGACGTGGCCACCCGCGTGGGTGCCGATGTGGGCAGCCTGTCGCGCTACAACGGCATCGACCCCACTGTCCCCCTCCGCAAGGGAGAGATCATCGCCCTACCGACCCGCGTGGCCGAACCCTCGCCCGCGACTGGCGCGTCGGGCACCGGTCCGATCACCACTGCAGCGGTCGATATCCAGACTATCGCAGGCGGCGCGATCAACCGGGCGCCCGCCACCCCCGGCGTGCAGACCACCACCCTGCCCTCGGCGCAGACCACCACCCGCGAGAACCCCGCGAAACAGACCGGGATCGAGCCTGTGCGCCACAAGGTGGAACGTGGGGAAACCGCCTATACCATCGCGCGTCTCTATGCCGTGCCGGTTGAAACGCTGGCCGAATGGAACGGGCTTGGCGCTGATTTCTCTGTCCGCGAAGGGCAGTTCCTGCTGATCCCCGTGGCGCAGCAGGCCGCCCCGAAACGCAGCGCCGCGGTCCCTGCTGCCGCGACGGCCACTGCGCCGACAACGACCAGCTTGCCCGGCACCGGATCGCCAACGCCGACCCCGCCAAGCGCCGCGAAACCGCTACCGCCTGTGGACGAGAAGCCCGCCGCGCCAAAGCCCGAACCCGCCGCAGCCAAGCCTGTCGCCGATGTGGGCAAGACGACGCAACCCGCCTCTTCGGGCCGCATGTCGCCCCCCGTGCAGGGCAGCATCATCCGCGCCTATTCCAAGGGCAAGAACGAGGGCATCAACATCAAGGGCACACCGGGCGCTGCGGTCAAAGCCGCCGATAGCGGCACCGTCGCCGCGATCACCAAAAGCGCCGAGGGCGTGCCGATTGTCGTGATCCGCCACCCTGACAACCTGCTGACCGTCTATGCCAACGTCGCCAATGTGTCGGTCGCCAAAGGGGATAGCGTCTCGAAAGGGGCAAGCATCGCCAAACTGCGCCCGGGCGATGATTCATTCGTACATTTCGAGGTGCGCAAAGGCTTTGATAGCGTCGATCCGACGCCCTACCTGAACTAAGCCAACTGGAAAACGGAACAGCTTCAACGCGCGGCCCCTTTTCGGGGCCGCTGTCTTTTGCGAAGGCCGTTTATCGCTTACAGCGCGACGCCGCGCCGCCCTGCCAGATCAACGAAATACTGCCACGCCACACGGCCCGACCGCGCCCCACGGGTCGCTTGCCATTCGATCGCCTCGGCGTGCAGAGTCTTGGCGTCAATCTCGACCCCGTAGGCCTCGCAATAGCCGCGGATCATATCCAGATACTGTTTCTGGTCGCAGGGATGGAAGCCCAGCCACAGCCCGAACCGATCCGACAGCGAGACTTTCTCTTCCACCGCCTCGGCAGGGTTGATGGCAGAGCCACGTTCGTTCTCGATCATGTCACGGGGCATCAGATGCCGCCGGTTCGACGTGGCGTAAAGCACGACATTCTCTGGCCGTCCCTCGATCCCGCCATCCAGCACCGCCTTCAGCGATTTGTAATGCGCGTCATCATGACCAAAGCTCAGATCATCGCAATAAAGGATAAACCGTTGCCGCGCACCGCGCAGCAGGCTCAGCAGACGGCCCACCGATGGCAAGTCCTCGCGTTGCAGTTCCACGATGCGCAGACGGTCGTGCGTCTCGCGGACATGGGCGTGTACGGCTTTCACAAGGCTCGACTTGCCCATCCCGCGCGCGCCCCACAGCAGGGCGTTGTTGGCGGGCAGACCGGCGGCGAACTGCATCGTGTTGGCCAGCAACGTGTCGCGCGCACGATCCACCCCGACCAGCAGCGACAGATCAACCTTGCTGACCGTTTCGACCGGTGCCAGATGGTCCGGCCCTGTCTGCCAGACAAAGGCCCCCGCTACATCAAAATCCGGGGCTTTCAGCGGCGGAGGAGACATCCTCTCCAACGCCGCTGCAATACGGTCCATCGGGTCACGGTTCACTTCAGGTCGTCCTCATCCTCTTCGAACTCTGCGAGGATCGGGTCATCATATTCGTCGTCATAATACCCGTCTGCGCGCAGCTGTTCTTCTCGTTTGCGTTCAACCCGCCCTACAAGAAAGATAGAGATTTCGTAAAGCCCGTAGACCACAACAAACAGGATCCCTTGGGTGATCACATCCGGCGGCGTGACAAGTGCGGCCAGCACCAGAATACCAACCACCGCATATTTGCGCACGTTGCCAAGCCCTTCGGCGCTGACCAGTCCGGCCTTCCCCATCAGGGTCAGCAATACGGGCAGCTGAAAGCACAGCCCAAAGGCCACGATGAACTTGATCGTCAGGCTCAGATATTCCTGAGCCGACCCCTGGAACGCAATGGCGGCGATCCCGCCTGCGTTATCCGTCCCCTCGCCGACAAGCGTGCCCGCCTGCTGGAACCCAAGAAAGAAATCGAAAGCCAGCGGCGTCACGACATAAAAGGCAAAGGACGCGCCCAAAAAGAACATCAGCGGGCTCGAGATCAGGAAGGGCAGAAACGCGCCCTTCTCGTTCTTGTAAAGCCCCGGTGCCACGAAGCGCCACAGTTGGTAGCTGATATAGGGAAAGCCCAAAACCAGCCCGCCCAGCAAAGAGATAGAGATGGCGACGAAAAAGCCCTCTTGCAGCTTGATCAGGATCAACCCGCAGTCTTCCTGCCCACGCTCGGCCATAGCCGAACACAAAGGGTTCGTCAGGAAGTTAAAGATCGGATTCCAAACGGTAAAACAGATCACCATGCCGATGATAAAGGCGATCACCGAATGGATCAGCCGCGTGCGCAGCTCGGCCAGATGCTCGATCAGCGGGGCGGCGCTGTCGTCAATATCGTCTGATGCACTCATGTGTCACTCTTTTTGGCCGCTGGCGCTTTGGGCGCGGCTTTCTTGGCCACAGGTTTCGCTGCGGCAGGTTTCTTGGCGGCAGGCTTTTTCGCGGGCGTGGCTTTGGCTGGCGCTTTGGCGGCAGCTGCCTTCTTGGCTGGCGCTTTCTTGGCAGGAGCTTTCGCCGCCGGCTTCTCGATCTGCGGCGCGGCGGCGGGTGTCGCGAGTTTCGCTTCTGCCGCATCGGCCTGTGCCAGCGCTTCGGCAGCTTCACGCTGCTTGCGCTCGGCACCGGCACGGGCGGTGGCGGCCTGGATCTTCTTGACATCCTCGGCCCGCTGCGAGGCCAGTTTGCCCGTCTCGCTTTCGGGGTCGAATTTGGACAGGGATTTGGTCGCTGACTTCACTTCGTCCATCGCCGATCCCAGCGGGTTCGTCGCTGTTTTCAACGTCTTGTTCAAACTGGACGACATCTCGCGCATGCCCGTGTCATCGGCGGCATCATTCATCGCATTGCTGAACTCGCGCGCCATCCCCTTGGCCTTGCCCACAAACTGGCCGACCTTGCGAAACAGCACGGGCAGGTCCTTGGGACCCACCACAATCAGCGCGACAACGCCAACGACCAACAGCTCTGACCACCCCATATCAAACATGAGAGCTTACACCCGGTCCTTGTCGGTCTTCGTGTCGGTGACAACAACGGTGTCATCGCTCAGCTCGGCAGTGTCCTTGTCGCCGTTTTTCACGTCATCTTCGCCTTCGCTGATGCCTTTCTTAAAGCTGGTGATGCCCTTGCCGACTTCGCCCATCAGGCTGGAAATCTTGCCGCGCCCGAACAGGACCAGCACCACAACGGCAATCAGCAAAAGACCCGGAAGGCCGATATTGTTCAACATAGTCTCAACTCCATAATCCGAATATGTGGCAGGGGGACTGCCCCCACCGGTAAACTCTGTCTCTTTTTAGGCCCCTGCTCTGGCAGCTTGAAGGGCCAAAGCGTTTCCCTCGCCGCGCGGCCCCGCAAAATTTACGCCCTCCAACGACCACCCCAACACTCCTGACAGTTTTTTGGCAGTTGCCTTGCACCCTGTCCACCTGTGTGGCACAGATAAACCATGCGCCGCAGCGACCGATTGTTTTCCCTGCTCTCCCTCATGGGCGACCACCAGCTTCACCGGGCCGAGGATATGGCGCAGGTAGCGGGCGTGTCCTTGCGCACGCTCTACCGCGACATCGCGCGGCTACAGGCGTCGGGCGTTGCGATCACCGGCACCCGTGGCGCAGGCTACCGGCTGACACCGGCGACGGTGCTGCCGCCGCTATCCCTCTCCCCAGAAGAGATAGAGGCGTTGCAACTCGCCCTCGCCGTTGTGCTTGAAACAACCGACCCCGACCTACAGGCCGCCGCGACCTCTCTGGCGCAAAAAATCGACGCGGCCTTGCCCGAAACCGCACAGCCCGCAACGCAGGACTGGCAGCGCATCGAACACCCTTTCGCCAATGCCGCGCGGGGGATGGGGCATCTGCCCGTGCTGCGCGCCGCAATTCGCGCGCGCCAGAAACTCAGGATCGTCTATAACGCCGACGATGGCACGCTCGATACGCTGGTGCTCCACCCCCACAGGCTCAGCCATGCCGCCCGCAGTTGGACCCTGTCAGGTTGGGATGAAACCAAAGGGCAAAACACGACCCTGCGGCTTGACCTGATCGAGGCAACACACCCGCTGCCCGCGCTATTCACCGCGCCGCCCGCCTTCCAAATGGAATAAATCCTCGCCGAAGGCATCCCGCGGTGCCACAGGGGCAGCCGCCAGCGGTCTACCCTGCCGCATGCACCGGAAAAACAAAACAACGATCGCGGCGCACGGTCAGCCACATGACGGCCCCGGGCTGCGGCAAAAAGACATTGGGCACGGTGGCGCGCAGGGTGCTGCCGTCATGGTCCATGACAAATTCCACGAGACTTTCATTCCCCATGAAACGCGCACGCGCAACAACGGCGCGGGCTGCGGTCCCATCGGTCGAGGTTGGCAACGGCCCCTTGCCCGCACGATCAAAGTCGATGCGCAAATGCTGGGGGCGGAATACGATATCCACCTGCGTCCCATCCGGCACGCCGGGGGCCAGAAACCGGCCAAAGACCGTATGCGCCAGCGCCCCAGACACCTCGGCCCGCAGCACATTCGCGTCCGAGAAAAACGCCACCGACGCGCGGTCGACGGGACGCGTATACACGTTATAGGGGGCCCCCTGCTGCACGATCTTGCCATCGCGCATCAAGGCGATCTCGTCTGCCATGCGCATGGCTTCCTCGGGCTCGTGGGTGACCAGCAAGACGGCGGTACCTTCCTCTTTCAGGATGCCCAAAGTCTCGTCCCGGATGTCATCGCGCAGCCGGTTATCAAGACCCGAGAAGGGCTCGTCCATCAGCATGATCTTGGGCCGTGGGGCCAAGGCACGCGCCAGCGCCACGCGCTGTTGTTCGCCCCCTGACAGTTGATGGGGATAGCCGTCGATAAATCGCAGCAGGTCCACACGTTCAAGCAGTTCCTCGATACGGGCGCGGCGTTCGGCCTTGGTGCCGGTTTTCAGGCCAAAGCCCACGTTGTCGGCCACGCTAAGATGCGGAAACAGCGCGAAATCCTGAAACATCAACCCGATCTCGCGCCGTTCGGGGGGCACGCGGAAAACCGTGTCACAGATCAGCTTGCCATCAACGTGGATCGTACCGCTGTCCTGCATCTCGACGCCGGCGATCATCCGCAGGGTGGTCGACTTGCCACAGCCCGATGGCCCCAGAAGGCAGGTCACCTGCCCCGGCATGATTTTCAGGCTGACATCATCCACGACGGCCCGCCCGCCATAGGCGCGCTGCAGGTTCTTGATCTCCAGTCTCGGGTGCACGTCAGTCACTTCAGTCATGGGCGCGGTCTAATCCGATCAATTCGCTCGGGATCGACCGCTATCAGCCCCGCCGCGCGCCCGCAAGCACCGCCGCGAAGCCTGCGACCAGAACGACCACACAAATCACCAAAAGCTGTTCGTATTTATGCCCCTCTGGCAGCACCGCGGCAAAGGCGGGCCACGCACGGGCAAAATAGGCAAAGGCCCCGATCATCGCCGCCCCGAAGGCTGCCAGATAGGCCCATAGGGCGATCTGCCGCTGCATCACCAGCCCGACCACCAGCACCGGCGTCAGGAACATCGACGCGGTACCCGACACGGCCACCGCATCGAACAGCGTCGCATTGCCCCAGAGCGTCAGCACCGTGCCCGCGGCCATAAAGCCCAGCATCACGATCCGCCCGCCGTTCAGGCTACGCGGTGCGAGCTTCAGCTCTTCAACCACCAGACGCGCGGCAGAAGAGAGCGCGGAATCCAGCGTGCTCAGCGCCGAGACCAGCAGCGAAATCATCAGCGCCACAAACACCCACGCAGGAAACATCGTGGCCCAGGTGCCGATCAGCTCGCCCTCGTAGGCCGCACCGACAAGGCTCGCCTGAATGCCGAAGAACCCGAAGCCGATGATACACAGGGTCGAGATCCAGAAGGCATGCAGAAAGGACCGGCGCGTCACCTCCGGGTCGGCGATAAAGCCCCGGTCCATCATCACGGGATCATGCGCGGGGTAGGAAAACACTTGCAACAACGCCACGGCCAGCAAGACCCAGCCGTTATAGGCCCCTGCGGTCCCCGGTGCCGTGACAACCGCCCCCAGATCAAAGCCGGGCGACACGACCAGCGCCACAAAGGCGACACCGAAAACCACGAGGAACACGACCATCTGCACCACATCGGTGCGCAGCGCGGCACTTAGCCCGCCCCAAGCGGAATAGCCCAGCCCCACGAGCGCCACGATCAGGATCGCAGGCGTGCCGCTGCCCGCCAGCACGGCGTTAAAGATCAGCCCCACCACCAGCAGATTGGCAAACACCTCGGACAAGAGCCGCAGCGCGATGACCAGATTATAGCAGGCATTGCCCGCCCCGCCAAAGCGCGCGCCCAGCCAATCCTGCACCGACAGGGCACCGTTCTGGCGCAGACGCCCGACGATAAAGCCCCCGGTCAGGAAAGACCCGTAGTAGGCTGCATAGGCCAGCGTGCCCGCGATGCCGTAGTAATATCCCAGGATCGCCGCGTTCATCAGGCTGCGCGCGAAAATCCATGTGGTGACCTGGCTGAGCACCAGCGTCCAAAGCCCCGGCGCACCGCCTTGGGCCGTCATCCCGCCAAAGAACCCCTCGACCGAGGCGCGACGCGGTGCGGCCAGCAGACTTGCGGCGATGATGGCACCGAAGAGGACAAACAGAACAATGGGGGACATCCGGGAATACCTTTGAAAGGGACAGTAACGTCCATGGGTAGCCTAGCACAAACCGCCGCGCTATCTGTTGCGCGGCGGTCTGTCGTAAACGTGATGAAATATGTCAGACGGGCGCGCGTGCCGCGCGGACATCACAGCGCCCGCCCCTCGCCCTTACATCGTGATATTGGTCGCCCCGCCGTCAAGCAGCAAGTTCTGCCCGACGATAAAGCCCGCGTGTTGCGAGCACAGGAAGGCACAGGCCGCGCCGAATTCATGCCGCGTGCCATAGCGCCCTGCGGGAATCGTCGATGCGCGCTCGGTGCGGGCCTCTTCCAGCGTGATGCCCTTTTGTTTGACGACGCCGCCATCCAGTGCATCGGCACGGTCGGTGGCGTGGATGCCGGGCAGCAGGTTGTTGATCGTGACACCCTTGCCCGCGACCTGACGCGAGGTGCCCGCGACATAGCCGGTCAGACCGGTACGGGCCGAGTTGCTGAGCCCCAGAACGCCGATTGGCGCGCGCACGGATTGCGAGGTGATGTTGACGACGCGGCCCCAGCCACGGTCCATCATCGCGGGCACCAGCGCCTTGATCATCGCGATGGGGGCCAACATGTTCGCATCGAGCGCCTTGATGAAATCCTCGCGGTCCCAATCGCTCCACATGCCGGGGGGTGGGCCGCCTGCGTTATTGACCAGAATGTCGATCTGGCCCGCGGCCTCCAGCACCAGCTTCTGGCCTTCGTCCGTGGCGATATCGGCGGCGATGGTGGTGACCTCGACGCCATAGTCCTGACGGATGCGTTCGGCGGCTGTTTCCAGATCAGCGGCACCGCGTGCGTTCATCACCAGATCCACACCCGCTTCGGCCAGCGCCTCTGCGCAGCCCAAGCCGAGGCCCTTTGACGATGCGCAAACCAATGCGCGTTTTCCCTTGATTCCCAGATCCATAGCGATCTCTCCCGGTTAGTGTTCGCGCAAGTCGTAGCACTGTCTTCGCGGACAATGCCAGCAAAAGGCCAAAGGCTTGACCCGAATGGGACACAATCCTATGGCAAAGAGATACGAACCACCGGCAGTTGTGTGACTGCCGGCCCCGATATCATTCATCTTTCGCGCGCAAAGGCCCGCCCCATGACCTCGCCCCGTCCTTCCCCTCCGCAAAGCGTCCCTGTCTTTCGTGCGACGCAATTCACGGCGACGGATGGTGCGAATATGGGCGACACGCTGTCTTTTGCCTCGGAACTGCTGCTGGATGATGTGTACGAGCTGTCCTACGGGGCGGAACCAGTGCGCCTGTCGATCCAGACGGCACCGGATGGCAGCCTGTCGATCGCGCCCGATACGCAAACCGGCACCAGCGGGGCCGCCCTGCATCTGGATTGCGCGCTGACCTTCATGTCACCTGACGGGCAGATCAACGATGCGATCCTGCTGGTCGAAGTGGCCGATGACGGCCATGCCGAAGCGATCTATCTCATCCCGCTCAGCGCGCTGTCGTCCAAAGTGGAATACCGGCTGGTTGGCATCGACACCGAGACGATGCGCCAGAAGTTCGCGCAAGTGGCGTGTGTGTCCTTCACCCGCGGCACGCATATCACCATGGCCACCGGTGAGCAGCGCCCGATCGAAGAACTCTGCGTCGGGGACAAGGTCCTGACCCGCGATGACGGTGTGCAGGCGATCCGCTGGATCGGACAAAGCACCGTGCGCGCGGTTGGCGAATTCGCCCCGATCTGCATCAACGCGGGCACTTTGAACAACGACAATGACCTGATCGTCAGCCCCGATCACCGCCTGTTCATCTACCAGCGCGAAGACCGTCTGGGCGCCGGCCGGTCAGAGCTGCTGGTCAAGGTCCGCCATTTGGTCAACGGCGATACGGTACGGGTACAGGACGGCGGCTTTGTCGACTATTTCCAACTGCTGTTTGACGGGCACCAGATCATCTATGCCGAAGGCATCGCGGCGGAATCCATGCTGATCGACAGCCGCACCAAAGGCGTGCTGCCGCAAGAGCTGTCGGACGCCATGGGCGATGTCATCCCCGGCCATTCCGACCTGCCCCATGCGGGGCTGGATGTGTCGGAACCCCTGCTAGACCGCCCCGACGCGGCAGAACTGCTGCGCCGCGCCAGCATGCGCTGATCAACCAAAGAATTCCTCGCGCACGATCTTGCCATTGGCCACCTGGTAGATGGCAACCTCTTTCATCTCCATCTCGGTGCCGCTGTCCTTTTCGCGCGCCGCAACATCAAAGATGACGGCAAAGCGGTCATCGCCGTGGAGCATCGGGTCGCTGACATTCTGACGCGTCACCTCCATCGCGCTGTCCCACCACGCATGCTTGCCCTTGATGCCCTCAAGGCCCTGCGTCTCGCGCCCGTTTCCGTGGTCCATCCCTTCAACCGACACGGCGTCCTGCGCGTAAAGCCGATCAAGGTTCGCCACCTCATGGCCCTCGCGGCAGCCTTTTACCAACGCATCTGCGATCTCTTTCAATTCCATTGTCACACCCCCTCTGGTTTCATCTGCGCCCATCATACCGCAGTTTCGCGCCGACCCCCAAGAAAATGCCACCAACCGCCTGATCCAAGCAGACTTGCGCGTGTGTACGGGCGTGGATATATGCCAATCCATGTTGGATACCCCCTCAAACCGCCCCGCTTTGCCTGCCGAAATCGCTCGGCGTCGCACCTTTGCGATCATTTCCCACCCCGATGCGGGGAAAACCACGCTGACAGAGAAATTCCTGCTGTTCGGCGGGGCGATCCAGATGGCCGGACAGGTCCGCGCCAAGGGCGAGGCGCGACGCACCCGCTCTGACTTTATGGCTATGGAAAAGGATCGCGGCATTTCTGTCTCGGCCTCGGCCATGTCGTTCGATTTCATGAACAAGGGCACGAATTTCCGCTTTAACCTTGTGGATACGCCCGGCCACTCTGATTTTTCCGAAGATACCTACCGCACGCTGACCGCCGTTGACGCGGCCGTGATGGTAATTGACGGCGCGAAAGGCGTGGAAAGCCAGACGCAAAAGCTGTTCGAGGTCTGCCGCATGCGCGACCTGCCGATCCTGACATTCTGTAACAAGATGGACCGCGAAAGCCGCGATGTCTTCGAGATCATCGACGAAATTCAGGAAAACCTTGCCATTGATGTGACCCCTGCAAGCTGGCCCATCGGCGTGGGCCGCGACTTTATCGGCTGCTACGACATCCTGCGCGACCGGCTTGAACTGATGGACCGTGCAGACCGGAACAAGGTCGCTGAGAGCATTGCGATCGAAGGGTTGGATGACCCGAAACTGGCCGAACACGTGCCCGCCGCCCTGCTTGAGAAACTGCGCGAAGACCTTGAGATGGTACGCGAGCTGATGCCGCCGCTGGATGCGGCGCTGATGGCCGAAGGGTCGCTGACACCGATCTGGTTCGGCTCTGCGATCAACAGCTTTGGCGTCAAGGAACTGATGGACGGCATCGCCACCTACGGCCCCGAACCGCAGATTCAATCGGCAGAGCCAAGACAGATTTTACCTGAAGAACCAAAGGTTTCCGGCTTTGTCTTCAAGGTTCAGGCGAACATGGACCCCAAGCACCGCGACCGCGTGGCCTTTGTCCGTCTGGCGTCGGGCCATTTTACCCGTGGCATGAAACTGACCCATGTGCGGTCCAAGAAAACCATGTCTGTCACCAACCCCGTGATGTTCCTTGCCGCCGACCGCGAGCTGGCCGAGGAAGCATGGGCCGGTGACATCATCGGCATTCCCAACCACGGGCAGCTGCGCATCGGTGACACCCTGACCGAGGGCGAGGCGATCCGCGTCAGTGGCATCCCGTCCTTCGCGCCAGAGCTGTTGCAGGGCGTGCGCGCGGGCGATCCGATGAAATCGAAACACCTTGAAAAAGCGCTGATGCAATTCGCCGAAGAAGGTGCGGCGAAGGTCTTTAAACCCGCCATCGGCTCGGGCTTTGTTGTGGGCGTCGTCGGGCAGCTACAGTTCGAAGTGCTCGCCAGCCGGATCGAGCTGGAATACGGGCTGCCGGTGCGGTTCGAACAATCGCAGTTCACCTCGGCTCGCTGGGTGAACGGTGACCGGCAAGCCGTTGATAAGTTTACAGAAGCCAACAAACAGCATATCGCCCATGACCACGATGGCGACATCGTTTACCTGACGCGGCTGCAATGGGATATCGACCGTGTGGACCGCGATTACCCCGATGTGCGCCTGACCGCGACCAAGGAAATGATGGTCTGACTTGGGCTTGCCAGCCCGACCGACGCACCGCAAACTGGCCCCATGACTGATGTGACATGGGGCATCGCCTCTACCATTCTGGCACCGACGCGCGACATATTGCAGTTCGCCGCCTATCATCTGGCGGCGGGCGCGCAGCGGCTTTACATCTATCTGGATGCGCCCAATGACGAGGCCTTTGCCCATCTCGACGCTCATCCCAAGATCCGCGTCATCACCTGCGACGCGCGCTATTGGAAGCAGCGCAAACGTGACCGGCCAGACGCCCACCAGCAACGCCAGACGGCAAACGCGACCCATGCCTACAACCGCCGCCGCGAGGTGGACTGGCTGATCCACATGGATGCGGACGAGTATCTGGTCGCAGGCCGCCCGATCGCTGACATTCTGGCCGATATCCCGCAAGCTGCGCCGGCCACCCGCATCCGCCCGATGGAGCAGCTTTCAGGCGATCCGACGGCGTTCAAGGGCTTCATCCCCGCCGGCCCCGACCGCGCGCGCATTGTGGCAGAGCTTTATCCGACCTATGGCGCTTATTTGAAGGGCGGGTTTCTCAGCCATCTAGCGGGCAAGGTATTTGTCCGCACGGGGCTGCCGAATATGCATCTGCGCATCCACAACGTCTTTCAAAAGGGCGAGATGCTGGACTGTCACGACGCTCCGCCCGAGATCACGCTGGCCCATGCCCATGCGAAAACATGGGACGACTGGATCGCCGCGTACCGCTACCGCGTCACCAAGGGCAGCTACCGCCCCGAACTGCGCCCCAACCGCCCCTACGACCAAGGCGGTCTGTCGCTCAACGACCTTTTCTCGATGATAGAGAGTGAAAGCGGCGAGGAAGGGTTGCGCGCGTTTTTCGACGAAGTCTGCGCAGATACACCGGAATTGCGCAGCCGCCTGCGCGACCACGGGCTGCTACGCGAGGTTGATCTGGCGCTGCCCGACCAACTGGCAACACATTTCCCCCGTTTCACAGGGCTTTAG
The DNA here is from genome assembly GCF_000735125.2 of Sulfitobacter sp. CB2047. Lineage (NCBI taxonomy): Bacteria > Pseudomonadati > Pseudomonadota > Alphaproteobacteria > Rhodobacterales > Roseobacteraceae > Sulfitobacter > Sulfitobacter sp. CB2047. Next base: position 1,527,144 of record NZ_CP072613.1, on the reverse strand, counting down.
CGCATCCATTTGACGCGACGGGGAGTCTTTGTTAATGGGTGCAGAACATGTCGCGGAGAGCCTCCGCCCCTTGGGCCATGCGGGCCGACATGAATGCTGCCGCGGGCCAAGTGTATGTCCGCTATCATCGGACACACATGACAAAATTTTCTGATCTAAACCTTAATCCTAAAGTCCTGAAAGCCATTGATGAGGCCGGGTATGAAACCCCCACGCCAATTCAGGCCGGCGCGATCCCCCCTGCCCTTGAAGGCAAGGACGTCTTGGGAATCGCCCAAACAGGCACCGGCAAAACTGCCAGCTTTACCCTGCCCATGATCACCCTGCTTGCCCGTGGCCGCGCCCGCGCCCGGATGCCGCGCAGTCTGGTGCTGTGCCCCACGCGGGAACTGGCAGCACAGGTGGCCGAGAACTTCGACACCTATACCAAGCACCTGAAACTGACCAAAGCGCTGCTGATCGGCGGCGTGTCGTTCGGAGAGCAGGACAAGCTGATCGACAAGGGCGTTGACGTTTTGATCGCCACGCCCGGCCGTCTGATCGACCACTTTGAGCGCGGCAAGCTGATCTTGTCCGACGTGAAGATCATGGTCGTAGACGAAGCCGACCGGATGCTGGATATGGGGTTCATCCCCGATATCGAACGCATCTTCCAGATGACGCCCTTTACCCGTCAGACGCTGTTCTTCTCGGCCACGATGGCCCCCGAGATCGAGCGGATTACGAACACCTTCCTCTCTGCGCCCGAGCGTATCGAAGTCGCCCGTCAGGCCACCACAAGCGAGAATATCGATCAAGGCGTGCTGATGTTCAAAGCCTCGCGCAAGGACCGCGAAGCGACGGAGAAACGCAAAGTGCTGCGCGCGTTGATCGACGCCGAAGGCGACAAATGCACCAACGCGATCATCTTCTGTAACCGCAAGATGGATGTGGATACGGTCGCTAAGTCGTTGAAGAAATACGGCTATGACGCGGCTCCGATCCATGGGGATCTTGATCAAAGCCAGCGGACCAAAACACTGGAAGGGTTCCGCAACGGCGATCTGCGCTTCCTTGTTGCCTCTGACGTGGCGGCGCGCGGTCTTGATGTGCCGTCGGTGAGCCACGTGTATAACTACGACGTGCCCTCCCATGCCGAGGATTACGTGCACCGGATCGGCCGCACGGGTCGCGCGGGACGTGATGGCAAGGCGATCATGATCTGCGTCCCGCGGGACGAAAAGAACCTCGAAGACGTTGAACGTCTGGTACAGCGCGAGATCCCGCGCCTCGACAACCCCTTGGGCGGTTCGGAGGCAAAAGCGGCCCCCGCGGCAGAGGCCAAGACAGCCGACGCCCCCGCTGCGAAATCCGATGACGCGGCTAAATCTGAAAAGCCCAAACGCACCCGCACGCGCAGCCGCAAAAAGCCTGATGCGGCTAAGGTTGACGCTGAACAGACAGAGACGGCGCAGGCGGACAGCCCCAAGGCGGACAAATCCGATGCCAAAGCGGACGCCAAATCTGATGCAAAGCCGCAAGACAAAAAGTCGGACAAACCAGCCAAGGAGTCCGCAGATAAAGCCCCTGCCCAAAAGGCAGACGCCGCTCAGGACGACAAACCCAACAACCGTCGCGGTGGCCGTGGCGGGCGCGGTGATAACAACCGCAATGACAACAACCGTCAGCAGAACAACCGAAACGACAACCGCGTCGTCGGTCTGGGCGATCACACGCCCGAGTTCATCGGCCTAAGCTTTGCCGAGCGTCGCGAATAACCCCGCGCACCACTGACAGAAACGATTAAAGGCGCAGGGCATCCTCTGCGCCTTTTTCTTTGTGTTTACCGCTTTGCCTTGCAGCAGCTCCGACGCGCCACACCCTGCCCCCACAAACGCAAAACGCCGCGCAGGGGGCTGCGCGGCGTTTCGATGAGCATGAGAGCGTTTTAGCTCAGGCGGCTGACCACGATGGTAACCTCGGGCTTTTTGCCGATCTCATCGTTGGCGGACTGACGCACAGTGCGCTTCAACCCATCGTGAAGCTTGTCGTCGTCGCGCAGGGTCTTGGCGTTTGCACGGCCAAGGAACTGGGCCAGATCGGCTTCCAGCACGTCAACCAGCGACGTCTTGGACCGACCTTGCTCTGGTAGACCCATGGCATCGACCCAAGGATCACCCAAGGCTTCGTCATTCTCGTCCAAGATGACGGTCACGGTGACGTGGCCGTTCAGCGCCATGCGAATACGGTCGCGCACAACGCCGTCCATCGCGCCAATCTGGGTCGAACCGTCAAGATACGTCCGCCCGCTGTCGACATATTCAACGACCTTGGGCTCGTTGCCCGACAGGTCGATCATCATGCCGTTAACGGCCAAGACACCCTTCATCCCCTTGGCGTTGGCGATTTTGGCGTGCTCACGCAGGTGGCGGTGCTCACCATGCATCGGGATCAGGATCTGCGGCTTGACCACATCATGCAGCGTTTCCAGATCGGGACGGTTGGCGTGGCCCGATACGTGATACAGACCCGAGCTGTCGTCGACGATATCAACGCCCATCTCGGAGAATGCGTTGATCACCTTGATCACGCCACGTTCGTTGCCGGGAATGGTTTTGGAGGAGAACAGGAACATGTCCCCTTCCTTCATTTCCAGCCCCATGTATTTGCCGCGTGCTAGCTGTGCCGACGCCGCACGACGCTCCCCTTGCGAACCTGTTACCAGCAGCATCAGGTTCTCGCGCGGGATGCCGCGGGCTTCTTCCGGGCTCACGACCGGGGGGAAGTCCTTCATCACGCCGGTTTCAAGCGAGGCTTCGACCATGCGTTTCATCGCACGTCCCAGCAGCACAACCGACCGCCCTGCCCGTTCGCCCGCATCCGCCAGCGTCTTCACACGCGCGACGTTAGAGGCGAAGGTCGTCGCGACGACCATACCCTGCGCGGTGCCAAGCAGTTTTTCAATCTCTGGCCCGACGGTCGCTTCGGACCGGCCTGCATGTTGCGAGAAGACGTTGGTACTGTCACAGATCAGCGCTTTGACGCCGTCTTTGGACACGTCGGCCCAAAGTTCGGGGTCGTAGGGTTCACCAACGCCGGGTGTCATGTCGATCTTGAAGTCGCCCGAGTGGATCAGCCGATCGCCGGCCACGTCGATCACCAGCGACGACGATTCAGGGATGGAGTGGGACATGGGCAGGAAGCCCACTTTGAACGGCCCTACAGTCGTTTGCTGCGGCCAAGGGGCCACGGTGGTCACCGCATCATCGGGATGGCCGTATTCGTCCATCTTGCGCTTGGCGATATTGGCGGTGAATTTCCGCGTGTAGATCGGCGCGCGCAGGCGGTCATAGGTATGGGCCACGGCACCGATATGGTCTTCGTGGGCGTGGGTGATGAAAATCGCCTCGATCTGGTCGCGGCGTTCTTCAAGCCAGGCGATATCGGGGATGATCAGATCCACGCCGGGGCTTGTGTCCATGTCGGGAAAGGCGACGCCAAGGTCGACAACAATCAGCCGCTCCTTACCGGGTTTCCCGTATCCATAAACATAGGCATTCATGCCAATTTCACCTGCCCCACCGAGGGGCAGATAGATCAATCTTTCGCTGCTCATATGACTAAGCGGTATCCTTGTTATAGTTATAAATCACGGTCAGGCCGTGCATCGTCAAATCATCTTGGTATGCATCAAACAGATCGACTGTCTGTTGAAAGAGCGGGGCCAGCCCGCCTGTGGCAATCACGCGCATTTCGCGGCCGCGCTCAGCCTTTATTCGGGCACATATCTCACGGACGAGGCCAACATAACCCCAAAAAATGCCCGATTGTATGCAAGAGACGGTATTTGTACCAATCACCGCCTGTGGTTTCGAGATGTCTACATGAGGTAAGGCCGCGGCGGCGTTATGCAATGCCTCAAGGCTCAGGTTCACACCGGGGGCAATCACCCCGCCGATATAGGCCCCGTCCGTATCGACCACGTCAAAGGTCGTCGCCGTGCCGAAATCGACAATGATCAGATCACCGCCATAAAGATCATGCCCCGCCACCGTGTTGACCAGACGGTCAGGCCCCACGGCGGTGCCTTCGTCAACGCGGACATCCACGGGCAGCAGGCAATCGGGTTTGCCCACCACAATGGGCCGCGTGTCAAAATAGCGGTCCGCCAGAACGCGCAGGTTGAACACCACCCGCGGCACGGTCGAGCTGATGATGACATCGGTGATATCTGCCTCGACGCCCTGAAACTTCATCAACGTGCTGAGCCAGACGTAATATTGGTCAGAGGTACGCTGCCATTCGGTAGAGGTCCGCCACGTCCCGAGGAACCGCGCCCCGTCCCAGATCGAAAAGACTGTATTGGTGTTTCCGCAGTCAATCGCCAACAGCATGGCACATCCCTCCGCTCGCGCTTAGAAAAATACATCCGCCGCAGTGATGGGCACACGGCCTTTAGGGGTGCGCAGGATCAGGTTGCCTTGCGCGTCCACGTCTTCGAACACACCACGGGTTTCGTCCTTCATGGTGCGCGCGACGATCTCTTCGCCCAAACGCGCGGCATGGGACAACCACGCGGTACGGATGGGGGCAAAACCATAGGTCTGGAACTTCGTTTCCAGCTGCGCATATTCCGCCGCCAGCGCATCCAGAAAAACCTCGGGCGGGACCACCTTGCCGGTCTCTGCCACGACGGAAACGGGGCGCAGGGCCCCTGCCTCGACCTGATCGGCACCGGGCGCATGGGCAAGGTTCACCCCGATCCCGATGGCCAGAAAATCACCGATGCTTTCCAGCAGGATGCCCGCGACCTTACCGCCATTCAGCAGCACGTCGTTGGGCCACTTGAGGGTAAAGGCCCCCTCGTCCCGCGTGGTGGCGACAAAGGCGCGGCGCAGGGCAAGCGAGGCGACAAAGCTGCGCAGCGCCGCGGTCGAGGGGCTTTCGGACCGGCGCATCATGAGCGTCGCGGCAAAATTGCCCCGTGGCGTGGCCCAGGACCGACCGCGCCGACCGCGTGCGGCGGTTTGTTCTTGCGCGAGGATCCATGTGGACCCCGTCAGCTCGCTCGCTTGGCGTGCCGCCTCGCTCAGCGTGGAATCGACGCTATCGAAAACCTGCCGCCCATAGCCATCGGGCCAAGACGCGTTTTGCGCCTTGGCCCCCGTTGCTCCCGCAGTGGAAGCGCCATTGTTCACCGATGTCACCGGCAGATCAGTTGATCAGCGTCGCCGCTGCAGAGATCGCAGCAGTTTCGACGCCAAACATGTTCAGGATACCCACGACCATGATCACGGCAGAGGCAACAACGAACCCCGACAGCAGGCTGCTTTTACCCTCGTCCAGGCGGTCATCGCCTTCGGCACCGAAATACATCAGGAAAACGATACGCAGGTAATAATAGGCACCGATGGCCGAGGCCACAGCGCTTGCAACAACCAGCCAGACCAGCCCCGCATCCACACCCGCCTGCCAGACACCCAGCTTGGCGAAGAAGCCCAGCATCGGCGGCACACCAGCAAGCGAGAACAGCAGCACCAGCATCGCCAGCGCCTTACCCGGCGCGCGTTTGGAATACATGTTCAACGCCGAGATATCGGTGACCGGCTGGCCGTCTTTCTCCATCCCGAGGATGAAGGCGAAGGTGCCGATGTTCATGGTCACGTAGATCGCCAGATAGACCAGCATGGATTTGACACCCAGCTCTGTCCCGGCAGCAAGGCCGATCAGCGCATAGCCCATGTGGGCGATCGAGGAATAGGCCATCAGGCGTTTGATGTTGGTCTGACCAATCGCGGCGACGGCACCAAGGAACATGGACAGGACCGACAGCAGCGCGACGATCTGGCTCCAGTCGGCGACAGCATTGCCGAACGCGTCATGCAGCACGCGGGCAAACAGCGCCATCGCGGCAACTTTGGGGGCTGTGGCGAAGAAAGCTGTAACCGGAGTCGGTGCGCCCTCGTAGACATCGGGCGTCCACATGTGGAACGGCACGGCCGAGACCTTGAAGGCCAGACCGGAGACGACAAAGACGATCCCGAACAACAGGCCAATCGATGTCTGCCCTGCGCTCGCAAGGCTCATGACGCCCGCGAATTGCGTGGTGCCGGCGTAGCCATAGACCAGCGACACACCGTACAGCAGCAAACCAGAGGACAAAGCGCCCAGAACGAAATACTTCAGACCCGCTTCGGTCGATTTCACGCTGTCACGACGCAGAGAGGCGACGACATAAAGCGCCAGCGATTGCAGCTCGAGGCCCATGTAAAGGGTCATAAGGTCGCCTGCGCTGACCATCATCATCATGCCGACAACGCTCAGCGCGATCAGCACCGGATATTCAAACCGCAGCAGCCCGCGCTTTTTCATATAGGCTTCGGACATCGCCAGCACCGCCGCCGCGCTGAGCAGCATGGTGACTTTGGCAAAACGGGCAAAGCTGTCTTCGACGAACAGACCGTTGAAGGCGATGCGCGTGGTGCCACCGCTGGTCATACCGATCCAGATCGCCAGCAGCGTCATCACGATTGCCGTGGCCCAGACGATCACCCCCGCAGCGGCGTCCTTGTTGGTGTAAACCGCCCCAAGCAGTGCCAGGATCGCGAAAAGCGCCAGCAGGATTTCGGGCAGGATGACATTCAGATCAGCGGAAATCATCGCGCGGTCCTTTATTCTGAGGCCGTCTGGACAGCGGCACCTGCCGCCTCCAGGGCCGTATCATAGCTATCAACAAGGGCGGCAACCGATGGCCCGATCATGTCGAGCACCAGCGCCGGGTAGACACCCAACAGCAACGTCATCGCCACCAGCGGGGCAAAGATCCAGCGTTCGCGGCGCGACATGTCCGTGATGGTGCGCAGGCTTTCCTTGATCAGATCGCCCATCACCACGCGGCGATAGAGCCACAGCGCATAGGCCGCCGAGAAGATCACCCCGGAGGTAGCTACCGCCGCGACCCAGGTGTTCACCTGGAACGTGCCCATCAGCGTCAGGAATTCCCCGACAAAGCCCGATGTCCCCGGCAGACCGACGTTGGCCATGGTGAAGAACATGAACACCAGCGCATAGGCAGGCATCCGGTTCACCAGACCGCCATAGGCGTCAATCTCGCGGGTGTGCATCCGGTCATAGATCACGCCCACACACAGGAACAACGCAGCCGAGATGAAGCCGTGGCTGATCATCTGGAAGATCGCGCCATCCAGCCCCTGCTGGTTGAAGGTAAAGATACCCATGGTCACGAAACCCATATGCGCGACCGAGGAATAGGCGATCAGTTTTTTCATGTCTTCCTGCACCAGCGCCACCAGCGAGGTATAGACAATCGCGATCGCCGACATCCACAGCACCAGCGGGGCCATCACATCTGCCCCCACGGGGAACATCGGCACCGAGAAGCGCAAGAAGCCGTAGCCGCCCATTTTCAGCAGGATCGCCGCCAGCACCACGGAACCGGCTGTCGGGGCCTGAACGTGCGCGTCCGGCAACCATGTGTGCACCGGCCACATCGGCATTTTCACCGCGAAGCTGGCAAAAAACGCCAGGAACATCATGGTCTGCAACCCGCCGACCACGGTGATCCCCGCAACCGAGAAGCTGTCGGAGGCAAAGGTATGGGTCAGCAAGCTGACCTCGCATCCGCCAATACAGGTCGTGCCGGCATCCGCGTACATCATCACCATCGCCACCAGCATCAGGACGGACCCGAGGAAGGTGTAGAGGAAGAACTTGAACGAAGCGTAAATGCGGTTCGCCCCGCCCCAGATGCCGATGATCAGGAACATCGGGATCAGACCTGCTTCGAAGAAGAGGTAGAAGAGCACCAGATCCAGCGCCATGAACACGCCCAGCATCAGCGTTTCCAGCAGCAGGAAGGCGATCATATATTCCTTGACCCGCGTCTCTACGTTCCAGCTGGCGGCAATGACCAGTGGCATCATAAAGGTGGTCAGCATCACGAAGAGGATCGAAATCCCGTCAACGCCCAGGCGATATTTCAGGCCCATCAGCCACTGCGCCTCGTCGACGAACTGGAACCCGGTGTTGGACGGGTCGAAGTCGAACAGGATGAACAGCGAGATCAGGAAGGTGACCGTCGTCGTGATCAATGCGAGCCACTTTGCATTGCGCCCCGCTGCGGCGTCATCGCCCCGCAGGAACACAGCCAGAATAAGCGCCGCAAAGCTGGGCATGAAGGTAATGATGGAAAGCAAGTGATGATCCATTAGTGTGCCCCCCCGCTCATCGTCATCCAGGTCACAAGGACCGCGATGCCGATCACCATGGCAAAGGCGTAGGTAAAGATATAGCCGGACTGCGCGCGCCCTGCCAGTCGGGTGAGGAACGGGATGATCCCCATAGCGACACCGTTCAGCGTGCCGTCGATCACATTGCCGTCCCCGCGCTTCCAGAAGAAGCGACCGATGGCCATGGCCGGTTTGACGAAGATCACGTTATAAAGTTCGTCGAAATACCATTTGTTCAGCAAGAACAGATAAAGCGGCCGTTGGTTCGCCGCCAGACGCGACGGCAGGGTCGGGTTCCAGATGTAGAACCACAGGGCCATCACAAGGCCAAAGACCATCGCGATGAACGGGCTGACCTTGACCCATGCCGGTGCGGCGTGGGCGTCGTCCAGAACGTGGTTGTCGGGTGCGATATACAATGCCCCCTCGCCCGGTGCACCGGCGAAGGCGGGACCGTGGTGACCGGCGTCGGCACCGTGGCCGTCCTCGGCGTGATCGCCTGCGTCGGCGTGGCTGTCTTCCGCCCCTTCAACATGGGTTTCACCACCGGCGGCCATCTCGGCCATGGGGATGCCATAGAACTCGCCCACATCCTCGGCGTGGCCAAAGAAGCTGTTGTACCAGATCATACCCGCAAAGATCGCGCCAAGGCTCAGCACGCCAAGCGGCACCAGCATGACCATCGGGCTTTCATGTGCGTGGTCATGGGTATGCTTGTCGCCGCGCGCCTTGCCAAAGAAGGTCAGGAACATCAGCCGCCAGCTGTAGAAGCTTGTCATCGCAGCCGCGATCACCAGCATCCAGAAGCCATACATGGACCCGCCACCCCAAGCGCTTTCGATGATCGCATCCTTGGACAGGAAGCCCGCGAAGCCGAAATGCGTCAACGGAATACCGACACCGGTAATGGCCAGCGTACCGATCATCATCGCCCAGAATGTATAGGGGATTTTCTTACGCAGCGCGCCATAGTTACGCATGTCCTGTTCGTGGTGCATCGCGTGAATCACCGACCCCGCCCCCAAGAACAACATCGCCTTGAAGAACGCGTGGGTGAACAGGTGGAACATCGCGGCAGAATACATGCCAACGCCAGCGGCCACGAACATATACCCAAGCTGCGACATGGTCGAATAGGCGATGACGCGTTTGATGTCGTTCTGCACCAGACCGATGGTCGCGGCGACAAAGGCGGTGGTGGCTCCAAGGAAGGTGACGAATGTCATTGCCTCGGGGGCGACCTCCATCAACGGAGACATGCGGCAGACAAGGAAAACACCGGCCGTCACCATCGTCGCGGCGTGGATCAGCGCCGACACAGGCGTCGGGCCTTCCATCGCGTCGGGCAACCATGTGTGCAGCAAGAGCTGCGCCGATTTACCCATCGCACCGATGAACAGCAGGATCGCGATCAGGTTCGCGGCGTTCCAGTCGGCCCAAAGGAAACCAACGGTTGTTTCCGCCAGCTCGGGGGTTGCGGCGAAGACATCGTCGAACTTGATCGAGTCGGTCAGATAGAACAGGCCAAAGATACCAAGGGAAAAGCCGAAGTCACCGACACGGTTGACCACAAACGCCTTGATCGCCGCCGCATTCGCCGAAGGCTTCTTATAGTAGAAGCCGATCAACAGATAGGATGCGACGCCCACGCCTTCCCAGCCAAAGAACATCTGCACAAGGTTGTCAGATGTCACCAGCATCAGCATCGCGAAGGTGAAGAACGACAGATAGGCGAAGAAACGGGCGCGATAGGGTTCGGCGTCCGAGAAATTCTCGTCATGGGCCATGTAGCCGAAGGAATAGAGGTGGACGAGGCTGGAGACCGTGGTGATCACGATCAGCATGATCGCGGTCAGACGGTCGAGGCGGATCGCCCAATCGGTCGACAGGCTGCCGCTTTCGATCCAGCGCAGGATCGGGATGTGCTGTGTTTCACCGTCAAACGAAAGGAAGACGATCCAGCTGAGCAGCGCCGCGAGGAACAGTAGACCCGTTGCCACATATTGGCCGGTCTTCTCCCCGATCAGCTTCCAGCCGAAACCACAGATCAATGCACCGACAAGTGGTGCGAAAAGAATGATCGTTTCCATGATCTTAGCCCTTCATCACGTTGACATCTTCAACCGCGATCGTACCCCGATTGCGGAAGAAGCAGACCAGAATGGCCAGCCCGATTGCGGCCTCTGCCGCAGCGACGGTCAGGACGAACAGCGTGAACACCTGCCCCACCAAATCACCCAGATAATAGGAGAAGGCGACAAAGTTGATGTTCACCGCCAAGAGCATAAGCTCGATCGACATCAACATGATGATGATGTTCTTGCGGTTCAGGAATAGCCCGAAAATGCCAATGACAAACAGCGTCGCCGCTACTGTCAGGTAATGTTCAATTCCGATCATGTCGTCCCTCGGTTCTTTTGCCCGTTTCAGGCGTTCTTTAGTTCTTGTCGCGAGATGTTTCCATCCCGATCCCGTCGCATCTAGAAAATGCTGTAGCCGCCCACGACCACGATCAAAACCACGACAAGCACCACAATTGTATTACGTGACATGGATCACATCCTTGTTTGGGTAGGCCGCCTAAAGGCCCTGCCCGGGTTTCACATCATTCAGCTTCATCGCCAGCTTCGGATCGCGCATCATCTGATCGACCACGTTCTGGCGTTTCACATCCGCACGGTGGCGCAGCGTCAGCACAATCGCCCCGATCATCGCGACCAGCAGGATCAGACCCGACAGCTGGAACAGCAGGAAGTATTGATCATAAAGGATCAGGCCCAATGCGGCGGTGTTGTGCACCTCGTCGGTGATCACCTGCGTGCGCAGCCCTTCGGCGGCAGAGTTCGCATCCCATGCGCCGAACGCCATCACGAATTGCATCAGGATCACCAGACCGATCAGCAGGGCCAGCGGCATATAGCGCGCCATTTCGGCCTTGAGCTCGGCGAAATCGACATCAAGCATCATGACAACGAACAGGAACAGAACCGCGACCGCGCCGACATAGACAATGATCAGCAGCATCGCGACGAATTCGGCGTTGAGCAGCACGAAAAGCCCCGCCGCGCTGAGGAAGGACAGGATCAACCACAGCACCGAATGCACGGGGTTGCGGCTGATCACAGTGAACAGCCCGCCAGCGATCACGCTGATCGCGAAGAGGTAAAATGCGAAAACGCTCATGCGTCACCTTCCTTGTCATCCAAAACACCCTGCGCGATTTCCATTGCGCGGGTCATGGCGGGGATGCCGGCGAAAACCGCCATCTGCCCGATCGTCTCTATCACTTGCTGCTTGTGGGCCCCTGCCTCTACCGCGTGGATCACGGCCTGACGCAGCGCCACGTCATTCTGGGCACCCTGCATGGTCAGCCCCGAAATCGTCAGCAACATCCGTGTTTTGGCATCCAACCCGTTGGGGTTCATCGTATTGCCAAAAAACGTTTCCATCATGTCTTTGGGCATCTTGCCCATCATCGCCTCGAACCCTTTGGGGGAAAACGCATCCATTGCAGGAAAGGCTTTGGCCATATCCTGCATCTGACGCATCATCTCTTCAAAAGGGTTCTGGCTGTCGGTCATCGGTACGGCGCGTCCAGTTCGAGGTTGCGCGCGATTTCAGCTTCCCAGCGTTCGCCGTTGTCCAGCAGCTTGGCCTTGTCATAGAACAGCTCTTCGCGGGTCTCGGTCGAGAATTCAAAGTTCGGCCCCTCGACGATCGCGTCAACCGGGCAGGCTTCCTGACAGAAACCGCAGTAGATGCATTTGGTCATGTCGATGTCATAGCGCGTGGTGCGGCGGCTGCCGTCATCGCGCGGTTCCGCGTCGATGGTGATCGCCTGCGCCGGGCACACCGCTTCGCAGAGTTTGCACGCGATGCAACGCTCTTCCCCGTTGGGATAGCGGCGCAGGGCGTGCTCCCCACGGAATCGAGGGCTCAGCGGGCCCTTTTCATGCGGGTAGTTGATCGTCGCCTTGGGCTTGAACATATACTTAATGCCCAGCTTCAAGCCTTGATAGAAATCCTGCAGCAGGAAGTATTTCGCGTGACGGGTATAGTCGGTGTTAGCCATATCAGCCCCCTACTGTCCAACGGGCATAGATACCCCAGAACCAATCGAATTTCGCGGCGAAGGATACGAAGACAACCCAGAACAGGCTGAATGGCAGGAACACTTTCCATCCCAGACGCATCAGCTGGTCATAGCGGTACCGCGGGGTGATCGCCTTGACCAACGAGAAGAAGAAGAACACCAGCCCCATTTTGGCGACCATCCAGAAGATGCCGTCTGGCAGGCCCGGGATCGGCGACAGCCAACCGCCAAAGAACATCAGCGAGATCAGCGCGCACATCAGCACCACGGCGACCAGTTCACCGATCATGAACAGCAAGAAGGGCGTGGAGGAATATTCGACCTGATACCCGGCAACCAGTTCCGATTCCGCTTCGGGAAGGTCAAACGGCGGGCGGTTGGTTTCGGCCAGCGCCGAGATAAAGAACAGGATCAGCATCGGGAAGTGCGGTAGCCAGTACCAGTTCAGCAGACCGTAGTCGCCGCTTTGCGACAGCACGATGTCCCCGAAGTTCAACGAGCCAGAGCTGATGACGACGCCGATGATGATCAGACCGATCGACACCTCGTAAGAGATCATCTGCGCGGCAGAGCGCAGCGAGCCCAGAAACGGGTATTTGGAGTTTGACGCCCACCCGCCCATGATCACGCCATAGACTTCAAGCGACGAGATCGCGAAGACATAAAGGATCGCAACGTTGATGTTCGACAGAACCCAACCGTCGTTGAACGGGATCACCGCCCAGGCAACCAGCGCCATAACCAATGTGACCATCGGAGCCATGAAGAACACGGCGCGGTCCGCACCGGCGGGCACGACCACCTCTTTGACGATGTATTTCGCGAAATCCGCAAAGGATTGCAGCAGACCGTAGATGCCTACAACGTTCGGGCCGCGGCGCAGCTGTACCGACGCCCAGATTTTCCGGTCGGCGTACATCAGGAACGCAAGGGCAAGAAGCAGGGGAATCACAACAAGGAAAATCTGGCCAATAATCAGCAGGATCGTCCCCAGCGTGGTGTTGAAAAAGAAGTCAGCCATAGGTCCTCACACCGTCGGTATGCCTTTTTCCATGCAGTTCTGCACGGTCACTTCAGCATCTATTGTCTTCAAGCCCGCAGGCAGGCTCGGCGAGATGGTGTAAACAGCATCTGCGTGCCAGACACCACCCTCGATCTCAACATTTGTACGCACGTGGCGGGCAAAACCAAAGCCCCGGATCAAAGTATAGCGCGCCGCGGCACATTCCGCGTATTCCGCTACATTCTCGGATGACTGTGCTTTGGTCATCGCCACGTCGAACTGGACAAGATCCCCGTCCAGCAGTTTGGTTTCAACACCGCGATACTCGGGAATGAAATCTTCGGCCATGGGCGCTTGCGTCTCGCAGGCACCCAGAACCAAAGGCAACATCATCCCCAAAATCCTCACTCCGCCGCCAGTGGTTTTTCGCGGCGGGCTTTGGCGTTGGCCGAAAGCTCTGCCATCAACTGGCTGGCGCGGGCGATGGGGTTGGACAGGTAGAAATCGGCAATCGCAAAGCGCAACGGGCTGTCGCCCAGATCGCCTGTGGCCACAGGCTGCCATGCGTTTTCAGCAACCTGATCAATATTCCCCAGATGCGGGACATCAGCGACCAGCGCCTTGCGCAATGCTGCAAGCGAATCGAACGGCAGCTTGGCGTCCAGCTCGGCACTCAGCGCGCGCAGAATGGCCCAGTTTTCCTTGGCCTGACCGGGGGCAAAGCTGGCACGCGCGGCAAGCTGCGGACGACCTTCGGTATTGACGAACAAACCGCCCTCTTCCGTATAGGCGGCACCGGGCAGGATGATATCGGCACGGTGCGCGCCGCGATCCCCGTGCGAGCCTTGATAGATCACGAAGGGGCCAGCAGGAATGTCGCCCTCATCGGCGCCAAGGTTATAGATCACATCAGCGGCCAGCACATCGTTGATGCCATTTTCAGCAACGGCACCGACGTCCATCGCACCCACACGGGATGCGGCAGTGTGCAAGACCATGAAGCCGGATTGCGTCGCCTCGGCCAGCGCCATGGCAGCGGCCAGAACCTCTGCCCCGTCTTCGCGCGCCAAGGCCCCCATGCCCACAACGATGACCGAGGATTTCTCGGCGATGTCGGCGTGGTCCTTTTTCAGCAAGTCATTCAGCAGCGACGGGCTGTCGCCCAGATGATCGTAATCGTAGGTCAGATCGACCGCTGGGCCCATCAGCGCCACATCCGCGCCGCGGGTCCATGCCTTGCGGATACGGGCGTTCAGCACCGGTGCTTCCACCGCGGGGTTCGCGCCGATCAGCATCACGGCTTGCGCGTGATCCAGATCTTCGACCGTGGCGGTCCCGACATAGCCCGAGCGGTTGCCCGCAGGCAGCTTCGCGCCATCGGTCCGGCATTCGACAACGCCGCCCTGCCCCTCGATCAGTTGTTTCAACGCATATGTCGCCTCGACCGAGGCAAGGTCACCGATCAGACCGGCGACTTTCTTACCCTTCATCGCAGCAGCGGCAGCGGCCAATGCTTCGGGCCAGTCAGCTTTGCGCAATTTTCCGTTTTCACGAATATAGGGCGTGTCCAGACGCTGGCGGCGCAGTCCGTCCCAGACGAAACGGGTTTTATCGGAAATCCATTCCTCGTTCACGCCATCATGGTTGCGCGGCAAGAAGCGCATGACTTCGCGGCCTTTGGTATCCACACGGATGTTCGACCCAAGCGCATCCATCACGTCGATCGATTCGGTCTTTGACAGCTCCCAGGGCCGCGCGGTGAAAGCATAGGGTTTCGAGACCAGCGCCCCCACGGGGCACAGATCAATGATATTGCCCTGCAGGTTCGAATCGAGCGTCTGCCCCAGATAGGCTGTAATCTCGGCGTCTTCACCACGGCCGGTCTGGCCCATCTGGTGAATGCCCGCGACCTCGGTGGTGAAGCGCACACAACGGGTGCAGGAAATGCAGCGCGTCATATGGGTTTCGACCAATGGACCCAGATCCAGATCTTCGGTCGCGCGTTTGGGCTCGCGGTAGCGGCTGAAGTCGACGCCGTAAGCCATCGCCTGATCCTGAAGGTCACACTCGCCGCCCTGATCGCAGATCGGGCAATCCAGCGGGTGGTTGATCAGCAGGAATTCCATGACCCCCTCGCGGGCCTTTTTTACCATAGGCGAATTGGTTTTGACGACAGGCGGCTGGCCCTCTGGGCCAGGACGCAAGTCACGCACCTGCATGGCGCAAGACGCCGCAGGCTTGGGTGGGCCGCCCACGACCTCCACAAGACACATCCGGCAGTTACCGGCAATCGACAGACGCTCATGGTAACAGAAACGCGGAATTTCCACCCCTGCTTCCTCGCACGCCTGAATGAGCGTCATCGCCCCTTCGACTTCGACTTCCTTGCCGTCAATGATGATCTTGCGGGTATCGCTCATATGCTTATTTCGCTCTCAGTAACGAACCGATCCGGCTCGATTTTTGGATTTCTGCACGCCCTAACGCACAATAGCTTTGCGGGTCCGAAGTATCGACCCCCTTCGCCTTTAAATATGCGGCCCCACGGGCCTTCATGCGCGCCTTTTCAGCATCGCTTTTGCGGTAGGCGTCAATTTCGTCCGACGTATAGCCCAAAGATTTCGCCGTATTGTGCACATTGTTCAAATAGCTGAGCGCGCGGATCATACGGGCCGAGATATCGGGGCATTCTTTGCGAATCCGGTCGGCCAGTCCAAGATCAAGCAGCGCATCATCAACAGCCGGTACATCACGCAGCGGCGGCTTTGCGGCGACAGGGCTGGCCATCAGGGCCACGGTTGTTACGGCGATCAATACGTTACGCATCTTACTCTCCTCATGTAGCGGGGCGGACTGCCCCTTGCTACACATGGGAACTGACCCCGATGTTATTCAATAACATCTCCGGATCAGCCATTTGCCAGCGGTATGTCGCGCAAACGGTCAGGAAGGGCAAGCCCCCTGAAACGTCAAAGCGTCGTCCACAAGGCGCAAATTCTCGGGCGGGGTGTCCGGCCCCACGACCCATTTGATATCCGAACTGCCATAGTTGGTCACACAATAAACCGTCGCTTCATAGCGCGCCGCTTCGCGGGCACCGTTGATCGACTGCGACGCATTGCGCACCCGCAGGGTAAAGACATCGCGTTGCCCGTCGACTTTGCTCAGCTTGGTGCGGAAATATTTACCATCAAAGGCCAGACGGTCTTCGCGGGCGGTACAGCCAGCCAATACCGCGGCCGTTATACAAAATAGAACAATCTGCTTCATCTTCCCTCACTCTGCCGGTGTGGCCGGACCCGTCTTTTTGTGCAGCCCCCTGCCCGATCAACGGGTGAAAGCTATCGTTCTTCAGTCGTGCCTCAGAAGGCTGCGAAAATCGCCAGGACCGCCAAGGCCAGAATACACACCAGCCCCAGCATAAAGAACAGCGACCGCATCGGCTGGTTGGTCGTCCCGATATGCACCACGGCCATCGCGACCCGCACCACCACGAATAGCGCCGCAAAGAGGTTCACCCAGAACACAGGCGCGCCAAGCAGCACTGCCGCAAGCGTCGAGGCCAGAAACGGGCCCGACGCCTCTATCGCGTTCATGAACGCGCGTTCGCGGCGATAGACCACATCGTCGTAGTTCCGCTTAGGCTTGCCGCAATCGCAGCGCCCCTCTGGCGTGCGCCCCATGGTAGAGAGCGCGCCGAGGACACTGATCAGAATGGCCCAAAAAGCCAAAGCAGTCAGCGCGTGGCTATAGGCGGCAAAGCTTTCCATCAAAACTTACTCCGCCGCGACGGCGCTGACGCGGCCGGTGCGTTTGTGCTTGATGCGATCCTCGATCTCGTCGCGGAAGTGACGGATCAGACCCTGAATGGGCCAAGCCGCCGCATCCCCAAGGGCGCAGATCGTGTGGCCTTCGACCTGCTTGGTCACGTCAAGCAGCATGTCGATTTCTTCGGGCTCCGCATCGCCGCGCACCAAACGGTCCATCACGCGCATCATCCAGCCCGTGCCTTCGCGGCATGGCGTACACTGACCACAGGATTCGTGCTTGTAGAATTTCGCCAGACGCCAGATCGCCTTGATCACATCGGTGGAGTTATCCATCACGATGACCGCAGCCGTCCCCAGGCCCGAGCGTTGTTCGCGCAGGTAGTCGAAATCCATGATCGCGTCGCGCATCTGTGCACCGGGAATCATCGGCACGGACGACCCGCCGGGGATCACAGCCTTGAGGTTGTCCCAGCCGCCACGGATACCGCCGCAATGCTTTTCGATCAGCTCTTCAAAGGTGATGCTCATCGCTTCTTCGACGACGCAAGGATTATTCACATGGCCCGAGATCGCAAACAGCTTGGTGCCTGCGTTGTTCGGACGGCCAAAGCTTGAAAACCATTCCGGACCGCGACGCAGGATCGTTGGGACCACCGCGATGGATTCCACGTTGTTCACCGTGGTCGGGCAACCATAAAGACCGGCCCCCGCAGGGAACGGCGGCTTCATCCGCGGCATGCCTTTCTTGCCCTCAAGGCTTTCCAGCAACGCGGTTTCCTCGCCACAGATATAGGCACCTGCCCCGTGGTGCAGATAGATGTCGAAATCATAGCCGGATTTGCAGGCATTCTTGCCCACTAGACCCGCGTCATAGGCCTCGTCGATCGCGGCTTGCAGCGCTTCGCGCTCGCGGATGTATTCGCCGCGGATGTAGATGTAGCAAGCGTTGGCGTTCATCGCGAAGCTTGCGATCAGGCAGCCCTCGATCAGCGTGTGCGGATCGTGGCGCATGATCTCGCGGTCCTTGCAGGTGCCGGGCTCGGATTCATCGGCGTTCACCACCAGATAGCTGGGGCGACCGTCGCTTTCCTTGGGCATGAAGGACCACTTCAGACCGGTGGGGAAGCCCGCACCGCCACGGCCCCGCAGCCCCGAGGCTTTCATCTGGTCGATGATCCAGTCGCGCCCGTTCTTGAGGATGCCCGCCGTGCCATCCCAATGGCCACGCGCCTGCGCGCCTTTCAGCGTGCGGTCGTGCATACCGTAGATATTGGTAAAGATGCGGTCTTGATCCTGAAGCATGAAGCTAACCTTTATGTGTCACGGCTGGCCGCGCGGGCCCGCCTCATCTGATATATATTGACCATCGCCCAGATCAGGGCTGCCAGCGCGGCAAAGTCGAACAGCAGCGCATAGCGTCCGGACAAGCCGAACTGCGGCGCAAGCCATTGCGCCGCGATCCAAAGCAACATGGTGCCGGCAATGACAAGGCCGACCATCCGGCCCTTACGGGCCAGCGCGATTTCTTCCTTATCTGTCATCACACGGCATCCATGTCAGGCTCAGGTCTTTTTACTACGAGTGGAGAATTCGGTCTCTCCACCGGAGGCGAGGGTTTTGGCCTGCGCCATCCAGTCATCACGTTGAATACGGCCTTTGAACCGCACGCGGGCATCAACCCAAGCGATTTCAGCTGCGGTCCATTTGGCGATCTGATCAAAATGATAGATCCCCAGCTCATTCAGCGTTTGTTCAAGTTTCGGCCCTACCCCACTGATAAGCTTGAGGTTATCGGCACCGCCAGCGCGCGGTTTCTCCAGCGTTTCGGGGCTGCTTTCCACAGTACTCGCCGGAATATCCGCGATCCCCGAACGGGTCGAGGTAGCCCCCTTGACGGTGGCCGGTGCCTGCGGTGTTTCAGCCGGCGTTGGTTCCGGGATAGAGGCGACAGGTTCTGCCGCCGCTTCGGGCACGGGCGCAGGAGCCGGAGCCGGAGCCGCCTTGGCCTGTGCAGGCTCGGCTGCGGGGGCTTCGTATTTGTAGCTCCCCTTGCGCGCAGCGAGTTCCTTTTGACCCTTCAGCTTGGCCGTGGGCTTGATCCCCGAGAAAGCGGCGGGTTCGTCTTTGGCTGCCGGCGAGGTGCCCGCTGTCGCCTCTGACGCGGCACCGCCGACATCGGCCTCTGCCTGACCGCCGGTCGTGTCTTCGGGGCGGGTCTCTACCGTTTCGGTGGCAGCGGGTTCCGCCTCCAGCGTCGGCTCAGGCTCTACCGCGGCGTCGCTGGTTGGTGCGGCGCTGGCCGCCTGGGTTGTGGCCGCCGTTGCAGGGGCCGCAGCCGCCGCAGGGGTGCTGGCCGTCTGCATAGGCTCATCCCCAAGCGACCCGCACATGAGTTTGGACAGGACCACAAAGGTCACAAGCCCCAGTATGATTCCAAGGAACAGGGAGGCGATAAAGCCCCAGCCGAAAACCAGCCAAAATAGCAACGCGAGGACAAGGCCGACCCCGGCCCCCCACCGCATGCAACCGCGTTTGCATTGCTCTTTTTGCGTCAAATCAGTCATGTCCGTCCCTTCGTTCGCCATTCAAGATGATCTATTATGTGTTATAGATACCATCTTTTGTGGCGCGCGACGAGAATTCTGTTTCTTCACCAGCAGCAAGTTTTTTCGCCTGCTCGACCCAGTTGTCGCGGGTCACGCGACCCTTGAAACCTTCGAGGTTCTGATCCACCCAGGATACCTCGTTCGGGCCCCAGTCAGCGATCTGGCTAAAGTGGTAAAAGCCCATCTTGTTCACCAGCGCTTCGAGCTTGGGACCGATGCCCTTGATCATCTTGAGGTCATCCGCCGCGCCGCCTTCGGGGGCATCCAGCGTCTTGGGCTTGGTGGCTGCCGCATCCGCATTGGCCTCTGCAGACTTCGCAACCGATGCTTTTTTGGTGCCCGCGGTCGAGGCTTTGGGCGCAGGGGCCGGATCGCCGGGTGCGACGCTGCCTGCTTCGGGTTTGCCCACAGCTTCGGTGCCGTCAGCCTCCCCCGGTGCTTCGGACCGTTGATCCGAGGCATCGCCCACATCACGTGGTGCGTCTTCCTCTGCGGCGGTACGACCGCCTTGGGCACCGTCAGGGCCTTCGGGTGGCATATTGTCATCGCGCGCAACAGGCTGTTCCTTGTCAGAACCGGCGCTGTCTGCACCATCTTTACCCTGCCAGGGTGCCGTCAGCGGCACTTCGGTACCATCGATGCGCTTGAGCGTATCGCCGATGTCCACGGCCAGCTGCGCGCTGGCGTTATATTGTGTCTTGCCACTGTCGTGATCGGTCAGGCTGGTCAGCCCGGACAGCGGTTCAGAGGCATAGCGCCCGTTCTGCGGGCCGGGTACAGGCACCTGCCCCGCCGCCATCTCGTCGATCATGGCGCGGAAGCCGTCGACGGTCAGATCTTCGTAATAGTCCTTGCCGATCTGCGCCATGGGCGCGTTCGAACAGGCCCCCAGACATTCGACTTCTTCCCACGAGAATTTGCCGTCTTCACTGATTTGATGTGCCTTGGGCGCGATGCGTTCCTTGCAGACCTCGATCAGGTCTTCAGCACCGCAGATCATGCAGGATGTCGTGCCGCAAATCTGGAAATGCGCGACCTCGCCCACAGGCTGAAGCTGGAACATAAAGTAGAATGTCGCGACCTCGAGCCCGCGGATATAGGCCATGCCCAGCATTTCAGAGACATGTTCGATCGCAGGGCGGCTTAGCCAGCCTTCCTGTTCCTGCGCACGCCACAGCAAAGGGATGATCGCGCTGGCCTGACGGCCTTCGGGGTATTTCGTGATCTGCGCTTCGGCCCAGGCCTGGTTGGCAGGGGTGAAGGCAAAGCTTGTCGGTTGGTCAGGGTGCAAACGGCGCAGCATCAGATCAGGCTTTCGTTCTTGCGGAAACGGCGGGCGCCTCCGGCGGGAGTTTATTTGGCAAAATGAAGAGGACCCGGCTCAACGGTCGACCTCTCCGAAAACGATGTCCATGGTGCCGATGATCGCCGCGACATCCGCCAGCTGGTGCCCCTTGGCGACATAGTCCATCGCTTGCAGGTGCAGGTAGCCCGGCGCGCGCAGTTTGGCACGGTAGGGTTTGTTCGATCCATCCGCCACAAGGTAGACGCCGAATTCGCCCTTTGGGGCCTCGACCGCGCAATAGACTTCGCCGGCGGGGACGTGGAACCCTTCGGTGTAGAGCTTGAAGTGGTGGATCAGGCTTTCCATGTCGGTTTTCATCGCGGTCCGGCTGGGGGGCGTGATCTTGCCCCGCGCCAATACATCACCCTGCCCTTCGGGCGCGCGCAGCTTTTCGATGGCTTGCTGGATGATGTAGGTGGACTGGCGCATTTCTTCCATCCGGACGAGGTAGCGGTCATAGCAATCGCCGTTCACACCGGTCGGAATCTGGAAGTCGAATTCATCGTAGCATTCATAGGGCTGCGCACGGCGCAAATCCCATGCCAGACCAGAGCCGCGGACCATCACGCCCGAGAAGCCCCAATCCTGGATGTCCTGTTCAGACACGATGCCGATGTCAGCGTTACGCTGTTTGAAGATCCGGTTTTCTGTCAGCAGCTGATCCACGTCGACCATGAAGCCCGACAGGAACTTGTGGGTCCACGCCTCGATATCATCAAGCAGCGCGGGCGGCAGATCCTGGTGGACCCCGCCGGGGCGGAAATAGGCCGCGTGCAGACGGGCACCGCAGGCGCGTTCGTAGAAGATCATCAGATCTTCGCGTTCTTCAAAGCCCCAGAGCGGCGGTGTCAGCGCACCCACGTCCATCGCCTGTGTGGTGACGTTCAGCAGGTGTGACAGGATGCGGCCAATTTCGGAATAGAGCACGCGGATCAGCGAGGCGCGACGGGGCACTTCGACACCGGTCAGCTTTTCGATGGCCAGACACCAGGCGTGTTCCTGGTTCATCGGGGCCACGTAATCCAGCCGGTCGAAATACGGCAGGTTCTGCAGGTAGGTGCGGCTTTCCATCAGCTTTTCGGTGCCACGGTGCAGCAGGCCGATATGCGGATCGCAGCGTTCGACGATCTCGCCGTCGAGTTCAAGAACCAGACGCAGAACCCCGTGCGCCGCAGGGTGTTGCGGGCCGAAGTTGATGTTGAAGTTGCGGATCTTCTGCTCGCCGGTCAGGGCGTCTTCGAAACCTTTGGTGCCGTCCATCATTTACGCTCCAGCTCGGTCAGTTTGACGCCCATCCACCACAGAAGGGCGACGGTGCCCAAAGGCACGAAACAGGCAACAGACCAGTATTTATTGATCCCGAAAAACGGCAACAGCTTGACCATCGGGATGATTGTGAGGGCAGACAGTATGAACCACCACATGCCCCCCATTATTTTGCCTCCGGCTTTTCATCGCCCGGCAGAATATATTCAGCCCCTTCCCAAGGCGACATAAAGTCGAACTGGCGATATTCCTGAACGAGGCTCACGGGTTCATAGACCACGCGCTTTTCCGTCTCATCATAGCGGACTTCGGTATAGCCGGTGGTCGGGAAATCCTTGCGCAGCGGGTAACCGCGGAACCCGTAGTCGGTCAGCAGGCGGCGCAGGTCGGGGTGGCCGGCAAAGATGATGCCGAACATGTCAAAGACCTCGCGTTCGAACCAGTTGGCCGACGGGTGGATATCGACGATCGAGGGGACCATATCCTCTTCGCGCGCGGCGACGCGCAAGCGGATCCGCTGGTTCTGGTACATCGACAGAAAATGATAGACGACATCAAAGCGTTTGGCGCGGCCCGGGTAATCCACCGCGGTGATATCCACCAGCGAGGAGAAACGGCAGGTCGCGTCGCTTTTGATAAATTCTACTAGACCGGGCAGATTGGCCTGGGTGACATCCATGTTCAGCTCGTCAAAGGCGATGTCCCACCCGAGGATACAGTCAGGGCGTTTCGCTTCGATATACGCGCCAAGTTCGTTCAGTTGTTCTGACATATCAGCCCCTTAGCGAACAATTGTGCCGGTGCGGCGGATTTTGCGCTGCAACTGCATGATACCATAAAGCAACGCCTCTGCCGTGGGCGGGCAGCCAGGCACATAGACATCGACAGGCACGACACGGTCACAGCCGCGCACCACGGAATAGCTGTAGTGGTAATAGCCGCCGCCATTGGCGCAAGACCCCATAGAGATCACATAGCGCGGTTCCGGCATCTGGTCATAGACCTTGCGCAGGGCCGGCGCCATCTTGTTGGTCAGCGTGCCCGCAACAATCATCAGGTCCGACTGACGTGGAGACGCGCGTGGCGCGGTGCCAAACCGTTCCAGATCGTAACGCGGCATCGAGGTGTGCATCATCTCGACGGCGCAGCAGGCCAGACCAAAAGTCATCCAGTGAAGCGAGCCGGTACGGGCCCAGTTGATGATGTCTTCGGTCGAGGTCAGCAGGAAGCCTTTGTCCTGCAGTTCCTTGTTCAGGTTCTGGGTGGCCACATCGCGGTCCATCCCGGCCACATTGGCCCCGGCGGCTGCTACTGCCATTCCAGTGCTCCCTTTTTCCACTCATATGCAAAGCCGGCGGTCAGCACGGCAAGAAAGACCATCATCGACCAGAAACCGGCCATGCTCACATCCTGAAAGGCCACGGCCCAGGGGAAGAGAAAAGCGATTTCGAGGTCAAAGATGATGAACAGGATCGACACGAGGTAGAACCGCACGTCAAATTTCATCCGGGCGTCGTCAAAGGCGTTGAACCCGCATTCATAGGCCGACACTTTTTCAGGGTCCGGGTTGCGCACGGCCAGCACGACGGCAGCCAGGATCAAAACAATGCCAAGGACAATCGCCACGGCTAGAAAAAGTAGGATCGGCAGGTATTCCCGCATCATGTCGTCCAAGGGGAAGCTCCTTTTGCGTATGCGACGCGCCACGCGCCCTGTCAGCCAAACGGCACTATTGGCTTTGGTCGGTTTACTCCGCTGTCCGGTCAGGGTCAACCGAGCCCGCCATATTTGCGTCATCCTGTCGTGGGGCGCGGCGCGCCCTGCCCGCGCCCGCGTGATTGGCGCTATTTTTCCAGCAGATCGCGGCTCTCGCGCCAGCTGTGCTGCGGCGCGAACCCCAGCAGGTCACGCGCCTTTTCGATGCTGTAGAATGTCTCGAACTGGCCCATATCGCGGGTCTGGCGCACGTCTTTATAGTAGCGATCAATCAAGTCAGAGGTTTGTGCGGCGACAGAGGTGTCGGCGTTGGCCACATTGAACACCTCGTAGCCTAAGCCGTCCACATCAAGACAGCGCTGCACCATCTGCCCCAGATCGCGGGCATCGATATAGGCGAAGATATTGCGCCGACGTTGATCGGGGTCGTGAATGAAGCCGGGGAAAAGGCTGGCGTATTCATGCGGTTCGATCACGTTGTTGATTCTCAACCCGTAGATATCCGCCCCCGTGCGCGTCTGAAAGCTGCGCGCCGTCGCCTCGTTACAGACCTTGGACATGGCATAGCTGTCTTCGGGCACGGTCGGGTGATCTTCATCGACGGGGATATAGTCGGGCTTCCGCTCCCCCTGGGCAAAGCAGATGCCATAGGTCGTCTCGGATGAGGCAAAGATGATCTTGGGCACACCCGCCTTCACGGCAGCATCAATGACATGATAGGTGCCAAGCGTATTGACCCGAAACACCTCTGTATCCGACGTGATCAGGATGCGCGGCACGGCGGCGAAATGCACAACGGCGTCAAACCCCTGCACGCCGGTGCCCTCATCCAGTTCGCCCAGATTCATCAGACTATGCATCACATCATGCATCTGGCCCGCATCGGTGATATCGGCAATGCGGTTGTCAACGCCGGGGTGATCCAGCGGCTGCTGGTCCACGTTCAACACCTGATGCCCCTGATCCAGCAGATAGGGGATCACATGCCGCCCCGCCTTGCCGCTGCCGCCGGTGAATAGAATACGCATGGGGCCCCCTTTTGCCGTTGATGTCGTGGCAAAGCCTAGAGCCTTGCCGCCCCGCTTCAACCCGTAACCCAGGCCGCCTTGCGCTTGTCGAAGAAGGCACCGATTCCCTCGGCCGCCTCTTCGGTTTCCCAGCGGTCGGCCAATGCGGCGATGGTATGGTCCACGACCTGCGCGTCGATCCGCGGCCCCAGATCCCGCGCGAGCTGTTTCGCCGCAGCCACGGCCCCCGGCGCACAGGACAGATAGGGCACGACCTCGGCCTCGATCGCAGCGTCCAGCGCATCCGCCGGCACGGCACGGGCCAGCAATCCCAGATCGACCGCCTCTGCCGCGTCAAACAGACGGGCCGACATGAACACACGCCGCGCGCGCCCCTCGCCCATACGGGCCAGCACATAGGGGCCGATGGTGGCCGGAATGATCCCCAGCCGCGTCTCGGTGAACCCCATCTTCAACGTATCGACCCCGATCGCCACATCACAGACCGAGGCCATGCCGACACCGCCACCAAAGGCATTCCCCTGCACCCGACCGATCAAGGGCTTGGGCAGCGTGTTCAGCGCGCCCAGCATCGTGGCCAGCTTGCCTGCCTCGGCCGATCGTGTCGGCCCATCCATATCGCGCTGCGCCTGCATCCAGCCCAGATCACCGCCCGCGCAAAAGCTTTTGCCCGCGCCGGTCAGCACCACGACCCGCACAGCATCATCAGCGGCCAAGGCGGCGGCGGCCCCGGTCAGCTCCGCGATCATCTGCGCGGACATGGCGTTGTGCTTTTCCTCGCGCGCCAACGTCAACGTCGCGACCCCGCGCGCGTCGGTCTCCAGCTTCAGTGTCTCGTACATCATCCTGCCCTCATCCGCCGCGCCATCTCGGCGGCTTCCTCGATCACCGCCTGATCCAACCCGGTGTCATAGCCAAGCGCCATCAGATGCGCGTTGACCTTTTCCGTAGCAACATTGCCCGCAGCCCCCGGCGCATAGGGGCACCCCCCCAAACCGCCGACGGCGGCATCGAACACCCGCACGCCCATGGACAGGGATGCATCGATATTGTCCATCGCCCGCCCGTTGGTGTCATGGTAATGCCCGGCCAAACGCCCCACAGGCACCACATCGCGCACCGCCAGCAACATGCGCGCAATCGTATCCGGCGTGCCCGCCCCGATGGTGTCACCAAGCGAGACCTCATAGCAGCCCATAGAGAAAAGACGATCCGCCACTTCCGCCACCTTGGATGGCGCGACCGCCCCGTCATAGGGGCATTCCACCACACACGAGACATAGCCCCGCACCGGCATATCCACATGGCGTGCCTGCTCCAGGATCGGCGCGAAACGCTCGAACGCCTCCTCGATGCTGGCGTTGATATTCTTCTGGCTGAACCCCTCGCTGGCCGAGGCGAACACCGCGATCTCTCCCGCTTTGGCCGCGACCGCATCCTCGTAGCCCCGCATATTCGGCGTCAGCGCGGCATAACGCACCCCCTCGACCCGAGCAATCCCGCCCAGAACCTCACCCGATCCGGCCATTTGCGGCACCCATTTGGGGCTGACAAAGCTCGCCACCTCGATCCGGGAAAACCCCGCACGGCTCAGCAGGTCGACCAGCGCGATCTTCTCCGACACCGGAATTTCGCGCGCCTCGTTTTGCAGCCCGTCCCGTGGACCGACCTCGAATATCTCGCAGACCCCTTTATCCATAACGCCCCCTCCCCTTCATTTTGCCAAATAAACTCACCTACGTGACGGTAGCATCACTCGACCGGCCACGGGTCATAAAACGTCCGGTCAAACAACGGCACGTCTTTGGGCAGCGACAGCTGGAACGCCTCGCGGTCGGTGATGCGCGCATACCAGGCCGCCACATTGGGGTGATTGTCGAGCTTGGCGAAATGCTGCGCCATATAGACCGCCTGCCCCACGTTCACATCCGCCGCGGTGAAACCGCTCATCAACAGATAATCCTGCGACAGTATCCCGCCGCCCAATCGCGCCTCGATCGCGTCGTAACACTTCATCAAACGCGCGGCTTCCAGCTTCATCACGATGGGGCTGCGCATGGAATCATCGCGCAGCGCCACATGCTGCTGGGTCAGCGCGGCACAATGCTGCGATACCGTCTCGGCAAAATGGATCCACACCAACCACGCCATGCGATCCGGCGCCCCCGGCATCCGCCCCAAACGGTCTGGGCTGAACCTTTCGCAAAGGTATTCCGCGATGGCACCGGTCTCGAACATACGCTCCCCGTCGATCTCGAGCGAGGGCACACGCCCCGCCGGGGAAATCGCCAGATAGCCCGGATCACGCAAGGATTTATCGAAGGCGTGGATCGACACCTCAAAGGGCACCTCCAGCTCGTGCAGCAACCAAAGGGTGCGCATGGAACGGGTCTGTTCGACGTGGTGCAGGGTAATCATGGTGCGGTCTCCTATGCCTCGGGCTCTAGCCGCACCAGTGCTACACCCGCCTCGACCTGATCACCAGCCTGCGCCAGAACCTCGGCGACAACGCCATCGCGCGCGGCAAGCAGGCTGTGCTCCATCTTCATGGCTTCCAGCACCGCAAGGCGGTCGCCCTTGGTTACCGTCTGGCCGACCTTGGCATCCACGACACGCACCAATCCGGGCATCGGCGCCTCGATCAGGTTGCCGTCGCCGTGACCACCCGCGGCACGGGCCAGCGGGTCGATAACGTCAAACACCAGCCCATAGCCGTCAAATACCGTTACGCGCCCCTCGGCGACGGATACAGCCGCCGCCTGTTGCCCGCCCAAGGACCAGCGCCCGCCGATGCGCTGTGCCACGACCTCTGTCCCGTCCACGGTCCAGATCTGGTGATCCGCCGAGACGACCTGCACCTGCAGCAGATGATCCTCTCCGCCCCAGGTCAATCCAACCGCGCGGCGCAGCGGCTGCCACAGCGTAAATCCCGCACCCGCGGCCGGATCCAGCAACGACAGTGCCGCCATCCCGGCAAGCGCTGCATGGCGCGGCTCCACCTCGGGCGCTTGTGTCAAAGCATCAATGTCACGGGCGATCAGCCCGGTATCCACATCCCCCGCCGCAAACCCTTCATGCGCCGCCAAAGCGCCCAGAAACGCAAGGTTTGTCACCGTCCCCGCCACCTCACAGCCGGTCAGCGCGGCGCGCAGGCGCGACAGGGCGATCTCGCGCGTGTCGCCATGCACGATCACCTTGGCAATCATCGGATCATAGAAAGGGCTGATCGTATCGCCGGCGCGCACACCGCTGTCGGCACGGCAGGCGGGCGTGAACTGCAAATGTGTCAAGGTGCCCGTGGCGGGCAGGAAGCCCTTGGGCACATCCTCCGCATAAAGCCGCGCCTCAAACGCATGTCCGTGGATCGACAATTCGTCCTGACGCAGGGGCAGCCCCTCGCCCGCCGCCACGCGCAACTGCCAGGCTACCAGATCAACGCCGGTAATCGCCTCGGTCACGGGATGTTCCACCTGCAGACGGGTGTTCATCTCCATGAAAAAGAAGCCGTCCGTCTGCAACCCGCCAGAGCCGTCGACGATGAATTCAATCGTGCCCGCCCCGGCATAGCCGATCGCCTCGGCTGCTGTGACGGCCGCCTGCCCCATCGCTTCGCGCATTTCGGGCGTCATGCCGGGGGCCGGAGCCTCCTCGATCACCTTCTGGTGACGCCGCTGAAGCGAGCAATCGCGTTCAAACAGATGCACGGCCTTTTTGCCGTCGCCAAAGACCTGCACCTCGATATGGCGCGGTTTGGTGACGAATTTCTCGACCAGCACATCGGCGTTGCCAAAGGCTGTCTTGGCCTCTGAGCGCGCACTCTCCAGCGCGGCCTGAAAACCGTCCGCCGCCTCCACCAGCCGCATGCCCTTGCCACCCCCACCGGCGACGGCCTTGATCAACACCGGATAGCCGATCTTATCCGCCTCTGCCGCCAGCAGCGCGTCATCCTGATCGGCCCCGTGATACCCCGGCACAACCGGCACGCCCGCCTCGACCATCAAGGCCTTGGCGGCATCTTTAAGCCCCATCGCGCGAATGGCCTTGGCCGACGGGCCGATAAAGACCAGCCCCGCCGCCTCTACCGCATCCACGAAATCGGGGTTCTCGGACAAAAAGCCATAGCCCGGATGGATCGCCTGCGCGCCCGTATCCAGTGCCGCCTGAATGATCACCTCGCCGCGCAGATAGCTATCCGCAGGGGCCGACCCGCCGATATGCACCGCGGTATCCGCCATCGCCACATGTTTCGCCGCGCGGTCCGCGTCGGAATAGACCGCCACGCAGCGCACCCCCATGGCCTGCGCTGTCTCCATCACGCGGCAAGCAATCTCGCCCCGGTTCGCAATCAGGATCGTATCAAACATCACGCAGTTCCCTCACATCCATCTTATCTTCATTTTGCCCCTTAAACTCCGGGGGTCCCCGGGGGCTGGCCCCCGGCCTAATAAAAGTCTCGGGCTGGCCCCCGGCTTTATTAAAAACTTGGGCTGGCCCCCGGCCGCATAAAACCCACCGCAGCCTACATCCGGAACACACCAAACTTCGTATCCTCGATCGGTGCATTCAAGCTTGCCCGTAGCGACAGCGACAGCACGTCGCGGCTGTGGCGCGGGTCGATCACGCCGTCATCCCAAAGCCGCGCGGTCGCATAAAGCGGGTGTGACTGTTCCTCGAACATATCAATCGTGGGCTGCTTGAACGCTGTCTCTTCTTCCTCGGTCCAGCTGTCGCCCGCGCGTTCGATCGCATCGCGTTTTACCGTTGCCAGAACGCCCGCCGCCTGCGCACCGCCCATGACCGAGATGCGCGAGTTCGGCCATGTCCACATGAAGCGCGGGGAATAGGCGCGTCCCGCCATACCATAGTTACCGGCCCCGAACGACCCGCCCACCAGCATGGTGATCTTGGGCACATTGGTCGAGGCCACGGCCGTCACCATCTTGGCCCCGTGCCGCGCGATGCCTTCGTTCTCGTATTTTCGGCCGACCATGAAGCCGGTGATGTTTTGCAAGAAGACCAGCGGGATCTTGCGCTGCGAGCAGAGTTCTACGAAATGCGCGCCTTTCTGGGCGGATTCCGAGAACAATACGCCATTGTTGGCGATGATACCGACGGGGCAGCCTTTCACATGGGCAAAACCGCAGACCAGCGTCTCGCCAAAGCGCGCCTTGAATTCGTCGAAGCGGCTGCCATCGACCAGCCGCATGATGACTTCGCGGATGTCATAGGGCGTGCGCAGATCGGCGGGGACAACGCCCAGCATCTCGGCCGGATCATAGGCAGGGTCTTCGGCGGGTTGCCATTGCACATTCATCGGGGCCGCGCGGTTCAGACCGGCCACGGCACGCCGGGCGAGCGCCAGCGCGTGGGCGTCATCCTCGGCCAGATAGTCGGCCACACCTGACAGACGGGTATGCACATCGCCGCCGCCCAGATCCTCGGCGCTGACCACCTCGCCCGTCGCGGCCTTGACCAGCGGCGGACCGGCCAGAAAGATTGTGCCCTGCTCTTTCACGATGATCGACACATCCGACATCGCGGGCACATAGGCCCCGCCCGCGGTGCACGATCCCATGACCACCGCGATCTGGGGGATGCCCTGGCCGCTCATCCGCGCCTGATTATAGAAAATCCGGCCAAAGTGATCACGGTCGGGAAAGACCTCGTCCTGATTGGGCAGGTTCGCGCCGCCGCTATCGACCAGATAGATGCAGGGCAGATGGTTTTCCTCGGCGATTTCCTGGGCCCGCAGGTGTTTCTTGACGCTCATCGGGAAATAGGTGCCGCCCTTCACCGTGGCGTCGTTGCACACGATCATGCAGTCGATGCCCTGCACCTTGCCGACACCCGCGATCACACCCGCCGCGGGGGCCGCCCCGCCATAAAGCCCATGCGCCGCCAGCGCACCGACCTCAAGGAAGGGCGAACCGGGGTCGAGCAGATTGGCCACCCGTTCGCGGGGCAGCATCTTGCCGCGGCTCACGTGGCGGGCGCGAGATTTCTCGCCGCCGCCCAGTTCCGCCGCATCCGCAGCCTCGCGGATGGTTTGCAGGGCGGCCAGATGTGCGGCCTCGTTCGCCTTGAAGCTTTCGGACGAGGGCAAGGCTTGCGAAATCAGCTTCATGTCGGTCTCCTTGATCGGATGGAATGGGGGGACGTCACAGGGGGGTATTGCATCACGCAGCCCCTTCGGCAGCCGCGCGGGCTTTCAGCGCGCGGCGGATCACCTTGCCTGTGACGGTCATCGGCAAGGCATCCAGAAAGGCCACCTCGCGCGGGTAGGAATAGCTGGCAAGGCGGGTTTTCACCCAGTCTTGCAGGGTCTGCTCATCGACAGTCGCACCGGATTTGCGCACGACATAGGCTTTGACGATCTCTGTCCGCAGCGGGTCGGGCTTGCCCACCACACCGCAGGTTGCGACTTCTGGATGGGTCAGCAGGCAATCCTCGATCTCTGCCGGACCGATGCGATAGCCGCTTGAGGTGATCACATCATCCTCGCGCCCGATAAAGCGCAGGTATTCACCGTCGAACACGCCTCGATCACCGGTCAGCATCCAGTCACCCCGGAATTTCTGCGCTGTCTCGTCGGGGCGCTGCCAATAGCCCAGCATCATCGCGGCTGATCCCTTGCGGATGGCGACATCGCCTTCGTCTGCCGTCGGCTTACCGGCATCATCCAGCACTTCGACGTCATGGCCCGGCACAGGTTTACCGATGCAACCGGGGCGCGGCGGGAACTGGCTGCCCGCGCTGGTGGCGACCATATTACATTCGGTCTGCCCGTAAAATTCGTTGATACCCAGGCCAAAGGCTTGTTGTCCCCATGCAAGCATCTCGGCCCCCAAAGGCTCCCCCCCAGATGCGACAGAGCGTAGCCCCGCGATCGTAGCTCCCTCGGCCTTGAGCATCCGCAGCGCGGTCGGGGGGAAGAACACGTTGCGCACATCGCCCTCGCGGATGATGCGCGCACAGGCGTCTGGAGAGAATTTCGCTAAGCGCGCCGCGACAACAGGCACGCCAAGCGCCAGCCCGGGCATTGCCACATCGAACAGCCCGCCGATCCACGCCCAATCCGCAGGCGTCCAGAGGCAATCGCCGTCCTGCCCCAGCACCTCATGGCTGAGCGAGACGCCGGGCAGATGGCCCGTCAGCACCCGATGGCCGTGCAGCGCACCCTTAGGCGACCCCGTCGTGCCCGAGGTATAGATCAGCACCGCCGGATCGTCAGGGCCGGTGTCGGCAAAGGCGACAGGATCGCCCGCCACGCCGACGCTATCTGCCATCAAGGGCGTCGCCAGCCCCCCCAGCAGATCGCGCCCTTCGGGATCGGTCAGCACCAGCGTCACGCCCGCATCACGCACCCGCGACGCAAGGGCATCATACTTGAAGAGTTTGAACAAAGGCACTGAAATCGCGCCGATTTTCCAGATCGCCAGATGGGCCGCAGCACACCACGGGCTTTGCCCCAGCAGCACGCCCACACGGTCGCCTGCCTGCACCCGCTGCGCCAAGGTGCGGGCCAGTCCGTCGACCATATCGGACAGGGTGCCAAAGCTGAAACCGCGCCGCGCGTCACCTGTCAGATCAATGATCGCAAGCCGCGCGGGGTCATGGGACAGACATTGCGCCGCCATGTTCAGCCGCGCCGGAATCTCCCACGCGCCCGTTGCGTCCAGACCTGGCAGGACGTCAGCCATCAGCCTTCCCACACGTCCAGCGACAAAGCCTGACGCGCGGTCTGATGCATCAGACAGTTAATCGCCGCAGGTCCGCGCCCGGTGCCCCCTTGCCAAAGCGAGGCTTCGTAGGTGCACGCCTTGTCGCGGAACACGATCCACGCCCGCTGCATCTCGCGCAGGGCATCCGCCACGCCGGGGCTTCCCTCGGGCCCCGGGATCGCATCGGCATCCATCCGTTTGGCCTGCACCATCACTGCGGCGTACTTATCGTTCAACCGCTGGTCCCAGAATTGCAGCTCACGGTCCAGACACCCGCCCATACCATAGGTGCTGCTCCCGCCCGGAGAATCCTCCATGCACTGGTTGGCAGAGACACCGACGCAGGCCATCTCGGCTGCAAAACCATCTGCGTCGGCGAGGCAAATCTCTGTGCCGCGGTCAGTATATTGCAGATCTTGCGCGGCAAGCGGTGAGGCGCAGAGCATCAGAGCGATGCCGAGAGGTTTCACGCCATCGCTCCCATCATCTCGCGGCCCACCAGCATCCGGCGGATTTCAGAGGTGCCTGCCCCGATCTCCATAAGCTTGGCATCGCGGAAGATGCGGCCCACGGGGTTGTCAGACAGGTAGCCCGCCCCGCCCATGGCCTGCACCGCCTGATGCGCCTGTTTCATCGCTTCTTCGCTGGCATAAAGACAGCAGGCGGCGGCATCCGCACGGGTGACATCACCGCGATCACAGGCCTTGGCGACCTCGTAGACATAGGCGCGGGCCGAATTCATCGCGGTGTACATATCCGCCATCTTGCCCTGCATCAGCTGGAAGTTCCCGATGGGCTGCCCGAATTGTTTACGCTCGACCATATAGGGCATGATCTCGTCCAGACAGGCGGCCATAATCCCCAGACCGATCCCCGCCAGCACCACGCGTTCGTAATCAAGCCCCGACATCAGCACCGCCACGCCGCGCCCCTCTTCCCCCAGAACGTTTTCAAACGGGACTTCGACATCGTCAAAGATCAGCTCTGCCGTGTTGGACCCGCGCATCCCAAGCTTGTCGAAATGCGGGCTGGTGGTGAAGCCTTTCATGGATTTCTCGATCAGGAAGGCGGTGATGCCTTTCGATCCGGCATCGGGGTCGGTCTTGGCATAGACCACCAGCGTGTCTGCATCGGGGCCGTTGGTGATCCAGTATTTATTTCCCGACAGGCGGTAGTGATCGTTGCGCTTTTCGGCGCGCAGTTTCATCGACACCACGTCGCTGCCCGCAGACGGTTCGGACATCGCCAGCGCGCCTACGTGTTGACCCGAGCACAGGCCCGGCAGGAATTTCGCCTTCTGCTCGGGGCTGCCGTTGAGACGGATCTGGTTGACGCAGAGGTTCGAATGCGCCCCGTAGGACAGCGAGACCGAGGCGGAAGCGCGTGCGATTTCTTCAACAGCGACGGTGTGTGCGACATAGCCCATGCCCGAGCCGCCAAATTCTTCCTCGACCGTCATGCCCAGCAGACCAAGGCTGCCCATCTCTTCCCAGAGCGCGGGCGGGAATTCGTTCTTGGTGTCGATCTCGGCGGCCATCGGTTTGACCCGTTCCTGCGCCCAACGGTGCACCATATCGCGCATCTCGTTCACGTCATCGCCCAGATCGAATTTCATGGTGGTGTTGAACATAGACCCCTCCCCCGAGTTTATTGAACAGTTGTTCATTACACTACACTTCTCGCGGATTCGGTCAAGCAAATGTCGCAGGCTACGCGGAACTGCACCCGCGCCGCCGATGTTACCCCCGTGACACAGGATAGAAAGGACGCCCCGATATGAGCACGTCATTGAAGAAAGAATTCTGGGACCGCGTAGACGACACCCGCATCGGGATGCTGGCCACCGATACCGCCCGCGCCATCCCCATGAGCCACTATGCCGATCACGACGCCAATTGCCTTTGGTTCATCACCGCACGGGACACCGATCTGGCGAAATCCGCCCAGACCGGTGCTGCGGCCGAATATCTGGTGACCAGCAAGGACGAACACCTATACGCCCGGATCGACGGTACCGTTCAGGCTGTGACCGACCCTGCCAAACTGGACGAGCTGTGGAACGCCTTTGCCGCCGCGTGGTTCAAGGACGGACGCAAGGATGACGACGTGCAACTTGTGCGCATGGACCTCAAACAGGCGGAGGTCTGGCTGACCGGCGGCAGCCTGTCCTTCCTGTACGAGATCGCCAAAGCCAATGTGACCAAACAGGTTCCGGATGCGGGCCAACATGGGACCATTCGCTTCTGAACGGCGGACACGCCATCAATCGCAGCAAGGGCGGGCCGTTGTGTCTGCCCTTTTCGCGATGCCATGCTAGGGTGCTTCCGAACACCAGCGGGCTTTGCATCAGACCCGGCCCGATACAGCCACGAACGGATGAATTGATATGAAAATCTATGTGACCAGCATCTTCGTTGACGACCAAGACAAGGCCCAGAAGTTCTACTGCGACAAGCTGGGATTTGAGGTGAAGAACGATATCCCCCTCGGGACGCACCGCTGGCTCACTGTGGTATCACCCGAACAGCCCGACGGGACAGAGCTTTTGCTAGAGCCCAGCGATCACCGCGCCGTTGGCCCCTACAAACAGGCGCTGGTGGAAGACGGGATCGCAGCCCATTCCTTTCAGGTTGAGGATCTGGATGCCGAAGTCAAACGGCTGACCGACAGCGGTGTCGTCTTCACCCAAGACCCAATTGATGCCGGCCCCGTCCGCATGGCGGTGCTGGATGACACCTGCGGGAACCTCATCCAGTTGATCCAGATGGCGCCCCCCGGCGCGGCCTAGCCCTGCTGGAACACCGCCGAGACTTCCGCGCGAATGATCCGTGCGATCAGCGCGCAGTCGTCCAACGAGAATGTCAGCGGGACGCGCATGTCGATAATACTGGCAAGCACCGCATCGCTGGCGGGCAGCGCAGAGGGTTCGGCATAGCGCCATGAATCGTAGCGGCTGGTAAAGCCCACAGGCTCCGCCCCGCCGAACCACTTAAGCTCCACCCCGCGGGCGGCGCAACGGGTCAGCACTGATGCAATAGCCTCGGGGGCCCAGCCAGACAGCAGGAACTGGAACGACGATCCGACAAAGCGTTCCACTGCGGGGCGGTCGATGAGGGTCAGGCCGGGCGTGTCGCGCAAGCCGTCCTGAACCACGTGATACCGCGCATTCCACCCGTCGATCTGTGCCTCAAGCCGCTTGAGCTGCGGGCGCAGGATCGCCGCGCGCAAGTTATCCATCCGGCCAGAGATATTCGGTGTGTCGTATTTCACCGTCTCGAAGGCTTCGGGCGGCGGCCCCGCCAGATGCCGGTCATAAAGCATATAGGACCCTGAGAGCATGATCGCCCGCGCCGCGAGTGCTGCATCGTCGGTGACCAGCAGCCCGCCTTCGCCCGCGTTGACGTGTTTATAGGTCTGGCAGGAATAGCACCCCACCGCCCCATGCCGCCCCGAGGGCACGCCGTTCCAGCTTGCCCCCATGGTATGGGCGCAATCCTCTACCACGGTGACACCGGCGGCATCACAAAGCGCCATCAACCGGTCCATATCGCAGATATGCCCGCGCATATGGCTTAGCAGCAGCACCCGCGCCTGATCCAGTTTGGCGGCCAGATCGTCCAGATCGATCACAAGACCTTGGGTGACATCGACAAAGACCGGCGTGGCCCCGACCGCGGCAATCGCGCCGGGCACGGGGGCCAGCGTGAAGGCGTTGGACAGCACCCGATCCCCCGGCTTGACGCCAACAGCCCGCAAGGCGGTCGCGATGGCATAGCCGCCCGAGGCCACGGCAAGGCAGTAGTGCGCGCCCACCATCGCGGCGAACTCCTGCTCGAGCAGCGCGGCCTCGGCGGTTTCGCCGGGCGCCGTGTTATAGCGGTGCAGCCGCCCGTGGCGCATCACGGCGACGGCGGCGTCGATGGCGTCCTCGGGGATCGGTTCTTGCTGGGTGAAGCTGCCGGCGAACACCTCTGCCGTGTCAGATGCCATGTCAGACGGCACCGATCAGACGGGTCACGATGTCGGGCAGATCGTCATAGTGGTCCAACAGGGCCTCGGGGCCAAGTGCCGCCATATCATCGCCCGAGGGACCGAAGGAGACCAACACGCAAGGCACCCCCGCCGCGCGCGCCGTCTCGCGGTCGGTATTGGTATCGCCCACAAGCAAGCACAGCGCGGGGTCGCCCCCGGCACGCCGCGCGGTTTCGAACAGATGCTCCGGATCGGGCTTGCGGATCGCCAGCGTATCGGCCCCCACCATCGCGCCAAAGGCATCGCGCACGCCAAGTTTGGTCAGCAGCGTATGGGCCAGCCCCTCGGGTTTGTTGGTACAGATCGCCACGCGGTAGCCCGCGGCTTTCAACGCCTCCACCGCCTCCATCGCGCCGGGGTAAAGCACGGTATGGGTATCGATCTCGCGGCCATAGGCTTCGAGCAGCATGGGATAGTAGCGGTCGATCGTCTCGGCGTCGTCGGCGCGCCCCAAACGTTCCATGCCCAACCGCAGCATCGCGCGGCCGCCTTTCAGCGCCGTGCCTGCATCGGTCTTGGCATCCAGCACATCGCCCTCGCCCATGTCGCGGAAACAGGCATTGGCCGCGGCGATCAGGTCTCCGCTAGTGTCCGCAAGCGTCCCGTCGAGGTCGAATACGACTGTTTTCATCGGCATTCCTTTGCTGAATGTGTTGCAGGCGGAAATCTTCTTTGATGACCCCTAGCCTTGCGCAAAATCGCCAACAAGGTAAAGAGAGCAGACATTAAATTGATTAAAGAGATTATACATGGAAGTTGCACTGATCCTTTTGGCCGCAGGCAAAGGTACCCGTATGCAATCGGATCTGCCCAAGGTTCTGCATGCGGTCGCCCACGCACCATTGTTAGAGCACGCCATGGCATCAGGTGCCGCACTATCGCCTGCCCGCACGGTCGTTGTTGCAGGCCACGGGGCAGATCAGGTCCGCGCCGCTGCGCAGGCTTTTGATGACGAAGCACAGGTCGTCGTGCAAGAGGAACAACTGGGCACCGCCCACGCCGTTGGTCAGGCGCGCGAGGCGCTGGCAGGCTTCGACGGCACGGCCATCGTGCTTTATGGCGATACGCCTTTCGTGCAGACCGAAACGCTTGAAAACATGTGCGCAGCACTTGAGACGAATGATGTCGTCGTGCTGGGCTTTGACGCCGCTGATCCTGCCCGCTATGGCCGTTTGGTAATGCAGGGCGACAGCCTTGACCGCATCGTTGAATACAAAGATGCCACAGATCAAGAACGCGCTATAACCCTTTGTAATAGCGGTGTTGTCGCGTGCAAATCCAACCTGCTGTTTGACCTGATTGATGCGGTCGGCAACGACAACGCATCGGAAGAATACTACCTCACCGATATCATCGGCATTGCACGGGAACGCGGGCTGAAAGCCACTGCCGTCACCTGTGACGAGGCCGAGACGATGGGCGTGAACTCCCGCGCGGATCTGGCCGCTGCCGACGCCGCGTTCCAGTCGCGCGCCCGTGCAGCCATGCTTGAGGACGGTATCACGCTGATGGCCCCCGAGACGGTCTATTTCGCCCGTGACACCTATATCGGCCGCGACACGGTGATCGAACCCAATGTGGTCTTTGGCCCCGGCGTGACGATTGAATCCGGTGCCACCATCCGCGCGTTCAGCCACCTTGAAGGCTGCCACGTCGCACGCGGCGGGGTCATTGGCCCCTACGCCCGCCTGCGCCCCGGTGCAGAGCTGTCCGAGGATGTGCGCATCGGCAACTTTGTCGAGGTCAAGAACGCGCAGATCGCCGAAGGGGCCAAAGTGAACCACCTGAGCTATATCGGCGACGCGACCATCGGTGCCAAAGCCAATATCGGCGCGGGCACGATCACCTGCAACTATGACGGCGTGATGAAGCACCACACCCATATCGGGGCCAACGCCTTTATCGGGTCGAACACCATGCTGGTGGCCCCCGTGCATATCGGCGACGGAGCCATGACGGGATCGGGGTCGGTCATCACCTCGGATGTGGAGGCTGACGCATTGGCGCTGGCGCGCGCGCATCAGGTCGAGAAACCGGGCATGGCGCGGAAATTGTTGGAAATGTTAAAGGCCAAGAAGGCCAAACAGCAGAGAGGCAGCTAATCATGTGTGGTATTGTCGGTATCCTTGGCCAACACGAAGTTGCGCCTACCCTTGTCGAAGCCCTGAAACGTCTGGAGTATCGCGGCTATGACAGCGCCGGTATCGCGACGATTGACGCGGGCAAGCTGGACCGCCGCCGCGCGGTCGGCAAACTGGTGAACCTGTCGGATCTGCTGGTGCATGAACCGCTCGCCGGGAAGTCGGGCATCGGGCATACCCGTTGGGCGACCCATGGCGCGCCATCGGTCACCAATGCGCACCCGCATCAGGCGGGGCCCGTGGCTGTTGTGCATAATGGCATCATCGAAAACTTCCGCGAGCTGCGCGCCGAACTGGCCAAGGACGGCGTTGAATTCGTGACCGAGACGGACACGGAAACGGTCGTACTACTCACCCAGAAATACATGGCCGAAGGGCTGGGCCCTGTAGACGCCGCGACCAAGACCATTGCGCGGCTGCATGGGGCTTTCGCGCTGGCGTTCCTGTTTGACGGTGAAAACGATCTGATGATCGGCGCGCGCAAGGGGGCTCCGCTAGCCGTCGGCTATGGCGACAACGAGATGTATCTGGGCAGCGACGCGATTGCGCTTTCGCCCATGACGGACCGAGTGACCTACCTTGAGGAAGGCGACCGCGCCGTGCTGACCCGCACGTCGGTCAAGATCTACGACGCCAATGATGCCCCTGTTGACCGTGTGGTCAAGAAGATCAGTCTGGATACCACCCGCATCGACAAGGCCGGCCACAAGCATTTTATGGCGAAAGAGATCGCAGAGCAGCCCGCTGTCATTGGCGAGGCCCTGTCGCGCTACCTCACCGCGGACGGAGAGATCATGCTGCCCGATCCGGGGCTCGATTTCACCAAGATCGACCGTATCACCATGGTCGCCTGCGGCACGGCCTTCTACGCCTGCCTGACCGCGAAATACTGGTTCGAACAGATCGCCCGCATGCCGGTCGAGGTCGATGTCGCGTCGGAATTCCGCTACCGTGAACCGCCCATCTCGGACCGGACCATGGCGCTGTTTGTCAGCCAGTCGGGCGAAACCGCCGACACGCTGGCCGCGCTGCGCTATTGCGCGGGCAAGGCCGATCTCATCACTTCGGTGGTCAATGTGACTGAATCCTCCATCGCACGGGAAAGCAATCTGGCGTTGCCGATCCACGCGGGGGTCGAAGTGGGCGTCGCCTCTACCAAAGCCTTCACCTGCCAGTTGACCGTCTTGTTCCTGATGGTGCTGAAAGCCGCCGTCGACCGTGGCGCGATCACCAAGGAAGAGCTGGCCGATTATGTCTCTGGTCTGCGGTCCATGCCGTCGCTGATCAACACCGCGCTCGAACAAAACGCCGCCCTGCGCGACGAAGCCTACAAGCTTTCCTCGGCCCGTGACGTGTTGTTCCTGGGGCGTGGGGCGATGTTCCCGCTTGCCCTTGAAGGTGCGCTAAAACTGAAAGAAATCAGCTATATACACGCCGAAGCTTATGCGTCGGGAGAACTTAAACACGGCCCGATCGCGCTGATCGACGAAAACGTGCCTGTGGTGGTCATGGCCCCCAACGACACGCTTTTCGACAAGACCGTTAGCAACATGCAAGAGGTCATGGCGCGCAAGGGCAAGGTTATCCTGATCTCGGATCGTGCGGGGCTGGATGAAGCCGCCGAAGGCACGTGGGGGCAGATCGAAATGCCACCCGTTGCCGATGCGCTCGCCCCTATCCTCTATGCGATCCCGGCGCAGTTGCTGGCCTATCACACCGCGATTGCCAAAGGCACCGATGTCGACCAACCGCGCAACCTGGCAAAATCGGTGACTGTGGAATGAACCTTGCCCCCTACATGGCGCAGCTGAACGAACTGGCTGATCCCGCCGCTGTCGAGAAGATGCAGGCCTATCACAAGGTGGATCGCCCCTATCTGGGCGTTGCCAATCCGCAGATCAACGATCTGACCAAAGGATGGCGGGCCGAGCTGTCGCTGACCGACCGGATCGCGCTGGCCGATGCCCTATGGCAGACGGATATCTTCGAGGCGCGGGTGGCGGCGGCCAAGCTGTTGACCCAGGCCCGACTGCGCCCGGATGACGAACCCGCGTGGCAGTTGATCCAAAGCTGGGTCCCGGACTTCGACAGCTGGGCCATCGCGGATCATGCCTGTATGGCGGCGCAAAAACGGTTGCTGGCAGACCCTCAACGTCTGGATGTGGTCGAGACCTGGACCCAATCGGGTGAACTCTGGTCGAAGCGGGCGGCGCTTGTCGCGACCCTGCCCTGGACCAAGCAGAACAACCCCAAGCCCGAAGAGCTGGACGCGCGCGAGCGTATCCTTGGTTGGGCAGCGGGGTATCTGCCGGTCAAGAACGGCATCCTGCAAAAGGCCATCGCGTGGTGGGTCCGCGACCTCAGCCGTCATGACCCCGTGCGCGCCGCCGCCTTTATCGAGGACAACCGCGCCACCCTCAAACCCTATGCGATCAAGGAAGCCGCGCGCCATATGCCGGATTTCCCGCTGGAAGCCCCGGTGGCAGCGGACGTGACGGCGGAAGACGGAGCCCCCGCATCAGACAACTGATCCCTACAGAAAACGGGCGTCCAAGGTTCCCCCCTCGGACGCCCGTTTTGTATCTTACACCATTACCGCGCGGCTTAACCGTTGGTGGACACTTCAACTTTGGTCAGATCCGTCAGCGACGCGCCAATCAGACGGAGCGCCGACAACGACATGCGGCTCCCGCCCGAGGCAGGCCCATCCAGCGGGATCAGTTCAACCGTAGAGGATTTGCCCGTCGCGGGGTTCGTCACGCGGCCCTGCATTTCCGATTTCACCAGCGGTGTTTTCATCCACAGCCCCGGCTCTGTCGCGCTGCCAAGCGAGGCGACGGTGGTGCCCAGCGATTTGGCCCCTGCCGCAGCAGGTTTTGACGCCTCGGCGCGTTGTTCGGCCGTGGTGGTGTCAAGCGCATCGGCTGTGCGTGCCCCAGCAGGCGGACGGGCAGCCGCGGTGGCGGACGACAGGGACGCCTCTGCACGCGCCTCGGCCTCGGCCGTGGGGGGGGCAGCGTCCGCCCCGCGTTTGCCCAAACCCAAACGATCCGTTACGCCCGCACATCCGGCCAGAGCAACGACAGCGACACCTAGAATAATATAATGTTTCATGGGCTAAATCTAACGCTCCGCCCCTGCCGCTTCAATCTCCTAAATGCTACTTGCCCCGGGATGGGCCGATGTTTACCTATGGGATATGAATGCACCTTTGATTGACCCGTTCGCCCGCGCTATCACCTATCTGCGCGTCTCTGTCACAGACCGCTGTGACTTTCGCTGTGTTTATTGCATGTCCGAGAATATGAATTTCCTCCCCAAGAAGGAACTTCTGACCTTGGAAGAGCTGGATCGGCTGTGCACCAACTTTGTCGATCTGGGTGTGCAAAAGCTGCGCATCACCGGCGGTGAGCCTTTGGTCCGCAAAGGCATCATGACCTTCTTCGACAGCATGACCCGCCATCTGGACGCCGGCACGCTGAAAGAGCTGACGCTGACCACCAATGGCAGCCAGTTGGAACGCTATGCCGCCGATCTTTATGCTGCGGGCGTGCGCCGTGTGAATGTCTCGCTTGATACGCTGGACGATCAGAAATTCGCCGACATC
This sequence comes from Sulfitobacter sp. CB2047, assembly GCF_000735125.2. NCBI lineage: Bacteria > Pseudomonadati > Pseudomonadota > Alphaproteobacteria > Rhodobacterales > Roseobacteraceae > Sulfitobacter > Sulfitobacter sp. CB2047. The sequence goes on along the minus strand of NZ_CP072613.1, from coordinate 1,484,588 downwards.
ACCCGTTGGGGACGTCTGCCGCAGGTGCTGCGCGGGATCGACGCGGCGCAGAATGCCGGGCTGCGGGTCAAGATCAACGCCGTCGCGCTGAAAGGCTTCAACGAGGCAGAACTGCCGTCGATGACCGCATGGTGTGCGGATCGCGGGATTGATCTGACCTGGATCGAGGTGATGCCCATGGGCGACTTGGGTAACGAAGACCGCTTGGGCCAGTATTGGTCGCTCAAGGATGTGCGCCGCACCTACGAGGAACACTACACCGTCACCGATCTGGCCGAGAATACGGGCGGCCCTGCCCGATATGTCCGGCTGGAAGAGACCGGCCAGAAGATCGGCTTTATCACGCCGCTGTCCCATAATTTCTGCGAAAGCTGCAACCGCGTACGGATCACCTGCACCGGTGAAATCTACATGTGTCTGGGGCAGGAAGATGTGGCCGACCTGCGCGCGCCCTTGCGCAACCACCCAGATGACGACGCACCCTTGAAAGACGCAATTCGCGCGGCGATCAACCTTAAGCCCAAGGGCCACGACTTTGATTATTCACGGCAAAAGCTGGATGGGCAGATGCCCCGCCACATGAGCCACACAGGCGGCTGACGCGACCGTGTCCGCGCCTTTCCTGTACCGCGCCTGGGTTCTTGCCAGCCGCTGCCTGATCCCCTTTGCCGCCAGCGCAGAGGCGCGCAAGCTGAACGCGCAAGACGTGCCCGCCGCCCGCGCGGGAGAGAAACGCGGCATTGCCACACAGCCGCGCCCAAGCGGCGCGCTCGTCTGGGTGCATGCGGCCTCCGTGGGCGAAAGCCTGTCGGTGCTGGCGCTGATCACCCGCATGGGGCACATGCTGCCCGACGCGCATTTCCTGATTACGTCCGGCACCGCGACCTCGGCCAGGCTGGTGGACCAACGTCTGCCGCCGCGCAGCCTGCACCAGTTTGCCCCGCTGGACGCCCCCGGCCCGTTAAAGCGGTTCCTGGCCCATTGGCAGCCCGACGCCGCGATATTTGTCGAGAGCGAGATCTGGCCGCAGATGTTGCGACGGACCCATGCGACCGGCGCGCCGATGGCGCTGGTCAATGCGCGCATGTCCGACAAAACGGTCGAGTTCTGGGAGAAATGGCCCCGCACTGCCCGCTACCTGTTCGATGTCTTCACGCTGATCGTGACGCAGAATGACGCGATGGCGCGCAATATGATCCGCATGCATGCCCCCGCCGATCGTGTGTCGCCGGGCGTAAATCTGAAATCCATGGCCGGCCCGCTGCCCGTCGATGCACAGGCGTTGGCGTCTGCGCGCACAGCGCTTGGCGGGCGGGCGGTCTGGGTCGCCTCCTCCACCCACGAAGGCGAGGAACGCAGCGTGCTGGACGCACATAAGAAGCTGCTGCGCGAGATTCCCGATCTGTGTCTCATCCTTGCCCCCCGCCACCCCGAACGCGGCGACGCGGTAGAGGCGCTGGTTCAGGACGCGGGGCTGACCGTGCAGCGTCGCGGCCGTGGGGACGCCCCCGGAGGGCAGGTCTATCTGGCCGACACGCTGGGGGAATTGGGCCTGTGGTACAGCCTGTCCGATGTCGTGTTTCTGGGTGGGTCGCTGCTGCCCATTGGCGGGCATAACCCGTTCGAGGTGGCGCAATCGGGTGCTGCGGTGCTGTCGGGCAATCACGTTGCGGCCTTTGCGGAAACCTATGCCCAGCTCGAGGCTGAAGGCGCTGCGCGGATCGTGGCGGATGGCGATGATCTGGCCGCCCGCGTTGCCGCGCTCTTGACCAAACCGGACGAGCTGGCGACGATGACCGCAGCCGCTGCCCGCTTCATCGCGGCACAGGATGACCAGCTTGATGCCATTGCCAGCCGTCTGATCACCACATTGAAGTTGGATACCCCATGACGCACCCCCTTGCCCGCACCGATGTGATCGCGCCGAATTTCAAACGCAGGCTCAGCGGCGTCACGGCCACTGTGATGCGGCTGGTGCCGGTGCAATCGCGCGATATCTCTATCGCGGCAACGGGCCCCATTGTGCCTGATGATGTGCCGCAGGTGCCGTTGGCCTCGCTTGTGACCATGTCGCGCCGCGGGCCGTCGCCGTCGGGCTGGCGGGTCTGGCACGCGCGGCGCAACGTCGAGATGCTGGGCGGGCTGGCGCTGCGCTATCTGCTGGGCAAGCGGCTCAAGCTGATGTTCACCTCGGCCAGCCAGCGTGAACAGACCGGCCTGACGCGCTGGCTGATCCGGCGGATGGATGCCGTTGTGGCGACCTCGGACCGGACCAACGCCTATCTGGAAAACCCCGGCCATGTGATCATGCACGGGATCGACACCGAGGGCTTTGCCCCCTCGCCCGACCGCGCCGCCCTGCGCGCCGAGCTCAAGCTGCCAGTGAACGCGACGCTGGTGGGCTGCTATGGCCGTATCCGCGCCCAAAAGGGCACCGATGCCTTTGTCGAGGCGATGCTGCCGATCCTGCGGGACAACCCCGATGTCGTCGCCCTTGTGATGGGGCGCGCGACCGAGAAATACGAGAGCTTCGAGAAGGGCCTGAAAGACCGCGCCCGCGCCGAAGGGCTGTCGGACCGGATGCTGTTCCTGCCAGAGGTGCCCGTGGGCGATATGGCGGATTTCTACCGCGTGCTGGACCTTTACGTCGCCCCCCAACGGTGGGAGGGATTCGGCCTCACCCCGATCGAGGCGATGGCCTGCGGTGTGCCCGTGGTCGCGACCCGTGTGGGGGCCTTTGAAAAGCTGGTGGTGCAAGGTACGACGGGCCTACTGGTGGACCCCGATGACATTCCAGCGCTTGAGGCCGCGACGCGCGATGCCCTGTCCGACCGGACCCGACTGGCCGCATGGGCAGAGGCCGGGCGCAGCTATGTGATGTCGGATTTCTCTATCGCCCGCGAAGCGGCGGCGCTGGTCAAAATCTATCGCAAGCTGCTGGCGGCATAGGGCGCGGGTTTCCCCCGCCCCATGCCTGTGTGATCAGCCGATGGGCATGCGTTGTTCGGCGATACCCGCCCACCAGCTGCAGCCCGCGGGAATGATATCGTCGTTAAAGTTATACATCGGGTGGTGCACCATCGCAGTGTCGCCATTGCCGACCAGAATATAGGCACCGGGGCGCTCTTCGAGCATAAAGGCGAAATCCTCGCCCCCCATGACCAAAGGTGCTTCGTCGCATTGCCCCGAGATGCCGCGCGCGACATCCGCCGCGAATTCAGTCTGTTCGTCGTGGTTCACCATCACCGGATAGTTGCGCACGTATTTGACCTTTGCCGTCGCGCCAAAGGTCGCCGCGATGCCTTCACAAATCTCTGTCACGCGCTTTTCAGCCAGATCGCGCAGGTCATTGGACAGGGTGCGCACGGTGCCCAGCAAGTTCACCCGCTGCGGGATCACGTTGAACGCCTTGGACGAGGATTCGATCGAGGTGATCGAGACAACGATATTGCCCACGGGGTCCGCGTTCCGGCTGACGATGGTTTGCAGCGCGGTGATGATATGTGCGGTGACCACACCGGTATCGATGGTCTCGTGTGGTTTGGCCGCGTGGCCGCCCAGACCCTCGACTTCGATTTCCAGCAGGTCGGTGGCCGCAAAGAACGGGCCGGGGCGGATGCCGAATTGTCCGGCAGGAATGCCGGGCCAGTTGTGCATGCCATAGACTTCCTGAATGCCCCAGCGTTCCATCATGCCGTCCTTGCACATCTCGCGCCCGCCACCGCCGCCTTCTTCGGCAGGCTGAAAGATCACCACAACGGTCCCGTCGAAATTCCGTGTCTCGGCCAGATACTGCGCCGCGCCCAACAGCATCGCCGTGTGGCCGTCGTGGCCGCAGGCATGCATCGCATTGGGCGTTTTGGAGGCATAGTCCAGCCCCGTCTGTTCGTGGATCGGCAGCGCGTCCATATCCGCACGCAGCCCGATGACCTTGCCCGAGCTGGTGGCATTGCCCTTGATCACGCCGACAACACCGGTACGCCCGATGCCTTCGACAACTTCGTCACAGCCGAAAGCGCGCAGTTTCTCGGCCACGGTGGCAGAGGTGCGATGCGTCTCGAACAGGATCTCGGGGTGTTCATGCAAATCACGTCGCCATGCGGTGATGTCGGTGTGCAATTCGGCAAATCGGTTCTTAACGGGCATTTTTCGAAGTCCTTGAAGTCTGTGAAAAAAGGGAAACGCGCAGCGCCCCTTTCGGGCAAAGCCGGCGGCTAGGCTGGCAATCTTGTTTCAATCATTTCCGCGAACCAGCTACAACCTGCGGGGATCGCGTCATCGTTGAAATTATACATGGGGTGGTGGACGGTGGGCCCGTCGCCATTACCCAGCATGATATAGGCACCGGGGCGCTGGTTCAGCATATACGAGAAATCCTCTCCGGCCATGATCGGCGGCGTGTCGCGGTCTACACCGGGGGCGATATTCTCGGCCACATCAGCGGCATAGGCGGTGTTCGCGTCAGCGTTCACGGTGATGGGATAGCCGCGCGCGTAAGCGATGTCGGCAGTGCATTGGTGGGCGGCGCAGGTGTGGGTCACGACTGCCTCCAGCCGGTCCTGCACCAGATCGCGGATGCCCGCATCCAGCGTGCGGACCGTGCCGCGCAGCCGCACGGTTTGCGGCAGGACGTTGTGGCTGTCGGTATCGGACCGCAGGGTACAGACTGACACGACAGCATTCTTGATCGGATCCACGTTGCGTGCGGCGATGGATTGCAGCGCGACAACGACATGCGCCGCGGCAAGGTTGGTATCGATCGCCTCGTGCGGGGCTGCGGCATGGCCGCCCTGCCCGGTGATGATGATGTCGAACTCATCCGCCGCCGCCAGCAAAGGGCCACTGCGGATCGCGAATGCGCCGACGGGATGGCCGGGCATATTGTGCAGCCCGTAGACCTCGTCGATCGACCAACGCTCCATCAGGCCTTCCTCGACCATGACGTTGCCACCGCCGCCGCCCTCTTCAGCGGGCTGGAAGATAAGCACCGCCCGCCCGTCGAAATTGCGCGTTTCTGCCAGATACTGCGCGGCCCCCAGCAGGATCGCGGTGTGCCCGTCATGGCCGCAGGCATGCATCTTGCCCGGCGTTTTGGACGCATACTCAAGCCCCGTCGCCTCGGTGATGGGTAAAGCGTCCATGTCCGCGCGCAAGCCGATGCTGCGCCCCGAGGCATTGGTCTTGCCCTCGATCACCGCGACGATGCCGCTTTGCGCCACGCCGGTGGTGATATCGGTAATGCCAAAGCTGCGTAGCTTCTCTTCGACGAAAGCCGCGGTCTGCGGCAGATCGAATTGCAATTCGGGGATCGTATGCAGGTGACGCCGCCACGCGGTGATGTCGGCATGGGTTTCGGCAAAGCGGTTCTTGATCGGCATCGCGTGCGTTCCTTTATGTGTCTAGACGTTCGGGCCCAGGATCATCGGGCTTCCATCGGTGAAACGTGCAAGGCGAAAGCGGGTCAGGTCGTGCCCGCCGCTTTGCCCCGTGGCCAGACGCGCCAGAACGCGGCCCATACCCGGCCCGATACCAAAGCCGTGCCCCGACATGCCCGTGCCAATGGTCAGCCCCGGCAGTGCTGCCACAGTATCCACGACAGGTACAATGTCAGGCATCGTGTCGATCATCCCCGCCCAGGCAGATTTCAGCTTTATCGGACCCAAGTCGGGGAACATTGCTGAAAAATCACGCAGCAGGCGGCGGATCTTGGCCATATTGGGCACGGGATTAAGGATGCGCATCGCCTCGAAGGGGGATGGGGTATCGGCCTGCCAGCGCCGCTTGGTCGTCCAGGCATCGGGAAAGCCCTTGGGCGCAAAAGGGTGAAGCCTTTGACCAAAGGGATCGGCGCGCAACTGGGTCAGGTAGTGGGGCAAGGCGCGAAAGGCGTCAGGGCCCACAAAGAGCTCGGGCGCGCCGGGAGGAGCGAGCGTATAGCCGCCATCCTCGCGCCGCCGGAACGCGACCCGCCCGTCCGACACCGCCCCTGCGTAAATTTCAGGCAAGCTTTCGGTCGCCGCCACATTTTCGCGCACCGACAGCTGCGGCATAGAGATACCGTGATTGCGTAGGAACAGCGCCGACCACGCGCCACCTGCCAGCACCACCTGCGAAGACGCGATACGCCCATGCTCCGTGATCACCCCGGCAACCCGCCCCGCCGCGATATCAAGGCAGCGCACGGCGCAATTCTCGATGATCTGAACGCCCTCTCGCGCGGCGATACCGGCGAGTGCGGGCACCGCGACCCAAGGCTCCGCCCGCATGTCCGACGGCGTGATCAGCGCGCCGATCTGAGGTGTCGCAAGGCCGGGGAACATGGCGGAGACCTCGGCCGCCGTCATCATCCGACTGTCCGCGCCGTTGGCCCGCGCATGGGGCAGCCAGTTTTCATAGCCCGCAAGCTGTGTCGGCCTTTGCGCCAGATAGGCGATGCCGCCCTGCCGCAGCCCGATATCCACATTCGTTTGCCCCGCAAGTTCGCGCCAGAGCGCCTGCGCCTCGGCCATGATCGGCATCTCGTCAGGGTCGCGCCCCTGTTGCCGGATCCACCCCCAGTTGCGGCTGGATTGTTCAGCGGCGATGCGGCCCTTTTCCAGCAAGGTGACCGAGTGGCCCTCCCGGGCGAGGAACAGCGCCGTGCAGACCCCGATGATCCCGCCGCCGATAACAACGATATCCGACGTGGTTGGCTGGGGGCCGGGATAGGTGACGGGGGTGGTCGTATGGATCGGGAAAGGCTGCATGGGTCAGGCTTTATATTGCGTGGGCGTCGCGGGCAAAGCAGGCCTGGATCGGGGGCCAGCCCCCGGTGCCGCGCTGCGGCCCCTCCCCCGGGATGTGATGCCATTTGGAAGAAGGGGGCCGCTGCGCTGTGTCATTTCAAACGGTCAAGCAGGTCGCGCATGAAGCTATGGCCGGCCTCAAATTGCGCGACTTCGATATATTCGTTGGGCTGGTGCGCCTGTGCGATATCGCCAGGGCCGCAGATCACCGCGCTATACCCGGCTTCCTGGAACTGTCCGGCCTCGGTCCCGTAGGAGACCTTGTGGCTGGCATTGTCGCCGGTGATCTGGCGCACGAAGGTTTCGGCCAGCCCGTCTTTTTCGGGTTGTAGTGCGGGGACGTCGAAACGGGGGGTGACCTCGATATAGGTTTCGGGCACGACCTCTTGCATCTGCTTTTCGACCTCGCGCACCTTTTCCAGATAGGCGGTGCCCCAAGCGTCTTTGTCTTCGCCCGGCACGACGCGGAAATCCATGGCGAAGTGGCAATCCTTGGCGGTGATATTATGCGCTGTCCCGCCCGAGATCACGCCCACATGGGCGGTGGTAAAGGGCGGGTTGAACATCGCGGCAAGCTCGCTGGGTTTGCGGGCCATGTTCTCGGTGTTCACCTCATTGGCCCATTCGATCAGCTTGGCCCCCGCCATGATCGCGTTGACGCCTGTGTGCAGGAGCGAGGAATGCACCTCGAAGCCGACCACATGGGTGTTGAAGCCCGCGCCGCCCTTGTGGCCTGTAACGGCCTGCATGGTGGAGGGTTCCCCCACGATCACCAGCGCCCCCTTGGGCAGCACCGGTTGCATCGCCTCGATCATCGGAGGGGCACCGGTGCAGCCGATTTCCTCGTCAAAGCTGAGCGCGATCTGGAGCGGGCGTTGCACGTCGGCGTAATGCGCCTCTACCAGTGCCCAGATGGCCAGCGCATCAAAGCCCTTCATGTCGCAGCAGCCGCGCCCGTAATAGCGCCCGTCCCGTTCAACCACGGTGAAAGGGTCGCTGTCCCAGGGCTGGCCGTCCACCGGCACCACATCGGTATGCCCCGACAGGACCACCGCGCCCTCTTCCCACGGGCCCACATGGGCGAAAAGCGCATGTTTGGGTTGATCGGCGTGGATATAGCGATGGGACGCGATGCCGTGGCTTTCAAGGTAATCGGCCACCCAGTCGATCAGCGGGATATTCGTATCCCGCGACACAGTAGGAAAGCTGACGAGTTTTTCCATCAGCTCGAACGGGGTCATGCGCGCAGTCATTAATGTGGTCCTTTAGTATCCGCTATCGGTGATCAAGACCTGATGGCCGGGGGATACGGTTTTGTAAACAGAGGGTTCCGCGACATAGCTAGTCGGATGGATCGGGGACGGGATCGGCTTGAAGTTCAGCTCGCTTTCCTTTTTGCGACGCCGTGGATCGGCGATGGGGACGGCTTTCATCAGGGCCTGCGTATAGGGGTGCTGCGGGTTTTCAAACACCTGCGACCGCGTGCCCATTTCCACGATCCGGCCCAGATACATCACGCCGACGTGGTGGCTGACCCGTTCGACCACAGCCATATCGTGGCTGATGAACAGGAAGGACAGCCCCATTTCCGCTTGCAGCTCCAGCATCAGATTGACCACCTGCGCCTGCACCGACACATCCAGCGCCGACACGGCTTCATCCGCGACGATCAGCTTGGGGTTCAGCGCCAAGGCCCGCGCGATGGCGACGCGCTGGCGCTGACCACCTGACAGCTCGTGCGGGAAGCGGCGCATGAAGCTGCGCGGCAGTTCCACACGGTCAAACAGCATCTCGATGCGTTTGGTCAGCTCGGCCCCTTTGAGCGTGCCATAATTGTGGATCGGTTCGGCCACCTGATCCGACAACTGCATCTGCGGATTGAGCGAGGCAAACGGGTCCTGAAAGATCATCTGCATGTCCAGCCGCGCCTTGTGCAGGCCACGTGAATCCAGTGCCATGATGTCTTTGCCATCGAGGTTGACCTCGCCCGACTGGGGGTCGACCAGCCGCAGCAAGGACCGCCCCGCCGTAGATTTCCCGCAGCCGGATTCCCCCACAAGGCTTAGCGTCTGGCCCTTGTTGATGGTAAAAGACAGGTCCTCGACCGCATGGACATTGGCGACGGTGCGGCGCAGGAAGCCGCCCTGCACCGGAAAGCGCGTGGTCAGGTTCTTGACCGTCAGCAGCGTTTCCTCTGTGCCCTTGATGGGTTTGATCTCTTTATCCGCCGTCCCGAGCAGTTTCATCGGTTCGGGATAGGGTTTGCCGCGCATCTCGCCCAGCTTGGGGACGGCGGCCAGCAACGCCTTGGTATAGGGGTGTTGAGGGTTTTCGAAAATTTCCTCGACCGTGCCTTCTTCGACCTTGTTACCGCGGAACATGACAACAACGCGATCGGCCATCTGGGCGACAACGGCCATGTCATGGGTGATGAACGTGACGGCGGTGCCGGTCTCGCGTTTCAAGCGGTCGATCAGCGCGAGGATTTCGGCCTGAATGGTCACATCCAGCGCGGTGGTGGGTTCATCCGCGATCAACAGCCGCGGCGAACAGGCCAGCGCCATCGCGATCACCACACGCTGGCGCATCCCGCCCGACAGCTCGTGCGGGTATTGTGCAAGACGGCGGGCCGGTTCAGGGATGCGGACCTGGGTCAGAAGCTCCAGCGCGCGGGCCTCTGCCTGCGCCTTGGACATGTTCTTGTGCAGGCGTAGCCCTTCGGTCAGCTGGCGACCGACGGTAAAGACCGGGTTCAGCGCGGTCATCGGCTCCTGAAAGATCATCCCGATCTCATTGCCGCGAATATCGCGCATCACATCCTGATCTGTGCGCGCCAAATCGACAGCGGGATCGTTCTGGCGCTCAAATAATAGGCGCCCACCCGCAATTTTTCCGCCGCCGAACTCGACCAGACGCATCAGCGACAGCGAGGACACAGATTTACCCGAGCCGGATTCGCCCACAACGCAGACAGTTTCACCCGCATTGATGTCAAAGCTGACGTTCTCCACACCTAGAACGGGTCCGTCCTGGGTTTGAAATTCGACCCTAAGCTCTTGAATTTGCGCGATTGGTGTCGGCGTTGCCTCGTCTAGCATGGTATTTTCCAGCGCTTCTCGTTTAATCAATTTGACGACGCTAAGGCACTTCGTCATCTGGTGTCAAATCGGTCCAAGGGACCGCTAACATCCGCTGCTTTGGAGGCTTGCATTTTTTTTCAAACCTGTTTCGATGCTTCGACGTTATTGGCGTGGCTGGAAAAACGGGCGTTTTGGCGGGCATCCCTGTCTGTCGCAGCACCCTGCCCCCGGCCGTGATCAAGATTGACGTTTTTGGCATTGCCAGAAAAGACAGACCATAAAAAAAGGCACCTCAAAAAACCAACGGTGTCCAACAAGGAGTAAGCTATGAACATGAAAACCCTGTTACTGGGAGCCGCGGCTTCGGTAGCGATTGCCCCCGCCGCATTCGGCGCCGCCCACGAGGGCGAGCGTGGACGCGACGGCGAGGTGAAAGTTATCTACTGGCAAGCGCCCTCGATCATGACCCCCTATCTGTCGGGCGGCACAAAAGACCTCGAGGCGGCGAGCCTCGTGCTGGAGCCGATGGGCCGCTATGACGAAACCGGCGCGTTGGTCCCCTATCTGGCGACCGAGATTCCCACCGTTGAAAACGGCGGCGTGGCCGAAGACCTGAAATCCATCACCTGGAAGCTAAAAGAGGGCCTGGTTTGGTCCGACGGCACGCCGGTGACCTCGGCGGATCTGAAATTCACCGCTGAATACTGTATGCACCCCGAAGGCGGCTGCGCGCAGGCGTCGAAGTTCGATGGCGTTGAAAGCATCGATATCGTGGATGATCTGACGGTTACCGTTCATTTCACCGACGCCAAGCCAAACCCTTACGGCCCGTTCATGGGCGCGCAATCACCGATCATTCAGGCCGCGCAGTTCAAGGACTGCCTGGGCGCGAAAGCCCCCGAATGTACCGAAGCCAACTTTAACCCCATCGGCACCGGCCCGTTCCGCGTGACAGATTTCCGTCCCAATGACGTGATCCAGATGGAAGCCAACCCCAACTACCGTGACCCCAGCAAACCTGCGTTCGCGACACTGACCCTCAAGGGCGGTGGTGATGCGAATGCCGCGGGTCGTGCGGTGATGGAAACCGGCGAATACGACTATGCCTGGAACATGCAGCTGGCCCCCGATGTGCTGGCGAAAATGGCCGAAGGCGGCAAGGGTCAGGCGATCTCTGCATTCGGGACATTGGTCGAACGGATCGAGATGAACCTGACAGACCCATCGCCGGACCTGCCAGAGGGCGAACGCTCCACCGTGGCGCATCCGCACCCGATCCTGTCCGACTTTAAGGTCCGCAAGGCGCTGTCCATGGCGATCGACCGTCCTTTGCTGGTCGAAGTTGGCTATGGCCAGGCGGGTCGCGCGACCTGTAACCTCGTGCCCGCGCCCGAGCTTTATGCCTCCGACAACACCGAATGTCTGACGCAGGATCTGGAAGGCGCGAAAGCCCTGCTGGAAGAAGCCGGCTGGACCGACACCAATGGCGACGGCATCCGCGACAAAGACGGTGAAAAACTGTCCCTGCTGTACCAGACCTCGACCAACGCTGTCCGTCAGGATTTCCAGGCGCTGATCAAAGACTGGTGGAACCAGATCGGTGTCGAAGTCGAACTGCGCAACCTTGATGCGTCGGTCTTCTTTGGTGGCGACCCCGGTTCGCCCGATACCTTCCAGAAGTTCTATGCCGACGTTGAAATGTACGCGAACAACTTTGACGGCACCGATCCGCAGGCTTACCTGTCTGCCTATCGCTGTGGCAACGAGCCCAAGCCTTCCAGCCAGTGGCAGGGTGAAAACATCAACCGTTTCTGCAACGAAGAATACGACGCGTTGCTGGACGAACTGTCGCGCACGGGCGAGTTGGACAAGCGCGGCGATATCGCCAAGCAGCTGAACAACATCATCACACGTGACACGATGACCATCGTTCCGCTGGTCGACCGTGGTCGGGTTTCCGCTGCGTCCAACACTCTGGGCGGCGTGATCCTGAACACATGGGATTCCGAACTGTGGAATGCCGCCGACTGGTACCGCGTGAAAGAATAATCACGCCCAAGCTCAGAGGAGCACGCAGCGCGCGTGCTCCTCATGACTTGATGCCTGTGTGAATGTGTGCGAAATCGCGCCTCCCTTCGATTTTGACATGCTTCCCCTCCCCTAGACCGACTTGCAAAGGCGCTGTGCATGCTGACCTTCACCATTCGTCGACTACTTTTGTCGATACCAACGCTTTTGTTTATCAGCCTGGTAATCTTCCTGCTGTTGCAACTGGCCCCCGGCGATCCGATGGCCCAGGTGCCGCTGACAGTCCCGCCAGAGGTAAAACAGAAAATGCGCGAGGCGCTTGGCCTCGGGCAGCCGATCTATGTGCAATACTATAAATGGCTGATCCAGTTCTTCTGGGTTGAACCGCAGGTCTTCATCGACTGGGCCACCCGCGACAGCTTCCTGCTGGGCTGGCTGCCCGACACCAGCCTGTCGACCTTCATTGACCCCGACACAGGTGCTGTGCGTCCCGTACAGCGTGCAATCAGCTGGCAGACCCGCAGCCCGATCATGGATATCGTGATCCAGCGGATGCCGCAGACGCTTTGGGTGGTTGGGCTGAGCTATATCGTGGGCATCCTGATCGCGATCCCGATTGGCATCTATTCGGCCTACCGCCACTATTCGCTATTCGATCAAGCGGGCACCTTTGTCACCATGATCGGCTTTTCGATCCCGCCCTTTTTCACCGGGCCGCTGCTGATCGTGATTTTCTCGGTCTCGCTGGGGTGGTTGCCGTCGATCTATGACACGACCCATGTGGTGACCGACTGGGAGAGTTTCAAATTCCAGTTCATGCAGATGATCATGCCCGTGATGGTGCTGGCGCTGCAAACCACCGCGCAGATCAGCCGCTATATGCGCGGCGCGATGCTGGACAACCTGAACCAGGACTATGTGCGCACCGCCCGCGCCAAAGGGCTGCGCGAAAAATCGGTCGTTCTGGTCCATGTGTTGCGCAACTCGATGATCCCAGTGGTCACGGTGATTGCCCTTGGCATGCCGGCGATCTTTGGCGGCGCGATCATTACCGAGAATGTGTTCAAAGTGAATGGTATCGGGCAGCTGCTGCTGACCGCGCTTTTTGCCAACGACCTGCCGATGGTGATGACGCTGACCTTTATCTTCGCCATCCTCATCGTTCTATTCAACCTGATTGCCGATGTTCTATACGGCCTGCTTGACCCAAGGATCCGCTATGACTGAGCAAGCCACCCCCGCAAGCCCGATCGAGGCCGACATCGAACTCTATGGTGCGCTGGTCGATAAAGAGCCGCAAAAGCCGCCGCGCAGCCAGTGGATCGACGTCTGGCAGCAGTTCCGCAAGCACAAGGGCGCTGTCTTTGGCGGAGGCTTCTTGCTGTTCATCACCCTCGCGGTGTTGTTCGGCCCCTACCTTTGGGATGTCGACCCCAAGGCGTTGGATATCCGCAACAAGAACTGGCGCCCCGTGTATCAACTGCTGTTCGACAGCGAGGCCAAGGCCGGTTGGGCACATCCCTTTGGCACCGACCAGCTGGGCCGTGATATCATGGCACAGATGATCGCCGGCGGGCGTGTGTCTATGGCGGTGGGCTGGCTGGCCATGGGGCTGGCGCTGGTCATCGGATCGGCCATCGGCGTCATCTCGGGCTATTTCAAACGGCTCGATTTCTGGCTGATGCGCTTTACCGATCTGGTTCTGTCGCTGCCGATCCTGCCGCTGACGCTGCTGGCGGTGACCCTGTTCCGCCAACCGCTCAACGCACGGTTTGGCCCCGAAGGCGGGATGTTCATCCTGATCGTCGGCATCATCGGGCTGACTTCGTGGATGCAGACCGCGCGGATCGTGCGCGGCGACATTCTGGCGCTGAAAGAGCGCGAGTTCATCCTCGCCGCGCGGTCCATCGGGACGCGGTCGGGCAAGATCATCCGCAAGCACCTGCTGCCCAACGTCATCTCTCCGATCATGGTTTCGGCCACGCTGGGTCTGGCGACCGCGATCATCACCGAAAGCGCGCTGAGCTTTCTGGGCGTCGGCTTCCCGTCGGACTATCCGACATGGGGCAAGCTCTTGTCCGATGCCGTGTCACGGATGCAGGAATTCCCCGAGCGGGTGATCCTGCCCGGCGTCGCGATCTCGCTGACCGTGCTGAGCGTGAACTATCTTGGCGACGGGCTACGTGACGCGCTGGATCCGCGGTTGCGCGGACGGTGATCCGGATCGGCCCGTCGCCTTTTGGGGCTGCTGTCGGGTTTGAGTATTTGAAAAAGGGTGAAGGGGGGCTGCGGCCTCCCTTTGTCGTGGGGGCGCAAAAGGCTTGAATTCGGGCGGTTTCCGCGTCAGGGAACTGTCGTGTTGTCGTCAAGGGGATCACGGGGATGTTTGAACAATTCGGTTTTGAGACCACCACACCGCAACAAGCGGCTGTCTGGTTCGCGCTGGCGGTTGGGGTGATCTTTGGCATACTCGGGCAGATCACCAAATTCTGTTTTCGCCGCTCGCTGATTGGCGAGGACCGGCGCGCCGCAAAAGGGGTCTGGCTGACGGCGCTGGCCTTTGCCGTGCTGGGGACGCAGGTCGCGGTCGCCATGGGCTGGATCAGCTTTGCCGAACACCGCTTTATGGTGCCGGGTGTGCCCTATCTGGCGATTGGCATCGGCGGGCTGCTTTTTGGCGCGGGGATGGTGTTGACGCGGGGCTGTATCTCTCGGCTGACCATTCTGGCGGGCTCTGGCAATTTGCGCGCGGCGTTGGTCGTGGTTGTCTTTGCTGTTGTGGCCCATGCCACGTTGAAAGGCGTGCTGGCTCCGATGCGCGTGGCGCTTGGCAGTGTGACGCTTGGGCTTGGCGATTACGTCAGCCTTGCCGCCCTGCCCGGGGGGGTGATGCTATGGGGCGGGCTGATCGTGGTGGCGGCCCTTGCCGTGGCGCTGCGATCGGGCAACCGCTGGACCCATCTGGCGATGGCGGCAATGATTGGCCTGCTGGTCCCGCTGGCCTGGGTCGGGACGGGGTTTATCCTGTTTGACGAATTCGACCCTATCGCGATGGAAAGCCTGTCGTTCACCTCTCCTTCGGCCGATGCGCTGTTCTGGGTGGTGGCCAGCAGTTCGATCCCCGCGGGCTTTGGCGTCGGGCTTTTGGGGGGCGTGGCCTTGGGGGCCTGCGCGTCGAGCCTGATCTTTGGCGGCTTTCGCTGGCAAAGTTTCGAGACACCCGCCCAGACCGGCCGCTATCTGACCGGAGCGGCTTTGATGGGTGTGGGCGGTGTACTGGCGGGCGGCTGCACGCTGGGGGCCGGATTGTCCGGCGTGCCCACGCTGTCCCTTGCCGCTATCCTTGCGATTGTGATGATCGGTGTCGGCGTGCTGGCGATGCATGCCTTCCTGCGCGCCACACCAGCGGGCAGCTGACCCTATTTGATCTTGTGGCGCAGGCGGCGCAACAGCCCCCAGACCAGCACCACCACCACCGGGACGGCCACTGCCGTGAGCGTGCCCGTGCTGACCCCGATACGGTCGGCCAGCGGGTAAAGCATATAGCCCACCAGCGACACCGCGTAATAGCTGATCGCCACCACGGACAGCCCTTCGACCGTGTGCTGCAAACGCAGTTGCAGGTCAGAGCGTTTGTCCATGCTGGCCAGTATCGCCTGATTTTGCGCGGATCGTTCCACATCAACCCGTGTCCGCAACAATTCGGCCGCGCGGCTGGCGCGGGCGGACATTTTATTGAGCCGTGTTTCCGAGGATGTGACCGTTCGCATCGCAGGCTCGTAGCGGCGCATCATGAATTCATCAAACCCTTGCCGCGCCATGAACCGTGTTTCGCGCAGGGCTCCGATCCGCTGTGCGACGATGGCTTGATACGCCTCTGTCGCGCCCAGACGGTAAGACGCATCGGCCGAAAGCGCCTCTAGCCCTACAGAGATATCCAGCAGCCGGTGCAGCGTGTCTTCGGCCATGGCAGAGGTGCCTGCCATACCCGCCATCAGATCGTTCAGCTCTGCATCGATACGGTCCAACTGGCCCGCGAATTCGCGCACCTTGGCAAAGCCGAGCATCGACATGGATTTATAGGTCTCTATCTCGCACAGACGTTGCACGATGCGGCCCAAGCGGCGGCTGCCCGTGCCTTCGCTGGCAAAGACCGCCATGCGCATGTGGCCCGCGGGATCGATGCGAAAGTCGCTGGCGATGACGGCAGCATCTTCAAGCACCGATGCCACGGCGAGGCTTTCGGGGACGAACCAGTCTTGCAACGCCTCGGCGATCTGCGCGTCCTGTGGCGGACGGGGCACCAGCCGCAGCAGAATAGAGGTGATCCGCTGCGCGTTCAGGCCCGCGCGCCAATCCTGCGGGAAGACATCAAACTCTGCCGGATCAAAGGGGCGCTGGCCGAGCTGATCCAGAAACACCGTATAGGTCACGAACTCGGTATGCTGCTCCCACTTCAGCGTGTATTTCCCCATCGGGCCGAAATAATGGGTCGCGTCCTCGGCGGGCAATGGCGCACCATAATGGGCCAAGAGATCACGGAGCTGTTGCAGATCGACAGAGCGGTCCCGCCGCGCGGCCTCCCCCGATGGGCGCACGGCCAGATAGGCCGCAACATGGGGCGCGGTGAGCGAGGGGAACGGGCGGGCGTGCAGCTCGCTATTGAGCGTATAGCGCAGGGGGTGATCGTCGAGGGCGGGCACGATGCGGGCTTTCTACAAGGGGACAATCAAAGCAGTCTATCGTGACCACCGCCATTCGCCTAGTGATATTTCACATATCTTTCATATGGTTAACCGTATACCGCGGAATACCGGACCCGTTTCAGAACCGGTTGACCGGTATCTTGAGGTAAACGTGACCGTCATCTTCGGCCTCCGGCAAGCGCCCTGCCCGAAGGTTCATCTGTAAGACATGCAGCATCCGGTCGGGCAGCGCGAGGGTTTTGTCCCGCGCCTCGCGCTGGTCGACGAAGCTTTGCTGCGACACGCCACCGCCGATATGGGCGTTGTGCCGGCGTTGTTCGGCCACGGTGGATTCCCACTTGGGTTGGCTGCGATACTCGGTGCCATAGTCATGGCCGATGAACAGGCGCGTGGCATCCGGCAGGGAAAGGATATCTTGCAAGGACTGGTAGAGTTCAGCCGCGGTGCCACCCGGGAAATCGGCGCGCGCAGTGCCCACGTCAGGCTGCATAAAGCTGTCATGCACAAAAGCCGCGTCAGAGCCTACGACATAGGTGATCGACCCCAACGTGTGCCCCGGCGACAGCATCACCCGCACGGGCAGCTCGCCGATGGTGAATGTATCGCCATCCTCGAAAAGGTGGTCGAAATCGGCGGCGGGGTCAAAGGCGTCGGGCATGTTGTAATAGTCACGCCAGAGCTCTGCGATCTCTCTCACCTTTGCTCCGATGGCATTGGGCTTGTTCAACCGCTGTTTCAATACGTGCGAGGCCATGAGATGGTCCGCATGGGGGTGCGTGTCGAGGATCCATTCGATCTCGTAGCCCGCGGCGTCGGCGTGGCGCAGGATGGTGTCGACATGCTGCGTGTCAGTCGCCGCACTTTGTGGGCTGAAGCCCAGAACCACGTCGATCACCGCCGCCTTTGAGGTCGCCGGATCAGCCACCAGATATTGGATGCTGCCGGTATCGTCATCGTAAAAGCCGGTCACTTCAGGGGAACCGGGGCCGGTCGAGGGGCTGGTGCGTGAAAACTTCATATTCAAATCCTCCTATATGACAATTCAACACGTGCCACCGGCTTGAGTTCCACAGCCTTCGCCCCAAAAGCAAAAGGGGCGGCGCATTGCTGCACCGCCCCTTGGTTTGTCGCCTGTCGCGTGATCAGTCGATCAGCGGCAGCAGCTTGTCGAGGCTCGCCTTGGCGTCGCCGTAAAGCATCCGCGTGTTGTCCTTGAAGAACAGCGGGTTCTCGATGCCGGAATAGCCTGTCCCCTGCCCGCGTTTGGACACGATTACGTTCTTTGCCTTCCAGCATTCCAGAACCGGCATACCGGCGATGGGGCTGTTGGGGTCGTCCTGTGCGGCAGGGTTCACGATGTCATTGGACCCGATCACGATCGCCACGTCGGTTGACGGGAAATCATCGTTGATCTCGTCCATCTCCATCACGATGTCGTAGGGCACTTTGGCCTCGGCCAGCAGCACGTTCATGTGACCCGGCAGACGCCCCGCAACGGGGTGAATGGCGAAACGCACGTTCTTGCCTTTGGCCCGCAGCTTCTTGACCAGCTCGCTTACCGCTTGCTGCGCCTGCGCGACCGCCATGCCGTAACCGGGGATGATGATGACGCTGTCGGCCTCGTTCAGCATGGTGGCAACACCGTCAGTGTCGATCGCAACCTGCTCGCCCTCGACCTCCATCTGCGGACCGGATGTCCCGCCGAAACCGCCGAGGATCACGCTGACGAACGACCGGTTCATCGCCTTACACATGATGTAGGATAGGATCGCACCAGACGAGCCGACCAGCGCCCCCACGACGATCAGAAGATCGTTGCCAAGGCTGAAACCAATCGCCGCCGCAGCCCAGCCAGAGTAGCTGTTCAGCATCGACACAACCACGGGCATATCCGCGCCGCCGATACCCATGATCAGGTGGTAGCCGATGAACAGCGCCGCCAGGGTCATGATGAACAGCGGCAGGAAGCCACCGGTGTTGAAGTACCAGACCAGACACAGCAGCGACAAGCCAGCCGCCGCGGCGTTCAGGATGTGACCGCCGGGCAGTTTTGTCGCCGACGTATCTACGCGCCCCGCCAGCTTACCATAGGCGATGACCGACCCGGTAAAGGTGATGGCACCGATGAACACACCAAGGAACAGTTCGACCCGCAGGATCGCGATCTCGACGCTGTCTTTCTTGGCCAGCAGCGCTGCGAACCCTTCGGTCGCTTTGCGGGCGGTGTCATCCATCGCCAGCACGTTGCCCAGTTCGATATGCGCGTTATAGCCGACGAAGACCGCCGCCAGACCCACAAGGCTGTGCATCGCGGCAACCAGTTCGGGCATCTGCGTCATCTGCACTTTTGTCGCCAGTTGATAGCCGATGGCACCGCCACCCGCGATCAGGATCAGCGACAGCAGCCAGAAGCCGGCCCCCGGCCCGATCAATGTCGCAGCCACGGCCAAAGCCATGCCCACGATCCCGTACCATACCGCGCGCTTGGCGCTTTCCTGACCCGACAGCCCGCCAAGGCTGAGGATGAAGAGGATGGCGGCGACTACGTAAGCCGCTGTTGTAAAACCAAAATCCATTTACCTGAACCCTTTACGATTTTTGGAACATGGCAAGCATGCGCCGTGTCACGAGGAAGCCACCAAAGATGTTGATCCCGCACATAAAGACCGACAGCGCGGCCAGAATAATCACCAAGAACGACCCGGACCCGATCTGCATGACCGCCCCCAGAATGATGATCGACGAAATCGCATTGGTCACAGCCATCAGCGGTGTGTGCAGGCTGTGCGCCACACCCCAGATCACCTGGAAGCCGATAAACACGGACAGCACGAATACGATAAAGTGCTGCATAAAGCTGGCCGGCGCGACCAGACCCACCGCCAACAGCAGCACGCCACCGATGGCCAGCAGGCCGACCTGATTGCGGGTTTGTGCCTTGAACGCGGCCACTTCGTTTGCGCGTTTCTCTTCCGCTGTCAGCTCTTTCGGCTTGTCTTTCTTCGGAGCCGCCGCAATCGCTGCCACTTTCGGTGGCGGCGGTGGGAAGGTGACTTCCTTGTCATGGGTGATGGTCGCCCCACGGATCACGTCGTCTTCCATGTTGTGGTTGACCACACCGTCTTTTTCCGGCGTCAGATCGGTCATCAGGTGACGGATATTGGTCGCATAAAGCGTCGAGGCCTGCGTTGCCATCCGGCTGGGGAAATCGGTGTAGCCGATGATGGTCACGCCATTCTCGGTCACGATTTTCTCGTCCATCTTGGTCAGCTTGCAGTTGCCACCCTTTTCCGCCGCCAGATCGACGATCACCGAACCGGGCTTCATCGCTGCGACCATATCTTCGGTCCACAGCTCAGGCGCTTCGCGGTTGGGGATCAGAGCGGTGGTGATGACGATATCGACCTCGGGGGCCAGCTCGCGGAACTTGGCCAGCTGCGCCTCGCGGAATTCAGGCGAGGAAACAGAGGCATAGCCACCGGAGGCAGAGCCGTCCTGCTGCTCTTCCTCGAAATCGAGGTAGACAAACTCGGCCCCCATCGATTCAACCTGTTCGGCCACTTCTGGACGCACGTCAAAGGCCAGCGTGATCGCGCCAAGGGATGTGGACGTGCCGATCGCGGCCAGACCGGCAACACCGGCACCGACAACCAGAACCTTCGCCGGAGGCACCTTGCCCGCCGCCGTGATCTGGCCGGTAAAGAAGCGGCCAAAGTTGTTGCCTGCCTCGATCACCGCACGGTAGCCCGCGATGTTAGCCATGGACGACAGCGCATCCATTTTCTGCGCGCGGCTGATCCGGGGGATCATCTCCATCGCGACGACAGTGGTGCCTTTCTCGGCCGCCTCTTTCATCTTGGCCTCATCAGCCACAGGGCTGAAGAAAGAGATCAGCGTCTGGTCGGACCGCAGCATCGCCATTTCTTCGGTGTTGGGGACGCGGACCTTGGCCACGACATCCGCCGTCTCCCAAAGCTCGGCCGCCGTGTCGATCACCTCTACCCCGGCTTCGACATACTTATCGTTGGAAAAACCAGCCGCCTCGCCTGCGCCAGCTTCGATCATACAGCTATGACCAAGCTTTTGCAGCTGCAGCGCTGATTCCGGAGTCATCGCAACGCGATTTTCCCCTTCAAATGTTTCTTTTGGCGTCCCGATCTTCAATCCAGAGTCCCCCGTTTGTGCTTCTACGCCCAGTGTGGCGCAATAATATTACCCAGAGCGATAGCGCTTGGGTTCCTATAGTACAAGAGACGGACATAATTAGAACAGCGTTTTGCAGCGTCAATAGCGCTAACAGCCCGATTTTTAGGTTTACGACGTTGCGTGAAAACCCGCGCGCCCTTGCACCTGCCCCCTGCTGCCGACAGCATGCCCCTCATGATGATCCATTTCATAAGGGAGAGCAGAATGGACCTACAGGGAAAACACGCGCTGATCACGGGCGGCGGCACCGGCATCGGGCTGGACATCGCGCGCGATCTGGCCGCACGGGGCGCACATGTGACCATCACTGGCCGCCGCCAAGAGGTGCTGGACGAGGTCGCAGGCGATAACATGACCGGCATGGCAATGGACGTGCGCAGCGAGGAAGACGTGGTCGCCAAGATCGCCGCCGCCGTCAAAGCCCACGGTCCGATCCAGATCTGCATCCCCAACGCCGGCATCGCCGAGGGCAAGGCCGTGCATAAGACCGACATGGAATTCTGGCGCAACATGATGTCGACCAATCTCGACGGTGCCTTTCTAACCATCCGCGAATCGCTGAAAACCATGCGCGATACCGACTGGGGCCGCGTCATCGCGATCTCTTCGATGGCGGGCCTGAAGGGGCTGCCCGGGGCTGCGGCCTATTCGGCGTCGAAACACGGGATGATCGGTTTGGTCAAATCGCTGGCGGCGGATTATCTGGGGCAACCCTATACGTTCAACGCGATCTGCCCCGGCTATGTCGACACGCCCATCGTGTCGCGCAATACGGCGTCGATCTCGGAACGTGCTGGTATCTCGGAAGAAAAAGCGCGCGCGATCATGGTCAACTCTAACCCGCACAAGCGTCTGATCGAGGTGTCCGAGGTCACAGCCGCGGCCGCATGGCTGACCGGTCCGGGGTCGCAAAGCATCAACGGCCAATGCATCCAGGTCACCGGCGGCGAGATGTAATCGCCCACCGGTCATGATTTGTTAACTTTGGGGCGGCTAAGGTCGCCCCATGCACAAGATCACATACCCGATAGCCCCGCCCCCAAGCGCCGTCGCTTTTCAAAGCTGCCGCAAACGGCACCGCCAGCACGCGGGCAAACCACGCGCGCCGCAGCCAAGACCTGCCGCGCCGCCGGATTTCCTCTGGCAGAAGATCGACACGCTGACCGCCCGCTACCTTGCAAGAACTGGCCCCTTGCATGTGCCGCGCATCACGCTGTCGGGGTAACCTGTCAGGCGGATTTCAACATGCGCTGATGCTTGCTGTCCGCCCAGGCCTGCGCCGCCGCACCAAAGCGTTCGAACAGGGGACGCGACACCGGATCATTGCCCGCGTCCCATTCTGGGTGCCACTGCACGGCAAGGGTAAACCCCGGCGCATCCTTGATATATATCGCCTCTGGCGTGCCGTCTTCGGCAAAACCGTCGATCACCACACGCGGGCCCGCCGCCTTGATCCCCTGCCCGTGCAAGGTATTCGTCCGCACCTTCGGGGCCCCCAAGACCTCGTGGAAGACGCCCCCTTGGGTAAAGGTCACGTCGTGGCGCAGCTCGAACTTCTGCTCCATCGTGCCATCGGGGGGCATGCGGTGGTTCATACGGCCGGGTAGCTCACGGATTTCGGGGTAAAGCGTGCCACCCATGGCGACATTCACCTCTTGGAACCCCCGGCAGACACCAAAGAACGGCTGCCCGCGTTCAACGCAGGCGCGCACCAGCCCCAGGGCGATAGCGTCGCGCGCACGGTCAAAGGTACCATGCGCCTCGGTCGCGGGTTCGCCGTATTCCTCGGGGTGCACATTGGGCCGCCCGCCGGTCAGCAAAAAGCCGTCGCAGGTCTCCAACAGCTCTTCCACCGACACAAGCGACGGGTCGCTCGGGATGATCAGGGGCAAACAGCCAGACACCTGCGCCACCGCGATGGTGTTCATCGTGCCGGCGGCATGGATCGGATATTGATCGTTCAACAGGCTGGTGTTTCCGACAATACCAACAACAGGACGCGCCATATTCAGCCTCAGAGTTTGATTTCGCTCAAAGCCTACCGCGTCCTCAATCCGACCTCAACACCCCAAAGCGGGCGTTATTCCTCGCCTTTCAGCCCTGCTGCTTCGATCCCTGCCAGCGCTGCCTTGACGTCGTTGTCCGAGGTATCCCCCGTCACGCCCAGCGCGCCAATCACCGCGCCGGCGTCATCGCGCAGCAGCAAGCCGCCGGGCACAGGCACCACCGCCCCGCCGTACACACCGTTCACTGCCGCCATGAAATAGGCCTGCTGTTCGGCCCGCGCCATCTGCGCGCGCCCTGCCATCCCCAGCATCACCGCACCATAGGCCTTGCCGTGGGCGATCCCGAAACGCCCCGGTGCGGCACCGTCTTCCCGCTCGAAGGCTTGCACGTGGCCGCCCGCATCAAGCACCACTGCCGACAAGGGCTTCAGCCCCAGCTCATGCCCCTTCTTGAACGTCTCGGCGATCATCGTCCGCGCCTGCTCTAATGTGACTGCCATGCTATCCTCACTATTCCTTCATTTTGCCAACTAAACTCCGGGGAGCGCGAGGGGCTGGCCCCTCGCCCTTTCCGAAACTTCAAACTCAGCCCTGCGCGGCTTTCAGCTCCAACCGGCGGGCATGCAGGACAGGCTCGGTATAGCCCGAAGGCTGCACGCGCCCTTTCAGCACCAGATCGCTGGCCGCTTGAAAGGCGATGCCGTCAAAACCCGGTGCCATAGGCTGGTACAGCGGATCGCCCGCATTCTGCCGGTCCACGACAGCGGCCATCTTCTTGAGAGCCGCCGTGACCTGCTCTTCCGAGATCACCCCGTGGTGCAGCCAGTTCGCCAGCGCCTGAGCCGAGATGCGGCAGGTCGCGCGGTCTTCCATCAGGCCGACGTCATGGATGTCCGGCACCTTCGAGCACCCAACACCCTGATCGACCCATCGCACAACATAGCCAAGGATGCCTTGGGCGTTGTTCTCAACCTCCTGCGCGATATCCGCGTCCGACAGGTTCCGCCCGTCCAGGACCGGAATGGTCAGCAAATCGGCCAGTGTGCCACGGGCCCCGCCCTGTTTGATCTCGTCCTGACGCGCCAGCACGTCGATTTTGTGGTAGTGCATCGCGTGCAGTGTGGCGGCCGTGGGCGATGGCACCCAAGCGCAGTTCGCACCCGCCTTGGGGTGACCGATCTTGGCCTCCAGCATTGCCTCCATCATATCGGGCATGGCCCACATGCCCTTGCCGATCTGGGCACGTCCCTGCAGGCCGCAGGCCAGACCGATATCAACGTTGCGATCCTCATAGGCGCTGATCCAGGGGGCGTTTTTCATCTCGCCCTTGGGCACCATCGGCCCTGCCTCCATAGAGGTGTGGATCTCGTCGCCGGTACGATCAAGGAAGCCGGTGTTGATAAAGGCCACGCGCGATTTGGCCGCGCGGATACACTCCGCGAGGTTGACCGAGGTGCGGCGCTCTTCATCCATGATGCCCAGCTTGACCGTATTGGTAGGCAGACCCAGCACGGTTTCCACGCGGGTAAATATCTCATCGGCAAAGGCCACTTCCTCGGGCCCGTGCATCTTGGGCTTAACCACATAGACCGATCCCGCGACCGAGTTGCGCAGGCCCCCGGTCTTTTGCAGATCGTGCATGGCGATCAGCGTGGTGACCATGGCATCCATCAGCCCTTCGCCAATCTCGCGCCCGTCGCGGTCCAGAATGGCAGGGTTGGTCATCAGGTGGCCGACATTGCGCACCAGCATCAGCGACCGTCCCTTGATCGTCAGCGCGCTGCCGTCTGGCGCGGTATAGTCGCGATCCCCGTGCATCTCGCGCGTGACCTGCTGGCCGCCCTTCTCGAAGGTTTCCGACAGATCGCCTTTCATCAGCCCCAACCAGTTACCATAGGCCACGACCTTGTCCTCGGCGTCCACGGCGGCGACGCTGTCTTCGCAATCCATGATCGTGGACATCGCGGATTCCAGCAGCACATCCGCCACGCCTGCCGGATCGGTCTTGCCGATGTTATGCGCGGCGTCGATCCGGATTTCGATGTGCAGCCCGTTGTTGCGCAGCAAGATCGCCTCGGGCGCGGCTGCGTCCCCACGGTAGCCGACAAACTGCGCCCGATCTTTCAACGCAGGGATCAGCGCGCCGTCAACCACGGCATACCCCGTTACGTCCGCGTGACTGCCTGACGCCAGCGGCGCCGCGTCATCCAGAAACGCCTTGGCCCGCGCCACGACCCGTGCACCACGGTCCGCATCGTATCCCTTGCCCTGCGGCAGATCGCCCAAAGCGTCGGTACCGTAATAGGCGTCATACAGGCTGCCCCACCGCGCATTGGCGGCGTTCAGGGCAAAGCGGGCGTTGGTGATCGGCACCACCAACTGCGGGCCGGGCACCTGTGCGATTTCAGGGTCGACGCCTTTTGTGTCAATCTCGAACGCGGGGCCTTCGGGCACAAGATACCCGATCTCGCGCAGAAAGCTTGTGTAGGCGTCCGCATCATGAGGCTGGCCGGCCCGTTCTTTGTGCCAGCTGTCGATCTTGGCCTGCATGTCTTCGCGGGTCTGCAACAGCGCGCGGTTCTTGGGGCCAAGGTCATGTACCAGATCGCTGAGCCCCGCCCAGAACGTTCCCGCATCGATGCCGGTGCCGGGCAGTGCTGCACCCTCGATAAACTCAACCAGTTCGGCGGCAACCTGAAGGCCGTTCTTGTCGGTACGCTGTGTCATCTCATAGCTCCTGTCGCTGGCGTGGAATTTGCTTTGCGACAAGACTTAGAAGGTATCCCCCCGTGGAGCAACATGTATTGGTAAAAACATCTTACCAATGCAGCCCCTACTGGGCGCTCGCGGCCCCCCGCGCCCTACGGCATCGGTCAGAGCAGTATTTCACCGCCTCCCAATCGCGCGCCCATTTGCGCCGCCAGCTAAAGGGCAGCCCGCAGCTTTGGCATATCTTGGTCGGCAGATCTGCTTTCTTGCGCATTTTCGCCATTGCGCCTTACCCCCGGATAATCCCTATCATCATAAAAAACGGCAGGCCTTGTCGCCAAGGTCTGCCGTCCAAATCATTAAATCTTCAATCGTTAAAAGCGCTTATAAAACTCAGTTGCTTTCGTTTGTCCCCGGAGCGACGGGATCAACAGGCGCTGCGTTGGTATCGTCAGCCTGTGTTGCGCCGCTTGTGTCTTCCTCGGTCACCGCGGGGACGG
This sequence comes from Sulfitobacter sp. CB2047, assembly GCF_000735125.2. Lineage (NCBI taxonomy): Bacteria > Pseudomonadati > Pseudomonadota > Alphaproteobacteria > Rhodobacterales > Roseobacteraceae > Sulfitobacter > Sulfitobacter sp. CB2047. The sequence continues at coordinate 1,458,568 of NZ_CP072613.1, read as the reverse complement.
TGCTGTCAGTGGTGATGGCCTGCGTGCCTTCTTCGGCAGCGGGTTGACGGTCTTCGCGACCGTTGTCGATCAGGATGAAGCCAAGAATGGCGACGATCACGATGCCGAAAATCATCGCGCCTTTGACGCCAAGCAGCGCGGGTTTGTGCTGTTTCTCTTGCTTGTCGATATTTGTGTCGGGTGCAGACATGATGCCCTCCGATGGGTTCGGTGAAAGTTGATCTTCTCGGGTGGCGACCTTGCAGGTGCCGTGTTGCAAGACTAACTTGAGCGCTGGACATCTGGTTCCAAACAGAAGGAAAAAACATGCGCGACGCTGCCCCCCAGACGATATATCTGGCCGACTACACGCCTTATGGCTTTATCATCGACGATGTCGCGCTGCATTTCGATCTGGACCCGCGCAAGACCCGCGTCAAAAGCCGTATCTCCTTTCGCCCTAACCCCGATGCAAGCGACAAGACGTTCTTTCTGCACGGGGAGAACCTATCGCTCGTCTCGGCCGCGATTGATGGCACGCCCGTCTCGCCCGAGGTGACGCCCCAGGGGCTCACTTGCGACGTGCCGGACGCGCCCTTCGTCTGGGAAGCGGAGGTAGAGATCGACCCGATGGGCAACACCGCGCTTGAGGGGCTTTATATGTCGAACGGCATGTATTGCACCCAATGCGAGGCGGAAGGCTTTCGCAAGATCACCTATTATCCCGACCGCCCCGATGTAATGGCGGTGTTTACCGTGACCATCAACGGCCCGCATCCGGTATTGCTGTCCAACGGCAACCCCGTCAGCAGCGGCAAGGATACCGCCGAATGGCATGATCCCTGGCCCAAGCCTGCCTACCTGTTTGCTCTGGTCGCGGGCGATCTGGTCGCACACCCCGGCAGCTTCACCACGAAATCAGGCCGCAAGGTCGACCTGAACCTCTATGTGCGCCCCGGTGACGAAGGCAAATGCGCCTTTGGCATGCAGGCGCTGAAAGACAGTATGAAATGGGACGAGGACGTTTATGGCCGTGAATACGATCTTGATCTGTTCAACATCGTTGCCGTGGATGACTTCAACATGGGCGCGATGGAGAATAAGGGGCTGAACATCTTCAACTCCTCCGCCGTTCTCGCGTCGCCTGAAACCTCGACCGATATGAACTTTGAACGGATCGAGGCGATTATCGCGCATGAGTATTTCCACAACTGGACCGGCAACCGCATCACCTGCCGTGATTGGTTTCAGCTGTGCCTGAAGGAAGGGCTGACGGTCTATCGCGACAGCCAGTTTACCTCTGACATGCGCTCTGCCGCGGTGAAGCGGATCGGTGACGTGATCGACCTGCGCGCCCGTCAATTCCCCGAGGACCAAGGCCCGCTGGCCCACCCCGTGCGCCCCGAGAGCTTTCAGGAAATCAACAACTTCTACACCGCCACGGTCTATGAAAAAGGGGCCGAGGTGATTGGCATGCTCAAGCTGCTGGTCGGGGACGAGGCGTATTCAAAAGCGCTTGACCTCTATTTCGATCGCCACGACGGGCAGGCTTGTACCATCGAAGACTGGCTACAGGTGTTCGAGGATACCACAGGCCGCGATCTGGGGCAGTTCAAGCGCTGGTATTCCCAAGCGGGCACGCCGCAGCTATCGGTCACCGAAAGCTGGGACCACGGCACATTGACGTTGCATTTCAAGCAGCACACACCCGCCAGCGCGGCCACCGCCGACCCGCAGCCCTATGTGCTGCCGATCGCTGTCGGGCTGATCGGTCAGGACGGGGACGAGGTGCACGAGACCACGGTTCTGGAAATGACGCAGGCCGAACAAAGCTTTGTCTTTGACGATCTGGGGACGCGGCCTGTGGCATCCGTGCTGCGCGGCTTTTCCGCGCCGGTGGTGCTGACCCAAGACCTGTCGGACGCAGACCGCGCGCATCTACTGGCTCATGACACCGATCCGTTCAACCGTTGGGAACAGGGGCGCATGCTGGCCTATGGCTCGCTGCTGGCGATGATCCGCGAGGGCAAGGCCCCGAACAAGGATTGGCTGGCCGGTATCCGTGCGGTAATCGGGGATGAAACCCTTGATCCGGCGTATCGCGCGCTGATGCTGGGGCTGCCGTCGCAATCCGATCTGGCGCGCGCGCTGTCAGAGGCAGGCGACACCCCCGACCCCGACATCATCTATGCCGCGACCGAGGCGACCCGCGCCGCGATGGCCGACGCCTTTGCCGATCTGTTGCCGACGCTTTATCGCCGTCACACCGTCGACACCCCGTTCGAGCCAAACGCGAAACAGGCGGGCAAGCGCGCCCTGTCCAATGCCGCCCTGTCACTGCTGACGCGCAATGACGACGGCGTGCTCGCGCAAGAGCAATATGACGCGGCCGACAATATGACCCAGCAGCTTTCCGCGCTGGCCAATCTGGTCCGCGCCGGTCGCGGCAACAAGGCTGTGGAGGCCTTCGAGGCGCAGTGGAAAGCGGACCGTCTGGTCATGGACAAATGGTTCGGCCTGCAGGTGATGGAAGCCGACCCCGAGGACGCCCACGAGGTGGTCGAGACGCTGACCAAACACCCGGACTTCAACTGGAAGAACCCCAACCGCTTCCGTGCTGTGCTGGGGGCCTTTGCTGCGCATCACGCGGGCTTCCACCATGCTTCGGGGGCGGGCTATCGTCTGCTTGCCGATTGGCTGATCCAGCTTGATCCGGTGAACCCGCAGACCACAGCGCGGATGTGTTCGGCCTTCCAGACATGGAAACGCTATGACGCTGACCGTCAGGACATGATCAAGGCAGAGCTGGACCGCATCCTGTCGCAACCCGGCCTGTCGCGTGACACGACCGAAATGCTGACACGTATCCGCGGTGCATGATGCCGCCGAAGGTGTCCCGCCGCGGGGGCACCTTCCGCTACCGGCGTGCGGGGCGCAGCCTTTGGACGGCTTTGGTGGTCGCGGCTGTCTGGCTGGCGCTGGTCACTGCCTATGTCGTGATTGAGGCGTCCCCGGTGATACTGGCGATCGTCGCCCTCTTCACCCTGCCCGCGCTATGGGATCTTACGACAAACCCCATCGCCAGCCTGAGCCTCACCACGCAAGCGCTGCTCTGGCAGCGGGGCAAGGATAAGGTCACGATCCCGCTCGACACAATCGACCACATCCGCCTTGATACGCGGCTGGACCTCTCTGTACGCGCCACAGTCAAGCTGCGCTCGGGGCAGCGGTTGCGTGTTCCCCCCGATACCATGCCCCCGCACCGCCCGTTCGAGCACGCGCTGCACGCCGCTGGCGTCCCCACGCAGCGGCACCACTTTAGCCTGCGCGGCTAGGCCGGCCACGGGCGGCGCGTTCAGGGTCACGTTCAGGGGCGCGGCTTGGGGCGCGTCGCATCCAGTGGTTTGCAATAGGCTTGCTGCTTCAGCCAGCGCGACATGTCCCGACGTTTCGCAGGGCTGCGTAACGGGCCCCAGTCCGCCGCCACACCGCGCCCGCCGCGACCATAGATCACCCCGTCACGGGGCACGGTGACCGCCATGATCCGCACCGCACAGCTCAGGTTCGCGGCCCCGTTCTGCAACCCCGCGCCCGTGCCGACGTTGCAGCCATAGCCGCGCGCGGTGGCAGGCAGGATCTGAAGCAACCCGTACCACAGACCGCCCCCCCCGACCGCGCGGGCCTTATAAGTACTCTCATGTTTCGCCAGCGCCGACATGAACCCGACCCAGAACGCCCTGCGGTCCGCGTCCGAGGCAGTGGGATAGGCCGGGCACCAGTCGTCGATGTCGGCGGGCACCATATCAACCAGAGGCTTGCCGTGGGACTTGAGCGCGGACAGCGCCGTGCGCGTCCAGACCGCGTGCCCGCGACGGTGCTGCCACCTTGTGCGCGGGATCACCCCGTTGCGCGCAGGCGGCGAGACCTCGTAAAGATTGATCGGTGCCGCGGTCGCAAGGTCGGGGCCCGCTGTGCCACCATCTCCGGGCACTGCGGGCGCGGGTTCGATCGGCGCGGCGGCGGTCGGCGGCGTGGTGTCAGGATCAGGCACCGCGCTGCGGGCCACCGGGCGCAGGACATTCACCGTCTCGGCCGCCAACGGCAGCGCCACGCCACCGGACAGTAGCGCGACCATCACCGGCGCGAGAATCACCCGCCCCAGACCACCGCGCCGCATGCCGCTGCGGCGTGCTGTTATCTTTGCTGACATTCCTACTCCCCCAGTCGTATTCGCGCACAACATAGCGTGTTCCGCGCCATCGTCGCCGGTCTTTGAACAATCAGGCATTATTCAGCCTTAAAGCCGCGTTCAGACGCTTGGCAAATCCCAGACTAACCATCGCGATGCCATCTTGGTGCCTAAATATCCCGCCATTTTCAGTGGCAGAAGACGGGTTCATATAGGACTGGACAAACGATGCGGCACCTCAAGAATTTATTCAAACGCAAAAGCGTTCCGACGCTGCTGTTGGATTCTGATGATCTTGGCCAAACGCCGCGCAAGCAAGAACCCCGCCCGCAGCCTCAGAAAACCGCGCAAACCGCCGTGCCGCGCCCTGATGCTGTACCGCCTTCGCCTCATGAAATGCTCAGCATCGACTGCCCTGATCCCACTGCCGAGGACCGTCTTTGCGATGAAAACCACCAGTTGGGCCAAGGCTTGGTGCGGCAGGAGAACTGGGCGGCGCTGTCAAAGGTGATCCGCGCGGCAGACGCTGATCGCACGCTCACCCCCGGGTCCATGCCTGTGGCCGAGCTGATCGCCTATGGTGCCCGTGCCGATGTGGTCATGGCGACAGAGCACGCGATCGAGGACGTGGACAGCGGCTTTGCCAAAGCCTTGCTGAGCGGGATCGAGGATTTCGAACATGTGCTGGACGAGCACCAAGACGATTACGTTGTCGCTTGCGTCGTGGCACAGGCCCATATCGACATCGGCTGGGCGTGGCGCGGCAAAGGCGAAAGCAACGTGCTGCCGCAACGCAACCGCGACGCCTGCATCGCCCACTTCGAACGCGCCGGAGAGATCATCGCCCCCTTCATTGCCCAGCATCCCACCAGCGCGCTTGTCGCGGCCACCTGCTGCGCCCATGCGAGCGGGCCGTTCAACCACCAAGGCGGGCTGCGCGAAAGCTACGAAAAGCTGATCATGCTCAACCCGCTGAACCCGCGCCCCATGCGCGCCTTGGGCAACCACCTGCTGCCGCGCCATCACGGCGGCTATTCAGAGCTTGAGCTTGAAGCCCGACGCACCGCTGCGCGGGTACAGAATGTCTGGGGGGCCGGTGGCTATACCTGGGTGATGTTTGACGCGATCTGCTCTGATGATACGGCCTGTGCCAATCTGGACGTTGACTATTTCATCGACGGCTTGCGCGACATCCTTGCGCATCACTCCACCGCCTATTTCGCGAACCTGCTGGCGGCCTATTGCGCCAATATGACCAGCTTTGGCGGCGGCGGAAACGAACGCGCCGACAGCATTCGCGCCCGTATCGGTGCCTGCACCGAATGGATCATCCGTGCACATCTGACAGAATTGCATCCGATGATTTGGGCACATGCCGCCCACGGCTTTGACAACAACCTGCGCATCCGGTCGCCGCATAAATTCGCCGCGTCGGGCCGCGAGGATGCGATGCAGGTGATGACCAGCCTGTTCCGGTCCGAGCTCGCCTCGGGGCAGCGGATCGTGTTCACCAGCAAGGGGCCACAGGCCACGCCCGCCTAAGATCGCCTTTGGGCAGCACCTCTTGGCCGGTCCGTGCGCGCATTGGCGCGGCCTGCCTCTTGCAGCACCCCGCCCCCTGTCTTATGACCAAGGCGTTCTGTTTCTGACGCCAAAGGTGCCCCCATGCTTGACCTGACCTATGACACCCCCAAAGTGCGCACCATTGCGGGTGCCAAACATGACTGGGAACTGGTCATCGGGATGGAGGTGCACGCGCAGGTTCTGTCGAACGCAAAGCTCTTTTCCGCCGCCTCGACCAAATTCGGGGCTGAGCCGAACAATAACGTCGCTTTCGTTGACGCGGCCATGCCCGGCATGCTGCCCACCATCAACGAATATTGCGTCGAACAGGCCGTGCGCACGGGTCTGGGCCTGAAGGCCGAGATCAACCTGCACAGCGCCTTTGACCGCAAGAACTATTTCTACCCCGACCTGCCACAGGGCTATCAGATATCGCAGCTCTACCACCCCATTGTGGGCGAAGGTGAAGTGCTGGTGGAACTCGGCGACGGCACCGCGCGGCTGGTGCGCGTTGAACGCATCCACCTTGAACAGGATGCGGGCAAATCGATCCACGACATGGACCCGAACATGTCCTTCGTCGACCTGAACCGCACCGGTGTTGCGCTGATGGAGATCGTGAGCCGCCCCGACATCCGCGGCCCCGAAGAGGCAGCCGCCTATCTGACCAAACTGCGCCAGATCCTGCGCTATCTGGGGACGTGCAACGGCGACATGCAATCCGGTGCCATGCGCGCGGATGTGAACGTGTCGATCTGCCTGCCCGGTCAATATGAAAAATATCAGGAAACGCAGGATTTCAGCCATCTGGGCACGCGCTGCGAGATCAAGAACATGAACTCCATGCGGTTCATCCAGCAAGCGATCGAGGTCGAGGCGAAACGCCAGATTGCCATCGTCGAGGCCGGTGGCGAAGTGGTGCAGGAAACCCGCCTGTTCGATCCGGACAAGCAGGAAACCCGCTCCATGCGCTCCAAGGAAGAAGCGCATGACTATCGCTATTTCCCCGACCCCGATCTGTTGCCTTTGGTGATCGAACAGGCGTGGGTGGACGACATCGGTGCCAACCTGCCCGAATTGCCTGACGCCAAGAAAGCGCGTTTCATCAACGACTTCGGCCTAAGCGACTATGACGCTTCGGTGCTGACCTCGGATCTGGACAGCGCAGGCTATTTCGAGGCGACCGCACAGGGTCGCGACGGCAAGATGGCGGCGAACTGGGTGATTAACGAACTGTTTGGCCGTCTCAAGAAAGACGAGAAAGTCATCACCGACAGCCCTGTCAGCCCTGCTCAGCTTGGTGGTGTGATTGATCTGATCGCCTCTGACGCGATTTCGGGCAAGATCGCCAAGGATTTGTTTGAAATCGTCTATACCGAAGGCGGCGATCCTGCGGTGATCGTTGAAGAGCGCGGGATGAAGCAGGTCACAGACACCAGCGCGATCGAGGCCGCCGTGGACGAGATCATCGCCGCGAACCCCGATCAGGTCGCCAAGGCGCGCGAGAACCCAAAGCTCGCCGGTTGGTTCGTCGGTCAGACGATGAAGGCCACGGGCGGCAAGGCGAACCCCAAAGCGGTCAATCAGATCGTCGCGCAAAAACTGAACGGCTAAGACATCGGGCCGGGGTTCACCAAAACCCCGGCCCTTTTCTTGCCACGCTCCCCCATCTGACATCCTGTGAAAGGTCATTTATGGACACGCCCTTCCGGTCATCGCCGCGCATCGTTCAGCCCGAATGGATCGACTGTAACGGTCACCTGAACATGGCCTATTATTCGGTGCTGATGGATAACGCCGTCGATGATGCCTATCACCAGATCGGGTTCGGACCAGAGTATCAGAAGACCGGCCACACCACCTATGTCGCTGAATTCCACATCTGCTATCTGCGCGAGCTGCACGAAGGGGCGTCGACCTATTGCACCTTCCAGCTGCTCGACTTTGATGAAAAACGTTTCCATTCCTTCACGCAGCTTTGGCACGAAGACGGATGGCTTGCCGCCACGGGCGAGGCGCTGACGCTGCACATTGACCAGTCCGGCCCCCGCGTGGCCCCCATGCCCGCCGACCTCATGGCGCGGCTTGAGGCGATGAAAACAGCCCATGCCAGCTTGCCTTATCCTGAACAGGCGGGCCGCAAGATTGGTCTGAAACGCTGAGTGTATCCCGTTGCCCACCCCCGTATTGATTTGAAAGCCAGCCGTCATGCCACGCTATGAATACAAAGTTGTGCCCGCCCCGACCAAAGGGTTGAAAGCCAAGAACGTCAAAGGGGCAGAAGCGCGTTTTTCCCATGCGTTGCAAGAGCTTATGAACGGTCTTTCAGGGTATGGGTGGGAATACCAACGCGCCGAGACCCTGCCGTCGATCGAACGCGCGGGCCTGACCGGCAGCACGACAGAGTGGCGCAATGTGCTGGTGTTTCGCCGCCTCCGCGAGGCCGAGCCCGAGGACGAAGCCGTCACTACAGAGCTGCTTCCCCCGCCGCAGCCCGACACGCACGACACGCCCGAGCCCGAAGTTGAAACCACCCAAGCAGAGGACGCAGGCGACGCGCCCTATTTCGAGGATGAGCATGGCGAAACGAAAGACGACGGCAAGACCGCCGTGGTGGCCCCGTCCCTGCTGAACGCGCTGGCGTCGCGCCGTAAATCAACCACCGTGAAAACGCCCGCCAAGCCAAGCGCCACAGCCGCAGAGACCGCCCCGAAGGCCGAGGCAGACACCACGGCCCCGGAAACGGAAACGGCAAAGACGGCAGACTAGCCGCGAACTGTAACGCAGCGCTTAAACGTCGAGATCCAGCGCAAGCGCGTGAATGCGGCCAATCAGATCGGGGCCAAGCGCGCCATGCACGGCACGATGCCGCGCAACACGGTTCAGCCCCTTGAAATGGGCCGACCGGATTTTCACATTAAAATGACTTTCGCCGCCCTCGCGATAGCCCCCGTGGCCGCGATGGCTTTCACTATCGTCAACGACGCTTAATTCCGACGGGGCGAACGCCTCTTCCAGCCGGTCGGCAATTTCTTGTGTCACTGACATTTTTTAGCTCAGCCCCCCTTCAATCTCACAGCCCAAGGTCTAAACTGACCGGCCTGAGTCGGAAAGGTCCATATCATGCCCAAAAGTGATCCCTTTGGATTCGACATGTCCGTGTCGTCTTCGAAAAAGAAAAATCCCCGTGGCCGTCGCGGGATGTCCGGTGCGTCCGAGACATCGCAACGCGTCTGTTCGCACGAAGGCTGCGAAGAACCGGGCAAGTACCGCGCGCCCAAAGCACCGGACGTGCTGGATGATTATTTCTGGTTCTGCCAGAAACACGTGCGCGAATATAACCTCAAGTGGAACTTCTTTGACGGCACCACAGAAGCCGAATTGAACGCCCAACAGTCCAAGGACAAAGTCTGGGAGCGCACGACCAAGCCTCTTGGCGACCCCGAACAGCGGGCCTGGGCGCGTTTGGGCATCGAGGACCCGCATCAGGTTCTGGGCAAGAACGCGACGCAGAACCCCGGCAAAGGGCCTGCCGCCGGTCGCCGCCTGCCCCCCACGGAACGCCGCGCGCTCGAAATTCTGGAAGCCAAGGACACCTGGACCAAACCCGAGGTGCGCAAGGCCTATAAGGCGCTCATCAAGGTGCTCCACCCCGATATGAACGGCGGGGACCGCAGCCAGGAAGAGCAGCTGCAGCTCGTCGTCTGGGCCTGGGACCAGCTCAAGGGCAGCCGCAACTTCAAGGACTGACGCTGCGGCATTGCGGCGGGCCGAGGGCATCGGCATCCGCCTGTGACGGGCTTGAGAGCCATATAGATGGGGCGGTGCAGACAATTGCGCCGCCCCTTTTCCATGTGACACAGGGATTCGCGGTTTTGCCGCAGGTGCGAATTGCCCCTTTCCCTCGCGCTCAGGAAAGATATGTTGCCGTGGACGCCACCCTTGATCCGCAAGCGGTGCGCAAGACAGAAGCATGAAGGACGTACAGAATATGGCCGAGACCTCATTGGACCTCACAACCAAACCCACCAAAGAGATCTCCGTTCGCGAAGTCTTTGGCATCGACACCGACATGGTGGTGCATGGCTTTGAAGAACGTACAAGCCGCGTTCCCGATCTGGACAGCACCTATAAATTCGATCCCGACACCACGATGGCGATCCTTGCGGGGTTCAACCATAACCGCCGCGTGATGGTTCAGGGCTACCACGGGACGGGCAAGTCCACCCACATCGAACAGGTGGCAAGCCTGCTGAACTGGCCCTGTGTCCGCGTCAACCTTGATAGCCACATCAGCCGGATCGACCTGATCGGGAAAGACGCGATCAAGCTGAAAGACGGCAAGCAGGTCACGGATTTTCAGGAAGGCATCCTGCCTTGGGCCCTGCGCAACCCCACAGCGATCGTGTTTGATGAATATGACGCGGGCCGCGCTGATGTGATGTTCGTGATCCAGCGTGTGCTGGAGGTAGACGGCAAGCTGACGCTGCTGGACCAGAACCAGGTGATCGAACCCCACCCCTATTTCCGCATCTTCGCGACCGCGAACACGGTGGGTCTGGGCGACACCACGGGTCTTTACCACGGCACACAGCAGATCAACCAGGGCCAGATGGACCGTTGGTCGCTGGTGGCGACGTTGAACTATCTGAGCATCGACGCCGAAACCCAGATCGTTCTGTCGAAGAACCCGCATTACAACACCGAAAAAGGCCGCAAGACGATCAAACAGATGGTTACCGTCGCAGACCTGACGCGCACCGCCTTCATGAATGGCGAACTCTCGACCGTTATGTCGCCGCGGACCGTGATTGCCTGGGCCCAGAACGCCGAGATTTTCCGCGACGTGGGTTATGCCTTCCGCCTGTCGTTCCTCAACAAATGTGATGAACTTGAACGCCAGACCGTGGCCGAATTCTATCAGCGTCTGTTCGACGAAGAGCTGCCGGAATCCGCCGCCAGCCTGAGCCTTGGCTAAGCTACGATCCACCCCGTGCCCGCGTTGGCAGGGATGAAGAACAAGACGTCCACCGGCAGCTTGATCGGTGGACGACAGTCTGACCGCAGCGCCCCGTTTCGTGTGGCCGCGGTGACCAAAGCCGCAGGTCGGCCGCACTCGGATGGGAGAATGACATGAGCAAACAATCAGATAACCCCGCCGACGCGTTCAAAAAGGCTTTGGCCGAAGCGACCAAGGTCATGTCGAACGATCCTGACCTCACGGTCAGCTATTCCGTTGACCCGTCGGGGCTGAGCGGGGATTCCATGCGCCTGCCGCAGGTCAGTCGTCGCATGACCCGCGAGGAAGTCCTGCTGGCCCGCGGCACCGCTGACGCGCTCGCGCTGAACCGGCGCTATCACAACGGCCAGACCCACGCGAAATACATGCCCGCCGGTGACATGGCCCGCGATCTTTATGAAGCGATGGAGACCGCCCGTTGCGAAGCCGTAGGTGCCCGCGACATGCCCGGCACCGCGGGCAATATCGACGCGAAGATCAAATACGACTCCCTGCGCAAGGGCTATGATCAGGCCAAGCAACCCTCGGACGTGCCTTTGGCGACGGCGGCAGGCTATCTGGTGCGCCATCTGGCAACGGGGCGTGACATGCCCGCCGGTGCCGCCAACGCTATGGAGCTGTGGCGCGGCTATATCGAGGATCAGGCCGGTGGCACGCTCGAGACGTTGAACGACACGCTGGATGATCAGGCCGCCTTTGCCCGCTTTGCGCGCAAGATGATCGTTGATCTTGGCTATGGCGATCAGCTGGGCGATGACCCCGACCAAGGCGACGACGACCAAGACAGCGCGGAGGAAGAAGGCACCGAAGAAGAGCAAGAGCCCGATAGCACCGGTCAGGACGATCAGGACGACGACGAGGCAGAAGCCTCGCCCGAGCAGTCGCAAGAGCAGCAGCAGGATGAATCTCAGGCGCAGGTGTCGATGGATGACACCGCCGATCAGGAGCTTGGCGAAGAGGCCGAGATGCCCGATGGCGACGCCCCGATGGAGCCGCCCGCCCCGCCGCAAGCCTCGGACGCGGACCCGAATTATCTGGTGTACCAGACAGATCATGACGAGGTGATCGGGGCCGAAGACCTTGCCGAACCGGCAGAGCTTGAACGCCTGCGCGCCTATCTGGACCAACAGCTTGAACCGCTGAAAGGCGCGGTCAGCCGTCTGGCGAACAAGCTGCAACGTCGCTTGCAGGCGCAGCAGAACCGGTCGTGGGAATTCGATCTGGAGGAAGGCACGCTGGATGCCGGTCGTCTGGCCCGTGTCGTGGCCAACCCCACAACGCCGCTGTCATTCAAGGTCGAACAGGACACCGAATTCCGCGACACCTGTGTGACCTTGCTGCTGGATAACTCCGGCTCGATGCGCGGGCGGCCGATTTCCATCGCCGCGATCTGCGCCGATGTTCTGGCCCGCACGCTGGAGCGTTGCAACGTCAAGGTCGAGATCCTGGGCTTTACCACCCGCGCCTGGAAAGGCGGCCAAGCCCGCGAGGCCTGGTTGAACGACGGCCGTCCGGTCCAGCCGGGCCGTCTGAATGACCTGCGCCACATCATCTATAAATCCGCCGACGCCCCCTGGCGGCGCACGCGGCCCAATCTAGGGCTGATGATGAAGGAAGGCTTGCTGAAAGAGAACATCGACGGGGAGGCGCTGGAATGGGCGCACCGCCGGATGATCGCCCGCCACGAGGCGCGCAAGATCCTGATGGTGATCAGCGACGGTGCGCCTGTGGACGACAGCACCCTATCGGTGAACCCTGCGAATTATCTGGAAAAACACCTGCGCGACGTGATCGCCATGGTCGAGAAACGCAAGGCGGTGGAACTGCTGGCCATCGGTATCGGCCACGACGTCACCCGCTATTATGACCGCGCCGTCACGATCACCGATGTCGACCAGCTGGCCGGTGCGATGACCGAACAGCTGGCGGCGCTGTTTGATACCGATCCCCGCGCGCGGGCCCGTGTCATGGGCATGCGCCGCGCAAGCTGAGGGTAAGGGACGCTCCGCGGGGAGTTTTAAGAGCAAAATGAAGAATGGGGTGGGGATATGTTTCAATCGTTCGAGGTAACCTCGCGGCCGGAACAAGGGCCGCCACGGCTGGCGGCGCTGCGCAAAGAGCTGGAGGCAGAGGCGCTTGACGGGTTTCTGGTGCCCCGCGCCGACGCGCATCAAGGTGAATATGTTGCCCCCCGTGACGATCGCTTGAAATGGCTCACGGGGTTCACCGGATCGGCCGGCTTCTGTGCCGCTTTGCGCGATGTTGCGGGCGTGTTTATCGATGGGCGCTATCGCACGCAGGTCAAGGCGCAGGTGGCGGATGTCTATACGCCCGTGGCCTGGCCCGAAGTCTCGCTGGCCGAATGGCTGCGCGCACAGCTGCCTCAGGGTGGCGTTATCGGCTTTGATCCCTGGCTGCATGCCGCCGGGCAGATCGCCCAGCTTGAGGACGCCTTGGACGGCAGCGGCATCACGCTGCGCCGCACCGATAATCTGGTCGACCGCATCTGGGAGGACCAGCCCGCCCCGCCCATGAACCCCGCCAAGGTCCACCCGATCGGCTATGCGGGCGAGGCCCATGGCGATAAGATCGCGCGGCTGGCCGAAGGGCTGCGCGACAAAGGCCGTGGGGCCGCCGTGATCACCCTGCCCGACAGCCTGTGTTGGCTGCTGAACATCCGCGGGTCCGATATCGCGCGAAATCCGGTCGTGCATGGCTTTGCCGTGCTGCACAGCGCGGGTCACGTGGACGCGTTCGTCGCTCCCTCCAAGCTGGAGGGGCTTGAGGCGCATTTGGGCGCGCATGTGACCCTGCATGCGCCAGAGGCGTTTTTGGATGCGCTTGGCGACCTGTCGGGCCCCGTGCTGGTCGAGAAGGCCACCGTGCCTGTGGCTGTTTGGGACGCTTTGGGCGACAGGGTCGTCTGGGGCGACGACCCCTGCGCCCTGCCCAAGGCCCGCAAGAACGCGGCGGAGATCGAAGGCTCTGTCGCGGCGCATTTGCGCGACGGGGCGGCCTTGGTCGAGGTGCTGGCTTGGCTGGACGCGCAGCCTGCGGGCAGCGTGACGGAGACGCAAGTGGTGACCCAGCTGGAGACCGCACGCCGCCGTGATCCGGCCTTGCAAGAGATCAGCTTTGAAACCATTGCCGGGACCGGCCCCAATGGTGCGATCATGCATTACCGCGTGACCGAGGACACCGATAGTCTTTTGCAAGACGGGCATCTGCTGGTGCTGGATTCGGGCGGGCAATATCTGGATGGCACCACCGACATCACCCGCACCATCGCCATCGGCACGCCGCCGGTCGAGGCGAAAGAGGCGTTTACCCGTGTGCTGAACGGTTTGATCGCCATGAGCCGTCTGCGCTGGCCCCAAGGGCTGGCCGGGCGGGATATCGAGGCAGTGGGGCGTTTGCCGCTTTGGATGGCGGGGCAGGATTTCGATCACGGGCTGGGCCATGGCGTCGGGGCCTATCTTAGCGTGCACGAAGGGCCGCAACGCCTCAGCAAGCTCAGCACGGTGCCCCTGTCCGAAGGGATGATCCTGAGCATCGAGCCCGGTTATTACCGCGAGGGGGCCTTTGGCATCCGGCTCGAAAACCTTGCCGTGGTGCGGTCTGCGCCTGATCTGCCGGGCGGGGACGCGCATCGCGCCATGCTGTCGTGGGAGACGCTGAGCTTTGCGCCCATCGACACGCGGCTGATCGTGCCGCAGATGCTGACCCAAGATGCGCGAGACTGGCTGAACGCCTATCATCGCGACGTTGCGGAAAAGATCGGGCCGCGGCTATCACCGGTTGCAAAACTGTGGTTGGATGCGGCAACAGCGCCGGTTTGAGCGCGATATATTTCAGTTCATTCAGGGAGGACGGTCAGCAATGGCAGACCATATCAAGATATTGAAGTCGAACGGAACATGGACAGTGCGCGCGGGGGGCGCGGTACTTGCCGAAACACGTAATGCGCTTGAGCTGCGCGAAGGCGACCACGACGCGGTAATCTATATCCCCCGTTCGGATATCGCCATGGCGTTTCTGGACAAGACCGACAAGACCACCCACTGCCCGCATAAGGGCGATGCGCATTACTTCTCGGTTGTGACCAAAAGCCGGACGTTGGAAAACGTGGCATGGTCCTACGAGGACCCCAGCGAGGATGTCGCCGAGATCAAGGGCCATCTGGCCTTCTACCAATTGCCCGAGGTTGCGGTCGAACAAATCTAGGGCCCCCGAGAGGGCCCTGGAAATTCAAGATTAAAGCAAGGGGGGCTGCGGCCCCTCTTATGCGTTCAGCAGCCAGCTTGTGTCCGCGCTGAGATCGGCGGCGCTGGTGTTCTGCACGATCACCACGACATTGCCGTTGACCACAAGTTCACTATCGATGCCATTGGCCGCGGCGCGGATTTCGAACATCCCGTCACCGGGGGCAAATTGCGCGGGTGAGCCTTGGGTTTCCTGCAGGTACAGCCCGTCTTCGGCGAGATTAAAGTCGGTCACGATGACCGGGGCTTTGCCAACTTGATCATAGCCGATGGCATTGATCACGTCGGCCCCGTCGCCCCCTGTCACGGTATCGCCGTCGTTGGCGCTGATGGTGTCGTTGCCATCGCCCCCCAGCACGACATCTGCCATCGTATCGGTATCGCCCGACACATTGCCGTTGAGGTTGAAGTCGAACGCGCGGATCACATCGTCACCGGCACCGCCGTCAATACTGTCGGTCCCCAGCCCCGAGATCAGGAAGTCATTCCCCGCCCCGCCGTTCAACGTGTCGTCGCCCATGCCGCCGAACAGCGCGTCATTGCCAGCGTCGCCATCAATCAGGTCGTCGCCCCTGTTGCCCGCCAGCTTGTCCGGCCCCTCGCCGCCCGTCAGCGTATCATTGCCGGGGCCTGCGTTGATCGTATCGGCACCTGCGTCGCCAGACAGCGCATCATTACCACTGCCGCCGTTGATCAGATCGCTTTGGGTGCCGCCGCTGATCACATCGTCGCCGCCATTGCCATTCAGCGTGTCGTTCAACCCGCCCCCCATCAACGTGTCATTCCCGGTGTTGCCGTTCAGCAGGTCGTTGCCGCCCTGCCCGTCGAGCATATCATCGCCCGCCAACCCGCTCAGCGTATCGCTGCCAACCCCGCCCATCAGCGTGTCATTGCCCTGCCCGCCGCTGAGCCCGTCGTTGCCTTCGTTGCCCATCAGGATGTCGTCGCCGTCGTTCCCTTCGATGTAGTCAAAGCCTTCGCCACCGCTTAGCGTGTCATTGCCGCGCCCCCCCAGCACGGTATCCGCGCCAAAGTTGCCCTGGGCGTCGTCTTCGCCGGACCCGCCGTTGACCAGATCGTTGTTGGTGCCACCGCGCAGCACGTCATCGCCGGAACCGCCAAAGAGCGTGTCCATCAGCCCGCCGCCCAAAAGCGTATCATTATCGGCCCCGCCATCCAGATTGTCGGACCCGAGCCCGCCCACGAGGGAATCCGCACCGCCAAAGCCGCCAAGGCTATCGTCGCCGCTACCGCCGATCAGGGTGTCATTATCAGCCCCGCCATCAAGCGTATCGCTGCCGTTGTTCCCATTGAGCAGATCATCACCCAGACCACCGCGCAGCATATCGCTGCCCTGCCCGCCGGAGAGATCATCGGTGCCCCCGAAGCCTGAAAGACTGTCCGCGCCGTTCCCGCCCAGCAATGTGTCGGCACCCGGCCCGCCGTTGACGGTATCGCGACCCTCTTCGCCATTGCCAAGATTGTCGCCACCGCCAAGGTTCAGCTGGTCATTGCCCGCGCCGCCCTGCACCGTGTCATCGCCGCCAAAGCCGTTTACCGTGTCGTCACCGCCAAACGCGTCGATGTCGTCATCCGCGTCCGTGCCCGTGACCAGATCAGGGCCGTTGGTGCCCTGCTGCGTGGCGATCTGCGGGTCTGTCACCTCGGGCTCTGCCACGTCTTGCATGTCGTCGTTGGTATCGTCGTCATCGCTGTCGCTGCCAATCAATCCCGCAAACCCCAAAAGCGCGAGCGCTGGTAGTAAAGTCAATCCAAGCATGTTCAAATCCCCCTAAGCTATACCCAGAGTGTAGCTTACGCTGAGGAACGCAAGAAAGACAAATTACCGCCGCATTTCAGACACATTTCAATATTTAGGACAGTTCAGCCCCGCTGCGCTCACTGTCGCGAATACAGCGACAATCAAGAATGTTCCTCGGCCGCTGTCTCGGCCAGGGCGCGGTTATAGGCCTTGAGCGCATCCACATGGAACAGCGCGCCCAAAAGTTCGGGCGGCGATTCGGGCTTGAGCGTGACCACGGGAATAAACGCCGCGCCGGTCTGCTCGAAAATCGGCATCGCGGCCTCTAGCGTGGCGGTGCCGTCGATATAGGTACCCTCGCCGATCAGATCCCAGCAGGTTTCTTCGTTCGCAGCGCGCAGGTCGTCGGGGCGGCGCATGATGCGGCCCACCATGAACATGCCCAGCAGATAGGCCTGAGGACCGGCGGCAAGGTGGATACCGCGGCGTTCCATCTGCGTCAGGAAAAAGCTGCGGTGCACCAGACGCGAGGCAAGCGCGGTCGACATGCTCACAGCGACCATCACCGCCAGACCCGTCTGCCAGTCTCCGGTCAGTTCGAATACAATCAAGGTGGTAGAGATCGGCGCCCCCAGAACGGCAGCCGCCACCGCGCCCATGCCTGCCAGCGCGTAAAGCGACGTGGCCCCCGACATCGTGGGAAAGACGCCCGTGGCAATCAACCCGAAGGCCAGCCCCGTCAGCGCCCCTAACATCAGCGAAGGCGAAAACACCCCGCCGCCCATCCGCCCGCCAAGGGTGATCGACACCGCGATGATCTTGAGCACGGCAAAGACAACAGCTTCGTGCAGGATCATGTCACCGCTTAACGCGCGGGTCGTCGTCTCGTATCCGACGCCGATGATATGCGGGAACCACAGCGCAATTACGCCAAGGATTGCCCCTGCCACGGCAGGGCGCAGGTAGCGCGGCAGCTTGCTGCGGGCCTGTATGAAGTTGCCGAAATCCTCGGCCCAGAAGATACCGCGCATCAGAAAGACCGCCACCACACCGCAGGTCAGACCCAGCAGCAGGAAGGCGGGCAGCTCGGCATAGAAGGACATATCGCCCACGGTGGGCAGGGCAAATTCGGTCAGCCCGCCGAATTCCAACCGGTTGATCACAGTGCCGGCGGCCGACGCGATCACGATGGGGGCAAAGGCGTGCACCGCAAAGTGGCGCAACACGATCTCGAGCGCGAAAAGCGCGCCTGCGATCGGGGCATTAAAGCTGGCAGAGACGGCCGCCGCAACGGCGCAGCCCAGCAGGTCACGACCGGTAATACCGCTGGCATTGATCCGGCGGCTCACCAGGGTCGAGATCACGCCCGCAAGGTGGACCACCGGCCCTTCTCGCCCTGACGATCCGCCGGTGCTCAGCGTGATCAGCGACGCCAGCGCCGACGCAATACCAGCCCGTGTTTCCACCCGACCTTCGTGCAATGCCGCGCCAAGGATCACATCGCCGACGCTGCGCACACGGGCGTCTCGGGTGAAATTATGCAAGATCAGCCCCACGGTCAGCCCGCCGATGGTAGGGATCAGAACAACCCAATACCAATCAAGGCTTCCGATAAAACTATGCAGGTGCTGCACATCTTCGGTGCCGTAAAGAAACGCCTGTAATGCGTTGATCCCTTTGCGAAAAAACAGCGCAGCAAAGCCTGCCGAGATGCCGATTGCAAGCGCGATGAACCAGAAGGTGACCTTGCCCGGCCCTTTTTCACGCAACACATCCCACCCCAAACGCGCATGGTTGCACAACGTGTCATACTGCTGGTTCAGAAAGGGGCGCGGTTTCAAAGGCATGGCGGCTTTGCTGTCAGGGTTTACCCATGTCTAGGACAGAGCCGCCTGCGTTAAAACCCCTGCAATCAAGACTGTGCCGCTAGCTGGCGAATTCTTCGCCCAAAAGCTCGCGCGCGGCGGCGCGTGCGGCCTCGGTAATCGTATCCCCAGCCAGCATCCGCGCGACCTCGTCCACGCGTTCTGGCGCTGACAGTGGCGTGACCGTCGACAGGGTCATGCCCTTGGACACGGCCTTGGACACGCGCCAGTGATGCGCGCCCAAAGCGGCAACCTGGGGGGAGTGGGTGACAACAAGCACCTGCCCGCCCTGCGACAGCGCCGCCAGACGACGCCCCACCGCATCGGCAGTCGCACCGCCGACACCCCGGTCGATTTCATCAAAGATCATCGTCAGGCCGGTTTGCCCCTTGGCCAGACAAACCTTGAGCGCGAGCAGAAAGCGGCTGAGCTCCCCGCCTGATGCGATCTTGCCAAGTGGGCCCGCAGGCGCGCCGGGGTTGGTGGCCACGGTAAAGGACACCGCATCGCGGCCTTCCGGTCCGGGCGTTTCCTCGGTGATCTGCGTGGCAAAAACCGCGCGCTCCATCTTGAGCGGAGCAAGCTCTGCCGCGACGGCCTTGTCCAGCTTGCCCGCTTTCTTGCGGCGCGCATCGGTCAGGGCGTCGGCTGCGGCATCATAGGCGGCTTGTGCGTCGCGCACGGCTTTCTCTAGGCCCGCCTGTGCGGCCTCGCCTGCGTCCAGCGCGTCCAGCTTGCCGCGCAACGTATCGGCAAAGCCCGCCAGATCGTCGGCCAGCACCTCGTGCTTGCGGGCCATGGCGCGGATCGCAAAGAGGCGCTCTTCGGTTTCTTCCAGCTCGATCGGGTTGAACGACATGGTGTCGATGGCGGCGACCACGCCTTCCATCGCCTCGTCCAATTCGACCATCGCACGCGAAAGCGCGGCCATCGGGGCCTCTAGCGCGCCGTCGGCTTTATGGGCCACCCCGTCGAGCCAGCGCAGGGCGTCGCCCAGCTGTGTCTCTGCCCCGCCCTGTCCCATCATCTCGTAGGCGTTGACCACATCGCTGCGGATCTTTTCGGCGCTTTGCATCAGGCGACGGCGCGCGTCGAGCTGTTCTTCCTCGCCCGCTTGCGGGTCCAGCTTGTCCAGCTCTGCCACGGCGTGGCGCAGGTATTCTTCTTCGGCGGCAATGGCCGCGCGTTCGGCGGCGGCCTGTTTGGCGGCCTTGCGCGCAGCAGCCAAGGCAGACCACGCCTGCCGCACCTTGTCGCGCAGCGGGGCGGTGCCCGCGAATTCATCCAGAATGGCGCGGTGGCCCTTGGGGTCAAGCAACCCGCGGTCGTCATGCTGGCCGTGCAATTCGACCAGCGTTTCCGACAGCGCGCGCAGCACCTCGCCCGAGCAGCGGCGGTCATTGACCCAAGCCGTTTTGCGCCCGTCAGACCCGTTGATACGGCGCAAGATCAACTCGCTCTCGCCGGGCAGGCCAGCCTCTTCCAGCACCGCATAGGCCGCGTGGCCTTCGGGCAGGTCGAACCATGCCGTGACCTCGCCCTGAGACGCGCCCTGACGCACCAGATCGGCGCGCCCGCGCCAGCCCAGCACGAACCCGAGACTATCAAGCAAGATCGATTTACCCGCCCCGGTTTCGCCGGTCAGAACGTTCAAACCCGGCTGAAACGCAAGTTCCAGCCGGTCGATGATCAGCATATCCGAAATATCTAGGCCGCGTAGCATGGGTCACTATCCGTGTGGGCCGTCAAAAGGCGCTTGGGTCAGATCCATTCGCCCTTGATCGTTTGGCGGTAGATCGCGGTCAACCAGTTATCGCCGAAGGACTTCATTTCAAGGCCCTGACCGGTCAGCAGCTTATAGCTTGCCTCGTACCATTCGGTGGACTGGTAGTTGTGCCCCAGAATGGCACCTGCGGTCTGCGCCTCGTCCGTGAGACCCAGCGACAGATACGCCTCTACCAGACGGTGCAGCGCCTCGGCGGTGTGGGTGGTTGTCTGGAAATCCTCGACCACGACGCGGAAGCGGTTGATCGACGCGGTATAGTGTTTGCGGCGCAGATAATAGCGCCCTACTTCCATTTCCTTACCCGCCAGATGGTCAAACGCCAGATCGAATTTCAGCACGGAAGACCGCGCATATTCGCTGTCTGGATAATCCTCGATCACGCGACGCAGCGCTTGCAGCGCCTGAAAGGTCAGCCCTTGATCGCGGCCAACTTCGTCGATCTGGTCATAATAGCTTAGCGCGAGAAGGTAGCTTGCATAGGACGCGTCATCATCATCGGGGAAGAAATCAATATAGCGCTGCGCAGCAGAGCGGCTGTTGGGGTAATCCTGATCCTGATGATAGGCGAAAGCCTGCATGATCAGCGCCCGCTTGGCCCATTCGGAATAGGGGTACAGGCGTTCGATCTCGGAGAAATATTCAGCGGCTTCAGCAGGGCGTTTGCGGTTCAGTTCAAATTCGCCACGCTCGTAAATCTGCTCGGCCGAGTATGTTTCAAGCGGAATTTCCTGAGGGTTGAAGAAGCTGTTGGTCGTCCGACCCGTGTCCTGAGCACCACCGCACGCGCCAAGAACGCCCGCCAAAAGCACCGCACCGACCACCCGCTTGCGCGACATCGTACCCGTCATGCGTTTCACCCTCGCTTTAAACTCTGCGTCACGTTTCACGATACGCCTTTGCCCGTGACTAGCACAAGGTTTCGCGCAACAAAACGACCATTCGCCAGTCCCCTGCAAGGGCGGCTGTCGACGGGCCAAATCGTAAACAAAGGATTACCCAAGCCCCACCGGAGTTTCAACCGTCGTTAACGCCCTGCCCTGCGACATCGCGTTACCGCTTTCAGGCAACGGCGGGGATTTCGTCCCACTCAAGACCAAAGCCGGGCAGCCGCGACGCCATTTGCGCGTCACATTCAACCATGCGCACGGCACCGGGGGTCGCGAACAGCGCCCGCAGCAGCGTGTTGGTCAGGCTGTGGCCGGCGCGCACGCCGGTGTAATGGCCGATCAGCGGTGCACCGGCCAGCGCCAGATCACCCAAAGCATCCAGCATCTTGTGGCGTACGGGTTCGTCCGCGTGGCGCAGACCACCGGGGCTCAGCACTTGGTCGCCGTCAAAGACGACAGCATTTTCACCAGCGTGACCGCCCAATGCCAGACCGTTCGCCTGCATCGCGTCGACATCCGCCTGACGGCAGAAGGTCCGGCTGTCGCAAAGTTCGCGGGCGAAGCTGCCGTTGTTCATGACCAGCGACTTTTCCTGATGGCCAATGGCGGCATCGGCGAAATCGATGACAAAGTCGATCTTCAGGGTGTCTGCCGGTGCGATAGTGGCCGAGGCTTCTCCATCCGTCACGGTGACCGTTTTCAGCACTTCGAAAGCGCGCACAGGGGCCGCAAGAACGCGAACGCCGCGCTGCATGATACCCCGCACGAAGGGCGCGGCAGAGCCGTCGAGGATCGGCACTTCGGGGCCGTCAATCTCGACCAGCGCGTTGTGGATGCCACAACCGGCCAGTGCGGCCATCAGGTGTTCAACAGTAGAGATTTGCAGACCCGCCGCATTTTCCAGCTTGGTGCAAAGAGGCGAGCGATTCACCGCATCCCAGCGGGCGGGGATCAGGCGATCGCCCACATCCACGTCACTGCGCGAGAACCAGATACCGTGATGCGCGCCAGCCGGACGGATCGTCACAGTTGCAGGACGGCCGGAATGAAGGCCGGTGCCGCTAAAGCTGATCGCTGTCTTAATGGTTGTCTGCACGGTCAATACTCACTGTCCAAAGATCATCTGTCTAAGTTGAACTCTGTCCTAACGGGGCCGTTCCTAATGCTCAATTCAATCATTGCTACCGTCTGAAACATCACTGTCACAATTGGGCGTTAACGTGCGCATACCCCCAATAAGCCATTGTTATATATATATTTCAGGCTCCCGATCATCCCTGAAATGACGGCGAAGCGTGAACATATAACAGCAATATTTCAACGAATGTTATCGACCCGCACACCCCAATTGCTGCACCGCAGCACGCTTAAAGTTGTGGCGCTAACGGAAAAGACCACCCCTAAGGGTGGCCTTTCGGACGTTTACGAGGACGTCTTAGGTAAGCTTAGTTCGCCTGACGACGCAGGAAGGCGGGGATTTCGATCCGCTCTTGATCTTCGTCCTGAACGTCGCGCGGCTGTGGCGCGGCAGAGCTCGCGCGGGTCTGAACCGGCGGCTGCTGACGTGCGGGGCGCTGCTGCTGTGTTTCCGCCTCACCGTGACCGGTCATGCGGTTGATCAACGAGTTGATGCCAAAGCGCTTCTCCCCCTGCTCGGCGGCGGGTTGTTGACGCTGCTGCTGCGGCTGCGCTTGTGGCTGACGCTGTTGTTGCTGGCTTGGCGACGCTTTTTGCGCGGCGGCGCGCAGACGGGCCAGTGCTTCGGGCGATGGGGTGCCGGGTGCAGGGGCGCGTGGCGCGACAAACGCCTCTTGCTCTTGCGCGTCGACATTCACCTCTTCGCGGCGCGGCTGGAAGGACGCAACCTCGGGACGGTAGGCGGGGGGTGGCAGATCATCTGCGTCCGACGCTTCGTCTTCGTAGGATGTGTCAGAGAAACCGCTGTGGTTGAC
The DNA here is from genome assembly GCF_000735125.2 of Sulfitobacter sp. CB2047. Lineage (NCBI taxonomy): Bacteria > Pseudomonadati > Pseudomonadota > Alphaproteobacteria > Rhodobacterales > Roseobacteraceae > Sulfitobacter > Sulfitobacter sp. CB2047. The sequence goes on along the minus strand of NZ_CP072613.1, from coordinate 1,435,303 downwards.
CGCGGCTTCTTCCTTGAACAGCTGCTGCTGTGGTTCTTCTTCGTACTCGGCTTGTGCGGCAACGGGTGCAGGTGCTTCGGCGGCGGGGGCTTGTTCAACCTCTGGCGCTTTGGCAGGCAATGGCTGCGACATGGAACGGCGCGGCACGGGCATCTCGGTGTTGACGTCAACCGCATCGATCCCAGTGGCAACAACGCTCACGCGCATGACGCCACCCAGTTCGGTGTCGAGCGTGGACCCCACGATGATATTCGCGTCTGGGTCGACTTCTTCGCGGATACGGTTCGCCGCTTCGTCCAATTCGAACAAGGTGAGGTCGTGACCGCCGGTGATGTTGATCAGAACGCCCTTGGCACCGCGCAGGCTGATTTCGTCCAGCAGCGGGTTCGCGATGGCCTTCTCGGCGGCCTGGATGGCGCGATCTTCGCCCTCTGCCTCGCCGGTGCCCATCATCGCTTTGCCCATCTCGTCCATCACGGCGCGCACGTCCGCAAAGTCGAGGTTGATCAGGCCGGGGCGGACCATCAGATCCGTTACGCCCTTGACACCTTGGTACAGCACGTCATCCGCCATGGAGAATGCTTCGGTAAAGGTGGTTTTTTCATTCGCCAGACGGAACAGGTTCTGGTTGGGAATGATGATCAGTGTATCGACGACCTTCTGCAGCGCCTCGATACCGTCTTCAGCCTGACGCATCCGCTTGATGCCCTCAAACTGGAACGGCTTGGTCACGACACCAACGGTCAGAACACCCAGCTCCCGCGCGGCCTGCGCGATGATCGGCGCGGCCCCTGTCCCGGTGCCCCCGCCCATACCGGCGGTGATAAAGCACATGTGCGCGCCGGCCAGGTGGTCAACAATCTGTTCAATGCTTTCTTCGGCAGCAGCAGCACCGACAGAGGCCCGCGCGCCCGCACCCAGACCTTCGGTCACTTTGATGCCCAGCTGAACGCGGCTTTCCGCTTTGGCTTGCTGCAACGCTTGCGCGTCTGTGTTGGCAACCACGAAATCAACACCGTCGAGCTCTTTCTCGATCATGTTGTTCACGGCGTTGCCGCCTGCCCCGCCAACACCAAACACTGTGATGCGGGGTTTCAGGTCGCCCTGTCCGGGCATTGAAAGATTAAGGGTCATGAGCCATCCGCCTGTATTGTTTAGCTCGCTTACGGAGCATTTTTTGTGCAATCCCCCTTATTGTATAGGGAGAACGCCCATGCGTCACCTAGAAAACACGGTTTTGACACATTATATGGGCGTTTTTTTGCCGGTTTTCTCATGATTTCGACGCGCGCACCGCATCTGGGGGTTACCAGTTGTCGCGGAACCACTTGACAGCGCGCTTCAACGACCGGGATGGGTAGCGATCGGCGGGAATGTCAAAGTCCCACCACTCGTCTTGCGGGTGCGCGGCAAACAGCGCCAACCCTACAGCAGAGGCGAAACCCGGACCGGTTGCGGCTTGCGGCAGGCCATGCACGCGCAGCGGGCGGCCCAAACGGACCTGTTGGCCCAAAATCTTGCTTGCCAGACCATCAAGACCCGGAATCTGACTGCCGCCGCCGGTCAGCACGATCTGCTGGCTTGGCAGGTGGTCAAAGCCCGCGGCATCCAGACGGGCGCGGACTTCTTCCAGAATTTCTTCGACACGGGGGCGCATGATGCCGATCAGCTCGGCGCGGCTCACGGTGCGACGGTCGTGCTCGTAATCCCCGGTATCGCCACCGATATCGATCATCTCGCGGTCGTCCATGCCTGTCGCATGCACCCCGCCATAGAAGGTCTTGATCCGTTCAGCATTGGCCGTCGGCACCTGCAACCCCATAGAGATGTCAGAGGTGATGTGATCCCCGCCCATGCGCACGCTGTCGGCATAGATCATGTGTTTGCGAATGAAGATCGAAACAGAGGTCGACCCGCCGCCAAGATCAATACAGGCGGCACCAAGTTCCTGCTCGTCCTCGACCAGCGACGAAATCCCCGAAACATAGGCCGAAGACGCAACGCCCGCCAGTTCGAGGTCACAGCGTTTGATGCAATGGGCAAGGTGTTGAACCGCCGCCGCGTCCACGGTCAGCATATGCATATCGACCGACAGGGTATTGCCCAATTGGCCGCGAGGATCGGACAGGCCCGACCGGTTATCCAGCGCAAAGTTCACCGGCTGCGCATGCAGCACTTCACGGCCCTCGCCGTATTCGGGCACGTCGCAATTGGCCAGAACCTGCGCGACATCCTGCTCGGACACGACCTGCCCTTCCAGATCCAGCGCCGCATCCAGACCGTAGCTGCGCGGTTCAGCCCCCGAGAAACAGGCGATCACGTGATCCACACGGATGTTCGCCATTTTCTGCGCCGCCTGCAGCGCGGTACGCACAGCGCGTTCGGTTTCCTGCATGGCGCAGATCTCGCCAAAGCGAACCCCGCGCGACCGCGTGGTCGCAGCCCCGATCACGCGAAAACCGGATTGCCCCGCGAGCGACCCGATTTCGCCCTCTTCAGAGACGCGGCCCGTGCCGTCAAACCGCAGCACCAGGCAGGCGATCTTTGACGTGCCCACATCCAGAATAGCCACCACGCCGCGTTGCATCGCAAGCTTACGCATGTGGCGCATGGATCGCTGACTATCGTATAGGTCCATCATCTTTTCACTGTCCCGAAATCTGCCTGATGCGCCACAATTCTTGTGTGGCGTCCTTGTTCATTTGCACGGTGGGCCGTTGGGCCAACCGCATGTCTACCCGCGCAACGTCGCGGGCCAGCACATCCTGTGCGCCTTCCAGCGCGATCACCCGCTCCAGCGCCTGAACGGCCTGGGTTTCGGGCAGCAAGATACGCTGTTCACGGTCAAGAACGACGTCCCATCGCCGCTCTCCCATGCGCACCAAGCCGCGCAGCCGCTCCCCCAACGGAGCCGCCGTGCGGATCAATTCAAGCGCTTCGCTCACGCGCTGGTTCGCCGCCTCGCCTACCACCAAGGGCAGGTCCGTGCGATCGCCACGCGAAGCAAGCTGGCCGATGGGGCTGCCCTCGGCGTCGATCAGCAGCAGCCCGTCCTGGCTACGCCAAACGGCGACCGGCACCCGTGGCTGTACCGACACCTGCAACACGCCGCCCGGCTTCACCCGCAGCGATGCCTGCTTGACGCCGGGAAGATCGGTGATCGCCTGCCGCAATGCAGGCAGATCAAGATCAAAGGAACTGGTTGGAAATTCGACAGGCACAGCAGCACGCACGTCGGCGGCCAAAACGCCTTCGACACCATCAATCGCCATCAGCTTGACCATAAATTCAGGGCGCTGCTGGATGCTGGTGCGGGCATTGGCATAGACATCGGCCAACTGGCCGCGCCGTGCTTCGTCCGACAGATAGATTGTCCCCGCAGCCAAGGCCAAGCAGAACGGCACCCCGACGCGCAGCCCGAAACGGAACGTCGGCGTCAGCATCAAGCGCTGCATGCGCCACGCCCAACGTGACGGTGCGGGATCTGCCTTGGCCGGCTTGGCGGGTTTGACGCGTTTGATCAACGATTGCATGACGCGTCCTCGACCATCCAGGCGCAGAGCTCGCCAAAGGAAATGCCAACCGCCTGCGCCTGTTCGGGCGACAGCGACGTGGGGGTCATGCCGGGCTGGGTATTGGTTTCCAACAGGAACAGCCCCGCTGCCCCCTTGCTTTCATCCCAACGGAAATCCGTGCGACTGACACCGCGACAGCCAAGCGCGTTATGCGCCCGCAGGGCGTAATCCATGCAGAGCTCAAAAATTTCGTGCGGGATATCGGCAGGGACCACATGGGTAGACCCGCCCGCCTTGTACTTGGCGTCATAATCATACCAGCCCGTCGTGTGGATGTCGGTCACGGTCAGCGCACGTTCGCCCATCACGGTGGTGGTCAGTTCGCGACCGGGGATAAATTTCTCGACCATGACCTCGGCAGGCATGGCATCATCCAACTGTGGCGGGCCGTTGTTTTCGATCTCGACAAGGTAAACACCGACGGATGACCCTTCGTTGTTCGGCTTGACCACATAGGGCGGGTCCATCACATGGGATCCCCGCACAGTCGCCGCCGATACGATCAAGCTTTCCACGACAGGCAAACCCGCGGCACGAAAAACTTCCTTGCTGCGCTGCTTGTCCATCGCAAGGGCAGAGGCCAGCACGCCGGAGTGTGTGTAAGGCAGGCCCATCCATTCCAGCAAACCCTGCACGCAGCCGTCTTCGCCCCAGCGGCCATGCAGACAATTCAGAACGACATCGGGTTGAGCAGCGCCCAGATCGGCACAAAGGTCGGGGCCGCAATCGACCTCGATGACTTCGAAACTCCGGTCCCGCAAAGCCGCTGCGCAGGCGCGCCCTGTTGACAGAGACACCTCGCGTTCCGCCGAGGGGCCACCCAACAATACTGCAACTCTCGGGGGTGTCCTGCTCGACAATCCCACTCAATCTGCCTTTTTAAACGGGCCTGTTGCGACCCTTATTCATTCTGTTCCGAGCCTTTTGGCGGCCCTAAATCATGACGCTCGAACGTTTATTTTTCGCCGATCCGCATAATTTCCCACTCTAGCGTAATCCCGCTGGAATCGTAAACCTTTTTTCGCACCATTTCACCCAACGCTTCAAGGTCTGCTGCCGTCGCGGAACCCGTATTGATCAGGAAGTTGGGGTGTTTCGGGCTCATCTGCGCGCCACCCAAGGTGGCACCGCGCAAACCGGCGTCGTCAATGACCTTCCACGCCTTCAGATCATGGCGGTCATCCGCCTGCCCCGTGCTGGAAAACCCCGCCGGATTGCGGAACGTCGATCCTGCGCTGCGGTCCTTGGTGGGTTGGGTTTCGTCCCGTTTGCGCAGCTGGTCCTCCATCCGCGCGTGCAGCGCTTGCGCCTCGCCTTTGGGGGGCGCGAAACGGGCAGCGGTGATGACATATCCCTCTGGCAAAGCGGTCTGGCGATAGGCAAATTGCAGATCGTCCGGCCCAAGCGTGACCTGTTCGCCTGTGCGGGTGATCGCGTCTGCGCTGATGAAATAATCAGCAGTATAGGCACCATAGCAGCCCGCGTTCATCCGTACCGCGCCGCCAATACTACCCGGGATTGTGCGCAGGAAGGTCAGGTCCAACCCCGCGTCTGCTGCCTTGCGCGCGACATGGGCGTCCAGCGCCGCGGCACCTGCGGTGACGATTCCGTCTTCGCATTTGATGGTGTTGAACCCGCGCCCCAGCCGGATCACCACAGCGCGCAAGCCGCCGTCGCGCACGATCACATTCGATCCGACCCCCATCGGCATGACCACGACATCAGCGGGCAGCGCCTTCATGAAAGCCGCCAGATCATCCGCATCGGCAGGCTGGTAGAAATAGTCAGCAGGGCCGCCCACGCGTAGCCAGGTCAGATCAGCCAAGGGGCGGTTTTGCGTCAGCTTACCACGCATGTCGGGAAAGGAAATATCTGTCATGCCCTTCGCCTAGCCCGCTTTGGGAGGGAGGTCAATTTTCCACATGTGCCCGAAGCGCGCCAAAAACCGCCCAATCAATCAGGCCGGTTCGCCCGCAGCTCGCGCGCGATACGGCCGGCCAGCCATCCTGCAAGAAACGCGCAGACCGCATAGCCCGTGGCGGCGGCTTGCGCCATGAACACCGGACGCTCCAGCGGTTTCGCGCCAAGGCCCCAGATCATCCACGCCCAGTTCAGCGCGAGCCCTGCCAGCAGGACCAGCACAAAGCCGCCATACCGGCGCATCAGACCGCACCAGCCCGCGGCCAGCATCCACACCACGAGGATGCTGATCAGGATCACCAGCGTCAGGTTCACTTTGCGGCATTCCGCACAGCGGCGCCGCGCAGCCAGCGCATCAGATAGATCACCGGCCAGCGCAACACCGAACACCCGCCCGCGAACACCAGCATCCCGACCCAAGGGCCATGCTGCATGGTGACAAACCCCAGGACGGGGATGCCGACGGCAATCAGCACATAGGCGCTGCGCCAATGCTGGTCAGAACTGGGCGTCATCGCCAACACATTGGCAACGACCGCCCAAAAACAGGCAAGAACCAGTGATATACTCATTTTGGAACCTCCGGGTTTTGTCCGCGCAGCTTGGCCAGCAAAAAGCGCAAGGGATTGCGGAACATGGACACAAAGGCAGCAAGAGCAAGCAGGCTATAGAGCCAGCCCACCTGAAGACCGATCAGGATGATCAGCACCGGTGCGGCAATCAGCAGGATCACACCGGGAATATATTGCAGACGCATGGGCAGCGTCGCCACCGTGGCCGAGCAAAAGACCCACAGGATGCAAGCCCAAAGCAAGGTCATGACCGGCCCCCGTATGATGGGGTCCGCGCCATTCAGACGGGTTCCTTCTTCAAGGCTTCAAGCGCGGCAGGCAAGGCGTTGGCCCAGGTGCTGATTGTCCCTGCCCCAAGGCAGACAACCATATCCCCCGGCCCTGCCTGTTCGCGGACCAGCCGCGCCAGATCATCCTCGCTTTGGACGGCGCGGGCGTGGCGGTGACCATGACGGATCAACCCTGCGACCAGATCATCGCGCCCTGCGCCCTCGATCGGGGCCTCGCCCGCGGCATAGACCTCGGCGATGCCAACAACATCGGCATCGTTGAAACAGGCGCAAAATTCCTCGAAATGGTGGTGCAAGCGGCTGTAGCGATGGGGCTGGTGGACCGCGATCACGCGCCCTTCGGTGGCCTGACGTGCGGCTTTCAGCACGGCGGTAATCTCGACCGGGTGATGACCGTAGTCGTCGATGATCGTCACGCCATCCACTTCGCCCACTTTGGTAAAGCGACGGTTCACGCCGCCGAACCCGGCAAGAGCGGCACGGATTTCTTCGGTTTTCATGCCAAGGTGGCGCGACACGGCAACCGCCGCCATCGCGTTTGACACGTTGTGATCCCCGGGCATCGGCAGGCTGCAATCCTTGATCGTGATGCCTTCGGTCTGGAACATGATATCGAAATGCGCAACGCCCGCCTTGTAGTGCAGGTTGACCGCGCGCACGTCGGCCTGGGTGTTGAAGCCATAGGTCATGACACGGCGGTCGGTGATCTTGCCGACCAAAGCCTGCACCTCGGGGTGGTCGATACAGCAGACCGCCAGCCCGTAGAAAGGAATGTTCGAGACGAAATCCAGAAATCCTTTGCGCAGGGTATCGAAGTCGCCCCAATGCTCCATATGCTCGGGGTCGATATTGGTCACGATGGCAATGGTCGCGGGCAGACGGTTGAAGGTGCCGTCGGATTCATCCGCCTCGACCACCATCCATTCGCCCTGCCCCATCCGCGCGTTCGACCCGTAAGCATGGATGATCCCGCCGTTCACCACCGTCGGATCGATCCCGCCGTTGACCAGCAGTTCGGCCACCATCGTCGTTGTGGTGGTCTTGCCGTGGGTTCCTGCCACCGCAATGTTGGATTTCAGGCGCATCAGCTCTGCCAGCATCTCGGCGCGGCGCACGATGGGAAGGCCCGCCACCCGTGCGGCATCCAGTTCAGGGTTGCCCGGCTTGATCGCCGAAGAGATCACGACCACGGCGGCCCCTTCGATATTCGCGGCCTCCTGCCCTTCGAACACCGTCGCGCCAAGGTCCACCAGACGGTCGGTGATCTTGGTCGATTTCAGGTCCGACCCCTGCACGCGGTAGCCGTGGTTCAACAACACCTCGGCAATGCCGGACATGCCGATACCGCCAATACCCACGAAATGGATCGGGCCCACATCGGTGGGGAGTTTCGTGGCTGCGTTCATCGTTTCTTTCCTTCGGTTGCCAGGGTTTCCACCATCTGGGCGAGTTCTTCTGCGGCGTCCGGCTTGGCGACAGACAGGGCGGCGCGCGCCATCTGCTGTGCGCCCTCTGCATGGGTCAGAACCATTTCGATCTGGGCACGCAGACTGTCGGGGTTGGCCATGTTTTCGGGCACCATGATCGCGGCACCGGCGTCCACCAATCCACGGGCATTGGCCGTCTGATGATCGCCCGTCGCCGCCGCAAAGGGGATCAGGATCGAGGGCCGCCCGATGATAGAGATATCGGCAACGCTGGACGCGCCAGCGCGGTTGATCACCAGCTGGGCTTCGGACATGCGCCGCGGCACGTCATGGAAAAACGGCTGCACATCGGCATTGATCCCGTTCTCCGCGTAAAAGGTTGCGACCCGCTGGCCGTCCTCGTCCCGCGCCTGATGGCTGACACGGATATTGCGTAGCAGTTCCATCGGCAGATCGGCAATGGCGGGGGGAATCACCTCGCTTAAGATGCGCGCGCCCTGGCTGCCGCCCATCACCAACAGCTCCATCGGGTAGTCACCCGGCGCGATATAGCCCGCGCCCGCACGCTCCAGCACCGCGGCACGCACCGGATTGCCGGTGTGTTCGGCGCTGACACCATCGGGCAATGTGGTCGGCCATGTGCCGCAAGCCACGGCATCAACATGTTTGGAAAACAGATCATTGACCCGACCGAGCACGCCGTTTTGTTCGTGGATCATCCGGGGTTTGCGCAGCACCCAGGCCGCTGTCAGCGCGGGAATCGACGGATACCCGCCAAAGCCGACAACCACATCGGGCTTGTCGCGCAGCATACCGAAAATGCCGCCAAGCACACCGCCCAGAATACGAAACGGCGCGATGGCCTTGGCCACCAGACCGCCGCGCGCGAAAGTGGCGCTGCTGACCTGCTGAATCTCGACCGCCTCGGGGAAACCACCGGTATAGCGCGCCCCCCGCGCGTCGGTGGACAGCTTTACCCGCCAGCCCCGCGCCAGCATGACTTCGGCAAGTGCTTGGGCGGGAAACATATGCCCGCCTGTCCCTCCTGCGGCGATAACCAGCAGCGGCGCCGTCATCGGGCACGGCTCCGGCCCAATAGATCAGAGATCTGGCCCTGTGGTCGGGTCCGGGTAAACGCCAGCAACATGCCCACGGCGATGCCAGAGGCAATCACCGACGACCCGCCGTAGCTAACGAAAGGCAGCGTCATACCCTTGGCGGGCAGCAGCCGCACAGCCACGCCCATGTTGATCATCGCCTGCACGCCGAACATGCAGGCCAGCCCGGTGCCGGCCAGACGGATAAAGGGATCCCGCTCGCGCACCAGACGAAGCAGCGACCGCACCACGATCACGGCGTAAAGCGCGATCACACACATCACGAGGATCAGGCCGTATTCTTCGGCAGCAACGGCGATGATGAAATCGGTGTGCGCATCGGGCAGCGACCATTTCACCTGCCCCTCGCCCACGCCGACCCCGAACAGACCGCCTTCGCGGATCGCATCGGTGGCATAGCCAAGCTGCGTGCGCGGATCGATGTCGGGCGACAGGAACCCATCAATCCGTCGGGCAAAGTGTTCAGAGTTGGAATAGGCGAAAGTCCCCGCCAAGACGACCAGCCCGGCCATGCCCACCAGCAGCACCAACGGCGCACCGGCGACGAAATACATGACTCCCCAGCCGAACAGGACCAGACAGGCCTGACCAAAGTCGGGCTGCAACGCCAGCATCAGCACGATGGAAATACACAGCGCAAAGGACCATGTTTTGCCCGGAGGGCCGTTGATCTCGAGCGCGGCCGCCATCATCCACGCCGCCACAACGACAAAACCGGGCTTGAGGAACTCTGACGGCTGGAAGGACGCAAAGCCCATGGAATACCAGCGCACAGCACCTTTGCCAAAGTCGGTGCCAAAGAACGGCAGCAAGGCCAGCGCCACAAAGGACACCAGAAAGCCGACAATCGCCAGACGCCGCACCATCACCGGCGTCATCATCGATGTTAGCACCATGGCAATCACGGCAAGCACACCGAAAACAGCCTGTCGCTGCACATAGTGAAAAGAGTCAAAGCCGTTTTTCGCGGCCAACGGCGGGGAGGCCGCCAGCCCCAGCAACATGCCCACGGCAAACAGCAGGAGGATGCAGGACATCGCCCATTTGTCGATCGTACGCCACCATTTGGGAAGAATCGGTTCGCCATCCCGAACGGGAACCGCGCCATAGACCATTTCTGTCATGGGACCTGCCTTACACTGCCTCGTTCCGCCCCTTTTCGGGGTCTAGCTTGCAGTGTAGCGCGAAAGGTTACGCGGGGCTAGTCTGTTTTAACCAGCCCCGCGCAAAGCTGCCTATGCCCCCGCGTGCGTGCCGCGGATCGGATAGTCGTTGTCACGCACAAACTTGATCCCGTTCAGCAGCCCCTCCAGATCAGGCCGCGCGAAGGGCGCGTTCGAGATGTCGAGGATCTGGATATTACCGTCGCCATTCACCACGAAAACGCCGGGCTCTGCGAAAGGCTGATCGGTTTCTTGCGGGCTGCGCGGGTCAGAGACATAGAGCCCCAGTTCGCGCATCTGTGCGATGCTCATGTCATAGCCGATGGTCAGGGACAGATCCTGCTCTTGCGCCATCTCGCGCGCCTTGTCTTTCGGATCACCCGACACGGCAACAACGTCCACACCTGCCTTGTTGAAATCCGCGACCAGCCCGTCCAGCGTCGACAGGTACTTTTTGCAGATCGGGCAATGCAGACCGCGATAGACGACCACCAGCTGCCAATCATGATCGCCCCGCGGGGTGCCAAGGGTCAACATGCCGCCTTGCAGCTCTGCCACGGTCAGTTTCGGGAATGCGTTGCCTGCGTCCAATACGTTCATCGGGTCTCTCCTTTAATTGCTTCGTCTCTCACGGAATTAGTCTTCATGTGCCGGGTTACCACCCCGCTCACGGCCACTTGACCGGCTTGTGTGGCGGGGGCTATGGCGGGGCCATGCAATATGATACGGTAATTTTAGGCGCAGGGGCCGCAGGCATGATGTGCGCGGCCCACGCGGGCGGATCGGTGCTGGTCGTGGATCACGCCAAAGCACCGGGCGAGAAAATCCGCATTTCGGGCGGCGGGCGCTGCAATTTCACCAATATGCACTGCACGTCCGATGCCTTCATCTGCGCCAACCCCCATTTCGCAAAATCGGCGCTGGCACGTTATACGCAGTGGGATTTCATCGAACTGGTAGACGCACATGGGATCGCGTGGCACGAAAAGACCCTCGGCCAGCTCTTCTGCGACACCTCCGCCAAAGAGATCGTCGCCATGCTGCGCGGCCTGATGCAAAAAGCCGGTGTCGATCTGCGGCTGCACAGCACGCTGACCGATATCGCTGCGCGTGATGCCGGATATAGCATGACCTTGCACACGCCCGACGGCACCACGCCGATCACTACGCGCAACTTTGTCGTTGCCTCTGGCGGGAAATCCATCCCCAAGATGGGGGCGACGGGGCGCGCCTACGAGATCGCCGCGCAGATGGGTATCCCCGTCACCGACACGCGGGCGGGGCTGGTGCCCTTCACCTTTACCGACGCCCGTTTCGCGCCCATATCCGGCACCGCAACGCCCGCGCGGGTGACTGCCCAAGGCCCCTCCTTTGACGAAGCCTTGCTGTTCACCCACCGTGGCCTCTCGGGCCCTGCCGTGCTGCAAGCTTCAAGCTACTGGACCGAAGGCGCGCCGATCACAGTGAACCTGCTGCCCGACAGTGATCTGCTGGCCAAGCTGCGCAGCCAACGCCAGACCTATGGCCGCCGCAACCTGACGACAGAGCTTTCCCACCACCTGCCCGCGCGGCTGGTGGATCATCTGGCGGGGATCATGGACCTTGGCGGCAACCTCGCCGATTGGTCGGATGCAAAACTCGGCACCCTGATCGACAGGCTGTCGCATTGGGTGATGACCCCTTCTGGCACCGAAGGCTACCGCACCGCCGAAGTCACCCTCGGCGGTATCGACACCGACGCGCTGTCCTCCAAAACACTGGAGGCCAAGACACGCCCCGGTCTCTACTTCATTGGCGAGGCCGTCGATGTGACCGGATGGCTGGGCGGCTATAACTTCCAATGGGCCTGGTCCTCCGCCATGGCCTGCGCCGCAGATATCGCACAGAAGCAGTAATTTCCAAATGGCCCTAAATCCCGGGGGAGCCGCCACAGGCGGCGGGGGCAGCGCCCCCAGACCGACACCGTCGACCCCGCAATGCAGCTTCCCCAATGCAGACATGCGCCACACTATCGGTAAATCCAGAAAGGAAGACCATGCGTGACCCAGAAACCGACAAGGCCAACGTCATCGCCTTTTACGAAATGATGTTCAATGATTGCCGCCCCGCCGACGCCATCGCGCGCTACGCCGGAGCGCAGTACATTCAGCACAATCCCCATGTGGCGGACGGCAAGGCGGCCTTCGTTGACTATTTCGAACGGATGGCACGCGAACATCCGGGCAAACATGTCGAGGTCAAGCGGTCATTCGTGGACGGCGATCATGTGATCCTGCATTGCCATCAGCTCTGGCCCAACGGTCCCGATTATGCAGGGATGGACATTTTCCGTCTCGATGATCAAGGCAAGATCGTCGAGCATTGGGACGTGCTTCAGGAAATGCCTGTACAAAGTAACAACGACAACGGGATGTTTTGATGCAATGAATGCCGTGCGAGCACAGCAATGAAAGGTCAAAGCTATGCGTTGGCATTTTTCCCCAGGGCCGTGCCGCAAGCCCTTTATCAGCGTAAACAATCAACGTGCCGCCACCCCCAACAAGCGTCACAGTTATATGAACTTGCACATTAGGCATGTTAAGTTCTTCCTTGAGGTTGGCGGTACGTTGCCAGTTTTTGAGACAGTATTGGCACCGCCCTATAAGCGTCGCGCCGCTTGCCAGACCAATGGCGCAAGCACGATGGCGATAAAGGGAAACATCAAGAGATTGATGAGGTGCCATCCCGACGCCTGCATCAACGCGCCAGAAAAGAACGAAAGTGCCGCGACTGTGCCGAAAACGGCGAAATCATTCAGCCCTTGGGCACGCCCGCGCTCGGCCTCTGTATGCGCGGCAGCCACCATCGCAGTCGCTCCGATGAAGCCAAAGTTCCATCCGATCCCAAGAAGGATGAGAGAGATAAAGAAATGCCTCAGATCCAGACCGGTCAGCGCAACAGCACCTGAAATGCCGATGATGATCAGGCCAGCGGCGGTGACCTTTTCCTTGCCGAACCGGGCGATCAGCTTGCCCGTCACAAGGCTTGGCGCGAACATCGCCAGCACATGCCACTGAATACCCCAGGCTGCGTGGTCAATCGAATGCCCGCACCCGACCATCGCCAGCGGTGCGGCCGTCATGACAAATGACATAAGCCCGTAAGACACCACGCCAGCGGCGACCCCAAGCATGTATTTAGGCGACGCCAGAAGTTGGAGCACGGTGCGCCCCCCGTCATCGGAAGACGTTTGGGCTGTCGCTGCGGGTTGGCGGCCCCTTAACCGGGTCAGAACAAAAAACGCGATGAGCGCCAGCGCCGCTTGGCTCAGGAAACTGCCCGCAAAGGGCACGCCCGGCACAGCGTCGCGCGTGGCAATGACCAGTTGCGGGCCGATAATGGCAGCGATCAGCCCGCCGACCATGACCCATGAAATGGCGCGCCCCCTGTCTGCCCCTTCGCGCCCGTCGGCAGCTGCGAAACGGTAAGACTGTACATAGGACGCATAGAGCCCCGCCAGAAACGTTCCCAAACAGAAGAATATGAACGCCCCAAAGGATATCGCACCAGCGGCGACCAATCCCGACAACACGCCGATCATCGCGCCCAGAAGATAACCGCTGCGCCGCCCGTATTGTCGCATGATCCAAGCGGCAGGCACCGTTCCAAGGGCAAGCCCAAGATTATAGATGCTGACCGGAAGGGTCGCCAAAGCAGGGTCAGTTGCGAGGTCCTGACCAACCAATCCCCCCAGCGAGATCACAATCGGTCCGCTGGCAGCCCCTAAAGATTGGGCGAGGATCAGCACCGTCAGGTTGCGGCGGAACCCGGCGGTTTCAGTCGTGTCTATTGTCTGAGTCATCATATATCATTTGTATGGGCACCATGCCCGTTGGATTGGCTTGGCGCGGCGTGCTTTCATTTCTATATTGCATGCCCAAAATCATGCGGGCGGGCGGTGATCAGGTCTGCATGGGGTCGTGCAGCGCCAGCGTGCTGGCCGCATGTTCGGCCGCCTCTAATGCGCCCTCAAGAAAGCCTCCGAATTCCGGGGCGGTTTCGGTCGACGCAAATATCATCCCGCGTGCTGACAGGGCATGCAGGTTGGACGGCAAACCATAGCGGGGATGGCTTCGAACCGGTTGTCGGTCCTGTGGGCGCGCGATGTGGGGAATGGTCGCCCAGTCTTGCAAAACAAGGTGCATCGGGTTGGCCATTTCCGGACCGAACAGCGCCGTAAGCTGCGTCACCGCAAGGCGCATCATCTCATCTTTGTGCTGGACACGCGCATCCGCAGGAACCCCGACAAAACCGAAGAGCGCATAGGGACCGCCCTGTCTTGGCGAAGCATCGTGGATTTCGACCATCGGCCCTTGCTGGCTCATGGCGTCGCCGGACAGCCCGGCATGTCGCCAATGAGGCTGATCGTAAACCGCAACGATCTTGGCCTGACCGGCCATCCAGGTCGGCGTGTCTTGCAATGCCTGCATTTGGCCCGCATCCAGCGCGGGTTCAAAGGAAACGGTATCTGCAATGACCCGAGGCGGCATGGCCATCACGATCCTGTTGGCCGTGATGATCTGCGCTGTGCCGTTTTGATCAACCTGCGCTGTGATCTTGCCCGCCGAATGCGCGACCGACGTCAGCCGCGTATTGGTCATGATCTTCGCCGGATCCAACCCTTTGGCCAAAGCTTGCACCACAGAGCCGATCCCACCGGCCAAGCGGTAGGACCCCTCCATAGAGGCGTAGCCGCGTCCGCGCTGCACGGCGCCGTTTTGCTCTTGATAGACCAAGTCACCCGTCGAGAACTGCCCAAACACAGGGATCTGAAAGCGCTCCGCGAGGGCCGCCATGCGCGGCTGCCCCGGCCAGAACCACGCAGGCCCAAGGTCGAACGCGCCGCCCGAAAACTCCTGTGTAAGGATGCGCCCGCCAAGGCGGTCCTGCGCTTCAACCAGCAAAAAATCACGGCCTTGGCGGGCCAGATGGTCGGCAAGCGCAAGACCCGACAGACCACCGCCCACAATCAGAACATCGGTCTGCATCAGAACGCCTCTCCCATCGGCCCGAGGTCCAGCTCATGGGTCCAGGTGGACCGTGGTTGATCCGCCAGCGCCAGATAGGTGCGGGCAATATCGGCTGACTTCATCATCCGTATAGGGTCCATTCTGTGTAGGGCGCGGTTAGCAAGACCGGCACCCGCCCCGCCAATGATTGCAAGTGGGTCTGCCATCTCAACATCCGGCATTGGGGGCTGTTGGCGTTTCCGCAAGATGGCCAGATTTGACCCAAAGCCGCGCCCCATCAGGGCCGGAAACAGCGTTCAGCGGCGTGTGGGGCGGTAGGCGCAGCCAGGAATTGACCCCGAAGACCTCATCCCCTTCGATAAAGCTTCCTTCGACCACAAGGGCTTCGAACCCGCTGTGGCCGGCCTGTGTCACTGCCACGCTGGGCTCCCAAATCTCGATCCGCACCCGTTCGTGCGCATCCTCGAACAGCGGGATCACTGAAACACCCGCACGCACCGGCTGCGGGGTCTGGGTGGTGGTGTCTATGGTGATCTGCTGACGGTCATCCATGTCGAACTGCCACAGCTTGACGAAGATCGTCGCCCCTGATGCAGAGCTTGGGGTGTGCGAAGACGTTGGCGGGTTGCGCACGTAGGTGCCGACCGGAAAGTCACCGTGTTCATCCTGAAACACGCCCTCAAGCACCAGAAACTCTTCGCCGCCGGTATGGGTGTGCGCCGAAAACGCGCTGCCCGGCGCATAGCGGACGATGGTCGTCGCCCGCGCGACTTCATCCCCGATCCGGTCCAGCATCCGCCGGTCCACGCCTTTCATCGGAGATGCGACCCACGGCTGCCGATCCGAATGTACAACAGCACGTTCATCAAAATTTGCGTTCAGGTCCATGGTACATCCTTCCGGTTCAGCGCGAAGCGGCGCTACATAGCTACCTATCAGTTGATAGGCTTCCAGTTAGATATTGCCCTCCTCGCTGTCAACACCTATCTACCACATGATAGACAGGAGCCGCAAATGCCGCAGACAATGAAAGACAAAATCCTTGATGCCGCTGAAAAGCGTGTCCGTGGTGCGGGTTTCTCGGCGATGAGTTTTCGCGACCTGGCAAGCGATGTCGGCATCAAAAGCGCAAGCGTTCACTATCACTTCCCGACCAAACCCGATCTGGGCGAAGCTTTGGTGGATCGCTACACCAGCCAGTTCAAGGAGCACCTTGAACAGATCGATACGGCCAGCTTGCAAACGGCGTTGGACAGCTACGTTGCGCTTTACTCTCAGGCGCTGGTCTTGGACGAAACCATCTGTCTTTGCGCGATCATGGGCGCAGAAGCGATCGGGCTGCCCAAGAATGTAAACCAGAAAACAAAGGCATTCTTCAAAATGAACAGGTTATGGCTGCTTGACCTGTTCCAACGCAATGGCGTCGAAAACCCCGAGGACACGTCCTGCCTCATCGTCGCGGCGCTGGAAGGCGGCATGATCGTTGCGTCATCCTCCGACGATCGTGCGATGTTCGACCAGATTGCCAAGGCCGCGATCCGAAGTATCGCCAAGATTTGACGTCGATACGGCAGCGCTCTCGACTGCCGTGAACTGCGTTTGTACGAAAGTAAACCGGATCGCCGCCCGAAGGATCAAGCGCGTCATCTTGACCCCGTAAAGAGAATGCCCGCGCTCGGAAAATTCTAGGGCGCTATATTTCTGTTGAATAAAAACGACGGAAAGTTGGCACGTGTCCGTTTAAGGCCTAGCTTCGGCTTAGCAGCGCTTCGACCCGAAGTTGGAAGTAAAGATACCGACATCTCATGGGAGATCAGAAAATCATGTCCAAGAAAACTCTCTATGGGACAGCCGCCGCATCGGTTGTGCTGGCCGCCGCATCCCTGATCTATTCGCCTTCATCGGCTCAGAATGTGAAACAGTCGAATGACACTGCGGCGGTCGTTCAAGCGGCAAATTGGGCAGATCATGTCAAGATCACGGTCGATGCTGACGCAAAAACCTTCCGCTTCCAATCCAACGGCATCCCGGACCACGGCTTTGCGGAACAATACTTGATTCCAAGCAATCCAAACGATCAACCTTTTGCCGACAAGCCGCTGGAATTCTTTGACGTGCAAAACTCTGCCGATTACTTCCAAGAGACCGAGATCGACGCGACAATCACAACCCAGCCTGTCTATTCGGATACATCAACGAATACCTCGCTGGGGAGAATTGGCGTGGCCTTGAGCGGCGCACAGATTTTCAACGATTACGAGAACCCCGACCGCTCCGTCGTTGCGATTGACGATCAGGTTGTTCATGATCACGTGGCATTTCTGGACAACTGCAACGGGCACACGCTCGTGGACGGGACGAATTACCACTATCATGGCATCCCTGTTTGTATCGCCGAGGCCGCGGCGCAAGCCGGGCAACATTCGCGGATGATCGGTGTTTTGGCCGACGGCTTTCCTGTCTATGGCAACAATGATGTCGGTGGCATTGTCGTGGTGAATGACGATCTGGATGCGTGCAGCGGCCACTCCGGCCCGACACCTGAATTCCCGGAAGGGATTTACCACTACCACCTCACAGCAGATGAAGCGCCCTATATGATCGACTGCTACCATGGTGAGGTCGACGTGGCCGCGAACAATGGCCCCGGTGGCGGTGGTGCCGCACCGGATTTTGCTGCAGTTGCCGATCAACTGGGCATCACCGAGGCTGAATTGGTCGGGGCACTTGGTGACACGCGCCCGCCGGACTTTGCCGCGGCAGCTCAGGCACTTGGCGTCAGCGAAGCCGACCTGCGCGCAGCTATGCCCGCACCCGGCCAGTAAAGACCGGATCTGGTGGAAAAACTCGCCTATGCCATAATCGGGGCGTCGATGGCTGTCGTGGTCACGACGCTTTTTCCGATGTCGCGCGCCCCCATTTCACCTGACATCGGCAAGGCAACGATGGATATGGCAAGCGCGCCCGGCGCGGTGCAAGCGCACCGGCATCCTCCGCGCGACGTCTCTGCCGAACTGCCACAGCCAAGCGTCACGCATCTGGTATTTCCTGACGTCATGGGCGGGTATAATGTTCAGATCCTGCCCGTTCATTTCAAGTTCACACCCGCGGCGATCAATCACGCACCGCAAGACAACGAAGGCCATGCCCATATCTATGTGAATGGCGTGAAAATAGCGCGGGTCTATTCCAACTGGTATCATCTGTCAGGCACCTCACTGGTGCCGGGCGAGAATGAAGTCAGAGTGACATTGAACGCAAATGATCACAGCGCGTGGTCGGTAAACGGCGTTCCAATTTCATCAACCGTCAAGGTTTTCATCCCCGAGGCCACCCCATAGGTCGTCCCTCGAAAGAACGCCGAACCTCTTGTCGCGCACGCCCGATACGCCGCAAGTAAATCTCGTCGGTTCTCGGCCGCAGACGATTAGGATCAAGACCTTTTTCTTCGATAGACGGCCTCGAAATCTGCATCCCCGAACAAGCCGTCAATTATCCGATGGCCCCGATCAAACAACCAGTCACCCGCCACGATCTGGACCGGAGCAGACCGAAACACCGCAATCAGTGTTCATGCGGCGCTCCTTCCCCAAAAACGCAGTTACGCGTCCGTCAGATGCTTCTGCACCTGCGCGACAAAATCCTCTCCGCGGCGCTCGAAACTGTCGTATTGGTCAAAGCTCGCCGCCGCAGGGGCCAGCAGAACGACGTCCCCCGCCTCTGCATCCTCGACAGCGCGTGCAACCGCGACGTCCATCGTGCCACAGACCTCGGCCTCGACCCCCAGTTTCATGGCAAACTGCGCCGCCTCGCGCCCGATCACATAGGCTTTGCGCACCGTCTCCAGCGGTTCTGACAAACTGCCCAAACCGCCCTCTTTCTCAAGCCCGCCGCAGATCCAGCGGATGTTCCTGAACGCCGCCAGTGCCTTGACCGCACTGTCCACATTGGTCGCCTTGCTGTCGTTGACGAAGCGCACGCCGTCCGCCTCGCCCACGGTCTGGCTGCGGTGCGGCAGGCCGCCAAAGGAATGGAACGCCGCTTCGATGATCTTGGGCGCGAACCCCAGCGTGCGACAGGCGGCATAGGCGGCACAGGCGTTCTGGTGGTTATGCGCGCCGGGCAAGCCGGTGATGCTGCGCAGATCGATGGAGCCGATCTGCTTGCCGCCGCGATATTCCGACAAGAAGCCTTTGCGTGCGAAGACCTGCCAACCAAGACCTGTAAGCTTGCGGTCCACCGACACGCGGATCACCCGGTCGTCGGCCGCCCCTTCGCTGAGCTGTCCCGCCAGAAAACGCCCTTCGGGTTCATCCACGCCAATGACGGCACGATCCGGCCCGCCTTCAGCAAAGAGCCGCCGTTTGGCCGCGAAATAGCCGCCCATGCCCGCATGGCGATCCAGATGATCGGGGCTAAGGTTGGTGAAGACGGCGACATCCGGCGTCAGATTGCGCGCCAGATCGGTCTGGTAGCTAGACAGCTCCAGCACCACGACCTCGCCGTCAATGGCAGGCTCTATGTCCAGCACGCCGCGACCGATGTTTCCCGCCAGCTGCGTCGGGCGGCCCGCGTGCTTGAGAATGTGATGCACCAACGCCGAGGTGGTGGATTTCCCGTTCGACCCGGTGATCGCGATTATCTTGGGCACAACGTCAAAATTATCCCAGGCCAGCGTCGCGAAGCTTTGAAAGAACAGCCCGATGTCATTGTCCACCGGCACAGCTGCGTCCTGCGCGGCGACGATCACCGGGTTCGGTGCCGGATAAAGATGCGGGATGCCGGGCGATACGATCAGCCGCGCGATGTCATCAAAGACGCCGGCTTTGCCCAGATCCACACAATCGAACCCTTCGGCCTGCGCGGCGGCGCGGGCGGCGGGGTTGTCATCCCAACAAACAGGCACAGCGCCCCCGGCGGCCAGCGCACGGGCCGCAGACAGCCCCGACCGCCCGAGCCCCAGAATGGCGACCTTTGCGCCGGTCAAACCTTGAACTGGTATCATGCCTGCTCTCCTGTTAGCGATGACCCTGAAACTTTCGGAGCCCCTTATGCCCCCTCTGCCAGAGATTTTAGCCCAGCTCAACGCCGACATGCGCGCCACGGATGACTGGGGAGACGTGGCAGCCTATATCCCGCAGCTGGCCTCTGTCGATCCTGCACAATTCGGTATCGCGATCACCACCGCGGACGGCGAGGTCTTTACCGCCGGCGATGCCGATACGCCGTTTTCCGTGCAATCCATCACCAAGGTCTTCACCCTTGCCATCGCCCTTGGACGGTCAGGCGACCAGCTGTGGAAGCGCGTGGGCCGCGAGCCATCGGGGCGTGCGTTCAATTCCATCGTGCAGCTTGAGGCCGAACAGGGCCGCCCGCGCAATCCGTTCATCAACGCCGGTGCCATTGTCACCACGGACGAGGTGCTCACGGGCCGCGAACCGCGCGAGACCCTTGCCGAAATCCTGCAATTCGTGCGCGCCGCTGCCAGTGACGACGACATCCACATCAACGAAACCGTCGCGGCCTCTGAAACCGCCCATGGCCACCGCAACTTTGCCTTGGCGCATTTTCTGGCCTCCTGCGGAAACCTGAACAACCCGCCGGAGAAGACGCTCGGCACTTATTTTCACCACTGCGCCATCGACATGTCCGCGCGGCAACTGGCCATGGCCGGACGGTTCCTGATCGAAACCGACAAGCTGCCCCGCATGATCCTGCCGCCCCGCATCCGGCGCCTCAATGCGCTGATGCTCACCTGCGGGCATTATGATGGGTCGGGCGATTTTGCCTACCGCGTAGGGCTTCCGGCGAAATCCGGTGTGGGCGGCGGTATCCTTGCCATCGTCCCCGGCCGCGCCAGCATCGCCGTCTGGTCCCCTGGCCTGAACCGCTATGGCAACTCGAAGAAAGGCACCCAGGCCATGGCTCGCCTCGCGCGCGAAATGGGCTGGTCGATCTTCTGACGCCACCCGCGTCCAGCCTCCGCCGCCCTTCATTTTGCCAAATAAACTCCGGGGGACGCGGCCCCTTGGCCGCGCGGGGGCTGGCCCCCGTCCGCCATAAAAAAAGCGCGCCACATCCCTGCAGCGCGCCCTCTTGTTTCTTTCCGCTTTGATAAACGGCTCAGCGGACCTTCAGCGTCGCCAGCCCGATCATCGCGAGGATCAAAGAGATGATCCAGAAGCGGATGACGATCTGCGGCTCGGCCCAGCCTTTCTTTTCATAGTGATGGTGGATCGGTGCCATCAGGAAAACACGTTTGCCCGTGCGTTTGAAATAGAGCACCTGAATGATCACCGACAGCGCCTCGACCACAAACAGGCCGCCGACGATGGCCAGCACCAATTCGTGCTTGGTGGCAACCGCGATGGCCCCCAATGCGCCGCCAAGGGCCAGCGATCCGGTGTCGCCCATAAAGACCGCGGCGGGGGGCGCGTTATACCACAAAAAGCCCAGACCACCGCCAAAGATACCGGCGGTAAAGACCAGAATCTCGCCCGTCCCCGGCACATAGTGCACGTCCAGATATTCTGTGAAATCGACGCGGCCGACGGCATAGGCGATCACGCCAAGCGCCCCGGCGGCGATCATCACCGGCATGATCGCCAGCCCGTCCAGCCCGTCCGTCAGGTTCACCGCATTCGCCGCCCCCACGATCACGATGATCGAGAAGGGCACGAACAGATACCCAAGGTTGATCAGCGTGTTCTTGAACACGGGCAGCGCCAGTTGGTTCTGCAGCTCTGCGGGGTGGAACTGCGCCGCCCAATAGGCCGCGCTGCCCGCGATGATAAAGCCCAGCAACAGACGCATTCTGCTGGAAACACCAGCGGTCGTCTGCTTGCTGACCTTGGCGTAGTCATCGGCAAACCCGATGGCGGCAAATGCCATTGTTACCAGCAGCACCATCCAGACAAACGGGTTGTCCAGCCGCGCCCACAGCAGGGTGGAGGTCAGCAAGGCCCCCACAATCAGCAGCCCGCCCATGGTCGGCGTCCCCGCCTTGACAAAATGCCCCTCTGGACCGTCATCCCGGATCGGTTGGCCCTTGCCCTGCCGTTTGCGCAGCACGGCGATCAGCGGCTTGCCGAACAGAAAGCCAAACACCAGCGCTGTCAGGAAGGCCCCACCGGCGCGGAAGGTGATGTAGCGGAAAAGGTTAAAGAAATCGCCGCCATCTGACAGGAGGGTCAACCAATAGAGCATCGTACGCGTCCTAACTCAAAATCTTGTGGGCTTAGCCCTGTCGTTCATTCTGGACCGGATGGCCCATTTTGCGGATCGCGTCAACGATCAGCCCTAGTTTCATGGACAAGGAGCCTTTGGCGAGCACAACATCGCCACTGTCCAGATGCGACGAAAGCGCGGGCAGCAGATCGGCGGCGGTCTCGGCCCATTCCCCGCGTTGATGCGCGGGCAGCAGGTCATAAAGCGACTTCATCAGCGGGCCCACACAGTGGATCACATCCAGCTTTTTGGTGGCGTCGAGATGCGCGAGCCCTGCGTGCAGGGCGATCTCGTCCGGTCCCAGTTCTTTCATGTCGCCCAGATAGGCGATGCGCCGCCCCTTGCTGACGCGGCCGATATCATGGGTCACCTCGGCGGCGGCCAGCACCTCTAGGGCGGCGGCCATCGAGGTGGGGTTCGCGTTATAGCTGTCATCAATCAGGTTCAACGTCAGATGGGTGTCGACCACGTCGAGATGGATGACCTCTCGCACGCCGCGCCCCTTATACGGTGTCCAGCGTCCCAACGAGGCCGCAGCCAGCGCCAGATCCGCGCCCATGGCCTGTGCAGACGCCAAGGCCCCCAAGGCGTTCATCGCGAAATGCCGCCCCGGCGTTCCGATCTTGAACAGCAGTGGTGTGCCGTCGGCGTCGGCGCGCACCACGGTGGTGTCGCCCTGCACCTGCACGTCCAGCAGTTTGTACTGATAGCCATGCTCGCCAAATTCGACCTCGCGCAGGCGGCGATC
This sequence comes from Sulfitobacter sp. CB2047, assembly GCF_000735125.2. NCBI lineage: Bacteria > Pseudomonadati > Pseudomonadota > Alphaproteobacteria > Rhodobacterales > Roseobacteraceae > Sulfitobacter > Sulfitobacter sp. CB2047. Next base: position 1,412,254 of record NZ_CP072613.1, on the reverse strand, counting down.
CACGGCCTTGGCCATCAGGATCGCGGCGTGTTCGATGTCTGCGTTGATCACCGCCACGCCCCCCGGTTGCAGCCCGTCAAAAACGGCGGCTTTCTCGACCGCGATTTCCGCGACATTGGCAAAGGCTTCCAGATGCACGGCGGCGACGGTGGTGACCATCGCGACATCCGGCTTGGCCATCTGCGCCAGCGGAGAGATCTCTCCGGGGTGGTTCATGCCGATTTCGATCACGGCATATTCCGTATCCGCAGGCATCCGCGCCAGTGTCAGCGGCACACCCCAGTGGTTGTTATAGCTGTCGACAGAGGCATGCGCCCGCCCCTGGTCGGCAAAGATCGCAAGCAGCATTTCCTTGGTCGAGGTCTTGCCGACGCTGCCCGTCACCGCGACGACCTTGGCCTGCGTGCGGGCCCGCGCGGCGGCACCAAGCGCCTCAAGGCCCCTCAGCACATCCTCGACGATCAGCAGCGGTGCATCCTCGGCCACGCCCTCGGGCACATGGGTGACCAGCGCGGCCCCGGCCCCTTTTTCCAGCGCCATGGCGACGAAATCATGCCCGTCGCGCACGTCTTTCAGCGCGACAAACAGATCCCCCGGTGCAAGGGTACGGGTATCAATCGACACGCCATCACAGCTCCAGTCCCCGATGGCGCGGCCGCCGGTGGCGCTTTCGGCCTCTTTTGCTGTCCACAAGCTCATGCCAATCTCCCATCCAGCGCCGCGACGGCGACGCTGGCCTGTTCCACATCATCAAAGGGTAGCACATCGTCACCGATGGTCTGTCCGGTTTCATGGCCCTTGCCCGCGATCAGCAGCGCGTCGCCCGTGCCGATGGCGTCGATGCCCCGCAGGATCGCCTCGGCACGGTCGCCCACCTCGGTCGCTTCTGGCGCGCCCTCCATGACGGCGGCACGGATGGTCGCCGGATCTTCGGAGCGCGGGTTGTCATCGGTCACGAACACCAGATCCGCATGGGCCGCCGCCGCCTGCCCCATCAGCGGGCGTTTGGCACGGTCACGGTCGCCGCCTGCGCCCACGATAGCGACCAGCCGGCCCATGACATGGGGGCGCATCGCTTGCAGCGCGGTGGCGATGGCGTCGGGGGTATGGGCGTAATCCACAAACACCGCCCCGCCATTGTCCCGCGTGGCGGCAAGCTGCATACGGCCGCGCACGGTGGTCAGATGCGGCAGAGTATCGAACACATGGGCGGGGTCCGCCCCGCAGGCAATCACCAGCCCCGCCGCGAGCAACACGTTGTCCGCCTGAAACCCGCCAATGAGGTTCAGACGTTTCTGGTAGGTCTTGCCGCGATAGCTGAACCGCAGGTCCTGCCCCGTCGCATCAAAGCGCTGGCCGGTCAGATGCAGATCGCCGCCGTCGCGCCCCACGGTAATCACCTCGCAGCCACGGGCGCGTGCGATAGCGACCATATCGACCCCTTTGGGATCATCGATATTGATCACCGCCGTGCCGTCCTCGGGCAGCACCCGCGAGAACAGTCCGGCCTTGGCGTCGAAATAGGCGTCGAAGGTCTCGTGGTAGTCGAGATGGTCTTGGGTAAAATTCGTGAACCCCGCCGCCTTGAGCGTGACGCCATCCAGCCGCCGCTGGTCCAGCCCGTGGCTCGACGCCTCCATCGCGGCATGGGTGATACCGTTGGTAGAGGCCTCGGCCAGAGTGCGGTGCAGGGTGATGGGCTCGGGTGTGGTATGCGCCAGCGGTGCCGTCCATGCGCCTTCGACGCCAGTGGTGCCAAGGTTGACAGCCGCCAGCCCCATCTCGATCCAGATTTGCCGCACGAAGGTGCTGACAGAGGTTTTGCCATTGGTGCCGGTGACGGCAATCATCGTCTGCGGCTGCGCGCCGTACCATAGGGCTGCCGCGCGCGACAGCGCCTCGCGGGGGGCATCGGTGACGACAAGGGCGACCTCGGCCTGTGCCAGCGCGTCAGCGGCCAGCGTGGCCCCCTCGGCGTCGGTCAACACCGCCACCGCGCCCATGCGCAGCGCATATTGGATAAACTCGGCCCCGTGGACCTTGCTGCCGGGCATGGCGGCGAAGAGGGTGCCGGGCTGGACCTGACGGCTGTCGACGCTGATACCTGCAATGGGCGGGTTGCCCCCCCCTTTCGCGGTCAGACCAAGGGAGGATAACGGGACGGCCTGTGTGCCCATGGGGACGCTCTTTATATTAGTTGCTGCTGGAGAGCGTTATATCAGCGAGGCTGTCCGGTTCAACAGTCGGTCGCAGACCCAGCAGGGGCGCGACGCGACGGACCATTTCCGCGGCCACGGGCACGGCTGTCCAACCGGCCGTGCGGCGCGGTTTGTCGCCCGAGGTCTCGACAGGTTCGTCCAGTGTGACGATCAGCACGTATTTGGGATCATGCGCCGGGAACATGCTGGCAAAGGTCGCGATGACCGTATCCTCAAGATAGCCACCACGGGGGCCGGGTTTATCCGCCGTACCGGTCTTGCCGCCGATCTGGTAGCCGGGCACTTCGGCAAAGCTGGCCGTGCCTTCGGTCACCACCGCACGCAACATTGCGCGGGCATCCGCCGCCGCGCGTTCAGACATCACACGGGGGCCGACCACGGGGCCGGATTGCTTGCGCAACGTCGGGGTGACCTTGTGCCCGCCATTGGCGATGGCAGAATAGCCCGCCGCCAGATGCATCGGGCTGGAGGATAGGCCGTGGCCATAGGAGACGGTTACGGTGCTCAACTCTTGCCAGCGCTGCGGCAGCAAGGGCTTGCCGCCAGAGGCTTCGACGATCTCGAAGGGGGTTGGCTCAAAGAACCCGAGGTTTTTCAGGAACTCCTGCTGACGCTCCGCGCCGATCTCAAGCGCAAGCCGCCCTGTCCCGCGGTTGGAACTGTGCACGATGATCCCTGTCACCGTCTGCTTGCCGTAGTTCTTGCCGTGGAATTCGCCGATGCGGAAGCCGCCGACCTTCATCGGGCCAGAGGTGTCGATCACCGTATCCGCAGTGGCAATGCCAAGGTCGATCGCCTGTGCCGCGGTGAAAATCTTGAAGACAGAGCCAAGCTCGTAGACGCCTTGCACCGACCGGTTGAACAGCGGGCTGTCGGACGCATCGCCTGTGACGGCGGCATGGGGCCGGTCGTTGGGGTCGAAAGAGGGCAAGGATACGGCGCTGATCACCTCGCCCGTGTGGACATCCATCAGGACCGAGGTCGCCCCCTTGGCGTTCATCAGCTTCATGCCGCCATAAAGAATACGCTCGGACGCGGCCTGTACGGTCATGTCGATCGACAGTTCCAGCGGTTTGTTCCCATTGGCCGGATCGCGCAGATAATCGTCAAAGTATTTCTCTGCTCCCGCGACGCCGATCACCTCGGCGGCATGGACACCCTCGCGGCCATAGCTGGCCCCTCCCATGATATGCGCGGCAAGCGACCCGTTGGGGTAAAGGCGCATGTCACGCGGTGCAAACAGCAAGCCCGGCTCGCCGATATCATGCACGGCCTGCATCTGCTCGGGGCTGATTTTCTTCTTGATCCACAAGAACTTGCGCTTGCCGGTAAAGTCGCGCAGCAGGCGTTCCTCGTTCAGGTCGGGGAACACGGCCATCAGCTTTTTCACGGCCCCCTGCGGGTCGATCATGTGGTGCGGCTGCGCATAAAGCGCATGTGTCTCAAAGTTGGTCGCCAGCAGATTGCCGTTGCGATCCACAATATCGGCGCGGGTGGCCGAGATCACGGAACCGGGGGCCGCCGCGCGCGGCTCTGTCGGGTCGGTGGTCGCCATGACCCCCATACGCGCGCCCACGACTGTGAAGGCGCAGAAGAAGAAGACCCCCAGAACCAGCAAACGCCCCTCGGCGCGCTGCCGCGAGGCGTCGCGCATCTGCTCGTGGCGGATACGCTTGTTCTCGCGCTCGATCGCATCGGGGTTTTCGCCCTTTTGACGGGCTTCAAGAATACGGGCCAGCGGGCGCAGCGGGGTGCGGATCATTCGGGGGCCTCCATCGAGGATACGTCAACGCCGTCGGTGATCTCGAACAGCGGCAGTTCTGGCAGCGGCGGGTAGCTCACCTGATCGATAGATCCGAACTGGTCGGGATGCAGCGGCAAAAGGTTCAGCCGGTCAAAGTTGAGCTCTGCCAGATCGCGCAGACGGTCGGGGCGGTTCTGATAGGCCCATTCCGCCTTGAGCACGGCCAGACGGCTGTAGGCTTCGCGGATTTCATAGCGCAGGTCATCGGCATCACTCAGGGCTTGCTGGGTCGCGTAATTCTCGCGGTAGGCCCAGAAGGCCAGCCCGATCACCGAAAAGGTGGTTAGGATGTAAAGCACGGTTCTCATACGGTTAATCCCCTGACCATAGGCATGCCGAGTGCCTTGGCATCGATGCTGCCCGCAGGCGCATCAGTGCGAATTGCGACGCGCAGCTTGGCCGAGCGGCTGCGCGGGTTCTCTTCCAGCTCTTGCGCATCCGGCCCGATGGCCTTGCGCTTGAGGATCTTGAATTGCGGCGCTTCTGTTTCAATTTCGGGCGCAAAGCGATTGGCGTTGCCCCCTGCCCCCGCACGCGCCGTCAGGAAGCGTTTGACCATACGGTCTTCGACCGAGTGGAAGGTCACAACGGCCAGCTGGCCACCCGGTTTCAACGCACGTTCCGCCGCCATTAACCCGTTGAACAGCTCGCCATATTCATTGTTCACCGCAATGCGCAGCGCCTGAAAGCTGCGGGTCGCGGGATGCGACTGGCCGGGTTTCGAACGCGGCAAACAGCCTTCGACCAAGCCTGCAAGCGCCAGCGTTGTGGTGATCGGGGCCTCTTCGCGGGCACGTACGATCGCTTTGGCGATGCGGCGGCTGGCACGTTCTTCACCGTATTGGAACAGGATATTGGCAATCACCTCTTCCTCGGCCTCGTTGACGATATCCGCCGCCGAGGGGCCGTCCTGGCTCATCCGCATATCAAGCGGCCCGTCACGCATGAAAGAGAACCCGCGCTCTGCCAGATCAAGCTGCATGGAGGACACGCCCAGATCCAACACGATCCCATCCAGATCCTGCGCATAATCGTCCATCTTGGAAAAGACGCCGCGCTGCATGACGATCCGGTCGCCATAGTCGCCGGCCCAGGCCTGCGCCATTTCAAACGCAAGCGGGTCACGGTCCACCGCCACCACCTGCGCAGCACCCGCGTCCAGCAGGCCACGGGTATAGCCGCCCGCGCCAAAGGTGCCATCCAGCCAACGCCCCGACACAGGGGCCACCGCCGCCAGCAAGGGGCGCAGCAGAACCGGTGTGTGCGGGGCGGAGGGGGTATCGCTGGGTCCGCTCATATCGATCAAGCCTCCGGCTTGCCGTCCAGGAAGGCCATCGGATCAAAGTCTTCTGGCAGATCGTCCAGCCATTCCTCTTCGCGGGCCTTTTCCTCGGTCTCGTAGGTTTCGGGCTTCCAGATCTGGAAGGTATCACCGGCGGCGATAAAGAATGCTTCGTTTTCCAGGTCGATCTTGTTGCGCAGCTTCGCTGGCAGAACCAGGCGGCCCGTTTCATCGACCGATGTGGGAAAGGACTGACCGTGGAACAGGCGCTGCAGCATCTTGCGTTCCATTGACCCGCGCGGCAGCGCGTCGATCTTGTCGTCCACCTCTTCGATGGCCTGCATGGTATAGCATTCAAGATAGCTGCGGCGGCTGTCGCCATAGACGATCACCAGCTCGGGCGTGCCACCGTTTTGCCAATTCGGGTCACCGGCTTCCAACACACGACGAAAAGAGGCTGGGATAGACACCCGCCCCTTCGTATCGACCTTGTGTTGGCTTTCGCCTCTGAACCTGCGGCTCACGTGTTTGTCCCTGCCTGCGACGCTTGTGCGCCCTAAAATCATGCCCCCGGCGGTAGATGTAGAAACGGCGGGCTGATCTGCTGCCACTGATCAACCCGCCGCCCGTCCCGCCTTGGCGGGGAAGTCCGACTGCGCGCGCCACCTGGGGGGATGTCTGCTCGCTCGCGCGCCGGATCTCTTGGTCTGATGAAAGCGAGGTGCCTGTATGAACCTGCTAGAGTTTTATTTGGTCGTTGGGGTCGTTTGGTGCCCCGTGTCTCGTTCTCATCCGATGTACTAGGGATGCCATGGGAATTGATGGGCGTCTATAAGTTTTTTGGGAAATACACACCAAATTTGGTTTTGCACAGGGTTGTAAATCAACATGTGGGAAAAAAATATCGGCCGTTTTTAGCTTATATCGGCTAAATGTTAAATTTAGACACAACATATTGAGGTTAAAAACGCGTGCTGAAATTTCCCACAATTTCCCAACAATTTTAGACCACAGAGTTATCCACAACCTGTGTTCGCGGCTTGTTCCCCGATCGCAACACCAATTGCAACTGATTTATCGCGCAAACTGAGGATTCCGCGCCTCAGACAGCCATTTTCCGCCGAATCACCTTGCCAATCCGGCAGGGTCCGGCCGGCGATCTCCCATGTTTTCCCATGAGGTTTTCCCATGCGATCCCATACGCACGTCCACACAACGCCGATGAACGCGAAACGCCGCGCAGGGGGCTGCGCGGCGTTGAGTACAGATAGGGTCGTGAAGGAGGTTGCCCCTTAGGCCATCCCACCCTTGATCAAACCTTCGGCGATGCGGGCATAGGCCTGGGCCATCGGCCCATCCCCCGCGGCCACCGGCGTGCCACCATCGCCCGAAAGCCGGGTATCAAGATCGATGGGTAAACTGCCGAGCAAAGGCACGTCCATCTTCGCAGCTTCGGCTGCAACCCCGCCATGACCAAAGATTTCATGTTCGGACCCACAATCAGGACAGACAAACAGCGACATATTCTCGATCAATCCCAACACGGGCGTCTTCAACGTATTGAACATATCAATCGCCTTGCGCGCATCGATCAGCGCCACGTCCTGCGGCGTTGACACCACGATCGCGCCGGACAATTCGGATTTAGTACATAGTGTCAGCTGCACATCGCCCGTGCCCGGCGGCAGATCGACAAGCAAAACGTCCAGCTCGCCCCACTCTACCTGCCCCAGCATCTGCTGCAGCGCGCCCATCAACATCGGGCCACGCCAGACCACAGCCTTCCCCTCCTCCATCATAAAACCGATGGACATCAGGGTCACACCATGGGCGCGCAGCGGGGTGATCGTCTTCCCATCCGGCGAGGCGGGCCGCTTGTTCACCCCCATCATACGCGGCTGACTGGGACCATATATATCGGCATCCAGCAAACCGACCTTGCGACCTGCTCGCGCCAGCGCCACGGCGAGGTTCGAGCTCACGGTCGATTTGCCCACGCCCCCCTTGCCCGACCCAATGGCGAGAATGCGCTGCACGCCAGCCGGTTTCATCGGGCCATCCTGCGCCTTCGGGTGCCCGCCAATCTTTAGGCTTGGGGCCGATTGCTTTGGCGCGGGGCCATGAGCCGTCAGGGCGACTGTTACGCTGCCAACACCATCAACCTCGCGCACCACGGCCTCTGCCGCGTCGCGCAGCGGGGCCATCTGCGCGGCGACCTGCGCATTGGGGGCTTCTATAACAAAGCGCACCACATCGTCCTCGACCGTCAAAGCGCGGATCAGATCGTGATCAAGGATAGATTTCCCATCCGGCAGCATCACCCGGGCCAGAGCAGATTCGACGTCGGATTTAGAGAGCGGCATGACATATTCCTTTCGAGACTGCTTTTGACATGGCAGTTTCTGGCCAAATCGCAACCCTACGTTCGCATGCCGCACAGCACCAAGGCAAAACGAACATTTAGCGCCCAAAAATTACGCAAAACCCCTATGTTTTCGCTGCATGGCAGCAATGCACAATTAGAGAATTGTGCAAACGCAGCAAATAGGTCAAAAAGGTTTCAGGAACGCAGACACTGCGAGCCAAGAATAAGACCAAACTCATCCATCCTCCTCCCGGATGTGTTTGTTTTCGGCGGCGATACCCTCCTCCTCCCTGGTATCGTCGCCATTTTTTTTCATACAATTCCTCCTGACTACTTAAGCGTTTGCGCTAGGGTTATTTTGTTCCCGATCAAGACGTTACGTCACCTTTTGCCCATGCATTTTCTGCATAGCAGCATTGACGATCTGACTATTGTGCAGATGCAGCATTTTACTACATAACCAACACAAGACGAATGATAACGAACACAGACGAAACAAGACGAGGTATCCGATGGCCTACTTGAACGCTACAACCGCACCGACACTGGCAGACCGCTTTGCCGCGCTGATGTCCACACTCGAGACTCGCCGTAAGCAGCGCCGCGTATACCGCTCGACTTTCAATGAGCTGAGCTCCTTGTCCAACCGCGAGCTGAACGACTTGGGCATGGGCCGCTCGCAAATCCGCGGCATCGCGCTGGAAACAGCACGCAACGCTGCATAGATCATACTGGATCGGGCACACGCACCCTCCCTGTTGTGTGCCTGTAGAAAGCTTCGGGTCTCCTCCTCCTCCCTGAGACCGGCGGCTTTCATAAACGTCCCCTTCCCCCTTTCCTCCCGATTGGATTGGGGACGTAGATAAAGACGGCGGTGCTTTCCTCCCAAAGCACCGCCGTTCTTGCATCTAATTCTTGATATTTCGTAAAACTCATGACGCCCGTTCAGAACGGAACGTCATCCGATGCGCTCAGATAGCGCGACACGACCTTCTTGACCCCGGCCTTGTCAAAGCTGATCTCAAGCTTATCCCCTTCGATTCCAACAACTTCGCCATAGCCAAATTTCTGGTGGAACACCCGTTCTCCCATCGCAAAACTGCTGACGGCGGACATGTCGATTGTCACATTTCGGGCTTCCGAAGGCTGGCTCACGCTGCGCGCTTGGCTGCGCGTCTGCAATCTGCGCCACCCCGGAGAATTATATACATTCGCTTCAGCGGCTTTTTCATGCAGATTCGATTTGGGCATCGCTGCACCATACCCGCCACCATACAGCCCCGGCGGGGTCAGCACATCCACATGGGCTTCGGGGAGTTCGTCGATAAACCGTGACGGCATGGCGCTTTGCCACTGACCAAACACGCGGCGGTTGGCCGCAAAAGAGATCGTGCAAAGCTGCTCGGCCCGTGTGATTCCGACATAGGCAAGCCGCCGCTCTTCCTCTAGCCCCTTCAGGCCGGATTCGTCCATCGATCGCTGCGACGGAAACAGCCCATCCTCCCAGCCGGGAAGAAACACCGCCGGAAACTCAAGCCCCTTGGCCGCGTGCAACGTCATGATCGACACTTTGGCGCCACCATCGTCGCTTTCATTATCCATGATCAAGCTGACGTGTTCCAGAAAACCTTGAAGATTCTCGAACTGCTCCAACGCTTTAACCAGCTCCTTCAGGTTCTCAAGCCGCCCCGGAGCTTCCGGCGTTTTGTCGTTCTGCCAAAAACCAGTATATCCGCTTTCATCCAAAATAATCTGCGCCAATTCCACATGGCTGACCTCGGGCGGGCCATATTCCTCGTGAAACAGCGGCGCACCTTCATCGATGACGCTATCGTCATCAACCACAGTCTGTAGGCGCGGGCCCCGCGCCAGTTCGGACCAGCGCTGAATCCCGTCGATGAGCAGACGCAACTGCGCCGCCCCACGACCGCCAATCCCGCCATTCGCCAATAGGATCCGCGCCCCCTCCACCAGGTTCACACCGTTTTCGCGCGCGGTTTTCTGTATATTTTGTTGCGCTTTATCGCCTAAACCACGCTTGGGCGTGTTCACGATTCTCTCAAAAGCAAGATCGTCATCAAGCGAGGTAACCACCCTGAAATAGGCCATGGCGTCGCGAATTTCTAACCGTTCATAGAAACGCGGTCCACCGATCACGCGGTACGGTAGGCCAATGGTCAGGAATCGATCCTCGAACGCGCGCATCTGGTGTGATGCCCGTACAAGAATCGCCATATCGTCCAATGTGTATGGATCAAGCTCGCGTGTGCCGCGCTGCAACGCTTCAATTTCGTCGCCGATCCAGCGCGCCTCTTCCTCGCCATCCCAATGGCCGATGAGACGCAGCTTTTCACCCTCACGGGATTCCGTCCACAAAGTCTTGCCCAAACGCCCCTCGTTTCCTGCGATCACGCCCGAAGCGGCCGCCAGGATGTGCGGTGTTGACCGGTAATTCTGTTCCAAGCGCACCACATGGGCGCCGGGAAAATCTTTTTCGAACCGCAGGATATTGCCAACCTCGGCCCCTCGCCATCCGTAGATCGACTGGTCGTCATCCCCGACACAGCAGATATTCTTGTGGCCAGAAGCCAGCAGACGGAGCCACAAATACTGCGCCACGTTGGTATCCTGATACTCATCCACCAGAATATATTTGAACCACCGCTGATATTGCCCCAACACGTCTTCGTGCTGCTGGAAGATGGTGACCATATGCAGCAGCAAATCACCGAAGTCGCAGGCGTTCAGATCTTTAAGCCGCGCTTGATACTGCGCATAGAGCTCCGCCCCGCGGTGGTTATAGGCCCCCGCATCGGCCGTAGGAATTTTGTCGGGCGTCAATGCGCGGTTTTTCCAGCCATCAATAACGCCTGACAGCAAACGCGCGGGCCAACGTTTGTCATCAATCCCTTCGGCTTTGATCAATTGCTTGAGCAGGCGCAGCTGGTCATCCGTGTCCAGAATGGTGAAGTTCGACTTTAGCCCGACCAATTCAGCATGGCGGCGCAACAGCTTGACGCAAATCGCATGAAACGTACCCAGCCAAGGCATCCCTTCAATGTTCTGCCCCAGCATATGCCCCACACGGTTTTTCATCTCGCGCGCGGCCTTATTGGTGAAGGTTACCGCGAGAATCTCGTTCGGGCGGGCGCGCCCGGTGTTCATCAGATGCACGATCCGCGCCGTCAAAGCCTTGGTCTTGCCCGTGCCTGCCCCCGCGAGCATCAAGACAGGGCCATCCATCTGCTCCACCGCGGCACGCTGGGCCGGATTCAGCCCATCAAGATAGGGTTGCGGACGCGCAGCCATAGCGCGCGATGATAGGGAAGCGCCCTCAAAGGCGGCCATTTCGTCGAAATCACTCATGCGGCCAATCTATCCTGCGCACGCACCAAATAAAAGACACGTTCGCAAAATGTTCCCGCCGCATTTTCTATAAAGCGGCGGCGGTTTGCTAGCCGTCTAGCGTCAAAGCCGCAGGAATTATTGCTATCTGTTCCTCCTTATTACTCATGTCATTGCATAGGTACGATCGCGCCCTCGACTCGGCGTAGCACCCCATCTCTTTCCAAATGGTTAAAAATCCCCCGCGGAGCGCAAAAAAACTTCTACTTGCACACCGTGTCAAACAGACGCAACAATGCCGCAGCGCAGCGTTAGCGCGTGCTCTAGACGCTTGAAAAGTAAGATTTCTCGCCAGCAGGAAGGCCTAGCTATGACCGACTTTAAGAAAATTCTAATCGCAAACCGCGGCGAGATCGCCATTCGAATTATGCGCGCGGCCAACGAGATGGGAAAAAAGACGGTCGCCGTTTTCGCAGAGGAAGATAAGCTGGGCCTACACCGTTTCAAGGCCGATGAAGCCTATCGGATCGGGGCCGGTTTGGGGCCTGTCGCCGCCTATTTGAGCATCGATGAAATCATCCGCGTGGCCAAAGCCTCGGGCGCGGATGCGATCCACCCGGGCTATGGGCTACTGTCAGAAAATCCCGATTTTGTAGATGCTTGCGCGCAGAACGGCATTACTTTTATCGGGCCGCGTGCGGAAACAATGCGCGCCTTGGGCGACAAGGCCAGCGCGCGACGCGTAGCGATGGAGGCCGGCGTGCCGGTCGTCCCCGCGACAGACGTTCTAGGCGATGATATGGAGGTCGTCCGTAAGCAGGCCGCAGAGGTTGGCTACCCGCTGATGCTCAAGGCCTCCTGGGGCGGCGGGGGTCGTGGCATGCGCCCCATCGCGAATGAAGAAGAACTTAAAGAAAAAGTGATGGAAGGCCGGCGCGAGGCAGAAGCGGCCTTTGGCAATGGCGAAGGCTATCTGGAAAAGATGATCCTGAAGGCGCGCCATGTCGAGGTGCAGATTTTGGGCGACAGCCACGGCGAAATCTACCATCTATTTGAAAGAGATTGTTCCGTTCAGCGTCGCAACCAAAAGGTCGTCGAACGCGCGCCTGCCCCCTATCTTACTGAAGAACAACGCGCCGAGATTTGCGAATTGGGCCGCAAGATCTGTGCACATGTTAACTATGAATGTGCCGGTACAGTCGAATTCCTGATGGATATGGACGACGGCAAGTTTTATTTTATCGAGGTAAATCCAAGGGTTCAGGTCGAACACACGGTCACCGAAGAGGTCACCGGCATCGATATCGTCCAGGCGCAAATCTTAATTGCCGAAGGCAAGACCATCGCCGAGGCGACGGGCAAGGCCACGCAGGCAGATGTGCAGCTGAACGGCCATGCGTTGCAGACTCGGATCACTACCGAAGATCCCCAAAACAACTTCATTCCTGATTATGGCCGCATCACCGCCTTTCGTGAGGCCACCGGCATGGGGATCCGCTTGGACGGCGGTACCGCCTATTCGGGCGGGGTGATCACGCGCTATTATGACAGCCTTTTGGTCAAGGTGACGGCGAAAGCGCAAACGCCCGAGCAAGCGATCGCCCGCATGGACCGCGCCCTGCGCGAGTTCCGCATCCGGGGCGTTTCGACAAACATCGCCTTTGTCGAAAATCTGCTGAAACACCCGACTTTCCTCGACAATAGCTACCACACCAAGTTTATCGACCAGACGCCCGAACTTTTCACCTTTGAAAAGCGCCGCGACCGGGCGACCAAAGTATTAACATACATCGCTGATATTACTGTGAACGGGCACCCTGAAACCAAAGGGTTCGAACGCCCTGCGGCGGCCGCCCGCGCGCCGCAGCCGCCCGCCGCCCGAGCCGAGCCGATGATGGGCACTCGGAACTTGCTTGAACAAAAAGGGCCGCAGGCTGTTGCCGATTGGATGGGGCAACAGCGGCAGCTGTTGATCACCGACACCACCATGCGTGACGGCCATCAGTCATTGCTTGCGACGCGGATGCGCAGCCATGACATGATCAAGGTTGCCCCGGCCTATGCTGCTAATCTTCCACAGCTTTTCTCGATGGAGTGCTGGGGCGGTGCGACTTTTGATGTGGCCTACCGGTTCTTGCAAGAATGTCCGTGGCAGCGCCTGCGCGACCTACGCGCTGCCCTGCCAAACGTGATGACGCAAATGCTGCTGCGCGGGTCGAATGGCGTGGGCTATACCAATTATCCGGACAATGTGGTGCAAGAATTCGTCCGCGTGGCCGCGACCGAGGGTGTCGATGTTTTCCGCGTGTTTGATAGCCTGAACTGGGTTGAAAACATGCGTGTCGCGATGGATGCGGTGATTGATAACGGCAAGATTTGCGAAGGTACCGTTTGCTATACCGGCGACATTTTTGATCCGGACCGATCGAAGTACGACCTGAAATACTATGTTGCTATGGGCAAGGAGCTGAAAGCGGCCGGTGCCCATGTTCTGGGTCTGAAAGACATGGCCGGCGTGCTCAAGCCGAATGCGGCCAAAGTATTGATCAAAGCGCTGAAATCCGAAGTCGGCCTGCCGATCCATTTCCACACGCATGACACCGCAGGCACGGCGACCGCGACGATCATGGCAGCCTCCGAGGCAGGCGTGGACGCGGTAGATTGCGCCATGGACGCGCTATCGGGCAACACGTCTCAGGCGACGCTCGGGTCTGTGGTCGAAGCGCTGAAACACACGGATCGCGACACGGGCCTGTCGATGGACGCGGTGCGCGAAATTTCTAACTACTGGGAAGAAGTGCGTGGCGAATATGCCGCGTTCGAGACCGGCATGCAGGCCCCTTCCTCCGAAGTCTATCTGCACGAGATGCCCGGCGGGCAGTTCACCAACCTCAAGGCGCAGGCCGCGTCGATGGGGCTGGATGATCGTTGGCCCGAGGTCGCCAAGACCTATGCCGAGGTGAACCAGATGTTTGGTGATATCGTCAAGGTGACGCCGTCGTCCAAAGTGGTCGGCGACATGGCTCTGATGATGGTATCCCAAGGGTTAACCCGCGCGCAGGTCGAAGACCCGAAGGCAGAAATGTCCTTTCCTGACAGCGTGATCGACATGATGCGCGGCAATCTAGGCCAGCCTCCGGGCGGGTTCCCTGACGCGATTGTCGACAAAATCCTGAAAGGCGAAAAACCGAACACGGAACGCCCCGGTGCCCATCTGCCCCCTGCCGATCTTGAAGCGACACGCAAGGAACTGCGCGACCTTCTGGAAGGGGCTCAGGTTGAAGACGATGACCTGTCGGGGTACCTCATGTACCCCAAGGTTTTCCTGGATTACATGGGTCGTCACCGGACCTATGGCCCTGTCCGTGTATTGCCGACCCGCACCTTTTTCTACGGGATGGAACCGGGCGAAGAGATCACCGCGGAAATCGACCCGGGCAAGACGCTGGAAATTCGTCTGCAAGCCTTGAGCGAGACCAATGAAGACGGCGACGTTAAGGTCTTTTTTGAACTGAATGGCCAGCCGCGCGTGGTGCGCGTGCCCAACCGGATGGTCAAAGCGACGACCGCACAACGTCCCAAGGCCGAGATCGGCAACGTCAATCACATCGGAGCGCCGATGCCGGGGGTTGTTGCCTCGGTCGGGGCGACGGTGGGTCAAAAGGTCAAATCCGGCGACCTGCTTCTGACCATCGAGGCGATGAAAATGGAAACCGGTATCCACGCGGACCGCGATGCTGTGGTCAAAGCGGTTCATGTCACGCCGGGTGGCCAGATCGACGCCAAGGATCTGCTGGTCGAGCTGGAGTGATCCCATGCGCCTTTCTGCCCTGACCCTGATCGTCCCCAGCTACGACGAAGGAATATCCTTTTACTGTGGTACGATGGGGTTCGAGCTGACACAGGACGAGGACCAGGGGCATAAACGCTGGGTGCGCGTCACCCCTTCGGGTGGCGGCACCGGCTTTATCCTCGCCGAACCGGGCGACGATGTTCAGCGTGCCGCGATTGGGAACCAAGGTGCGGGGCGTGTCTGGTTGTTTCTAGAGACCGAGGATTTTGCCCGCGACCATGCCCGACTTTTGGCTGGGGGCGTGACATTCGAAGAAGCCCCTCGCCATGAACCCTATGGCACTGTCGCGGTGTTCCGCGACGTTTTCGGCCATCGCTGGGATCTGATTGAACCGCGTACGACCCCCTAGAAAAAACATCGGCCCTGACACTTGGGGTCGGATGCATTCTGCCGCATTGATTAGGCCCGTTCTGCTGCTACGTTCAGGGCTTGGCACGACAGATGGACACCCCCCATGCCCTATGAATGGAAAACACGACCCGACGCCTCGACGCAGGTTCTTTGCCTGCGGCCGCACCAATCCCTGCCGGCAAAGGGATTCGCCAGTTTTATCCTTATCACGTTCGTCCTAATTCTGATCCCCGTTCTGCCACTGTTGGGGACTGTTTTGCTGTGGGGGCTTCTTCCTTTCATGCTGGCCGCCGTCGCGGCGATGTATTGGGCGCTACAGCGCAACCATAAGGCCAGACAGATTGAAGAAGTGTTTACGCTCGACCACAATACAGCACATTTATCCCATCTCACCGCGCGCGGAGAGGTCAAGGAATGGCAGTGCAACCGGCATTGGGCCGTCGTGACGAAATATGAAAAAGACGGCCCCGTACCCCATTACGTGACGCTGCGCGGCATGGGCCGCGAGGTCGAAATCGGGACCTTCCTGAGCGAAGAAGAACGGATCGCGCTTTATGACGAGCTGAACCGTTCGCTGATGCGCTGAGCCTTAGCTCAGCCGCTCTTTCACTTTGGGGCCAACCGCGCCAAAATCCATTTGCCCCGTGTACTTACCTTTAAGCAGCCCGATCACCTTGCCCATGTCACGGATCGATGTCGCACCCACTTCGGCAATGGCGGCATCGACGGCCTTGGCGGTTTCTTCTTCGGTCAGCTGACGGGGCAGAAACTCTTCGATCACGGCGATCTCTTCACGCTCGCGATCCGCAAGATCAAGCCGCCCGCCCTCTTCATAGGCGCGTACGGACTCCATACGTTGTTTCGCCATTTTACCTAAAATCGCGAGCACTTCGGCATCGCCAACACCCGTGTCGCCCTCATCAGCGCGCGCCGCGATGTCTTTATCCTTGATCGCCGCATTGATCAGCCGCAGGGTCGACAGCCGGTCCGCCGCCTTGTCTTTCATTGCCTGTTTCAGTGCATCCGAGATGCGAGTGCGCAGTACCATTACCATCGTCCTTTTGACCCTAGGGGGTATTAAGCCGTGCAACATAGAGATATTGCGCGGCGCAGGCAATGCCACAAGCCTCGCGCAACCCATTGAATAACAACGATATTTCATTTTCAACCTGCTATTGACCCCGACGAACTGCGGCTTTAGGTTGCCACCGTTTAGCTCCATATACCTGCCGCTGGAGGCCCCCGACATGACCGCGACCACATCACCTCGTCCGACTGCCTGCCTGGCGCTAGCGGACGGATCGATTTTCTACGGCATGGGCTTTGGCGCAACGGGAGAGACCGTGGCCGAGCTTTGCTTTAATACAGCGATGACGGGCTATCAGGAAATCATGACCGACCCGTCCTACGCGGGGCAGATCGTGACCTTTACCTTCCCCCACATCGGCAATACCGGTACCAACCCCGAAGATGACGAAACCGGCGATCCGGTCGCAGCGGGGATGGTTGTCAAATGGATGCCCACCGACCCGAGCAACTGGCGTTCGGTCCAGCCGTTGTCCGAATGGCTGGCTTCGCGCGGACGCATCGCGATTGGTGGTATTGATACACGCCGCCTGACCCGCGCCATCCGGCAGCAAGGGGCCCCTCACGCGGCATTGGCGCATAATCCTGACGGCGTTTTCGACGTCGAAGCGCTTGTCGCTGCGGCACGCGGTTTCGCGGGCCTAGAAGGCATGGATCTGGCGAAAGATGTCAGCTGCAAACAATCCTACCGCTGGAATGAAATGCGGTGGGCTTGGCCAGACGGCTATACTGCGCAGGAAAACGCACCTCATAAAGTGGTCGCGATCGACTACGGTGCCAAGCGCAACATCCTGCGCTGCCTTGCCTCGGCCGGCTGCGACGTCACGGTGCTGCCCGCCTCTGCCACGTATGAAGATGTGATGGCGCATAATCCTGACGGTGTTTTCCTGTCGAACGGCCCCGGCGATCCGGCGGCGACCGGCGTGTATGCCGTGCCGATGATCAAGGACGTCATTGAAAAGACAGAGCTTCCGGTTTTCGGCATTTGCCTTGGCCACCAGATGCTTGCGCTGGCTCTTGGGGGGCAGACGGTCAAGATGGGTCACGGTCACCACGGTGCGAACCACCCCGTTAAGGACATTGATACCGGCAAGGTCGAAATCACCTCGATGAACCATGGGTTTGCCGTCGATGCGCAAAGCCTGCCAAGCGGAGTGGTTGAAACGCATCAGTCGCTGTTTGACGGCTCCAACTGCGGCATCCGGATGGAGGGGCGGCCCGTCTGGTCCGTTCAGCACCACCCCGAAGCGAGCCCCGGCCCGCAAGACAGTTTCTATCTGTTTGAACGCTTTGCCGCGGCGATGGCAGAGCGGGCCAGCTAAACCTGATAATTGCGGGCGTTCTCTTCATTCGCAATTAACGTCCCATTAAGTCATCTCTCCCAAGGTGGTCCTATTCCGACAGGAAGGGATTCGCCCGTTGAGCAACCTTGGATTAGAGCTGAAAGCACCCAGTCCCGCGCGTGTGCGCGGGCGCTATCGTCCCTTGGGGCGCATATTGGTCGACGCAGGGTTGATCGATCAGGCCGATCTGGTGCACGCGCTGGAAGCGCAGCGCGATCTGGATGCACCGCTTGGGGAAATCCTTCTGGCTCAAGGGCTTGTCTCGCGCAGTGAGGTGACCAAAGCACTGGCACTGCAACACCAGATCCAGCAGATCGACCTTGACGCAGACCCGCCCAAACCGGTGCTTGCGCGCCATCTGTCTGCCGAAGCCAGTTTGCACCATAAGATTGTGCCGTGGCGGAGGATGGGCCAAACGCTGTTTGTAGCGACCAGCCGGCCGGATACCCTTCATACCCTTGCGCATGAGGCCTTCGGCAACAGCGATCTGGACATCGTACCGGTGCTGGCAGAACCCGCGCAGATCAACCGTCAGATCACCGCGCTTTACGGGTCCGAGCTGGCCAAACGCGCGGCAGAGCGTGTGCCCCCTCATGAAAGCTGCCGAACATGGCGGGTTGCCGGGCCGCGCCGGCGTATTTGGGCCGCCGGTGTCATTTTTGTCGCGAGCATGCTGTTCGCGTTACTCCCCGCGGTGACGTTTACGGCGTTTGTTCTATGGGCATTGTTCTGCAGTACTATGATCATGACGCTACGATCATCGGCCTTTCTGGCGCGCTGCCTGTGGGGGAACACACCACTGCCTTCAGACCCCGCCGTGCCATCGCCCCCGACACGATGGCCAAAGGTATCGGTTCTCGTCCCTCTTCTGCATGAGGAGGAGATTGCCAGCGCCTTGATCGCACGCCTGTCGCAGCTCAGCTATCCCAAGGCGCTGTTGCAGATCGTTCTGGTGCTTGAGGAAGGCGATCAAATGACCCGTGACACCATCGCGCGAACCGAACTGCCCTTTTGGTTCGACGTGATCGAAGTGCCCCAAGCAGGCAAACTGCGCACCAAACCCCGTGCCCTGAACTATGCGCTGGAATTTTGCAGCGGCAGTATTATCGGCGTGTGGGATGCCGAGGACGCGCCGGAGGCAGACCAGATCAACCGCGTTGTACAACATTTTGATAAGGCACACAAAAACGTTGCTTGTGTGCAGGGCGTTCTGGATTTTTACAATGCGCGCACCAACTGGATCTCGCGCTGTTTCACACTGGAATATGCGACTTGGTGGCGCGTGATCCTACCCGGTGTCGCGCATCTGGGCCTGATCATTCCCCTCGGCGGCACCACATTATTTTTCCGCCGCGCCGCTTTGGAGAAACTGCGGGGCTGGGACGCCCATAATGTCACCGAAGATGCAGATCTTGGCGTCCGCCTCGCGCGGCATGGGTATAAAACCGACCTGCTGCCGACTGTCACTTACGAAGAGGCCAATTTTCGTGCGTGGCCGTGGATCAAACAAAGGTCGCGATGGCTGAAAGGCTTCTTGATCACATGGGTCGTGCACAGCCGTGCCCCCTTCCAACTGATCCGTGATGTCGGGCTTATTCGGTTTATGGGCGTGCAGGTACTGTTCCTCGCGACGTTCTGCCAGTTCATCTTTGCCCCCCTGCTCTGGTCTTTCTGCCTACCGCTGTTCGGCGCAGCACATCCTGTCCAGACAACACTGGGCGCTGACGTGTTCTACGGGCTTTTCGGATATTTCCTCTTCGCGGAAATCCTCAATATATCTGTCGCGATGACGGCGGTTTCAGGTCCGCAACATCGCCACCTTATACCCTGGGCAATCACCCTTCCGTTTTACTTTATTCTCGGCTCTTTCGCGGCCAATAAGGCGCTATACGAATTCGTGGTCACGCCGTTCTATTGGGACAAGACCGAACACGGCGTCGCACATAAATCCAGCCCCATTGGTTCTACGGCGTCACCACTTCGTCCACCCTAGCCTTCGTCTTTGCGCTGTGCCGCTTCTTGCTTGAGCCGCGTCATGAAGGCGACAGAAATATGCGTGCGCAATGCTTCATCCGCACCATCTTCGTCACGCTGTTCGATCATCTGAACAATGCGGTCATGTTCATCCTGCGCGATCGCACCGCGCCCATCCACGGCCAGTGACGATGTCGCCATCAGCGCCATGGACCGGTGCACCAGATCAAGTTGCTGCACCAGATACCGGTTGTGCGACGCGAGATGAATTTGTTTGTGAAAACGGCGGTTCGCACGCGCCAACGCCGCTGGATTGTCGCGAAAAGCGTCGTCTTCCTCGACCATTTCGCGCAATACACGGACTTCTTCAGCGGTGGCGTGACGGGCGGCAAGCCGCGCGGCCAACCCCTCCAACTCGCCGCGTACGACGTAAAGTTCGGCCACCTGATTGTGGTCCAACGATGCAACGATCAGGCTCCGCCCGTCCCGCGCGAGCAGGGATTGCGTCTCAAGCCGTTGTAATGCTTCACGAACCGGCGTTCTTGAGACACCGAAGCGTTCGGCCAATTCGCTTTCCACCAACCGATCACCGGGGCGATAGGTGCCCACGTCAATCGCGTCCAGGATCATGGAATAGGCGTCTGTGGGTCCGGAGCGTGGCGTCGTCATTGGTTCTCTTTCAAAAGGCTCCGGCACCTTAGCCCCCGCGTCCAATTGCGCAACCCCGTGATCTTGCGCAGATCATCCGGTCAGCGTAGCAAGTCCCCATGCCACACGCCTCTTTCTCTCATGTGAATACTTGGGTCTTTGACCTTGATAACACATTATACCCGCCATCAGCCCGCCTGTTTGACCAGATTGAACAGCGGATGACGCATTGGGTGATGACCGCCTTGAACGTCGATGAGCAGCGCGCGGATTATCTGCGCAGACATTACTGGCACACCTACGGCACCACGCTGGCCGGGCTGATGCGCGAACACGACCTTGATCCCGGCCCCTATCTGCACGAGGTCCACGAGATCTCCTTTGACGCGCTGATCCCGGATCCTCTGCTTGCCGCGCGGATCGCCGCCCTGCCGGGGCGCCGGATCATCTATACCAACGGCACTGCCCCCTACGCCGAAAAAGTCATTGCCGCACGGGGGCTTTCGGGCCTGTTCGATGCCATCTACGGCGTTGAGCACGCGTCATTTTTACCCAAACCCGAACGCGCCGCCTACGACCTGATATTCGCCGCCGACGCATTGACCCCAACCACCGCCGTGATGTTCGAGGACGACCCCCGCAACCTGATCGCCCCGCATGACATGGGGATGGGTACCGTCCATGTGGCCGAGCACCCCGCCCCCGCGCCGCATATCCATTTCCACACCGATGATCTTTCGGCTTTTCTTGCACAGATCACGGGCTAACTGACGGGCATGACTATGGCATGTGATATCTTGATTTCGGGCGGCGGCATTGCCGGTTTGACGGCGGCAGCGGCTTTCGGCACCGCGGGTTTCAACGTGGTCTGCGTCGACCCCACGCCCCCCGTCACCGATGGTGCGGCGAAAGGGGCCGACATGCGCTCTACTGCGATGCTGCAACCGGCGCGCCGCGTGCTTGAGGCCGCGGGCATCTGGGCCCATCTGGAAGAACATGCCGCACCTTTGCAGGTGATGCGTATTGTGGATGCCGGCGGTGACGGCGATGCACCGGTGACCAGCCGCGCTTTTGATGCTGCCGATATCTCGGACCAGCCCTTTGGCTGGAACTTCCCGAACTGGCTGCTAAGGCGTGCGCTTCTGGAGCGGTTAGAGGCTTTGCCGAACGTCGATTTCCGCCCCGGCACCGCAACCACCAGCTTGTTCATCCGCACCACCGGCGCACGCGTAAGCCTCAGCGATGGCACGAAAATTTCGGCAAAGCTCGTGATTGCCGCAGACGGGCGCGACAGCCCCATGCGCGACGCCGCCGGCATTGAGGTGACCCGCCAAAGCTATGGCCAAAAGGCGCTTGCCTTTGCCGTGACACACCCGATCCCGCATGAAAACGTGTCGACCGAGGTGCACCGCAGCGGGGGCCCCTTCACCCTTGTACCCCTGCCCGATCGCGACGGCCTGCCCTGCTCTGCCGTGGTGTGGATGGATGACGGCGCGTCCTGCCTTGCGCGGATGGCGCTTGACGCAGATGCGTTTTCCCAAGCCGCGACCGACCGCAGTGCCCATGTGCTCGGCCCGTTGACGCTGGCCTCCGAACGGGCGATCTGGCCGATCATCAGCCAGCATGCCGCGCGCCTCGCGGCTGAACGTGTCGCCCTGATTGCAGAAGCCGCCCATGTGATGCCCCCCATTGGCGCGCAGGGGTTGAACATGTCGCTGCAAGACATCGCAACGCTGCTGGAACTGGCGCAAAAGCACGGCGCTGATCTGGGCAGCCAGCACATGCTGGATGCCTATCACAAGGCGCGTTTTGGCGATATTCAGCTGCGCTTGCGGGGCATCGACCTCTTGAACCGCGCGAGTCAGGCGACAACGCCGCTGGCCCGCGATGCGCGTGCCAAAGGGCTCAGCGCGCTATATGCCCTGCCCCCCGTACGGCGCATGTTGATGGAGATGGGCTTGGGCATGCGGCAGGGCTGACCTGCCGCGCGCCTTTATTTACAGTACCTTATCGACCACGGCGGCCAGCCGCGCGAGCGTGGCATCGACGTCGTAAAGCTTATCCAGACCGAACAGCCCCAGACGGAAGGTCTGGAAATCCTCCGGCTCGTCACACATCAACGGCACGCCAGCAGCGATCTGCATCCCTTCGGCAGCAAAGGCCTTGCCGTTTTGCACGGTTGGATCCGCGGTATAGCTCACCACCACCCCCGGCGCGCCAAAACCTTCCGCCGCGACAGAGGTAACGCCCCTCTCCGCCAACATCTTGCGCACGGAATCCCCCAGACGCCACTGCGCCTCTTTCAGACGGTCAAACCCGTAGGATTTCGTCTCAAGCATGGTATCGCGGAATTGACGTAGCGCATCGGTCGGCATGGTCGCGTGATAGGCGTGGCCACCATTTTCATAGGCTTTCATAATGCTATGCCACTTGGCCAGATCAATAGCAAAACTGTCCGATGTTGTCTCTCCCATGCGTGCAACAGCGCGATCCGACATCATGACCAGCCCGGCAGAGGGCGAAGCGCTCCAGCCCTTTTGCGGCGCAGAGAGCAATACGTCGACGCCAAGCGCCTTCATATCCACCCATGCGCAGCCCGACGCGATACAATCCAGCACCACCAGCGCGCCGACGGCATGGGCCGCTTCTGCCATCTGCTTGATATAGTCATCGGGCAGGATCACCCCCGCACTGGTCTCCACATGAGGTGCGAAAACCACCTGCGGCTTATGCGTCTCGATGGCCTTGACGACGTCATCAATCGGGCTCGGGGCAAAGGGCGCGGGCGTGCTGTTGCCCTGCATCTGCGCCTTCATGACGGTAGCATTGCCGGTCAGATCGCCGCTCTCGATGATCTGGCTCCACCGATAGGAAAACCAGCCGTTGCGCACGACCAGCACCTCGGCCCCCCGTGCGAACTGACGGGCGACCGCCTCCATCCCATAGGTGCCGCCTCCGGGGACGACAGCCACGGCATCGGCCTTGTATACGTCTTTGAGCAGAGTGCTGATGTCGCGCATGACCTCTTGGAACACGGCGCTCATATGGTTCAAGGACCGGTCGGTGAACACGACCGAAAACTCTTCAAGCCCTTCCGGGTCAACTGAATTTAGCAAAGCGGGCATGATATCCTCCTGATGGTTTCGCGCGAACATAGCCGCTCGCGTGGTAAAGTCACAGGCCCAATGGTCCGGTCAGTCGTTCCTCGCTTAGAAGCACATTTGCCTCGACCGCCCCCGCCCCGGGCAGGGTCATGATCCGCCGCCGCAGTACCCGTTCGAAATCCGCCAGATCCCGCGCAACAACCCGTAAACGGTAGTCATATAGCCCCAGAACATGCTCCACCGTTTGGACCTCGGGGATGGCACTGACGGCGCGTTCGAAATCCTCCAGGCTAACCCGCCCTTTGGTCGCAAGCTTGACGCCAAGAAAGACGGTGACGCCGAACCCCAATGCCTCCCGGTTCAAGCGCAGCCTCTTGCCGCGCAGGATGCCTGCCTCCTCCAACCGTTTGATCCGCCGCCAAGTGGCAGGCTGCGACAGCCCCAGATGACGCCCCAGGGCACCGGCGCTTTGTGTGGCATCGCGCGCAAGCGACCGGATCAACCGGTGGTCCACCTCATCCAGCGTGATCATAGCGGTAACGCCTCCTCTGACTTGATCCGCGCCACATGCATCAGCGCCTCGATATCGGCAATATGCGGCAAGGTCAGAATACCCTCCCGGTAAATCTGCTGATAATGCGCCATATCCCGCGCAATTACCGATAGGCGCACATCCACCCGCCCCAGAAAGGTCTGGAGCTCGATCACCTCAGGCAGTTGGCGTGCCTCTTCAAGAAAGCGGTCAAAGGCATTGCCTTGTGTCTTGTCCAAAGTGATCCGCAAGGACACTTCGACCGTGTAGCCCAATGCCGCCCAATCGACGACAGCCGCCACCCCCTGAACGATACCGGCTTCCTGCATGCGCGTGATCCGCCGCGACACCTTACCCGCTGTCAGCCCCGTAAGGTCGGCCAACTCCGCCGGCGACAGCCCCGCATCCGCCTGCCAGTGGCGCAGAAGTCGTCGATCCATATCATCAAGCATGATTTTTCCATTTTTACCGCATACCGCGCATTACCATCTTCATTTTGCCAAATAAACTCACAATTCCGCAATAGCATCTCGCACTAGCTTCGATATGGTCTCCCTAGATTTCAACGAACCCGAAAGGACGCCCCAATGCGCGTTTATTACGACCGTGACTGCGATGTGAACCTGATCAAGGACAAGAAAGTCGCCATCCTCGGCTATGGCTCCCAGGGCCACGCCCACGCGCTGAACCTGCGTGATTCCGGTGCGAAAAACCTCGTCGTTGCGCTGCGCGAAGGCTCCGCTTCGAAAGCGAAAGCCGAAGGCGAAGGCCTGAAAGTCATGGAAATCGCCGAAGCAGCAGCTTGGGCCGATGTGATCATGTTCACCATGCCCGACGAATTGCAGGCTGAAACCTACAAGAAATACGTGCACGATAACATCCGCGAAGGCGCTGCAATCGCATTCGCCCACGGCCTGAACGTCCACTTCGGCCTGATCGAACCCAAACCCGGCGTTGATGTGATCATGATGGCCCCCAAAGGCCCGGGCCACACTGTGCGCGGCGAATACACCAAAGGCGGCGGCGTGCCTTGCCTGGTTGCGGTAGACACCGACGCCACCGGCAAAGCGCTGGAAATCGGCCTGTCCTACTGCTCCGCCATCGGTGGCGGCCGTTCCGGCATCATCGAAACCAACTTCCGCGAAGAATGTGAAACCGATCTGTTCGGCGAACAGGCTGTTCTGTGCGGCGGTATCGTTGAACTGATCCGCTGTGGCTTTGAAACACTGGTCGAAGCCGGCTACGAGCCCGAAATGGCCTATTTCGAATGTCTGCACGAAACCAAGCTGATCGTTGACCTGATCTATGAAGGCGGCATCGCCAACATGGACTACTCGATCTCGAACACAGCGGAATACGGCCAATACGTCTCCGGCCCGCGCATCCTGCCCTACGACGAGACCAAAGCGCGCATGAAAGCCGTTCTCAGCGACATCCAGTCGGGCAAATTCGTGCGTGACTTCATGCTGGAAAACTCCGTCGGTCAGCCCACGCTGAAATCCTCGCGTCGCGCCAATGACGAACATCAGATCGAAGTCGTCGGCGGCAAGCTGCGCGAAATGATGCCCTGGATCTCTGCCGGCAAGATGGTCGACAAATCCAAGAACTGATCGCCATTGCAGCGATGTGGAAAGGCCCGGTTTTGCACCGGGCCTTTTCTTTTGCGCAACCGGCTGTCACATCTGGCGGGCCGAGTTTTCCCACAGGATATGTCATGCCGGACGCGCCCCAGATCACCAAATCCAGCTGGCTGATGATCCTGCTGCTTGCCTTCATCTGGGGAGGCACGTTTCTGGTGACCGAAATCGCTTTGACTGAAATGCCACCCTTCTGGATCGCGGCCACACGTGTCGGGTTCGCGGCCACCGTGATGGTGGTAATCTGGGCTCTGCGAGGCTTTCGGCTCTTTACCCAATCCCCCACCCGCGGCGACATCGCGGCCGTGATCTTTATCGGTGCCGCCAGCTCTGCCGTGCCGTTCAGCCTGCTCGCATGGGGTCAGCAATATGTCACCTCGGGATTCGCGGGGGTGACCATGGCCGCGACGGCGCTGATCATCCTGCCGCTCGCGCATTTCTTCGTTCCGGGCGAAGCGATGAGCCCGCGCAAGGTGATCGGGTTTGCCCTGGGCTTTGTCGGCGTTGTCATCCTGATCGGCGCGCAAGCCTTTGAAAGCACTGGCACCGCGCTTGAAACCCAAGGCCGTCTGGCCTGCCTGGGTGCGGCGGGGTGCTACGCCACCAGCTCGATCATCATGCGCCGCCTGCCCGCGGTGGACGCGATCGGCCTTGCGACCATCCTGCTGATCATTGCCACCTGCATCACCGTTCCCATGGCAATCATCATCGAAGGTCTGCCGCCCCGCCCCTCGCCGTCCATCTTCGCGGCGCTGGCGTTTCTGGGCCTGATCCCCACCGCCGCCGCGAATTTCCTGCGCGTGCTGGTGATCCGCAGTGCTGGCCCGGTGTTTATGTCACTGGTGAACTACCAAGTCCCCGTCTGGTCCGTCTGCCTCGGTGCGCTCTTGCTGAACGAACCGCTGCCGCCATCCCTGCTCTACGCGATGGTGCTGATCCTCTCGGGCGTCGCGCTCAGCCAATATGGCGCGTTCCGCCGGCTGTTCACCCGCACGCGCGCCTAGCTTCCAAATGGCTCTAAATCCTCGCCGAAGGCATCCCACAGCCACCGCAGGCGGCGCGTCCCGCGAGGGCAAGGCAGGGCCGCTGCGCAGGACATCCCCGCCAGCAGCCCTGCGATCAGCTTAAGGTGCGACAGCCGCCGTGACCGCATCCACCACAGAATCGACAGCGCGTTCCATCAGCTGCGCGTCTTCATGTTCTGCCATCACACGCACCAGCGGCTCGGTACCGGATTTGCGGATCAGCAAACGCCCCTGACCAGCCAGATCGGCTTCGGCCTGTGCGATGGCCCCTTGCACCTGCGCGTCTTCCAACGGCACCTGACCGGCAGAAAACCTTACGTTCTTAAGCAGTTGCGGCACGGGTTCAAAGTTGTTCAGCAGCTCGGAGGAGGTCTTCTCCGACCGGATCATCTCTGCCAGAAACTGCAGCCCCGCCATCAGACCGTCACCCGTGGTGGCGTGGTCGGTCATTACGATATGGCCCGATTGCTCGCCGCCCAGATTGAAACCGCCTTCGCGCATCCGCTCGACCACATAGCGGTCGCCGACGGACGTCCGCTCAAGCCGTAGCCCCTTGCCCTGCAAGAAGTGTTCAAGGCCGAGGTTGCTCATCACCGTGGCAACCAAGGCGCCATTGGCCAGCCGGTCTTCGGCCGCCCAACGGGAGGCCATAAGGGCCATGAATTGATCCCCGTCACCGACCTTGCCGGTTTCGTCAATCAGGATCACGCGGTCCGCGTCGCCATCTAGACAAATGCCCACATGGGCACCGTGCTCTACCACCGCCGCTGCGGCGCGTTCGGGGTGGGTCGAGCCGCAATTCTCGTTGATATTAAAGCCGTTCGGCGACACGCCAATCTCGATCACCTCGGCCCCCAGTTCCCATAGGGTTTCGGGAGCGACGCGGTGTGCGGCCCCATTGGCGCAGTCGATCACGACCTTCAGCCCATCCAGACGCATCTGGCGCGGGAACGATGACTTCACCCGCTCGACATAGCGGAACCGCCCGTCATCGATCCGCTTGGCACGGCCGATCTTGTCGGCGGGGTTCAACTCCACGCCGCCTTCGATCAACGCCTCGATCTCGGCCTCCACAGCGTCGCTCAACTTGAACCCGTCGGGGCCGAAGAACTTGATGCCATTGTCCGTCGCCGGATTGTGGCTGGCCGAGATCATGACCCCCAGATCAGCCCGCATCGACCGCGTCAGCAGCCCGACCGCAGGTGTGGGCACCGGCCCCAGCAGCAGCACATTCATCCCCGAGGACGTTAGCCCCGCCGTCAGCGCGTTTTCGAACATATAGCCCGACAACCGCGTGTCCTTACCAATCACCACACGGTGCACACCATCACGACCCGCGCTAAAATAGCGCCCCACAGCGGCCCCGATTTTCAGGGCGACCTCGGCTGTCATCGGGTGCACATTGGCCTTTCCGCGAATACCGTCTGTTCCAAATAATTTTGTCATAAAATGCTCCCAAAATATGCGGCATGCCACAGAGCGACCGCTTGGCGGGTGTCGTCCACGTCATGCACACGGATCATTTGCACACCCTGCCCCAATCCTGCAAGCGCCACGGCGATCGACCCCGGCGCGCGGTCCTGTGCCTGCGGTGCGTTGCCGATCGTTCCGATGAACCGTTTGCGCGACACGCCTAGCAGGATAGGCGTCCCCAAAGCGTGAAACAGGCTCAGCCGCGCCAGCAGAGCCAGATTGTGATCCTGCGTCTTGCCGAACCCGATGCCCGGGTCCGCCAGAATGGCCCCCCGCGGGATGCCTGATGCCTCCAGCATGCTGATCTGCCGCTCCAGCGCGTCAAAAACATCAAGCAGCACGTTATCATACTGTGGGTCCAGATGCATGGTCGCGGGATCGCCTTGGGCATGCATAACGCAAACCGGCAGCGCCAGTTTTTGACACAGGGGTCCAAGGGCGGGATCAAAGGTGAAGCCCGAGACGTCGTTTACCAGATTGGCACCGGCGCTGACCGCGGCCTCGGCCACGGCGGCCTTGCGGGTATCGATAGAGATCGGCGTGTGCAGCCCCGCACCCCGCAGTGCGGCAATGACGGGAGCGGTGCGCGTGATCTCTTCGGAGACGGGCACAAAATCCGCGCCGGGGCGTGTGGACTCGCCGCCAATGTCCAGAATATCCGCGCCGGCGGCCACCATCTCTTGTGCGACGCGCAGCGCATCGGGCACGGCATTATGCTGCCCCCCGTCCGAGAAACTATCGGGCGTCGTGTTCAGAATGCCCATGATGCGCGGGCGGTCCAGCGTCAGCCCTGCCATCGCGGGTCTGGGCGCGGTCAGCCGTGCCATCACGCTTGCCGGGATATCGGCCGCGGGTACAACACGGGGCGGCGTGCTGCGCGACAAGACCTCGGCATGGGTGAACCAGCCCCACCCCCCCGCGAGAGACACCGCGGTGTCAGGCCGCGCGGGGCCGATCTGGACGAGAGGTCGAAAGTAATCGGTCATGTCTCACAGCCTGCCCTGGTCCACCGCTACGGCGCGCAGCGGAACAGAGGCGTCGGCCGGCAGGTCCGCCCCGATCACCAACATCTCTGTCGCGTCGAAGCTGGCGGCGAACCACGCGGCCAAGGCCACAGCATCGCGCGGCTGCGCCGAGGGCGTATCCACGCTATCAAGCACGATCTTCGACGGAGCCCAAACGCTCGTCTGGCCGTTCTTCATCGCCCAATCCAGCTCTGTCCGCGTCGCCACGACCACGCAGCGATCATCCTTTGCGGCCAGCACCCAAGCGTTCTGTTCAATCGCCAGCAGATCAATGCGACGCTGCGCCATTTTATGCCCGACCTGCGGCGCGGCGGTGTCCGATGCGCCGACACAGAGGATCAGGGGCCGCCCCATCTGGTGCAACTGGTCCAGCCACCCCGCCAGATGCGGCGAGGCGATGGCATCATTGCTCAGATAAACCAGCTCGGGGTGCGGCACCTCGCGCGCCTCGGCCTGACTGTCCGGGGTATCATCGCGGGCGCGCACGATCTCGACTCCCAAAGCACCGGGGCCACGGTCCAGCTTTTCGATGCGCACAAACACCCGCATCGCCTGCCGTTCCAGCAGGATACGATCCGCGACCCGTTCGGCCAGCGTCTCGAGCAGGTTCAGCCGTTCGTCCGACAGCTCGTAGGCGATCGCTTCGGTCACGCGGTCGTAGGACAGGATACGGTCCACATCGTCATCCACGGGGCCGGTCAGCGGCTGCACCTCGACGACGACATTGAAACAGATGCGCTGCGTTACGCCACGTTCGGCCTGAAAGGCACCGATCTCGACCTCAACGATATGATCGCGCAGGGAAATCCGGTCCAGAGGTTCAGGCCCCGCCGTCGCAGCAGCGCGTTCGGACGGGTGCGCAAAGGCAAGCCGCGTGTCACTTGTCATGGGTTTGGGCCTTTGCTTGTCTCACTCGCAAACGATCCTAGACCGTTTGCGCGGATGTACCAAAGCCAGACACGGCTGGCCAGCCGTCAAAGACGACAGAAACGCCGCTTAGTTCGACGCGGTCTGAACGCCGTCACGATAGAACATGTGCACGCCGATCTTGGTGGTGCGGGTAAAGACGCGCGACCAACGGGGGCTTACGGCGGTGGTATGATAATACGTCGCCCCGCCTGTCAGCGATGGTGCCTTGCCGTCCAGCACCGCCCGCGCGACCTTGCCGACCTGCGCATAGGCGCGCGGTTCGGCGATCACTTCGGCATTGCCGTCGCAGGTGTAGGTGAACTGACACTGGTATTTGCGACCTGTTCCCTGATTGATCACGCTGCACAAAGACCCGGGAAACTGCGCGGATTTCACACGGTTCATGATCACTTCGGCCACAGCGAACTGGCCCTTGACCGTCTCGCCGCGCGCTTCAAAGTAGAGCGCCTCTGCCAGACAGCGCCATTGTTCGCCGCCCGATGCCTTCGGCTGTTCGGCCAGCCATGCGCGGGTGAACTCCACCTCGCTTGCGTTGTTCGATGCGATCATGCTTTCCAGACGTTCCGACCCGACAGAGCGCAGCCCTTTGGCTTCGATGTCAGCCAATGCTTTCGCCTGTTGCGGGCTGGCGGACGCCACGGCAGGAGCAAGCAAAGACAGCGCCAGCAGGGCGCAGGACGAGAATTTCTGAAAAGAACGCATTGAGCGCCTCGCAAGTAGTTTCGGACAGCGCCCCCTACCCAAACTGGCACCAAGCGTAAACCCTGCCGAAACCGCCTGCGCGGGAACCCGCACAGGAAAACAACATCTAGGCGATCAGCCGCGCAAAACTACCCGATCTTGTCCGAGATTGCGAGCTGTGCCGCCGCCAACCTGGCAACTGGAACACGGAAAGGTGAGCAAGAAACGTAGTCGAAACCCGCGTCACGGCAAAAAGCAATCGATTCGGGGTTGCCGCCGTGCTCTCCGCAGATCGACAAGGTAATCCCAGGTTGTGCTTCCCGCCCCCGCGCGGCACCAAGCTGAAGCAGCTCTCCGACGCCATCACGGTCCAGCATATGGAACGGATCTTCGGGGAAAACGCCCTGCTGCACGTAGGTCGACATGAACCGTCCCGCGTCATCTCGGCTCAACCCATAGGTCATCTGCGTCAGGTCGTTTGTCCCGAAACTGAGGAAGGAACAATGGGGCGAAATCTCTCCGGCGCGCAGGGCGGCACGGGGTGTTTCGACCATCACGCCCAAACGGTAGGTAAAGCTCGCGCCGCGTTCGGATTTCACCGCCGTTGCGATCTTGTCGACGCTGGCTTTGATCAGTTCAACCTCGCGTTTGGCCGAAACAAGCGGGATCATGATCTCGGGCACCACGGGGTCGCCGTCGCGGCTGGCTTCGATCGTGGCCTCGAAGATCGCGCGGGCCTGCATCTCGTAGATTTCGGGCACCGTCACGCCAAGACGAACGCCGCGCAGGCCGAGCATCGGGTTATATTCGGTCATCGCCTCGATCCGGCGGGTCACGTTGGACAGCGGCAAATCCAGCGCCTCGGCCAGATCGCGTTGACCGGTTCGGGTCGAGGGCAGGAATTCGTGCAAGGGCGGATCGAACAGACGGATGCACACCGGCTGACCCTGCATGATGCGGAAAAGCTGAATGAAATCATCGCGTTGCATTGGCAGCAACCGCTCCAGCACGGCGCGGCGGCCTTCACTGGTATCGGCAAAGATCATCTCGCGCATCACGGTCAGGCGGCTGGGGTCAAAGAACATATGCTCTGTCCGGCACAGCCCGATCCCCTGCGCGTCGAAATTGCGCGCGGTTTGCGCGTCGGCGGGGGTGTCAGCGTTGGCACGTATCCCGATGTCGGCAGCGTCTTCGGCCCAGGACATGAGCTTTTGGAAGGTCGCGTCCAGCAGCGGCTCAAGCATATCCGCGGCCCCGCACAGCACCTCTCCCGAGGTGCCGTCGAGGGTGATTTCATCGCCTGCCTTGAACATCCGCCCGTCAGGGGCCGTGATCACCCCCTTGACCAGATCGAACCGCATTGACGAGGCACCGACGACGCAGGGCAAGCCCATGCCCCGCCCGATCACCGCGGCGTGGCTGGTGATGCCACCGCGTTCGGTCAGCACGGCTTGGGCGGCATGCATCCCGCGAATATCCTCGGGCGAGGTTTCGCGGCGCACCAGAATACATTTCTCGCCCCGTGCGGCACTGGCTTGCGCATCGTTCGCGTTGAACACGATCCGGCCGGTGGCGGCACCGGGGCTGGCGGCAATGCCGCGCCCGATCACATCGCGTTTCACCCGGGGGTCAACCTGCCGGTGCAACAGCTCTGTCAGGGTGCGGGGCTGGACACGCATCAGTGCCTCTTCGCGGGGGATGATCCCTTCGTCCGCCAGCGCCACCGCGATACGCACCGCCGCCCGCGAGGACCGCGACACGCGCACGCCATCAAGGATAAACAACTCTCCGTCAGAGATGACGAATTCCACCTGCATCTCGGCACGCAGCCG
The DNA here is from genome assembly GCF_000735125.2 of Sulfitobacter sp. CB2047. Taxonomy (NCBI): domain Bacteria; kingdom Pseudomonadati; phylum Pseudomonadota; class Alphaproteobacteria; order Rhodobacterales; family Roseobacteraceae; genus Sulfitobacter; species Sulfitobacter sp. CB2047. Next base: position 1,379,745 of record NZ_CP072613.1, on the reverse strand, counting down.
CACCCGCATCAGCGCCGCGTGCTGTTTGAGCATCTCGAAAGCTTCGGGGGCGTGTTCCTCAAGCGACGGGCCGCGTGGATCGCGCGTCAGGTAAAGCGCATCGGCGGTGTCCTGCAAGGCGTCGCGCCCCTGCGACTGGCTCAGGTACCGCCCGGTGATCTGTGGTAGGCCGGTGGTGCTGTCCACCAGTTGCAACACGCCCGAGCCGCAAATCCCCGTGCCCACACCGAACACCATCTGCTGCACGATCAGGCCCAGCCCCGCATCTGCAGGCGCCCCCTTGGCCTGGCGCAACAGCCGCGCCGATGTGCCCTCCCACGCCCGCGCCATGGAACTGAGCACGGCGGTCAGCTGGGTCACACGGTCCTGGGGGAAGCTTTCTTCGGTCTCAAGCTCGTAGGCGCGCAGGGATTGCAGCAGCGCCTCGCGCCCGTCGCCTTCGACGTCGTCGAACATATCGGGGTCCAAACGCGCCACATTGACGGCATAGGATTGCACGAAACGGGTATAAAGCGCCGATGCGGGTCCCTCGCCCATACGTTCGCAATAGTCGGCATAGCGGTCATCGTTCATGCCGATGTTCATCACCGCCCCCGGCCCGCCCCAATCCGGGTCCTGGCTAGAGGGGCGCACGCATAGCAGCGCGTCTTGGGGGAATTCATCGGCGACCGCTTGCAGATCGGGGATCTGCCCCTGCGCGATCTCGAGCACGACATCAAAGGGCAGCGCCACGGTGCGCGGCACCGGCAGATCAAGACGGACCAGACGTTGCAGACATTTCGCACGCCCCCCATGCGTATCATTCGCGATGGGGGCGGTTTGGGTCACAAGGGTTGTCATGGCGGCTTTCTGCACTGCGGCACCTTTTGGTTCCTGCGCAGCATAGGCTTTCGCCGTGGTGTGGCAAGGCGTGATCGCCTTGCCCACGTGTCGGGTCTGCTGCGTTACCCGTCGATTTTCGTCAGATCCGCGACCGAGCTACAGATCGTGCGGATACGGCTGAGCAGGTTCAACCGGTTGCGCCGGACCGTCGCGTTATCAGAGTTCACCTGCACCGCATCAAAGAACGCATCAATCGGGCCGCGCAAGGACGCCATCGCGGACATGGCTGTGCCGAAATCCTGTGCCTCCATCGCCGGTTTGATCTGCGCCTCTGCGGTATCAAGGGCGGCAAACAACGCGCGCTCTTCTTCCGTCTCGGCAAATTTGATGTCCGCCCCGAAGGAGTATTCCACCCCATCCGCATCCTCGGCTTGGCTGAGAATATTGTTGGCGCGCTTGAATCCTTGGATCAGGTTTTCCCCGTCGTCGGTTTTCAACGTCTCGCTCAGCGCCTTGGCGCGTTTGACCAGCAGGGTCAGGTCGTCGTTGCCGTCCGTCGCACCAGCAGGTGCGCCATCAGAAGAACTGATGCAAGCGTCGATGATGTCATGACGGACGCCTTGGTCTTTAAGGTAGACCTTCAGGCGGTCGTGGAGGAAGGAGAGGAGGTTAGCCGTTTCAATTGGATGTCCAGCTAAAACAGTCTGCCGTGCTCTTTCAGCAGCGCCCAACCGTTCGTCAAGATTTAGATCCTCGTTGACGCTTTCGGTTGCTATCCAAGCAGTAATTTCATCAGTTTGCCAACTGTCGATTGAGTGAAGCAGTGGCTCCCTCCAGATGTCACTCTTTCCTGCGTGAATAGCCCAGCCAGCTAACTCTTTACGCAGACAATCTGCTTCTATTCTACGAAACGCAGTTGGAATTACATTTCTGAGGTTCAGCGACACATCATTCTCAACCAAAATCCGGATCACGCCCAAGGCCGCGCGACGCAGCGCAAACGGGTCTTTGCTCCCGGTCGGTTTTTCGTCAATCGCCCAGAAGCCGGTCAGCTTGTCGATTTTCTCTGCCAGCGCCACGGCGATGGACACGGGCGCGGTTGGCACGTCGTCGGATGGTCCCAGCGGCGCATAGTGGTCTTGGGCGGCGGCGGCGATGGCGTCGGACTTGCCGGCGGCTTTGGCATAGTAGCTGCCCATAAGCCCCTGAAGTTCGGGGAATTCATAGACCATTTCGGACGATAGATCGGCCTTGGCGAAACGGGCGGCGGCGCGGGCCTCTTTTGCGTCGGCCCCGACCATCGGGGCGAGTTCCCCAGCCAGTGCCTCCATGCGCGAGATCAGCTCTGCCTGTGTGCCCAGCTTGTTGTGGAAGGTCACGTTGGACAGGCGGTCCACCCAGGTCTGCATCCCGGCCTCCGATTGCGCGATGCGCAGATCGTTTTCCCAGAAGAATTTAGCGTCCGACAGGCGCGCAGAGAGCACTTTTTCATTGCCCGCCAGAATGGTCGCGCCATCGTCGGCGGTGGTGCGGTTGGCGACGGTGACAAAGCGCTCGATGCGGCCCGTCTTGGGGTTGCGCACGGAAAAGAACTTCTGGTGCTCTTTCATCGAGGTTTGCAGCACCTCGGGCGGCAGACCAAGGAAATCATCGCCAATCTGCCCCATCAGCACGACGGGATATTCCACCAGCCCTGCGACCTCGGCCAGCAGGCCCGCATCCTCGACCACCTCAAGCCCGTTGGCAAAGGCCATATTGGTCGCGTCGTTCCAGATCGTATCGCGCCGCTCTGCCGGGTCGAGCACGACAAACGCGCGTTTCAGCTTGGCGCTGTAGTCGTCAAAGCTGCTGACGGTGATTGTATCGGGGGCCAGAAAGCGGTGTCCGCGCGTGGTATCGCCTGCGGTAATCCCGTCGATGGTCAATGGCACGGTCTGCGCGCCATCCTCGGCCGACAGGATACACAGGATCGAATGCAACGGGCGCACCCACCGCAAGCTGCCACTGCCCCACCGCATGGATTTGGGCCATGGGAAATTGCGAATGGTGTTTTCCAGCACTTCTGCCACGATCTCGGCTGCGGGGCGGCCCGGCTTTTTGATCATGGCGAACAGGATCTTGCCCTTGGGCGTGTCGCGTTCTTCCAGCTGGTCGCGGGTCAGGCCCGCGCCACGCAGAAACCCTTCGATGGCTTTTTCCGGCGCGTCGGCCTTGGGGCCTTTGCGTTCCTCGACCAGCGACGGGCTGGCGTCCAGCATCCCCTCGATCGTCAGGGTCAGACGACGCGGCGTCGAAAAGGCCGCGGCAGAGGCATAGGTCAGCCCCGCATCCACCAGCCCGTTCGTCACCAGTTTCTTTAGATCATCCGCCGCGCGCGCCTGCATGCGGGCGGGAATTTCTTCCGAGAAAAGCTCTATCAGGAGGTCGGGCATGGGTTCGTACCTTTCGGGGCCGCGTGTCGCTTGGGTGCGGTTAAATATGTGTCGCGCAAACAGCGCTTATGTCAAAGGGCCGGTCGATCCGGGTCGGATCAGTCGGCGGGGCGTTCCGGGCAAGCTTCGCCCACCACGGTCCCATCATAGGATTTGTCGCCACAATCGTTCAGCTCGTGCCAGACATAGCCGCGCCCGTCCGAAGTGATCGCAACGATACGGTCTACGCCGAAATGCACGTTCTTCTGCCCCAGAAAGGTCAGCGCCGTGCCTGCCTCGATCTCTTCTGCGATGGCTTTGGCGTCGAAACAGTCGAACCAGCCCGGTGCATTGCGCGGCGTGACCTCGTCGCTGACGACATAGGTTTCGGACAGCATGGCGAGGCTGAGCGAGGTGTCGAAACATGCGCGGTAGCGGATGGGCGAGCTGTCGGCGTCGATGGCGCGGAAATTGTCGGTCAGGATCGGCTCGGACGCATTGCTGGAGATCGACACCAGCGAGACGCCCTCATCCGGTGCCGGTGCCTCGTGATAGTAGCCGTAGACCTGTAGATAATAAAGCGCGAGACCCGCAATGGCTGCTGCAACCAAGATGACGCCTCCTACAATTTTACCGTTCATGCCGCGTCTTCCGACCAACCGCCGGCCCGTGTCTGAACAAAGGCGTCGGCGCAGGCTTTGGCAAGGGTGCGCACCCGCCCGATATAGGCCTGACGCTCTGTCACCGAGATGACACCGCGTGCGTCCAGCAGGTTGAAAATGTGGCTCGCCTTGATGCATTGGTCATAGGCGGGGTGCGCCATCACGATGCGCTTGCCGGTCTTGGGGTCCACGGCGTCTTGCGCAAGGATCGCCTTGCACTCGTTCTCTGCCTCGACAAAGTGGTCCAGCAGCACGTCGGTATTGGCGACGTCAAAGTTCCAGCGGGCGTATTCTTCCTCGGTCTGTTTGAACACATCACCATAGGTCAGCGGGATCGGCGCGTCGGGGCTGTTAAAGGGCATGTCCATCACGTGATCGACGCCCAGAACATACATCGCCAAACGCTCGAGCCCGTAGGTCAGCTCGCCCGATACAGGATGGCAATCATGGCCGCCGACCTGCTGGAAATAGGTGAACTGCGACACTTCCATGCCGTCACACCAGACTTCCCAGCCCAGTCCCCATGCGCCCAAAGTGGGGCTTTCCCAGTCATCCTCGACAAAGCGGATGTCATGCAGCGCCATATCGATCCCGATCGCCTCAAGCGATCCGAGGTAGAGCTCTTGCAGGTTGGGCGGGCTGGGTTTGATCAGTGCCTGAAACTGGTAGTAATGCTGCAGACGGTTGGGGTTTTCCCCATAGCGCCCGTCGGTCGGGCGGCGCGAGGGCTGCACATAGGCGGCGGCCCAAGGGTTGGTGCCAAGCGCGCGCAGGGTCGTTGCCGGGTGGAACGTACCCGCACCGACTTCCATGTCGTAGGGTTGCAGGACCGCACAGCCCTGACGTGCCCAATAGGACTGTAGGGCGAGGATGATTTCCTGAAATGAACGGGGGCGCTGGACCGGGTCGGACATAAGATTTTGCCTTTGCTGCTGCGCGCCTTTCCTAAGGTGCTGTCGCGGTAGGGTCAATTGGCAGCTTTGTGATGATTTGCGCTGTCTCAAGCATGGTATTTTGCACAGGTTCCTGCTTATCTACTGCAAGTTTAAATCCTTGAGAGCACCCATACCTATGACGCGACTGTTTGCGGCCCTGATCGCCGCCTTGTTTATTGCCCCGTTTGCCTTTGCACAGTCTGCCGATGATGTGGTTTGGATACAGGTCGAAGCCCAGCCCAATCTGGCCGCGGCGACCGATCGCGCACGTGCCTATAGCGCCAATCTTGAGGATGTGAACGGCTTTGCCTTGGGCGGCAGCTGGTATGGAATCGCGGTCGGCCCCTATCGCCGTGATGACGCAGAGCTGTTGTTGCGCCGCTACCGCCGCGACGGGGTGATTCCGCGCGACAGCTTTATCCAGCTTTCTGAACGGTTCCAGCAGCAGTTCTGGCCCGTGGGCGCGAACGTCCTGAACATTCCGCTGATCGCACCGGTTGACCCTGCATCCCCCACCGATACGCAGACAGACAGTGAGATCACGCAAACCACCCTGCCCCCCGCCAGCGAAGCGCTGGAGCAAGAGAACACCGCCACCGTAGAGGTAGAAACCACGCAAGTCCCCGTCCTGCCCGAACCACCACGTGACGAAACCCTGGCCGAAGCGCGCGCCAGCGAACGGGAGCTTGACCGCGAGGCGCGCGAACAGCTGCAGGTCGCGCTGAAGTGGGCCGGGTTTTACAATGCCTCTATCGACGGTGCCTTCGGGCGGGGTACGCGGGGGTCTATGGCCGATTGGCAAGGGGCCAACGGCTATGACGCCACCGGCGTGCTGACAACGCTGCAACGCGCCGCCCTTCTGAAACAATATAACGCCGTGCTCGAAGGTCTGGGCCTGCAGGTCGTGCGCAACGCCGACGCCGGGATCGAGATGGTGATGCCGACCAAGATCGTGGGGTTTGACCGGTTCGAGCCCCCCTTCGCCCATTACAATGGCACCGGCGACATCGACGCGCGGGTTCTGCTGATCAGTCAGGCGGGCGATCAAGATACGCTCTTTGGCCTGTATGACATCATGCAGACCCTTGAAATCGTCCCCGAAGAAGGCCCGCGCGAGCGGAAGTCCGACAGTTTCGAGCTGATCGGCGAGAACGGCCGCATCGTCAGCCAGACGCAGGTGTCGCTGCAGAATGGCGAGATCAAGGGCTTCACCCTCATCTGGCCCGCCGGGGACGAAGACCGCCGCCGCCGCGTGATTGCCGAGATGACGAAATCCTTCACCCGCCTGCCCGGTACGCTGGATGCCGCAGCGGGGGGGGGCGACCGTCAGGCTGTCGATCTGGTGTCAGGTCTGCAAATCCGGTCGCCGAAAATCTCGCGCTCGGGCTTCTTCATTGATGGGCGCGGTACTGTTGCCACCACATCCGAGGCGGTGCAAAGCTGTGGTCGGCTGACGCTGGACGACGAGACAGAGCTTGATGTGGTTGTTGACGATGCGGCCAGCGGGGTCAGCCTGCTGAAACCCCGCGCAGCGCTTTCGCCCCTGGATGTGGCGGCGTTCAACACCGTGCCCCCCCGTTTGCAATCCGAAATCGCGGTTGCGGGTTTCCCCTATGAAGGCGTGCTCGGATCTGCGACGGTGACCTATGGCACGCTGGCCGATGTGCGTGGGCTGCAAGGCGAAGAGAACATCGCCCGCCTTGCGCTAGAAGCCCGCAGCGGTGACGCGGGTGGTCCGATTCTGGATCGTGACGGGCGGGTCTTGGGCATGTTGCTGCCCCGTGCCAATGGCGCACGCGAATTGCCCGAAGATGTCGCGTTTGCGGTTGAATCCAAGGTCATCGCAGAGCTCGCGCAAAAGGCCGGTGTCACCGTTGATACCACGGCCAGCAGCACCACGATCAAGCCGCAGGACCTGCGTGAAAAAGCCAAGGGCATGACCGTACTGGTCAGCTGTTGGGAATAAAGAAAACCCCGATCTCCCGTTTAACGGAGGATCGGGGTCAGTCGTTTGAACCGCTTCGGGCAGCGCCCTTGATCAGACTGCGGTCTGGGGCGTCAGATAGATCAACGTCGGGCGGTCGGCCTTGAAGGCTTGCGCCAAGACCTCTGGCAGCTCCTCCAGCGATTTCGGTGCCGCAGCATAGGCTCCGTAGGCTTCGGCCAGTTTGCAAAAATCGGGATTGTGAGCGATGACCGCGTTTGGCGCGATCTGCGCGCGGGTCATGCTGTCTTCGATTTCGCCCAGTTTGCCATTGTCCCACAGGATGATCGGCAGCGGCAGCCCCAGCTCTACCGCAGCCCCCAGTTCCTGCACCGTGTATTGAAAGCCATAATCCCCGATGATCGCCATGGTCGGCAGTCCGGGCCGGCCAATGGCCCCACCAATCGCAGCAGGTGTTGCGTAGCCAAGCGTGCCGAACCCGTAAGGATGATGCCAATATCCAGGCCGGTCCATCTCCCAGACCTCTGTCGCGGCATAGGCGAATTGGGTCATGTCCGAGTAGATCATCGTGCCTTCGGGCGTCGCAGCCTTGACCGCCTCCACCACGGCAAGGATGCCCGGACGTTCCATATCCACTTCTGACCGCCAGCGTTTGCGCCAGCCTGCCACCTCGGCCGCATTCCAACCAGCTGCTGTGCGTTCGTCCGGCAAGGCAGCGTCAAGCGCGGTCATTACCTGTACCGCATCCCCAAGGATGGCAAATGGTGCTGCCTGCGGGTCCGCCAGAACCGACGGATCAATATCAACGCGCACCAGCTCGCCTGAATGGCCCAGATGATCGCGCCAGAGGTCCACCTCTGCCAGTTCGGTCCCGACGGCGATCACAAGATCCGCCTGCGCGATCACATCCACGCTGCTTTCCCGCGCGAGATAGGCCCCGAAATGCAGCGGCGCTCCGGGCGAGACGATGCCGCGTCCGGCATAAGTCGTTAGGCTCGCCGCCTGCCAGCGGGCCAGCAGGGCGTCAACGTTTTGAACGCCAACGGCACCACCGCCAAAAATGAACAGCGGCTTTTGCGCTGCCGCCAGCTTTTGCGCCAGAAGGTCGATCTGCGCAGGGGGCACCGCCGGCAAGGACGCGGTGACGGCAAGGGCATGCGCGGGGGCGGCCTCTGCCTCCAGCAGGTGAATGGGAACAGAAATATGCTTGGACCGCGGGCGGCTGGTGGCAAATTCGGTCAGTGCACGGTCAATCAGCTGGTAGGCCGCCGGTGCCGTCAGCGCCATTTCGGACCAGTCGCACACGGTTTCCGCCGCCGCGCGCTGATCGTTCATCTGGTGCAGCTGCCCCTTCCGCGCCGCCGTTTCATCCAGACAGGAGGACAACACCAGCACCGGCACGGAATCGCTGTAGGCCTGTCCCATCGGCGTCATCACATTGCACAGCCCCGGGCCGGTGATCACATAGGCGACCCCCGGCTTGCCCGTGGCCCGGGCATAGCCATCAGCCATAAAGCCCGCCCCCTGTTCGTGCCGCGCCAGCACATGGGTCAGCCCTGCTTCCTCGATCCCGCGGTACATCTCTTGGTTATGCACGCCGGGGATGCCAAAGATCACCTCTACCCCGCGAGACTTGAGCATATGAGAAATCTGTGCCCCCAAAGGACGGGTTTGTACTGCGCTCATTATGCTCTCCAGAATTTGAATGTCAGAATGACGTATACCGCCATAAGCTCCAGCCGTCCGACCAGCATCGCGGCGGTCAGGATCCATTTGGCTGTGTCGTTGAGGGTGCTGAAATTGCCCGCCGGCCCGATGATCTTGCCCAGACCCGGCCCGATGTTCCCCAAGGCCGCCCCCGCCCCCGAGATCGAGGTCACGAAATCCAGCCCCGTCATGCTGAGCGCCACGGCCACCAGCCCTAAAGTCAGCGTGAAGAACATGAAAAACGACATGACCGAGATCATGACATCGCCGCTGATCGGGCGACCGTCATAGCGCGGGGTAAAGATGCCGTGGGGTGACCGGATTCGCTGCAACTGCGCACGGATGGATGCGAACAACAGCTGATAGCGGAAGATCTTGATCGAACAGGCGGTGGACCCCGCGCAGCCGCCAATCAGCCCCGTAAAGAAAAACAGCGCCACGGGAAACGGCCCCCAGGTCATATAATCGACCGAGGCAAAGCCCGTGCCCGAAATGATTGAAGTGATATTGAACAGCGCCTCGCGCAGGGATTGCTCCCAATGATGCGGAAAGACCGACTGAATAGAGATAAAGATCAGCCCCACCAGCACCGCAATCGTCAGCAAGAAACCCTTTACCTGCGGATCACGATGCAGGGCCAATGGATTGCCGTTCAGCAGTTGCACGTAGCGCACGAAAGGCAACGCCGCGAGCACCATGAAGATCGACGCCGCATATTCCGCATTGCCGCTAAAGGTACCGAAAGAGGCATCATAATTCGAAAACCCGCCCGTAGACACGGTGGTCAGCGCGTGGACCGTCGCGTCAAAGACGTTCATCCCCAAGGTCAGATAGGTCAGCGCGCAGGCGAAGGTCAGCCAGACATAAATGACCGAGATCTGGCTGGCGATCTGCCCGGCCCGTGGCAGGATTTTACCAAAGGTATCAAAAGCTTCCGACTTGAAGATCTGCATACCACCGACGCGCAGTTCGGGCAGGAACACCATCGCCACAACAATGATACCGATGCCGCCCAGCCACTGCAGGATCGCGCGCCACAACAACAGCCCCTTGGGCAGATCATCAAGACCGGAAAACACCGTTGATCCGGTGGTGGTCATGCCCGACATGGCCTCGAACACCGCATCGACGAAACGCGCCTCTGTCGCGCCCAGCATGAACGGCAAAGCGCCGAAGAGCGGCAGCATCAGCCACACGGCTGTCGTCAACAAAAAGGTCTGCTGGATCGTCAGCCCTTCCCTGACCCCGTTGGCACAGGCCAGCGCGATCATGCTGCCCCCCAGCATAGTGATCAGCCCGGCCTCGACGAAGACGGGCCAATGGCCGCGCCCTTCGGCAATATCGACCAACATTGGCACGATCATCGCGATGCCAAGCACCGACACCAACAGGCCGATGACATATCCAACTGGGCGCAAATCCAACATCTGCGCAGCGTTGGCGCGGCGGCGCGCCGGTGTCAAGGACGCGCCCTGCGGTAAAACGCAAAACGGCCCGGGCAAGACACACCCGGGCCGTCAATACTCAACCTGAGAACCGATCAGACGTAATATGTGTCGCGGAAAACATGGTGCACGATGTCATCACGTTTGATACCCATCGCGGCCAGCTCTTCGTCGGTCTTGGACTGCAGGAATGTCACCTGACGCATCCGGCCCGAGTTCGCACCCGCTGCGATCAAACCGTTCCAGATGGCAGCAAAAAACCCGCCGATGACGGCGACTGGGGCTTTGATGCTGGGGACGTTGCTTTGCGAAATTGTGCTGTTGTAAGCCATAATAAACTCTCGATTTATCTTGGCATTTCTGCCGGTTACCTTGTTCTGCCTCTTAATATAACGAAGCAATCCCCAATGAGAACCGACGTTTCTGCATAGCAGCATCCCGAAGATGCCGCATCGCAGCATGGCTTTGTGCATGTTTCAAGCAAGCAGCACAAACCTCCGCGCAATAAATGCGCAGAATGAAAACATGTCAGAGTAACTGCCCTAAAACCGTACTAACGTCAGCCGACGTGAAACAGCGTGCTGAACAGTCTGGGGTCAATGCTTTGAGCCGCAAAGGTATCGCCCTGCGTCAGAACAGAGATCGCATCATGACTGTGCAGGCTTTCTTGGTGGCTGGCCACAACGCGAAAATCACGCACCCGCGGTTCGGCTTGCAACTGCTCGCAGAACAACCGCGCCGCGTCTTCGACAAAGATCGGGTTAGCGGCGTTCAACTCGGCAAACGCCTGTTCGTCCTCGCGTTTGACCATCACCTGCGTTTCTGTCGGCACCGCGCGCCGCGCCGCGTCGATCAGGTCTTCGAACCACAGGCAGCTTTCCTCGCAGTTCACCTCGACCGAGATCCGCGCGACAGAGCGTTGTGAATGCGGCGTGGCAAGCTGCCCCCGTGTCGCACGGGCATGCTCGGACAGCTCCAGCGAACAGGGACAGGTAGAGGAATAGACGTAATCAAGGTGGATGATCTTCTTGCGCGCGCCTTCGGCCTCGACCAGCTCAAGCGCAATGTCGTAATACTGGTAGCCCGACAGGCCCGACCGCAGGCTATCGATCTGTACCGGAAAGGAAAACCGCATCTGGATGCGGGCATCATAGCTTTCGAGGTCGGACTTATAATCATCCAGCGCAGCTTCCATCACCTCGAAGCTGAACACCTCATCCGCATGTTTATAGAAACTGCGCATGATGCGGGACATGTTAATGCCCTTTTTGTCTGCCTCAAGGCTGACCGATCCGGTGACCGATGTCTCGAGCGTCAGATCGCTGCCCTCGCGGGTGTGAAACCGCATTGGCAACCGAAAGTTCGAAATCCCCACGTGCTGAATCTGCTGTTTCGCACCACGGATCAGGCTCGACGGTCCGTTTTGCAGATCGGGTAGCGTGGCCTTGTAGTTATCTCCCACGGCAAAATCACTGGGGTAATCGCGGCTGAACTGCGGGTAGCTTTCGGCGCTTTGCAGCAGACGGGCCAGCGACGGGTCCAGCGTCTCAATCTCGGCGGTGCTGGCCTTGCGCGCCCAGGCCCGCAACGTATCAAGTGCGGCAACCGCGTCATCACGGTCCGGTATCACTGTCGCGGCGATATTCATAGCAAGGCCCTTTCGCAAGTTGCCCCCTATATAGGCGATATCGGGGGCTTTACCAATGCTCCGTCCAGCCAAGCAGGCAAAGCCCCCGAGTGATCACTTCAATGTGTCCAGCGCCTGACGGATATCGGCAATCAGATCATCCACGTCCTCAAGCCCCGCAGACAAGCGCACAAGGCCGGGGCTGATCCCCAGCGTGGCCTTCTGGTCATCCGGCAAACGCTGGTGCGTCGTGGTCGCCGGATGGGTCGCAATGGATTTCGCATCGGCGAAGTTGTTCGAGATGGTGATAATCTCGAGCGCATTAAGGAATGCAAAACACGCCTCCTTACCGCCCTTGACCTCTACCGCCAAGACGGTCCCCGCCGACGGCGCATGAGACGTGGCGAGCGCGTGCTGCGGATGGCTGGGGTGTGTCGGATAGCGCACAGCGCTCAGCTTGGGGTGCCCGTTCAGCGCATCTGCGATCTTATAGGCGGCATCCGCTTGGGCACGCACACGCAGGTCGATGGTTTCAAGCGCCTTGAGGTGGGTCCAGGCGGTAAACGGGTTCATCGCGCCGCCGGTGTGTTTCATATAGGCTTCGATGGGTCCGCGGATCAGCTCTTTGGGGCCACAGATCGCACCGCCCAGCATACGCCCCTGCCCGTCCACATGTTTCGTGGTCGAGATAATGGCGATATCCGCACCACATTCCTTGGCATAGGAAAATACCGGCGTCGCCATCGCGTCATCCGCCAGCACCAGCGCGCCGACGGCATGGGCCGCTTTCACCACATGGCGCATGTCAACGACTTCCAGGGTGGGGTTCGAAATGCTCTCAAAGAAGACCATGGTCGTGTCAGGGCGAATGGCAGCATCCCAGGCCGCATTATCCGTGCCGTCGATCAAGGTCACCTCGACCCCGAAACGCGCCAGGATATCCTCCAGCACATATAGGCACGACCCGAAAAGCGCGCGCGCGGCGACCACGTGATCGCCTGCTTTCAGCAGCGATGTCAGCGCGCCGCTGACCGCCGCCATACCAGAGGTACAGGCGAAACAATCCTCATACCCCAAAAGGCCCGAGATCCGGTCCTCGAACATGCGCACCGTGGGGTTGCCATAGCGGGCATAGATAAACTCGTCATCCCCCAGCGACTGGAACCGCGCCTCGGCCTGTTCGGCGCTGTCATAGACAAAACCCTGTGTCAGGAACACGGCCTCGGACACTTCGTTATACTGGCTGCGGCGGGTGCCACTGTGAACAGCCTTGGTCCGTGGTTTCCAATCAACGCTCATTCTCTCATCCTTCCTGTCCCGCCGTGCAGCGGGCGTAAAAAAACCCCAGACGCGGTCAAGCGAAAGGGGGCTTTCATCCTGACCTTTTAGCGGAATTTGGCAGGTTTCTCTGCCCGTGGCCCGCAATCCGGTATCAAATCGCCACATGTCATCTGCTACGCCCCTCGCCCGCTCGCGTCAACTATAACAGCGAGCCGCCTTCCAAATGGCCGTAAATCCCGGGGGTGCTGCCCCATACGGGGCAGCGGGGGCTGGCCCCCGTCCTAGCTTTCGTCTTTTTCCAAACCATAGGTCTGGAACAGCCGCCCTTGCGTCATGAAAAACACAAACACCGCCGCCGTCAGCCCGAATGTCTTGAAATACACCCAAGTCTCGGTGCTGGCAAAGCGCCAGATCAGCTCGTTCGCGAGCGCCAATCCGAAAAAGCACAGCATCAGCCGTTTGGTCAGGATCATCCAGCCGGCGTCATTCAAAGGCATCATCTCTTCCATCACGAACTTGAGATAGGATTGCCCCCGCGCCAGACCGATCGCCAGCAGCGCTGCAAACAAAAGGTAGATGGCGGTCGGCTTCATTTTAAAGAACCTCTCGTCATTCAGCCAAACCGACAGGCCCCCGAACAGCGTCACCAGAATGACTGTGGCAACCTGCATGCGGCTGATCTTGCCCGTCAGCGCCCACAGCGCGCCCGTCGACAGGATCAACAGCGGTACAAAGGCCGCCGTGACCACAATAAAGCCGCTGTAGTCGGTGCCCCAAAGGGTGAAGGTCTCGTCCTTGAAGCGCAGATAGGCGACAAAGAATATCAGCACCGGCCCGTATTCCAGCGCCGATTTGACGAAAGGGTTTATCTCGCGTGTCGTGCTCATCTTGCTCTCCAGTTATCCGCCCATTTCGACGATCACCGCGCCAAGCGCGATCAGCGCCATCAGGGCAATACGGCGCGGGCCTACGGTTTCTTTCAGCACCAACCATCCGATCAGCGCCGCAAACACGGTCGAGGTTTCACGCAGCACGGCGGCCTCGCCCACTTTGTCCAGACGGGTCGCCAGCATGATCGAACCAAAGCTGAAAAAGGCGACAAAGCCACCCGCCACGCCGCGGGTCATCAACGGTCCAAGCTCGGGGCGATCCTCCATCCGCAGCCAGCGGCGCGCGGCGATCACGGGCATGACCAGCCCGTCGATCATGAAAAACCACGCCAGAAAGGTAAACGGGTTGTCCGTCGCGCGGATGCCATAGGCGTCGAACGTGGTATAAAGCGCCACGAAAAGCCCCGTCAGCACCGCCAGCCCAAGGGCCGCGTTCAGCGTATCGCGTTCGGACACGAGGTAGACAAAGTTATACAGCGCCAGCCCGAAGATGCCGGCCACCAGCACCGCAACGCCCAACCATTGCACGCCCGAAAAGCTCTCTCCAAAAATGAGGTAGGCGCCGATCACGGTGAACAAGGGCCCCGTGCCGCGCACCACAGGGTAGACGACCGTATAGGCCCCCTTGGTGTAGGCCCAGGCCTGTAACAGCTTATAGACAATATGGATCGCCCAAGCCCCGGCAAAAATGACCCACATATGGGGCTCGGGCCACGGCACGATAAGCAGCGCAAAGGGGGCTGCCATCAGGCAATAGGAAAAGTCGATCGCCCCGCGGGTCAACCACGGATCATGCCGCCCTTTCTGAAGCGCGCCAAAAACGGCGTGCAGAAAAGCCGCGGCCAGCGCAAGCCAAAGCGCCGCTTGGTGCCCTGCTGCGGTGCCTTCAATTTGGCTGATCCATTCGGTCATGACGCCGAACCTTTATGCTGCGTCACTGCGGGTCCAGCCCCATCAAGGCATCCGCAAACTCCTGCGGGTCAAAGGGCTGCAGATCGTCGATCTGTTCGCCCACGCCGATGGCATGGATCGGCAGCCCGAACTTATCCGCAAGCGCCACCAGCACGCCGCCCTTGGCCGTGCCATCCAGCTTGGTCATGACCAGACCGGAAACATCTGAAATTTCCTGAAAAACCTTCACTTGGTTGAGCGCATTCTGCCCTGTCGTCGCATCCAGCACCAACAGAGTATTATGCGGCGCGCTTGGGTCTTTCTTGCGAATGACCCGCACGATCTTGGCCAGTTCTTCCATCAGGTCGCCCCGGTTCTGCAACCGTCCGGCCGTGTCAATCAGCAGCAGATCAGCGCCGTCACGCTCCGCTTGCGTCATCGCGTCGAACGCAAGGCTCGCCGGGTCCGACCCCTGCCCTGCGGTCAATACCGGCACGTCGGCACGGTCGCCCCAGACCTGCAATTGTTCGACAGCGGCCGCGCGAAATGTGTCACCGGCGGCGATCACGACGTTCTTGCCTGCGGCTTTAAACTGGCTGGCCAGCTTGCCGATTGTGGTCGTCTTGCCGGACCCGTTTACCCCCACCACAAGCACCACCTGCGGTGTCTTGGCATAGATCGGCAAGGGCTTGGCAATCGGGTCCATGATCCGCGCGACCTCTGTCGCCATCAAGCGCTTGATCTCGTCCACAGACAGACGCTTGCCAAAGCGCCCCTCGGCCATATTCGCGGTGACGCGCAGGGCCGTATCCACGCCCATATCGGTCGAGATCAGCAGTTCTTCGAGCTGTTCGAGCATCTCGTCATCCAGCACACGCCGCACAACAGGGGCCGCGGCGCTGCGTCCCATCAAGCGGCCCATCAGACCGGGCTTGGCCGGTGCAGGCTCGGGGGGTGCGGGCACCAGATCGGGGGCCACGGGGGTCATCGTCTCGCGCAGCGGCACGGGCGCGGGCGTATCCTCTTCATCCGCGGGCATCGGTGCGGGTTCATCATCCACCGCTTCGGGTAACGCTTGGGCCGCGGCCTGCGGCGCCTCCATCACCTGATCGACGGGAACTTCATCCACCGTTTCAGGGGTATCCGTCGCCCCGCCATCTTCGACAATCGCCTCAAGCCCCTCGTCGATCTTGGACGAGGATTTGAACATTTTGGATTTCAGCTTTTGAAAAAAGGCCAAGCGCGCTCTCCGAATTGTCAGGCGTTTTCTATGATCTATAGGCTCGACCCGCGGGATGGAAGGGCGACAAGAGCAATTGACAGCAAGGGGCCCGTCGCGCACCAAGTCTGCATGCGGTTTTTATGGGTGCTCTGGGTGATACTGATGGCTGGGGCGGCGCAGGCCGAGCCGGACCAGCGTTACTGTTCCAGCACCAAATGGGGCCATGCCCACTGCATCCGCCCTGCGCATTTCGTGTATGACACGTGCAACGCGATCAAGGTCTTTTCCGAGCGGCACGGGCTGGACAGCGGATTTTTCGCGCGGCTCATCTGGCAAGAAAGCCGGTTTGACCAAAACGCCTTGAGCCACGCCAATGCGCGCGGCATTGCGCAGTTTATCCCCTCCACCGCCGCGTTGCGCGGGCTGAAAGACCCGTATAATCCAGCTGACGCACTGGAACACTCTGCCCAGTATCTTGCTGAAATGACGCAGAAATACGGGAACGAAGGGCTGGCCGCGATCGGCTACAATGGCGGCGAGCGACGTGCAGAGGGGTTTCTGGACGGCAAGGGGCTCGCCCCCGAGACGGTCGCCTATGTCCCCATCATCACCGGTCTGGACGCCGAGCAATGGCGCGATGCGCCGCCCAAAACGCCCGATTTCCGGCTATCAAAAACGCAAGCTTTCCTGCCCGCCTGCTACGAAATGGCGCGCAATCGCCGGTTGACCGCCCTAAAGGTGACACCCCCTGCCCCGGTGATCAAACCCTGGGGTGTTCAGGTATCCTTCGGGACCAGCAAAGACCGCGCGCGAGATAAAGCCAAAGCGCAGACAGCAAGCTGTCGCAGCGCGGTAAAAGGACGGCGTCTGGATTTCCTGTTCAAGAAAAACCGCGTGTCGCGCCGCAAGGGATTCTACTTTGGGCAATACGGCAGCAACAGCCGCACCGACGCCCAGCGCCTGTGCGACAGGATGCGCGCGACCGGGTGCACCTGTTTGGTGGTGCAGAACTAATTCCCACTTTGAAGAGACGTCTATCCCGTTCTAAACCTCGTCCGCGAAGTGTTTGATCACCAGGCGGATCGGGTTCGGCGCTGCCTGCCCCAACCCGCAGATAGAGGCATCGACCATAGCGGTCGAGAGCTCTTCCAGCAGGGGTTTATCCCAGCGGTCCGCCTGCATCAGCTTGACGGCTTTTTCGCAGCCCACACGACAGGGGGTGCATTGCCCGCAGCTTTCATCCTCAAAAAAACGTAGCATATTCAACGCTGCGGCCTTGGCGCTGTCTTGGTCCGACAGAACCACCACAGCTGCAGAGCCGATGAAAGACCCGTGCGGCTGCAATGTATCAAAGTCGAGTGGTATATCATCCATCGCAGCGGGCAGCAGCCCCGAGGATGGCCCACCCGGTTGATAGGCTTTGAACCGGTGCCCGTCGGCCATGCCACCCGCAGCCTCGATGACATCGGTGATCGTGGATCCCGCAGGCAGTTCATACATCCCGGGTTTGGCGACGCGCCCGGATACCGAATAGCTGCGCAGGCCCTTACGCCCGTTCTTTTCCGTGCTGTTCAGCACCTCGGGCCCTTCGCGGCAGATGCGCGCCACCCAATGCAGGGTTTCAACGTTATGCACCAAGGTGGGCCGACCAAAGATACCCACCTGCGCCACATAGGGGGGACGGTGCCGCGGCAGCCCACGCTTGCCCTCGATGCTTTCAATCATCGCGGATTCTTCTCCGCAAATATAAGCCCCCGCACCGCGCCGCAGATCGATGTATCCTGCGGGAACAATGCCTGCAGTCTCGAGCGCCGCAATCTCTGTCCGAAGGAGCGCGAGCACCTGCGGGTATTCGTCCCGCATGTAGAGGAACACTTTCTCTGCCTCTACGGCCCAGGCAGCGATCAGCATCCCCTCTAGGAAAAGATGTGGTACGCGTTCCAGGTACCAGCGATCCTTGAAGGTGCCGGGCTCCCCCTCATCGCCGTTGACCGCCATATAGCGCGGGCCCGCATTATCCCGCACGAACCCCCATTTCTTGCCCGACGGGAAACCGGCGCCGCCAAGCCCCCGCAAACCAGCGTCGAGCAGGTTTTGCTGCACGTCCTCCCAATCGCCATCACGGCGCAGTTTCTTGAGCGCCTCATACCCCCCGCCAGCGACATAGGCGTCGAAGGCTTCGTAGTCGGGCATATGCACATGGGTATCGCCTGCCGCGATGACCTGCTTCACCTTTTCCAGCGTTGCGTGGTCGACAAAGTTATGCCCGATCTCAAGCGCCGGTGCCGTATCACAACGCCCCATACAAGGCGCACGCACGACACGCACCTCTGACGCGTCCAACCCGTCTTCCAGTGCGGTTTTCAACGCCTGCGCACCGGCCAATTCGCAGGACAGAGAATCGCAAATCCGTATGGTCAACGCGGGCGGTGGTGTTTCCCCCTCTTTCACCACGTCAAAATGGGCATAGAACGTTGCGACTTCGTAAACTTCGGCCATGCTCATGCGCATTTCTTCAGCCAAAGCGCGCAGGTGCGCCGCAGAAAGATGCCCGAATTTATCTTGAATAAGATGCAAATGCTCAATCAGCAGATCGGCACGTCGCGGTTTATCCGCCAATAAGGCGCGCACCTCATCCCACGCGTCCTCTTGCAGCTGGCGACCCTTGGTATGGCTACGCCCCTTACCCTTGCCGGATTTCCACACACCTTTGCGCGGTGCGTTTGCATCTGAGGTATCATGATTATCCAACGCCATCGGGCTGCCCTCTCGTATCGCTTTCGCATCACGCTATCAAAGCCGCATCAGCTTGCGCAGAGTAAAAGCGACCAATCCGCAGCACTTTACGCGGTAGCTGCGGCGACCTAGGCCCTTTTTCACGCGCCGTTTCGCGTATAAGAAACACGCATCCCCAGCGGAGCCGCCCTATGTTCTGGTACAGCATCGCCAGCCTGACCCCAGCGATATTTCTGTTACTCGCCTGTCTACGCGGCGGCCCCTGGCCCCTGATCGCGCTGCTGTCGATCACTGTGGTCGTGTTCTTCCTTGATAGGCTATCTCGCCGGCTGCCAGTGCGAAACTCTTCGGGTCGTGTTCTAAGCCTGACACTGGCCGTTGTGCATTTCACGCTTTTGCCCCTTGGGGTCTGGGCGCTAGGCGCAAGCGACACGTTGAACGTGACCGACAAGCTGTTGATTTATATCGGGCTTGGTTTGTTTCTTGGCCAGATCTCGAACTCCAACGCGCATGAGCTGATCCACGCCGCATCGAAATGGCGCCGACGGATCGGCACCGCAATTTATTGCAGCCTTTTGCACGGCCATCACGTGTCGGCCCACCTGCGCGTGCATCACATCTACGTCGCAACGGAGCATGATCCGAATTCGGCCAGATTGGGCGAAGGCTTCTATACCTATGCCCTGCGCGCCCTAAAAGGCGAGTTTATGGCCGGGCTACGGGCTGATACGCGGCAGCGGCGTGGAAAACGGCACCTGTTGTCACACCCTTATGTCACCTATGTCACCGGTGCGTTGATCACCCTCGCCGCCAGCTTTGCAGTGGCCGGAGCACGTGGGGTCGTTGCGATGCTGGCGCTGGCGGCCTATGCGCAAATGCAGCTGTTGCTGTCCGACTATGTGCAACACTATGGCCTGCGCCGCAAAATATCCGAAAATGGCAAGCCCGAGCCCGTGGGCCCGCAGCATAGTTGGAATGCGCCTGCGTGGTATTCCTCGGCGATGATGCTGAATGCGCCGCTCCATTCGGACCATCACATGCGCCCCTCGCGCGCCTTTCCGGCGCTGGAACTGACACCGGGCACCATGCCGATGCTACCACGATCCCTGCCGGTGATGGCAGTGCTGGCGCTGGTCCCACCGCTGTGGCACCGGGTGATGGACCGCCGTGTTGCGCGTTGGCAGCCGGTCCGCGATCAAGACTAGATCACGCCCCGGGTTTCTGGCACGCTGCGGCTATGAAACAGCTTGCCCTGATCCTCGCCCTGACACAGGCCGCCCCTTTGGCCGCGCAATCCATGATGTCCGCGGCAGAATTTGACGCCTATACACGGGGCAAAACCCTGTTCTACGCCCAAAACGGAGAGACCTACGGTGCCGAGCGGTATCTGAGCGACCGGCGCGTCGAATGGTCCTTTCTGGACGGTGAATGCAAGTCAGGCAGCTGGTACGAAGATGCGGGCAAGATTTGCTTTACCTATGACGAGAACCCGACACCCCAGTGTTGGCGCTTTCGCGAAGGGGCGGCCGGGTTGATCGCACAGTTCGAAAACGACCCGACCACCACCGAGCTTTACGAGGCGCAAAACAGCGGTCAGGATTTCACCTGCCTCGGCCCGAAAGTAGGGGTCTGAGACCTAGAAGAGACTGCCTTGTTCGGGCGCTTTCTTGGGGGTCTTTTTGGGGGCCGCCCCGCCGCCGATCTTCATCTTGCCGTCGATAAATTCAATCTCGAGCGCCGAGGCATCCTGCGCCGCCTGCTTGGTTGTCACCACGCCCCCGTCGCCGCGCACCACGGCGTAGCCCCGTGCCAGCGTCGATTTATAGCTTAGCATCTCATGCAGACGGTCAAGCCCTGCAATCTGTTTGTGCCAGCCTTGGGTCTGCCGTTGCCCAGCATCTGAAAGTCGCCGCGCAAGCGATTGAAAGGATTCCTCTTTCCGCTTTCGGTCCTGCTCTAACGCGTCGGGGCGGAATCGGGCGATCAAACCTTCAAGACGGCGCTTTTGCTCGCGGCCCAATGCCTCGGGGCGGAAGCGATCGGCCAAGGCGGCCAGCCTGCGTTGCTCTGCCTGAAGGCTGCGGCGCAGGGTGGCAGGGCGCAACGCGCCAGAGATGTCAGAGAGATGCACCTTTCGTTTCTGCACACCCGCGGTCAGCGCCGGACCCAGACGGGCGCCGCGCATATCGAGCCGCTGGCGCGGACCATCAAGCAGGCTGTCGGGCCGAGGCAACGCGCGCGCCATGTCGCGCAACCGCTGGTCACGGCGCGCAAGGCCCTGGCTGAGCGCTTGGGTCATCCGTGCCTCCTGCCCATCAAGCAGGGCGACAAGTTCATGGCGCACAGGCACCGCAAGCTCGGCTGCCGCCGTCGGCGTGGGCGCGCGCTTGTCAGAGACATAGTCGATCAGCGTGGTATCGGTTTCATGCCCCACCGCCGAAATCAGCGGAATGTCGGAGGCTGCGGCTGCCCGAGCGACGATCTCTTCGTTGAACCCCCATAAATCCTCGACCGAACCGCCGCCGCGCGCCACAATCAACAGATCAGGCCGCGGCAAGGCTCCGCCCGGGGTCAGCGCGTTGAACCCCGCAATGGCGCGCGCGACTTCTGGCGCGCATTTCGCCCCCTGCACGGCGACGGGCCAGATCAACACCTTGCGCGGAAACCGGTCGCGCAGACGGTGCAGGATATCGCGGATCACCGCCCCCGAGGGCGAGGTCACGACGCCGATCACCTCTGGCAGGTAGGGCAGCGGGCGTTTGCGTTCAGGGGCGAACAGCCCCTCGGCCGCCAGCACCGCCTTGCGTTTTTCCAGCAACGCCATCAGCGCGCCCATGCCCGCGGGTTTGATATCCTCGATCACGATCTGGTACTTCGACTGCCCGCCAAAGGTGGTGATGCGCCCCGTGGCAATCACCTCCATCCCCTCTTCGGGTTGGGTTTCAAGCCGTGCTGACACGCCTTTCCAGATCACACCGGAAATTACCGAACTGTCGTCCTTGAGATCAAGATAGATATGCCCTGAACGTGGCCGGCTGACACGCCCCACCTCGCCGCGAATCCGTACATGGCCGAATTCGCCCTCGATCACCCGTTTGATCGCGCCCGAAAGCTCGGTCACGGTGAATTCGGGGCTGTTCTGCCCCTCGCGCGGGTCGTCGATCAGATCCATCAGCGGTGTCTTTCCGTGTTTATCTTGTGTCGGGCTCAGTCCCAGCTTAGAACGCGCAGCAACCAAGGCCAAGGGAGTGCAACCATGAACATCCTCATTCTGGGCAGCGGCGGGCGCGAACACAGCCTGGCCTGGGCCGTATTGCAAAATCCTAAATGCGACAAGCTGATCGTGGCACCGGGCAATGCCGGAATCGCCGCCATCGCGGATTGCGCCAGTTTCGACATCAACGACGGGGCCGCGGTGGTCGGTTTTGTCGACGAAAACAACATCGATTTCGTCATCATCGGGCCAGAAGCCCCGCTTGCTGCAGGCGTTGGCGATGATCTGCGCGCTGCCGGCGTATTGGTGTTTGGCCCGTCAAAAGCGGCCGCGGCGCTGGAAGCCTCCAAAGCCTTTACGAAAGAGATCTGCGACGCCGCAAACGCCCCCACTGCCGCCTATGGGCATTTCACCGACGCAGACGCTGCGCGGGCCTATCTGGCCGACCACCCTGCCCCGATCGTGATCAAGGCCGACGGCCTTGCAGCGGGCAAAGGCGTGATCATCGCCGAGACCGATGCCGAAGCGCTGGCCGCCGTCGATACGATGTTCGACGGCACCTTCGGCGACGCGGGCGCAGAGGTGGTGATCGAAGAGTTTATGGACGGCGAAGAAGCGTCCTTTTTTGTTTTATGTGACGGCGACACCGTACTGCCGATCGGCACAGCCCAAGACCACAAACGCGTCGGCGACGGCGATACCGGCCCCAACACCGGTGGCATGGGGGCCTATTCGCCCGCGCCGGTGCTGACCGACGAGATCGCCGAACGTGCGTTGGCAGAAATAATCCGCCCGACCATGGCCGAAATGGCCAAGCGCGGCACGCCCTACCAAGGGGTGCTTTATGCCGGTTTGATGATCAAGGACGGTGCCCCCCGTCTGGTCGAATACAACGCCCGTTTTGGCGACCCTGAGTGTCAGGTCCTGATGATGCGTCTTGGCGCGCAGGCTTTTGACCTGATGCATGCCGCCGCCGAAGGGCGGCTGAACGAGGCCCGCGTGAACTGGGCCGACGATCACGCTGTCACCGTCGTTATGGCTGCGCAAGGCTATCCCGGAAGCTATGACAAGGGCAGCGTTATCAAGGGATTGGATGCCCTACCAGAAGACAGCCGCAACATGGTGTTCCATGCGGGCACCGCCAAGAAAGACGGGGCGATAACGGCCATCGGCGGACGGGTACTGAACGTCACGGCGCGCGGCGACACCCTGGCCGAGGCACAGGCGCGCGCCTATGAGATGGTCGAGGCGATTGACTGGCCGGGCGGGTTCTACCGCCGCGATATCGGCTGGCGTGCGCTGTCCTGAGGGCGCGGCCTGCTGGTTTGACGAGACCGACCGGGGGCTCGCCCCCGGACCCCCAGGATTTCAACCATTTGGAAGCAGGTCTGTGCTTAGTTTGGGCTGAGCGTACAGGCTTGGGCGGCGGCGGTATTGCTGGCGGTGAAGGGCACGTCGAAGCTTCGCGGGCTTAGTGTTTTGCCGTCAAGCTGAAGGGCCACCATTTGCGATGGCGCACTGCGCTGCCACGGCATCTGCGCAAGGATTAATTCGGGGTGTGGGCCGCATGTGCGGATACCCCCCGCGATTTCCGGATCACCGATGCGGTGGTTGGTGAACCCCTCTGCCGTAGCAATGACGGTGAGGCTGCTGTTATCGTAAGCGAGCAGCTGCACCGAACCGGACAGATGCGGTGTGACGACGATCGCGATCTCGAGCCGCCCATTTCCGGTGAAGTCCGCAGCACCAATCGGGGCAAGCCAGCGGTTCTTCCGCCCGATAAAGGGCGTCTGTGCGATGCGCCCGGACGCGCCATAGACCGCAAGCCGCGCACCTTTGGACTGATGGCTTTCAACCACGATCACTTCGGGTTGGCCATCACCATCCAGATCCGCAATCCGAGGCGATGTGTCTTCGAATACAAGGACTTGGGGCAAGATTATGCGGCGGCTGGTGCCGTCAGCCAAGCCCAGCGTCAGGCTGCCCCATTCGACCGCATCGCCCAATACGCCGTGATCATAGCGTGTGGTCGGATCACCAAAGCTGGCGCGGGCGATGTCTTGCGCAGAAGCGGGCAGCGCATTGATCACGCATGCCGCAACGATCGGCAAAAGGCGCGACGAGATATGTCGCGCCAGCCGTCGCATCAGATTTGCTTTTCGGGCATTTTCACGCGCAGGCCGTCCAGCGCATCTGTGACCTTGATCTGGCAGGTCAGACGGGACGTGGCGGGATCGGGCTCGAACGCGAAGTCGAGCATATCTTCTTCCATGTCGTCCTTGGCGGGCACTTTTTCGACCCAGTCGGGATCCACATAGACGTGGCAGGTGGAGCAGGCGCAGGCACCGCCGCAGTCGGCCTCGATCCCGGGGATGTTATTGTCACGGGCCCCTTCCATGACGGTCAGGCCATTGGCCACATCGACGACATGTTCGGTGCCATTGTGTTCTACATAAGTGATCTTGGCCATCTGAATGCCCCTTCGAATTTAGAATTTCGACATATGTAAACAGCAGCCCGCGGCTTCGCCAGCCCCTTTTCACGGCTCATGCAAGGGGATGGCATTATTCCCACCCCGATAGGCCTATCATCTAGGCATTGCTGCGAAAAGCCGCTAGCCTGCGACGGACCCTTTGACCCGCAAGGCCCGGCTGTGCAGTTTTTCTCTCGATCACATTTAGTTCAATTTGCCTGCGCATTTACGGTTCTCGTCTCGCTCGGAGCGTGTAACGCCCCCTCCCAAGACGCAGAAGTACCCGAGCCTGGCGTTCGCGAGGCGACAACCAAGGGCCCGGCAGGGGCTGCTCCGGGCAGCTGTTGGGGGCGGACCGTATCACCTGCAGTGATCGAAACGGTGACGGAGCAGGTACAGGTGCAGCCGGCGCAGATCAGCTCTACCGGCGAGATCCAGTCGCTGCCGATCTACCGCACGGAAACACGGCAAAAGATCGTCTCTCCCCGTGTGGACAACTGGTTCGAGACCCCCTGCATCAGCGCGCTTACGCCCGACGTGATCGCAACGCTGCAACGTGCGTTAGAGGCGCGAGGGTTCTATGACGGGGCCATTAATTCAGAGCTCGACGACGCGACACGGCGGGCAATGCGGGCGTATCAGATCAGCACTGGCGGGCCCGATAGCCCCGTTCTTGCATTGGCCACCGCGCGATCATTGGGTGTCATCGCTGTGGACATCCCCGGCGTTTCTCAAGACAGCAGCGGTTAAGAAACGACCTCAAGCGGTTGGAAAACAAAACCTTTGTCGGTGACTTCACTGAACGCAGTGATGCCGAAGACAGCTTCGACAATCTCTGTCGTCAGCGCCGTCTGTGGCAAGTCGTCTGCGACAACTGCGCCGTTGTGCAACACGATCAACCGTGTGCAATGCCGCGCTGCCAATCCCAGATCATGAAGCGAGACGAGCACCCCACGCCCTTGGCCCGCTGCTTTGGAAAAGCTTTCCATCGCGGCGATTTGATGGGCGGGGTCTAGCCCGGCGGTGGGCTCGTCTGCGATCAGCAAGGGTGCCTCTTGCGCGAGGCTACGGGCGATCAGCACGCGCGCCTGCTCCCCACCCGATAGCTGTGTCGCGGGACGATTGCGGAAGGTGTCCAAACCCATCTGCGCAATGGCACGATCTACGGCAGCCTGATCTTCTGCCTGTATTTTCTGCCCGCCCCGTAGATGGGGTGTGCGGCCCAGTCGGATGATCGTTTCAACCGTGACCGGCCATGCAATCTCGCGCGATTGGGGCATCCACGCGGCGGCGCGCCCGCGCATGCGCGGCGCAAGTGCGGCGATTGAACTTTGGCCATCAGCGGGGATCAGGCCCAGTGCCGCGCGCATCAAGGTGGTCTTGCCGGCACCATTCGGCCCGACCAGGCCTACGACCTCTCCTTCACGCAAGGTCAGGTTGATGTCGGATAAAACGGTTTTCCGCCCCCGATGAACGGAGAGGTTTTGCAGTGATAGCAGTGTCATAACCCCTCCCTCCGCGTGCGATAGATCAGGTGGAGAAACAGCGGCGCGCCGACCAATGCCGTCACAACCCCAAGCTTGAGATCACGATCGGGCACCACAAGGCGCACAAGGATATCCGATGCGAGGATCATCGCCGCGCCGCCAAGTGTCGCGGCCCATAGCAGCGCCCCCGGTCGCGCGCCAACAAAGCCACGTAGCAGGTGCGGCATGACCAGCCCCACAAACCCGATCGCCCCCGCCACGGCGGTAGAGGCACCAACGACCGCCGCCGTACCGATAATGACCGTGAGGCGAAGCCGGAATAGGTTGATCCCCATCGCCTCTGCCGCGTCTTCACCCAAGGTCAGCGCGTCAAGCCCGCGCCCGAGGGTCGCCAACAGGACACCGCCCCCAAGCAGAAAGGGCATCGCGATCCAGACATGGGTCATGGACCGGTCCGCCAGGGAGCCCATCATCCAGAATACGATCTCATTCGCCGCATAGGGGTTCGGCGACAGGTTCAGGACCAGCGAGGTTAATGCCGCAGCAAAGGCCGATATTGCGATACCAGCGAGGATCAGCGCCAGTGACGTGCCCCGAGGACCTGCCAACAGCAACACCAACAACACCCCCAGCAGGGCACCGCCAAGCGCCATCGCGGGGAGCACGAGCGCTGCAAGCGCGGCCAATCCGGTCTGTATCGCCAGCACAGCCCCCAACGCCGCAGAGCCAGATACCCCGATCAGCCCCGGATCCGCCAAGGGGTTGCGCAGATAGCCCTGCATCGCAGCGCCAGAAAGCCCCAAGGCACCGCCGATCATCACGCCCAATAGCGCACGCGGGAGCCGTATCTCGCGCATGACGGTGGCCAGTGGGCCGCCCTGCCCGGTGACCAACGCGTTCAAACTGTCGCCCGCGGATGCGCTGGACGGGCCAATCAGCAGCGACCCGACAAATAGCACGCACACAAGGCTGCCGAGACCAAGCGCCAGGACCGCTGACCGCCCCATCAGCAAGCGCCCCGGGCACTTAGGCACTTCATTTGCCCTACTGCATAGGGCGCAAAACTTAACATTGGGTGAATGGATATGCTCATCGTTCCGCTCATAATTTCTTCGCGACCCTCCTAGTTTCATCACAGTTGCGTGCAACCTTCGAGGGGCGTTTGGACACTGCCGCAATATAAGCTCACACACCCGTGAACTTTTCCACGCGCTACGGCGTTGAGGTTTAAATCCTTCAACTGCTGGAGCCATATTTGGAACATCTGCCCTCAATCCGGCGCTCACTTCAGTTGCTGGTCCTGATTTCCCTTTTCGTCACCGCGTATTTCGCCAAGGACTTGATATTGCCCGTTGTTCTAGGCTTTTTGCTTGCCCTGACCCTGTCGCCCGTGGGCCGTGCGCTTTATCGGATCGGCGTGCCGCATCCTGTGTCGGCCTTTTTGCTGGTGACGGCGACGAGTTTGGTGATTGCTGCCGTGGTTTTACTGTCCGCGGGCACCGTGGCGATCTGGAGCGACGAGATCCCGGAAATGGGCCGCGAGATCCAGATAAAGCTGAGCGGCGTGAGCAATGCGGTCGAAACGATGCGATCTGCCTCGGAAGAGGTAGAGAAACTGGGCACCGAAACCGGCGGCAAACCGCAAGAGGTTGTCGTGCGCCAACCTGGCTTGCTCGACACCGCGATGGATACGGTGAGCAAAACAGGGGCGTCGCTGGCGGTGATCCTGATTCTGGCGCTGTTCTTACTTGGCTCTGGCGAGCTGTTTTACTTAAAACTTGTGCAATCCATGCCGACGTTAAAGGAAAAGAAACGTGCGCTGCATACGGTCTATGACGTGGAGAAGCGGGTGTCGCGCTACCTGCTGACGATTGCCACGATCAATGCCGTGCTCGGCATATTAGTCGGGACCTATCTGACAGTGCTGGGCTTGCCGTCGGCCTATATCTGGGGGATCGCGGCGTTCATGCTGAACTTCCTGCCCTATATCGGCGGGTTTGCGGGGGTGCTCTTGGTCGCGGGCTTCTCTCTCGTGACGTTTGACACCATCGGCTATGCGATGCTGGCCCCGATCGGTTACCTGACGCTGACTCTTTTAGAGGGGCAGATTATCACCCCGTGGCTGGTCGGCCGCCGGTTAGAGATGAATACCGTCGCGGTATTTCTAACGGTCGTGTTTTGGGGGTGGCTATGGGGCATCCCCGGCGCATTGGTCGCGGTGCCCTTTCTTGTGGTGTTCAAAGTCGTTTGCGAGAACTTTGAACCGCTTCATACCATCGGGAATTTCCTGTCCGCAGAGCAGGTTAAACCCGATGATATGAAGGATCAGGAAGTCATGTCAGCCAGCGAGTGAGGGCAGCCACAACACGATAGACGGGAAGGCCACCAACAATGCGATTGTCACGGCATCCGCGATAAAGAACGGTGTCACGCCCTTGAACACGTCCTGAACGCTCAGGTCAGGGCGTACCCCTGCAACCACAAAGCAGTTGAGGCCAATGGGAGGCGTGATCAGACAGAACTCTGCCATCTTCACCACCAGGATTCCGAACCAGATCGCACACATCGGCCCCGACATGCCAAAGGCGCTATCCGCAGCAGAGACGAACTCGCCCCCGTTCAGCGCCATGACGGCAGGATAGACCACCGGAAGTGTCAGAAGCAGCATGCCAATCGCATCCATGAACATCCCCAGCACCGCATAGGCCAGCAGGATGCACACGAGGATCAGGATCGGCGAAGCCTCAAGCCCCGAAATCCAGTCGGCGAACGCGCCCGGCAGATCGGCAAAGCCCAGGAACCGAACATAAATCAGCACGCCCCAGATGATGGTAAAGATCATCACCGTCAGCTTCGCGGTTTCAAGCAGCGCGTCCTTAAGCTCGGCCCACCGCATGCCGCGATAAAGCGCCATTAGGAACACGATAAACGCGCCCACGGCCCCGCCCTCGGTCGGGGTGCCCCATGCGTCGCCGAAGGGGTTGTAAACAAAGAAAATAATGATGATCACAACCGCAAAGATCGGCATGGCGGCAGGGAGAGACGCGAACCGTTGCTTCCAGGTAAAGCCGCTTACAGGGGGGCCGACGCTTTTCCAGATGGTCGCAATGCCCACGATCAGGACGGCATAGACGATGGCCGAAAACGCACCGGGGATAAAGCCCGCCAGAAGCAGCTTGCCCACGTCTTGTTCAACGATGATCGCATAGATGACAAGAATCGCTGACGGCGGGATCAACGAGGCCAAAGTGCCCCCGGCCGCCACGACGCCCGCCGCGAATTTCTTGTTGTACCCAATCGCCAGCATCTCGGGGATGGCGATACGGGCAAAAACCGCTGCCGTCGCGACCGAAGCACCGGAAACCGCCGCAAAGCCCGCGGTTGCAAAGACAGTCGACACAGCAAGACCGCCGGGCAGCCAAGCAATCCAGCGTTTTGCGGCCTCGAACAAGGCGCGGGTCAGACCGGCGTAATAGGCAAGAAAGCCGATCAGAATGAAGGTGGGAATCAAGCTTAGCGTCTGGCTCGACACTTTGGAGTGTGGCACCTGCCCCGCGGTCTTGATCGCGACCGTCAGCGCCCAGTCCAGTTCGGACCACTGCATGCCTTTCTTGGACCAAAAGATCCAGATCAGGCCGACCAGACCCGCCATTGCCGCGGCGAAAGCCACGCGCATACCGAGCACCACCATAAGCAGCAGCCCGCCCGAGACCCATAGGCCAATTTCAATAGGATCCATAATCAGTCCCGCCCGTCTAGATGTTCAGCTTCCGCCATCGCCTGTTCGGCTGCGGATTGTACCAAGGGTACGGCGACGGGGTTTTCCAACCCCAATACAAAGGCCCGCCCATAGCCCCAGATCTGCAGCAGCAACCGCAGCGCCAGCACCGTAAAGGCCATTGGCACGATCAGTTTCGCAGGCCAGATCGGCAGACCGATATCGATGGAGCTGTCACGGCTCCACATCGGGGCGGCGAAATCAAAGCTGCGCTGGAAATGCGCCCAAGAGCCCCAGATCAGCGCCAGCATAAGGATAAAGATCAGCACGACCGAGAACGTCTCGGCGGCCCATAGCGCGCGGCCTTTGAGCTGGCCGATCAGGATGTCCATGCGCACATGGCCGCCGTTCCGCTGGGTATAGGAAATCCCCATGATCGCGATCAACGGCATGGCGAATTCAATCCAGTCCACATACCCCGCCAGCGGCGTGCCAAAGAACTTGCGGCCGCCAACGGACCAGACGGCAAGCACCATCAGCATGAAAACGGCAATACCAGAGACCAGAGCAAACACGGTTTCAAGGCGTAAAAGCCCTTTGTCGATACGGCTAAGCAGACTGCCGTCTTCGAGCACGGCGGAGGAACCGGCCATGATGCTTTCCTTTCAAATGAGTGGGAGGGAGATCGTACAAACAAAGGGGGCCTGCATCGGCAAGCCCCCTCCTCGCGCCAATTAGTTGGACGCGCGTTTTTCTTCAAGCGTTTTGACGACCAGGTCATAAAGCTCTTGGCCAGGGATGCCTTGGGCTTCCATATCCTTGATCCAGGCTTCACGCGCAGGGTCAGCTGCCTTGGATTTGAACTCGGCCAGAACTTCGGGCGTGAACATCACTTTTTCGACGCCTTTTTCTTCCAGCACGGCGTCCCAGCGGTTCAGCAGCTCGCCATAGTTCGCCAGATAGTGATCCAGCGCCTCGTCGACAGAACCGTCCAGCGCTTCTTTTTCCGCATCCGACAGGGCCTCATAGGCATCGATGTTCACCACAACAGGGCAGTTCACCGTGCCGGGGTTGAGGTTCGCGGTCCACCAATCGGCCTTGTTGATCGTCCCAAAGCTCAGGTGGGCGTGCTGCGCGAACGCCACGGTATCCACAACACCGGATTCCATTGCGTTATATGCCTCGGAGGAGGTCACGGAGGTCGGCACAGCGCCCACGGTTTCGAAGGCTTTGCCCAGACCACCTGTCGCGCGCACGCGCATACCGTCAAAGGATTCCAGCGTATCGCGAGGCTCGCCCGTGCCAACAAGATTGTACTGCGGCATTGGCGAGGTCATCAGCATCTTGGCGTTCCACTGTGCCATCTCTTTGGCCACGGCGGGGTGTGCGTAAACAGCGCGGGATACGGCAACTTCTTCTTCAAGGTTCTGAACCCCAAGGAAGGGCAGTTCTAGCACGGTGATCGCGCGGTTCTTGTCGGCGTGGTAACCAGCACAGAATTGCGCCATCTCGAAGGCACCGATGGAAATACCATCGAGGTTGTCAGAGTTCTTGGACAGACCGCCATAGCTGACATTGATCGTGAATTCGCCATTGGTCTTTTCGGACACAAGCTCGGCAATCTTTTCGACATGCTCGGTGAAGGCACGACGTTTACCCCAGACAGAGGCGTTCCATTCCGTCGCGGCCGCTTGCGAGGCAAAAGCGAAAGTCAAAGCGCAGACAGCTGCGCCGTTCAGTAGATTGTTCATTGATATCTCCCTTATGCGGGCTGTTTGGGGCCCGCTTGGGCGAAATACTATCCTTAGGGCAACTTGCTGCCAACCCCTGAACATATCTCTTGATTGCCCCTGTGGGAGCCTTCGGCGAGGATTTTTCACCATTTGGAACCATGCCCCGCGTGCGATCGGCCCCGTTAACAGGCAATCGGTGCTGTTTCCTAGGGTTTTGGCAGGGTTGTCAGTGAAATTTACTAGTCCGCGCAGCAGACGGAAAAATATTTACAGACAAACCGCGTGTTTCCATATGCTTATTTCCTTCTTTTCACTTCCCGTTATGATCTGCCAAGGGAGAGCCGCCACGCCCATGCGTCCGAGCGGCAGAAAACGAACAGAGTTCTGAGGGAGGAACCATGTCCAACGTCGCCACACAGACCTATCCGCCATCCGACGACATGGCGGCCAATGCCCATGTGAACGCCGCGAAATACGACGCGATGTATCATGCCTCTATCGCGGACCCCGAAGGGTTCTGGCTGGAGCAGGCGCAGCGCATCGACTGGATGAAGCCGTTTACCAAGGTCAAAGACGTCGATTTCACTTTCGGTCAGGTCAAGATCAACTGGTTTGCCGACGGTGCGCTGAACGTCAGCGCCAATTGCATCGACCGTCATCTTGAAACGCGCGGCGACCAGACCGCGATCATCTGGGAGCCAGACAGCCCGGACGAAGACGCGCAGCACATCAGCTATCGCGCCCTGCATGCCCAGACGTGTAAAATGGCCAATATCCTGCGCGATATCGGCGTCGGCAAAGGCGACCGGGTTATCATCTACATGCCGATGATCCCCGAAGCCGCCTATGCCATGCTGGCCTGCGCACGCATCGGTGCGATCCATTCGATCGTCTTCGCCGGCTTCTCTCCGGATGCGCTGGCGGCACGGGTACAGGGGTCGGACGCCAAGGTTGTGATTACCGCAGATTATGCGCCCCGCGGGGGCAAAGCGACACCGTTGAAGGCCAACGCGGACAAGGCTTTGGCAGGCTGCGACCCATCGGTCAAATGTCTGGTGGTGCGGCGCACTGGCGGTGATGTGGCGTGGAATGATGCGCGCGACGTGGATTATACCGCGCTTGAAAAAGAGGCTTCTGACACTTGCGCGCCGGAAGTGATGAACGCCGAGGATCCGCTGTTCATCCTCTATACCTCTGGCTCGACCGGTCAGCCCAAAGGGGTCGTGCATACGACGGGTGGCTATCTGGTCTATGCCGCGCTGACCCACGAGGTCACGTTTGATTACCACGATGGCGATGTCTATTGGTGCACGGCCGATGTGGGCTGGGTGACGGGCCACAGCTATATCGTCTACGGTCCGCTTGCCAACGGGGCGACAACGCTCATGTTCGAAGGGGTGCCCACCTACCCCGACGCCAGCCGCTTTTGGCAGATCTGTGAAAAACACAAGGTAAATCAGTTCTACACCGCCCCGACCGCCATTCGCGCGCTGATGGGCAAAGGGCGCGCCTTTGTTGACGGTTGCGATCTGAGCAGCCTGAAACTGCTTGGCACCGTGGGCGAGCCGATCAACCCCGAAGCCTGGAACTGGTACAATGACGTTGTGGGCAAAGGAAACTGCCCCATCGTGGACACATGGTGGCAGACGGAAACCGGCGGTCACCTGATGACGCCGCTGCCCGGTGCCCACGCCACCAAACCCGGCGCCGCGATGAAGCCCTTCTTTGGGATCAAACCGGTCGTACTTGAACCCACCACCGGTGCCGAGATCGAGGGCAATGACGTCGAGGGGGTTCTGTGTATCGCTGACAGCTGGCCAGGCCAGATGCGCACGGTCTGGGGCGATCACGAGCGGTTCGAGCAGACCTATTTCAGCGACTACAAGGGCTACTACTTCACTGGGGACGGGTGCCGCCGGGACGCGGATGGCGATTACTGGATCACGGGCCGCGTGGATGACGTGATCAACGTCTCCGGTCACCGGATGGGCACGGCCGAAGTCGAAAGCGCTTTGGTCGCGCACCCTAAGGTGGCAGAGGCCGCGGTCGTCGGGTTCCCCCATGATATCAAGGGACAGGGTATCTATTGCTATGTCTCTTTGATGAGCGGCGAAAGCCCGAGCGAGGACCTGCGGGCCGAGCTACGCAACTGGGTCCGCTCTGAGATTGGCCCGATCGCTTCGCCCGATATGATCCAATGGGCCCCCGGCTTGCCCAAAACCCGTTCAGGCAAGATCATGCGCCGCATCCTGCGCAAGATCGCAGAGAACGACTATGGCACGCTCGGCGATACATCTACCCTCGCAGAGCCCGAGGTTGTCGACGATCTGATCACGAACCGGATGAACCGCTAGGACCACATAACGCGAAAGGGGCACCAAATGGTGCCCCTTCTGCATATCGACCTATTGGCCTGAATTAACCTTCGACGCGTTGCAGCGTAATTTCACCCA
Organism: Sulfitobacter sp. CB2047; assembly: GCF_000735125.2. Lineage (NCBI taxonomy): Bacteria > Pseudomonadati > Pseudomonadota > Alphaproteobacteria > Rhodobacterales > Roseobacteraceae > Sulfitobacter > Sulfitobacter sp. CB2047. Next base: position 1,346,093 of record NZ_CP072613.1, on the reverse strand, counting down.
CGCCAATGGCAAAGTTTACGCCGTTCTGCGTGTTGACGCTCACAGGTTGCAGCGCCAGTGTGTCTTCGGAACCGCCGACCATGACATTGGCACCTAGGCCAACACCAACAGTGGCTTCAGCAGAAACACCCTGATAGTCGCCGTTCAACCCGCCTTCGTAATATTCGGATTCAGTTGGTGCCAGCACCAACCAGGACATCTGACCATTCTGGGTCTTACCGATATCAATACCGTAGCGTTTGATGTCGCCGATGTATGTCTCGTCAGCCAGACCCTCTTGCACAGGATTGAAGGTGCAGGTCAGTTCACGGGTAGACCCGAAGATAAAGCCCGTGCCATCACCAACGTCACAGCTCAGCGAGCCGACCTCGGTGTGGTCCACAGTCTCGCCGTCGTCGGCCAGTGCAGGCGTGGACAAAGCAGCGCCGGTGACAAGGGCTGCGACAGTCAGCTTGATGGGGGCAAAACGATTCAGTGTCATAGTTAATCCTTCCGGCGGGAAACCCGCCAATAACAGTCGTGAGCGTCGGCATTCGGGTGCCTGTTGGCGGTAGCTGGAACCTCATATCCCAACACCCCTTCTCCGACAGGCAGTCCGAAATTTCGCGGTCATGCCTCTCAGTGGGGGAACAACACGGCAGGCGCTATTCGGTTCCACACAGCGGATTTTATCAGCCACCATCGCCACTCGCAGAGGGCGTGCCGCAACGGGCCGGGGTTTGCTGTCTGGACAAATCCGGCTCCCCGTGGCACCGCTGCGGCATGGCTGATCCTTTGCACCACTTCATCCCGCTGCCCGACGCCACAGTCGAGCTACGCCGCGCCTTTGGCCGTTTTGGCACAGGGGTCACGATTGTGACGGTGCAGACCGCGAATGGCCCATTGGGGATGACCGCGAACTCCTTTTCCTCGGTTTCGCTGGACCCGCCCTTGGTGCAGTGGTCCCCTGCGCTCAGTTCCAAACGTCATGACGCATTTACCAACGCGGCGCAGTTCGCTGTGCATATTCTGGGTAGCGGTCAGCGGGCGCTGGCAGATGCCTTTGCTGTCTCTGGCGACGCGTTTGACCAATTCGACTGGACGATTGGCCCCAATGGCGCGCCGACACTGGCAGGCTGCCTCGCCAGCTTCCACTGTGACACCTACGGCGTGCATCCGGCGGGCGACCACTCCATTGTCCTCGGGCAGGTCACGCACGCCGCTTATGACCCCGATGACAGCGTTGCGGGCCTGATGTATGACCAAGGCCGCTATGGCCGTTTTACACCGCTGACGGAATAGCCCGTAAGCCGTTCCAAATGGTCAAAATCCCGGGGGTGTCCCGGCATCGCCGGGACGGGGGCTGGCCCCCATCCTAGCTGAACCGCAGAACAAAGCGCTCAATGGCGGATCAATAATCCTTCTCGAAGAAGATACCGATCCCGGTGTTCCCATCGGACCCGACCGTCCCTTTCGCCGTCAGATTCTTGGTCAGATCAAGGTTGATAGACACATCCGCTGTCCCGTCAGAGGCGGCGGTCACATCGGTGTAGACATTCTCAGAAATGTATTTACCCGCGCGGACAGCCGTGGCACCGCTGTCGGTGGTGGTCACATCCAGATCGTCCAGCCCGAACCCTGTGCGCAGGTTAGAGATCACCCCCGCACCACCGCGTCCGGCAAGTGTCGCCACCGCGCTGGCGAGTTGCAGCGCCTGAAACGCCGAGATTTCAGAGATGTTTCGCCCAAACAGAAGCTGTGCCAGCACCTCGTCCTGCGGTGCATCGGGTGTCGATTCAAAGGAAACCTCGGGCGATGTGGCTTTGCCCTCGATCACGATACGAACCTCGCCTGTGTTGGTGGTCGTCGAGGTTACAAACCTCAGGTAGGGTACCAGATCGCCTTGGAAGCGCACGGCCCCTTCGTCCAGCTCGAACCGTTTGCCAAGAATATCCAGACGACCACGGATCAGGTCGAAGCGACCGGCCGAGATGATGCGATTGGTCGATCCCGTCAGCAACAGGCTACCGCCCAGTTCCGCATCCAGACCACGGCCGCGCACGAAAATCCGCCGTGGCGCATTGATGCGGACGTTCAGGCCAAACCCCGGCCCGCTGTCGCCACTTGCCGCGGGATCCGTGCCCGCGTCGGCACCGGTCAAACCGGCCTTGCGACGGGTCGCCACAACATCTGCTGGCGCGCCGATGAAATCGATCTGTGGAATATCACCGATGCTGGTCATACCGGTTGACGGCACGCTTACCTCGGTCTCGCCCACGTCGATCTGACCGCTGATATTCGCCCCCCCCGAAAGCGGTCCCGCAAGACGCAGGTTGCCATCAAGCGACGTGCGATACAGCGATGGATCGATCAGCACGAGGTTGTTCAATCCGATCTGGATATCGGCGGGCAGTGATCCGGTCAGGGTCACCGCCCCGCCCGCCTTGATCTGCCCCCCGTCCGCGCTGCGCGCAGATAGGTCGATTTGCGCGCGATTATTGGCCAGCCGGATATCCGCTGCGATGTCCTGAAGTGTCACCCGAAGGTTGGGGGCGGACAGCGACGCGTTAGAGGTTTGAATGCTCCCGTTGACCGACCCAAGTGCCGGCGGCCCGTTCACCGTCAAATCGAACCGTGCCTGACCTTGCAAGCTCCGCGGCGCAATGAACGGGGCGGACAGCCCCAATGGCGCGTTCCCGTTCACGTCAAGGTTCAGATTGCCATCGCTGCCCACAAGCCCCGCGATCGTGGCACGGGTGCCCGCTGGTCCGGTGGCGTTCGTATTGACCCGCCAGCCAGCGCTTTCCTGCTGTGCGGTACCGGTCACATTCAGCGGGCCGGACAGTTTTGGCACCACGGCCCCCAGATTGGGGATCGTGACATCATAATTCAGCGCGGGCGCATCCCCCGTGACAACCCCCTGCACAGACGCCCGGGCCGCATAGGGGCCCGTCGCGTTTGTATCTACGGCGATGCCGGCGGGCGTTTGCCGCACCGATCCTTTTGCCGCCAGCGGGCCGGACACGCCCGGCACCAGCGGCTGCACATTTGGCACCGACACGTCAAACGTCAGCGACATATCGGGGCCTGTGGCCAAACCTTCCACCATCGCGCGCGCGCCATATGGGCCTGTCGCGTTGGTATCGACGAAGAACCCCTTTTCCGTCTGACGCACGGTCCCTGTCGCCGCAAGTGGCCCGTTCACCTGCGGCACCACCTCCTGAAGATTCGGGACCGATGCGTCGAAAGAGATATCGACCATAGGTGTTAACATCCCCTGAACGGCAACCTGCGCGGCGTAGGGGCCACTGGCTTTCGCGTCGATCTGGAACCCTTCTTCCAACTGCTTGAGGTTGCCCGACGCCTCTACCGCGCCGGTCACCTGAGGTGCAAAAGCCTCTACCCGCGGGATCGAGGCGCTAAAGTCCAGATCCAGCGGCGTCAGCAGCCCCTGGACCGAGGCGGTCACATCTTCGGGGGCGGAGGCTTTGGTGTCGACCTGCCACCCGTCCGGCGTCTGGCGGAGCACGCCATCCAACGCGATAGGGCCCTCGACCGGCGCGTCGGGCACAAAGTCACGCAGTTCGGGCACATCGGCCGTGAAGTTGAGCACCGCATTCTCGCCCGTTGCCAGCCCTTTGGCGGTCAGCGCGGCACCGTAGGGGCCGTCCGTCACGGCATCGACAGTCCAGCCACGGGTGTCCTGCTCGGCCTCGGCCTTGATCGTGATGGGACCGGAATATTGCGGCAGCACAGTCTCGATATCGTTCAGTTTTGCATCAAATCGCGCTTGCGAATTATTGCTGCGCAGCTCGACGCCACCGCTGGCGGTCAATGCGTCGTTTTCCAGCAGCACGTCACGCACGAAGGTGCCCGTCTCGTCACGCGATGCGCCAAGGCTTAGCGTCGTGTCGCCAGCCAGCAATGCGTCCGCCTGTTCGATCCCCACTTTCAAATCCTGCGTCAGGCCAGAGATATTCAGGTCGAACGTCCCGTCCAGTGGCGTGATCTGCCCCGCGATCTCTACATTCGCGGCCCCGTCCATCTCGCGTCCGGCAAGAGCGGAAAAGCGGCTGATGTCGGTGGCTTCAAGGCGGGCTTTCAACTGGGTAAGAAAGCTATCGGCTGGCCCGCTAATCGTGACATCACCGGTCAGACCATAATCCGCGCCAGAAAGATCAAGCCCCGTGATCTGAACCGGTGTGCCTTCGGTATAGGCGATGGTTGTACGCCCCTTGATGGACTGGCCGACCGCTTCGGAAACCGCGGCGTTGGTCAGCGTCAGCCCGTCAGCCGAGAATGCCAGATCGCCCATGAATTCGCCGACCGACCCTGCCGCACCTTGCAACGTCCCGTTCAACTTCAGTTGTGTCGCGTCAATCGCCAGCGCGTCTGTGGCCAGTTCGGTCACGTCGAACGTCGCGTCAATCGAGTCGCCATCTTGCGCGTTATAGTTCACATCAAGCCCGACGCGCCGCACGTAAGTATCGCCCCCGGCCACTGGCAGCAAAACGCGACTGCCATCGGCGCTGGCGACAGTGCCCGTGATGTCGATCAGGCTGGGCCAGTTGTCGCTGTTCAGCGTGACCTCGCCCTGCAGCTCCGCGGATTGCGCCTTGAGGGCGAAATCGCTGACCTCGACACCGCCTTCAGCCTGTACCAAAGCATCCACGGTCAGCGCGACATCGGGGCCAAAAAATTCGCGGTATTGCGACAGGATCAGCGCGGTCACGTCGCCGTTCAGATCGGCCTGAATACGGCGGTCAGGTGCGGCGCTATCGCCTTGGGCGGCAACGATAACCTGACCGGCAAGCCGTTGTTCCCCGTCGGTCGAAAGGTTGATATCTGTCGCAAAATCCGAAAGCGGCCCCTGCCCCGCAATCACCAGATCGACAGAGGGCTCATCAGGCAGTTTAAGCGTGCGCGAGATGATGCCCTTGGCTTCCTCTGAAAGCGTTACAGCCATGTCCAGCAGGCTGTCATTGCGGTCCAGATCAGCGGTGATTTTGAACTCGCCCTTCTTGCCATCGGTGCGCGCGGCCAGAATATCGACCGTCGCCGTGTCGTCATTCAACAGCGCCGTGGCTTGAACCGTCAGTGTGGCCGCTTCGCCCAGAATTGGCGCGCCCAGATTGATCTCGTCGACCGAAAAGTCAGCCACGTCGATGGCGACGGGCAGATCGGGGATCGCCGGAAAGGTAAAGGGTTTCGCCTCGGGATCGGGGAGCGTTTCTTCCTGCGCCACGGGCAATCGCGGAACGCTCAGCCGCTTTGCGGTCAGGGCCTGCACCTCCAGCCGGCCGCGCAACAGTGCGGAGCGGTTCCAGTCCAACTCCACCTCTTCCAGCGTCAGCCAGACCCCTTGATCGTCGGCGATGGTCATCCGGTCGAACCGCGCGCGCGAGCTGAGCGCACCAGCGAAACCGTCAATACTGACCGTGCGGCCCGCGCCGCTGAGAGCGTCTTGGATCGTGCGGGTCAGGAAGCCTTTGTCATCCTCTTGGGCCGAAGCGACAGAGCCGACAAAGATCAGGGCGAAAACCAGAAAGCTGCGCATGAAGTGGATCAAAACGATTGTCCAATACCGATATAAACTTGAAAATTCTCATCTGTTTCGGGGCCTGACACAGGCACCGCGAGGTCCACGCGGATGGGGCCGATGCCCGTGGCATAGCGCAGACCAAGCCCTGCACCTGACTGCCAAGTGCCTGACCCGTCGTAGAATTCCTCGGCACCGATGTAGCCCGCGTCGGCAAAGGCCACGACGCCGATCTTGTCGCGTACCTGCCAACGCGCCTCTGCGGACAGGCCAGCAAAGCTGCGACCGCCTACTGTATCGCCACTGGCCAGATCAACGCCAAGCGATTGGTAGGGTTGCCCGCGCACGGTGCCGCCGCCGCCGGAATAGAACAGATAGTCCGCGGGCGATTCAGCCAGTGTCGGGCCATAGACCGACCCGAGCTGTCCCCGCAGGGCAAAGGTCACGGGCCGCGTGGTGCCAAAGGTTTTATAGCCGCGCACGTCGATGTAGGTGCGCACGCCGTTATCCGACCCCGACAGCGCCACAAAAGGCGTCACGCTGGCCTTGGCGTAGTAGCCATCTTTCGCATCAAGCCGATTGTCGCGGTAATCATGTTCCGCGCTTAGGGGCAGCGTCAGCAACGTATATTTGTTCTCGCCAAAAGCGTCGCGGGTTTCAGCCGTCCGCAAACCGACACCAAGCGTATAGGTCCGTTCCTCGCTGGCGATGCGTTCGATCCCGGCCTCAAGGTCGAGCTGACGCGAGAAATAGTTCACCTCGTCAAGCTGTTCGATCTCGGCCAGCGCGTAGAAATTCGTGTCGGCGTTAAAGGTCGCAGGGCGCTCAAAACGTGTGCCAAGACGATAATCCGTGCCGCCGGAATCGCCGCCGATCCCCGACACCTCGCCTTCGACACGCAGGCTTTCGGCCCCGCCCAGCAGGTTACGGTGCAGCCAGTAGGTGCTGACGCTGAGCCCTTCAAGCGACGACAGTTCCCCGCCGAAACCAAAGCGTCGCTTGGGCGCGTCAGTGATCTGCGCTGTAATCGGCAGAACATCGGGCGCGGTGATCTGTTCGGCCTCGATCATCGCGACAGAGCTGAAAGCGCCCGTGCGCCGCAACCGTGTGGCGGCCAGATCAAGTTGCTCTTGTGAATAGACCTCTCCGGTGGGCAGGCCGGCGATTTTGACGATCCGGCGCAGGCGCACATCGCTTTTTCCCTTTACCGTCAACTCTCCGAAACGCAGGCGCGGTCCCGGGCGCAGACGCAGGGTTGCCGCCAGTGTGGCATCGGGCACGCGGGCGGTCAGCTGCTGGTCGGCCAGTTCGGCTTTGGCGTGGCCCTGATCGCGCCAGCCTTCGATACCGGCGGCGACGGCCTCTTTCATGACGCCGAGACTTGCGGTTTCACCTGCGGCGAATTGTTCGGGCAGCTCGGTTTCGGGGGCGACAGGGGCGATTTCGGCTTTGGAAAAGCTGAACTTGCGACCGGTTTCGATGTTGATCACAGCGCGGTTGATCTGGCGCGGCGGGGCGACCGGCGCGATGGCAGAGGCGTCTACACCGTCGATGGTAATCTTGATGACGGCGGCAAAATACCCTTCGTCATAGAGCACGGCCAAAAGGCGGGCATAATCGGCCTGCGCGGCGGCCAAAAGCTCTTGCGTCGTGGGGTCTGCATCTTCGTCCGTTTGTTCGCGCAGCAGCGATCCGCCGAGCACCGTCTCGTATAGATCGGAGTCCTTATCGATGCCGGTGATGTCGAGCGTCGCCGCGAGACCCGCCGTGCATCCTCCCCAGACCAAAGCTGCCGCGGCCGTAGACGCCCGCAAGAACTTTGCAAAACTGTCTGATTGAAAATGCCCCATGCGGTGCTCCCTGTACTCATAGAACGACGTGCCGTTGGGTGAGACATAGAGCGCGCGACCGCAACGTCAGCAAACTTGTTTATTATTCCCTTGTGCATAGCGGAAACCGCCTGCCATCGGCAAACAGTCTGTTGGCCAAAATCGCGATTGTGAACCGCAAAACACATCCGGTTATGTCATTTTACGCAAGCAGGCGGAAGTTTGCCGTGAAAATGGGGACGCGTATGCAAAACGCCCGCCAGGGGGAACCTGACGGGCGTTCTTTTCAAGGCCGTGCGAAACGGCCAGTGGCCGGTGGTTAGGCGGATTTCGCGAGGTTGCGCAGCACGTAGTGCAGAACGCCACCGTGTTCGATGTATTCAATCTCGATCGCGGTATCGATCCGGCATTTGATCATGATCTCTTTGACCGAGCCATCTGCCATTGTGATCGTGCAGGGCACTTCTTGCAGCGGCTTGATGGTGTCCAGACCGCTGATCGAAACGGTTTCCTCGCCGGTCAGGCCCAGGCTCTTGCGGGTGTCGCCGTTGGTGAACTCGAACGGGATAACCCCCATGCCAACCAGGTTGGAGCGGTGGATACGTTCAAAGTTCTCGGCGATGACCGCCTTGACGCCCAGCAACGCCGTGCCTTTGGCCGCCCAGTCACGGGACGAACCCGCGCCGTATTGTTCACCACCGAAGATGACCAGCGGCGTGCCGTTTTCCTGATGCGCCATAGCCGCGTCAAAGATCGAGGTCTGTTCGCCATCGGGGCCTTTGGTATAGCCGCCCTCAACACCGTCCAGCATTTCGTTCTTGATACGGATGTTGGCGAAAGTGCCGCGCATCATGACCTCGTGGTTACCACGACGGCTACCGTACGAGTTGAATTCACGCACAGGCACCTGACGTTCCACCAGATACTGACCCGCTGGCGTGGTTTCCTTGAAGGAACCGGCAGGCGAGATGTGGTCGGTCGTGATCATGTCACCCAGAACGGCAAGCACTTTGGCGTTCTCGATGTTGGTGATCACACCCGGCTCTGGCGACATGCCTTGGAAGTAGGGCGGGTTCTGCACATAGGTCGAGGTTGGTGGCCAGTCATAGGTTTTGGCGTCGGTGGTTTCGACGGACTGCCACTTTTCGTCGCCCTTGAAGACGTCGGCATATTTTTCCTGGAAGGCTTCGCGGGTCACGGTCTGCTCGACCAGATCAGCGACTTCCTTGGATGTTGGCCAGATGTCTTTCAGATAGACGTCGTTGCCGTCCTTGTCCTGACCCAGCGGGCTGTTGGCCAGATCGACGTTCATGTCACCGACCAGCGCGTATGCCACGACCAAGGGAGGCGACGCCAGATAGTTGGCGCGCACGTCAGGCGAAATCCGCCCTTCAAAGTTCCGGTTACCCGAGAGGATCGATGTCCCGATCAGGTCGTAGTCGTTGATCGCCTTGCTGATCGGTGCTTCGAGCGGGCCGGAGTTACCGATACAGGTGGTGCAGCCATACCCGACGAGGTTGAAGCCGATGGCGTCCAGATCCTCTTGCAGGTTTGCGGCCTCAAGATAGGCGGACACAACCTGGCTACCGGGCGCGAGCGACGTCTTGACCCAAGGCTTGCGTGTCAGGCCCAAGGCGCGTGCCTTGCGTGCAACCAGACCGGCACCGATCATCACATAGGGGTTGGACGTGTTGGTGCACGATGTGATCGACGCAATCACGATAGACCCGTCATGCAGCTGGTAGTTGCCATCTTCGGTCTGGACGTAGCCACGCTTGTGGTTGCCCTCGTCGCCGGGGATGTCTTGAGGCTCGGGCTGACCGCCCTCACCTTCCCAACGGACTTCGGCGTTGGCTGTGGTATCTTTACCTTCGCGCACGCCTTTCACGTATTCTGCAAATGCAGTGTGTGCCGAGGTCAGTGCAATGTAGTCTTGCGGACGCTTCGGACCCGAGATCGCAGGCACGATGGTGCCCATGTCGAGCGACAGTGTGTCGGTGTAAACCGGCGCATAGTCATCGCCGCGCCACATGCCGTTTTCCTTGGCATAGGCTTCGACCAGCGCGATGCGGTCTTCATCACGGCCGGTGGTGCGCATGTAACGCAGGGTTTCGGCATCGATCGGGAAGAAGCCACAGGTCGCACCGTATTCGGGGGCCATGTTGGCGATTGTCGCGCGGTCCGCCAGGGGCAGGCTATCAAGGCCAGCACCATAGAATTCAACGAATTTACCAACCACGCCCTTCTCGCGCAGCATTTCGACCACCTTCAGCACCAGATCGGTCCCGGTGGTGCCTTCCATCATGGCACCCGTCAGCTCAAAGCCGATCACCTCGGGGATCAACATCGAAATCGGCTGACCCAGCATCGCGGCTTCGGCCTCGATCCCGCCAACGCCCCAGCCCAGAACGGCCATGCCGTTTACCATTGTGGTGTGGCTGTCGGTCCCGACGAGCGTGTCAGGATATGCGACTTCGACGCCGTCTTGGTCTTTGTCGGTCCAAACGGTCTGCGCCAGATATTCAAGGTTCACCTGGTGGCAGATGCCGGTGCCGGGGGGTACAACGCGGAAGTTGTTAAACGCCTTCTGACCCCATTTCAGGAAGGTATAGCGTTCGATGTTGCGCTCGTATTCGCGGTCAACGTTCATCTGGAACGCGCGCGGGTTGCCGAACTCGTCGATCATGACCGAGTGGTCGATGACAAGATCAACAGGGTTCAGCGGGTTAATCTTGTCGGCATCGCCACCCAAGGCAACCAGCCCGTCGCGCATCGCCGCGAGGTCGACAACTGCGGGAACGCCGGTGAAATCCTGCATCAACACGCGTGCGGGACGGTAAGCGATCTCGCGCGGGTTCTGGCCGCCCTTGGCACCCCATTCGGCGAAGGCCTTGATGTCATCGACGGTGACAGTTTTGCCATCTTCGAAACGCAGCATGTTCTCGAGCACCACCTTAAGCGCGGCTGGCAAATTGGAGAAATCACCCAGACCGGCTTCCTGCGCTGCAGGAATCGAATAATAAGCGATGGATTGGCTGCCCGAAGATAGAGTTTTGCGGGTTTTGGCGGTGTCCTGGCCAACGAAGATGGTCATGGATGGCTCCCTTTATGGGTTAAAAAAGGTCGGTGACTTGGGGCCTAAATGCCTTATTGCGCGGGTCGTTTCAACTGCAAACACGCGCTTCTGGCGCTTTTGTATACCGTTGTGTACTGGACTGAGGCATTTCATACGCAATCCCGTGACGTTACAGCGCCTCAACAAAGGTTGAGTGGTAATTACAACGGGTGCAGTCTACGAATTGTGCATCCAAACCGAAAGTACCCTGCGATGCCCCGCCTGTTTACGTCCCTGATCGCCGCTGGCCTGCTGTCCATAGCGCCCGCCTTTGCTCAGGATCGCCCCGTTGTCGTCGAACTCTATACCTCGCAAGGGTGCTCTTCCTGCCCTCCTGCTGACGAGATGTTTGCCGAGCTGTCCAAAAGGGACGACGTGATCGCGCTGGCGCTGCATGTGGATTATTGGGACTATATCGGCTGGCAAGACCCCTTTGGTGCGCCTGAGCACGCCGAACGCCAGCGCGCCTACGCGCTGACCGGTGGGCGGACGTCGATTTACACGCCCGAGATGATCGTCAACGGCCAGTCCGATGTGGTCGGTGCCAAACCCATGAAGCTGATGGAGGCGATCAACAAGCACAAAGAAGACGCCCCACAGGTCGACCTATCTATCGCACGCGACGGGGAAACCCTGCGCATCAACGCGCATACGGTATCGGGTGCCGCCGGACCGTTTGACGTGCACATGTTGCGCTATCACCCGATGGCGGTCACGCAGGTCAAACGCGGCGAAAACGCGGGCCACACGTTCGAGAATTATAACATCGTCGAAGGCTGGCAGACGGTTGATCAGTGGGACGGGCAAGCGCCGCTATCACTCTCTGCCGCCATCACCGGCGATATGCCGGTGGTTGTGCTGGTGCAGCGCAGCAACGCGGGGCCGATCGTGGCAGCGGCGCGGATCAAGTAGTCACTCAAAACACCTAGATGTTTAGGCATTAATTGTCGTGGATGCGCCAGCGACGATGGACCCAGAACCATTGCTCGGGATCCGCTTTGACCCGTGCGGTAAGACTGTCATTCAAAGCCTGGGTCATCGTGACAGCATCGCTGTGTGGCACAGGTGCCTCCAGCACCGTGTCGAATGACACCCCATCAGCCTGTCGAATGCCGTAGAACGGGATCAACAGCGCATCATAGCGCAGTGCCAGCTCGGCGGCAGAAAGCGCTGTATTGGCAGGTTGCCCCAAGAAATCGAGCGCCGGCGCGCCAAAGACGTGTTGATCAAACAGCAGTACCAGCTGCCCGCCCTCTTTTAGATGCCGTACGAAACCCGCCGTGCCGCGTCGGCCTTGCGGGAAGACAGGGCCGCCGAAAGCCTCCATCGTTTGGACATAGTGCGCGTTGAAATAGGGGTTCTTCATGTTGCGGTAGAGCCCGCCAATGTCATACCCCCGCGCCACAAGACAGGCACGCATCGCTTCGTAGTTGCCATAGTGGCCCGTCACCAGAATGACCGGTTTGCCTTGTTCTGCCGCTTTTTCCAGCGCCGCGACGCCTGCGCCGGTCGGCGTATTCTTTGCCATACGCTTGGGGAAGTCGCGCGCCGAATAGTTTTCGATAAAGCTGCGCCCCACGTTATTAAGGCACCTTGAAGCAATTTCTGCGCGCCGTTCTTGCGGCATCTGCGGCCAAATCATCGCAAGATTTTCAAGCGCCCGCGCCCGATATCCCGCTACCGGCCCGATCACATGTTGAACAACCCAGCCGACGAAGGCTATGCGCGTTTTATAGGGCAGCACCAAGGCCAGTCGAATAAGGCCGACGATAAAGGCATTGGTCAGGTAGTGCCCTGCACGTCGGCTAAATCGAACGTTCTTGGGATATTTGGGACTGGCCATGCGCATCTGCCTGCAAGGAAAAGCGCCCTTAAGGGGCGGGGCCTGCCGTTCATACCGCGCAGGGCCCCGCGCAACAAGCGTGTTTCACCCAGGCGGCAATGCGCCACCGGATGCAACAGCGGCTGGTTAATAGCTAAACGTTTGACCGGTTGCGATCGCTGTCCGCAAGGAGGTTTCGGCCCATGTCCCTGCCCCGCCATGCGCACGAATGGCACGAAGTTCGGCCAAAGCTTCGGGGATATCGCCCTGTTCTACCAAAGCTTGCCCGCGATAGGACCGCGCGAGAACATTCGCAGGGTTGGCTGCCAGCGCACGCGCATAGAACGCCATTCCGCCAGCTTGGTCGCCCATTTTGCGCGTCGTGAACCCCATGTAGGTCAAGCGACGATCGTCGTGCTCAGGCATAGCGGCAAGTACGATCTGCGCATCCGAATATTCCCCTGCATAGGCCAGTTCACGAACAGTTTGATAAAGGTCATCCGGTGTTAACCGGCTATCCTTTGCATCGATACAGGTCTTTGACTTCTTGTCATACACCTGCCCGTCTTCGCATTTCACAACGGGCTTGGGTGGGGACGTATCATTGGAACCAGCGGCAAAGGCCGCGAAAGGCATCGCCAATGACAGGATGGACGCAAACACAACACGCATACTCAAACACTCCTGAACTAAATACACGGCTGATGTTAGACGATCGACGCCATAGGTAAAGCACTAGGTTCAAACCTACCGTCTCGATGTAGCGCGAGATAGGGCCGGAATACGCAGCTTTTGAATCAAAAAGGCTGCACCGCCGTCAAGCGATGCAGCCCTGAATGCCTGCGCGTGTATCAGTCCTTGAAGACGCGCTTAAAGATCGTATCAACATGTTTGGTGTGGTAGCCCAGATCGAATTTTTCTTCGATCTCTTCTGCACTTAGTGCGGCCAGAACCTCTTCGTCAGCCAGCAGCTCGGTCTTGAAATCCTTGCCGTCTTCCCAGACCTTCATTGCGTTGCGCTGAACCAGCTTGTAGCTATCTTCGCGGCTCACGCCGGCCTGCGTGAGCGCGAGCAAAACACGTTGCGACATCACAAGACCGCTAAACTTGTTCATATTTGCGAGCATGTTGTCAGGATAAATCAGCATATTGTCGATGACGCCGGTCAAACGGTGCAGCGCGAAGTCAAGGGTGATGGTGGTGTCGGGGCCGATCGCACGCTCAACGCTGGAGTGGGAGATATCGCGTTCATGCCACATGGTGACATTTTCCATCGCTGGAATCACAGCCATGCGAATTGTACGGGCCAGCCCGGTCAGGTTCTCGGTCAGCACAGGGTTTTTCTTGTGCGGCATCGCCGAAGACCCCTTCTGACCCGCCGAGAAAAACTCCGCCCCTTCCAAGACTTCGGTCCTTTGCATATGCCGCACTTCGGTCGCAACGTTCTCGATAGAGCTGGCGATCACACCAAGTGCTGCGAAGAATGCCGCGTGACGGTCACGGGGGATGATCTGCGTGCTCACGGGTTCGGGCGACAGGCCCAGCTTTTCGCAGACATGTTCCTCGACCCGCGGATCGATATTCGCAAATGTCCCCACAGCGCCGGAAATCGCACCGGTAGCAATCTCGGAGCGTGCTGTTTTCAGCCGCGTCAGGTTGCGGTCCATCTCTGCATAAAAGCGCGCAAAGGTAAGGCCCATCGTTGTGGGTTCAGCGTGGATCCCGTGGCTGCGCCCGACGCGCACAGTATTTTTATGTTCCATGGCACGGCGTTTCAGCGCGGCCAGCAGCAAACCCATGTCTTCGATCAGAATATCAGCTGCGCGGGTTAATTGCACGTTAAAGCAGGTGTCCAATACGTCAGAAGAGGTCATCCCCTGATGCACAAAACGCGCCTCGTCGCTGCCCACATGTTCGGCCAAATGGGTCAAGAAAGCGATAACGTCATGTTTTGTAACGGCTTCAATCTCGTCAATCCGCGCGACATCGAACTCGACATCTTTGGCTTTCCAAACCGCTTCCGCATTTTCGCGCGGGATCACCCCAAGGTCGGCCATGGCGTCACAGGCATGCGCCTCGATCTCGTACCAGATGCGGAACTTGGTTTCGGGGGACCAGATCGCAACCATCTCGGGGCGGGAATAACGGGGAATCATGTGGTGATACCTTTGTTTTGGGGTGTTTTGATGTACGCGCGGGATAGACCGCGGGGGGGTAAAGAACAAGTCTGAACCCTTGCGCCACCAAGGCAGGGACGCTTGCTGCCTCGCCCATAGGCGCCTCCGGCGGGAGTTTTCAGAGCAAAATGAAGAAGGGGCGGGTTTGTCCCATTCTGGTCTGGCAGTTTACCTTCGGACAGGCAAAGGTGCCGCAAATTGAATATATTACGCTATTAAGGAATCGCTAAGAAATGTCTGATACGTCTCGCTTAAGCCCCGCTACGATTGCTGCCCAAGCAGCGGGAGCGGTTGATGCGCAAACCGGCGGGGTGGTCCCGGCGCTGCCTATGGCCACGACCTATCTGCGGGATGAAGCATACCAACCGCTGCGTGCAGACAACATTTATCTGCGCGATCAGAGCGATATTGTACGTGTTGCAGAAAAAGTGCTCTCTCAACTGGAGGGGGCGAAAGAATCGCTGCTGTTCCCGTCAGGCATGGCAGCGCTTGCCGCCGTCTTCCGTACCGTCCCAAATGGCGGGCGCGTGCTGGTGCAAAGCCAGATTTACTGGGGCACCACCAAGTGGATCCGGGATTTCTGCACCCGGCGTGACATTGAACTGCGAGAGGTCGAAGCCTCTGACAAGGCGGCGTTTGTCGCCGCCTGCGAGAGCTTTGGACCAACCTTGGCGCTCATCGAAACGCCATCAAACCCGTGGCTTCGCGTGGTCGATATCCAGGCTGCGGCTGATGCGGTGCATAGCGCGGGTGGGCTGCTTGTGGTGGATAGCACGGCCGCGACGCCGATTCTGCAACAGCCGCTTAAACACGGTGCCGACATTGTAATGCATTCTGCCACAAAGGGCATTAATGGCCATTCGGACGTATTGGCGGGCGTTCTGGCGACCAATGACGTCACGGGCCGCGTGTGGGAAGATATCAAAGCGGACCGGCATGATGCAGGCGCGGTTATCGGCCCGTTTGAAGCATGGTTGCTGGTCCGCGGGATGCGCACCCTGCCCCTGCGCGCTAGGCAAATGTCACGCAACGCCATGGAATTAGCAGAATTCTTGCAAAATCACCCGCAAATCGAAGAGGTTCTCTATCCGGGTCTTGCGTCACATACGGGCCACGAATTGGCGACGCGGCAAATGTCGGAAGGATTTGGGTCGCTTTTGTCTTGCATTGTAAAGGGTGGTGGCGCAGCGGCGCTGGAGGCTGTCGGTAAGCTGGAAGTTTTCCATCGCGCAACGTCTTTGGGCGGGGTCGAAAGCCTTGTCGAACACCGCCACACGATCGAACCCCACACCGGGATTCCCGAAGGGTTGCTGCGTTTATCGGTGGGGATTGAAGATATCGAAGATCTAAAACGCGACTTAAGCCAAGCGCTTGATGCATAAAGATACTTCGGGGCGCTCGCGCCCCGGGACCCCATGTCTTTCGAAGATGATTTGAATGATACAACCAGTGGTGCGGTCGGAGAGACTCGAACTCTCACGGGTGTTACCCCACAGCGACCTCAACGCTGCGCGTCTACCATTCCGCCACGACCGCACGCCATGGTTGGTGAGGGTCGTTTAGACAAACTCTTTCACAAAGTGAAGAGCAAAATTGCGCCAGATTAAGTCCTTGTTCAGATTCGTGTGATTTATCATTCAATCGGGCGGGGTGGCTTGAAAAACAGTGCGAAGACGTAAACTTAAAGGAGGATATGAATCGAGGAACAATATGACCCAAGCGCCCATAGATCCCCCTGCCCTGCAGATCGACATCGTTTCTGACGTGATGTGCCCTTGGTGTATTGTCGGGTACCGCCAGCTAGAGCAGGCGTTAGCCGCCTTGAACATCGGCGCGTTCATCCGCTGGCACCCTTTCGAGCTTAACCCCCAAATGGGCCCCGAAGGTCAGAACCTGACCGAACATATTGCCGAAAAATATGGTGCATCGCCTGAGCAATCGGCGCAAAACCGTGCGCATCTTGTGCAGCTTGGCACTGAACTTGGAATCGACTTCAATTTCAACGCCGATAGCCGCATCGTCAACAGCTTTGCTGCACACCAATTGCTGGACTGGGCTCAAGATCAGAACCTGCAGCACCCACTTAAGCTTGCGTTGTTTGAAGCACATTTTACGAAGGGATTGGATGTTTCAGACCATAGTGTCCTCGTTGATGTCGCTGCAGATGTCGGATTGGATCGCAGTTCTGCGCAGGACGTTCTCGACAGCGGCAGCCATGTAGAACGCGTTCGCGAACGCCAGTCGGTTTGGACATCGCAGGGGATTTCTGGCGTGCCTTCAATGATCTTCGCGGGCAAATACCTTGTGACTGGTGCGCAGGGTGTCGATAATTATGTGCAAATTATCCAAAAAGTAATTCAAGAGGTAAGCGCCGCGGAATGACTGTTTCGTTTACCTCGGCTCAATGGTGCGCACAGAATGGTTGAATGGATCACCTCCAAGGGCCTTGTCGATTACCGGGAAGCCGAAGCATGGATGGAGGAACGCGCGTCCTTTATCGCCGCGGGGAATGCCGATGAATGCGTCTGGCTTGTAGAGCATGCTCCGCTATATTCTGCCGGCACCTCAGCAAAGTCGGAAGATTTGACCGACCCCAAGCGGTTTCCGGTATATGAAACGCGCCGCGGCGGACAGTACACATACCATGGGCCGGGGCAGCGGGTTGTTTATGTGATGCTGGACGTCGGTAAACGCGGCCGGGATGTCAGACGTTTTGTTCAAGACCTTGAACATTGGGTGATCGCGACACTTGCAAGCTTTACCATCAAAGGCGAGATCAAGGAGGGGCGCGTCGGCGTCTGGGTGGAACGTCCCGAGAAACCGCTCGCGGCGCAGGGTGGCATTCGCGAAGATAAAATCGCGGCGATCGGTATCCGACTTAGAAAATGGGTCAGCTTTCACGGAATCAGCATAAATGTTGATCCAAATCTTGAGCATTTTTCCGGGATCGTCCCCTGTGGGATCCAAGAACATGGCGTTACGTCTTTAGTTGACCTTGGCCTGCCAGTTGTGATGGAAGACGTTGATATCGCCCTGAAAGCGCAGTTCGACACGGTTTTCCCTCCGCTGTCTGAATACGCGCCCAAAGACGGATAATGTTCCTCGCCGCTCAAACGTTTCACTGCGCTCGTGCTATTTCCGCCGCGGCTTTACGGTTTCTTCATCGCTAGAGGCGTATGTCATCCAGCATGATGAGCACTTCTGACACCTCCTCCCCCCGTCACGACAAGGCTGTGCGCCTCCGACACAGTTTGATAAATGATCTGTCTTTTTTCGTGCCCTGCGTCAAAGGCGGCCATTGCCCATATTGGCAAGCCGCACTAGAACGAACCTTAATTCAATGCGCGCCCCCTGTCGGGGCGTGAGTTGACAACCCAATCTCAGGAGGCACCGCATGGCAGACGCAGCCATTCACGGGCAAGACCATCACGACGAGCGCGGATTTTTCACGCGCTGGTTCATGTCCACAAACCACAAAGACATCGGGCTATTGTACCTGATTGTTTCGGCCCTCGTTGGCTTTATCTCTGTATGTTTCACCATATATATGCGCTTGGAGCTTATGCACCCAGGCGTGCAATATATGTGTATGGAAGGCGCGCGGTTTATCGCTGATAGCGCAGCGACCTGTACGCCAAACGGCCACCTTTGGAATGTTCTGATCACCGCGCACGGCATCTTGATGATGTTCTTCGTGGTTATCCCCGCTTTGTTCGGTGGTTTCGGCAACTATCTGATGCCATTGCAAATTGGCGCGCCTGACATGGCGTTCCCGCGGATGAACAACCTCTCTTTCTGGCTGTATGTCGGCGGCACAACGCTTGCAGTCTGCTCCGTGCTGACACCCGGCGGCAGCGGCCAGCTTGGGTCAGGTGTGGGCTGGGTTCTCTATCCTCCGCTCTCTGTTCGTGAAGGCGGCATGTCGATGGATTTCGCAATTTTCGCTGTGCACGTATCCGGCGCATCGTCGATCCTGGGTGCAATCAACATGATCACAACATTCCTCAACATGCGCGCCCCTGGCATGACGTTGTTCAAAGTGCCGCTGTTCAGCTGGTCCATCTTTGTTACAAGCTGGTTGATCCTTCTGTCCCTGCCAGTTTTGGCCGGTGCCATCACCATGCTTTTGATGGATCGCAACTTCGGATTCGCATTCTTTGACCCAGCAGGCGGTGGTGATCCGGTTCTGTATCAGCACATTCTGTGGTTTTTTGGTCACCCCGAAGTGTATATCATTATTCTTCCAGGCTTCGGCATCATCAGCCACGTCATCGCGACCTTCAGCCGCAAGCCTATCTTCGGATATCTTCCGATGGTTTGGGCGATCATCGCGATTGGCGCATTGGGCTTCGTCGTTTGGGCGCACCACATGTACACCGTTGGTATGTCTCTGAACCAACAAGCTTACTTCATGTTGGCCACCATGGTTATCGCGGTGCCGACGGGCGTTAAGGTATTCAGCTGGATTGCGACCATGTGGGGTGGTTCGGTTGAATTCAAAACACCTATGCTGTGGGCCTTCGGCTTCCTGTTTCTTTTCACCGTTGGCGGTGTGACAGGTATCGTTCTCTCGCAGGCAGCTGTGGACCGCTACTACCACGACACATACTATGTGGTTGCGCACTTCCACTATGTGATGAGCCTTGGTGCCGTCTTCGCGATCTTCGCCGGTATTTATTTCTACCTGCCGAAGTTCACGGGCCGCATGTATCCTGAATGGGCTGGCAAGCTGCACTTCTGGGCGATGTTCATTGGCGCGAACCTGACGTTCTTCCCACAGCACTTCCTAGGCCGTCAGGGCATGCCGCGTCGCTATATCGATTACCCTGATGCGTTTGCATATTGGAACCTGTGGTCGTCGATCGGCGCGTTCCTCAGCTTTGCGTCCTTTATCTTCTTCTTCGGTGTTATGTTCTACACGTTGACACGTGGGGCCCGCAGCCCAGCTGCGAACCCTTGGAACGAATATGCGGACACTCTGGAATGGACGCTGGCAAGCCCCCCACCAGAGCATACGTTCGAAATTCTTCCCAAGCAGGAAGAATGGGACAAACAGCCTAGCCACTAAGCTAGCACAACATTGAAATGAGAGGCTCCAACGGCGGTTGGGGCCTTTTTTCGTTCTACCCGGGCTCTCGGTACAGTTTCATAAAGACGAATGTTTATCGGCGGTTAGCCAAAATCTTACCGCGTCCCCCAGTAAAATAAGGGCTTTCCAAAATTGTCTGAAATTAATTTCGAAAAATGTTATTTTTCCTCTTGCGGCTCACCGCTGCTATGGGTATTCCACGCCCTACCAGAGGATGCGGGCGTAGCTCAGGGGTAGAGCATAACCTTGCCAAGGTTAGGGTCGGGCGTTCGAATCGCCTCGCCCGCTCCAACTGGTTCTCTGCTTACCCAGCAGGACAGCAAGGCCACCTTCGGGTGGCCTTTTGCTGTTCCAGGCCCCTAAAACAATGAAGCTGTCCACAGGCCTGCAAAGGGCCAGCACACTTACCAGTTCGGATAACAGTCCGTTCATTGGTGCCCAGTCTAGAACTCTGATCAGGGTTGAAGCATGCACGGCTACGGCGCAAAATATACTGTCGCCACAATGATACGCCCTAGCGGCACGTGACAAAGCTTTCACCGCTGAATGGCCTCACTCTGCGGCCTACAAGGGTTCCCTAGGCCTCTCTCTGAGGGCGACAGCACAACAGTCCCGATACCCCCTCCCCCGTTGTTGCAAGAGCACCTGAGGCGTCTCAGGCCAGTACCAACGAAGCTGGGGCACGTGGATATTCGCGAGGCTCTACGCGCTCTGCCTGTCCTTGTGGATCATCGCTGATGAGTTGGATCAAACGCCCCAGCCGCGTGCGTCAGAGCCACACACAGAGCATGTTTCAATATGGCACCCAACGAGTTTCTGCCGACGCCTAACGTCAGTCAAATACCGTTGTGATCAAAAGAAAAAAAGCGGGCGCTGAAAGCACCCGCCTGCGTCGGCTTATACCTGTTCGAATGATGGCACTACGAACACGACCGCCATACAGCAAACGCCGATGGCACAATTATTTTCTGGTTAAAGAAGAGATATCGTCGATCGTGCTGATAGTGTTTCACGCTCCATCTGCTCGATGGCGCGAATGTGCCACTCCAAACCGGTTTGACCCTGATCGGCCGCTTCGGCCAAGTTGTTCTGCGCCAGCTTCGCCTGGTCGGCCGACAGAACCAACGCCTCGGCGACCTCTGCGCGGCTGGTGCGTATATCGGCAAGCTGCGCGTCATAAGCATCCTCCGAAATCGCCCCTGAGGCCTTGAGCTGATTCAACGTCGCCACATCTTCTTGCTGCTGTGCGAGCATCTGGGGAAGATGTGTCGTGATATCATCCAGCTGGTCATTGGATTTGCGGATACTGCGCACAAGGTCATTCGCGGAAACCAGCTCCATCCGTTGGGCGACTTCTCGTTTGCCAGCGAGATTCCCGCTCACCGCACCAACAACGCCACCGGCCGCAGCGGCTCGCAGGCAGCCCGAGGCATCGGATGCGGCAAGCACCGAGATACCGCAGCCCACCGCGGCACCAACCGCGGCATGCTTGATTGTGGAGTTGCGGACAATATCGCGCATCAACGCGTCAAGCGCGGCGGTTTGCTCCACCATACCGGCGTCATTCTCACGGTTTTCCTTGAAGCTTAGCTTGCCGGACGAAGGGCCGAATTGCGCAGCGCGATCGGCAGTGGGCGCAGCACATCCTGAAACAAGAACGGCAGCGGCGAGGGAAATCGTTAGAACAGTGGTTTTCATTACATGGATCCGTTGAGCTAGGCGTATTCGCGACGAATAGACGAAAATTATGCCGATTTTACGGCATCAGCGCCATGAAGTTTTCCGACGTTAACGTTTATCTATTCACCTTCGTGCCACAAATGCCCATAGTTCCCGCACAGGGTGAATTTTTTAAAAAGTCATATTGTTGCCGGTTTTGTTCACTATCGTTTAGGGAGTTCGACATAGGTTGCCTCGGAACCCCGAAGCAAATCTTGGAAGGAGACCACATTGAAAATTCTAGCAGTCGACGATGATCCATTCATTCTAGAACTCCTTCCCGCGATGTTTGAACAGGCAGACCTGAACGATCTGCACACTGCCCCTTCGGGTCCGGCTGCTCTCGACATGATCAAAGCTCAGAAGGTGCCATTCGATTGCATGCTGCTGGACGTCGATATGCCGGAGATGGACGGGATCGAGCTTTGCCGAAGAATTCGCACTGTCCACGGGTATGAGGACAAACCGATATTGATGCTGACGGCGAAGACAGATTCGATCTCTATCGAGAAAGCGTTTGCCGCCGGTGCGAACGACTACATCGCCAAGCCATTTAACCTGAAGGACATCTACAACCGCATTCGCGTGGCCGAACGTCTTTTGGTGTCATCCAAGACCATCAAACGCATCGACGCGAGCGACCTGTCCAAAGAAGGCACACAGGTAGCTGAAGATATCACACTGGCCGACAAGGTCTTTTTGGCGAATGTCGGCAGGCTGATCCTGTCATTCTCCCTTGGGAACTACATTACGCAGCTCGATCGGAGCGAACTGGACAACTATCAGGTTTTCGGCGTGTCGATTGATGATGCGGAACGTATTTTCGAGGAAACGTCACAACAGGGTTTTCTTCACCTCCTTACCAGCGTGGCAGAAACCCTGACCGACCTCATCACTTGCCCCCATCTGCTGATGTCCTACGAAGGCAACGGTGCCTTCCTGTGTATCACGCGCGACCCGAACCTGCCCGAATGGGACCGGATGGAGGCTGGCCTACAGGCCAAGCTGGATGCGCTGAACTTGCTAAGCGATGATCTGAAGCAAGAGAGCATCAGCCTGTCAGTCGGCACGCCCATTGCGCCGAATGCGAACCGGACGCAACGGGTGAAAAAGACCTTCGAACGGGCGCTATCGCGGGCTGAAATGCGCTATGCGAGCAAATGCGCCGCCGCCTGATCCTAGTTGATCGGGAATTGCACCAGACACTGCGCCGCATGTTTGCGGTAATCCTCTAGCGTCTGATCGATCGAGCGGCGGTCGCGCATTTTGCCCATGGCCGATTTCTTTTGCGCCCGTGTGCCGCTCACATGGCGTTCTAGGATCAGGACCGTTACGCCCAGCATGATGGTCTTCTCATCCTCACCGATCATGTCCGCACGCGCCAAGGTCACCGCCGTATAGGCGATCATATTGGCGCAGCGCAGCGCCGCGGCCTCTTCCCCTTCATAGGTAAGCGCATGCGCTGGCCCCCAAAGAACAGATCCGCAAAGAAGCGCAGAAAGCAGGAGCCTCAAAACGCTTTGAACGTCATCGTTGTCAGTGAACGTTCAATCCCTTCGATGTCCAGAAGGTTATCGTTGATGTAAACGCCAATATCTTTTCCCGAAGGAATATAAAGCTTCATCAAAAGATCGTAATCACCAGAGGTTGAATACAGCTCGGAGTGTATTTCCCGCAGCGCGACCTCTTCGGCAACGCGATACGTACTGCCGGGCCGGCACCGGATCTGGATAAAAACGCAGGTAGACATGGACAGGCCTTAGGCTGGTTACAACACGTCCAAGCTGACATAAGGGGGCAACAGCCGCAATCGCTGATTGGGACCGATCGGCATCGAAACGCTTTGTCTTGGCGCGACGGCCTGCCCTGCTATAAGAGCCCGAAAGACGGAGATATTCATATGCGCCAGACCACCATCAATCGTTCGACCGCAGAGACCGAGATCAGCGTCGAAATCAACCTCGACGGGACAGGGTCCTACGCCAACCACACGGGCATCGGGTTCTTCGATCACATGCTGGATCAATTGGCGCGTCATTCGCTGATCGATATGAAAATCAGCGCAAACGGCGACCTTCACATTGATGATCACCACACCGTCGAGGACGTGGGGATCACGCTGGGCCAAGCGCTAAGCACCGCATTGGGCGACAAACGCGGCATTCGCCGATACGGCGCGTGCCTGCTCCCAATGGACGATGCCTTGGTGCGTACCGCGCTTGATCTTTCGGCGCGGCCTTTCTTGATCTGGAATGTGAACCTACCGACTGCAAAAATCGGGAATTTCGACAGCGAATTGGTACGGGAGTTTTTCCAGGCGCTCAGCACGCATGGCGGGATCACCTTGCACATTGATATGCTGCATGGCCTGAACAGCCACCACATCGCCGAGGCCGTCTTTAAATCTGTCGCCCGCGCCCTGCGCGAAGCGGTAGAAACCGACCCTCGGAAATCTTCTGATATCCCCTCGACCAAGGGTGCGCTGTAACGATGTTAACTGCGATTATCGATTACGAGTCGGGCAACCTTCATTCGGCGCATAAGGCGTTCGAACGGATGGCGCGTGAGTGTAATGCTGGCGATGTAGTGGTCACCGCTGACGCCGATGTCGTGGCGCGCGCCGACCGCCTTGTCCTGCCCGGCGACGGCGCATTCCCCTCCTGCATGGCCGCGCTGAAAGGCCAAAGCGGCATCTATGCCGCCATGGTTGAATCCGCCGTCGACAAGGGCCGCCCCTTCCTCGGGATCTGTGTGGGCATGCAGTTGATGGCATCCATGGGGCGCGAGTATGAAGACACAGCAGGCCTAGGCTGGATCAGTGGCGACGTGACCAAGATCACGCCACGCGACCCATCCCTAAAAGTACCGCATATGGGATGGAACGACCTTGTCATAGACCACCCTCACCCCGTTTTCGACGGAATCGAAACCGGGGATCACACGTATTTTGTCCATAGTTTCCATATGGATGTACAGAACGAGTCCGAGAGGTTGGCGCATGTCGATTATGCTGGTGACGTCACTGCTGTTATCGGCCGTGACACCATGATCGGCATGCAATTCCACCCGGAAAAAAGCCAGACAACCGGCCTTCGTATGATTGCGAACTTTCTGAACTGGCGCCCCTGAACCGGGCACCGCCTTCTACCGAAGGCGGGTCCAGATCATTTCGTCGCAAGCATTTCCTGTGCAGGTCTGTAACCGCATCGCATTGCCGTCGACCAACATCTTCGCCTTATGTTTTTTTGAGGCAGAAGGCTCCAGCAACGTGCCGACATAGCTTCCGTCTGGTTGCGGCTTCATATCCCAGAAGACCCGTTTGCCAACCGCTGTAGAGCGTTTGTCATATCCACGCCGATCCTTGGCACGTTCGACGGTGCCGCATAACGCAGGCCCGCAGGGCTTCGCCCGTACGTGAACAACCAATCCGTTAACATCCGGCGCAGATTTCCAGACACCTTCAACTACATCAGCAAATACAGTGGTCGAAGAAGCTGCAAAAATAGCAGCATAGAAAATATATTTTGTTAAAAACATCGTATCACTCCCCCAAGCGACACATGCCTTACAGCTTTTTAGCAACGCACCAAAAAACCAAGGCGCGGGCATAGTCTACACCCGCGTCCCGATTCGCGCAAATCCCACTCATTTGGGATGGAAATGAAGCTTACTGGACCCGCTGCCAGTCCTGCTTTGAACACAGCAACCCGCCCGCGACACAGCCCGACAGTTTCAGGCTGTTACCGGCGACGGTCATCTTGCCGATGTAGATTTTGTTGTTTGAAGGTCGCCAAACCTTACCTGCATATTTGCCGCTCCCGTCAGGTTTCATGTCGATGACCAACTGCTTTCCGATATTTTCGGACTTATATTCGCCCGACGCGTTGAACGTCCGCTGAATCGTACCGCAGATCGCCCCACCACAGGGCGTCATTTTGACATGCGCATAAGCCCCGTCATCCGGTTGCGTTTTCCAAACGCCAACCGCCGGGTCGGCAGCCATGGCTGTTCCTGCAAAACCAATGCCAACGATGGCCGCAATAATCGTTCTTTTCATGATATATCCTCCCGATATGCTCTCAGATTGAAGCGAATACGACGATTCAGGCAAGCTTGACGTAGGGGACACCTCTGCCGCGTTGCAAAAACCCGCCCGCCGTGGCAATTGAAACCAACTCCCCCAATGCCAAGGGCAACACTATGATCCTCTACCCCGCTATTGACCTTAAAGACGGCCAAGCCGTTCGTCTTGTGCACGGCGACATGGAAAAATCCACTGTTTTCAACGATGACCCCGCGGCGCAGGCCCGTGAGTTTGTGGATACGGGCTGCACTTGGCTTCACTTGGTGGACTTGAACGGTGCCTTCGCAGGGACGCCGGTCAACGCCGCCCCGGTGGAAGCGATTTTGAAGTCTTGCAACGTCCCCGCCCAGTTAGGAGGCGGCATTCGCGATATGGCGACGATCGAAGCTTGGCTGGACAAGGGTCTCGCACGCGTCATTCTGGGCACTGTCGCGGTAGAAAATCCCGCTTTGGTGCGTGAAGCAGCGCGTGCTTTTCCAGGCAAGGTCGCGGTCGGCATTGACGCCAGAAATGGTCGCGTGGCAACCAAGGGATGGGCTGAGGAAACCGACGTAATGGTTACAGATCTCGCTAAATCTTTCGAAGATGCAGGTGTCGCGGCGCTGATCTACACCGATATCATGCGAGACGGGGCCATGGGCGGTCCAAACATTGACGCCACCGCCGCTTTGGCGCGTGCCGTGAATATTCCTGTCATCGCCTCCGGGGGCGTCAGCTCCCTTGCCGACCTTGAGGCGCTGAAAAAAACTGGCGTGATATCCGGTGCCATTTCCGGCCGGGCGCTTTATGATGGCGCGATCGACCTGAGCGAAGCTTTGAAGGCCCTCGCCTGAGTTTCCAAATGGTTTCAAATCCTCGGGTGGTTTGGAGGGCAGACAGCCCTCCAACGGGTTTTTCCGCTGCCCCGTCGCGAGAAAGAAGACATGCTTAAGACCCGTATTATTCCCTGCCTCGATGTCGCCGATGGTCGCGTTGTCAAAGGCGTTAATTTTGTTGGCTTGCGCGATGCCGGTGACCCGGTTGACGCAGCGATCGCATATGACGCTGCAGGGGCGGACGAGCTTTGTTTTCTTGATATCCACGCCACACACGAAAACCGTGGTACCATGTTCGACCTGGTCACACGCACAGCCGAACACTGCTATATCCCGCTTACTGTAGGTGGCGGTGTACGCACCGTTGCAGATGTTCGCGCCCTGCTTTTGGCTGGTGCCGACAAGGTCAGCTTTAACTCTGCCGCGGTGGCTAATCCGGACATTATTGCGCAGGCAGCAGACCAATTCGGCAGCCAGTGCATCGTCTGTGCCATCGATGCGAAAACCGTCGCCCCCGGAAGGTGGGAGATTTTCACCCACGGTGGCCGCAAACCCACGGGCATAGATGCCGTCGAATTCGCAAAGACGGTCACAGAGAAAGGCGCAGGAGAGATTCTGCTTACCTCCATGGATCGTGACGGTACCAAGCAAGGGTTTAACATTCCGCTAACGCGCGCGATTTCCGACGCGGTTTCTGTGCCTGTCATCGCCTCTGGCGGTGTCGGAACGCTGGATCATCTTGTCGATGGCGTCGTTCAGGGCGGCGCTTCAGCGGTGCTCGCAGCATCGATCTTTCACTTCGGCGAATTTACGGTCGCTCAGGCGAAACAACACATGGCTGATGCCGGTATCCCAATGAGGCTCTCATGACGCTCGACGATCTATTTGAAACAATCCAATCAAGAAAAACTGCTGATCCATCAAGCAGTTGGACGGCGCAGCTTTTGGCAAAAGGTCCCGAGAAATGCGCCGAAAAATTCGGTGAAGAAGCGGTCGAAGCGATCATCGAGGCCGTGAAGGACGATAAAGCTGGCCTGACGTCGGAAGCCGCAGATGTGCTGTACCACCTGCTTGTCATGCTCGCGTCCCGCGACGTTGCGCTGTCAGATGTACTGGATGAACTGAGCCGCCGACAGGCGCAAAGCGGCCTCGCTGAAAAAGCCGCCCGCTAACACGGGGCACGTTTACCACAGTATATTTTGTGACGCGTAGCAAACTGGGGTCAAAGCTTGCTAGAGATTATTCCCGTTGCAAAGCCTCCCATGCGCAATTCGCCGAAAAGGCGCTGATATTCAATCTTCGGGCATCTGTTTTGAATAACGGTCACGCCCTTTGCTTCCGCTTTTGCGGCAGCTTCAGAATGCTGCACCCCGATTTGCATCCAGATCGTCGCCAGATCAGGAAACACCTGTAATGCCTCGTCAACGATTTCTGGCACAGTCTCTGACCGTCTAAAAATATCGACCATGTCAACGCCACCCTCGATGTCTGACAGCTGCGAAACCACCGTTACCCCCAATAGTGTCTTCCCCGCATGCGCCGGATTTACCGGAACAATATCGTAGCCCTTGGTCTTCAAATATCGCGTGACATAATAGCTTGGCCGAACCGGGTTCAACGAAGCCCCCACGACCGCGATACGCTTCGTCTGCGTCAGAATATTTTTCAATTGGGTATCGGTGTAAGTCATGCCTCTTACTAAACCCCTAACGGTTCAAAAAAAGCGCCCTCGACGATAAACGTGAGGGCGCAAAGGTATGGAACGAGGGACAGTTAGGTGATCGGCGAGAGTTCCAAACTCGCCGTCATACACGATAGGTAGGAACGATTTGCTCCATTCAAAGTGCATGTGACAAATCCGTGAAGAAACGATGAATGCGCCAGCCATTTTCCGCCGAATCTCGCTTCTGACAGCGTAAACTAGTCAAATATATCGTCGATCACATCCGCGACCTCACTCGCGATCTTTGTGATCCAGGTTTTCTTTTTCTTCACTTTTCGATGCTTAGGCTTGCGAATAGCAGCTGCCGCTTGGGCATGTGGAAATTTCCGCAGCCCCGCCGCAGGCCTGCCGCTGGTATTGGGCTTTTCAGAATCGCGAGGGAGCGGAATTTGTTTCAGATCATGCAATGGTGCGCCGCATTGTGCGCAAGCCAGCTCGTGCCGCCCTGCCCCCAATGTCAGCGCTGCCTTGCTGCCGCAAAAACAGCATGTCGCGATTTTTGTCGGGTAATTCATGCAATTATGCTCAGCTGTGATCCCGCGACGCATATAGCGCGATTGCCGCTGCATTTGACACGTTTAGCGAACCGAACCCGCCCCCTGCGTCGATTCGGACCAGCGCATCGACGGTTTCTTTGGTTTTTTCACGCAGACCTGGCCCCTCGGCCCCCAGCACAAGCGCCACCGGACGGTCGCGCTTCCCCTCCAGTGCAGATTCGACGGTCATATCGGCTTCGCCGTCCAGACCAAGAACAAGATACCCCATCGATTGAAGCTCCTTGATCGCGTCGGCTAGGTTCCGGACACGCAAATACGGCTGCCGCTCCAGCGCGCCACTCGCTGTTTTCGCAAGCGCCCCGGTCTCGGGCGCAGCGTGATGACGCATGCCCACAACCGCCGATGCGCCTAATACCTCTGCGGACCGCAGAATTGCACCAACGTTATGCGGGTCTGTCACCCGATCCAGCAGCAACACGCGCGGTGCTTCAGCCCCGATGCAGACATCCTTGAGCGCCCCCCAGCTCAGCGGTTTGACCTCTAGTACGGCTCCTTGATGCACGGACCCGGGGTCCAGCGGCGGGCGAAATTTTCGCGGATCAACGACCTCTGGTTCAATGCCGGCCTTGGCAATCGCCTCTTCCAGCTTGATCTGAGCATTCGGCGTGACCATCAGCTTAATCTTTTCACGCGCGGGATTTTCCAGCGCGTCGCGCACCGCATGAAGGCCAAACAACCAAACTGTTTGGTTCGCATCTGCCTTCTTTTCCTGCTCTTTTTGCACAACCCACTTAGGTTTTTTCATCGCCGAACCTTCTATCTTTCATCGCAAGGTAAAATTCCCTGCATTTCGCGCCGGTTTTCGCCTTGACGCCTATACTGCCCGCTTGTAATCACGCCTTCACATCCGGTGCAATGCACAGGGTGAAAGTGGGCGACAGGCCGCAAGGTGTGGCAGGGGACTGTAACTCCCTCGCGGAGACGCACGCCTGGTTCGATTCCAGGGTCGCCCACCACTTTCCCCTTTTCGACTATCCTCAAGTATAGCGGCACAGCCGTTTGATACATTGTGTTCCGATGTGAATTTGTGACACATCTTATGCATTTAGAACGCATACGAAATGATAGGGGTGACCCGTGTCCCATGCTTCCCGGCCGGATCAGGCTTTCAACATCGCGATCGTCGGGCAACACGGGCGGCTGGCTTATGAGGCTCTGTTGTTTGCCGCATCACTGCGCCACCACAGCCCCCATTTTTCGGGCAACCTCTATGTGATGGAGCCGCAGCCCGGCCCGCTTTGGTCGGGAGATCCACGAATCAAGAACCCCGATGTTATCAGCGCGCTCCACAATCTTGGCGCAGAGGTGATCCCGTTTGACACAAAGTACTTCGGCGAGAGCTATCCATATGGAAATAAAATCGAAATGCTCAATGCGCTTCCAAAAGCTGAGCCCTTCGTTTTCTTCGATACGGACACGTTGATCACTGGCGACCTGATGTCGGTCCCCTTCGACTTTGACCGCCCGATGGCATCCATGCGGCGCACAAACACATGGCCTGTTCCCCAGCTGTACGGACCACAATACGCCGGTCTGTGGAAATCCCTTTACGACAAGTTTGACCTAGATTTTGACAGCAGCCTCGACCTGTCTCAGCCCGACGACTATTGGCAACGGTATCTGTATTTCAACGCAGGCTTCTTTTTCTATCGCTGCCCTCACGAATTTGGTGAAAAGTTTTTGCACTATGCCCTGGCGATCCGCGATGACGCGCCGGAAGAGCTGTGCGCGCAGTCTTTTGACCCTTGGCTTGACCAAGTCGCGTTGCCGCTGGTGATTCACGCGCTTGGTGGGGCGCGCGATACCTTGCCTGACGGGCTGATCGACGGGTCTGTTAGCTGCCACTATCGCCTGCTGCCCTTGCTTTACGCACGCGAACCGGACCACGTCGTTGAGACTTTAGAAACGATTGCAGCACCAAATAAACTGAAGAAAGTTTTCAAGGGTTCGGAGCCGATCAAGCGGATGGTCTATCAAGGCCGCGGTCGCAAGGCGCGGGCTCTCTTTGATCAGGACAACTTGCCGCGCAAAGAGCAGGCTATTCGGAATCGTTTGAAATCAAACGGCTACTGGATGCGGTAGCGTCGACCGCATTTCATCCGAGTCGGTAAACAACCTCCTAAGCGTTACAGAAGCGACCTACAGCTTGTGCGTTCACATCGGTTCACCTAACCATATTGAAGACAATTTTAGGGAGAACGACGATGACAGATAGCCCCAACTATGGTTTTGATACCCTGCAGATACACGCAGGGGCCAAACCTGATCCGGCGACCGGTGCGCGGCAGACGCCGATCTACCAGACCACGGCCTATGTGTTTCGCGATGCGGACCACGCGGCGGCGTTGTTCAACCTGCAAGAGGTGGGGTTCATCTATTCCCGCCTGACGAACCCGACCGTTGCTGTCTTGCAGGAACGCATCGCCACGCTTGAGGGGGGCGTTGGTGCCGTGTGTTGCTCTTCCGGGCACGCGGCACAGATTATGGCATTGTTCCCGCTGATGGGGCCGGGCAAAAACATTATCGCCTCCACCCGTCTATATGGGGGCACGGTGACGCAGTTCAGCCAAACGATCAAACGTTTCGGTTGGTCTTGCAAGTTTGTCGACTTTGACGACGTTGATGCCGTGAAAGCAGCGGTTGACGACGATACCCGTGCGATCTTTGGCGAAGCCATTGCCAATCCTGGCGGCTACATCATGGACGTACGTACCATTGCCGACGTGGCGGATGCGGCAGGCGTTCCGCTGATCATCGACAACACAACCGCGACACCCTACCTGTGCCGCCCGATCGAACTTGGCGCGACTCTGGTGGTACATTCGACGACGAAATACCTGACCGGCAACGGCACGGTAACAGGCGGCTGTATTGTGGATTCAGGCAAGTTCGATTGGTCCGCAAATGATAAATTCCCGTCGCTGAGCCAACCGGAACCTGCTTACCACGGTCTTAACTTTCACGAGACCTTTGGCGGCTTGGCCTTTACCTTCCACGGCATCGCCATCGGTTTGCGGGATCTTGGCATGACAATGAACCCGCAGGCCGCGCATTACACCCTGATGGGGACAGAGACACTTTCGCTGCGCATGGAACGCCACGTAGAAAACGCCCAGAAAATCGCGACTTGGCTCGAGAATGATGACCGTGTCGACTATGTCACCTATGCGGGGCTCGAATCCTCGCCCTATTTCGAGCGTGCGAAAAGCGTTTGCCCCAAAGGGGCCGGCGGGTTGTTCACCTTTGCGGTGAAGGGCGGATACGACGCCTGCGTCAAATTGGTAAATGCGTTGGAGATTTTCAGCCATGTCGCAAATCTTGGCGACACCCGGTCGCTGATCATCCACTCTGCCTCCACCACGCACCGACAGCTTAGCCCCGAGCAGCAAGAAGCCGCGGGCGCCGGCGCGAATGTTGTGCGCGTCTCCATCGGAACAGAGGATGCCGCCGACCTGATCGCCGATCTTGATCAAGCGCTGGCTAAAGCGACGGCTTAAGCTACGACCTATAAAAGACCCCCGCCAAAGCAACCCTTCGGCGGGGGTATGTTTACCCATTCAAACCTTCAAATGCCGCGAGGCAGCAGAGGGTTAGTCAGCCTCGGCGATTTCGAACTGCAGCGTGACTTGCGCGCTGATGTCGATCTCTCCGGTCTCTATGGGCATATCCATACTTTTCATCTGGGCACCCCGCATTTCCATCGGGCGGAAACCCTGGCTCGATTCGGACATGCTGGTGAGTTTACCAAGCTTAACGCCAGCGGCATCTGCAAGCTGCTGCGCACGCGCCATCGCATCCTCAACGGCCCTCTCTCGGGCCTTGGCCAGCGCCGCTGCATTATCCTGCAAGCCGAACTGCAAGCCGTTAAAATCATTCGCGCCCTCGGCCACGACCGCATCCAGCAATTGCCCAAGTTTGCTTAGATCGCGAACCGTCACACTAACAGTGTTGCCCGCCTCGTAGCCCGATACTTCCACCGGGGACGCATCTTCGCGGGGGCGGTTGTCATAGACGGGGCGCAGATAAAGTCCGCTGGTCTGACGGTCGAGGCCCGCGATCTTTAATGTGTCCAATTGGTCTAGAATGCCGCGCACTTTTTCCGAAGTCTGCGCCATTGCGTCCGAAGCAGAGGCCGCCCGCTCGCTCACGCCCAAGCGGATCGTCGCGGTATCAGGGGCAAGCGATACAATGCCCTCGCCATTCACGGTGATCCCCTGCGGCGTTTGTTGCGCCAACGCCCCTGACGCGAAACCGGCACAGACGATCGCGGCAATTTTCAACATTCGCATATTCATGACCTTTTTTTACTGTGATATTCCTTGGCAACATATGTGACCTCCCGCCTAAGTTGCCGCAAGCCTCCTCTGCGCTCCGCTCTTTTCATGAGCAAACTACTGCTCTATTCTTTTGCTGTGAACGGGCGCTCTGTTTTGCAGGCGATCAGCATGGTATTGGCAATCTGCTGCCGTCCGAATGTCCCACCGTCCCAATGCCTCTAGTCAAAAGCGTTCCAATGAAGCCCAATTTTGCACTGTCTCTCTCCTTCGAAGGTATTCGCCTGCTGCATCGCGCCCCTGATGGATGGCGGCAGGTGGGCGAAGTGTCCGTCGACGCGGAGGATATGGCCGCCCAACTGGCCGCCTTGCGCAGCACCGCCACCGCGCTAGAGCCGAGCGGCCTGCGCAGTAAGCTGCTGATTCCGAACGATCAAATCAAATACATGACGATCGACACCGCAGGGCTTAGCGATCAGGCGCGGCGCGAACAGGCCGAAGTGGCCCTTGATGGCGCGACGCCCTATGCCGTCGAAGATCTGGTCTTTGACATCAGCAATGACGGCCCCCGCACACATATCGCCGCCGTCGCCCGCGAAACACTGACCGAGGCCGAAGCCTTCGCGACCGAGCATCGTTTTCACCCCGTCAGCTTTGCCGCCCAGTCCGACGATCATGATTTTACCGGCGAGGCGTTTTTCGGCCCAACAGACTCCGCCCCCAAATGGTTGGAGCCGGGCGATTCTGTGGAGCGTGACAAAGGGCCATTCGTTATCCTGGGCGATGTGGAGCTGCCGCCGGAGGATACTTCGCCCCCGAAAGATGATACGGCTGCTGAGACGGAAAGCCCCGGGAAGGCCGATGATGTGACGGCGGATGCGTCGCAGGAGGGTGACAGCACGTCGGATGCTCCGGCGGCTGATGCTGCAAAGCCGGAAGCAAAGACGGCTGATGCGCCTCAGCCTGCAAGCCAGAAACCAGCAGACGCCCCCGCGCCCAAAGCGGCAAAGCTTGACGCGCCTCGCGTTGCACCCGCGTCCCCATCGGTGACGCCCCCGCCAAGCAAGGCGTCGCCCCCCGCCCACGCCCAAACGCCCGAAGCGTCAGCTGGAAAGGCATCGGCACCCGCGGTACAGAAACCAGCCGCCCCATCTGTTGAAAAAAATGCGGCAGCGACACCCAAGCCCGCGCCCGCCGTCTCCAAAGCCCCGCCCGCGGCACCTGCCGCTACGAAGGCCCCCGCGGATTTTTCCAGCCGACGCAGCGCGCCCATCGTTGCGGGTGCCGCCGCGCGCGGTAGCGTGCAGCCTTTGTCGCACACGGGCGGGCCGGTCCCCGATAGCAGTTCGTTAACCGGTGCCAAACCCACACAGCCCGCCAAGTCGTCGCCTTTCGGCTTTCTGAAACGCCGCAAGCCCCGCGCGACACCACCTCCGCCCAAACCAATTGCCGCAAAAGCGGCCCCCATTCCCGGCAAGGCCCTTGCCACGGGGGCCAGCGAAGTCGACCAGATGACCGTTTTCGGGGCCCGCAAAGAGCAGTCCATCGGCGGCAAGCCGCGCTTTTTGGGGCTGGTCCTGACCGCAGCTTTGCTGGTGTTCCTCGCGGGCGT
Organism: Sulfitobacter sp. CB2047; assembly: GCF_000735125.2. Lineage (NCBI taxonomy): Bacteria > Pseudomonadati > Pseudomonadota > Alphaproteobacteria > Rhodobacterales > Roseobacteraceae > Sulfitobacter > Sulfitobacter sp. CB2047. The sequence continues at coordinate 1,311,759 of NZ_CP072613.1, read as the reverse complement.
CGCAGCTTGGGCGTCTGTCTTCCTTGATGATGGGTTAGCGCTTTCGCGGCTTTTTGGCAGTCGTGACACCACGCAGACCGCCTCTGCCCCCCCACCGGAGCCGGCGGTCAAACAGCAGGTGGAAAGCCGCGAGGACCCCATCATACCGCAGGCCCGGCCCGAGAATACGGCTGGCACCACTGTCGCCGCGCTTGATCCCACCCTCAGCGATGAAGACGGCGCGGTTTTGGACGCGATGCGCGTGCCACAGCAGTTGCAACCACGCGAGCTGACCGCGCAGGAAATCGAAGCGAAATACGCGACAACCGGCATTTGGGCCATCGCGCCAAAGACACCAAAAGCGCCGTCGATGGTGACGCTGGATGATCTGTTCATGACCAGCATCGATCCCGTCAGCACCTCGAATGACGCTGTTGCACTGCCGACGCTCGCGTCCTTTGGCGGGGATACAGTCGATATCAGCTCGGCCCCTCCGGCGGCGGCGGGCACGTCGTTCACGCTGGATGATCGTGGTCTGGTTGTTCCAAGTCCGAATGGCACGTTGAACGCGGATGGGGTTTTGGTTTTCGCCGGGCAACCGGCCCGTGTGCCCCCTGCGACCCTCGCCCGCCCCGGTGCGGTCGAAGAGGAAGAGGTCGAGGATACGGTTGTTGCCGCCCTGCTCGGCTTTCGCCCCAAGCTGCGCCCCGAAGATCTGCCCGAACAGAACGAGCGCGCCAATCTGGGCGGGGTGACCCGCAACGAACTTGCCGCGTTCCGCCCTACCCTGCGCAGCGCCGATGTCATCAAGGCCGCTGCTGCAGCCAAACAGGCCGAGGTTGACGCCGCAGCAGAGGCCGCAGCCGCCGCGATCAAAGCCGCCTTGCCGCAAGAGCCGGTGAACAACGCGACGCAATACGCGACAGAAGTGTCCAAGCGACCAGACACGCGCCCCGGTAACTTTTCGCGCATCGTACGTCGGGCCGAACGGGCGCAGCCTGCGCCTGTGACGGTCGCCAGTGCGCCGGCTGCGGTCACGCCACAGGTGGTACAGCCTTCGGTGCCGTCGAAAGCCTCCGTATCGAAGCAGGCAACTGTGAAAAATGCGATCAAACTGCGTCAAATCAATCTGATCGGGGTCTACGGCAAACCCTCAAGCCGCCGCGCCTTAATCCGGCTGAGCAACGGGCGGTACCAGAAGGTTGCCGTCGGGGATCGTCTGGATGGCGGTCGCGTCTCCGCGATTGGCGAGGCCGAATTGCGGTATAACCGCCGCGGGCGCGATGTCGTGCTTAAGATGCCGCGCGGCTAAGCCACGCAAGATCTGACTGCTCGCTACATGAAAAAGCCGCATCCGAAGATGCGGCTTTCTATCGTTTCAGGCTTCGCTCAACTCGCCACTGTCGATTTGTTCTTGCTCGATGCTCTCGAACAGCGCCTTGAAGTTCCCTTCGCCAAAACCGTCGTCCCCTTTACGCTCGATAAACTCGAAGAAGATCGGCCCGATGACAGTTTTCGAAAATATCTGCAGCAAAATGCGGGTTTCGCCGCCATCGACGACCCCTTCCCCGTCAATCAGGATGCCGTGTTTTTTCATCCGATCAAGCGGCTCTTGGTGGCCGGTGACGCGATCCTTGCTCATCTTATAGTAGGTCTCGGGCGGGCCGGGCATGAACTTTAATCCGTTGTCCGCAATGGCATCCGTCGCATCATAGATGTTCCGCGCGCCCACGGCGATGTGCTGGATCCCCTCGCCGTTGTATTTCTTGAGATAGGCCACGATCTGCCCCTTCTCGTCGCGATCCTCGTTGATCGGGATACGGATGCGGCCGCAGGGAGATGTCAGCGCGCGCGAGGTAAGGCCGGTAAACTTGCCTTCAATATCGAAAAACCGGATTTCGCGAAAATTGAACAGATCGCCGTAGAACTTGAACCAGACGTCCATGTTTCCCTTAAAGACATTGTGCGTCAGGTGATCGAGATAGTAGAAACCGACACCAGCGGGTTTGGATTGCGCGATCCAGTCGTATTCCTCGTTATAGGGCGACGTGTCGTAATACTGATCCACAAAGTAGATTAACGACCCGCCGATCCCCTTGATCGCGGGCACATCCAGCACCTTGCCTGCGCCTGTATATTCCTCCGCCCCTTTGGCAACAGCGTGGTCCAGCGCCTTTTGCGCATCCACAACCCGCCAGCCCATTGAGGGCGCACAGGGGCCATGCTCGGCCACAAAGCCTGCGGCAAAGCTGTCAGGGTCGGCGTTCAGCACATATGTGATGTCCCCCTGCTGCCAGAGTTCGATTTTCTGCGTTTTGTGGTTCGCCACATGGGCATAGCCCATACGGGTAAATAGATCGCGAAGCTCCTGCGGGTCGGCGCTGGCGAACTCGACGAATTCGAACCCGTCGGTGCCGGCCGGGTTTTCATCGGTGATTTTGGATTTTTCGGCGTCATGCGGAAACGGGCCCATGAGATGCTCCTTTGATAGCGTTCGTGCGCAGTCTATCGCCGGAACCACGCTATCTTTGCGCAAACATACAAGTGTGACTGGCTATTCGCGCGGGGTTGACGCATGGTTTTATCATTCTATGTGAGAATACCGCATGACATTAGATGATATCGATAAACGCCTGCTGGCGGCGCTGCAAAAGAACGCGCATCTCACTGCTCAAGAGTTGGGAGAGAAGCTGCACCTATCCCCGTCCCAAGCAGGTCGGCGGCGGCAAAGGCTTGAAACCGAAGGGTATATCCAAGGCTATACGGCCCGGCTCAACCCCGAACGGTTGGGGCTGACGGTACAGGGGTTTGTGCAGGTCCATCTGGGCACCCACGGGCCCGAACATTCCGCCAGCTTTGCGCGGCTTTTGGCCACCCGCCCCGAAATCGTTAGCGCGTGGACGATGACGGGGGATGCGGATTATTTGCTGCGCGTCTATTGTGCAGACCTGCCCAGCCTGAACCGCCTCATCCATGATGTGCTGCTCCCCCATGGTGCTGTCGCAAAAGTGCATAGCCAGATCGTTATGGATCAGCTTAAACGAGACGGGCCCTTGCCCACCTGATTGACCCGCTCGGGGCCTGCCCGACACAAAGAAAGTATGCCCCTTATGGAAGGTTTCCTGTTTCAAGCCTCGATCTATCTCGCTGCGGCGGTGATTGCGGTTCCCATCGCATCGCGTCTGGGGCTGGGGTCGGTGCTGGGATATCTCGCGGCGGGGATCCTGATCGGGCCGGCCTTCGGGCTGGTCGGATCGGAGACCAAGGATTTGCAGCACTTCGCCGAATTTGGTGTCGTGATGATGCTGTTCCTCATCGGGCTAGAGCTTGAACCCCGCGCCCTGTGGAACATGCGCCACCGGCTGCTGGGGCTTGGCGGGATGCAGGTCGTGCTTAGCGCTGCGGCGCTGATGGGCATCGCGATGGCCTATGACCAACCGATGGGTGTGGCGATTGCGATCGGCCTCACGCTGTCGCTGTCGTCAACCGCGATCGTGCTGCAAACCCTTTCAGAAAAGGGTTTGATGCAAACAGCGGGCGGTCGGTCCGTCTTTTCGGTGCTGCTGACGCAGGATATCGCGGTGATCCCGATCCTCGCGTTCCTGCCGCTGCTTGTGGCGCAGCTGCCCGCGCAAATGCGGCCCGACGGATCGATCTCGGTGAACCCCGAGGATGCCGCCCACGGGGCAGAGGCAGCCTCGGGGCATGGTCCTGCGGCGGCGGGTCATGGTGCGGAAACCGCGCAGGCGGCAATTTCACTGGTGCAGGGGCTGCCGGGTTGGGCCATCACGCTGGTCACCTTGGGTGCCATTGCCGGGATCATCATCACCGGCGTGTTTTTCACCCGCCCCGTTTTCCGGTTTATCCACGCCGCCAAGCTGCGCGAGATGTATACCGCTTTGGCCCTGCTGATTGTCGTCGGGATTTCCTTTCTGATGATGCTGGTGGGCCTGTCGCCCGCGCTTGGAGCCTTCCTTGCGGGAGTGGTGCTGGCCAGCAGCGAATTCCGGCACGAACTGGAAACCGACCTCGAGCCGTTCAAAGGGCTGCTGCTGGGGCTGTTCTTCATCACCGTGGGGGCGGGTATCAACTTTGATCTGCTGTTCGCCGATACGATCATCATCGTCGGGATGGCGCTGCTGGTTATTCTGGTGAAGGGCCTGATCCTTTACGGGCTTGGCACCCTGTTCAAGCTGCAAGGGCGCGACCGTTGGCTCTTTGCGCTTGGTCTGGCGCAGGCGGGTGAATTCGGCTTTGTGCTGGTCAGCTTCTCGGTCGCCACGGGGGTCATGCCCAATGACGTGGCCGAGACATTGTTGCTGGTCGTCGCCCTATCGATGCTGATCACACCGCTGCTGTTCATCACCTATGACCAGATCAGCAAACGGATGGATACGAAATCCGGCCCCATCGTTGCGGACGAGATTGACGAGCAAGGCACCGTGATCATCGCGGGTGTCGGGCGGTTCGGGCAGATTGTGAACCGTCTGGTGCAAGCCAGTGGCTTTCGCACCGTCGTTCTTGACCACAACCCCGAAACCATCGCCGTCATGCGCCGCTTTGGCTTCAAGGCATTCTTGGGCGATCCGACCCGCGCTGATATTCTGCGCAAGGCCGGTCTGCGCGATGCCAAGGTTCTGGTTGTCGCGCTGGATGATCCCAAGTCGGCCTTGCAGCTTATCGCCTATGCGCGCAAGGAACGGCCTGACCTGCATATCGTAACCCGTGCCCATGACCGGACGGATGTGTACCAACAATACCAGGCCGGCGCGAATGACATCGTGCGCGAAATGTTCGACAGCTCGCTTCGGGCGGGGCGCTATGTATTGGAAAACCTCGGGCTCTCCGATTACGAGGCGGCAGAGGCGCAGCGGATGTTCTATTCGCACGACCGTGCGTCTGTGCGCGAGCTGGCGGCCCTGTGGCGCCCTGACATCCCACCAAGCGAGAACAAAGCCTATGTGGCGCGCGCGAAAGAGCTGCAAAAGGATTTGGAAACCGCTTTTCTGAACCGGATTGACCAAGAGGATAAGACCCAAGGGTAGTGCCCCCCTCGCCCTTCAGACACCAAAAAGCCGCGCCCGATATGATATCAGGCGCGGCTTTTCTAAATTTAACGGTTGCGATCAGGCGGCGGCGACGCGGCTTTCCAACACATCACCGACCTGCTTGGAGGCCGCCAGTTCGTCCCCACCGGCGACGGCGGCAACTTCACGGGTCAGACGCTCAAGCGCGGCTTCATACAGCTGACGCTCGGAATAGCTTTGCTCGCGCTGGTCGTCGGTGCGGTGCAGGTCGCGTACGACTTCGGCGATGGCGATCAGATCACCGGAGTTGATCTTTTGCTCATATTCCTGCGCACGGCGCGACCACATGGCGCGTTTGACCTTGGCCTTACCCTTCAGGGTTTTCATCGCATGGCTGATGACGTCAGGGCTGCTGAGCGCGCGCATGCCAATTTCTGTCGCCTTATGGGTGGGGACCCGCAGCGTCATCTTGTCTTTCTCGAACGCGATCACGAACAGCTCCAGCGAGATGCCCGCGACTTCCTGCTCTTCGACCGAGATGATCTGACCAACGCCATGCGCCGGATAAACAACGAATTCATTCGGGCGGAAATCTAGCTTCTTCGACTTGCTCATACAGTGGCTCCTTGGGCGCGGGGACGGCCCGCATGGGTAAATATGCTGTCACAACGACAAAGGCCGACCGGCCCAAAGAGCCGTCAGCCTCATTTCATAACTTCAGATGTTCTGGTTCAACCTGTGCAAAACGGTTGAGATTTGGCGCGTAGGTATCATCATTTGCGACAACGTATATCACAAAATTAGCCCCCCCGAAAGCGGGGGGCCGCATAGATTCGATCAAATACGTGTTAATCGAATAAATAAAGGGGATCAGGTGGCGTCACACGCAGCGATTACCCCATGCACCCAAGTGCGAATCGCTTAGCCGCCTTCGCCGGGTGCTTCAGAGAAATACTTCTCCAGCTTGCCCTGTTCACCATCACGTTCCTCTGCCTCGGGCAGTGGGTCTTTCTTGGTGATGATCACGGGCCACAGTTCGGAGTATTTGCGGTTGAATTCAACCCACTTCTCCATGTCCGGCTCTGTATCGGGGCGGATCGCGTCTGCGGGGCATTCAGGTTCGCAAACGCCGCAGTCGATGCATTCATCGGGATGAATGACCAACATGTTTTCGCCCTCATAGAAGCAATCCACCGGACATACCTCAACGCAGTCAGTGTATTTGCAGGCGATACAGGCATCGTTAACGATATAGGTCATAACATCATCTTTTATGGCAGGTTTAACGCAGGAGATACGTCAGCACAGCGTATCATTCAAGGTGGCGCGCCCGAGAAAGATCAAGCACGCGGCGATCACGCTTACTGGGGCGCCCTTTTCCCTCAAATGCCGGATTTTCAGGTTGTTTTTTCTCGGATCGGGGGACCGGCGGGGACAGATCGGTGTAAAGCGTTTGCGCCTCGGGGGCCGGACCACGGCGGGTGCCAATGCCCTCTATCTGGATCACCCGCACATCGTCGCCCATAGCAAAGGTCAGCACGTCGCCAACCACAACCAGCGTCGCACGCTTTTGCGCGACGCTGCCGTTGACCCTGACGGCCCCCGCTTGCACGCGGGCAGCCGCCAGAGAACGCGTTTTATAAAACCGCGCATGCCACAGCCATTTATCAAGCCGCAGCTTTGTCGGCGCTTCGGACAATTACTTGTTGTCTTTCAGCCCCATCAGCGCAGCGGCGAATGGGTTGTCGGGGTCGATCGGCTTTTCCGCACGGGCGGGCTTGCTGCTGAACTTCTGGGCTTTGCCGCCCTTGTCCCCACGCGGTGCACCCTTTTTGCCACGCGGTCCGGGTTTCCCCTTCCCTTGTGGACGATCCCCACCGCCGCGACGCTGGCCTTGGGCATTGCCACGGGGCGTGCGCCCCCAGGTAAAGACATAATATGTCTCAAGCTCGGCACCTGCGATATCGGCGTCAGGCGCTGTGCCTTGAGGGTTTTCTTCGGCAGGGGTGTCGGGGATGTGGTCGTCGACCTCTGGTGTCTCGGCCAGTTCCTCGACCATCGGGGCGATCCCGTCATCGGGCATATCCGCAGTTGCGGGCACGATGTCATCCGCCTGAGCAGCCGCCGGATCTTCGACGATACCACCGGCAGATTGCTCGGCCGCGACATCCATCACAGGCGTCTCGGCATCTGCGCCTTTGTCGGCAGCCATCGGTGCACCGTCGTGGGGCACGACAGTATCAACGGCTTTCACCTTGGTGCGCTCGGCCTTTTCGGCCTTATAGCCCAGACCTTCCATCAGCGTGGCGAATTGTTCGAGCGTCATGCCCGTGATCGACAGCATATCGGCCTTCGCCTCGAACCCGCCGCGCGAATCTTCGGAGCGCAGCATATCTGCCAGACGTTCCAGCATATCGATACGGATCGCGCGTTCACCAGCATTACGGTACCCTGCCATCGTCGCAGCGCCTTGAGGCGCGCTGGTGTCTACGGGGATGGTGACCAGACCGGGGGGCGGCGATTCAGGGAATTCGTTCAGCCCCTTGGAAATCGACCACAGCACCAGACGCAAACGGGTCGGCGCGGGCTTGAGCAACAACGGCATAAAGATGGTGAATTGACCAAAGCGCAAACCATGCTTGCGCAGCGCGCCACGGGCGTCCTGATCCAGGGCTTTCACCTCGTCCGCCACATCAGCGCGGGGCAAAATACCAAGGTTTTCAACCATGCGGAAGGCAAAGCCACGGGCCAGACCAGTCAGCGCCTCATCCTTTGACAGGGCGATCAGTGGCTCGAACAGGGCTGCGACCTTGCGGTCGATGAAATGCTGCAAGCGGCGCTGCACTTTTTGTGCGACCTCGGGGCCCGCAACGTCATCGACGAAGACCTCTACACCGGGTTTCAACGGATCGGAGCCCGCAACCAGTTTACCCACGGCAGAGCTGCCCCACATGAGGCCGCCCTGCTCTGTGAAATCAATCTCTGTATCAGGCGCGTTGTAGAAACGATCCGCCCGCAAATGGAACTGAGGAGCCAGCGCCTGCAACGATGCAGCTTTGATCGTTTTATCTTCGGCAACGCCTGCGCCTTTGTCTTGGCGAAAGCGGAACCCGTCCAGCTTGCCAACAAATTCGCCTTCAACGGTTACTTCACCGGTCTCGTTTACTTCGGCCACCATGGCTTCCTTCTGTCCTAGCCGGCGCAAAAGCACGGATGTGCGCCGATCTACAAATCTTTGGGTCAGACGCTCGTGCAGCGCATCCGACAGTCTGTCTTCTACGACACGCGCCTCGTGTCGCCAATGGCTTTCGTCACCTGTCCAGCCTTTGCGCTGTGTCACGTAGGTCCAGGTGCGAATAAACGCCAATCGTTTGGATAACGCATCAATGTCGCCATCGGTTCGATCTATGCGTTTAATTTGCCGCGCCAGCCAGTCGTCGGGGATCGAACCGCGCTGATGCAGGAAGTTGAAAATCTGCTCCAGCAGGCTGGCGTGCTCTGCATGGCTTATACCACGAAAGTCGGGAATCCGGCAGACATCCCACAACAGACGTACTGACGGTCCATCGGTACAGCGCGCCGCGATCTCGGCATCCACGGCGAGATTCTTGAGCGCGCGCAGATCATCGGCCTCGCGCGCTTTGAACAAGCGTTCATTGTCCGGCGACATTTCAAGCGTCTGGATCAGCCCGTCAATAGATCCGAACTGCAGCGCGGGGTTGCGCCAGTTGAGCTTGTTCTGCGGTGTGAACTGATGATCCATAATGGCCCGCGCGACACCATCATCAAGCGGAGACGCATCGCCCGTGACACCGAATGTACCGCTCTTGAACCCGCGCCCTGCCCGTCCGGCAATCTGCGCCAGTTCGTTCGGGGCCAAGGGTCGCATCCGACGCCCGTCAAACTTGCTGAGCGCCGAGAAAGCGACGTGGTCCACATCAAGGTTCAACCCCATCCCGATGGCATCAGTCGCCACCAGATAGTCGACCTCGCCATTTTGATACATCGCGACCTGCGCGTTACGTGTGCGCGGGCTGAGCGCGCCCATAACCACCGCCGCACCGCCCTTCTGACGCCGGATCAGCTCTGCAATCGCATATACATTCTCAACCGAAAAACCAACGATCGCACTGCGCGGACGCATCCGGCTTATCTTTTTCTGACCAGAATAGATCAATTCGGACATTCGCTCGCGCCGGATGAACTGCGCCTCTGGCACCAGCGCCGCGATTGAGCCGCGCATGGTGTCGGACCCCATGAAAAGCGTCTCGTGTTGACCGCGCGCGCGCAAAAGACGGTCGGTAAAGACATGCCCCCTCTCAGGATCAGCACAAAGCTGGATTTCATCGACCGCAACCAGATCAGCGCCCATGCCTTCGGGCATCGCCTCGACGGTGCAGACCCAATATTGGGTGCGCGGCGGCACGATCCGTTCTTCGCCTGTGACCAGTGCCACGATGGACGGACCACGCAGGGCAACGATGCGGTCATAGACCTCGCGCGCGAGCAAACGCAGCGGCAGCCCGATCACCCCCGTGCGATGCGCCAACATCCGTTCGATTGCATAGGTCGTCTTGCCTGTATTGGTCGGGCCCAAAACGGCCACGACCCTGCTGTCACCTGCCACCAGAAATTCCTTAGATCGTTAAAGCGTGCGCCCGATGCCGTCGCGCCGCAGCCCGTCGAGCGCCCTTTGCGCGTTATCATGGTGAGGGTTAATGCTTAACACTCGGCGATAGAGATCGGCAGCCGCCCGCAGATTGCCAAACTCCTGCAGGATCGCCCCCAGACCGAAGATGGCGTTATACTGCTGCGGGTTCAAGGCAAGCGTCGTTTCCAGATCATCGATTGCAGGGCCATAGAGACCTGCGGCGAAATAGGCCTGTGCACGGGCATGATAGCCTTCGGCGAAATCAGGGGCGTGATCCGTCAGAGCTGTCAGATGGGCGATCGCCAAGGTGGTGTCCCCCTCTGACATGGCATCGCGACCACGGGAATACAGCAAATCCATCGCGGCCGAGCCGGACCGCGCCCAAGCGCGCTGCACATCACGTTCGATTCGCGCCGCCTCAGCCGCGGGGGCATCGCGTAAATCCTGCAGCAATTCCGCCGCCGCGGGGGGCGACATTTGCGCGAAACTTATACCCCCAAGCAACACCCAGAGACCAAGTGCCGCGACGGTATGTTTGAGGTTGACGATGCGGTTGCCCATAACAAGAGTGAATGTAACAGGCTGCCGCCACAATTCCAGACGTGTCGGCACCATTTGCCAAGAAAAGGGCCTATGATGAGCGATATTGTGAACCAAGCTGTAACAGTGCTGAACGAAAAACTGGCGGGGGCCGACTTTGACGGCACAGCCAAGTTCGACATCGAAGACGAAGGCACTGTCATGATGGATTCGACCGGCGCACGCGCCGCGGATGAAGAAGCGGATGTAACCCTTTCTGCTGACGCAGAAACTTTCCAGGCGATCCTGTCCGGCGACACCAACCCGACCGGTGCCTTCATGAGCGGCAAGCTCAAGATTGACGGCGACATGGGCATGGCGATGAAGCTGGCGTCCGTCCTCTCCTAATATGCTGGAAACCGCGCCCTTTTTCACCGACATTGCGCCACTGCCCGAAACGGGTCAGGCGCATTGGGCCGAGACATCGGATGGTAAAAAGCTGCGCGTCGCGCATTGGCCGCTGGACGGGGCAAAGGGCACCGTGCTGCTTTTCCCCGGCCGCACCGAATACGTGGAAAAATATGCGATGACCGCAAGCGCCTTTGCGAAAAAGGGGCTGGCGGTCATGGCGATCGATTGGCGGGGGCAAGGTCTGTCGGACCGGTTGATCCCCGACCGTAACATCGGCCATGTCGATGTCTTCTCTGACTATCAAAAAGACGTGGCGGCCATGATGCGGACAGCCCGCGCCTTGCAGCTGCCGCGCCCGTATTTCCTGCTGGCGCACTCCATGGGCGGGGCCATCGGCCTGCGCGCCTGTATGGAGGGTCTGTCGGTGCAGGCCGCCGCCTTTACCGCGCCGATGTGGGGGATCCATATCGCGCCGCATATGCGTCTGGTGGCCGCGGGGCTGTCCAACCTGATGCCGCGCATCGGTCAGGGCTACAAGCTGCCCATGGGCACGCAGGCGGCATCCTATATCTCGACCGCGCCGTTCGAGAACAACATGCTCACCACCGACCCCGAGATGTACGAGATGATGCGCACGCAACTGGCGGCCCATCCCGAACTGTCTTTGGGCGGGCCCAGCTTTATCTGGCTGCGCGAGGCTTTGTCCGAAACCAAGCATCTGTCCCTGCGCGCCGCCCCCAGCCTGCCCTGCGCCACATTCCTCGGGTCCAACGAACGTATCGTGCACAAGGGCCGCATCCACGCCCGTATGGAGACTTGGAAAGGCGGTAAGCTGCATATCATTGACGGCGCAGAGCACGAAGTGCTGATGGAAATCCCCGCCACCCGCGACAAAGCTGTGGATGAGATGGCGGCCCTGTTCTTTGGAAACGCCAAAAAGTAGCGCGGATCGCGAGATGAACTTCCGCGTACAACCTGCTGTTATTTAAGCGTAAAACCTGGCATCCGCGAGGATTTTCTTGCCCACCCTGTTCAAACGCGCGCGCCCCGCTAGCTTATGCGCATGGCCAAGCAACCTGTTCTGACGTTCAACGAAAACGGCATTTATTGCCCCGCGGGTGATTTCTATATCGACCCGTGGCGGCCTGTGGACCGTGCCCTGATCACCCACGGGCATTCCGATCACGCCCGCTGGGGCATGAACCGTTATCTTGCCACCGACATCGCCCTGCCCGTCATGCGCCACCGTTTGGGCGATATCACCGCTGACGGCATCGCATATGGCGAGGTGCGGCAGATCGGCGGGGCGCAGGTATCGTTTCACCCCGCCGGCCACGTCCCCGGCTCTGCCCAGATACGCGTTGAGGTCGACGGCGAGGTCTGGGTTGCCTCGGGCGATTACAAGGTGGTCGATGACGGGCTGTCCCACCCGTTCGAGCCGGTGAGATGTCATCACTTCATCACCGAAAGCACCTTTGGCCTGCCGGTGTTTCGCTGGGCCGAGCAAGCCGCCGTGGCGGCAGAGATCAACGCATGGTGGGCAGGCTGCGCGGCACAGGGCAAAACGGCGTTTCTGGGGGCCTATGCCTTGGGTAAGGCACAACGTTTGCTATCGATGCTCGACCCCGACATCGGCCCGATCCTGACCCACACCGCGACCGAGAACACCAACCGCGTCATGCGCGATCAGGGGATCACCCTGCCCGACACGATCCTCGCCGATGCGGATTTGAACCCCAAGGACCACCCCGACGCGATTGTGCTGGCCCCACCCGGAGCCTTGGGCAGTGCGTGGTCCAAGAAGTTCGGCCCGCAGGAAACCGCCTTTGCCAGCGGATGGATGGCCGTGCGAGGTGTACGTCGACGCCGTGCGGGTGATCGCGGCTTTATCATCTCGGACCATGCGGACTGGGATGGGCTGCTGTCCGCGATCAGAGCAACCGAAGCCGAAAACATATATGTGACACATGGTTACACCGATGTCTTCAGCCGGTTTCTGGCCGATAGCGGCTGGCAAGCGCAGGTTGTGCCGACCCAGTTCGAAGGTGAGTCCCTGGATAAGGACGCAAGCGAATGAAACGGTTTGCCGCGCTGTTCAACGCCATCGACCAAAGCACCAAGACGACAGTGAAAGTCGCCGCACTGGCCGATTATTTCAGCGCGGCACCGGATGACGACCGGCTATGGACCATCGCCCTCTTTTCCGGCCGCCGCCCCAAACGCGCCGTCACCACCACCAAGCTGCGCGAATGGGCCGCCGAGCGCGCGGGCATCCCCCTGTGGCTGTTCGAGGAAAGCTACAGCATCGTTGGCGATCTGGCCGAGACGATCACGCTGGTTCTGCCCCCCAACCCGACGCAGGATGATCAACCGCTTGCCGCGTGGATCGCGGCACTGCGCGAGATTTACACCCAGGATGAAGAGGCCCGAAAAGCCTTTGTCCTTGACGCATGGGCGACGCTTGGCGGGACCGAACGATTTATCTTCAACAAGCTGATCACCGGCGGGTTTCGGGTGGGCGTCAGCCAAAAGCTGATGACCCGCGCCCTGTCTCGAGCCACGGGCAAACCCGAACCCGAGCTCGCGCATCGCCTCATGGGCAACTGGCACCCCGACGACACCACATGGCATGGGCTGGTAGAGGCAGAGGATGCCTCCGCCGACGCATCGCGCCCCTATCCCTTCTATCTGGCCTATGGGCTGGAAGCCGAGCCGCAAGAGCTGGGGGATCCGCAAGACTGGCGTGCCGAATGGAAATGGGACGGCATCCGCGGCCAGTTGATCCTGCGGGACGGTGCCTATTTCGTCTGGTCGCGCGGTGAAGAGTTGATGACCGACCGCTTCCCCGAGCTCGCCCGTGCAGTGGACTTCATGCCCGACGGCACAGTTCTGGACGGCGAGCTGCTGGTCTGGCCTGACGGACAGCCTGCGCCATCCTCCTTCAATGCGCTGCAAGCCCGCATTGGCCGCAAAACCGTGCCGAAGAAACTGCTGGCCGAAGCCCCGGTGGTGCTGCACGCCTACGACCTGCTGGAATGGCAGGGCCAAGATATTCGCCCCCGCCCCTTTGCCGAGCGCCGTGCGCTGCTGGAACAGGCCTGCGCCGCCCTGCCCGACGATGCAACGATCCGCCTGTCGCCGCAACTGACCTTCCCTACATGGGATACGCTGGCCAACCAACGCGCCACCGCACGTGAAGCGCAGGCCGAAGGGGTCATGCTGAAACGTGCCGACAGCCCCTATCTGGCGGGGCGTAAGAAGGGCGATTGGTGGAAATGGAAGCTGGACCCGCTGACCATTGATGCGGTGATGATCTATGCCCAATCCGGATCAGGACGACGCGCCAACCTGTTCACAGACTTCACCTTTGCGGTTTGGAACGGCAATGATCTGGTGCCTTTTACCAAAGCTTATAGCGGCCTGACGGATGCCGAGTTTCGCAAGATCACAGCTTGGGTGCGAAAGAATACGCTCGAGCGGTTTGGTCCCGTGCGCAAGGTCACCCCGCATCATGTGTTCGAGATCGCCTTCGAAGGCATCCAGCGCAGCACGCGGCATAAATCGGGCGTTGCCTTGCGCTTTCCGCGGATGCTGCGCTGGCGGCAGGACAAGCCCCTGCAAGAAGCCAACACCTTGGCCGATCTTGAAGAAATGCTGCGGATTTACGGCTAATCCGCGCCGCCATCGCCTTGCTTTGCCGCGGACCCGTGCTTAGGTAGATTTAACGTCAAAAAGAGGTTTTTCATGTTTCAACTGCCCGTCCCCGTCCTTGATGCCAACGCCGGTTCCGGGGCCTCTGCCTTCGGCAAGCTGCCTGAGTGGAATCTTGACGATCTGTACACCGGTGAAGACGCGCCCGAGCTCAAGCGCGATCTGGACTGGCTTGAAGAGGCCTGCCGCAGCTTTGCCGAAGATTACGAAGGCAAACTGGCCGAACTGGATGCGAACGAATTGCTGGACTGTGTGCTGCGCAATGAGAAGATCAACCAGATCGCCGGGCGCATCATGTCTTACGCGGGGCTGCGCTATTACCAGCTGACCACCGATTCCGGCCGTGCCAAATTCATGTCGGACGCGCAAGAGAAGATCACCAACTTTACCACGCCGCTGGTGTTCTTCACGCTGGAGCTGAACCGGCTGGAGGATGACCACCTTGCCAACCTGCTAAGTCAAAAAGCGGATCTGGCGCGGTATAAGCCGGTGTTCGACCGTATCCGCGCGATGAAAGATTACCAGCTTTCCGACGAGATGGAGAAGTTCCTGCATGATCTGGGCGTCGTCGGCGACGCATGGGAACGTCTGTTCGACGAGACCATCGCCGGGCTGGAATTCGAGGTAAACGACGAGCCGCTGAACATCGAAGGCGTGCTGAACCTGCTGACCGACCCGTCGCGTGATCTGCGCGAAGCCGCGGCGCGCGAATTGGCAGATGTGTTTCAGGCCAATATCCGGACCTTTGCCCGCGTACACAACACGCAAGCCAAGGAAAAAGAGGTCATCGACCGCTGGCGCGGGATGCCCACACCGCAAACCGGCCGCCACCTGTCAAACCACGTCGAACCCGAGGTCGTCGAAGCGCTGCGCGATGCGGTGGTCAACGCCTACCCCAAGCTCAGCCACCGCTACTACGAGCTGAAACGCAAATGGCTGGGCCTCGACACCATGCAGGTCTGGGACCGCAACGCCCCCCTACCGATGGAAGATCCCAAAACCGTCAGCTGGGAACAGGCGGAAAAGACCGTCATGGACGCCTACAACGCCTTCGATCCCCGTATGGGCGAAATCGCGGCCCCCTTCTTTACCGAAGGTTGGATCGATGCAGGCGTCAAACCGGGTAAAGCCCCCGGTGCCTTTGCCCACCCCACCGTGACCGACGTGCACCCCTATGTGATGCTTAACTACTTGGGCAAACCGCGCGATGTGATGACACTGGCGCATGAGCTGGGCCACGGCGTGCATCAGGTGCTGGCCGCGGGTCAGGGCGAGATGCTATCTTCCACACCGCTGACCTTGGCCGAAACCGCCTCTGTCTTTGGCGAGATGCTGACCTTCCGCAAGATGCTGGACGGGGCCAAAACTAATGCCGAGCGCAAAGTGCTGCTGGCCGGCAAGGTCGAGGATATGATCAACACGGTCGTGCGCCAGATCGCCTTTTATGATTTCGAATGCAAACTGCACGACGCCCGCCGTGGTGGAGAGCTGACACCAGACGATATCAACGCGCTGTGGATGTCGGTGCAGGGCGAGAGCCTTGGGCCAGCGTTTGAATTCATGGACGGCTACGAGACCTTCTGGGCCTATATCCCCCACTTCGTCCATTCGCCCTTTTATGTCTATGCCTACGCCTTCGGCGACGGCTTGGTAAACGCGCTGTACGCAGTCTACGAGGAAGGCGAACCGGGTTTTGAGGACAAGTATTTCGATATGCTGAAAGCGGGCGGATCGAAGCACCACAAGGAGCTTCTGGCCCCCTTCGGGCTTGATGCCTCTGACCCCGCGTTCTGGGATAAAGGCCTGTCGATGATTTCGGGCTTCATTGATGAGCTGGAAGCGATGGAGGATTGATCCGGCGGGAAGGCATAAGAGTTTAATGCCTTCGGCGAGGATTTAACACCATTTGGAAATTGAGCGGGGCGGTGCAGATGCAGCGCCCCGTTTTGCTCTTGGCTATTTCAGCTGGCTATCTTTGCTGCCGCGCCGGTTGATGCCACCGCGGGCCTGCGCCAGACTGTCCCGTTCGCGCACGCAATCAATGCAGAGCTTTACGCCCGGCAAGGCTTGGCGGCGCGCCTCGGGGATCGGTTCTTCGCATTCGGCGCAATGGGTGCGGCTTTCGCCCTGAGGGGCCTTGCGCGCCTTGAGGCGGGCCAGTTCATCGTTGATCGACGCTTCGATCTGTTCACTGACAGCGCCGTCTTTCGCCCATCCTCCGGCCATGATCATCCCCCTTGAGTGTTACCCCTTATAGGTAGGGCGCACGTCCCAAGGCTCAACCCCCGGCGGCAAAGGCCATATCCGTCATGCGTTGCGTGCCGCGGCTGAATTCAAGCGGACAGGGATAGGCCGCGCCCTCGGTCACTGACGCGCCAAAGTTTTCGACCTGCTGCACATAGTGGTTCACGCCGGGGAAGCGTTCGACGGTGGTGCTGTTCTGTGTGGTCTCGAGATGCAGCTCGGCTTGGGAATAGACCGTCGGGTTGAACGGGCAGGTCAGACGCAGAATACCTTTTTCGCCGTGGAGGATGACCTGCTGAAACGGGAACATACGCATGGACACGGTTGCGGAAAGGTCAAACCCGTCGAAGCGGGCCGCGACCTGCACGAAGACATCGACATCGTTTTCATAGTCGATCTTGGCATGGGGGATCGCGGTCGGTTCTTGCCCCGTGACGAAACGGGTGCAGCCGAAGGCATATGTACCGATGTCCGGCAGCACGCCCCCACCTGCCTTGGGGTCGTTGCGGATGTTGCCGGTATCGTCGTTGAAGAACGAGAAGTTGACCGCCACGTGGCGCAGCCGACCCAGGCTGCCCGATTGCACGATCTCTCGGGCACGTATCCATTGGGGGTGATGGACGATCATGAAGGCTTCGGCCGCCAGCAGGCCCGTGGAATCGCGTGCGGAGATCAGCTGCTCATAGTCTTGCGCCTGCATCGCCATCGGCTTTTCACATAAGACATGTTTGCCCGCCTTCAGCGCCTTGAGCGTCCATTCCACATGCAAATGATTGGGCAGCGGGATGTAGACCGCGTCGATATCTGGATCGGCGAGCATGGCCTCGTAGCTGCTGTGCACTGCGAGCTGCGGGGCAAAGGCCTGAAAGGGCGCGGCTTTGTCAGGGTGAGATGTGGCGAGGGCAACCAGTTCGGCCCCTTTCGCCGCGTGGATGGCCGGGGCCATCTGTTCTTGGGCAAATTGGGCAGCCCCGAGGATGCCCCAGCGTAGCGTTTTCATCGTGATCCCCTGATGTTTGGTGTCGCGCGACTGTAGGGGGAGCCGCGGCAGATCATCAAGGGGCGCATAAAAAATCCCCGCAAAGCGACGCGCCTTGCGGGGATCAATGTTCAAAACCGTGGCTGGCGATCAGGCGGTGCCCATCAGACCTTTTTCACGGGCCAGATCACGCATGCGTTTTTGCAGTTTTTCAAAGGCGCGCACCTCAATCTGGCGGATACGCTCGCGGCTGACGTCATACTGGCTGCTCAGATCTTCGAGGGTGACCGTTTGGTCCGACAAACGACGTTGGGTCAGGATGTCCTTCTCGCGGTCATTGAGCACATCCAGCGCCTCTGCCAGCATCTCGCGGCGGGTTTCCAGTTCGTCCCGTTCCTCGTAGTCGGTGGCCTGGTCGGCGTCTTCGTCTTCCAGCCAGTCCTGCCACTGCATCGTCCCCTCGCCTTCGGAGCCGACCGTGGCGTTCAAGGACGCATCACCGCCCGACATACGGCGGTTCATAGAGATGACTTCGGTTTCAGTCACGCCAAGGTCCGTCGCGATGCGTTTGACGTTATCGGGGTGCAGATCGCCTTCTTCCAGCGCGCCGATGCGGTTCTTGGCCTTGCGCAGATTGAAGAACAACTTCTTCTGGCCCGAGGTCGTGCCCAGTTTCACCAGCGACCAGGACCGCAGGATATATTCCTGGATCGAGGCGCGGATCCACCACATGGCGTAGGTCGCCAGACGAAAGCCTTTTTCGGGGTCGAAGCGTTTGACCGCCTGCATCAGGCCGACGTTGGCTTCTGAAATCACCTCTGCCTGCGGCAGACCATAACCGCGGTAGCCCATGGCGATCTTGGCCGCCAAACGCAGGTGCGAGGTAACCATGCGATGCGCGGCTTCGGTGTCTTGCTCTTCGACCCACCGTTTGGCGAGCATGTATTCTTCTTCCGGCTCCAACAGGGGAAACTTGCGGATTTCCTGCATATAGCGGTTCAATCCGCCTTCCGGTGTTGGCGCTGGCAGATTTGCGTAATTAGCCATCTTTGTCCCTTTCCCCAATTTCCGGGGCCCATGTTATTTGGATTAACATAGATATGGAGAGGGCCCCGCTCCGTTTCAAGTGTCCAGCCTAACGCATGGGACGGTGAATTGGGCCCAATAATCCTTAAAAAACCGTTTTACTACAGGTCGATCACACAACTGTGCACTAGGCCAGGTCGTAGCCCACGGCCTCGAGCAGCTCGGTCATGTCACCGGGCAGCGGCGCTTCGAAGCGAACGTAGTCGCCCGTGACCGGATGGTCGAACCCCAATACCGCCGCATGCAGGGCCTGGCGCGGAAAGCTGCGCACCGCTTCGGCGGCGGCGTCCGAGACCGCGCCCTTTGCGAGCTTGCGTTTGCCACCGTAGGTCGGATCGCCCACCAATGCGTGACCGGCATGGGCCATATGCACCCTGATCTGATGGGTACGGCCGGTTTCAAGCCAGCATTCCATCAGCGCCAGAACCTCTGGATTGCCAAGCCGCGCAACGGTGCGCGCACGGGTCACAGCGTGGCGGCCGCCCTGAAAGAACACGGCCTGACGCTGGCGGTCGGTACGGTGACGCGCCAGCTGCGTGGTGAGCTTGAGGATATTGCCCGGCTCGAAGCTGGCCCCCTTCACCCCCCGCAGGCGCGGATCGTTGGCATCCGGCACGCCGTAGACCAAGGCCTGATAATAGCGTTCAACGGTGTGTTTCTCGAACTGTTTGGCCAGCCCGTGGTGGGCTGCGTCAGACTTGGCGACAACCAGCAGACCCGAGGTATCCTTGTCGATCCGGTGCACGATGCCCGGACGTTTCATGCCGCCCACCCCCGACAGGTCATCGCCGCAATGGGCCAGCAGCGCATTGACCAACGTCCCCGACGGGCTGCCCGGCGCAGGGTGAACCACCATGCCTGCGGGCTTGTTGATCACGATCAGATCCGCGTCTTCAAAGACGACCTCCAACGGGATTTCCTCGGCGAGGATATGACTGTCCTCGGCCTCTTCCACATCGACGGTGATCTGCTGCCCCGCTTCGGCGCGACTGCGCGGATCGGTTACCACTGCCCCGTCGACACGCACGGCCCCTTGTTCCAGCAAACGCCCCAGCCGTGTGCGCGACAGGTTCGCATCCTCTGGCACATCGCGCGCAAGCGCCTTATCAAGGCGAGGTGGCGGGCTGTCCGCGATGGTAAACGTAATTTGACGGTGCGACATGACTGATCCTTCCGAGCCCCCGAACATCAAATTCCTGCGGCGGCTGGTGACGGTGCTGACCGCCACAATGATTTTCGGCCTTCTAGTCGTGATCGGGCTACTTGTCATCCGCTTCTCGAACAAGAGCCCCGATTTACCGGCCTCTATCACCCTGCCCGACGGCGAAAAAGCGGTGACCTTCACCCAAGGCCCCGACTGGTATGCTGTGGTGACACAGGAAGATGTGATTCTGATCTTTGACCGGATGACAGGCGAGCTGCGGCAGCGCGTTACGATCGAGTAACGCGCGCAGCCTATGCGCCACAGTGCCGAGGCAATGCGCACAAATACATCACGCCCATCAGACATGTGGTCTTTTTTTTTGGGGGGGGGAGTGGTACCACCTCCTGGTCTCGAACCAGGGACCTCCTGATCCACAATCAGGCGCTCTAACCAACTGAGCTAAGGCGGCACTGCGGTCGATCTAGCGTTCATGAAAAAGGAATGCAAGCACATATCCGTCGCAAACTTCGATTTGTCCTGTCGCAGGTGAGAATGGCAAAACTTGCCATTTCCAGCGCCGCAGGGTACGGGACCTGACACAGTTTCGGAGAAACCTCATGGGCATCGACACAGAACGCGACATTGAAGCCAACCTGCAAATCGGGCCAACCGATAAGGGCATGGTCCGGCTGTTCATCGAAGCGGAAGGCGGGATCGAGATCCCGATGGATTTCACCACGGATGAAGCCGTTGAAATCGCGGAAGAGATTATGGCCGCAGCCCATCGTGCGGGCAAAGCTGGCAAGAACAAGCGATAAAGCACGTTGCCCGGTCGGGATGGGGGCCAGCCCCCGCCGCGCCTTTGCGCGGCACCCCCGGGATATTTTCCATTTGGAATATTGATGTACCCTAGCCCCACTGCGGCATGGCATGCGGGTCGCGCAACATATGCAGCCTGCGCGCGGCATGGGTGGCAAAGAGATGGGTCATCTTTTTGCGGCGCGCGGCAGCCAGTCGGGTTTCCGGTCCCATGCGCACGAGCTCTGCCCCGTAGCTGTCGCCGATAAACAGGCCGGTGTCCTCGGGCAGCAGGTCGACGTCGAAATCCGCATCCACCGCCCAAAAGAACCTGTCGGCCCATTCGAGGTACCCGTCCCACTTGCTGTCGGACATGAAATCGGCGCGGCTGGATTTGCATTCGACGATCCAGATCTCCCCCTTGGGGCCAAGCGCCATCACATCCACCCGCAGGCCGCGCGTGGGCACCAACTCTTCCACGCTCGCGAAACCGAGTGCGGCAAGCTGGCGGGTCACACCACGGGCAATCAACTGTCCGGGTTGCAAGGTCGGGGCGGTCATCAGGTCGGTCTGGGTCATGGGAGCAATATGAACAATTCATGAACATCAGGCAAGCGCTTGGTAATCCGCAGCGCGCAACCTATCTAGTTCAAAAGAAAACAGGGTGGGCATATGGCGCGCGACGGCGAAAACTCGACACATCAACAGCGCGGCATCCGCTATGCGCGCGAACTCGAAGGGCATCTGGGCTGGCTCGATACGTTTTCGGGCACAGCGCTTGGGGTGCTGGCGGTGGCGTCGGGCATCTACACCTATCTTGGGGTGTCGTCCTTGCTGGATGACAACGGGGCGATGTCGGCCTTTGCCGCGATCGCCTATTCCGCTGCTGTTTCCGTGGGCATCTTTGTGTTCTGGTCCTATATGCTGCGCCTGTTTCCGGCGGTGCGCAGCGCCCGTGCGCGGGTCGGGCTGTTGGGGGCCATGTCGCTGGGAAGCGTCGCGATCATCGCCATGTCGAGCTGGCTGAACGCCGCCGCCCTTGCCGGATCCGCTGCGGTGGAACAGCATCTGGCCGAGACCGTGCAGGATTACCAAGGCTCACTGGAGCGCGCGCATGAGATCACCCTTTCCGCCCAAGGGCTGGAGCGGGACGTTGCCCGTGTTCGTCAAAGCTTCGAGGATCTGAGCGAACAGGAGGCCACGGGCGGGCTGTCGGGCTTGGCGGGGCGTGGTGCCGTGTTCCGCGTGCTGCGTCAGAAATCGGCAGAGCTGTCGGGGCTGGAGGCGCAGATCGCCACCCAGACCCCGCTGGTCAATGACGCCTTTGTCGAGGGCAACCAGATCCTTAGCCGGATGCGCGCGCTGACGGTCGAACCAGGTCCGGTGGAAGCGCGATCGGTCGAATTTTCCGAACAGGCCGTACGGCTTGCCGGGTTGATCACGCGCTTGCGGCAACTGTCAGTCGCCCCGCTGGTCGAACGCGCCGCGCAGGATCTGTCGGCCTCGGTCGTGCTGCCAGAACTGGATGGCAGCAGTGTCGAGGTGCGGGGCAATCAGGCCTCGACCATCAGTGCCGTGCTTGAGGTTCTGGCCCAACGTGCCGCCACACTGGAGCGTGCGGCCCAAGACGTGCTGGCCATGGCCCCGCCAACAGAGACGACCTACACCCCGATTTCCAGCGCCGACGCGGTGATCAAATACGCGCGCAACTTCGTGCCCTCCTGGGCCGGCGCGATTGCCATTGATCTGTTGCCCGCCGTGCTGGTCTTCATTCTCGCCATCACCCAAGGGGCGATCCGCGAAGGTCGCGAGGGCAGCGCGATCGAGGAAACACTCACCCTTGCCGAACTGCGGGCCGCGGTGCTGGCAATGCGTGACATGGATGCGGCGATGAAGGGCACATCTGTTGATGAGGACGCGCGTGAAGACCGCGATGAAAGCGCGCCCCATGATATCGTGACCGAGAATCCTGCCCTTAGCACGCCTTCGAAAACCACATGAAACTGCGACGTGATCCCTCCAAACGCCCTCCCGTGGCACGGGTTCTGGGCGGCGTTCTGATCTTTCAGCTGGGATTGGCGGGGCTGCTTTTTTGGGGTGATCTGGACGAGGGGCTGCGCCTGCCCGGCTTTGGCCCGCGTGCCCCGGGGCTGACCGAACCCACGCGACCCGGCGACCAGACCCGCCGGTTTCAACCCGACCGCGCCCGCCCCGGCGGCCGTCCCATGCCGGACACGCCCCTGCCCGAACGGCTGACCCTGACCGTGATCGAAGGCGGCGCGCGCGTGCTGCTGGAAGGGGGCATTATGGCGGGTGATGCCGAACGCATCGAGAAACAGATCTCCGCACTTGATCCCCAACCCGAGGGCGTGATCCTGAATTCGCCTGGTGGGTCGGTCAGCGACGCGCTGCGTCTGGGGCGGTATCTGCGGGATGCTGAGCTCACGACCGCCTTGCGCAGTGGCGATATCTGCTATTCCGCCTGCCCCTATCTATTGGCCGCAGGCACCAGCCGCGACGTGCCGGAGGATGCCTCTGTCGGGGTGCACCAGCATTTTTTCGGTGAAAGCACCCTGCTTCCCGCCTTTGTCGCGGTGGAGGACATCCAGCGCGGCCAAGGCGAGGTCATGACCTATCTGGATCAGATGGGCATTGACCCGCTGGTCATGCAGCACGCGCTGGTCACGCCGCCCGATGAAATCTATCTGCTGCTGCCCGAAGAGCTGACCCGCTACCGCTTTGTCGAAAACACCGAGCCAAGCTAGAATACCCCTTGTCGCAGGCTATGGTCGCGCCTACTTAACGGGGGTGACGGGTTCTGCCCTGTTTGTAAAAGTTACATTCCAGTGGCCTTAAGCAAATCCGAGGGAGCTGGCTCTGTTCGAGCCCTGGTTCGTTTATCTGGCGCCCACCTGTACATACAGGTCCTCGGGAATATAGAACAGAACGGCAGCGGTGGTCCCGTCACACTTTCCCGAAAATATCAGGTTTTTCGCTGGTCTGTCGCTGTCGGCCAAAGACGATGAGCTGAGCCTGTCCGGCTCAGAACTCTTCCGGACGGGCTTCGCGGGCCATATGATCCAGAACGGCGTTCACGAACTTCGGCTCGTCGCCCCCCTCAAAGAAGGCACGGGCCACGTCGACATATTCGTTGATCACGACCCGCGGCGGCGTTTCCTGCGCGCGCAGCTCGGCACCCGCGGCGCGGAACAAGGCACGCAAAGTAGGGTCGATCCGCGCGATGGCCCATTTAGCCACCAGCGCACGGTCGGTCATCTGGTCAATCGCCGCCTGATAGTTCACCGCCGTCTCAAGCAGGTCTGCAAAATGCCGGATGTCACCATCGATCATTTCCTGACCGTCGTAACTGGCGCCAAAGCGGTGCTCAAGGAACTCCTTGCGCACGGTGTCAAAGCTTTGCGAGGAATGCTCCATCTGGAACAGGGCCTGCACGGCATAAAGCCGCGAAGCTGATTTCATCTTGCGTTTTTGATTGCCCGAAAGGCCGGCGGAGGATGTCATGCTGTCTTGGGTCCGTCATTGTCGCCCGCCATCAGATATTCATCCGAGCGCGGCTTGAAACCGATGTCTTTGCGAATGTCGCCCCACTTACGGCTCAGCGCGATCAGATGCAAGGCCGCAGCTGCCGCACCGCCGCCCTTGTTTTGCCCCTCCGGATCGGCACGCACGGCGGCCTGTTCGTGGTTCTCGACGGTCAGGATGCCGTTGCCGATACAGACGCCCTGCAACCCCATCAACTGCAAGGCGCGGCTGCTGTCATTGCACACGGTCTCGTAATGGGTCGTCTCGCCGCGGATGACACAGCCAAGTGCTACGTAGCCGTCAAAATTGCTCTTGCGGTCAGAGATGCCGATGGCGGTCGGGATTTCCAGCGCGCCGGGCATTTCTACCACGTCCCATTCAGCCCCGGCGGCCTCGAGCTCTGCCTTGGCGCCTTTCAGCAAGCCCTCGGCGATGTCCGAGTAATAGGGCGAAATGACGATCAGAACCTTAACCGGCGTGTCAAAGCGCGGTGTGGTCAGCGTCGTATGATTTCCAGCAGCCATTGCATTTACTCCTGCGTGATGGGGCGCGTGCCCACGATGCTAAGGTCATAGGCGTCCAGCCCCAGATAGCGCGTATCGGGGTTATCCGTCAGCAAGATCAGCTTGTGCAACCCGAGGCTCGCCATGATCTGCGACCCAAGGCCGGTGCGTTTGACGGTACGGGGGCGATCATCCTCTTCGTCCTCGAAACGCAACCGCGGGTCGGGATCGCGGAACAACAGCACCGCGCCACGGCCTTCGTCCGCGATGATCTGCATCGCGCGTGGCAATTCGTCGGCGGGGCTTGGCCCGAGGCCGAGGATATCCTCAAGCGCGTTGATCGCATGGGTGCGAACCAGAACCGGAGCCTCTGTGGTAATATCGCCCTTGGACAGGACCACATGATCGGTGCCGCTGATCTCGTCGGTGAAAATCTGCATCTTCCAGTCGCCCCCATAGGCAGAGGTTACGGTGCGGCTGTCGCGCTCCACCAGCAGATTGTCATGCTTGTGGCGATAGGCGATCAGATCGCTGATCGTGCCGATCTTCATGTCGTGCTGCTGACAGAAGGCAACCAGATCCGGCAGACGGGCCATGGTCCCGTCTGCCTTCATGATCTCGCAGATCACACCGGACGGATGCAGCCCCGCAAGACGCGAGATATCGACGGCAGCCTCGGTGTGGCCCGCGCGGACCAAGACACCGCCATCGCGTGCGCGCAGCGGAAACACATGCCCCGGCGTGGCGATATCCACCGCGCCTTTATCCTCGTCGATGGCGACCTTGACGGTCAGCGCACGGTCGGCGGCGGAAATACCGGTGGTCACCCCCTCGCGTGCTTCGATCGATACGGTAAAGGCTGTTTCATGGCGGGCAGAGTTATTCACCGCCATCATCGGCAGACCCAGCGTGTTGACCCGTTCCTCGGTCATCGGCAGACAGATCAGCCCGCGCCCGTGGGTGGCCATAAAATTGATCGCATCCGCATCCGCAAATTGCGCAGGGATTACCAGATCGCCTTCGTTCTCGCGGTCTTCGTGGTCGACCAGCACGAACATGCGACCCTGCCGGGCCTCTTCGATGATCTCTTCGATGGGCGCGATGGCATCCGCCAATTCAGCCTCGACCGGTCCGGGCGTTTCAAATTGCATGGGGTCACCTCACTCTTTGCTGCTCTGGCACATACCCCACCCCACGCGCCTTTGCCAGAGCAGGGCCGCCCCCCTCCCTGCTTCATTTTGCCAAATAAACTCAATTCCGCACCGTCATCCCGCGCGACGATCCGCGTTAAGCGCCGAAATAGCGCGCGGCCTCCACATAGCCCGCCGCCTTGCTTGCAGTGGCCCAGTCCCGTTCCAATCCGGTGTCGCCGATGATCAGCACCTGATCGCCGACCAGTTTGCGCCCTTGAACCAACTGCCCCAGATGATCGCGC
This sequence comes from Sulfitobacter sp. CB2047, assembly GCF_000735125.2. Taxonomy (NCBI): domain Bacteria; kingdom Pseudomonadati; phylum Pseudomonadota; class Alphaproteobacteria; order Rhodobacterales; family Roseobacteraceae; genus Sulfitobacter; species Sulfitobacter sp. CB2047. The sequence continues at coordinate 1,285,729 of NZ_CP072613.1, read as the reverse complement.
ATCGCGCTCCAGCTGTCGGTGAACTTGGGGGCCTCGGCCACGTGATCCAGCGCGGGATTCGCCTGTGCCACACTGTCGGGCCGCAGCGGACGATGTACCAGCGCCAGCTTTTGGGCGCGCTGCACCTTGTCCAGCACCTCGGCCTCGCGCAGGGGGATATGCGGTGCCCCCGCACGGACCACCCGCAGCGCATTGGACGAGAACAGCAGCGCTAGAATATCGCGCCCCGTGGCCTGACGGATCGCGGCATAGGCCTTGTAGTCCAACCCCAGCTCGCGGGCGCGCGCCACGCGCATCTTGACCACCATCAGCGGGATCGCTGAAGGCATCGCCGCCTCGCGTGCCTTTTGCCACTGAAAAGCGCGCCACTTCTGGCCGCGCTCAAGGCTGGGGCCCTGATTATGTCCGATCCCCGCGATCATGACATTTCTGCCAGCCGCGCAACATAGCGGGCCAATGTGTCGATCTCCAGGTTGATCCGGTCCCCGACAGCGACATCACCCCATGTGGTCACCTCTTTGGTGTGAGGGATAAAGTTGATGCCGAAGTCGCAGCCGTCGACCTCGTTCACGGTCAGCGAGGTGCCGTTCAGCGCGACAGAGCCTTTGGGGGCAATGAAACGCGCCAGATCCTCGGGCGCGCGCAGGGTCACGCGGGTGCTGTCGCCCTCGTCGCGCAGCGCCACCACCTCGGCCACGCCATCGACATGGCCCGACACGATATGCCCGCCCAATTCGTCCCCGACCTTCAGCGCGCGTTCAAGGTTCAGACGGCGTCCGACCTCCCATGCGCCAAGGTTGGTCTTGTCCACGGTCTCGGCGCTGATCTGCACCTCGTACCAATCGGCCCCCAGATCCACCACGGTCAGGCACACGCCATCACTGGCGATAGACGCCCCCATGTCGATGCCGCTGGTATCATAGCCCGTTTCGATCCGCGCGCGCAGGTCGCCTTGCTGTTCAAGCTTGGTGATCTTTCCGATGTCCGTGATAATGCCTGTAAACATGCGCCTGCCTCTTCTATACTGGTCGCTACCGAAGTAGACCTCTGCCCGCAGCATGACAAGTCCACAGACACGCCACATTTTCGCCGGTATCCGGTGTTTGTCTGCCCGATGACCAAGATAAACCGAAAGTAACCGATGAACGCCGCAGCACCCCGTGAACGGGTCTTCCTTTTCCTGCAAGGGCCGCATGGCCCCTTCTTCAACCGTCTGGGCAAGATGCTTCGTCTGGCGGGGGCGCAGGTTTGGCGTGTGGGGTTCAACGCAGGCGATCGGGCCTTCTGGTTCCACCCGCGCAGCTATATCCCGTTTCGCGGAACAGCTGACACGTGGAAAGACACCTTTGTTGCGCTGCTCGCCGACAAGGATGTCACAGATATCGTGCTTTATGGCGACACCCGCCCGATCCACGCCCAAGCCGTGGCCGAGGCCAAGGCCCGCGGCCTGACCGTGCATGTCTTTGAAGAAGGCTACATGCGCCCCTATTGGGTCACCTATGAACGCGGCGGGTCCAACGGCAATTCACGGCTGATGGACATGTCCATCGAACAGATGCAGGCCGCACTGGCCAATTCGGATATGGAGGCCCCCCTCCCCCCCGGTCATTGGGGTGATATGCGCCAGCATGTGTTTTATGGCGCGCTCTATCACTGGTTTGTGCTCTTCCGGAACGGCGACTACCGCAACTTCCGCCCGCATCGGAGCTTGCCGGTGACCAAGGAGTTCAAGCTGTACCTCAAGCGGCTGCTGCTGATGCCCGCGCTGGCGCTGGACCGGCTGATCGCAACGCTGCGTATCCGGCTCGGCGGCTTCCCCTACCATCTGGCGCTGCTGCAACTAGAGCACGACAGCTCGTTCCAGGAACACTCCCCCTTCGAGACGATGACCGATTTCCTGACCGTGGTGCTGGAAGGCTTCGCCAAGGGCGCGCCGCGCCACCATCATCTTGTTGTGAAGGCCCATCCGTTGGAAGACGGCCGCGCACCTCTGCGCCGCGTGGTCAAACAGGTGGCGCGAGAGCTGGGTGTCGCGGACCGGGTGCATTTCGTGCGCGGCGGCAAGCTGGCGCAGCTGCTCAACGATGCCCGCACGGCCGTTACCGTGAACTCCACCGCCGGTCAGCAGGTGCTGTGGCGCGGAATTCCGCTCAAGGTGTTTGGCAGCGCCGTCTATGCGAAACCCGAATTCGTCTCGGACCAGCCGCTGGCGCAATTCTTTGCCGCCGCCTCGCGCCCCGATAACAAGGCCTACAAGGACTATCGCCGGTATTTGCTGGAAACTTCGCAGGTACCGGGCGGATTTTATGCGGCACGCGCGCGCACGCAGTTGATGCGGCAAGTGGTCGATATGATGCTTGCCCCCGAAGACCCGTACGACGCGCTAGAGCTGGGAACCGCGGCACCAAGGCAACAGTTGCGGGCCGTCACCTGAGCGTTTTTCGCCCAGACAGTAGCTTTTCGATCCAATCTGCGCTAAGCCGATGATAATTACGCCGAAAAAATCGGCGAATTCGAGGCAGAACAAGAACAGGTCGAGGAGACCGGGCAGTGAAATCCGTACCCTTCCGGTGGGCGCGTCCCATCGCATTACTTGCGGCTATGGCCGTGGTATCTTCATGTGGCCTTCCGCAGGTTGGCCCGAACAAACGTCAGATCTTTGCCGGATCGGTCCAGAAAGAAGGCGACGCATTTGTTGTCGCCGTCAACGACCGTGTGACCCGCGCCACCGCCGTCGCCCCCGCGCTTGGCTTTAGCCCGGGGTTCATCAACGCCGGTCAGCTTGGGTCGGATACGATCAACCCCGGTGATACGCTGGGGCTGACGATCTGGGAAAACGTCGATGATGGCTTGCTGGCCGCCCAAGGGGCCAACGCCACCGTGCTGGAAGAAGTGCAGGTCGACGGATCGGGGTTCATCTTTGTGCCCTACGCGGGCCGGATCAAGGCCGCTGGCAATTCCCCCGAAGCGATCCGCCGCATCATCACCAACAAACTGTCCGAACAAACGCCGGACCCGCAGGTTCAGGTGCGCCGTCTGGCCGGTGACGGGGCGACCGTGTCGCTTGTCGGCTCTGTCGGTGCGCAGGGCGTCTATGCGATTGAACGCCCGACACGCACGCTTGCCACCATGCTGGCGCGGGCCGGTGGTGTGACCATCACCCCCCAGATCGCGCAGGTCACCGTGCTGCGTGGCAATCAGCGGGGCAAAATCTGGCTTGAAGATCTTTACAGCCACCCAGAGCTCGACATCGCCCTGCGCGGCGGGGATCGCATCCTGATCGAGGAAGACACACGGTCCTTTGTGGCCCTTGGGGCCACCGGCGCGCAGCAGAAAGTCCCGTTCGAGACCAAGAACCTGTCGGCGCTTGAAGGCATTGCACAGGTCGGCGGCCTGAACGCGGGCACCGCTGACCCGACAGGTGTTTTCGTCTTCCGCAACGAACCCGAAGCGGTCGTGGCACAGGTTCTGGGCCGCAATGACCTGCAAGGCGCACAGCGCATGGTCTATGTGCTTGATCTGACCAAACCCAACGGCATGTTCATGGCGCGCGATTTCGTGATCCGCGATGGCGATACGCTCTACGTCACCGAAGCCCCCTTCACCCAGTGGAGCAAGGTCATCTCCTCGATCACGGGGTCGGCCAGCTCGGTCAACAACCTGTCGTCGCTCGCGTCGAGCAACTGATCTGGACCGATGGCTTTAGGGCCTGAAATATACGACACACCCGCCGCCGGTTCCCCACGGGACCGGCGGCTTTTTGTGTTTAACGGCGGCTTTGTCACCAACCGACGGGTGCGGCGCATCTTGCAGCTGTCGGGCTATAGCCTGCATCTGGGAATGCCGCGCGACGGGGATGCCATCGCTGTCTGGGGCAATGCTGGCACCGCGCATCGTGGGCTGGCCGTCGCATCCAAAAAAGGGCTGCCCGTTGTCCGCGTCGAAGACGCGATGCTGCGGTCGCTGTTTCCCGGTCGCGCAGGCGAGCCGCCGCTGGGGCTGCTGGTCGATCACAAGGGGCTGCATTTCGACCCGGCACAGCCCTCCGAGCTTGAGGACATCCTGACCAGCCACCCGCTGGATGACACGGCTTTGCTGGACCGTGCGCGCGGTGCCATCCAGCGCATCACCGAGGCGCATCTGACCAAATACAGCGGGTTCGACACCGCGCACCCCGCACCGGATCCCGGCTATGTGCTGGTGATCGACCAGACCTTGGGTGATGCGTCGGTCGCGGCCTCGGACGCGGACCGGTCGCGGTTCCTTGAGATGCTGGTCTTTGCCCAGCAAGAGAACCCCGGCGCGCGGATCATCATCAAGACCCATCCGGAAACCGCAAAGGGCTATCGCAGCGGTCATTTCGGGCCTCAGGACGCCAACGACCGCATCACCCTGCTGACCGCCCCCATCAGCCCCTGGACCCTGTTTGAAGGGGCCGTACGTGTCTATACCGTGTCGTCACAAATGGGGTTCGAAGCGATCTTTGCAGGCCACAAGCCTCGGGTCTTCGGGCAGCCCTTCTATGCGGGCTGGGGCCTGACCGAAGACGAATTCCCCGTGCAGCGGCGGCAACGTGTGCTAACCCGTGCGCAGCTTTTTGCGGGGGCGATGATCCTTTATACAAAATGGTACGATCCGCACCGTGACTGCCTGTGTGATCTGGAAACCGCGATAGAGGCGATGGCCGCGCAGACCCGGGCCTGGCGCGAAGACCACCGGGGCTGGGTCGCCTCTGACATGCGCCTGTGGAAACGTCAGCCCTTACAGCGTTTCTTTGGCCGCTGGTCGCCGGTGACCTACCAGAATGATCCAAAGGCCGCCCGCGCCACAGGCAAGCCCTGGATGGTCTGGGCCTCGAAAGCGACACAGGCCCATGCCGGTGCCCTGCGGGTCGAGGACGGTTTCCTGCGCTCGCGCGGATTGGGGGCCGATCTGGTGCCGCCCCTGTCGCTGGTCTGCGATGATCTGGGTATCTACTATGACCCGCGCAGCCCCAGCCGGTTGGAACAGCTGATCACGTCACGCGCCAAAATGCGCCCCGACCAGTCGCACCGCGCGGCACGGTTGATTGCGGCTCTGCGCGACGCGGGGCTGAGCAAGTATAACCTTGGCGGCGGTGGCGATCTGTGCGCCCTGCCCGCCGGACGGCGCATTCTGGTACCGGGTCAGGTGGAGGACGACGCCTCCATCCGTGCGGGCACCGATGCGGTATCCACCAATCTGGCGCTGCTACACGCCGCGCGCGCCGCGCATCCCGACGCCGTGATCCTGTACAAGCCCCATCCCGATGTAGAGGCCGGGCTGCGCCTTGGCGCGATTGACGCAGGCGGGCTGGCGGACCGCGTGCTGACCGATGCCGACCCCATCGCCCTGCTGGCGCATGTGGATGAGGTTTGGACCATGACATCGCTGCTGGGGTTCGAGGCCCTGCTGCGCGGCGTCAAGGTCGTCACCTTAGGTGCCCCCTTCTACGCCGGCTGGGGGCTGACCGAAGACCGCGGCGATATCCCGGCGCGGCGAAGGGCAGAGGTGAGCATCGAAGGTTTGGCGCATGCCGCCCTGATCGATTATCCGCGCTACTTTGATCCGCGCAGCGGTACCGCCTGCCCGGTCGAGGTCGTGGTAGAGCGGTTGGCCTCGGGTGATCTGCCGCGGCGCGGGGTGGCGAACCGGGTGCTGGCGAAGCTGCAGGGCGTGTTTGCCACACAGGCGCATTTGTGGCGGCGGCGATAGCACAGCGGGGCCAGCCCATGTGCAGATCAGAGGCGGGGGCCAGCCCCCGTGCCCCCGGGATTTTAAGCCATTTGGAAGGGGTTAGGCCGGCGTGTTGCTGCGGTGCCAGATGTGGAGGAGGTCGGGGCCGATGCGCGAAGTTTCGGCCAGGGTGAAGCGCGGGGCCTGTGCCAGACGTGGAAGCTGCAGCGGCGCGATGGCGGGCAAGCCGTCCGCGCCAAGGGCCAGACCCGCCGTAAACCCGACGAGTTGATCCACGAGATCCGCCTTTAGCAGCGTCGCAGCCAGTCCGCCGCCCCCCTCGCAGAAGATGCGTGTCAGACCGTGGCGTCCAAGCTGCTGGAGCATGTCATCGGCGTCGATCTGGCCCATCTTTGGTGCGCAAGAGATGAGCGTCGCGCCAAGGCTTTCCCAGGTCTCGATCAGCTCTGCCGGGGCCTTGGGGCCGTGGCAAAGGATCAGGGGGATGTCATTGGCGGTTCTGGCGAGCGTGCCATTCAGCGGGATGTCCAGCCCGTTCGACACAACAATCCGTGTCGGCTGGCGCGTGGTGCCAAGGTCGCGCACAGTCAGGCTAGGGTCATCCTGCCGCGCCGTGCCACCGCCCACCATGACCGCGTCATGGCGGCTGCGCATGGCATGAACCACGCGGCGGGCGGGCGGAGCAGTGATCCATTGGCTTTCGCCCGACGCGGTGGCAATGCGACCGTCAAAGCTGCTCGCGAGCTTGAGCGTCACCATCGGGCGGCCTTCGTCGACACGCAGGAAAAAGCCCAGATGATCCGCGCGGGCTTCATCTTCGAGCACGCCCACGTCAACGATAATGCCCGCCGCACGGAGGATCGCAATGCCCTTGCCGCTGACGCGTGGATCGCTGTCGGTGCAGGCGATCACCACGCGCGCAGGCTTGGCGGCGACAAGCGCATCAGCACAGGGCGGCGTCTTGCCGGTATGGGCGCAGGGTTCGAGGGTGACATAGACCGTCGCCCCCTGTGCCGCCGGCCCTGCCTGACGCAGCGCTTGGGGTTCCGCATGGGGCCTGCCGCCCGGCTGGGTCCAGCCACGCCCGACAATGCGGCCTTTTTGCACGATGACGCAGCCCACGGCGGGATTGGGCCAGACAGCCCCCTGCCCGCGCCGGCCCAGCGACAAGGCCAGCGCCATAAAGCGCGCGTCGTCAGACATACTTATTCGTCCGCAGGGGTATCGGGCCGCAGTTCCTGCACGAATTTATCGAAATCATCTGCTGCCTGAAAGTTCTTGTAGACGCTGGCAAAGCGGACGTAGGCGACGGTGTCGATGCGGGCCAGTGCCTCCATCACGATCTCGCCGATCTGTTTCGATCCGACATCGGTTTCGCCCATGCTTTCCAAACGGCGCACGATGCCGCTGATCATCTGATCGATCCGTTCGGGATCAATCGGGCGTTTCTGCATCGAGATCCGGATGGAGCGTTCCAGCTTGTCACGGTCGAAATCCTCGCGCTTGCCCGAGGTTTTGACGACAACCAGATCGCGCAATTGCACCCGTTCGTAGGTGGTAAACCGGCCCCCGCAGGCGGGACAGAAACGACGGCGGCGGATCGAAACGTGATCCTCGGCCGGGCGGCTGTCTTTAACTTGGGTGTCGATATTTCCGCAAAACGGGCAGCGCATAGCCGGTCCCCTTATCTTAAACCTGCTCAATAGGGGGTGAAACACCCCCATTCCCCAAAACTATAGGACCAACGCGAGGTTTTGGGTAGGGGCGAAATGCCCATCTATATGTTGTAGCGGGGAAAACTGCCCTGAACTTTGCCTGATACCATGCGTTGTCCCTGCAAGACGACTGATCTGAAAGGAATTGACTATGACCAAGACGCTTTTCATCACCGGAGCCTCAAGCGGGATCGGCGCAGCCACCGCCCGCGCTGCGGCCAAGGCCGGCTGGAACGTCGGGCTTTTCGCCCGCAGCGAAGACAAGCTGAAAGATCTCGCGCGCGAGATCGGGGATCAGGCGCTGGTGCTGACCGGGGACGCCACGCAATACGACGATCAGGAACAGGCCATGAGCCGTCTTGCCCAGAAGTTCGGGCAAATCGATGCTGTCTTTGCCAATGCAGGACGGGGGACATCGCCGGGCGGAACCGAAAAGGGTGACCCGGACGACTGGAAATCGATGATCGATCTGAACGTGATGGGCGCGCTCTATACGGCCCATGCCGCGATGCCATATCTGCGCAAGACCACGGGGCAGTATGTTGTGACCGGTTCCGCCGCAGGACGCCGCCACATCAAAGGGTCGATCTACGGCGCGACCAAGTTCTTTATCCACGGCTTTGCGGGCAACCTCGCCGACGAAATGGCGGAATGGGGTGGGCGCTGTATGGTTGTCTCTCCCGGGATGGTGGACACGGCGTTCTTTGACGAAGCCAAGCCCGACAAGCTGAAACCGGAAGACGTGGCATCGGCCGTGATGCACGCGCTAGAGGCACCGGCCCACGCAGCCGTGCGCGAGATCTACTTGATGCCGGTGGATTGAGTTCAGGCGAAATGCACCGCGATGCGTCTGCTATGGGGCGCGTCGCGGTGTTCGAACAGATAAATGCCTTGCCATGTGCCTAACACCATGCGGCCTGCAACCACGGGGATGCTGAGCGTAACGGGCAGCACTGCCGCCTTGATATGCGCGGGCATGTCATCTGGCCCTTCCAGCGTATGCCGGAGGTAGGACATTGAGGGGTCATCCGCAGGCGGCACCAGACGCGAGAAATAGGCCAGCAGATCGCGTTGCACATCCGGGTCCGCGTTTTCCTGAATAAGCAGCGAGGCAGAGGTATGGCGCAGAAACAGTGTCACCAACCCGTCAGAGCGTTGCCCTGACAGCGCCTGTTGCACCTGATCCGTCACCTCGTAGAGCCCCTGCCCGCCGGTCTTGACCGTAAACTCGCTATTCATTCCGCCCGCCTTGTGCTGATGGGTCAGGCTAGCCTCAACGCCCGGGCGATTGCAAACCACCGCAGAGCGTGATCCCATGGCTGATGGTCATGGCCGACCCGGCCTTGGTCAAGGATCCGCCTAGGATCACGACGGGCGACGGGGTCAGCCCCGCGGGATCCAGCGTGAAGGTGACACCACCATCGCCGCCAAAACCACGCGCGCGCGGCTCGCTTACATAAAGCTTTTGACTGTCCTGCGCGCCCATTTCGCGCAGCGCATAATCCGCCGCGGCACACCAATGCCCGCGCGCACCAAAGCCGGTGCTGCCGCTGATATGCACGCCGCCCTCGGTCGGTGTGAAAGTCAGACGGTCATTCGGCACATAGGCCTGTGCGAAGGCTGGGGTCGTTGCCAATGTGGCCAGTACGAAAGCGGTGGTCAGGGTTTTCATTGTGGTATTCCTAGTTTTCAAAAGTCTTTAAGTTCAAGGATGTAGTCCTTGCAGAACTGGATGGCGTGACCCATGGGCAGGGCCTGACCCGCGTTGCGCACCGATACCGAATAGGATTTGAACGCAGGCTCCGACAGCTCTGCATCATTTAGGGTAAAGACGACGCCCATGCGCCCTACCCCGCTGATAGATGGCCCGCGCGGCGACTTGACGTAGATCTCAGCGGCGCTTGGCGTGCCCAGCCTTTCCTCGGCAAATTCGGCGGCGGCACACCACATGCCCCTGGCCCCTTCGCCATGATCCTCGATCACTTCGAAGGATGCGCCCGACAGCGGGATGACCTGCAGCTCGTTTACCGCGGTAAAGGATTGCGCAAACGCGGCGAGCGGGGCGGCAGAGAGAATGGCGGCAAGGGCAAGGCGTTTCATGGCGGCTCCTGTTTGGTGCGTGGTTCACAGATAGGCTGCGCGGCGGGATTTTAAATTCACAGCTTCGAGATCGTCGCTTCAGCGCATGAAAAAAGGCGGGTGCCTGAACACCCGCCTTTCAAAACACTCGCGATCAAGCGCTTACTGATCGAGGAACGACCGCAGCTTGCGCGACCGGCTTGGGTGCTTGAGCTTGCGCAGCGCCTTCGCCTCGATCTGACGGATACGTTCGCGGGTCACGCTGAACTGCTGTCCGACTTCTTCCAACGTGTGGTCGGTGTTCATGCCGATGCCGAAGCGCATCCGCAGCACCCGTTCCTCGCGCGGGGTGAGGCTGGCCAGAACCCGTGTCGTGGTCTCCTTGAGGTTTTCCTGAATGGCACTGTCGAGCGGCAGCACGGCATTCTTATCCTCGATGAAATCACCAAGCTGGCTGTCTTCCTCGTCGCCAATAGGCGTTTCAAGAGAGATCGGCTCTTTGGCGATCTTCATCACCTTGCGCACTTTTTCAAGCGGCATCTGCAGTTTCTCGGCCAGTTCCTCCGGCGTCGGCTCGCGGCCAATCTCGTGCAGCATCTGGCGGCCGGTCCGAACCAGCTTGTTGATTGTCTCGATCATATGCACCGGAATACGGATGGTGCGCGCTTGGTCGGCGATCGAACGGGTGATCGCCTGACGGATCCACCATGTCGCATAGGTCGAGAATTTATAGCCGCGACGGTATTCGAACTTGTCGACGGCCTTCATCAGGCCGATGTTCCCTTCCTGAATAAGATCAAGGAACTGCAAGCCACGGTTGGTGTATTTCTTGGCGATCGAGATCACGAGACGCAAGTTCGCCTCGACCATTTCTTTCTTGGCCTGACGGGCCTCTTTCTCGCCCTTCTGAACCTGCTGCACGATGCGGCGGAATTCAGAGATATCAAGACCGACGTATTGACCCACCTGCGCCATATCAGCCCGCAGCTCGTCCACCTTGTCAGAGGACCGTTCGATGAACATCTGCCAACCGCGACCGGATTTCTCGGCCATCCGCTCCATCCAGTTGGGGTCCAGCTCGTAGCCGCGATAGGCGTCGACGAATTCCTTGCGGTTGATGCGCGCCTGGTCGGCAAGCTTCACCATCGCAGAGTCGATCTGCATGATGCGGCGATTGATGCCGTAAAGCTGGTCGATCAGCGCTTCGATACGGTTGTTATGCAGGTGCAGGTCGTTGACCAAAGCCACGATCTCGGAGCGGACGCGCTGGTACTCTTCCTCATCGGTCTTCGAAAAGGTGCCGTCCTCGTTCAGGGTGGCCGAAATCCGGCTGTCCTGGATTTGGCTCAACTTGACGTAGTCATCGGCAATGATGTCGAGCGCTTCCAGCACTTGCGGCTTCAGCGCGGCTTCCATTGCGGCCAGCGACATGTTGGCCTGTTCGTCATCATCCTCGTCGTCGTCATCGTTCGAGATCGGGTTGCCGTCGGCGTCCACTTCGCTTGTGCTTTCGGCGGGCTTTGTCTCGGTGCCCGCGGTTGGCACGACCGGAGTCGTTTCCTCTTCGTCGCCCATCTGGGTGCCGAATGTCGCCTCGAGGTCGATGACATCGCGCAGCAAAATGTCTTCGGACAAAAGTTCGTCGCGCCAGATCGTGATCGCCTGGAAGGTCAGCGGGCTTTCACACAGCCCCGCGATCATCGTGTTGCGCCCTGCCTCGATCCGCTTGGCGATGGCAATCTCGCCCTCGCGGCTCAGCAGTTCAACCGATCCCATCTCGCGCAGATACATGCGAACGGGGTCATCCGTGCGGTCCAGCTTTTCGGACGTGCCAGAGGACAGCGCCACATCACGGTTGCTTTCCGTGGTCGCAATTTCTGTCCCGCCCTTGGCGTCTTCTTCTTCGGCTTCTTCGTCTTCGATCACGTTGATGCCCATTTCGGACAGCATCGACATCACATCCTCGATCTGCTCCGAGCTGACTTGGTCAGGGGGCAGAACGGTGTTCAGCTGATCGTAGGTGATATAGCCCTTTTCACGGGCTTCGCCGATCATCTTTTTGACGGCGGCTTGGCTCATATCAAGCGAATGGCCGGCATCCTGGTCGTCAGACTTCGCGTCTTCGTTGGTGTCTTTGGCGGCCATGAAATTTCCTCCAGCGAATGGGTGCGAATCACGTGACGTGATTCGGTTGTTCGAATCATGCGGGGTTCTGGGTGATTCTTAAACCCGTTACCCTGTATTTTGTTAAACATCCCGGCGAAAAAGCCACGCCGGGTTCATTTTTTGTCTTTCGCATCACCCTTCAGGATCGACCCCAGCAATGCGTCAAAAGCGCTGCGTTCGTCCCGGCTGATGTGGGCACCGTTCTCGGCAATGTCGTATTCTGCGGTATCTTCCTGCCCGCTGCGCTGTGCGCGATCAGCGTTGCGTGCCGCTTCGCCCAACCGCCATGTCAGCCCTTCATCCGCGGTGCCGGTCAGATCTTCGACCGCATCGGCAATCTCTTCGTCCAGCCCGCGCACGGCTTCCAGCTTGCCCAGTTCTTCGGCGACAGTCATGCGCGTCTTTTCCAGGTTGCCAGGGCTTCGGATGCAGGGCGTGATGGCTACGTGGCGCTGCGACAGCATGTTTTCAAGGGTGTACTCCCCCACCGCGTCATAAATCTTTTCGCGCAACACCGCCGGATCGTGATGTACATGGCGCAACATCAAATCGCGGATACGCCCGTGATCAGGATCCTGACAGCGCATCGCGGCCAGCCCGTTCTCGAACTCTTCTACAAGCTGCGGACAGCCCAGCAGGGCCATCAGGATCACCGCCTCGCGCAGATGCTCCGTCGCTCCCAGCCCGGCTGCGGTCACCAGAATAGAGGATTTCGCACTAGGGGATGGCCCCTGCGGCGCGGGGGCCCATTTGCCCCCACCGGAGGCGCGCGCGACGGGGCTAAAATCTCTCTTGGCCTTTTGCGGACGGAAGAGCTGCCAGCGCAGATCCTTGATTTCCTGGCCATAATGGCTGCGGATCGACGGGTCTTTGATCATCATGATCTTTTCGCGCAGCGCCTTGTCCAACCCTGCCTTACGCTCGGGGCTGTCGAAAACGCGACCGTCGGTCTCGCGCTGCCAGAGCAGACGCACCATCGGCATCGCGTTATCCAGTAACTTTTGCAACGCTGGTGCCCCGTGCGCGCGGAGCAGATCATCCGGATCCTGACCGTCAGGCATCACGGCAAAACGCAAGGATTGCCCCGCCTCAAGCAGCGGCAGCGCCAGATCGATCAAGCGCATGGCCGCACGTTGACCCGCCGCATCCCCGTCCAGCGTGATGATCGGCTCGGGCGAGATGCGCCACAACATCTGCAACTGGCTCTCGGTGATCGCCGTACCCAAGGGGGCCACCGCCGCGCCGAAACCGGCCTGCACCAATGCAATCACATCCATATAGCCTTCGGCCACGATCAACGGCTTGCCCTGCCCTGCCGCTGTCCGCGCGTCGCGCACATTGTAGAGGCTGCGGCCTTTGTCAAAAAGCTCCGTCTCTGGGGAGTTCAGATATTTGGCGTTGTCATTCGGGTCCATTGCCCGCCCGCCAAAGGCAATCGCCCGCCCCCGCGCATCCCGGATCGGATACATGATCCGGCCCCGGAAAGTATCATAAGGCCGCCCGCCCTTGGACGAAGGCTTGGCCAGCCCCGCCCCAAGGATCAACGCATCCTCGACGTTCTTGGCCTTGAGGTGATCCCAAAGCCCTTGCCACTGGTCCGGCGCGAACCCGATTTCCCATTGCTCCAAGGCCTGCGGCGTCAGCCCGCGCCCGGCAAGATAGTCGCGCGCGGCCCCTGCCGCAGCGGTGCGCAGCTGCAGCCGGAAATACTGCACCGCCAGTTCCATCACCTCGGCCAGTTGCGTGCGCTTATCCGCCTTCTCCTGCGCGCGCGGGTCTTGTTTGGGCATGGGCATCCCAGCCTCACGCGCCAGAATCTCTACCGCTTCCATAAAGCTGACATTCTCGGTCTCGCGCACGAAAGAGATCGCGTCCCCCTTGGCGTGGCACCCGAAGCAATAATAGAATCCCTTGCGGTCATCGACATGGAAGCTGGCGGATTTTTCCTGGTGGAACGGGCACGGAGCCCACATATCGCCCTTGCCCTGATTGGACTTGCGCGGATCCCACATCACTTTGCGCCCCACCACCTGTGACAGGCTGGCACGGCTGCGCAGTTCATCCAAAAATCCAGGGGGCAGGCTCATACTGTTTTATATTGGGTCGGCAGGGCCAAAGTCCAGCACCCAAAGCCTGCGCAACGGGCTTCATTTTGCCGGATAAACTCCGGGGGGATCGTCCGTCAGGGCGATGGGGGCTGGCCCCCGTCTTACCGCCCCGACAGGTACTCCGGCGCGATCAAACGACGCGCGCGGGCGTTACTGGCCCAAACACATTTCGTTCCAGGCGGCAGAAAGGTCGTTGCCCTTCACGTCGCGCATTTTCATTTCATAGACCCAAGGGGCGACCAGCGGGACAACCGCGTCATAGCGATCGGGCCATTCTGGGTTCTTGGAGGCGATGTGATCCGGCACGTCACGCTCTTTCACGCGGTCGATCCGCGCTTGCCGGACGGCCTGCACGACATCTGCCTGATACTGGCAATCAGTTTCGGCGCTGGTGGCGGCGAAGAGAGGCGCGCTGGACGTCGCCAGTGCTGCGGCAATCATGAGTTTACCAAATTTCATCGTCACATCTCCTAAATGTTTCTTTGCAAGCCCGCCGCCCTTCCACTGCCTGCGCCGTTTAAAGTTAAAGGCTGCAGAGGACACCAGAGCGGGTGCTCATGGCGCAGGAACCTAGCCAGCCCCCGTTGGAATACAAGTGACAGAGCGGTTTTCCGCAGTACGCGCTTGGCGGTTTGGCGCGTCTTTGCCGAAAGCCGCTATCACAGCGGCTTTCGGGGAACTTTTCAGGGGCGCAGCATAGGGCCCGCGCGAGGTTACAGCCCCTTTGCGCGGTAGCTGGCGGCGACCTTGCCGATGCTCACCAGATAGGCGGCGGTGCGCAGGTCTTCGACATCGTCGCGGCTGTGCCAGACTTCCGCCATGGATCGGTAGGCGTCGCTCATCGTGTCGTAAAGACCGGAGCGGACCAGCTCAAGCTCCCCGGCGCCCCGCAGGTATTTATCCTTGAAGTTCGGGCTTAGCTGCCAGCCGACGCCGCTATCGGCGCTCAGACGTTCCAGCTCGTCCACCAACAGCTGGTGGCGGCTTTCCTCGTTGCGGCGCTGCATACGGCCAAAACGGATGTGGCTCAGGTTCTTGACCCATTCGAAATAGGAAACCGTCACTCCACCGGCGTTGGCATACATGTCAGGGATGATCACGACGCCCTTTGCACGCAGGATATCATCGGCACCGGCGGTTACGGGGCCGTTGGCGGCTTCGACGATCAGCGGGGCCTTGATGTTATGCGCGTTGGTCAGGTTAATCACCCCTTCCAGCGCCGCAGGGATCAGGATGTCACAGTCCGCTTCCAGCAGCTTGGCACCGTCTTCTTCAAGGGGCGCATCGGGATAGCCCTTGATCGTACCATGCATGGAAATCCAGCGGTGCACCTCTTCCACATCAAGACCACGGTCATCGAACAAAGCGCCGTCGCGTTCAATGATCGCGGTGATCTTGCAGCCATCCTCTTCGCTCAGGAACTTGGCGGCGTGGTAGCCCACATTGCCCAAGCCCTGCACCACGACGCGTTTACCGTCCAGCTCACCGCCCAGACCAGCCTTTTCCATCCCCTCGGTGTCGCGGAAGAAAGCGTGCAGCGCATATTGCACACCGCGGCCTGTCGCTTCGGTGCGGCCATGGATGCCGCCCGCGTTGATCGGCTTGCCCGTCACACAGGCAACCCCGTTGATGTCCGTGGTGTTCATGCGCTTGTACTGATCCGCGATCCAGGCCATCTCGCGCTCGCCCGTGCCCATGTCGGGGGCGGGAACGTTTTGCGCGGGGTTGATCATATCGCGCTTGATCAGCTCGTAAGCGAAACGGCGGGTGATCAATTCCAGCTCGTGTTCGTCATAGTCGCGCGGATCAATGCACAGCCCGCCTTTGGAGCCCCCGAACGGCGCTTCGACCAGCGCGCATTTATAGGTCATCAACGCCGCCAGCGCCTCTACCTCGTTCTGGTTCACGCCGGGGCTGTAACGGATGCCGCCCTTGACCGGCTCCATGTGTTCGGAATGGACCGAGCGATAGCCGGTGAAGGTCTGGATACCGCCGCGCAGGCGCACGCCGAAACGCACCGTGTAGGTCGCGTTGCACACGCGAATCTTCTCTTCCAGACCCGGCGACAGGTCCATCAGGGCCACCGCCCGGTTAAACATGATGTCGACGCTATCGCGAAAGCTCGGTTCGGTTCCGGGGTTCATTCTACGCTCCTAAATTGGCTCTGCGACCCTGATACGGGCCGGTTCATCGCCTCGCCTTTTGAACATGGCACCTGCGTCAAGCAAAGCTGTAAATCACCATATTTCGAAGTTTTCGCACAAATTTTAATCAGTTTGAAAACTTATCGCCCAAAGCGAGTAGTCACGGCACACAAGACAAGTCCTGCGCGAAGTTTCCTGACAGGGGACAGTCCGGCTGCTCCGGCGGGATCTGCCCCAAAAACGGTCTGAGTATACACTTTTTTAAACGTATTTCGCCCTATTTCGGCCAACTTCACCCCGCATATCTGCTGGCAACGCCGATCCGCCCGAAATGCGTCTGTCGCATGGGTCGCACGAATAAGGACATGGAAATGCCGGTGAACGATACAGTGAGTAAATGGGTAACCCTCCCCCTGCGCAAGCGGCTGACGCGGTTCGCCCGTGAAGACGACGGGTTGGTGACGATCCTCGCGCTTTTCATGATCATGATGATGATCGCCGTGGGTGGCATCCAGCTAGATTTCATGCGCCACGAGATGGAACGCTCGCGTCTGCAAGCTGTGTCGGACCGTGCCGTTCTGGCCGCTGCCGATCTGGATCAGATGCGTGACCCCAAAACGGTGGTGGAAGACTACTTTGCCAAATCGGGCATGACCGAGTTTCTGTCGAATGTCGTGGTGGATGACGGTCTTAACTTTCGCACCGTGACGGTCGACGCAAGCAAGGACATGGACACCCAGTTTATTGGCCGCTTTGGTTTTCCCACGCTCGAAGTGCCCGCCCATAGTCAGGCGGAAGAACGCGTTGCAAAGGTCGAAATTTCGCTCGTGCTCGATATCTCGGGTTCGATGGCCACCAATAACCGTCTGGGCGAAGTACAGAATGCCGCCGATATCTTTCTGGACACCGTGCTGAAGGACGAGAACGAAGACCTGATTTCAGTCTCCCTGGTCCCCTACTCGGAACAAGTGAACGCGGGCCCGCTGATCATGGACCGTATGAACGTGAACAGAAAGCACGACTATTCCCACTGCATTGATTTCGACAATGACGACTTTGATTCGATCTCGATGAATAGCAGCACACGGTATAACCAGATGCAGCACTTCCAGTGGAACTACGATGGCCGCAACAACTACCGTGACGATACGGTTTGCCCGCGTTACGATTACGAGCGTATTACCCCGTTTTCACAAAACAAACGCACGTTGAAGAACCAGATCGATGATCTTGTACCGCGCGCTGGTACGTCGATCTTCCTTGGCATGAAATGGGCCGCGGCGATGCTTGATCCGGCGTTCCGGGACATCAACAACTCGCTGGTGAATGCCGGTCATGTCGACCGTGAATTCTATAACCGCCCCGCGAGCTATACCGATTCAGAAACGCTTAAGACTGTTATCCTTATGACAGATGGCGCGAATGATAACTCGTTCCGCATCAGCAATACATACTACAACGAAGATAGCGAGTATGTTCACTGGAATAGATACAACCTTTGGTGGTATCTACGCCGCGAGGTAAACTCGCGCTACTGGGGCTACTTCTATTATCAGAAGTACAACAAATCGCTGGGCAACACCTTGCTGTCGAATATCTGCGACGCCGCCAAAGCCAAGCGGATCGTGATCTGGTCCATCGGGTTCGAGGTCGATGACGAGGACGTGCCCGCGATGCAGGATTGCGCCTCCTCGCCCAGCCACTTCTTCCGCGTCGAAGGCGTCGAGCTTTCCGAAGCCTTCCGCGCCATCGCCCGCCAGATCAACCAGTTGAGATTGACCCAATGATCGCCCGCATTTCACAAGCGCTGCGCCGGTTCCGCCGGGGTGAGGATGGCGCAGTTGTCCTGATCGAGTTCGTGATCCTCTTTCCGGTCATCTTCGGCATGTTCCTCGCGTCAGTCGAGGTCAGCCTTTATTCCCTGCGACAGTTCCACCTGAACCGCGGGCTGGAAACGGCAGTACGGTATATCCGGCTGAACACACGCACGACGATCACCCACGACATGATCAAAACGATGATCTGTGACAACGTGGGCTATATCGGCGATTGTAAGGATACCCTGCGCCTTGAGATGGTGCTGGTGAACCCGCGCAACTTCGCCGCGATGAACGCCTCGCCCGACTGCGTGGACAAATCCCTGCCCGTCAAACAGGAACGCGGCTTTACCCTTGGGGCGCAGCACCAGCTGATGCTGCTGCGGGCCTGCGTCAAGTTCGATCCGATGCTGCCGGGCAGCGCTATGGGCTTCAAGTTCGAAACTGATGGCGCGGGTCAGGGCAGCATGTACGCCGTATCCTCCTTTGTGCAGGAGCCAAGCTAATGGTTATCTCTTATCTCAAACGCCGTGTACTGGCGCGCTTTCTGCGCGATCAGGACGGCAGCGCCTCGATCGAAGCGGTAATCATGATGCCCATGGTCTTCTGGGTTTATCTGGCGATGTTTACCTTCTTCCAGACCTATCAGGAATATTACACCAACCAGAAAGCGGCCTATACCATCGGCGATATGATCTCGCGCGAGACGCTGCCGATGGACACCGAATATATGGACGGCATTCAGGATCTGCTGGATTATATGACCCGTTCCTCGGGTGAAACGACAGTGCGCATCACCTCGGCGAAATACGATCAGAAGAACAAACGGTTCCTGCTGCACTGGTCCCGCGCCCGCGGCAGCCTAAGCGACGCGACCCAAGCCGATGTGACCGGCTGGACGGATAAAATCCCGGAACTGGAGGATGGTGAATATATCACCGTCACCGAGACATGGACGTCATTTGCCCCGCCCTTCAACATCGGGCTGCCGGTGCAAGAGGTGAAGAACTTCGTCTTTACCCGCCCGCGCTACGCCCCTTGGGTGCTGTACTCGGACGGGGCGTAAAAGCTGACGATAACGACAAAAAGAAAAGGCCCGCGGCGATCTGCCTGCGGGCCTTTTGCTTAGGATCGTTCTGCCATCATGGCAGAGATGATCTCGGACATGAACTTGGTCTGACTGCCGGGGGTCATACCGCCGACACCGATGCGCCGGCCAATCCGCCACCACAGGCCCGGGCGCCAGATGCGGTCACCGCCTGTGCCGGGCTTGGTGCGCAATAGAAAACCGTTAGACGGCTTGAACGCAAAAACGCCGCGATCCAGCCCGATGATGTCTTCGACCCGTGCAATCACCGTACCGTCGCTGTCGCGTAATTCGGTGGCGGTCAGCTCGATCGCGCCCGCGGTTGCGCGGCGCATCTTGTCAGCCATCCAAAGCGCCAGCCCCCCCATTGCCAGCAAGAACACCTGCCAGCCCAGACCGGGCGACGAGGTGAACGCGACGTAGATCAGGAACAGCCCCAATATCCCAAGCGCCGTCAGCCCAATGGCCCGCCGCCCAGAGGAGGCACGCGTGGTGGCAAGAACTTCGTTTGGATCGTTGAATTCAGGGAGCATGGGGCGCGACTTTCGTTAAGGTCGCTTTGCCTACCGCGCCGGGCGCGCATTTGGCAAGCCCGCGCCGCGCAATCCCGCACGGCAGGCCCTGACCGCTTGTGCCAGTTGCCAGCCTATTGACCGGCTTTCGGAGGCTTTGCGCCGTCGCGTTTGCCCTTTTTGCCGCGCTTGAGCATTTCCTCGACTCGGTCGGCATAAGCTGCACGCTCGGGTGCCGACATCTGGGCCAACTCGGCCAGCCACGCGTTTTGAACGGTCTGCTGAACGGTCAGCGTGGCGTCGCGTTGCAGGTCTAGCACACGGCGGGCCTCTGCGGGGTCGAAGGGCTCCGCGCGGATGGCGGTCAGCGCCTCTTGATACAATGCGCGGCGTGCGGCACGGCTGACGGATTTATCCTCGCGCCCCTTGCGCGCATCGGCAAAGACGGCGCGGCGGCGTTCTTCGGGCAGCGCCATGACGTAGGGCGTGCCATAGTCGCGCATGTGCCGCATCGCGCCACCATGCGGCCCGTCAAAGCGATAGACCGCCCCCGCAATCAGCCCCAGCACCAGAAGATTCACCCCCAGCGACAGCCCCAAGGCCCACCGCAGTGTCTTCGTGCTTTTGAATGCAAAGCCTGCCATTTTCTATCCCTCGTCCAAGTCCCAGCCGAACGCCGTCAGATCTGACGTATAGGTGTCCAGCGATGTCGCATCGGCGACGATGTAATCGTCGCCGCCGGTGATGATCTGCGTCGCGACATCCGGCAAGCCGCTTGGCGGGGCGACCCCGATCCAGAACCCGACAGCCGTTGCCGTGATCAGCCCGCCCAAGGCAGGTGCGCCGCCGATGGCGCGCCAGAACCCACGCCAGCCCCCTATCGCAGGGGCGGGCTGTGCCGCCAGCGCATCGGCGATCAACCGGTCCATCATACCGGCAGGCATCTGCGGCGGGGTCGCCCGCGCCTGTTCGAAATGCGCCTCTAGCGTATCTGTTTCACGTTTTGTCATCATCGTATCCCAAGGCGTCACGTCGTGCGCCCAAAAGTTTCGCCAAAGCCCTTTTGCCCCGTGCGGTCAGGCTTTCAACCGCTTCGACCCCGACATCCAGAATGGTCGCGATCTCGGGGTTCGCCATCCCGTCTATGTGGCGCAGCACCACCGCCTGCCGCTGCCGCTCGGGCAATCTGTCCAGCGCCGCTTGCAAGGCATCCTCGCGCGCCGTGCGCTGCAGCCGTGCCTCGGCGCTCTCCGCCGGATCGGCGGGTTCCGCGATGTCCTCAAGCGGGACACCCCGGCCGCGTTTGCGCAGGCGGTCGGTGCACAGGTTGGCTGTCACACGGTACAGCCAGGTGGTCACCTTCGCTTCGCCATCGCGCCAGTCCGGAGCGATCTTCCACAGGCGCATCAGCGCGTCTTGCGTCACGTCTTCAGCCTCGGCCGCATTGCCCAGAATGCGGAAGGCGTGACCAAAGATGCGCGGTGTCAACTGGAGCGTCAACAGCCGTGCCGCCGCCGCATCCCCCTGCACATAGCGGTGCAGCAAGGCGCGTTCGGGGTCATCCACCCCGTCGGCATCCGTCGTATCGTGCATATCCATCAAACCGGAGGTAGCCTTTGCGGGCGCGCCGTTCAAGCGCGCCCGCATGCTTGCCTTATTCCGTTGCAGCCGCGTCGCCGTCATCGGACTTGTCGTGCTTCATGTGTTTGCCGGGTTTGCCGTGCCCGTCCTTGCCGTCATGACCACCGCGTTTGCCGTGATGCTTGCCACCCATACGGGCTTTGGCGAACTCTTCCGCGCTCAGCGATCCGTTCTTGTCGGTGTCCAGCTTCTCGATCATCTGCTCGGGGCTGTGACGCCCGGCCATTTCTTCCATCGACAGCTTGCCGTCTTCATTGGCATCCATGCGTTTCATCATCTTGTCATGGCGCTTGGCCATCCGGTCGCCTTTGCCTTTGCCCATGGCTTCAAGCTCGGTCGCGGAAAGCGACCCGTTGCCGTCGGTGTCCAGCTTCTCCAGCATGCGCTGGCTGCGCTCGGCGTGGCGTGCCTTGGCTGCGGCGGCCAGTTCATCCTGTGTCAGGAAGCCGTCGCCATCCGCGTCAGCAGTAGCGAAACGTGCCGCGGCGTGGGCTTTCATTTCTTCGGCAGTGACTTCACCGTTCATATCGGTGTCCAACTGGACAAAGTGGCTTTGCTTGCCGCCCTCTGCCTTATCCGCATTCTGCGCGACCAGTGTCGTGCCGCCCAATGCGATCAACCCGCTCAAGAGTGCGATCTGAAGATTTGCTCGTTTTGTCATCTGTTTCTTCCTTTGGTGATCTATCTAACGCCCGCCGTTTTCAGCGTGGCGATACCGGTTCAAACGACAGCCGCCCGTCATTCCGTCGCAAAAAATGTGAAAAAGTTTTGGGCACCCCTGCGCGGGCTTTGCGACATGGCGACGCAACTGCCCCGAGATCCCTTTATTTCGCGGTGTTTTGGCCGCATGTAGGATGGGAACAAGGAAGCCCAGATGACTGACCAGACCGTAGACATGCCTCACGTAGACACAGATGAACGCAGCATGAAGAGATCCCTGCTGCGCGGCTGGCGGCGTAAATGCCCCAACTGCGGGGCCGGTCCGATGCTGAAAAGCTATCTGAAGGTCAATGATACCTGCACCGTCTGCGGCCAAGAACTGTTCCACCACCGCGCCGATGATGGTCCGGCCTATCTGACGATCCTGCTTGTCGGGCACCTGCTGGCCCCGGGGCTGCACATCGCCTTTGTGGTCTGGCGCCCCGAGCCGCTAACGTTGTTTACAATCTTTTCGGTTGGCTGCGTCGGATTGTCCCTCTACCTTCTGCCCAGACTGAAAGGAGCCATGATCGGCTTCCAATGGGCAAAGCGCATGGGCGGGTTCGGCAGCACCAGCTGACCGGCACCCCAAAAGCCCCGCTAGAAAAACAGGATATGGGGCAAGGCGATGACCATCGATAAAAGTAAAATCCGCAACGCAGCCACGGTGATCGTGATCCGCGACCGGCATACCGCGCCGCGGATCCTGATGGGGCAACGTGGCGCGACAGCGGCCTTCATGCCCAATAAATTCGTCTTTCCGGGCGGCGCGGTCGATCTGGGCGATGCGCAGGTGCCGCTGGCCAGCATGGTGGATGAAACCTGCCAGAACCGTCTGGCCGAAGACGCCGATGGCAGCCTTGCACATGCCTTGGTGGTGGCCGCGATCCGCGAGCTTTGGGAAGAGACCGGCCTGATCCTTGGCCAGAAAGGCGCATGGGAGGGCACGCCCCCTGCCGATTGGCTGACCTTTGCACAGCGCGGCTATCTGCCCCACGCGGCCCCGCTGCAATTTGTTTTCCGCGCGCTGACGCCTCCTGGACGTCCGCGCCGCTTTGATGCGCGTTTCTTTCTGGTCGATGCCGACGATATCGCCACCGATCTGGACAATTTCGACGACGCCTGTGACGAGCTTTCGCATCTGCAATGGGTGGCCCTGTCGGACGCGCGCAAATTCGACATGCCCTTCATCACCGAGGTGGTGCTGGCCGAAGTCGAGGCCCGCGCGCGGCAGCTTGACCCGCCCGCCTCGGTCCCGTTCTTCAAGAATAACGACGAAGAAAGCCTGTTCCTGCGTTTGCGCGGGCGACCGATGCCAAGCTAGGCGACCATCACCAGCATCAGGATCGATGCGATCAGCACCGCCATGCCTGCCGCCTCACGGGGGCTGATTTTCTCGCGGAAGAACAGGGTGGAGGCCGCGACGCTCAGGATCAGCTCTACCTGACCAAGGGCTTTGACATAGGCCGCGTTCTGCAAGGTGAAGGCGATGAACCAGCACAGGGATCCGCCCATCGAGGTCAGCCCGATCCAGAGCGCGACCCGGCGCGCGCGCCAGACATCGCGGATCTGCCCCGGTTCGCGGAGCCGCAGGTACACCGCCATGATCAGCGATTGCATCGTCACCACCGCCGCAAGGGTCACGCCTGCGCGCAGCACCGGCAGATCGGTCTCCACCGCCAGCGACGCCCCGCGGTAGGACACGGCCGACACCGCGAAAAGAGCGCCTGACGCGATCCCCAGCCCCGCCGCGCGATTGCGCAGGTCGCGCAGGTGAAACCCCTTGGCCTCTGCCCCGCCGGACAGCAGCAACAACCCTACCACGCCAAGGGCAATCGCGGCGAAACCGGTGGCGCTGACGCCTTCGCCCAGAATGATCCAACCCACCAGCACCGTCAGGATGACTTCGGTCTTCTTGAAGGTGATGCCCACGGCAAAGTTGCGCTGTTTGAACAGCAACACCACACAGACCGTCGCGAGGATCTGCGCCGTGCCTCCGACCAACCCATGCGCCCAGAACCCCGGCCCAAGTGCCGGCAGGGGCGTCGCGCTGAGCGCCAGATAAGCCGCGAGCCCCAGTAGAATAAAGGGCGCGGAATACAGAAACCGCGAGAACGTCGCCCCCGCCGCCGACAGGGTCGCGGTCGCGAGGTATTTTTGCAGCATGAACCGTCCGGTCTGAAAGACCGCCGCGGCCAGCGTCACGAGGATCCACAGGTCCGGCAGCGTGTCAGCCATGGGCGCGGACCCCGATCACCGTGGCGCGCCCACAAAGCGGCCCACGCCCTCGGGCATCGGCAAGGCCGCATGGGCTTGGGCAAAGCGCGTCAACGCCGCCGCGATCTCCGTAGACGGATCAGAGGGTTTGCGGGTTTCAAGGCTGACATGCAGCAAGAAGTGTTCCCCCGTGGCAAGCAGCCGGTCGCCTTCGTACATCTCGTGCCAAAGGTGCATTTTCTTGCCCGCCCCCAGCAGCACGCGGGTGCGTATGTCAATCACCGCGCCTGCATGTACTTCGTCCACGTGGCGGATATGGGTTTCAGCAGTGAAAAAGCTCCCGCCCGAGTCAATATACGCCGCATCACAGCCGATCAGCTCCATGAAACGGTCCGTCGCGTCAGCAAATGCCTGAAGGTATTTCGCCTCGGTCATGTGGCCGTTGTAATCGGTCCAGTCCAGCGGCACGGCACGATGGACCGTGGGCACCGGCTGGGACGGATCGTCGATATCCGCCGCTCGCGCCTCAAGCACGGTGCCCGCGCGCAAGGCCGCTTCGTGCTGTTTCATCAACCGTCCTGCGCCCCAATCCTGCTGCTTCAGCGCCCGCATCATGGCGACCAGATTATTGTCGCGGATGCGTTCAAGGTCGCGGATACCATAGGCCCCCGACTGCGCGTCCGATTGCCCCGCGATCAGATCAACAAGGGTCTCGTCAAATTCCGGCACATCCATCAGCTTGGTCCAGGGCCATTTCAATGCCGGACCGAACTGCGACATGAAATGCTTCATCCCCGCTTCGCCACCGGCAACGCGATACGTCTCGAACAGGCCCATCTGCGCCCACCGGATGCCAAAGCCATAGCGGATGGCGTCGTCGATCTCTTCCGTGGTGGCGATGCCGTCCTTGACCAGCCAGAGCGACTCGCGCCAGACGGCTTCGAGCAAACGGTCTGCCACATGGGCGTCGATCTCTTTGCGCAGATGCAGCGGGTACATCCCAAGCCCTGTCAGCAGTTCCTTGGCGCGGTCTACCAGCGGGCCGTCCTGCCCCTCGGCCGGGACCAGCTCGACCAGCGGCAAAAGGTAGACGGGATTGAACGGATGGGCGACCATGATCTGATCGGGGCGCGTGCTGCCCGCGCGCAGTTCTGACGGTTTGAAACCCGATGTCGACGATCCGATCACCGCCTGTGCATCACAGGCGGCCTGAATTTCGGCGAGCGTGCTGTGTTTGACCTCAAGCCGCTCGGGCACGCTTTCCTGTATCCACACGGCCCCCTCCACCGCCTCGGCGATGCTGGTGCAGAAACGGAGCCCCCCTTCGGCGGGCAGGGCGACATCGGTCAGACCGGGCATGG
The DNA here is from genome assembly GCF_000735125.2 of Sulfitobacter sp. CB2047. NCBI lineage: Bacteria > Pseudomonadati > Pseudomonadota > Alphaproteobacteria > Rhodobacterales > Roseobacteraceae > Sulfitobacter > Sulfitobacter sp. CB2047. Next base: position 1,260,468 of record NZ_CP072613.1, on the reverse strand, counting down.
AGCGGCGGGCGTTTGCCAGAACTTCGGCGATCTTGCGTTCGGCCTGCGGGTCGGGGTCGAACACCTGTACCTGCCAGCCATTTAGTGCAAAACGCGCGGCCCATCCGCCGCCGATCACACCACCGCCGATGATTGCTGCGATTTTGGTCATTGTCGTATCCTCAGCTGGTCCGTGTCATAGCCGTTAAAGTCCAATATCTCGCACGCGGCCGCGATCCGGTCCGCGCCGCCGCTGGCGCTGCGGTCAAGGATCCAGCCAAAGTCGCCGGCGGGATTGCCGACCACCGCGGTGCGGAACCCTTCGTCGACCCAAAGCACCCAAAGCGTGCGCGTGCTGCCATCGGGGCGCGACAGCGCATAGCGCCCCTGCCCCTGCTTCTGCGCCAGCCACAGCGTCCCCCCGTCGCCACAGCCGACCTGTGTGCACAACTGGAACGCGGGGCCCTGCGTCGTCTCGACCAAGGCCACCTGCGCCACGCCGTCGCCAAAGCTGTCGCGGACCAGCCACGGCCCTTTGAAGCGCGCCGCATCATAGCGGCTGGTCGCGCCAATCAGCGCTTTGCTATCCCGCAGGCCCTGCGCGGTGTCGGGGGCCTGAGCCGCGCATCCAGCCAGAAGCGCCAGCGCCAGAGCCAGCAGCGCGCGCTTCATGTGGCGGCCCGTTTGGTCAGCCCAAGCTGTTCGCGCACCTGCGCCGGGCCGATGACCCGTGCGCCCATATTCTCTATGATCGTTCCGGCGCGTTCGACCAGCTGCCAGTTTTCCGCCAGAACGCCCTTGTCGAGCCAGAGGTTATCCTCGAGCCCCACGCGCACATTGCCCCCCGCCAAAATGCTGGCGGCGACATAGGCCATCTGGTGACGCCCCAGCCCGAAGGCGCTGAAGGTCCAATCGTCCGGCACGTTGTTCACCATCGCCATAAAGGTGTTCAGATCATCGGGGGCGCCCCAGGGCACGCCCATGCATAGCTGCACCAACGCAGGGCTATCCAGCACACCGTCCTTGACCAGCTGTTTGGCGTACCACAGATGGCCCGTATCAAAGGCCTCGATCTCGGGCTTCACACCAAGCTCGGTCATCATCCGACCCATGGCGGTCAGCATACCGGGGGTGTTGGTCATCACGTAATCGGCTTCGGCAAAGTTCATCGTGCCGCAATCAAGGGTGCAAATCTCGGGCAGGCATTCCTTGATATGCTGCACCCGTTCCGCCGCGCCGATCATATCGGTCCCGGCCACAGGGGGCAGCGGCTGCTCGGTCGAGCCAAAGACGATGTCGCCCCCCATCCCCGCTGTGAGGTTCAGGATCACGTCGACCTCTGCCTCGCGGATGCGCTGCGTCACCTCGCGGTACAGATCAAGCCGACGGCTCGGCGCGCCTGTTTCGGGGTCGCGTACGTGGCAATGGACCACCGCAGCCCCCGCCTTGGCCGCCGCAATCGCGCTGTCGGCGATCTGTGCGGGCGACCGTGGCACATGGGGGCTGCGGTCCTGACTGCCCCCCGACCCCGTGACCGCACAGGTGATGAATACGTCCTTGTTCATGGTGAGAGGCATCAGAATCTCCTTGGGTTCAGGGCCGGCGTGGCGTTTGAAGGGTCAGAACGGCATCGGATGCGCTTTATGCGCGGCATCCAGATCTGCCATCACCTCGTCATCCAGATGCAGGTCGATCCCGCCGAGGATCACCTCGAGCTGGTCAAGCGAGGTCGCGCCAAAGATCACCGAGGTCATGAAGGGCCGCTGGCGCGTGAAGGCCAGGGACATCTGCACCGGATCCAGCCCGTGTTTCTGCGCGATCTGCAGATAGGCGTCCACCGCATCGAACGCGCGGTCCGTCTTGCGCCCGCCCAGATCCCCGTTGATCGCCATGCGCGATCCTTCGGGTAACACGCCGTTCTGGTATTTGCCGGTCAGCAGCCCCGTCGCCAGCGGAGAATACGACAGCATCCCGATATCTTCGTTGTGGCACGTCTCGGCCACGTCGGTATCGGCGATGCGCGCCAGCAGCGAATATTCGTTCTGGACCGAAACGGCACGCGGGCCGCCCGTGCGTTCAGCGGCATTCACCCATTGGGTCAGCCCCCAAGCGCTTTCGTTGCTCAACCCGAAGGCGCGGATGGTGCCGCGGGTCACCTCGTCTTGCAGCGCGCCAAGGCAGTCCTCCATATGCGCCATCGTCTCGGCACGGTTCTGCGACGAGGGGTCATACTCCCAGTTCTTGCGGAACATGTAGCTGCCGCGATTGGGCCAGTGGAACTGGTAGAGATCGACGTAATCGGTGTTGAGCCGCTTCAGCGATCCTTCAAGCGTGCTGCGGATCGTATCGGGCGAAATCCCCGCGCCGTCACGCACCGGAGCCCCCGCGCCTGAATGTTTCGTTGCCAACACAAAGTCGTCGCGCCGTCCGGTCTTGGCGATCCATTGACCGATGATCTCTTCGGTGCGGCCAATGGTTTCCGCCTTGATCGGGTTAACCGGATACATCTCGGCGGTGTCGATAAAATTGATCCCCGCATCAAGGGCGCGTTCAATCTGCGCATGGCCTTCCTCGGGGGTGTTTTGCGTGCCCCAAGTCATTGAGCCCAGACAGAAATCAGTCACTTCGATACCTGTGTGACCCAGCGTGTTCTTTTGCATTGGAATTCCTCGTTTAGATTTGCGCCTACCCTTTCTGTTCCGCCACGTCACCGCAAGCGCATTTTCCGGGCAGCCGTGCCGTGCAAAAGCCGAAGGGTAAAAATTTTCGCGTGACTGTCGCTTTGGCCATTGGTCTTGCCCGAGAATGGGCACAGAGTACCACGATATGCGCCTTCTCATTTCCTTCGCCGCCCTGTTTCTTTCCGTCATTCTGCTGCAACTGTCGTCAGGCGGTGTGGGGCCGTTGGACGTGTTGTCGGGCACGCAACTGGGGTTCACCAACCAGCAGATCGGCCTTTTGGGTTCGGCGCATTTCGTCGGCTTTTTTCTGGGCTGCTGGGGCGCGCCGCGCCTTTTGGGCACCGTCGGGCACAGCCGCGCCTTCGCCGCCTTTACCGCTGCGGGCGCGATCGGGCTGCTGTCGCATATGATGGTGCTGGACCCCTATGCCTGGGCGCTCATGCGGGTCGCGTCCGGGTTCTGCGTCGCCGGATGCTATACGGTGGTCGAAGCATGGTTGCAGGCCAAGGTCACGAACGAGACGCGGGGCCGCACCATGGGGGCCTACCGTGTGGTTGATACCAGCGGGTCATTGGCAGCGCAGATGATCATCGGCGTGCTCGCGCCTGCGTCCTACGTGTCCTACAACCTGTTGGCGATCCTGTGCTGTGCCGCGCTGATCCCGCTGGTGCTGACCCGCCTGCCCCAACCCGAAACCCCCGAAAAAGGGCGGCTGCGCCCCAAGCTCGCGATTGATCGATCCCCGCTGGCCGTCGCCGCCGTGGTTGTCGCGGCCCTGTCCAGCGCGTCCTTCCGGATGGTCGGGCCGATCTATGGGCAAGAGGTCGGGCTGACCGCCGGTCAGATCGCGTGGTTCCTGTCGGCTTTCGTGCTGGGAGGCGCTTTGGCGCAGTTCCCCGTGGGCTGGCTGGCCGATAAATTCGACCGCCGCTGGGTGCTGATCTGGCTGTCGGCTGCATCAATGCTTAGCTGTGCGGTCACCGTGATGTCGGCAGGCATGGGCACGCAGGCGATCTTCCTTGCCGCGACCTTCTTTGGCCTCACGACCTTTCCGATCTATTCCGTCGCGGCGTCCCACGCCCATGACTTTGCCAGCAGCTCGGAACGGGTAGAGCTTTCGGCGGCGCTGATGTTCTGGTTCGCGGTCGGTGCGATCTTTGCGCCCTACATCGCCTCGGTGCTGATCGAAGGCTTTGGCCCCGCGGCGCTGTTTACCATGATCTCGGTCGGGCACGGGGTGCTGGTGCTCTTCGGGCTGACGCGGATGCGCGCCCGTCCTACGGCGACAAAACGCACCCCCTATGTCTATGCGCCCCGCACATCCTTTACCATTGGCCGCCTGATGCGCCGCAGCCGCGAACGCGACGCCCCCTAGCCCTTGCCCCGCCGCTGCGCTAGAGACGTGCAAAAGCAGTTTCGGGGTCCAAGTCATGACGCGCCACCTTATCACCTCCGCCATTCCGTACATCAACGGGATCAAACATCTGGGCAACCTTGTGGGCAGCCAGCTGCCCGCCGATCTATACGCCCGCTATCAGCGCGGGCGCGGCCAGGAGGTGTTGTTTCTCTGCGCGACGGATGAACATGGTACGCCCGCTGAACTGGCTGCTGCCAAAGCAGGTAAACCGGTGGCGGAATACTGCGCCGAGATGCACGAGGTTCAGGCGCGGATCGCAGAGGGGTTCGGCCTGTCCTTCGATCACTTTGGCCGGTCCTCCAGTGCGCAGAACAAGGCGCTGACCCAACATTTTGCCGCAGCGCTTTATGATCAGGGCCTGATCGAGGAAGTCGAACAGCGCCAGATCTATTCCGAGACTGACGGGCGGTTCCTGCCCGACCGCTATGTCGAAGGCACCTGCCCTAACTGCGGGTTCGAGGATGCCCGCGGCGACCAATGTGACAACTGCACCAAACAGCTAGACCCCGAAGACCTGATCAACCCGCGATCAACCGTTTCCGGTGCTACCGACCTCGAGATGCGCGCGACCAAGCATCTGTTCCTGCGTCAATCGCAGATGAAGGACAAGCTGGACGAATGGATCAACAGCAAGGCCGATTGGCCAGTGCTGACCACCTCTATTGCAAAGAAATGGCTGCATGACGGTGACGGGCTGCAGGACCGTGGTATCACGCGCGATCTGGACTGGGGTGTGCCTGTCAAACGCGGCGACGCCGATTGGCCGGGGATGGAGGGCAAGGTCTTTTATGTCTGGTTCGACGCCCCCATCGAATACATCGCCTGCGCGCAGGAATGGGTGGATGCGGGCAAAGGGTCGGATTGGGAAAGCTGGTGGCGCACCGACAAAGGCGCCGACGATGTGCGCTATACCCAGTTCATGGGCAAGGACAACGTCCCGTTCCACACGCTCAGCTTCCCTGCAACGATCATGGGCTCGCAAGAGCCGTGGAAGTTGGTCGACTACATCAAATCGTTCAACTATCTGAACTATGACGGCGGCCAGTTCTCGACCTCGCGCGGGCGTGGGGTGTTCATGGATCAGGCGCTTGAAATCCTGCCCGCGGACTACTGGCGCTGGTGGCTGCTGTCCCATGCGCCCGAAACCTCGGATGCGGAGTTCACGTGGGAGAATTTCCAGTCCTCCGTGAACAAGGATCTGGCGGATGTCTTGGGCAACTTTATCAGCCGCATCACCAAATTCTGCCGCTCGAAATTCAGCGAAGACGTGCCAGCGGCGGGCGAATACGGGCCTGAAGAACACGCGCTGATCGCGGATCTGACCGAGCGGGTAGCCCGCTATCAAACCGCGATGGAGGCGATGGAAGTCCGCAAATCCGCCGCCGAGCTGCGGGCGATCTGGGCTGCGGGGAACGAATACCTGCAAGCACAGGCCCCTTGGACGACCTTCAAGACAGATCCCGACAAAGCCGCGGCGCAGGTGCGTTTGGCGCTGAACCTGATCCCGCTTTACGCGGTCTTGTCTGCGCCGTTCATCCCGACGGCCGCCGCCAGCATGCTTGACAGTATGAAGGTTGAAAACGCCGCATGGCCGGATGATGTGCCAGCCGCCTTGGCCCAACTGTCCCCCGGTCATGCCTTCGAGGTCCCAGAGGTGCTATTCGCGAAAATCACCGACGACCAGCGCGACGAATGGGCCGAGAAATTCGCAGGCGTGCGCAGCTGATCTGCCAAGGCTCCGCCGTCTGACCACACCGAAAACGATCAAAGGCCAGCGCACCGCGCTGGCCTTTGATTTAGTCCCACCAGAGAACCCTGAACGGCGTTCAGGCCGCCAGCAACGGCAAACGGAACGCAAATGTGGTAAGACCGTCATCGCAGGTCACGTCGATCTGACCGCTATGCGCCACCGCGATGGAAGATGCGATATGCAGGCCAAGCCCTAGCCCCTCGCCCTTGGTCTGGTCGCCACGTTGGTAGGGTTGGAACAGCTTTTGCTTCAGGCTTTCGGGGATCGGCGCGCCGCGGTTGGCAACGGAAATCACGGCCTCCGCCCCGCTGACGCGCCCCCGCACCGTGACCTCGCTGCCGTCATCGGCATAGCGCACGGCGTTCGATAACAGATTCGACACCGCCTGCGCCACGCGCGCGGCATCGCAGCTCACGGGGCGGTCAAAGTCCAGATCGACGGTGATCTTGTGATCGGGTGCTGCGGCGCGCACCTCTTCGACCACGTGGTTCAACGCGTCTTCCAACCCCGCGTCCGGCGTGGCCGAGATGCGGATACCGCCGCCCAACCGCGATTTTGCGTGCAGCATGATATTGTCGATAAGCTCGCTCATCCGGTGGATAGAGGTCCCCATCAGCGGCAGAATTTTCCGCGCCTTGTCTGACAGCGGCTCCTTGTCGAGCTGGCGCACACCTGCGTTCAGCGCGGCGACCGAATTGCGCAGGTCGTGACCCAAGACGGCGACGAACTCCTCTTGCACGGCGGCCATCTGGCGTTCGTGCTCTACCAGTCGCTCCTGCGCCTCAAGCCGTTCTTCGGTTTCCAGACTGCGCCCGATGATATCGGCAAACATCTCGAGCATGGCAACAACGCGGGGGTGTTTGACGTCGCGCGGTTCGGTATCAATCGCGCAGAGGGTGCCAAAGAACGACCCGTTGCTGCGGAAGATCGGGATGGAGGCATAACTGACGATGCCGAATTGCGCGGCAATCGGATGATTACGATAGACATCATCCGTGGCGACATCGTTGAACATCACCTTCTCGGAGGTCTCGCGTACCGATTGGCAGAAAGTCTGGTCGATCCCGATCTCGTCGCCTTCGGACAAGCCAAAGTTCACCTCGTCCACCGTGCGACAGGCGACCCAGCGATCGGTCGTCACCCGCGCCACAGCAGCAAAGCGCATATCCGTGGCCAGCATAACCGTTTCCAGCAACGTGCCCACAGTTTCACTTGCCGCGAGCATTTCGATATCTGACTGGAAATCATGCGCACCGGCAAGATAGGCCTCATGATCCTGAATGATCGCGCGCATGTTCGTTTTGTCGTCCACCCGATATCCCCCATTTGTTTCGCATCCGCTACCATATGCACAGCCACGAGCAACGACAATGCCATGATAACCGGCCTGTCACGCTTTTCGGAGACTGGATTTAAGTGGAGGGATGAGTGGTGCGGGCGGTGTGAGTAGAACTACCGTCCACAGGCGTTGACCCACGGCCACCTTTATGTGCAAATCATCAAGCCCAGTATGATTGCACCGTCCACGTCCGGCCACGTCCGGCCACCCGCGGCAAGCGCTCAATTGGGGGGCCAGCTGGGGGACCGAGATGAAACACGCACTCACACAGATCAAGATAAAGAACGCCGCCGCGGGGAACCTAGAAGATGGCGGGGGTCTGCGGCTTGTCAAAAAGGACACCAGCGGGAAATGGGTGTATCGATATTCCCATTTAGGGAAGCGCCGAGAAATGGGCCTTGGCGCATGGCCCGCGGTATCATTAGCCGCGGCGCGGGCGGCGCGTGACGCATGGGCAGCTGAGTTATCCGCGGGGCGTGACCCTATCGATGTGCGGCGCAAACAGCAGGAAGCCGCGGTTGCAGCGCGTGACCGGCTTGACCCGACATTCTCTGAAATGGTGGATCTGGTGTTCGACGCACGGCGGGCGACACTCCGCGGCGATGGACAGCGCGGCAGATGGCGCAGCCCGCTTGACCTCTATGCAATCCCTGCCTTTGGGCGCAAGCGTGCCTCTGAACTAACGCAGCGCGACGTTGTGGACGCGATCAAGCCAATCTGGCACACCAAGTACCCGACGGCCACCAAGGCCATACAGCGCACCGCAATCGTTCTCAAATCGGCAAAGAAGATGGGATTCCCCGCGGACCCTGAGATTGTCGAAGCCGCCCGCGAAATGCTGGGGCATGTGAAACACGTTGTCACCCCTACCGCGGCAGTGCCGTGGCAAGACGTGCCGGACCTTTACGCCCAGCTGGGGGAAACAACCGCGGGGCTGTGCAACCGATGGGTCATTCTAACGCTGGTCAGGATACACGCGGCCCGCGGGGCGCATCTGTCGGAGATCGATGGCGACATCTGGACCGTGCCAGCTGACCGCATCAAGGGCGCAGAAGGTAAGGTTGAGGACTTCCGCGTCCCGCTTACGCCCGCGGCGCTTGAGATTGTGGAATCGGCGCGGCGCTTTGGTAGCGGCTTTCTGTTTCCAGGACGTAACGGCCCGATCACCGATGCCGCGGCAGAGAAGTGCTTGCGCGTAGCTGGTGCCGCGGGGACACCGCACGGGTTCCGTTCCAGTTTCAGGACATGGGCCGAAGACACGGGGCAACCGTGGGATGTTGCTGAGACGGTTCTAGGACACCAATTCAAAAGCAGGATCGAACGCGCCTATGCCCGCTCGGATCTGCTAGACCGCCGCCGGATTGTCATGGATAAGTGGGCCGCGCATGTTACGCAATCCAGCGCTGACGTGATCAAACTGCGGGGGTAGTGGAACTCCCTAGAGGTCTGCGCTTTCGTTGCCCGCCATGCACTTACTGAGAAACCGGAGGCAGGGCGGGGCTATGGGTATCAATGGGTTGCGGGGGGAGTGGAAACGGGTTTGGGTTTTCGCGGGAAGTGAATAGCGCCGATACGACCATGCCACTTTTCGGAATGCTGGCGATTTTGCTCATTTGCGACCTGCAAGGCATATCCTATATTTGGGCCGACGTGCTGCACATCCCTCGGATATCCCAGAACCACACGCTGCCACCATGTCCGGCGATCATCTGCGACATTGTACCGGATGACTTTAAGTCCCACGTCTCTCTCCTTTGATATGGTCAGGGTTCGCGGCGGGCGGGTTTCGCAGCCTGTTCGCCAGCGCTGTAAGCAAACACCACGGCCTGCAAGCAGGTGAAGTCGCGTTCACTGTTGATCTGCTCCGGCAAAAGGTTCGCGTCATAAAGCAGCGATAGAAGCGCGGGCGTCTCGTTGACTTTGCGTAGAAGGCTCGGCTCGTATCTCACGGGGTGTTCTCCTTATTGCTTAGAAGGGGGTGGCGTCTTGCGCGTGATGGTCTGGACGGTTTTCTTGATATCAACCTTGACCCCATAGACCAGCAGCGCCGCGTCAACCTTGGACTTTGTTTCATCGGTGCCGCGCTGCCCTGCCATGAAGGCGCGTAGGGTGGTCGCAGTCAGCCCCGCCGCTTCTGCAAGCTGCTCGTCGGTTATGCCGGCCAGCACGCGGGCGGCTCTGTATTCGGTTCTCTTCATGTGTTAATTTTTATACGAAACGGGGTTGACGGTCAACGGCTAATTGTGTATCAATATTTACACACAATGCAGCCAGCGAAAGGACCGAACCAATGACCACACCATCAGCCGCCGCTCTATATGAGGCGCAACACAACCACGCATGGGCCGGCAAGGGATATGCGGTGTTCAATCCACACAACAAGCCACTGGACGAACTGCCGACAATATACGGGTTCAACAATGGCGGTAGTCACGGGATGCTAAGTGCGGTCCTGCTGGCGGAGGATGGCACACATCTTGGAGGGCATGGGTGCAGCGCAGAAAGCTACATGCGTCACGATCTAGGCATTCTTGAGGGAAGTCGCCCTGATCGCCATGAGGCTTTCCAGAAGCACTACCCAGACGGATACAAGATGGATTTTGTTGGTGCCGATGAAGTAAAAACCCACGTTGGCCTTGATGCGGCATATGAAGCCAATCAAGCATCGCGCCCAGACACAGCATAAAGGGACGCATTATCGCCCCCGCCATACCGGCGCAACACCTGAGCATGTCTAGGCTCAACGGATAAAGGAGAGAGAACGATGAAAACGCAGCCCCCAGACTTTTCGGAGTTTCACACCGATGCTGACGAGTTAAAAGCCCGCCGCGACTTCATGATGCGTGAAGGTTATCGGTTTTGCTCAATACCAGCATGTAACTGCAACTCTTGGCACGGTGGCAACGCGTCTGACAGGCTTTCAGAGTTGCGATATTTGATCGACGAATACGGGGTGCCCACAAACGGTGTGGTTTTGCGCGATGCGGTCAAAGCCCTAGTTATCGCCGCTGGCTACACAAACGACTAGCCGCCTAACCCCCACCACGCCAAGGAGGCAGAGAAAATGACGGATACGATACAGGATAGGTTGCGCCGAACAGAAAAGGATACGGATCTAGAGGGGGATGTTTTCCATATCCCTGTCAACCCAGACGGACCCGCAGCCGCCGCCCACATCGACGCCCAAGACGCCAAGATAAAGGCGCTGGTGGAGGCGTTGGAGTGTCAAGATAGGGTGCTGCGATCAAGCGCCCCCGATCCGTTCAAGATGTGCAAAAGCCCTGTGGGCGCAGTGCAAGGCTACATAGCAGAAATGGAAGGGGTTCTGGATGGATTGGGGTATGACGTGGCGGGCGAGGAATACGCCGCCCTAGCCGCAGCAAAGGAGACGACATGACAGACGCGCAACGCAAAGCCCACACATTCCTTATGGGGCAGCACAGGCAATCTTGCTTTGAACAAGGCGACCATCCAGACGAAACTGACACACCGTATTCCATTGGCGCAGACGCTATCGCCCGCCCTATGACGGTAGCAGAGGCGGCGAAGGTGCTTCGGGATAACACGCCAAACCCGACGTTTGATATCCTGAAATACTCTATGATTGGCGAGTTCAAGCAGTCTATAGCGATGCAGGACGAAGACGGGGAGGAAGTGTGGCGAGACGTGACCATTGAATGGACCACGATCAAGGAAATATTCGCCGCTGGCCTACGCGCCCTGTCACAAGGGGGAGAGTGATGGACACCGCCGCCGTTCTGCGCGATCTGGCAAGGGCCAAGGCCGCTTTCCAACTGCGCACGATAGAGGCAATCATAACAGAGCGCCCCATGAACGACGAAAGCCGCGCCCCCAATCAAGAGAGCGCGGCTTTGCCTGTTGTAAATTGCAAAATTAAGCCTAACCTATAAGGGAGCCTAACAAACCGAAACAACCATAGGGGAAAGCCTGTGTGGCATCAATTTGTAAGCCTGAGAACGGTTACCCTTACGGATGGGTCACGGTGCTGGGGACCGTTGATGCGGCGCAAGGTGGGAACCGCCTGGGAATACCGAAAAATGACGCCGCAGGAAGAAGCGGATTATGTATCCAGCGAGGCTTGGTGATGGGGCGCGACTAATACCAGCGATCAAACGACCGCCTGCAATGATCTGGTTCCCGCCGATGCAGGATAGCATCTAGCACCCACACCACGCGCCGCCTGCCCGCCCAATGCGCCAAGCCGCACCACGATATACGCAGGCCGGTCACAAGGTAGCAGGTGCGCCACGACAGCCCGTCTATGCTGGCAACGATCCGGTCACGCATGGGGGCGCTCCTTATGCGGTGTGTGGCCGCTCAATCGGGTCAATCGCCCGCAACACAATCCCGTCCTGCTTGTGGAACGTGATCGACTGGATGGCGCGGCGTCCGCCATACCCCATAGACGCGGCGTAGCTGTCAGGGGGGCAGAACGCCCGCAGACTTTCCCACCGAACGGGGCCAAGGTCTTTCGTTGAATCGTGGTGAATGTGGCCGGTGAAAATATGCCGGTGCCGCGTCGCTGACCAGAACTCGCAAACGTCGCTCAGATACATCGCCAGCCGGTCGGGCTTTGCCTTGTCGCCGTGGTGGCCTGCAATCAAGCATTTCCCCCACTGCATCATGAACAGGTCGCGGGGTTCCTTTTCTACGCTGACGCGCGGGCATTCCCGATATCGCTCCGCAAGGGCAAAGGTCAGGATCAGGTGCGCGTGCTCGTCGTGGTTGCCACGAATTACGCGCACCAATACCTCGCTGTGCTTTTCGCTAAGCCGGTCCACCACCTTGGCGATCAGGGCAACCCCATCGTTGAGAACCTTCCACTGCCGCCCGTCCACGTCCAGCTTGTGCTTGCTCTGCGGTGTTTCGGCGCGGTTGTCATCCGCATGAAAAAAATCGCCACCGATCAGCAAAACCGCCTTTTGGCTTGCGGGGGTCAGGGCGTCCAGCTTGTCGAAGGCGTAGGACATATCTCCTGCCGCCGTGCTCATGTCGTAATTCTCGGCCCCTGTCTCACGGCCCCATGCCAGCATCCCGAAATGCACGTCCATCAGCGGGTAAAGCGTGCAGAGGTCGGCCATCACGTTAGCTGGTGGCACGCGGGGCGCGGCGGGCGTGATATCGGAGAACGCGCTTTGCAGCCCCTCGATCATGTCAGGGACAGACGTGTCGGGCATCTTCCAGCGCGTAGAGACACGGGAACCCGTTTCAGGGTCCACGTTCACGATCCAGCCGCCTTGCGCCTCGCCTTGCGTGATGCGGGCGTTTTGCATTGCCCCGCGTATCCCTTCGGAGAGGTGCAAGCCGCGTGTCTGCGCCGTCTTCAACCGTGACCGAAACGTGTCGCGGTTCAGACCCAACGCATCCGCCGCCGCTGCCTGCGTGCTATGCTCAGAGAGGGCTTGCAGCGCCTCCCTTGCGAGTTCGTCGCTTAGTGGAGGCGTGGGCATTAGGTATGTACTCCGCGCTGTGCGTGGTAGCCTTCAAGGAACGCCAGGACAGTTGGCAACGGCACGATAAAGTTAATGCCGAGCGGCGTTTGATTGCGCTGCATCCCGGCCACTAGAACGCCGATCAGCTTGCCGCCTGAGTAAGCCGCGCCGCCGCTATTGCCGCCCATTGCGCGGGCATCGACCACCCATACATGCGCATCATTGCGCCCGCGTTCGTGCTTGCTGCCTAGAACGCCCTTGCTTACCGTATTGTCGAACGTGCCGAGCGGGTTCCCGACAAGATAAACCTCGTCGCCAATGAGTACGTCGCCATCGGATAGTGTGGCCTCCATGTCGAACGGAAACCGCAAATCTGACTTGAGTAAGAGCAGGTCATTGGCCGCATCAGCCGCGACGACTTGCGCCGTTGATATAATTTGGTGCATCACATCAGGCCCGTGATATACCGTGATAGATATTTTCTGGTGTTCGCGGTCTGCTTTGAAACAGTGATAAGCCGACAGGATCAGCCCCGCCTCTGCGTCGATAACCGTGCCACTGCACCCGTCATTCAACAGCACGTTGGTTTGCGCGATATGGTCCTCGAACGTCAGGCGGGACCACGGGGCGGCAAGGCTAGGCCACGCCAAAAGGACGGCCAAAGCCGCTGCAATCAGGGTTTTCATGGGGGGGGGGATTCCTTAGCTATACGCCGGATAGACCGCCGCTGATGATGAAGCCGATAATCGCCAAAACCAATGCGCCAAATACCAATCGCACCAACCATTTCAGCGTGTCTTCAATCGCAGAGAGCCGTTTCTCTACGTTGGTGTTGTGAACGCCCGCAACTGCCGCGCTCATTTCAATCTTAGTCACCCGGCGCTCTAGGCCTTCGATACGATCTTGCATTTCCATGTTATCTCCGCATTCCGAGCAGGGATAACCCGCCGATGCTGGCAAGGATGATATACCCCTGCCAATCTGCCATAGCCCCCGGCAGGGCTGCGATTGTCCAACCCACAGGGAACGCGCATCGGGCGCACCACAGGAGGCTATAGAGGACGACTGCCATATAATGCAGGGCGGTAGGCACGGCGAACAATAGCAGCGTCCAGAACCCGCCCGCCCGCAGCCAATCGGCCCGCGTCTGCATATGCGTCTTGATTATGTCTGCTTTGATAGCTTCGCGGTCGGTCTGCGCGTCCACGTACTTATCAACGGTCTGCATGGCGCGATCTAGCACCCCGCCCGTGAGCCATTTGAGGAACCACATTATTTCTGATCCCGAAGCCGCGCTATGACAAACGCGAGGAACATAAAGCCAGCGATATACGGCATAGCCCAATCGGGAACCTGTGATTTCAAGTCAGCGGGCATTTGCGCCCATGCCAGCGGGGCAACGGCGAGTAAGGCCGCAACGTGGGTGCTATTCCACTTCCACCAGTTGCGGGCGTCTGAGACAAGTTTCATGCTTCGTCCTTTCCAAAGAAGCCCGCCAGCAGGGACGCCAGAGCGGCCCATATGCTGCGTTGCGGGGGTGTTGCGGGGGTTGATGGCGCTACGTGGTCCACAGGCGCTTGTGCAGCCCATGACAGCGATACGGCGCGAACGTCGTCAACGCGGCGCTGCCACCCACGGCCAAAGGTCTGCCACAGCTTGCCACCCTGAATCCGTTTCATGAACGCCAGCCGGTCGTCGCAGAGGCGTTCGATCACTGCACGCGGGGGCATTGCTTTTGCGGCTGCGATAGTTGCGGGGCCAATCTGCCCGTCCTGTGTCACGCCGACCACCGCTTGCAGATACTTCGCAGCCCGCGACGGCCCGCTGTTGACCGCGAAGTCTGCAACGGCATAATCAACGCCAGACGGCAGAAGGTCAGCGCTCACCGCGTCCCAGTATTGCCGCTTGTAGACCGCCACCGCCTGCGCCGTCGTCAGCGCTTTCAGATCCGCAACGGTTCCGTTTGGCTTGATGTAGCGGCGAAACGTGGCAAGCGTGATGCCCTTGTTAGTCGCGCCACCTGGATCTGAGGGATGATTTACGAAGCCCCCCTCGTGTTCTAGTATTTTGGGGATCGCTTTGCTGGAATTATCCATGATTTCTCCATGCAGAATGGTCCGCACGCGCCACCTCAAGAGCAACGCGCACGGATATTGGCAACGCCGAGGCGCTGGAATGGGTCATGTCGGGTTCCTTTCGGGGTTAATGATCCACGACTATAGCCAGCCCGACGATAATCAGACCGGGCAGGCCATAGGCTTCTAGGAAGCTGGGTAGGTCAAAGCCGTTCATCTATTGCTGCTCTGCATACTTTTCATGTTGAGATTATCGGCACGCTACACTCAGCGTTGCTTCCGCAAGATCGACGGCTGCACCTGTTTCGTTCTGGAACCGGACACCGATCACGTTGCTACCTTGCACCCAAGCAGTCACTTGTACACCCTGAAGGTTTACAGGGAATGTCACATCAACAGGCATCCCGAAACTTGCGCCCGGTGCGCTGACAGTTGTGCTGACACCCTCGCCATCGGCAAGCGAAGCGGGATTATACAGCTTCGACCCTGCCGCGAATATAACCCCTCCAAAAACCTTGGATTGGACAACGCTGGCATTTGTGACGCTCGGCCCCAAGCTGACTGAAGTAACTGCACTTGAACCTGCGCCGGAGAAATCAGAGTATTCAATCCTTGGTCGGTCGCCCGCTGCGATCTTAATGCCAAAGCTAGATGAAGATGTACCTTTTACCGCTTTGAACTTCCTGACAAGCGCCCCCGTGGCGTTTGAAGAATCAATAATATCTCCCAAGCAGGCGATTGCCTTGCACCCAGAAAGAACAAAGGGTCCGGTCAGGCTGTAGGCGTCCAAAGTAGTCTCTTTTACAGTATGGTTTGTAGCTGATACAGCACTAAACGCCCCGGCGCTCAGTCCACGTATCCCTCCTCGACCATATCCACCATTTATAGTTAAGCCATACCCGAATGTCGCTCTGATCTGCTGTCCTGTAGAAAGACCCATTTCCACAGAGTTATTTGAAAGCTCCCAATTATAACACGTTGATATATTGAAAGCGTCAAAAGCGCCTGAAACACCCACGTAGTTTATTTTATTGTCTCGGGCCTTGATATTGCTACACTGACCTTCACGGAAAACAAGGAAACTCAAGTCAGAGACAGTAGGATCATTGTCTAGTGTCCCTGTTTCAGCGCCGGAAAAAGAAGTTATCTCCCCGTACCCCTCTCCTGTGGATACCCTCATTTGCAATCCGTCGTCACTGATCCACGAAATAACGTAACGATATGGTGAGTCCATCCCTACAGGGAATGTAGCTCCGCTGCTCAACTTAACAGAACCTTGCACCCACATACCTTCGTGAATGCCTAACTCATGTAAAGTTGTGTCACCACTTACCCGAACGGTGATTACCCCTGTTGCTTGATCAAAAGCCGTAGCACCCAGTCGGTCACCTTCACGATATACGTTATCGTTAAACTGCGCCCCACCCGCACCGCCACCGATGCCCGAAGCTGTCGGGTCTGTAATCTCCATGTCATTACCAAAAAACTCGACATCATCCCCAAATACTACAGCGAGGTTGATACCCGCGCAGTTCCGCAACCTGTTATCGTGGACCTTGATGCGTTTAACGGCACTTGACCCATCAGTCATGTAGGTATTCGCTTCAATATCTACACCACATTGGAGAACTACAGCGCCAGTACCGTCTAGATCATTGTTCCGGACAGTCACATTATCACCAGCAACGATTGAGATAACGTTTCTACGGGGGGAAATGCACTCACAATCCTCAATGATTACATCTTCTGGGATCGCATCCAGCGCGGGGTTCCCGCCGACCCCTTGGGGGCTACCGCCTACATAGATACAATCGTTTTCGCCCGTTCCGCCCGTTCCTGACGCACCATTCCCGACAATCTTGAGACCGCGAATCCGGATATGCCGCGCCCAGTTTGACGTGCTGGCGTTGATATAAACTACGTGAGACGTTTGCATGGGGTTGCGTTTAAGCGTAGCGCCATATCCCTCAAGAACAATGTTTTCCTTTTGAATCTGGAATACACGGGAACCGCCGCTAATGCCCTCTAGCGTTACCCCAGGCATCAGAACAATATGCGTGTTTGCGCCCGGAAGCAGAAGCCCCACGAAATAGCTGCCAACGAAGTAATCAAAAACTATTTTCCCACCAGATGAAAGCGCCAGCAACGCTTGAATTTTGGCCGTGTCATCTGTCCCAGATGGGGGTCCAAAAGCGCGAGTGTGATACGCCCCGTCGCCTTCTTTCTGAACAATTACCTTGTTTCCGACGGTCGTCTCGAATGTCTCGCCCGCTTCGGTCGTGATGTAATGCCCGTATCCGCGTACGATTAGATAGGTGCCGGCGGGATGAATACGAGCGTCGTTGTCAAACTCCGCCCAATCCGCATACACCGTCCGCTTGCTCACCCACTGCCCGCCGACGCCATCCACGACAAGCGCCCCGTCTGCGGTTAGGCTACCCCCCTCGATCCAGTCGAAATGCTCAACGCCGCCGTTAAATGCGCTGAGAACCGTGGCAACGTCGCCCGCCTTTGCGTCCTCATACAGCGCCATGAGCGCGATGGTGTTGAACTTCGGCCCGTCGAATAGCTCAGCCTTGGCCGCGCTTCCCGCCGCTGCTGTTGCGTCGCCTGCCGCCTCGCCCGCCCACGTCTTGGCGCTCTTGGTGCCGGGATCGCCGGGGGCTGTGGCGGATTCCGCCCATGCTTGCGAAGTGACGGCGCTGGCGTTGGATTCCCCCGCCTTCGTCGTTGCAATGCCCGCTTGTTCCGTCGCTGTTGCCGCCGCTGCGTCGACGCGGGCCCCGAGCCCCATATCGATCGGGTAAACGCGGTCATCAACAGACTGCCCGTTCAGCGCGACCGTGATATCGTAGTAATCGCCATACTCAACATAGAAGTCATAGCCGCCGGCGGCATCCGAAAGCGTCGGGTTTGGGATTTCCGTGATTTCGTCTGGGTCAGCGTAGAGGCGCGCCAGATCCCCGTTGGCATCGCGCACGGTGATTGTGGCGTTTGGCAGGATCAGCAACGTGTTCCCAGACTGCCCGAGGGCAGTGGATTGAATGCGGTACAGCATTGGCAGTCTTTCTATTGTGGGGGATTAGGCGATTTTGCGGATAATCACGTCCGCGTAGACTTCCGTTCCGAAGCCCAGAGACACGCCGTAGCCGTTGTTCGATTGCGTCGCAGAGACGCGGTGACGGAGTTCAAAAACCTTCGTGGAGGCGATGGTGAACCGCCCCGCGACCAAGGCGCGAGAACTGCCGATCCGGTCGGCCCCGTTCACCTCGTTGCCGCCAATAATCGTGTAGGACGCATCAGTCACATTGTAGAGGCGCGCTTGGTGCCCCCCGACCTCAAACCCCGGCGCGCTGGCCTGAATGTCATAGGTGCCGGCGGGTAGCGTGAATTGATCGTTGGAGAGGGACGCGCCCGAGATGGTATTTGTTTCAACCGAGTTCAGGTCGCGTCGCTGAAACAGCCCAGCCGTGGCGGTCCCGCCGTTGGTGCCGCTGCTTTTCTCGTCTCGGACGTGCAGCATCTGCGCCTTGCTGTCGACATACGCCTTGATTGACTGCTGCGTTGCCACAGCGTCATTCCGGTTTGATGCCATATCGTCTTCGTCAAGCCGATCGAGCCCCAGCGTAGAGCGATATCCCGCCGTGGTGGTGTTGGCGAGGAACGTGCGCGACAGTGAACCAAGCGCAAACGTTGCATATGTGTCGGGGCCCGTGGCGTAGATGCCCTGATCTGCTGCGACAGTCAGCCCCGCGATGCTTGCAAGCCCCGCGTCATAGCCTTGAACGTCGGTGCCGATCGCAATGCCGAGGTTGGCGCGCGCTGCCGATGGCGTGCCGGCCCCTGTGCCCCCAGCGACAACCGGGCGGGCGACGTTCAGGTCGTTGGCAATATCCGCCATGAGCTCGTTGAATTTTGCGCTTTCGATCGTCGCGCCGGAAATAGCCGTCGTGCCTGCTGGCCGGCTGTACACGTTTGAACCGTTTCTCGGCATAGATTCACCTCATTGACAAATTTTTAGGGGAGCGCCTAAAGTCGGCGGCATTGTTTTAGGGAGGGCCTCGTATGAAGCCGATATTATTTGCAGCGTTGTTGCTGCCCGTTTCCGCCTGCATGGTTGCCGAGACGCCAGAGGCTAAAGAACAGCGCTTGGCGTCCTATGGGGCGCAGTGTCAGGCCGATTACGGCTTCAAACGGGGAACTGAATCCTATGCACAGTGCGTCATGATGCTTGACCAAGCCGCCCGCGCAGAATCCCGAGAAAAGCAAGCGGCGTTTGCGCAGGCGATGCAAAATATGGGCAACAGTATGCAGAACAGCGCGCCGACCCGATGCCACAGCACCGGATATGGCAACTCAGTTTCCACGACCTGCTATTAGGCGTCATTGACAAAAGCCCCCCAAGTAGCGACATTGGCGCTATGGACCTAGGCTTGTGAAATACTGGAATCGCGACCTGACGCTTGGCGTCTTGCTTTCCGTGTCTATTGTTGTCGGGATTTACTTCCCGGCGGCATGGCCTTTCATGCTCGCCGGAAACGCTATTATTTGGTTCTGGGGCCTGTTTAGGGCGCGACGGTAGCCTGCTGCGCTATCATACTCGCTATAGCGGACCTGATTTCTGCTTCGCTTGCCGTCTTCTTGGGTAAAGGCTTCCCGTTTCGGATCAGCTCAGTCAGATCGTTTACAGATTTTTTAGTCATCGCCTCTGCGCCGCCTTTGGCGAGGAACCCCGCAGCCGACGGGATAGCGCCTAGAGGCCCAAAGGCAGACCCCGCGCCAACGCCCGCCATTGCTGGCAAGGTGCCCGAGGTGGGGGAGAACCGGCCCAACATGCGAAGAGCGTTTTGCGTTGGCGTCCCCTTTACAACATCCTCCATCGCTTTCACTTCATCGGCGCTGTAAGCCCGTTTTTTCTTCGGATCATCTAGGATTTGGCGGATATTCTGCCGGATGGCGTTGACCTCGTTGCCGCCCGTCCCGCTTGTGGCGGCTCGATTTTCTGCCTTATAGAGGCGATTGTCGATATCCGACGCCTTCTTGATGCGGCGGGTCATGTCGCGGCCCTCTTGCAGGTTCGAAAGCGTCTCTTTTGCGCCAGCGCCCAAATTACCCTCAGCAGCAACGCTATTCAAATAATCGTCAATCTCTTCCTTCATGCCCACGCCAATAGCGCTTTCAGCAGGATCAGTTGACCCAGCTACATCACGACCCACTAGGCGGCGCTTTTTCTCAACGTCAGCAATCCGTGGGGAAGGCTCTAGGCTGTCCATGCGGTCGACCGTTCGGCTCGCCTTTGGGTGCATGAACTCGTCCATTTCCATGCCTTTGGCGCGACCTTGGATGCGCGCGATAAGGTCGTCCCGTAGCTCCGGCGAAAGCCTTGCCTGAGAGTTGTCGACGGCATCATAGGCCGCGCCCTGCCGGCTGCGCAAATCTTCCATTGTGGGGGCTTTGGCCGATGGCCTAGCCGCCCGCGAAGCCGCTATCGGGGACAATCCACCGACCATTGACGCGATGGTGTCAGCGACGGCGTTACCTGGGGCCACCTCTTGCGACGTTTGCCCCGCGATGCCAGCCCCCGCAGCACTCGCGGCCTCTGTCGCCCCTAGCATAAGCGGTGACTTTGCCGCGCGCATTGCTACGCCGCCGGGGATCGCCATTGCGCCCCCTTCTTGCCCGATACGACGGGCATAGCGTTGGGCCGTATTCTGGGGGGGCACGTCCGAGATTGTTGGGGAAAGCAGATTGAGGAATGTTTCGCTGCCGCCAACGGGGCTTTGAATTTGTGAGCCTTGTTCAATTTGTGCATCGGGGCTTGGGACGGGCATCCCGTTGGGCCCCGGCACCATTTCGGGCGCGTATTTAGGCTTTGAGAACATGCCGTTGACGACCTTTGTCGCCATGTCGACCGGCGCGCCAAGCATCCCAGCGATGCCTTCATTGACGCCGCTCATGGTCTGCTCACGCAGGTTCGTTTGGGACTTCTGGCCCTGCGCCTGTCTGCGGCGCAATTCGGCGCGCAATCGGGCTTTTTCTGCTTCGTTCATATCAATTTCCCCAAATTGCTTGACGTTCTTCTGGGGTCGCGTACCCCCAGAGACCGGCGTCATCTTCACTCAGCCCCGGCATTGGGGTGTCTGACGTGAAGTCGATAGGTGCTTGATCCGGCGCGGATGAGCTTGCCGCAGATGGCGCGGCGGCTTCTTCTGGGGAAGCGATTGGGGTAGATGCTTTATTCTTGTCAATCCACCCGTTGATCGTATTCCCCGGCCTTGTCAGGTATTGCGCGGCATCGGACAACATGGTCGCCGCCTTCTGCTGTGCCGCCTGCTTTTTCGTCAGCCAGCTACGCAATTCAGGCGGGGAAAGGTCGCGCGGGACCGCCGTATTCATAGCGAGGCGCAGTTCGCCCTCGGACAGCGCACCAAACGTGACGGACCCGACCACATCAAGCCCCATACGATCCATTGCGTTGTTCAGGGATGCCGAGGCTTCTGTGACGTTGGGCAGGTATTTGGCAATCATGCCGCTGTCGGCCCCGTTGTCGATCGCAGTGATAGCCTCACCGATGGTTCCGATGCTGGATTGCAGCTTGCCGTAATCCTCCCATGCCGAGACACCCGCAGCGATGGACGCCTTGCCAAGCTCTTCTGCCCCTTTAGCCGCGCCGGCGAGGTCAACGTCTGCCTCAAGCGTCCCTGTGCGACGAGCCCCGTAAATGTCTCGCTGATTGTCGACAGTGTATTCGCGCGCGGATCTAATAGCGTCAGCCGCCTCCTGCCCCTGTACGGCGTCCCCAGTTGGGGAAAGGACACGACGGCTACCGTCGTTCATGACCAGAACGGATGTGCCATCGTCAAGGACAACACTGGATTGCACCTTTGTGGAGTTAGCCCCCGTCCCTGCGCGGTCCTGTTCGAGGTTAAGGCGCGCTTGTTCCAACTCAATTTGGTATTTCGGGTCTTGCTGTGCCCACTGGCGCTCCTGCTGCATCTGTTGCTGACGCTGTGCCTGCTGTATCTGCATATTGATGACGCTTCGCTGTTGCGGGCTCATATATGGGTTTTGGGCAAGCATCATCAGGTCGTTCAGCGCGGGCCCGCCGGCTTGTGCTACCTGCGTGCCGGCACCTGGAGCGAATGAGCCGCCTTGCGTGGGGACTTGGATGCTTCGGGCGATCGATCCAACACTCTGCGCGTAATTTGGGTCTGTAGCGTAGCCAGATTTGCCAAGCGCCGCCAACTGCCCGTCAAGGTCACCAGCCGAAAGCATTTCCCGATATCGCGGGTTCTCCTGCAAAAACTGCGCATACCCGTCAACGCTATCGCCCATGCCTTCATAGCCGCGAAAGCTGTCGTTGATACGCACCGTTTTGCCGTCGATGACTTCGTTCGTCGCAAAGGTGTTGCCGCCTGACTTGCCGTGCGACTTGATGCCGAAATAGTTATTACCCGGGGCCGACTTGCCCCAGCCCGTTTCCTGCGCCGCCTGTGCGATGATAATGCGGGGATCTAGGCCCGTTTCCTGCGCCACGCGCATTGCGTGCGGCATCATCTGCTCAATGAATGCTTCGCGGCCCCCGCCTTGCGCGGGCTTTCCGATTGCCTTCATGGCGTCGTCTGCGATTCCCTGCTCGGGCGTGGACGGCTGTTCTTGCGGTGCAATTCCCAAGATGCTGAGAGGGCCAGACGAGCGCGGCGTTGCCGAGCCCTGACCTGTCATCAGGTTATTGAACGCGCCCGCAGCCTCTTGCCGGCGTTCGCCCTCAAACTTGTCCAGCGCCTTGTTCTTGCGGCCTGTGGCGATACCCGTAGCAAGCTGCCCGATGCCCTCGCCTACGTACTTCGCACGCCCATACTGCGGCATCAGCGCGGCGAGTTGCGCGCGCTTCGCCTGGATCATCTCGGGCGTGCTGTTTGGGTCGATCGTGAAAGCACCTTGCGCGAAAATGCCCCCGTTGCCCTCAGAAGGGAAAAAACTCATGCCAACGCCTTTCCGTAATCCACCGCGAATAGGCCGTCGGGGCGTTTCTTCACCGCGCCGGGCTTCTTCTTCTTCACTTCTTGCGCCATCAGGCCGATTTCGGTCTTGGGCTTGCCCTTGTACTTGAAGCTGTAGATGCCCATGCCGTCCTCGGTTTCGCCGATCTTCTGCTTGTCCTCTTTGGCCCGCTCATCTGAGAGGGAGAACAGCCCGCCGATGCCGCCAATGGCCGACCCCATAGCCGCCTGCGATTGCTGCCACGAGTTCAGCGCCGCATTATCCGCGTTGGCGATGATTGCTGCATTATCGGTGCCCTGAATGCCATTAACGGATGCCCCAGACATAAAGTTCGGCTGTGAGACCTGACCCCCAGACATGAGAGCGCCGATTTGGTTAATACGCTGCGAATCTTCCGCCATGAGCTCCTGCGCCGCCTGACCACGCCCCTGCAAAAGCAACTGGTTGTAGGCGTCGTTCTGCTGCTGGCCGGCCAAAGCCATCTCACGGTCATATGCCTGCGATCCTGCCTTGATGCCCTGATTGGCGAGGCGCGTGCGCAAGTCTTCGTCGCGCTGCGAAAACATGGGGTCAAGACGCTTGCTGCCGAGCTCGAACAGGCGGCTTTCAACGGCCTCATTGCCAAGCTCGAAGTTGCCGGTAAGCTGCTGCCCGAGCGTGCCAGACAGGTCATTGCCGAGCGTCGACAGGTTCAGGCTTGCCGCGTCGTTCTGGTCTTTAATCGCCTGCTGCTGTTCGCTCAGCGTCTGCGTGACTGTGAAGCGCGGAATTTCATACGTCTTGCCGGTGTAGGGGTCGGTGAACGTGCTGCTTCCGGTCTGGTCAAAGCTTTTCGTACCGTCTGGCGTGACCTCGTTCATGTTTTGCAGCCATGCGTTTGCGACACCTGTCGCTACGTTCGTGCCAGTCTGTGCTGCGCTCGTTTCCTTGGGGTCTGTTGGCTTGGGTGCGCTAGACATTTTCAATCTCCTTGGCCCACTGACGCGACCGCGCCATGTGCTTGTTTTCCAGCCACTGTTCGCGGGTAAGCGTCCAGAGGTACAAATCGGTATTGCGGCCCCAGCCGCGTGCAATCACATGCTTGGTGTGGTCCAGGCGCTCTAAAATGCGGTGCAGCCCCGTGTTGGTCGACGCATTGCCAGTAATCGCCATCTGGCACCCCAGATCATCGAACATATAGCTGAACATCTGGTGCAGCGTCGGGCCCTTGAGCCAGGCCCGATCAGTTGCCGCGCCGCTGTATTGGATCGTACCGGCAGCGGGCTTGTAATCATGGTAGACAACGCCCGCGATCGGCACGCCGTCCCGCATCACACCGAAGCTGCTACTATCAGGCCAAACGTTTTCGCGGTGCCCGAAGCTGTGCAGCGACACCCATTGGCTAATGGCGTCATGTATCTCGGGGCAGTTCGATCCGCCCCAAATGCGTTCGATCATGTGACAAGCGCGCCAATGTCATAGGCGGCGTCGATCGAGACAAGCTCAACCAGCGGCTTTGCGGTGTTCCCGAAGGTCATCTGCACCTCGGGGGCAACCGTGCGGCCTGTGCGGCCCACAGAGGACCAGCGCGCGCGCGTCTCAGGCAATCCAGCGGCATCCCATGCAGCGTCATCCCATAGAGCCACATCCCAGACGCCTAGTTCGGTGTCATTCGCGGGCGCAGAAGGCGCAAGGCTTGGGGTCTGGTCGTAGTCGGTCTTTGCTGAGACATATGGCGCGATCTTGGTCGCAACCTTGAACGTCGCGCGCACTTGCGAAACGGTCTTTTCAACGCCTGGAGCGCCCATGCCCTCGTGCTGCCCGATGTAGACGCAGGTATATGGCACGCCGTTATCAGATCCGCCGGTCTCCATGCGGCTCACGCGGCCCTCGGAGTCTCCGAAGAACACGCTTTCATCGTAGAACCCGAGGCATTGCGTGTCCCATCCGGTTTGACGCGACCAAGCGCCCGTCTGGAGGTTGGCGATCAGCGCGGTGTTATCGGGGTCATTCGGCTGCGAGATAACCATGATGTTTTGCTGCGGCCATTTGACGATTTCCCATGCGCTGCCACCTGTCACGGAGACTTGGCTTTGCCAATGTGGGGTGATTGCCCGCGACACCGCTGCCAATTCCAGCGCCGCCGTGTCACGCTGGATCGCCGCAGAGATAGGCACGAGGCCGTTTTCGTTTGCGATCAGAAGGTCACCACCCGCTTGCATGATGGCTTTCGGGCCCAAGGGGCGCGTGATTTGGTAGACGCCGACCTTGCGCCAATCTGCCGCGCTGCCAGGGTTGGTGCCCTCATAAACGGCCACCTCGCCTTCGGTGCTGACGAAAATGCACTTATCGTCCAGACCGTCGCCCGCATCCAAGGACCATGTGGCCCCGAACAAGAGCGAACCGCCCTTCTTGAAGATACCGGCAAGGGAGAACTCATTCGCCGCGCCGCCGATGCTGTCGACGCCGAGATACCAAGCGTTCTGCGTGCCGGCCTCAACGAAAAACAGGCGGTTGGCAAAGGCCCACACATTCGACAGTGACGCCGTGGTAACGCCTGTGATTGCCGGCGTGCTTACATCGTCAATCTGCGTCCATGTGGAGCCGTCATAAAGCTGCGCGCTGTCTGCCCCGTTGACCGCGTAGAGGTAATCCCCGCCCGCTGTCCCGAATTGCTGCGCTGAGTACGCGCCGCCTGTCTGGCCCGACACCACCACGGGGGGCGTTGTCTCGGATGCTGCCGAAATGTCGTAAATCTTGGACGCAGTAGCCCCGAAAAACACCTCTGCGCCGCCGCTGCGGTAAGAAAACAGCGCGGTTGCGGGGGCCTCCAGGGTCACATGCGTTGCGACACCGCCACGGGGCTTGATGCCTGTCGTGGTGCAGATCCAGTTATCCAGCGTCAAAGCGCCGGCAGGCTGCGGCATCGACACGTTCTCGTTCAGAATCCAGCCCCGAATGGGCGCGGGGAACGTATGCGCGCGGGCAGGTGTCTTCTGCGTCGGCTCGGGCCCCTTTCGTGTGGGGGCCTTTTTCTTGGGGCGAACCATCATATGCGGGACCGATCGTCAAAGCGGGCGATGTCTGCCAGATCGGCTTCAAATTCCGCCTCATAGTCAGCGTAGTCCATGCCCTTCTGACGACGCCAACGCACAATGAGCCCCTTGAGCATCAGGTCTTCATCGATAAGGCTTGTCTCGTCATCGGCAGACCAAGCGGCGGTCCCGTTGGAGCACCATGCCTTTGATTGCGTCTGAACGGTCACGAACGCGCTGTCTGTCAGATAGGGCCACAGCGTCAGCTTATTGCCTTCAAGCAGGAAGTAACGCGGGGAACCCACGACGGGCACCAGAGAGGCCCATTCGGCTTGTGTGAGCGGCCTTACAACCGATGTGCTGTAGGTGACCGCAATCCCGCTGCTAATGCGCGAGAAATTGGTGCCCAAGTCGAATTTCTTGTTCGTCGCATCGCCGGTCAGGGTGACGACCTCATGCAGCGCGCCAAAGTCAACGCGGCGGGCGAGCTCTTCGCCGACCTTGTTGCAGTAGTCTACCACTTCCTCCAGCTCACGGCGGTTCGAACCGATGACCTGCGTTGTCTCCTCAAGCCCGACATTGCGGGCGAGGCTGTTGGTGATGGACAGTAGCGTCATGGCGTCACCCCCGACACGCGAACGCGCGCCCGTGAATATCTGGCGTCGAAGTCGTCGGAGCGCGCGGTTGCGATCGCGTCGTCAAGCATGAATTTGCTGGCTTGGGCGAGTTCGGCGTCGCGCACGTACTTCGCGGCCTCGAACCCTACCCCATAGAGATAGATGTCGGGGTAGCGGTTCAGCAGCCAGTTTGTTGTTGTGGTCGACGCGGAGAGCGGGGGCAGCATGGCATAATAGCTGACCTCAACGTCGCCAGCGATATGGGGTGCAACGATATTGCCGCCCTCGATCGCGTAGTAGCATCCGCCGGCGTTCACTTGCTGGCTCGTCTGCTGCACGTATTCACCGCCGCCAGGGGCATAAAGCCCGATCATTTCGGCGAAGTCCTCGGGCAGCGCAGCCACGCCGCTTGCAATGGTCAGCGTCACCGTCTTGACCTGCTCACGCATTCGTAGCGTGCGGTTCAGGCGCGATTCAGCCAGCGCAACAAAGCGGGTGAACACGTCCGCCACATCGGGGCGCTGCACGTACTCAATAACAGCCGTGCGCAGGTCCAGAAAGTCACGGAAAGCGCCCGTGCCGGGTACGTCATCGGGAACAACTGCCTGCGGGACGACTACTACCATTTAGACGTTTCCAGTCTTTGTTCGCCAAGCTTGGTTGTCGGAATCGTTCAACCACCTGGACAGATATTTTTGATCGTTTTGCATCGACGCGGCGGAAAGCTGGTCATGGAACACGTTGAGGGGGATGGATGCGACGTGGTGGTAGTCGCCCTTCCAGCCCTCTTGCGCCATGTTGCGCTGCGCGGTGTTGATATCGATCGTCGGTTGGACGGCGTAATCCGTGCGGAACGTGATTGAGCCGTCTGGATTGTGCAGGCTCCAGACCGTGCGCCCAAGTTTCGGGTCGTGGTCGTAGAGGTGCCAATCTCCGTCGCGGATTACAGCCATCTTACTTTTTCACGCGGGACAGAGCGCCGGATTCAACGCCGTCCATCGCATCTTCTGCGGGCAGGTCGACTTCTTTGCCGGCAGGTTGGCGCTTGCCATCTGCGTTCCAAAAGTCTCTTAAAATCACACAGCGGATTAGCTTTTCGCTCTTGGTAGACATGATTCATTCATTCCTTCTTTGTGAAGTCTTTTCCCATGATTGGGGTGGTATCCGTGCGACTTCTCCGCGCCTGTGCGGGCGGCTATCGCTTGCTCTTTCGTCGTGAATAGCCCGAGGTGGCGCTTGTTGCCGTCAATGGCAATTTCCGCTTTCCATCCCCACTCAGTTTCGGTCACACCCATCGCTCCGGACGTGTTGTTACGGCTCAGAGCGCAATTCTTTAAGTTCTCTTGGTGGGACACCGATCTCAGGTTCGACCACCTATTGTTTTTCGTGTCTCCGTCGATGTGGTCAATAATGTTAGGGTCTTCCCCTGTAACCAACTTCCATATGACACGGTGTGCGTATTGATTGACCCCGCATAGGCTCGAACGGAAATACCCGTTACCGTTGTCTGTCTCTAATGCTGGCGTCCCCGCCCTGGTCGCATTGAAGTCACGGGCCCGTCTGCGCCTCTTGCTCGCGCATTTTGCAGAGAAATGCCCCTCGTCACGCTCACGCCAAAACAGCTTTCCTGTTTCGGGTTCATAGCGAAGCAGTTGCAATAATACTGATTGTTCTGGTAAGGCTTTTGCAGCCATGTCGGACCCTCCTACGGTTCGATTTATGGTGAGAGGCGCACCGGGATTGCCGTCCTAGTGCGCCTCGTTCTTATGTCAGATTCAGCGCCTCAGATCAAGTGCTGGCCGTCAAACCATAGAGGTCTGCGGCAACGCCGAGGCCCTTTTCGTTCTTCGGTTTCAGCGCGCCTTCGCCAATCAGCATGAACTTCTCAGCATCGCCGGTCTTGGCGACCTTCTTGTCTTCGGCGATCTTACGCAGCCAGCCGAATTGCAGGAACTCGGGGTCAACGAAGAAGGCGTTGCGCGCCAGGGCACCAGAGCCCGCCATCACGCGGTTCGGGTGGATCATGACCTTGCCGAATGGGCCTTCGTAAACGTCAGCGTTGGCGACAATGCTGTTGTTTTTGCCGTTCGATGCCGCATAGCGGAACGAGGCAACGTTCGTATCGGACATGAACGTAACGAACACCGACTTGACGTAGGGCGAAACAAAGACGTGCTTGAAGTTCGCGCCGGACTGGTAGCCCTGCTGCATCACATCGTCCATGATGGCCTTGGAGAACGCGCGCTGCGTGCCGTCCGTGGGGGCGACAGTCAGTCCCGTGCCGGTGTTATAGCCGCCGTTCGCACCGGTCGCGCCGCGCGATACGTTGGTTTTCACCCACGTTGGCAGGGAGCCGCTTTCACGGGTGGCACCGCCAACGGAGGCGTTGGTCGCAACGATCGAGAATTCGACATCCTTGCGGAGCTCGACACCCTTTTTCAGCTTCTGCTCTTTCACCTTCGTTGCACGGCCAGCTTCATCGGTGATGTTCTGGGTGCCGGAGATGATGCCCGACTTGCGCATGATCTGGGTATAGTTCCCCAGGCGCTCGGGCGAGACAGTCGCGTCGAAGGTGTATTCGTCGCCTTCAAGGGTGATGTTGGCCCCGGGTGCGGCGAGTTCGTCGGTGGTCCATTCGGGGTGCGTGGTGTCAAACGACACCTTTTCGATCATGGAATAGATCGGGGTATCTTCGGGGGTGATGCGGCTTACCACATCGGCGAGTTCTTCACGGTTGCCCTTAGCGCCCGTGGATTGGAACGTGTTGGTAACTACAGCCATTGGTTAGGCTCCTTGATGAGAGGGTTTAATCGAAGTCAATCGCAAGGGCGTCTTTCAACGAGCCCGAGCGGCTAAGCTTGCGCATTGCCTCTGCATTACCGCTTGCCTTGCGTGCCCCCTGTCCCGGCTTGCGGGGTGTTGCTGGGGGTGCCTTGGCAACCTTGGCCTTCGCCTTGGCCTTGGATTTCTCCGCGTCCATCCCCTTTTTCGCCCAATGCGCCAGGGCAAAGATGCGGGGGTCGGTCACAGATCCGAGGTCTTCGTCGGAAAAGCCAATTTCGTTCGCCACTTCCTGCACGTTGCCAAAGAACGCCTTGCGCCCTTCGCCGTCCGCAGCTTCCGGAAACATCTCGACAAGGCGCTGATTGGCCTCGACAAGCTGCTTTTTCCGGTCATCTTCGGACATCGTGTCGCTGATTTCCTTGGGGGCTTCCCCGAGTTCAACCAGCTTCTGGACCTGTGCCATAGCCGCTTCGTGTTGTGCCTTCTGCGCCGTGTATTTGGCGGGGTCAGAGTAGGCCAGTGAAGCGTCGGGGGCGTCAGGAACCAAGCTTGAAATGTGGTCCACAAATACTTCGGTAATGCGCTGCATACGCTGCACATCCGCTTCGACAGTCTTGCGCGCGTTGGCGACTTCTTGCGTCTTGCGGGTGTAGTCATTCTGGCGAAAATAGCCCTTCTTCAGTTCCGCAAGCGAAACGTCGGTGCCATCGTCTAACTTGACGGTGACGTTATCGGGGTTTTCGTCGTCCTGACCTTCGGCCTCTTGGTCCTCGGCCTCGCCTTCTTCGGCGTCGGCGTCGTCCTCATCCGGCTCATCATCGGTCGCTTCGGGCTCTTCGACTTCTTCGGTGTCCTCGTCGGGATCGAAATAATCAAATTCCTCTGCGGTATCGTCTTCTGAGAGCTCGACGTTATCGGTTGCGTCCTCATCAAGAGGCGCATTGTCG
This sequence comes from Sulfitobacter sp. CB2047, assembly GCF_000735125.2. Classification (NCBI taxonomy): domain Bacteria; kingdom Pseudomonadati; phylum Pseudomonadota; class Alphaproteobacteria; order Rhodobacterales; family Roseobacteraceae; genus Sulfitobacter; species Sulfitobacter sp. CB2047. The sequence goes on along the minus strand of NZ_CP072613.1, from coordinate 1,230,408 downwards.
GTTTCGTCTGTCATGGTGATTGCCTCGTGGGCTGTTCGTGCCCGCCCTGCTTATGCGGGGGCGGCTTTGCGCTCTCGGGTGCTGCGAAGACATGCCTCGCAGTCGGAGCGTAAAGAACGGATGGCCTGCACGCGCATGGCGTTGCGGGCCCGTGTTTCGTCGTCGGTGGCGTAGACCATAGCCTCAACCGCCGATCGCTCTAGGCTGTCGAATAGTTCGCCGTAGAGCTTGTTTGATATCAGTTGCTCGGCAAGGCTGGCGCGCTCTTGATCGGTCACTGCGTCGCCCCCTGGTCGGCTGCGTTCATGGCGTTAGCCTGTGCCCGCCAAATGTCGTCCTGCCGGCGCTGTGCGGCCTCCTCACGTTTAAAGGCCATGTCCTCCATGAACTTCTCACGCTCAAACGCCAGCTTGCGCTCTTGCAATGCGGCGTCACTCGCCAGCTTGTCGGCCTGCTTCTGCTGATCGGCGGCAATTTCGGCCTGCTTGACGGTTAGATCCGCCTGCATCTGCGCGTTCTCTTTGTCGCGGTTGCTCTGCATCTTGGCTTGCTCAAGCTGCATCTGCGCTTCAAGCTTCTGCTGCTCGGGCGACTTCTGGTTTTTAATCGCTTCCATACGCTGCTTCATTTCTTCGGGGTCAGGCTCCGTGAAATACAGCGAAGGCGTCTTGAGCCCCGCGCTTTCCACCATCTTCGACATCGCCGAGTAAAGATTCTCAGGCGTCACGAACGGGTTATCGGGCCCGAAGGCGGTCAGCAGCTTCTCTTGCACGCCCATAACAACCTGCATCATCTGCATGTCGCGCTCACGGGTGCCCGCGCCCAAGCCGGTATTGACCTCGCAATCCATTTCCGCATTCCACTGGCGGGGGTCCATCTGCACCCACTCACCGCGCAGGCGAACCGTGCGGGGAACGTCTTGGTGACGGATAGACAGGCGCAGAAGGCCACGGAAAAACACCGCAAGCCCCTCGGCCAAGTTCTTGACCATCATTTCGGTCTGACCAATGCCGGCCTGTTCGATCATCGCCGAAGCCTTGGCGGTCATGTTTTGCAGCGCGTCGGGGGCGAGCCCAGAGGATGCGTCCGAAACGCCCGTGCGGTCCTGCGCTTCCGTGTCTAGGTATTCCATCATGCCGAAGCTGTCGCGCGCCACGAATGGCACGGTATTGAAGCCCATAGCCGCGCGCACGTCGTTGCCTTGGTTTACGATGATAGGCTTGCCGAACTCGGGCTGCATCACGGCGTCCCAGTTGGCGATAGCAGACTTTTGCGCGATCGGCTGCGGGTTGTTCTGCCAGTAGATGTTATCAAGCGTCTGGCGCAGAAGAACCGTCTTGCCGCGCTGAATGTCCATCAGGTCGTCGGCAAGGCTAATGCCCTCCCACTGGTGCGGCTGTGGCATGGCGCAGAGGTCGCAGAATTGCACCTCGTCTACCTCGTCATCCTCCAGCAGGTTATTTTCGGTCAGCCCGCCCGCGAAAGTCATGTGGCGAAGCTCGGCAATGCCGTCGCCGTCCATGTCAATGCGGACATACAGGTCGTAGAAGTCGATTGGATCGTTAGCGCGCTGCGCCTCGCCGCTGTCGCCGATGTTATCCCGGCGCGCGTCCTCTTCGGTGTCGTCCTCGCTTGCCAGCGTCAGCCCGTCGACCAATTCGCGGTCATAGCCCATAGACACAAGGTCAGAGCGTGTGACGGTCGTTTTCTCGCCGGTCAGAAGGCTATCCCCGAGCGTTACCGCGTCAGGGTGGATCAGGAACCGCTCACGGGGGACGGCGGCGCAGCGTGTCTGCTTGTCGGTATAGGTGCGGCGGATCTTGACGCTGTAGAACGTGACGGGCTCAGCCTCGCCGAAGTCGTTTTCGACAGTCTCGACCGTTTCCTCTTGCTCAAGAACCTCAACGCCGTCGTCCGAGATAAGCTCGGCCAGCGCTTCAAGGGTCAGGCCCGAGTGCTTGCTGATCTTTACGGCCTGCTTTTCCTCGTACCACCATTTCAAGATGCCATTGCGCAACAGCAAGGCGTCGTGGATGGCGTCATAGATAGCGTTGCGGGCGTTCGTCTCGGGGATCACAACATAGTTGATATAATCGCTGGACTGCTCGGCCCCCGCTTCGTCGCCCTCGCCCACGGGCAGGAACTCAACCACCTCAGTTGCGCCAAGGATAGTCCGCATGATGGACGGCAGCACCTTCTTGATGTTGGCGCGCACGTCGCGGGTGGTCATCTGTGACCGGCCTTCGTCTGCCGGCGTGTCGACCATCTTGCCCTGATAGTATTCGATCGCGCGCAGGCGGTCTTTTGACAGGTCGTCCGCGTGGCGCTCGGAGTCGCGCACCATATCAGCGATAAGGGGGAGTGCGTCGATCATTAAACAACCTTCCGACGGACAAATGCCGTCTCTTGCGACTTGCCTTGCGGCTGCTCATAGGCAACAGCCACCAGCCCGAAGGCGTCAGCGCCGTGACTTGACCAGTCATGGCTTGGCCCTAAGCCGATGCCGCGTTCTTCGTCGCGCTTTTCGTGATACCAGCCGATCGCGTCCAAGCCGGCCTCTGTCGTCGCTTGGTTGAACCACATGCTGGGGAATAGACGCCGTGCCGCCTCTACGCGCTGCATTGCCGCACCCGCCCCTTGGTTCTTAACGACCTGCACTTCGAACCCTGCGGCCCGTAGTGCGCTCTCGAATGATACGTCATGCACCTTGTCGTTAGTGCTGCCATCGTGGGGCAATACGCAGAGCGCCGCCCCGTATCCGTTTGCCCGCAGCCACTCGATATGCGCCGCCAGAGGTTGCCCCTGCGCCTCGTAGTAGTTCAGCAGGCGAATTTCGCGTCCGACGTACTGGACAATCCAGATTGCGGTTGCGTCTGACTTCTGCCCCGTGCCGCCAATGTCCCAGACCGCACGAATGGTCATCAAAGGATCGGCAGCGACGTGGCCTATTCTGTTCTCAGACCGCGCTACCGTGATTGCCTTGGCGTAATATGCGCCCTCGACAACGGTTACGAACCCGCCTTCCCAGATGTGTTCATAATGGTCGGACCGGCGCGTGAAGTCGTTCAGGCGCTCAGCCTCCAGCACGTCGGGAAACTTCGGGTTGTCTCGCCAGTTCAGCGAAACGATCTTGGCCCCCTCGGGCGGGTTGCCGCGAAAACGTTCATGCGTCGCGCTGTTCTTGCGCTCGGGGTTCCACGTTACCCAAATTTCCGATTCATGCTCCCGAACGGTCGGGATCAGCTTAGACCATGCTAGGTCCGTGATTGGTTCGGCTTCGTCTGCCCAGCATAGAAGGATTTGCGACTTGGACTTAACGCTGTCCACGTTGCGGTTAAGGCCGGCGAACTTGAAGTCAACCCGAGCCCCTGTGCCACAGTCCCGTGTGCGAATGATCTTTTCGGTAATCTCGAACCATGACACCAAGAACGGGTCAGACTGGATTGCCGCCTTTACCTCGGCCATCGAACTGTCGTCCAGGCTGTTCATGAACTCACGAACGCAAAGAATGATACCTGGCCTGCCTGCCTGCGCGCAGCGTACCGCGTGAACCGCTGCCATCTTGGCAAAGCTTCGCGTCTTACCGCTCCCCCTGCCCCCATATGCGCCCCTGTAGCGCGCCGGCCCTTGGAATACTGGGATCAGCTTGGGCGGCAGCTCAATCGTCGGCTGCATCAGCCACCAAAGGAGCAAGAGCAATTGAAGCAAACATGATCGGCTGATCCGCGTCGACCTTGACCTCTGTAGGCAAAACCTTGCCAAGAAGCGTCATAAACGCGGTCGGGTTCTCTTGTGCCTGCTCAGTCAGGTAACCAAGACGCCCTCCAGGGTGCGCGTTGGACGCCGCCTGCAAGATATCATCCCGCAAAAGCGCGGTAACCTTGTTCGGGGTGCCCTTCTTGCGCCCACCTGTCTTTCTACCTTTTGCATCAGCCATGAGCGACCTCGCGGAGTCTACTCATGTCTACTTTAGACACACCCCACTGCTCACAGTTTGAGTGATCCAGCTTACGGCAAAGGAATTGCGCCACGTACTTACGCAAGCCAACCTTTTCAACTAAGGCGCGCTCGTCGCGGTCCTCCTTGAGGTGCCGAAGCCATTGGGTTTTTGTTACAACCCCCTGCAACATCTTCGGGAGCGCATTCGGGTCAACGGGGGCAGCCCGACCGCCATTCCCGCCGGCACACAAATTGTTTTGCGGCAGCAGCTCTGCGATCAGATCCACTTCACGGCGGAACGCATCGGACTCGTTCTTGAACCTTTCGAGGATTACCGCTTTCCCGCCGTGCTTGCGCGCCGAAGCGTTAGCGCGGTATCCGCTGCCCTTGCCAACATATAGAACAGTCGGCCCGTCCATGATTGCGTAAACGTAAAATTTCTCTTTGCTTGCCATATCTGGTCCAGTCCCGTCGCCGGGGTGTTGGCCTCCTTGGTATGTGTGGGGTGCGTATCGCCGCCGCGTTGTGTCTCATGTGCTGAGAAAATGTTGAGCGACGTGCTGGCTGCTACACCAGCGGGCGGAGGGCTGCGTCCTCTTGATCCGCCGTAGTCATGTCCCTGCGTGGGCTGTCCACGCCGCCGCGCTCAGGAGGTGCGTTCTGCTACCAGACTCATCGCGGGGGCCTGACGCCGCACCCCGTAACCTCTGGACCACATCCCCGTCAGGCGGAAGGGGCATTACACACCACCAGAAAGCGGCTTAGAAAACGCGGGGCGATGATTAAAGACCTTCGCTCTTACTATCGGGACGGTCAGGCGAGTCCGCGCTCTTATTGCAGTAGCACCGCCCTGTAAAACGCCGGAGCGTGGGCGGTGTCGTTTCGGGCGCTAGGCCCTATCCGGACGGGTATTCCCTGCACCGGATTAGCCAAAGGCTACCATATGTAGCGCCCCAACGCAACACCTATGCGCTGCGAACGTCAAGCGGGTCAAACTGGACGTGATGCCCGCTTTCCATTTCGATTGATACCCGCTGCCATTGATCGTGCGGCGCTTTCACCAGCTTATCGAACTTGCCCAGCATATCCGCAAACGGGCCGGAGATAACGCGCAGGGCTTGGCCCTTCTTGTATTCGGTCACCTCGGCCCGCGAATTGGCGTCAACGCGCTCAGCGGCCTCGAATTCAGCGTCTACGCCCTCCATGAAGCGGTTAAGCCCGATATGCACCTGCTTGCCGTCTGGCGTTGCCTTGCCGTGCAGATCCGACTTTGCCACGACCATGAATGTGGGCATCAGGTGTTCTACCTCGTCTGCAAGGTACATCTGCGACGGGTCCATCTCCATCACGATGTAATTCGGCAGCGCTGGCACATCGAAGCGCGTCCAGTTGCGATCCTTGCCGAGGCGCTTGAACTCTACCCGCTTGCCGCACCATGCCTTTATGCCGAGGCGGCGCAGCTCCTCTTGAACCCAAAACTGCTTGCGCACCATTGGCGGGCGGATATGGTTGCCGTCCTCGTCGCGTGTCGGGGCGTGGGTGTCGCGGCACACACCGCCTGCGACATATCCAAGGTAAACCGTCATTCTGTATCTCCTTCGATCAGGTCGCATTCGCAGGGGGTGGGGTGCTCGCCATTGGGGCCACGGTTGAACCAGTGGGCGGGCTGAGGCTTCCGGCGCGGGTACATGCGCAGGACGTAGCCCTTGCCTTTGCACTTGCGGCAGGGCTTTGTCTCGGCTTGGGTGGCGTTGCGGGCCGAGAGGTTCATGCAGCCACCCCCAAAGCCAGCGCCGCTACCCAAATCACCTTGCAAAGAATGTGCAGCGCCTGGTCAGCGTTGAACCCAATCTTGCCATCGCATTTCGTGTAGTCGATGGCGGTATGCGCGGCGAACTCAAGCAGGGCTAAAGTCAAAGAGCCCGTGATAAGAAAAACTGCGCCCGCGTGGATAGCAGAGTGCGCGGCGAGAAGCTGATACCAAGGTGCGCCGGGAATGGGTGCACGGTGGTTCTTGCCGTTCGCTAAAAACTCCCCCTGTAAAGGGTAATCACAGAGAGCGTGGCCCGCGACGAGCAATGCGAAAACTTCGAACAGGTTCATGGCGTCTCTCCCTTGGGGGTTTCTGAGATAAGGGCTGAGAGGATGGCGAGGAGCCACGCGCGGGCGGGGTCTATTTTATAACCCCTGTATTCTGCGCGTCGTGCCTTCGGGTTATGGTTGAGATTTTCAGACAGCCAAGCCATAACAAAACCGTCGTCTCTCTCCTTGACGGATATGCTTGCGCCCCACCCCGGCAGCACCGCGTCGTGCAGCACTCTGGCTGCGTCTAGGGAGCCGTTATGCGCCTTCTCTGCGTTTACCCATGCGTCGATCCAGAACTCGTACAGATCGTCATTGGCGATCAGCCCCTCTGGCGCGATCACGCGGAACTCGCGAGGCTGTATATCTACGCCAGCCTTCACCTTATCGCGCAGCGCCTCTAGCGCCTCTCTGCGGTTATCGCTCATGGGTAGACCTCCACCATCAATTCCAATGCCATCAGCGCTCTATCCCTCATCCGGTTTTGCGCCTGTGGTTCGCCGCCGTTGGTTTCCCATTGAACGCTGCACTTGGTAGGCGCGTGCCATGCAGTCCAGCGCATGTGATAGCCGCCAATCCCTGCGCCTTTGCGCTGATCTATGCCGCTAATGATTACGTCGTCCGGCTTCATCTGCTCGCCTCCATCGCCGCCCTGATAGCGGCCTCTGCGTATCCAAGGTCTCGGAGTGCCTGTGCCGTGTAGCCTACTGCTATGAGACGGGTGCAGGCGGTTATCTCGTTGGTCTGGGAGGGGGTCATGCGTCACCGCCGAACGTCATGTCGTTTTCCTTGCAGTAACGCCGGAACGCGCTTTCATGCAGTTCGCCGGGTTCCATAGAAATGCCGTGGCCCAATGTGCCACCTTTCCAAGACCCTTTTCGCTTACCTGTTTCGCCGGAAAACTTGATATCCAAGGATCGACGCACCCGCGCCTTGCGGAACAAGGAAAGCCACTTGAACCGGCCTGTGCCTAACTTGTGCACAGACTCTTCGACGCGGGTTTTTGCTGTAAGCTGCTCTCCGTCGAAGTCACGGAACGCAAAGTCAACGGTTGGCACTGCATCCTGCGCAACCCAACGCTCTCGCGTGACCTCGATTGGCTGTGGGCCGCTGCTGGTGTCTGTGAATGCCAGATTTCCCTTGTCGTCGTAGAAGCGACGAGCGGAACAGCGCCATTCGGTCCAAGGCAGGAAGTAACCCTTGCGCTGCTCTGTGCTGCTGTCGTTTGTGACGCGACCCAGAGAGAAGTTTAAAAACCCATCGCTCAGGCTGAACCCATATTCTCGCGAACCAGTATCCCAAAAACCGTTATCCGGGCCGGTAGACCAATCATATTTGGACGTATCAACCCACTTGCGCCACGGCTTGATGATCTGCGGCAATGCGACAATCAAAGTGCCGCCAAAGGCGCTAAGGCGCAGGCGGCAACCTCGGTATTCGTCGCCATCCCCAGACCCCAGCAAAACCGCTGTCGATCGGTAGTAGGTATCCCGAGAGAACGTAAACGGGCCAACGTATTTGTCGTTATCGCTCCATCTGATCGCTCTCATACCCCGCCCTCCGCTTCCGCAATCGCCATAGCTAGGCGGTCGGATGTGGTCAGGCGCGTCTTGCGGCCCGCTCCGGCGCGGTAGATGCTCACGCTGTCGATGGTGTCGCAGACGTGCATCAGGCCAGCCTCTTGCATTGCCAGCAGCTTCCGGCGCAGCGCCTTTGCGTCCAGATCAATCCGCGATAGCGTCACGATGTCCGAGGCGGTCAGATCCCGTGTGAGGACCGACAGTATCGCCGCGCTTGTTTCATCCAGTTGCGTTTGCTTGGGAACGCTGTTGCTGCGCAGCGCCCGTGCGTACCGGCGTTCGAACTCGGCGCTTTCCTCACTGGCGGGGGTGCGGGCAAGCGTGACCTGCGGGTTGCACTTGCGGGCGCGGTGGTCGGCTATGTCGGTGCGGTGGCGTATCTGGTAGGTCATTCTGCGGCTCCTGTGAAAAGCTGATCGCGGGGAACGCCACCACGGCGGCGCTTGGGTAAGCCACTGCGGCGGGCGGTGGCGGATATGGTGGAGGGCGACACGTTAAGCGCTTCGGCCATCTTCGCGGCGGGGATGCCCGCCATCCATGCGCGGCGGAATGCTTCTGTTGGCTTGATGGTCTGGGCGTTCCAGTTGTGGCGCTTTGGCAGTCCAGCGTTATGCGCCCACTTCGAGACAGTCACGGCAGACAGGTTCAGATCGCTTGCCATGACCCGCGTTGTCACCCCTGCGTTCCAGTCACGGCGGAACTTAGCCCCCACGGGGTAGTCCAAGTCCTCACCGTCAATCTGGATCAGGTCAAACCCCAGCAGCTTGTAGATCTGCACGATGTTGACCAGGTGCGTGTCTTCGGCGTTCACGCGGGCCGTGATGTCAGCCACCATGCGGGCGCGGGCGTCTTGCTCGTTCATTGGGAACCCCCCAGTATGCGCTTTACGTCAGGGACCGTGCGGCCCGTCATGCGGGCGATCCGAGACAGGTTGAAGCCGTACACGTCAAAGGCGCGGGCCATGTCAGGTCGGGTCCAGTGGGCGAATTGGCCGGTCATGCTGCGATACCTCGCTCTTTGAGTTTTTCGGGGGTGACTAGGCCAGCGGCGATCAGGGCGCGTGCGGTGGTGGCGCTTATCGCGTTGGGGGAAACGTACCCGGTGCCGTTGATAACCTTGGCGTGGTGGGCCAGAATGTCGGCCTCAGAGGACCGAACGGCCTTCGGCTTGGGGTGGAAGTTTTTCCACTTGCCGTTATTCGGGCACAGGAAGTTATCGGACTGCTGAACCTTGGCCTCTGCCGACCAGCCTTTGACGGTTTCGGCATACAGCGCCGCAGAGGCGATTATCCGATCAGCCTCGATGCCATCAGCGACAAGTGCTGAGAAACGGGCAAAACCAGCGTCGCTATCAACAGGGTTGGGGTGCGCTTCCAAATACCTCTGGTAAGCTTCCGCCTCTTGAGAAGAAGTTGCATCAGGAATTGCATCAGGATTTAAACCCTTATTAGGTTTGTCCCGCTGCTGTCCCGCTGCTGTCCCGCTGCTGTCCCGCTTTTCTGATCTAGGTGTCCCGCTATCCTTGGGCTTGTTCTGATAATCATCATATTTACAAACGGTTATGATGTTTACGCCTGTCCCGCTATCTGTCCCGATCATGTCCCGCTTTTCGAGGCGTTTTAGGAACCTATCAACTCTGGATTTTGACCAATCCCACGCTTCACACATGAAGCGGACGGACGTAGCAAGCTGCCCGCGCTTTAGATCCACGGTCACATTGCCCACGCGCTTCTGGCGGGGTTTGTAGGACGCCTCCATGATAATCCACATGAAAGCCTCGCGCTCAGAGAACGGCTCCGGCTTAAACGCTGTGTCGTGCCAGATGCCGCGTGATATGTTGACCGTCCCGCTCAAGCTGGAGTCTCCCCAGCCTCTTTAGCCGCTTTGTAGGCGGCAATCCGTTCATCCGTTTTCTCTTTTGCTCGTCTTATTGCTGGCGCGGCTTCCTCGCCCTCAAGTTGGTACAAGGCCGAAACCATGTCGGGCGGGCTGAGGCCGAGCGACGACGCCATCTGATAAAACGAAGGGCGCATTCCACCTAAATCTACGAACGCAGCATCATAAACTATGGTGTGATCGGGGATAAATTCCTCTATCAAGCATTCCACCTGATAGCGCTGTTCATCCTCTAGGTACTGCGCGACATCCCTGTACGGAGCGTTGAAAAACTCACGTGCCTCATTGACCCTGAAACTTTGGAATTTCTCATGCGCACGAATTTCTAGTTCTTCGCAGTTGGGGCTTAAAATGCTGTAGTCCACACGAAACGGTGTCGGAACACCCGTCTGGTACAATTCATTAGCGCGGCCATTTACGCAACGGATCGTCCGCCCGATCTTGACGAGACCAGGCATTGACGGGTTGCTGAGAACGTACACGTAACCACGGCTCATGCTTGAACCCCGCGTGCGATATTCGATTTAAACTTGAAAACGGACTCCGAGTCCGTATATTGAGCCTCAAAGGGCATATCCGTTACCTCCTTATCAGGTACGTTTGCTTTAGAAGCCGTTAGACGTTGGCGCGTCTGGCGGCTTCGCTCGTTAAATATCCCATATAAATAAGGGCTTTGCAAGGTTTCTGTCACGAAATTACACCCCGCAACGGCACGTATTTCCGATCCTCGACCACCTCGACCACGACACAGCCGCCTTTCACGACAGGGCCGCGAATGAGGGTCAAGTCCCAGCGGCTATCATCCACGCCGATCACGTCTGCGATGCCGTCAAGCTGGCTCTTGATGCTTGCCAGCATGTTGTCGATGTCACGGCGGCGGCGGTCAGGCGGGTTGAACGTGATGCGCAGATGCAGCCCGGTGTCGCGCAGATGCGGGAAGCTCATGCCAGCGGCTTTACAGGCCCACATGGCCTCTGTGCGCGCCGACTTGCGGATAGGTGCGACGGCCAAGCGGTGCTGGCGTGCGTTGGGGCTTAGGCGCTTGTCAGGCCATGAGAGCGTCACGGTCATGCCTGCGCCACCATCGAATAGGACGCCACGAAAGCGCCGGAGGGCGTCTCTACGCGGGCGGTGTGGATCTGGTGGCCCGCTTGTTTCAGATCATACACCCTGGCCCCAAGGCGCAGGCATCCGAAGCGGTTCAGCGCGTCGATAGGCGTGATGTGCTGGCCTGCCTTGAGGGCGGCGAGGATTTGGGTGGATTGCGACGTGGTGGTCATGCGTCACCTCGTGAGAAGAAAAGCGCAGAGGGAGCCGTGGGAAACTCAACCTCTGCTAGTTGATCCGCGCTACGGGATGAGGAGGCAGGCGCGGATACCCAGCCGGTGGAGAGGCGGCTGAATGGGGGAAAGGGGGTCATGCTGCACCCCGCTTCGAGCGCTTTCGTGCTTGCCGATCATCTTTGATGAAGTCCAAGACGCGCTGCATAGTCCCGATGCTTGCAGTTCCTTTTCGGATACGTTCGCAGGCGTGGCGGTTTCGCACCGCCATCTGCCCGATTGTTGGCTCGCCGATGTCAAAGTCGGCGGCATGGGCCTCAATGGCCTTGATAACTTCTGAATGCTGCATACCTCTGTTTAGACTTATGTCTAAGTGAGGTCAACAACAGATGTTAGACAATCGGCTTGTAGCCCCATATTTTCCGCCGTGCCATTATTTGGCTATGGCTGGAAAATCATTTAGAGACCGGGTTCTCGCTGAAATCAAAGAACGAAACATATCTAAGGCCGACCTGTCGCGCAGGTCGGGCGTTCCCTACCACGCAATAGACAAGTTTCTTAAGCGTGAAGGCGCAAGCACGAATGCTGACAACGCGCGCGCGCTTGCTAATGTGCTGGGCCTTAGTGTTGACGATGATCAGGCATACGAGGAACTTCGCGAACTGTTTTACCAGCTTGACGAAGAACAGCGCAAGTTTCTGATAGCAAGCGTGCGCGGCCTTGTTGGCTAAGATCAGCCTTAATTGCTGTCGCGATGCCGTCGGGCGCGTCTTTCAAAACATCTAACAAATCATTGTATTCGTGCAATTTGGTACTCCCTTTGTTCCATAGTGAGCAAGGTTGCGATTCTTTGCAACCATAAGGTTACCTGATAAACTGAATTAGACACATGTCTATTTTAGGGGTTGCATTAGCCTTTTGTCTAATTTATCTTCATCCTAACAACAACACGAGGATGAACGACAATGACCCCGCATTTCTACAGCAACAGCGCAGGCAAGACGGCCACGCCCGAACAGATCGTGGCGCGGGTCAAGCCTTTCGCAACCGGCCTTCTGGTGAACACCGCAGCGCCCTGCCCCGTCCCTTCTTCTAAGCTTATCACGCCCTCATGGGTGATAGAGCCGCATGTGATCGACGCGGTGATTGGCGGTGCGTCGTGAGCCGTTTCGCAGGTCACAAATACACATGGACGAAACCGTTCACATCGGTTCGGCATAGTTGGGAGTTTCGTGGGCCAATCGGCGGCATCCACTTCCATGCCTCGCTGTCCCGCAACGATGAATACGAGCCTTCATGTGGGCTTGAGTTCCACCACTGCTTCGACCCGTCGGGCGGCAACCAAGCGCCGCACCATATCAACTGCCATGTGACCGGCGGTCAGTGCTGGCACGATGGAACGTCACTTTATGCGAGTGAACACATTTGGCCCATCGTCAGGGACTACCTGCGGGGCGGTGAACACGCAGAAGTCTTTCGGCTCTTGGAGCGTGAGTACGAAAAGCACTTTGAGGATTTTGCGGGGTATCGGTCATGACCCTCTACACCCCCATACACGCCGCGCCGCTATCTCGGCCCCCTCGCCTGCGATTCATCGCAGCAATGCCCGCAGAGGACAGCAGCCAAGACGCATCCGACGCATGGCGCGAGGAGACCGGCGAAGACGCAATCGCAACGGCCTACTTCCGCCACGAGCCAGACGGCTACGGCGAACTATGCGCCAGCCTTATCGGCCTGAGCGTACAGACGGACATATCGCTTGATCTGTTCACCCCAGAGGGCGCGACCGCGTTCATGGGTTGGGAGACGGTGAACCGGATTGAGAACGTACAGACGCAGGCAATCGCAGACGGAGTGGCGACATGAGCATGATCGACGATATCAAGCGGGACCGTGAACGCCCGCAAGTCAAGCTGATGAGTATGACTGACTGGCGGGTAAAGTCAGATGAACCCGCGCTCGGATGGGTCAAGGTGGTCGGCCCATGCGTTCCGGTGCAATGCCCAACCTTAGCGACGGATTTGAACGGCGAGGATTACATTGCCCGCCATGCCGAAGCCCGCCGCATCGCCCGTGTCCCTGACCTTGAAGCCGCGCTGATTGCTGCGGAGGAAATGGCAGAGTCTATCGAGGACTGCCAGTGCAACGGCGGGGTTCCCAAGTCGGTTCTAGGATACTGCCCGGCAGAGCGTCTTGATGCCGCCCTTGCCGCCTACCGCGCCGCGACAGGTGCAGCATGATCCGCCGCATCCTCGCCAGCCTTCGCAGCATCAAGGACGATGCCCAATACATGAACGACCTGAAATACGAGTTCGACCGGATAGAGCGCAAGGCCATCCGAGACGCCGAACACAGCGCAGAGTTCCACGAGGAGAATGTGACATGCCGCTAGACCTACGCAGCCCCCGCGCCATCCGCCGCCAGCACATCCGCGACGTGTTCCTTGGCATCATCGGCCTGACCGTTATCGCAATCGCTGTTTTCGCCGCGTCTTATACCGCAGCAGGATCGCAGTTCATCGAGGCGCAGGCAATCCACCCCGACTGCATGGGGGACGCCAAATGCTAGACCTCGAAGCCGCTCTAAACGTCGCCAATGAAGCGTTGGCCGACGTGATGCAGGCCGCAGAGGCCGACGCGGACCTGCCCGATGCGACTTGCGAACGCCTGCGCAAGGCTTGCGAATATATCGACAGGCTGGCCCGCAACTACCCGAATTTCAAAGCACGCAACGCAATTCAACGGAGGCTAACCGCATGATGCACAATCAAGCACAGTTCCGCACCCTCGACCGCCTGCGCGGCTTGGCCCTGCGTGAGCTTATCGCTCGTCGCCCGTTCAAACGTGGCGGCATGGATTGGGAACAGCACACCGTCGCAGCCTGGACCTACTTGCAGATGGCAATGGGTAAGCCCGCGATGGACTGGACGCGCACCCCCCCCCGCGTGACCGTGGGAGGTGTGTGATGGATTGGGAAACAGTAACCGACCAACTCAAGGCACCGCTTGACCCCAAGGCGATCAAGCCGCCGCCCCAAGGCAAGTTTGGCGACTACGTCGATGCCCTGCATGTGATCCGTGAGGCTAACCGCATCTTCGGCTTCAATGGCTGGTCCTACACCGTGGAGCGCCTAGAACGCACGCACCTTGCCGAAGTCGAACTGCATGGCCGAGACGGACCATATACGCAGCTTCGTTGCTCGTATCTCTGCGCCGTTCGCGTCTGCGTCGAAGGCGTCACCCGTGAGGGTCTGGCCGTGGGCGTTGGCAACGGGAAACCGGAGAACGCGGGCGACGTGATCGAAAGCGCCGTGAAGGAAGCCGAGACAGACGCGCTCAAGCGGGCGCTGCGCACCTTCGGCAACACCTTCGGCTTGGCCCTCTACGACAAAGACAAGTCAGCCCGTGAAGTCGCGCCGCCCTTTGATGCCGCCGACAACCGCAACCGCATGAAGGCTGCGCTCATGGCAAAGGAGACGCCTGCCGACCTTGACGCGCTGTGGAAGCACCGGACGTTCGCAGAGACCTTCGCAAAGCTGCCGGAGGCCATGCAGCACGAACTAAACGACGCCTACACCAACCGGATGGGCGAAATTTCAACCGACGACAAAGACGATGAAAAGGAAGCAGCATGAACAATCATGATCATGATATGCCAGGACACGGCCTCAAGGCGAAAACAATCAAGTCGGTTCTGCGGAACAAGGTTAACGCTTGGCTCGACACAATCACAGACGAAGACCTGCGCGAGACATGCCGCAAAGAGGCTATCGTGACAGGTGGCTGCATTGCCTCAATGCTACTTGGCGAGCAGGTTAACGACTTCGACGTTTACTTTCGCACAAAGGAAACGGTTCGCCGCGTTGCCGATTACTACGTTGCTCAATTCCTTGCCGCGAAGAAGGCGCAAGGCGGGGTATCGTTCAACACCTACGTTGAGGAAGTTACCGACCTTTCCGGCAAAGAGCGCGTCCGCATCGTCGTGAAGTCTGCCGGGGTCGCATCTGACGAACAGGAAGCAGACTACCAGTATTTTGAAGGAAGACCGGACCACGAAGCCGGGGAATACCTTGCGGAAGCATTCGACCCTCTGACAGCCGTGGGAGAATTAGCCGATCAGGCAGAAGAAGAAGGCCCGATTTACTCGGCGGTATTTCTTAGCTCTAACGCTATCAGCCTACGTGGCAAGGTGCAGTTGATCTTGCGGTTCTATGGCGACCCCGAAGAAATTCACAGTAGCTACGACTTCGCTCACTGCATGAATTATTGGGAGAGCGGACAATCGAAGCTGACCCTGCGCCCTGAATCGCTGGAAGCCCTTCTGAGCCGCACCCTTGTCTATCACGGCTCCAAGTACCCGCTTTGCTCCGTGATCCGATCCCGCAAGTTCATTGAGCGCGGCTGGCGCATCAATGCAGGCCAATACCTCAAGATGGCTATGCAGATCGCCGAGTTGGACATGACCGACCACGCCGTTCTTGAGGAACAACTTACGGGCGTAGACGTGGCCTACTTCGCGGAGGTCATTGAGAAGATCAAAGCCAAAGACCCCGAAAAGGTGGACGCCGCCTATCTTACCGAAATTATCGACAGGATGTTTTAACCATGAACGATATGAACCCACGCGCCATTGTTGGGGGGAACAATCCCCCCGACCCGATTGACGATATTAGCGCCGCCTATGAGGCAGAGCGCGAGGAAGCCGCCAACTGGACGGACGGCGCACCCGTCCAGAATGAAGCTCAGATGAAGTCTGTAGACGCTCTGCGCAAGGCTATGAGGGAATGGCGTCTATCGCTTGAGAAGGGGCAGAAGGAAGCAACCGCACCGCTCCGCGCCGTTTATCAGGCCGAGCTTGATCGCTGGAAGCCGACCATTGAGGACGCGAAGCGGATCGAAGGTTGCCTTGTCGCCACCGTGGACGTGTTCAAGCGCAAGCTGAAAGCCGAGAAAGACGCCGCCGAGAAAGCCGCTTGGGAAGCCGCGAACAAAGCCCGCCGCGAAGCCGAGGAAAAGGCCCGCGCTGCCGATGCGTCCGACCTTGAGGCACAGCGTGAAGCGCAGGAGGCGAAGGACGCCGCTATTGCGTCCGAGAAAGCCGCGCAAGCCGCCAAGCGGGATCAGGTCAAGGGTATGCGCACAGTCACGCGCTACACCATCGACAGCCACAAGGCGGCGCTGGCCGATATCTACAAAACCGACCCCGACGCAATCGTTGCCTTTGTCGATGAATACGTGCGCCGGAACCACAAGACCCGCGCCATTGAAGGCGTGACGGTTACCCAAAGCCAGGAGGCATACTGAGCAATGACAGACGAACCAGACACCGCAGGCGACGAAACATACCGCGTGACAGCGAATGAATTGCGCCAGTTCGTAGAACGGATCGAACGGCTGGATGCCGAGAAGAAAGACCTCGCGGACCAGCGCAAGGACGTATTCGCGGAAGCCAAGGCGCGAGGCTACGACGGCCCCGCCCTGACGGCCCTGATCAAGCTCCGCGCTGCCGATCCGGCCAAGCAATCTGAATTTGAAGCGGTGCTGGAGATGTACCGGAACGCCTTGGAGGGCAAGTAACATGCAAGTTTTGATGATCGCAGGCAACGTGGGCAAAGATGCCGTATTGCGCCGAACACAGGCCGGTGACGCCGTGCTGGGGTTCTCTCTGGCCGTGGACAACGGCAAGGACAAGAACGGCAACAAGCGCGACAGCACTTGGTATGATTGCAGCGTGTGGGGGAAGCGGGCGGAAAGCCTAGAGCGCTTCATTACCAAAGGCACCAAGCTGACCCTGACCGGACGCCCGACCGTGGACGCATACGAGGGCAAAGGCAAACTTGGCATTTCAGTGAATGAATTGACGTTCCAAGGCGGCGGCACCGATAGCGGCGGCGGTCAGTCTGGCGGGGGCTATGACAGCGGCGCGTCTGGTGGCGGCTACGGCGGGGGCAACTCCGGCGGATCGCGCGATCTAGATGATGAAATTCCCTTCTGATTATGAACCCGACCGCAGACAGCATCCTTGCCAAGCTGAGAGACAGCGCCACGGCAGCGGATATTCACGCGGTAGCAGACAGGCATCGGGCCGAGGTCGTGGCAATGAAAACGTCAGATCCGGCCCGCTACCACCACGTTGTGAACGCCAAGGCGTATTATCTGGAAAGGCTAAGACATGCAGCATCCGCTTAACATCACACCGGCCCGCTTGGTCATGGATGGCGAGGAATGGGTTCCCGCAACATGGGCCGACAGCTTGGCCGACGCTCTGCGCGAAAAGCAGCGCAGCCAGCAATCGCACAGCCACCAGTTCGCCGCCATTCATGACCTGTGGGCGAACCTGCCCCTGCGCCACGCGAACGCGCCCTACGCCGCCAGCGCCGAGGCATTCCGCAAACACGGGCTTATCGCAACGGGCCATTGCGACGTTGAGACAATCGCCTTCGAGAGCAAAGAGCAAGCCTGCGCCGCCGCGCCCTTCATAGCAAAGCTGGCCCGCAAGGCGGAGGGATACGCCCTTGTTGTCGTGCGTGACGCGCTGGTGGTTTGCAGTACGCCTCACAGCCAGAGCTACAAGGCAATGGGCAAGGAACGGTTCCACCAGTCCAAGGCCGACGTTCTCGGCTGGGGCGAAGAAATGCTGGGGGTCAAATGAACAAGCAGCTACGACGCACGCCTATGCGCTATAAGAGGGCAAGCAGCACAAGGGCACGCCTCGCCGCAAGGGGCGAAGACTGTCAACTGCGCCTGTCCTGCTGCAACCACGACCCCGAAACAACCGTGCTGGCACACATCCGCATGTTTGGCTGGGCTGGCACCGCACAAAAGCCGCCCGACTATCTCGGCATCTTCGCTTGCTCTGCCTGCCACGACGCGCTGGACCGCAGATCCAATGACGCGGAATGGGGCTTTGACGACGTATTGCGGGCAATGGGCAACACCCTGATCCGCCAATTCGACAAGGGGACGTTTAACTGACGCCCCACGACATCCCCGCTCTGGGGATAACGCGGCCACGGCGATTCAGTGGCATACGACGACCGCGCCGATAGCGGTGCGGGCGCTTGTTGTGTGAAGGTAACGTCCCCCACGCCCGTCGATCCGCGCCACCTCCACATGAGGGGATCGGCGGGCAACATAGGAGAGAGCAATGACACCGGACGAACAGACAGTTGAGCGCGTGGCTAAGGCAATCAATGGCCCGCATGACGCCACCCACATAGGCGCAGAGAAGTTGCGGGGATTGCAGCAACACCGCTGGGACAACCAGACAACCAAGCTAGAAAAGGGCGTGGCGATTAGTGCAGCCCGCGCCGCTATCGCCGCCCTTACCCAGACACCGCAGGAGGCTGAATATCGGGGTATAATCAGCGATCTAATCCAAGGAGCGCGGCGGGATAGGTCGGTTTTGTCGCGGAAGGCAGGCCCGTTGCACGTCATTGAAACAAGAGTAACGAAGGGGCAGGTTCTTCGCGCGGTCCGCGCTATCTCGGAGGACAGCCAATGACCACATGGACCGAAGCCCAGATAGCCCGCCATTTGCACCTGTGGGAGCATAGGCACGGGCCAGACAGCCCGGAGGCGGGCATTGTGCGGCAGTTGCGGGCGGAACGGGATGCCGCGCGAGTGGCGCTGATAGAATGCCGCGACGAAATTGACGGCTACGTTCGGCAAGAATACCCGCACGACCATCCCGTTCAAGAGCGATACAGGCAACGCGACTTTGCCGCAAATCCGGCCCGAATTGCACTCGCCGCCCTACCCACCACACAGGAGACACCCCATGATTAACGCCCTGAAACTATACGTCGCAGTTGCGCTGGTATGCGCGGTCAGCCTGCAATCGGCAGCGACAGACAAGGCCGACGCGCCTTATACGTTCATGCTGTCGATGATGTGGCCTGTCGTGCTGCTGTCGGCGCTTGGCGGGGAGACACCCCATGAGTGATATGCGAGAAACGCTAATGAGCATTGTCGCCTGCGAGGTTATGGACGCAGAAGCAACCGCCGACGCCATCATTGCGGCGCTGCCGGATATGGTGGAGCCGTTGCAGTGGGATGGCCCAAACTGCGGCATATGGGACGCGGGCAAGCGTTTCCACGGCGACTGCGCCGCGTACAAGATCATCTGGGATTTAGGTCGGAATGAAACCTATACCGCCTATTTCGGGAATAAGCGTTTAGGGGTGTTTGATGGTTTAGAAGCCGCCAAAGCCGCCGCGCAAACCCACCACACTGCCGCCATCCTATCGGCATTCGGGGTGCAGGGAGGGGAGGCATGAGCGTAGAATATTTCCGGCCAGCTGACGCGAAGTCTGTCGTGGGCGTGTCCAAGTCCACGATCTACAACTGGCAGGCCGCGGGCCTTTTGACGATCCACAAACACGGCGGCATGTCTTTCGTCGCAATGGCTGACGTGCGCAAAATTATCAACCCGATGGGGGACCAGCTGGGGGACCAGCGGGCGCAATAGCCAAATGGCCCATGAAAATAAGGCAAGCGTGGTGCGGGCGGTGGGACTCGAACCCACACGGGCACAAGGCCCAACAGATTTTAAGTCTGGTATGTCTACCATTCCATCACGCCCGCAGTGCCGCGCACAATAGCTAGGTTGCGGGCGGTGTAAATGGTCAGATGCAGGGCAGCCGGCATCAAAATCACGAATGGCCCCGCGCGCCTTCGCGGCTTACGCCATGTCCGCGAGCATGATTTCCTTGACCGCTTCCATCGCCACATAGGTAGAGGTGTTGGCGACATAGGGCAGCGTGGTCACCGTCTCGCCCAGAAAACGACGGTAGGCGGCCATGTCACGGGTGCGCACCTTAAGCAGGTAA
The DNA here is from genome assembly GCF_000735125.2 of Sulfitobacter sp. CB2047. Taxonomy (NCBI): domain Bacteria; kingdom Pseudomonadati; phylum Pseudomonadota; class Alphaproteobacteria; order Rhodobacterales; family Roseobacteraceae; genus Sulfitobacter; species Sulfitobacter sp. CB2047. The sequence continues at coordinate 1,210,803 of NZ_CP072613.1, read as the reverse complement.
TCAAAGTTCCCTGCGATCATATGGGCCTGTTCAATTTCAGGCACACGGGACACGGCCTCGTTAAAGGCGCGCAGGGCGACCTCGCGGGTGTCTTCCAAACGGACCTCTACGAAAGCCACGTGATCCAGCCCCAGACGGATCGGGTCCAGCAGGGCGCGATAGCCCAGAATGACGCCGCTATCCTCAAGCCGTCTTAGCCGCGCTTGGGTGGGGGATTTGGACAGCCCGATCCGTTTGGCGAGGTCAGTGATGCTGATGCGCCCGTCTTCGGCCAGTACCGTCAGAATCGCCGCATCGAAGCGGTCCATTTTAAAGTCGTCGTTTGTCACGCAAGAGGCCCAATAATAAAGCGGTTTACCCACCAAACTGGCCGGAATCAGGAACTAATACTACTATTCCCGAGCTATTCTAGCGCAATTATCAGTTGGAGTACCTCATGGCACGCGATTCTTCCCCTATTTTGCGCCACCAGATTGACGCAGGCACCTACACCGACCAAGACAACGTCTTGCGTGAACTGGTGCGCAATGCGCATCTGTCGCCAGAGGAACGGGTCAAGATCACGCAAGACGCGGCACAGATCGTGCGCGATATCCGCGGCCATACCTCCCCCGGTATCATGGAAGTGTTTCTGGCCGAATACGGTCTGTCCACCGACGAAGGTGTCGCGCTGATGTGCCTTGCCGAAGCGCTGCTGCGTGTGCCCGACGCCGAGACCATCGACGCGCTGATCGAGGACAAGATCGCGCCCTCTGACTGGGGCCGCCATATGGGGCACTCCACCTCGCCGTTGGTGAACGCGTCGACATGGGCTCTGATGCTGACCGGTCGCGTGTTGGACGATGACCAACCCGGCCCCGTGCGCCACCTGCGCGCAGCCATCAAACGTCTGGGCGAACCGGTGATCCGCACCGCCGTCAGCCGCGCGATGAAGGAAATGGGCCGCCAGTTTGTTCTGGGCGAGAACATCAACGCCGCGATGGAACGCGCCAAGGGCATGGAGAAGAAGGGCTATACCTATAGCTATGACATGCTGGGCGAAGCCGCGCGCACCGAAAGCGACGCCAAACGCTATCACCTGAGCTACAGCCGCGCGATCTCTGCCATCGCGACGGCCTGCGTGCACAAGGACAGCCGCAAGAACCCCGGCATCTCGGTCAAGCTGTCGGCCCTGCATCCGCGTTATGAGGTCGCGCAAGAAGCATCCGTCATGCGTGATCTGGTGCCGCGTCTGCGGGCGCTTGCCTTGCTGGCGAAATCCGCCGGCATGGGGCTGAACGTCGACGCCGAGGAAGCCGACCGTCTGGGCCTGTCGCTGGATGTCATCGAAAAAGTGCTCTCTGAACCTGCGCTGTCCGGTTGGGATGGTTTCGGCATCGTGGTGCAGGCCTATGGCCCCCGCGCTGGTGTGGTGATCGATGCGCTGTATGACATGGCGATCCGTCATGATCGCAAACTGATGGTCCGCTTGGTGAAAGGTGCCTACTGGGACACCGAGATCAAACGCGCACAGGTCAAAGGTGTCGAAGGTTTCCCCGTCTTCACCCAAAAGGCCGCGACCGATGTGTCCTATATCGCCAACGCGCGCAAACTGCTGAACATGACCGACCGGATCTATCCGCAGTTCGCCACCCATAACGCGCATACGGTCGCCGCCGTACTGCATATGGCCGAGGATAAAGAGAAGTTCGAATTCCAACGTCTGCACGGCATGGGCGAAACCCTTCATAACATCGTGATGGACAAGCATGGCACCCATTGTCGCGTCTACGCCCCCGTGGGCGCACATGCCGATCTGCTGGCCTATCTTGTGCGACGCCTGCTGGAAAACGGTGCGAACTCGAGCTTTGTGAACCAGATCGTCGACGAAGACGTCGCCCCCGAGGTCGTCGCTGCCGACCCCTTCGACAGCCTCGCGGAAAGCGGTTTGCACATCCCCACCGGGCCCGAGCTTTATGCCCCTGCGCGCGTGAACTCGATGGGGTTCGACCTGATGCATACGCCGACGCTGGATGTGATCGAATCCGCGCGCGCGCCGTGGAAAGCCCACCGTTGGGCCGCCGTGCCCCTGTTGAACGGCGAGGCAAAGCCCAAGAAATCGGCACGCCTGATGAACCCTGCCGCCTCTGGCCGCAGCCCCGGCACCGTGCGCAACGCGTCCGAGGCTGATGTCGCCAAAGCGTTGGACAATGCCGCCGTCTGGGACGCCCCGCTAGAGGAACGCCGCGAGGTCCTGTTGCGCGCAGCCGATATGCTGGAATCGCACTACGGCGAGATTTTCGCCCTGCTGTCGCGCGAGGCCGGCAAAGGCCTGCCCGACTGCGTGGCAGAGCTGCGCGAGGCGGTGGATTTCCTGCGCTACTACGCACAGCAGGCGACCAACACGCCCCCCGCTGGCATTTTCACCTGCATCTCGCCGTGGAACTTCCCGCTGGCGATCTTCTGCGGGCAGGTCAGCGCGGCACTGGCTGCGGGCAATGCGGTGCTGGCCAAGCCGGCGGAACAGACCCCGCTGATCGCCTTTCTTGCCGTGACCTTGCTGCATGATGCGGGCGTGCCGCGCCACGCGTTGCAACTGCTGCCCGGCGGTGGTGAGGTCGGCGCGGCGCTGACCTCGGACAAACGGATCAACGGTGTGGCCTTCACCGGATCTACCGCCACAGCGCTGCGCATCCGGTCCGCGATGGCTGAACATTGTGACCCCGGTGCGATCCTGATCGCGGAAACGGGGGGGCTGAACGCCATGATCGTCGACAGCACCGCCCTGCCCGAACAGGCCGTGCAATCGGTTGTCGAAAGTGCGTTCCAATCTGCCGGGCAACGCTGTTCTGCCCTGCGCTGTCTCTATATCCAGGAAGACATCGCCGAAGATGTGATCGAGATGCTGGAAGGCGCGATGGACGCGCTGGTCATGGGTAACCCTTGGGACATCTCGACCGACGTGGGCCCCGTGATCGACGAGACCGCGCAAAAAGGCATCGCCGAGCATATAGAGACCGCCCGCGCCGAGGGCCGGATCATCGCCGAGCTGACCGCCCCAACCGTCGGCACTTTCATCGCGCCGACCATGATCCGCGTGAACGGGATCGCTGATCTGGAGCGCGAGATTTTCGGCCCCGTCCTGCACATCGCCACGTTCAAGGCGACCGAACTCGACAAGGTCATCAACGCGATCAATGCCACCGGCTACGGGCTGACCTTCGGGCTGCACACCCGCATCGATGACCGGGTGCAGCATGTCTCGGAACGGATCGAGGCAGGCAACATATACGTCAACCGCAACCAGATCGGCGCGATCGTCGGCAGCCAGCCCTTCGGCGGCGAAGGCCTGTCGGGTACAGGTCCGAAAGCGGGCGGTCCGAACTACCTCCCGCGTTTCAGCGCGCCTGACCTCAAGGTGGTGGAGGACATATGGGACAGCACGCAGAAAGACCTGCCCAAGCTGCCCGGCCACAGTGGGGCCTTCCTTGAAACCATCACGCTGCCGGGGCCTACGGGCGAATCCAACCGGCTCAGCACCCTGCCGCGTCCGGCGCTCTTGTGCATGGGGCCGGGCAAGGACACCGCAGCCGAGCAAGCCCGCGCGGTCGCGGCCCTTGGAGGGAATGCGGTGGAGCTGTCGGGCAGCATCGACGCGACCGCGCTGACCGATGGGCCAGCCTATGGTGGTGTGCTCTGGTGGGGTGACGAGGCGACCGCGCGCAAACTGGAACAAGCCCTGTCTGAACGCGACGGGCCGATCATCCCGCTGCTGCGCGGGCTTCCAGATACCGCCCGCGTCCGCGCCGAACGCCATGTCTGCGTCGACACCACCGCCTCTGGCGGGAACGCGCAGCTGTTGGGGGCTGCCGGCTGATCTGCCACATGGGCGGGCGTTCCGACGCCCGCCCTTGACCACACCCGCGCAATGGCTAAGGGTCAGCCCATGTTCCCCATTCGCGATCACAACCCGTCCGGCCGCACGCCCTATGTCACCTATCTGCTGATGGCGGTGAACATCGGCGTTTTCCTCAGCTATGTCGGGCTTTTCAGCGACGACCGCGCGCTCAATATCTTCTTCTTCGACTGGGCGCTCATCCCCGGCCGCGTCACCACCGGGGATGGCTATACCGGCATCCTCACCTCGATGTTCCTGCATGGCGGCTGGATGCATCTCGCGGGTAACATGCTGTTTCTCTACATCTTTGGCGACAATATAGAAGACGAGATGGGCCACGGCGGCTATCTGCTGTTCTACCTCGCCTGCGGGCTGCTCTCGGCGCTGGCCCATGTGATCTCTGCCCCCTATTCGCCGGTCCCGACAGTCGGGGCATCGGGCGCGATTGCGGGGGTGATGGGCGGCTATCTGTTGCTTTACCCCAAAGCCAAGGTCGACATCCTGATCATCTTTATCGTGTTCTTCCGCATCTTCCCGATCCCCGCATGGATCATGCTGGGCTTGTGGCTGGGGATGCAGTTTATCGGTGGCGTCGGGGCGGACCCGACCGTGGGCGGCGTCGCCTATTGGGCGCACGCGGGCGGGTTTATCGTGGGGATGGTACTAACCATTCCACTGTGGCTGCGCTTGGGCGGGCCCCGCTTCTGGTCGGCCACGGACGGCCACCCGCCGCACCCGCAAGCGACCTACCCCACCTCCGCCAGCCGTATCCCGAAAGTGAAACGAAAATGACCGCCAGCACCCATAGCGCGACCTGTCACTGCGGCAGCGTCACCCTGACCGCCACCCTGCCAGAGGGGCTCTCCTCTGCCACACGCTGCACCTGTTCCTTTTGCCGCCGCCGCGCGGCACCGGCGGTGACGGCGCTCACCAGCGCGCTCAAGGTGACCAAAGGAGCCGAGCATCTGACGCTCTACACCTGGGGCACCCATACGGCGAAACATTATTTCTGCAAGATCTGTGGCATCTACATGTACCACCAGCGTCGTTCAGACCCCGCGCAATGCGGCGTCAATCTGGGGTGTATCGACGGGGCCGCGCCCTGGACGCAGGAACCGATCCCCTACACCGACGGTATCAACCACCCGTCAGACAAATAGCCGACGGGCGCTTCCAAATGGTTTAAATCCTCGCCGAAGGCATCCCGCCCTCGGCCACAGGATCACCCGCGTGCGATTTTTGAAAATCCGCTGAACAACGCCTCATTGGCGCAGACGATCTCGCCATCGTCCAGAATGTTGCCCTCGGGGTTCAGCGGCTCGACCATGCCGCCTGCTTCGCGCACGATCAACATGCCCGCTGCCAGATCCCATTTGTTCAACCGACGCTCCCAGTAGCCATCATAGCGACCAGCGGCCACATAGGCCAGATCCAGCGCGGCAGAGCCCCAGCGACGCACACCGGCGCAGACCGGCAGGATGCGGCCCAAATCACGCAGGGTGTCCGGCAAATCTCCGCGACCGCCAAAGGGCAGACCGGTGGCAAAAACCGATTCAATCATCCGCGAACGGCCCGAGACGCGCAAACGGCCTTCGTTCATCCAGGCACCCGTGCCTTTTTCGGCAAAGAACATCTCGTCCTTGGCGGGATCAAAGACGACGCCCGCAACGATCTGGCCTTTATGCTCCAGCGCGATGGAGACCGCCCAATGGGGCAGACCGTGCAAAAAGTTTGTTGTCCCGTCCAGCGGATCGACGATCCAGCGGCGTGTGGGGTCTTGGCCCTCTTCCTCGCCACCCTCTTCGGCCAGCCAGCCATAGGTCGGGCGTGCGCCCATCAGTTCTGCCTTGAGCGTCTTTTCCGCCTGAATATCGGCGCGGCTGACAAAGTCGCCGGCCCCCTTCATGGACACCTGAAGGTTCTCGACCTCACGGAAATCCTTGACCAACCCGCGTCCCGCCCGGCGGGCCGCCTTGATCATGATGTTTAGATTTGCACTGCCAACCATATTTCCGTGTCCTTTGATGGATCAGGCCGTGCGTATAAGCCCCCATGCCGCATTTGCCAAGGGGGCAGCGGCATCTGACGCAACGTGGCGCGCGCGGTTGCCTTGCTTGCCTTCGATTTCCATATAACGTGCCAGAAACATTGCTAAGGAGGAAAGCAAAATGTCCGACCAGATGAAACGAATTGTGCTTGCATCGCGCCCTGACGGGGCCCCGACAGCCGATAACTTCCGCCTTGAAGAAGGGCCCGTGCCCACCCCCGGCGACGGCGAAGTGCTGGTCCGTGTGAAATACATGTCGCTTGACCCCTACATGCGTGGCCGCATGGACGACGCGAAATCCTATGCGGCCCCGGTGCCTGTCGGCGGCACGATGGAGGGCGGTTCGGTCGGGGAGGTCATCGCCTCCAACAGCCCCGACTTCAAACCCGGCGATCATGCCTTCGGGATGCTGGGCTGGGCCACACATGGCGTGCTGCCAGCGAACCAACTGCGCAAGGTCGATCCGGATCAGGTGTCGATCACCACGTCGCTTGGTGTTCTGGGCATGCCCGGATTTACCGGCTGGCAAGGTTTGATGGAATATGGTCGCCCGAAGGAGGGTGAAACACTCGTCGTCGCGGCGGCAACGGGTCCGGTCGGCTCGATGGTCGGCCAGATCGCCAAGTCACACGGGCTGCGCGTTGTGGGCATTGCGGGCGGCGCGGACAAATGCGCCATGGCCAAGGACCACTTTGGCTTTGACGAATGCATCGACCACCGCTCCTATGACGACGCGAAATCCCTGCGCGCCGCGTTGAAAGACGCCTGCCCCAAGGGGATCGACATCTATTTTGAAAACGTCGGTGGCAAAGTGCTTGAAGCCGTGATCCCGATGATGAACCCGCATGGGCGTATCCCGATCTGCGGTATGATCGCATGGTATAACGCCGGTGGTCTGGGTGCTGGTGCCGCCGAAGAGGCGCTGACCGCGCCGAAACTCTGGCGCACGATCCTTGTGAACTTCCTCAGCGTGAACGGCTTCATCATCTCGAACCATTGGAACAACTTCCCCAAGTTCCTCAAGGAAGTCGCCCCCAAGGTCGCCGACGGCACCATTGCGGTGAAAGAGGACATTACCGAGGGTCTGGAAAACGCGCCACAAGCGTTCATGGACCTGCTGACCGGTGGCAACCAAGGCAAGGCCATCGTCAAGGTTGGCTAACACCCTACCGGCGGGGGCGTGCGCGCCCCTGCCTTTCATCGCATGAATGCGAGCCCCCCCGCCCCCTTGAAAAACACCGCGACACGTGTCATATATTTTACGACACATGACGAAAAGGAGTTCAGCCATGGGTGCGACGGCCTTTCAATCCGACAGCAGTGCAATCCCCCTGATCGACGTGGATGCAGATGACGCTGTGCGTGCGTTCCATCTGCTGGGCGGGCGCAAGGTGATCAACCAGACGGTGCGCAACTCGCTTGATGCGCATGATGTGATCGTCAAAGGCATCTCCTCCAAAGCGCTGCTGCATCTGGTCGATACCGTGTCGGTGTTGTCCTCGGGCGATGCGCTGAACAAGGCGATCGGGATGAGCCTGCGCACGCTTCAGCGCAAGAAAGCCGACAAGGGCAAGGACCGTCTGTCTCCCGAACAAAGCAGCCGCGCGTGGCGCTTTGCCGAGCTGCTGGCGCAGGCAACGGATGTCTTGGGCGATCAGGACGCCGCAGAAGCATGGATGCTGGCCCCTGCCATCGGCCTTGATAACCGCCGCCCGATTGACCTGCTGTCGTCGGCAGCGGGGGCGGAAGCCGTTGAAAACGCGCTCACCCGGATGGAGTACGGGGTCTACGCTTGACCCCTTTGCCCCCGCCGCTTGGGACGGGCGAGCTGCGGTTTTGGCGGCTGGATCAACGGCAGCATGCGCCCACATGGCACAGCGGCGAAGGGGCTTACCGCGTCGGTGGACGCTGGAACAGCAGCGGTGTGCGGGCGGTCTATACCGCGCTCGACCCTGCCACCGCGATCCTCGAGGTTGCGGTGCACAAGGGGTTCAAGGCGCTGGACACCGCGCATCACGTGCTGACATCGGGCCGTGTGATCGACCCGACGACAGTGCATATGGTGCAAGCCGCGGATGTCCCCAACCCGAACTGGCTGGTGCCCGGTGCCCATGGTGCGGGGCAAAAGGGATTTGGCGACGCGCTGCTGCGCGATCACCTGTTTGTGCTGATCCCGTCAACGGTATCGCGGCACAGCTGGAACCTGATCTTTGACGCCCAAAAGGCAGCCGATCACTACGACGATGTGGTGCAGGAAGACTTCGCGCTCGACCCGCGGCTACATCGCTAAGGGCAGCAGCGATCAGGCCCGCTGCAGTTTGCGCGCCTCTTCCCCTGCCAACCCCAAGAGCTTGGTCATAAACGGTTTCTCCAGATCATCCTCGCGCACCGCCGCATAAAGCCTGCGGGTGATGCCGTTCTCGGTCAGCGGACGGGTGACGTAATCATTGCTGTATTTCACCTCACGCACGACCCAATCGGGCAGCACCGACACGCCCCTGTTCGACGCGACCAGCAGCAGGATCACCGCCGTAAGTTCCACCTGCCGGATCGCCAGCGGTTCGACCTTGGCGGGGATCAAGAGCTGGCTGAACACATCCAGACGGGTCCGTTCCACCGGATAGGTGATCAACGTCTCGCCCCGGAAATCCGCCGCTTCAACATAGGGCTTCTGCGCCAAGGGATGCGTGCTGGAGGCGACAAAGACCGCCTTGTAATCAAACAGCTCGACGAATTTCACGCCCGGCAGTTCTTCGGGGTCGGAAGATACCACCAGATCGACTTCTTCGCGCAGCAAGGCAGGTAAGGCGTCAAAGGCCAGACCGGGGCGGATATCGACATCCACATCGGGCCAGCTTTTGCGGAATTGCTCGAGCACGGGGAACAGCCATTCGAAACAGGCGTGACATTCGATCGCGATATGCATGCGCCCTGTGCTGCCCGCGCGCAGCCCCATGAATTCGGCCTGCGCTGCTTCAAGCTGCGGCAAGACCTGCTGCGCCAGCTTGAGCAGCCGCAAGCCTGCGGGCGACAGCTTCAGCGGCTTGGACCGGCGCACGAACAGTTCCACGCCAGCCTGATCCTCCAACCCCTTTACCTGATGGGACAGGGCTGATTGGGTGATGTTCATCGTCTCTGCTGCGCGGGCCAGCCCGCCTGCTTCGTGAATCGCCTGAATGGTGCGCAGGTGACGGAACTCGATATGCATATGAGGCGTTCCTCATGTTGAAAATGAAAGTTATGAGTTTGTTTCACAACCGCATCTGTGCGACAAGAGACGAAAGCTAAAAACAGGATCGTAAAAATGACCAGTCCCGCCGTTTCATTCGAAGTCTTCCCGCCCAAATCCGTGGACGCGTCGTTCCGTCTTTGGGACACGGCGCAGGCCCTGGCACCGCTGGCCCCACGTTTCTTTTCCGTGACCTACGGCGCGGGCGGGTCTACCCGCGACCTGACCCATGATTCTGCGCATGTGCTGCGCCGCACCTCTGGCCTGCCGGTTGCCGCGCATCTGACCTGCGTGGGGGCCAGCAAGGCCGAAACGCTTGAGGTCGCCGACAGCTTTGCCGAGATCGGCGTGACCGATATTGTCGCCTTGCGCGGGGATCCCGAAAACGGTGCACCGACCTTTACGCCCCACGCGGACGGCTTTGCCGACAGTGTCGAGCTGATCGAGGCGCTGGCAAAGACCGGCAAGTTCACCTTGCGCGTCGGAGCCTACCCCGAACCGCACCCCGAATCCCACGATCAGGCGCAGAACGTCGAATGGCTGAAACGCAAATTCGACGCTGGCGCGGACGAGGCGATCACCCAGTTCTTCTTCGAGACCGAAACATTCCTGCGCTTCCGCGACGCCTGTGCCGCGGCGGGGATCACCAAGACGATCACCCCGGGCATCATGCCGGTGACAAACTGGAAATCGGCGCGCAACTTTGCCACCCGCTGCGGGGCCAGCGTGCCAGCAGCACTGGACGAAGCCTATGCCGCCGCGATCCGCGATGACCGTCACGATCTGCTGTCCACCGCGCTCTGCACCGAAATGTGCAGCGAACTGGTGTCGGAAGGTGTCGAGAACCTGCACTTCTACACGCTCAACCGGCCCGAGCTGACCCGTGCCGTCTGTCGTGCCCTTGGGGTGACGGCGCAAACATCGTTGTCCGACGTGGCGTAAAACCACCGCACAACTTGCCCTTGGGTCAAGAACAGAACAGTCTTCTCCGGCATTCAACTGCCGGAGATTTTTTATGCCACGCCTCGCCGAAACACCCGAAGATTTGCTGAGCCAATCCGAAGCGCTCTCTCTGAGCGGGTTGGAATTCATGCAGAAGATCCTGGACGGCACCAACCCCGGCCCGCCCATTGGCGGCACCTTGGGCTATGCGCTGCATGACGTGTCCGAGGGCCGCGCGGTGTTTCGCGGCACGCCCGAGTTCAACGTGACCAACCCGATGGGGACCGTGCATGGGGGCTGGTACGGCACCTTGCTCGATTCCGCGATGGCCTGCGCCGTGATGACCAAAGTCCCGCGCGGGTCGGTTTATACGACCCTGGAATACAAGATTAACATTCTGCGTTCGATCCCCTTGGGCATGCAGATCGACTGCATCGGCACGACCGATCACGTGGGTCGTTCTACCGGTGTCGCACATGGCGAAATTCGCGGGGTCGAGGATGGCAAGCTGTATGCCACCGGTTCAACCACCTGCATCGTGATGAAGATCACGGGCTAAACCGCAGTCTCGGGGCGGGTAATGCGCCCCGAGACAAGCCAAGCTCACTCTGCTGCGATGGCGCTGTCGTTCAGCAAGGCCCAGACCTTATGCGGTGTGAACGGCATGTCGGCCTGACGCACGCCACGCTCCCACAAGGCATCCTGTACCGCGTTCGACACGGCCGCCAATGCGCCCACGGTCCCTGCCTCGCCACAGCCCTTCATCCCCATCAGGTTCGCCGTAGATGGCACGGGTTCGGAGTTGAAGGACACGAACGGCACATCCGCCGCGCGCGGGATCGCGTAATCCATGAAAGAGGCCGTCAGCAGCTGGCCGTCTTCGTCATAGACCACATGCTCCTGAATAGCCTGGCCGATGCCCTGCACCACCCCGCCATGCACCTGACCTTCGGCCAGCATCGGGTTGATCAGATTGCCGAAATCATCCACCACCGTATAGCGATCAACGGTCACAACGCCTGTTTCGGGGTCGATCACAACTTCTGACACATGCGCCCCGTTGGGATAGCTGCGCCCCGGTAGGGTCGCCCGTTCGTGGTGTACCAGCAGATCGTCGCGGCCTTTCTGGCGCGCCATCTCGGCGACCTCCAGCATGGTGGGGGTCATGTTTGACCCGTCCGCGCGGAAGCGTTCGTCGTCAAAGCTGATCTGCGCCGCAGGCACGCCCATTTCGTCAGACAGAAAGGCGGTGAAAGCTTCGGTCATCTTGGCCACCGTCGCCAGCGTTGCCGTGCTTTGCGTGGTGACAGAGCGCGAGCCGCCAGTCCCGCCGCCCTGTTTGATCAGATCGCTATCGCCTTGAATAACGTGGATCAATTCAGCCGGGATCCCGGTCTGATCCGATAGGAATTGCGCATAGACGGTTTCATGCCCCTGCCCGTTCGATTGAGTGCCAACATAGATGAACACGGTGCCGTCTTCGTTGAACGCGACCTTGGCCCCCTCTGCCGGATCGCCAAGGATGCTTTCGATGTAATAGCAAAGCCCCTGCCCGCGCAGCAGCCCCTTGGCCGCATCCGCCGCCTTGCGCGCTGCAAAGCCATCATGATCCGCCTCGACGGCGACGCGGGTCAGCAAGCGGTTGAATTCGCCCACATCGTAAAGCTCGCCTGTGGCAGAGGTATAGGGAAACTGCTCGGGCTTGATAAAGTTGATCCGGCGCAGTTCCCACGGGTCGACGCCCAACTCGCGCGCGGCGCGGTCCATCAAGCGCTCCAGCACATAAATCGCCTCGGGTCGGCCGGCACCACGATAGGCATCGGTCTGCACCGTGTTGGTGTAATAGCCTTCGACCTGCAGCCATGTGGTCTGCACATCATAGACACCCATCAAGACCTTGCTGAACAGCAGCGCCTGAATGGGCTGGCCGAACTGGCTGTTATAGGCTCCGAGGTTGCATTTGGTGCGGACGCGGTAGGCCGTGATCTTGTTGTTTTCGTCAAAAGCGAATTCCGCAAGCGAGGTCAGATCGCGCCCGCCATTATCGCTGAGCATGGCTTCGGTCCGGTCCGACATCCAGCGCACCGGACGCCCCAAGGCCCGCGCCGCCTGCGCGACCGAGAAATATTCGGGATAGGCTGCCGCCTTCATGCCGAAACCGCCGCCTGTGTCGGGGTTTGTGACTTGTACGTGGTCATCATCCAGCCCGAAAACGCGCTTGAGGTTGCCCTTGTGCACCCAGACGCCCTGCCCGTTGTTCGCAAGATGCACCTTCCCGTCGTTCCATTCCGCATAGCAGCCGCGCGGCTCCATCGCGTTGACGATGATACGGTTGTCGCCCACGTTCAGGCTGACGGTTTTCGCTGCGGCATCAAATGCCTTTTGCGTCGCCGCCTCGTCGCCCATGCCCCAGTCAAAAGCCATGTTATCCGGCGCTTCGGGGTGCAGCGTCTCGCCGCCCCGCTCCAACGTCATATGGGTGGGCAGATCGTCAACGTCGAATGCGATCAGCTCCGCCGCGTCGCGCGCCTGGTTCAATGTCTCGGCAATCACCACCGCGACGGGCTCCCCCACGAAGCGCACGCGCCCCTTGGCGAGCATCGGGCGCAAGGGCTTGGCCCCTTCCGTGCCATCGCGGTTCTGCAACACGGTCGCCGCCATAGAGATATCCATCCCCGCCGCTTCCAGATCCTCGATCGTGAGCACCGCATGCACGCCCTCTGCCTCGGCCGCATCTGTGACATCCAGCGTCGTGATCACCCCATGTGCGACGGGCGAGCGGAAGAAATAGGCATGCAGCGCGTCGGGTGGCGCGATGTCATCCACATAGCGCCCCTCGCCGGTCAGAAACCGCACATCCTCGACCCGTTTGACCGGTTGGCTTTTCCCGAATTTTTCCATCTGGCGGCATCCTTTGATCATCATCTTGGTGTTGCGCCCGACCTTAAGCGCCAAACCGGCGATGTCCATACGATGCGGGGCGAAAGCTGGGGCTGCTACGCCAAGTTTTCGGCCCCCCAGCCTTCCCCTTTACGCCCCGCTCGGCTAGATCATCCCAAAGCACAAAGCGCTACGTGAATAGAAGGACGCTGATCATGGCCCTCGACAAGAATTTTGACGCCGCCCAGGCCGAAGCCCGCCTCTATGCCGCATGGGAAGAGTCCGGTGCCTTCAAGGCCGGAGCCAATGCCTCGCGCACGGAAACCTTTTCGGTCATGATCCCGCCGCCCAACGTGACAGGATCGCTGCACATGGGCCACGCGTTCAACAATACATTGCAGGATATTCTGGTGCGTTGGCACCGGATGCGCGGCTTTGACACGCTCTGGCAGCCCGGTCAGGACCACGCCGGTATTGCGACGCAGATGGTGGTGGAACGCGAGCTTGCCAAAGACGGCAAACGCCGCACCGATTTCACCCGCGAAGATTTCACCGCCAAAGTCTGGGAGCAAAAGCAGAAGTCCGGCGGCACGATCATCGGCCAGCTCAAACGCCTCGGTACCTCGCTTGATTGGTCACGCAACGCCTTTACCATGTCCGGTGCCCCCGGTGCCCCCGCGGGCGAGGAAGGCAACTTCCACGACGCCGTGATCAAGGTCTTCGTGGATATGTACAACAAGGGCCTGATCTATCGCGGCAAGCGTCTGGTCAACTGGGACCCGCATTTCGAGACCGCGATTTCCGACCTCGAAGTCGAATCCACCGAAGTCGACGGGCACATGTGGCACTTCAAATACCCGCTGGCCGATGGCGCGACCTATACCTACGTCGAGAAAGACGAAGACGGTAACGTGACGCTTTCCGAGGAACGCGACTATATCTCTATCGCGACGACCCGCCCTGAAACCATGCTGGGCGATGGCGCGGTCGCGGTTCACACCTCTGACGAACGCTATGCGCCGATCGTTGGCAAGCTGTGCGAAATCCCCGTTGGCCCCAAGGCGCAGCGCCGCCGTATCCCGATCATCACCGACGAATACCCCGACAAGAATTTCGGCTCGGGCGCGGTGAAGATCACCGGCGCCCATGACTTCAACGACTACGGCGTCGCCAAACGCAACAACATCCCGCTCTACGCGCTGATGGACACCCGCGGTGCGATGCGTGCCGACGGCCTGCCCTATGACGCCGCCGCCGCCCGCGCGGCCGCCATCGCCGAAGGCCGTGAAGACGCGCCCGCGGACGCGACAGAAATCAACCTCGTCCCCGAAGAATACCGCGGCCTCGACCGGTTCGAGGCGCGCACCAAGGTCATCGCCGACATCACCGCCGAAGGATTGGCCGTCATGGTGCCGCCGACCGATCCACGCCTTGGCAAACCCGTCAAAGCCCCCCTCGCCCCCGAAGAAGGCGGCGAAGAGCGGGACGAGACGCTGGTTCCGTTGGTCGAGCCCAAAAAGATCATGCAGCCTTTCGGCGACCGGTCGAAAGTGGTGATCGAACCGATGCTGACCGATCAATGGTTCGTCGAGACCTCGAAGATCGTGCAACCCGCCATCGACGCGGTGCGCAACGGCGAAGTACAGATCCTGCCCGAACAGGACCGCAAGGTATACTTCAACTGGCTGGAAAACATCGAACCCTGGTGCATCTCGCGCCAATTATGGTGGGGGCACCAGATCCCTGTGTGGTTCGACGACGAGGGCAAGGAATACTGCGCGGCAACCGAAGCCGAAGCGCAGGCGATGGCCCCAGGCAAGACGCTCACCCGCGACCCTGATGTGCTCGACACCTGGTTCTCCTCGGGCCTCTGGCCCATCGGCACGCTCGGCTGGCCCGAACAGACAGACGAGCTGGCGAAATACTTCCCCACTTCAGTGCTGATCACCGGCTTTGACATCATCTTTTTCTGGGTCGCCCGGATGATGATGATGCAATACGCCGTGGTCGATCAAAAGCCGTTTGATACAGTCTATGTCCACGCGCTGGTGCGCGACGAGAAGGGCAAGAAGATGTCCAAATCGCTTGGCAACGTGCTGGACCCGCTGGACCTGATCGATGAATACGGCGCGGATGCGGTGCGCTTTACCCTGACGGCAATGGCCGCCATGGGGCGCGACCTGAAACTGTCCACCGCACGCATCGCGGGCTACCGCAACTTCGGCACCAAACTGTGGAACGCCCACCGTTTCGCCGAAATGAACGGCGTGTTCGAGGACAGCGTCGCGGCAGTGTCCTACACCAGCCACACCCAGGTCGATCACACGCTGAACAAATGGATCATCGGCGAAACCGCCCGCGTCCGCGAAGAGGTCGACGCCGCACTGGACAACTACCGTTTCAACGACGCGGCCAATGCGCTCTATGCCTTTGTCTGGGGCAAGGTCTGCGACTGGTACGTTGAACTCTCCAAACCCCTGCTGCAAGACGACGCGCCAGAGGCCGCCGAGACTCGCCAGACGCTGAAATGGGTGCTGGATCAATGCCTTGTGCTGCTCCACCCGATCATGCCCTACATCACCGAAGAACTGTGGCAGACCACGGCGACCCGTTCCAAGATGCTGGTGCATGGCGACTGGCCGACCTACAGCACCGCCGAGATGCTGGACGCCGACGCCGACCGCGAACTCAACTGGGTGATCAGCCTGATCGAATCCATCCGTTCGGCGCGCGCACAGATGCATGTGCCTGCGGGGCTCAAAGTGCCCATGCTTTATACCGATATGGACGACGCCGGCCAAACCGCATGGGACCGCAACGAGGCGATGATCAAACGTCTGGCGCGGGTCGAAACCCTTGAGAAGACAGAGAGCTTCCCCAAAGGCACCGTCTCCATCGCCGCACCCGGCGCGAGCTTTGGCCTCCCGCTCGCAGGGCTGATCGACATCGATGCGGAAAAAGCGCGTCTGCAAAAGTCGCTCGACAAGCTGGGTAAAGAAATCGGCGGGCTGAAAGGGCGTCTGAACAACCCCAAATTCGCCGCCTCCGCCCCGGCGGAGGTCGTCGCAGAAGCCCAAAGCAACCTTGATGCGCGTCAGGAAGAAGCAGACCAGCTTCAGGCCGCTCTGAACCGTTTGGCAGAGCTGGGATAATCAGCACCGCTTCCAAATGGCTTTAAATCCTCGCCGAAGGCAAAAATCTCTTTTGACGCTCCAAAAGATGCCTTCGGCGAGGATTTTTTTACCATTTGGAAGCGAATACCGGTGCAAGATACGTCTGCGGTCCTCGCTGGGAAGCAAAGATCGTCCATTTGGAAGGCCCCGTCTGAGCGATCAGGCGGGGCTGACTTTTTAGCGGCGCTAGTCTTTGAAGACCGCGGGGCGTTTGCCGAACTCGGCGGCGATGACTTCCATCTGGTGCGGGCGTCCCAGCAGCGCCGCCTGTTCACGGGATTCCGCGCGCAAAACCTCTGTTTCGGTTCCCGTCTCTGCCAAGGCGGTCAGACGTTTGGCGGCCTTGATCGCGCTTGGACTTTTGCCCGCGATGGTGGTGGCAAGCGCCATCGCGGCGGCCAGCGGGTCTTCGGCGATCTGGGTGATGAGCCCCCAGCGTTCGGCTTGCTCTGCCCCGATGGGTTGCGCGGTATAGGTCATCAGGCGCAGCACGTCGCCGCGCACCAGTTTGGGCAGCAGGACCATGCCGCCCATGTCCGGGACGATGCCCCATTTCATCTCCATTACCGCCATTTCGGTATCAGGGGCCGCGATGCGGATATCGGCCCCGAGCGCGAGTTGCAGGCCCGCGCCGTAGGTCTTGCCATGCAGCGCCGCGATCACTGGCACGCCGACGCGGGTCCAGACCATCGCGACCTCTTGCCACTGGTTGGTGGTGCCGTCGCCATGGGTGCGCGTCATCATCCGTTCCGTCGGGTCGCCGCCCGCCAGCGCCCCCATATTGCCGATGTCGATGCCTGCGCAGAACGCCCGGCCCTCGCCCGAGATCACGACGGCACGCGCGTTCGATGCAGCGACCTCGTTCCCGGCGGCGATGACGGCGTCGATCATATCCTGATCAACGGCGTTCATTTTATCGGCGCGGGTCAGGCGCACATGGGCGATGTGATTGTCATAGGTAACGGAAACGCGGCTCATTGGGTCCTCCTTGAATTTTCGTGAGTTTGGGCATGAAGCCTGCGTGTTGCAAAGCGAAACGCTACGGCATCCAAAACCGCACGCGGGCATGCTGATGTCACTTGCTCGAAGCAGGTCAGATGCAGTAGCTGATCCCCATGACACAGTATCGCCTCACCCCGCTTGCCGACGCCCTGCCCTCTACCGTGCCCTTTGTCGGCCCCGAAACGCAGGAGCGCGCCATGGGGCGCGCCTTTGATGCGCGGTTGGGGGCGAACGAGAACGTCTTTGGCCCCTCTCCCCGCGCGATAGAAGCAATGGCGCAGGCACAGCAGTGGATGTACGGCGACCCGGAAAGCCACGACCTGCGCGCAGCACTTGCGGCGCATCATGGTATCTCGCCCGCCAACATCATCGTGGGCGAAGGGATCGACGGGTTGCTGGGCTATCTGGTGCGACTCATGGTGACGGAGGGGGACGCGGTCGTGACCTCGGACGGGGCCTATCCGACATTCAATTATCACGTGGCAGGCTTTGGCGGTGTGCTGCATAAGGTCCCCTATGCCGGTGATCACGAGGATCCTGCGGCCCTATTTGCCAAAGCTGCCGAGGTAGATGCCAAGCTGGTCTATCTGGCGAATCCCGACAACCCCATGGGCAGCTGGCATGAAGGGCCCGTCATTTCCAGCGCGCTAGAGGCATTGCCGAAGGGCTGTCTGCTGGTGCTGGACGAGGCCTATATCGATTGCGCCCCCGAGGGCACCGCCCCCGATCTTGTCGCCGATGACCCGCGTCTGATCCGGATGCGGACCTTCTCCAAGGCCCATGGTCTGGCGGGGGCGCGGGTTGGCTATGCCATCGGCGCACCGGATCTGATCACAGCCTTTGGGAAGGTGCGCAACCATTTCGGGATGAACCGCGCGGCCCAGGCCGGGGCACTTGCGGCCTTGCGGGACAGCGACTGGCTGGCCCATGTGCAGGCTCGAATCGCTGAGGCGCGGGACCGGATTGCGCAGATCGCTGCGGATAACGGGTTGATCGCCCTCCCCTCTGCCGCGAATTTCGTTGCGATTGATTGCGGAGCGGACGGCAGCTTTGCCAAGGCGGTGCTGGACGGTTTGGTGGCGCGCGGCGTCTTTGTGCGCATGCCCTTCGCCGCGCCGCAGAACCGCTGTATTCGTGTCAGCTGCGGAACGCCAGAAAACCTTGATGCCTTTGCCGCGGCGTTGCCGGGTGCCCTTGAGGATGCGAAAAAAGGCTGACGTAGCGCATATCCCGCCTATGCTGGGCCATGATCCAGTTGCGAGGTGGCATCATGCGCTCTTCAGACCGCGGCCAATCGGCCCCTAACTATACCAGCGCCTGCATCGTGATGTTCGGCGTCAATATCCTGTGGGTTTTCGTTGTGATCTGGGCGCTGTGGGGCTTGCTGGCGGTGGCGCTTTCGGGCTGGGCCGTCAATGCCATGATCGATCGCATAGCCGCGCGACAGGGCTAGGCCCCGCCGATCACCTTCGCCGCCGCCTCTAGCGCGCCGGAGCCGCGTTTGATCCCGAGTGCGGACATCCCGGCCTCTATCCCGCCGAGCATCCCCATGATCATCTGACCGTTCACGTGCCCCATGTGGCCCAGACGGAAGAAACCGTGGCTTTCGGGGCTGCCCTTGGGGGCCATGCCCAGACCGATGCCGAGGGTCAGGCCGATGTTGCCTTCGACCCAGTCGCGCAGCTCTGTCGCTTGGGGGGCCTTGAGCCGCAGCGCTGTCACCGCATGGCTGCGCAAAGCGGGATCGGCGATGTTCAGGGAAAGGTCGCCCTCTGCCCCCCACGCATCACAGGCCGCCCACACCGCGCGCGCCAAGGTCTCGTGACGCTGCCAGACGGCTTCCAGCCCCTCGTCGTGGATCATATCAAGCGCCGCGCGCAGGCCGTAGATATGATGCGTGGGGGCCGTGCCGCAGTGGTACTGATAGAACTCCTCGGGATTGGCGCGCGGGGTCCAATCCCAGAAACGGCTGACCCGTGGCATCGCATCGCGCACCGCAGCCGCACGGTCGTTGAAAAAGACGAAGCTTACGCCGGGCGGGACCATCAGCCCCTTCTGGCAGGCCGTGACCATGACATCGGCCCCCCAATTGTCCATCTCAAAGCGGTCGCACGCGAAGGACGCGATACAGTCCACCATCAGCAGCGCGGGGTGATCCGCCGCATCCAGTGCCGCGCGCAGACCGGCGATGTCATTGACCACCGAGGTCGAGGTATCCACATGCACAGCCAGCACGGCTTTGATCTCGTGGTTGGTGTCCGCCTCAAGACGATCGGCGATCTGGTCGATGTCCATTGTGGATTGCAGGCCGAAATCCATCACCTCGACGTCTGCCCCGATGCCTGTGGCGGCATCGCCCCAGCCGTGACCGAACCGCCCTGTCGCGGGCACCAGCACCTTGTCACCGGGGGCTACGACATTGCTAAGCGATGCCTCCCAGGCGGCGTGGCCGTTGCCAATATACATCGCCACCTGATGCTGCGTGCCCGCGATACGGCGCAGATCTTCCATCAACGGCGGCATCATATCGACGATCTCACCGGCATAGATATTGGGAGCCGGACGGTGCATCGCGTTCAACACAGCCTCGGGCATGACCGACGGACCGGGGATCGCGAGGTAGCCGCGCCCTTGGGACAGGTTGGAAAGTTTCGGCATGACACGGGGGCCCTTCAGCAGGAAAAATCTCTTGCAACTTATCCGCAGCCAGCGCCGCGTCAATCACACAAAGCGCGCAGGCAGCTTGCCCTGCCCCTAAGGGCTGCGTAAACCCGTAACTGTATATGCCCAAAGGAACCGGCCTTTATATGAGTGATGTGACCTATACCTCGCGCGAACTGCTGACCTGGCTTTGGCGCGACTATCTGAAAAAGCATATGTGGGTGCTGCTTGTCGCGATCATCTTCATGTCGATCGAGGCCTCGACCATGGGCGGGTTGGCAAAGCTGATGCAGCCGATGTTCGATCAGGTGTTCGTTGCTGGAGAGAAAGGCGCATTGCTCTGGGTTGGTTTGGTGCTGGTGGGCATCTTCGTCCTGCGCGCCGTGTCAGGTGTGGTGCAAAAGGTGCTGCTGACACGCATCAAGCAGAAGTCGGCGGCTGATATGCGGATCGATCTGCTGGACCGGATGATGGTGCAGGACGGGGCCTTTCACCAACAGAACCCCCCGGGTTTTCTGATCCAGCGCGTGCAATCGGATGTGAATGCCATCGGGTCGGTCTGGCAGGCGGTGATCACCGGTGCCGGTCGCGACTTGATCGGGCTGATTGTGTTGCTCGGCGTCGCGATCTCTATCGACCCGGTCTGGGCGCTGCTGGCCTGCATCGGCTTGCCGCTGATGGTCATGCCCGCAGCATTGGCGCAGCGTTTTGTGCGCGCGCGGTCGCGCGAGGCAAGGGACTTGGGCGCGACCCTGTCGACACGGCTGGACGAGGTTTTCCACGGCATCGTGCAAATCAAGCTCAACGCGCTTGAGAAGTATCAGGCCAAGCAATACCGCGACCTGACCAGAACCTATATCCGTACCGAGGTACGTGCCTCTTTCGGGAACTCGGCCATTCCGGGGATGATCGACATCATCTCGGGCCTCGGGTTCATGGCCGTGATCCTTTATGGCGGCAACGAAATCATCGAGGGCGAGAAAACCATCGGTCAGTTCATGACCTTCTTTACCGCGATGGGGTTCACCTTTAACCCGCTGCGCCGTCTGGGCGCGATCAGCGGGTTGTGGCAGACGGCCGCTGCCGCGCTGGAACGTCTGAAAGAGCTGATGGACGAGCCGGTACACCTCACCTCGCCCGCCAAACCCACGCCTGTGCCCACCACCCCACCGCATATCGCGCTGGAAGGGGTGAGCCTGTCTTACGGGGATGCCAAGGTGCTGGACAATCTCACGCTGCATGCGGCGGCGGGCGAGACGACGGCGCTTGTCGGCGCATCTGGCGCGGGGAAATCGACGATATTCAACCTGCTGACTCGACTGATCGACCCACAAGAGGGCAACGTCAGCATCGCGGGCGTCCCCCTGACAGAGATGGACATCCCCGCGCTGCGCGGCTTGTTCTCTGTCGTGACGCAAGAGGCGCTTTTGTTTGACGAAACCCTGCGCGAGAATATCGTATTGGGCCGCGAGAATGTATCTGACGAAGAGCTGCAGCAGGCGCTGGATGCGGCGCATGTGTCGGACTTTTTGCCCAAACTTGAACACGGGCTGGAAACCCGCGTCGGCCCGCGCGGCTCTGCCCTGTCGGGGGGGCAGCGCCAACGTGTCGTGATCGCCCGCGCCCTGCTGCGCAACACACCGATCCTGCTGTTGGACGAAGCCACCAGCGCGCTGGACGCGCAGTCAGAGAAAGTCGTGCAGCAAGCACTGGACCGTCTCTCGCAGGGGCGCACCACCTTGGTCATCGCCCACCGTCTGTCTACAATCCGCGGCGCGGATAAGATCGTTGTGATGGACCGTGGCCGCGTCATGGACGAAGGCAAACACGAAGACCTTCTGGCGCGCGGCGGCATCTATGCCGATCTCTATCGGCTTCAGTTCGAGGATGGAAAAACCGTCAGCGACGGGCGCAATCTAGCGGCGATGCGGCGGATGGAACGCGGCCTCAAACCTGTCGAGCCGAACCTGCTGCAACGTATCGGGCTCCGGCTGTTCGGCAACTAGGCCAACACCCGGCACGCGGGTCACTTGGCATAGCCCTCGGCCAGCTTGGCCGGGGCCACCCCCGCGAAATAGCGGATCAATGTCCATAGGTTACGCGCCCCGCGACGCAACCAGCCCTGCCGCGCGTATTTGTCGGCCGACGTCACCGCGGTGACGGCCAGCCCCAGCAGATGGCCGCGCAGGGCACGCGCCAGCGCTACATCCTCCATCAGCGGCTGATCAGGATACCCACCAACCGATTGATACAGCGCACGTGGCAGCAGCAGCCCCTGATCCCCATAGGGAAGCCCCAAACGGCTGCGCAGGTTCGCCCAAGCGGCCACCGCTTTGCCGGCCATGCCGCCTTGGTCAAATTGAAGCTGGCACCAGCCCGCTTTCTGCCCCCGCAGATGCGCGGTGACAGGCCCCGTCCACCCCGGCGCCAGCCGCGTATCGGCGTGTAACACCAGCAGCCAGTCGGATTGCGCTTTCGCACAGCCGCGCCGCAACTGTCCGCCCCGCGATGCCGGACCGCTGACGATCTCTGCGCCCCATGCTTCTGCCATTGTCAGGGTCATGTCGGTTGATCCCCCGTCGCTGATGATCAGCTCGCGGATGAGCCCTGCCTCCAGCCCCTCCATCAGGGCGGTTAGGCAGCCGGTCAGGGGCGCTTCGGCATTCAAGGTCGGAATGACAACAGATATAGGCGCGCGCATGGTTGCCCCTTTCAGCTTCGAACTGCGCTGCTATATGTCATGTTAACCATTGAAAGGACAAGCGATATGACCAGCCGCCGCATCCTGAGACTGTCAGGCCCCGACACCCGCGAGTTTCTGCAGGGCCTTGTGACCAACGATATCCGCAAGCTGGATCAGGCCCCGATCTATGCCGCGATCCTGACGCCCCAAGGCAAATTCATCACCGATTTCTTCCTGTCCGCCGAAGGGGACAGCGTTTTGCTGGACGTGGCCGAGGCGGATGCCGACGCGCTGGTGCAGCGCCTGACCATGTACAAGCTGCGGGCTGATGTCACGATAGACGCGACCGGATTGCATCTGCACCGCGGGCTAGAGAACGCACCGGACGATGCCTATAGCGACCCTCGCGATGCCCGCATGGGCTGGCGCGCCTATCGTGACACACCCCAAACCGATGACACCACGGATTGGGACGCGCTGCGGGTGACCTATATGATCCCTGAAACCGGGGCAGAGCTTACCTCGGACAGCTTCATCCTCGAAATGGGGTTCGAGCGGCTGAACGGCGTGGATTTTCGCAAGGGCTGCTATGTCGGACAAGAGGTAACGGCCCGCATGAAACACAAGACCGAGCTGCGCAAAGGCTTGGCCCAGGTCGAGATCAGCGCGCCGGTAGAACCCGGCACGGACATCACCGCCGATGGCAAACCTGCTGGTACGATCTTTACCCGCACCGGCACCCACGCGCTGGCCTATCTGCGGTATGACCGCGCCAAGGCGGCGATGCAGGCGGGGGATGCCACGGTGACCATGGTGACGGACGGCTAAGGCCCCGCAACGGCCCTGCGCAAATATTAGGCAGCCCGAAATGACGGCGTGCGCCGCCCGCCGGAAAAGTTGCATATCGGCAACAAATACCCGTGATTGGGGAGTTTTGAGGCTCCCAAATCCGATACCCCGCAGCCCCGCAACGCAAAAGAGCCCCGGCATTCACCGGGGCTCTGCACTGCAGCGAAGCTATGACGTAGCGTCACACCACAGCTTACGCGCGTTCGGAATATTCCATCGTTTCGGTGTTCACGATGATCTCTTCATCCTGTCCGACGAAGGGCGGAACCATCACTTTGACGCCGTTATCAAGCACCGCTGGCTTGAAGGAATTCGCCGCTGTCTGGCCTTTGACGACCGGTTCAGTTTCGACAATTTTACAGGTTACTTTTTGTGGCAAGGACGCGTTCAGCGCCTCTTCTTCGTGATACTCGACCACAACCATCATACCGTCCTGCAAGAAGGGGCGACGCTCTCCGAGAAGCTCAGCTGAAAGCTGCACTTGCTCGTATGTTTCGGTGTCCATCAGAACCAGCATACCTGCGTCTTCATACAGGAATTGTTGGTCTTTTTGCTCTAGCCGAACCTTTTCGACCTTGTCGGCGCTGCGGAAGCGTTCGTTCAGTTTCGACCCGTTGCGCAGGTTGCGCATTTCGACCTGAGCAAAGGCACCGCCCTTGCCCGGTTTGACATGATCGACCTTGACCGCTGCCCAGAGACCACCGTTATGCTCGAGCACATTTCCTGGCCGAATTTCGTTCCCGTTAATCTTTGGCATGTATCAGCACCATAGCAATGAAGTTGAAGAGAGATTGGACCGACCTATATATATCAACGTCGACCCCCGCAAGACAGCGCACCCGATGCTGCAACCGCGAAAGCCATGCAGTAAATGCATGAGTGTTATGCAATAAAGGTGTATCCGAATCGAGCTCTTTCGGTCATAAGGAACCCCACGCCTAAATGACAAGAGCAAGAATAATAGAAAGGACGACGAGATGAAAGATTTCGTTGATGGCACTGCCTTTAACAATGAACAAGGTAACCGTGCCCGCAAACTTTTCGCAGCTGTGGTACTGGCTGCATTGGACGATGCGATTGCCGATGACAAGAAATACGGCAACGGTCCTGAACAGATTGCCCGTTGGGCCCGCTCCCGCGATGGCCGCGAAGTATTGAGCTGCGCGGGCATCGACCCCAACGAGCGTGTTGTCGAAGGTCTGATGGACTTTGTTGGCAAAGGTGTCCGTACCTCTGTCGCCCTGTCCCGCGAAGAGTCCGAGCGTCGCCACGCTGCACAACAGGCTGAAGCTGCCTGAAGACTGCCAAAAGTTTGAACAAAAAGACGCGGCTCACGGGCCGCGTTTTTTTTGGCTAAATGCGATTGTGCTATGCCGGAAAGCGTCGCGCCCGCCTGATGCGCTAAAGGGCAAGGTGTGACACCCGAGCCCCTTACCTGATGCGTTGCTCCGAAACGGTAAACTCCCGACAGCGGCGAATTTCTGCGAGAGTGCTGGGTTCTTGAATCTAGGTTGTAGCGACGAAGCTGGCGTTCGCTGAGGGTGCGCGATCAGGAAAAGTGCTCGCGCTGCTTTCCAAAAAAGCTGGGTAGTAGAATTTATCTGCGCATGAACTTCTGGCGAGCTTCACGAGCGATATTGTATCGCAGTTCAAGGCGAGCGAGTTCAGCCATCGCTTCCTTCCGTTCAGGCCCGTTCGCAAGCGTGGCAAGATGGCTCTGATGCGCCGCCATCTTCTTCTTGAGTTCGATTTCTTCCGGCACGACACCGGCTTGAGCCATAATCCGGAACCCCGCAGCTTCTCCCGCATCCACAAAAGCATCTGCTGAGCGATCAGGCAGTGGTTTGCCTTCGCCTTCAAGACCTTTAAGCTGACCTTGTAGCTTCGCCTTCTGTATCTGGCGCTCGATGAGTCTCTGAAGATTTCGGATCATGCTGACCAATAGCACAGTGTTAAGGTAACGGATACTACGGGCTCGAAGCGGACGTTGCGGCGGCGGCGTCTTGGCCTGATCTGCAACACATCTGGCAAGGGGCTTGCGTGACGCCCTGCCCCTTTATCCACTAAGATGCGCGTTCGCGCCAAAAGCTCTTTATTCCAGATCTTGCGACGTCAGGGCGCGGTGAATTTCACGGCGCACCAGTTTGCGGACGTTGCGGGTGATCCGTTCACCCAAGGCCCCCTGCAGCTCTGAGCGGACGATTTCGGACACCAGATCACGCAGCATCTCTTCGTCCAGATATTCATCCGGCCCGAAACCGAGCGTCGCATCATCATCCTGCGCCGTTTCGGCAGGGGCGTCGGTGGTATCGGTCACAGTCGCATCTGCTGCGGTCACACGGGTGGCAAAGGGGCCGTCCACTACACGATCTTGGGGTTCGGCACGCTCTTGGGATGCATGGGGCTCGACAGCATCGTGCCACCCCATATCCTCGTCCAGCAGAGCCTCTTCCGCATCCTTTTGGGTGACATCGGACACAGGCGCGCCGGTGGCGTCGAATTCAACGTCGTCTTCCCAGGCCATCGCGGGGTCTTCGCTGCCGGAATAATCGCTTTTGCCGGGCTCGTCAGGTTCCCAGTTTTCGGGAATGCGGCTGATCGCTGTTTCGAGGGCAGCGATTTTCGCGCTCAACCGGTCCGGCGTCGGTGGCACGTCATCGACCAGCTCGGATGAGCCAAGGTTGAGCATATCGGTGGAGTATGCCGCGGCACGTGGCGCGCTAAAGGCCAGCTTGCGCGGCGGCTCGGTCGTATCCTGCGGCTTGCCATCCCCTGCGGGCGTGGCGAACTGGGCGCGAAAACGCGGTTCGCGTCCGGAAATAAACTTAAAATCTTCGGCAACTTGATTGCGATCCGAGGCGGACAAATCCGCCTCCTCGTCCGTCTCAACGTCCGTATCCATGTCCTGCATCGCATCCTGATAGGACGCCGACCGGGGCTGAACCGCCTCTGGCTTCGCTTCTTTCCGAGGGGCAGCCACAGGCGCGTCATTGGACACGCGCAAAGACGGCGTCAGCACAAGTTTCTCTTCAATCGCAGGCGCTTCCGACGGCTTCTGCGCCGGTTTGCGATCCTCTGAGACCAGACGGCGGATCGAAGACAGAACGTCTTCGACCTCTGCATTTGTGACGGTTTCGGACATATTTAATCACCACTCGTTCTTCGCGAATAGTCTAACCCGAAGGTTGGCTTCTCACAATGGGGGTGGTGAAAATGTCAGTCTTTTTGCAGCGCCTTCAGCACACGATCCAACTGCTTCCCCTCTTTGGAGTATTTTGTCGGACCGTCCTTGACCATATTATAATAGGCGGATGGATCATAGATTTGCACCGGCAGTTTCAGGTCCTGCGCGGTCAGCTGACCCGTCGCGGAGAGCACGGAATAGGCTGCAACATAAAGCTGCGATTGCGCTGACACACGGGCAGAACGGGCGTCGAGCAAGGATTGCTCTGCGTCCAGCACATCAAGTGTAGTGCGCGCGCCCAAGCTGGCTTCCTCGCGGATACCGTCAAAGGCGATCTGTGCGGCGCGGACCTGACGTTGGGACGCCTCGATCTGCGCCCGGGCAGAGGCAAGACCGGCATAGGCATCGCTGACCGCGCGTTCCACGTCTTTAACCACCACATGCAGATTGCCGCGCTGTGCGTCGCGCTGCGCCTGGCTTTTGCGAACACCGGCCGACAAGGCACCGCCTTGGTAGATCGTTTGCCCGACCTGAAAACCGATCGACCCGCTGCGTGTCGAGGCTTGGGAATCAAACGTCTCGGTCAGACCGTAAGATCCCTGCACCGAGACATTGGGCTTCAGCGCGGTTTCGTTGCTGCGTACCAGCAGATCGGCAGCCGCGACCTGGTGCTGGACGGTCAGGATATCGGGGTGCTGACGCACCGCCAGTGCCTTGGCCGTCGCGATGCTGTTGGACAGCTTCGGCAGGCTTGGTGGCGGGCTTAGACGACCAGGCTCGCGCCCCACGGCCACCTTGTAATAGGCTTTCGCACTGATGAAGTCGCCTTGCGCACCGGCAAGATTGCTGCGTGCGGCGGCAAGTTCTGCTTCAGCCAGCGATACGTCGGTGCGGGTCACCTCCCCCACTTCGAAACGGTCACGGGCAGCCCGCAATTCCTGCGTCAGAACCCGCACGTTATTCTCGGCCAGAGAGACAAGCTGCTGCGTCTGGATCACGGTCATATAGGCATCAACCGCGCGCAGCAGAATCTGCTGTTCGGCGCTGACCAGCGTTTCGCGCGTGGCAAGCACGGTTTCTTTTGCCGCCTCGATCGAATAGCGCGACGACCCGAAGTCATAGACCAGCAGCGACGCCACAAGGTTCACCGATGTCGTCAGTGAATCGGTAGAGCTTTTGAAACCCGCCGGGATGGTGCTGGTGCCCCCGCTGACCGACCGGTTATAGGATTGCGTCAGGTTCCCCGTCCACTGTAGCACCGGCTTGAGCGCGGATTTCGCGATCGCCACATCTTCGTCTGCGGCACGCAACACGGCGCGGTTCTGGTCCAGCAGGCCCGAGTTGTTATAGGCCCCGACCAGCGCATCGGCCAATGTCTCTGCCTGTGTGGCCATCGGTGCCAGCAGCCCCAAACCGACGCAGGACGCCGCGATCATGCTGCGGACGGACCGCATCTTGCCCGTATTCATCATATTTCACACTCCATCGGTGTCACTGCATCTGCCGTCATCTGCAGCAGTTCTGATAGCTTAAAGCTGGAATTCTTTCGCGCGGGTAAACCCGTCCAGGACAGGTGCGGCGGCGTTGAAACTTTTGCGCCAGCTGATGCCACGTTCGCTTTTGTAGCCCAAACGCACCTCGCCCAGGGGGCCGTCCATGAACAGGCAAGCGATCCGCCCGCCATCCTTGAGCTGCGCCAACAGCGCTTCGGGCACGTCAGCCACGCCGCCTTGCACGATCACCACGTCATAGGGCCCATGTTGCTGCGCCCCTTCGGCCAGCGGGCCGTGGTGTACGATGACATTGTCGATATCCGCGTTGATCAGGGTTTCCTGTGCTTCTTTCGCCATCTGCTCGTCATCCTCGACGGCGACGACCGCTTCGGCCATATGTGCGATCACGGCAGAGGAATAGCCGTAGCCACAGCCGATATCGAGCACCAGCTCGTCATTCTCGACCCCAAGATCGTCCAGCATCTTGGCCAGCGTCCGCGGCTCAAGCAGCACCCGGCCTTCGCCCAAGCTGATGTTTTCGCCCAGATAAGCTGCCTCGCGGCGGGCCACCGGCACAAAATCCTCGCGCGCCACCTTGAGCATCGCATCAATGATCGGGAACTTGGTAACATCCGAAGGGCGCACCTGAGTATCAACCATCATGGTGCGGCGGGCTGTGAAATCTGTCATCAGCTAAACTCTTTCGTTCAGTTATTTGTCTCGTGAGATGCCACATCACCGCCCGCCGGGCAACGGCCAGTCGGGTCAATAGGCGCAATTTTCCGTGTTTGGCGGATAATACGGTTAAAACATAGAGGATGCCATAGCCACGACGCATGCCACGCGCGGTCAGCCTGTGAGAAACGTAATTTAGAGAGGGAAATATAGTGGAGGCGAGTAGGAGAATCGAACTCCTGTACACGGATTTGCAATCCGCTGCGTAACCACTCCGCCAACTCGCCTCGGCCGCGATGACGCGGCTGGCACATGGGCCAGTGGCCCCTATGCGTTTGGCGCTTATCCCGATTTTCTGGGGAAATGTCTAGCCCAGTTTAAAGCAAAACGGCGGGAAAAATATCTCCCGCCGTGAAATGGTCAATTACAGGGAAATGACGGGCTTGTCGTCTTCTTCGGGCGCGTCGAGCTGCAGGTGGTGATCTTCGAGGATCAGGATGTTTTCCGCCCCCACAACCGCGCTTTTGGTTTTGTAGCCGATGACGTCTTCGATCTCCATCTCGGGGTTGCGCGCCATCAGGATCGTCTCTTCGGACGAGAAGTTGGTCAGCCCGCGGGCGAACTCGTTTCCCTGCTCGTCATAGACGTGCAGCACGTCACCTTTGGAGAATTCGCCTTGGATCGACACCAGATCATCACGCTGCAAGCCGCGCTCCTTGGCTGTGATCGCGCGGACAGCCTCGTCCGTGACGACCAGCGTTCCGGCAACCTGCAAACGGTTGCTTAGCCAGATCATCAGCGGCGACGCGGCCTTGCCCGACGCCAGACAACGGGTGTGGCGGCGTTCGTTGTTCAGCACCGAGGAAATCGGGCGTTCGATGATACCGTCGGCGATGATTGTCTCGACACCGGCGTTCTGTGCCATATTGGCCGCCAGCATCTTGGTCAGCATGCCGCCGCTGCCCAATTCGCTGATGCTTTTGGTGGATTCGAGGTGTTCGGACACATCTTCGATTTCCTCGATGAACTGGGCACCGGGTTCGGACGGGTCACGGTCATACAGGCCTTCGACGCTGGTCAGGATGATCAGGTGATCGGCCTCGACCATCTGGGCCACCTTGGCGGAGAGACGGTCATTGTCGCCCACTTTCAGATCGCGTGTCGCGATGGAGTCGTTCTCATTGATGATGGGCAGGATCTGGTTTTCAAACAGCCGCAGCATGGTGTTCTTGATGTTCAGAAAGCGGCGACGCTCTTCCATGTCTTCGACGGTCACCAGCATCTGCGCCACGTCAAAGTTGTATTCGTTCGCAACCTGACGGTAGGCGTTCATCAGCAGGGGCTGACCACAGGCGGCCGCCGCTTGCTTGTCCAGAATACCGGCCTCTTCGGGGCGTTTCCCGATCATGTTCAGGCCAAGCGCGACCGAGCCTGACGAGGTCAGGATGATCTCGTATCCCTGGTCCTGAAGGTCC
Organism: Sulfitobacter sp. CB2047; assembly: GCF_000735125.2. Classification (NCBI taxonomy): domain Bacteria; kingdom Pseudomonadati; phylum Pseudomonadota; class Alphaproteobacteria; order Rhodobacterales; family Roseobacteraceae; genus Sulfitobacter; species Sulfitobacter sp. CB2047. The sequence continues at coordinate 1,180,633 of NZ_CP072613.1, read as the reverse complement.
CCCAAATCCGCCATGAGACCGTTCATGAAAGCATAGCGCAATGTCAGCTTTTCTTCATTGGCCAACAGGCTGGATCCGATTTTAACGACGATACGTTTCTTCTTGGACACGGGGAGATTTCTCCGGTTTATTGTTAAAATTCAACGCGTCATCCCGCGCGACACAGAATGCCGCAACGCAGAAAAACGCTGTGATTCGGGGATGTATAACATGTGGACACCAAGCATTTGCAACCGCCAAGCTAGGGCGCGCGGGATTACGCCACGCTCAGGCCGTGGTTTTCAGCCCTTCTAGCGCGGTACGGGTCGCGGCGGGAATCTCGGTCGGGCGGTGGTCGTCGCGGTTTACATAGACATGCACAAAGAACCCTTCGGCAGAGGCGTTTTCCTCGTCGTTCCGGAACAGGCCCAGCTCCATCCGGACAGAGCTTGTACCAAGCTGCGCCACCCGCAGCCCCGCTGTCACGCGGTCGGGGAAGGCCATCTCTCCGAAATAGCGGCACCCGGTTTCCACGACGAGGCCAAAGGCGGGGCTGGTCTGCGGGTCCAGCAGCCCCCGTTCGATCAGCCAGCCGTTTACGGCCGTGTCAAACAGCGCATAGTGCACGACGTTGTTCATATGCCCATAGGTGTCATTGTCGTTCCATCGCGTCTGCAATGGATAGAAATCCGCGAAATCGGCACGGGTGGCAGCGGGTGCGCGGGCAGCCATTACCAAGCCGCCTCGTAGATTGCCTGAGCATCGGCCTGTGTCACCTCGCGCGGGTTGTTCACAAGCAGACGGGCCTGCACCATCGCGTCTTCGGCCATCTTGGGGATCGCGGACCGGGGGATATCGACATCGCGCAAGCGCGGCGGCAGCCCAAGCCGCTTGGACAGATCCGTCAGCGCATCAACGAAGGCGGCGGTGCGGGCCTGACCGCCTTCGACCTCTGCCAGGTCGGGGAAGGCATCGGCAGCGATCTCGGCATAGACACTGCCCGCTTGGGGCGCGTTGAAGCGCAGCACGTGGGGCAGCACCAGCGCGTTGGACAGCCCGTGCGGGATATGGAAGGTGCCACCGATGGGATAGGCCAGCGCGTGTACCGCCGCGACGGGGGCATTGGCAAAGGCTTGTCCCGCCAGCATCGACCCCAGCAACATCGCGCCGCGGGCCTCAAGGTTGCTGCCATCCGCGACGACGGTTTCGATATTGGCCCCCAGCAGGCGCAGCGCCTCGCGGGCAAGTAGCTTGGACACAGGGTTGTTGTTGGCATTGACCGAGGCATAGGATTCGATCGCGTGCACCATCGCGTCAACGCCTGTGGCCGCGGTGATCGACGCCGGCAGACCGACGGTCAGGGAGGCGTCCAGAATGGCCATGTCAGGCAGGATCACGGGCGAGGATACGCCGCGCTTTTCCTCTGCCCCGACGGTGATGATCGACACAGGCGTGACCTCTGACCCGGTGCCAGCGGTGGTAGGAACCAACACCAGCGGCAGGCGCGGCCCCTTGGCCTGCCCTACCCCCCAAGCGGCATCCAGATCCTCGTCAGAGCCAAGCAAAAGCGCCACAAGCTTGGCCACATCCTGTGATGACCCGCCGCCAAAGCCGATGACTCCGGTCGCCCCCGCGCTGCGCCCTGCCTCTACCGCGCGCATCAATGTCTCGCGCGAGGGGTCGGCCTCTACATCATCAAAGACGGTGACCTGATGACCGGCTTTCTCAAGCGCATCGATGCAAGGGTCGCACAGGCCAAGTTTGCGCAAACCGGGGTCGGTGATCAACAGGCACGACTTGCCCAGCAACCCGCCTGCCAGCGCGGCGATACGCACGGCGGCCCCGTTTTCGAATACGACGGATTTTGTGGTGTTGAATACAAAAGGGTTCATATGCCCGCGCCTCTCCCATAGCTGGCTGCAGCGTTCCTCCGCGCTGCGACTTGGGGCATTAAAGGGAATTATCCTGCACGCGCATAGCCGTTATTTCGGTTACTTTTTTCGCTCTGCGAAACTGCGGGATGAGCTTGGCCCGCTACGCAACTTATGTGCATAACCGGCCTGCGCGGTTGGCTTTTTCAACGCGGCATCCAGCGCCCACGTGGATAAATCGGGCGCGTTTGAAAAATTAGACAAGCCGTCAGGCCCTTCAGGGCAAGCGGCGGACTTCGTTGGTCTGGCTGCGCAGATACTCCATCACCGCGGGACGAACCGATTGATCCCCGCGATCACGTGCGGCGTGGATCACCTCGCGGATTTCCCCCAGATCAGAGCGGTGCAACATGCTTTTGACCGGCCCGATGGACGCGGGACGCATGGACAGCGTTGTGATCCCGATGGCAGCAAAGCACAGCGCCTCTATGGGGCGGCCCGCATCCTCGCCACAGAATGACAGTGGCGTACCGGTTTCGCGGCAACGGTCCACGATATTCTCTAGGAAGGTCAGGAAACTGACGTTCAACGTGTCATAGCGGCGGCGCACCAGCTCGTTCTCGCGGTCGGCGGCAAAGAAGAACTGCTTCAGATCGTTGCCCCCGATCGACAGGAATTCGACCTCTTCGAAAAACTTCGTCGGGGCAAAGGCCAGCGACGGGGTCTCCAGCATCGCGCCCACTTCGATTTGCGACGGCAGCACATGGCCCAAGCGCGCCTCGCGGGCGAGCGTCTTGTCCATCTCGGCACGGGCGGCGCGGTATTCTTCGAACTGCGCGACAAAGGGGAACATCACCGACAGGGGGCGCCCGTTCGCCGCACGGATCAACGCCTGCAACTGCATCCGCATCATGCCCGGCTTGTCCAGCCCGACACGGATCGCACGCCAGCCCAAAGCGGGGTTTGGTTCGTCGTTGGGCTTCATATAGGGCAGCACCTTGTCCGACCCGATATCCAACGTCCGGAACACCACACGTTTACCCGACGCGGCATCCAACACACGGCTATACAGCGCGGACAGCTCCGACCGTTTCGGCATTTGGCTACGCACAAGGAACTGAAGCTCCGTGCGGAACAGCCCCACCCCTTCGGCCCCAGACCCGTCAAGCGAGGGAAGATCCGCCATGAGCCCCGCGTTCATGTGCAGCCCGACCCGCGTGCCGCATTTGGTGATCGCCGGCTTGTCGCGTATCGACGCATAGCGTTCCTGCGCCTCGGCCTGCATCGCGATTTTGTCGCGGAAGGCAGAAGCAACGGTTTCCTCGGGGCGCAGATGCACCACGCCCTGTTCGCCGTCCACCATGATCCGGTCGCCGTTCAGCGCATCATTGGTCACGCGGCTGGCATGGACGATCAGCGGGATCGCCAGCGCCCGCGCGACAATCGCGGCATGGCTGCCAACCGATCCGCCCTCCAGCACGATACCGCGCAGAGAGCGGCCGTATTCCAACAGCTCAGCCGGCCCGATGTTGCGCGCTACAAGAATAGGGTCGGTGGGCATCTCGGCCCCCGTGTTGGACCCCTGCCCTGTCAGGATGCGCAGCAAACGATTGCTGAGGTCATCGAGATCGGACAGACGTTCGCGCAGATAGGCGTCGGCAGCCTGCCCCATACGGGCGCGCGCCAGAGATTGTTCTTTCTCGACAGCCGCTTCGGCAGACAGGCCACGACCGATGTCTTCCTCCATCCGGCGCAACCAGCCTTTGGAGTTGGCGAACATCCGATAGGCTTCAAGCACCTGTTGCTGGTCTTTATCTCCCCCCGCCATCGCCATCATCTGATCCACGCTGACGCGCAAATCATCGACCGCCTCGTTCAGGCGTGCGGTTTCACTGGCAGGATCGTCGGCCACAAGCTTTGACACGACAACGCGCGGCTCGTGCAGCCAGACGTGGCCTTCGGCAACGCCCTCTTGCGCCACGGTGCCGCGGATCAGAACCGCCTGACTGTGCCGCGCGGACATCGCGGCACCCTCACCGACAAAGGCCCCCAGCTCGGTCATTTCGGCCAGCACCATGGCGACCACTTCCAGCGCATAAACCTCGTCAGCCGAGAATTCCCGCGCGGCCTTGGATTGCACCACCAGAACGCCCAGCATCTCGCCCAAGCGCTGCACCGGTATACCCAGAAAGCTTGAATACAGTTCTTCGCCCGTTTCCGGCATAAAGCGGAAACCGGGGGCCTGCGGGGCATTTGGCGTGTTGATAATACGTTTGCGTTTGGCGACGCGCCCGACCAGCCCCTCGCCCATCTTCATGCGCGTCTCGTGGACCGCATCGGCCTTCAGCCCCTCGGTCGCGCAAAGCTCTAGCGTGTCTTCATCGCGGAACAGGTAGATAGAGCAGACCTCGCAGCCCATAGAGGACGCGATCAGATGCGTGATCTTGTCCAGCCGCGCCTGCCCTGCATCATCACTGGCCATGGCATCGCGTAAGCGACCCAACAGCTTGCGGCTTTCTGTCTCTATCCCATCAGCCATGTGATCATTTCCCCCCGGCGATGCCAGCTTAGATCACAGGCGTCCCAAAATTGAAACGCCTGATATCATTGACATCTATCATCTGCTCCCCGAGGCCGGAAGATGCGTTTTCCCCTGTTGCGGGAAAACGCTGTGATCTTCGCAGGTGGGGTGCCCGGGAATTAGGCGCGTTTGTCCAGCTCGAACGCGTCATGCAGCGCCTGAACGGCCAGCTCCATGTATTTGCGGTCGATCAGAACAGAGATTTTGATCTCGGAGGTGGTGATGACCTTGATGTTCACACCCTCGTTCGACAACACCTGAAACATCTTCGCCGCAACGCCGGTGTGGCTGCGCATGCCGATCCCCACGACCGACACTTTCGCCACATCGGTATCCGCGATCAGATCGTCGAAATTCAGCTCGCCCGATTTTTTCGCGGCATCAATCGCGACTTCCGCGCGTTTAATCTGATCGACGGGGCAGGACCACGTCATATCGGTGCGCCCCTCTTCCGAGATGTTCTGAACGATCATATCGACGTTCACGCCACCATCGCTGAGCGCGGTGAAGATCGCGGCGGCAATGCCGGGGCGATCCGCGACCGATACCAGCGTCATCTTTGCTTCGTCACGCGAAAACGCGATACCGGATACTACATTGCTTTCCATAATTTCCTCCTCGGCGCAGACCAGCGTTCCAGCCTCGTCTGATTGTTCCTCAAAACTGCTCAGCACGCGCAGCTTGACCTTGTACCGCATGGCCAGTTCGACCGACCGGGTTTGCAGGACCTTGGCCCCCAGCGACGCCAGTTCCAGCATCTCTTCAAAGGCGATCTTGTCGAGCTTGCGCGCCTTGGCGCTCACCCGCGGGTCGGTGGTGTAGACCCCGTCCACATCAGTGTAGATATCGCAACGCTCTGCATCAAAGGCGGCGGCAAAGGCGACGGCGGTGGTATCCGACCCGCCACGCCCCAGCGTGGTGATCCGGCCCTCGGGGGAAACGCCCTGAAAGCCCGCGACAACCGCGACGCGCATGCCTTCGCCGAATTTCGCCATGATGTTTGCAGGCGGAATTTCCTCGATCCGGGCCGAGGAATGCGCCGAAGTCGTCTTGACCGGCACTTGCCAGCCTTGCCAACTGCGCGCCGGTACGTCCATTTCCTGCAAGGTCAGCGCCATCAGGCCCGCGGTGACATTCTCGCCCGAGGAGACGACAGCGTCATATTCGCGCGCGTCATATAGCGGAGAGGTTTCGTTCACCCAGCCGACCAGCTCGTTCGTCTTTCCCGACATGGCGGAAACGATGACGATCACGTCATAGCCCTTGGCCACTTCAACGCCCACGCGTTTGGCCGCGCGGCGGATACGGTCCAAGGTGGCCACCGACGTGCCACCAAACTTCATCACCAGAACAGGCATATGTCCCCCGTTGCAAAACTCCGGCGCGGTGTACGCGCAAGCGCCGCCCTTAGCAAGCCCGCAGGCCGCTGTCGTAACGCAGGGAAATTATGTGTGAACCGTAAGTTGCAAGGTGACGGGGCGCGGTATCCGCCCGCCCAAAGTCGCCTGCGACCCGCCGTCTATGACGTGGTGCGTTTGGCCCGAAACGGCAGCGGGGTCAGCGGGATACCCTCTTCGATCAGGGCGACGGCTTCGTCCAGACGCGCCTCGCCATAGATCGAGCGGTCGGGCGCATCCCCGATGTGGATGGCACGGGCTTCACGCACGAAATCATCGCCCACATATTCCGAGGAGGTTTCGACCTTTTCGCGCAGCGCCTTCAGCGCCTCTTCCAACGCGCTTTGAGGTTTCGATAGTACCGGCACTGCGGCGTCCAGCTTTTGACCACCCTCACCGCGGTTCTCGCGGCGCTCGCCGGTTGTGACACGGGGGGCCATCATGCCCTTGGTCACCTTGGTCGACCCACACAGCGCGCAGGTCAGATGCCCCGCCTGCGCCAACGCATCAAAGGCAGCGGCAGATTTGAACCAGCTTTCAAACTGGTGGTCCTGATCACATTTCAGCGAAAACTTGATCATCGCGCCCGCAGGCATCCTCTCGTTGTTAAGATATGTTAAAAATGGGGGCGCAAGCCGGTCCCGTCAAGCGGCTCAACTTCGCCCGCGCGGATCGAAGTCCCGGATCATGCGCGCCAGTTCGGGCTCTGACACCATTTTGGCGGCCTTCTTGCGCGACATCCACTTGCGCCGCCGCTGGCCGACTTCGGGGTATTTATCGGCGGTGATCTTGACCTCTACGGGATAGAGCATGGCCACCACCGGCAACATCTCTCCGTCGTCCATTTCCTTTGTGTAAGAATAGACGCCAAGGCAGCCGCCCGTGACCCGCCCGCGCACGCCCGCTTCTTCCCATGCCTCGCGCGCGGCGGCGGCACCGGGGGTTTTGGCATCCATCGGCCAGCCTTTCGGCACAATCCAGCGTTTCGCCCCCCGAGACGTGATCAACAGCACCTGCACCTTGCCTTGGCGCACGCGGTAACACAGCGCGGCGAACTGTGTTCGCACCTCTCCCTTGCGGGCACCTTGCAGTGATATGGGCAGCTGTTTCATGCGGGGCATTCTGTCTCCGGGGTGGTACGGCAACAAAAGCCTACCCGTGCCGTGATGACAAGACCAGTCGCCCTTGCACGCCCCTACGGCATGGCGGATACTGCGGCAATGAAACGTTTTTTGCCGCTCATTTTTGCAGCGCTGCTGCCCCCCCTCGCGCTGGCAGAGCAGCCTTCGGTGACGGTCTTTGCGGCCGCCAGCCTGCGCGGTGCCCTGGACGAGGTCGCGCGCGGCTACGGCGGCGATGTGGCGCTGTCCTTTGGCGGGTCCGGCACGATGGCACGGCAAATCGATGCGGGTGCCCCTGCCGATGTGGTCTTGCTGGCGGCACCGGTCTGGATGACATGGCTGCGGGATCGCGGCGCGGTCAAATCGGACGCGGTGGTTCATCTGCTGGGCAATTCGCTTGTGCTGATCGCCCCCGCAGACAGCGATATCGCCCCGGACCCCGCCGATCTGGCGGGTGCCCTTGGCGATGCGCGGTTAGCGATGGGTCAACGGGACGCCGTGCCCGCCGGTATCTATGCGCGCGAATGGCTCGAGGCGACCGGACAATGGGAGGCAATCGCCCCGCATCTGGCAGAGACGGATAACGTGCGCAGCGCCCTGGCTTTGGTCGCGCGGGCAGAGACGCCTTTGGGCGTGGTCTACCGCACCGATGCTTTGGCCGAACCACAGGTCCGCATCCTTTACGATATACCGCAGGAGACACACAGCCCGATCACCTACCCCGCTGCCGCGCTTACTGACAGCGGCGCGGCCTTCATGGCGCATCTGCAGTCCCACGACGCCCGCGCGGTCTTTGCCCGCCACGGTTTCAAGCCGCTGCCCGAATGACCGCAGACGCCGCCGCCTGGGACGCGCTGCGTCTGTCGCTTTGGGTTGCAGTTTGGGCGACGCTGCTGGCAATCCCGCTGGCGCTTTGGGTGGCGTGGCTGCTGGCGCGGCGGGATTTCTGGGGCAAGGCGCTGTTGAATGCCGCCGTGCATCTGCCGCTGGTTTTGCCGCCTGTGGTCACGGGGTATCTGCTGCTGATGGCATTCGGGCGGAACGCGCCCTTGGGCCGCGCACTGGACGCCATCGGATTGCAACTGGCGTTCCACTGGTCCGGCGCGGTGCTGGCGGCGATCATCATGGGGTTCCCCTTGATGGTCCGTGCCATGCGCCTGGCGATAGAGGCGGTGGACCCCAAACTCGAGGACGCCGCCGCAACCTTGGGTGCCCCCCGCGCGGCGGTTTTCGCCCGTGTCACCCTCCCCCTCATTTTGCCGGGTGTGCTGGCGGGGACCGTGATGGGCTTTGCCAAAGCCATGGGCGAATTTGGTGCCACGATCACCTTTGTCGCCAATATCCCCGGCCAGACGCAAACCCTGCCAAGCGCCATCTGGGCCGCCTTGCAGATACCCGGTGGCGAGGGTCAGGCGGTGTCGATGGTGCTCATGTCTTCGGCCATCGCGGTCAGCGCCGTGCTTCTGTCCGAGCTGCTCGCCCGCCGCGTTGCCAAAAGGATCGCGGGCACATGACGCTTTCCCTGTCCCTGTCGCACCGCTTTGACGGCTTCGCGCTGGACCTCGCGCTTGAGGCCGGGCCGGGCATCACCGCGCTGTTTGGCCGGTCGGGGGCCGGAAAATCCACCGTGATCAACGCTGTTGGTGGCTTGCTCCACCCCGACCGCGGGCGCGTCGTGATCGATGGTGAGGTACTGCTGGACACCGAAGGCGGCATCTATGTCCCCCCGCACAAGCGCCGCCTTGGCACCGTGTTTCAGGACGCGCGGCTGTTCCCGCATCTCAGCGTGGCGCAAAACCTGATGTTCGGTGCCCGCTATGCGCCGCGGGGCAGCAGCGGCCCGTCACAACGCGACGTGGTGGCACTGCTTGGGCTAGAGACATTGCTTGACCGCGCGCCTGCCACGCTATCAGGCGGTCAAAAGCAGCGCGTCGCCTTGGGCCGTGCCTTGCTGAGCCACCCGCGCATGTTGCTGATGGATGAACCGCTCGCCAGTCTGGACGGGCCCCGCAAGCAAGAGATTTTGCCCTTTCTCGAACGGCTGCGCGACGGGCCGCTGGGGCTGCCGATCCTGTATGTCAGCCACGCGGTGGACGAGATCGCGCGGCTGGCAGATACGCTGGTGCTGATCCAGAACGGAAAGGTTCAGGCGCAGGGTCCGCTGTTCGATGTCATGGCCGATCCCGCCGCCGTGCCCCTGCTTGGTGTCCGCGAGGCGGGTGCCGTGATCGAGGCGGATGTCCTTGAGCATGGCAATGACGGGATCACGACCCTGCGGATCAGCGCCGGAGAGCTTGAGCTGCCCGGCGTGCACGCCGATGCCGGTGCCCGCGTGCGGCTGCGGGTGCTGGCCCAAGACGTGATCCTGTCCCTGACCCGCCCCGAGGGGCTGAGCTCGGTCAACGTGCTGCCCGTCACGGTCGAGGCGGTTCATCCCGGCGACGGTCCGGGCGCGGCCATTGCCCTGCGTGCGGGGCGTGACCGGTTGCTCAGCCGTGTGACGGCCCGCGCTGTCGCAGAGCTTGGCCTGACACCGGGCATGACCTGCTATGCGATCCTCAAGGCCACCACGGTCGCGCCGGGCAGTATCGGGCGCTAGGCGATCTTGCGCAGCCCGACCTTGGTGCGCAGCCGCTCGACCAGTTCTTCGTGGGGGACATCCGCATCAATCGCCAGCTTGCGCAGCCCGAAATGCACATGGGCCATATCTTCGTAATAGCTGGTATAGGCATAGTTGGTCGCCGCACCGGCCACCGCCCCCAGCACCGGCACCGCCTGCGCGGCCAGCTTTTGCCCCAAGACCAGCGCCAGACGCGGAGCCACTTTGGCAATCACCGCCTGCATGGCGCGCCCGCTTAACGCGACCCGTGCCGATAGGAACGCCAGATCGGCCCCGTCATCCTCTGACAAGGGCCCCGCGGCGCTGAACACCTGCACGCAATCGAACTGCACATTCTCGGCATGGGCATCAAAGCCGTGTTCCACCGCTACCCCCTGAATAACGCGGAGCAACAAGGTCGTCGTCACCGGCAGTTCTGCCAGTGCCGTGGGCAGGCCACCTGCGCCGCCCGCCGCCCCCATCGCCGCACTGACCGCCTGGTTCAGCCAGCTTTTCTGGTCCGGCACCATCGACCGCGTCGACGTCGCTGCCTTCATCGCCTGGCCCAATGCCTTGACGGTGGCGCTTTCAAGATTGCGGCGCACGGGCGAGGGAAGCTTGTCGATCAACCCCTCGGCGCTGCCGCCGATGACGTTCAACACATTGATACCCACACCGCCCGCGCTTTTGTAGCGCTTGGCGATCTGGTCCAGCCGTGCCTCTACGTCAATGGTGCTGGGTAGGTTGCTTTCAATCTGCATGGGGTGGGGCCTCCGCCTGTTTGGCTAGAATGTGGGCCATCCCGCCGCCGCTTTCAATGTGGCCAAGCGGTGACATCGCCCGCGATGCCGTCCCACGCGCCATCGACCAGCGCGCGGCCCAACACCCGTTCAGGGTTCGTTGGCGGCGGCATCACCACATCGGTCAGCAAGGTAAAGCCGAAGCGGTTATAGTAAGGCGCATCCCCCACCAGCATCACGCGCGACCACCCCAGCGGGGCCGCTTGCGCCAGACTGCCCTCGATCAGCAAGGCACCCAAGCCTTCGCCCTGCCGCGTCGGGTGCACGGCAACGGGCCCCAACAACAGCGCGGCATGGGCACCGATACAGATCGGCCAATAGCGTATGGCCCCGGCAAGAATACCGCCCGCGTCACGTGCCACATGGTTCAGCCCTGCCACCGGCGGCACCCCATCGCGCAGGCGATAGGACGACAACGCCTCGCGTCCCGGCGCAAAGCAGGTGTCGTACAACGCTTCGACTTCCCAGTGATCGGCAGCCGTCTCGGGGGTAATATGATACAAGGCGTGGCCCTCTGGACGGTTTTCCTGTGGCGCTGCCTTTATCATGGCGCTAGCCATAGGTGCAAACCATGAGGAGAGTTTGATGTTCTACCGCCCGCAAGACGGCCACCCCCTGCCCCATAACCCGTTCAACGCGATTGTCACCCCACGCCCGATCGGATGGATTTCCACCCGAGACGCGGACGGGAACGACAATCTGGCCCCCTATTCGTTTTTCAACGGGGTCGCCTATACGCCGCCGCAGGTGATGTTTGCCTCTACCGGGACCAAGGCCGATGTGGACGGGACCAAGGACAGCATGGCCAACATCCGCGAGACCGGCGTCTTCTGCGTGAACATTGTCGAATACGCGATGCGCGACGCGATGAACGCCTCCTCTGCGACGCTGCCCCATGGCGCGGATGAATTCGGCCACGCTGGCATCGAAAAAGCGAGCTGCGACCAGATCAACTGCGCCCGTGTGGCGACCGCCCCTGCCAGCCTGGAATGCCGCATGACCCAGATGGTCAAGATCGAGGGAGAGAACAACTTTGTCGTCTTCGGCGAGGTCGTCGGCGTCCATATGCGCGACGATTGCATCAAGGAAGGGCGGTTCGACGTGACGACCTACCAACCGCTGTCCCGCTTGGGCTATCGCGATTATGCCCGCGTGACCGACGTGTTCGAGATCATCCGCCCAGACGATTGATCCCGCCACATTCCGAAAAGCGAAAAGCCCCCGATGCGGACTGCATCGGGGGCTTTTTATTTCAGTCGGTCGGGCGGTTTAGTGACCGCCAAGAATGCCGGTACGGACCTGATAGTTCGCCGCGATCTCGTAGTCGGGATCATCGTCGCTATCGATCATCAGGTGCCCGGCCTTCTTCAGCAAACGGTGACAATCGCGGCTGAGGTGGCGCAGCTGGATGCGCTTGCCCGCGCCTTCGTATTTCGCGGCAATCGTCTCGATCGCTTGCAGGGCGGATTGGTCCACAACGCGGCTGTCCTCGAAATCGACGATCACCTCGCTGGGGTCGGCCTTGACGTTAAAGAGCTCGGCGAAACCTTCGGACGACCCAAAGAACAGCGGCCCCTGAATCTGGTAGACCTTGGCCCCTTCAGGTGTGGTGTATGTCTTGGCGTGGATGCGACGCGCATTGTTCCACGCATAGGCCAGCGCCGACACGATCACACCGACGACCACCGCGACCGCAAGGTCTTCGTAGACGGTGACGACGGTAACCAGCAGGATCACGAAGGCATCGGTCAGGGGCACTTTGCGCAGGATCCCAAAGGAGTTCCACGCGAAGGTGCCGATCACGACCATGAACATCACCCCGACCAGTGCTGCCAGCGGGATCTGTTCGATCAGCGGCGCGCCGACCAGAATGAACAGCAGCAAAAACACCGCAGCCGCAATCCCCGCAACCCGCGTGCGCCCGCCGGATTTCACGTTGATCATGGACTGACCGATCATGGCGCAGCCGCCCATACCGCCAAAGAAGCCGGTCACGGTATTGGCCACGCCCTGCGCGATACATTCCTGGCTGGCCCCGCCGCGGGTGTTGGTCAGGTCGCTGACAAGGTTCAACGTCAGCAGCGATTCAATCAGGCCGATGGCCGCAAGGATCACCGCATAGGGCAGGATGATATACAGCGTCTCGAGCGTGAAGGGTGCCAAGGCCGTGCCGTACAGGCCGACACCTTCGCCAAACGGCATGTGGAACGTCGGAAAGCCGCCCTCGATCGAGGCCAGATCGCCGACCCGTGGCACATCCATGCCCGTCGCGATCACCAGAATGGCGATGATGCCGATGCCTGCCAGCGGTGCGGGGATCAGCTTGGTGATGCGCGGCATGACCCAAATGATCGCCATTGTCGCGGCGACAAGCGCCAGCATCAGGTAAAGCGGCCCACCCGAAAGCCATTCGCCACCCGACATGCCGTGACCTGTATCAACCATCGTGCCCGGCACTTTGAACTGGCCCATCTGGGCAAGGAAGATCACGATGGCCAAACCGTTCACAAACCCCAGCATAACAGGGTGCGGCACCAGCCGCATGAACTTGCCCCATTGCATGACACCCGCGAAAATCTGGATCAGCCCCATCAGCACGACCGTGGCGAACAGATATTCAACCCCGTGCTGCGCAACCAATGCGACCATCACAACCGCCAAAGCCCCCGTCGCCCCCGAGATCATCCCCGGACGCCCGCCGATCAACGCGGTGATCAACCCCACGAGGAAGGCCGCATAGAGACCCACCAACGGGTGGACCCCCGCGACAAAGGCAAAGGCAACCGCTTCGGGCACAAGGGCCAGGGCGACGGTCAGCCCCGACAGCAATTCGATGCGCAGCCGCGACGGAGAGAACCCCTCTCCCGGCATCCATCTAAGGTCGGTCACATCAAGATTTTTGGTAAAACTACGGAACGTGGTACGCGCCATCGGGCATCCTTCGGGTCAAATCGCATCAATAAGTCGGAAAGGTCTTTGCGGCCTCCTAGCTGAAACGTGAACAAAATGGAAGCCACGCGACGGCGCGGGCCGGATTTGAGGCTTTCCCTATGGGCCAAGCTTGATACTCTGCCCGCAACTCAATCCAAGGGCGACTTCATGACACAGACGAAAATTGCCGTGATCGGCGGCTCCGGCATCTATGACATCAACGGGCTGGAGGGGGCCGAATGGCTTACCGTGGAAAGCCCCTGGGGCCCGCCCTCCGATGCGATCCTGACCGGGACGCTCGACGGGGTAGAGATGGCCTTTCTGCCGCGCCACGGGCGCCGACATGTGCATGCGCCCTCTACCGTTCCCTACCGCGCCAATATCGACGCGCTGAAACGGCTCGGCTGCACGGATGTGATCAGCGTCTCGGCCTGCGGGTCGTTCCGCGATGAAATGGCACCGGGAGATTTCGTGATCGTGGACCAGTTCATCGACCGCACCATCGCGCGGGAGAAATCTTTCTTCGGCACCGGCTGCGTGGCCCATGTCAGCGTGGCGCACCCCACCTGCCCGCGTTTGGGCGACGCCTGCGAAACCGCTGCGCGCGACGCCGGCATCAACGTGCACCGCGGCGGCACCTACCTTGCGATGGAGGGGCCGCAGTTCAGCACATTGGCGGAATCCAAGATGTACCGCGAAAGCTGGGGCGCGGATGTGATCGGCATGACCAATATGCCCGAAGCGAAATTGGCCCGCGAGGCAGAGCTTTGCTATGCCTCGGTCGCGATGATCACGGATTACGATAGCTGGCACCCGGACCACGGCGAGGTCGATGTGACCAAGATCATCGAGACCTTGATGGGCAATGCCGACAAGGGCCGTCAGTTGGTCGCCCGCTTGCCCAAACTGCTAGGAGCCGACCGCGCCCCCTGCCCGCATGGCTGCGACCGCGCGTTGGAATATGCGATCATGACCCAGCCAGAAATGCGCGACGCGGCCCTTGTGGCCAAGCTGGATGCCGTCGCGGGTCGTGTGCTTTAGGTGCCCTGCAAACGCTGTCGCAGCACCCTTTGCGAGTGCTGTGCCAGCTGAGTTTATTTGGCAAAATGAAGCGGGGCCTTGCGGCTTTGACGTGATGTCCCGCGGGGCCGCGCTGTGGAAGATGCTTGCTGACAGGGGGCGTGTCGCTTAACGCTGTGGCGCGGTTGTTGCGCTGGTGTGGCGACCGACCAAAGCCCAACGACCGGAGCACTGCATGAAACAGGTTCAAGATTACATCCGTACCATTGTCGATTTCCCCCACGAAGGGATCATGTTTCGCGATGTGACCACGCTTTTCGCCGACCCGCGCGGGTTCCGTATGGCCATCGACCAGATGCTGCACCCCTATGCCGGCATCGACATCGACAAGGTCGTCGGGCTTGAGGCGCGCGGCTTTATTCTGGGCGGCGCGATCGCGCATCAGCTGTCCGTCGGCTTTGTACCTATTCGCAAGAAGGGCAAGCTGCCCGGTCGCACCATCTCTCAGGATTACAAGCTGGAATACGGCGAGGCGATTGTGGAACTGCACGACGACGCGATCCAGCCCGGTGAGAAAGTGTTGGTTGTCGACGATCTACTGGCCACCGGTGGCACCGCCGAGGCGGGGATCAAGCTGATCCAGCGTTTGGGCGGCGAGATCGTGTCCTGCGCCTTTATCATCGACCTGCCGGAACTTGGCGGGCGCAAGCGGCTGGAAGCGATGGGGATGGAGGTCAACGCGCTTTGTGCCTTTGAAGGCGCGTAAACCGCATTGCCGAGACTTTATTCCGGCGCGGGGAACATCGCGCCGGGGTTCATGATCCCGTTCGGATCCAGCGCCGCCTTGATCGCGCGCAACGCAGAGAGCTTCGCCGGATCGCTATAACGTTCGAGGTCTTTGACCTTGAGCCGCCCGATCCCGTGCTCCGCACTGACAGAGCCGCCGAGTTCGTGCACCAGATCATGGATCGCCGTCTTGATGGGCAAGCGATCCTCCAGATGATCCTCGCGGCTTCGGCCCTGCACCGGGAAAACGTTGTAGTGCAGGTTGCCGTCGCCCACATGGCCGAAACAATTGATCCTGAAATCGCCCAGCGCGCCGATCTTTTCCCCCGCGCGGATGATAAATTCGGGCAGCGCACCCAAGGGGACCGAGATATCGTGGCTGGAGATCGACCCGATCTGGCGGTTGGCGTGGGGCATCATCTCGCGGACGGCCCAGAAATCTTCGGACTGCTGCTGACTTTGCGCGATAAGCCCGTCTGTCACCAGCTCCGCCTCGAAGGCGGCGGCAAACAGTGTCTCGAGCGCCGCCATCGGTTCCAGATCACCGCTGAGGCCCAATTCGATCAGCACGCTCCATTCGGGCGGGGTGTCGAAGGGCTGGCGGAGTTCGGGCATCTTTTCGGTGAGAAAATCCAGCCCGACGCCGTTCATGATCTCGAACGCGCTGATCATCTCGCCCAACTGACTGCGCGCGAGCGACAACAGCTTCAGCGCCGCCGCCGGAGAGTTCACGACCAGCAGCGCGGTCCCCGTCTTGGCGGGCCGCGGGAAGAGCTTGAGCGCAGCGGCGGTGATGACGCCAAGCGTGCCCTCGGCACCGACCAGCAGGTGACGCAGATCGTAGCCGGTGTTGTTCTTGCGCAGCCGTGTCAGGCCGTTCCAGATCTGTCCATCGGGCAGCACGGCCTCTAGCCCCAGACAGAGATCACGGGCGTTGCCATAGCGCAGCACGCCGGTGCCACCCGCATTTGTCGCGAGGTTCCCCCCAATTCGGGCAGAGCCCTGAGCCGCGAGGGTCAGGGGAAACAGGCGATCCGCCGCCTCGGCGGCGTCTTGCACGTCAGACAGGATCATCCCCGCTTCGGCTACCAGCACGTTTTCATCGGGGTAGACTGCGCGAAGTTTGTTCATGCGTTCCAGCGACAGGATCAGCGGAGCGGGGCCAGAGTCTGCCACCTGGCCGCCCACAAGTCCGGTACCACCGCCATAGGGGATTACGCCGACCCGTGCTGCATTGGCATGGCGGATCAGTATCGCGACCTCTTCGACCGTGCGTGGCAGGGCCAGCACGGCCGATTTTCCGGCATAAAGCCCGCGGGGTTCTTCCAGATATCGGGGTTCGACCGCGCGAAAGACGTCGGGCGACAGATCGGCACGCAGCGCGGCCTCGAATGCGGGATCGGCGGGGTTCAATGTCATGGCCTATTGATCGCGCCAAGCGGGGCGGGATGCAAGCGGCTTTGGTCCTTGCTAATGCAGGATCGGCGGCTTTGACGGGTCAGAGCCGGGGGCCTCCATCCGCGGGGTTTTTTCCAGCGGGTCCATCTGGGGCAGATCAAAACGCAGCCCGACTTTCGACAGTTTTTCAACCGTCGGATCAGAGGGCGCGAAGAAGCCCACATCCATCGCCCCCGCATCGATACCCGAGAATGTCAGCGCCTCGGAAGCGGCACGAACCAGCGCGTCTTGCGCGCGCGGGATGGCCCCGACAAAGCCCAGCAGATGCCCGCGCCCGCCGCCGGTATATTCAACCCCGACCAGCCACGCCCCTGCCGCCATGCCTGTGGCGGTCGCCAGCTTGGCATCAATCGCGGCAATCAGCGTTTCGGGCAGGCCCTTGGGCGGCAGAACACGGTCGATGCGCGCCTCGACCTCTCCGGCTTCATGGGCGAGTGTGTCGCGCAGCCAAGCCACGGCGCTGTCGGGCAGCAGGATCGCCGAAGGGGCAACATCCAGGTTCACCGCCATGCCAAGCGGTTGGCCATCCAGCATCCCCGCAATCGCGCGCCCCGACAGTGCCACATAGGGCGCAGGCTGCCCGACATAGGCCGCAAGCCGTTCGATCCGGTCAAAGACCAGCACATAGGCGTCCTCGAGCAGGACAGGGCTGACCTGATCGGCGTCCGGTTCGGCTTCGAGCAGCAGGAAAAGCTCCACATCGGCCATGCGTTCGTAGAACCGCAGGCGGGCAGCGTCATCGCTTTCATCGGCCATCATGGCGGCATGGGCGATGTCCAGGGGCGTCGCTTCAGTCATCCAGTACATTCCTTACAGCAGCGCGGAGCCGGGGAAGCACGTCCTCCTCGAACCACGGATTTTTCTTGAGCCAACCGGTATTGCGCCACGAGGGATGAGGCAAGGCAAAGACGCCCTTCGGGTGGTTTTGCCAATCGGCGACGGCGCGGGTGACTGTGGTGAACCCGGGCAGGTGATAGCGCATGGCATAGGCCCCGATCAACACGGTCAGCCGGACATCGGGCACGGTATGCAGCGCCCGGGCCCGCCATGTTTTCGCACAGATCGGCGGAGGCGGCAGATCGCTGCCCTTGGCGTCATAGCCCGGAAAGCAGAAGGCCATGGGGATGATCGCCACGCGGCTGCGGTCATAAAAGGTCGTCTCGTCCACGCCCAGCCAGTCGCGCAGCCGCTTGCCAGAGGCATCCCAGAAGGGGGTGTTCGCCTCGTGCACTTTCAACCCCGGCGCCTGCGAGGCGATCAGCAGCCGCGCGCCCGGTTGGAACCAGACCACCGGATTGGGTCGGTGCCCCGTCGCCGTAGCCGCAAAGCGGTCGGCGCAGAGGGTGCATTGGCTGAGTTCGGGGCGGATGTCGGTCATGGGGGTAGACCTAAGCGGTGGCGCGCCGGTTTCAAAGGGGGCGGTGAGCCGGTGGTGCCCAGCACTCATTTCGAAACCTTTCGAAATGAGCTTGACGCGGCTAGTCATTTCTATATTTCTAAAAACATGAAAATGAATCCCGCCTCCCCCCATGATCTCGCCTTGGCTGCTGCGCGCTTTGCCGCGCTCGGATCAGAGCAACGTTTGCAAGTTCTCCGTTTGCTGGTGCGCGCAGGCCCTGACGGGCTGACCATCGGCACGCTGGGTGATCGCGCGGGCATCACCGGGTCGACGCTGACCCATCATCTGAAACTGCTTGTTGCCGCGGGGCTGGTGCGCCAGCAGCGGCAGGGGCGCAGCATCATCTGCGCGGCGGTATCCCATGACGCGGTACAGGATCTATCCGAGTTCCTGATGACAGAGTGTTGCGCCGACGCGGCAGTACCCTGCCCCGATCATCCCCACGGTTCACACCACAGATAGCGAAAGCCCCCCATGTCACACGGTCACCATCATCACGTCGATCCCGACAGCGGCGACGGCAAGATTGCCCTCGCGGTGGCGATCAACCTCGGTCTCACGGTCGCGCAGGTCATCGGCGGGATCGTCGCGGGCAGTCTGTCGCTGATCGCCGATGCGCTGCATAACTTCAGCGACGCCATCGCGCTGATCATCGCCTTTGCCGCACGCAAGATCGCCCGTCGTCCAGCCAATGCAGATATGACCTTTGGTTACGGCCGTATCGAGGCGGTCGCGGCGCTGATCAACTATACCACCTTGATCGTGATCGGCCTGTATCTGGTCTATGAGGCCGCGATGCGCTTTGCCAATCCCGAACCCGTGGCGGGCTGGATCGTGGTGATCGTCGCCGGCTTCGCCTTGCTTGTGGATCTGGGCACCGCCGCGCTGACCTTTCGCGCATCGAAATCCAGCGTGAACATCCGCGCGGCCTTTTTGCACAATGTGGCCGATGCCTTGGGGTCGGTTGCCGTGATCGTGGCAGGGACGCTGATGATCCTGTTCGGCTGGGCTTGGGTGGACCCATTGGCGACGCTGCTGATTGCAGGATACATCCTTTGGCAATCCGCGACCGAACTGCCGCAGGTGGCGCGGATCCTGATGCTTGCCTCGCCCGATGCGCTGCGCACCGAAGACGTGATCGCGGCACTGCGCGACCAGCCCGGTGTTGCAGATGTCCATCATGTGCACCTGTGGCTGATGGAGGAACACGGCGCGGCCTTCGACGCCCATATCGTTGCCGAACAAGGCACCGACCCAAGCGCCCTGCGCCAAGCGTTGAAATCCTACCTGAACTCCGAGTTCGATCTGAACCACGTCACGCTGGAGCTTGAGACCCGGGATGCCCATTGCCACGATGCCAAGGTGATCGGTCACTAACAACCGCACCCGTCGACCTTTCGTATAGCGCGTCCTGCAAACCATCGCCGATGGCACTGCCTTCGGGCGCGTGGGTCGTTTTGGCTCCTTGTAAATTCGGCCTCAACTACGACATAATATAGTCAAAATAGAGGGCTAGACACCGCCCAAGGCTCGGGAAACAGGGCGCGACATACCCGCAACAGCACCAATCGGAGCAGGCATGCTGGAATTCGACAACGTCTCCAAGTCCTTTTGGACTGGCACGCAACACAAGGTCATTCTCGACCATGTGTCATTTCGTGTGGATTTGGGGCATTCCCTTGGCATCCTCGCCCCGAACGGCACCGGCAAGACGACTCTTATCAATATGATGGCGGGGCTGGAAAAGCCGGACGAAGGTGAAATCAGACGCGGCTGCAACATCAGCTTCCCGCTGGGGTTCATGGGCGGTGTCGTCAACAAGGTTTCCGCGGTAGAGAATGCCCGCTATATTGCCCGTCTCTATGGGCTGGACCCTGACTACGTCGAAAGCTTTTGTCGCTGGCTGTGTGGGTTGGGGGAATATTTTGACCAGCCCGTCGGGACATATTCGGCCGGGATGAAATCACGGTTTTCGTTTTCACTGCTGCTTGCGCTTGATTTCGACATCTATTTGATCGACGAAGGCATGCCGAGCACCACAGATGTGGAGTTCAACCGCAAGGCGGGCGAAATTCTGCAAGAACGGCTGCGCACGACGACGATCATCATCGTTTCGCACCAAGCCGAGACGTTGGAACAATTCGCGCGGTCCGCTGCTGTCTTGCTTGGCGGAAAGCTACATATCTTCGACACCTTGGAAGAGGCCAAACAGCTTTATGACTACGAAACCCAAGGCTAGAAAATTCCGCATCAAACGTGCGACCCCTGCTGCGGCCCCAAAAGGAACCGACGCGGTCGAACGTGATGCCCCCGCGGCAGCCCCGCCGAAGCCGCAGGCCCCCGACGCGCCACGCGCTGCGGCTGCATCACGCGGCGAAGCACCGAAAGCTGCAGCGCCCAGCCAAGCTGCCGCAGCCTCCGCTGCGCGCCCGACCCCACCCACCGACGCCCGCAGCGGCGAGGTGTCATCAGCGACCGAAGTCAGCGGAGAGCAGGACATCGACGCGATCCGCCGCGAAGGGCTGACCGGCCGCCAGCTGCGCATGGCCCGTCGCGTGGCGCAAAAACACGGGCTTGCCCCGACCTCTGACTTCGATGCGGTGCGGTTGCTGCGCGCCGAAGGGATCGACCCGTTCCAACGCTCCAACATGCTGGAACTGGTCGTTCCTCAGGACAAGCAATCCACCGGCACGGCATTGCAGAAAGGGCGCATCCAGCTTCCCCAGACCGTCCCTGCCGGGGGGCGCAATCTGCCCTCGACCGACGTTAATCCGATGGAACGCCGCATGCGCGAGATCTCGGACATCCAGCGTGACATCACCAAGCGCCGCCGTCGCAAGATGGGGCTGCTTATGGTGCGTCTGGCGTTCTTTGTCGGGCTGCCCACAATCATGGGCGGGTATTATTTCTACAACATCGCCACCCCGATGTATGCGACAGACAGCCAGTTCCTGATTATCCAGAACGAAGGCACAGGCGGGCTTGGCCCCCTTGGCGGGCTGCTGCCGACGCAATTTGCCAACTCCGCCGATAGTATCGCGACACAAAGCTACCTGCAGTCAAAAGACGCGATGCTGCGGCTGGACCGTGATGTCGGCTTTATGAAGCATTTCTCGGACCCCGCGATCGACCCGATCCAGCGGATGAACCCTGACGCGTCGAACGAGGAAGCGTATAAACACTATAAGGACAACGTTAAAATCGGATACGATCCGACCGAAGGCATGATCCGGATGGAGGTGATTGCCGCCGATCCCGAGGTCGCGAAAGACTTTTCCGAACACCTGCTGGAATATGCCGAAGAACGCGTGAACGCCCTGTCGCAGCAAAAGCGCGAAGATGGCATGCGCGACGCCCGCGAAGCCTATGAGCAGACGGTCGCCAAACGCCGCGAGGCGCAGGAAGCGCTGATCAAGCTACAGGTCGACAACGGGGTGGACCCGCAGGCGGTGATCGCATCGATCCGCGGGCAGATCACCAATTATGAAACCTTGCTGCTGGAAAAAGAGCTTGAGCTTGCCGCCCTGCTCGACAACCCGCGCCCGAACCGCGCCAAGGTGGACGGTGCCCAAGGCGACGTGCGCCGGCTTAGCGCGCAACTGGACAAGCTGAACGAACGCATGAACAGCGCGACCGAGGGCACCAACTCGCTTGCACAACAAGCGGTCAGCTTGCAACTGGCGCAGGCCGATCTGGCCGCGGCAGATGCCGCCTTGCAGGCGTCCCAGACCCAGATGGAACAAGCCCGAACAGAGGCCAGCCGTCAGGTCCGATATCTGACCGTCGCGGTGCGTCCGGTGGCGTCGCAAAGCGCCTCATACCCACGCAAGTTCGAGAACACGATTTTGACATTCCTGATCTTTGCGGGCATCTACCTCATGCTATCGCTGACCTCCTCCATTCTGAAAGAACAGGTAACAAAATGACCCAAGTCACCGTTGGAAATGTCGTCATCGGGAATGATCGCCCGCTGACGGTGATCGCAGGCCCCTGCCAGCTGGAAAGCGAAACCCACGCACAGATGATCGCCGGCCAGATGAAAGAGGCATGCGATGCCGTGGGCGCACAGTTCGTGTTCAAGGCGAGCTATGACAAAGCCAACCGCACCTCCCTTGGTGGCAAACGCGGGCTTGGCATCGACGAAGGTCTGGCTGTGCTGCAATCGGTGGGCAAATCCATCGGCGTGCCCGTCCTGACCGACGTGCATACCGAAGCGCAATGCGCCATCGCGGCCGAGGCCGTCGACATCCTGCAAATCCCCGCCTTCCTGTGCCGCCAGACCGATATGCTGCTGGCCGCGGGCAATACGGGCAAGGTCGTGAACGTCAAAAAGGGTCAGTTTCTGGCCCCGTGGGATATGCCCAATGTCGTCGCCAAGATCGAATCCACCGGCAACAAACGTATCCTGCTGACCGAACGCGGCACCTCCTTTGGCTACAACACGCTGGTCGCTGACATGCGCAGCCTGCCGCAGATGGCGCAAACCGGATACCCTGTCGTGATGGACGCGACCCATTCAGTCCAGCAGCCCGGCGGGCAAGGTGGCTCCAGCGGCGGACAACGCGAGTTCGCCCCCGTCATGGCGCGTGCAGCGGTCGCGATTGGCGTGGGCGCGGTCTTTATCGAGACCCACGAAGACCCGGACAACGCACCGTCGGACGGGCCGAACATGATCTATCTGGATCAGATGCCTGCACTGGTTGCGTCGTTGATGAAATTCGACGCGCTGGCCAAGGAATACCCCCTCACCTTCTAGGGGACCATCCTGCCAATACTAGACCTTCGCGGCGTTTCCGAATGCCGCGATCAGCCCTGCGTCCTTTACACCCGGCGCGCTTTCCACACCGGAAGAGACATCTACCTGCCGTGCGCCGGTCATACGGGCGGCCTGAGCCACATTGTCAGGGGTCAGCCCTCCTGCCAGCATCCACGGCTTGTCCCATGTGCGATCTGCGATCAGGCGCCAGTCAAACGACAATCCATTGCCACCGGGCAGCGCTGCCCCTTTGGGCGGTTTCGCGTCGATCAGGATCTGGTCTGCCACGGCCATATAGGCATCAATCTGTGGCAGGTCATCTGCATCGGCCACACCGACCGCCTTCATCACCGGCAGCCCATAGCGCGCCTTGACCTCGGCGACACGCTCGGGCGTTTCCTTGCCGTGCAGCTGCAGCATATCAAGGGGCACAGCCGCCGTCAGCGCATCCAGAAAGGCGTCATCCGCGTTGACCGTCAACGCGACCTTACACAGCCCCATTGGCACCTCTATGGCCAGTTCAGCGGCTTGATCAATCGTGACGTGCCGGGGGGATTTTTCAAAGAAAACAAAGCCGACATAGCGCGCACCGGCCGCAGCGGCCGCCGCAATATCCTGCGTGCTGCGCAAGCCGCAGAATTTCACGTGCAAATTTTGGGTCATCGGATACTTCCTGCGCTAAGGGGCATAGGCCCGCTTAGCTTGCTTGATCCAGCAGCGCCAGAACCTCGTCCTGGTCCTGATACTTCTCGCCCTTCAGGCGTGCGACTTCACGTTCCAGACGGCGCATTTCGCGGGCCTGACGTGCGGCTTCGGCACGCTGGCCGTATTCGCGGATCCATTCCCAGACGAAACCCACCAGCAAACCGGCGATGATGCTACCCAGAATAACAATGAACAGCGGCACCTGAATTTCAGGGTTCAACGCGAACCAGCCCGATACCTCGGTCGGTAGCAACTTCAGCGACACCATAGACCGGTTGGCCAAGGCAACCGCGATCAGTGCAATGGCGAAGATTGCGATGCAGAGGTAGCGAACATAACGCATTAGGAATTCCCGTTTAAACGATCTCTAAGCAGTTTACCGGTCTTGAAGAACGGCACATGCTTTTCTTCTACATGAACCGTTT
Organism: Sulfitobacter sp. CB2047; assembly: GCF_000735125.2. Taxonomy (NCBI): domain Bacteria; kingdom Pseudomonadati; phylum Pseudomonadota; class Alphaproteobacteria; order Rhodobacterales; family Roseobacteraceae; genus Sulfitobacter; species Sulfitobacter sp. CB2047. Next base: position 1,156,805 of record NZ_CP072613.1, on the reverse strand, counting down.
CCCCAGTGCGAGGGTTCCGGCCCACACGGGCGTCACGTTTTTTCACTGAAAAGGCACCAAAGCCGCGCAGCTCTACCCGATCACCGTCGGACATCGCGCCGGTGATCTCTTCGAAGATGGTATTTACGATCCGTTCCACGTCGCGCTGATAGAGATGGGGATTGTCGTCGGCAATCTTCTGGATCAGTTCTGACCGGATCATTTAACGTCCTCCGAGGTGCGCAATTAATGTCTTAACTAGGTGGGACTATAGCAAACCAAACGCGTTCGTGAAGTCATGCATATTTCTATTATTGCGATTAAGTAGCGGGAAGTCGCTGTTTTCCAGTCATTTTTTAGTCACATTTCACGCAACCACCCGGAACAGCGCTGCCAGCCGCCCTTCCCTGCCCCTCGCCACAGATTGCGATTCGCAACGAAAAAGGGCCCCGCAGTCTGCACTGCGAGGCCCCTGATCTGTGCAACAAGCGCTAAGGCTTATTCGTCGCCTTTCAGAGCGGCACCCAGGATATCACCCAAGGATGCGCCGGAGTCAGAGGAGCCATACTGCTCGACTGCTTCTTTCTCTTCTGCGATTTCACGTGCTTTGATCGACACGCCCAGACGGTGCGCTTTCGCGTCAACGTTGGTGATGCGGACGTCAACCTTGTCACCAACCGAGAAACGCTCGGGGCGCTGTTCGGCACGGTCACGCGACAGATCGGAGCGACGGATGAAGGCTTTCATGCCTTCGTATTCGACTTCGATGCCACCGTCTTCGATGGAGGTCACGGTCACAGTCACAACGGAACCGCGCTTCACGCCGCCCACTGCTTCTGCGAACTTGTCGCCGCCCACACCTTTGATCGACAGGCTGATGCGTTCTTTTTCCACGTCAACTTCGGAAACAACGGCCTGAACCGTGTCACCTTTGCGGTAGTCCTGGATCGCTTCTTCGCCGCGCTGGTCCCAGCTCAGGTCAGAGAGGTGAACCATGCCGTCGATGTCGCCTGGCAGGCCAACAAACAGACCGAATTCGGTGATGTTTTTGACTTCGCCTTCAACTTCGGTGCCTTCTGGGTGTGTTTCAGCAAACACTTCCCATGGGTTGCGCATGGTCTGTTTCAGACCAAGGGAAACGCGACGCTTGGCGCCATCGATTTCCAGAACCATGACTTCGACTTCTTGGCTGGTGGAAACGATCTTGCCGGGGTGTACGTTCTTCTTTGTCCAGGACATTTCGGAAACGTGAACCAGACCTTCAACGCCTGGCTCCAGCTCAACAAATGCACCGTAATCGGTGATGTTGGTGACGCGGCCAGTGTGCGTGGATTCCAGCGGGTACTTGGCTTGAACCAGATCCCATGGATCTTCTTGCAGCTGTTTCATACCCAAGGAGATGCGGTGCGTCTCTTTGTTGATCTTGATGACCTGAACCTTGATGGTTTCGCCGATCGACAGGATCTCGGATGGGTGGTTCACACGGCGCCATGCCATGTCTGTGACGTGCAGCAGGCCGTCAACACCGCCCAGATCAACGAAGGCACCGTATTCGGTGATGTTCTTGACCACACCGTCAACTTCCTGACCTTCGGTCAGGTTGCCGATAACTTCGGCACGCTGTTCGGCACGGGATTCTTCAAGGATTGCACGACGCGAAACAACGATGTTGCCACGACGACGGTCCATTTTCAGAACTTGGAACGGCTGCTTCAGACCCATCAGAGGGCCGGCATCGCGCACGGGGCGCACGTCAACTTGGGAACCGGGAAGGAAGGCAACTGCGCCGCCCAGATCAACGGTAAAGCCACCTTTAACGCGGCCAAAGATCGCGCCTTCAACGCGCTCTTCTGCGGCATAGGCTTTTTCCAGACGGTCCCAGGCTTCTTCGCGACGGGCCATCTCGCGCGAGATGACAGCTTCGCCACGGGAGTTTTCTACCTGACGCAGGAATACTTCGACTTCGTCGCCGACTTCCACTTTGGGTGCTTCGCCAGGCTCGGCAAATTCTTTCAGTTCAACGCGGCCTTCCATCTTGTAGCCTACGTCGATAATAGCTTGGCCCGCTTCGATCGCGATAACCTTGCCTTTGACAACAGAGCCCTCTTCGGGCGTGTCCATTTCAAAGCTTTCTTCCAAAAGTGCTTCGAAGTCTTCCATTGAGTTCATAGCCATGTAGCTTGATTTTCCTTTAGCATTTGGTTTCTGGCCGCGCGGTTGTCTCCGCCGGTCTGTGGTTAAAATTGTCATCCGCGATGGGATTCGATCCGCAAAACAAAGAGGGCCGGATGAAACCGACCCTGCCTGATATCTCGCGCCCGAAACGTGTATCCGCCCCTTAGACAGTCGCGCGTATAGCCCTGTTTCGGGGCAAAGGCAAGGGCTGGCACGGGTGATCCCCTGTTCATACAGGTTCATACCGGGCGATGTCAGAAAAAGGGCAGACCGTAGCCTGCCCTTATCCATTCGGTCATCCTAGGGGTCGGGTATCAGCTTTCAGTCGGGCCGCCCGCGTCTTTCCAGCCGGGGAAACCGCCGATGTTGGTGACATTGGTGTAGCCCATGTCGTGCAGTGTCTTACCCGACAGCGCGGCCTGACCGCCCGCGCCGCAGACCAGGTAAATCTCCGCGTCTTTTTCGAAGATCGGGTTATACATCTCTTCCTTGTTGGGGTCGGCGCGGAATTCGATCATGCCGCGCGGCACACGATGCGCGCCCTTGATGGTCCCGCTTTTAGCGATGTCGCCGGAATCGCGCACGTCGATAAAGACACCCTTGCCTTCGGCATGTTTCGCAATCGCGTCCTTGGCGTCCATCTTGGGGACAACGGCATTCGCATCGTCGAGATAGTCTTGAGCGGTCTTCATAGTCAGCACCTCTTGTTTATTCCTATCGTGCCCAGCCTATCGCCAGACACGTCCCAGACCAACGTCAGGCAGCGACATTCGTTCCGCCGCGTCTAGTCACCTCTACGTGCGGCCACCAGTTCGATGGCGCGGGCCACGGCTGTCTCGATATCCATGGTCGAGGTATCCATCAGCTCTGCATCCTCGGCGGGCTTCAGCGGTGCCTCGGCGCGGGTGCTGTCGCGGGCATCGCGGGCCTGTACATCGGCCAGCACCCCTTCGAGGGTGACTTCGGCCCCCTTGGCGCTAAGCTCGGCAAAGCGGCGCTGTGCACGGACCTCGGGCGTGGCGGTAATGAACAGCTTGACCGGCGCATCGGGGCAGATCACCGTGCCAATGTCGCGCCCGTCCAGCACCGCGCCCCCTGCCCGCATGGCAAAGCTGCGCTGGAAATCGACCAAAGCGGCCCGCACAGCGGGGATCGCGGCCGCGCGGCTCGCGGCCTCTGCCACGGCATTGGTGCGCAGTTGGTCATTCTCAAGATCATCGGCTTGCAGGGTCAAAGCGGCTTCTTCGGCGGTCATGCCCTCCAGCACTTTCGCTCCTACGGCGCGATACAGCAGGCCGGTATCCAGATGCGCAAAGCCGAAATGCGCCGCAACAGCGCGCCCGACAGTGCCCTTGCCCGCCGCAGCCGGCCCGTCAATCGCAACGGTAAAGCCCAGCATCACGCATCCCCCCGCGCCACATCCGCGCCAAGGCGTTTCATCAGCGGCTCGAAGATCGGGAAGGACGTGGTGATCGGCGACCCGTCGTCCACACTGACAGGGGACGTTGCGGCCATGCCAAGGATCATAAAGGACATCGCGATGCGGTGGTCCAGCTGGCTGGCGCAGGTGGCGCCGCCCGGCACGTTCCCGTGCCCCCGTCCGGTGACCGCCCACCAATCGGGGCCCTCGTCCACTTCGATCCCGTTGGCGCGCAGCCCCTTGGCCATCGCGTCGATCCGGTCGCTTTCCTTGACCCGCAGCTCTTTCACGCCGCGCATCATGGTCTGGCCCTGCGCAAAGGCGGCCACGACAGAAAGCACCGGATATTCGTCGATCATCGACGCCGCACGCGCTGGCGGCACCTCGATCCCTTTGAGGTCGGGCGAGAATTTGGCGCGCAGGTCGGCGACAGGCTCGCCGCCCTCGGTCCGCTCGTTCTCGTAAGTCAGATCGGCCCCCATCTCGCGCAGTGTGGTGAACAGCCCTGCCCGTGTCGGATTCAGCCCGATCCCCGGCACCAGCACGTCGGAGCCCGGCACGATCAAGGCAGCACAGACCGGAAACGCAGCCGAGGACGGATCGCGCGGCACATCAACATGCTGGGCCTGTAGCTCCGGCTGGCCGGTCAGAGTGATCACACGGCCCTCATCCGTGTCTTCCACCGAGATCTCGGCACCGAAGCCCGCCAACATCCGCTCCGTATGGTCGCGCGTGGCCTCGGCCTCGATCACGACGGTCTTGCCGGGGGCGTTCAGCCCTGCCAGCAACACGGCGGATTTCACCTGTGCGGACGGCACGGGCACGGTGTAGCGCACGGGCACAGGATCAGCCGCCCCCACGATGGTCATGGGCAGGCGTCCGCCCTTGCGCCCGACAGATTGCGTGCCGAACAAGGCCAGCGGATCGGTGACCCGTGCCATGGGGCGGCCGTTCAGGCTGGCGTCGCCGGTGAATGTCGCGGTGATGGGGGAGGTCGCCATTGACCCCATGATCAAGCGCACCCCCGTGCCCGAGTTTCCGCAGTCGATCACCCCGTCCGGTTCTGCGAAACCGCCCACGCCCACACCGCGCACAGACCAGTTGCCGCCGCCCATATTGGTGACTTCCGCGCCAAAGGCCTGCATCGCCTTGGCCGTGTCCAGCACGTCGTCGCCTTCAAGCAATCCGCTGATGGTGGTTTCGCCAATGCACATCGCGCCCAAAATCAAGGACCGGTGCGAGATCGACTTGTCCCCCGGCACCTCGGCCACGCCGGACAGCGGGCCGCAAGCGGTAGAGGTCATCGGGACGGGCGTGGCGTGGCTGGACATGGATAACCCTCAAAAAAACTTCCTGAAAGCCCGTCTTAAACCAGCGATCCCGCCCCGTCCATTGCCAGCGTTCTTGGCCCGCGCCCGCCCGCTTAGGTCTTGCGGAAAGTCAGATAGTGCGGCACGCGCCCTTCGCGCAGGGCTTTTTGTTCGTAGCGGGTGGAAATCCAGTCGCCCCACGGCTCTTTCCAGTCGCCGGGGCGTTCCGCCAGCCATTCGAACCCGTGGCGCGGCACCTGCTCAAGCGTCTGGCGCACATAGTCTTCGATGTCCGTGGCAACGCGAAAGATCGCGCCGGGCTTGAGCACCTTTGCCAGCGGCTCAAGGTGTTCCGGCGTCACAAAGCGACGACGGTGGTGGCGCGTTTTCGGCCACGGATCAGGGTACAGCAGGAAAGCGCGGTCAATCGACGCCTCTGGCAGCACGTCAAAGATATCGCGCGCATCGCCCGGGTGGATCGCCACGTTATCGACACCCGCACGGCGGATCTTGCCCAACAGCATCGCGACCCCGTTGATGTAAGGTTCGCAGCCGATGATGCCTACGTCAGGGTTTTGCGCCGCCTGATGCACCATATGTTCGCCGCCGCCAAAACCGACCTCCAGCCAGACGGGTTTGCCGCCAAACAGCGTCGGCAGGTCCAGCGGTGTACGGTCGGGGTTCGCATCCCAATCGACAGGACCGGGCGACAGCGCCTCTAGATCCTCTTCGATATAGCCTTTCTGGCTTTGCTTAAGCGATTTGCCTTTAAGGCGACCGTAGAAATTGCGGCGGGGGCGTTCAGGATGTGTCATGGCGCTGGCTTTAGCCTGCGCGGGGGACGGGCGCAACATTTCGCGTAATCCTGCGCCGCAAAAGCCCACGCGCCCCCTGCGCAACGGCGGTGCCGCCCCTGTGAAGCGCAGCAAACCCGGAACGATCACGGGGACTTTACGTTGAGCCACAGGGTTCTACCTGACCAAGAACCGATAATAATGCAGCGGAGGACATGCGAATGCGGGAACTGGCAAGCCGACTAGGACTACGAACGGACCCTACGATATTCTTTGTTTCCGCCCTGTGTACCGCCCTATTTGTACTGGCTCTTGTCCTTGCCCCTGAACCGATCGGGGATGCTTTCGCCGCAGGCCGCGCCTGGATCGTATCGCATCTGGGGTGGTTCTTTATTCTTGGCGTCAACGTCTGGCTGGGCTTTCTGATCTGGGCCGCGATGAGCCGTCACGGCCATATCCGCCTTGGCCCGCGCGACAGCCGCCCCGAGTATACAAACCTGTCGTGGTTCACCATGCTTTTCGCGGGCGGCATCGGCACCGTGCTGATGTTCTGGGGCGTGGCCGAACCGATCAGTCATTTTTCGGACCCGCCCCTGCCCGGCGTTGAACCTTTCACGGAACAGGCCGCACAAGACGCCATCTCTATCGCCACATACCACCTTGCGCTGCACACCTGGACGATCTTCGCGCTGCCCGGTCTGGCCTTTGCCTATTTCATCAACCGCTATGATCTACCCGTGCGGGTCAGTTCAGTCTTTTACCCGCTGTTGAAAGAGCGCATCCACGGCCCTTGGGGCAAGGCGATCGACATTGCGTCGATCCTCGGCACGCTGTTCGGCGTCGCGGTCTCGCTTGGGCTGGGGTCATCGCAGATCGCAGCGGGTCTGTCGGCGCTGTTTGGGTGGAACGACGGCGTGCCGCTGCAGGTCGGCATCCTGACCGCGCTGACCGCCGTTGCCGTGGTGTCTATCGTGGCGGGGCTCGATAAGGGGGTAAAGCTGCTGTCCAACCTCAATATCGGCATGGCCGTGGCGTTGATGGTCTTTGTGCTGGTGACCGGTTCGACCCTGTTCCTGCTGCGCGGCATGGTCGAGACCTTTGGCCTGTACCTAAGCAACCTGCCACGGCTCGCCTTCTGGAATGATATGCTTGCCGATACCAACCCCTCTAATGGGGATTGGGGCTGGCAGGGCAGCTGGACGGTGTTCTACTGGGCCTGGACGGTCACATGGTCGCCTTTCATCGGGCTTTTCGTCGCACGGATTTCGCGGGGGCGCACGATACGGGAGTTCGTCTTTGGCGTGCTGCTGGCCCCGTCGCTGTTCACGTTGATCTGGTTCTCGATCTTCGGCTGGCAAGCGATGGAGATTGACGGCATCGGCACCGCCGCGCGCACGGCTCTTGGCGCGCAGGCCGGTTCGCTGAGCGCCGCAGTGGCTGACTCAGTCCCGCTTGCCATGTTCGCGTTTTTCGAAAGCTTCCCTTTCGCCGATATTGTGCAGGGTATCGCCGTGCTGGTGGTGGCGATCTTCTTTGCAACATCCTCGGATTCCGCGTCGCTGGTTGTCGACATGCTGTGCACCGGTTCGCCCGAACCCGGCCCCACCCGCCAGCGGGTGTTCTGGGGCGTGTCCGAAGGGCTGGTCGCCGCGATGCTGCTGATCCTTGCAGGGGACTTGGGGCTGACCGCCTTGCAACAGGTGATCACGGTCGTCGGCTTGCCGATCTTCCTGCTGGTCTTTGCGATGATCCCTTCGCTGATCAAGGGGTTCCGGACCGAAGATATCGACCACGTCTCTATCGGCAAACGCCCCGGCCTAGGTGATCTATAGCAGCCCCCACCAACGCAAAAGGGCAGCCCATTGGGGCTGCCCTTTCTTGTACCATGAAGCATGTGTTTACAGCGCGGCCTTCAGCGCATCGACCAGATCGGTCTTTTCCCAGCTAAAGCCGCCATCCGCTTCGGGCGCGCGTCCAAAGTGGCCGTAGGCCGCGGTGCGTTCAAAGATGGGTCGGTTCAACTGCAGATGCTCGCGGATGCCGCGCGGTGTCAGGTCGATGATCTGACGGATCGCCTTTTCAATCGCCGCATCCGCAACATCCGCGTCGCCACCATAGGTATCGCAGTAGATCGACAGTGGCTTGGACACGCCGATGGCATAGCTCAGCTGGATCGTACACTTTTCGGCCAGACCGGCAGCCACGACGTTTTTCGCCAGATAGCGCGCCACATAGGCGGCAGAGCGGTCAACCTTCGTCGGGTCTTTCCCCGAGAACGCGCCGCCCCCATGCGGTGCCGCGCCGCCATAGGTATCCACAATGATTTTGCGCCCGGTCAGGCCCGCGTCGCCGTCAGGGCCGCCGATGACAAAGGTCCCCGTCGGGTTCACCCACCATTCGGTGTCGGGGGTGATCCAGCCTTCAGGCAGAACCTGGGTGATATAGGGTTCGACGATGTCGCGGATGTCGGCACTGGTCTGGCCTGCATCGGCGTGCTGCGTCGACAAGACGATAGAGGACACGCCAACAGGCTTGCCGTCTTCATAGCGCACGGAAAGCTGGCTTTTGGCGTCGGGGCGCAATGTCGGCTCTGTACCGTCTTTGCGCACTTCGGCCAGACGGCGCAGGATCGCATGGGCATAGTGGATCGGCGCCGGCATCAGCTCTGGCGTCTCGTTGGTGGCGAAACCGAACATGATGCCCTGATCGCCCGCGCCTTCTTCCTTGTCGCCTGACGCATCCACGCCTTGCGCGATATGCGCCGACTGCGGGTGCAGCAGGTTGGTGATCTCGCAGGTGGCGTGGTGGAATTCATCCTGCTCGTAGCCGATGTCCTTGATGCAGGCGCGGGCGATGCCGTCGATCTTGCCAAGGTATTCATCCAGCTTGTCCTTGTTCGACAGGCCAACCTCGCCGCCGATGACCACGCGATTGGTGGTGGCAAAGGTCTCCGCTGCGACACGCGCTTCGGGTTCTTCGGTCAGAAAGGCATCAAGTACGGCGTCGGAAATCCGGTCGCAGACCTTATCCGGGTGGCCCTCGGAAACGGATTCCGAAGTGAACGTGTAGTTTTTGCGGGACATTTAGTGCTCCAATAGATTTCTTAGCCACGTCAGGAAGCCGTTGTGGCCGATTAACGGGGCTTAGCTTTGCCTGCCCCTTTGGTCAAACTTTAAGTTGCGTCGTCGGCGCAGGATAACAAGAGCAAACCCCGCCAAAGTGATGAAAAGAAACGGCCATTCGCCCCATCTGCTATAGGGTGTCGCAGGGCGTGGAGCGGGCAGAGGGGCATCCAGAAAGCCTGCCTCGTTCAGGGCCAAACTCTTTGTGATGCGGCCCCAGGGGTCAATCATCGCCGAAACGCCCGTGTTGGCGACGCGTGCCATGGGCAGACCTTGTTCTATCGCGCGCATCCGGGCCTGAGCCAGATGCTGCAACGGCCCCTGCCTCTTGCCGAACCACGCATCATTCGTGAGCTGCATCAAGAACGCAGGCCGCGCCGGTGCGGCGTTAACGTCCCGCGCAAAGACGGCCTCGTAGCAGATCAGGGGCAGCGCCTGGCCCAAGGGCCCCAGATCCATCAAATCTGCCCCCGGACCCGAGGAAAACCCACTGCCAAACTGCGCCGCCATGCCGCGCAGACCGATACGGCCCAACAGGTCGCCAAAGGGGATATATTCGCCAAAGGGCACGAGGTGGTGCTTGTCATAGGTCTGCACAACCTCGGCGTCTGGCCCCAGCAACACGGCCGAGTTGTAATAGGCCATGTCGTCGCGCCGCTGCACCCCCAGCACCACAGGCGTACCGGCTGCGGCTTCGCTGATATAGGTCAGCGCGCCATGGGCCAAATCAAGCGGCCACGCGATGGCGGTTTCGGACCAGAGTATCAGATCAGGCGCCGCATCCCCCTGCGCAGGCGGCGCAGCGGTCAGCGCCAGCTGACGATCAAAGAATTCGGGAATTTTGACGGGGTCCCATTTGTCTTTCTGCGCCGCGTTCGGCTGCACCATACGGATCATATGGTCGGTAACCGGAGCGTCGCGCCCTCCAAAGGGCACCGTCAACGCCGCCACGCCCAAGACCCGCGCGCCCCAGACAGCGCCCTGCCGCAGCAACGGCCCCCGCGCGCGCTGCACCATCGCCACAGCCAGCGCGACAAAGGCAAGGGTCATGCCGTAGGGCCCCACCAGCGCAAGCCCCTGCCCCGGCCAATGGTTGACCAAAGACTGAGAGAACATCCCCCAAGGGAAGCCGGTGAACAGATAACCGCGCAGCATTTCGGCGGCGGGCAGGACGAAGATCAGCGGCCAGACCTGTGCCGACAACCGGCGGGACACGTAGAACGCCAAAGCCCAGTACAACGCCAAACCGCCCGTCAGCCCCGCCACAGCAAAAGGTGCCATCCAGGCATAGCGTTCAGGGTCGACCATGAAGGGCGATACCAGCCACGACCATCCATGCAAGAAGTAGCCAAAGCCAAAGCCCCAGCCGAGCGCTGCGGCCTGCCGGGGCGTTGCAGCAGCGCGGTAGATCAACAGAACAGCCGCAAGTGCAGCCAGCAAGACCAGCGGCAGGTCATAGGGTGCCTGCCCAAAGGCCGCGACAACGCCCGCAAGCACCGCGGCCCCGAACCGCATCCAAGCGGCACTGCGCAATGTCATCAGTGAGATCCGGCCATACGCACGCGCAAACGCTTGATCCGGCGCGGATCGGCGTCGATCACCTCGAACTCGGGGCCATCGGGATGCACGACCACTTCGCCACGTGCCGGCACCCGTCCCGACAGCATGAAGACCAACCCGCCAAGCGTGTCGATCTCTTCTTCGTCAACATCATCGTGGTCGGTTAGAGAATGACCAATCTCGGCCTCGAAATCATCCAGAGGCGTCTTGGCCAGCGCAAGGTAGCAGCCGGGCTTTTCGACCGTCCAGTATTTGCCTTCGTCCACGTCGTGCTCGTCTTCGATCTCGCCGATGACCTGTTCGATCAGATCCTCGATCGTGACCAGCCCGTCGACGCCGCCGTATTCGTCAATCACCAGTGCCATATGGCGCCGTTCGGCCTGCATCTTGGTCAGCAAGACGCCAATGGTCATGGACGGCGGCACGAACAGCAAGGGACGCAGCATCGCCTGAAGGTCAAATTCGGTGTTTCGGCCATTAAATCCGTGGGTCAGAGCCAGATCCTTGAGGTGGGCCATGCCAACGGGGGTATCGAGCGTGCCGTCATACACCGGCAGGCGCGTCAGACCGCTATCCTTGAACACGCCGACCAGTTCATCCAGCGTCGAGGTCACCGGCACGGCGGTGATATCCGCCTTGGGCACCGCCACATCATCCACCCGCATCCGGCGCAGGTTCATCATGCCGCGGGTGGACAGCCTGTCAGTCTGTGCCGCGGTGATCTCCTCCTCTTCCTCGTTGTCCGACGCGCTGAGTGCGCCCATGACCCGGGAAAAGAAGCCACCGGATTTCGGGGTGTCTTCGGTTTCTTCGGCCTCGGAGGCCGGTATGATGTCTTCCAACTGCGCGCTCTGCGCCGCCTCAGATGATCCGTCTGTGTCGCCCATCGGGTCCTGTCTTTATGTGTTTAGGCAGGCGGTTGCACTGCGTCGTCTCTATATGGGTCATCCAACCCCAATTTGCCAAGTATTTCTACCTCTAACCGTTCCATCAGGGTCGCATCCCCGTCCCGTTCGTGGTCATACCCCAACAGGTGAAGCAGCCCGTGCACGATCAAATGGGTCACGTGATCGGCCATCGGGCGGCCTGCGGCCTCTGCCTCGGCGTGGCAGGTGTCAAATGAAATCGCGATGTCGCCCAGTTCCAGCATATTGTCGAACCCCGGCGTGACCGGCAGCGGAAGTTCGCCGTCGCGCGCGGCACCGCGTTCCTCGGCGGGCCAGCTGAGCACATTTGTCGGCGTGGGCTTGTCGCGGAAATCTGCGTTCAACGTGGCGATATGTGCATCGTCGCAGGCCAGCACCGTCACCTCGGCGGTGTCGGCATCCAGCGACAGATGCGCCAATGTGGCGCGCATCGCGCGGGGGCATAGGGTATCAAGGTCCAGACCGGCCCAACGGGGGTCTTCCTCCATCACGTCAAGCGCCTGCATCAGCGCCCCACCGGGGGCCAGCCCCCGGCCCCCCGGAGTTTATCTGGCAAAATGAAGCAGCCGGGCATCACGCGTGGCCTGCATCTGCTTCATAGGCTTCGATGATCGCGGCCACGAGCGGGTGGCGCACCACGTCTTTCGAGGTGAAGTAGTTGAAGCTGATCTTGGGGATCGTCTTGAGCAGCCGTTCCGCGTCTTGCAAGCCCGATGGCACGCCGCGTGGCAAGTCGATCTGGGTCCGGTCACCGGTGATCACCATCCGCGAGCCTTCGCCCAGACGGGTCAGGAACATCTTCATCTGCATCGAGGTCGCGTTCTGCGCCTCGTCCAGCACGACGAAGGCGTTGGACAGGGTGCGCCCGCGCATGAAGGCCAGCGGCGCGATCTCGATCTTTTTCTCTTCGATCAGCTTGGCCAGTTGCTTGCCGGGCAAGAAATCATTCAGCGCGTCATAAAGTGGCTGCATGTAGGGATCGACCTTGTCTTTCATGTCACCGGGCAGGTAGCCCAGCTTCTCCCCCGCCTCCACGGCAGGGCGCGACAGGATGATACGGTCCACATGGCCACCAATGAACATCGACACGCCGACGGCCACCGCAAGATAGGTTTTACCCGTACCGGCAGGGCCGATGCCGAAGGCCAGTTCGTTGTCGAACAGTGATTGCACATAGGCTTTCTGCGCAGCCGTGCGGGGTTCGACGCGTTTCTTGCGGGTCTGGATTTCGACGCCACCCAAATTCGGCATCTCGATCTGGTCACCCGGGCGCGCACCCGTCCCAGCCGCTGAATCACCCATGCGTAGCAAACTGGTGACATCGGCGGGCTCCACACTGCGGCCGCCTTCCAACCGGGCATAAAGCCCTTCGAGCACTGAGGCCGCGCGGGTGGTCGCGTCTTCCTCTCCCATCACCGACAGGTGGTTGCCCCGACGCACGATCTGGACCTCAAGCGCCGTCTCTACGGCGGTCAGGTTGGCGTCATAGGGGCCGCAGAGATCGATCAGAAGCCGGTTGTCCGGAAATTCAAGTTGCTGCGCGTGAGAAGCGGGAGGCGTCATTGTGTCACTAGATGGCAAAGCGTTTTCCTAATTGGAGGTGTCTTTGGATTAATATGGGTCCCATATTCAAACTATGTACCCCTTTGAGCCGACAAAAAAGGGCCGGAGCGTAAAACGCGCCGGCCCGATCCTATGTGCAGGAGTGGTCGCAAGATCAGTTGGGATCTCGGACGCGCGAGCCGCCTTTGAAGTCGCCCGCCGTATATGTGGGCTGGGCCACGCCAGAGCAGACCGGCTTGCCGTATTTGTCCAGTCGCTGGCTCAGGTAGCCTTCGACGCCATCGTCGATGATCCAGTGGTCGCAGCCGTTGGGATCGACCCAGATGCCGGCCTGAAGCTGGCTCAGGTGCTTTTTGTCAAAGCCACGGTCGACGGTTTTATCGGCGGGATAGCCCCGGCCTTCGTAGTCAGCGCAGGCACCCAGTGTCAGGGCGCAGGCGGTGACCATCATAATCTTAGCTTTCATCACGTTACTGTCCCCTTAGCGAATGCAGATGATTTCGACGCGGCGGTTCTTGGCCATACCGCCCGCTGTGCCATTGGACGCCGCTGGCATCCGTTCGCCATAGCCGCGGACATCCGCAATGCGGGCCCCCGATTGCTGGGCGATGCTGGCAACCGCATTGGCACGGTTCAGCGACAGCTTCATGTTATAGGCATCCGACGCGCGGCTGTCTGTGTGCCCGCTGATGATATAGGACACGGCACCCGTGGTCTTGAAGAATTCAGCCAGACGGGCGCGGCCCTGCGGGTGCACACGGTAGCTGTCGGTGTTGAAGAACTGGTCCGTATTCATCACGCCGCAGACGTTACCCCGGCGGCAGACCGGAATACCCTGACGGGTGACATGCGGTGTCATATAGCCTTCGGCACCGTCATCCATGACCCAATGTTCACACCCATCGGGGTCAACCCAGATCGTTGGAATATACTGGCCCTTGTCGCGGCCCTGTTGAGATCTTGTTTGTGCATCGGCAGCAGATGCCTGAAGCACGAATGTTGCGGCAATCATCGTGCCCGCAAACAGCCGTAGCCCCTTGGAAATTGTATTAAACACAGCCCTCGTCCTTTTCTTACTGTCCCCCGGTCGGAAGACCCACAGATACCCCAGGCACCACGGTCGTCCGCTATATGTTGTGAGATTAAGAGGTAAACGCGCTTCTGTGAAGCGCGAATGCGGCCATATTTACTATATTACTGCCACACTTACGCCATTTTCCGGCCATTGCAGTCGTTTTGGTCTACAATCATTGCGGGCAAATCGCGACCGGTGACACCTAAATCTGACGTGCCGTCAGCGAATTGGTTTTGGCGTCAACGATTCTGACGCGAACAACGTCGCCAATTTCGGCCTGCGCCTCGTCGATATGCACAGAGTGGAGGTATTCGGATTTCCCCACCATCTGCCCCGCCTCGCGGCCCGTTTTTTCGACAAGAACAGAAACATCGCGCCCCACCATGCTGTTCTGGATCTCGCGCTGTTGACCGGTGATCAGCCCTTGCAAGCGCTGCAGGCGTTCGTCGGCTATGGCGGGTTCTACCTGCGGGCGTTCGGCGGCGGGGGTGCCGGGACGGGTCGAGTATTTGAACGAATAGGCGTAGCCGTATTTCACCTCGCGGACGAGTTCCATCGTGGCTTCGAAATCTGCGTCGGTTTCTTCGGGGAAGCCGACGATGAAATCACCCGACATCACGATATCGGGGCGCGCGGCGCGGATGCGTTCGATCAGCCGCAGATAGCTTTCGGCGGTGTGGCTGCGGTTCATCCGCTTGAGGATACGGTCCGAGCCGGATTGCACGGGCAGGTGCAGATAGGGCATCAGCTTGTCGATCTCGCCATGGGCGGCGATCAGCGCGTCGTCCATATCGTTGGGGTGGCTGGTGGTGTAGCGGATACGCTCTAGCCCGTCGATCTTGGCCAACTCCTTGATCAGGCGGGCAAGCGTGTAATCCGCCCCCTCTTCCCCCACGCCGTGATAGGCGTTGACGTTCTGACCCAGCAGGGTGACTTCGCGCACGCCGCGTTCTACCAGTTCGCGCGCTTCGGTCAGCACGCGGGTCGCGGGGCGCGAGACTTCGGCCCCGCGGGTATAGGGCACCACGCAGAAGGCGCAGAATTTGTCGCAGCCTTCCTGCACGGTCAGAAACGCAGAAGGCGCACGCGTCGCTTTGCCGCGGCCTTTCAGCTTTTCGAATTTATCCTCTTCGGGGAAATCCGTATCAAGCGCGGTTTTGCCAGAGCGCACGCGCGCCTCCATCGCGGGAAGTCGGTGATAGGATTGCGGCCCCACGACCAGATCGACGGCCGGCTGACGGCGCATGATCTCTGCCCCTTCGGCCTGCGCCACACAGCCTGCGACGCCAATCTTCAGATCGGGGTTCAGTTCCTTAAGAGGCTTCAGGCGGCCCAGTTCGGAATAGACTTTTTCTGCTGCCTTTTCACGGATGTGACAGGTGTTCAGCAGGATCATATCGGCGTCAGCTGCGGTCTTTGTCTCGACGTAGTTATCGCCCAGAGACTCGGCCATACGTTCACTGTCGTAGACATTCATCTGGCAGCCGTAGGTCTTGATGAACAGCTTTTTTGGCGCGGTCATGGCAGGGTCCGTTGATCAAAGGTGCAAAAGCGCGGTCTAACAGCGCCAGCGTTCTCTTGCAATGCGTCCCGATTTGACAGATTTAAGGCACAGTACAAATAGAGCCGGGGTGTCATGCAGTACCGCAGTCTTGACCATTTTATCAGTGACAGCAAAGCGGTGCTGAGCAAGGGGCCCATTGCCCTCATCATGGTCGAGGACGCGATAGAGATCGAGACGACGCTGCGCCACCACCAGCAGCTTGGCTTTGCCACCGTTGTCGCCTTTATGCCCGCCAGCTTCGCGCTGGCCCGTGATGTCGCCGAAAGCAAAGGCGTGCTGCGCGTGGACTACGACATGGACCGCGAGGGCGCGCTGGAAAATGCCGTAAACGCCGTGATCGAGGCGGCACCGGGGCAATGGCTTTATACCTGCTACAACGCCGAATATCTGTTCTACCCTTTCTGCGAAACGCGCACCGTGGGGGAGTTGCTGGCCTTTCACACGGAAGAGCGCCGCGATGCAATGCTCACCTATGTCGTTGATCTTTATGCAGATGATCTAGGTGCCGCCCCGAACGCGGTATCGCTGGACAACGCCTTTCTGGACCGGTCCGGCTATTACGCGCTGGCGCGGCCTGACGGCACGCCGGACAACCACCCCAAAGAACGGCAACTTGATTTCTTTGGCGGATTGCGTTGGCGGTTCGAGGAACATGTGCCCGCCGCAAGGCGCAAGATCGACCGTATCTCGCTGTTCCGCGCCAAGCCCGGCTTGCGGATGCGGGACGATCACACCTTCACGGATGAAGAATACAACACCTACGCCTGCCCGTGGCACCACAATATCACGGCGTCGATCTGTTCTTTCCGCACGGCCAAGGCGCTCAAGTCCAACCCGGGCAGCAGGGATCGTATCGCCAGCTTCAAATGGCACAACTCCGCGCCGTTTGAATGGCATTCTCGCCAACTGCTGGATCTGGGGTTGATGGAACCGGGGCAGTGGTTCTGAACGCAGGGGACCGGTAAAAACCGTGCCCCAGACCGAACAGCCCTAACCCTTGCGGCGCAGACGGATCACCACATCGACCGAGGCGATCTCGGCCCCTTCGGGGGCGTCGGGCAGTTGCGCGATCACCAACTGGTCAGAGGGCGCATCGGACAGGCGTGCCTCGTCCTCCCAGAAAAAATGGGGGTGATCATGGGTGTTGGTATCGAAATAGCTTTTGGACCCGTCAACCGTGACTTCCTGCATCAGCCCCGCGTCGCAAAAGGCGCGCAGGGTGTTGTAGACTGTTGCCAGCGACACGGCATCGCCCTGCCCCTTGGCCGCGTCAAACAGGCTTTCGGCGGTGACATGGCGGTGCTGACCATCGCCTACCAACAGATGCGCCAGCGTCATGCGCTGCCGCGTGGGGCGCAGGCCCGCCTTGGCAAGCCACTCAGAACTGATCTGCTGTGTTGTTTGGGTCATTGGCTATAAGTCCCTCTCATGCGCTATATATAAGGGGCAATGGGGGCGGTTTTCAAACGGAAATCCGGAAACTCTTGCCAGCGCCGCCTTTCGCCGTCGCGTAAATGTGGTGTGCCTGCGCCCTTGCGGGCCTGCGGCGCGCAATGCTAAACCTGCCGGGATTTGAAATTCAGCCCTCAGGAGCCGCGATAATATGGCCGACTACCCCACCAGCTTTGACAAAGAAGCCCTGCTCAAATGCGCCCGTGGCGAGCTTTTCGGCGAAGGCAACGCGCAGCTGCCCGCCCCGCCGATGCTGATGATGGACCGGATCACAGACGTCTCCGCCGATGGCGGTGCCCATGGCAAAGGCCACATCACTGCGGAATTCGACATCACGCCGGACCTGTGGTTCTTTGACTGCCACTTCCCCGGCAACCCGATCATGCCCGGCTGCCTTGGCCTGGATGGTCTGTGGCAGCTGACCGGCTTTAACCTGGGCTGGCGCGGCTGGCAGGGGCGCGGCTATGCGCTTGGCGTGGGCGAAGTCAAACTGACCGGCATGGTACGCCCTGACCGCAAGATGCTGACCTACAAGATCGACTTTACCAAAGCGATCCAGACCCGCCGCCTGACCATGGGCGTTGCCGATGGCATCGTCGAAGCCGACGGCGAAGTGATCTATCAGGTCAAGGACATGAAGGTCGCGCTGAGCGAGAGCTAAGCCCACCCGTCAGATCATCGCTCGGATCACCTTGCTGATCATCCAGACAGACTGATGACTTGATTTGTCGCCCCATAGGCGGCAAACGGGAAACGAACGTGCGGCCCCGCGACAAGCGTGCGGGCCGCGCAGCATCAAGAGGGCACCCGCCCCACACAGATCAAGGGAGTGCAGCCCATGCGCCGCGTCGTCGTCACAGGATTGGGAATTGTCTCGTCCATCGGAAACAATGCAGAAGAAGTTCTGGCATCGCTGAAAGACGGGACCAGCGGCATCGTCGCCAGCCCCGAAATGACAGAGCACGGCTTTCGCAGCCGCGTTGCAGGGACGCTCAAGATTGATGTGGCCGACCACATCGACAAACGCGCGCTGCGTTTCATGGGCGGCGGTGCGGCTTATGCCTATATCGCCATGCAGCAGGCCATCGCGGATGCGGGCCTGAGCGAAGACCAGATCAGCAACCCGCGCACCGGCCTTGTGGCGGGCTCTGGCGGGCCGTCGACATCGGCGCTGTTCACCGCGCACAACGTGGTGCGCGACACCGGCGCGACCAAGCGGATCGGGCCGTTCGCCGTGCCGAAATGCATGTCCTCCACCGTCAGCGCGAACCTGTCCACCGCTTTCAAGATCAAGGGCATCAACTATTCCATCACCTCGGCCTGCTCTACCTCGCTGCATTGCATCGGCAACGCGGCGGAACAGATCATGCTGGGTAAACAGGACGTGATGTTCGCTGGCGGCGGCGAAGAGCTTGACTGGACTCTGTCCTGCCTGTTCGACGCCATGGGCGCGATGAGCAGCAAATATAACGACGCCCCCGAAACCGCGAGCCGCGCCTTTGACGCCAACCGCGACGGGTTCGTCATCTCGGGCGGCGGCGGCATGCTGGTGCTCGAAGAGCTTGAGCACGCCAAGGCGCGCGGTGCCACGATCTATGCCGAAGTCACCGGCTATGCGGCGACATCCGATGGTCATGACATGGTGGCCCCGTCCGGCGAGGGCGGCGAACGCGCCATGCGCTTGGCACTGGAAACCCTGCCCGAGGGCCGCAAGGTCGGCTATATCAACGCGCACGGTACCTCCACACCCGTCGGCGACGTGGGCGAGATCGAAGCGGTCCGTCGTGTCTTCGGCCAAGGCAGCACGCCTCCCGTCAGCTCGACCAAGTCGATGACCGGCCACGCCCAAGGCGCCGCCGGCGCGCTAGAGGCGATCTTCTGCCTGCTGATGCTCAAGAATGACTTTATCGCCAAATCCATCAACGTCGTTGATCTGGACCCGAAACTGGACCCGTCCGAAATCGCGCTGGAGCGTGTGGACAATGCCGGTCTGGATTCGGTGATGACCAACTCCTTCGGGTTCGGCGGCACCAACGGATCGATGATCCTTTCCAAATTCCAAGAGTAAGGGCAGCAGATGTCAGACATGCTTAAAGGAAAACGCGGCCTGATCATGGGTGTCGCGAACGAACGCTCCATCGCTTGGGGCATTGCCAAGTCGATGGCTGAAGCCGGTGCGGAACTGGCGTTCACCTATCAAGGCGAGGCCTTTGGGAAGCGTCTCGAACCTCTGGCGCAGAGTGTAGGGTCGGACTTCATGGTCGATGTCGATGTCACCGACGACGCCTCGCTTGATGCCGCGTTCGAGCAGTTGGGCGCGCGTTGGCCCACGATCGATTTCGTCGTCCACGCCATCGCCTTTTCCGACAAGTCCGAGCTGACTGGCCGCTTCCTGAACACCAGCCGCGCGAACTTCAAAAACTCGATGGATATCTCGGCCTATTCCTTCATCGAGATCGCCCGCCGTGCGCACCCGCTGATGGTCGAGAATGGCGGCACCCTGCTGACGCTGACCTATATGGGATCAAACCGCGTGACGCCCAACTACAACGTCATGGGCGTGGCAAAGGCCGCACTGGAAAGCGCCACCCGCTATCTGGCGAATGATCTGGGCCCCGAAGGCATCCGCGTCAACGCGATCAGCCCCGGCCCGATGAAAACGCTTGCCGGTGCCGCGATTGGCGGGGCGCGCAAGACCTATAAACACACCGACACAAACGCCCCCATGCGCGCCAATGCGACGTTGGAAGCGGTTGGCGGGACAGCGGTCTATCTGGCCTCGGATGCCGGTGCTTGCACAACGGGCGAGATCATCCGCGTGGATGGCGGGTTCCATGTGCTGGGGATGCCGCAGGCGGAGAACCTTTAACGGTACTGGCGGACCGGGGCGCTGCCACAAAGTTCTATTTACGGGGCTCTGCCCCGGACCCCGGGATTTCAGACCATTTGGAAATGGCGCGGCGCGTCTGGAAAGGGCCGTCGCGTTTAGCGCAGGGGCGGGGTTTGGTAGAGCCAGACCTTCATACCGCCGTGGGCGATAGCAGCGCCTTGGGGTTTCCACGGCAGGCCGGTTGCTTTGGCCAAGGGCGGCTCGGACGTGACAAGACCGACGCGCCAGCCTTTAAAGCGGGTCAGCAGCGTTTGGCCGAGCGTGCCATACAGCGGATAAAGCAGTTTCTTGTTGCCGATGCGCCCGCCGTAGGGCGGGTTCACCATGACAATGCCAGGTGGGCTGTCGGGCGGGGACAGCTCCCCCGCGGCATGGTTTTCGAAGGTCACGGCATCGGCCACCCCGGCCCGTTCGGCATTCATACGGCTCATCCGGACGGCACCCGCGTCACGGTCAGAACCATAGAAACGCAGCGGCGTGGATGTGGCGGGGGTGTCGCGCATGGCGGCCCATTGGTCAGCATCAAAGCTCGCGAGGTCTTCGAAAGCGAAATGGCGCGAGCGGCCGGGGTTGAGGCCCATGGCGATCTCGGCCGCCTCGATCACGAAGGTCCCCGAGCCGCACATCGGATCGACCACCGTCTCGGTGCCCGTGTACCCCGCCTGACGCAACATCAGATAGGCCAGATTTTCGCGCATCGGCGCTTTGCCCACGGCTTCCTTGTGGCCGCGTTTGTGCAGCGCATCGCCCGAGGTATCGAGGCTGATGGTCACCACATTGTCGTCGATCCGGACCTTGAGCACGAGAGCCGCCTCGGGCGAAATCGTAACCCCGAGGCTTTCGCGCAAGGCGGTTTCAATCCGCTGAGTCGCGGCACCGGCGTGATAGATTTTAGAGGCTTTCGTGGTCACCTGCACCCGCAGCGGCACATCGGCGCGCAGCACATCGCGCCAGGGGAACTTGCGCGCGCGTTTGTCCAGCTGCGCCAGATGGAACGCCATGAAGGACCCGATCCGCGCCAGCACGCGCGAGGCACCGCGCAGTTGCAGGTTCGCGCGCCAGACCTCGGGCCAGCCGCCCTGCACCGTGATCCCGCCGGGCGAGGCCACAGGATTGGCAAAGCCTTTCTCTGTCACCTCGGCGAGAAGCATGTCTTCCAGACCGGGGGTGGCCACGATAAAAATGTCGAAGGTGTTTTGACTGTCCATAACCGCTGCTTACTGCGCGGCGCGCGAGGTTTCGAGCGGTTTCTTAGGACAAGACAGTCCGGCGCGATCAAAAGCGCCGGACTGTATGGGCCTGGTTCAGGCGATTTTTACCAGTTCGATGTCGAACTGCAGGTCTTTGCCCGCCAGCGGGTGGTTGGCGTCAAGGGTCACAGTGGCGTCGTCAACCTCGACAACCATCACCGGCATCGCCTGCCCGTCCGGGGTTTGCATCTGCAGCTGCGTGCCAATTTCCAGCGGGATATCCGCAGGGATGCCTTCGCGTGGCACGGCCTGACGCATCTCGGGGTTCACATCGCCGTAGGCCTCTGCGCTGCCGATCTTGACGACTTTCTTGTCGCCGACTTCCATGCCGGGCATCGCGCTGTCGAGGCCGGGGATGATCTGGCCGGACCCGACCGTGAACTCCAAAGGCTCGCGCCCTTCCGAGCTGTCGAAGGTGCTGCCGTCAAGCAGGGTACCAGTGTAGTGAATAGCAACAGTATCGCCGGATTTAACCTGCGTCATAGAAAGCTCCGATCCATAAAGGGAAAATACAGGAGGCCGCGTATCTGCGCGGGTGCTCCGGGTTCGGCGCGCAGTGTTTCAAGCCTGCGTCCTGTCGTAAACCCCCATGAGGCCAGTTTTTCGGCCTTTTCTGTCGTGACGGGTCGTGACAGTCTTGCGGAAGAAATATTCAGGGGGGAAATCATGGCGATTACAACATGCGTGTTCGACGCATATGGCACCTTGTTCGATGTGGCCGCAGCCGCACGACAAGCCGCGTCAGAGCCGGATTTTGCAGCAATAAAAGACAGCTGGCCGCAGGTCGCCGAACATTGGCGGCAAAAGCAGCTTGGCTATTCCTGGCTGCGCGCTGTCACCGGGGCCCACGACGATTTCTGGCAGGTCACCCAAGAGGGTCTGGACTGGGCACTGGAAAAGACCGGAAACGATAACGACCCTGCCCTGCGCGAGCGCCTGCTGGCGCTTTACTGGGAGCTTCAGGCCTTCCCCGAAGTACCCAAGATGCTGAAAACGCTGAAGGAAGCTGGGCTGAATACCGCGATCTTGTCGAACGGATCACCAGCCATGCTGGACGGTGCGGTTTCCTCCGCCGGTCTGGGTGACACGCTGGATGCGGTGCTGTCGGTGGAAAGCGTCGGCGTCTTCAAACCACATGCGAAAGTCTATAAACTGGTCGGTCAGCGCTTTGGCTGCGCGACCTCAGAGGTGTTGTTCGTCTCGTCCAACGGTTGGGATGCGGCGGCGGCGACAGGCTTTGGCTTTACCACCGCCTGGGTCAACCGCGCGGGAGAGCCGATGGACCGGCTGCCGTGGCAACCGGCCCATGTGCTGCAGGACCTCAACGGCATCCCAGAACTGGCAGGCGTATAATGGCTCATTTCACCACATCCGACGGGCTATCGCTCTATTTCACTGACGAAGGGGCGGGTCTGCCGATTCTCTGTCTTGCAGGATTGACCCGGACCACAGCGGATTTCGACTATGTCACCCCCCATCTGAAGGGCGTGCGGCTGATCAAGATGGACTATCGCGGGCGCGGGCGCTCTGACTTCGACCCTGACTGGTCACACTATTCCCCCCCTATTGAATGTCGTGATGCGCTGGAACTGCTGGATCATCTTGGCATCGACAAGGCCGCCGTGCTTGGCACTTCGCGCGGGGGGCTGAATGCATTGGGGCTGGCCAAGGGAGCCAAGGGTAGGTTGCTGGGCGTGGCCTTTAACGACGTTGGCCCGCATATTGACCCGCAGGGGCTGGATTTCATCATGGGCTATATCGGCCGCAACCCTGCTGCCAAGACCCATGCCGAAGCCGCCGCCGCCATGCCGCGTGTGTTTCCCGAATTTGACGACGTGCCCGACAGCCGGTGGATGGAAGAGGCGCAAAAGCATTACACCCAGACCGAAAGCGGCTTGCAGATCACTTATGACAAGCACCTGCGCGATGCGGTGGCCAAGGCGTTCTCTGCCCCCTCCCCCGACCTGTGGCCGTTCTTTGACGCGCTTGACGGGCTGCCGATTGCCTGCATCCGTGGCATGGCGTCCAATCTGCTGAGCGAGGAAACCTTGCAAGAGATGGAACGCCGCCGCCCCGATATGGTGGTCGCGCGGGTGCCGGGACGTGGGCATATTCCGTTTCTGGACGAACCAGAGGCGGTTGCGGCCTTGAACGAATGGATCGGGAAGATGCAATGAATATCGATATGATCCGCGCGGCAGCGCGGCGGCTGGAGGGGCACGTGCGGCGCACGCCTTTGCTGAACTCTCCGTTTCTGGATGACATCGCGGGGCGGCGCGTTTGGGTCAAGCCCGAGTGCCTGCAACACACCGGCAGCTTCAAGTTTCGCGGCGGCTGGTCGGCGGTGTCGGCTCTGGAGCCCTCCGTACGCGCCAAGGGGGTCATCGCCTTTTCCAGTGGCAACCACGCCCAAGGTGTTGCCTATGCGGCCAAGCTGCACGGGGTGCCTGCGGTGATCATCATGCCCGCCGACGCCCCCCGTCTGAAGATCGCCAACACCCGCGCGCTTGGGGCCGAGGTCGTACTTTATGACCGCATGACCGAGGACCGCGACGCCATCGGCGCGGCTATGGCGGAGGAACGCGAATTGACATTGATCAAGCCTTTTGACGACCCGCTGGTCATTGCCGGACAGGGGACAACGGGGCTCGAGATCGCGCAGCAGGCCGCCGACGCGGGGATCGCCCGCGCCGATGTGATTGCCTGCTGTGGTGGCGGGGGGCTGACCTCTGGCATTGCGCTGGCGCTTGAAGCCGAGGCACCGGGGCTGCGCGCGCGCACCGCCGAGCCCGAAGGCTTTGACGATGCCGCGCGGTCGCTCGCCGCAGGAGAGATCACGCGCAACGCCGCCCTTGGCGGGTCGATCTGCGATGCCATCGTCACGCCGCAACCGGGCGATCTGACCTTTCCAATCCTCAACCGGCTTTGCGGCCCCGGCCTTGTGGTCAGCGACGCAGAGGCTCTGCGGGCGATTGGCCATGCGTTCAACCGTCTCAAACTTGTGGCCGAACCCGGCGGGGCTGTGGCCCTTGCCGCCGCGCTGTTCCGGCAAGACGAGATCGACGGCGACGATGTGATCGTCACCATTTCGGGCGGGAATGTAGACAGTGATATATTCTCGCGGGCGCTTGCCACGCTTGACTGACGCCCCACAGGAGGTTCTGACATGAAGATTTTCGATACCGGCGACGTGCGTCTGCACTACCGTGTGGATGGCCCCGAGGATGGTGCGCCTGTGGTCTTTGCCAACTCACTGGGGACTGATCTGCGCCTGTGGGATCCGATCCTGCCGCTGCTGCCCAAGGGTCTGCGCATCATCCGCTTTGACAAACGCGGGCATGGGCTGTCGTCCTGCCCGCCTGCGCCCTATGCGATGGGGGCGCTGATTGGCGATACGGAAAAGCTGCTGGATCATCTGGGCGTAAAGGGCTGCGTCTTTGTCGGGCTGTCCATCGGCGGGATGATCGCCCAAGGGCTCGCCACTAAGCGGCTGGACCTGATCCGCGCCATGGTGCTGTCCAATACCGCCGCCAAGATCGGTACCAAGGATATGTGGGCGGACCGCGTGCGCGCCGTGCAAGACAGCGGGATCGAACCGATGGCAGACACCATCATGGAACGCTGGTTCGCCGCCCCCTTCCGCGCCACGCCCGAGCTTGAGCTTTGGCGCAATATGGTCGTACGCCAACCGGCCGAAGGCTATGCTGGTTGCTCTGCCGCGATTTCGGGGACGGATTTCTATACCCCCACGGCGGCGCTGCGCCTGCCGGTGCTGGGGATCGCGGGCTCCGAAGACGGGTCCACCCCCCCTGATCTGGTGCGCGAGACCATCGAGCTGATCCCGGGATCGAAGTTCAAGATCATCCGCAAAGCCGGCCACCTGCCCTGTGTCGAACACCCAGAGGAGTATGCAGCGCTGCTCACCGAGTTTTTGCAAAGCGTTGGCCATGTCTGACATCCTTTTGGTCCACGGCTCGTGCCACGGCGCGTGGTGCTGGCGCGATCTGATCCCTGCGTTGCAAGAATTGGGCCACAGCCCCCGTGCGATTGATCTGCCCAGCCACGGCGACGACACGACGCCGGTCAACGCGGTCACGCTCGACAGCTATGCCGATGCGGTGCTTGCGGCCTCTACCCCCGATACGGTGGTGGTGGGTCATTCGATGGGCGGTTTTGCCATCGGGGCGGCGGCACAGAAAGAACCAAGCGCCATGGCGCGGCTGATCTATCTATGTGCCTACGTCCCTGCGGCGGGGCTGTCGCTGGCCGAGATGCGCAAACAGGCCCCGTCACAACCGCTGATGCCCGCTGTGCGCCTCGCCCCCGACGGCAAAAGCTTTACCCTTGATCCCGCGATGACAGAGGCGCTGTTCTATCACGACTGCCCGCCGGATGTTGCAGGTTTTGCCGCACCGCGCCTCTGCGCGCAGGCCGTGGCCCCGACGATCAAGCCTCTGGCGGATACTGCCCGTGCGGACGCCATGCCACGCAGCTATATCCGCTGTATGGACGACCGCACCATCCCGCCCGCCTATCAGGTCACGATGACGAAAGACTGGCCAAGCGCGGATGTTCATGAGATGGCCTGCGGGCATTCACCCTTCTTTACCGATCCCGCCGGTCTGGCGCGGATCATTGACGACATTATCCCGAGGTAACCCATGGCCGCCAGCGTCTTTGACAGCCCCCTGTTCGCACAGCTTTTCAACACCGGTGACGCAGGCCGCCTGTTCTCGGACAGCGCTGCGATCCGCGCGATGCTGCTGGTCGAAGGGGCGCTGGCCAAGGTGCAGGGCAGCCTTGGTATCATCCCCGAGATGAGCGCCGCCGCGATCCACCGCGCCTCTCTCGAGATACAGGTCGACCCCGGGGCGATTGCGGCCTCTACCGGAGAAAACGGCGTGTCCGTGCCGGGGCTTCTGGCGCAGTTCCGCGCCGAGATGCAGGCACCGGAATTTGCCCAGCACGTCCATTGGGGCGCGACCAGTCAGGACATCATCGATACCGCGCTGATGCTGCGCCTGCGTCAGGCGCTCAAGCTGGCGGAAACCGATCTGCGCGAGATCATCGCGGCCCTTGCAGCAGGTGCCGAACAGCACCAATCCCTGCCGATGCCTGCCCGCACCTATGGCCAGCACGCCACCCCCACCAGCTGGGGCGCGGTGCTGGCGGAATGGGGCATGCCACTGTGCGATGCGCTCGACCAGCTTGAGGCGCTACGCGAAGGGTCGCTGTTCGTGTCCCTGTCGGGGGCAGCGGGGACGAGCTCTGCCCTTGGTCCCAAGGCTGCCGAGACCCGCGCGCAGCTGGCCCAAGCGCTTGGGCTGCAAGACCCCGGGCGCAGCTGGCATGTGGACCGCGGCCCCGTGCTGCGCATCGCCGATTGGCAGGGCCGCGTGATGGCAGCGCTGGCGCATATCGCGCAAAGCACGCTGGCGCTGACCATGACCGAAACCGCCGAGCTTGCCCTTGGGGCGGCAGGCGCATCGTCGACCATGCCGCAAAAACAGAACCCCGTGGGGCCCTCGGCGATTGTCGCCCTCGGGCACCAGTTCACCGGCCAGCGCGCCACGCTACAAGCCGCCGCGGCGCATCAGCATCAGCGTGATGGCGGCGCGTGGTTCGCGGAATGGATGGCCGTGCCTCAGCTTGCACTGAGCCTTGCCGCCGCGCTGAACCACACAAAAAGCCTTGTCGCGGGGCTGACGCCGCACCCTGTGAAAATGCGCAGCGCGCTGACAGACGGGCTGGGCCTGATCCACGCCGAAGCGCTGAGCTTTGCCCTAGCCGAAACGATGCCCCGCCCCGAGGCCCAGAAAATCACCAAACAGCTTTGTCAGGATGCGCTGGCCAAACAGGTGCCGCTGGCCGATCTGGTCCACGCGGATTACCCCGACTTGGCCGAGACCCTTTTCGACCCGTCAACCCAGATGGGACAGGCCCCCGCAGATGCAGCCGCCTTCGTGGCCCGCGCGCGTGCGCTGTAACCACCCGACCGGCGCGCGATAGCCCATGCGTCCGGCGGTCATATTTATCATCCTGACCGTCATGATCGATGCCATGGGCATTGGTCTGATCATCCCTGTGATGCCGGACCTGATCGCGCAGGTCCAATCCGCCGATCTGTCACGCGCCGCGCTGTGGGGCGGTGTGTTGGCGACGACATTCGCGGTGATGCAATTCCTGTTCAGCCCGCTGGTGGGCAGCCTGTCCGACCGCTTCGGGCGCAGGCCGGTGCTGCTGACCTCGCTGAGTGTGATGGCGCGGGTGGTCGCCTTGGTGCTCTTCCGGCGCGTGCGTATAAATCCCGCGTATGTGGACTGACATAACGTAAGGCTGAGCCAGCGCGGCGCATATAGGCTTGCGGGACGGGGCAGAGCTTGCCACCCTTCCCTAAATTCACGCGCCCGGAAGGACCCGTTATGCCGTTGATCAAAGCCGCCGTTTGCCATGAATTTGGTGCTCCCCTGAAAATCGAAGACGTAGAACTCCGTGCCCCCGAGGGGGCCGAGGTCGAGGTGACGCTGGATGCCGTAGCGATCTGCCATTCGGACATCTCCTTTGCCAGTGGGGGCTGGGGCGGATCGCTGCCCGCGGTCTATGGTCACGAGGCCGCGGGACGGGTGAGCGCTGTGGGCGACAGGGTAAGCGGCGTCGCGGTCGGGGATAGCGTTGTGGTCACGCTGATCCGCGCCTGCGGCAGCTGCCCCAACTGCGCCAGCGGTCGTCCTGTGATCTGCGAAACCCCCTATGACGGCGACACCGGCCCGCTGAAAACCAAGGACGGCGGCAAGCTGCATCAGGCCATGGCATCCGGTGCCTTTGCCGAAAAAGTCGTTGTGGATCAGGCGCAGGTCGTCAGGATCAGCGCCGATATTCCCAAGGATGCCGCCAGCCTGATCGCCTGCGGGGTGATCACCGGCGTCGGTGCCGTGGTCAATGCTGCGCAGTTACGGGCCGGTCAGGACGTCGTGGTCATCGGTGCCGGTGGCGTCGGGCTGAACGCCATTCAGGGCGCGCGCATCGCCGGGGCCCGCCGCATCGTCGCCGTGGATATGAGCGCGGAGAAGCTGGAGATCGCCAAGGAGTTCGGGGCCACCGATGGTATCCTTGGCACCGAAGACAAACCCTGGGGGCAGTTGGAACAGGCGATTGGCCGCAAGGGCGTGGATGCGGTGATCGTGACCGTTGGGGCGATCCCTGCCTATAACGACGCACCGAAATACCTTGCCGCGGGGGGGCGCGTGGTCATGGTCGGCATGCCTCATATCGGCGACGGCGCGACCTATGACCCCGGCACATTCGCCGCAATGGGTCAGGGCACGGTCGGCTCCAAAATGGGCGACGTGGTGATCCAGCGCGATATTCCGTGGATGGTCGATCTATATGCCCAAGGACGGCTGAAACTGGACGAGCTGATCTCGGGGCGGTGGTCGCTGGAGCAGATCAACGACGCGATCGAGGATACCAAGACCGGTGCCGCACGGCGCAATGTGATCCTGTTTGACCGCTAGCGCCACGGGGGCCAGCCCCCGTACCCCCGGGATTTTGAACCATTTGGAAAAGAGGATCACGCGATGAAATTGCAAGATCTTGAGGTTATCGTCACAGCTCCCCCTGCCCCCGGTTGGGGCGGGCGCTATTGGATTTTGGTCAAGCTGACCACGGATACAGGGATAGTCGGCTGGGGCGAATGTTATGCGGCGTCGGTTGGGCCGCAGGCCATGCGCGCGGTGATCGAGGATGTTTTCGCACGCCACATGCAGGGCGAGAATCCCGAAAATATCGAGCTGATGTACCGCCGCGCCTATTCATCAGGCTTTACGCAGCGACCCGACCTGACCGTCATGGGCGCATTTTCGGGGCTGGAAATCGCCTGCTGGGATATTCTGGGCAAGGATCGGGATCGTCCGGTCTATGCCTTGATCGGCGGCAGGATGAACGAACGCGTGCGGGGCTATACCTATCTTTATCCGCTGCCGCATCACGATATGACCGCTTTCTGGACCTCGCCCGAGATGGCGGCGGAATCGGCGCTGGACTGTGTGGCGCGGGGCTATACCGCGATCAAGTTCGATCCGGCGGGGCCCTATACCATGCGCGGCGGGCATATGCCGGCGATGACCGACATCTCGCAATCTGTCGCCTTTTGCAAAGCGATCCGCGCGGCGGTTGACGACAAGGCCGATCTGCTGTTCGGCACCCACGGGCAATTCACCACCGCAGGCGCAATCCGTTTGGGGAACGCCATCGCGCCCTATAGCCCGCTGTGGTATGAAGAGCCAATCCCGCCAGATGCCGTGGAGCAGATGGCCGCCGTGGCGCGGGCCGTGCCGATCCCTGTCGCGACCGGAGAGCGGCTGACCACCAAGGCCGAATTCGCGCCTGTGCTGCGGTCTGGGGCAGCCGCGATCCTGCAGCCTGCCTTGGGCCGTGTCGGTGGTATCTGGGAGGCCAAGAAGATCGCCGCCATGGCAGAGGTCTATAACGCGCAAATCGCGCCGCATCTTTATGCGGGTCCAGTGGAATGGGCGGCCAATATCCATCTGGCAACATCGATCCCGAATGTCCTGATGTGCGAATGTATCGAAACGCCGTTCCACGACCAGTTGATCAAGAGCACGATCAAGGTGGAGGACGGGTTTATCAAAGCCCCCACCGCAGCCGGTTTGGGCATAGAGGTGGACGAGGCATTGGCCCGCGCGCATCCGTATACCGGCAACGGGCTGCACCTGGAAATGCAGGAAGCGCCTTGTGATTACGTCAACGGGAATGCGTTTGAAGGGGGGGCACCGTCGGTCAAATCCTGACGGGTCCGGTGGTATGAGGGGGCCGAAGCCCCCTCTGCCAGAGATTTAGAAGAACGCCTGCAGGCCGGTCTGGGCGCGGCCCAGGATCAGCGCGTGCACGTCATGCGTGCCTTCATAGGTGTTCACCGTCTCGAGGTTCATCATGTGGCGGATCACCTGGAATTCGCCGCTGATGCCGTTGCCGCCGTGCATGTCGCGGGACATGCGGGCGATGTCCAGCGCCTTGCCGCAGTTGTTGCGCTTGACGATAGAAATCATTTCCGGCGCGGCGTTGGCGTTGTCCATCAGACGGCCCACTTGCAACGAGGCTTGCAGACCAAGCGCGATTTCGGTCTGCATGTCGGCAAGTTTCTTTTGGAACAGCTGCGTCTGCGCCAGCGGCTTGTTGAACTGTTTGCGGTCCAGACCGTATTGACGCGAGGCGTGCCAGCAGAATTCAGCGGCCCCCAGTGCGCCCCAGCTGATGCCATAGCGGGCACGGTTAAGACAGCCGAACGGGCCTTTCAGACCTTCGACATGAGGCAGCAGGGCATCTTCGCCGACTTCGACGTTGTCCATCACGATCTCGCCTGTGATCGAGGCGCGCAGCGACAGTTTGTTGCCGATCTTGGGCGCGGACAGACCCTTCATGCCTTTTTCAAGGATGAAGCCGCGGATCTTGCCGCCGTGCTCTTCGGACTTGGCCCAGACCACGAAGACATCCGCGATCGGCGCGTTCGAAATCCACATCTTGGAGCCGGTCAGCTTGTAGCCATTGGCGGTTTTCACCGCACGGGTTTTCATGCCCGCAGGATCAGAGCCCGCATCGGGTTCTGTCAGGCCAAAGCAGCCGATGAATTCGCCGCTGGACAGTTTGGGCAGATACTTCATGCGCTGCTCTTCCGAGCCATAGGCGTAGATCGGGTACATGACGAGGCTGGATTGCACGGACATCATCGACCGATAGCCGCTGTCCACACGTTCCACTTCGCGCGCAACCAGACCGTAAGAGACATAGTTGCCGCCCAAGCCGCCGTATTGTTCGGGCACGGTGACACCCAGAAGGCCCATGTCGCCCATCTCGCGGAAAATCGCAGGATCGGTGGTTTCATTGGCGAAAGCGTCGATCACGCGGGGCTGCAGCTTTTCCTGCGCATAGGCGCGCGCGCTTTCCTGGATCATGCGTTCGTCTTCGGTCAGCTGTTCGTTCAGGCGGAACGCATCCGCCCAATCAAAGCTGCC
This sequence comes from Sulfitobacter sp. CB2047, assembly GCF_000735125.2. Lineage (NCBI taxonomy): Bacteria > Pseudomonadati > Pseudomonadota > Alphaproteobacteria > Rhodobacterales > Roseobacteraceae > Sulfitobacter > Sulfitobacter sp. CB2047. The sequence continues at coordinate 1,125,694 of NZ_CP072613.1, read as the reverse complement.
CATGTCGGGGGCGTCTTTGGCTTTCAATACGGGCAATTCGGTGCTCATGGTATGTCCTCCTCGGGGTTCGGATTTGGGCGCAGTATTGCAAAGCCCGGCGGCAATGACTATCGCTGGTTACTCCTGAACCTATGAGTCAAAGTCATATGATCGCCCCGCGCCGCTTCCTTCCGTCGGTCAACGCCCTGCTCGCATTCGAGGCAGTGGCACGCCTGGGCAGCGCCACATTGGCGGCGCAGGAACTGTCCCTGACGCAAAGCGCGATCAGCCGGCAGCTCAAGACGCTAGAGGCGCAGTTGAATGTGGCGCTGCTGGATCGCCAGGGGCGTCAGCTGGTGCTGACAGAGGCGGGAAAAAGCTATGTAATTCAGGTGCGTGACGTGTTGAACAGGCTGGCTCAGGCATCCATCACCGCGCGCACGAACCCGATTGCGGGGGCGCTGAACCTTGCCATTCTGCCGGGGTTCGGGATGCATTGGCTGGCCCCGCGGCTGCGCGACTTTGCCCAGTCCCACCCGGAGGTGACGGTGAACCTCAGCACGCGGCTGCATCCGTTTTCCTTCCAGAACAGCCCCTTTGACGCTGCAATACATTTTGGCAAGGAAGACTGGCCCGGCGTGCGCTATTTGCCGCTGATGCCCGAGACGGTGGTCCCCGTCTGCGCGCCCGAGCTGCTAACCGAACCGCTGGAGGATCCCAGCCAGATCCTGCGCTATGCGCTGCTGCATCTGGATACCCGCCCGCGCGGCTGGTCGCGGTGGCTGAGCGCGCTTGGTGTCACGCAAGAACCCCCAGCCGGCATGATGTTCGACCAGTTTTCTACCATGGCGCAGGCGGCGGTGCACGGGTTGGGCGTGGCGCTGCTTCCTACCTTTTCCGCCGAGCCCTATCTGCGCGACGGGCAGCTTGTGCTGGCATCAACGCAGACGACACAGAGCATCGGGAATTACTACCTCGTCTGGCCCGAGGACCGTGCCGAAACCGCGGCCTTGCAGTCGTTCAAGACGTGGCTCGACGGGCAAACGGGTCAGGTTCTTTAGCATAGGCCAAGGTTCTGAAGCATATCCGCCCTATTTCCGCCGCAATCCTGCATTAGCACACCCTTCATCAGTTTTAGGGGGGGGCCCCTTTTGAAAGGGAGCATGGATATGCCAATTTCACTTACCAAACTCATTTCTGCGGGCGCGACAGCGGTCACACTTGCGGCTGCCACCGCAGCGACCGCGCAAACCCACGACGTCGTGATCTTTGACGACGCCTTCTTTCCTGCCGTGATCTATGTCGACGCCGGGGACGAACTGCGTTTTGTCAACAACGCCAGCGCCGCGCGCAACGTCAGCGCGGGCGACGGATCGTGGTCATCCGGCACGCTGGAAACCGGCAGCAGCTTTAGCCAAACGGTAGAGGCAAACAGCCAAGTGACCTTTATCGGCACATCGCTTGGGGAAAACCCCAAAAGCTACTCCGGCGAGATCAGCTTTGACCCCGCACCGCTGAGCGAGTGATCGGGTCCATCCCTGCGATTGTCGCAGGTGCTTGAAATACAAACGGCGCGCCCCTGTTTCCAGCGGCGCGCCGTTTCGCGTTGATATGGCGACTTGGCTTACTTCACCGTGATGCGGCCATCGGTATAGGGCGTATAGGCCCCGTTGGCGGCGATGAATTCAGCCGTCACATCCGCCAGATCGGGTCCGTAGTCATAGGCGTTCTGCGCAGAGGTAAACGGCGCATAGCCGTCGCCGCCATTGCGCACATAGTTGTTGGACACGACGCCATAGGTCTTTTCGGGGTCAAGCGGCATGCCGGATACGGTGACATCGCTGATACGGCTGCCCGGCTCGGCGCTGGTGTCCACGGTAAAGGTCATGCCCGCCACTTGCGGGAAACGACCTGCGACCTCTTCGATCTGGCTCACGCCATTTTCCAGCGCCTCTACCAATGCCGCACCGGTGACCTGAAAGGTCGAAAGCGTGTTCTGGAAAGGCAGCACTGCCAGCACTTCGCCCATGGTCACCTCTCCGGCGTCGATGGAAGAGCGCAAGCCGCCGCTGTTCTGGATCGCGACCTCGATCCCCTGATCCGCCACACGGGCCAGCATCGCATCGGCGACGAGGTTGCCCATCTGACATTCCTGCACGCGGCAGACCGACCGGTCGCCCTCGATCGGCTCGGTGGTTTCGGCGACGACCTTGCTGCGCAGTTCTTCCAACGGTTGGGCCAGCTCGCCGATACGGGCGACGGTGGTCTCGTCCTCTGCGACGCCTGCGTCGATCAGGATCGGATCGCCCGACGCTTCCTTGATCTTACCCTCGTCATCGAAGGTCACGTTCAGCTCGCCCAGATATTTACCGTAGGCATAGGCCTGCACGATCGCCGTATCCTTGACCATCGTCGGATAGGCCCCTTCGGCTTTCTCATCGGTATTGGACAGCAGCGTATTGGTGTGTCCGCCGACGATCACATCAACGCCTGTGGTATTCTCGGCGACCATCTGGTCGACCCCATAGCCCGAGTGGCTGAGCACGATGATCTTGTTGATACCCTGCGCGGTCAGCAGATCGACCTCGCCCTGCACGGCAGCCACGGAATCGGTGAAGACGACGTTGTCTCCGGGGCTCGACAGTTCGTGGGTGTCTTCGGTGGTCAGTCCGATCAGGCCGATCTTTTCACCGCCACGCTCGATCACGGCAGATTTCGCCAGCTTGTCCGCCAGCAGCGGTTCGGCAGAGACATCGGCATTCGACATCAGGATGGGAAAGTCGATCGCCTCCATGAAACCGGCAAGCACTTCGGGGCCATCGTCGAATTCGTGGTTGCCCACGGTCATGCCGTCATAGCCCAGCATGTTCATCATCTCGGCTGCCATCTTGCCCTTGTAGTGGGTGTAGAACAGCGAGCCCTGAAACTGGTCCCCGCCGTCGACCAGCACATAGTTGTTGGTGCGCGCCTTGGCGTCCTTGATCGCGTTGACCAGCCGTGCCGTCCCGCCAAAACATTCACCGGCGGTATTGTCCTCGGCGGAACAAGGGCCATCGTATTTGCTGATCGGTTCAAACCGCGCGTGGAAATCATTGGTGTGCAGGATGGTCAGACTATAATCCGCCGCTGCCATGCCCGAGGTCAGCGCAAGCGCTGCCGTGGCTGTCAGGAATCGTTTCATGATGGGTCCCCCCTTTGGGTTGAATTATGCACCTATGGTGACCCCCAGTTTGCCCCCTTGTCAAAGACCATCTGAGCGCAAACCCGCCCTTCCCCAAGGTCACCGCCCTGCGCTGCGGCAAAGCGCACAGCCCTTGACCGTTTGCACCGACCAAGGCATCACAGCGGCTATGTTGATTTACAAAATTTTTCGCTCCGATGAATGGCAGGCCCTGCGCCGCGACGGCTCTACCACGGGCGCGCCGGTTGATGTCGCCGATGGCTATGTGCATTTCTCGACCTCTGAACAAGCGGCTGAAACGGCTGCGAAACACTTTGCCGGTGAGGCAGACCTGTTTCTTCTGGCCGTAGAGACCGACCGCCTTGGTGATGCGCTGAAATGGGAGGTGTCGCGCGGCGGCGCCGAGTTCCCGCATCTGTACCGCATGCTCATGCTAGAGGATGTGGTTTGGGCCCAGCCCCTGCCCTTGCTGAACGGGGCGCATGAATTTCCCGCTGGCTTTAAGGAAGCTGAATGATGACAGGATATATCGACCCGGATCGCGCACAGTTCGACGCCTTCAAGGGGCTGGACCGCGACACGCCGCTGAACATGGTGAACCTTGTCAAACTGCGCGACAAGGCCGCCTACCCCGACGATCACGCGCTGGCCGCCAAGGCGCTGACAGGGGCGCAAGCCTACAGGAATTACGGCGCGGAAAGCGGTCCGGTGCTGGCGGATGTCGGCGGATCGATCCTATGGCGCGGCCAGTTCGAGGTGACGCTGATCGGCCCCTCGGACGAGGATTGGGATGTGATGTTCATCGCGCAATACCCCAACGCCCACGCCTTTTTGCAGATGATCTCGGACCCGCGGTACAAACAGGCTGTGGTTCACCGTCAGGCCGCGGTTGTGACATCGCGCCTGATCCGCAGCGCACCGCTGCCTCTGACGGATGAATTTGCATGAAGCGCATGGCCGAGCAGCTGGGGCTGCGCGCCCTGCATCAGGTTGACCCCGAAACGGCCCATGGTCTGGCAATCACCGCACTGCGGCTTGGCTTGGCCCCGACACCCGGTCCGGTCACATCGAAACGGCTGAAAACCTCGCTTGCCGGGATGAGCCTGCCCAACCCTGTCGGCCTTGCTGCGGGGTTTGACAAGAACGCCACCGCCGTCGCGCCGCTGTCCAACGCGGGTTTCGGCTTTATCGAGGTCGGGGCCGCTACGCCCCTGCCCCAACCCGGCAACGACAAACCCCGACTGTTCCGCCTGACCGAGGACCGCGCGGCGATCAACCGCTTTGGCTTCAACAACGAAGGCATGCAGGCGATCTGCACGCGTCTGGCGCGCCGTGGCGCGGGCGTGCCCGTGGGGCTCAACCTTGGAGCCAACAAGACCAGCACCGACCGCGCCGCCGATTTCGCCCGCGTGATGGAGCTTGCTCGCGATCACGTGGATTTTGCCACGGTCAATGTATCCTCGCCCAATACCGAAAAGCTGCGTGACCTGCAGGGCAAGGCCGCCCTCGCAGCACTTCTGGCCGGCGTGATGGAGGTGCGCGGCGATACGCCCGTGTTCCTGAAAATCGCCCCCGACCTCACCGAGGCGGAGATCGCCGATGTGGCCGAGGTCGCCAATGACGCAGATGTGGCCGCGATCATTGCGACGAATACAACGCTGGACCGCACCGGCCTGAAGAACGCGCAGCGTGACCAGATGGGCGGGCTGTCGGGCGCGCCCCTGTTCGAAAAATCCACGCGCGTGCTGGCGCGCCTGTCGACGCTTACCGATATTCCGCTGGTGGGCGTCGGGGGCATCGGCTCGGCCGAGGATGCCTATGCCAAGATTTGCGCAGGCGCTTCGGCGGTGCAGCTTTATACGGCGCTCGTCTATGGCGGGCTGTCACTGGCAGCGGATATCGCCAAGGGGCTCGACAAACTGCTGAAGCAGGACGGGTTCGATACCGTGGCCGATGCCGTGGGCAGCAACCGCAGCGCCTGGCTTTGACAGGACGCCCCGGCGGAGATCGGGGCGCGATCCGCGCGACTTCACCCCGACCTTGCGCGGGCGGGGCCTATCCCGCCGCACGCTCCAACGCGGGGTAGCGCAGCGCCAGCGTGACCCCACGCGAGACAAAGGACACCAGCAGCGAAATCCACAGCCCGTGGTTGCCCAGCCACGGCACCAGCAGCGCGGCACTTGCACAGTAGATCACAAACGACACCGCCATCATGTTGCGCATGTCCCGCGACCGCGTGGCCCCGATAAAGATTCCGTCCAGCATCCATGACGCCCACCCCAGCAGCGGGGCCGCGACCATATAGGGCAAGAACACCCGCGCCTCTTCGCGCACAAGCGGGGCGGTGGTCATGAGGTCGATGATCATACCCCCGCCCCATGCGAAGCCCACGGTCATCAAGGCACAGGCCAGCAGACCCCAGCCGCTGGTCAGCATCGCGCCCCGTCGCAGGACATCACGCTGCTTGCCGCCCATAGCCCGCCCGACCAGCGCCTCGGCCGCAAAGGCGAAACCGTCAAGCGCAAAGGCCGTGATCATCAGGAATTGCAAGAGCACCTGGTTGGCGGCGAGCTTCACGTCCCCCAACCCCGATCCCAGAAACAGGAACGAGACGAACACCGCCTGCAACAAAAGCGACCGCACAAGGATGTCGCCGTTGACCTTCATCATGTTGATCCAGCGCGGCCCGTCGAACACCTGCGCCCAGTCCCGCCATGCGGGCACTCCAAAAGCTGCACGGCAGAACCACAGCCCAAGTGCCGCACCCGACCATTCCGCCAGAAAGGTCGCGATGGCGACGCCCTGGATACCCCAGCCGAGCCCCAGCACGAACCACAGATCCAGCGCGATATTCAGCCCGTTCATCCACAGTTGCACCACCAGCACCGCACGGGTGCGTTCCTGCGCGATCAGCCAGCCGGTGATCGCGTATATCGCAATCGCCGCCGGGGCGGACCAGACGCGGATCCCCATATAGGACCGGGCGAGGTTTTCGACCTCGACGCTGGCAGGAGAGACCTGAAACGCCGCCCAGAACAGCGGTATCTGCAGCATCACCAGCGCAAGGCCCGCCAGCCCGCCGATCAGCAGCCCGCGTGTCAGCAGTGCCGCGACCTCTGCCGCGTCGTTGTTGCCTGCCGCCTGCGCCGTCAGCCCGACGGTGCCCATCCGCAGAAAGCCGAATACCCAGTAGAGCGATGACAGGATGATCGCGCCGATGCCCACGGCTCCGATCGGGGCCGCCAACCCGATCTGCCCGACGACGCCGGTATCCACCGCGCCCAAGATGGGCACGGTGGCGTTGGAGATAACAATCGGGATGGCGATGTTCAGCACGCGGCGGTGGGTCACCACCTCTTTCGCGGATAGTTTGCCTTGGGCGACGGCGCTGACTTCGCCCTTGGGAATCGCGTCAGTCACGGCGTTGGGGCATCAGGAAATGGCCCGTTGCCTGCGCGAAAAGCTTGCTGCGGTTGTCCTGCCATGCCTCGACATGCACCGAGGCATAGCGCCGCCCCGACCGGTTGATCCGCGCGCGCGCATAGGCATCGCGCGGCAGGCCCGAGCGCAGGTAATCGACGGTAAAGTCGATGGTCTTGGGCAATCGTGGCAAATGCGTTGCATCCATCTTGTCGACGGCCAGCGCACCGGATTCAAGATCCTCCCACAGGTATTCCCAGCTAAGCGTGATGATCGACGTGACCTCAAGGAACGAGGCCGTGGCCCCACCGTGCAGCGCCTGCAACAGCGGATTGCCGATCAGCTTTTCGGAAAACGGCAGAACGCCGGTCAGCTCGTCGCCACGGCGGTCGAACTCGATCCCCAGAAAGCTGATGTAGGGCACGCCGTCCACCAGCGCGCGCAGTGCCGCATCGCGACGCTTTTTGACGACCTGTACCGCCTCGGGTTTGCTCCGTGTGCTCATCGTTTGCCCTCCACCGTGAAACTGCCGGTGGCGGTGGCGACCGGGCTGCCGTCTTCTTCGTCGTGTGCCGTGGCGCGCACAAAGGCGACATTCCGCGTCACGTGATAACATTCCGCCCGCGCCGTGATCCGTTGACCGGGGACAGCCGCGCGCAGATATTCGATGCGCAAATCAATCGTCGCCGTCCCGCCGGGATTGCTGGGGTGGCTCATCACCGCGGCCCCGCAGCAGGTATCCATCAACGCCGACACGGCCCCGCCATGCAAGACACCGGTGCGCGGATCGCCGATCAGCCGTTCATCATACGGCATGTCGATCACGGCGACGCCGCCATCCAGCTCTTGAAGCTCCATCCCCAGGGCACCGCTGTAAGGCAGCGCCGCGATGAACTGCTTGGCGATGCGAAGTTTGTCTGACATTTTTTACTTCCTTGGCGTTATTCTCCCCATATCAACCGAGCGGCCAAGCAAGAGCAACCCCAGTGTTGCGCTTGGAAAGTGAACCGCATAGTTTCCGAACTTGAGGAGACCAAGATGACAGACAAACGCCTGAACTTTAAAGAAATGTGTGCGGAGTTTGACGTCACGCCGCGCACGTTGCGCTATTACGAGTACATTGAACTGCTCCACCCCGAACGCGAAGGCCGGTCCCGCAGCTATGGCGCGCGGGAAATCGCCCGCATGAAGCTGATCATGCGGGGGCGCAAGTTCGGGTATTCGCTGGAAGGCATTCGCCAGTGGCTGCTGATCTATGAAAACGAAGGCACCGAAGCGCAAATGCGGGCGTGGGTCGTGAGCGCGGACCGCCAGTTGGGAGAGCTGGCAGAACAGCGCAAGCAGTTGGACGAAGCCATCGAAGAGCTGCAGAAATCTCGCGACGATACAGAGGCCGCATTGGCCAAGCGCGACTGATATTTGCGTAGCGCCTTGGGTTTACGGGGCGCTACCACAACTGACAGCCGCTGGCTGGAGGGTGCCGTCGTTGGCAGCATCGAGCGATGGTATGAGAAACCGATGCGATGCGGGCCGGCTTACGCCTGCCGCGCGGCCATCCGACCCATCACATCGGAAAGACGGGTAAGATCTGCGGCTGTCACAATCAGCTCCGACAGTGAATCAGCGTCGAGACAGGCAGCAAATTCATACGCCACGTCTTCAACAAGCTTGGCCGCATCCTTGAGCCCCCGCGATGCGGAAGACGCGGAAATCACCGGCCCCTGCGCAAGATCATAGGTATTCGGTGTTGTTGAGGGTTTCGGGGGTTTGTTCTGCGCCACGGCCTGTCCACTTACGGTTGAGAATTCGCCACGACTATGCGTCCGACAGGTGATGCGCACGTCCCGTAAGTGCGCGACATCCGGTCACGCTCCCTGCATTACGACAGGTTATCCAGCGACGGGTCGATCAGGCCAAAGGCCAGGCCCCGCACCGCCGCGCGAGTCCGGTCGGTCACATCCAGTTTGCCAAACAGACGCCGCATGATCGTATCGACCGTGTGCCGCGACACCCCCATGATCTGCGCGATCGAGGTGTTGCTCTTGCCGCGCGCGATCCAGCGGAGCAATTCCAGCTCGCGCGGGGACAAGCGCCGATTGGGTGCAGCAGGGCCTGCCACAAGCGCGCAGAACCGCATATGGGCAAACTGGCTGGCGACGTGCAGGTCCAGAACCTCTGCATCGCTCGGGCGCGGCCTGTCGTGGTGGAAGCCGATACTGACCAAAGCATTGCGCGCCTGTGGCCCAAAGACCTGACAGACCAGCCCATCGGCAAAGCCGAATTCTCTCGCTCTGTTCAGATAGGCTTTCTGCTTTTCGGTCAAGGTGGTCAGCTGCGGCAGGTCACGCCAGAAAAACGGGGTGATCTGTGAGGCCGCGAAGGGAGGAAACGGATCGTCCAGATACAGGTGCTCTTCGGTATACATCCGGTGAAACTCTGCCGGGATACCGATCGCGACAGCGCCAAAGCTAGAGTCCCCAAGCGATTGCACATCAATACTGTGATAGGTGACCGTGCGAAAATCCTGCGCCTTGGCAAAGCGTTGCACAAGCAGCCATAGCGCCGAAACGCTGCTGACCTCGCGCAGACACTCTGTGAATAGTCGCGGATCCATATCCTCGGACATATCACCCCCCCGGCCGATAAAACTTGCTCCCCCAGACCACTTAGTCGGCGCGAGATACCTATCAATGACCGCCTCGGGAAAATCCTCGCGGGGTTACGCAGATTTACTCAACGTAAAGCAAATGTTTGACGTAGCGTCCAACTTACGTAAGCTTGTTTCTGGGTTATACCGCTCCCAGTTTAGGTGAAGTTGACCGTTCTACAGCAGTGATAGAATAGCGAGTAACTGATATGTCCAACACTACGATGACCATCCGCGAGATGTGCACCGCCTTCGATGTGACCCCGCGCACCTTGCGGTTCTACGAAGCGAAAGAACTGCTTTTCCCCGAACGTCAGGGACAAAAGCGCCTGTTTACCAAACGGGACCGTGCGCGGCTGAAACTGATCCTGCGTGGCAAGCGCTTTGGCTTCAGCCTCGAAGAAATCCGCCAGTTGCTGGACCTGTACCACATGGGCGACCAGCAACAGACCCAATTGGCGCGCACCTATGACATCGCGCGCGAACGTCTGGCCGACCTCGAAGCACAGCGCGAGGATCTGAACAACGCCATCGACGACCTGCAAAACCAGTTGAAATGGGGGGAGAAAATGATCGCCTCCATCAACAGCGCTCGCAACGCGGCAGAATAGGCCCGCAGTCCGGCGCACCCGAACACCTGATACACCGACCTAGATATACTGACCAAACGACGGCCAGATGGCCAAGGGAGAACACCACATGCCGAGCTACACCGCCCCGATCAAGGATATGCAATTCGTCCTGCACGACGTGCTGAACGTCACCGCATCGTCCACCCCCGGCTACGACGAGCTTGAGGCGGATTTCACCTCTGCCATTCTGGAAGAAGCAGGCAAGCTGACCTCCGAAGTCCTCGCTCCGCTGAACGCGGTGGGTGATCAGGAAGGCTGCCGTCTGGAGAACGGCGTCGTCTACACCCCCAAAGGGTTCAAGGACGCCTTTGAAAAGGTCAAGGAAGGCGGCTGGACCGGTCTGGACATGCCAGAGCAATACGGCGGCCAGAACATGCCCTATATCCTCGGCACCGCCGTGGGCGAGATGTTCTCGGCGTCCAACCAGGCGTTCACCATGTATCAGGGCCTGACCCACGGTGCGGCCTCGGCGATCCTCGCCCACGGCTCTGACGCCCAAAAGGATACATATCTGCCCAACATGGTGTCCTGCGAATGGACCGGCACCATGAACCTGACAGAGCCCCACTGCGGCACCGATCTGGGCCTGATGCGCACCAAGGCAGCGCCACAGGAAGACGGCAGCTATAAGATCACCGGCCAGAAGATCTTTATCTCGTCCGGTGAACACGACATGGCCGATAACATCATCCATTTGGTGCTGGCCAAGATCGAAGGCGGCCCCGAAGGCATCAAGGGCGTATCGCTGTTCATCGTGCCCAAGTTCATGGTCAAGGAAGACGGCTCGCTTGGCGAACGCAACGCGGTGTCCGTCGGCTCCATCGAAGAGAAGATGGGCATCCACGGCAACTCTACCTGTGTGATGAACTATGACGGCGCGGTCGGCTACCTGCTGGGTGACGAACACAAAGGCATGCGCGCGATGTTCACCATGATGAACGAAGCCCGCGTGGGCGTCGGCATGCAGGGTCTGGCGCAGGCCGATGTGGCCTATCAGAACGCGCTGGCCTACGCCAAGGACCGCCTGCAAGGCCGTGCCGTCACCGGGACAGAGCACCCCGACAAGCCTGCCGATCCGTTGATCGTCCACCCCGATATCCGTCGCAGCCTGATGGAGCAGAAATCCTTTGTCGAAGGGGCCCGGGCGTTCATCCTCTGGGGAGCCAGCCTGATCGACGCGGCACACCGCGCGGATGACAAGGATGCCGACGGGCTTGTCTCGCTGATGACCCCCGTCATCAAAGGCTTCCTGACCGACATCGGCTATGACATGACGGTCAAGGCGCAGCAGGTCTATGGTGGCCACGGCTATATCGAGGAATGGGGCATGTCCCAGTTCACCCGCGACGCCCGTATCGCCATGATCTACGAAGGGGCCAATGGCGTTCAGGCGCTGGACCTCGTGGGCCGCAAACTGGCGCAGGACGGTGGCAAACACGTCATGGCCTTCTTTGATATGGTCAAGACCTTCATCAAGGAAAACGCAGGCCAGGACGCCGAGTTCGACGCCAGCTTTATGGAGCCGCTGAAGGCTGCCAGCAAAGACCTGCAATCGGCGGGCATGTACTTCATGCAGAACGGCATGAAGAACCCCAACAACGCGCTCTCGGGGTCGAATGACTTCATGCATATGTTCGGGCATGTCTGTCTGGGCCTGATGTGGGCAAAAATGGGTCTGGCCGCGAAGAAAGCGCTGAAAGATGGCACCGGCGACGCGTCCTTCTACGAGACCAAGCTGGCAACCGGCCGTTTCTACATGGCCCGTCAACTGCCCGCGACTTCGCTGCACCTCAAGCGGATCGAAACCGGCGCGGATACTGTGATGGCGCTGGACGCGGCAAACTTCTAGGTTGCACCGGGGTGGGGACATCCCCCACCCCGAATGCTGACTGAAAGGACGCCCGATGCCCAAACGTTTCCGCCTGACCCGCCGCTTCCCTGTCGCCATGACCGAAGACGGCTACCGCCGCCTGAAGAAATTCGCGGCAGAGGCCGGATTGGATGAAGGCGAAGCGCTGTCGTTTCTCTTCGAGAACTTCAACAGCGTGATCGACAAAGAGAACCTGACCGCGCGACTGCGGCTGTTCAACGCGGAACTGGACGGACGAAAGAGGTAGCACAGCACCACACCCCGAACGCCCTGCCGAACCCGACCCTTCGGGGAGAGTTTAAGGGGCAAAATGAAGCGCAAACACCCTGCCCTGATCCTGCGACCCGCACGACCAAAGCAGGGCTTCACTTTGCACGCGGCTCAGCTCTCCAGCCTGCCGCGCGGGGGTTGAATACGACAGGATGATTAGTAACTGATTAACGCAAACCCGCGCATCTTCACTTTGCCGGATAAACTCCACGGGGGTGTGGGGGTGTGAAACCCCCACGGGACGACGATCGACACACAGGACTTGAGGGAGGGTTCAGATGACCATCAAACTGCATTGCTTCGGCGAAAGCGGAAACGCCTATAAGGCGGCGCTTGCGCTGCAGCTGTCGGGGCTCGACTGGGAGCCGGTGAAAGTTGATTTCTTCGGCGGCGAAACCCGCACGCAGGATTACCGCACGACGATCAATAACATGGGCGAAGCGCCGGTGATGATTGATGGTGACATCCGTCTGACCCAATCCGGCGTGATCCAGGATTATGTCTCGGAACAATCCGGCAAATTCGGCGGGAGCAATCCCGAAGAGCGCCGCGAGATCCTGCGGTGGGTGCTGTGGGACAACCACAAGCTCAGCTCGAACGCCGGTATGACGCGTTTTTTGATGAACTTCCTGCCCGAAGACAAGCAGCCCAAAGAAGTCATCGGCTTTATGCAGGGGCGTTTGTCTGCTGCCTATGCCGTGCTGAACGACCATCTGAACGGCCGCGACTGGATTGTCGGCGACGGGATCACCAACGCCGATCTGAGTTGCTGCGGCTATCTGTATTACCCCGAGCCTTTCGGCTTTGTCCGCAAGGACTGGCCCCATATCGACGCGTGGCTCACCCGTCTGAGCGACACACCGGGCTGGAAAGCCCCCTACGACCTGATGCCCGGCAGCCCTGCTGACCGCGCCTGACCCAAAGGGAGACACCACATGACCGAAGCATATATCTACGACGCCCTGCGCACCCCGCGTGGCAAGGGCCGCAAAGACGGCGCCCTGCACGAGTTGACTTCGTTGCGCCTGTCCGCGCTGACGCTCAATGCGATGAAAGAGCGCAACAACCTGGAAGGCCATGCCGTCGAGGACGTGATCTGGGGGAACGTGACCCAGGTGATGGAACAGGGCGGCTGTCTGGCGCGCTCTGCCGTGCTGGCATCCGATCTGGATGAACGCATCCCCGGCCTTGCCATCAACCGTTTCTGCGCCTCTGGCATGGAAGCTGTGAACCTTGCCGCCAACCAGGTGCGCGGCGGCGCAGGCATGGGCTATATCGCCGGTGGCGTTGAAATGATGGGCCGCGTGGCGATGGGCAGCGACGGTGCTGCGATTGCCGTTGACCCTTCGCTCGCGATGGAGCGGTATTTCGTGCCGCAGGGCATCTCGGCTGACATCATCGCGACCGAATACGGCTTTACCCGTGACGAGGCCGACAAGCTGGCGATGCAGTCGCAGCAGCGTGCCAAGAAAGCCTGGGACGAAGGGCGCTTTGATAAATCCGTGATCGAGATCAAGGACCAGAACGGCCTGTCGATCCTCAGCCATGACGAATACATGCGCCCCCAGACCGACATGCAGTCGCTCGGGTCGCTGAACCCTGCGTTCCAGCAGATGGGCGAGGTCATGCCCGGCTTTGATAAGGTCGCGCTGATGAAATATCCGCACCTCGAGAAGATCAACCACATCCACCACGCGGGGAACTCCTCGGGCATCGTGGACGGTGCGGCGGCTGTGCTGATCGGGAACAAGGAATTCGGCGAGAAATACGGTCTCAAGCCACGCGCGCGCATCCGTGCAACCGCCAAGATCGGGACCGACCCGACCATCATGCTGACCGGCCCAGTTCCCGTGACCGAAAAGATCCTTGCCGACAATGGCATGAACATCAACGACATCGATCTGTTCGAGGTCAACGAGGCCTTTGCCGCCGTGGTCATGCGCTTCATGCAGGCGTTCGACGTCGATGAAAGCAAGGTCAATGTAAACGGCGGGTCCATCGCCATGGGTCACCCCTTGGGGGCCACCGGCGCGATGATCATCGGCACGCTGCTGGACGAGCTTGAGCGTTCGGACAAGGAAGTCGGGATGGCCACGCTTTGTATCGCCTCCGGCATGGGCGCCGCCACCATCATCGAGCGCGTTTGATGGGCGACCAGCCGCATCCTTTCCACGCCGTGGCCGATCTGGCAGCGCGGCGTGGGCTGAGGGACCTTAAGCTCGCAGAAGAACGCGGGGGGCAATATGTGCGCCTGTATCAGGCCACGCCGCCGCTGTTCTTCAAGCATCGCAACGATCCAAGCGACAGCTATGACCGCGAGCGCTTTAAGGACTTCAAACGGATACTGCTAAGCGAGGAAGACTGCGACAAAGGCCCCGAAGCCACCATCGCCTTGATCCGCTCACTGCTTGAAAAATTCGCTGACTATACGCCTCAGCGCTCGTAACACACTCCAAATCAGGGAGAGATTTAAATGACCGATTTCACCATGAAGACAGACGCCGACGGCGTCGCCATCATCACCTGGGACGTGCCCGGAAAATCCATGAACGTCATGTCGATCGAGGGCCTGTCCGAGCTGGACAGCATCATCGACACAGTCCTGTCCGACGACGCCATCAAGGGGGCCGTGATCACCTCTGGCAAGGACGGGTCTTTTGCCGGTGGTATGGATTTGAACCTGCTCGCCAAGATGCGCGAAGACGCGGGCGATGATCCGGCACAGGGGCTGTTTGACGGCACGATGAAAATGCATGCCCTGCTGCGCAAGATCGAACGCGCGGGCATGGACGCCAAGACCAACAAGGGCGGCAAGCCGATTGCCTCTGCCCTGCCCGGCACAGCCGCGGGCATCGGGCTTGAACTGCCGCTTGCCACGCACCGCATCTTTGTCGCAGACAACCCCAAGGCGCGTATTGGCCTGCCCGAGATCATGGTCGGCATCTTCCCTGGCGCGGGCGGCACCACCCGTCTGGCGCGCAAACTCGGCGCGATGGCCGCATCGCCCTTCTTGCTGGAAGGCAAGATGGTTGCCCCTGCTGCCGCGAAATCTGCCGGTCTGATCGACGAAGTTGTCGCTGATCCGGTTGCCGCCGCGAAAGAATGGGTGCTGAATGCCAAGGATGCGGACATTCTGAAACCCTGGGACGCCAAGGGCTACAAGATGCCCGGTGGTGCCCCCTATCACCCTGCGGGCTTCATGACCTTCGTCGGGGCCAATGCGATGGTCAACGGCAAGACCCAAGGTGCCTTCCCTGCGGCCAAGGCCCTGCTGAGCGCCGTTTACGAAGGCTCGCTTGTGCCGTTTGATACCGCGCTGAAGATCGAGGCGCGCTGGTTCACCAACATCCTGCTGAACCCGTCCTCCTCTGCCATGATCCGGTCGCTGTTCCTGAACAAGGAAGCGCTGGAAAAAGGCGCGGTACGTCCCGAAGGTGTTGCCGATCAGCGCGTCAAGAAACTGGGCGTTCTGGGGGCTGGCATGATGGGTGCGGGCATCACGCTTGTCTCCGTGCAAGCCGGGATCGAGGTCGTGTTGATCGACCAGACCCAAGAAGCCGCGGACAAGGGCAAAGCCTACTCCGCCAGCTTCTTTGACAAGGGCATCGCGCGCAAGAAATCCACCGAGGAAAAGAAAGCCGCCGCCCTTAATCTGATCACCGCAACCACCGATCTGGATGCGCTGAAAGGCTGTGACCTGATCATCGAAGCCGTCTTCGAAGACCCTGCCGTCAAGGCCGAGATGACCAAGAAGGTCGAAGCCGTGATCCCCGAGGATTGCATCTTTGCCTCCAACACCTCGACCCTGCCGATCACCGAGCTGGCCAAAGCGTCCAGCCGGGCGGATCAGTTCATCGGCATCCACTTCTTCTCGCCCGTCGAAAAAATGGCACTGGTAGAGATCATCAAGGGTGCCGAGACTGGCGACCGTGCGGTGGCCAAATCGCTCGACTATGTGCGCCAGATCCGCAAGACGCCGATCGTGGTCAATGACGCGCGGTTCTTCTATGCCAACCGCTGCATCATCCCCTATGCCAACGAAGGCGCGCGGATGATCACCGAAGGGGCGGCACCGCAACTCGTCGATCACGCGGCGCAGCTTCTGGGCTTCCCTGTGGGGCCGGTGCAGTTGACCGATGAAACCTCGATCGATCTGGGGGCCAAGATTGCCCGCGCGACCAAGGCGGCCATGGGCAATGCCTATCCTGCCAGCCAAGCGGATGATCTGATCTTCTGGATGGAAGATCTGGGTCGTCTGGGCCGCAAGGCGAACGCGGGCTTCTTTGACTATGATGAAAAGGGCAAGCGTCAGGGCTATTGGAAGGGGATGCACGACAAATTCCCGCTGGCCGAGGAACAGCCAGACCTGCGCGATGTGCAGGACCGACTGATGTTCGTGCAAGTGCTCGAAGCGGTACGTGCGCTGGAAGAAGGCGTGCTGGAAGATATCCGCGAAGGCGACGTGGGCGCGATCCTTGGCTGGGGCTTTGCGCCTTGGTCCGGCGGCCCGTTCAGCTGGCTTGATATCATCGGCACACCCTATGCCGCGGAACGTTGTGACCAGCTGGAAGCGCAGTTCGGCGAGCGGTTCAAATGCCCTGACCTGCTGCGTGAAATGGCCGAGAAGAACCAGACCTTCTATGGTCGCTTCGGGCCGGACGCCAAAGCCGCCTGAGACGGCAGCGCCCGATAGAGAAAACGGAAACGGCCAGCAGTTCTTGCTGGCCGTTTTGCTTTGCGGGGGATGTACCGCCCGCGCTCTCAGCCGTCGAAACTGTAGCCGAAACGCGCGATATCCTCGGCGCAGGTCGTGGCGATCAGGTCGCGGGTTTGGGGGGTGTAATAGTCCCCATAGCCCGCCGCGCGGTCAGACGCATTCGCATGCGGCAACGTCAGATCAAAGCCCAGATGGTCGAACAGCGGCTGCGCGTCCTGCGCGAAATGCTCGATCCGGATGAACAGGTTGCTTTGATCCTCGCCTGCGCCGTCACGCAGATATGACCCATAGGGAGAGGCCAGAAGGCTGCCCTGCACGGTAGGCGCCTGCACGAAGGCATCAAACGCCAGCGACTTGGCAAGCCCCACAGCGGGATGATCGAAACCCTGCGCGCGCAGCCAGTGGTAATAGCTGACCATCCGGTCCCACGGGTTACGCACCAGCGCAAAGGTGAACATCCGGGCAATCTCTTGGCGGGTGACCACGCCTTCGATATCGGCGAGGGTCGCGTGTTTCCAAAGCCGTCCTGCCGACGCCGCCCCTGCCAGACGCTTGCGCCGCTTGACCGCCTTGGGCGTGTCGCCCAGCATCAGATCCTCTTTCATCGCCCGTGCTTCCAGCGCGAGCGCAAGAGACGTGCCTCCGGTCTTGGGGATATGCACGAAGATATAATTGCGCCCGCGGCTGATGATCATGACCGCCCCGCCGCATCTGTGATTGGCCGCTTTACGATCGTGCCCATATCCTGCCTCTGCCCTGCTTTTATCATCCTTCCCAAAACGGGGGATGCTGCGCAATAGTAACCGGGACAAAGCGAATAAAGACAGGGTGCGCCATGGGGTGGATGACGAACGAAGACGGGTTGGACAAATGCGCCGCGAATTACGTGCCGCTCACGCCGCTGTCGCACCTGAAACGCGCGGCCCATGTCTTTGCCGATGTGACGGCGGTGATATACGGCGCGCATCGGGTGACCTATGCGCAGTATCACGCGCGCTGTTCGCAGCTTGCTTCGGCCTTGGTGGCGGCGGGGGTTGCGCCGGGTCAGGTTGTGGCGACGATCCTGCCCAATATCCCCGCGCAGGCAGAGGCGCATTTCGGCGTGCCCGCCTGCGGTGCCGTGCTTAACACCATCAACACGCGGCTGGATGTGGATACGGTGGGCTACATCCTCGACCACGGCGAAGCGCGGGTGCTGCTGGTCGATACGCAGTTCGTCGATCTGGCAGAAGCGGCCTGTGCAACGCTCGACGGCCCGCCGCCGCTGTTGATCGAAGTGCCTGACCCCGCGGCGGGGTTTCCGGCAACGGGTCGCCACACCACATACGATGATTTCATCGCCACCGGCGACCCTGCGTTCAACTGGATCATGCCGCAGGACGAATGGGAAAGTCTTGCGCTCAACTATACCTCTGGCACGACGGGGCGGCCCAAGGGCGTGGTCTATCACCATCGCGGGGCCTATCTGATGACCATGGGCACGGTGGTCAGCTGGCGTATGGTGATGCGGCCCGTGTTCATGCAGATCGTACCGCTGTTCCACTGTAACGGCTGGAACCACACGTGGATGATGCCCCTCTTGGGGGGTACACTGGTCTGCTGCCGCGACATCACTGCCGCTGCGATCTATGACGCCATCGCCGACGAAGGCGTGACCCATTTTGGCGGTGCCCCCATCGTGCTGAACATGATGGTGAACGCGACGGAAGACGAACGCCGCGCCTTTGATCATCAGGTGGAGGTCTTCACCGCCGGTGCGCCCCCTGCCCCTGCCACCCTGTCCAAGATCGAAGCTTTGGGGTTCAACGTCACGCAGGTCTACGGGCTGACCGAGACCTACGGCCATGTCACTGAATGTCTGTGGGACCCCGCATGGGACAGCGCCCAAGGGGCCGAGCGCGCCGCGATCAAGGCCCGTCAGGGCGTCGCCATGCCGATGATGGAAGAGATCACCGTCATGGACAGCGAAATGGCCCAAGTCCCGCTGGACGCTGCCACACAGGGAGAGATCATGATCCGCGGCAATTCGGTGATGAAGGGATACTTCAAGAACCCCGCCGCCACGCGCGCGGCCTTTGCGGGCGGGTATTTCCATTCGGGCGATCTGGCGGTGCAGCATCCGAACGGACATATGCAGATCGCCGACCGCGCCAAGGACATCATCATCTCGGGCGGCGAGAATATCTCGTCCGTCGAGGTCGAAGGCGTATTGATGGGCCATCCGGATGTGAACCTCGCCGCCGTTGTCGCGCAACCGGACGAGAAATGGGGCGAAGTGCCCTGTGCTTTTGTCGAGCTGAAACCGGGCCGGCGCGGAGACGAAGCCGCCCTGATCGCCTTTGCGCGCGACACGCTTGCGGGGTTCAAAGCACCCAAACGCGTGGTGTTTCAAGAGCTGCCGAAAACCTCGACCGGGAAGATCCAGAAATTCGAACTGCGCGCGCAGGCCGCCAGGCTTTAGTGCGGTCTACATCGCGCGCTGTGTGACAACCGGATCGGCGACGATCACCGCCTCTGCCTGCTCTTGCGGGCCGAGCCGTTTTTCATACCGCCAGACGTCGATCTGCAACGGCCCCTCGCCGGT
Source organism: Sulfitobacter sp. CB2047 (assembly GCF_000735125.2). Taxonomy (NCBI): domain Bacteria; kingdom Pseudomonadati; phylum Pseudomonadota; class Alphaproteobacteria; order Rhodobacterales; family Roseobacteraceae; genus Sulfitobacter; species Sulfitobacter sp. CB2047. Next base: position 1,106,394 of record NZ_CP072613.1, on the reverse strand, counting down.
TTCGACCTCGTAGGGGATCGTGCCTGCCTGCACCCAACCGCAGGCCTCATAGAACCGCGCGGCGCGGGTGTTGCCAACCGAACAGGCCAACCATTTCAGCCCATGTCCCAGTTCTGCTTCGGTCGCCGCCATCATCTGCTGCGCCAGACCGCTGCCCTGAAAGGCTTCACTGACATAGAACTGGTAGATCTCGTCATGGTCCACCATGAAGAACCCCGCGATCTGCCCTTCGACCCAGACCACCTGCGTATGCTTAAGGTGCACACGCATCCGCATCGTGAACTCTTCGAAACTGCGCAGGGCGGTCAAGGCGGGGGGCACGACATCGGCATGGGCCTGATGCCAACCATGATACCAGATCTCGACAAGTCTGGCGGCATCATCGGGATGTGCGGGCTTGATCTGCATGGGACGCTCCTTTCGAATTCTCCTATGCTGTCTTAAGTCCACCCATTGCTCAACCCGTGTCAGGTGGTAAACTATCCAAAACAGTTAGGCACTATACTTCAGGATATGACAGCCCTTTCCAAATACGCCCGGTTGGAAGCAACCGGACTATGGCGTTCGGCCCCCGATGCCCAACGTCGCGAGGTCATCGTGTCGATCGGCGATGCGACACTGGTGATTTCCGACCTCAAGGATCAGGCGCTGACCCATTGGTCACTGGCGGCTTTGGCGCGGTCAAACCCTGGCACCCGCCCTGCGATTTTCCACCCCGACGGCGACCCCAGTGAAACGCTGGAAATCCCCGACAGCGAGGGAGAGATGATCGACGCCATCGAAACCCTGCGCCGCGTGGTCGAACGCCGTCGCCCCCGCCCGGGGCGGCTGCGCTTTGCCGGGGTGCTGACCTCGGCGCTGGTGGTGGCGGCGGTGGCGCTGTTCTGGCTGCCGGGCGCGCTACAAGATCACACGCTGCGGGTGGTGCCCAAGGTCAAACGCGCCTCCATCGGGGCGGCGCTTCTGAAAAAGATCGAACGGGTGTCCGGCCCCGCCTGTACCAACGCCCGCGGGCGCACGGCGCTGGCAAAGCTCGGCGCGCGGCTGTCGTCTGATCCGATGGTGGTGCTGCCCGCCATGACCCGCCCCAGCCTGCACCTGCCCGGCGGGCTGATCGTGCTGAACAAGACCCTGTTCGAGGATTACGAGTCCCCCGATATCGCGGGCGGCTATATTCTGGCGGAGCAAGCGAAACACGCCGTCACAGACCCGCTTGAACATATGCTCGCCACCATCGGCATCCGCGAAAACTTCCGCCTGCTGACCACAGGCGATGTCTCGGATGCGGCCCTCACACGCTACGCCGAACATCTGATGGCCGAACCCGCGCCGGAACCGCCCGTTGACGCCCTGCTTGCCCGTTTCGAAAAACAGCGCCTGCATAGCACTCCTTACGCGCAAGCCCGTGACATCACCGGAGAGACGGTGCTGCCCCTGATCGAAGGCGATCCGATGAACGGCAAGGAGACCGACCCTCTGCTGAACGATGCCGACTGGCTACGGCTGCAAAATATCTGCGGCGGCTAAGGCAGAGATACACACTCCGACCTTCCACGCAAAAGGCCAGCCGGATCGCCCCGACTGGCCTTTTATCTGCACTGTCCTGCGGTTGCGTCAGCGGATGTAGGCATCGCCGTAACCGGCACCGCGCAACTTACCCAAAGCCGCCGGGGCCGCGGACGTGCCAAAGGGCCCCGCCTGCACCGACAGATAGGTCTTGCCGCCGCGGGTGGACTTACCGATGCGCGCGCCCATCCCCATCCGCGCGATACGCTGTGCCGCACGCTGCGCGTTCGCGCTGTCCCCATAGACGCCGATCTGCACATAGGTCTTGCCCGCGGCACGCGGCGTCGCTGGGGCTGTGGCGACTGGCTTGGGGGTCGAACGGCTGGAGTAGACCGGCTTGCGCGCGGCAGGCGCTGCGTTCTTGTTGCGGACGATACGTTTGACCAGTTGGCCGTTGCGCTTGGCAAAACTCACCTCGCCCAACTCACGGCGCTGCTGCTCGACCGAGGTATAGGGGTAGACTAGCGGCAAACGCGCGGTCACGTCCTGCCCTGTGCTTTGGTTCACTAGACGGCGCGGCACGGTGTTGGTCCAGATCAACAACATCTTGGACCGCCCCTCAAGGTTCTGTTCGGCCCGCTTGGGGTTCAGACGGTCGTCTTCCCACACGGGGCGGTATCCTTTGGGCACCGAGACGTTGGCATAGGTGTTCTGGCGGTTAATCGCGACATGTTTCGGCACGATCCGCGTATGCGCATGCGCCGCTGCGGGTCTCGCCGTGGTTGTGACGCTGCCTGTGGTTGCCCCATAGGACGGCGCAGATGCCACCGCCCCGGCCTGCGCGGTGGAGGGCAGGATCGGCGCGGTTTGCGGGCCGCAACGCACGGCGAGCCCCTTGGTCCGCGACCCGGAATATTGCTGGCTGATGGCAGAGCGTCCGGCACAGGTGGTCGGCACCTGCGCCACCGCCACCGGCGCTTGCGCGCGCGGTGCGGCCGGCACGTCGACCGAGCGTGGTACCGGCTGGCGCACCGGCTTGGGTGCTTTCTGGCGTACAACAACCGGCTTGGCCTTGCGCTGTGGCAGAGGGCGTGCCGCAACCGTGGGCTGTTTGGCCGCGGCGGGCGCGTTGTTCACGGTGATCTGCACCGGCGCGTTAGCACCACCGGCAGGCGCGCTGGCCGCTGTCTGCACATTGGTCGGCTTGAAGCCGCAGACACCCTGACGCTTGCGCGACACGCGCGGCACCCAGGTCACATTGCCGTCGATACCGGCCCGAATAAACACACAGCCTTTGCTGTCAACATATTGCTTGCCCTTATACGAGGCCGATGGGAATTCCGCCGGTTGATCGCGAAAGCTCTGCGCTTGGGAAATACCTGCCCCAAACGTCGTCATCAATGCCGCAACTGCCACAATACTAGTAAATTTCATCTGCGCCCCCACACAATGTAGTAAATAAACCATGCGCGATCCCGGTTTCAGAGTAAAGCACCCTGATCACCGGATCGCCCATTTTGCGCCTTACTTGGTCCCGAACATCCGGTCACCGGCGTCACCAAGCCCGGGAATGATATACCCCTGCTCGTTCAGCTTCTCGTCGACCGCCGCGGTGACGATCGGCACATCGGGATGCGCCTCTTTCATGCGGGCCACGCCTTCGGGGGCCGCCAGCAGACACAGGAAGCGGATATTGGTCGCACCGGCTTTCTTCAGCATGTCGATCGCAGCCACGGATGAATTACCGGTGGCGAGCATCGGGTCCACGGCGATCACCAGACGGTCGTCCATACCCTCGGGCACCTTGAAATAGTATTCCACCGGCTGCAACGTTTCCTCGTCACGATACAGGCCAACAAAGCCTACCCGTGCCGACGGGATCAGCTCAAGCACGCCATCCATCAACCCGTTGCCCGCCCGCAGGATAGAGATCAGCGCGAGCTTCTTGCCGTCCAGCGTAGGTGCGTCCATCGGCTGCATCGGCGTGTCGATCCGCTTGGTCGTCATCGGCAAGCCGCGGGTCACCTCATAGGCCAGAAGCTGGCTGATCTCGCGCAGCAACTGGCGGAACGCCGCGGTCGATGTGGATTTATCCCGCATGATTGTCAGCTTGTGCTGCACCAGCGGATGATTAACGACGGTCAGGTGTTCAACGATATCGGACATCGGGGCGCTCTCCATATTACTTGGCTGAACTCATGCCCCGAAAAGCCGTGCCCCGCAACCATCGCATCTTCGCCAGCTTCATTTTGCCAGTCAAACTCCGGGGGGATCGCGGCCCCGCCGCGATGGGGGCTGGCCCCCACCCGACCGATACGCCGCCGAACAGAGTTCAGTCGGGCACCGCAACCCCAAGATGCCGCGCCACCAGCCCAGCGACATCGCGAAAGCTGATCTGCCCCAAGCGGCCAGCACCCTGCCCTGCCACCAGAACCGGTGCCCGTTCGCGGGTGTGGTCGGTGCCCACCCATGTCGGGTCGTTCCCGTGATCTGCGGTCAGCACCAGCAAATCCCCGTCACGCAGTTGCCCCAGCAGCTTACCAATCTCGGCATCAAACCACTCAAGCGCGCGGGCATAGCCCGACACATCGCGCCGGTGCCCATAAAGACTGTCAAATTCCACAAAATTCGCAAACGTCAGGCTGCCGTCTTCGGCGTGCTCGACCAGATCGCCAAGATGGCCCATCAACGTCTCGTCAGACCCTTTGCGCACCTCGTCAAAACCGGTCATCGAAAAAATGTCGCCGATCTTTCCAACGGCATAAACACGGGCACCACTGTCCTGCACCCAGTTGCTCAGCACCGGCGCGGGTGGCTTGATCGCAAAATCACGACGGTTGGTGGTGCGGGTAAAACCGCTTTGCGCATCCCCGATGAAGGGACGCGCGATCACCCGTCCGACTTTCATCTCATGCGCGATCGGGGCCATGTTTTCGCATAGGTCCAACAGCCGTTGCAGGCCGAAACTCTCTTCATGCGCGGCGATCTGCAACACGCTGTCAGCCGAGGTATAGCAGATCGGGAAACCGGTCTTGATATGCTGCGCGCCGAACTCCTCAATAATGGCGGTGCCGGGGGCGTGGCAATTCCCCAAGATCTCGTCCGTGCCGGCAAAGGCCGCAAGCTGCGCGACCAGCGCGGGCGGAAAGGACTTCGACACATCGGGAAAGTAATGCCACTCCCACGGGACCGGCAAGCCGGCCAATTCCCAATGGCCCGAGGGCGTATCCTTGCCGCGCGAAATTTCTGTCGCCGCGCCCCATGTGCCGCTGACGGCACCATCAAGGCTTGCGATATGCAGCCCGCTGGCCAGTTCAATCGCGGGGCCAAGCCCCAGCGACGCCATATGCGGCACGTTCAAAGGGCCGCTGCGCCCGTCTTCTGCACGGCCTTCGGCACAGGCCTGCGCGATATGACCAAGGGTATTCGCGCCGGTGTCCGGCACACGCCCGTTAAAGAAGGTGTCCGCATCAGGGGCACCGCCGATACCGACGGAATCCATCACAACCAGAAAAGCACGCGCCATCAGCCGACCCTCTCTACAATCAAATCCGGCACGGCGACCGGCTTCGGGCCGATGGTAACCGCACCGCGCACCGCCTTTGCGGCCCGCTCTGCGTCACCGGCGCGGGCGGCATGGACCACCGCCAGTGGCCCCTTAGACGATACTTTCGCGCCCAGGCGGACGACATCCGAAATCCCCACGGCCGGGTTGATCTGGTCCGTCTCGACCGCGCGCCCGCCGCCCAAAGCGACGACCGCAAGGCCCAAGGCCTCCCCATCAATCGCGGTCACATATCCGGTTTTCGGTGCGGGGACCTCTCCGATGATCGTCGCCTCGGGCAGGAACCGCGTCCAGTTTTCGACAAACTTCGCAGGCCCGCCCATGGCCGCGATCATCACGCCAAAGCGTTCCGCCGCGCGGCCCGACCGGATCGCCTGCACGATCATATCCGCCCCGACCTGCACATCGCCCGCCAGCCCTGCATTGGCCAGCAACACCCCCCCAAGAGCAGCACAGACCGAGACAATCGGCCCCTTGTTGTGCCCCGTCAGCACGCGCATCACCTCGGCCACTTCCAGCGCGTTCCCAAGGCTCGGCACCAGGGGCTGGCTCATATCGCTGATCACCGCCGTCGTGCGGCACCCACTCGCATTCGCAGTCTTGGTCAACGCCGTCGCCAGCGCCTGCGCCTGCGCCAAATCTTTCATGAAGGCACCGCTGCCAACCTTGACGTCCAAGACCAAACCATCCAGCCCCGCCGCCAGCTTCTTGGATAGGATCGACGCGGTGATCAGATCAAGGCTGTCCACGGTCGAGGACACATCGCGCACCGCATAAAGCCGCTTGTCCGCGGGGGCGATACCGTCGGTCGCACTGACAATCGCACAGCCTGCCTCGGCCACCACGGCGCGAAACTGCGCCTCGTCCAATGTGGTATTCACACCCGGAATGGCCTCGAGTTTGTCCAGCGTCCCGCCGGTATGCCCCAGCCCACGCCCCGAGATCATCGGAACATAAGCCCCGCAGGCGGCCAAGGCAGGGGCCAGCACAAGGCTGACGCAATCGCCCACACCGCCCGTCGAATGTTTATCCAGCACCGGCCCGTTCAGATCCCAGTCGAACACCCGCCCGCTGTCGCGCATGGCGAGCGTCAGGGCCACGCGGCCCACATCGCTCAGCCCGACCTGACAGACCCCCATCGCAAAGGCCCCCGCCTGCGCATCACTGACCCGCCCATCGGCAAGGGCCATCGCGAACCAGACAAGCTCTTCTCGGTTCAGCGACCGCCGGTGCCGCAGTTTGGACAGGATCGCGCGGGCATCCATGGCTTAGCCCTCCATATGCGCGCGGCCAAAGGCACCGGGCAACAGCTCGGCCATCGTCATCACCTCTTCCACGCCCGACAGGGTCGCCATCGTCACCCGCGCGTCCCCCTGACCGAATTCCGCCAGTTTCTGACGGCAGCCGCCACAGGGCGTGACGGGCGTGGGGCTGCCCGCAATAACATAAGCCTCGACAAAAGCCGTCTCACCCGCCGCGATCATGGCGGCGATGGCACCGGCCTCGGCACAGGTGCCTTCCGGGTAGGCGACGTTTTCCACGTTACAGCCAACAAACACCGCCCCCGAGGCCGTGCGCAACGCGGCCCCCACCTTGAAGTTGGAATAGGGCGCATAGGCATTTTCCTGCACGGCGCTGGCGTGCTGTCGCAAATCACTGGTCATAATTCCCCCAAGTTTCACAAAACTATAAAAACCTTTCGCCAAAGTTGCGATGCCAAAAGCGGAAAAATGCCATGCTTCATTTTGCCAGACAAACTCCGGGGGAATCGTGGCCTGTCACGATGGGGGCTGGCCCCCTTCCCGCCCTACAATCTGCGCCGCATGGGCGGTGACACGCCCCGCTCCAAAAGTCGTGTTGGCGCGGCTGGCAAAATAGTTTAACGCTAAACTACTCTCTTAAAGGACCGCCAAAACATGACCGATGCGCCCAATCTGCGCCAAGCCGCACTTGACTATCACGCTTTCCCCAAGCCCGGAAAACTCGAAGTGCGCGCGACCAAACCACTGGCGAACGGCCGCGATCTGGCGCGCGCCTATTCCCCCGGCGTGGCCGAAGCCTGCCTTGAGATCAAGGCCGACCCGACCACAGCCGCGCATTACACCACCCGCGCGAACCTTGTGGGTGTGGTGACCAATGGCACGGCGGTTCTGGGGCTCGGCAACATCGGCGCGCTGGCCTCCAAACCGGTGATGGAGGGCAAGGCCGTCCTTTTCAAGAAATTCGCCAATATCGATTGTTTCGACATCGAGCTGGACCAGAATGACCCCGAAAAGCTCGCCGAACTGGTGTGCGCGCTAGAGCCGACCTTCGGCGCGATCAACCTCGAAGACATCAAAGCACCCGATTGCTTTACCGTCGAACGCATCTGCCGTGAGCGGATGAACATTCCGGTTTTCCACGACGACCAGCACGGCACCGCGATTGTCGTTGGGGCCGCCGTGAAGAACGCACTTTTCGTAGCGGGCAAGAAGTTCGAGGACATCAAGATCGTATCCACAGGCGGCGGCGCGGCGGGCATCGCTTGTCTGAACATGCTGCTGAAACTCGGCGTGAAGCGCGAGAACGTCTGGCTTTGTGACATTCACGGTCTGGTCTACGAGGGCCGCGAGATCGACATGAACCCGATCAAATCGGAATACGCGCAGAAATCCGACCTGCGTGATCTGGCCGATGTGATCCATGACGCCGATCTGTTCCTCGGCCTCTCTGGTCCCGGTGTCCTGAGCCCCGAAATGGTGCAGAAAATGGCGCCGCAGCCGATCATTTTTGCGCTGGCCAACCCCACGCCGGAAATCATGCCCGATCTGGCCCGTGCGGTGGCACCTGATGCGATTATCGCAACGGGCCGGTCGGATTTTCCCAATCAGGTCAACAACGTATTGTGCTTTCCCTTTATCTTCCGCGGTGCGCTGGATGTGGGGGCGACCACCATCAATGACGAGATGAAGATCGCCTGTATCGACGGGATTGCCGCGCTTGCCCGTGCCACCACCTCGGCCGAGGCTGCCGCCGCCTATCAGGGCGAACAGTTGACCTTTGGCCCCGACTACCTGATCCCCAAACCCTTTGACCCGCGCCTGATCGGGGTCGTCTCTACCGCCGTCGCGAAAGCCGCGATGGACACCGGCGTCGCCACCCGCCCGATCGAGGATCTGGGCGCCTATCGCCACAAGCTGGACAGCTCGGTCTTCAAATCGTCCATGCTGATGCGCCCCGTGTTCGAGGCCGCGCGCGTGGCCCCGCGCCGGATCGTCTTTGCCGAAGGCGAAGACGAACGCGTGCTGCGTGCCGCCCAAGCTATGGTTGAGGAGACCAAGGAACGCCCGATCCTGATCGGCCGCCCCGAGGTGATCGAACGGCGCATCGAAAAGGCTGGTCTGACAATCAAGCTGGGCGAGACGGTGGATCTGGTGAACCCCGAAAACGACCCGCGCTACCGCGACTATTGGGAGACCTACCACAACCTGATGGCCCGCCGCGGCGTGTCACCTGATATCGCGCGCGCCATCATGCGCACCAATACCACCGCCATCGGCGCAGTGATGGTGCACCGAGAAGAGGCCGACAGTCTGATCTGCGGCACCTTCGGGGAATTCCGCTGGCATATGAATTATATTGAACAGGTTCTCGGTCGCGACGGGCGGCGCCCCCATGGGGCCCTGTCGCTGATGATCCTGGAAGATGGGCCCTTGTTTATCGCGGATACGCAGGTGCATCTGCACCCCACCCCCGAACAGATCGCCGAAATCGCCATCGGCGCTGCACGTCACGTGCAACGTTTCGGCATCGAACCCAAGATCGCCCTGTGTTCGCAAAGCCAGTTCGGCAATCAGGGCGAAGGGTCGGGCAAACGTCTGCGCGCGGCGCTGCGGCTGCTGGATGCGGGCAACCATGATTTCTGCTATGAGGGCGAGATGAACATCGATGCCGCCCTCGACCCCGAGCTGCGCAGCCGTCTGCTGCCTTCGAACCGGATGGAAGGTGCTGCGAATGTTCTTGTCTTTGCCCATGCGGATGCGGCATCGGGCGTGCGCAATATTCTGAAGATGAAGGGAGGCGGGCTTGAGGTCGGGCCGATCCTGATGGGGATGGGCAACCGTGCTCATATCGTCTCTCCGTCGATCACCGCGCGCGGGCTGCTAAACGTCGGTGCGATCGCCGGTACGCCGGTCGCCGAATACGGCTGACGCCCCGCGCGAAAACGCCGCCCTTATGCGGGGCGGCGCATGGACCGGAACCGGCCGAAATTACTTGGCCGGTTTGGTGCCCTTGGCCGCAAAGGGTGCCTTGATGTCAGACACGCTGCTTGGCATCGGCTTGGCAGGCCGTGCGTCTGCTTTGGCCTTTTTCTTCTTGTTGGCGAGCTTATCACCCATTGTTCTGAACCTTTGTTCAAAGACGAAGGGCGGCGACATGCCGTCCCTATCCGTGATGCTGCGCCCCTTTGCGTGATCGATCTGATCCAAATTCGACGCGGTGGGTCATATTCGACATGCGCTGCGCGAAATTCTGTGCGCTACCGGAAATAGGCCGAAACGCGCTTGTAAATTTTGACACCGCGCGTGGGGGAGCGGCTGTAAATTTTATTGCCGGATGGCCGCGATATAGGCGCAAGCTCTTGCTCTTTCCCGCAGCCGTGGCCTACCAAATGGTATTCGCGTTCACGGGAGGGAGCCGCATATGGGATATCACGACATTTACAAAAGCTGTCAGGACAACCCTGAAGCCTACTGGCTAGAGCAGTCCAAAGCCATCGATTGGGAGGAAGCGCCCCGTCAGGCGTTGTTCGACAAGGGCAACGATCTGTACGAATGGTTCGCCGACGCCAAAGTAAATGCGTGCTATAATGCCGTTGACCGCCATGTGGAAAACGGCCGTGCCGATCAGGTGGCGATCATCCATGACAGCCCGATCACCGGCACCCAGACCAAGATCACCTTTGCCGAGCTGCAAACCCGCGTCGCCGCTGTCGCCGGTGCGCTACAGGCCAATGGCGTGGGCAAAGGCGACCGCGTGATCATCTATATGCCGATGGTTCCCGAAGCGCTTGAGGCGATGCTCGCCTGCGCACGGATCGGGGCGGTACATTCGGTCGTGTTCGGCGGCTTTGCCTCGAACGAACTAGCCGTGCGGATCAACGACTGCACCCCCAAAGCGATCATCGCCGCATCCTGCGGGTTGGAACCAGCGCGCGTCGTGGCCTATAAGCCGCTGCTTGACGGGGCCATTGAACAGGCCGACCACAAACCCGATTTCTGCCTGATCCTGCAACGCGAACAGGCCCCCTGCGATCTGACACCGGGGCGCGATCTGGATTGGGACGCGGCGCAAAAAGGCACCACCCCCGCGCCCTGCGTCGCGGTGGAGGGCAACCACCCCGCCTACATTCTTTACACCTCGGGCACGACCGGCGCGCCCAAGGGCGTGGTGCGCCAAACCGCGGGGCATCTGGTGGCGCTGAACTGGACGATGAAGAACATCTACAACGTCGATCCGGGCGATGTCTTCTGGGCCGCCTCCGATGTGGGCTGGGTCGTGGGGCACAGCTACATTTGCTATGGTCCGCTGGTGCATGGCAACACCACCGTTGTGTTCGAAGGCAAGCCCGTGGGCACACCCGATGCGGGCACCTTCTGGCGCGTCATTTCCGAACACAATGTCCGCAGCTTCTTTACCGCCCCCACCGCGATCCGCGCTGTCAAACGCGAAGACCCAAAGGGCGAGGAGATTGGCAAATATGACATTTCCTGCCTGCGCGCGCTGTATCTCGCCGGCGAGCGCGCCGATCCAGACACCGTGATCTGGGCGCAGGAAAAGCTGGGCATACCCGTCTATGACCATTGGTGGCAGACCGAAACCGGCTATACTATCGTCGGCAACCCCGCCGGACTAGAGGCGCTGCCGGTCAAGGTCGGCTCCCCCACGGTGCCGATGCCGGGCTATGACGTGCAAATCCTGAACGAGGCGGGCGAGCCGCAACCCGCTGGCACTTTGGGGTCTATCGCGATCAAGCTGCCCCTGCCCCCCGGCACGCTGCCCACCCTGTGGAATGCCGAAGATCGCTTCCGCAAAAGTTACCTTACGACCTATCCCGGATACTACGAAACGGGGGATGCGGGCAGGATCGACGAGGATGGATATCTTTATATCATGGCGCGCACCGATGACGTGATCAACGTCGCCGGTCACCGCTTATCCACCGGCGCGATGGAGGAGGTTCTGGCCGGCCACCCCGATGTGGCTGAATGTGCCGTGATCGGCGTCAGCGATCCGCTGAAAGGGCAGGCTCCGATGGGGTTTGTGTGCCTGTCCAAAGGGGTCGACCGCCCCCATGCCGAGATTGCAGCCGAATGCCAGCAACGGGTGCGTGACCAGATCGGGCCAGTGGCAGCCTATAAGATGACGCTGGTGGTGGATCGCTTGCCCAAGACGCGTTCAGGCAAGATCCTGCGGGCAACGATGGTCAAACTGGCGGATGCAGAGCCGTTCAAACTGCCCGCCACGATCGACGATCCGGCCATTCTGGACGAGATCAAGTCGGCGCTGCAAACCATCGGCTACGCCAGGGACACCTGATAGATCCGGCACCCCAGAACGCGAAAAAGGCGGCTGTAACAGCCGCCTTTTCTATTCAATATCTAGGCCAGTTAGTGTTTGGCCACGAAGCTGTCTACCTGACGCTCCGCCTCGTCTTTGGCAACGCCGTAGCGCGCCTGAATCTTGCCGACCAGCTGGTCGCGTTCGCCGGCGGCTTCTGTCAGGTCATCATCGGTCAGATCACCCCATTCTTCTTTGACCTTACCGGTCATCTGGCTCCAGTTACCTTTGATTGTATCCCAATTCATGTCAGGTCTCCTTTTGCTAAAATTCCAAACGATGAAAGCACCTGAATGGCCTCTCATGCGTCTCGGAATATCAACGCGCCAAAGGCACCGCGGTTCCGTCTGAAACGCGGATTAGTTGAACTGCTCGCTGATCAGCCGTTCTTCCAGACCGTGGCCCGGATCGAACAGGATACGGTGCTTGATCAACGGGTCCGAGGTGATCTCGACCGCGACGACATCGCGGTAGGAATTCCCGTCGGCGTCGGCCATCACAGGGCGTTTGGCGGGCTCCAGCACATCAAAGCGCACGGTCACCGTTTTCGGCAGCAAAGCCCCGCGCCAGCGCCGTGGCCGAAACGCCGCCATCGCTGTCAGGGCCAGCACATCCGCGCCAATCGGCAGGATCGGGCCGTGCGCGGAGTAATTATAGGCGGTGGACCCGGCAGGCGTCGCCACCAGTGCGCCATCGCAGACCAGCTCCTCCATCCGCACGCGCCCGTCGACGCTGATCCGCAGCTTGGCGGCCTGCGGTCCCTCGCGCAGCAAGGCGACCTCGTTCAAGGCCAGCGCCTTTGAGGTCTCGCCATTCGCATGTGTGGCGACCATCACCAGCGGGTTGATCACCGCCTCTTCTGCTGCGCGCAGACGATCCACCAGATCCTCTTCCGCATAGGCGTTCATCAAGAACCCGATGGTGCCGCGGTTCATGCCATAGACCGGCGTCGACAGCTCTTGCGAGTCGTGCAGCGCCTGCAGCATGAACCCGTCCCCCCCGAGGGCGACGATAACCTCTGCCTCCTCGCGCGTGACATTGCCGTATCGTGCGCTCAGCGCCGTCAACGCATCCTGTGCAACATCAGAGCGGCTGGCGATAAAAGCGATCTTCATGGGCGGATGTTTCCAATGAGGGATATTCACAGTCAAAAGAACCACATATCGCGCCGACCTACCAGCTTTGCCGCATATGACGGTGCGACCGGCGCATTACGACCTTCACCCCCGTGCCGGATTAAGCTAGATAGCCCGCAACCCGCACACGTAGTCAAAGGAACCACGCCCATGTCCGGTTTTTTCACCACCCCCCTGTCCGAAGCCGATCCCGAAATCTTCGGGTCCATTACAGACGAGCTGGGTCGCCAGCGTAACGAGATCGAACTGATCGCCTCCGAAAACATCGTGTCTGCGGCTGTCATGGCGGCTCAGGGGTCGGTGATGACCAACAAATACGCCGAAGGCTACCCGGGCCGCCGCTATTACGGCGGGTGTGATTTTGTCGATGTGGCGGAAAACCTGGCGATTGAACGCGCGTGCAAATTGTTCAACTGCGACTTCGCCAACGTGCAGCCGAATTCGGGCAGCCAAGCCAACCAGGGCGTGTTCACCGCGCTGCTGCAACCCGGTGACACCATTCTGGGCATGAGCCTCGACGCGGGCGGCCACCTGACCCACGGGGCCAAGCCGAACCAATCCGGCAAATGGTTCAACGCCATCCAGTACGGCGTGCGCAAACAAGACAACCAGCTTGACTATGACCAGGTCGAAGCGCTCGCGAAAGAGCACCAGCCCAAGCTGATCATCGCCGGTGGTTCCGCCATCCCGCGCCAGATCGACTTCAAGCGGATGCGCGAGATTGCCGATATGGTCGGTGCCTACCTGCAGGTGGACATGGCCCATTTTGCCGGTCTGGTCGCTGCGGGCGAACACCCCTCCCCCTTCCCCCATGCGCATGTGGCGACAACCACCACACATAAAACCCTGCGCGGTCCGCGCGGCGGCATGATCCTGACCAACGACGAAGCGCTGGCGAAAAAGTTCAACTCGGCCATCTTCCCCGGTATTCAGGGTGGCCCGCTGATGCATGTGATCGCCGCCAAGGCCGTGGCCTTTGGTGAAGCGCTCAAACCCGAGTTCAAGACCTACATCCAACAGGTCATCAAGAACGCCCAAGCACTCAGCGACCAGCTGATCAAAGGCGGGCTCGACACGATCACACACGGCACCGACACCCACCTGCTGCTGGTCGACCTGCGCCCCAAAGGCGTTAAAGGGAACGACACCGAAAAAGCCTTGGGCCGCGCGCATATCACCTGCAACAAGAACGGTGTGCCGTTTGACCCTGAAAAGCCCATGGTCACCTCCGGCATCCGTTTGGGATCGCCGGCGGCAACAACACGCGGGTTTGGTGAGGATGAATTCCGTCAGATCGCCGACTGGATCATAGAGGTTGTCGACGGGCTGGCCGCCAATGGTGCCGATGGCAACGCCGAGGTCGAAGCCAAGGTCAAAGCCGAAGTCGAAGCGCTCTGCACCCGCTTCCCGATCTATCCCAACCTCTAAAGCCCCAACCTCTAAAGCGATGTGCCCCGGGCCCTTCCAAATGGATTAAATCCCGGGGGGCCCGCAAGGGCGGGGCAGCGCCCCAAACCCTGCCTCGAAACAAAGCCCCGCTTGCAGGTCCGCAGCGGGGCTTTTGCGTATTTGATCGTAACAGCAGCGCCCGTCAGACGTAGCCGCGCCACCACAGAAACGTGATGAACGCCACCGCAACGCAAATCAAGTTGAACGCCACACTTGCCGCAAGACCAAGCCAGCGGTCCTTGCGCCGTTCGGCCACGTCGATCCCGGCAAGATGCTCCATCACGCGGTCATAGGCGGTCTGTACAGTCGCGCCCTCGAGCCTGCGTGCCATCTTGGGGTTGCGCGCCATAAAAGCCGCCTGTGCAAAGACCCTGCCCTCACGCCGCACCCGCGCGGGCAGACGTCGCCCTGCGCGCGCCAACGCATGAGAGACATCGCGCCCCTGCACACCCAGCTTTGTCTGCAAGCCGCGCTGCATTTCACGTGCCTTGGTCTCTAGGTCTTTTTGATCCAGCATGTTTCGACCCTAAACGGTCTGGCACATCGGCTGCAATGGCCCTACATCTTGGGCATGTTGAATTACACTGAATATGGCACCACAGGCAATGCCCCTGCCCTGCTGATCGTGCACGGTCTTTTCGGGTCAGGCCGCAATTGGGGCGTGATCGCCAAACGGATGTCCGACCAGCGCCGCGTGGTGACCGTCGATATGCGCAACCACGGGGACAGCCCGCGCGCGCAAACGCAAAGCTACCCAGAGATGGCCGCCGATCTGGCAGAGGTCATCACCCATCTTGGCGCGCCAATGGACGTCTGCGGGCATTCGATGGGCGGTAAGGCGGCGATGATGCTGGCGCTGAACCATCCCGAAGTTGTGAACCGTCTGGTGGTCGCCGATATCGCTCCTGTCGCTTATGGCCACAGCCAGCAAGAGTTTATCGATGCGATGCGCACGGTCGATCTGGGCACGCTCACCCGCCGCTCCGACGCCTCTGACCAATTGGCGGCTGCGGGGGTAGAGCCCGCATTGCAAAGCTTTTTCACCCAGTCGCTGGATGTGCCCAACAAGACGTGGAAGCTAAACCTTGATGTGCTTGAGGCAGAGATGTCCAAGATCGTCGGCTGGCCCGATGGGGTCGATGGACAATACGAGGGGGAGGTGCTGTTCCTGTCCGGCGGCAACTCCACCTATGTCAAACCCGAAGACCGCCCCGTGATCAAGGCGCTGTTCCCGCAGGCGCGCTTTGCCAAGCTGCCGGGCACAGGCCATTGGCTGCATGCAGAAAAGCCGCGCGACTTCGAGGCGTCTTTGCGCGCTTTCCTGACGCTCGGGTAAGGCAAAGCGGCACCGCATCGGGCGGTGCTGCGCCCCTGCCACATGGGTGTTGCCTGAAAACACGCCCCATATCCCGACATGCCCCCTTGCACCTCTCCCCCCAAAGCCTATAACGCGGAGAATTTGCAAACATCCGGGGGCCTGAGCCATGCCAAAAAGAACCGATATCCAGTCGATCATGATCATTGGAGCGGGGCCCATTGTCATCGGTCAGGCGTGCGAGTTCGACTACTCCGGCGCGCAGGCCTGTAAGGCCCTGAAAGAGGAAGGCTACCGCGTCATCCTCGTGAACTCCAACCCTGCGACGATCATGACCGATCCGGGGCTGGCGGATGCCACCTACATCGAACCCATCACCCCTGAAATCGTCGCCAAAATCATCGAGAAAGAGCGCCCCGACGCGCTGCTGCCAACGATGGGCGGTCAGACCGGGCTGAACACCTCGCTCGCGCTCGAAGAGATGGGCGTGCTCGAGAAATTCAACGTCGAGATGATCGGCGCGAAACGCGAAGCCATTGAAATGGCAGAAGATCGCAAGCTCTTCCGCGAGGCGATGGACCGTTTGGGCATCGAAAACCCCAAGGCGACCATCGTCACCGCGCCCGTTGCCGCCAGCGGTAAAAAAGACCTTGCGGCGGGCGTTCAGCTTGCGCTCGACGCGCTGGAATATGTCGGCCTGCCCGCCATCATCCGCCCTGCCTTCACCATGGGTGGCACCGGCGGCGGCGTGGCCTATAACCGCGACGATTACGAATTCTACTGCCGCTCGGGGATGGACGCGTCGCCGATGGGTCAGATCCTGATTGATGAGAGCCTGCTTGGCTGGAAAGAATACGAGATGGAAGTGGTGCGCGACACCGCTGACAACGCGATCATCGTCTGCTCGATCGAGAACGTCGACCCGATGGGCGTGCACACAGGCGATTCGATCACCGTGGCCCCTGCCCTGACGCTGACCGACAAAGAATACCAGATCATGCGTAACCACTCGATCGCCGTGCTGCGCGAAATCGGCGTGGAAACAGGCGGATCGAACGTGCAGTGGGCCGTGAACCCCGAAGATGGCCGCATGGTTGTGATCGAGATGAACCCGCGTGTATCGCGCTCTTCCGCGCTGGCGTCCAAGGCGACGGGTTTCCCCATCGCCAAGATCGCGGCCAAGCTGGCGGTGGGCTTTACCCTAGACGAGCTGGACAACGACATCACCGGCGTGACCCCTGCGTCCTTCGAGCCGACAATCGATTATGTCGTCACCAAGATCCCGAAATTCGCGTTCGAGAAATTTCCCGGCTCCGAACCCTACCTGACGACCGCGATGAAGTCTGTCGGCGAAGCGATGGCGATTGGCCGCACGATCCACGAGTCGCTGCAAAAAGCGCTGGCGTCGATGGAATCCGGGCTGACCGGCTTTGACGAAATCGACATCCCCGGTCTGGACAGTGACCTGCCCGCCGACGCACCACAGAACGAAGCCGCGCTGATTGCCGCGATCAGCAAGCAGACCCCCGACCGGATGCGCACCATTGCTCAGGCGATGCGTCACGGTATGTCCGACGTGGATATCCACGGTGTGACCATGTTCGACCCGTGGTTCCTTGCCCGCATCCG
This sequence comes from Sulfitobacter sp. CB2047, assembly GCF_000735125.2. Taxonomy (NCBI): domain Bacteria; kingdom Pseudomonadati; phylum Pseudomonadota; class Alphaproteobacteria; order Rhodobacterales; family Roseobacteraceae; genus Sulfitobacter; species Sulfitobacter sp. CB2047. Next base: position 1,089,194 of record NZ_CP072613.1, on the reverse strand, counting down.
CGAGATCGTCGACGCCGAGGCGCAGGTCCGCAAAGACGGGCTACCGCTGACCGAAGACGGGATGCGCAAGCTCAAGATGATGGGCTTTACCGATGCGCGCCTTGGCACGCTGACCGGTCGCGACGAGGACAACGTGCGCCGCGCGCGTCTGAACCTTGGCGTCAAGGCCGTGTTCAAACGGATCGACACCTGCGCCGCCGAATTCGAAGCGCAAACGCCCTACATGTATTCTACCTACGAGGCACCCGCCTTTGACGAGGTTGAATGCGAAGCCCGCCCCAGCGACCGTCAGAAAGTCGTCATTCTGGGCGGCGGCCCGAACCGGATCGGCCAAGGGATCGAGTTCGACTATTGCTGCTGTCACGCCTGCTATGCGCTGACCGACGCGGGCTACGAGACGATCATGGTCAACTGTAACCCCGAAACCGTCTCGACCGACTATGACACCTCGGACCGGCTGTATTTCGAACCCGTCACCTTTGAACACGTGATGGAAATCCTGCGGGTCGAACAGGAAAACGGCACGCTGCACGGCGTCATCGTGCAGTTCGGCGGCCAGACACCGCTGAAGATCGCGCAGGCGCTGCAAGAGGCGGGCATCCCGATCCTTGGCACCACCCCCGACATGATCGACCTTGCCGAAGACCGCGAACGGTTCCAGCAGCTGGTGCAATCGCTGGGCCTGAAACAGCCGCATAACGGTATCGCCCACTCCGACGCCGAAGCGCTTGAGATCGCAGCAGACATCGGCTTTCCGCTGGTGATCCGCCCGTCTTACGTTCTGGGCGGCCGTGCGATGGAGATCGTGCGCGATCAGGCCAGCCTCGAACGCTATATCCGCGACGCGGTGGTCGTATCGGGCAAAAGCCCCGTGCTGCTGGATCACTACCTCTCGGGCGCGGTAGAGTTGGACGTCGACGCGCTGTCAGACGGCACGGATGTCCACGTTGCGGGCATCATGCAGCACATCGAAGAGGCCGGCGTTCATTCGGGCGACAGCGCCTGTTCGCTGCCCCCCTATTCGCTGAGCCGCGAGATCATTGCCGAGGTCGAAAAACAGACCAAGGCGCTGGCGCTGGCGTTGAATGTAGTGGGCCTGATGAACATCCAGTTCGCGGTCAAGGACGGCGAGATCTACCTGATCGAAGTCAACCCCCGCGCCTCGCGCACCGTGCCCTTTGTCGCCAAAGCGACGGACAGCGCGATTGCGTCAATCGCTGCGCGGATCATGGCGGGCGAAAAGCTGTCGGCCTTCCCGCAACGCGCGCCCTACCGTGAGGATGCCGCCTATGACGACGTGCTGCCTTTGGGTGATCCAATGACACTGGCGGACCCGAACATGCCTTGGTTCTCGGTCAAGGAAGCCGTGCTGCCCTTCGCCCGCTTCCCCGGCGTCGACACGCTGCTTGGGCCGGAAATGCGGTCAACGGGCGAGGTTATGGGCTGGGACCGCGACTTCCCCCGTGCCTTCCTCAAGGCGCAGATGGGCGCGGGCAACCCGCTGCCGCGTAACGGCTGTGTGTTCTTCTCGATCAAGGATATGGACAAGTCGGATGACATGCTGACCGCCGCGCGTATCCTGCTTGAGCAAGGGTTCACCCTGCGCGCCACCCGTGGCACCGCCGCCTGGCTGACAGAGCATCACATCGCCTGCGAGATCGTGAACAAGGTCTACGAGGGTCGCCCGAATATCACCGACATGATGAAGGACGAAGCGATCCAACTGGTGATGAACACCACCGAAGGCGCGCAGGCGGTCGAGGACAGCAAATCCATCCGCTCTATCGCGCTGTATGACAAGATCCCGTATTTCACCACGGCCGCCGGTGCCTATGCCGCAGCGCTGGCCATCAAGGCGCAAGCCGAAGACGAGATCGGCGTTAAATCGCTTCAGGGCTAACCTGCCCTTTCTGACCTGCGCCGCGTCTTTGATGCGTGGCGCAGGTCTTTCCCCTTTCCTCCCCTCTCTCATTGTCCGTCGCCCTTGCATGCCAGCCCCCGCTGGACTTGACCCCGCAACCGTTTCTTGGCCTACTCGGACAACGCTGAAAAAGGTTTACCCATGTACACACCCGCCATTACTGGTAGCGGCATCTTTACGCCGGAACAGGTCATCACCAACGCCGAGCTGGTCAAGGCGTTCAACGCCTATGCCGATCTGTACAATGCCGAACATGCCGCCGAGATCGACGCCGGAGAATTGCCCGCCAAGGAGCACTCGTCAGAGGAGTTCATCGTCAAGGCGTCGGGGATCGAACAGCGCTATGTCATGGATAAGACGGGCATTCTGGACCCCGAGGTGATGCACCCCCTGCTGCGCCAACGGTCCGACGACGAACCCGGCCTGATGGCCGAGATGGCGCTGGATGCGGCACAAAAGGCGTTGCAGGCAGCGGGGAAAACCGCGGCTGATGTTGATGCCGTCATCTGCGCGGCGTCGAACCTTGAACGCGCCTATCCTGCCGTTGCGATCGAAATCCAGCAATTGCTGGATATCAACGGCTTTGCCTTCGATATGAACGTCGCCTGTTCGTCCGCGACCTTCGGCATCCAAGCGGCGGCGGATATGATCCGCTCCGGCTCGATCCGCTCGGTGCTGGTGGTCTGCCCCGAGATATGCTCGGCCCATCTGGAATGGCGCGACCGTGACTGCCACTTTATCTTTGGGGACGTGGCCACCGCCGTGCTGATCGAACGCGCCGAAGACGCAGCCGGTGCTTATTTCGAGATCAAATCGACCCGTTGCGCGACCGAGTTCTCGAACAACATCCGCAACAACAATGGCTTTTTGCGCCGGTCCCGCCCCGATGGCGTCGCGGACCGCCGCGACATGCAGTTCATGCAGAACGGGCGCAAGGTGTTCAAAGAAGTGCTGCCGATGGTTGCCGAACACATCGCGGGCCACATGGCTGACGAAGGCGTTGAGGCCGCTGATCTCAAGCGTCTGTGGCTGCATCAGGCGAATAAATCGATGAATGACTTCATCGGTCGCAAAGTGCTGGGTCGCGCGCCCGAAGCGGGCGAGCAGCCCAACATCCTGCAAGACTACGCCAACACCTCCTCTGCCGGGTCGATCATCGCGTTTTCGAAATACTCCGACGATCTGACCGATGGGGACACCGGGCTGATCTGTTCTTTCGGGGCCGGATATTCCGTGGGGTCTGTGCTGGTGCAGCGCCACGGCTAAGCCCGGCGGCACAGAGCCACCTCAACACCTGTGACATGTGGGGCGCGGTCTGCGACAGACGCGTCCCCGCTGCCCTCCCCCCACCTTGAACGCCAAGGTCGCCTGACGCTAAAGAGGGCCATGGCAAAGCTTTACTTTCATTATTCGACCATGAACGCGGGCAAATCGACCGTACTTCTGCAGGCGGCTCATAACTATGTCGAACGCGGCATGGTCCCCTATCTGATGACCGCGAAATTCGACCACCGCGCCGGACACGGGCGGATCGCATCGCGTATCGGGATCGGGCACGAGGCCGACACCTTCGAGACGGACGAAGACCTTCTGGCGAAGATCGAAAAGCGTTTGGTTGAAGGCCCTTGCGCCTGCATCTTCATCGACGAGGCGCAGTTTCTCAGCCCTGATCAGGTCTGGCAATTGGCCCGTGCGGTGGATGACCTGCGGGTACCTATCATGTGCTATGGGCTGCGCGTGGACTTCCGTGGTCTGCTCTTCCCCGGGTCTGCCACGCTGCTCGCCCTTGCCGATGAGATGCGCGAGGTGCGCACGATCTGCCACTGCGGCAAGAAAGCGACGATGGTGGTGCGGCAGGATGCCGAAGGCAAAGCGATCCGCGAAGGGGCGCAGGTGCAGATCGGCGGCAACGAGACCTATATCTCATTATGCCGCCGACATTGGCGCGAGGCCGTGGGCCGTTAAACGAGGTTCGGGGGCGTTTCGCCCGCGACGCCCGCTTTCAAATTCTCAACCGCCATCATCCACATATCCACACGCACCTCCCGGGAGGACGTGCCTAGATGCGGTAATAGCACCACATTATCCAGATCCCGCAGGGCTTGCGGCACCTCTGGTTCGAACTCATAAACATCCAGCCCTGCGCCGCCGATGGTGCCCGCTTGCAGCGCCTCGATCAAAGCGGCTTCCTCGACGATATTGCCACGAGCGATGTTGATCAGGAAGGCATGGGGCTGCATCGCCGCCAGCACATCCGCGTTGATCAGATGCTGCGTGTCGTCCCCGCCCGGCACGGCGATAACGACCACATCAACAGCGGCGACCAACTGTTTGAGATCACTGATATGTTCCGCCGGATAGGCGACGCTTTTCGCACTGCGGCTAAAGTATTTCACATCCATCGAAAAGCCGTAGTGACAGCGCCGCGCGACGGCTTGGCCGATCCGACCCATCCCGACGATCCCGACAGTCTTGCCCGTCAGATGCATGCCCAAAAGCTGCGAAGGCTCCCATCCGGACCATTGACCTGACCGCACCAGCCGTTCGCCTTCTCCCGCACGGCGTGCGGCCATCAGCATCAGCGTCATGGCGATATCGGCGGTGGCATCGGTCACAGCACCGGGCGTGTTAGAGACCTGAAGCCCCGCCGCCTTTGCCGCGTCGACATCGATGTGGTTATAGCCCACCCCGAAATTGGCGAGCATCTTGCACCGTGGCATGCCGACCTTGCCAAAGACATCCGCGGTAAAGCGGTCGCCCAAGGTGGCCAGCACCCCGTCATAGTCGCGCAGGGCATCCTGCATCTCGTCTTCGGACAAGGGCGCGCTGTCCTCGCGATAGGTCACGTCAAAGCCTTCCAGGGCCTCGTGCACTTCGGGGGGCGCAGGGCGGGCGATCAGTAGTTTCGTCAATGCAGACGTCCTCCGTTCGGGGTGGGTTGCGTGGGGCGCATCAGCACAATCGCCCCGTCCTCGTCCGGCACCCCAAGCACCAGAACTTCGGACATGAACGGCCCGATCTGACGCGGCGGGAAGTTGACCACCCCCATCACCTGCGTGCCGATCAGCGTCTCGGGCGTGTAATGCACCGTCACCTGGGCCGAGGTTTTACGCTCACCGATCTCGGGACCAAAGTCGATCCACATCTTGATCGCGGGCTTGCGCGCCTCGGGGAAGGGTTCGGCACGCGTGACCGTCCCGACCCTGATGTCGACTTTCATGAAGTCGTCAAAGCTGATCTCAGCCATTCGAAAGCTCGCGCGAACGATCGGCGGCCGCCGCCACAGCGCGTTTGAGCAGGACCGGAAAGCCGTCTTGCTCGTTCATCAGCACGTCCAGCGCGGCCTGTGTGGTGCCGTTGGGGCTGGTCACGTTGATGCGCAGCTGGTCCGGGCCTTCGTCCGCGGATTTCGCCAGCGCCCCGGCCCCTGCCACCGTCGCCGTGGCGAGCTTTAGCGCGAGCTCGGGGCTGAGCCCTTGCGCGATCCCGCCCGCGGCCATGGTTTCGATCATGTGGAAAACATAGGCCGGACCCGACCCGCTGACCCCTGTGACTGCGTCGATCTGGGATTCCTCCTCCAGCCGGACAACGTCGCCCACGGCTGACAGCAGCTCTTCGGCTTCGTCCATGCCTTTGGCGTCGACGTGGTCGTTGCCGACGATGGCGGTGATGCCTTGGCTGATGGCGGCGGGTGTGTTGGGCATGGCGCGCACGATCGGCGTCTGTTCCCCCAGCGTTTTCTCAAACGTCGCGATGGTGGTGCCGGCGGCGACGCTGACAAAAACCGTCTTGCCGTTGCCCATGGCCTGCAACGTGGGCAGCGCGTCACCCATCATCTGCGGCTTCACCGCCACAAGAACCACAGCGGGCTCCTTGGGCAGATCGACGTTCAATTGCACGCCCTGCTCTTTCAACCAATCAGAGGGTTTCGGATCGATGACATATACCGAAGATGTCGGAAGCCCGCGTGCCAGCCAGCCCGCCAGCATCGCGGATCCCATCTTGCCACAGCCCAGTAGAACCAAACCGTCTTTGGCGATGCGCGTATCTTTCATATCTGTACCCCTAAATTAACATTCGGGGATACACCTATGCGTGGCCGTACGCCTCTGCAATGGCAACCTGAAGGGCTTGTCGGGGCGTCTGGTCGCCCCAAACCGCCAGCTGCACCGCGGGATAATACCGCTCTGCGTTGCTCACGGCGGCGTTGATCATGGTATCAATCTGCTGCGCAGAGGCATCCTGCCCCCCGGCAAGAACCAGCCCATAGCGATAAACCATCAGCTTTTGTTCCGGCCAATAGGTGAAGGCACCGGTCCAGCATTGATCGTTCACATCGTTGAGCAAGTGATAGAGCACCGGCAGTTTTTCCGCGGGCGGGTCCATCTCGAAGGTGCAGACAAGGCGCAGGGTTTCGTCAAAGGGCGACCACGCGAGGGTGATGGAATAGGTCCGCCACTGCCCTTCGACGGCCATCGCGATCTGTTCGTCCGATATACGGTCGAAGTCCCAGTCGTGATACGCCGCGAGATTTTCTACGATGTCGATGGGGTGAATGTCTTCTTCAAGATACTGCTCTGTCAGGGCCATGTGGTCACCTCTTTGGATCCGGGTATTCATATGCGCAGGCACATCAATACATGGGTGCATCTACCATAAATCGCCGAAGCTCTTAGCGACCTATACCAAATATGGTGCGCGCAACGCGGCCCTGAGGCAAGTCTTTTTCTGGGGGTAACCACGAAAGATAGGGGATAACCTCAGTATCTTGTGGATAAAAGCAGCATAACCCCCCATCTATAGAGCACTGACCCCGACAGACAGCATTAGAGGCGAAGGTGCCACCCCAAAAACGAACACACCCGCCAAAAGGCGGGTGCGGATCACATCGTACAAAGTTGGCCGAGGATGAGCGCGGCGATCAGCCCTTGCTGTCCATCGCATCAAGCCGCGCCTTCAGCGCTTCATTCTCTTCGCGGGCTTTTTGCGCCATGGCGCGCACCGCATCGAATTCTTCGCGTGTCACAAAATCACGGTCTGCCAGCCAACGGTCCAGCATTCCCTTCATCGCGGTCTCTGCTTCGGTCTTGGCCCCTTGGGCCACGCCCATGGCATTGGTCATCATCTGCGAGATGTCGTCGAAAATCTTGTTGCGCGTTTGCATGGTCATTCTCTCCTGATCGGCTGTTGCTCACTATATGGTGTGCAAAGCGGGTTCTCGCAAGGTTGACTTCCGTTTACGGTCAGGCTCAATCAGCGCATGAATGCAATGCTCCCCTTCCCCGACCTATCGCCCGAGATTTTCTCGTTCACATTGTTTGGCATGACCGTCGCCCTGCGCTGGTATGCGCTGGCCTATATCGTCGGCATCCTCGTTGGCTGGCGCATCGTTGTGCGCGCCGTTGAACGGCCCCGGCTTTGGGCGGGCAATACCCCCGTCATGACCAAACAGCAGGTCGAGGATCTGCTTTTCTGGGTCATTCTCGGCGTCATTCTGGGCGGGCGTCTGGGATATGTACTATTCTATCAACCGGGCTATTACCTCAGCAATCCCGCGCAGATCCTGCGGATCTGGGAGGGGGGCATGTCGTTCCACGGCGGCGCGCTTGGGGTGATCTTTGCGGGTATCGCCTATACCAAACGTCACGGCATCAGCACGATCTCGACCGGTGATGTCGTCTGTCTGGGGCTGGCACCCGGCCTGTTTCTGGGGCGTCTGGCGAATTTCATCAATGCAGAGCTTTGGGGCCGCCCCACTGATCTGCCCTGGGGCGTGGCCTTTCCCACGGTGGCCGCACAGGACTGCCCGGACATTGCAACGATCTGTGCGCGGCATCCCTCGCAGCTATATGAGGCGCTGCTTGAGGGGCTGATCCTTGGGGCCCTGCTGATCTATCTGGCATGGCGGCGCGGCGGGCTGAAATCGGAGGGGCTGATCGGCGGCGTCTTTCTGGCCGGCTACGGGGCCGCGCGTTTCATCGTCGAATTCGTACGCCAACCGGATGCGCAATTTGTCAGCGCCGACAACCCGCTGGGGCTGGCGTGGCATGTAAACGGCTGGGGGCTGACCATGGGCCAACTGCTGAGCCTGCCGATGATTGCCATCGGGGTGTTCCTGATCTTGCGGGCGACGCGCAAGGCATGACCACACTACGCGACATTCTACACAGCCGCATCGCGTCCAACGGGCCGATGCGGATCGACGAATATATGGCCACCTGCCTGCTGCATCCGACGCAGGGCTATTATACCACCCGTGACCCCTTTGGCACCCAAGGCGATTTCACCACTGCTCCCGAGATCAGCCAGATGTTCGGAGAGCTGTTGGGCCTGTGTCTCGCGCAGAGCTGGCTCGCCCAAGACGCGCCCACGGCCTTCACCTTGGCCGAGCTTGGCCCCGGCCGCGGCACCCTGATGGCCGATATCCTGCGCGCGACCCGCAACGTGCCCGGCTTTATCGAGGCGGCGCAAATTACGCTGGTAGAGGCGTCCCCGACGCTGCGCGATGCCCAGGCCAAGACCCTTGCGGGGCATCAGGTGATCTGGGCCGACAGGACCGACGCGCTGCCCGACCAGCCGCTTTTTCTGGTGGCGAATGAATTTTTCGACGCGCTGCCGATCCGCCAGTTCGTCCGTGGCGAAACATCGTGGCGCGAACGGCAGGTTGGGCTGGCGGACGGCGCGTTGAGCTTTGGGCTGGGGCCCGAGCTGCCGCAACCCGCGCTGGCCGACCGGCTGGCCGATACCACGCCCGGCGATCTGGTCGAGGATTGCACGCAGCTTGCGCCGATCCTCCACCCCGTGTCGGAACGGATCGCGACCCACGGCGGCGCCGCGCTGATCGTGGATTATGGCGACTGGCACAGTCTGGGCGATACCTTGCAGGCGCTGCGGGGGCATGAAAAAGCCGATCCGCTGGCCGCTCCCGGCCAAGCCGATTTGACAGCACACGTCGATTTTGAAAAGCTTGCCCTCGCAGCCGCACCGGCCAGCCACACTCGCATCACCCCGCAGGGCGTCTTTCTTGAACGCCTCGGGATCACTCAACGCGCACAGACCCTTGCCAAGGGCATGACCGAGGACGCGCTGAACGCCCATGTCGCCGCACATAGACGCTTGACGCATCCGTCAGAAATGGGAAATTTGTTTAAAGTGATGGGGATTTATCCTCCGCACCATAGCCCGCCCCCAGGATTGGAACCATGACGCTGGAAATACTCACCTCCGATAGTCTTGGCGACGTGCGCCACGGGTTCTTTACGCGCCGCGGCGGTGCCTCCTCTGGCGTGTTTGCCGGGCTGAATTGCGGGGTTGGCAGCTCGGACCAGCGCGAGGTCGTAGAGATCAATCGTGCCCGTGTCGCCGATGCAATGGACGTGGCACCGGACCATCTGGTTGGCGTGCATCAGATCCATTCCGCCACCGTCATTAGCGTCGATGGCCCCCTGAACGAGAAACCCCGCGCCGATGCACTGGTCACCGCGACACCGGGGCTGGCCTTGTCGATCCTGACCGCCGATTGCCAGCCTGTGCTGTTCCACGACGCCGAAGCCGGCGTGATCGGGGCGGCGCATGCCGGTTGGCGCGGCGCGCTTGACGGGGTGCTGACGGCCACAGTCGAGGCGATGGAAGACCTTGGGGCCACGCGCGACAATATCACAGCAGTGATCGGCCCCTGCATCAGCCAGCGCGCCTATGAGGTCGGGCCAGAGTTCATCGACGCCTTCCTAGCAGAAGATCCGACATTCGCCCGCTATTTTGCAAATGGTGCCGATGACCGGATGCAATTCGACCTTGCGGGCTTTGGCCTGAACCGCCTGCGCGCGGCAGGTGTGGGCCATGCGGAATGGACGCGCCACTGCACCTATAGCGATGCGGATCGTTTCTATAGCTACCGTCGCAGCACCCACGCGAAAGAGGCTGACTATGGCCGGCTGATCGCTGCGATTGTGCTGTAGCAGCGTGAATTTAGGCAGCAATGCGACAGGCACCTGCCCAAATTTCGCCCCATAGCCAGCGAGCAGCCTGTTTGAATGGCGGCGCATTTTCTACCACAGGTCATAAATTCAAGGGTGTTTCGCGCTTTTGAGGCCGTGCCACAAACCGCTCTCAGGTTTGCTCGAATTATCTGTATTTTTTCGCGAAATGCCCAATCGGTGCCCGAAAGCATTTGCATAGTGATCCTCGACGAAAGGGCATTGCCCATAGACAATAGGATACAGAGCATGAAAACCAACGCACGCTTCATCAAATCGGTTATCGACGCTTCCAACAAGGAAGGCGTGAACCTGCCTTGGTCCCGTGGCACACGCCGCGCCGCGTTTATCGCGAAACGCGCTGCCCTGACGTCCCAGCAAAAAGCCGCCTGAACAGGGTCGGCTTATGGCCCGGGGGGTCACGGGCCGCCGGTGACTCTGCGCGCGGCGGGCGGGTGCCTGTCCGCACAGATGGTTTGAGACCGATCACAAACATTCTCTGCGCGCGGGCCTCTCTCGCGCGGATTAATCCGGATCGCAGGTGTTTCAGCGGGGGCTAGGCACGTGGGATCGACCATATAAAGGTCACATTATGACATTGCATACTGCCCCTGATTTCATCCCCTCCCCTACACATACGGCGCAATCAGCAGCCTCGCGTTCGGTTCTGCGGGAAGCGCGTGCCAGATCCACCGGACGCACCCGCGCGTATGAGATTGCGGTGCTGCGTCAGGACGGCTCCGTCTTTGTGACCGAAGGCTACGCCCCTGCCACACCGCTGTTCGAAGAACCGTTTTCCGCTTTCGCCCATGGCACGTTGATCCGCACGACCCAAGGGGAAATCCCGGTCGAAGACCTTTGCCCCGGTGACCGGATCGTACAGGCCGAGGGGCTGCACGACCCGCTTCTCTGGGTTGGATCAAGCAAGTTCGTCCCTGCGGATATCGGCCATCGCACGCCGCTTGTACGGGTCATGGCGGACAGTCTGGGGCTGGCGCGCCCCTCTGGTTTCCTGACCTTCGGTCCCGCTGCGCGCATCCTGCATACGCCACAAAGTCTTCGCGGCGCAGAGCAGACGCGCAAGGTCTTTACCCTGATGCGAGATCTGGTGGACGGGGTGAATATCATCGAAATTCAGCCTCCGACGCCGGTACGGCTGTATCACTTGGGTCTTGCCCGTCATGCCGCGATCAGCGTCAGCGGTCTGGAGATGGAGACATTTCACCCCGGCCCGTCGACAATCGCAGCCCTGCCGCTGCATCAACGTGACGCGTTTTTATCAATGTTTCCGCATATCAGTGGTGCCAAAGATTTTGGCCCGCTGTGTCACCCCCGCGCGTCAGAACGGTCAGACCCGATCTACGCTGCGCAATAGCCTTTAGGGTTCGCTTTTCAGACGGCTTTCCAGCACATCAAAAGGCACGCCCGGTTCATCTTTGGCCGGGCGGATCACAAGGCTGGTTTTGACGCTTTCCACATTGGGCGTCGTCAGCAATTGTCCGGTCAGAAAGCTCTGGAAGCTGGACAGATCGGGGGCGACGCATTTCAGCAGGAAATCCACCTCGCCGTTGAGCATGTGACATTCGCGGACCAGCGGCCAGTTGCGGCACTTCTCTTCAAAGGCGGTGAGGTCGGATTCAGCCTGGCTGGCCAGACCGACCATCGCGAAGACCTGTACCTCGAACCCCAGCTCACGCGCGTTAACATTCGCGTGGTAGCCGCGGATATATCCGCTTTCCTCAAGGGTCCGGACCCGGCGCAGGCACGGCGGCGCAGAGATGCCTACACGTTTGGCCAACTCAACGTTGGTCATGCGCCCGTCCGCCTGCAATTCGGCTAAAATTTTCCGATCAATCGGATCAAGCCGCGTCCCTGCCATAATACCCCCATAGGATTTTCAATTGTTATAGCACCAACATCGTTGGACGCAATAATCTTTCGCCGGTGCGCAATGTTCTGAATTCAAGCAAAAATCAACCGCATTTTCGATGACGGCGATCTTTGCAGGGCGGATATGCAAACTTGGGGTTTAAGGCAACCCGAGGGGCGTCTATATCGGTTGGAACGCAACAAATTATACATTCTGGGGTTCTTTATCATGGCCGAAACTCGCGAAACCAAGCTTTTGATCATCGGCTCCGGCCCTGCCGGATATACTGCCGGTGTCTATGCCAGCCGCGCGATGCTGAACCCGATCCTTGTACAAGGCATCGAACCGGGCGGGCAGTTGACCACCACGACCGAGGTTGAAAACTGGCCTGGCGACAGCGAGGTCCAGGGCCCCGATCTGATGATCCGTATGCAGGACCACGCCAAGGCGATGGGGACCGAGATCATCGGCGACATCATCACCGATCTGGACCTGTCCAGCCGCCCCTTCCACGCCAAGGGCGACAGCGGCACGACCTATGTGGCCGACGCCGTGATCCTTGCAACAGGCGCACGGGCAAAATGGCTTGGGCTTGAGACCGAAGAGAAGTTCAAAGGCTTCGGCGTTTCGGCCTGCGCCACCTGCGACGGCTTCTTCTATCGCAATCAGGAAATCGTAGTCATCGGGGGTGGCAACACCGCCGTGGAAGAAGCGCTGTTCCTGACCAACTTCGCCTCCAAGGTCACCTTGATCCACCGCCGGGACGAGCTGCGCGCCGAGAAGATCCTGATCGACCGGCTGATGAAAAATCCAAAGATCGAACCGCTGTGGTTCCACCAACTGGATGAAGTTTATGGGACCGATGCGCCGCTTGGTGTCGAAGGTGTCAAGGTCAAGCATGTCGAAACCGGCGAGATCACCGATATTCCGTGCAAAGGTGTCTTCGTCGCCATCGGCCACGCGCCCGCGAATGAATTGGTCAAAGATACGCTGGAAACGCATATGGGCGGCTATGTCGTCACCAAGCCGGACAGCACCGAAACCTCTGTCCCCGGTGTATTCGCGGCGGGCGACCTGACCGACCACAAATACCGTCAGGCCGTGACCAGCGCCGGCATGGGCTGCATGGCCGCGCTAGAGGCTGAACGATTCCTTGCGGAAGTTGGCGATGACGAAGGCAAAGACACATCGCTGCCGCTTGGCTATGGAGCCGAGGTAAAAGACGACGCATAACGTTCGCCTAGGATGGCGTTTGCTGGGATAAGATTGCCTTTTCCCAGCAAAAAACACGTCGCTGTCCGTAATTCGCCGCAAAGCGGCTACAAAGGTTGCCTAGCCCAATCGGTGCGGTCTATCAGCCCGAATATTCGAATTTGAACCTAAAATATTGCGAGACGCCCATGCAAACGCCCAACCTTGCTCCGATCCCTGAACTCTATGTCTCTTACGACTCGGCGCAGAAGCTGAAGGTGGAAGCTGGCGATCTGGTCAGCCATGACCTGACGCCGCGCCAGATCTGCGATCTAGAGCTGCTGATGAACGGTGGCTTCAACCCTCTTAAGGGTTTCTTGACCGAAGAAGACTATGACGGTGTTGTCGAAAACATGCGTCTGGCAGATGGGTCGCTGTGGCCGATGCCGATCAACCTTGATGTGACGGAGAAGTTTGCCGAAGGGCTCGAGATCGGGCAGGACATTGCGCTGCGCGATCAGGAAGGCGTGATTTTGGCGGTCATGACGGTCACCGACCGTTGGGTCCCGAACAAGGCCCGCGAGGCAGAGAAAGTCTTTGGCGCGGATGACAGCGCGCACCCGGCGGTGAACTATCTGCACAACACCGCGGGCAACGTCTATCTGGGCGGCCCTGTGACTGGCATCCAACAGCCCGTCCACTATGATTTCAAGGCGCGTCGCGACACGCCGAATGAGCTGCGCGCCTATTTCCGCAAGATGGGTTGGCGCAAGGTTGTGGCCTTCCAGACCCGCAACCCCCTGCACCGCGCGCACCAGGAACTGACCTTCCGCGCCGCGCGTGAAGCGCAGGCGAACCTGCTGATCCACCCCGTTGTCGGTCTGACCAAGCCCGGCGATGTGGACCACTTTACCCGCGTGCGCTGCTACGAGGCCGTGCTGAACAAATACCCCGCCGCCACCACCGCAATGAGCCTGCTGAACCTCGCCATGCGCATGGCCGGCCCCCGCGAGGCCGTGTGGCACGGTCTGATCCGCAAGAACCACGGCTGCACCCATTTCATCGTGGGCCGCGACCATGCGGGCCCCGGCAAGAACTCTGCCGGTGAGGATTTCTATGGCCCCTATGACGCACAGGATCTGTTCCGCGCCCATGAGGAAGAAATGGGCATCGAAATGGTCGACTTCAAACATATGGTTTGGGTGGCCGAGCGCGCGCAATACGAGGCGATTGACGAGATCGAAGACAAGGATGACATCACCATCCTCAACATCTCGGGCACCGAGTTGCGCCGCCGTCTGCAGGAAGGGCTGGAAATCCCCGAATGGTTCTCTTTCCCCGAGGTGGTCGAAGAGCTGCGCCGCACCAAGCCGCCGCGCAACAAGCAGGGCTTTACCGTCTTCTTCACCGGTTTCTCCGGCTCGGGGAAATCGACGATCGCCAATGCTTTGATGGTCAAACTGATGGAGATGGGCGGCCGTCCCGTCACGCTGCTGGATGGGGATATCGTCCGGAAGAACCTGTCGTCGGAACTGGGCTTTAGCAAAGAGCACCGCGATCTGAACATCCGCCGCATCGGCTATGTCGCCTCCGAGATCACCAAGAACGGCGGCATCGCCATCTGCGCGCCGATCGCGCCTTACGCCACCACCCGCCGCGCCGTGCGCGAAGACGTGGAAAGCTTTGGTGCCTTCGTCGAGGTGCATGTCGCCACCTCCATCGAGGAATGCGAACGCCGCGACCGCAAGGGTCTGTACAAGTTGGCGCGTGAGGGTAAGATCAAGGAATTCACAGGGATCTCAGACCCCTATGACGTTCCCGAAACCCCCGAACTGCGCGTCGAGACAGAGAACGTCGACGTCGACAACTGCGCCCATCAGGTGCTGCTCAAGCTGGAAAGCATGGGGCTGATCAAGGGGTAACCCTTTCGCCAAGTCAAATACAGAAAGGCCAGCCTTCATAGGCTGGCCTTTTTCATGCGTGTTGTTGGACGTCGTGCAAAAAAAGGGCCGCAAAATCGCGACCCTTTTTGTTTAATTTTCGATGTTAGGACTTAATGCACCATCACAGGCGCATAGTCATGATCGCGCGCGAGGCTAAAGGCGAGCTTGCGGTCACCGACCAGCGCCAGCTGCTGCCCTTCGGCGTCATGCACGGCGTATAGCTGTTTTAGCCCTTCCGCCTGCTCGCGCACTTCGAGGGGAAGGTCGGACACGGCAATCATCTTGACGTAGACGGTACGGTCCTGAACATGCGTTTCTTCGTTATGCATTTTATTCCCCTTTTCTGATCTTGATGGTCTGAACGACCTTTTCGGGCTTCGCGCGGGTGAGATCGACGTGTAGCAGGCCGTTTTCAATCAGCGCTTCGCCAACGTCTACACCGTCGGCCAGTACGAAGGATCGTTGGAACTGGCGTGCGGCGATCCCGCGGTGCAAAAAGATTCGGTCTTCTTGCGTGTCGACCTGACGGCCACGGATCACAAGCTGTCTATCCTCAACGGTTATAGAGAGATCTTGTTCCGCAAAACCTGCAACCGCAAGCGTAATGCGGTAGCTATAGTCCGACGTTTGTTCAATGTTGAACGGTGGATAGCCTTCGTTTCCGGCCTTCGCCGTACGTTCCATCACCCGTTCCAACTGCTCGAAACCCAGCATATGCGGGTAGGAAGCCAGCGTTAATTTCGTCATAAGACACGTCCTTTAAGATAAGCGACAGTCAGTCATCCGGCCCCGTATTCGGCGACCTGCATCAAATATGGGGGCCATGGGGGCAGGACGCAAGGGCTATGCCTTTGAATTGCAACCGCCTATATTCGCAGGCCTAGATATAGCAAGAATCAGCCAAACCTATGAATCCTCCCTCCGACCTGTCGATGAAGAATGACGATGTCCTGCGTGTCGAGCTTGAGGTGTTTCGCCGCGAGCATCGCGATCTGGACGATGCCATTCAGGCGCTGGTCGACAAGGGGACGGGCGATCAACTGACGCTGCAGCGGCTGAAAAAACGCAAGCTGCGCCTGAAAGACCTGATTGCCCAGATCGAAGACCGGCTTACCCCCGATATTACCGCCTGACAGCGCCCGCCAGCGGATTGCCACGCGGGCGATCATGGCTATAGTGCGCGCTTCTTATACGCTCTAGCAAAGGCCCTTTTTCATGGAAAATCCACCTGTCGGCATCATCATGGGCTCGCA
Organism: Sulfitobacter sp. CB2047; assembly: GCF_000735125.2. Taxonomy (NCBI): domain Bacteria; kingdom Pseudomonadati; phylum Pseudomonadota; class Alphaproteobacteria; order Rhodobacterales; family Roseobacteraceae; genus Sulfitobacter; species Sulfitobacter sp. CB2047. The sequence continues at coordinate 1,073,040 of NZ_CP072613.1, read as the reverse complement.
GTCCGATTGGGCCACGATGCGCGAGGCAGCGACGCTGCTGGATGAACTTGGTATCGCTTACGAGGCCAAGATCGTATCGGCACACCGCACCCCCGACCGGTTGTGGAGCTATGGGAAAACCGCCGCCGACCGTGGCCTGCAGGTGATCATCGCCGGTGCGGGCGGTGCTGCGCATTTGCCCGGCATGATGGCGTCCAAGACCCGCGTGCCGGTGATCGGCGTGCCGGTGCAGACCAAGGCGCTGTCGGGTGTGGATTCGCTTTATTCTATCGTGCAGATGCCCCGGGGCTTTCCGGTCGCGACGATGGCGATCGGTGCGGCAGGTGCTGCGAATGCCGCATTGATGGCGGCGGGCATTCTGGCCCTCCAAGACCCTGCCCTTGCCGCCCGTCTTGACGCTTGGCGCGATGCGCTTAGCGCCTCCATCCCAGAGGAGCCTTCGGATGACTGAAGCATTGAAGACAGGGGCCACCATCGGGATTTTGGGCGGCGGGCAATTGGGGCGCATGCTGGCCGTTGCCGCCGCACGTCTGGGGTTTCGCACGCATGTCTTTGAACCCGGTGCCAACCCGCCTGCAGGTGATGTCGCCCATGCGCTGACCACCGCTGGCTATGATGACGTCGACGCGCTGACCGCCTTTGCCAAATCGGTTGATATTGTCACCTTCGAGTTTGAAAACATCCCGACAGATGCGCTGGATGTGATCGAAAACATCACCCCCATCCGTCCCAACCGCGAGGCGCTGCGCACCAGTCAGGACCGTCTGGTGGAGAAACAGTTCCTCGAAGGTTTGGGCCTGACTGTCGCCCCCTTTGCCGATATCGCCAATGCCGCCGATCTGGAGGCTGCCATGACAACCATTGGCGCGCCGTCGATCCTGAAAACCCGTCGCTTCGGCTATGACGGCAAGGGCCAGTCGCGTCTGCGCAGTGCGGATGATGCGGCGGGGGCCTTGGCGGATATGGCTGGCAATCCTGCGGTCCTGGAAGGCTTTGTGAACTTCACCGCCGAAGTGTCCGTGATCGCCGCGCGCAGCCCCTCGGGCGAGGTTGCCTGTTTCGATCCCGGTGAGAATGTGCACCGCGATGGCATCCTGCACACCACCACCGTCCCTGCCCGGCTAAGCGCCGCACAGCGCATGGATGCGGTCCTGCTGGCCGCCAAGATCCTGAATGCGCTGGATTATGTCGGCGTACTGGGGGTCGAGCTTTTCGTCACGCCGCAAGGTTTCATCGTGAACGAGATCGCGCCACGGGTGCATAACTCGGGTCATTGGACGCAGAACGGCTGTGCGGTGGACCAGTTCGAACAGCACATCCGTGCCGTGGCGGGATGGCCCTTGGGCGACGGCAGCCGCTATGCAGATGTGGTGATGGAGAACTTGATCGGCGACGATATGGACCGCGTGCCCGAGCTGGCGAAACAGCGCGACACAGCGCTGCATCTGTACGGCAAGGCCGAAGTCAAACCGGGCCGTAAGATGGGCCATGTGAACATCGTCAAACGGCCCAGCTAGGGCACTATCCGCGCGGGCCTAGCGAAGGAACCGCGCGGCAATCTCACCGGACATATAGCTGACGCGCCCGCCCGACATCGTCAGGGCCACACGGCGCGTCTGCGCATCGAGCACCAGTAGATCAGCCCGCTTTCCGGTGGCGATCACACCCCGATCCGACAGCCCCAGCACCGTCGCGGGCCCTGCCGATACCAAGTGCCACGCCTGCGCCAAGGGCAATACGCCACGATCCGCCAGCATGAAGGCCGCGCGTCGTGGCGACGGGTAATGGTAGTCAGAGGCAAGCGCCCCGCCGATCCCCATCGAAATCAGGTCAAGCGCGGAAACATTGCCGTTGTGCGACCCGCCGCGCACCACATTGGGCGACCCCAGCACCACATGATCCCCCGCCGCCGCTGCGGCTTCGGCTGCCTCCTGCGTCTCGGGAAACTCGGCGACGCGCACGCCACGCTTGCGCCATAGGGCGCGCCCTTCGGCGGTGGTATCATCATGGCTGCCCATCTGGATGCCCCGCGCCGCCAGCACCTTGCACAGCCAGTCCAGCGCGCCGGGGACATCGGCGCTTTGGACGTGCAGGTCTTGCATCATCCGCAGATGGTCGTCCGGGTTGCGCCCTGCCTTCAGCGCTTGCCCTACCATGCGTTTGGGCACCTGCCCTTTCGCCAGCCGGTCGTGCGGCAGATGGTCGTTGAACACGACATAGGACAGCCCCCAGTCCTGCATGCGCTGCGGCAGATCGGCGTAGAGGTCCAGCAGATGCGTCTCGAGCCGGAGCTGTCCGCGCAAGTCCGTAACCAACGTATCCGACACCTGCTGGATCGCGCCAAAGACCTGTTCGGCAAATTCATAGCCGCGCAAGCCGCCTTCCCAGCTGATGAACTGCGCCAGCACGGCGGTGGTGATGCCATTGGCGGCCAGCTCTGCCTCGGCGGCGACCAGACCCTCTTGCATGGTTTTCATCGCACCGCGACGGGGGGCGAGGTGCCGTTCGAACCCGTCCCCATGCACATCGACGATCCCCGGCACGATCATGTAACCGTCAAGATCAACGCGCGTGGTTTGCGCCACATCGGTAATCAGCCCCTGCGCAACCGCCAGCGGGCGGGGCTCAAGTACATCCGCGCCCAGGACGTGCGCCCCCGTAAATTCAACGTTCAGCATCGTTAGCCTTTTGTCCCGGCAAGCAGGCCCCATCGGGGCAGCCGATTGAATCCAGCACCGCGTCCACGAACCCCAGCGACCGGTCGAATTTCCCTGTGTCCAGATAGGTCATCGTCTGCGCAATCACCGTCGGGTTCAACATCATGAACGTATGCGTCACCGGCAGCATCAGAAAATCGCGCATCCCGTCGACCCGCGCGGATTGGACGGACACTTTGCCATCATCGCGCCCCGGCAGCAGCGACGAGAAATAGGGGTTCAGCGATTGCGTGCCCGCGATCACGCCCAGATCAAAGGTAACCGGAGGCAACCGCAGCGGAAGGGAGTTTTCACCCGTCCCCATCTGCGCCCCTGCGGGACCATTCATCCAATCAAAGGCGGCAAGATCACCCAGCGTGTCCACGACCTCGCTGCCGTGATTGGGCGGGGCCAGCATGACGACGCGGCCGATACGCGCATCGCCCGTTTCGGCAACCCATTGCCGCAGAAGGATACCGCCCATGGAATGGGTCACAAAATCCACCTTTTGCGTCCCGCATGCCGCGACTGCGTCGGGCAAGGTGCGGCGGGTCAGCTCTTCGACGGGGGCGGTGGTTGACGGGTAACCGGGGCGCACCACGGTGTAGCCCTCGGTCTCGAGCGCGGCCTCCATCACGGCAAAGGAGGTCTCTGTTCGGGCGAGCCCGTGCAACAGCACCACGCAGCGCCCGTTTCCGGCTGTGGAAAGCGACGCTTGCGCCTGTGCCATGCCCGACAGCACGCCAAGCGAGAAAATGATTGTGACCAGTGTTTTCATAGCTAGGGTCAAATAGACTGAAAACGCCGCATGTGAAATGCTTTGACGCATGCGCCGCGAGATTGAGGGTAAGATGGCGGAAAATAGCCCGCGTTTGGCGGTTCGTGCCGTGTTGGTCCATGAAGGCCGCTTGCTGCTGGTCAACGCCTATCCCGATGGCAAAAGCGACCTGATGTGCGCGCCCGGTGGCGGGGTAGAACGCGGCAGCGCCCTGCCCGACAATCTGATCCGCGAGGTGTTTGAGGAAACCGGCCTGCAGATCGCCGTGGGGGTACCCTGTCTGGTAAATGAATTCCACGACCCCGAGGGGGATTTCCATCAGGTGGATATCTACTTTCGCTGCACGGTGACCGGCTCTGCCGATGTGGACCCCGCGTGGCAGGACGCCGAAAGGATCGTGACCGACCGCCGCTGGGTCACCCCCGACGAGATGCGCGGTCTGCGGGTCAAGCCGGACAGTCTGGCGCAGGTCGCCTTTGGCAACGGCCCGATCAGCTACGACCCGCTGGAGCCGATCGTGCGCTGACCGCCAGCCCGATTCCGCCAAGCACCAGCGCAGTGGCAATGATCACCTTTGCGCCCAAAGGCTCTGCCAGCAAAAGCGCACCGGCAAGGATCGCGATGACCGGCACCGACAGTTGCACCACCGCCGCCGTCGCCTGCGCCAGCCTTGGCAGTACCGCATACCACAGCGCGTATCCGAGGCCCGAGGTGACGGCCCCGCAGACCACGCCAAGAGCAATGCCCGTGGGGGTGTAGAATGTCGGCTGCACCAGAAGCAGGATAGCGACCAAGGGCGTGCAGATCACAAAGTTCCCCGCGCTGCCTGCCAGCGGGTCAGACGCACCGCGGCCAATGATCGTATAGGCGGCCCAGCCGAGCCCTGCGGCGATCATCAATACGGCGCCCAATGGGTCAACCGCCACGCCTTGCGACGGCCAGAGCACCAGCACCAATCCTGCAAAGGCCACCCCCGCCCCTAACAGCTTGCGCGGTGTCGGTGTCACGCCGAACAGCGCACCATGGGCGAACATGGCGATCTGGACCACACCGAACAGGATCAGCGCGCCCAACCCTGCGTCCAGAGTGAGATAGGCGAGCGAGAAACCGATGATATAGATGGCCAGCGTGACCGCCCCCAGCCCCTGTTGACGTCGCAGCAAGGGCACCCGCCCGCCGCGCAGCACGACCAGCAGCGCCAAGAGCACCGCCCCTGACAACACCCGCACCACGGCAAATCCGGTGGGATCAATATGCCCGCCCGCAATGGCAAAGCGGGTCAGGACAGAGTTGGCCGCGAAGGCGACCATCACAAGGGCAGTGAGCAAGAAAATACGCATGGCGACTGCTTAGGCTACCAACGCGCGACGTACCACGAAAAAGGGGCGCATCTGGTGATGCGCCCCTTCATTCTGTCAGCACAAGGGCGTGATCGCCCCCGCGGCGTGATTTACATCATGCCGCCCATGCCGCCCATGCCGCCCATGTCGGGCATGCCGCCGGCTGCGCCGCCGTCTTTCGACGGTTTGTCGGCAACCATGGCTTCGGTTGTGATCAGCAGACCAGCAACGGATGCCGCGTCTTGCAGCGCTGTACGCACAACTTTGGCAGGGTCGATGACACCGAATTTGAACATGTCGCCATATTCTTCGGTCTGAGCGTTGAAGCCGAACTTCAGGTCGTCGCTTTCGCGGATTTTGCCGGCCACTACGGAACCGTCAACACCAGCGTTTTCAGCGATCTGACGCAGAGGCGCTTCGAGCGCTTTGCGGACGATGCCGATACCAACGTTCTGGTCTGCGTTGTCGCCTGTCAGCCCTTCGAGCTTTTTGCCCGCTTGAACCAGTGCAACACCACCACCAACAACGATACCTTCTTGAACAGCGGCACGTGTCGCGTTCAGGGCATCATCAACGCGGTCTTTGCGCTCTTTCACTTCAACTTCGGACATGCCGCCAACGCGGATCACGGCAACACCGCCTGCCAGTTTGGCAACGCGTTCTTGCAGCTTTTCTTTGTCGTAGTCGGATGTGGTTTCTTCGATCTGGTTACGGATCTGAGCCACACGTGCTTCGATCTCTGCCTTCTCGCCAGCGCCGTCAACGATTGTTGTTTCGTCTTTGGTGATGGTGACTTTCTTGGCCGAACCCAGCATGTCCATTGTAACGGACTCGAGTTTCATGCCCAGATCTTCGGAGATCACTTGACCGCCTGTCAGGATCGCAAGGTCTTGCAGCATGGCTTTGCGGCGATCGCCGAAACCAGGTGCTTTGACCGCTGCGATTTTCAGGCCGCCGCGCAGTTTGTTGACAACCAGAGTTGCCAGCGCTTCGCCTTCAACATCTTCGGAGATGATCAGCAGTGGTTTTTGCGACTGGATCACTTGCTCAAGCAGGGGAACCATTGGCTGCAGCGAGGACAGTTTTTTCTCGTGCAGCAGGATGATCGCGTCTTCCAGCTCGACAGTCATCTTGTCGGAGTTGGTGACGAAGTAAGGGGACAGGTAACCGCGGTCGAACTGCATGCCTTCAACAACATCGGTCTCTGTTTCCAGACCTTTGTTCTCTTCGACGGTGATCACACCTTCGTTGCCGACTTTCTGCATCGCGTCCGCGATCTGACGGCCGATTTCTTTCTCGCCGTTTGCAGAGATGGTGCCGACTTGGGCAACTTCGTCGCTGTCGTTGACAGGGCGCGCTGCTGCTTTGATCGCTTCGACGACAGTGGTGGTCGCCATGTCGATGCCGCGCTTCAGGTCCATCGGGTTCATGCCAGCGGCAACCGATTTCATGCCTTCTTTAACGATGGCTTGAGCCAGAACGGTTGCGGTTGTTGTACCGTCACCCGCTTCGTCGTTGGTCCGGGAAGCAACTTCCTTGACCATCTGTGCGCCCATGTTTTCGAACTTGTCTTCCAGTTCGATTTCTTTCGCTACGGATACACCGTCTTTGGTGATGCGAGGCGCGCCAAAGGATTTGTCCAGCACAACGTTACGGCCTTTGGGGCCCAGTGTGACTTTGACGGCATCGGCAAGGATGTTCACACCCTTAAGCATCTTGTTACGGGCGTCGGTCCCGAATTTTACGTCCTTAGCAGACATAGTGTCTCTCCTAAAATCTTGGGTTGATGTCAGCGTATCTTGGGTGAGGCGCTAGGCCCCGGTCTGCCTGAGCTCAGGACAGGATCCCCATGATGTCGCTTTCTTTCATCATCAGCAGTTCTTCGCCGTCCAGGGTGACTTCTGTGCCGGACCATTTGCCGAACAGAACCTTGTCGCCGGCTTTTACAGCCATTGCGATCAGCTCACCGCTGTCCTTGCGCGCGCCTTCGCCACAAGAAACAACTTCACCCTCGGAGGGTTTTTCTTTTGCGGAATCAGGGATGATCAAGCCACCCTTGGTTTTTTCTTCGCTTTCGGTGCGGCGCACCAGCACACGGTCATGCAGCGGTTTAAATGCCATCTTTCAGCTCCTTAAGGCTCAAAGTTATTCTCCCAAGCCGCCCCTCCGGTCGAGGGGTGCAGCCATTAGCACTCAGCCCTGCCGAGTGCTAACGAGGGATAGCTAAGGATGTGCACGGCCCTAGTCAACCACGGTAATTTGAAAAATTTTAGCCAACTTGCACCGTGGCCCGAGCAGGCTAGTCCGACCCAAGCACCCGCCCCGCGGCGGAAACGGCTTCGGCACCTGTCGGGGTCAGGCCGTATATGCCTGTCTCGATCTTTTCAAACCATCCGTAGTGATTGTCGCGCATCATGGCGGTTGCCCGCTGAACCTGGGTTTCGCGCGCGACATGGGCACCTTTGCTCGCCCCTGCCTCGAACAGATACATCGCGAGCTTCAGCGCATCCTGCCGATAGGCGGTGACCAGCCCTGCCCGCGTCTGCCCGCCGTCATTCGGGTCGCCCTGACGCCGTGCGAATTCGCGCAGCAGCCGCGCCTGCCGCTTGGCGCTTTTGCGCGGCGCATAGGGGCCCGGGTCGCAATGCACCTCGACCAGACCATCCTTCAGCCGCACGGTGATCAACCCCAACCCCAAACGCCGCGCCAGTGCCGTGTTATCCTTGACCGCCTTGGCAAAACGTTTGCCCGGCTGACGGGCGACCGCCAGGTAGACATCATCGCTGACCGACAGACGCGCGATACATTGATGAAACAGCGCGAGGCTAAAGCCCAGCTTCAGCTCTACCACCACCGGCGGCTCTGCCCCGCGAACGGCCACGACATCGGCAGCCCCCACCTCTGACTTCACGACATAGCCCTGATCCTCGAGAAAGGATTTGATCGGCGGGTAAAGGTCGGTTTCGCGCGGGTTTGTCATGGGTGCAGTGCTACCAGCTTTGCCCCGTTGCTGAGAACCCCAAAGCCGCGGCTATCAGGCAGGTGGTGACAACTGCGCCAACCAACCATATAAGGCGCGCAAATCAACACTCTCCCACTGCAGGACATTCCTATGACAACGCTTGTTTTTGGCCATAAATCCCCCGACACAGACAGCACCGGCAGCCCGATCATCTGGGCATGGTACCTGAATGAAATCAAAGGCGTCGACGCCGCCCCCGCCCTGCTGGGCGAGCCCAACACCGAAGCGCGGTTCATGCTGGACCACTGGAAGCTGGACAAGCCGCAGATCATCGACGACGTGCAGGCCGACCAGCCCGTTGTGATCGTTGACACCAACAACCCTGCCGAGCTGCCCGCCAGCATCAATGACGCGGACATCACCGCCATCATCGACCACCACCGTCTGGTGGGCGGGCTTGAAACCAAAGGCCCCGTCAACATCGTGATGGAGACGCTCGCCTGCACCGCGACGATCATGTACAAGATGATCGGTGATGACATGGCGCAGATGCCCACCAATATCAAAGGCGCGATGCTGACCTGTATCCTGTCCGACACGCTGGAATTCCGCAGCCCGACCACAACGCAAGAAGACACCGCCATCGCCCACGCGCTGGCCAAGGATCTGGGTGTCGACATCGCTGAATATGCGGCCCAGATGTTTGCGGCGAAATCCGACGTCTCGTCCTTCTCCGAAGCAGAGCTGCTGCGCATGGATTCGAAAGAATACGAAGTCGACGGCAAGAAATTCCGCGTCTCCGTTCTGGAAACCACATCGCCCGCAGCCGTGCTGAACCGTAAAGACGCGCTGATGGCCGCAATGCCCGGCGTTGCCACAGAAGACGGGGCCGATCAGGTGTTGCTCTTCGTTGTCGACATCCTGAACGAAGAAGCCACCATGCTGATCCCCAACGACTTTACCAAGTCTGTGGCAGAGAAAAGCTTTGGCGCGACCGTCACCGGTGACAGCGTTGTCCTGCCCGGTGTGATGAGCCGTAAAAAGCAGATCATCCCGAACATCAAAGTCTAAACGGACCTATCTGGCTCCCTGCTTGGCGGGGGCACAAACGCAAAAGCCCCCCTGAGATCAGGGGGGCTTTTGTCATTTCAGCGCCGCGCCGAAGCGCGAGGGGCTTATACCTTCAAAGGGGTATCGCCGCGTTCCCATGCCAGCGGCTTGAATACGTCGTCGACGGGCGTCTGCGCGACGTGGTTCACGTAGTTGGAGATGGTTTTCTGCGCCATCCCAAGGATCACATCCAGCACCGCACGGTGGCCATAGCCCGCGTCGAAGAACGCTTTCATCTGATCGTCAGACACGTTGCCACGCTGGCGGAACATCTGGACGGTAAAGGTGCGCAGCGCTTCCAGCTTGGGTGTCGGCAGCGCGGTTTCGTTGCGTAGCGCGTCGGAGATTTCGTCCGATACCTTCATCATCTTGGCGATACCTGTGTGCGCGGGGACGCAGTAGTGGCATTCGTTCTCGACGTTGATCGCCTGCCAGACCACAGTTAGCTCTTCCGCATCAAAATCGGTTTCGGTGAACAGCTTGTGCAGCACCTGATAGCCTTCGTAAGCCTGTGGGCTTTCGGCCAGAACCTTGTGCAAACCGGGCAGACGGCCAAAGGCCTTTTGCGACTGCTCAAGCAGCGGCTTGGAGGCTTCGGGTGCGGTATCAAGATCGTGGGATGGGAAGGACATGGAAAAGCTCCTGTAAATGTTTCGCTAAAGTACATTTAGGGTTTATTGAGCGATCACTCAAGTATATAATTGAGCAATCATTCAAGAAAAGGTGATCCCATGCCCCGCAAACCCAGCTATGACCGTGAAGATCTGATCGAACGCGCCCGCGATCTGTTCTGGCAACGCGGTTGGGCGGGTACGTCGCTGAAGGACCTGGAGGCGAGCCTCAAGATGAAGCCGGGCAGCTTTTATGCAGCTTTCGGGTCAAAGGATGCGCTGTTCGAACTGGCGCTGGATCGCTACGCCGCTGACGGGTCAGAGCGGATGAAGACGCTTGCCCGTAACGAAGGCCCCCTGCCCGCGCTACAAAAATTTCCCCGCATGGTGATTTCGAATGACACCGCACCGGCCAAAGCCTGCATGCTCTCGAAAACCCTGCTTGAACTGCAAGCCCACCGTCATCCGCTGGCGCAAAAGGCAAACGCCCATCTGCTGAAGATGGAGCAGATGTTCGCAGAGCTGTTTTCCCAAGCCCAAGCCGCGGGTGACATCAGCACCGATCACGATCCGCGCAGTCTGGCGCGGCGCTACCAGTCCGATGTGCTGGGGCTGCGCGTCTCTGCGGAACGTGAGGGGGTGGATGCCGCCGCCATCGCGGGCGAAATCGCGGACGGGTTGGCGCGGCTCTGACACGCATCACGGCGCGGGCCTGTTGCGCTGCCCAGTTGCCCCGCGGGGGGATGTGTGCTTTCTGCGGTGCAAAGCTCTTGCAGATTGGAAAGCGGCCCATGACCCAGATTATCAATAACCTTTTCGAAATCTCTGACCGCTATGACGCCTTGTTCGTCGACCTTTGGGGCTGCGTCCACGACGGGGTCAAGGCGCTGCCGGATGCGGTCACCGCGCTGCAAGCCTATCGCAACGGCGGCGGCAAGGTGGTGCTGGTCACAAACTCCCCCCGCCCCCGCGACGGCGTGATCAAACAACTGGCGCATTTCGGCGTACCGGATGATGCGTGGGACGACATTGCCACCTCGGGCGATTCTGCGCGCACGGCGATGTATCGCGGCATGGTGGGCACGCAGGTCTGGCACCTCGGCCCGCCCATGGACAAACACTTCTTCGATCCCAGCGACGTGCTTGATGATCCCGTCGATATCCAGCGCGTTGATCTGGAAGACGCCGAAGGCATCGTCTGCACCGGCCCTTTCGATCCGTCCGAGGCCCCCTCAGTGCTGCGCCCGCAACTGCTTTATGCCAAGCAAAAGGGGCTCAAGCTGCTTTGCGCGAACCCTGATATAGTGGTGGACCGTGGCGATGTGCGCGAATGGTGCGCCGGTGCTGTCGCGGCGCTTTATACCGAGATGGGCGGGGAAAGCCTGTATTTCGGCAAGCCGCACCCGCCGATTTATGACCTGGCCCGCCGCAAGCTCTACGCATTGGACAAGGATATCACCGACAATGGCATTCTCGCCATCGGCGACGGCATCCATACTGATGTCAAAGGGGCCATGGGCGAGGATATCGATTCGCTTTTCATCTCTGGCGGTCTGGCCGCGCGGGAAACCGAAACGCAGACCCAGCCCGAACCCGAGGCGCTAATCCGTTATCTGGAAAAGGAAACATCCGCTCCGACCTACACAATTGGGCACCTACGCTGACCTACTTTTTCCTTGCGTTTCTGCGCCTGCAAAGCAATTAAGTTTCACACCGAATAAAACTGGCGTCACTTTATTACTGAAAGGGCTGGCATGTTGGATAATCTGCCCCGTGGAACGATCTGTATTGAAGATATCGAAATCGGCATGACGCGCTATCTGCGCAAGGTCATCACCGACGAAGACATCGAGATGTTCGCGCAAGTGTCCACTGATCGCAATCCGGTACATCTGGACGACGCCTATGCGCAGGACACCATCTTTGAAGGGCGGATCGCCCACGGCATGCTGACTGCGGGCCTGATCTCTGCCGTGATCGGAGAGCAGTTGCCGGGGCATGGCACCGTCTACATGGCGCAGTCTCTCAAGTTTCTGGCCCCCGTGCGCCCCGGCGATCTGGTCTATGCCGAGGTGAAGGTCACCAATATCGAATTCGACAAGCGCCGTGTGAAACTGGATTGCCACTGTGCGATTGACGGCAAAAAGGTCCTGATTGGCGAAGCAACCGTTCTGGCCCCGTCGCGCAAGTTCGACTGACGATAGCCCTCCCGCCAGCGCCCGTCCCGGGACGCTGCGGTTTTTCGGCACCGTGACCCGCCCCGCTGCTTGTCAGCACCGGCAGAGGGGGCTACCACCAAGCGCATGGAAATCATTCGCGACTATCAATTTGTATCCGCTTCCGATCAGGGGGCAACCGCCGCTATTGGCAATTTCGACGGGGTGCATCTGGGGCATCGGTCGGTCATCGATATGGCCCGTGCCGCCCTGCCCGACGCGCCCTTGGGCGTGGTCACATTCGAGCCACACCCCCGCGAATATTTCGCCCCCGACGCCCCGCCCTTCCGTCTGATGGGCGCAGAGGCGCGCGCGCACCAGTTGCAAAAGATCGGCGTCGACAAGCTGTATGAGCTGGGGTTCGATGCCGCCCTTTCCGGCCTCAGCCCCCGCGCCTTTGCGCAGGAGGTGATCGTTGATGGGCTGGGCCTGCGCCATGTGGTCGTGGGTGCGGACTTCCGCTTTGGCAAGGCGCGCGCGGGCACCGCTGAACAGCTGCAGGCCTTCGGTGCCGAGATGGGGTTCGGCGTGACCATCGCGCCGCTGATGGCGAAGGGGCCTGATACCGTGTCCTCGACCGCGATCCGCAACGCGCTGACAGAGGCACGCCCCCGCGACGCCGCCGCGATGCTGGGCCATTGGCACCGCGTTGAAGGCCCGATCCTGCACGGTGAAAAGCGCGGGCGCGAACTGGGCTACCCGACGGCGAATATGTCGATCGACGGGCTGCACCCTCCAGCCTTTGGTGTCTATGCGGTGCTTGTCGATGTGCTTGAAGGGCCGCAGGCAGGGCGCTACCACGGCGTTGCCAGCCTTGGCGTGCGCCCGATGTTCGGCGAGAACAAGGCCAACCTCGAGACATTCATCTTCGACTTCAAAGGCGATCTCTACGGCAAGCATGTCTCTGTCGCGCTGGTCGACCACCTGCGCGGCGAGGAAAAATTTGACAGTCTTGACGCCCTGATCACCCAGATGGACGCCGACAGCGCACAGGCCCGCAGCATTCTGGCCGCGCTATGACCGATCCGATTGCCGCCAAAGGTCTTGCCAAACGGTTCTGGGAAAAGAAGCCGCTGACCAAGATGTCGCAAGACGAATGGGAAGCGCTGTGTGACGGTTGCGGAAAATGCTGCCTGAACAAGCTTGAAGACGAAGACACCGAAGAAGTCGCCCTGACCCGCGTGGCCTGCCGCCTGCTGGATGATGCGACCTGCCGGTGCAGCCACTACGAGAACCGGCACCAATTCGTGCCCGACTGCATCGTTCTGAAGCCCGACAATCTGGATACCCACGCCTATTGGATGCCACTGACCTGCGCCTATCGGCTGCTGTGGCAGGGCAAGCCGCTGTATGACTGGCACCCGCTGATCAGCGGTGACCCTGATAGCGTGCACCGCGCGGGAATCTCGGTGCAGCATAACACCGTCTCGGAATTCGACACCCCGTTCGAGGAATGGGAAGACCACATCATCGAGGAGCCAACCTGATGTTTTTTGCCTCTGACAACGCGGGCCCTGTTCACCCCCAGATCATGAACCGTCTGGCACAGGCAAACACCGGACACGCGATGCCCTATGGCAATGATCCCATCATGGAAGAAGTCCGCGACGCGATCCGCACCGCGTTCGAGGCACCAGAGGCCGCGGTCTATCTGGTCGCAACCGGCACCGCGGCCAATGCGCTCGCGCTGGCGTGCTACACCCAGCCATGGCAGACGATCTTTTGCTCCGTCACCTCGCATATCCACGAAGACGAATGTAATGCGCCCGAGTTCTATGCCGGTGCCGCCAAGCTGACTGTGGTTGAAACCGACGACAAGATGACACCCGAGGCGCTGACAAAGGCGATCGAGAAACACCCCGAGGGCAATGTACATGGCGCGCAGCGCGGGCCGGTGTCGATCACGCAGGTGACCGAACGGGGCTCGGTTCATTCGCTGGAAGAGTTGAACGCCCTCACCGCTGTTGCCAAAAGCTATGACCTGCCGGTGCATCTGGACGGGGCGCGCTTTGCCAATGCGCTGGTTGCCCTGGGCTGCACCCCGGCAGAGATGACGTGGAAAGCGGGTGTCGATGTCGTCAGCTTTGGCGGCACCAAGAACGGTTGCATGGGTGTCGAGGCGGTGATCTTCTTCGACCCCTCCAAGGCTTGGGAGTTCGAGTTGCGGCGCAAACGCGGGGCGCATCTGTTTTCCAAGCACCGGTTCCTGTCTGCGCAGATGGCGGGCTATATGCAGGATGATTTGTGGAAGACGACCGCCGCCTTGGCCAATGACAACGCGCGCCATCTGGCCGAGGGTTTGCGCGCCGCAGGGGCAACGCTGCTGCATAAACCCGACGCCAATATGATCTTTGCCAAATGGCCCCGCCGCATCCACCAGAAGCTGCATGATGCGGGGGCGAAATACTATGTCATGGATGGCCCGTTAGAGGGCGACGACCCGAATGAGCCTTTATCGGCGCGGCTGGTCTGTGACTGGTCAATCGGCGCAGAGGCGATCGACCAGTTCCTATCGTATTTCTGACGGCTATACCGTTTCGAGAAAGCTGCGAATTTCAGCGGCGACGGCCTGCGGGTGCGTGATCGGAGCCATGTGCCCCGCCCCCTCGATCGCCTTGCGTGTCACGTTCGGCAAACGGCGGGCGATGGACGTGCTGATCGCATCTACCATATCCGCCGATGTGCCCCCGTCCATCAACAGCACCGGCATCGCGGCGCGGGCAAACTTGCCCGGTTCTAGCAATCCGGCATTGTCGTCCCGCAAAAACGGCTGGCTAGCGGGCACATAATGGATACGGTCAGCCATATACTGGCGCAGCTTTTCCGGAGTCTGTTCCCATCCGCTGCCGTCGCCCCAGCCGGTGTTGAAGATGCGCGCAGCCTCCATCCGGTCGCCCGCATCAAAAGCCGCATCGAACCCGTCGGAGTTGCGATCCGCGGCCGCGACCCGTTCCGGATCGTCAGCCAGAGCCGCCGCGAAATAGACCGGTTCGATCATCGTCAGGCTGCGCACCAGTTCGGGGTTCTCGATGGCAATTCGCAAGCCGATCGTCGCGCCAAAAGAATGGCCGATAATATCAATCGGTTCGGTCACCAGTTCCCGCACCAGATCGGTCGCCCGGGCATGGATATCCCCCAGCCCGTCCCAATCAGCGGATTTACCATGGGAGGGCAGATCGGGACAGAGCAATGTCAGCTCATCCGCCAACGCCTCGCCCACGCCGCGCCACGCGCCGGAATGGGCAAGCGTGCAGTGAACAGCCAGCGCGTGTCGTGGGCCATGCCCGAATTGCCGTGTATATAAACCTGAACTCACAGTTTACCTGCCACCACGAGGTCAAGGTCTTCAAGCCGGTCCTGGCCCCAGAACTTGTGGCTGTCGTCCAGAATATAGAATGGCGCGCCAAAGACGCCCTTTTCGACCGCCTCTTCCAGATTGCGCGCGTAGGTATCAGCCCCCTGCAGCAAGCCTTTGTCGGCCAGCGCGGGATCAAAACCCGCTTTTTCAAGACAGTCGCGCACGACCGCATCTTCGGCAATATCGCGTTCCTCGGCCCAGACGGCTTTCATGATCAGCTGGCACAGCTTGCCTACGTCGCCGCCTTCGTTCTGCGCTGCGATAATGGCGTAAGAAGACGGCGCGCCGTTGGTGGGCCAATGCGCGGGTTTGAGGTTGAACGGCATCCCCAGCTTCTTGGCCTGACGCGGCAGTTCAATCGCGCGATACTCTTGCCGCGACGGATGTCGATCTTTTGGAGGCTGCCCGCCCGTGCGCCCGAAAGCGGTAATCAGATCGAAAGGTTTATAGGTGATCGTCGCCCCGTGTTTGGCGGCGATTTCCTCAAGCCGGTTTCCCGCCAGATAGGCATATGGTGAAAGTGTCGCAAAAAAATAGTCGATATGGGGCATTTGGGTCTCCGATCAGGGCTGTGCAGCTTTGCCAGACCGTAAGGCCATGCTAAGCGGTGTCAACGTCACGATTCTGTCACATGTTCTGCATCCAGGGACCCTTTGCACATGGCTCAAACCACCGAACCCAAACTGATCTCAGGTAACGCGAACATGCCGTTGGCCAAAGCCATCGCACGGCGGATGTCGCTGCATCGGGGGGTCAACGTAGGGCTGGTCGACGCACGGGTCGAACGGTTCAATGACGGCGAAATCTTTGTGGAGGTTTACGAGAACGTCCGCGGCGAGGATATGTTCATCATCCAGCCAACGTCGAACCCCGCCAATGACAACCTGATGGAACTGCTGGTCATGGCCGACGCGCTGCGCCGGTCCTCTGCGGCGCGTGTCACGGCTGTTCTGCCCTATTTCGGCTATGCCCGTCAGGACCGCCGCACCAAGGCACGCACGCCAATCACCGCCAAGATGGTCGCGAATATGATGGTCGGCAGCGGCATTGAGCGTATCCTGACGATGGACCTGCACGCCGCACAGATCCAGGGTTTCTTCGATATCCCTGTCGACAACCTCTATGCC
This sequence comes from Sulfitobacter sp. CB2047, assembly GCF_000735125.2. Classification (NCBI taxonomy): domain Bacteria; kingdom Pseudomonadati; phylum Pseudomonadota; class Alphaproteobacteria; order Rhodobacterales; family Roseobacteraceae; genus Sulfitobacter; species Sulfitobacter sp. CB2047. The sequence goes on along the minus strand of NZ_CP072613.1, from coordinate 1,056,842 downwards.
TCCCCCGTTTTTGCGCTGGACATCCAGAACGAATTCAAGGGCCGCATGGACGAGCTGATGGTCATCTCTCCGGATGTGGGCGGCGTGGCCCGCGCACGCGAACTGGCCAAGCGCATCAACTCCCCCCTCGCCATCGTGGACAAGCGCCGCGAAAAGCCCGGCGAGATTGCAGAGATGACCGTGATCGGCGATGTGACCGACAAAGTCTGCCTGATCGTGGACGACATCTGTGACACCGCCGGCACCCTGTGCAAAGCGGCCGAAGTGCTGATGGAAAACGGCGCGAAGGAAGTCCACTCCTACATCAGCCACGGCGTTATGTCCGGCCCTGCGGTCGAACGCGTTAGCAATTCGGTGATGAAATCGCTGGTCATCACGGACAGCATCGCGCCGACGCCCGCCGTCAAGCAAGCTACAAACATCCGGATCGTGCCCACAGCGCCGATCTTTGCGCAGGCGATCCTGAACATCTGGAACGGCACCTCGGTCTCGTCCCTGTTCGACGCCGACACGCTAGAGCCGATCTACGACGGCATGTACAAACCCGGCTAAGCGCCCCTGAAACAACGGCTGGGGGCGCTGCTTAAAGCTCCCAGTCGTCTTGCTGCGGCAACGGCCCGATGGCCATCCAAGACGCCCTGACGCGCGCGATACGCGTATCGCCCCAGGTGCGGAACACCAGTTCAAATCCCTCTTTCGTAACATTCTCTGATCGCAAATCCGCGCGCATGACCGTGGCGTTATCCACGTCCCACAGCGCAAGCGAGGCGTGTACCGTGGGGATATCGCGGTACGGCGTGGAGAAGGTGATATGGTTGCGCCGCTCGCGCTGGCCCTTCCCCGTCCACATCTCGCCACCATCCTGAAAATCGGAGAACAACACCGTTTCTCCGCTATCGATACCAACGCTGCTTGCGTTCATTCTTTTCATGGTGATGGCCTGCCCCAACCTGTCCTACCCCTACAATCCGACAACCATAAGTTAAGGTTAACAAATAGAAAAGGCCCCGCGGATGCAGGGCCTTTTCATCAAAACGGGCAAGGAAACGTCAGAGGCTGGGTTGCTTGCTCGACAAGCCGATTTCGTCCCCCATGGCGACCATGTCGGACAGCAGCTTGGCTGCGTCGTCTACGGGGCCAGGTTCATTCACGAAACCCTCTTTTGCCGTCGTGTACATGGCTTTGGCTTCGGCGATCATTTCGTCCAGATGCTCTTGGGTCATATCACCCTTGGACACCGCGCGTTCGGCCAGAACCGATACGCCTTCGGAAGAAATCTCGGCAAAGCCGCCGGTTACCACATACTCAGCAGTGCCTTCCGGGCCTTCAACACGCAGCACACCGGGGCGCAGCGTGGTGATGGTGGGGGCATGATCAGGCATTGCTGTCATGTCCCCGTCCGCACCCGGAATCTGAACGGCCGTCACCTGCATCGAGGCCAGCCGCCGCTCGGGCGAAACGAGGTCGAATTGCATTGTGTCTGCCATTTTCAGCGCTCCTTAAGCGGCGTCTGCCGCCATTTTTTCAGCTTTCGCTTTCACTTCTTCGATGCCGCCAACCATGTAGAAGGCACCTTCGGGCAGGTGATCGTATTCACCGGCAACAACCGCCTTGAAGGAGGTGATTGTCTCTTCCAGTGGAACCTGCTTACCGTCGGAGCCGGTGAACACTTTCGCAACGTCGAAAGGCTGGCTCAGGAAGCGTTCGATCTTACGCGCACGGGCAACGGTCAGTTTGTCGTCTTCCGACAGTTCGTCCATGCCGAGAATCGCGATGATGTCCTGCAGCGACTTGTAGCGTTGCAGGATACCCTGAACGTCACGTGCCACGTTGTAGTGCTCTTCGCCAACGATGGATGGGTCCATCAGACGCGATGTGGAGCCGAGCGGATCAACAGCAGGGTAGATACCCTTTTCCGAGATCGAACGGTCCAGAACGGTTGTCGCGTCAAGGTGCGCAAAGGATGTCGCGGGCGCAGGGTCGGTAAGGTCATCCGCAGGAACGTAAACGGCCTGAACCGATGTAATCGAACCGGATTTGGTCGATGTAATACGTTCTTGCATCGCACCCATGTCGGTCGCCAGTGTTGGCTGGTAGCCCACGGCCGAAGGAATACGACCCAGCAGAGCCGAAACCTCGGAACCGGCTTGGGTAAAGCGGAAGATGTTGTCGACGAAGAACAGAACGTCGGTACCGGATTGGTCGCGGAACTGTTCGGCCAGTGTCAGACCGGTCAGAGCAACACGCATACGCGCTCCGGGAGGCTCGTTCATCTGGCCGTACACCAGCGCAACCTGTGATTTTTCCAGATCATCGGGGTTAATAACGTTGGATTCGATCATCTCGTGGTACAGGTCGTTCCCTTCACGGGTACGTTCACCAACGCCCGCGAAAACCGAATAACCGGAGTGCACTTTGGCGATGTTGTTGATCAGTTCCATGATCAGAACGGTTTTACCAACACCGGCACCACCGAACAGACCGATTTTACCACCCTTGGCGTAAGGTGCCAAAAGGTCGATAACCTTGATACCTGTTTCCAGCACTTCGGAAGTGGTCGACTGTTCCGCGAATTCGGGCGCGTCCGCGTGGATCGAGCGACGCTCGGCCGATTGGATGTCGCCTTTTTCGTCGATGGCTTCGCCAACAACGTTCATGATGCGGCCCAATGTGGCGTTGCCCACTGGGATCGAGATTGGCGCGCCTGTGTCTTCGACGCGCTGGCCGCGAACGAGACCTTCGGTCGCGTCCATCGCGATGGTACGCACGGTGTTTTCGCCAAGGTGCTGAGCCACTTCGAGGATCAGTTTCTTGCCGTGGTTTTCAGTTACAACAGCGTTGAGGATCTCTGGCAGGTGATCCTCGAACTGCACATCGACGACGGCGCCGATGACTTGTGTGATTTTGCCGACTGCATTTGCCATGTCGTTTCTCCGATTTGTCCTACAGCGCTTCCGCGCCGGAAATGATTTCGATCAGCTCGTTGGTGATGACGGCCTGACGCGAACGGTTATACTCGATGGTCAGATCTTCGATCATGTCACCGGCGTTCCGTGTAGCGTTGTCCATTGCCGACATCCGGGCACCCTGTTCAGAGGCCGCGTTTTCCAGCAGAGCCGAGAAGATCGCCGTTGCAACGCCGCGCGGCAGCAGGTCGGCCAGGATGGCCTCTTCGCTGGGCTCGTAGTCGAACAGTGTCGTCGCCTCGTCCGCGCCTTCGGTCTCTTCGAAGGTCGCCGGGATGATCTGCTGTGCCGTCGGGATCTGGCTGACGACGTTCACGAACTTCGCATAGAAGATCGTGGCGATGTCATATTCACCCGCGTCAAAACGGCCAAGTACGTCCTTGGCGATCCCCTGCGCATCGGCATAGCCAAGGCGCTTGACGTCGCTGAGGTCAACGTGACCGACCAAAAGGTCGCCAAAGTCACGACGGATGCTGTCGCGGCCTTTCTTGCCAACGGTCAAAATCTTGACCTCCTTACCCTTGGCGATAAGGCCACGGGCATGGGCTTTGGCAAGCTTGGCGATGTTGGCGTTAAAGCCACCGCACAGGCCACGTTCAGCGGTCATGACAACCAACAGGTGAACCTGATCCGACCCCGTGCCGCTCAGCAGCTTGGGGGCGGTGTCAGACCCACCTACCGATGCAGCCAACCGCGACATCACAGCGTTAAAACGCTCTGTGTAGGGGCGGGACTGCTCGGCAGCTTCCTGCGCGCGGCGAAGCTTCGCCGCGGCAACCATTTGCATGGCTTTCGTGATCTTGCGGGTCGATTTGACCGACGCGATCCGGTTTTTTAGGTCCTTGAGGTTTGGCATGTGCCCTCCCTCCCTTAAGCGAAGTCAGCGGCGAAAGAATCGATGGCAGCTTTGATCTTGTCTTCCAGCTCACCCTTCACCTTGCGGTCGTTGTTGGTGATGTCAGCCATCAGGTCGGCGTGCTTGCTGCGCAGGTGCGCCAGCAGGCCCGCTTCAAAGCGGCCGACTTCTTTGACGTCGATCTTGTCGAGGTAGCCGTTTGTACCCGCATAGATCACGCAGACGATTTCCGCGTTGGTCAGAGGGGAGTACTGAGGCTGCTTCATCAGCTCTGTCAGGCGCGCACCACGGTTCAGCAGCTGCTGAGTGGAGGCATCAAGGTCGGAACCGAACTGAGCAAAGGCCGCCATTTCGCGGTACTGAGCCAAGGACAGTTTAACCGGACCAGCAACAGAAGACATCGCTTTGGTCTGAGCCGAGGACCCAACGCGCGAAACCGACAGACCGGTGTTCACAGCAGGACGGATACCTTGGTAGAACAATTCGGTTTCCAGGAAGATCTGACCGTCGGTGATCGAGATCACGTTGGTTGGAATAAACGCGGAAACGTCACCACCTTGGGTTTCGATGATCGGCAGAGCTGTCAAAGAGCCGTTGCCTGCGTCATCGCCCAGCTTCGCCGAACGCTCGAGCAGACGGGAGTGGAGATAGAAAACGTCACCTGGGTAAGCTTCACGCCCGGGCGGACGACGCAGCAGCAGGGACATCTGGCGGTAGGACACGGCTTGCTTGGAAAGGTCATCGTAGATGATCAGCGCGTGACGGCCGTTGTCGCGGAAGAATTCCGCCATAGCTGTTGCGGAGTATGGTGCGAGGTACTGCATTGGCGCAGGCTCGGACGCGGTGGCGGCAACAACGATGGAATAGTCAATCGCGCCTGTTTCTTCGAGCTTTTTAACAAGCTGGGCAACAGTCGAACGCTTTTGGCCGATCGCAACGTACACGCAGTACATTTTCTTGCTCTCGTCGTCGCCTGCGGCGTCGTTGATCTGCTGTTGGTTCAGGATCGCGTCCAGAGCAACGGCGGTTTTACCGGTCTGACGGTCACCAATGATCAGCTCACGCTGGCCACGGCCAACGGGGATCATCGCGTCAACGGATTTCAGGCCAGTCGCCATTGGCTCGTGCACCGATTTCCGTGGGATAATGCCGGGGGCTTTAACGTCCGCGAGGCCACGCTCGGTGGATTCGATGGGGCCTTTGCCGTCGATAGGGTTACCCAGACCGTCAACAACACGACCCAGCAGACCGTTGCCGATTGGCACGTCCACGATGGAGTTGGTGCGCTTGACGGTGTCGCCTTCTTTGATGTCGCGGTCGGAACCGAAGATAACAACACCGACGTTGTCTGTCTCGAGGTTCAGGGCCATGCCCATGATGCCGCCGGGGAATTCGACCATCTCGCCAGCCTGGACGTTGTCCAGACCATACACGCGAGCGATACCATCACCAACGGACAGAACGCGGCCAACTTCGGCAACTTCTGCTTCTTGACCAAAGTTCTTGATCTGGTCCTTCAGGATCGCAGAAATCTCTGCAGCTTGGATACCCATTTATCCGACCTCTTTCATTACATTCTGGAGGGAATTGAGCTTTGCGCGGATCGACGTGTCGATCATCTTAGAGCCCACTTTTACGATAAGACCGCCAATGAGGGAGTCATCAACGGTCGCATTCAACGTTACTTTTTTGCCTGTGGTCGCGGCGAGCGACTTGGACAGTTTTTCGGACTGCGCTTTGGTCAGCGCCTTGGCCGAAATCACATCAGCAGTCACTTCGCCTTTTTCGACGGCGATGATGTCACGCAGGTTCTGGACCAGCTGCGGCAGGACGAACAGACGGCGCTTGTTGGCCATCAGTTCCAGCGTGCTGGCGAGCGTCTGGGACAGGTCCATCTTTTTGGCGATGGCACTGATCGACGCGGCTTGCTGTTCGCGCGTGTAGATCGGCGAATTGATCAGATCGCGGAAATCTTCGCTTTCGGCCAATGCGGCTTGCAGCGCATCAAGATCTTTCTCGATCTGGGGAAGGGCTTTGGCCTCTTGGGCCAGCTCGTACACGGCGGTCGCATAGCGTTGTGCGATACCTGTAGAGATTGATGCTGTTTCGGACACGTCCATCCTCTCATACGTCAGGGCCGGATAAGCGAATACATCGCGTCACCGGGGTGTTGGCGCGACTTGAAATTACCCAAGACGTCTAAATCAGGGCGGATGTAGCAGACGGACCCGCATCCCGCAACACAGTATAGTGACGTTGCCACAGGAAAGCGCCCCTTATTCTTAGCGCAATGCACCCCTGCGACGCTTTGACCTGATCAACCTGCCTAAAAATCAATAGACATCCGGCAATTTCGGGTGTGGCAGCGATTCTTGCCGCCGTGGCGCGGGGGTCACATAGGCTGTGGCAGGGCCGCCTGAACTGCCGAAGGTGTCACCGCGCCGACCCCTTCCAGAACGCGGATCGACCGGCGCGCTGGCGTGCGTGCAACCTTGCCCTTGGGCGGGTACACCAGCTTGGTCACCTCGACCATAAACGCCCCGCCAGCCATGATCGTCGGCATGTGCCGCCCGACTTTTTCAAACAGCGGCCCCGCGCGCCGGAACGTCCGTCTGGTCGAGGGCATCAGATACAGCGCACCCAACTGGCGCTCGGGCAGGAACTGGTGTTTGCGCAGTTGCGTTTCGAGCTGACCCAGCGAATAGGGCCGCCCGTATCCGAAGGGCGTGATATCGCTACGCGCCCAGAAGCCTGCACGGTTGGGCACGATGAACAGCGCCCTGCCCCCCGGCCCCAACACGCGCCAGCATTCCTCTAGCAGGTCGCCCTGCCGGTCAGACGTTTCAAGCCCGTGCATCAGAACCAGCCGGTCGACATGTCCGGTTTCGATCGGCCAAAGCGTTTCTTCGGTCAGCACAGAAGTATTGGGCATACCCGCGGGCCAAGGCATGACCCCCTGCGGCCCCGGCATCAGCGTCATCACCCGCCGCGCATCCGCCAGATAGGGGCGCAGCAAGGGGGCCGCGAAACCAAAGCCCACCACGGTCTGCCCCTTGGCCTCGGGCCAAAGCTCAAGCATGCGGGTACGCAAGGAATGCTGCGCCGCGCGGCCAAGGGCACTGCGATAGTAAAAGTTGCGCAGGTCTTGGACATCAAGGTGCATGGGCAAAGGGCCTTGTTGGGTGGATCGCCCCGACCCTAGACCAAAGCCACGCGCCGCAAAAGAGCGGACTGCGCGAAACCCGTTTGCAGCACCGCCCTGCCCGCGCTAGCGTGGTGATCCGCATCCCGAAACCCCGACCGGAGCCGCTGCCATGTCCTTTGATCTTGTGACCATCCCCTGCCTGTCCGACAACTACGCCTTCCTGCTACGCGACCAGACCAGCGGCAAGGTCGCCTTGATCGACGTACCCGAGGCCGCGCCGATCGCTGCCAAGCTGGACGAGCTGGGCTGGACGCTGACAGAAATCTGGCTGACCCATCACCACCCCGACCACATTCAGGGCGTGCCCGCGCTGATTGCCGACCACCCTGCCCGCGTGATCGGTGCCAAGGCTGATGCCGAACGCCTGCCCCCGCTGGACGCGGCCTATGACGACGGGCAATCCTTCACCTTCGGCGCGCATACGGTCGATGTGATCGATGTGTCGGGCCATACCGTCGGGCATATCGCCTTTCACGTCCCCGCGGCCAAATGCGTCTTTACCGCCGACAGCCTGATGGCGCTTGGTTGCGGTCGTTTGTTCGAAGGCACACCCGCGCAGATGTGGGACAGCCTGCAAAAGCTGATGCGCCTGCCAGCCGATACCACCGTATGTTCGGGTCACGAATACACGCAGTCGAACGCAAAATTTGCCCTGACGGTTGATCCGGAAAACGCGGCACTTATATCTCGTGCAAGAGAGATCGATCAGGCCCGTGCTGATGGCGAGCCGACAGTTCCCTCGACGCTTTCAACGGAACTTGAAACCAACCCCTTCCTGCGCCCGTCCGATCCGGGCATCCGTGCGCAACTGGGGATGGTCAACGCCACCGACACCGATGTGTTTGCCGAAATTCGCGCGCGCAAAGACCGTTTCTGACCGCCGCAATCATGGTCTAAAATCGACGTTCACGATAAATGTGACAGCGATATTGCAGAAAAACCTTGAAGCTGCGCCGTGATCAACCAAACTCTAATACTATGAGGCCATGCTCGGTTGCGGCGCGTCCTGTTTCTGACGCCCCCTCCGACACAGATCGAAAAGGAGCACGCCTGTGCCTTCATTCTCGTCTACCCTAGAACAAGCCATTCACGCGGCGCTGGCCCTTGCCAATGCGCGCAAACATGAATTCGCTACGCTTGAACATCTCCTTTTGGCCCTGATCGACGAACCCGACGCCGTGCAGGTGATGAAAGCCTGTTCTGTCGATATGACCGAACTGCGCGAAACGCTGGTCGAATTTGTCGATGAAGACCTGAACAATCTGGTCACCGATGTTGACGGCTCCGAAGCGGTGCCAACGGCAGCGTTCCAGCGGGTGATCCAGCGCGCGGCGATCCATGTGCAATCCTCTGGCCGGACCGAAGTGACCGGCGCGAACGTGCTGGTCGCGATCTTCGCCGAACGCGAAAGCAACGCCGCCTACTTCCTGCAAGAACAGGATATGACGCGCTATGATGCGGTCAATTACATCGCGCATGGCGTCGCCAAAGATCCGGCTTTCGGTGAACCACGCCCCGTGTCCGGTGCGCCGGATCACGAGGAAGAAGCCCAAGGCGTCACCGATGGCGACAAGAAAGAATCCGCGCTGGCGAAATACACCGTTGATCTGAACGCGAAATCCCGCGAAGGCGACGTTGATCCGCTGATCGGCCGGTCGGACGAGGTGGAACGCTGCATCCAGGTGCTGTGCCGCCGCCGCAAGAACAACCCGCTGCTGGTGGGTGACCCCGGCGTCGGGAAAACCGCCATCGCCGAAGGGCTGGCGCGCAAGATCGTTGCCGGTGAAACGCCCGAGGTCTTGGCCGAAACCACGATCTACTCGCTCGACATGGGCGCGTTGCTGGCGGGCACCCGCTACCGCGGTGATTTCGAAGAACGTCTGAAAGCCGTCGTGACCGAGCTTGAAGAACATGACAACGCCGTCCTGTTCATCGACGAGATCCACACCGTTATCGGTGCCGGTGCCACATCCGGCGGCGCGATGGATGCCTCCAACCTGCTGAAACCCGCGCTTGCGGGCGGCAAGCTGCGCACCATGGGGTCGACCACCTACAAGGAATTCCGCCAGCATTTCGAAAAAGACCGTGCCCTTGCGCGTCGTTTCCAAAAGATCGATGTGAACGAGCCTTCGGTCGAGGATGCGGTGAAAATCCTGCGCGGCATCAAACCCTATTTCGAGGATCACCACTCGGTCAAATATACCTCTGACGCGATCCGGACCTCGGTTGAACTGGCGCACCGCTATATCAACGACCGCAAACTGCCTGACTCCGCCATCGATGTGATCGACGAAGCGGGCGCGGCGCAGCATCTGCTGGCGGCCTCTAAACGGCGCAAGACCATCGGCACCAAGGAGGTCGAAGCTGTGGTCGCCAAAATCGCGCGCATCCCGCCCAAGAACGTGTCCAAGGATGATGTGATTGTGCTCAAGGATCTTGAGGCATCGCTGAAACGCGTCGTCTTCGGTCAGGACAAGGCGATCGAAGCCCTGTCGTCCGCGATCAAACTGGCCCGCGCTGGCCTGCGCGAGCCCGAAAAACCCATCGGCAACTACCTGTTCGCAGGGCCGACAGGTGTGGGTAAGACCGAGGTGGCGAAACAGCTGGCCGACACGCTTGGTGTGGAACTGCTGCGTTTCGACATGTCTGAATACATGGAGAAACACGCCGTTTCCCGCCTGATCGGTGCCCCTCCCGGCTATGTCGGGTTTGATCAGGGCGGCATGTTGACCGATGGCGTTGACCAGCACCCGCACTGCGTTCTGCTGCTCGACGAGATGGAGAAAGCCCACCCGGACGTCTACAACATCCTGTTGCAGGTGATGGATCACGGCAAGCTGACGGACCACAATGGCCGGACAGTGGATTTCCGCAATGTCGTGCTGATCATGACGTCGAACGCAGGCGCGTCCGAGCAGGCGAAAGAAGCGATCGGCTTTGGCCGTGACCGTCGCACCGGCGAGGATACCGCCGCGATCGAACGGACCTTCACGCCCGAATTCCGCAACCGTCTGGACGCGGTGATCAGCTTTGCTCCGCTTCCGAAAGACGTGATCTTGCGGGTGGTCGAAAAATTCGTGCTGCAGCTTGAAGCTCAGCTGATGGACCGCAACGTGACGATTGAACTGTCCACAAAAGCCGCCGAATGGCTGGGCGACAAAGGCTATGATGCACGAATGGGTGCGCGCCCCCTTGGACGCGTCATCCAAGAGCACATCAAAAAGCCCCTCGCCGAAGAGCTGCTGTTCGGCAAGCTGGCGAAAGGTGGTGTGGTCAAGGTCAACGTCAAGAAGGGCGAGCTGGACCTGACGATCCTCGGGTCGGAAAACCCCAAGCTGACAGGCAACAAGCCACCGTTGCTGACAGCTGAATGATATCACGCAGCGCCGTATTTGCGCTTGCCCTGCCCTTTGCCAGCCCCGTGCTGGCAGAGGGTTTTCTTATCTCCCCTCCCCTTGATTGCGACCTTGGCACAGACTGCTTCATCCAGCAGTATGTCGATAGCGACCCGTCGTCTGATGCGATGGATTTCACCTGTGCCGCGTTAAGCTATGACGGGCACAAAGGCACGGATTTCGCACTGCCCAGCCGGGCCCGTATCGCCGACAACATCCCCGTCCTTGCCAGCGCCGCAGGCCGTGTCACCGGTATGCGCGACGGTATGGCTGACAGCGGTTATACCAGCGAAAACGCTGCCGATATCGACGGTAAGGAATGTGGCAACGGCGTCGTGCTTGACCACGGGAACGGTTGGGAAACGCAGTACTGCCACCTCAAACAAGGCTCCGTCAGCGTCACCACGGGGCAAGAGGTCGCCTTGGGCAACACCATCGGCTTTGTCGGGCAGTCGGGAAAGGCCGCCTTCCCCCATGTGCATCTGTCGGTGCGCAAAGACGGGGCCGTCGTTGATCCCTTCGATCCCGATGGGACCACCAGCTGCGACGCGCCCGGTGACAGCAACCTTTGGGCTGAACGGCCCGACTACCGCGCCGGTGGGCTGATCAGCATTGGTTTTGCCGATGCGGTCCCCGCCTATGACGCCATCAAACAAGGCGAGGCAGCGGCGGCGTCCCTGCCCGTGGATGCGGATGCGCTGGTGATCTGGGGCTACATGTTTGGCACGCGGGCGGATGACATCGTGAACCTGTCCATCACCGGCCCTGACGGCATGGTGATCGCGGATGATGTGACGTTGACCAAAACCCAGGCCCAAGCTTTTCGCGCCATCGGCAAACGTGGCCGCGTGGACTGGCCCGCGGGCACCTATACCGGCACGGTGACGATGATCCGCGGCCTGCAGATCATCAGCCAACGCAGCACGGAAATCGAGGTCAAATAACGCTACCTCTCAGTCAGCTTAAGCTCGATCCGGCGGTTTTGCGCGCGCGCGGCTTCGGTGTTGCCACTGGCAACGGGCTGATATTGGCCAAAGCCGTTCGCGGCCAGCCGTTCCGGTGCGATCCCGAGGAAGTTGATCATATATTTGACCACCGAAAGGGCGCGCGCCTGACTAAGCTCCCAGTTATCCGCAAATTCGCCCAACCCCGACAGCGGCTGATTGTCGGTATGCCCGTCTACGCGAATGACCCAGTCGATTTCAGGCGGGATATCGGCCGCGATGTTGCGCAGGATACCGGCGACCTTGGCGATCTCTCCGCGACCATCGGCGGACAGCGTGGCGGCCCCCGGGGGGAACAATACCTCGGAAGAAAAGACGAAACGGTCCCCCTCGATGCGCACACCCTCCTGATTGCCCAAAAGCGCACGCAAGCGGCCAAAGAACTCGGACCGGTATTGTTCGAGGTTCTTCGTCTCGGCCTCAAGCCGCGCACGTTCAGCCGCTTCAAGCTCGGCGCGGCGGCGTTCTTCGGCGGCGACCCGTGCGAGGGCGGTGTTCAGATCTGACCCCAACGATTGCAACTGCACCTCTTTCGCGGCATCGCGTGCGACGGCATCATCCAGCAGGGATTGCAGCTCCCCCAACTGGCCGCGCAGGGCGGCAACCTGCTGGTTCAATAGTTCTGTCTGGCGCTGCGCGGCGGCAGTCGCCGCTTCTTCCTGCGCCAGCTCGGACCGGGCGGCCTCCAGCAAAGCGGCCTGTTTCTCTGCATCCGACAGCTCTGCCTCGGCGCGGTTCTCAGCGGCAAGCTTTGCAGCAAGCGCATCCGCCAGTTTGGCGCGCAGCTCTGCCCGATCGGCCTGAGTTGCTTCAAGAGTTTCGGTTTCTGCCAGCGCAGCGGCAAGTTCTGCATCCAGCGTTTCCTTGGCAGCGCGAGCGGCGGCCAGCAGGGTCAGCGTATCCTCGGCCTCTTTGCGCTGCTTCTCTAGCGCCAGCGTCATTGCAGTCAGCTCTGCATCGGCGTTTTCCAGCTTTTCACGCAAGCGTTCGGCGGCGGCGGCTTCGGCCAGACGGGCGGCTTCGGCCTCTGACAGCGCGGCGGCATTCTGCGCGGCGGCGGTTTCCAAAGCGGCCTGCGCATCCTGATTTTGCGCCCGCAGATCATCCACCAGCGCTGTCAGCGCATCACGGCGGGCGGCGGCAAGGCGGGCGGCTTCGGCCTGGGCGTCCGTCTCTGACCGCGCCTGCGCCAAGGCAAGGTTCAACGCCTCTTGCGCGCTCAGCAGTTCTTCTTGTCGTGTTTCAAGCGCCTCTCCACGGGCGACCGCCGCATCCCGCTGGGACAACAGGCTTGCCACCTGAGCTTCGAAGCCGGTGATCTTGGCCTCTGCCGCGTCAAGCTGTGCGGCCTGCGCATCGCGTGTCGCGGTCAAGGAGGCGATCATCGCCGCCTGCTCTGCCGCCTGATCGCGTGCAGCGGTGAGGGATGTGTTCAGCGTCCCCAGTTCTGCCTCAAGCGCGGCCGTGGTTTGCCGTTCCATCCCAAGCGCTTGAGCCAGCGCCGCGACTTCGCCCGACAGCGAATTCAGCTCGTTCTCTTGCCCGTTGATCCGCTGGGTCTGTACGGCTTGCAGCACCATAAAGATGGTCAACACGAACATCAGCACAAGCAAAAGACCCGTCATCGCATCCACGAATCCCGGCCAGATCGAGCCCTGAAACCGTGCCCCAGTGCGTCGGGAAAGCGCCATGATCAGCTGCCCTCGGTGTCGGTACGGTCAGGGGTGCGCAAGCGGCGCGGCTCAGCGCCACGCGGGGCCGACAGCGCTTTGGCCAGCAAGGATATATCCTTGCGCAACTCGGCCATCGTCTCCTGCCGTCCGGCTGAAATCTCTTCGAGAATACGCAGCATCTGCACGTCGATCGACCGCAGGCGCATCCGGCTTTCCGCATCCGCGCGTTCGTGTTCACCCTGCCCTTCAAGCACGGCGACCATACGCTCCTGCCCCTTGGCGATCCGGTCAAGGCTTTCAGCCGGCGTATCGGTCTGTGCGGCCCGCGCCGACAATTCCTCCATCGTGGCGGCCAGCGCACCAATCTTGCTGTTCAGCGCGGTCTGGCTTTCCGCCGATTGTCCGATCAACTGACGCAGGCTGTCCATCTGTTCGGCCATGTGATCCAGCACACCAGCCACCGCGTTTTGATCCGACGCCCCGTCCTCGCCCGAGGAAAAACCAACGCGGGTGATCGAGCTGAGCCAATCTTCAAGCTCTTGATAAAAGCGGTTCTGCCCGTGACCGGCAAAGAGTTCAAGCAAGCCAACCACCAGCGATCCCGCCAGCCCCAAAAGGGACGACCCGAACGCCACCCCCATACCGCCAAGCTGCGATTCCAGCCCTGTCATCAGACGCGCGAACATATCCGTGCTGCCGTCCCCTTCTTGCGGGGCGAGGCTGCGGATGGTTTCAACCACCGCCGGTACGGTCGTCGCCAAGCCGTAGAACGTGCCCAGAAGCCCGAGGAAGATCAGCATGTTGACGATATAACGCGTAATCTCGCGCGCTTCGTCGATGCGGGTGGCGACGGAATCCAGGATCGATCGGGTAGAGGTCGCGTTCACCTGCATCCGCGCGCCGCGTGTGCGCAGCAGCGATGCCAGCGGTGCCAGCAGCTGCGGAGCGACGGCATCGGCATTGGGCGCGTCAGAGGCAAAATTCTCGATCCAGCGCACAGAGCCGATCAGTTGCACCACCTGATAAAAGCAGGCGATCACACCGATGAAGAAAACGACAATGATGACCCCGTTCAAATAGGGGTTCGCCGCAAAAATAGGCAAAACGCTTGGCAGCGCTAGAAAAGCCCCGATGCAGGTCAACCCGAGGGCGATCAGCATCAGCGTGATCTGCCGCACCGGCTGGGAAAACTGTGGTTTGGATTCGCGATCTGACTGCGCCATGCCTCGTGGCTCCTGACACTTTTGTGCTTCTGTTGCCGCAGCCTACACTTAATCCCGACGGTTATGCCACGGGTTTATGCGCATAAAGTCTTTACGCGGTCGTGCAGCCACGCCAGCGACGGATCATGCAGCCCGATCTGCGTCAGATGCGCTGCGGTGTTGAATAGATATTCGGTATTCGGCCCCATGCCGCCAACCGCGCCCGAGATGATCTGCGCCTGCTCTTCCAGCGGCAAGCCGCCGCAGTATTGGTCATGTTCCGCGTCAATCACATAGACCAAGGCCGCCACGGTGCGCCCGTCCTCTAGCTGCACATCCAGGGTTTTCTCTACATAAGCCGACGAGACAAGCTCGCGTTCGCGCAAATAGGCCAGCGTCGCCTCTTCGGTGCCCGGTGCCACGCGCAGCGCCATGCCATCGCAGGCCGTGCCGGTATCCGCATCCAGCGCCAGCACAAGCCCCGGACGTTCGACCGAGCCACGGTGGTGGATGGAGCGCATGCAGAAAGACCGCGCATACCCGGGCAACCGCCCGATCACGCTTTCCGCGACGTCAAACCCCGGTTTCCACAATAAGCTGCCGTAACCGAACACCCACATTGCCATGTCTCTGGTCCTTTATCATTGGCTTGTTTAAAGCTGCGCTATCGCAGGCGTTAATAAGGTGTTGGGTAAAATGGGCAAGGTCGTGTTGGTTATTGTCGTTCTGGCGGCGGTTTGGTGCGGATGGTGGGTCGCTGCCTCGTCTGGATTGCAGCGGGGCATCGCGAAACTGATCGAAACGCGCCGCGCAGCCGGCTGGCAGGCAGACGTGGGCGAAATGAAAAAGCAGGGCTTCCCCACGCGGTTGCAAACCCGTCTGACCGATGTGACCCTGACCCCGCCGGCCCAAAATGCCGGGCGCGGGATCGCCAGCGCCGTCGCGGCAAAGCGCATCGACATCTCTACCCCCGCATACTGGCCCGGATATGTCACCGTTGCCTCGCCCTATATCGAACTTGGCCTGTCCGGCCCCAACCTGCGCGCCATGTTGTCGGCCGAGGACGTGACCACCGATATGCGCCTGCGCCCCAGTGTTTCAGGCCAGCTGGACCGGTTGACGCTGGACGGCGGTGCCTGGGTGCTTGACCTGCCCGTCACCGGCCCTGTCGAGGGGCGCGGGTTGAACGTCAGCGCTGTGCAACAGACCGTCGGCCAGCCGATCTACGATCTGGCGCTGGACGCGCAGAATGTCACCCCCAGTGCCGCACTGCGCGGCCTGTTCGGCCTGCCCGACGATTGGGCAGAGGCGTTTGACACCGTCACCGCCAAAGCAACCATCACCTTTGACCGGCTGTGGGACCGCAAGGCCCTTGGCCGGACCCGCCCCCAGCCCCGTGTGATCGACCTGCGTCACGCCGAGCTTGCCTGGGGCGACATCGCCCTGTCCCTGAGCGGCACAATTGCGGTTGCCGAAGATGGTCTGGCAACAGGGACATTGTCGGTCGTGGCACAAGACTGGCCAACGATGCTGACCATGGTTGAGAGCGCGGGGTACATCCCCCCTAACTTCCGCCCCCAAGCGGAACAAATGCTGAAGGGGTTGGCGCAAATGTCGGGGAACACCGATGCGCTGGATCTGGACATCACCGTGAAGGACGGAAAGATGTCTATGGGTTTCATCCCCTTGGGCCGAGCACCCAAGATTATTTTGCGCTGAATTGCGTTAAATCAACGGCAATAGGTCCCCTTGCGATACCGCGCCGTGTCGAAATGAAAGTGATCCAGATGGAAACGGTTCGCTTTCGGGCCAAGCACGGTGCCAAACGGCCCGCAGGCCCCCTTGTGCACCCGACGCATGGCCTTACGGCTCGCGGGGGCATTCCAGCCCTTCAACACACTGACCTCGGCTCCGCTGTGCATCTGAAAACCCGAGATATCGATCGCCCGCCCGCGCCCGTGTTCTGATATCTTGCCACCCGGCTGGTTGTTGCGCGTCCGGCAGGCGTAATGGGCGGCGACACGCAGCCCGCGCAGGCCACCCTGACCGGCAAAAGCGGGCTTTGCCGATTGATCAATCCATGTTTTCAATGCTTTGGCAGTCTTGCAGTCCATCACCGCCGCCTGGCTCAACCGTACGCTCGACACCGACTGGATCTGCACCGCATCGCTGACGCCGCAGCCCTTTAGCTTGGGTTGCACCCGTCCGATCGCTTTGCCCTGAATGGAAATATCTCCGCATACCGCGCCCTTGGCCAGCAGGCGGCGTTTGGCCTTGGCCGCTTGCTCTGCCTTACGGCTGCGCAGGCTGGGCCGTAGCGAGGAGGCGATCCCGCCCGTGGCCGCTATCGCGCGTTTGGCCCCCGCATTGCGCGGCGGCGTGGCAATCGACCCTTGGGGTGTCAGCGCAGCACCCCCGGCCAAAGCCGGCGGGCGCAAAGAGGTATCGGGGCCGGCCAGTGCCGCACCGGAAAGCAGCGCGTATATCAGCGCTGCCCGGATCATTTATTGCCGGGTTGGCGACCAAAGTTCGGCGCGTCCGTGTCCTGCCCCGCTTCGATAATACCGCGACGGATCGCGCGGGTACGGGTGAAGTAATCATGTAGATGATCGCCATCCCCCATACGGATCGCGCGCTGCAATGCGAAAAGCTCTTCGGTAAAGCGGCCCAGAATCTCGAGCGTGGCCTCCTTGTTGGTCAGGAACACATCGCGCCACATGGTCGGATCGCTTGCCGCGATGCGGGTAAAGTCGCGAAAGCCTGCGGCTGAATATTTGATCACTTCGCTATCAGTCACGCGGCGCAAATCGTCGGCCACGCCCACCATCGTATACGCGATCAAATGCGGCGCGTGGCTGGTCACCGCAAGCACCAGATCGTGATGCTCCGCATCCATTTCCTCGACATTGGCACCCATACCATCCCAAAGGTTCCGCAACCGCGAGATCGCATTGGCGTTGGTGTCGGGCACAGGCACCAGCAGGCACCAGCGGTTGTCAAAAAGCTCTGCAAAGCCGCTGCGTGGGCCGGAGTGTTCGGTCCCCGCCAAAGGGTGTGCGGGGATGAAATGCACCCCGTCGGGCAGCAGTGGGCCCACTTGCGCGATCACATCCGCCTTGACCGACCCCACATCCGTCACCGTGCAGCCGGGTTTGAGATGCCCGGCCATCTCGGCCGCGACCGACCCCATGACGCCGACGGGCACACAAAGCACCACCAGATCCGCGTCTTTCACTGTCTTGGCGATGGAATCGCAGACCTCGTCGCACAGGCCAATCTCGCGGGCGGTGTCGCGGGTTTCGGCGCTGCGTGCAAAGCCCGACACATGGCCCGCAAGCCCGCCGCGCTTCATCGCCCAGAACATCGAAGAGGCGATCAGCCCCAAGCCGATCAGCGCGACTTTCTCATAAATTACGGGCATATCAGTCGCCTTTAAACTGTCGGATCGCATGCACCACGCGGCGACATGCGCTTTCATCGCCCACGGTGATCCGCAAGCAGGTCGGCAGCTGGTAGCCCGCCACGCGCCGCACGATCAACCCTTGGGTCTTGAGGTATTCATCACAGGCCTCGGCCTCGTCCTGCGACTTGAACCGTGCGAGGATGAAGTTCGCGCAAGACACATCAGACGGCACGCCGATCTCTGCCAGCGCATCAGCCATCCAACTGCGCCATTTGGCGTTCTCGCTCCGGCAATGGGCGGCGTAGCCGGTATCCTTGATCGCCGCCGTCGCCGCATTCAGCGCGGCTTGCGACAGGTTGAACGGGCCGCGCACACGATTCAGCACATCGATAATATGCGCCGGTGCATAGCCCCAACCGATCCGCAGCCCGCCCAGGCCGTAAAGCTTGGAGAACGTCCGCGTCATCACGATATTATCGTGGCTATCGACCAAAGCCGCGCCGCCGTCATAGCCTTCGACATATTCGGCATAGGCCCCGTCGAGCACCAGAATTGCCTGTTTGGGGATACCGGCGGCAAGGCGTTCAATCTCGCTCAGCCCGATCATGGTGCCGGTGGGGTTGTTCGGATTCGCAATGAACACCAGCCGCGTTTTGTCGGTGCACCCCGCGAGCAGCGCATCCACATCCGTGACCCGTTCGTTTTCGGGCACCTCAACCGGGGTCGCGCCGTTGGCCAGCGCGGAGATCCGGTACATGCCAAAGCCGTGCACCGTGTGCAGCACCTCTGTCCCCTCGCCCGAGAACGCTTGGCACAAAAAGGCGATGATCTCGTCCGAGCCGGCCCCGCAAATGATGCGGTCAGCGTCCAGCCCGTGCACCTGCGCGATCGCCTGACGCAGCGCGGTATGATCAGAGGACGGATAGCGATGCAGATCATAGGACGCATCGCGGAACGCTTTGACGGCCGCGTCGGACGGGCCAAGCGGGTTCTCGTTCGAGCTGAGCTTGATCACATTATCAAGCCCCGCCACATGGGACGCCCCGCCTTGATACAGCGCGATGTCCATAATGCCGGGTTGCGGGCGAATAGCGGTTGTCATCTGTCATGTCTCCTGTCGGGCGGACCATAAACGCGCGCCGTCGCCAGCGCCACTACGATCTTGTCCCAGCGTCATATGGCCCCGCGCTAAAGGCGCGTCACCAAACGCAAAAAGGGCCACGCCGGTCTTTCCAGCGTGGCCCCTTCGGCATTGATATGCGAGGAACCTTAGTTCTTGGCGTAGAATTCGACCACGAGGTTCGGTTCCATCATGACAGGGTATGGCACGTCGCCCAAAGCGGGGGTGCGCACGAATGTCGCTGTCATCTTGGAGTGATCCGCCTCGATGTAGTCAGGCACGTCACGCTCTGCCAGTTGCGTCGCTTCGAGCAGGGCAACCATTTGCTTGGAACGGTCACGCACTTCGATCACGTCGCCTTCTTTGACGCGGTAGGAAGGAATGTTAACCTTCTTGCCGTTCACTTTGACGTGGCCGTGGTTCACGAACTGGCGCGCAGCGAAAACGGTCGCGACGAATTTGGCGCGGTATACAACGGCGTCCAGGCGACGCTCCAGCAGACCGATCAGGTTTTCACCTGTGTCACCTTTTACACGCTCGGCTTCGCCGTAGATGCGGCGAAATTGCTTTTCGGTCAGATCGCCGTAGTAGCCTTTCAGCTTCTGCTTGGCGCGCAGCTGAATGCCGAAGTCGGACATTTTGCCCTTGCGGCGCTGACCGTGCTGGCCGGGGCCGTATTCACGACGGTTCACTGGGGACTTAGGACGGCCCCAGATGTTTTCGCCCATACGGCGGTCAATTTTGTGCTTGGCAGCTGTACGCTTAGTCACGGCTGTTCTCCTTTTTGAGGCCCCCGCAGGATTGCGACGGGCGGTAAAGGGCGTTGTCCTCTGGCCGAAGCCTGACAGGGTTCCCCTTGCGGGGTCCACCAACACCAATCAAGCGGCGCTTATACGGTGCTGCGGGTTGGAGTCAATGCACGAACTTGGCCCAATTAGCCTCAAATCGTAGCTTATTAGGCAGCAGCGGCCGGGAAGTCCGTGAAAATGCGCATTTCGATGAACGCTCCGCCGCCCTACGTCATGTGACCCGCTGAACGTTGCCTTAAAATCGCCAAAATCGTTAACAAAAGGTTAAAGCGAGCACTATTAAGTTGAAAAGTTAACGATTGTCACGCAGCATCAAGGTGTTGAACGGTTTGAGGGGGCTAGTGTGACGCATAACATGGGCTATCGCGGCGGATACCGTTGGCATCCAATGCACTTCATCGGAACTCGTAATGCAGTTGTGGTGCGTAGCCTTCAAAGGCCACACGCATGAGAATCTTGGCCGTCGAGGACAATCAAGATCTGCGCAATTTGCTAGAAGAATATCTTCGGACGCAAGATCACGAATATGTCCGCACGGCCGCCTCCGGCAAGGAAGCGCTTGAAGTCATCCATAGCGCGCCTGTTGTTTTCGACTGCCTACTGCTCGACATCCAGATGCCGGAAATGTCCGGCGTAGAACTGATCCCCCACATCCGGCAAATCGACGGGTACGAATTTGTGCCCATCATCATGCTCACCGGCGTGAAGAACAGCGAAAGCATCGCGAAATCCTTCGTGGCGGGCGCGTGGGACTATATCATCAAACCCTTCGAGTTTTTCGATCTTGAGGCACGCATTCATGGTGCGGAAATGCGCAACGCCGAATTTGTCCGGCACCTGAAACGCCCGCATGAATCCCCCAACCAAGAGAATTTCGACGTTCTGAAAGAGCTCGCGCTCGACCGTCCGATGTCGCCGTCCGAGCTTTCCGAGAGCGGCCTTGTCCCGCAGGACGCCTTTGAAAACTGCATTATGCGCATGCAATCCGAGTTTGGTGGCGGCATGCAGATCGCTGTGATCGTGCTGCAGAACTTTGCGGATGTGCTTTCGCAGGTTCCGCAAGACCAGCGCGTCGAGTTTTCCGTCGGATTGGCACGCAGGTTGACCGATGCGCTCAGCAGCCTGAACCTTATCGTGACATATCGATCAAACGGCACCTTCGCCGCGCTCTCGCCCGCGCTTAAAACGCAATCCACGCTCAATATTGCTGACGTGGTGAAGAACGCGGTCCAGACCTCGCCAGAGGCAGCATGTCATCGCGATATCGTGGTCAACGTCGACTACTGCCGCACCAAGGCATTCTCGACCAGCGGCGACACGATTGTGATGCTTGACCAACTCGCAAAGCGCCTAAGTACCGTTACCGCCTAACACGGCCACAGTGGCCTAGCCAGCGTCCCAGTCATGTTTGGGCATTTGCGCCACAGCCTGATGACGGGGACAGCACGTCAAATGGTCATTCACCATGCCCACAGCCTCCATGAACGCATAGACGATTGTCGGGCCGCAGAACTTAAACCCCTGTTTTTTCAAGTCAGCCGATATCTGCTTTGAAAGCGGCGTCCATGCGGGAACATCCGACTGACGCTCAAACCGGTTTTGCAGTGGCTCGAACCCCACGTATTTCCATAAATACCGATCAAATCCCTCCTTCTTTTCAATCTCTTGCCAAACGCGTGCATTTGTAATCGCCGCCTCGATCTTTCCGCGGTGGCGGATAATGCCGGGGTTGGCGAGCAAGCGTTCAACCTCGGCTTCACCCCATGTGGCGATGACATTAGGGTCAAAACCGGCAAAAGCCTCGCGGAAATTCTCTCGCTTTTTAAGTATCGTGATCCAACTCAGCCCTGCCTGAAAGCCATCGAGGATCAGTTTTTCCCAAAGCGCGCGGCTGTCATACTCCGGCACACCCCAGTCAGTGTCATGATAATTCAGATAAATTTGCTCTGGCCCAGCCCAGTCACACCGCTGCATCCGCATCCCCTTCTCCGACGGATCTGGCCGGATAGCTAAAATTTGTACTGCGTTGCCGCGTTAACCCGGCGTTACAAGTTTCCGCGCCAAGGTGACATGAGTACAGCGATAAATGGAAGCGCCACTTTGGAAGATATATCACCACACCCGCTCGCCGATCTGCCCGAGGGGACGAAAAACCCGCTCGACTACGCGCTGACCCAACGCGACGGCAGCACATTGGCCATGGTCAGGGCTGCTGTCGCGCATAATCAGACATTGATGGCATACCAGCCCGTCATGCGGGACGCGGACGACCCCAAAATCGCCTTTTACGAAGGTTTCATTCGCATTCTGGATCCCACCGGTCGCGTCATCCCCGCCCGCGAATTCATGCCCGTGGTCGAGAAGACCCAGCTTGGCCGCGAGATTGATGTGCTGTCGCTCAATGCGGGGCTTGCCGCGCTGAGCGACAACAAAGGGTTACGCCTTTCAATCAACATGTCCGCGCGCTCTATCGGGTATGCGGGATGGACGACCCTTTTGAACCGGTGGCTGTCGCGCGACGGCACCATTGGCGAACGTCTCATCCTGGAAATTAGCGAAAAATCGGCGATGCAAATGCCCGAACTCGTCGCCAGCTTTATGGACCAGCTCCAGACACGGGGCGTTTGCTTTGCATTGGATAACTTTGGCTCTGACTACATCGCCATCCGCTATTTGAAAGAGATGTTCTTTGACATTCTGAAGATCGACGGGCAGTTCGCCCGCGGCGTAAGCGACCACCCCGACAATCGTGCAATCGTGTCGATCATGGTGTCGATCGCGCGCAACTTCGACATGATAACCGTCGCTGAACAGGTGGAAAATCAAGACGATGCATCCCTGCTTCTCGCGCTTGGGGTCGATTGCCAACAGGGCTTTCTGTATGGCGCACCAACCACCCAACCCTACTGGGAGAGCACGCCGGAAGAGCGCAAAAATGCGTAAGCGAACATGGCGCGATTGCCGCATGTGCAGCAATGGGATATGTCCAAACCATAGAAGACGGGGGAACGGGGAAACGCCGTATTATATTACCCCACGTCAGTAGTTCAGGGGAAGAACACATATGACCAACGTTGTCATCGCATCCGCAGCGCGCACGCCTGTCGGCAGCTTCAGCGGATCCTTTGCAAATACACCCGCGCACGATCTGGGCGCCGCGGTACTGAAAGAGATCGTCGCCCGCGCAGGCATCGACCCTTCCGAGGTCAATGAAACAATTCTGGGTCAGGTTCTGACCGCCGCTCAGGGGCAAAACCCTGCCCGTCAGGCACATGTGAATGCGGGTCTGCCCATCGAAAGTGCGGCATGGTCGATCAACCAGGTCTGCGGCTCTGGTCTGCGCGCGGTCGCTTTGGCAGCACAGCACATCCAATTGGGCGACGCCGATATTGTGGCAGCCGGTGGTCAGGAAAACATGTCGATGAGCCCCCACGCACAAAATCTGCGTCCGGGCCAGAAAATGGGCGACATGCAACTTATCGATACGATGATCCGCGACGGTCTGTGGGATGCGTTTCACGGTTACCATATGGGCCAAACAGCTGAAAACGTTGCCGCGAAATGGGACATCAGCCGCGACGCCCAAGACGCATTCGCGGTGGCCTCGCAGAACAAAGCCGAAGCCGCCCAGAAGGCCGGTAAATTCCAGGACGAAATCGTGCCTTTCACCGTCAAAACCCGCAAGGGCGAGGTGGTTGTCGATCAAGATGAATACATCCGCCACGGTGCCACGATGGAAGCGATGCAGAAACTGCGCCCCGCCTTCACCAAAGACGGCTCCGTCACCGCAGCCAATGCGTCCGGCCTGAACGACGGCGCCGCTGGCGCATTGCTGATGTCCGCGGACAACGCCGAAAAGCGCGGCATCACACCTTTGGCGCGCATCGCGTCCTATGCGACCGTTGGCCTGGACCCGACGATCATGGGTGCTGGCCCGATCTATGCATCGCGCAAAGCGCTTGAGAAAGCGGGTTGGCAGGCCGAGGATCTAGACCTTGTCGAAGCCAACGAAGCGTTCGCGGCGCAGGCCTGCGCGGTCAACAAGGACATGGGGTGGGATCCATCGATCGTGAACGTAAACGGCGGTGCCATCGCAATCGGCCACCCCATCGGTGCCTCCGGCGCCCGCATCCTGAACACGCTTTTGTTCGAGATGCAGCGACGCGGCGCGAAAAAAGGCCTCGCGACCCTGTGCATCGGCGGTGGTATGGGCGTGGCCATGTGTCTTGAGCGCCCATAACGCTGGATAATCGATCAAGCGTGGCGCGTGTTCGGCAAGAACGCGCGCCACGCGAAAAACATCTGCTTTTTCCCTGCGTAAACTGTTGCAATGAATTTCAAGCCTGACTACAAATTCCCCACGTAATTAAATTACGAAATTAACAAGGCAAACGAAACAACATTGCCTTAAGGGGAGAGATTTATGTCACGTGTTGCACTTGTAACAGGGGGAAGCCGCGGGATCGGGGCGGCTATTTCCACAGCTTTGAAAGACGCCGGATACACCGTCGCGGCAACATATGCCGGGAACGACGAGGCAGCCGCGCAGTTTACAGAAACCACGGGCATCAAAACCTACAAGTGGAACGTCGCCGACTATGACGACTCCAAAGCCGGGATTGCCAAAGTCGAAGAAGATTTAGGCCCGATCGACGTGGTCGTAGCAAACGCAGGCATCACCCGCGACGCGCCTTTCCACAAGATGACGCCCGACCAGTGGAACGAAGTGGTTGGCACCAATTTGACGGGTGTTTTCAATACGATCCACCCGGTTTGGCCTGGCATGCGCGAACGAAAATTCGGTCGCATCGTCGTCATCAGCTCGATCAACGGGCAGAAAGGTCAGTTCGCCCAGGTGAATTATGCCGCGACCAAAGCAGGCGATCTGGGCATTGTGAAGTCACTCGCGCAGGAAGGCGCGCGCGCCAATATTACCGCGAATGCGATCTGCCCCGGCTATATCGCGACGGATATGGTGATGGCGGTGCCCGAGAAGGTGCGCGACTCTATCGTGGCGCAAATCCCGTCCGGCCGCCTAGGTGAACCCGAAGAAATCGCCCGCGCGGTTGTATTCCTAGTCAGTGATGACGCGGGCTTTATCAACGGGTCCACGATCACCGCGAATGGTGCACAGCATCTGGTCTAAACGGCCTACCTGAACGCAAAAGGCCAGCGCATTTCGCGCTGGCCTTTTTGTCGGCGGCCCAATGGGCACGCCAACGGAATTGAAATCTATCAGGCGGAAAGCCGGGTAATTTCCTCTTTCAAACGCAGCTTTTCCTTTTTCATATTCGCAACCTTTAGCCCGTCCATACTCGGCGATCGTTGGGCCTGTTCTACAGCGTCACTCATTGCCAAATGCTTCCGTTTCAGAGCATCCAGATGTGCGTCAAAAGCCATGTAACTCTCCTTAGGTTATGTTGCGTAGAATGATTGAAGCACGAAATATTCCACCTGTCACGCGGCAGCGCAGCAAAACTATCGACAAGTTGAGATATCGGCGAGAGGCTGCTTAGAATGGCAGCGCTGCGCCCTCGCGCAGGACCGCTCGTATTTCGGGCACATAGCTGTCGCCGTCGCTTAAATGTTGTGCGCCTTCGTGCATGATAAGGGGCGCGTTCAAGCGAAACGCCCCCCGCCCGCTTTTGCGCGCACGCAGGATGACCAGTTCAGCCATGCGACCAATGCGCGGTGCGATCGGCAGCACCTCTATGCTGCCCATATCATGGGGTAGCGCGCGGATCAGATCGGGCAGGCGTTCCGCCCGATGGATAAAATGCGCCTGCCCTTTCGGGGCAAGGCGTTTGGCCGCGATCTTGACCCAGGTTTCCAAGGGGGTCGCTTCACCCAAGGCGGTTTCACGACCGCTGTTCGTCGCAGCGACAGAGGCGTGGCGATCGAAATACGGCGGGTTGGCAAGAACGTGGTCAAATTGTCGCTGCCGCAGGGCCAGCGGCATAGCATCAATGTCGGCCTCGACCACTTCAAATGCTGGATTATTGCGCCGTGCAAGCGCGGCATAGGCAGACTGGATCTCGACCCCCGTCAGCTGCAAGCCCGGCACCCGCGCGCCCAGACAAAGCGACGCCGCCCCTACCCCGCAGCCCAGCTCTAGTACGCGCTGACCGGCCTGCGCCGGCACCGTTGCAGCCAATAAAACAGGGTCGACGCCCGCACGGTAGCCTTTACGCGGCTGCCACAAATGCAGCTTGCCGCCCAGAAACGCATCCCGCGTGAGCGCGTCGGGGTCATAGACGTCCACAGCGGTTACTTGGGCAACCCGGTGGGGATGTCATTGTCGCGCAACACCCGCGTTGCGGCGGTGTGATCGTCGTCGTGCACCATCAAGCGGCGGGGGAAAATGCCGATCCCGCCTTCAAGCACGCTCATGTTTACGTCCAGCGGAAAGCAGTCTATATCCTCGCCCTGAAGAAGGGCGCTGGCAAAGGCGATTATTGTCGGATCGGTTGTGCGCAAAAGTTCCTTCATAACAGAGATGTAAGGGCAATCGACGTTGATTGTCGAGCCTTCCAATTAAGGTCGTGTAAATGACGAGCGAAAACACCCAGAAACCACATGACCGGATGGCGGCCTATCTCAACGCGGATATGACCGCGGTGAACGATCTGATCCGCGACCGCATGGCGTCAGAACATGCGCCGCGCATCCCCGAGGTCACGGCCCATCTGGTAGAGGCAGGCGGCAAGCGGCTGCGCCCGATGCTGACCCTCGCTGCGGCGCGTCTGTGTGGCTATGACGGCCCCTACCACGTGCACCTTGCCGCCACGGTAGAGTTCATTCACACCGCGACCCTGCTGCACGACGATGTGGTCGATGAAAGCGCGCAGCGTCGCGGGCGACCGACGGCCAACTTGCTGTGGGATAACAAATCCTCGGTGCTGGTGGGCGACTACCTTTTCGCGCGCAGCTTCCAGCTGATGACCGAGACGAATAACATGCGCGTGCTGGCGATCCTTGCCAATGCCTCCGCCACGATTGCCGAGGGCGAGGTACTGCAACTGACCGCCGCGCAGAATCTGGCCACGGATGAAGGCATCTACCTACAGGTCGTGCGCGGGAAGACAGCGGCGCTGTTTTCGGCGGCGACGCAGGTGGGCGGGGTGATTGCCACGGCCCCTGACGCACAGGTTCAGGCCCTGTTTGACTATGGTGATGCCTTGGGGATCGCGTTCCAGATTGTCGACGATCTGCTTGACTACCAAGGCGACCCGAATGCCACCGGCAAAAACATCGGCGATGACTTCCGTGAGCGTAAGCTGACCCTGCCCGTGATCAAGGCGATCGCCAAAGGCGACGCGACCGAACGTGCCTTCTGGACCCGCACCATCGAGAAGGGCAGGCAGGAGGACGGCGATCTTGAACACGCTCTGTCGCTGCTGAATGCACATGGCACTCTGGATGAAACCAAGGCAGAGGCGCTGGCATGGGCGGAACAGGCCAAGACTGCGCTGAACACCCTGCCGGATCACGAGCTGACGCAGTTGCTGCGCGATCTGGCCGATTACGTCGTCGCGCGTATTAGCTAAATGTCACCCGACTGAGGCGCGTCGAAGC
Organism: Sulfitobacter sp. CB2047; assembly: GCF_000735125.2. Taxonomy (NCBI): domain Bacteria; kingdom Pseudomonadati; phylum Pseudomonadota; class Alphaproteobacteria; order Rhodobacterales; family Roseobacteraceae; genus Sulfitobacter; species Sulfitobacter sp. CB2047. The sequence continues at coordinate 1,029,634 of NZ_CP072613.1, read as the reverse complement.
TACCCCAGCATCGGTGCGGCGGTGACCCACCAGTCGGGCTGTGCCGCCGCAATACGCGTGACGGCGCGCTGCGCCAGTGCTTCGGTCTCGTAAAGGCCAAAGCAGGTCGCACCAGAACCCGACATACGCGCCAGCAGCGCGTCCTGTAGGCTGCCCAGACAATCTGCCACCTCTGGCACCACCTCGATTGCCGGTGCCTCCAGATCGTTGCGCTGTGTGGCCAGCCAGGCGGCGAACGCAGGCGCGCTGGTGAATGCGGGCAGATCTTTGGGCATGGGCGCGTTGGCGCGGGACTCGAGCCGCGAGAAGACCTCGGGCGTGGCGGCGGATTTGTTCGGGTTGATCAGCACCAGCCAGCAGGGCGGCAGCTTGGGCGCGGGCGTCAATCGCTCGCCGATCCCCTCCATCCGCTGGGGGGTGTCATGCAGGCAAACCGGCACATCGGCCCCCAGTCGCGCCACGTCCTCGGGCACCGGAAGCCCCCAATGCGCCGAGAGCAAGCGCAGCGCCGTGGCCGCATCCGCTGATCCTCCACCGATACCTGCCGCGGCGGGGAGGTTTTTCGTCAAATGCAACCGCGCCCCCCTGCCCGCGCCCGCGTCCAGCAGCCTTGCCGCACGCACCACGAGGTTGCGATCATCATGGGGGGCGGCACCGCCATAGGGACCATCGACAAACAGCTCAAGCTGGTCAGAGGGGGATACCGCAATCCGGTCGCCCACGCCGGCGCGCACCACAAGACTATCCAGCAGATGGTAGCCATCGCTGCGCTGCCCGGTGACATGCAGGGTCAGGTTCACCTTGGCCCAGGCGAAACCCGCGTTGGCAACCCCGAGGGCAGCGGCTTGGGTCGTCATTTCTCGGCAGAGGCTTTGCTGAGCGGCTCGGCCCCTTCTTCGGCCAATACCGCGTCCAGCCCCACCTCGAGCTTGCGGCGCATGCGGTCGGGATCGGCCTCGCTGTCTTTGTCTTCTGGATCCACAAACGATAGCGCCCGACGCCATTGGAATTCAGCCTCGCGTTGACGGCCAACGGACCAGTAAACGTCGCCCAAATGGTCGTTGACCACCGGATCAACGGCAACCAGTTCAACGGCCCTTTCCATCTGGTCGACGGCCTCTTCGTAGCGGCCCAAACGGTACAAGACCCAGCCCAGTGAATCGACGATATAGCCTGATTCAGGGCTCGCCGCGACGGCGCGTTCGATCATGTTCAACGCTTCGTCCAGATTGCGCCCCTGTTCCACCAGCGAATAGCCGAGGTAGTTCAGCACCTGAGGCTGATCGGGGTTGATCTTGAGAGCGGCGCGAAAATCGCGTTCGGATGCCTCGCCATTGCCAGAGCGTTCTTCGGCAATGCCGCGGGCGTAATACAGCACCCAGCGTTGCGGATTGCTGTCGGGTGTCAGCTCTATCGCGCGGTCATAGGATTTGATTGCGGCCTTGAAGTTGTCCTGCGCCCGCAACGCATCGCCCAAGGCGGAATGGACCGACGGCAATGTGCCGTGGCTGCGGGTCAACTGTTGCAGAACCTCGATCGCCTGTTCCGGTTTGTTCGACCGTCGCAGCGCCGCCGCACGCCCGAGTTCGGCTGCGTGATAGGCGGGGTTGTCGGCGGGTACGTCCTGCAGTTCCTCGATCGCCAGCTCGTACTGGCCGATGTTTTCCAGCAGATCCGCGGTCAGCAACAGGTCGTCGATATGATCGGGGCGCAGGTAACGCGCGATGCGCGAATAAAGCAGCACATAGTAGTCACCGGCACTTTCATTGCGCAGCACGGCGGCGAAGGTAAAGAAGACTTCGGCAATGCCTGCCTTGGCATCGGGGATCTGGGTAAAGGCGACCTGCCCCTCCCCCTGCAAGGCGGCGACCAAGCCGTCAAGTTCGGGGTCGCTGCTGGCCCCGAAACTATCGGTCAGCAGCGCAAGCGCCTGTTCATTTCGCCCGAGCTGGCCAAGGATTTCCGCCCGCGCGATCACACCGCGCCGTGTTTGCCCTGCCGATCCCGCTTGGTTCGAAGCAAAGATTGCCTCCGCCCCTTCGTAGTCGCCGACCGACGCCAGTGCCAAAGCCTTGTGATACAGCACAAACCCCTGCATGCCGGCTTCTTTGCTCAGATCGTCGAACTGGGTGATGGCGGCGGTCATGTCGCCCACGCCCACATGCGCCCAAGCCTTGACCAAACCGTCCACCCAAGGGCCGATCCCGCCCTCGTCTGCGGATTGTTCGATCAGACCCGCATAGTTTTCTTCCTGCGCCATGCCAGCGGTTGTCACCAGATAGGCGATCTGCCCGGGCTGGTCCGACGCGGCCATAATGCGCGCCAAAGGCAGGGCGCGGTCGATATCCCCCAGCGAGAGCAACGCCAGAACCGTGCTTTCAAGGAATTCGGGGTTCTTGGGATCAAGCGCCAGCGCCTCGCCATAATACTTGGCAGATTCCGCAAAATCACTGCGCACCGCAGCATGCCGACCGGCAAGATAGGCCCCCGCCGCCGATTGCGCCTGTACGGGCATTGCAACGGCTCCGGTCAGCGCCAAAACGCTTGCGGTCAACAGAAGGTTACGGATCATACTGGCACGCCTCATTTGTATTTGGCGCAAGGCTAACAGGTTCACGACCAAGCGCAATGCCGCCTATCCAAAGGGACATCCCGCTTATCCTCTATCGGCGGAACCTTGCATGAAAAAAGGCGCGCCGCAGCACGCCTTTGATCGATTTCATCCAGTAAGTGATGCTTACACGTCAGGCCCGCAAGCGACGCTTACATGTTAGGATAGTTCGGGCCATCCCCACCCTGCGGCGTGGTCCAGACGATATTCTGCGTCGGATCCTTGATGTCGCAGGTCTTGCAGTGCACGCAGTTCTGGAAGTTGATGACAAAGCGCGGGTCCTTGCCGTCTTCCTCGACGAATTCATACACGCCCGCAGGGCAATACCGCGCCGAGGGGCCAGCGTATTCCGGCAGGTTGATGTTCACCGGCACCGACGGGTCCTTCAGCGTCAAATGCGCGGGCTGGCTTTCGTCGTGGTTGGTGAATGAAAACGCCACGTTGGTCAGACGGTCAAAGCTGAGCTTGCCATCGGGCTTGGGGTAGTCGATCTTCTTGTGCTTGTCGGCCTTTTCGGTCGCTTCAGCATCGGATTTACCATGCCCCAGCGTCCCCAGCAGCGAGAAGCCGAAAGTATTGGTCCACATGTCGAACCCACCCACGGCGAGCGATGTCACAAGGCCGTACTTGCTCCACAACGGTTTGACGTTGCGCACTTTTTTCAGGTCTTTGCCGATCTCGCCGCTGCGGACATCTTCCTCGTAGGCGGTCAGCTCGTCACCGGCGCGGCCCGCCTGGATCGCGTCATAGGCCGCTTCGGCGGCAGCTTTGCCCGATAGCATCGCGTTGTGGTTGCCCTTGATGCGCGGCACGTTGACCATGCCCACCGAACAGCCCAGCAACGCCACACCGGGTGCGACCATCTTGGGCATCGACTGGTAGCCGCCTTCGGTGATGGCGCGTGCGCCGTAGGCCACGCGCTTGCCGCCTTTAAGCAGCTCGGCAACCATCGGGTGGTGCTTGAAGCGCTGGAATTCCATGTAGGGGAACACATGCGGGTTTTTGTAGCCAAGGTGGACAACGAAACCGACGTACACCTGATTGTTTTCGATGTGATAGATGAACGACCCGCCGCCCGCGTTGCTGTTCAAAGGCCAGCCCATCGTGTGGGTCACGGTGCCCTCTTTGTGCTTGGCGGGGTCGATCTCCCAGATTTCTTTCATGCCAAGGCCGTATTTCTGCGGCTCTTTTCCGGCGTCCAGATCGTATTTCGCAATCACCTGCTTGGACAGGCTGCCGCGCACGCCTTCGGACAGGAAGACGTATTTGCCGTGCAGTTCCATGCCGGGCTCATAGCCGTCACCCTTGGTGCCATCGGCGCTGATGCCGAATTCACCGGCCACAACGCCTTTGATCTCGCCATTGTCGCCATAGACAAGCTCTGAGCACGCCATACCGGGGAAAATCTCTACCCCCAACTCTTCGGCCTGTTCTGCCATCCAGCGGCAGACATTGGCCATGGAAACGATGTAGTTCCCGTGGTTGTTCATCAGCGGCGGCATGGGGAAGTTCGGCACCCGGATTTTACCGGCCTCGCCCAGCATGTAAAAGTTGTCTTCCTCGACCTTGGTCTTGATCGGCGCGCCTTTTTCTTTCCAGTCGGGCATCAGGGCGTCCAGACCGATCGGGTCCAGAACCGCACCCGACAGGATATGCGCCCCCACCTCAGAGCCCTTTTCCAGCACGACCACATTGCAGTCGGCGTCGAGTTGTTTCAGACGGATCGCGGCGGACAGACCGGCAGGGCCCGCACCGACGATAACGACGTCATATTCCATTGCTTCGCGTTCAACTTCGGCCATTTGGGGCTCCTCTTCGGGCAGAAAACGGTTTGGATTTCGCTAAACCAGCACGGTCGCTATTGCAATCGCAACACAGCGTAAATTAGCGCACCCACGACAGTTTGCATCTTAAATGTTGCAGGTGCAGCAATATTGTTTCGCATCGCAAAATGCTAGCCGCGCGGATCTCCCATTAGATAGCGCGGCCCCTGCCCTTTCTCTCCCGCACGGTCTTGGGGGTTATAAAGCGCACAGGCCTGCAGGCTCAGGCATCCGCATCCGATACACCCATCTAGGTCGTCGCGCAGGCGCGTCAACGTCGCGATCCGGTCGTCCAACGTTGTACGAAACGCCTGGCTGATACGCGCCCAGTCCTCTTTGGTGGGGGTGCGCCCATCTGGCAGGCGATCCAGCTCTTGCTTGATCTGCGGCAAGGTAAAGCCGAATTGCTGCGCGATCATCACAAAGCTCAGCCGCCTCAGATCGGCACGCTCGAACCGCCGCTGCCCGCCGCTGTTGCGCCACGGTTTGATCAACCCTTGCGCCTCGTAATAGCGGATGGCGGACACCGCCAAGCCTGTGCGCCGCGCCAAAGCGCCAATCGACAACCCATCATTCACCGCCATAGACATTCCCCAAAATAATCCTTGACCTAAAGTTAGGTTTAGAAATTACACACCATAGGGTCAACGTTAGAAACACGAAAGGAAGACCCGACAATGCCAGCACAATTGGAACATGCAAACATCACCGTAACCGACCCGCAAGCCACTGCCGCCTGGATGACGCAGATCTTTGGCTGGCGTATCCGCTGGCAAGGCGATGCGATAGCGGGCGGAAATTCTATCCACATCGGAACCGACAGCTCATACGTGGCGCTTTACACACCGAAAAAGACGCCGGCCACGGGCACCAGCAGCTATGACACCACCGGCGCGCTGAACCATATCGGGGTGACCGTCGATGATCTGGACGCCGCCGAAACCTTGGTCAAAGCGCAGGGGTTCACGCCGGTGAACCACGCCGATTACGAACCCGGGCGGCGCTTCTATTTTCGCGATCACGACGGTGTTGAATACGAGCTGGTCCAATACGATGACTAAGCGCGGATTGCCGCGGACGGGCTGACTCTGCTCTTGCAATCGCGGGGCAGTTTGGGTCAGGTAAGGATCAATTCAAATCGGTTGCACCCTCGGACGACAGTTCGGGGGCTGTGACCCTCATTGCGTGGACGCCCCCTGATGGAAAAAATCCCCATGACCCGCGCCGGTCACACGGCTTTGGAAACCGAACTCAAGCATCTGAAGTCGGTTGAACGCCCTGCCATCATCAAAGCCATCGCCGAAGCCCGCGAACACGGTGACCTGTCCGAGAACGCCGAATACCATTCCGCCAAGGAAAAGCAGTCCTTCATCGAAGGCCGCATCAAAGAGCTCGAAGGCGTGATCTCCCTTGCGGATGTGATCGATCCGGCCAAGATGTCCGGCGCGATCAAGTTCGGCGCGACCGTGACCCTCGTGGACGAGGACACCGACGAAGAGAAGACCTACCAGATTGTTGGTGAATACGAGGCCAACATCGAAAAAGGCCTGCTGAACATCAAATCCCCTATCGCCCGCGCCCTGATCGGCAAGGAAGAAGGCGACAGCGTCGAGGTGCGGACACCCGGGGGGGACAAATCCTATGAGGTTCTCAAAATCGTCTACGCATAAGCCGGGGACAAAGAGATGACCGACAAACCGCAGCTGACACCGAACGCGCCGCGCCAATCCGCGCGGTCGACCCCCTTTGGCGTCTATTCGCGCCCGAACGACGGCGGGATCTCGAACATTGAACTCATCGCCGCAGCGCTAAGCGCTGTTTGGTTGCTGGGGTCCGCGATCTTTTTCTTGATGCTGCCGTCGGATCAGCAACCTGATACGGGCGGCGCCGGCTTGCGGTTCCTGATGACGATGCTGGCGATCTTCATGCCCGTAGGCATGATCTGGGTCGCCGCAACAGCGGCCCGCGCCAGCCGTGTCATGCGCGAGGAAAGCAAACGCTTGCAGGCCGCGATCGACGCGATCCGGCAGGCGTATATCGCGCAACAGCAAGGGCAGAGCCTTGGCGCAGACGCGACCGTCGCGCGCAAGCTGGATGAAATCGCCGCCGCCGCCCGCAAGACCGAAAGCACGCTGGCCACCTTCCAAAGCCGCCGCGACGCCAGCACCCGCCTTGCGCCTCTCAAGCCTGCGGTGGTCGATGACCAGCCCGCGCTGGCGCTTGGCACCTCGGCCGCGGATATGACCCCGCCGCTGTCACATGAAGATTTCATTCGCGCGCTGAATTTCCCCGAAACGGCAGAGGATACCGAAGGCTTTTCGGCGCTGCGCAAGGCGTTGAAAGACCGCAATGCATCGCAGCTGGTGCAGGCGTCGCAGGACGTGCTGACACTGCTCAGTCAGGACGGCATCTATATGGATGACCTGCGCCCCGACCGTGCACGCCCCGAAATCTGGCGTCAATTCGCCCAAGGGGCCCGAGGCCGTCCGATCGCAGCTTTGGGCGGCATCCGTGACCGGTCCTCGCTGGCGCTGACCAGTGCCCGCATGAAGCAAGACCCGATCTTCCGCGATGCCGCGCATCACTTCCTGCGCCGTTTCGACCGCGCCTTTGCCGCCTTTGAAGCCGAGGCCTCTGACGCCGACATCTCGGCACTGACCGACACGCGCACCGTGCGGGCCTTCATGTTGCTGGGCCGCGTTGCGGGGACGTTCGACTAGCGGTCAGGTGATCCCGAAAGACCCATAGGGAATATAGCGCACCAGATCGCCCGGCTGGATGTCGGCCGCGGCGTCCGGGAGTTCCACCAATCCTTCGGCCCAAGCCAGCCCGCTGATCCGCCCCGACCCTTCAGAGGCAAAGACCTGCACCCGCCCGTCGCGCATCCGCGCGCGCAGATACTCGCGCCGCCCAGGTTTCTTGCGCTTGCTGAAATCTGCGGGCACGTCGAACCCCTGCGGTTCAGGCCAGTCCTGCCCCGCCAGCCGCGCCAACGCGGGGCGCGCGAAAATCAGGGTGCAGACCATAGCCGCCACGGGGTTGCCCGGCAGACCAAAAACCGGCGCGCCTTGCCACATGCCAAGCGCTAAGGGCCGCCCCGGTTTGACCGCAATGCGCCACAGGTCAAGCGCCCCCGCCTCGGACAAAAGGGCCGACACGTGGTCTTCATCCCCCGCCGACGCGCCACCGCTGGTCAGGATCGCATCGACACGGCCCTGCGTCTCATCCAGCCGCCTGCGCAAAGCAGCGCGATCGTCACCCACATGCCCCAGATCCACGCCCTGATGGCCGAACTGCGATACCAACCCCAGCAACATCGGGCGGTTCGCATCGAATATCTGCCCGTCGGCCGCGGTTTGACCGGCCTCGACGATCTCGTCCCCTGTCGATAGCACGCCAACGCGCAACGGCCGATGGGTCGACACAGACGCCGTGCCCGTGGCCGCGAGCAAGGCGATATCCGCCGCTGTGATCCGTCGTCCCGCACGCAGGGTTACGGCACCCGCCGTCACATCCTCCCCCGCTTTGCGGGTATTGGCACCCTGTTTCACCGGACCGTTAAACCGCAGGGTGCGCCCGTCGATGGTCACGTCTTCTTGCAGCACCACGGTATCGACGCCTTCGGGCAGCGCGGCCCCTGTCAGCACACGGAGCGCCTGCCCTTCGGCAAGCGCCCCCGGCGCGTCGCCTGCCGCAGCGCGTCCCTCGGCCAGCGGCATCGCATGGGCCCCGGCCTCGCGCCCGCCCGCAAAGCCATAGCCATCAACAGCCGTATTTGGCAGCGGCGGATTGGCGCGGCGTGCCAGCACATCCGCCGCGGCGATGCGCCCCAAGGTGGCAGCCAAAGCCACGTCTTCGACAGGGGTCACCGGATGCAGCCGTGCCCGCAGCTGCGCCAGCGCTTCGTCCACCGGCGTCCAATGCACGCCCGGCGGCAGGGCAAAACAGTCGTTGCGCAGGGGGGGCGGGGCCTTGAGCAGATGTTCGAACCCCAGACCGAAGATCCAACCCTCTTCCGCTGCCTCGACATCCAGCATCTGCGCCAGATCGGCGGCGGTGACGGCGGCCAGCTGCCGTGCAAGCTCCTGCACCTGCCACGCATCCTTGACCCTGTTGTCAGGGGCGGGCCCCACGGTAAGCGACGGCCATATCTCGGCAAAGACCACCTGCGCATCCGGCTTTTCAAACGGCCAGACCGCGACATGATCGGCAAAGCGAGCACGCAGGCGTGACAGCACAGGCAGCCCCATGACCACCTGCGACCCGACAGCCCCTGCCCCCGCCATTTGCCAGCAGGTGAAACTGCCCTTGGCACGCTGTTCCGCCGCGCGCTTGTCGGGAAACGGGTTGGCGTAGCCCGCCTTGGTGCGCGGCAGCCCTGCGATATCGCGGTTGGGCAGCCCGTTGGCCCAGAAAGGGCCGCTGCCATCGCCCAGACCCAGATTGATCTCTGCCACCAGATCGAAACGGTTGTTACGGCCTGGCGCGTCTTCGACCCGCGCCTCGAACCACTCCCACAGGGCGAAGGGATCGTCGCTACCCGTCAGGGCCTCGGCAAAACCGCTGGGGTAGGCAAAGGGGAAATCGAAGCCGATGAACAGGCGGCGATCCTGCGCCAGCTCTGCTTCGATCAACGCGGCGATCCACGCCTCTGCCTCGGACCGGTTGCGCAGATAGACAGGCGGGTCCGAGATGCCCCCGCGCGACACCCCCGCCCAAATCGCATCTTTGCGCGGGGTTGGTCCGGTGTCATTACCGCCGGACCAATCGACCACAACAAACGTGTCGAAATGGCTCACAAGCCCACCTCGGCCAGAATGAAATCGGCGATGGTGCTGGTGTCATTCAGATCGAATACGGGGCGATCCAACGTCATGGGGGTGTCGCTGGCAATCGCTTTGATCGTCGTATCCTCCGGCGCGATCAGCGCGTTGCCGGTTTCGGCCCGATGCGCTTCGACCTTGGCGTGACCGTCGCGTTTGTAGCCTTCGACCAGCACCAGATCGACGGGCGCAAGCTTGGCCAGCAGCGCGTCGAGCGTCGGTTCATCCTCGCCATGCAGCTCATGCATCAAGGCAAAGCGGTTGCGCGAGGCCAACAGCACCTCGCGCGCGCCAGCGACACGGTGGCGGTGGCTGTCCTTGCCCGGGTGATCCACGTCAAAACTGTGGTGCGCATGTTTCACGGTAGACACTGAAAACCCGCGGCCCGTGATTTCGGTCACGAGGCGTTCCATCAGCCCCGTTTTGCCTGCGTTTTTCCAGCCGACAACGCCGTAAACTCTCATAGCATCTCCTGTGCGCGGGCCAGATCTTGGGGGGTGTTGATATTAAAGAACGCGTCCTCATGGGGGAACAGTGCTTCGCGCCCCTCATGCGTTTGGGTCCACATTACGACCTTGCGCAGCCCCCCTTGCAAGGCGGCGCGCAGATCGTCACGCAGCGCCACGGGCCAGAGGCCAAAGGTCGGATGCCGCGCGGTGCCGCGTTTGGCATCCGGCGTCGCGGCAAGCACCAGCGGATGGGTCATCCCCTCGCTTGCCAGCAACAGCTGCGGCACCAGATCACCGGGGAAGAACGGCGTGTCTGCCGCCGCCGTGACGATGGTATCCGCGCCTTGTTCAGCGGCCCAATCCAGCCCGGCCAGCACGCCCGCAAGGGGGCCGGCGAACCCGTCGATACTATCGGGCAACACCGGCAGCTTCAGCCCCGCAAACCGCGCGGCATCACCATTGGCATTCAACGCGACGCGATCCACCTGCGGGGTCAGCCGTTCAATCACATGACCCAGCACGCTTTGACCGCCAAGCTGCAACAGCCCCTTGTCGCCGCCGCCCATCCGCGTCGCCTGCCCACCGGCAAGGATCACCCCAAGTGGCTGTTTCATGCGCTGCCCTTTCGCCCAGATCGTTTCGGTTCATCCGCGATTCCGTCGGGGTCCGCGTCACGGATCAACCGATCCTCGCCCGCCAGACACATAAAGCGTTTGCCCTTCATCCGGCCGATCAGCGTCAGCCCGACCTGCTGCGCGATCTCTACCCCCCAGGCGGTAAAGCCGGAGCGCGACACCAGCGCGGGGATGCCCATCATCGCGGTCTTGATCACCATCTCGGACGTTAGCCGCCCCGTGGTATAGAGGATCTTATCCTCGGCCGAGACTTTTTCAGAAAGCATCCAGCCCGCGATCTTGTCGACCGCGTTGTGGCGACCCACGTCTTCCATATAAACCAGCGGGCGATTGCCCTGACACAGCACCGTGCCGTGAATCGCCCCGGCCTCTAGGTACAGGCTCGGCGTGCGGTTGATCTGCGCGCTAAGGTCATACAGCCACGAGGTCCGCAGCGGGGTCGTGGGCAGAGACACATCCTCTAGCCCCTCCATCATATCGCCGAAAACCGTACCGACCGCACAGCCGGAGGTCCGGGTCTTCTTGCGCATCTTGTCTTCGTAATCGGTTTTGCGGGCGGTGCGGACCACGACGACCTCAAGCTCTTCGTCATAGTCGACGCTCGTGATATCCTCACCGTCGCGCAGCATGCCCTGATTGCGCAAGAACCCAAGCGCGAGGTATTCGGGGTAATCGCCGATCGTCATCGCGGTGACGATTTCCTGCGCGTTCAGATAGATCGTCAGCGGGCGTTCCTCGACCACATTGATCGTTGTTTCTGCCCCTGTTTGGTCGCGCCCGGTCACAGCACGGGTCAGCCGCGCCAACCCCGGTTGCGGTGCGATCAAATAAGCATCGGTGTCTGTCTTGACGGACAATTGCATCCCCCCAAAGCGGCAGTTAAGCATGTCCCGGCAATCTAGGGGGAACGCATGGCCATCACCACCACGAAATCGGCCTTTCGAAAAGGTCTTGCCGACGCCGCACCCTTTGTTCTGGTGATCATTCCCTTTGCGTCGCTGTTTGGCATCCTCGCCACCGAGGCGGGATTGAACGTATTCGAAACGCTCGCCTTTTCGGTTGTGGTCATTGCGGGGGCAGCACAGTTCACGGCGTTGCAACTGATGCAGGAACATGCCCCGACGGCGATCGTGCTGGCCTCTGCGCTGGCGGTGAACCTGCGGATGGCGATGTATTCCGCGTCGCTGACCCCTTACATCGGCTCCGCCCCGCTGTGGCAGCGCGCGCTGGCGGCCTATCTGACGGTCGATCAATCCTATGTCTGCGCAATGGCGCAGTACGAGAAACAGCCCGATATGACGATCCCGCAGCGGATGGCGTATTTCTTTGGCTGCGTGACCCCGATTGTGCCGCTGTGGTATTTGTTCACGCTGGTGGGGGCGATGGTGGGCGCGCAGATCCCCGAAAGCTGGGCGCTGGACTTTGCGCTGCCAATCACTTTTCTGGCCATGATCGCGCCGATGTTCCGCACGCCGGCCCATGTGGTCGCGGCGCTGGTCGCCTCTGTCGCGGGGCTGCTGACGGCGGGAGTGCCCTATTCGCTGGGGCTGATCATCGCGGGGCTTGCGGGGATGATGGCCGGTGCGCAGACAGAGCTTTGGCTGGAACGGCGCCAGCCCCAACACCCTGAACAGGACGCGGTATAATGGATCATATCAACACCGGCACACTTTGGTTCGTGATCATCGCCCTTGGCATCGGCAGTTTCGGGCTGCGCTTTGTCTTTACCGGATTGGTGGGCGACCGCGAGATGCCCGCATGGCTGCTGCGACACCTGCGCTACACGGCGGTGGCGATCCTGCCCGCGCTGGTGGCTCCGCAGGTGATCTGGCCCGCAGCCACGGACGGGCAGCTTGATCTGCCGCGCATGGCGGCAGCGGCTGCGGCCCTGACAATCGGGGTGATCACCAAAAACGTGCTGCTCGCCATCATCAGCGGTGCAGCAACGCTTTACAGTCTGCTTTGGTTACTGGGCTAGAAGCGACGCCTGCACCGCGTCGATCACATCGCCTTCGTCATTCTCGTAGTATTTTGTCGTCGTGACACCGGGCAAGCTGGCGAACTGTTCGCTGAGCTTGGCCGGATAGAAGGTCTTGGAGATGCTTTCGAACCCTTGGACCTGCGACAGAATGCCCGAGGTCGCATTGGCGCAGAACGCCCCTGCTACCGTGCCGTTCGACATCACAAGCTGCAAGATCTGTTCCGCCTGCGCGTCCGTCACCTGAAGTTCCTGGCTGACAACATGGTAGGTGCTGCGTGCGTGCGAGGATTTGTAGCCCTGAATCCACTCGGGCGTCATACCGTAAAGCACGTCGCCGCGTTCGATCACGCGCGGATCGCGGAAGGAACCGGCGGGGTCAAAGATCACCTGCTGCGAGCCATTGACCAACAGCGCCGTATGGCCGCCGCTGCCGGTGCGGTTGTTGATCATTGTCATCAACGTGATGGATCGCGGCCCCGGTGCCACATAGGCGGCCGCCGCGACTTCTGCCGGTGTGTTATCAATCCCGGTATCATTCGCACAGGCCGCAAGCAGCCCGACGCAGGCCAAAGCCATCCAAACACGCATAGAAATATCCCGTCGGTTAGGTTTGCCCGCCTTAGCGCGCGAAGATCGCCATAAAGACCAGAATGGCAATAATCACGATGCACGACCATTTGACGAAGTTCATGAAGCTGTCAAAAGTCTTCTCGTGCGTGCTGGTGTCCATCGAGCCGTGTTCATGTTTGGCCATTTGCGCGATCCTTGTCTTAACGTGCGTATGATTTGAACTGGGGAATACTGTATTCATCTGCCTATGTCACGGCATCAAAATGCGCGGGATCAGGTGTTTTCGCCTGTCTGTGCCGGCTCTTGCGTCTCAAGGTCTTGCGCCAAGCGGAAACCGATACGATTCGCGGGGGCTTCCTGCACCGCTTTGGGCAGCGCACGCAGGGCGACATTCAACTGGGTGACATGCTGCACCAGCTGCATCCGTGCCCCGGCGTTGTCCTTGCCGTAAAAGGTCACGATGTCCGGGTCGAAATAGCCCATACCCTCGATCCGCAGCACACCGGCGTCACCGCCAGCGAACCCCATCGCAACCTCGTGATCGCCATCCAGCTGCTCTTCGAAATTTCTAAGGTAAAGCACGACCCGCTCGTAGGCCCATTGCGCTGGTGATTTCTGCGCGGCGGGCTTTTGGGTCATCCCCTTTGGCACCGGCTGGTCAGAGGCATTGCGTCTGTCGGGGTCCGAATGCACCTCGTAGAGGCGCGGCAGCGCGTCGGCCTCGATCGCCTCGGCCGCTGTCTTGATCTCGTTATCCATCGGTCAGCCCTTTGATTGATACACCCAAGCCCCGTCCAGCGCCCGCAAGCTGCGTGTGGCACGGCCCGTTTGGTAAAGATGGCTGAGATGGGCGACCGCTTCAACCAGCGCCAGACCGTATTCGCCTTCGCCGATGTTGCGCTTGAACAGGGTCGAGAAACATTCAGACGCCGATTTCGGCTCTGCAATCGCCTTTTCCAGACGGCGCAGGGCGCTGTGGTGATTCTCTATCAACTGGCGCATGCGGGTGGGCAGACCAGTGAAGGGCAGCTTGTGCCCGCCAAGCACCAGATGATCCTCCCGCGCGAGCAATGACAGACGGTCACAGGCCTCGATCCATTCGCCAATAGGGTCGGCCATGGGTTCGGTGGCATAGACCCCGACGTTAGGGCTGATGGACGACAGGATCTGATCCCCTGCAATCACCAAATTGTCATCACGGCTCCAGAAGGTGGCGTGTTCGGGGGCGTGCCCATTGCCCATATGCACGTCAAACACGCGCCCCCCGATGGTGATCTCGTCGCCCTGTTTGATCCGCGTAAAGCCAAGCGGCAGAGGCGAGACGATGTCGGCAAAGTTGAATGGCCGCTCGGAGGCGCGTTTCTCGTACAGCGCGGCATCCATCCCCGAAAGTTTGTAGAAAGCCAGCGTCTCGGCTGGCGGTGCTTCTTGCGGGTCCAGGGTCAGCATCCGCGCGGTCAACCACGCGGTGCGCGTCGTCACCAGCTCTGCCCCGTGTTCGGTCTGGAACCAGCCCGCCAACCCGATGTGATCGGGGTGGTGGTGGGTCACGATCACCCGCGACACCGGCTTGCCGCCCAAGGGCCCCGCGATCAGGTCCGTCCACAGCGCCTTGGACTTTTTCGACGCGAACCCCGTGTCGATGATCGTCCAGCTGTCGCCTTCGTCAAAGGCATAGACGTTGACGTGATCCAGCTTCATCGGCAGCGGCAGACGCAGCCATAGCACGCCGGGGGCGACCTCTATCGCCGCATCATGGGCGGGCGGCGTCTCCCAGGGGAAACGCAAACCGGTGGGTGCGGTATCAGGCATCAGGCGGCCAGTTCGTCAGCGGAAAGCGCGAAAAGATCAGCCTCGCCCGCTTGGGCATGGGCCAGCAGGCCAGCGTGTTCCGGCAACAGACGCAGGATGTAGAACCGCGCCAGCTTTTCGCGCGGCCCGCCCTTATCGGCCAGCGCCGCCTTGAGGTGCATATGCGCGCCAAGCACCCGTGCAAAGGCCCGCAGGTATGGCACCGCTCCGGCAAAGCGCGTGTCCATGTTCGATTGCTCGGTCAGCCAGTCGGTCGCCTCGCGCAGGGTTTCCGATGCTTGCCACAGGGCATCGGTCATATTCGGAAAAACGTCGCGGGCGGCTTCGGCGTCTGCCTCGATCTCGTCCAGCAAACGGTTCGCGGCCTCGCCCCCGTCCATCATCTTGCGCGCGACCAGATCCATCGCCTGAATGCCATTAGTGCCTTCGTAAATGGCGGTCACCCGCACGTCGCGGCTGTACTGCGCGGCACCGGTTTCTTCGATAAAGCCCATGC
Organism: Sulfitobacter sp. CB2047; assembly: GCF_000735125.2. NCBI lineage: Bacteria > Pseudomonadati > Pseudomonadota > Alphaproteobacteria > Rhodobacterales > Roseobacteraceae > Sulfitobacter > Sulfitobacter sp. CB2047. The sequence continues at coordinate 1,014,434 of NZ_CP072613.1, read as the reverse complement.
CACCGTGGACCTGAACGCCCATTTCAGCGACGGCCATGCCGGTGTCGGTGCCAAACGCCTTGGCAATCGGGGTCAGGAAGGCCGCGCGGGCTTTCCATTCGGCCTGACCGGTGGCGTTCGTCATGTCGATGGCCTTGGCACAGCACAGCGCGATGGCGCGGGCGGCAAAGGTTTCGGCCTTCATCGTCATCAGCATGCGGCGCACATCGGCGTGGTCCACGATTGTGCCGGTGCCGTCAGGGCGCGATGTCTTGCCCTGTTTACGGTCCAGCGCATAGGCCAGCGCGTGCTGATAGGCCGCTTCGGCGATGCCGATGCCCTGCCCGCCGACGCCAAGCCGCGCGTTGTTCATCATCGTGAACATCGCCGCCATGCCGCCTTGCTCGGGCCCCACCAGCCAGCCGGTCGCCTTGTCGTATTGCATCACGCATGTCGGAGACCCGTGAATTCCCAGCTTGTGCTCAAGGCTCACCACCTTGAGGCTATTGGCATTGCCGAGGCTGCCGTCGCCATTGGGCAGGTATTTCGGCACAAGGAACAGGCTGATGCCTTTGGTGCCCGCAGGCGCACCGGGCAGACGCGCCAGGACAAGGTGGCAGATGTTGCCGCCAAAGTCGTTGTCGCCCCAGGTGATATAGACCTTCTGACCCGAGATCGCATAGGTGCCGTCGCCATTGTCTTCGGCCTTGGTCGCCAGTGCCCCCACGTCCGACCCCGCTTGCGGTTCGGTCAGGTTCATCGTGCCGGTCCATTCGCCGCTGATCAGCTTGGGCAGGTACAGCTCCTTGATCGCGTCGCTGGCGTGATGCTCAAGCGCTTCGATCTGGCCCTGGCTCATCAAGGGGGCAAGTTGCAGGGACAGGCAGGCGCCGCTCATCATTTCGTTAACGGCGGTCGTCAGGGTCATGGGCAGGCCCATGCCGCCGAATTCGGGGTCGGCGGACATGCCGATCCAGCCGCCTTCGGCCACGGCCTTGAACCCGTCGGCGAAACCGGGCGAGGTGCGCACGACGCCGTTTTCAAGCTTGGCGGGGGTCTGGTCGCCGGCGCGTTGCAGCGGGGCCAGAACGTCATTGGTCATCTTGCCCGCCTCTTCGAGGATCGCGCGGGTGACGTCTTCGCTGGCGTCCTCGAAGCGGTCGGTCTGACGCACAGCGTCCAGCCCTACGACATGATCAAACAGAAAGGCAAAATCTTCGACAGGGGCGCGATAGGGCATAGTTTTCCTCCATTAACGCGTTCGTCTGCTTGGCAAACCGAACAGCGACCTGATAAGCCCAAGGCGATACTCCGGGCTGTTGCGGCGAGAATGTCGCTCAAGCCTGCACACCGCAACCCAAAACGCGGCGTCATCCCCCGTGAGAGAAGCCAATGACCGAGATTCTTCCAGCCGACCCTTCCGGCATTTCCCGTGCCGCCACCCTGCTGCAGCAAGGCGCATTGGTCGCGCTACCGACTGAAACGGTCTATGGTCTGGGGGCGGATGCGCGAAACGGGACGGCAGTGGCGGGCATCTACGAGGCCAAGGGCCGGCCCAGCTTCAACCCGCTGATCATCCATGTCGCCGATGTGGACCAAGCACGGCGCTACGGGCGCTGGTCCGACACCGCCGAGATTTTGGCAAGCGCCTTCTGGCCCGGTCCGATGACACTCGTGCTGCCTCTGGCCGACGGGCACGGGCTCTCTTCGCTGGTGACGGCGGGGCTGGACAGCGTCGGCATCCGCGTGCCCGCGCACCCCACGGCCCGCGCCATTCTGCGTGCGCTTGGCGGTCCTGTGGCGGCCCCCTCGGCCAACCCCTCGGGCAAGATCAGCGCCACGACGGCGCAACATGTTCTGTCGGGGCTTGGGGGGCGGATCGCCGCTGTGGTTGATGACGGCCCCTGCACCGTGGGTCTGGAAAGCACCATCATCGGCGTGAACCAGCCCCGCCCCACGTTGCTGCGCGCAGGCGGGCTGCCGTCCGAGGCGATAGAGGCCGCTCTTGGCGGACCGCTGGATGTGGCCGACGGGGCAGAGATTATCGCCCCCGGTCAGCTCGCCTCTCACTACGCGCCCCATGCCAGCGTGCGTCTGAACGCCCAAGCGGCGACGGATGGAGAGGTTTACCTTGGCTTTGGCGCGGCAAGCGGGAGCGGGCCGGATGACCTGACCCTATCGGCCAGTGGCGATCTGGTGGAAGCGGCAGCGCATCTGTTTGACCGACTGCACGCGCTTGACCGGCTGCGCAAACCGATTGCGGTGGCCCCGATCCCTGAAACCGGTCTGGGCCGTGCCATCAATGACCGCTTGCGCCGTGCGGCGGCACCGCGTTAGGGCTTTTGCCCCGCCGATCCTCGCAATTCAGGCCCGCCCTGCTGTCGCGCTTAGCCCCAAAGGGTCCACCCCGATAGAGGTCAGCGCCGCTCCCCATTTGCGCGCATCGGGCAGGTCGAACAGGATTGCGCTATCGCCTTGGCAGGTCAGCCAGCCGTTCTGGGCAATCTCAGCCTCTAGCTGGCCCGCGGCCCAACCGGCATAGCCCAGCATCAACATCGCCCGACGCGGCCCCTTGCCGCGGGCGATGTCTTCGAGGATGTCCAGCGTCGCGGTCATCGCCACCCCATCCGCGATATCCGTCGTCTGCATCACGGACCGGTATTCGGCGCTGTGCAGGACAAAGCCGCGCTCTGTCTCGACGGGGCCACCCACATGCACCCCCAGACCGGAAACATCGTCCATGTCCACATCGCTAAGCCGGTCAAGCACATCGCCAAGCTTCAGATCAGCGGCGGGTTTATTGACGATCAACCCCATCGCGCCTTCGTCATCATGCGAGCAGATAAAGATCACCGAATGATCGAACCGAGGATCCCCCATACCGGGCATCGCTACCAAAAGCTGGCCGGTCAGATCCATTTTCATGCTGTCGTCCTTATGCGTCATTCCAATAGCATGACCTGCGCCCCTGCGGCTTTCAACCCCCGCGACTGCAACACATCATAATGCAAACGTGACTTGGCAAACCGGGGGCAGATGGCCCATGAAAGCGCCATGACCAGAAAAATTCTTGGCCTGATGGCCGCTGCCCTTATCGCCCCGCTGCCCGCTTCTGCGATGGACGTGATCCACGGGGAAATCCTGCAAGGCTGGGTACTGCCCGATGGCAACCGTATGGCCGCGATCCGTATGACGGTGGAACCGGGCTGGAAGACCTACTGGCGCGCGCCCGGTGACATGGGTATCCCGCCCAGCTTCGACTGGTCCGGCTCGCGCAACCTGTCGGCGGTGGCCGTGGAATGGCCTGCGCCCACAGTGTTCCGCGAACCCAATCTGACCACCATCGGATACAAGGATCAGGTCGTGTTGCCGCTGCGGATCAGCGTACCCGACAAAGGGGCCCCCGTCACGGTCCAGACCACCATTGATCTGGGCGTGTGCAGCGACATCTGCGTGCCCGCCTCGCTTGAGCTGAGCGGCGTGATCGACACCACCACAACCCGCGCCGATCCAGCGATTGCCGCCTCGTTGGCGCAGCGCCCGTTTTCGGCGAAAGAGGCCCGCGTGAAAGACGTGACCTGCACCATCGGTATGGCAGGCGCGGACCTGACACTGGACGCCGCGATCACCCTTCCCCCCGCGGGCGGGCAAGAGCTGGTGGTGATCGAAACCGGCAACCCAGATCTCTGGGTCAGCGAGGCAGATACCACCCGCAAGGGCAACGTCCTGCATGCGCGGGTGGACGTGGGTCACGTCAGTGGCGGCCCCGTGGCACTGAACCGGTCGCACATCCGCATGACGGTATTGGGCAGCAAGCAGGCCGTCGATATTGTGGGATGCAATGCGGGCTGATCACATGGCCCGTTTGCGACGCGACAGCAGCAACGCCACCGCGCCGACGATATAGCCCACTAGCGCGATCAAAGCCGCCCCGGCCAGGAACAGCAGCAGCGCCGCGCTGCGCGGGGCCATCGCCCCCAGCTTAGGCAGCAGCTCGACCAGTGCGGGATGCAAGCCGCCTGTCACCGCAACCCACCCCAGCGTGGCCCCACCCCACAGCACCACCAGCACCCAAAGCGCCAGAATGCCAAGGCGCAGCCCCCCTGCCCGTGCCCGCATGGCCCGACGTATCGCCCGGATCTGGCGACCGATATCATGCTGCGCCGCGACCAGCGCAGGCACGACCAGCAACACCAGAAACATGCCAAAACCCAGACCATAGACCAGCGTGATCACCGTGGGCTTCAGGAACTGCGCCTGCTGGCTTTGCTCATAGAGCAGCGGGGCCATGCCAAGGACCGTTGTCAGCGTGGTCAGCATCACCGGCCGTAACCGGTCCGCCGCGCCATCGATGATCGATGGGATCACTCCACGGGTGGCTCCGTATTCGTCAATGGTGCCGACCAGAACGATGGAATCGTTGATGATGATCCCTGTCATCCCCAACAGGCCCACGACTGTGAACATGCTCAGCGGCACCTCCCACAGGGCGTGCCCGTAGATTGTGCCGACCAGACCAAAGGGGATCACCGCCATCACCACCATGGGCCGCGTCCAACTGCCAAAAACCCAAGCGAGAACAAGGTAGATGCCCGTCAGCACAAGGATCAGGCCGGTCAGCGCATCCGACAGAAACGTATCTTCCTGCTCGCTCAACCCGCCGATGCGGAAATCCACCTGCCGTTCAGAGGCGATGCGCGGCAGGATATCCTCGCGCAGGGCCGTCGTGATCTCACTTGCGCGGGCGGGGTCATCCTCTGATATGTCGCCCGTGACCGAAATCAGACGGATGCCATTCTCGCGCCGGACCGTGCTGAAGCCGGTGCGTCGGTCCACGCTGACGATATCGGCCAGCGGCACATATTGCCCGTCCGGCGTGCGCATCTGCGTCCGTTCAAGGAAATCCGCGGTGAGCTCTCCCTCGGGCAGTTCAACCCGGATTGTCGCCGATCGTGGGCCGTCGGGATAGGTCGCCGCCTCGATCCCGCCCAGACGGTGGCGCAGCACCCGCCCCAAGGTATCAATCGTGAACCCAAGCGCCTGGCCCTGCGGCGTCAGATCAAGGATCAACTCTTCCTTGTCATAGGCCAGATTATCCTGCACCGCGCTGACTTCGGGATATTGCCGGAGGGCATCTTGCAGATCCTGCGATGCGGCTTTCAACACCTGCGTGTCAGCGCCGTAGAACTGCACATCCAGCGCGTCCCCCCCGGGACCCGAGCGCCAGCCGCGAAAGCTGACGGTTTCGGCAAGGGGATGATTGACCACCGCGTCTTGCAGTTCGGCGACAAAGGCGAAGCTGGAATAGGGGCGCAGGTCGGCGTCGATCAGCTCGATCGAGATGCCGCCCAGCAGATCGGCGTCCTTGCTGTCGGCCCCGTCCAGACCACGCCCCGCATTGCCCCCGACCTGCGCGATCACATAGTCGATGGGGTTGGTGCCGTATTCCTCGGCGTATTGCGCGCCCAGCGCTTCTGTCGCGCGTTGCATTTCGCGCATCATCGCCAGCGTATCGTCGCGGGTGGCCCCTTCGGCCATGGCAAAATTACCCGTCACCGACCCGCGTTCAGGCGCATTGAAGAACCGCCATTGCACGTCACCCCGGATGAACAGCGCCACCTGCGAGGCCAGCACAGCGACCACACCGGCAAGCACCACATAGCGCGCGCGGATCACCCCCGCCATGAAGGGGCGGAACAGCCGTTCGCGCACCCAGAGAAACCCGCGATTGACCACTCGGCTGGGCAGGTCATACCACCGTTGCTTGGCCCCTGCTGCCATCGCATGGGCCATATGGTTCGGTAGGATCAGAAAACATTCAACCAGTGACGCGGCCAGCACGGCAATCACTGTGAGGGGGATATCCCCGATCAGACTGCCAAAGCGCCCGCCCACGGCAAGCAGACCGAAAAAAGCAATGATCGTTGTCATCGTTGCGGCAAAGACCGGCATCGCCATCCGCCGCGCCGCATTCTCTGCCGCTTGCATGGGAGGCTCGCCCAGCTCTTTGTGGCGATAGTCCGCGTGTTCGCCCACAACGATCGCATCATCAACCACGATGCCAAGCGTGATGATCAACCCGAACAAAGAGATCATATTGATCGTGATCCCCCCCGCATACATCAGCGCAATCGCCGCGGCCATCGACGCAGGTATGCCCGCGGCCACCCAGAAGGCCGTGCGCGCATTAAGAAAGAGGAACAGCAACCCCACCACCAGTGCGAGCCCCATCAGCCCGTTATCAATCAGCAGGTCCAACCGCCCGGTGATCGCCTCCGCCCGCGTGCGGATCAGCTCTATCGTCACGCCCTTGGGCAGCATCACAGCCATATCCGCCGCGACGCTTTCGACGCTATGCTGGATACCGATGGCATCCCCCCCGTCAGAGCGGTCAATACGCACAGAGATCGCGGGATCATCCCCCACGAAATATCCTACCTCTCGGTCGGAGCCCTGCTCGATCACCCGTGCCACGTCCCCGACCAGCAATGACGACCCGTCCGCATTGCTGCGCAACACGACGCGAGATAGGGCATCCGCGCTACGCTTCGCGGTGCCGGTGCGCACGCGCGCATTGGCACCTGTCACATCACCGGCGGGGTTGGCGTCCACCTCGGCCGCGATCACGGCGGCGATTTCGGCCATGGTGATGTCGTGACGGATCAGTCTGGTCGACGGCACCTCGATCAGGGTTTGCGGCGCCGCGACCCCCTGAATGGTGCTGCGCGTTACACCCGCCGCGAACAGCCGCGTGACGAATTCATCCGCGAAACGCCCCAGCTGTTCCGCGCTGATCGGGCCCGTGATCACCACATCGGTCACACGGTCGCGCCAGATACCACGCCGGACCACCGGATCTTCGGCATCTTCTGGCAGTGTAGTAACCGAATCTACCGCCGTTTGCACATCCGTCGCGGCGCGGGCCATGTCCCAATTGGGCTCGAACTCTAGCGAGACGGTCCCGCTGCCCTCGCGCGAGGCAGCGGTGGAGCTTTCGACCCCTTCGACCGCCAGCAAGACCGGTTCAAGCACCTGAACGATGGCACTGTCCACATCGTCGGCCCCCGCCCCCTCCCAAACGGTAGTGACCGACACACTGTCGATGATCACATCAGGAAAGAACTGCGCCCGCATATTCGGCGCAGCGGCCGCCCCGCAGACCAGCAGCACCACAAGCAGCAGGTTGGCTGCCGTCCGGTGACGGGTGAAATACGACAGGATTCCCCCTGCACGACCGGACATGCTGCGCGCCATCTCCCTAGCCTCCCATCCGGCTTTCAAGGCGTTCGATCATGCGCGCCGGCACCTGCGGCTCGGCCAGCTGCGCCAGCACGCGCGCCTTCGCCTCTTGGGGCATGCGGCTGTTCCCCTCGATAAAGGCCACAAGCTTTGCGCGACGCTCCTCTGTCAGGGCGATCATGCTGGGGACATCTCCCTGCGCGGTCTCGTCCGCCCCCGGACGCAACGGCTTTACCGCAATACCGGCCCCCAGCAGGGGCGACCGCGCCTCGACCACGTCGCGACCTTCGACCGGACCACGGACCAACACGTCGTCGCCCACGCGGCGCAGAACAGAGACCTGAATGCTTTCCAATCGGTTCTCCGCATCCAGCACCAAGACCGCTCCCGTGGCATCAAGGGCAGAGCTTGGCAGGCGGATCACATCGTCCAGCGCAGGTTCACGCACATGTACCGTCGCGAAATCCCCCGGTTTGAACCCCGGTGCCTGCGTCAACGAGGCAAAGATCAGACGCCCGCTGGCCCCCTCGCCCGCAGCGGCCCCCGCGCGGGTGATCTGGCCGCGGGCCTCAAGGTCCACGCCCGCGACATCAAGGCGCGCCGTTACCTCTGCCTTGATCAACCGGCCCTGTGCATCCAGCAGGCGCGCGTATTGCGCGGTCGAGATGCGAAAGGAAATCTCCAGATCATCCGGCGCGATCAGCTCTGCCAGCCTCTCGTTCGCGGAGACCAAGCGCCCCTCGACGACCGAGGTTTCGCTCAGCGCCCCATCGAACGGCGCGGTGATCGTGGTTTCCTTTAACGCACGCTGCGCATCCTCCAACGCGATTTGAGCGTTGGACAACAAGCGCACCGCGTTATCCACGCGCGCTTCTGTCTGGGTCACCACCTGTCGACGCGCAAGAACGGCCTGTCGCGCGCTTGAGGCAGCGAGCTCCGCCGTTTCCGTCGCCGTCGCGGTGCCGACACCGCGTTCGCCCAGATCACGCTGGCGGTCAAACGCGCGGTTGCGCAGCGCGGCCTGCTCTTCGGCGGCGGCAAGCTCGTCCAGTCCCAATGCCAAAGCGCGGTCCGCATCGCGCCCCTCAGCCTCTGCATCGCGTACGGCACTTTGCGCCCGTGCTACCTCGGCCAAAGCGTCCGAACGGTCAAGGCGCACCAGAACCTGACCCGCTGTGACCTGCCCGCCCTCTTCGAATTCCGGTGCCAGCTCGACCACGCGCCCGCCCACGGCCGCACGCAACTCTAGCGTGCGGCGGCTTTGCACCGCGCCAAAACTTTGCAGCACCGGCACATCGGTCCCAGACTGCGCACGCACCACATTGACCGAGAACACCCGCTCACGCGGGGCGCGCTCGGGCGGCGTGTCGGTCAAACGCTGCTGAACCGCCCCGCCAATGAGGTCCGCCGCAAGCACCAGAAACCCCAATGTCGCCGCTGCCAGAAACAACCCGATCATGCTTTGCCGTAGAAAACGCATCTTGCCCCGATCCTATTTCGTCCGTGCCAGCTTACCCCGCAGGCCTGCAGAACAAAATCACAGTTGTGACAGCCACGCACGGCTTATCACGCCCATCGCAAAGCAGCGCGGGAAAATTGGGTTAAATTCATCGCCCCAGCTGCTATTTCCGGCGTTGGTGTTCATCCAGACGCGGCATGATCTCAACGAAGTTGCAGGGCTTGTGCCGATAGTCGAGCTGTTTGATCAAAATCTCGTCCCACGCATCCTTGCACGCCCCCGGAGACCCGGGCAGCGCGAAGAGATACGTCCCCTGGGCGACGCCAGCGGTGGCCCGGCTTTGCACCGCCGAGGTGCCGATCTTCTGCATGGATACGATCGTGAACACGGTGCCGAATGCATCGATCTCTTTCTCGTAGACATCGCGATGTGCCTCGACCGTAACATCGCGCCCCGTCAGCCCTGTGCCCCCCGTGCTGATCACCACGTCAATCTCAGGGTCGGCACACCAGTCGCGCAACTGGTCGGCAATCTCGCCGCGCTCATCGCGGATGATGCTGCGTGCCGCGAGGAAATGCCCCGCTTCAGCGATGCGCGCGACCAAGACATCGCCTGACCTGTCTTCGGCCAAACCCCGGGTATCGGATACCGTCAGCACCGCGATACGCACGGGGATAAAGTCAATCGTCTCGTCAATCCGGCTCATGTCCGCTCCAATACTGCAAGGCGTGCGGCGAGGGCCACGAAAATACCGCTGCTGATCCAGCGCAGCGCCTGCCCGCCCCCCACCATCCGGCGGCCGAGGCCACTGGCAAACACACCGACCAAGGCGTTGATGATCAACCCGCCAAGCGACAGTACGGACCCCAGCATCAGAAACTGCAGCAAAACCGGCCCCGCTTCTGGCACAACGAACTGCGGGACAAAGGCCAGCACGAAAAGGATCACCTTGGGGTTCGTCAGGTTCACGATCAAACCGCTGCGAAACGCGGATTTCGGCGCAGGCACGGGATTTGCGGCCGCCCCGCTGCTACGCCAGGTCTGCACGGCCAGCCACAAAAGATAGCCAACCCCGATCCAGCGGATCACATCAAAGGCCCACGGCAGGGCCGCCACCACCGCACCAAGGCCAAGCCCCGCCAAGGTCACATGCACCATACCGCCGAGGGCGACCCCCGCACTGGCCGCAACCGAGGCGCGCGGACCAAAGCGCATGCCCTGCCCCAGACAAAACAACATATCCGCGCCCGGTGTCAGGTTCAGCGCCAGGGCGGCGGGCACAAAGGCCAGCAATGTGAGGGGATCAACCATGCGTCAATTTCGCTTTCAGTGAGAGTAAATCGGCCCAGGCCTCGCGTTTGAACTCGGGGCTGCGCAGCAGATAGGCGGGGTGGAACATGGGCAATGCGGGTAACCCCTCGGCTTGCGTCCACTGACCGCGCAAGCGGGTGATGCCACGTTTGCCCAGCAACGCCTGCGCGGACCAATTGCCAACGATGACCAATACCTCGGGCTTGGCCAAAGCGATATGCCGCGCCAGAAACGGCTTCATCATCGCGATTTCATCCGGCTTCGGATCGCGGTTCTGCGGCGGCCGCCAGGGCAAGACATTGGTGATATAGACAGGCGACGTCTGGTGATGACGCCCCATGTCGATGGCCGCGAGCATCTTGTCCAGCAACACGCCGGCACGCCCGACAAAGGGGCGGCCCTCGCGGTCTTCGTCTCGTCCCGGAGCCTCGCCCACGATCATCACCCGTGCCCCCGGCGTTCCGTCCGAGAAAACCATTTTGCGCGCGCCGCGTTTCAGCTCGCAATGCTCGAAGGCGGCCATGGCGGCACGCAATTCATCCAGCGTCGCAGCCCCTGCCGCGGCCTGTGTCGCCTCTGCCACCACGTCCGGCCCTTGGGCGGCCAAAGGCACCGGTCCGCTCTTGCCCTTTTGCGCCGTCGGCTTCTCGACCGCGGCGGGCACCTCGTAGCGGTTCACCGGCGCATCGCAAATCGCCTCGGTCGCGCCAAGTTCGATCTGCCAATGCAAAAGCGCAAGCGCCTGATGATAATCCACTGATTCCATGCGCCCAACTTACGCGCTGGTGTCGGCAATAAAAATGCCAACTTCCAAATGGTCTTAAATCCAACGCGGCCCCCATGGCCGGATGCCCCCGCCCGACGACTTGCCCCGCCCTGCGCCGCCGCCTATAACGCCAAAAATAACGTGGGGTCCGCCGTCATGAGTTTCGCACACCGCCATCTTCTGGGCATTGAACACCTGTCCCAGGACGACATCACAACCCTGCTTGATCTGGCCGACAGCTATGCCGATCTGAACCGCCAGCCCCATAAACACAGCGACGCGCTGAGCGGGCTGACACAGATCAATATGTTCTTCGAAAACTCCACCCGGACGCAGGCGAGCTTCGAGATCGCGGGCAAGCGGTTGGGGGCGGATGTGATGAATATGGCGATGCAGGCGTCCTCGATCAAAAAAGGCGAAACCCTGATTGATACGGCAATGACGCTGAACGCCATGCACCCCGATCTGCTGGTGGTCCGCCATCCACAATCCGGTGCCGTCGATCTGCTGGCGCAGAAGGTGAACTGCGCGGTGCTCAATGCGGGCGACGGGCGGCATGAACACCCTACGCAAGCACTGCTGGACGCGCTGACGATCCGTCGCGCCAAGGGTCGCTTGCATCGCCTGTCCATCGCCATCTGCGGCGACATTGCCCATAGTCGCGTGGCACGGTCCAACATCATGCTGCTTGGCAAGATGGAGAACCGCATCCGCCTTATCGCGCCGCCGACGCTGATGCCCGCGCAAATCGGTGAATTCGGCGTCGAAGTCTTCGATGATATGGAAGAAGGGCTGAAAGACGTTGATGTTGTGATGATGCTCCGCTTGCAAAAAGAACGCATGGATGGCGGCTTTATCCCCAGCGAACGCGAGTATTATCACAGATATGGGCTGGACGCCGAAAAACTGGCCCATGCCAAGCCCGATGCCATCGTGATGCACCCCGGCCCGATGAACCGCGGGGTAGAGATCGACGGAACGCTTGCCGATGACATCAACCGCAGCGTCATTCAGGATCAGGTAGAGATGGGCGTCGCCGTGCGCATGGCCGCGATGGACCTGCTGGCGCGCAACCTTGTCGACAGCCGCAAGGCCACCGCATGACCGCAGCCCCGCCCGAAGAACAGGACCTGCTGCACTGGCGTATCTCGCCGCGGGCGTTCTTTTGGCGGTGCGTGGCGCTGGCGGTGCTGACCATGTTGTTTACGCTGCCCTTGCTCATCTGGCTGGACCCGATCACCTGGCTGCTGGCCTCGGTCCTGATTGCGGTCTTCTACATGTGGGTGTTTGAGGAATTCCAGATCTGGTACAGCAACCGCAATACCGTCTGGCGGCTGACCAACCGTGCGCTCTACATCAACTCCCCCGATACGGCAGAGCCGCTGGTCCTGCCGTTGACCGACATCCGGTCGATCGGGAAACTGTCCTTGTGGTCGATCAGTCTTGGCCTGCCTGACGGCCAGCGGATCACCTTGCCGCTGGTGCCGAACCGGGCAGAGACCAAGGCCCGCCTTGCCCAAGCGATAGAGGCGGCATCATGAGCGATCGTTTTTGGCAAGACCTGCTTGAACCCGAGGAAGAGCTGCTCTGGACGGGGCGCCCCCGCCCCAAGCTGTCGCTGCGCAATTTTCAGCTCTTCGGCCCCTTTGTCGGGGCCATTGGCACCGTGGTCGCGGGGGCATTTGTGCTGCGGGGCAACACCCTGCCCGTGTCGCAATCGGTCGTGGTGGCGGTGATCGTCGCGCTGGTGGCGCTGTCGTTGCTGCGCGGGATGAAACGTCTGACCGACCTGCGCCGCACCCGCTATGCGCTGACCAACCACCGCGCCCTGTTTTTCAAACTGACCCGCGACGGCACCCGTGCCAAAGCTTTTCCCCGCAGCGCCGAGACGAAACCCGATCTGCGCCCGACCAGCCCGCCGTCGGTTTTCTTTATCCGGCATGAACAGCTGGGCAATCCGGCACGCGCCGCGCATCTAGGATTTGAATATGTCGAAGACAGCGACAGATTAAGTGCATTGATGGTAACCCCGTACAAAGGTGCAACACGATGACACAACTCGAAATCCCCAAGGGCGAGATCGGCCAGATCCGCCTGTTTGCCGTGAACCGCCCGATTGACGAATTGGCCCGCGACCTGCGCAACGACAGTAAAGAGGCGCTGATTGCTGATCTGCTGGGCCGCCCTATGCCCGAAGGCGCGGCCGAGCTGTTCCCCGTGTCTGATCTGACCGGCGTAGGTCTCGCCTCCTATCTGGGTGATGGCTATGCGGTGCCGCGAGAACAGATCAGCCGCGACCGCGCGCGATTAGATGCGCTGGACGGCTATGTATTGCTGCTGTTCTCCTCGGCCTTTGACGGGCAGGAAGCGACGCTGGACCTTGGCCCCGAACTGACGATGATCGGCACCTATGGCGAGGCGCAGCCCGATATGTCCGTCACCCCGCTTGAGGCTGACTCCGCGCAGCCCTACACCGGTGCCGCGGATATGACCCCGAAATCCCCGCCCAAGGGCGGCGCCGGCGGTATGATCGTGCTTTTGGCGGTGATCGTGCTGATCGGTCTTATTCTATGGTGGCTGCTGTGAAAGAACCCAAACCCGATCCCAAGATGTCCGGCCGTATCGCCATGATTGCCCTGCTTGTCGCCTTTGGCGTGGCGGGCATGATGGTGTGGATCGGGTCCTGACCTTTCTGACCGCCCCCGCGGCACCCCTGTTTTCCTAACGACGAAGGCCCCTCCATGACCCTGCATTTTATCAACGCGCAGCTGATCGACCCCGAAGCAGGCACCGTCACCCGCGGCACGATTCGGGTCGAGGATGGCAAGATCGCGGCGGTACTCGACGATACCGCACCGATCCCCGGGGATGCGCAGGTCGTGGATTGCCGTGGGAAATACCTGGCCCCCGGTATCGTCGATCTGGGCGTCAAGGTCTGTGAACCCGGGGAGCGGCACAAGGAAAGCTTCCGCTCTGCGGGGCTGGCAGCGGCTGCGGGTGGGGTCACGACAATGGTCACCCGCCCCGACACCGACCCCACCATCGACAGCCCCGAAGTGCTTGAATTCGTCACCCGCCGTGCGAACGAGGCCGCGCCGGTCAACGTCGTGCCCATGGCTGCGCTGACCAAGGGCCGCGAAGGCCGCGAGATGACAGAGATCGGGTTTCTCATGGATGCCGGTGCCGTGGGCTTTACCGATTGTGATCGCGTGGTGACGGATACCAAAGTATTCTCCCGCGCGCTGACCTATGCCCGTAGCCTTGGCGCGCTTGTCATCGCTCACCCACAGGAACCCATCTTGAGCACGGGGGCGGCGGTGACCTCTGGTAAATTCGCGTCGCTGCGCGGGCTGCCTGCCGTCTCGCCCATGGCGGAACGCATGGGGCTGGACCGCGACATCGCCCTGATCGAAATGACGGGCGCCCGCTATCACGCCGACCAGATCACCACCGCCCGCGCCCTGCCCGCGCTGGAGCGTGCAAAGAAGAACGGTCTGGATATCACCGCCGGGGTCGGCATCCACCACCTGACGCTGAACGCGCTGGATGTGGCCGACTATCGCACCTTCTTCAAGCTCAAGCCCCCCCTGCGCGACGAAGAGGATCGCATCGCCGTGGTAGAGGCCGTGGCCTCTGGCCTGATCGATATCATCTGTTCCATGCACACCCCGCAGGACGAGGAATCCAAACGGCTCCCGTTCGAGGAAGCCGCATCTGGGGCCGTCGCATTGGAAACCCTGCTGCCCGCAGCCTTGCGACTGGTCCATTCCGAGATGATCGATATCGCCACATTGTGGCGTGCGCTGTCGTTCAACCCTGCGAAACGTCTGGGGCTGCCCGGGGGGCGGATGTCCGTCGGTGCCCCCGCCGATCTGGTACTGTTTGATGATGGCGCGCCTTTCGTGATGAACCGCGAGGTTTTGCGGTCGAAATCGCGCAACACCCCCTTTGACGGGATGCGCATGCAAGGTAAGGTCTTGGAAACTTACGTTTCCGGCACCTGCATCTATAAGGCCTCCTGAATATGCCCCTGATCGACTCTTCCCTATTCGTGCTCCTGTTCTGGGCCGTTGCGGCCTATCTGATCGGGTCGGTCCCCTTTGGCATGGTGCTGACCCGCGCGATGAATCTGGGCGATCTGCGCAGCATCGGGTCGGGCAATATCGGTGCAACCAATGTGCTGCGCACAGGTTCCAAAAAAGCGGCGGCGCTGACGCTGATCCTGGATGGGGGCAAAGGGGCCGTTGCAGTGCTGCTGGCACGGCTCTTCGCGGGCGAGGACGCGGCCCAAATTGCCGCATTGGCCGCGATGCTGGGCCATTGCTATCCGGTCTGGCTGGGGTTCAAGGGCGGCAAGGGTGTCGCGACATTCCTTGGTGTGTTGCTGGCCCTTGCATGGCCCGTCGGCCTCGCCTGCTGTCTGGCGTGGCTGATCGCCATGGCCGTCACCCGCACCTCGTCCATCGGGGGGCTGGCATCCGCCGCGGCATCGACCTTTTTTATGATCTTCCTGGGCTACGGCAGCGCCCTGTTTCTGGGCATCCTGCTGACCCTGCTGGTGTTCTGGCGCCACCGCGAGAACATCAAACGCATCCGCGCGGGCACCGAACCCAAGATCGGTGCCAAGAAAGACTGACCCTGTGACGGCTACCGTAGACGCGCGCTTTTTGGACGCGTTCCACGCGCTGCCCGACGGCACGCACACCGGCAGATATCAAACCCGCCGCTATGTTTGGTCAAAAAGCACCTTTAATTCAGGTAAAAGCTGGAAACTGGTTGCCGAGGAATTAGGCGGTCCGGACTATATCAGCCTGAACCTCTATGCGCTGGCCAGCGGCGCACGTCTTTATCCCTGCGAAATGCCCGCGGCCAAGGTCATCGCCTTTGTCCGCGGGCTGATCATCGAGGATCAGTAAGAATAATCGGCGTAGATCCGGCTGAGGTCGCCCTTCCACTTGCCGTCATAATCCTCCAGCAGTTCGTCCGCGGGGACCTTGCCGGTCTCGATGCTCTCCTTCAGCGCGTTCAGGAAATGCGTCTCGTCCGGGACCATACCGCCCGCACCGCTGCGCGCCCGTGCTTTCAGACCTTGTTCGGACAGGGCCACGGCCTCGCGCGCGATGTCGTGCATGCGCACGCCGCCCACCTTGGCCTGCAACCCGTCGACAGAGGCCGCGACCCGCAGCGCCTCGCGCGTTTCGGCATCCCAGCCTTTAACCAGATCCCAAGCGCCATCCAGCGCCTGTTGGTCATAAGTCAGCCCGACCCAAAACGCGGGCAAGGCACATAGACGACGCCACGGCCCGCCATCAGCACCGCGCATTTCGATGAATTTCTTGATCCGCGCCTCGGGGAAGGCGGTGGTCAGGTGGTCCGCCCAATCGCTCAGCGTCGGCATTTCGCCGGGCAGCGCAGGCAGCTTGCCTTTCAGAAAGTCGCGGAAAGATTGCCCCAGGGCATCGATATATTTTCCATCGCGGTAGACAAAATACATCGGCACATCGAGCGCATATTCCACCCAACGTTCAAAACCCATGCCGTCTTCAAACACCCAGGGCAACATGCCCGTACGCGCCGCATCCAGATCACGCCACACGCGGCTGCGCCATGATTTATGGCCGTTGGGCTTACCTTCGAAAAACGGCGAATTCGCAAACAGCGCCGTCGCGACAGGTTGCAAGGCCAGTGCCACGCGCAGCTTTTGCACCATGTCCGCTTCGGACCCGAAATCAAGGTTCACCTGCACCGTGCAGGTCCGGCGCATCATGACCCGGCCCATCGTGCCGACCTTGGTCATATATTCGTTCATCAGCTTGTACCGGCCCTTGGGCATCAGATCCATCTGGTCGTGGGACCATTCCGGTGCCGCGCCCAAGCCAATGAACCCCGCGCCGATCCGGTCCGCCACATCGCGCACTTCGCGCAGATGGGTATTCACCTCGTCGCAGGTCTCGTGGATGGTTTCGACAGGCGCGCCCGACAGCTCCAACTGACCGCCCGGCTCGAGCGAGATATTGGCCCCGTCCTTGACCAACCCGATCAGCTTGCCGCCCTCTTCCACAGGATCCCAGCCGTGGCCGTCGCGCAACCCTTCCAACATGGCGCGGATCGAACAATCGCCCTCATAGGGCAAAGGCAGCAGCGTCTCTTTGTTGTAGCCGAATTTCTCGTGCTCGGTGCCAATGCGCCAATCTTCCTTGGGCTTGCACCCGTCCGCGAGGTAGTTGACCAGCTGGTCGTAACTTTCGATCGGGCCGCCGCCGGATTGAGGGATAGACATGTGGGGTGGCTCCGAGTTCAATTTCTGTGGTCTAAGGGATGGTGCGATTTGGACGGGGTGTCAATGCAACAGGGTCGAGGCCGGCCGCATCGAACGCCGCTCCCAAATCACGACGGACAGGGTCTTATCATCGGCCAATTCGGCCAACATTCTTTCGGTACGCAGCCCCGGAAGTGCGGCAAAAGCGTCAAAAAGCGCGTCCGCCCCCGCGGCATCCACGGGGATCATCACGGGATTTTGTCCAGGCTGTTCCAGTTTCCAATGCGCCGGATAGGCCCCGCGCTCAAGGCTCAGACGCTCCATCTCGCGTAGGGCGATGACGCCGCCGGTCAGGGGACCGAAATAGGCGATCTGCCCCTCATCCACCTGCACCGCTCCGGCCCCGAGGCCGGTCTTGCGAAACCGAACACGCTGCCCGCCGATCCAGACAAAGATCACCCCCGCAAGGATCAGCGCATAGCCCGGTATCGCCAACAGCAACCCCGGCCCCGCCACCAGCCAAAGCCCGATCAAAGCGGCCGCGATTCCGCCCAGAACCTCGCGCCAACGCCACAGTTCAGCCTTCGCCTCAGGTCGCAGAAAACTCATCGTGCTCTCCTAGTGCAGGCTTCATTTTGCCAGATAAACTCCACGGGGGCGTGGGGGTGTGAAACCCCCACTTCGACGCGCGTGCCGGAAACCGCACTCACGCCCAATCTCCCAATGTTTTTTGCCACAGGGTCATGGCCGCCACCGCTGCCGTATCCGCCCGCAAGATGCGCGGCCCCAAGGCGACGGGGCGCGACCAGTCCAACCCGCGCAAACGCACGCGTTCACTGTCGGAAAATCCGCCCTCTGGTCCAATCAGGATAGCCCAAGGACCAGGCCGCGCGGATGCGAGCCCCTCTTCCTCGCCCGCCAGCGCCTCGTCGCAGAACATCAAGGACCGCTCGGGCTCCCAACGATCGATCAGACGGTCCAGCCGGACCATATCGGCCACCTCTGGAACGAAAGTCCCGCCGCATTGCTCCGCTGCCTCGACCGCGTGGGCTTGCAGACGATCGCGCTGCACGCGGCCGGCGTTGGTAAATTCACTTTGCACCGGCACAATGCGCCGCGCCCCCATTTCGGCAGCTTTCTCGACAATGAAATCCGTGCGCGCCTTTTTGATCGGCGCAAAGATCAGCCACAGGTCGGGCGGCATTTGCAGCGCTTTCGTCTGCTCGGCACAGACCAGCACACCGCCGCGTTTACCCGCCTCGGCGACCTCGGCGCGCCATTCGCCATCGATGCCATTAAACAAAAGAACCGACGCGCCCACCGATTGGCGCATCACGCCAAAGAGATAATGCGCCTGCGCCTTATCCAAAGGAACGGATTGCCCCTGCCCCAACGGATGATCTACATAAAGTCTGATTTTCGCGTTCATGGGCACAGATATATGTACGACACCTCGCCGACACCAGATGGCAATGATGCGACACGCGTGGTCGATGCCCCTGCGGACAATTGGGTCGACCGTTTTGCGCCGCGTTTCACCCGCCCCTACCTGCGGCTCAGCCGCGCCGACCGCCCTATTGGCACGTGGCTGTTGCTGCTGCCCTGCTGGTGGGGGCTGACGCTGGCGATGCTGTTTGACCAGCAACCGCGCTGGTTTGACCTGTGGATCTTCATCGGCTGCGGTGCCGGTGCCTGGCTGATGCGCGGCGCGGGGTGCACGTGGAACGACATCACCGACCGGCATATCGATGGCAAGGTTGCCCGCACGCGGTCACGACCCATCCCCTCGGGTCAGGTCAGCGTCAAAGGCGCGCTGGCATGGATGATCGCACAGATGCTGATCGCGCTTGGCATTTTGCTGACCTTCAACGGGGCTGCCATCGCCCTTGGTGTGCTGGCCCTGCTGCCCGTCGCCGTTTACCCTTTTGCCAAACGTTTCACGTGGTGGCCGCAGGTTTTCCTTGGCATCGCATTTAACTGGGGCGCACTGCTGGCCTGGGCCGCCCATACCGGCAGCCTCGGCGCGCCTGCGGTGGTGCTCTATGCCGCGGGCATCGCGTGGACGCTTTTTTATGACACGATCTATGCCCATCAGGACAAGGAAGATGACGCCCTGATCGGGGTCAAATCCACAGCCCGCCTGTTCGGAGACAATACCGGCCATTGGCTGCGGCGCTTCCTGATCGCCACCGTGGGCCTGATGGGGCTGGCGGTGATCTTTGCCCTGCGCGATTCCGCATCCTTT
The DNA here is from genome assembly GCF_000735125.2 of Sulfitobacter sp. CB2047. Classification (NCBI taxonomy): domain Bacteria; kingdom Pseudomonadati; phylum Pseudomonadota; class Alphaproteobacteria; order Rhodobacterales; family Roseobacteraceae; genus Sulfitobacter; species Sulfitobacter sp. CB2047. The sequence continues at coordinate 995,176 of NZ_CP072613.1, read as the reverse complement.
CTGGCGATGGTCATCGCCCTTGGCGGTCCTTGGGCAATGGGGTGGCATATGGCGTGGCAGTTGCGTGGCATTGACATCAACGACAACGACAAGCTTCTGCGCCTGTTTCGTGTGAACCGCGATACCGGCATGATCCCGCTGGTGTTTTTTGCCGCAGCCCTGCTGGCGTGATTGCACCCCTGTCCCCTCGGGCGTATCAAAGGCTCCAACGTTAACGGTTTCAGAAACGAGCTTATGCGCCTATCTGCACTCCTGATCATCGCGATGACCTTTACCGCCGCTGCGACCGTGTCATTGGTGGCCGCGAATTTTTCGGTAACCCTGATCGAGGAAAACTCCGAGATCGGCGTGCGTGATGCGCTTGATGCAAAAGAGATGACATGGGCCGAAGTTCAGGCAGACGGGTTGCAGGTCACCCTGTCGGGCACCGCGCCGGACGAAGTCGCGCGGTTCAATGCGCTAAGCACCGCAGGCACCATCGTCGATGCTGCCCGCGTGATAGACCAGATGGATGTGACCGCGCAGGCCGCAATCGCCGCGCCGAAATTCTCGGTCGAGATTTTGCGCAATGATTCCGGCGTTTCGATCATCGGGCTGATTCCCACGACCACGGACCGCGATGCGGCGATCGACCGTTTCCAATCCATCGCCGGTCAAGATCATGTCGCCGACCTACTGGAATCAGCGAATTACCCTGCCCCCGACGGATGGGAGGACGCCTTTGGTTTCGCCATTTCCGCGATGGAGAAACTGCCCCGCGCCAAAGTCTCTGCCGAAGCGGGGCGTGTGGCGATCACGGCCATTTCCGACAGCGCAGAAGCCAAGGCACGGCTGGAAAACCAGCTGAAACGTGCGGCCCCTCCCGGGCTGGTGGTGACACTGGAGATCGCCGCGCCGCGCCCGGTGATCACGCCCTTCACCCTGCGCTTCCAGATCGAGGAAGACAGCACCGGCTTTGACGCCTGCAGCGCGGATACCGAACAGGCCAGCGCCCGGATCCTCAAGGCGGCCGTTGCGGCTGGCGCACCGGGGTCGGCACGCTGCACGGTGGGTCTTGGCGTGCCAAGCCCGCGGTGGTCGGAAGCAGTGGAAAAAGCCATCGGCGCGCTGTCCAAGATCGGTGGCGGCTCCGTCAGCTTTGCCGATGCCGATATCAGCCTGATCGCCGCCGAAGGCACCGAACGCGCCGTCTTTGACCGCGTCGTCGGAGAGCTGGAAAACGCCCTGCCTGACGTCTTTGCGTTGAATGCCCGCCTGCCCCAAACTGTCGACCCTGACGCCGGCCCGCCCGAATTTGTCGCCACGCTCTCGCCCGAAGGTCAGGTGCAACTGCGTGGCCGTCTGACAGACGACGCGCTGCGCGAATTGGCCGACAGCTACGCCAAGGCGAGCTTTGGCTCGGACAAGGTCTATACCGCCGCGCGGATTGTCGATGATCTGCCCGCCGATTGGCCCACGCGCGTGTTGTCGGCGCTCGACGCGCTGTCCAAGCTCGCCAATGGCACGGTCATCGTAACCCCCGATAGCGTCAGCGTCGCGGGCAACACCGGTAACCCCGATGCCAGCACGCAGATCGCAACCTTGTTGGCGGGCAAACTGGGCGAAGGCAAAGACTATGAGGTCAAAGTCGCCTATCAAGAAAAGCTCGACCCCGTTCTGGGCCTGCCCACCCCGCAGGAATGCGAAGCCGAGATCGGCAAAGTTGTGGCCAAGGGCAAGATCAACTTCGAACCCGGCAGCGCCACCATTGACGCCTCGGCGCTTGGTACGATGGATCAAATTGCCGAAATCCTGCAAGACTGCCGCGACATAGCACTTGAGGTACAGGGATATACCGACAGCCAGGGCCGCGAGGAAATGAACCTCGCGCTCAGCCAGTCGCGGGCCCAATCGGTGCTGAACGAACTGCGCGCCCGCCGCGTAATCACCGGCTCCTTCGTGGCCAAGGGCTATGGCGAAGAATCGCCCGTTGCCTCCAACGACACCGAAGAAGGCCGCGAGGCGAACCGCCGGATCGAATTTAAGCTGATCAATGAAGGCCCGTCGGAAGATTCTGACGAAACAGCGCTGGAAAATGGCGCGGATACAGGCGATACAGACACACCATCCGACCAGACCCAAGAAGGCAACTAACATGAGCAGAACCGAATTTGTCATCGCGACAGCGATTATCCTATTCGTCGCCTTCTGCCTTGGATGGTTTGCCAATTGGCTGCTGCACCGCTTTACCCGCGTGGCGGCCGACGATGTCGCCCAGCTTGACCGGATGAGCCAGGAATTGCACGAAGCCGAAGAAACCCGCGATCAGGCGATCACCTATCTGCAACAGCGCGAGGCAGAGCTGACGAACCAGCTCAACCAGACCGAGGCAGAGCTGCGCGCGGCGATGGACGGGTTGCGCGATGCGCGCCACGAAGCGGAAGAAATGCGCGCCTATATCGATCGTCAACAGGCCAGCTGAAAGACCGCGGTGCCGCTTACCACCGGGCCAGCGCGTCTTCGTCTTCTGCCTTTGATGCAACCCAATCCGCCCCTTTGGCAGTGATCTCACGCTTCCAGAAGGGTGCGCGCGACTTTAGGTAATCCATCAGGAATTCAGCCGCTTCAAACGCATCCTTGCGGTGGCGCGCAGCGGTGGCGACCATCATGATCATCTCGCCCGGCAGCAGTCGGCCAAAGCGGTGAATGACCAGCGCATCCCCCAGCGAAAACCGCGCCATCGCGGTTTCAGCCATCTCGGTCAGGGCAGATTCGGTCATGCCGGGGTAGTGTTCAATCTCCATCGCCTGCAACGGATCATCGGGCAGATCGCGCACGATGCCGGTAAAGGTCACAATGGCACCCATATCCCGATGGCCGGCAGCAAAATCCTGGCTTTCCTGCCCCAGATCAAAACCCGCTTCCTGAACCGAGATCTTCATCTCAACCCCCTGTCATCGGCGGGAAAAACGCCACTTCGCGCACGCCTTCCAACGAGGCATCGAAATCGGCAAGTTCCTGATCCACGGCGACACGCAGGCCGGACAGATCGGAAAAGGCGACCGCATAGCGCTCTTCGCGCGCGCGCAGTTCCTCTACAAGGTCCAGAACAGTGCGCGCCGACGTCTCGACCTTCTCACGAGGAAGCCCGATGCGTTCGCGAACCCATGCAAAATACAAGATATTCATCAGCGTGGCTCCACCAGATGGGGCATGGATTTGCGCAGATAATCATAGCCGGTGATCGCGGTCAGCGCCGCCGCAATCCAAAGCAGCACCAACCCGATCCGGCCGGCCCAGATCATCCCGTGGAACTTCCAGGTGAGCCCTAGAACGTCCTCTTCCTCACCCGAGAGTATGGCACCGACCAGGGCGTTATCCATGCCGAAAATCGACATGCCAAAGTAGTGTTCAAACAGCCCCTGCCCGAACAGCACAGCAATCGCGACCATCTGCGCGGTTGTCTTCCACTTGGCCAGCGCCGTGACCTTCAAAGTGCCAGACACATCCCCCAGAAACTCCCGCAGGCCCGAAACAAAGACTTCGCGAAACAGGATCACGGTGGCAGGGAGCACCAGCCACGGCGACCAGCTTGAAAACGCGACGATCACCATCAGCGCAATCACCACCATGGCCTTGTCAGCAATCGGGTCCAGCATGGTCCCCAGCTTGGTTTCCTGCCCCCATGCGCGCGCAAGATAGCCGTCAAACCAATCGGTGACCGCAGCGGCGATGAACAGGAACATCGCCAAAGCGTCCGCATAGGGACGCGTAAAATACAAGAACATCACAGCCACACCCGGGGCCGCGACAAGACGCAAGAGCGTCAGGATATTGGGGATATTCCACTTCATAGCGTCACCCTACAGTGGCAAGACGACAGGGGAAAGTGCCAAGACATCGCCTTCATTTTGCAAAATAAACTCCCCGCGGAGCGTCCTGCCCCCACCACGTGCCCGAAGGCTGAAATTTTGGGCTATCCGCGTTCATGGAAAAACGCATAAATCCGTTCGGCCAAAGCAACCGACACCCCGTCGACCGCCTTCAAGTCGCTCAAGTTCGCGCGACCAACGGCCTTGGCTGACCCGAAATGGGCCAGCAGCGCGCGTTTGCGGGCGGCACCGACGCCGGGCACATCATCAAGGGGCGTCGCCCCCACGGCCTTGGCACGTTTGGCACGGTGGGTGCCGATGGCGAAACGGTGGGCTTCGTCGCGCAAACGCTGGATGAAATACAAAACCGGATCATTATGCCGCAAGGCCATCGGGCGCTTGCCAACGCGGTAAAATTCCTCTTTGCCCGCATCACGATCCACACCTTTGGCCACGCCGACCATCGGAATATCCTCGACCCCGTATTCGCGCATGATGGATGCCACAGCACTCACCTGCCCTGCACCACCGTCGATCAACAGCAGGTCGGGCCACATGCCAAGCTTGCGGTCCGGGTCTTCCTTGAGCAATCGTTTGAAACGACGGGTCAGCACCTCTTTCATCATGCCAAAGTCATCCCCCGGCGTCAGGTCATCGCCGCGAATGTTGAACTTGCGGTACTGGTTTTTCATCATCCCGTCGGGGCCGGCGACAATCATACCTCCAACCGCGTTCGTCCCCTGGATGTGGGAGTTATCGTAGACCTCGATCCGTTGCGGCGGTGCAGGCAGATCAAAGGCGTCAGCGATACCTTTAAGAAGGTTCGTCTGGGTTGCTGTCTCTGCCAGTTTCCGCGCCAGAGATTCGCGCGCATTGCGCAGCGCCCCATCGACCAGCTCTGCTTTTTCGCCACGTTTGGGGACCACGATATCAACTTTACGCCCCAGCTTCCCCGACAGCGCCTCGACCATCAGATCGGGGCTTTCGATGTCGTTCGACAGGATCAGCTGACGCGGTGGTTCGCGGGTGTCATAGAACTGACCGATAAAGGCCTCCAGCACCTCGGCGGCATCCACATCCGGGCCCACACGGGGGTAGTAGTCGCGGTTCCCCCAGTTCTGGTTAGCGCGGATAAAGAAGACCTGCACGCAAGCCTGCCCCTGATCCAGGTGCAGCGCGATAATATCCGCTTCCGCAACGCCTTGCGGGTTGATCCCCTGTGCCGTTTGCACCTGCGTCAGCGCCTTGATCCGGTCGCGCAGGGCGGCGGCGCGTTCAAACTCCATCGCCTCTGACGCCTCGGCCATCTCGGTCGCCAGCCTGCCCTGAATATCGGTGGACTTACCGTTGAGGAATTTCTCCGCGTCCTGCACCGTCTTGCGATATTCCTCCGGCGAGATCTTACCCACACAGGGGGCAGAGCAGCGCTTGATCTGATGCTGCAAACAGGGGCGCGAGCGGCTTTCGAACATCGCGTCAGAGCAATCGCGCAGCAGGAACACCCGTTGCAGCTGGTTCAGCGTACGGTTCACCGCACCGGCGCTGGCGAAGGGCCCATAGTAATTGCCCTTTTCTTTTTTGGCCCCACGGTGCTTTTTGATCTGCGGATAATCATGCGTGGCCGTGACCAGAATATTGGGAAAGCTCTTGTCATCGCGCAGCAGCACGTTGAATTTCGGCTTGAGCTGTTTGATCAGGTTCTGTTCAAGCAGCAACGCCTCGGTCTCTGTCTTCGTGGTCAGAAACATCATCGACGCGGTGTTTGATATCATCCGCGCGATCCGGCCCGAATGACCCGACGGCCGCGCGTAGTTGCTCACCCGCGCGCGCAGATTTCGCGCCTTGCCCACGTAAAGGACACGGCTTTCCGAATCGAGCATCCGGTACACACCAGGAGAGCCATCAATCGTTTTCAGGTACGATTGAATCACCTCATGGCCGGTTTTCGGTTTTTCGTTAGCGTCTGACATTGATTCGAGCGTTCGGACCTTTTGGCTGCAACAGTGTTAGCGGTAGGACAAGATTAAACATACCCACGACTCTTGTGGATAACCTTGCAGATAACTTTCAAACAGCGCGGATTTTCCCATGTATTAATGGGGCTTCCGGTGTTTGCCTAATTTTTAGGCATATGTGCAAGCCATTGATTTTAGACGTTATTTTTATTAACACTTTCCAACCCACTGAAAACACGCCCCTTTTTGTAACGGTTTTGTTACCGATGTGACCGCGGTGCACAACTTGCGTGGAAAGCCTATTCTAGGCCTTGCGCGTCGGGGGTTTTCCAGCCTAGGTGCTGCCCCCCGTCAGTGCAGATCAACTGCCCCGTAACCGACGGCGCATCAAGGAAATAGCCCAATGCAGCGGTAATATCGCGGGGATTCGCCCCCCGTTCGAGAATCACCTTGGACCGCTGTCGCGCAAAGTGTTCGTCGGTCTGCTTGGCCCCCTTCAGGGTCGGCCCAGGACCGATTGCATTGACCCTTATCGCCGGCGCCAGTGCTTGGGAAGATGTCTGGGTCAGCGCCCACAACCCCATTTTTCCGATGGTATATGTCATGAACTCCGGCGTGAGCTTGCGCACACGCTGGTCCAGCATATTGATGATCAGCCCCACGGCGACGGGCTCGTCCTGTGCGTCAGTCTCCGGAGCCAAGCCTTGCGCGGCCATCGCCTGCGTCAGAATGAAAGGTGCCCGCAGGTTGCTACCGATATGGCGGTTCCAGCTTTCCTCTGTCGCGGTAGAAATGTTGTCGTATTCAAAAATCGACGCGTTGTTTACAAGGCAGGTGATCGGCCCGCCAAGCGCCACTGCCGCGCGTGGCAGCAGATCATGCGTCGCGGTCTCGTCCAGCAGATCGGCTTGTAGGGCGACAGCCTGCCGCCCCTTTGCCTTCAACTCGGACACAACCTCGTCGGCACCGTCGGACGAGCTGTTGTAATGCACCGCAACGTCATACCCGCGATCCCCGAGATATAGCGCCATCGCACGCCCCAAGCGGGCTCCGGCTCCGGTTACCAACGCGTGTTTCATACCGCACCTCTTTTAGATCAGAACAGCCGCCATATAGCCCGCATAGACGGCACATAGAACGATGCCCCAGATGCGGTTGATGTCACGCCCCAGATACACAAAGGGGATCAGCAGCAGCGACGCCCCCAGCATGACCCACAGATCGAACCGCAGGAATTCCGGATCAACATGGATCGGCCCTACAAGGCTCGCGATACCGATAATGCCCAGCAGGTTGAACAGGTTGGACCCGATCACGTTACCCAAGGCGACATCAGCCTGACGGCGCAGCGCTGCCATAACGGTTGTGGCGAGTTCGGGCATCGAGGTTCCGATCGCCACCAGCGTCAGCCCGATGACCGTGTCGCTTACCCCGTAGGCGCGCGCGATCATGGACGCATTATCCACCAGCAGCCCCGCCCCGAGGGGCAAACCCACCAACCCGAGCACAAGGAATACCGCAATGCGCCAGCCCGGCATATCGGGATCGGCCCCTTCGGGCTCTTCCAGGTCCGCGGCGGCAGCGTTTTTACATTCGCGGCGATGCTCTTTGCCGTCGCGGTACATGTCGTACAGCACATAGGCCAAGGCCCCCAGCAACACGAAACCCGCCCAGAAATCGAAAACGCCACGATATGCCAGCCCGATGAACAACACCGAAGCGGCAATCATCATGTTGAACGTCTTGCGCGTGCTACACTCTGACGTGTGCATCGTCGCCAGCAAGGCGGGCACCCCGAGGACCAGCAGGATGTTCGCGGTGTTCGACCCCACGACATTGCCCAATGCGATCCCAGGTGAATCGTCCAACACCGCCTTGATCGACACCAGCAATTCCGGCGCAGACGTCCCGAACGCCACAATCGTCAGGCTGACGATCAAAGCGGGCACGCCGAGGCGCAGGGACAGGTTAACCGCCCCCTTAACCAACGCATCCCCGGCCAGCAACAAAATCACCAGCCCCAAAACACTTAGAACCCAAGGCATAATCATCCGCGTTTACCCCCGCATCCGCAGGGAGATTTCCCAATGCGATAGCGTCCACAATTATTACATTTCTTCTGGCTCAGGCGCTTACCGCCCAACCAGTGCATCTTTCCAAACCATGCGAGCGTGCCCATGGCGACCAGAAACAATAAGACAATCTTAAAGACCATGCGTCATAGCCCGAACCGCGCATAGGCCGCGCGCTCTTCAATACTGTCGACCGCGTCGCCGATGATCTGCGCACCAAATCGGGACAGCAGCCCCTTTTTGGTGCCGTAGCGGTTGAACTTCACCTTGTCGCCAAAACGTTGCTTGATCATCGGGCGCAGGTGGCCGATGCCGTCGATCAGCCCCAGCTCGGTGGCGCGTTTCGCCAGCCAGACCTCTCCGGTGAACAGGTCAGTGTCAGAGGAAAGCTTGCTCCCGCGGCGTGATGTGACGTGATCGATGAAGTTCCCGTGGATATCCTCCAGCAGTTGCTTCAACCGCGCGACATCTTCGGGCTTTTCAGGGCGGAACGGGTCGAGCATGGATTTGGACTGGCCTGCGGTATAAACCCGCCGCTCTACCCCGTGGCGTTGGATAAATTCATCCGCACCAAAAGACGCCGAAATCACACCGATGGACCCCAGAACGGAACTGGGATCGGCATAGATTTCATCCGCAGCCGCGGCCAGCCAATAGCCGCCAGAGGCCGCGACATCTTCGACAAAGGCGATGACGGGGATGTTCTTTTCCTCAGCCAGACGCCGGATGCGCGCGCCGATCAACGACGATTGCACCGGGCTACCGCCGGGACTGCTGATTTCCAAAACCACAGCCGCGGGTTTGCCGCGGTTGAATGCCTTGTCGATGGCGGGGCCAATGCCGCTGTCGTTCAGGCCACCACGGGTGCGGCCCCCGATCACGCCGGACAGTCGCACCACGGAAACCGTCGGACGGGAGGCCAAAAAGGGAAGGTATTTTCTCATACCTTCCCATGTAGAGTGCACCATACCTGCAAACAAGGAGGGCACCCGATACTTACTGCCTAATCCGCCAGCCGGTACGGAAAATCCAACCGATCACCGCAAGACACAGCGCCGTAAAGCCCGCGATGGCCAAAAGGCTCGTCACAATCGGCACATCCGCCGATCCGAAGAAGGCCCAGCGGAAGCCCGAGATCAGATACACCACCGGGTTAAAGTGAGAGATCACCTGCCATACCGGCGGCAGCATAGAGATCGAATAGAACGATCCCCCAAGGAAGACCAAGGGCGTCACAATCAACAGCGGCACAAGCTGCAACTGTTCAAAGTTGCCCGCCCAGATCCCGATGATGAAGCCCATCAGCGAAAAGCTGATGCAGGTCAGCACCAGAAAAGCCACCATCCAGATCGGATGCTGAATGGTGATGTCCACAAAGAAGAACGCCGTGAGCAGGATGATCACCCCGATAAACAGTGCCTTGGTCGCCGCAGCCCCGACATAGCCACAGACAATTTCGATAAAGTTAACTGGCGCGGATAAAAGTTCGAACACGGTGCCGATGAACTTGGGGAAATAGATGCCAAAGGACGCGTTCGAGATCGATTGCGTGATCACGCTCAGCATGATCAGCCCCGGTACGATGAACGCGCCATAGCTGATGCCTTCTACCTCTTGGATGCGGCTGCCGATCGCCGCGCCGAACACTACGAAATACAGCGATGTCGACAACACCGGAGAGATCAGACTCTGCGTGATGGTGCGAAAGAAGCGCGCCATTTCAAACGTGTAGATGGATTTGACAGCGATCCAGTTCATGCCGCGTCCTCCTTGACCAGATCGACAAAAATATCCTCAAGACTGCTTTGCGACGTCTCAAGATCAGACAGCACAAGCCCCGCGGCCGCGACATCGGACAAGAGCTTGGTGATGCCCGTCCGCTCTGCCCGCGTGTCATAGGAATAGATCAACGCGTGCCCGTCGTCGGACAGGGTCAGCGCATCAGAGACAAGACTGTCAGGAATCGCGTCAATCGGTTGGGTCAGCTGCACCACCAACTGCTTTTTCCCCATGCGTGACATCAACGTGTCTTTATCCTCGACCAGCAGCAGCTCGCCGTGGGCGATCACACCGATCCGGTCGGCAATCGCCTCGGCTTCCTCGATATAGTGGGTGGTGAGGATGATGGTCACGCCGCTGGCTTTCAGGTCCGCGACGATGTTCCACATATCGCGGCGCAGTTCTACATCGACGCCGGCGGTGGGTTCGTCCAAGAACAGGACGCGGGGCTCATGCGCCAATGCCTTGGCAATCAAGACACGACGTTTCATCCCGCCCGACAAGGCGCGGATCTGGCTGTCTTTCTTGTCCCAAAGCGATAGCTGCCGCAGGATCTTTTCAACTGCCGCATCATCCTTGGGTTTCCCAAACAACCCGCGCGAGAAACGCACAGTGCTGATGACTTTTTCAAAGGGTTCTAGGTTGATCTCTTGCGGTACCAGCCCGATCATCGACCGCGCACCACGGTAGTCGTTTACCGTGTCGAAACCGCCCACAGTGACGCTACCGCCTGTGCCGGTCGTGATCCCGCAAATGGTTGAAATAAGTGTTGTTTTCCCTGCGCCATTAGGGCCAAGCAGGGCAAGGATTTCGCCCTCTCGGATGTTCAGCGACACGCCTTTCAGCGCCTCGAACCCATCCGCATAGGCCTTGCGCAGGTCGGTGATCTTTACGATGTCAGGCATGGGCGTCTCCGGTGTTGTTGGCCGGAAACTAGACTGATTATTCCAAAGTGAACAGGCCCTACCCGTCAGCTTTTGCTGCGGCCGAACCAGCCCTTTTTCTCGGCTGGTGCATCCGCTGCCTCTGCCGCTTCCGCCGGCGCATCCTCGGCTGGGCCCTCAAGCGTTTCTTGCAGGTTGTTAAAGAACTGGTCCGCCATCTTTTTGGCAAACCCGTCGATGATCCGGCTGCCAAGCTGCGCAAGCTTGCCGCCGACCTTGGCCTCGACGTCATAGGAAAGCTCGGTCCCGCCATCGACAGCAGCCAGCGTCACGTCCGCCTCGCCCTTGGCAAAGCCCGCAGCACCGCCTTTGCCTTCGCCGCTGATCTTGATCGACTGGTCAGGCACCATATCGGTCATGGTGACCTGCCCCTTGAACGTGGCTTTGACGGGGCCGACCTTCTGTACCACGATCGCCTCGAACCCTTCTTCCGGCGAACCGGTCACCTCGGTCGCGCCGGGGACGCATTTGATCAGCATGTCAGGGTCCAGCAGCGCGGCATATACCTCTGCCGGGCTGGCTGCGATCTGGCGGGTCTCTGACATTTTCATGGGGGCTCTCCGTTGATGGCTTTGCGACAACCTAGCGCACATCAATTGGCAACGCCAAGGTCAAACGCGCGGGTCCGACTATTGCGATAGGGCCGCAAAAGATATCAACAGTCGCCACATCGCCAATAAAACGCAGACCCTAGCTGACCCGTACGATGACCTTGCCCGTCGCCTTGCGCGTGCGCAGCAGATCCAGCGCTTCGTTCGCTTGATCCAGCGGCAACACGTGGCTCACATGGGGTTTCAGCTTGCCCGCGCTATACCAGTCAATCAGCACCTTGAAGCTGTCTGTCAGCACCTGCGGTTTGAAATTCTTGTACCCGCCCCAGAAAAAACCCAGCACGTCGATGTTTTTGACCAGCAGGATATTGGCAGGGATCTGCGGCACCTCGCCCGAGGCAAACCCAAGCGGCAGGATGCGGGCCTCGGGGTTGCAGGCCCGCAGCGCCGCCTTGAACTGGTCGCCGCCGATCGGGTCATAGACCACATCTGCCCCGCCCAAGGATTTCACCACCTCGCGGATGTCATCGGTTTCTGAATCGATCAGATGGTCGGCCCCGGCAGCGCGGCAAATCTCCAGCTTGGCCGCACCACGGGCGCAGGCGATGACCTCTGCCCCCATGAGCTTGCCCAGCTCCACCGCGGTCAGCCCGACCCCGCCCGAGGCCCCCAGCACCAGCAGACGTTCCCCCGGTTGCAGCCGCGCCTTGTAGTCCAGCGCCACATGACTGGTGCCATAGGCCACAAGAAAGGCCGCGGCATCCTCGGCCGGCATATCGTCGGGGATCGGCACGCAGACATTGGCGGGAATGGCGGCATATTCGGCCAGCCCCAGCAGGCCGCTATAGGCTGCGATCCTTTGACCAACGGCCAGATCGGTCACGCCCTCCCCCACGGCGACGACGCTGCCCGAAAGCTCCATCCCCAGCGTGAAGGGCAGATCCGGCTTTTGCTGATAGGTGCCCTTGATCATCAGCAGGTCACCAAAGTTCAACCCGCAGGCATCGACCTTGATCAACACTTCGCCAGCGGCGGGGACGGGCATTTCCAGCTCTTGCTCGGACAGGGGCTGGTCATAGGCGGTGACTTGCATGGCGCGCATCGGGGGATCCTTTTGCTATTTCACGCAAAAGGGCCAGAGCATTGGCGGCTTTGCAACCCCCTTGCCCCGGCCCTTGTGAAATTACCCAACGGCAGATGCCTGGCCCCGCCATGCTCCCCCTCAGGGCATGATCATCAGCCGGATCCCATAGGCCACCAACCCAAGCGCTGCGACGCTCAGCACCCAGATCAGGACAAACCACCCGGTGCGTGTCATCCAGTTGCGTCGCATCAGTGGTAACCCTCTTCGGGGTCGATCTTCCCGCGGAACACCCAGTAGGTATAGATCGTGTAAGACAGGATCATCGGCAGCAGGACCAAGGTGCCGACCAAGGCAAACTTGAGGCTGCTGTCAGGTGCCGCGGCCTCGACGATGGTCAGCGAGGAAGGCACGATATAGGGGTAGAAGCTGATCCCGATCCCGATAAAGCCCAGCACGAACAGCGCCAGCGCGCAGAGGAACGGCGTCACATCCCAATGACGTTGCAGCCCGTGGAACAGCCCATAGACGGCCGCGGCCACCAAAGCAGGCACCAGAAAGCTGAAGATCGCGGTCGGAAAGGCGAACCAGCGGCCAAAGAAAGCGTCGTTCAGGAAGGGCGTCCAAAGGCTGACGAGCCCCATGAACACCAGTGTCGCAATGGCAAAGGGCCAGGCCAGCCGCCGCATATGCGCCTGAATACGCCCCTCAAGCTTCATGTTCAGCCAGGTCGCGCCCAACATCGCATAGCCGACGGTCACCGCGAAACCGGTCAGGACAGAGAAGGGCGTCAGCCAGTCCCACCAGCCGCCGGCATAGGCGCGGTTCTCGATCTCGATCCCCTGCACCAGCGCGCCAAGCGCGATCCCCTGACACATGGAGGCCACCAGCGAGCCCCCGAAAAACGAGATATCCCACAGATGTTTGCCCCGCACCGTGCGCCAGCGGTATTCGAAAGCGACGCCGCGAAAGACCAGCCCCAGCAGCATCAGGATGATCGGCATATAAAGCGCGGGCATCACCGTGGCATAGGCCAGCGGGAAAACGGCGAACAAACCCCCGCCGCCCAGAACCAGCCATGTCTCGTTGCCGTCCCAGATCGGCGCGACGGAGTTCATCATCACGTCACGTTCGCCCTCGTCCTTGGACAGCGGGAACAGCAGCCCGACCCCAAGGTCGAACCCGTCGAGGATGACATAGATCAGCACCGCAAGCGCGATGATGCCGGCCCAGATAAACGAAAGCTCTAATCCAAACATCTGCTGTCTCCTACTCTGACGCTGCTATGTCTTGGGTCTTGTCCTGCGCCACCGGAGTCGTCCCCGCCGCCCGCACCGGCCCGTCGGTGAGCTCTTCCTGCGCGCCCACATGGGGGCGTTTGCGCATCAGCCCGAGGATATAGAACACCCCCGCCCCGAAGACGAAGAAATAGACCACGATGAAAGAGATCAACGATGCACCAACCGCAGGCGCGCTGACTGGCGCAAGGCTGTCACTGGTGCGCAGCAGCCCGTAGACGGTAAAGGGCTGGCGCCCGACTTCGGTCGTGATCCAACCGGCCAGCACCGCGACAAAGCCCATCGGCCCCATGACGATCGCCGCCCGATGCAACCAGCGCGAGCTGTGCAGCGTCCCGCGCCAGCGCGCGATCCCGCCCCAAAGGCCAAAGCCCAGCATGGCAAAACCAAGCCCCACCATCACACGGAACGAGAAAAAGACGATGGCAACCGGCGGCTCGTCCTCGTCAGGGATCGTGTCCAGCCCGTCCAGCGGCGCGTTCAGGTCATGTTTGAGGATCAGCGACGACAGTTTCGGCACCTCGATAGCGTAATCGACCCGTTTTTCTGCCTGATTGGGGATGCCGAACAGGATCAGCGGCGCGCCGTCGGGGTGGCTGTCGAAATGCCCTTCCATCGCCATGACCTTGGCGGGCTGATGCTCTAGCGTATTGATGCCGTGGAAATCCCCTGCCGCGATCTGCAAGGGGGTGACCAGCAGCAGCATCCACATCGCCATAGAGAACATGCGGCGCGATGCAGGCCCCTGATTGTCCTTCAGCAAATGCCACGCACCCACAGCGCCCACAACCAGCGCCGTCGTCAGATAAGCCGCCAGCACCATATGAAGCAAACGGTAGGGGAACGACGGGTTGAAGACGATCTTCCACCAATCCAGCGGAATGAACTGCCCCACATCGTTAAAGCCATAGCCCGCAGGGGTCTGCATCCAGCTGTTCACCGACAGGATCCAAGTGGCCGAAAGCAACGTGCCAAAGGCCACCATCGCCGTTGCGAACATATGCAGCCCCGGCCCGACCCGTTTCAGACCAAACAGCATGATGCCCAGAAAGCCGGCCTCTAGGAAGAAGGCCGACAGCACCTCATAGGCCATCAGCGGCCCGACCACCGGCCCCGCCTTGTCAGAGAAGACCGACCAGTTGGTGCCGAATTGATAGGACATCACAATGCCCGACACGACGCCCATGCCAAAGGCCACGGCAAAGATCTTTTTCCAGTAGTCGAAAAGCACCCTGTAGGTTTCGTCCTTGGTCCATAGCCAAAGCGCATTCACCACCGCCAGAAAGCTGGCCAACCCGATCGAGAACGCCGGAAAAATAATGTGAAACGAAACGGTAAAGGCGAATTGGACCCGTGCCAGAACCTCGGCGGAAAACCCATCAAGCATGTCGTACCTCGTAGTGAATGGCCAAAAACAACGGGTTTCGGCCCTTACACCCTAGATAGCGCTGCACCCCCCATAAGTCACATGCTCAAATCGCCGCAGAAGACGGGCGTGCTATAGGGTGATGCGCACAAGAAGCCCCGGCGCGTTGTCCAGCAGCGCGATCTGCCCGCCGTGCAGCTTTACCACCCCCTCCACAAGGCTGAGCCCCAGCCCGTTGCCCGGCGTGTGGCGGCTGGCATCCAATCGATACAAGCGGCGCAGCACTTTGTCGCGCGCGTCTTCGGGGATGCCGGGGCCATTGTCGGCCACCTCGATCACAGGCCGCCCCTGCGTGCGGGAAAGCGTCAGGGTGATCTCGCTGCCCTCGGGCGTGTGGCGCATGGCGTTTTCCAGCAGGTTCGACATCATCTGCCCCAACAGGTTCTTGTCGCCCGAGACGGTGATTTGCGCGTCGGGCACGACACTGTGCAACCGCTGCTGCTTGGCCGCGGCGGCGGGCTCGTACACTTCGGTGAGGGTCTCGCAAAGCTGGTTCAGATCAACAGATGTGAAATGCGTCTTGGGTGATCCTGCCTCGACCGAAGCGATCTGTAGCAGCGATTGAAAGACCGAAGCGATGCCCGCGACCTCCTCCTGCGCCTTGGCCAGCAAGGTGCCTTCGTCCGTGTCTTCGGGCAGGCTGCGCGCCAGATCGTCCAGATGCACCGCGACGCGCTGGATCGGTGTCTTGAGGTCATGCGCAATGTCCGACGATACCTGCCGCAGCATCTGGGTCTGCGCCTCTTGTGCGCCTGCCATCTGGTTCACCTTACTGCCGATACGTTGCAGATCATCCGCCCACCCCGGCGACACGGTCACCCGCGCGGCAAGATCGCCGGTTGTCAGGTCATCCAGCGTGCGCCCGATAACATCCACATGCCGCTTGCTGCGCCGCGCCAGATAAAGCCCGCCCGACAAGGCGACCAGCACCGTGGGCAGCAGGCTGATCAGCAGGATATTGAGAAACACCGTGCGCAGCCCTTCGATCTGCGCGCGGCTGCGGGCGACGGTCAACTGCCCGCCATACAGCGGCGTTGTCAGCGACAGGTAGACCCCGTCATATTCGGCCCGTCCTTCGGCCAGCGACACGATATGATAGCCTTCGTCATCCCGCGCGATGGCCCCGTTGCCATAGATACGCCCCGACGGGGTGATATAGCTAAGCACAACGCGGCTGGGATCGGCGTCGCGCGATTCAGCGTCCACCAGCAGGGCCACGGCGCGGGCATTGGGGGCCGCGCGAAAGCCCGCGATATCCTGTTCCAAATCCGCACGGATCGCGGTTTCAAATGAATTCTGCGTCACCGCATAGCTGGCCGCCAACCCCATCAGACTGACGGTCGAGAACAGCAAGACCAGCAGCAGCGCCAACCGCACCGGCATGGACCGCCAAAGCTGCGCCAGCCGCGCGGTCATCCGTCGATCCGGTAGCCGGCACCGCGCACGGTCTGGATCAGCTCGCGGTCAAAGGGTTTGTCCACCTTGGCCCGCAAACGGCTGATGTGGGTTTCGACAACGTTGGTCATCGGGTCAAAGCTGATGTCCCAGACCGCCTCGAGCAACATGGTCCGGGTCTGCACCCTGCCCTTTCGGCGCAGGAGATGCTCAAGCAGTGCAAATTCACGGGGCAGCAGGTCGATCTCCTGTCCGGCGCGGGTCACCTTGCGGGTGATCAGTTGCATTTCAAGATCGCCTGCACGCAGCACGGTTTCCTGCTCCATCGCTTGGGGGCGCCGTGCGAGGGCGGTGACACGCGCCGAAAGCTCGCCAAAGGCGAAAGGTTTGACAAGATAGTCGTCGCCGCCTGCGTTCAACCCGCTGATACGGTCATCGACGCTGCCCATGGCGGTCAGAAACAGCACCGGCGTCAGGTTGCCCGCGCCGCGCAAGGTCTTGACCAGGGTCAGCCCGTCGATCTCTGGCAGCATCCGGTCGACGATCAGCACGTCGTAAGCCCCCGAGGTCGCCTGTATCAGCCCCTCGCGCCCTTCAGCGACAAGATCAACGGTATGCCCTTCTTCGCGCAACCCCCGCGCAATATAGGTTCCGGTGGTGGCATCATCTTCGACGACAAGCAGTTTCATATACAATGGTCCATTGAGGCTTTGATCCTTCGATACCTGATATAGGGCGTGCTGCCACCTGCGAGAGACAAGTTTACACATTTGTATAGCCCGCAAAAACCCGCTGTTAGAATGGGCTGCCATTTGGGTGTCATCCCTGAAGACGAAGGAACCACGCATGACATCTCTTTTCTCCTCCCCCCGCCGCGCCGCACCTTTTGTGCTCGCAGCGGCCCTTGCCTCTACCTCGGCCATGACGCTTGCCCCGTCGGCGGCTCTGGCGGTGCCCGCCGGCGGCTATGCCGATCTGGTAGAACAAATCTCACCCGCTGTTGTCTTCATCGAGGTGACCGGCACGGCAGAGCAGGCCAGCGCGCAGGTGCAACTCCCCGAAGGCATGCCAGAGGAACTGCGCAAACGTTTTGAACAACTGATGCCGCAAGGACCGGCTGGCGCACAGCCGATGCACGGGCTTGGATCGGGCTTTATCGTGTCCAAGGACGGAATGATCGTCACGAACAACCACGTTGTAGCCGGTGCCGACACGGTCAAGGTCAAGCTGGCCGATGGCCGCAGCTTTGACGCCAAGGTGGTCGGCAGCGATGTGCTGACAGATATTGCCGTGCTCAAGGTCGAAGCGGATGTAGACCTTCCAGCGGTGAAATTCGGGTCTTCCGATGACATGCGCGTCGGCGACGAGGTGGTCGCCATGGGCAACCCCTTTGGTCTGGGTGGCACGGTCACCACCGGCATCATCTCGGCCAAGTCGCGCAATATCAACGCAGGCCCCTATGATGACTTTATCCAGACCGATGCAGCGATCAACCGTGGCAACTCCGGCGGGCCGCTGTTCAATAACGCGGGCGAAGTGATTGGCGTGAACACCGCGATCCTGTCGCCTGATGGCGGCTCTGTCGGGATCGGCTTTTCCGTGCCATCCGACCTGGTGCAGGACATCGTGGCCGACCTGTCCGACGACGGGGAAATCACCCGCGGCTGGCTTGGCGTTCAAATCCGCCCGATGACGGCAGAGGTCGCGCAAGTGCTGGGGCTGGACGCGCCGAAAGGGGCGGTGATCGAAGCCATCGGCGATGACAGCCCGGCCAAGAAAGCGGGTCTTGAGAAAGGTGATATCATCCTGTCGTTCAACGACACAGAGATCAAGGAACTGCGCGACCTGACCCGCGCTGTGGCCGAAACCGATCCGGAAGCCGAAGCCGAGGTCATGGTCCTGCACAAGGGCAAAGAGGTCACGCGGACGGTCACCATCGGCACATTGGCCGACCAAAAAGCGTAAGCGTCTTCCAGCGGGCTTACCTCGTTCCCTGCTGGATTTGCCCGACCGCGTTCCCCAACGCGGCGGGCCCCACCGCCCGTCCCCCCGGTGCGGCAGACCACCTCCGACGCAGACCGTCGGGGGTGGTTTTCTTTTGGGCCCTCTACGGGTGCCTAGATCGTCGCCTCGAACAGCTTGCGCAGGTTTTCCGTGGTCAATGTCACAGGGTTGCCACCGCAAGACGGATCTTCAAGCGCCATCGCGACCAGATCGTCGATCCGGTCTGCGCTCACGCCCATTTCCGACAGTTTGCGCGGGATACCGAAGCTGTCGTTGAACTCCTGCACGAAGGCGCGGAAGCCGTCATAGCCGCCGTCGATCCCAAGATACCCTGCCGCGCGGTCAAAGCGTTCGCGGATTTCAGGCTCGTTCAGGTCCAGCACCGCGGGCATGCAGACCGCATTGGTGGTGCCGTGGTGCGTGTTAAACACCGCGCCGATCGGGTGGCTCATGGCGTGGATCGCGCCCAGACCCTTCTGGAACGCCGTCGCCCCCATCGCCGCCGCCGACATAAGCTGCGCGCGCGCTTCGATGTCGTTGCCGTCTGCATAGGCGCGCGGCAGATAGTCGATGACCAGCCGCATGCCCTCCAGCGCGATACCCTGCGACATGGGGTGGTAATGCGGGCTGCTAAACGCCTCGACGCAGTGGGCAAAGGCATCAAGGCCGGTGCCTGCGGTGATATGTTTGGGCATCCCCACCGTCAGCTCGGGGTCGCAGATCACGATGCTGGGCAGCACCTTGGGGTGGAAAATGATCTTTTTTACATGGGTTTCAGAGTTGGTCAGCACCGACGCGCGCCCCACTTCGGACCCGGTACCCGCCGTGGTCGGCACGGCGATGATCGGCGCGATGGCATCGGCATCGGCGCGGGTCCACCAATCGCCCACATCCTCGTAATCCCACACAGGCCGCGACTGCCCCGCCATGAAGGCGACCATCTTGCCCAGATCAAGACCAGAGCCACCGCCAAAGGCGATCACACCGTCATGCCCGCCCTCGCGGTAGACCTTCAGCCCCGCCTCGAGGTTCAGCTCGGTCGGGTTCGCGTCCACTTCCGAGAACATCGCGCGGCCAAAGCCTGCGCCGTCCAGCAGGTCCAGCGTGCGGGTCGTGATCTCCATCGAGGCAAGGCCCTTGTCCGTCACCAGCAAGGGGTTTTTCATCCCCGTGGCCACGCAGGCCTCTCCGATTTCAGAAATACGGCCCGCGCCAAAGCGGATGGCGGTGGGGTAGGACCAGTTGTTTTGCAGTGCCATAAGGATCAAGCCTTTTTCAGGTGGTAAGATTTGGGGCGCGTCAGCGCCTGATAGCCAAGCTCGGACAGGCCTGCGCCCTGCCCTGTGTCCTTGCAGCCGGTCCAGCACAGGGCCGGATCAAGGTAATCGCAGCGGTTCATGAACACGGTGCCGGTTTCCAACTGCGCGCCGATGGCATCGGCGGCATCCGCATCCTTGGTAAAGATCGCGGCGGTCAGGCCGAACTGGCAGTCGTTCATCAGCGCAATCGCTTCGGCGTCGTCTTTGACAGGCATGATGCCCACGACAGGGCCAAAGCTTTCGTCGCGCATCACGCGCATGTCGTGGGTGACGTTGGTCAGGATCTGTGGTGTGAGATACGCGCCGCCGTCATCCGCCTCAAAGGTATCGATCAGCGCGGTCGCACCGGCGGCGACGGCCTCGGATATCTGGGCGCGGACCTCGGCGGCGAAACGGACGTTTGCCATGGGGCCGATATCGGTATCCGCCTCAAGCGGGTTGCCAAGCTTGAGCGCATTGACCCAAGCCACGGCCTTTTCGACAAAGGCATCATACAGGCTTTCGTGCACATAAATCCGTTCGATCCCGCAGCAGCACTGCCCCGCGTTGAACATCGCCCCATCCATCAGCCCGTCAACAGCGGCGTCGACATCCGCGTCGGCGCGCACATAGCCGGGGTCTTTGCCCCCCAGTTCCGTCGCAACCGGGGTGAAGGTGCCTGCGGCTGCAATCTCCATCGCCTTGCCGCCCCCGACCGAGCCGGTGAAGTTCACGAAACCGAACTGCCGTTCGGCGATCAGCGCCGAGGTGGTGTCGTGATCAAGAAAGACGTTCTGGAAGACATCGTCGGGGATGCCGGCGGCGTGGAAAGCTTCGGCCAGACGTTCACCCACTTGCAGGGTTTGGGTGGCGTGTTTCAGCACAACGGTATTGCCCGCGATCAGCGCTGGCGCGACCGTGTTGATCGCCGTCATATAGGGGTAGTTCCACGGGGCCACGACCAGCACAACGCCGCGCGCCTCGCGGGTGATCTTGCGGGTAGCCTTGTCGCTGTCTTCGACAATCGTCGGGGCCAGCGCCTTTTCGGCGATATCTGCCATATAGTTGCCGCGCTCGGCAAAGCCGCCGAACTCGCCGCCATAGCGCACGGGACGGCCCATCTGATGCGCCAGTTCCTGCGCCATACGATCGGTGGTTTTGCCCACCTCGGCAATGGCATCGCGCACCAGTTGGACACGTTCGGACAAGGGGCGCGCGGCCCATGCGCCTTGTGCTGCCTTGGCGCGGGCGCAGACATCGCGTGCCGCATCCAGCGACAGGACAGGGCGTTCAAGGTAAACCGATCCGTCAATCGGTGAGATACATTTCAAAGTGTTTGTCATGGCTTATGCTCGCTCAAATCCGCGGTTGATTTCCCAGTCGGTCACGACCTTGTCGTATTCCTCCTGCTCCCATTCGGCTGCGCGGGTGTAGTGGTCAACCACGTCGTCGCCAAGGGCCTCGCGCAGCATGGCAGAGTTGCGCAGCGTTTGGGTCGCGGCACGCAGGGTGCGGGGGATTTCGGTGACGTTGGCGTCTTCGTAGACATCGCCCATCGTCGGCTCTTGCAGGGGCAGCTTTTCCTCGATCCCCTTGAGACCCGCCGCCAGCAACACAGCCTGCGCCAGATAGGGGTTCAGGTCAGACCCGCCGATGCGACATTCAACGCGAATCCCCTTGGTGCCATCGCCACACAGCCGGAAGCCCGCGGTGCGGTTATCGACAGACCAGACGGTTTTCGTAGGCGCAAAGGTGCCTTTGGCAAAGCGTTTGTAGCTGTTGATATAGGGCGCGAAGAAATACGTGATATCAGGGGCATAGGCGATCAGGCCGGCCATGAAATGCTGCATCATCTGCGACATCCCCAGCTTGGCGTCCTTGTCATAGAATGCAGGCGTGCCGTCTTTCCACAGCGACATATGCACGTGGCTGGACGACCCCACCTTATCCGCCGACCACTTGGGCAGGAAGGAGGCCGAGAACCCCTGCTGATAGGCGATCTCTTTCACCGCTTGTTTCGAAATCGTGTGATGATCGGCACAGGCCAGCGCATCGGCATAGCGGATGTTAAGCTCTTGCTGGCCGACCTCGGCCTCGCCCTTGGTGCATTCGACCGGAATCCCCGCACCCACCAGATGGTTGCGCAGCGGTTGCAGGAAGCTTTCCTCTTTCGTGGTCTGGAACAGGCAGTAGTCTTCGTTGTGGCCGTTCAGGGGCACGAGGTTGGCGTATTTCTCTTTCTGCAAGGTGCGGTAGTCGCCCTCGAACAGAAAGAACTCAAGCTCGGTCGCCATCATCGCGTCAAAGCCAAGCGCGTCCAGTCGGGCGATCTGCTTTTTCAGCATGGCGCGCGGCGAATGGGAGACAGGTTCGTGGGTGTGGTGATCGAGCACGTCGCCAAGCACGAGCACGGTTTTGTCCAGCCACGGCACATGGCGCATGGTCGACAGATCGGGGCGCAG
Organism: Sulfitobacter sp. CB2047; assembly: GCF_000735125.2. Lineage (NCBI taxonomy): Bacteria > Pseudomonadati > Pseudomonadota > Alphaproteobacteria > Rhodobacterales > Roseobacteraceae > Sulfitobacter > Sulfitobacter sp. CB2047. The sequence goes on along the minus strand of NZ_CP072613.1, from coordinate 973,060 downwards.
CACATAGTCGCCATAGCCGGTTTCCCAGCTGGTCGAGGCAAAGCCCTCGGGCGTGGACATCACCAGATCGGTTGCCAGCAGATAGTTGCAGCAATGCGTCTCCGCATGGGAATGGTCGATGAAATTCGTGACGTGAAAACGCTTGCCCATCAGGCGGCCCTGCATGTCCACCAGTGCCACCAGCACCGTGTCCACCTCGCCTTTGGCGGCCAGGTCCTTGAGCGTGTCGAAAGTAAGGTTGCCCATCTGCAAACGTCCCTTTTGATGTGAGGGGGCGGCACAGATGCGCCGCCCCGATGGTCATGATGTCAAAGACGGATCAGCCGAAAGTATAGGGCGGGCCCGCTTTCGAGATGACGTTGTTATAGTCGCGGAAAATCTGCACGATCTTGGCGGCCGTTTCGCCTTCTTCCGCCATCTCGTCCCAGAATTTCACTGCCGCTTCCTCGACCACTTTCCATTCATCCTGCGGTACGGATGTCAGCTCCAGCTTCTCGCCCGATGCACGCAGACGCGCCTCGCCGCCCCAGTACCATTGGTTGCGGTAGGTGTGGCTTGCCTCGATCGCGGAGTTCACGATCTGCTTGAGGTGGTCCGGCAGCTCTGCCCATTTCTCTGCGTTGACGAAGAACGACCCGATCCACGCCCCCGAGATGTTGTTGGTGCAGAAGTAGTTGGTCACATCGGCCCAGCCGACGGTGTAGTCTTCGGTGATGCCCGACCACGCCATACCGTCCAGCTCGCCGGTCTGCACCGCGACTTCGGCGTCCTCGTAGGGGATGTTGACCGGCACGACGCCGAATTGCGACAGGAAGCGACCCGCCGTCGGGAAGGTATACAGCTTCAGCCCGTCCATGTCGGCCAGCGATTTGATCGGCTTGACGGTGTTGAAGTTACACGGGTCTTGCCCCGCCGCAGACAGCCAATGCACGCCAACCTTGGCGTATTCCTCGCGCCAGATGTCGGCCAGACCATATTGGTTGAACAGCACCGGCACGTCGAGCGCGTGTTTCGTCGCCAGCGGGAAATATCCGCCGAAGGACCGGACAGGCGTAGGCGACGCCATGGAGTCATCATCCGAGTGCACGCCGTCGATGGTGCCACGTTGAAGTGCTTGGAAAAGCTCGCCCGTGGGGACGATCTGGTCGGCATAGAAAAGCTCGATTTCCAGCTCACCTTGGGCAGCGGCGTTGATTGCGTCGATGGCCGGTTTCGTCACCTCTTCGCCTAGTGCAGACCCCGCATAGGTCTGGAAACGCCAGCGGATCGGCTCTTGGGCGTGCAGGATCGATGGTGCGGCAAGGGTTGCCGGACCGGCAACGGCGGCACCTTTCAGGAACTTACGTCTTGTTGTCATGTCTCATACTCCTTGTTGGGGTTGGGATGAAAAGGGCCAGTTGCTCTGACCGCTTGGTTGTTAATGCTTATTTTCCATAGACATAGTCCGGCAGCCAAAGCGCGATCTGCGGGAAGATCATGACCACCGCGAGCGCCAGCACCATGACCCCGACAAAGGGGATGATCGACCGGTAGATATCGCGGATCGTGATCTCTGGCGGGGCCATGGCGCGCATCAGGAACAGGTTATAACCAAAGGGCGGCGTCATATAGGCGATCTGGCAGGTGATCGTATAAAGCACACCATACCACACCAGATCGAACCCGAGCGCACCTACCAGCGGCACGTAAAGCGGGGCCACGATGACCAGCATCGCCGTGTCGTCCAGAAACGTCCCCATGACCAGAAACGACAGCTGCATGAGGATCAGGATCACCCAAGGGTTCAGGCCCCATTGTTCGGTAAACAGGTTTTCAATCGCCTTGACCGCCCCAAGCCCGTCGAACACCGCACCAAAGGCCAGCGCGGCGAGGATGATCCACATGAACATGCAAGTGATCGCAAGGGTCTGGCGCACCGACGTCTCGAACACCGCCCGCGTCATCCGCCCCTTGAGCACCGCAGCCAGAAAGGCCGCAATCGCACCAATGGCAGAGCTTTCGACAAGCGATGTCCAGCCGTTCACAAAGGGCACCATCATCACGGCAAAGATCACCACAGGCAGCAGGCCCGCGCGCAGCAAGCGCAGCTTTTCGGGCCAACCCACATCGCGTTCCTCGGCGGAAAGGGCGGGGCCCAGATCGGGGTTCAGGCGGCAGCGGATGGCGATATAGATGATGAACATCGTGGCCATCATCAGCCCCGGGATCGCGCCAGCCAGCCACAGCTGCCCCACTGGTTGCCGCGCAATCATCGCATAGAGCACCAGCACGACCGACGGCGGCACAAGGATGCCAAGGCTGGACCCCGCCTGAATGACCCCTGTCACCATCAGCTTGTCATAATTGCGTTTCAAAAGCTCGGGCAGCGCAATCGTGGCCCCAATCGCCATGCCCGCCACCGACAGGCCGTTCATGGCAGAGATCAGCACCATCAGCCCGATCGTCCCGATGGCCAGCCCGCCGCGCAAACCGCCCATCCACACGTGAAACATTTTATATAGATCGTCGGCAATTTTACTTTCCGACAGCACGTACCCCATGAAGATGAACATCGGCAGGGTCAGCAGCGGATACCAACGCATCAGCTTGATCGCGGCAGAGAACCCGATGTCATAGCCGCCGCGATCCCCCCAAAGAAACAGCGCCGCAATCACCGCGACAAAGCCGATGGCCCCGAACACGCGCTGTCCGGTCAGCAGCATCAGCATCATGGTCGAAAACATCAGGATGGCGATCAACTCATAGGGCATCGCGGGTCTCCTCTGCCGATTTGAGGAAAAGGATGTCCTTGAACAGTTCAGAGACAGCTTGAAGCAGCATCAGGGTGATGCCGATGCACATGGTCACTTTGACCGGCCACATATAGGGGCGCCACGCGGTCGGGCTGCGCTCCCCCCCGTATTTGAACGAATACATCGTGGATTCGATACCGCCCCATAGCAGGATCACCAGATATATCAGGAGGAAAAAGACGGTGATACAGTCCGTCCAAGCCTTCTTGCGCGGGGTCAATTCGGCATAGAACAGGTCCATCCGCACGTTCGCGCCCATCTGCAAAGCATAAGGCCCGCCAAGGATGTAGTAGCCCACCATCACGAACTGCGCCATTTCCAGCGTCCAGATCTGCGGCGAGGCGAATGTCTTGTTATAGGACGACCACAGCAGGATCCCCATGAGCACGAAAATCCCGTACATCATGATCCGGCCAAGGCCATAGTTAAAGCCGTCGACCACCCGGATATATCTGCGCATCGCGTTCATTCTGCGGCCTCGCTGTCGGGGATGGGAAAGGCTTGGGTCAGGCTTTCGGCCAGATGCCGCGCCATGGACTGCGCTTTTTCGGGTGTATCGATCAGATCATTGCGAATCTCGATCATCACGGCGGGCAGCGCCTGCGCGTCGCCATGTTTTTCAAGCGTATAGGTCACGCCATCCGTCGCGGCATAGGGTTCGTTCAACGCCGACGCATAGCGCCCCCGCGCCTGTTCAACCGCCAGCAAGGCCTGCGCGGCGGCGGGCTGCGCGTGGTAGAGAAAGCCGAGTTCAACCGCGCGGGTCGCCCCGTTATAGACAGGCGTAAAGCTGTGGATCGTGACCAGCACCGGTGCGGCTTTGGTGGGCTGCCAGCTTTCGCGAAGACGGGCGACCGCATCGTGAAATGGCGTATGCACCTGATCAAAACGCTGCTGCCGTCCGGCATCGTCCAAAGCGGCATTTCCGGGGATGTCATAAATCTCGCTGCGCGCCGGAATACAGTCCGGGGCCGCAAGCGGGCGGTTACAATCATAGACCAGACGGGAGATGTCACCGGCCACCAAAGGCGCGTCCAGAGCATCTGACAGCGCGTGCGCCACATCCAGCGCGCCGATGTCCCACGCGGCGTGCGAACAGCTTGCCGCAGGGGACAACCCCAACCCGTCCAGCGCATCGGGTATCCGGCGCGAGGCGTGTTCACACACCAACAGCCAGCCCCCCTGCCCCTGCGGGTTCACGATGTTTACGGCATTCCAGTCGGTATTGGTCACGGTGCCCCTATCGTCTTGTTGCCTCACAATCACTACAGAATTTTCTAGCCTGTCAAGATTTTTTCTGTAATCTTTGCTTCACACTGATCTGCGCTGTACCGAAAGGAACATGAGTTGCACAAAAAAGCACTGGTCCGCGATCTGCTGAAAGAAAAGCAGACCGAGCTAACGGCGGCAGAGCGTAAACTGTCGGCTGTTCTGCTGGACGACCAGTTGCTCACGGGGCTGCAATCCATCACACGGCTGGCCGAGCTGGCCGAAGTCTCATCGCCCACCATCATCCGGCTGGCGCGCAAGCTGGGGTTCGACGGTTTCTCGGATATGCAGGACGCCATCCGCGACGAAATCGGCGCACGGATGAAAAAGCCGCTGGCCAAGCTCGACACCCCCGGTGACAGCAGCGATCACGTGGTATCGCGCTTTATTCAGGCGGTATCGGGCAATGTAAACCGCACGCTTGAACGGCTTGATCTGGCTGAATTCGACGAGGTTGCGGCGCTGCTTTCCGATCCGTCGCACAGGCTCTATCTGCTGGGCGGGCGGATCACGCGGTCCAACGCGCATTACTTTTTCAACCACCTGCAGATCATCCGGCCGCAGGTCACCCTGCTCGATTCCTCCCCCAGTGCATGGCCGCAATCCTTGCTGGATATGGACGCGGGTTCAGTGTTGATCGTCTTTGACATCCGCCGCTACGAAAAAGAGCTGGAAAAGCTCGCCGATCTTGCGGTCAAGCAAGGCGCGACCATCGTGCTGTTCACCGATGCTTGGGGGTCGCCTATCGAAAAACACGCCCGCCACTGTTTCCGCGCCATGGTCGAGGTGCCGTCGAGCTGGGATTCAACGCTGGCGATTAACTTTCTGATCGAAGCGCTGGTCGCCGACGTGCAATCGCGCAGCTCCGACCAGAGTGCCGAAAGGATCGCGGCGCTGGAACAGATGATCGGCGAGTCACGCATTTTTCGCAGTAACTAAGCACCAGCCGCATCCCCGCACGCCGCCGCTGCGTCCTCCGTTCGTGGCACATCAGAGTTTGCGTTGAACGGCAACATCCCCTAATCGGAACGCGCACCGCGTCTGCGTCGTTTTGTAAAGGATCTGCCATGAAGACCCCGTATTATCTGATCGACAAATCTCGCCTTCAGGCAAACATGGAAAAGATCGCCTGGTTGCGCGAGGCATCCGGCGCGAAATCCTTGCTGGCGTTGAAATGCTTTGCCACATGGTCGGTCTTTGACTTCATGGCGCAGTATATGGATGGGTCCACTTCCTCCTCGCTCTATGAGGTCAAACTGGGGTACGAGAAATTCGGCGGCGAAACCCAAGCCTATTCAGTGGCCTACGACGATGACGAGATCGCCGAGGTGCTGGCCAATAGCGACAAGATCATCTTCAACTCCATCGGGCAGCTGGACCGTTTCGATGTGGCATCGGCAGGGCATACGCGCGGGCTGCGGGTGAACCCCGGTGTATCGACATCGGAATTCGATCTGGCCGACCCCGCCCGCCCCTTCAGCCGTTTGGGGGAACATGATCCGGCGCAGATCGCTGCCGTAGCCGATCGCATCACCGGGCTGATGTTCCACAACAACTGCGAGAATGACGATTTTGACCGTTTCGCTGACATGCTGACGTTGATCGAGGACCGCTTTGGCGACACGATCCACCGGATGGACTGGATCAGCCTTGGTGGTGGCATCCATTTTACCGGCGAAGACTACCCGCTGGACCGTCTGGCCGCGCGGTTGAAAACCCTGTCGGATACCTATGGCGTGCAGGTCTACCTCGAACCGGGCGAAGCCGCGATTACCGGTGCCGCCACGCTAGAGACGACCGTGCTCGACACGCTGCACAACGGCAAGAACCTTGCCATCGTCGACAGCTCCATCGAGGCGCATATGCTTGATTTGCTGATCTACCGCGAGCCCGCCAAAGTGGCCCCGAACACCGGCGACCACGACTGGATGATCTGCGGCAAATCCTGCCTTGCAGGCGACATCTTTGGCGAGTTCAAGTTCGACGCCCCGCTTAAACCCGGCGACCGCATTTCGTTTCAGGACGCTGCGGGCTATACTATGGTCAAGAAGAACTGGTTCAACGGCGTCAAGATGCCCGGCATCGCCATTCGTGAACTTGATGGAACGATCACATCGGTCCGGTCATTCGATTACGAGGATTTCAAATCCGCCCTCTCCTAACCCTTCTCTTACAAGAGGTGTACTGAATACATGAAACGTAACGTTCTTATCATCGGCGCCGGTGGCGTGGCTCAGGTCGTGGCGCATAAATGCGCGCAAAATAATGACGTGTTGGGCGATCTGCATATCGCCAGCCGCACCGTGTCAAAATGCGAAGCGATCATTGAAAGCGTGCATGCCAAAGGCGCGATGAAACAGGACGGCGTATTCAAGGCCCATGCGGTCGACGGGATGGACAGCGACGCGGTAGAGGCGCTGATCAACGACCTCGGCGTGCAAATTGTGATCAATGTCGGTTCGCCCTTCGTGAACATGACCGTGCTCGAAGCCTGCATCCGCACCGGTGTCGCCTATATCGACACGGCCATTCACGAAGATCCGACCAAAATCTGTGAAACACCACCGTGGTACGGCAACTACGAATGGAAACGCCGCGAGGATTGCGCCAAGGCCAACACCACCGCCATTCTGGGGGCAGGCTTCGATCCCGGTATGGTTAACGCCTTCGCCCGTTTCGCCGTGGACGAATTCATGGACGACGTGAAATCCATCGACATCGTCGACATCAACGCAGGCAATCACGGCAAGTATTTCTCGACCAACTTCGACCCCGAGATCAACTTCCGCGAATTCACCGGCACGGTCTACAGCTGGCAGGAAGGCGCGTGGCAAGAGAACAAGATGTTCGAGGTCGGCCGCGAATGGGATCTGCCCGTCGTTGGCAAGCAAAAGGCCTATATGTCCGGCCATGACGAGGTGCATTCGCTTGCCGCGAACTATCCGGAGGCCGACGTGCGCTTCTGGATGGGCTTTGGTGATCACTACATCAATGTCTTCACCGTGCTGCAGAACCTTGGCCTGCTGTCTGAACAGCCCGTTGTGACCGCCGAAGGGCTCGAGGTCGTGCCGCTGAAGGTGGTCAAAGCCGTGCTACCCGACCCATCGACCCTTGCCCCGAACTATACTGGCAAGACCTGCATTGGCGATCTGGTCAAAGGCACCAAGGACGGCAAGGATGTAGAGGTGTTTGTCTACAACGTCGCCGACCACAAGGACGCCTATAACGAGGTCGGCAGCCAGGGCATTTCCTATACCGCTGGCGTGCCCCCCGTGGCGATGGCGATGCTGATTGCCGATGGCACCTATGACACCGGCACGATGGTGAACGTCGAAGAGCTGGACCCAAAGCCGCTGTTCGCCCTGCTCGACACCATCGGTCTGCCGACCCGTGTCAAACTGGCGGATCAGGACACCGGCTGGGACGAGGCCATCGCCTAAGCCTGCCGCATGAGGCACCCACACCAACAACCCGCGCGCCCTTGCACCCGCGCGGGTTACCTCGCCCCCAGGGGCCATACCCCCATAAAACCAAACGATTAAACACAAACAGCCCAGCGCGCGATCATGCGTGCAGGGTGATCAATTATATTATGAACAAATGCGGACGGTTATGCCGCCAAGTTCAAAATCTAACGATGTTTGAAAGTGGCGGACCGAGGAGGATTCGAACCCCCGACCCCCTGATTCGTAGTCAGGTACTCTATCCAGCTGAGCTATCGGTCCGTTAAGGCGGGGTTTAGTTCTGGGCGCGGGGGTTTGCAACCCCTTCTTTTGCCTAACGTGAATTTTCTTCAAACAAATTAGAAAGACCCGTCGCCCTTGGGCAATGTCACAATGAAAACCGTGCCCGACGCGCTTGTCTCTGACAGTTTGAGCGTCCCACCGTGACCGCGCACCAGCTCTGCCGCGATGGCAAGGCCCAGACCGGAGCCCCCCTTGCGCGCACCGCCCTTGAACGCAGTAAACAGATGCTCCCGCGCCTTTGGGGGAAGGCCGGGGCCGTTGTCGCTGACGCGGATCACCCAGTCGCCGGCCTGTTCACTGGCAGCAACGATGATTTCGCCGGATTTACCCGTGGCGATGATCGCCTGTCGGGCGTTGCGCACAAGATTCGCCAAGACCCTGAACAAATGCTCCGGATCGGCGCGCACGTGCAAATCTTGCGGCACGTCGCAGGTGAACGTAAGGTCCGCCCCGTTGATCGCCAGCCGCTCGCTATCAACGACGTCATCGACGATGCGCAACAGTGGCGTGACCGTCAGCGTCGGACTTGGCTCTTCTGCGCGGCCAAAGGCCAGCGTGGATTCGCACAGGTGCACGGCGCGGGTGATTGAGCTGACCAGCTTGGGGGCCATGCGTTTGACCGTCGGATCCTCGGACATTTCGATCCGGTCGGTAAACAGTTGTGCCGATGTCAGTATGTTACGCAGATCGTGGCTGATCTTGCTCACCGCCTGCCCCAGCTGCGCCAGACGCTCTTTCTGGCGCAGGGCTTGGGTCAGTTCGGTTTCAAGCTTCATCAATGCTTCCTCGGCCTCGCGCACCTCTGTCACACCAGCAGAAGGCGAAATGATTCGTCGCGCATCCTCGGGGGCAAGAGCGTAGTTCTGCATATGCCCGACCACACCCTTGATCGGCTTAAGCAAAAACGCCCGCATGGTCAGAAACAGCAAAAACGCCGTGATCATCGAGATGGCGGCAGAAAGCACCAGAATGCGAATACCATAGTCGATCATGGCCGTCCGTAAGGAGCCCGCCTCCATCGTGATTTCGATCAGCAGGCCCGCATCCTGTACCGGGGCACCGATCACGCGGATCACCCCCGGCTCTGTTTCGGCGAGCTGATGGAACGCATCGCGAATCAACACCCATGCGGAGGCATCGCGCAGATCGTATGTCTCTTTGATCGTCTGCGACATCGGGGAGGACAGTGCCAATTGCCGTATGCGGTCCCGCCGCAGCACCACATTAAACACCTGCGCAGTGCGCAACAGCTCTGCCTCAAGCTCGGGGTCGATCATATCGCTTGCGAGCAGGGTCAGCGACGCAATCTGCGCCCTCTCTAGCCGGTTCATCATGTATTCTTCGCGAAACCGTGCGATAGAGGGCACAAAGATCAACACTTCTGCCAGCATCACAAAGATGGTGGTCAGAATAAGAAGCCTGCCAGAGAGGGATTTGAGCATAGGCGCGCGCTTTATGGGATGAACCGCTGCACCAGTCGAACGACAGTCTTGACCAAATCGCTTTCGAACAGACGCGGGCTGAAATACGCCCCCGCCGCACGTTTGTTGATTTCGCCGATGGTAGGGTAAGGTGCAACCATAGACGCAATCTGGCTCATTTTCATGTTATTTGCCAGCGCCAAAGCCCACAGGTTGATCAACTCTCCTGCTTGGTAACCGACGATGCTTGCGCCCACGGGGCACCCCTTGACCACCATGACCTTGATCAAACCTTTGGTTTTCCGCTCCGCGATGGCGCGATCATTGTGGTTATAGTGAAAGCGCACGACCTCCAGCTTGTCACCGTGTTTCTCTTTGGCTTGCGCCTCGGTCAGGCCGACTTGCGACAGTTCTGGGTCGGTGTAGGTGGCCCAAGGGATATGCGCCGTCTTCGCCTTGGCAGGCAGGGCGAACATCAGCGACCGGATCACGACGCCGCCGTGATAGCCCGCAACATGGGTAAATTGCATCCCGCCTGCGACGTCGCCAATGGCATAGACCTTGCGGTTGGTGGTGCGCAGGGAATCGTCAACCTTGATCCCGTTCTTGATCGGTTCGATCCCCGCCTTTTCCAGGTCCAGACGATCCGTATTTGCCTTGCGGCCGACGGCCACCAGAAGATGCGAGCCTTTGAACACGCGCCCGTCTTTTGCCTCCACCTCTATCGCCCCGACATCCCCGCGGATTTCAGCAGCTTGCGCGCCTTCTGCAATCTCGATGCCTTCGTCCTTGAGCGTTTGCAAAACGATGGCGGCAAGTTCGGGGTCGTCCTTTGAAAGCGCTTTATCTCCCTCGATCACGGTAACCTTGCACCCCATGCGTATATGGGCCTGCGCCATTTCCATCCCGATCGGCCCGCCACCGATGATCAGCAGATGCTCGGGCTTCTCGCGCAGATTGAACAACGTCTCGTTCGTCTCGTATGGCGTTTTATCCAGACCTGTAATCGGGGGCACCAGCGGCGATGATCCCGTCGCGATGACGATGCGCCGCGCCTTGATCACCGTATCTCCGGCCTGCACTTCGTCTTCGGAGATGAAGCGCCCGTACTCCCGGATCACGTTAACCCCGAAGCCTTCGAAGCGTTCCTGACTATCGACGGGCGCGATCTGCGCAATCACGTCCGCCACATGATCTTTTGCAGCGGCGTAATCCACCTCGCCCGCCGCATTGGCCACGCCATATTCCGCGCTGTGCCGCTGCCCATAGGCCGCTTTGCCCGTAGCAATCAGCGCCTTCGACGGCACGCAACCAAAGTTCAGGCAGTCGCCGCCCATCTTGTGCCCTTCAAGCAGCACAACATCCGCCCCCATTTGTGACGCCCCCGCCGCGACGGACAACCCGCCGGAGCCTGCGCCAATGATCAACAGGTCGGTTTTAATGCGGTTCATTTCAAAAGTTCCTTTTTGCCGGTGACAGCTTTCAACACGACGGGCAGCACCGACAAAGCGCAAAGCCCCAGAATAGGAAGCAGGATGTGAGGTTCGAATATAATGCCGAAGTCTGGCGTTTCACCCCGTGCAAAAACGGAACCCAGCCCAGCACCGATTGAGGTGAACACAAGCGACCCGGGAATGATCCCTAGAAAGGTAGAGATCACAAAGCGATAAAGAGGCACGCCCAGAAAGGCAGGAATAAGGTTCGCCACAAAGAAGGGCACCACGGGCACCAATCGTATGAAGAAAAGCATCGACCACTGGTTTTCGTCAATGCCCGCTTTGACCTTCCGCACAAGCCCCTCCGACGCGTCCATGCGCGCCTTCAATGTCTCTCCGAGACCCATACGCGCGGCAAGAAAGATCACGACCGCCCCCAGTGTCGCGCCGGTGACATTTGCCAGAACGCCGAACACTGTCCCGAATAGAAAACCGCCAGTGATTGTTGCCACACTCGCCCCTGGAAGGGAAAACCCCACAATCATGATATAAATGCCCAGAAAAACGAGGATCGTCAGCGCGTAGTGCTGGTCACGAAAAGCGATCAGCGCCTCGCGGTTGTCGCGCAGCGTCTCGAAGGTAAGGTAATCGCGCAGGGCGAAATAGCCGATCACCGCGACCGCCAAGATGGCCACAAAGGGCAAGTAGCGAAACCACGAAGGCTTTTCAGAGGCTTGTGCGGACATATTGTCGGGTCACTTTCAAAAGGGTATAAGTTGCTCCTTATTAGATGGGTCAAATATCGCCAGTCAGATAGGGTGCTCACGTGTGGTTGATGTGAAGGCGGCTTTTATGACGATGTCACGGCAATTCCCAAGAAAACTGTAACATTGCGCAGATAAGCTGGCTTAATTTGTTGCAAAGGCCGAAATAACGGCACCAAGGGTTTGACTTGCCCGTGCTGCAGCTTTAGGAGCAGGGCTTGAAATGACAGTGACGCGCCGAATCTGGTCGCGTGCTAAAGTATAAAGTGGAGTCGGAGCGATGAAACGCACCTATCAACCTTCAAACCTTGTGCGCAAACGGCGCCACGGTTTCCGCGCACGCATGGCAACCAAAGCGGGTCGCAAGATCATCAACGCGCGCCGTGCACAAGGCCGGAAGGAACTGAGCGCGTAATACGCGACCTCGGTTTCAAAAAGATATGACACCGTCGGAGGCACCTATGGATGGCAGCATCGCCACACCAGAGGAAACCCTTCCGGCGGTTTCTTTACGTGTGCAAACGCTCAAAAATCGCCCCGACTTTCAACGGGCGTCCCGCGCCCCTCGGGTCGCCATGCCCGGTTTCATCCTGCAGATGCGTAAACGCGCAGCGGGCGAAGCCGATGGCATACGGGTTGGGTTCACCTGCTCTAAAAAAGTGGGCAACGCCGTCGCGCGCAATCGGGCCAAACGACGTCTACGCGAAGTCGCACGCCTGACGCTCCCTCACGAGGGACGCGACGGTATGGATTATGTCCTCGTAGGTCGCAGCGATGCCACGGCTTCCCTCCCCTTTGACAAACTGCAGTCGGATTTCACCAAAGCCTTGGGGATCCTCCACGGCAAGCAACACTCTGGTTCAAAAAAGTGACCCCTTTGGCGCGCGTTTTGGCGCTGCCCGTGAAAGGGTATCGCCTCGTCTTCAGCCCCTGGGTTGGCCACAACTGCCGATACCACCCGACATGCAGCGCATATGCGCTGGAAGCACTTGCTAAACATGGCGGCATCAAGGGCGGCTGGCTCACCCTGCAGCGCATCGCTCGCTGCCACCCTTGGGGCGATAGCGGCATCGACAACGTACCGGACTAGCCCTTCCTCTTCACTCCTTTTCCCTACATCACCAATCGCCGCCATACACATGCACTGGCGCTTGATCGGCAAACCCAGTTGCACTAAGCCAAGCCCATGCTTGATCAACCCGAAGATATTCACCCGCTCTTCAACGGTGCCCCCCAAAGCACCGAGTTTCGCAAACTGCGCAAACGTCTTGTGCGACAAACGCGCGAGGCGATTGAGCAATACGGGATGATCGAACCCGGCGGCAAATGGCTGGTTTGCATGTCCGGGGGCAAAGATAGCTACACCCTGCTGGCCATCTTGCACGAGCTCCAATGGCGCGGTCTTCTGCCCGTCGAACTGGTCGCCTGCAACCTCGATCAAGGTCAGCCCAATTTCCCCGCCACGGTCTTGCCCGCGTTTCTTGAAAAGATGGGTGTCAAACACCGCATCGAATACCAAGATACCTATTCCATCGTCATGGATAAAATACCCGCGGGCCGCACATTCTGTGCGTTGTGCAGTAGGCTTCGTCGGGGGCACCTCTATCGCATCGCACGCGAAGAAGGATGTACCGCTGTTGTCCTAGGCCACCACCGTGATGATATTCTAGAGACGTTTTTCATGAACCTGTTTCATGGCGGGCGCTTGGCGACCATGCCGCCAAAACTCGTGAACGAAGAAGGCGATCTGTTCCTATACCGCCCCCTCGCCCATGTTGCGGAGGTCGATTGCGAAAAATTCTCTACTGCCATGAATTATCCAATCATTCCGTGTGATTTGTGCGGCTCGCAAGACGGTCTGCAACGCCAGCAGGTAAAATCGATTCTAGACGGCTGGGAGGCGAATAGCCCCGGACGCCGTCAGGTGATGTTCCGCGCGCTGATGAACGCACGCCCTTCGCATCTGTTGGATCCGAACCTGTTTGATTTTGCAGGACTCAGTCGAGACAAGTAAACCCTCGAAAAGCTGAGGGTTTAATTCAAATCCTTTAGATCAAAGGCAGAACATTAATCTTTTGGTCAGAGGCAAGGGCTATCGGTATGGCGGTAACACTGTCAGCCGAGGCTTCATTTGCAACACGATCTTAAACCCAATCTTTCGAGGCGCGGCACAACCCGCCGCCATCTACCCGCTGGTCTCTTGCTCTTGCTTGGGTTTGCGCTGTCCGTATTTTGGTTCGGCTGGCAGGGGTTGATTATCATCGGCTTTGTCGCCCCCCCTTTGCTGTATTTGGCTTCAGATAGCTGGCGTAATACACCATCAGAACCAACGCACCCGCGCCCCCTGGATAGGACGGCCACTGCCCGACCAAGCGGCGGCACCGATCCTACACCTCGGGAACCGAGGCAGCACGCTCGAACTCTATTTCAGCCTCAGATATCCACCCATTCCGGCATGATCACCGGATTTTCTGCAGTTCCGGCCTGCCACACCAGCATGAACACCGACATGACCGCGCCGGTCAGCACCTCGGAAATTGCAGAGGATGAAACCCTTTTCAGTCACTTCAGCAGTCTGACCCACGCGCTGCACAGGGCCAAAACCCTGCAACGAGCGCCTCACTTTCCTATTCTCATCACATGCAGCCTTTCTACCGAGCAAGTGGATGACGTGCAGCTGGCGGCAAAACTGGAATGGGAACTTGATCGTCTTGACGTCAAACCCGGTACTTTGCGACTAGCCCTACCGCAACACCTTTGCCAGCATACGCCTTCTCACCCACTGATTTCCACATGCCGTGACCTTCGCACACTAGGATGCAGTATCGCGCTTCACGGTTTTGGCAGCGGCCCACATTGCGTTGAGACCATTCAGAAATGCGGCGTTGACCTAGCTATTATCGACCCGTCTCTCACTAATGACGTTGATAACCACCCCAACCGTCGCCGCATCCTGTCAGCGGTAGTTGCGATGGCTCATGATTTAGGCGTCGAAACTCTGGCCTGTGATATACGAACCGCCGGAGAGCATAGCTTATTGTCTCAACTGGGCTGCGACCATGTTCAAGGCGACGGCATCGCGCCGCCCATGCAGATACACGAAGCGACCACTTGGATGCATACACATAGCCAAAAACTGACACGTCTGCCCGGTGTGGTAGGTGGCATTCGTTGATGTTTGGCTTCGGCAGATCAGTGTGCACCAAAGGGGAAAAGGCGAATCTACTTGACCTTTGGTGCCTTACTCTGTTGAACCCACGCTGATATTACAGGCATCAGGTGACGGTCACATGGACGATCAAAACAAGAATCTCATTTTCGCGACGGTTCTAAGTTTCATAGTCATCCTAGGATGGTTCGTGTTGTTTCCGCCTCCGGAAACCGAAACCGTCACTGACCCGGCTGCCACACAGCAAGTGACGGACGCGACCTCGACAGAAGCTGTTGTCCCTTCAAGTGCCGGCGCAGCCGACAATGTTACCGACGCGTCGGACGAAGCAACGGCAGCTCTCGAAGAAGCGCCGCGTATCCCCGTTGAAACGGCGCGCATTTCCGGCTCAATCTCGCTGCTAGGGGGGCGGGTCGATGACCTTCATTTGAAGGATTACAACACAACTATCGAAGACGATGCTCCCATCGTAAGCTTGCTATCACCTGCAGGCACACCCGACGCCTACTATGCGCTTTACGGCTGGGCTCCAGGTGCGGGGATTGCCCCTGAACAGGTTCCAGGACCAAACACCCTTTGGACACTTAGCCAAGGTGAAACGCTGTCAGTCGAAACCCCTGTCACGCTCACTTGGGATAACGAAGCCGGTCAGCTTTTCTCACGCACCATCTCAATCGACGAAAACTATATGTTCAAGATCGAACAGAAGGTTGAGAACACTTCCGAAAACTCGGTTTCACTTGCACCTTACGGGCTAATTGCACGCCACGGTATTCCAAGCGACGCGCAGAATTTCTTCATTCTTCACGAGGGTCTTGTCGCCATGAACAATGGTGAACTGCTTGAGACCGCTTGGGATGACATTCCCGAGCTGGATGTCGTGAACGGCGTGTCATCCAAACGTATTGACGGTGTAACCAACGGCTGGATCGGCTTCACCGGGCACTATTTCATGACCAACCTGATCCCGGATCCGGCACAGCCAACGCGCTTATCAGTCAAGTACCTGCCACGCACTGAGATTTTTCAAACCGAATCCGTGATGCCGACGCAAACTGTCGCAAGCGGGCAGACAGCAACGGTCACCACACAGTTGTTCGCCGGTGCCAAAGAATGGGAAATTTTGCGCGACTATGAGGCGCAAGGCGTGTACAAATTCATCGACTCCATCGATTGGGGCTGGTTCTTTTTCCTGACCAAACCGATCTTTTGGGTACTTCACCATCTAAACCTGCTGATCGGCAACATGGGTGTCGCGATCATCGGCCTGACGTTGCTGATCAAAGCTCTGCTCTTCCCACTTGCGTATAAATCCTACGTTTCGATGGCGAAGATGAAAGAGCTTCAGCCACAGATGGAGAAGCTGAAAAAGGATGCAGGCGACGACCGTCAAAAGCTTCAACAGGGCATGATGGAGCTATATAAACGCGAGAAAGTGAACCCAGCCGCCGGCTGTCTGCCGATTTTGATGCAGATCCCGATTTTCTTTTCCCTCTACAAAGTGATCTTCGTCACGTTGGAGCTGCGCCACGCACCCTTCTTTGGCCCGTTTCAGGATTTGAGCGCCCCAGACCCGACATCTATCTTCAACTTCTATGGACTGCTGCCATGGGCTGCGCCCGAAGCAGGGACCGTTCTTGCATTGGTCTTTATCGGGATCCTACCGCTGCTGCTGGGTATTTCGATGTTCCTGCAGCAGAAACTGAACCCGGCCCCTACGGACCCCACGCAGCAGATGATCTTTGCATGGATGCCATGGGTCTTTATGTTCATGCTTGGCGGTTTCGCATCTGGCCTCGTCGTCTACTGGATCGCAAACAACACGATTACCTTTACGCAGCAGTACCTGATCATGCGCAGCCAGGGCTATAAGCCTGATATCCTAGGGAATATTAAAGGCAGCATGAAATTCGGACGGAAGGGTGATCCGAAATAATGACAACGGTGACCCAGCTCTATCGCCACCCGCTCAAAAGCCACGGTCGCGAAGAGCTGGATCATACAGCGCCCTCCACGGGGCAGTCGATGCCGTGGAACCAGACCTGGGCGGTGGCGCATGGCGCGGCGCGTCTAGATGGGAACGAATGGTCGCATTGTGCAAATTTGAGCACCGGGTCAAAAGCACCATTTGGTTTGATACCGCAACACCATGGAGCGAGCTTGATTGGGTCGGGAACGACGTGTCACGTGGCGAAACTGTCCTACGTGTACGGGACCCCACCAAGCGGTGCCAAGCGACCACCGCGAATCGACACAACGGCGAGCGCGACATCGACATATTGCGCGTATTGAGCACTTGGGGTCACCAAGATTTCCGCGTATACGCTAAGGTCATTCACACAGGCTCCGTCGCACTTAGCGACCAGGTAAAGGTACTTTAACTCATGCAAGTCCAATTTAGCATCGCCGAAGAGCCTGATGCCTATGCAGCCGAAAAAGGCCGCATGCTATTTGCAGGCGAAACGCTGTTTGTGAAAGGCGTTGTCGCGATGGACGGCCTGCCACCCGCCGACCGGATGGAGGTGTGTTTCGCAGGGCGATCAAACGTTGGTAAATCGACTTTGATCAATGCCTTGACGGGCACAAAAGCGCTGGCAAGGGCGTCCAACACGCCGGGGCGCACGCAAGAGATCAACTATTTTACCGCGGCCGACGATCACTACCTCGTCGATTTGCCCGGGTATGGCTATGCAAACGCTCCTCTACCCGTCGTCGAAAAATGGCAACGGTTGCTGAAACAGTACCTTTCAGGTCGGCAAACGCTCCGCCGGGCGTTTGTGCTGATCGACGCGCGGCATGGCGTTAAGAAGGTCGATGACGAAATCATGTCCTTGCTGGATAGCTCAGCCGTGACTTTTCAATGTGTCCTCACGAAAGCCGACAAGGTTAAAGAAGCTGAGCGTCAGAAGGTTCTGGATCAGGTCCGCGGTGCGCTTGCCAAGCACCCAGCCGCCTACCCCGAAATCGTGGTTACGTCTTCTGAAAAGGGCTGGGGCATCCCTACGCTCCGTGCCATTATCGCGACGTTGGAGTGACGAGCACTTCGGCGTTTACCGAGGCAGAGAATGAGAAAACAAGACATGAATCGCGACTGGATCGCCACCGCACGCACCCTGAGCCAAGCGCTCCCCTACTTGCAGCGTTACGCTGACGCGACCGTTGTTATCAAGCTAGGCGGTCACGCCATGGGCAGCGACGATGCGATGGAAGAGTTCGCGCGCGACGTAGCACTTATGCGCCAGGTCGGCGTGAACCCCGTCATCATTCACGGCGGCGGCCCGATGATCAATGACATGCTCGGCCGGCTGAACATCAAGTCCGAATTCGTAAACGGCAAACGGGTGACCGACGCTGCCACGATGGAAATCGTTGAGATGGTTCTGTCGGGCCTTGTGAACGCCCGCATTGTGCAAGCGATCACGGCACAGGGTGGGCGTTGCGTCGGTGTGTCTGGCAAGGACAGCGGCCTTATTATCTGTGACCAAGAGGACCCAGAGCTGGGGTTGGTTGGCGCACCGACCGAAGTAAACCCCCGTTTGCTACGCGATCTAGCCGACAAAGGGATTATCCCGGTGATTGCGCCCCTTGGCATGGGCCGCAACGGCGAAACATTTAACATCAACGGCGATACTGCGGCGGGCGCGATTGCAGCTGCGCTGAAGGCAGACCGCTTGCTGCTGCTCACCGACGTTGCAGGCGTGAAGAATGCCGAAGGCGACGTACTGACGGAGCTAACAGCGAGCCAGATACGCGAGATGGTGGCAGACGGAACGATTGCCGGTGGTATGATACCCAAAACGCAAACTGCGCTTGATGCGATCGACGGTGGCGTGCGCGCAGCGGTGATTTTGGACGGGAGAGCCCCTAACGCCTGCTTGTTGGAGCTTTTCACCGAACATGGTGCAGGCAGCATTATCCGCGGCCAGTAACAACCACTTTATAAATTACTGCATATTGCACCCTCCCCTGTTTCCGGCTGTCTGAGCTTCTCGTTTATGCGGCCGATACATTAAGGAAACGTTGATGAGACGCCTTATTCTGATGCGCCATGCAAAAGCAGGTTGGCCGGCGGGGATCGCAACGGACTTTGACCGGCCTTTGGATGACAAAGGTCGGCAAGACGCACATGCAATCGGGCAATGGCTCGACGCCGAAGACTACAGACCTGATCTTGTGCTATGCTCTGCATCTCGGCGAACGTCGGAAACGCTCGAATTTTTGGAAATTCCCTCCGCTGTTAAACGAATCTTCACAGACCGTCTTTATCTAGCAGATACAGAACGGCTGATGGCGGCCATACAGGGCGCTGAAGGGTCCACAGTTTTAGTTCTTGCGCATAACCCCGGCGTGGCAGAGATGGCGCACCTCCTGCCCCGTGTGGGTGCCACAGCTCATCTTGCAGCCGGAACCCCACCGGGTGCGACAATGGTGATGTCATTCGAAGTGGACGACTGGAGGGGCGTGCACTGGCACAGCGGCGACGTACAGGCGTACATGACGCCACGGATACTTGCCCAATAGAAAAGGGCGGGGAAATCCCCGCCCTTGAAACTTAGTGGCCCAAAATTTGGCTGAGGAAGAGCTTGGTCCTCGGGCTTTGGGGGTTGTTGAAGAACTCCTCAGGTTCGTTCTGTTCGACGATCTGGCCTTCATCCATAAAGATGACGCGGTTTGCCACCTGACGGGCAAAGCCCATCTCGTGCGTCACGCAGAGCATCGTCATGCCTTCCTCAGCCAGTTCGACCATCGTGTCCAGGACCTCTTTGATCATCTCCGGGTCCAAGGCAGACGTTGGTTCGTCAAACAACATGATACGCGGACGCATACACAGGCTGCGCGCGATCGCCACGCGTTGCTGCTGACCACCAGAAAGCTGACCTGGGTACTTGTCCGCCTGATCCGGGATCTTAACCTTCTCAAGGAAATGCATCGCGATTTCTTCGGCTTCCTTCTTAGGTGTTTTTCGCACCCAGATCGGAGCAAGCGTGCAGTTTTCGAGGATCGTCAAGTGCGGGAAAAGGTTGAAGTGCTGGAAACACATCCCGACTTCGGAGCGGATCTTGTCGATGTTTTTAACGTCCGAAGACAGCACCGTACCGTCGACTTCGATCCGGCCTTTCTGGTGCTCTTCCAAGGCATTGATACAGCGGATCAGAGTTGACTTCCCCGAGCCCGACGGTCCGGCAATAACGATACGTTCACCACGGTAAACGGTCAGATCAATATCCCGCAGCACGTGAAACGTGCCGTACCACTTGTTCATGTTCTCGATGCTGATCGCGACCTCGTTCGAGACTTTCAGCGCTTGTGCTTGTTCAGCCATAATTACAGCCTTTCCTTAATGGTGGTCGGTCTGGAGTTGACGTTCCAGCCATTGTGAATATTGCGAGATGCCGTAGCAGACGACGAAGAAGAGCAAGGCGGCAAAGCCCCAAAGTTCCCAGTAAACGCCGTTCCAGTCAGTCGACGCTAGGATCGGCCCGCGGATCATCCCAACCAGGTCGAACATCGAAATAATCGACACCAGCGTAGTATCCTTGAACAGCCCGACGGCCACGTTAACGATTCCTGGGATCGAGATTTTCAAGGCTTGGGGCAAAATAATCAGGCGCATGGCCTGCGCATAATCTAGGCCCAAGCTGTCTGCAGCCTCGTATTGACCACGTGGCAAGGCTGCCAACCCGCCCCGGATCACCTCGGCGATATAGGCCGACGCGAACATGGTGATCATGATAATAACACGTAGGATCAGGTCGAAGTTTGTGCCCGGTGGCAGGAAGTAAGCCAGGACCACGTTGGCAACAAAAAGCAACGTAATCAGAGGCACCCCTCGGATAAACTCAATAAAAACAACGCAGATCAGTTTGATGATCGGCAAGCTCGATTGACGACCCAGCGCAAGCAGAATGCCCATCGGCAGGGACAAAGACACACAGATCACGCCCAAGATCATGTTGAGCATAAAGCCCCCCATGTTCCGCGAGGCGACCGGTTCCAGCGCGAGCACGCCCGATAGGCTTGGCGTAATGAAGCCGCAGATAAACCACGTCACGATGCCTGCGATGAGACCCGCAAAAAGTCCGCCTGCAAAGCTTGTCTTAACGATTCTGCTGTAGACCACATAGCCAACCACAACGGCCAGCAACGCCGACAATGGCACCAAAAGGGAACCGCCCCAGATCAACCAGAAGGCGATGAAAGGGTAGATGACGGTAAAAAGGATGAGCCCACGTGGCAGATTGCTAAACAGCACCGGTGACACGGCGACGAACAAGAGCACGAATGCAAATGTCGGGCGCCAATAGCCGTCCTGTGGATAGGCGATACCAAACAACAGCTGGTTCCAGCGTTCTGTCAGCACCGAGAAACAGCCAGCTTGGACGCCGTCCAATACTTCGCGACACTCGCGAATGTTGGATGTCGTCCAAACCCCGCCCAGCAACCAAGGAAGGAAGCCGGAAAGGATCAGGTAGATAACGTAAAGCGCTGCGAGCGTGAGAATGGTGTAAGGGATCGACGAAAACAGGCTTTCGCGGACCCATTTTACGGGCCCTTGCGCGGTTGGCGGGGGCGCGTGCTGTGGCAACATGGTGTCCCGCACATAAGGGACGGAGGCGGCGTGTGTATCTGACATCTTACCGCTCCTTCAAGCTGACAGAGTTGTTGTAAACGTTCATGATCGCAGAGATCGACAGCGAGATCGTGAGATAGAACAGCATCAGCAAAAGCACGCATTCGATCGCGCGGCCGGTTTGGTTCAATGTGATCCCCCCCAGTGTCGCAGTGATATCGGCATACCCGACGGCAATCGCGAGCGACGAGTTCTTGGTGATGTTGAGGTATTGCGAAATCAGCGGCGGAATGATCACACGCAACGCCTGCGGCAGAACCACAAGGTTCATGACCCGCTTCGGGCGCAAGCCCAGCGACGATGCAGCTTCGGTCTGCCCTTTTGAGATCGCCTGAATACCTGCACGCACGTTTTCGGCGATGAAGGCACCGGTGTATACGGACAAAGCCAACCACAATGCGATCAGCGGCGCGCCGATCTGCAGACCACCACGGAAGTTAAAGCCCTTAAGCTCGGGGTAATCCAATGCGATGGGGCTGCCCATGATGAAGAACATCACAATCGTCGGCACCAGCAAGATCGCGACAGTGGGCCATCCCATAGGCAGCAGCTTGCCCGTACGGAACAGAAGGCTAACCGCATACCGGCGATAGATAATCGCGGCGATGATCGACAGCACAAAGGTCGCAACCACGATCATAGACCCCGGGCCCCAAACCGGTGCGGGAATGTAGATGCCGCGGTTGGTGAAGGCGAAGGCGTCGAAAAGCATGCTCGACGTGGCATTGTCACCGCGGAACTTGTTGGGCGCGGGCAATACGGCCGTCATCAAGGTGTAGATCATCAGGATCCAGATCAGCACCGGAATATTCCGGAAAATCTCGACGTAGACCGACATCAGTTTGGACACGAGCCAGTTCTTGGACAGGCGCGCCACACCGGCGATCACACCCAGAATTGTCGCAGTGACACAGGCCAGAAACGCAACAAGAAGCGTGTTGATGATACCAACCATTGCGGCACGCAGGTTCGATGACTGACTGTTATAATCGATTAAGGATTGGTTGATATCGTAGCCGGCTGGCACGTTCAAAAACCCGTAAGAGATGTTCAATCCGGCCTCTGCCAGATTTCGTACCAGGTTAATGCCCAGAAACGACATCAATGCGATAAGCAGTATCAGCGCGATAAACTGGAAAGTGTAGGATCTATAGCGGGTGTCGTTAAGCAACATCGACAGCCGGAACGAGCCCTGTTGAGGGTCGGACATTGTCGTCATCAGATTTTCCCTGTGTGCCGGACCTGTTTTTCACGCACCATTCGGTGTCGCGGGCCGGGTTTTATTTTTGCGTCGTATAGGCGCAAAGGGCGCGGAATTGCTCCGCGCCCCTCGACGGATGTGTTTAGCGGAAAGGAGGCGCGTACATCAGGCCGCCGTCTGTCCACTGAGCGTTCAGGCCACGGGCCAGACCGATTGGTGTTTCTTCACCGATGTTCTTGGCAAAGATTTCGCCGTAGTTACCTTGCGACGCGATGGCTTTTTTCGCCCAGTCAGCTTCCAGACCCAGCATTTCACCCAAAGTACCTTCGGTGCCAAGCAGACGGGCAACTTCTGGGTTTGTGGTGTTTGTTGTCATCTCTTCGACGTTTGCCGATGTGACACCCAGCTCTTCAGCTGCGATCAGAGCGTAGAGAACCCAGCGGGTTACGTCGCCCCAGTCGTTGTCGCCATGGCGAACAAGCGGGCCCAGAGGCTCTTTGGAGATGATTTCGGGCAGGATGATGTGCTCACCTGGGTTTTCAAAGGTCGCGCGTGTCGCGGCCAGACCGGATGCGTCGGTAGTATAGGTGTCGCACGCACCGGCCAGATACTGCTGTTGGCCTTCGGCGTTTGTTTCAACAGGGACGGGCTCGTAGCTGATGTTGTTGTTGCGGAAGAAGTCCGCGAGGTTCAGCTCGGTCGTGGTGCCGGTTTGGATGCAGACAGTCGCGCCATCCAGATCCTTGGCAGAGGAAACGCCAAGTTCTTTCGGAACCATG
The DNA here is from genome assembly GCF_000735125.2 of Sulfitobacter sp. CB2047. NCBI lineage: Bacteria > Pseudomonadati > Pseudomonadota > Alphaproteobacteria > Rhodobacterales > Roseobacteraceae > Sulfitobacter > Sulfitobacter sp. CB2047. The sequence goes on along the minus strand of NZ_CP072613.1, from coordinate 949,852 downwards.
AAGCCCTGACCGTCATAGTAGTTCACGCCGATGAAGTCGAACTTGAGGTCGACATCGCGGCTGAAGGTCCATGTGGTGTTACGTGCAAGGAAATCGATCTCGCCCGATGCCAGCGCGGTAAAGCGTGTTTTGCCGGTTGTGGGGATGAATTCGACAGCTGCGGGGTCGCCCAGTACAGCAGCGGCAACGGCGCGGCATACCGCCACGTCAAAGCCTTCCCATTCACCATTGGCGTTAGGGGCCGCAAAGCCAGCCAGACCGGTGGTAACGCCGCAGTTCAGCTTGCCGCGCGCTTTGACATCGTCAAGCGTGGACGCAGCAGCTGCGCCAGCCGCAAGGCCGGCTACTGTTAGCGCACCAAAAAATACGGATTTGTTCATTTTAACCTCTTCCTGATTTTCCGCCACGTTTTAGGGCGGTTCACCCGGCACCTTTTCGGACCGGAGATGTTTTGGCGGGGTTATCCCCGTCAGTGGAAGGGAGTTTGGGCGAATTTACGCCGGAACGTCAAGTCAGTGTGCTTAAAAAATGCCCTCAATCCTATGTATTGGGGTCACCGTGAAACCTATTCGGGCACGCTCAGGTCAAACATCAACTTAGCGTGTAAGAAACTAGTCTTTTTCACTGCGGCCAAGGCGTCTGCCTCGTCATCATTGCCCCACTGCTCGGCCTGCCAAACCTCGTCCAGACGGGAAATTTCCCAAATCGATTCCGCTTCCTTTGCGTCAAGCGCCGCCGCAAAGCCCAAGATTAGTGAGCCAGACAGGCTCACAAGGTCGTGGAAGGCAGCGAGTTGAAAGTTGCTTAACGCATGGGTGCGCGCCGACAGGCGTGCGACATCCGCAGGTGACTGGGGTTCGTGCATGATCCCCACTCGGGTCTGCAAGCTCACGCCCAAAGCCTCCCGGGCCCACTCCAGCGTGGGGTCCCATTGTTCGGCTTGCCGCGCGACCAGCTCAGCCGGGCTATCCGCGCGATAGCACAGCAAATCACAGTCGCCGTAGGCCGCCAACATATCCGCAACCTCGGCATGTTGCAGCGCAACCTTGTCGATCGCGGCATTGGCGGTTTTGGTAGCGGGCATGGTGTCGGGGTTGATCACCCCGTCCTGTGCCTGCCACTCAGCGGCGATTTTCTGCGCCATAGCGCGGGTTGGCACCACCAGCGCACGTTTGGCCGGCGTCTTGATCCCGCGCCCGTCAAGCTCGACAGTATAGCCACCCTCCGCCTCGACAACGGCCGCCTCTTTCCAGAAACGTTTCGCTTTCCAATCGCTCACCCCCAATCCTCCTCGAACGGGTCAGCAGGCACGTCGGAGGGTGCCCACTGGAACGTGTCCCAGGTGCGCGCCATATGGTCCGGCAGCGGGGCCGTGAGGTTCAGTCGCGCCTTGGTTACAGGGTGCTCCAGCGTCAGGGATCGCGCATGCAGGTGCAGCTTCTTAGAGATATCGCCCCCCAGTTGCGCGCCCCATCCGTCGCCCATGTTTTCCTGACCTGAACCGCCATATTTTCCATCTCCGACAATGGGATGCCCGATTTCAGCCATATGCGCACGCAGCTGGTGCGTCCGGCCCGTCACAGGGATCAGCGCCATCCAGCAGGTCCGCTTACCGGCTTGTGCGAGGGTCGCATAATCGGTGGTCGCGCGCTTGGCGCCTTCGGTTGTTTCCATGTCTTTCGGGTGGACGCAGTACATCTTTTCGCCCTCACCGCGGGCCCCGTGACCGAAGGCTTTGACCAGCCCGAATTTGATCGTCCCGTTGCGCGGATGCGGGACGCCCGCGACCGCAGCCCAGTAAATCTTGCGGGTTTCGCGATGGCGGAACGACGCTGTCAGCGCGGCGGCAATTGACCGTGTCCGCGCCATGATCAGCACGCCAGAGGTGTCTTTATCCAAGCGGTGCACAAGGCGCGGCTTTTCATCAAGCTCGAACATCAAAGCATCGGCAAGCGCGTCGACATGGCGGTCCGATTGACCAGACCCGCCCTGCACCGGCAGCCCCGGCGGTTTGTTCAGCGCGATGATGTGATCGTCGCGATAGATCACACAAGACCGGATAAACTTGGTATCCGCCTCTGATATCCGCGTGCGCTTGGGCGGCGGCGGAGCCTTTTCATCAGGCAGCGGCGGGATACGCACGGTCTGCCCGACCTCAAGCCGAGTAGAGGCTTTTACCCGCCCCCCATCAACTCGGATGTCACCTTTACGGCACATCTTTTCGATCAGCCCTTGGCCAATCAGCGGAAAGGTCCGTTTGAACCAACGGTCCAACCGTTGATCCCCGTCGCCTTCTTCTACGACCAGATGTTGAACCCGGCTCATGCAAATACCCCTCTGGCCACGAAAAGGCCCAGCATTAATCCTAGCACCGAAAGCCCGACGGACAGTGCCACATATATCCCTGCCGCCCCGATCTGGCCGCGCTCCATCAACGTGACCGTCTCGAGCGAGAAGGACGAGAACGTTGTAAAGCCGCCAAGCACGCCGGTCATCACGAACGGGCTGATCTGCGTCAGCCCTTTTTGTGCGGCACACACCACAAAGAGGCCCATCAAGAACGACCCGATGATGTTGACCGTCAGGACCGCGACCGGAAAATCCGACAGCCCGACCAGCCGCGTCACGGCGACACCAAACAGATACCGCAAGGAGGCACCGATCGCGCCGCCCATAGCGACAAGGGACAGGGTTGAAATCATCTGCGGTCTCTCACGGTTCACGCCCCGAATGTCAAGTTTTCCGCGTTGCCCGCAGCTTTTCGAAATAATCGACGCGTTTTTTCAGGTCACGTTCAAAGCCTCGTTCGACAGGTTGATAGAATTGCGGTCGCTCCATCCCGTCGGGAAAGTAGTTCTGGCCGGAAAACCCGTCTTCGGCATCATGGTCATAGGCATACCCCACGCCGTAGCCCTGTTCTTTCATCATCTTGGTGGGCGCGTTCATGATGTGCTTGGGTGGCAAAGAGGACCCGGTTTGCTTGGCCGCACGCCGCGCAGCCTTATAGGCCACGTAGGCCGCGTTCGACTTCGGGGCCAGCGCGAGATAGGTCAACGCCTGGGCAATCGCCAGTTCCCCTTCAGGCGAGCCGAGCCGCTCGTAGGTCTCCCACGATTGCAGGCAAACAGACTGCGCCTGCGGATCGGCAAGCCCGATATCCTCGACCGCCATGCGCGTGATCCGGCGCATCAGATACCGCGGGTCTTCGCCTCCCTCCAGCATCCGCGCCAGCCAGTACAGCGCCGCGTCAGGGTCAGAGCCGCGCACGGATTTATGCAGCGCTGAGATGAGGTTATAATGCGCGTCCCCCCCTTTATCGTATTGCGCCGCGCGCCGCATCAACCGCGCCGACAGGGCCTTGCCGTCCAGCTTGCCCTCGACCTTCCAAGCGGCGACTTGCTCTATCAGGTTGAGCAACGCACGCCCGTCGCCATCGGCCATCTCAAGCAGGTTTTCGCGCGCAGGCCCGTCCAGTGGCAGGCCACGACCCAGTTCCTTTTCGGCCCTTTGGGCCAGCCGTTCCAGATCAGACAGCGGCAAGCGCTCCAACACCAGAACCTGCGACCGGCTCAGCACAGCGGCGTTCAGCTCGAACGATGGATTCTCGGTCGTGGCCCCGACCAGCAGGATCGTTCCATCCTCCATATGAGGCAGGAAGCCGTCCTGCTGCGCCTTGTTAAAGCGGTGGATCTCGTCGACGAACAGCAGTGTCCCCTGCCCGTTCTGTCGCCGGATTTTCGCCGCATCAAAGACCTTGCGGAGCTCAGGCACACCGCTGAAAATCGCGCTGATCTGCACGAAATGCAGGTCCGTCTCATCTGCCAGCAGTCGCGCGATCGTCGTTTTGCCAACGCCGGGCGGCCCCCAGAAAATCAGCGACCCCAGCGACCCCGACTGCAGCATGACCGTCAGCGGCGCGTCCGGCCCCAACACTTGTGACTGGCCGATGACCTCGCCCAAGCTTCGCGGGCGCAGCCGGTCCGCCAACGGGCGGTGCCCGCTTTCCACAGCCGGCGCGTCCGATCCAAATAGGTCCGCCATCGCGCTAGACCCGGAATTGCAGCGACAGACGCTGCACGCCACGCTGCACCACCATCGACACCTGACGGCTGCCCGCCATCTGGTCGCTGACGTCCGACGGTGCTTGCACCTCGGCCCCGTTCACGGCCAAGATCACATCCCCCTGCCGCAACCCCACGCGCGCACCATAGGGCCCGGTATCCATCACCGCCACACCCGCTACCTCAAGCGGGAGGTTCAATTCAGCCATCACAGCAGGATTGATCCGCGCCAACGCCAACCCCGGTAGCAAGCTGCTTTCATCCAGCGTGAGCGCGGCACGCGATGGCTCTTCCGGTGCGGCGATCAACGCGACCTCAACCTCTTCCACCTTGCCATCGCGCAGCCGCGTGATCCGCGCTTGCGCCCCCATCCCGGCCACGCTCATGCGGTAGATCATCTCGGCGGGTGTATGTACCTCTTGCCCATCGACCGCTGTGATCACATCGCCGACAGCCACACCGGCCTTCAGAAACGGGCTGGCAGGGTGCATCCCAGACACGATGATCCCGCCAGGCCGGTCCAGCCCAAGCGGGCCCGCCATATCCGCGTCCACCGGCTGCCCGCTCATCCCCGCCCAAGGTCGGGTAAATTCAACGGCCCCGTCGCGCGCCTGCGCCATGAACGCCGCGATCAAATTGGCAGGTATCGCAAAGCCAATCCCGTTTGAACCGCCAGAGCGTGTCAAGATCGAGGTGTTGATCCCGATCAACCGCCCCTCTACATCGATCAACGCACCACCAGAGTTGCCCGGGTTGATCGGTGCATCCGTCTGGATGAAGTATCCCTGCCCGCCACCGTTCATCCCGCCAGACCGCGCAAGCCCTGAAACGATCCCGCTGCTCACCGTTTGCCCGACCCCAAAGGGGTTGCCGATGGCCAGCGTCAACTCTCCGACCTCGACGGTGTCGCTATCGCGCAAGGACAAAGGGGTAAGCCCGTCGACGTCATCGATTTTCAGGATAGCCAGATCGCTCTCTGCATCGCTCAGCAGCACACGGGCGGAAAACTCGCGACGGTCCGACAGGACGATCCGAATGTCCGTCGACATCCCGACCACATGATAATTCGACACGACGATCCCGTCCTCCGACAGAATCACGCCGGACCCGAGCGAGTTCTGAACCCGTGGGCGACCGGCGTCTGGCCGCCGGAAGAAACGTTCGAAGAAGGGATCAGCCTGCAGCGGCGTGCGGCTTTGCTCGACGATGGTGCGGGCGTAGATGTTCACCACGGCGGGCGCGGCCTCGCGGACCAGCGGCGCAAAGCTCAACTGGATCTGCGCGGCAGAGCTTGGCACAGTTTGCGCAGCGACGGGGAAACACAGAACGGTCAGCAGGATCAGAAGTATTCTCATGCCCCCAGATATGCGCAGCCATAGGCCCTTGCGCAACACCCGAGTTCCAAATGGATTTAAATCCTCGCCGAAGGCATAAAAGCAAAAAGCCCCTGCGGTGGCAGGGGCTTTCAGAATTCTTAACAAAAGCAGGTCGCTTTAGTCTTCGGCAACCTCATAGGCCGCTACGCGCGCCTTGTCGTTTGCACCCTTCGCGTCGCGGTCGCGATCTACGAATTCGATGATGGCCATAGGTGCCATGTCGCCATACCGGAAGCCCGCTTTCAGAACGCGGACATAGCCACCCTGACGGTCTTTGTAACGTGGGCCCAGGATGTCGAACAGTTTCGCAACATACTGGTCTTGCTTCAGCTTGCTTGCAGCCTGACGACGCGCGTGCAGGTCGCCGCGCTTTGCCAGTGTGATCATCTTTTCGATGATTGGCTTCAATTCTTTGGCTTTTGGCAATGTTGTTTTGATTTGCTCATGTTCGATGAGCGAGCCTGCCATGTTCGAGAACAACGCCTTGCGGTGCTCATGTGTACGGTTCAGGCGGCGGTAACCACGTGCGTGACGCATTTTCTAGTCTCCAATTTAATGCCCTCTACGGGCGGTTTTGCTTTGTCTGGTTGGCGTGCGTAGCGCCAACTCTCCTTGGGGCCGATGCCCGGTCGTATTGTCGGGCGGGGAAACCCCACCCGACAAATCTCTTAGAACGAATCCTCGAACTTTTTCGCGAGGTCTTCGATGTTGTCTGGTGGCCAGTCCTCGACGTCCATACCAAGGTGCAGGCCCATGCCCGACAGCACTTCCTTGATCTCGTTCAAGGACTTGCGGCCAAAGTTCGGCGTGCGCAGCATTTCGGCTTCGGTCTTCTGGATCAGATCGCCGATGTAGACGATGTTGTCGTTCTTCAGGCAGTTTGCCGAACGGACGGACAGTTCCAGCTCGTCTACTTTCTTCAGCAGCAGCGGGTTGAATTCCAGACCGTCGTCGTCGTCCTGACGCGATGCGGATTCAGGCTCGTCGAAGTTGACGAAGATACCCAGCTGATCCTGCAGAATACGCGCAGCAAAAGCCACGGCATCGTCAGGAGAGATGGAGCCGTCTGTTTCGACTTTCATCGTCAGCTTATCATAATCCAGCACCTGACCTTCGCGGGTCGGCTGCACGTCATAGGACACTTTCTTGACCGGCGAATAGATCGCGTCGATCGGGATAAGACCGATAGGCGCATCTTCTGGCTTGTTCTTGTCTGCCGCCACATAGCCCTTACCGGTGTTGACCGTCAGTTCCATGTAAACGTCAGCATTGTCATCCAGGTGGCAGATCACGTGATCGCGGTTCAGAATTTCGATACCAGCGCTTTCGGAGATGTCACCAGCTGTGACAACACCCGGCCCCTTGGCAGAGATCGACAGGCGCTTGGGCCCTTCGACTTCCATGCGCAGGGAAACGCCTTTGAGGTTCAGAACGATGTCGGTGACATCTTCGCGAACACCCGCAACGCTCGAAAATTCGTGCAAAACATTATCAATTTGTACAGATGTGATGGCGGCACCTTGCAGCGACGACATCAGAACGCGGCGCAGCGCGTTGCCCATTGTCAAACCAAAGCCACGCTCGAGCGGCTCGGCGATGACAGTAGCCTGACGTGCAGGGTCATTACCCGGCTTGACGTCCAACTGCTGTGGCTTGATCAATTCAGCCCAATTTTTGTGGATCATACGTCCCTCCATTCCTGTTCTGCGCCCCATGTCCAAATGGCGAAGAACTCCCGAGGTTTCAACAAAGCAGTAAGAGGCCGTGCGCAAAGGCGCGGCCCCTTTTGTAACTTATACTCTTAGACGCGGCGGCGTTTCGGAGGGCGGCAGCCGTTGTGCGCCATTGGGGTCACGTCACGGATCGATGTGATGTTGAACCCGGCAGCTGCCAGCGCGCGCAGGGCGCTTTCACGGCCGGAGCCGGGGCCTTGCACTTCGACTTCCAGCGTTTTCACGCCGTGGTCCTGGGCTTTTTTACCTGCATCTTCAGCAGCCATCTGAGCCGCGTAAGGTGTCGATTTACGCGACCCTTTAAAGCCCATGGTACCTGCGGAGGACCAGGAAATTGCGTTACCCTGAACGTCAGAGATCAGGATCTTTGTGTTGTTGAAGCTGGAGTTAACATGCGCCACACCTGCGGCGATGTTCTTGGAAACCTTACGCTTCGTCTTTGTCTTTTCGCGTGCCATTGATCAGACCCTCCCTTACTTCTTCTTACCGGCAATGGCCTTTGCAGGGCCTTTGCGCGTACGAGCGTTGGTGTGGGTACGCTGACCACGAACCGGCAGGTTACGACGGTGGCGCAGGCCACGGTAGCAACCAAGGTCCATCAGACGCTTGATGTTCATCTGCGTGTCGCGACGCAGGTCACCTTCGACGGTGTAGTTTTCGTCGATATACTCACGGATTTTCAGGATTTCAGCATCCGAAAGTTCGTTGATACGACGTGTGGAATCGATGCCAACAGCTTCGCAGATTGCAGCTGCGGAAGAGTTACCGATACCGGTGATATATGTGAGGGCGATTGGAACCCGCTTTGCAGTCGGGATGTTTACGCCGGCAATACGTGCCACGTGTGTGCTTCCTTTTCGTTGCGGGTCCGTCATGCCAGACCCTTTTTTCACAACGTGAAGCCCGAGGCGAATGTGCCGTCGGGCTCCAGCTGATCAGGTGTTCATGCGCAGGGCGTGATCGGTGCCCGTTGCAATTCGATTCTCTTACGAGATACGGCTGGTTATGAGGAATTGACCGGCGCGTCAACCCATAGCGGCGGTACGCCGTATGGATATCCCTTTCAATCCGAAAGCACCCCGCCCTGCCCCTTACAATAGCAAAACGGCGCGCTTCGAAAAGCGCGCCGTTGCCTGTCGATCGTAAGGTTGGATTAAGCGTCCAGAACCTTGGCGATGCTGTCCTGCACCTCCTTAATGTCCGCCAGACCGTCAACCCGCGTGAGCATGTTGTGGGCGTAGTAATAGCCCAACAGCGGCGAGGTCTTCTTGTAGTATTCCATCAAACGATTGCGGAGGCTTTCCTCGTTATCGTCTGCGCGGCGTTTAAAGTCAGACGCGCCGCATTTCTCGCATTTTCCGTCGGCGGGCTGAGGCTTGGTCACGTCGTGATAGACTTCGCCACAGTTGCCGCAGGTGGACCGACCGGAGATACGCGTAACCAGCGCTTCGTCATCCACGCCCAACTGGATCACGTGATCCAATGGCTTGCCTGTCGCTTCCAGCAGCTCACCAAGCGCGGTGGCCTGCGCCAGCGTGCGTGGGAAACCGTCAAAGATGAAACCGCCGTGGTCAGTGGTGTCTTCCAGCTTTTCGCGGATCAGGCCGATCACGATCTCGTCGGTCACCAGATCACCGCGCGCCATGACATCGGCAACCATGTTGCCCATCTCTGTCCCGCTGTCTTTGGCTTCACGCAGCATGTCACCGGTGGAAAGTTGCACCATATTGCGTGTCTCAACAAGATGACGCGCTTGTGTACCTTTACCCGCTCCGGGTGGTCCTAAGAGAATAATGTTCATCGACGTACCGGGCTCCGTTTTTTCCGTGGTTTGCCAGACTTACCGCGCAACTGGGAACGTTCAAGCAGACCTTCATACTGATGGGCAAGCAGATGGCTTTGTACCTGCTGGATCGTGTCCATGGTCACGGACACAACAATCAGCACCGACGTACCGCCAAAGTAGAACGGGATCGCAAACTGGCCACGCAGGATTTCGGGCAGAATACAAACCGCCGCGAGGTAAAGCGACCCGAGCACCAGAATGCGGTTCACAACATATTCCAGATACTCGGCGGTTTTCTTACCGGGACGGATACCGGGGACGAAACCGTTCTGGTTCTTCAGGTTGTCCGCAACCTCGTCAGGCTTGAAGCTGACGTTGAACGTGTAGAAGTATGCAAAGAAGACGATCATCGCGACAAAGAACAGCAGGTACAGCGGCTGGCCGGGGCCGAAGTTGGCCAGCAGAACCGACATCACCGGACCGGTAGAATTGCCCGAGAACGTGCTGATCGTGACCGGCAGCAGCAGCAAAGAGCTGGCAAAGATCGCAGGGATAACACCGGCGGGGTTCACCTTGACCGGCAGGTGCGAAGAACCGCCATCGTACATCTTTTGCCCAACCTGACGGCGCGGGTACTGGATGTGGATCTTGCGCAAGGCGCGTTCCATAAAGACGACGAACATGATCGTCGCGATAACCATAACCAGCACGCCAACGATAATCGCGGGGCTGATCGCACCAGAACGACCCGAAGAGAAGAACTGCGCAATCGCGGCAGGAACCTCGGCGATGATGCCAACAAAGATGATCAGCGAGATACCGTTACCGATGCCGCGTGCGGTGATCTGCTCACCCAGCCACATCAGGAACATCGTGCCACCGACCAGCGTGATCATACAAGCGATGCGGAAATACATGCCCGGATCAGCGGCGATATCGCCAGCCTCAAGGGAGACAGCCAGGCCATAGGCCTGGAGCGTCGCCAGAGCCACCGTACCGAAGCGGGTGTATTGGTTGATCTTCTTGCGCCCCTGCTCGCCCTCTTTCTTGAGCTGCTCAAGCGCGGGCACCATCGAGGTCATCAGCTGAACGATGATCGATGCAGAGATGTAGGGCATGATACCCAAGGCAAAGATCCCCATACGGCCAAGTGCGCCGCCGGTGAACATGGAAACCATGCCGCCGATGCCTTGACCCGCGCTTTCCATAAACTGGCGCAGGGCGGTGCCGTCGATCCCGGGAACCGGAATGAACGTGCCAAGGCGATAAACGATCAACAACCCCAGAGTGAATAGAATCCGGTTGCGCAGGTCTGTCGCCTTGCCCAACGCGGACCAACTGGTGTTGGCGGCCATGCTTTCGACGGCTGATACCATGATATAGGGCTCTTTCTTTGCAAAAACGCCGCCCAAGCCGTTTTCCGGCGGGCGGCATTTGGGAAAACTCGATTGACTATGTAAGCGGGACGCGTCCCGCTCACAAGGCAAAAGGTCGGGTTACGCGTCTGCGTTTGCCGCGGCAGGTGCTGTGACGGTCAGTTTGCCGCCCGCTTTTTCTACGGCTTCAACCGCGGATTTGGATGCACCGGATACCTGCAGTTCAACCTTGGCGTTGAAATCGCCTTTGGCCAGAACGCGGATACCGTCCAACTTGCGACGAACCAGACCGGAGGAAATCAGGGCGTCCTCGGTGATCGCAGCGGAGGCGTCGATCTTTTTGGCGTCGATGAATTTCTGGATCAGGCCCAGGTTTACAACGGCATAGGACTTCCGGTTTGGCTTGGTGAAGCCGCGCTTTGGAAGACGTTGGTACAAGGGCATTTGACCGCCTTCGTAACCGTTGATCGATACACCCGAACGGGATTTCTGACCTTTGATACCACGGCCACCCATTTTACCGGTGCCGGAACCAGGACCACGGCCTACGCGCTTGCGTTTCTTGGTGGCGCCTTCGTTGTCAGACAGTTCATGAAGTTTCATGTCGCTTCTCCTTTTGCCGGATGTGGCCCCCAGCGACGGGAGCGGCCAAACGCGGCGTTGCATGATTCTTGTGGCGGATTGGTGGCCACTGGGGGCGTATAGACGGGAGGCCTGAAGGTTTCAAGCCCTGCCCCAACTCCCAGGTGCCCGAGACAAATGAAAACGCCCCGTAGTTTCCCACGGGGCGTCGATACCGAGCAACAAGACCATTATAAAGTCTCTAGCTTTCTAGGAAAGCGTTCAGCCTTTTTCTTCGATGATCTCAACCATGTGAGAAATCTTGCGGATCATGCCGCGAACGGAAGGTGTGTCTTCCAGTTCACGCACACGGTGCATTTTGTTCAGACCCAGACCAATCAACGTAGCGCGCTGGTCGGCGGGGCGGCGGATTGGCGAGCCAACCTGCTTGATTACGATCGTCTTAGCCATGCTTATGCCTCCTCAGCGACTTGTGCGGACGATTCAACATTGTCCTCACGCTTGGGCAGAATGTCTGCAACTTTCTTGCCGCGACGCTGAGCAACAGCACGTGGCGAAGATTCTTTTTTCAGGCCGTCCATGGTGGCACGGATCATGTTGTAAGGGTTCTGGGTCCCGATGGACTTCGATACAACGTCCTTAACACCCAGCATTTCGAATACGGCACGCATTGGACCACCGGCGATGATCCCGGTACCTTCTGGTGCTGTGCGCATTACAACGCGACCGGCACCGTGACGGCCTTCCATGTCGTGGTGCAAAGTGCGGCCTTCGCGCAGCTGAACGCGGATCATTTGGCGCTTAGCTTGCTCGGTGGCTTTGCGAATGGCTTCTGGAACCTCTTTCGCTTTACCTTTGCCGAAGCCTACGCGGCCCTTTTGGTCGCCAACAACGACAAGTGCAGCGAAGCCAAAGCGCTTACCACCCTTAACGGTTTTGGAAACGCGGTTGATCGCCACTAGGCGGTCGGCGAATTCGGGTGTCTCGTCGCGTTGGTTGCGGCGGTTGCCACCCCGGTTGTCATCTCTTGCCATGCGGCATCATCCTTTTGGTGCTGCGCTTGCGCGCGTCATAGAGTCAATCCAAGTGGGCAAAGCCCCCGGATCATCGAGGCGGCGCGAGACCCGCGCCGCCTACGTTCGCTTAGATTTTCAGACCGCCTTCACGGGCTGCATCGGCCAAAGCTTTGATCTTGCCGTGGAACAGGAAACCGCCACGGTCAAAATATGCTTCGCTTACACCGGCCTTCTTGGCACGCTCGGCGATCGCCGAACCAACCTTGGTCGCTGCTTCGATGTTGTTCTTGCCAACAACGCCCAAGTCTTTTTCCATCGAGGACGCGGAAGCCAATGTGACCCCGTTTACGTCGTCGATCAGCTGGGCGCTGATGTTTTTGTTCGAGCGGTGAACGGAGAGGCGAAGACGCCCTGCGTTGACCCGGCGAAGTTTGTTCCGAACGCGCAGGCGGCGTTTCAGAAACAGTTGTCTTTTGCTGTTTGCCATCTGTGCGATCCTTACTTCTTCTTGCCTTCTTTGCGGAAGACGAACTCACCCTTATAGCGGATGCCTTTGCCCTTGTAGGGCTCGGGCTTGCGCCATGCGCGGATGTTCGCAGCGACCTGACCAACAAGCTGTTCGTCAATGCCTTCTACCACAATCTCGGTCTGTTTCGGTGCTGTGACTGTCACACCTTCGGGTGCCACATAGTCAACATCGTGGGACAGGCCCAGGTTCAGTTTCAGCGTGTTGCCGTTCATGGCAGCACGATAACCAACACCCTGGATCTCAAGCTCCTTTTTGAAGCCTTCGGTGACGCCGGCAACCAGGTTGCTTACCATTGTGCGGCTCATGCCCCACTGCTGGCGTGCGCGCTTGGATTTGCCGCGTGGTGTGATGGTGACCACGTTGTCTTCGACAGCCAATGTAACGTCGTCAGTTGCCTTGAAGGAACGTGTTCCCTTGGGGCCTTTGACTTCGATGGTCTGGCCGCTCACGGATGCTGTAACACCGCTTGGCAGGTCGACCGGTTTTTTACCAATACGAGACATTTTGCTCTCCTTAGAATACGGTGCAGAGCACTTCGCCGCCAACATTCTGGCTGCGTGCATTCTGATCCGACATCACACCCTTGGGGGTGGAGACAATCGACACACCAAGGCCCTGACGGACAACGGGAATGTCATTGACGCCCATGTAGACGCGGCGACCGGGCTTGGAAACCCGCTTCAGCTCGCGAATAACAGGTTCGCCCTCGTAGTACTTGAGGCTGATTTCAATCGCGGGGTGGCCATCGGCGCCCGTTTTTGCTTCGTAGCCACGGATGTAGCCTTCGTCTGCAAGCACGTCCAGAACCCATGCACGCAGCTTGGAAGCAGGTGTCATGACAGTGGATTTGCCGCGCAGCGAAGAGTTACGGATGCGTGTCAGCATATCTGCGATAGGATCGTTCATCTGATGCGCTCCTTACCAGCTCGACTTGACCATGCCGGGGATTTGGCCCGAAGAGCCAAGGTCCCGCAGCGCGATCCGCGAAATTTTCAGTTTACGGTAGTAAGCGTGTGGACGGCCTGTCAGCTGGCAGCGGTTGTGCAGACGCACAGCGCTGGAGTTGCGAGGCAGTTTTGCCAGCTTCAGGGAGGCGCGGAAACGCTCTTCCATCGGCTTGGATTCGTCGCTTACGATCTCTTTCAAGGCAGCGCGCTTGGCAGCGTACTTCTTGACCAGTGCTTCGCGCTTCTTTTCGCGCTCGATCATGGATTTCTTAGCCATATCTAAATCCTCCCCGCGCTTACGATGTGAAGGGCATGTTGAACGCTTTCAACAGTGCCTTCGCTTCAGCGTCGGTTTTCGCCGTGGTGGCGATCACGATGTCCATTCCCCAAGTCTCATCAACTTTATCAAAGTCGATTTCGGGGAACACGATGTGCTCTTTCAAGCCCATGGCGTAGTTGCCACGGCCGTCAAAGCTGTTGCCGTTGATGCCGCGGAAGTCGCGGATACGAGGCATTGCGATCGTGATCAGACGATCCAGGAATTCGTACATACGCTCGCCACGCAGGGTCACTTTCGCACCCAAAGGCATGTCTTCACGTACGCGGAAACCAGCGATGGATTTCTTGGCAACAGTTGTCAGCGCTTTTTGGCCGGCGATTGTTGTCAGGTCTTCCTGTGCGGATTTGGCTTTCTTGCTGTCACGAACAGCTTCTGCACCACAGCCGATGTTCAGAACGATCTTATCCAGACGCGGGATCTGCATTTCGTTCTTGTAGCCGAACTCTTCCTTCAGAGCAGCGCGGATTTTGTCCGCGTATTCGCCCTTCAGGCGGGGTGTGTATGTTGCGTTATCAAGCATCGATCACGTCCCCCGTGGTTTTTGCAAAGCGCACTTTCTTGTCGCCTTCGATTTTAAAGCCAACGCGGGTTGCTTTGCCGTTGGCATCAACCAGCGCCAGGTTGCTCAGGTCGATGGGCATCGCTTTGGGAATACGGCCGCCTTGCGACGTCTGGGACTGACGCGTGGCGCGGATTGCCATGTTGATACCATCTACGATTGCTTTGTTGGCCTTTGGGTCAACGGACGAGATGGAACCCGTCTTGCCCTTGTCCTTGCCAGCAAGCACGATGACTTTGTCACCTTTGCGAAGTTTAGCAGCCATTACAGCACCTCCGGCGCAAGCGAGATAATCTTCATGAAGTTTTTGGCGCGCAGCTCACGAACAACTGGCCCGAAGATACGTGTACCTACAGGTTCATTCGAGTTGTTCAGGATGACGGCGGCGTTACGATCGAAACGGATGGCTGTGCCATCTTCACGACGAACTTCCTTGGCAGTGCGAACGACGACGGCTTTACGCACGTCACCTTTTTTCACACGACCGCGAGGGATGGCTTCCTTGACCGACACGACAATGATGTCGCCGACGGATGCGTATTTACGCTTGGAACCACCCAATACCTTGATGCACTGAACACGGCGCGCGCCGCTGTTGTCAGCAACATCCAGGTTGGTCTGCATCTGGATCATTTGGTTTCTCCCGACCTTCTGGGGGGCGATGCGTGCCCTAACCCCAGGGTTTCGATTATATTGGTCCGCCCGAAATGGGCATCTCGCTCGTGCCTTTGGGCCTTGCCGCCCTCAGAGTCAAGGGAAACAAGGACCTCAGGCCCGAGCGAGCAGCACCTTAAGCCTCAGCGGCTTGCAGCACTTCCCAACGTTTGGTTTTCGACTTTGGTGCACATTCGATGATGCGAACAGCGTCGCCCACTTTGAATGTGTTGTTCTCATCGTGCGCCCGGTATTTTTTGGACTTACGGATGGTTTTCTTCAGAACCGGGTGCGTAAAGCGACGCTCTACGGAAACGGTTACTGTCTGTGCGTTGGCATCGCTTGTCACGGTGCCTGTCAGGATACGTTTGGGCATACTCTCAGGCTCCTATTATTCAGCAGATGCCGCGGCAGCGGCTTTCTGGTTCAGAACGGTTTTGACACGTGCGACGTCACGCTTAACGGTCTTCAAACGTGCGGAGTTTTCCAGCTGGCCTGTGGCTTGCTGGAAACGCAGGTTGAAGGATTCTTTTTTCAGGTTAACAAGCTCATCGCGGAGTTGATCCGGCGTCTTGTCGTGCAGTTCTTTGGCGTTCATCGCCTCTTCCTTTCGACATCACCAGTAGGCCCCTTATGGGTGACCATGATTCTGGTGGAGTTCATGTGAAAGGTTCCTCTACAGGCCCTACCCCTGTTTGGCAAGCAAGCTTTCTATAAAACCGTATCGCCACCCAGAACGGGCTGATATAGAACGGCCCTATGTCACAGATAGAATCCCTTTTCGTCACCCGTCTTTACCGCGCCGCCCTGTCCGAGCACGGTCAACCCGTTGATCCGGCCGAGCTGGAGGCCGCGTGCCTGTCCATCGCCGAGGATGACGAGGCCGGGCAGGAATGGTGCGAGGAACATGATTTCCCAGGCTACACCAGCTATGCGTCGCTCACCGATCTTCCGTGGCGGTTCCCGATCTTCAAGACGGTGAAGAAAGCGCTGGATAAACACGTCAAGGCTTTTGCAAAGGAACTGGCGTTTGATCTGGACGGGCGCAAGCTCAAACTTGAAGACCTCTGGATTAACATCCTACCCGAAGGCGGTATCCATACGGCGCATATCCATCCCCATTCTGTGATCTCCGGCACGACCTATGTGGCGATGCCCGAAGGCACGAGCGCGCTTAAGCTTGAAGATCCGCGGCTGCCGATGATGATGGCTGCCCCCGGTCGCAAGAAAGATGCCCCGCGGGAGCTGCGCCAGTTCGTCTATGCAGAACCTGTCGTCGGTGACGTGCTGCTTTGGGAAAGCTGGCTGCGGCACGAAGTGCCGATGAACATGTCCGAAGACGATCGCATCTCGGTCTCGTTCAACTACGCCTGGGGTTAACCACGTTTGGGCGGCGTTGCCTTGCGCGCCGCCTCTTGCTCTTTGATCGCGGCCTTTTCCTCTTTGGTCAGCTTATTGCCCCACAGATTATTGCTAAGCCCCAGATCATCCGGCATCGGCTTGGTCTTGCCCTTTTTGATCGTCCCCCCCTTCTCAAGAAACGCTTTGATCAGGTCTTCGTCGGTGGTGGGCTTGGGCACATGCTTCATGTCAGCTCCTATAGGCAGGTTAGCCCGAGCCTATGCGCCACGCCTTGCGCTGGCTAGACCCTGCCGCCGCTTATTCATCATGCATTAATGTTTCAAAAATCGCGGGCTGGATCACGTCACCGCGGGTTCAGCAGCTTGTGACTAGGATTGCATGTGTCCCGGTGCCATCTCGACCCCGTTACCGTAAACGATGCGCACATAAGGAAGCCCCACGTGGATACCCCAAACCAAAGCCCCCTGCCCGCCCTTGCCCTTGCCGGTCTGGTCGGCGAACTCACATTCGAGGCCTACGCATGGCTCGCCTCTCCCGTCTTGTTCGGCGTCAAGCTAGAACCCGCGAACCTGGTCATCGGGCTAAGCAAAAAGTTTTTGGGCCTCGACCTGACTTACGGCGCGGCCTTCGCCGTCCACTTCCTGATTGGCGCGTTAGGATTTGCAGCGGTGGTTTATCTGACCAAGCGGATTACACAGCTCGGCTATTTCGGCGCGGGTGCCCTGGCCGGAGTCATCTTGTGGTTTGTCGCCCAAGGCATTTTGGCACCGCTGATGGGGCGTAGCTTCATGATGGGTTTTGGCACCTACACGCAGTCATCCTTCGTGGGGCACGTGGGCATGACGATTGTCATCGCGATGGTCTGGCAAAAACTGGCACGCCGCCGCGCCAAGCTGTTTACCTAAACCCCGCACCGACCGACAAAAACAAAAGCCCCCGCTGATGTCTCAGCGGGGGCTTTTCTATTCATTCCTCCGACATGTGTCGAAGCGAAGGTCTTACCAATCTTCGCGTACAACGACGCGGGTTTTGATAGGCAGCTTCATCGCGGCTAGACGCAGAGCTTCTTGTGCAACGTCCTCGGCGACACCGTCGATTTCGAACATAACACGGCCTGGCTTGACCTTGCAGACCCAACGATCCACGGAACCTTTACCTTTACCCATACGAACTTCGATGGGCTTTGCGGTGACAGGAACATCCGGGAAAATACGGATCCAGACACGGCCTTGACGCTTCATGTGACGCGTCATGGCACGACGAGCAGCTTCGATCTGACGTGCAGTTACACGCTCGGGCTCGAGAGCCTTCAGACCGTAGGTGCCAAAGTTCAGGTCAGACCCGCCCTTTGCCACACCTTTGATACGGCCTTTGTGCTGCTTGCGGAATTTAGTACGCTTTGGTTGTAGCATCTTTCATTCCCCCTTAGCGACGACCGCCGGCACCGCGTGGTGCTGGGCCGTCTTGCATTTCTTGTGCCTTGCGGTCACGCGCAGCCGGGTCATGTTCCATGATCTCGCCTTTGAAGATCCAGGTTTTGATCCCGATGATGCCGTAAGCGGTCGACGCTTCAACATGCGCGTAATCGATGTCGGCACGCAGAGTGTGGAGCGGCACGCGGCCTTCACGGTACCATTCGGTACGCGCGATTTCTGCACCACCCAGACGACCAGCAACGTTCACACGGATACCCAGGGCACCCATACGCATGGCGTTCTGTACCGCACGCTTCATGGCGCGACGGAAAGAGACCCGGCGTTCCAGCTGCTGTGCGATGGATTCACCAACAAGGGCTGCGTCCAGCTCTGGCTTGCGCACTTCAACGATGTTGAGGTGCAGGTCAGATTTGGTGATCTTGGCGATTTTCTGACGCAGACCTTCGATGTCTGCACCTTTCTTGCCGATGATCACACCGGGGCGCGCTGTGTGGATCGTGACGCGGCACTTCTTGTGTGGGCGTTCGATGATCACACGGGCGATACCGGCCTGTGCACATTCTTTCTTGATGAAGTCACGGATGGCGAGGTCTTCGAGCAGAAGATCACCATAGTCCTTCGTATCGGCGTACCAGCGGCTGTCCCAGGTGCGGTTGACCTGAAGACGCATACCGATCGGATTTACTTTGTTACCCATCAGGCTTGCTCCTCAACTTGACGCACGACAATCGTGATTTCCGAAAACGGCTTGATGATCTTGCCGAAACGGCCACGCGCACGTGGACGACCACGCTTCATGATCAGGTTCTTGCCGACATATGCTTCGGCAACGACCAGTTCATCCACGTCAAGGTTGTGGTTGTTTTCACCGTTCGCGATGGCGGACTGAAGGCATTTCTTCACGTCCTGTGCGATCCGCTTTTTCGAGAAGGTCAGGTCCGTCAGGGCCTTGTCTACCTTCTTGCCACGGATCATCGCGGCGACGAGGTTCAGTTTCTGCGGGCTTGTGCGAAGCATGCGCAGTTTTGCACGGGCTTCGTTGTCAGCCACGCGGCGGGGATTTTTATCCTTGCTCATGGCTTATTTCCGCTTCGCTTTTTTGTCAGCTGCGTGACCATAATAGGTGCGAGTTGGCGAATACTCACCAAACTTCTGACCGATCATTTCTTCGCTGACGTTTACTGGGATATGCTTGTGACCGTTGTACACGCCGAACGTCAGGCCAACAAACTGTGGCAGGATCGTGGAACGGCGCGACCAGATTTTGATCACTTCGCTGCGACCGCTTTCGCGGGAGGCTTCGGCCTTCTTGAGGACATAAGAGTCAACAAAAGGACCTTTCCATACTGAACGAGACATCTATTAACGCCCCTTCTTCTTGGCGTGGCGCGAGCGTAGGATAAGCTTGCTGGACGCTTTGTTCTTGTTGCGGGTTTTTGCACCCTTTGTGGGCTTGCCCCAAGGCGTAACAGGGTGACGACCACCCGATGTACGGCCTTCACCACCACCGTGAGGGTGGTCGATCGGGTTCATAACAACACCACGTACCGAAGGGCGGATACCCTTGTGACGCATGCGGCCCGCTTTACCGTAGTTCTGGTTGGAGTTGTCAGGGTTGGACACGGCACCAACGGTGGCCATGCATTCCTGACGCACCAGACGCAGTTCGCCCGAGGACAAACGGATCTGAGCGTATCCACCATCACGGCCTACGAACTGTGCGTAGGTACCGGCGGCGCGTGCGATCTGGCCGCCTTTGCCTGGCTTCATTTCGATGTTGTGAACGATTGTACCGATTGGCATGCCCGAAAATGGCATAGCGTTCCCAGGCTTGATGTCGGCCTTGGCCGAGGAAATCACCTTGTCGCCAACAGCGATACGCTGTGGGGCCAGGATGTAAGCCTGTTCGCCGTCTTCGTACTGGATCAGTGCGATGAATGCGGTCCGGTTAGGGTCATATTCGATGCGAGCGACAACCGCGGACATGTCCAGCTTGTTGCGCTTGAAATCGACGATACGGTAAAGGCGCTTTGCCCCACCGCCTGTGCGACGCATTGTGATCCGTCCGGTGTTGTTCCGACCGCCAGATTTGGTCAAACCCTGTGTAAGGGATTTGACCGGGCGGCCTTTCCAAAGCTCCGAACGGTCGATCAGTACCAGCCCACGCTGGCCTGGCGTCGTCGGTTTGTACGACTTGAGTGCCATGTTCTCTGTCTTCCGTTTTGCTTGTCCCCGGCCCCGTCGTGATGGTGCCGAGATGGTTGTAGGGCCCCGAAGGTCCCCAATTTGAAATGCCAGACAAAGAACCCCTTTGCCCAACCTCGCGCGTGGCTAGAACTCACCTATGCGCAAAACGACACAGCCCCGGACGAATCCGGGGCACTGCCGATGGGGTCGTTTAGGGGAGGATCAGCCGAGGGTCAAGGGAGCGTTCGGGAATAGTCTCGAAAACCCGACGTAGGCCTACGCGGCGCCCGTCAGGACGCCATTGCCTTGACCTTGCGCGCGACGCTTTCAACCGACGGGTCGGCAGCCTTCGGCACAATACGGTAGACCGCATTCACAAAGCAGAACAGCGAAAACATCAGCAATCCGGCACAGAGCAGCCCAACCAGCACGCGCCCGTAGGCCTGCTGGTGCAACCACTCAAACGCCGCATCAATGCCGCCTGCACTCGACGCATTGGCACTTATCGCGGCATAGGCGATCAACCCACCGATGATCAGGACCACGACGCCCTGCGCAGCCACGCCGACACGCAATAGCGGGTTCCAATGCAGGGTAAAGTGGTTCGCTTCCAAATGCTCGCGATACGACTGCGACGCGGCCTTGTAGAAATAGTAGAACCCCGTGCCCATCGTCGCCAGACCGATCCCGCCCACGACCCACACGCCCGCTGTCGTTTGCAAAAACTGGTTCAGCAGCTCCTTGCTGCTAGAGCCAGACGACGCCACCCCCAGCACCGTCACAGCCAGTGCACCGATGGCGCCGTGGATCAGGCCGGTGACCAGCATCCCGAACCGCGCAACGATGCCCTTGGCCCCGCGGCCATATGCCTCAAGGTCCCAAAAGCTATCAACCGCGCGCCAGATCGCATAGGCGAACATGCCCGTGGCGATCGCGAAGATCACTGCAAACCCCGTCGCGCCGTCTAATGACTGCAGCGTCGACTTGGTGCCCTCGGCCTGACCACCAGATACAACGGACCAGAGCGACAGCCCGGCCACGGCAAGGTAAACCAATCCGCGCCCGGCATACCCCGTCCGCATGATCGGCACGGCCCAGGCAAAATCGTCGGGGTCATTATGAGACAGTATCTCTGATCGGGTGGACTGGACGGAGTTGGTCGACATAGTGGCACTATCCCTTCGGGCAAAGCCGGCCACCATTCAGCGGGGCCATTCCTTTGACGTGATGTGCAAGGTCAACGCGCCGTAGGTCGGCAGGTTCCCGCGCGACATGCGCAGCGGGTATCATCCAGGCACCACCGCCCTCAAAACGGAAAAGGCCCCCCGCCTTGCAGCGAGGGGCCCTTTAACTTTTACGTCCAGGCTGACTTACAGACCGGTGGATACGTCGATGGAGTTACCTTCTTCGAGCGTAACGTAAGCCTTTTTCACGTCTTTCCGGCGACCCATCTGGCCGCGGAAACGCTTTGCCTTGCCTTTGGTGATGGTCGTGTTCACGGCCTTCACCTTGACACCAAAGAGAGCTTCAACAGCTTCTTTGATCATTGGCTTGTTGCTGTCGATCGCAACTTCGAAAACGACTGCATTGTGCTCGGAAGCCATTGTCGCTTTTTCAGTGATGATCGGCTTGCGGATCACATCGTAATGTTCGTGCTTGGCGCTCATTTCAAACGGGCCTCCAGTGCTTCGATCCCCGCTTTGGTGATCACGAGAGTGTCACGCTTGAGGATGTCATAGACGTTTGCACCCATCGTCGGCAGGATATCCAGACCTTCGATGTTGCGCGCGGCTTGCAAGAAGTTCTCATTTACCGAGGCACCGTCGATGATCAACGCGCGTTTCCAGCCCAGGTTCTTAACCTGTTTGGCCAAAGCAGCTGTTTTCCCATCGGATGTGGCATCGTCGATGATGACCAGGTTGCCGGTTTTTGCCTTGGAAGACAAAGCGTGGCGCAGACCCAGTTTGCGGAACTTCTTGGTCAGGTCGTGGCCGTGGCTACGAGGGGTTGGCCCCTTGTAGATACCACCCGAACGGAAGATCGGTGCAGAACGTGCGCCGTGGCGTGCGCCGCCGGTGCCTTTCTGACGATAGATCTTCTTGGTCGAATAGCTGACCTCGGACCGTGTCTTGACCTTGTGCGTACCCTGCTGCGCGTTGTTACGCTGCCAGCGGACAACACGGTGCAGAATGTCGGCGCGTGGCTCAAGACCGAACAGGGCCTCGTCCAAGTCTACCGAACCGGCTGCGCCGCCGTCGAGTTTGATGACATCAAGTTTCATTCGTCACCTTCCTTCTTGTCCGACTCAATGGATGCTTCGGCTTCGGCAAGTGCGGCAGCTTCGGTCGCTGCTTGCTCTTCTGCCAAGCGTGCTGCTTCTGCTTCGGCCTCTGCAGCGGCTGCTGCGGCGGCTTCTTCAGCGGCTTTCGCGGCTTCGTCAGCGGCGGATTTCAAAGCGGCAGGCAGGATCGCGTCTGCTGGGAACGGCTTTTTCACCGCGTCCTTAACAGTCACCCAACCACCTTTGGAGCCTGGTACGGCGCCTTTGACCATGATCAGACCGCGTGCGCTGTCAGTTTTGACAACTTCGAGGTTCTGCGTGGTAACACGGGCAGCACCCATGTGACCGGCCATTTTCTTGCCTTTGAAAACCTTGCCTGGATCCTGACACTGACCTGTCGAACCATGCGAACGGTGAGAGATCGAAACACCGTGTGTCGCACGCAGACCGCCAAAGTTGTGGCGTTTCATCGCACCGGCAAAACCTTTACCGATGGAGGTGCCTGCAACGTCAACATACTGACCAGCAAAGTAGTGATCGGCGATGATTTCTTCGCCAACATTCAACATGGCTTCGGGGTCCACACGGAACTCCGCAACCTTACGCTTGGGTTCAACCTTTGCCGCAGCAAAGTGACCACGCATGGCCTGCGACGTCCGCTTGGCCTTGGCTGTACCTGCACCAAGCTGAACAGCTGTGTAGCCGTCCTTCTCGGGGGTACGCTGAGCCACAACCTGCAGTTTGTCGAGCTGAAGAACGGTCACAGGGATCTGCTTGCCGTCTTCCATGAACAAACGGGTCATGCCCATCTTTTTTGCAATAACGCCTGAGCGCAACATATTATTACCCTCCTACGCTTATGACTGCAGCTTGATCTCGACGTCCACACCAGCGGCCAGGTCGAGCTTCATCAGCGCGTCCACGGTCTGGGGGGTCGGATCAACGATATCCAGCAGACGCTTGTGCGTGCGGATTTCGAACTGGTCACGGGATTTCTTGTCAACGTGTGGGCCACGCAGAACTGTGAATTTTTCGATCTTGTTCGGAAGCGGGATTGGGCCGCGAACAGATGCACCGGTACGCTTGGCGGTGTTAACGATTTCCTGTGTGGACGCATCCAGCACGCGGTAATCGAACGCCTTCAAACGGATGCGGATATTTTGGCTTTGTGCCATATGTCATCATCCCTCATTGGGAGTAGAAACGAAGAGGAAGAGACGCCTCATCACGGCCCTTCATTGCGTTTTGTCGTAAATCAAACGGGGCGCGTAAAAACGCACCCCGCTGAGACTTGCGCTCTATAGGTCGAGTCGCGCCATGTGGCAAGGGGGGAAACCGAGGTTTCGCTCGAATCCGCCCAGTACGACCGGAATCAGCGGTCAATGCGGTAGTGTCACAGCCAGCACCGCCCGCCCCCAAGCCACGAAAAAGGCCGCCCCGATTGGGAGCGGCCTTCGTCTTGTTGCCGGTGCGCGGGGTGACCCGCGGGTTGGCTTACTCAGTGATTTTGGAAACCACGCCCGCGCCAACGGTACGACCGCCTTCGCGGATCGCGAAGCGCAGACCGTCTTCCATCGCGATGGGGGCGATCAGCTCCACGTCGAACTGCAGGTTGTCGCCAGGCATAACCATTTCAGTGCCTTCTGGCAGCTGAACGGTACCGGTGACGTCTGTGGTCCGGAAGTAGAACTGTGGACGGTAGTTCGCGAAGAACGGCGTGTGACGGCCACCCTCTTCCTTGGTGAGGATATAGGCTTCGGCTGTGAACTTGGTGTGCGGCTTGACCGAACCTGGCTTACACAGAACCTGACCACGCTCAACGCCTTCACGGTCGATACCGCGCAGCAGGGCGCCGATGTTGTCGCCAGCTTCCCCACGGTCCAGCAGTTTGCGGAACATTTCAACGCCGGTACATGTGGTTTTCTTGGTGTCGCGGATGCCAACGATTTCGATTTCGTCGCCAACGTTGATCACGCCACGCTCAACACGGCCGGTCACAACTGTACCACGACCGGAGATCGAGAAGACGTCTTCCACAGGCATCAGGAACGGCTGGTCAACAGCGCGCTCTGGTGTCGGGATGTAGTTGTCGACTTCTTCCATCAGCTTGCGGATGGAGTTCTCGCCGATGTTCTCGTCACGGCCTTCCATCGCCGCCAGAGCGGAACCTGGGATCACAGGGATGTCGTCGCCTGGGTAGTCGTAGGAAGACAGCAGTTCGCGGATTTCCATTTCAACCAGTTCCAGCAGCTCTTCATCGTCCACCTGGTCTACTTTGTTCATGTAGACAACCATGGCGGGAATGCCGACCTGACGGCCCAGCAGGATGTGCTCGCGGGTCTGTGGCATGGGGCCATCAGCTGCGTTCACAACCAGGATCGCGCCGTCCATCTGCGCCGCACCGGTGATCATGTTTTTCACATAGTCAGCGTGGCCTGGGCAGTCGACGTGGGCGTAGTGACGGCCTTCGGTCTCATACTCAACGTGTGCGGTCGAGATGGTGATGCCGCGTGCTTTTTCTTCGGGCGCGCCGTCAATCTGGTCATAGGCGCGGAAGTCGCCGAAGTACTTGGTGATCGCCGCGGTCAACGTGGTTTTGCCGTGGTCAACGTGACCAATGGTACCGATGTTAACGTGTGGTTTATTACGTTCAAACTTTGCCTTAGCCATGGTGGCCTCCTTGGTTTTCAAATTGGGCGGTGGGTTGAACACCCACCCTACGGTTTGGGTAGGGCGGGGTTATCCCCGCCGTCCCAGTTATTGCAACGCGCCAGTTACGCGAATTTCGCTTGGATCTCGTCAGAGATGTTCTGCGGAACAGGTTCGTAGTGCGAGAACTGCATGGTGAAGTTCGCACGACCCGACGACATCGAACGCAGCGTGTTGATGTAGCCGAACATGTTGGCCAGCGGCACCTGTGCGTCGATCGCGATTGCGTTCCCGCGTGTGTCCTGACCCTGAACCTGACCGCGACGCGATGTCAGATCGCCGATGATCCCGCCTGTGTAGTCCTCAGGAGTGATAACTTCGACTTTCATGATCGGTTCGAGCAGTTTCGCACCAGCTTTACGCATGCCTTCGCGCATACCCATACGGGCCGCGATTTCAAACGCCAGAACGCTGGAGTCAACGTCGTGGAATTTACCGTCGATCAGAGCAACCTTGAAGTCGATGACCGGGAAGCCTGCCAAAGGACCGGAGTCCATGACCGAGTTGATCCCTTTTTCGACGCCCGGGATGTATTCTTTCGGAACGGCACCACCAACGATGCGGCTTTCGAAGGAATAGCCTTCGCCTGGCTCGGTTGGCATCAGGATCATCTTCACCTCAGCGAACTGACCGGAACCACCGGACTGTTTCTTGTGGGTGTAGGTGATTTCTGCTTCGCGCGAGATGGTCTCGCGGTAGGCAACCTGAGGCGCACCGATGTTCGCTTCAACTTTGAATTCACGACGCAGACGGTCCACCAGAATGTCGAGGTGAAGTTCGCCCATGCCCTTCATGATGGTCTGACCGGATTCCAGATCCGTTTCAACGCGGAAGGAGGGATCTTCTGCAGCCAGACGCGCCAGACCGGTGGACATCTTCTCTTGGTCAGCCTTGGTTTTAGGCTCAAC
The DNA here is from genome assembly GCF_000735125.2 of Sulfitobacter sp. CB2047. Classification (NCBI taxonomy): domain Bacteria; kingdom Pseudomonadati; phylum Pseudomonadota; class Alphaproteobacteria; order Rhodobacterales; family Roseobacteraceae; genus Sulfitobacter; species Sulfitobacter sp. CB2047. The sequence goes on along the minus strand of NZ_CP072613.1, from coordinate 924,010 downwards.
CGCGATTTCGATAACCGGATCTGGGAAGGTCATTGTTTCAAGAACAACAGGGTCGTTGACGGCGCAAAGCGTGTCACCGGTTGTTGTGTCTTTCAGACCTGCCAGCGCGATGATGTCGCCCGCGAACGCTTCTTGAATCTCTTCACGATCGTTGGAGTGCATCATCATCATACGACCGACGCGCTCTTTCTTACCTTTGGTGGAGTTCAAGAGCGTGTCGCCCTTGTTCAGCACACCGGAGTAGATGCGGGTAAAGGTCAGCGAGCCAACAAAGGGGTCGTTCATGATTTTGAACGCCAGACCGGAGAAGGCCATGTCGTCATCCGCACGGCGTGGGATGTTACGTGTCTCTGTCTCGTCGCCTGGTTTGAAGCCCATGTAGTCAACAACGTCCATCGGGGATGGCAGATAGTCGATAACAGCGTTCAACAGAGGCTGAACACCTTTGTTTTTGAACGCGGAGCCGCAGAGTACGGGGATGAACTTGATCGCCAGTGTCCCTTTACGGATCAGACCGCGCAGGGTGTCGACGTCAGGCTCTGCGCCGTCCATCAGGTAGTTTTCCATGGCTTCGTCATCCATCTCGACCGCAGTCTCGATCAGATGCGCGCGCCATTCGTCGGCCAGGTCTTTCAACTCGGCACGGATTTCGCGTTGTTCCCAGCTCGCGCCAAGATCTTCACCGGCCCAGACCCATTCTTTCATGGTGACCAGATCGATCATGCCTTCCAGCTCGGTTTCGGCACCGATCGGAATTTGGATCGGCGCAGGTGTCGCACCGGTACGGTCTTTGATCATCTTCACGCAGTTGAAGAAGTCAGCGCCGATTTTGTCCATTTTGTTGACGAAAACGATGCGCGGAACCTTGTAGCGGTCCGCTTGGCGCCAAACGGTTTCGGTCTGGGGCTCAACACCGGCGTTGGCGTCAAGAACAGCAACGGCGCCGTCAAGAACGGCCAGCGAACGTTCAACTTCGATGGTGAAGTCAACGTGGCCGGGGGTGTCGATGATGTTCATCCGGTACTTGGTGTCGGATGTCGCGTCGGCTGTTGGCTCTTCCTGGCGCTGCCAGAAAGTTGTCGTCGCAGCGGAGGTAATTGTAATACCGCGTTCCTGCTCCTGCTCCATCCAGTCCATCGTGGCGGCACCGTCGTGCACTTCGCCGATGTTGTGGGACTTACCAGTGTAAAACAGGATCCGTTCGGAGCAGGTTGTTTTGCCTGCGTCGATGTGGGCCATGATGCCGAAATTGCGGTAGCGTGAGAGCGGATAGTCGCGTGCCATTGGGCTGCTTCCTCGAATATATCTGAAACGGATAAATCGCGCCCCGGGGTGGGACGCGACGGGAACGGCTTATGCCGCCCGAATTACCAGCGGTAGTGGCTGAACGCTTTGTTCGCGTCGGCCATCTTGTGGGTGTCTTCGCGCTTCTTAACAGCAGTACCGCGCGATTGAACAGCGTCCAGAAGCTCACCGGCAAGGCGCTCTTCCATGGTGTTCTCGTTGCGGGCGCGGGACGCTTTGATCAACCAGCGGATCGCCAGTGCTTCGCGACGCTCGGGGCGCACTTCGACAGGAACCTGATAGGTGGCACCACCAACGCGGCGCGAACGCACTTCGACGGACGGCTTGATGTTGTCCAGCGCTTCGTGGAAGACTTCGATGGGCGCGCGTTTGATTTTGTCTTCAACACGGTTCATCGCGTTGTAAACGATACGCTCCGCAACCGACTTCTTACCGTCGATCATCAGGTTGTTCATGAATTTGGTGAGAACCAGATCACCGTACTTGGCGTCTGGCAGTACTTCGCGTTTTTCAGCGGCGTGACGACGTGACATTTAAAGCTCCTAATTGTCAGTTGCCGAGGCAGGTTTGGTCCAGTGCGTCTGGTGCATATTGCACCCCGATCGTCCGGCGCTCAGTCTTACTCGGCTCACTCCCTTACGGGAAAACATGGCGGGCGGCGGGATCCGGCATCGTGTATCTGCGATGCGCGCCCCCAAACCGACCCAAATTACTTTGGCTTCTTTGCACCATATTTGGAGCGACGCTGCTTACGGTCTTTAACGCCTTGCGTATCGAGAACACCGCGCAGGATGTGGTAGCGCACACCGGGAAGGTCTTTTACACGGCCGCCGCGGATCAGAACAACGGAGTGTTCTTGCAGGTTGTGCGATTCACCCGGGATGTAGCTGATGACTTCGAAACCGTTGGTCAGGCGCACTTTGGCAACCTTACGCATGGCCGAGTTCGGCTTCTTAGGTGTGGTAGTGTAAACACGTGTACAAACGCCGCGCTTTTGCGGGCATTCTTGCAGGTGCATGGATTTCGAACGTTTGATTTTAGGCTGGCGCGGTTTGCGGATCAGCTGTTGGATCGTTGGCATTCCGGTTTTATCCCCGTTTAGCTCACATAAGTGGTGCAGCGGGGCGGACCCCAGTGCGGTTTCAAATTCGGTCACTTCGCACGTCCACGAAGCCTATCTTTCGCCCTACACCACTGGCGCAAAGCAAAATCACCGCAGCGTTCCCGTACCGAGGAAAACGAAGCGGTGGGGTAACAGAGGATCGAGTCAGCAGTAGACCGGATCGTGACCACAGTAGATATGATGTCGGCAAAGCAGGGCGACCCCCGCATCCGAGATAAGGGGCGTATAGGCAGAGTCGTCCACGCTGTCAACAGCCCCCGCCCCCAAGCCGCCCATGGCACGCCAAACGGGTATTCCGCCTTGCAAGATACCCCGGCTACCGCGCATATTTATGCCACATTATTCGGACAGGGCGGATCACGATGCAGGTACTTGGGCTATGCCGCTTTTCCTATCCGGCGCTTGGCGGGTTTCAGGTCGGGCATGAAACCACCGCTGATCGTATCGCCTACCTTTATGATCCCGCGCGGCTTGAGGAAAGGTTCCGCCTGTTCGAAACCGTCGCCCTGCCCTGCCTGAGGGCGCAAACAGACCCCGATTTCGAAATGATCGTGCTGGTCGGCGATCGCTTTCCCCCTGTCCATCTGGAACGGCTCACGGCCCTGCTCGCCCCCCTGCCCCAAGCGCGGATTGTGGTAGAGCCGCCGCGCCCTCACCGCGAGGTGATGAAAGAGATTCTGAACAAGGCCCGTCACGCGCGCTCTGAACCCTGTGTGCAATTCCGCTTTGATGACGACGACGCGATTGCGGTCGATTTCGTGGCCAAGCTGCGTAAAGCTGTTGATGACGCCGCCCCGCTCCTGGTCCAGCACAAATCCGTCGCGCTTGACTGGAACAAGGGCTACGTGGCCGAGTTCGGCGCGGATGGTATCGCGGCGACCCCGTCGTTCCGGCCGTTCTACACCGCGGCCTTGGCAATGTTCGTGAACGCGGGGTGTCCGCTTACGATCATGAACTTTGCCCATGACAAGCTGCCCCGCTTCATGCCTGCGCTGAGCTTTCCCGACCCTGCAATGTATGTCCGCGGCCACAATGGATTTAACGATTCACGCCAAAAGAATGCACGGGCGGTCGACCTATCCCCCCTCAGCCCCGAGGAAGAGATCCTGTTCAAGGACCGCTTTGCCATCGACATCGACACTGTGCGCCGCGTCTTTGCCAAAGGTTAAAGCGGCGGCAACGGGCGGGTGGTGATGCGTTCGCGGTAGAGCGTGAACAGCCCCGTCGCAGCGACGATAGATGCCCCAGCGAGCGTTGACGGCACCGGCCAGTCGCCGAACACCAACCATCCGAGAATAAGCGCCCAGATCAGCCCCGTATAGCGGAACGGCGCGATGAACGATACGTCGCCCACCCGCATCGTCTGCACGCTGAAATAATACCCCATCAGCACAAAGACCGCGGCCGCCGTAATGGCGATCCAATGCGCGGAAGAGACCGGAGCCCACGGCGTGGTGAACTGCGCGAAGGTCGAAAACCCCGTCACGGCCAGCACAGCGGCGAAGGTCACGGTCATCGACGGCACCTCTTTCGACAGGCGGCGGGTGCTGAGGTCGCGCACGGTGACAAAGAACACCGCGATCAGCGCGTAGATCGACCAGATGTTGAATCCGTCCGTGCCCGGTTTGACGATCAGCATCACGCCGAAGAACCCCACAAGGATCGCAGAGAAGCGCCGCCAGCCGACCTTTTCGCGATAGACCAGCGCCGCGCCCAAAGTCACCGTCAGCGGCAGGGATTGCAGAATGGCGCTGAGGTTCGCCAAGGGCATATTGAACAAGGCGGTCACGAAGAAAAAGCTCGCCCCGACTTCGGCACCAGACCGGATTGCGACCAGTTTCCAATCGCGCCGGCTAAGACGCAGGTGCATCGGGCCGAGCCGCCCCCATAGCATCACGATCAACGAGATAGAGATCACACCGCGCAAGAACAGCAGCTGGAACAAGGGCACCGCCCCGCCGGTCGTCTTGGTCATCGTGTCGTTCAACACAAAGGCCGCCATGGAGCCCATCATGAAAAGTGCTCCGGCAAGGTTTGGCGACATCGGGTGGCTTTCCGTTTGTTAGGTTGGCTTATCATTGGCGCAAGCCGCAGTGGAAAACCAGCCCACCTGCGCAAATTTTCGACGCTATTTCATCCCCCCGCCCTACAACGAAAAACCCCCGCCGATCTCTCGGCGGGGGCTCTGTTCGTCAGCTATCAAGCCTAGGCTTAGCTGCGGCTTTCGTCGTCGCTGGGAACGTTGTCGAAGACATCGCCACCAACAACATCGTCGGCTGTAGGCTCGGGCGCGGCCAGACGTGCTGCGGCTTCGGCTTCTTCGCGACGGGCCTCGATGACCACGTTGTCACGATCTGTCGCAACCTTGCGCATCTGCTGCGTCGCACCACCGGTACCGGCTGGGATCAGACGGCCCACGATGACGTTCTCTTTCAGGCCAACCAGCTTGTCGCGCTTACCCTGAACCGATGCTTCGGTCAGAACACGTGTGGTTTCCTGGAAGGACGCCGCCGAGATGAAGCTGCGGGTTTGCAGCGACGCCTTGGTGATCCCCAGCAGGATCGGTTCACCCTGCGCAGGACGCCCGCCTTTGGACAGCGCTTTGGCACAGGCCTGGTCGAACTCTTGCTTGTCGACGTGTTCGCCTTTCAACAGGGTGGTATCACCGCTGTCCTGGACTTCCCACTTCTGCAACATCTGACGCACGATCACTTCGATATGCTTATCGTTGATCTTAACGCCCTGCAGACGATAAACATCCTGCACTTCGTCGATCATGTAGTCAGCCAGCGCTTCGACACCCATAATCGCGAGGATGTCATGCGGCGCAGGGTTGCCGTCCATGATGTAGTCGCCCTTCTGGACAAAGTCACCTTCCGCAACGGGAATGTGCTTACCCTTAGGTACCATGTATTCGACCTTGTGATCCGGATCCTCGGACGACTCGATCGAGATACGACGCTTGTTTTTGTAGTCCTTGCCGTAGCGGACGTACCCGTCGATCTCGGCGATGATCGCGTGGTCTTTGGGGCGACGTGCCTCGAAGAGTTCCGCAACACGTGGCAGACCACCGGTAATATCCTTGGTCTTGGCACCTTCACGCGGGATACGCGCGACGATGTCACCGGCCTTGATTTCAGTCTGGTCCTCAACGGACAGAATGGCATCAACGGACATTGGGTAGGTCACCGGGTTGCCCGCATCGTTGCGGACCGGCTCGCCATCGGCATCCACCAGAATGATTTCAGGCTTCAGCTCATTGCCTTTGGGTGCTGCACGCCAGTCGATCACGATCTTCTGTGTCATACCGGTTGCATCATCGGTTTCATCCTTGACCGCGATCCCCGACGTCAGGTCGACGAACTTGGTCATACCGGATTTCTCCGCGATGATCGGCAGCGTGTAGGGGTCCCATTCGAACAGCTTGTCGCCGCGCAGGATCGACTGACCCTCCTTGACGAACAGCTTGGTCCCGTAGCCAACCTTGTGGCTGGCACGCTCGTCGCCGTTATCATCGACGATGGCAAGCTTCATGTTCCGGCCCATTACCATGATCTCGCCTGCGGCGTTCTCAAGGGTTTGAGCGTTCTCGAACACAACCTTACCGGACTGCGATGCCTCGAGGAAGGACTGCTGGCCACCCTGCGCAACACCACCAATGTGGAATGTACGCATGGTCAGCTGCGTGCCGGGTTCACCGATCGACTGAGCAGCGATAATGCCGACAGCTTCACCTTGGTTCACCAGCGTACCGCGTGCAAGGTCACGACCATAGCACATGGCGCAGACGCCCTCTTCGGCCTCACAGGTCAGCGGGCTGCGGATCCGTGCGGATTGAACAGCCGCTTCATCGATGATGTCAGCCAGACGTTCGTCGATCACAGTCTGCGCAGGTACCAACACTTCGTCGGTCCCGGGGCGCAGGATGTCATCGGCCGCAACGCGACCCAACAGACGTTCCGCCAGCGAAGAGACGACCTCACCATCATTCACAGCCGCTTCGGCCGTAATCGCGGTTTCGGTGCCACAGTCATGCATACGAACGATACAATCCTGTGCCACGTCCACCAGACGACGGGTCAGGTAACCCGAGTTCGCTGTTTTCAAAGCGGTATCCGACAGACCCTTACGGGCACCGTGGGTGGAGTTAAAGTACTCCAGAACGGTCAGACCTTCTTTAAAGTTCGAGATAATCGGAGTCTCGATGATGTCGCCGTTCGGCTTTGCCATCAGACCGCGCATCCCGCCCAGCTGTTTCATCTGTGTGACCGAGCCACGCGCACCGGAGTGCGCCATCATGTAGACCGAATTCGGCTCCATCACCGCGCCGTCATCGTTGCGACGTTCGGCCGAAATGGCCCCCATCATCGCGTCGGTGACCTTGTCGTTACACTTGGACCAGGCGTCGACGACTTTGTTGTACTTTTCACCCTGAGTGATCAGGCCGTCCATGTACTGCTGTTCAAAGTCTTTAACCTGCTCGCGCGTTTCGTCCACCAAGGTCCACTTGGTTTCCGGGATCAGCATGTCGTCCTTGCCGAAGGAAATGCCGGCACGGAAAGCTTCACGGAAGCCCATGGTCATGATCTGGTCACAGAAGATAACGGATTCTTTCTGACCACAGTAGCGGTAGACCGTATCGATGACCTGCTGCACTTCTTTCTTACGCAGCAGACGGTTCACCAGATCGAACGGCGCTTTGGCGTTCAGCGGCAGCAGCGCGCCAAGGCGGATACGGCCCGGCGTGGTGTCGTAACGCTTCATCACCTCGTTGCCTTCGGCATCGATCTGTTTGATCCGCGCCTTGATCTTGGAGTGCAGGTGGATCGCACCGGCACCAAGCGCGTGCTCGACTTCCTCGACAGAGCCGAACACCATGCCTTCGCCCGGCATGCCTTCGCGTTCCAGGGTCGTGTAGTACAGACCCAAGATCATATCCTGCGACGGAACAATGATCGGCGCGCCGTTTGCAGGCGACAGAACGTTGTTCGTCGACATCATCAGGACGCGTGCTTCCAGCTGTGCTTCCAGCGAAAGCGGCACGTGCACAGCCATTTGGTCGCCGTCAAAGTCAGCGTTAAAGGCGGAACAGACCAGCGGGTGAAGCTGGATCGCTTTACCTTCGATCAGAACCGGCTCGAACGCCTGAATGCCCAAACGGTGCAAGGTAGGCGCACGGTTCAGCATGACAGGGTGTTCGCGGATCACTTCGTCGAGGATGTCCCACACTTCGGGACGCTCTTTTTCAACCAACTTCTTGGCTTGCTTCACAGTGGAAGACAGACCTTTGGCTTCAAGACGCGAGTAGATAAACGGCTTGAACAGCTCGAGCGCCATCTTCTTGGGCAGACCGCATTGGTGCAACTTCAATTCGGGGCCAGTCACAATGACCGAACGACCGGAGAAGTCGACGCGCTTACCCAAAAGGTTCTGACGGAAGCGACCTTGCTTACCTTTCAGCATGTCGGACAGCGACTTCAGCGGGCGCTTGTTGGCACCAGTGATGACGCGGCCGCGACGGCCGTTGTCGAACAAGGCATCGACGGATTCCTGCAACATCCGCTTTTCGTTGCGGACGATGATGTCAGGCGCGCGCAGTTCGATCAGACGCTTCAAGCGGTTGTTCCGGTTGATCACGCGGCGATACAGGTCGTTCAGATCCGACGTCGCGAAACGGCCACCGTCCAGCGGCACCAGCGGGCGCAGCTCTGGCGGGATCACCGGAATGACGGTCATGATCATCCACTCGGGCCGGTTGCCAGACTCGAGGAAGGATTCAACGACTTTCAGACGCTTGATGATCTTCTTGGGCTTCAGTTCGCCGGTCGCCTCTTTCAGATCGGCACGCAGCTGGTCCGCTTCGGCTTCCAGATCGATGGCGGCCAGCATTTCGCGGATCGCTTCGGCACCGATATTGGCGGTGAACGCGTCCATGCCATAGGCATCCTGCGCGTCCATATACTCTTCCTCGGTCATCATCTGACCATAGGTGAGATCCGTCAGACCGGGTTCGATCACAACGTAGTTTTCAAAGTAAAGAACACGTTCCAGATCGCGCAGGGTCATGTCCAGCATCAGGCCGATGCGCGACGGCAGCGACTTGAGGAACCAGATGTGCGCAACAGGCGACGCCAGCTCGATGTGGCCCATACGCTCGCGACGGACCTTTTGCAGCGTGACTTCAACACCACATTTCTCGCAGACAACGCCGCGATACTTCATGCGCTTATATTTACCGCACAGGCATTCGTAGTCTTTGATCGGGCCAAAGATACGCGCGCAGAACAGGCCGTCACGCTCTGGCTTGAACGTCCGGTAGTTGATGGTTTCTGGTTTCTTGATTTCACCGAACGACCACGACAGGATCCGCTCTGGCGATGCCAGAGAGACCTTGATTTCGTCGAACGTCTTCATCGGCGCGACGGGGTTGAACGGGTTGTTTGTCAGTTCCTGGTTCATCTTAAATCCTTAGATAAGTCTCGAAAGCGGAGGGAGAAAGGTGTTTCCTGCTTCAGGAAACGGTCCGGGGTTTATGAAAACCCCGGCGCGTGCCTCACTCGTCTTCCTCCGCATCCAGGAGTTCCATGTTCAGGCCAAGACCGCGTACCTCTTTCACAAGTACATTGAACGATTCCGGAATACCGGCTTCGAAGTTGTCTTCGCCTTTGACGATGCTTTCATAGACCTTGGTCCGTCCGGCCACGTCATCCGATTTCACAGTCAGCATCTCCTGCAGGGTGTATGCAGCGCCGTAAGCTTCCAGAGCCCAGACCTCCATCTCACCGAAGCGCTGACCACCGAACTGCGCTTTACCGCCCAATGGCTGCTGGGTGACCAGCGAGTATGGACCAGTTGAACGCGCGTGAATTTTATCGTCCACAAGGTGGTGCAGTTTCAGCAGGTATTTGACGCCGACGGTCACCGGACGTGCAAACTGCTCGCCCGTGCGGCCGTCAAACAGGACCGACTGACCGGAGCTGTCGAAACCGGCCCGTGTCAGGCTGTCGTTCACATCCGCTTCTTTGGCACCATCGAATACCGGCGTGGCGATTGGGACACCGCGCGCGACGTTCTTGGCTGCGTCCAGCAATGTTTCCTCGTCCATACCCGAGATGCCTTCTTCGTAGACATCGTCGCCATAGGCGTGGTGCATTGCTTCGCGCACAGGTGTCAGATCACCGGAGCGTTTGTATTCCTGCAGCGCCTCGTCGATGTTGATGCCCAGGCCACGTGCGGCCCAACCCATGTGGGTTTCAAGGATCTGACCGACGTTCATACGCGACGGAACACCCAGCGGGTTCAAACAGAAGTCGACCGGCGTACCATCCGCGAGGAACGGCATGTCTTCCATAGGTACAACCTTGGAAATAACGCCTTTGTTGCCGTGACGACCGGCCATCTTATCGCCCGGTTGCAGCTTGCGCTTCACCGCAACGAAAACTTTGACCATCTTCATCACGCCCGGGGGCAGATCGTCACCACGACGGACTTTTTCGACTTTGTCCTCGAAACGTGCATCCAAGGTCCGTTTCTGGATCTCGTACTGCTCGTTCAGGGCTTCGACGATCTTGGCATCATCTTCGTCGGCCAAAGCCAACTGCCACCACTGACCGCGCGACAAGGATGCCAGCAGGTCTTCGGTGATCTCAGAGTTTGCCTTGACGCCTTTCGGGCCTTTGACAGCCGTCTTGCCGATGATCATCGACTGCAGACGCGCGTAGATGTTGCGGTCAAGAATGCCAAGTTCGTCGTCCCGGTCACGGGCCAGACGTTCGACTTCTTCACGTTCGATCTGCAGCGCACGTTCGTCTTTTTCAACGCCGTGACGGTTGAACACGCGGACTTCAACAACGGTACCGAAATCACCGGGCTTCACACGCAGCGATGTATCGCGCACGTCCGAGGCTTTTTCACCGAAGATGGCGCGCAGCAGTTTTTCCTCTGGCGTCATCGGGCTTTCGCCCTTGGGTGTGATCTTGCCGACGAGAATGTCACCGGGTTCAACATCCGCACCGATGTACACGATGCCCGCCTCGTCGAGGTTGCGCAGCGCTTCTTCACCGACGTTCGGAATATCGCGTGTGATTTCCTCTGGCCCCAGCTTTGTGTCACGGGCGGCGACTTCGAATTCCTCGATGTGGATCGAGGTAAACACGTCGTCACGCGATACACGTTCAGAGATCAGGATGGAGTCTTCGTAGTTGTAGCCGTTCCAAGGCATGAACGCGACGACCACGTTCTTACCAAGCGCCAGTTCACCCATGTCGGTCGATGGACCGTCCGCGATAACCTGACCCTTTTGAACCGTCTCGCCCACTTTCACCAGCGGACGCTGGTTGATGCAGGTGTTCTGGTTCGAACGCTGGAACTTGCGCATGCGGTAGATGTCTACGCCCGCGTCGCCCAGTTCAAGGTCTTCGGTGGCGCGGATAACGATACGGCTGGCGTCGACTTGGTCGATGATACCACCGCGTTTCGCCATATAGGCAGCACCGGAATCCCGTGCGACGACTTCTTCGATACCTGTCCCCACCAGTGGTGCTTCGGCTTGAAGCAAAGGCACCGCCTGACGTTGCATGTTCGAGCCCATCAAGGCCCTGTTCGCATCGTCATTTTCAAGGAACGGGATCAAGGACGCAGCGACCGAGACCAACTGTTTCGGCGAAACGTCGATCAGATCGACATTCTCGGAAGGCGACAGCGTGTAGTCACCGGATTTCCGTGTCGACACCAGATCGTTGACGAACTTCATGTTCTCATCAAGGTTCGCGTTCGCCTGCGCCACGGTGTGACGCATTTCTTCGGTCGCGGACATGTACTGCACGTCATCGGAAACAACACCGTTCGTTACTTTACGGTAGGGTGTTTCGATAAAGCCGTATTTGTTGACGCGGGCGAATGTTGCCAAAGAGTTGATCAGACCAATGTTCGGACCTTCGGGCGTTTCAATCGGACACATACGACCGTAGTGGGTCGCGTGAACGTCACGCACCTCAAAGCCGGCACGTTCGCGTGTCAGACCACCTGGCCCAAGCGCGGACAGACGACGCTTGTGCGTCACCTCGGACAGCGGGTTGGTTTGGTCCATGAACTGCGACAGCTGGCTGGAGCCGAAGAATTCACGTACCGCAGCAGCCGCTGGTTTCGCGTTGATCAGGTCTTGTGGCATGACAGTGTCGATCTCGACCGAGGACATACGTTCCTTGATCGCGCGCTCCATCCGGAGCAGGCCGACGCGGTACTGGTTTTCCATCAGTTCGCCAACGGAGCGTACACGACGGTTCCCAAGGTGGTCGATGTCGTCGATGTCGCCACGGCCGTCACGCAGATCAACCAGCGCCTTGATACAGGCGACGATGTCGTCACGGTCCAGCGTGCGCTGCGTGTCTTCTTTGTCGAGCGCAAGACGCATGTTCATCTTCACGCGGCCAACCGCCGAAAGGTCATAGCGGTCCGCATCAAAGAACAGCGTGTCGAACAGGTTCGACGCGGCTTCGACTGTGGGCGGCTCGCCCGGGCGCATCACACGGTAGATGTCCATGAGCGCGGTGTCGCGGTTCATGTTCTTATCCGCCGCCATGGTGTTACGCATGTAGGGGCCGACGTTGATGTTGTCGATGTCGAGAAGTGGGATCTCGGTGATGCCCGCGTCGATCAGCTCTTTCGCTGTACCGCCGATGAGCGTGCCGTCTTTATCGTGCTCGAGCGTCAGCTCGTCGCCCGCTTCGACATAGATCGCGCCGGTTTCTTCGTTGATGATGTCACGCGCGGCGAATTTGCCAACGATGTGACCGAAGGGCAGCAGCAGTTCTGTCACTTTGCCTTCGTCGATCAACTGCTTAACGGCACGAGGTGTAACCTTCTTGCCCTTCTCGAACAGGATCTCGCCTGTTGCGGCGTCAACCAGATCATACGATGGACGTGTGCCCCGCACACGGTCAGGGAAGAAAGGTGCAACCCAGCCTTCGCCGTCTTTCAGCGTATAGTTCACGGTGTTGTAATACGCGTTCATGATCGCTTCTTGGTCAAGGCCAAGCGCGTAGAGCAGCGTTGTTACAGGCAGCTTACGACGACGGTCGATGCGCGCGAACACGATGTCTTTGGCGTCGAATTCGAAGTCGAGCCACGACCCGCGGTATGGGATGATGCGGCAAGCAAACAGCAGCTTACCCGAAGAGTGGGTTTTGCCTTTGTCGTGGTCAAAGAAAACGCCGGGCGAACGGTGCATCTGGGATACGATAACACGCTCTGTACCGTTGACAACAAAGGTACCGTTTGGCGTCATCAGGGGCATGTCGCCCATGAACACGTCTTGTTCTTTGATGTCTTTCACCGATTTCGCACCGGTGTCTTCATCCACATCAAATACGATGAGGCGCAGCGTCACCTTCAAAGGCGCGCTGTAGGTCATGTCGCGTTGCTGACATTCCTCGACATCGTATTTGGGTTTTTCGAGCTCGTACTTGACGTATTCAAGCACCGACGTCTCGTTGAAGTCCTTGATCGGGAAAACCGATTGGAACACGCCTTGGATGCCGTCACCGTCTGTCGGTGTTTCCGCATCGCCGGAGCGCAGGAACAAATCATAAGAGGATTTCTGAACCTCGATCAGGTTCGGCATCTCCAGCACTTCGCGGATTTTGCCATAGTATTTACGTAGACGTTTCTGGCCAAGGAAGGTTTGCGCCATGTGTCTGTCACCTTTCGTATCTCTTGCCGAGCTCGCCATCACCGGGGCCGTGATGCGCGCCCATAAGAGCGGTAAATCCTGATCAATTCTTGAGGCACGTCCCACCGTACCTCTTCCGACCACTAGGACCTATCCAGAGAAGTATTTCGCGCGAAATACTTTTCAAAACAGATCAGGCTGGACAGGGAATTCCCCGTCCAGCCTTAATTTTTATGGGCTTGCCCAAAGCTTTACAAACTTCGGTCTGCTTTCATCAAGCAAAAACAGCACCCAGATCTAATGGCTTAGGCCAGTTCGATCTCTGCGCCAGCTGCTTCCAGCTTGGCTTTGATGTCTTCGGCTTCGGCTTTGTCGATGCCTTCTTTGATCTTGCCGCCAGCTTCAACCAGATCTTTGGCTTCTTTCAGGCCCAGACCGGTGATGCCGCGAACTTCTTTGATCACGTTGATTTTGGATGCGCCGGCGTTCTTCAGAACGACGTCGAATTCAGTTTTCTCTTCAGCAGCCGCGCCTGCATCGGCAGGGCCAGTCATCATCACTGCGCCGCCAGCTGCGGGCTCGATGCCATACTCGTCTTTGAGGATGGTTTTCAGTTCTTGTGCTTCCAGCAGTGTCAGACCAACGATGTCTTCTGCCAGTTTTTTCAGATCAGCCATGTTTAGCTCTTTCCGTTAACGATATGTGTGTTCCAACGCGAGTGTTCAACCCTGCGCCAGCTTGACGATATTGCTTTACGCAGCCGCCTTGTCCTCGATGGTGGACAAGATGGAAGCGATGTTGCTTGCAGGTGCGCCAATGGCCCCGGCGATGTTGGAAGCAGGTGCGCCCAGCATACCCGCGATGGTGGAGATAAGCTCCTCCCGCGAAGGCATCTTGGACACGGCTTCAACACCGGCGACATCCAGTGCGTTCTCACCCATTGCGCCGCCGAGAATGACAAACTTTTGATTCTCTTTAGCGAATTCCTGAGCGACCTTGGCAGCTGCCACGGGGTCTTCGGAATAGGTCAGAACGGTCATACCCGTCAGGAGATCTGCAATGCTTTCGCATGGCTTTCCGTCTAGGGCAATTTTGGCGAGCCTGTTTTTGGCAACACGCACGGCCCCGCCCGCAGCGCGAGCGCGCGCACGAAGGTCCTGCATATCAGCAACTGTCAGGCCGACGTAGTGGCTTACCACAACGACGCCAGAGCTTTCGAAGATTTGGCCGAGCTCTTCGACCAACTGTTCTTTCTGGGCTCTATCCACAGTTTCACTCCAAATCTGGGGGTTACCCCCCGGCTCAATTAAGTCCGCTTACGCGAACAGTCTTGGTCCATTTTACGGGAATAAGCCAAAATAGCCCCACGCTTACGCGAACGGTAATTCTTGCATCTCCCATCTCAGAAAGGAATTAAGGCTTGCGCCACCCTTCGTCTCGGACAGAAGACTCACCATGCGATGCATAGTGAATCGAGGGCTTCTTAGGGAATGCAGCGCGGAATGCCAAGGGGAAACTCGACTTTCTTGCGCCGAGTTTAGGCTAATCTGTTTCAAACGCCGTCAGACCGGGTTTATCCGGCCGGTTTGCGCATAAAAAAATCCCCGCATCGGATGACCAATGCGGGGACCTGATAGCAAGCGCAGGACTGCGCCTATCGCTGAACCTTACTCGGTTACAGCGTTGTCGACTTCTACAGTCACACCTGGCCCCATTGTGGAGCTCAGCGCGATCTTTTTCATGTAGGCACCCTTGGAGCCGGTAGGCTTGGCTTTGGACACAGCGCCAACAAAGGCACGTACGTTTTCAACCAGCTTGGCTTCGTCAAAGGACAGTTTGCCGATGCCAGCATGCACAACGCCGCCTTTTTCAGCTTTGAACTGAACCTGACCGCCTTTAGCAGCTTCAACAGCTTCTTTGATGTCCATTGTAACTGTGCCGACTTTTGGGTTTGGCATCAGGTTACGTGGGCCGAGAACCTTACCAAGACGACCAACGATGGGCATCATGTCAGGTGTCGCGATGCAGCGATCAAAGTCGATCTTGCCGCCTTGGACAGCTTCCATCAGGTCTTCGGCGCCAACGATGTCGGCACCTGCTGCTTGTGCTTCGTCAGCCTTGGGGCCACGGGCGAATACAGCAACGCGAACGGATTTGCCGGTGCCGTTTGGCAGGCCGACAACGCCGCGAACCATTTGGTCGGCGTGACGGGGGTCAACACCTAGGTTCATCGCGATTTCGATGGTTTCGTCAAATTTCGCGGTTGCGTTGGCTTTGATCAGGGCGACTGCTTCTTCAACGGTCAGATCTTCTTTGCCTACGAATGCTTCGCGTGCGGCGCGGGTGCGTTTTCCGAGTTTTGCCATCTTACTTAACCTCGATGCCCATGGAGCGGGCAGAGCCCAGAATGATTTTCATCGCGGATTCAACATCCACAGCGCTCAGATCGGCCATTTTGGCTTCTGCGATTTCGCGCAGTTGCTTGGTGGTCACGGTGCCGACGGTCTCGCGGCTTGGTGTTTTCGCGCCGGAGTTAACCTTGGCAGCTTTCTTCAGGTAGTAGGACGCAGGAGGCGTCTTGATGTCCATGGTGAAGGACTTGTCCTGATAGTAGCTGATCACGGTCGGGCAAGGGGCACCTGGCTCCATGTCCGCTGTCTTGGCGTTGAACGCCTTACAGAATTCCATGATGTTGATCCCGCGCTGACCCAATGCGGGGCCGACGGGTGGGGATGGGTTCGCTTGACCCGCTTTAACTTGCAACTTCATCGTACCGACGAGTTTCTTGGCCATTGGCCTTCTCCTTTTAATGTCGGTGAACTTTCGTTCACCCTATACAACCACATCGCGATGTGGCCGCTTGCTAGCGTGGTGCGGTTGGGCGGCGCGCCGCTATCCCCTCCCACAAACGAACGGTGTTGCCACCGTATGGCGGGTCGCCCCGCCGATCGCTCAGACCTGTTTATTGACCTGAGTGAATTCCAATTCGACCGGTGTTTCCCGGCCAAAGATCGACACAGACACCTTGAGGCGCTGGTTCTCGTCGTCGACTTCTTCGATCATACCGTCGAAGTCTTCGAACGGGCCGTCCGCCACTTTGACCTTCTCACCCACTTCGAAGTGGATCAGCGTGCGTGGTGCTTCTTCGCCCTCTTGGACGCGGCCCAGGATCGCGGTGACCTCGGCGTCACGCATCGGCATCGGACGGCCCTGCGGACCCAGGAAACCGGTGACGCGGTTGATCGAGTTGATCAGGTGATACCCGCGATCAGACATCTCCATATGAACCAGGACATAGCCGGGCATAAAGCGACGCTCTGTCGTGACTTTCTTGCCGCGCCGGACCTCGATCACCTCTTCGGTGGGGACCAGCACTTCGTCGATTTGGTCCTCAAGCTCTTGCTCGGCGACCGTGGTGCGGATTTGCTCGGCAATCTTCTTTTCGAAGTTCGACAAAACACTGACCGAATACCATCTTTTCGCCATCTGAACTTGGTCCCTGTCTTGTGATGCAGCAACGGCCACATCTAATTCTCGTAAAAACCAGCCTGTCGCAACATGCCGGCGGTGAACAAAAAATCGGCGCGCAACACGAATCGCCGCACGCCCCTCTTGATCAGGTCTGCGGGATAGCCCGCAATCGCACATGTTTCAAGAGGGCCACGGCGTTTTAAGGTGCCGCGCCCCTGGATCAGCCGAAGGCGGCCAGGATGTACTGCAATCCGCCACGAATGAGGATATCGACAATCGCAAAGAACACCGCTGTCAACGCGGCAAGGATGAACACCATAACCGTGGTGAGCATGACCTCGCGACGGGTGGGCCAGACGACCTTGGATACTTCGGAACGCACTTGCTGGATGAACTGAAGCGGGTTGACTGTGGCCATGTCGGTTTTCCTGTATACGAACGATTGTGGGGATGTATCTGTCAAAAGCGCTGAATTCAAGGCTTCATATCAAGCTCGCCTACTGGCGAAGCTGGTACACCAAAGTGCGCGTTCTCACATGTGTTGAGATTGGCAGGGGCTGAGGGACTCGAACCCACGACCCTCGGTTTTGGAGACCGATGCTCTACCAACTGAGCTAAACCCCTATGCCGAGTGGTGAGGTAGTCGATATTCGCTGGGGGATCAAGGGCAGATAGACGCATTGCGCAGGAATAATGTCGCCCGCCCCCAAGCCACGAAAAAGGCCGCCCCGATTGGGAGCGGCCTTCGTCTTGTTGCCGGTGCGCGGGGTGACCCGCGGGTTGGCTTACTCGGTGATTTTGGAAACCACGCCCGCGCCAACGGTACGACCGCCTTCGCGGATCGCGAAGCGCAGACCGTCTTCCATCGCGATGGGGGCGATCAGTTCCACGTCGAACTGCAGGTTGTCGCCAGGCATAACCATTTCAGTGCCTTCTGGCAGCTGAACGGTACCGGTGACGTCTGTGGTCCGGAAGTAGAACTGTGGACGGTAGTTCGCGAAGAACGGCGTGTGACGGCCACCCTCTTCCTTGGTGAGGATATAGGCTTCGGCTGTGAACTTGGTGTGCGGCTTGACCGAACCTGGCTTACACAGAACCTGACCACGCTCAACGCCTTCACGGTCGATACCGCGCAGCAGGGCGCCGATGTTGTCGCCAGCTTCCCCACGGTCCAGCAGTTTGCGGAACATTTCAACGCCGGTACATGTGGTTTTCTTGGTGTCGCGGATGCCAACGATTTCGATTTCGTCGCCAACGTTGATCACGCCACGCTCAACACGGCCGGTCACAACTGTACCACGACCGGAGATCGAGAAGACGTCTTCCACAGGCATCAGGAACGGCTGGTCAACAGCGCGCTCTGGTGTCGGGATGTAGTTGTCGACTTCTTCCATCAGCTTGCGGATGGAGTTCTCGCCGATGTTCTCGTCACGGCCTTCCATCGCCGCCAGAGCGGAACCTGGGATCACAGGGATGTCGTCGCCTGGGTAGTCGTAGGAAGACAGCAGTTCGCGGATTTCCATTTCAACCAGTTCCAGCAGCTCTTCATCGTCCACCTGGTCTACTTTGTTCATGTAGACAACCATGGCGGGGATGCCGACCTGACGGCCCAGCAGGATGTGCTCGCGGGTCTGTGGCATGGGGCCATCAGCAGCGTTCACAACCAGGATCGCGCCGTCCATCTGCGCCGCACCGGTGATCATGTTTTTCACATAGTCAGCGTGGCCTGGGCAGTCGACGTGGGCGTAGTGACGGCCTTCGGTCTCATACTCAACGTGTGCGGTCGAGATGGTGATGCCGCGTGCTTTTTCTTCGGGCGCGCCGTCAATCTGGTCATAGGCGCGGAAGTCGCCGAAGTACTTGGTGATCGCCGCGGTCAACGTGGTTTTGCCGTGGTCAACGTGACCAATGGTACCGATGTTAACGTGTGGTTTATTACGTTCAAACTTTGCCTTAGCCATGGAGCAGCCCTTTATATTAATGAGGGCCTGAACCCAGACCCAAACCTATCTGGCGGGCGATGTATTGGGTCTGGCGCATAAAATCAAGCACCTGTTCGCCTCACACCGCCGCAGAATTCATGTAAATGCGCACTAGTTCGCTGTTACCGCCGGCGCAGAGGGGATTTCAGCGCGCTCGATGACCGCGTCCGCCGGGCGTTCGAACCAGCCTTCGGCCTTATTTTGCTTGACCAAATAGGTCTCGATCGACTTTGCCGCATTCTGGCTGAGGTTCTTAAGCTGTTCTTCAGCAGTCTTGGTGTAGCCAGACCCCACGATAGGCCCCTGATCAAGGGATTCGAAAACGGTGATCTGGTGCGGTTCGTCCGTAAGCTTCTTACCCGCGGCGTCGTCCCAAACGGTAAGGTTCAGGATCATGATCGACTTGGGCGCAAGCACAAGCGGAATACCCGGAGGGGCAAGAACATAGCCTTCGACACTGACGCCAAAGTGGTAATTGCGCGCGCCTTCATAGCGGTCAAAACGTTCGGCAATGGCTTCTTTGACAGCCGTCGTCAGCACCTCTTCACTGACTTCACGGCTGATCGGCAGTTTCTGTACCTTCGGCGCGACGACGATGTTGTGGTATAGATTAAAGTCACCCAAAGGCACCGCCGGCTTGTCGAGGTCGGATGCCCCGTTACACGCAGAAAGGACCACGATACTGATCAAAGCTGATAAAATTCGAACCATTTCATGCCTCCTCGGCGCATTTATGCCCTTTGCGATACCCTAAGGCTGAATAGGGTGCAACGTTTGCTAAAGTGGCACGCACGGGGTGGCGTGCTACCCTATATCCGTCTGATGAAGGATAATTGCCATGGATCGCCCCCTGCCCGCCCGCGTGGCCTTGGTTAACCAACCCCTAGGCCTGTTTCGCAGCCTCGCTATGGCGCGACGTAATGTGCTTAGCATTATTCCTGAAATAGCTGTCAAACAGCCGATGGTCTCTGGTAAAATGGGCAAGCGTTGGCACATGGTTATGGACCCGACTGCCATCCGCGAGATGCTGTTGGATCGGGTTGACGACTACCCTAAATCCTTGGTGACAAAAAACCTTTTGCGCCCCGCGATCGGAGACTCCCTTTTCATTGCGGAGGGTGCGCATTGGCGCTGGCAACGCCGCGCGGTGGCACCGGCCTTTTCGCACCGCAATATGCTGAACCTGTCGCCCATCATGACCGCAGCAGCGCAAAGGTCGGCCGACCGGATCGCCGCCGCTGGCCCGCGGGCCATCAATATGCTGGACGAGATGGTCACGTCGACATTCGACGTCATCTCGGATGTCACATTCTCGGGCGGCGATGGATTTGACCGCGACGCCGTGCACCGCGCCATTGACGACTATATCGCAGAGGCCGGGAAACTGAGCCTTTTCGATATTCTTGGCTTGCCAGACTGGCTTCCGCGCCCAGGACGGGCGATGTCGGGCCGTGCCCTGAAAGACATGAAACGCATTGCCGACGGCGCGATAGATGCGCGGGCCGAACGGGGGCCCAGCGATACGCCGGACCTGCTGGATCTTCTCCTTGACGGCACCGACCCCAAGACCAAACGTCAGATGAATACGGCCGAGCTACGGGACAATCTGTTAACCTTCATCGTCGCAGGGCATGAGACGACGGCCCTTACCCTGTCTTGGGCGCTCTATCTGATGGGCTTTGATCAGGCCGTGCAGCAAAAGGCCCGCGCCGAGGCGCAAACCGTGTTGCAGGGCCGCGCGGCGACGGGTGCAGACGTCGAAAACCTACCATACATCCGCCAAATTATCGACGAAACCCTGCGCCTGTACCCGCCGGCGGGGGTGATTTCACGCACCGCGCAGAGAAACGACACCTTATGCGGCAGGGAAGTTCGGCCCGGCGATACTGTCATGGTGCCGATTTATGCGCTTGGCCGCCATCAGCAGCTTTGGGATCAGCCCGACGTTTTCGATCCCGACCGTTTCAAAGATCGCAAAGCGATCGACCGATACGCCTACCTGCCCTTTGGCGATGGCCCGCGTATCTGCATCGGAGCGTCCTTTGCGCAGCAAGAGGCGGTGATCATCCTTGCGACCTTGCTTTCGCGGTTTCGTTTCACACCTGTCGCCGGGAAAAGCCCTGAACCGGTTATGATCCTGACCCTACGCCCCGAAGGCGGAGTATGGTTAACCGCAACGCCTGCCTAGTCGCAAATCCGCCGCAAGTCGCCCCAGGCGTCCGCGTCGACAATAGTTGAGTATTCAGACTGCGCGCGCGCCGCATCTTGCGCGGCAGTGATGCGGTCATCGAATGATGGATGGCTCAGGAAATGGGCCATCAACGGGTTCGCTTCGCCTTGGGTCTGGCGCATGCGCTCGAACATGGCCCCCATCGCTTTCGGAGACACGCCCGCAGTCGCCAGAAGTTTATGCCCGAACGCGTCTGCCTCTGTTTCGGCCTGCTGGGTATAGGTCGCGCTGATCAAACGCTCTGCCAGAAACAACACCACGGCACCGCCTGCGAAGTCACCGAACAAAAGCCCCAACACGCCAATCGATCCGGCGGACCGCAACGCGTGGCGTGTCGGGTCACGACTGACAACGTGACCAATTTCATGCGCCAACACAGCGGCGACCTCATCCGGGGACTGGGCTTGTTGGATCAGTCCGTCGAACAGCACGACAATCCCGCCGGGCAGCGCAAAAGCGTTAACCATCGGGTGGTCCAGCACCAGGACATTCAAATCCTGCACCGCCCCCTCGCCCGCGTTAAGCGCGGTGATCATGCTGGTGAGCGCCGCTTCGCCCGCCGAGGCGTCGCAAATGGCGAGGGGCTGCATGCCGGTTTCGTCCAAGGCCCTGCGAATTTGGCCCAATGTCGCCTCACCCAAGGCGGCCTCTCCTGCTGGTGGGATGAAATTCGCCAAGCGGTCCGCCAAAAATGGCACCAGCACTGTAATCTGAAGCGCAACAGCCGCGACAGCTGCCATCGCCCAAGCGAACAACCTGCGTCGCCCTCGGGCCGGCGCAGGGCGGCGAGCGGCAGGAAGATGTCGTAGCAGCGTCTTATCCGCAACGATAAGCCGCGCCAGCGGATCGGTAACCGAGCGCAGGGTATAGTCTTTCCCACGCGACTGATCGGGCACCAACCGAATATCGCCAAGCCGCCAGAAGATAATATCTTCGCTATCCAGTCCAATCTGCAGATTATCGTTCGCAATATGCAGGCTGACATCTTCGGCGACCGGACGATCACCGTCAAAATATGCCGCCCCCATGCCGTCAAATCCGACGCTCATATCGCGGCTCCCAGGTCCAACGCCTCTGCAAACCCTTCGGCTTCGGCGAAGTCATCCCGCCCTGACTGGCTGATGCTTTGCAAACCGTCATACCGCGGAAGCGCACAGGTTATGGCCATGTGACGCATTAACGGAAAGGTGACGAATGTGTTGTAGCAAACGTTCCACATCAAAAAGACCGAGAGGTAAAAACCCGCCAACACCACGATCGCCAAAGCCCGAGGGATCGGAAGCGTTTCAATGTCGATCCCCAAATCAAACCCCATAAAGGCGCTTGGTCCAATCACGACAAATGCCCCTAACACTAGCAAAATCACCCCCAGAACGAGGACCGAATATGCGATAAAGCTGCCGAAGACGTAGATGAACGCGATACGCGGTGCGCTTAGCCTCGACGTTATGGCGATACCATTCGTTGACTTGTGGTTTGCCATTAGCCTTTTCGAAACAAAGCGATAGTGCACTGCACCGTAGACCATGCCTAACAGGCTCACGGGGAAAAGGAGCAACCACCAAGCGCCTTGCATAGAAAATGGTGCGCCTTGCCCGTCAGCCAGCGTTTCGAGCATCTTCGAGGCAAAGCCAGATGTGTCGAAAGTCTGGGACGCGGCAGATATGTACGCGTGGGCCACGCTACCAAGAAGCAGCAAGGTGAATAAAGCAAACGGAATCGCGGCACGATAGAGCATGCCCCAACGCCCCCCTTGATGCAGCTGTGCCGATCCGAAAAAGGTGCGGTCGGTCGTGTATTTCTCAAGGTAGAAGGTCATACGTGGCCAAAGCAGCCCTAGCGAGAAAATGGTGACCAGCCAATGCAGCATAGCGCGCCAGACATACCCCCATGCACCTTTATCAAGGCCAAACCGCACCCCGCGCCATCGCGTCCGTCCCAAGACGTACCGTCGCGCACGATATCGGGCATAGAACCACAAAGGAACAACCCCGAATCCCGCTGCGAAGTACCCTAAGGTCGCGCTCGAAAACACCGAGAAGCTGACGAACATCAGAATCAGATTAATGATTCCGATGTAGAAGGTGAGGATCACAACGGCGATGAAGAAGCCCAATAGCTTTTCAATCGGATCGCCGACGTATTCCATCGGATGCCCGCACGGCCGGATTGCGGACCAATACCATCGCCGCAAACGGGTCTTCATCCAGAACCGGTAGAACCCAAGCGTCATAATCGTGAGAAAACCAGTTTTGAACGCCAACCAAAAGAGCGCGCCGCGCCCCCCGACGAATTGAACCGACATCGCGGGTGCCGAACCACTGGGGTATGACAGCTCGGCGTCATTCACGTCGTTTGCGATCAACCGAAGCGGTTATCACGCGGGAACCCACGCGGTGCCATGCGCCCCGCTGTCGCGCGCTTGCCAGTCCATTCGGTCAGGTCAGCTTCGGTACGTGTCCGTCCCGCGGGATCCAGCCAGCTTAGCCCGTTCTCGCGGCTAAACGTGATCGCATCAGACATGCCCCCGTCTTTGTACTTTTGCAGCCGCACACCTTTGCCGCGTCCCATTTCGGGAAGCTCGTCCAAGCCGAACACCAAGACTTTGCGATTCTCACCCACAACGGCAACGGCATCCGCATCGCCGGTCACCGGCGCGCAAATCATTGCTTTCGCGTCGCCGCGCACGTTCAGCACCTGTTTACCGCTGCGTGTCTGCGCCAGAACATCATCCTCCGGCACGATAAATCCATCCCCGGCCGAGGAAGCCACCAAGAGCTTGCGCCCCGCCTTGTGGATCAAAATATCGACAATTTGAACTTCGTTGGGCAGATCCACCATCAATCGCAATGGCTCCCCCATGCCGCGCCCGCCAGGCAAGGTCGATGCAGACACCGTGTAAAAGCGCCCGTTCGACCCGAAAACCAGCAGCCTGTCTGTTGTCTCTGCATGGAAAATAAAGCGGGGGCCGTCGCCATCCTTGAACTTCAACTCGCGGTTCAGATCGATATGTCCCGTCATCGCACGGATCCAGCCCATCTGCGAACAGACAACTGTAATCGGTTCGCGGTCGATCATCGCCTCCAGCGGGACTTCCTCGATCACGCCGGCTTCGGAGAAGCTCGTTCTACGACGACCGATATTCTTACCGTCCAGCGACCAGTCCTTGCCGAACTGCTTTTTCGTCTCGCGCAGCTGGTCGATGATCGTATCCCATTGGGTACCTTCATTTTCCAGCAGATCTTCGAGGCCCGAGCGCTCCTCCATCAAGGCGGCTTGCTCGCGCAGCAATTCGATTTCTTCCAACCGGCGCAACGACCGCAGGCGCATGTTCAAAATCGCGTCCGCTTGAACTTCGGATAGCGCGTTTTCTGTGGAGGGCGCTGGCGGTACATAGCTTGCCTCGTCCATCGCGCGCACGTGATCCTTACCCCAATCCTCGGCCATCAACGCCGATTTCGGGTCCTCATCATAGCGAATGATATCAATCACGCGATCAAGGTTAAGAAACGCGACGATAAAACCTTCCAAGACCTCTAGGCGGTGGTCGATCTTCTCCATCCGGTGGGTCGAGCGCCGCTGAAGCACCTCGCGCCGGTGATCAAGAAATGCGCGCAGCACTTCCTTCATCGAACATACTTTAGGCGTCACCCCGTCGATCAAGACGTTCATGTTCAACGAGAATCGCACCTCAAGATCAGAGCTGCGATACAGCATCCCCATCAGGACCTCGGGATCAACGTTCTTGGAACGCGGCTCTATGATCAGGCGAATATCGTCGGCCGATTCGTCGCGCACATCGCCCAGAATCGGAATCTTCTTGGTCTGAATAAGCTCTGCGATCTTTTCGATCAGCTTGGATTTCTGCACCTGATAGGGAATTTCAGTGATGACAATTTGCCAAGCACCGCGCCCCAGATCCTCTGTTTCCCACCGACAGCGCAGACGGAAACCGCCCTTACCCGTACGATAGGCATTCGCAATGTTTTCAGGGGGTTCAACGATAATACCGCCGGTCGGAAAATCGGGACCGGGAACGTATTTAAGCAAAGTATCATCGCGGGCATCGGGCGTTTTGATCAGGTGGATACAGGCGTCCACCAGTTCCGAGATATTATGCGGCGGGATGTTGGTGGCCATACCGACAGCAATACCCGACGACCCGTTTGCCAGAAGGTTCGGGAACTGCGCGGGCAGAACGGCAGGCTCGGTCAGTGTGCCGTCGTAATTCTCTCTAAAATCGACAGCATTTTCATTCAGACCTTCCAGCATGGCCTCGGCCACGGCGGTCATGCGCGCTTCGGTATATCGGCTCGCAGCGGGGTTATCCCCGTCGATGTTGCCAAAGTTCCCCTGCCCGTCAACCAACGGATAACGCACGTTAAAATCTTGCGCGAGACGCGCCATCGCATCGTAAATCGCAGCGTCGCCATGCGGGTGATAGTTCCCCATCACGTCGCCAGAAATTTTCGCAGACTTCCGGAATCCCCCGGTGCTGTTAAGCCTCAGTTCACGCATCGCGAATAGAATCCGACGGTGAACGGGCTTTAACCCGTCGCGCGCATCGGGCAGCGCGCGGTGCATAATAGTAGACAGCGCATAGGTCAGATACCGGTCGCCCAATGCACGGCGCAAAGGCTCTGACGAATTGCGAGAATCTGGATCGGCGGGGGTGGTTACATCTGACATCTTCATTGTTTAGCCAAGGCCGCGAGACGCGGCAAGCGACTGTTTGGGGCGCAGCGCCCCAGCACGGCGTGCGGTGTCTCTGTCATGCAACTTTGCAAACATATTGGAACGATTAGGCAGCATTTTATGTTATACTTGATATTACAGCCTTGGGGAGACCTGCTGCGGGTCTAGGCTGTCTGCTATTTCGAGGAATGTGTGATGAAGCGGTTTATTTTGTTAACCTTCGGGTTTCTTGGTTGGGCATTCTACGAGATGAGCGGCGGGGCCGATTTTCAACCCGCGAGCGCTCGGATGGCTGCGAATGCAGACCAGATGCCAGCACAAGAGAATGAAATCACCGCTGAAACCTCAAACGAACCAGTCGAGACGGCAAAGGTCATCCCGGCGGTCGCGACGGCTCCGGTTGATACGACCCCGCCGGGTTTTGAAAGCACCGCGCAAGCTGATGATGCCGAACGCGTTTCTGTCACCCTCACCACCGCATTGAATACCGCGGACACCGGTGCTGCGACTGACGTATCGTATGTGCCTGTCGCCCAGAATATCGCGGCGAACGGGGCGGACACGCCAGCAATTATTCCCAGCCTGATCGTTCCGAACGACAGCGGTGCCGCGATCGTAGAAGCCCGTGCTGAAACGAACCTGAGCAGCGAAGCGGATATTCGTTCTGTATCCGGCAACCGTGTGAATGTCCGTGGTGGCCCGGGCACCGAGTTTCAGGTCGTGACCAAGCTAGGTCGCGGCGATTCGGTCGAGATTATTCAGGATAACGGCGATGGATGGGTAAAGATGCGCCCCGTGGACGGTGGGCCAGAAGGCTGGATGGCCGATTTCCTGTTGTCGAACGGGTAACTCACCCAACTTTTTCCGAGACCGACTGTTAATGCAACAACGTACAATTTTAATTACCGGCTGCTCCTCCGGGATCGGCTACGCGGCTGCGCATGCCTTGCGCGAACGCGGCTGGAGGGTTTTCGCCTCATGCCGCCAATCACGCGATTGCGAGAGGCTAGCCGCCGAAGGATTTGATGCGCCCCAGCTCGACTATACGGATGCCAGCAGCATCGCCGCTGCGGTGGATCATGTACTTGAGCAAACCGGTGGCACGCTCGATGCCCTTTATAATAACGGTGCCCATGCGACACCCGGTGCCGTCGAAGACCTTCCCACCGGCGCGCTGCGCGAGATATTCGAAAGCAATTTCTTCGGCTGGCACGAGCTTACGCGCAAGATCATCCCTGTGATGCGGGCACAGGGTCACGGGCGCATTATTCAATGTTCATCCGTCTTGGGATTTGTCACAATGCCGTGGCGTGGCGCTTACAATTCTACAAAATTCGCGCTGGAAGGCTTAACGGACACGCTTCGTATTGAGCTGCTCGACACCCCCATCCACGTGACCCTGATCGAGCCCGGGCCCATTACATCCAACATCCGCGCGAACTCTATCCCGCACTTCGAGCGCTGGATCGATTGGAAAAGCTCTGCCCGAAAGGTGCAATACGAAAGCGCGTTGTTAGACAGGCTATACACTGCGAGAGGGCCCGACAGGTTCGAGCTTCCGCCACAAGCAGTCGTTGACAGGCTTATCCATGCGCTGGAGGCCGACCGCCCACGGCCGCGGTATTATGTCACGACGCCGACGCGCATCTCGGGCATTTTAAAGCGTATTTTACCAACACGTGCCCTAGACTGGGTGCTCTCTCGATAAATTCGGGTTGCGCTACTGCATGACCCCGCTACATCTTTCAGCAACACAAAGGATGCTTATGTTCGCTGATCCGTTATATATCCTGACCGTCGTTGCCGTGATTGCGGTGGTTGTCGTATTGATTTTTGGGCTTGGGGGCTTCGCTGGTGGCGGAGAATTCAATAAGCGCAATTCAAATAAACTTATGCGCATGCGCATCATCGCACAGTTCATCGCTGTCGTTCTCATCGTCATATATGTGTACCTGCGAAAGGACGCTGGCTGATGGTTGTTCTTAATAAAATCTACACCCGGACCGGCGACAAAGGCGAAACCGCGTTGGGAAACGGGGACCGTGTGGCCAAACACGACCTGCGGGTCGAGGCATATGGCACATCCGACGAATTGAACTGTTTTGTTGGTGTCGCGCGGCTTGAGGCGAAAGGCGAAACCGACGCCGCACTGTCGCGTATCCAGAACGACCTGTTCGACCTGGGCGCTGACCTGTGCCGCCCCGATATGGAAGCGGATGCAGACGCCGAATACCCGCCTCTGCGCCTCGCGGCGGCGCAGGTCGACAGGCTTGAACGTGAGATCGACGTGATGAACGCTGATCTGTCCCCGCTGAGAAGCTTTATTCTACCCGGCGGCACCGCACTTGCCGCGCATTTGCACGTGTGCCGGACAGTTGCTCGCCGCGCCGAACGGCTTGCGGTGCATTTGGCTGACAGAGATTCTATTAATCCGGCCGCCGTCAAATATCTGAACCGACTAAGCGATTGGTTTTTCGTCGCGGCGAGGGCTTCAAATAACGGCGGTAAGGACGATGTATTATGGGTGCCCGGGGCAAATCGCTAAGGCCGTCAGTCAGAAACGCCGCGTCGAAAGACAATAAATTACTATTTTTGACTGTTTTGCATTCGATTGCTTCGTTACACCGACGAAGAGTTCACATGATCGGGGCCGAACCGGCCCGGATCGTCAACTGAGGAGAGAGAACGCTCATGAAGGTACTGGTACCTGTAAAGCGCGTGATCGACTACAACGTGAAAGTACGCGTCAAAGCGGACGGCACGGGTGTTGATCTTGCCAACGTAAAGATGTCGATGAACCCGTTTGACGAGATTTCCGTCGAACAAGCGATCCGCATGAAAGAGGCCGGCCAGGTCGAAGAAGTTGTGGTCGTCTCTATCGGCGTAAAACAGGCGCAGGAAACACTGCGCACAGCGCTGGCAATGGGCGCGGACCGCGCGATTCTGATCGTGGCCGCCGACGATGTGCACAATGATATCGAGCCTTTGACCGTTGCCAAAATTCTGAAAGGCGTCGTCGAAGAAGAGAAGCCCGACCTTGTTCTTTGCGGTAAGCAGGCGATCGACAACGACATGAACGCCACTGGCCAGATGCTGTCCGCTCTGCTGGGGTGGTCGCAAGCGACCTTCGCCTCCAAAGTCGACATCGATGGCGACAGCGCTGTTGTGACACGTGAAGTCGACGGTGGTTTGCAGACTATTAAGGTTTCCATGCCTACAGTCGTGACTGTGGATCTGCGCCTGAACGAACCACGCTATGCGTCGCTACCCAACATCATGAAGGCAAAGAAAAAGCCTTTGGATGAAAAGACACCTGCCGATTATGGCGTCGAGGTTTCCAACCGTTTGGAAATCATCAAGACGGCTGAGCCAGCAGAACGTGCTGCGGGCATCAAGGTCGAGTCGGTCGATGAACTGGTTGCGAAACTTAAAGAAGCGGGGGCTGTGTAATGGCTGTTCTACTCCTTGCAGAAGTAACTGATGGCGAACTGGCACTTGACGCGACATCCAAAGCCGTTGCTGCGGCCAAGATGCTCGGCGATGTTACTGTTCTCTGCGCTGGTGGTTCCGCCGCTGCGGCGGGCGAAGCGGCGGCGAAAATCAACGGTGTTTCCAAAGTTCTGGTCGCCGAGGATGAGACCCTTGGCCACCGCCTCGCGGAATCCACGGCGGCATTGATCGTATCGCTCGCCGGTGATTACGACCACATCACCGCACCAGCGACCACAGACGCTAAAAACGTGATGCCACGTGTTGCTGCGTTGCTTGACGTCATGTTGCTGTCCGATGTGTCCGCTGTTGTCGACGCGGACACGTTCGAGCGTCCCATCTATGCGGGCAACGCGATCCAGACGGTCAAATCCTCGGATGCGAAAAAGGTTATCACCTTCCGCACCACGACGTTTGACGCCGCGGGCGACGGTGGCTCCGCCTCTGTAGAGACGGTATCCGCTGCGGCCGATCCCGGCCTGTCTTCCTGGGTTGAAGACCACGTTGCAGAAAGCGATCGCCCCGAGCTGACATCGGCTGGCGTGGTTGTTTCCGGCGGCCGTGGCGTTGGCTCCGAAGAAGACTTCGCCTTGATCGAAAAGCTGGCTGACAAGCTGGGTGCCGCTGTTGGCGCTTCGCGCGCTGCCGTTGATTCGGGCTATGCTCCGAACGACTGGCAAGTTGGCCAGACCGGTAAGGTTGTCGCGCCCGAGCTTTATGTGGCGGTTGGTATCTCCGGTGCGATCCAGCACTTGGCCGGCATGAAAGACAGCAAAATCATCGTCGCCATCAACAAAGACGAAGAAGCGCCGATCTTCCAGGTCGCCGACTATGGTCTGGTGGCAGATCTGTTCGAAGCCGTTCCCGAGCTGATCGAGAAACTGTAAGCCTTTAAGGTTTTCACGGATAAGGCCCGCAATCACCTGCGGGCCTTTTTCTATTTCAGGTGTTCAATCGCCTGCGCGACCGCCTTCGCAATCTCTTGATGTGCCCGAACGCCGGAGAGCTGTAGCGCCCGCTCCTTCTCTATCGCAGGGAACACCATCCCCGCCGTCCCCTCGGACATGGCCGCGTGTGACGGTGTCACATATACCACTCCGGCCGCCAGCCGACTCACCTGAGAAACCATAGCTTTGGTCACTAACAGAGGCCCCGCACGAGCCTGCGCCCCCATGTCCCGCGTGGGCTTTTCGGGACCAAGGTGAAGCAGCACGCATGGTCCCGTCATCCGGCCAAGCAGCAGGGTCATTCGTGCGATCCAGGCCTGCTGAAGCTCACGCACCACCATCGCGAACCGAGTGGGCGAGACTTGCTTGAGCGCTTCCAATAGGTGGCGTGTGAAATGAAACTCCGCAAAATCAACCTCGGGGTAGATAGAGCAAAGCAGTTTCGACGGAGCGATAAATCTGTCGTTTCGACGCGGGTGTACTGAATAGTAGCGATTCGACATGTTGTGTGCGCCCAACACTTGCACCACGGTCACATGCGCCCCGGCGGCAATTTTCATGACGTCGGCATCATGTAGAAACACATCCAGACCCGCATTTTGTAACCCGAAATTGATGCAAGGGACCCCGCTAGACAGTTCTACCAACGCGGGGAACGGAGTTTCGACGTAGCGGCCAAACGTCTGGGTGCCGCCAACAAAAACCACATAGGGCGAGGAAGTTCCCCGAAGAGGTCCGCGAAACAGTAGTTTCGACGTGCCATAGCGGCACAACGCGTAGTCCAACCGCCGCCTGCCATCATCCGTAGCGCCCATACCGTTCACCCTGTTCCACCGCTTTACGGACGCAGAATCGCCATAAGTATTTTCGATTTCCTTAATGTTCGGATTTGAGAAAAGCTGTCGTGAATTCCGACCCTTGCGGCTGCTACCCCGCCCGCTTTATGCTGCGGCGAAACAAAAGGGGACAGCGCATGGATATCCAGACAATCGGCATCGTTGGCGCAGGCCAAATGGGCAACGGCATCGCCCATGTTATGGCCTTGGCGGGCTACGACGTGCTGTTGAACGATGTAAGCGCTGAAGCACTGCAAAAGGCGGTTGATACCATTACTGGCAACCTCGACCGTCAGGTTGGCCGCGGTAAGGTAACCGAAGCAGACCGTGACGCGACGCTCAAAAGAATCGTGACAACCCAAACACTTGCAGAATTGGGCCAAAGCGATCTGGTGATCGAGGCAGCAACCGAACGCGAGACCGTCAAGCAAGCGATTTTTGAAGATCTGATCCCCCACCTCAAACCGACCACGATCCTGACGTCGAACACGTCGTCGATTTCGATTACACGGCTCGCCAGCCGAACCGATCGCCCTGAAAAGTTTATGGGATTCCACTTCATGAACCCGGTGCCCGTGATGCAGCTGGTGGAGCTGATCCGCGGGATTGCGACGGATAAGGAAACTTTTGAGGCCTGCCGCGGCGTCGTTGATAAACTGGGCAAAACTGCGGCTTCTGCCGAAGACTTCCCGGCATTTATCGTAAATCGTATCTTGATGCCGATGATCAATGAGGCTGTCTATACACTCTATGAAGGTGTGGGCTCTGTCGAATCTATCGATAGTTCGCTTAAACTGGGGGCCAACCACCCGATGGGGCCGCTGGAGCTTGCAGATTTCATCGGTCTAGACACCTGCCTGGCGATTATGAACGTGTTGCATGACGGGCTGGCCGATACGAAATATCGTCCCTGCCCGCTTCTGACAAAATACGTCGAAGCGGGCTGGCTGGGGCGTAAATCTCAGCGGGGTTTCTATGACTATCGCGGCGATGTGCCTGTGCCCACGCGATAAAACTGCGGCGAGCAGCGGGGGCCAGCCCCCGCGCCCCCGGGGATTTATCCCATTTGGAAGATAGCGTTAGTCTTTAAGCGCAAGTGTATGCGCCCGTAGCCACGCCATGAAACCGCGCGGGTCGTCCGCATGAGCGGCCATCTGCTCTGGCGAAAGCGGCGCGCCTACGATCGGGCCCTGCGGCTTGTCGCATGCGTGCACAATCTCGTGGAGCAGAAGCCCCTGCCGCAAGATGGGCGAGATTCTATTCGCAATTTGATAGGCTCTGCTATTTTGCCCTGGAAAGCGCATTGGCACCACTTGCGCGCCCGAGCGCCGGATCATTTTCGCGGTGAAAACATTCCATTCCGCCTCTATGGCAGGGCCGAACATGGTATCCGAAGCCGCTACGACCCCAGACGGAAACAGCGCGACAACACCGCCATCCTTCAGATGCGCCATCGCTTTGGCGCGCATTTCGACACCTTTGCGCTGCGCATCAGGGTCGTGGGGAAACGGAACGGGGATCATATAACTGCCCGCGACCTCATCGATAGAGGTCAACAAAGAGCGCGTCAGGATCCGATAATCAGGGCGTACCCGTCCGATCAGATCGGCGAAAATCATGCCATCGACCATCCCGTGCGGGTGGTTCGCAACAACGACCACTGGACCCGTTTTCGGAATTCGATCCAGCTGTTCCTGCGGGGTCGTCAGGTCGATACCCATCGTATCAAGTGCCGCACGCCAGAAGCCCTGCCCTGTGGGCGCGCCCTGTTTCTCGAACTGTCGGATCAGGCGCAGAACCTTGAGCTTGCCGGTGAAAAGTTCGATAGCGCTGATGATCCCCGATTTGACAGGATGATCAAACGTGGAGGCATAGGACAGGCTGCGGCGGTCATACTTCGTGAAGGTCACCGGTTCGCCGCTGCCATCGTTCAGCAGGGGCGCAGGGCCGGTTGGCGCATTCTCCGTCATGTGGTTAACCCTTTACGCATCACAGTGACCACCGGCCGCATTGCAAACACCCCCGTTACTGGCCTTCGCCGAACTTGTCAGCCACCAAGGCTGTCAACGCATCGGCCAATGCGTCCTGATCCGGGCCGGAGGTCTGTACATCAATCGTACACCCTTTGGACGCCGCGAGCATCAGCAGCCCCATAATGCTATCACCAGAGGCGGACATCCCGTCCTTACTGACTTCAGCGCGCGCATCAAAAGCCTCGACGACCTCAACCAGCTTGGCGGAGGCGCGGGCATGCAGGCCTTTTTCGTTTACGATTTTCAATGAGACTTGGGTCATACAATAGGGGCCTTGCTATTCCGCACTAACATTCTGGCTATCAATATATTTTCTGCCGGCCGCCAGGGCCGCGCGCACCGCCTCGGGCACTTCCAGATCACGTGACTTTGCCAGCTTGATCAACATAGGAAGGTTTGCGCCGTAAAGGATCCGACGGTTTTCAGGACGGCATGCAAGCAAACTGAGGTTCGACGGGGACCCACCGAAAAGGTCCGTTACGACGACAACACCATTGCCCGTATCCACGGCATCCGCTGCCTCGCAGATTTCCCGCTGCTTTTCGGTACGATCATGGTCTGCATGGATCGCAATAGCGCGCACGCCGTTTTGCGACCCAACAACATGTTCGATCGCAGCCAAATATTCTTTGGCCAATCCACCGTGTGCAACAATCACAATACCAATCAACGCGATGTCTCTTCCCGTTTACTACGATCCAGTTCGCGGTGTCTGATGGACACCTGCCAGCCGTCGTTCGAAAGTTTGAACGCCAGATGTTCGGCCAAAGTTACGGAACGGTGTTGCCCCCCTGTGCAGCCAAACGCAAGAGAGATATGCGATTTACCTTCAGTCTTGCAGGCTGGCAGGATCAATTGACACAGAGAGTTTACCTGTGCGGCAAAGCTTTCGAACAGCGGGTCGGCATGCACGTAATCGGCGACCTCTTTTTGTGTGCCGTTCATACCACGCAGCGAGGGTTCCCAATAGGGATTGCGCAAAAACCGGCAGTCAAACACCATATCCGCACTGCGGGGTAAACCGCGCTTATACGAGAAAGACTGTACGGATACGCTGAGGTGATGCTCCCCATCAAGCGCGAACCAGCGCTCCACTTCCGCACGCAACTGGTGTACATTCAGCTCGGACGTGTCGATCAGGACATCCGCCAGCGCCAGCACCGGTTCAAGCAGCTCTTTCTCGCGCACGATCCCCTCGACAGGCGTAGCGGTGGCCGCCATGGGGTGACGCCGGCGTGTTTCGGAGAAGCGCCGAAGCAGGACGTTGGTCGCACAATCCAGATATAACAATTCAATATCTACATCGGGACGAGACCGCATGTCCAACATCAGTTCGATCACGCGATCGGTCGAAAAATCGCGGTTCCGCAAATCGACACCAAGAGCCATCGGGCGCAGTTGGCCCGGTGCTTCGAGCAATGCGCGCAGCATCCGCATGGGAATATTGTCGATCGCTTCAAAGCCTGCATCCTCCAACACATTGAGCGTTGAAGATCGCCCTGCCCCCGCGGGGCCGGTCACCAGCACCATACGCCGGTTGGGTGTTACATCATCAGTCATCTGCTGTGTATTTCATCATCTTTGCCATCAAGTAAACAGTGGCAGCAAAATGGGGCCCGTCGCATCTTTTCAGGCAACGGATTTGGATGCCCATCACGCTCTGGTATGTGATTTCGGGAAGACGGTCGGGCTCATCTTGGTCAAGGTCTACGATAAGAAAGATCGGTATCGCACTGCGATGTTTCAAGGTCAGCAAGCCGACGCCACGCGCCTCGATCAACCCTTTGATCGCGGCGGGTGGGTGTGCGATAACCTGGGCATCCTGAACGATCAGATCCGTGCGATCATCGGCAACCAGCTCGGCCCCCATCGCAATCATCTGCAGCGCCAGCGAGGACTTGCCTTGACCCGAGCCCCCCCTGATCATCACGCCACGCCCATCAATCGCGACGGTGGTGGCGTGGATCGTGCTTTTGGTCATGGCCGGTTCAGGTTGGCAGGCCGACCACAAAGCGCGCGCCAAGGGGATCAGAGGAGATATCGGCATCCGTGGGCCGGATATTTTCTGCCCAGATCACGCCGCCGTGCGCTTCGACAATCTGCTTCGAGATCGCCAGCCCGAGGCCGGAGTTATTGCCAAAATGCTCTTCCGGGCGCTGCGAATAAAAACGCTTAAATATCTTCGACAGAGCTTGCTCTGGAATGCCGGGCCCCGTGTCTTCGACGACCACAAGAACGCGATTTTCACGTTTACGTGCCCAGACCCGAATGGCATCGCCGTCTTCACAGAACGAGACGGCATTGCTGATCAGATTCACGAAAACCTGTGCCAGGCGTGCTTCCAAGCCATGCACGATGATCGGCTGTTCGGGCAGATCGGTGATAAAATCGATGCCACGTTTGCGCGCATCTTCGCCAAGATACTGACCCAGATTGCTGATCATCATCAGCAGATCAAACGGCTCTTCCTCTTCCTTGACCAATTCGCTGTCCAGACGGGACGCATTCGAAATATCACTCACCAAACGATCCAACCGGCGAACGTCATGATCGATGACATCCAGCAGTTTTTCGCGCTGGTCCTCACGCTTGATCAGACGCAGCGTGCCTACCGCAGAACGGAGCGACGCAAGCGGGTTCTTGATCTCATGCGCGACATCGGCGGCAAACTGTTCGTTTCCGTCAATGCGGTTGTATAATGCGGAAACCATCCCGCGCAGCGCCCCCGACAAGCGCCCTATTTCATCAGGACGCGCCGTCAAATCAGGGATCCGAATGCGGCCCGGGTTCATCTTACGCGCATCTTTATCACGCCCAAGCTCTGCCGCGGCAGCAAGATCGGACAACGGATTTGCGATGGTCGAGGCCAGCACGAGGCTCAACCCGATCGAAACCAGCGTCGCGATCACGAACATCTGGAGCACCCTCTCCCGTTCGCCGCGAACCAGTTTGTCAATTTCACCCGCAGCCGAGGTGACGGCGACAACCCCGACGGGCAATCCGTTCTGCACGATCGGCGTAGCAACGGAGAAAAGCGTGCCGCCAGTGCCGACAAGATCGTTCCGCACCTTGGTCCCACCTACCAATGCCCCCGAGACCAACGGCTGCAACTGTTCCGCCAACGGAGCAGGATCTGCCGTGGCGTCGCTTTCGAACGGTCGGGAGAGCAGCCCCCAAAGCCAGCTCAACCCATCGGAAATCAGCGCCGTGTCATCTTCGGCACCGACGTTATTTCGCGCGGCAGCACCCGCGTTCTGCGCAACAAGGCTTTCGGTAGAATCGAATACAAACACCTCGATCCCGCTGCGCAAATCAAGCCGGCCAAGGCTTGCATCTACATCCATCGCGTCGCTCAGGCTGTCAAGCGCACCCGCCGTTGCCAACTGCGCCTCAAAAACGTCAGCGATCAGTTCAGCTTCCGAAACCAGTGACGCACCACGCTGCACGGCCAGACTATCGCGAGAAGAGTTAAGATAAAGAATACCGGCGGCCAAAACATTCAACGCAATCAAGTTAAATGTGATGATCTTGCGCGTCAGCGGCGACGCACGCAGAGAGAAGAGCCCCCGCCGCGCGCGTTTGCTGCGCAGTTCATCTGTCGCGGTTTTGTCCGGAGCGACCCAATCGTCGCCCAATACAACATCACCGTCCCGATAAGGTGTGGTCATGTCTCGCACAAAATTCCTTTCGACAATGGCCATGGCTCAGGTCACTCTTCGTTGTATCTGTAGCCGATGCCATAGAGTGTTTCGATCGCGGAAAACTCGTCATCCGCAGTCCGCATTTTTTTGCGCAACCGTTTGATATGACTATCGATTGTACGGTCGTCGACGTACACTTGATCATCATATGCCACGTCCATCAACTGGTCACGCGACTTCACAAAGCCGGGGCGCTGTGCAAGCGCTTGCAGCAGCAGGAATTCTGTCACCGTCAGGGATACGTCCTTACCCTTCCAGCTGACTGCATGGCGCAACGGATCCATGCGCAAATCACCACGTTCGATCACTTTGGTTTCTTCGGTGTCGCCGACCTCATTGGTTTCCACCGCATCCTGACGGCGCAACAGCGCACGGATACGTTCAACCAAAAGCCGCTGACTAAAGGGTTTTTTCACGTAGTCATCAGCCCCCATCCGCAGGCCGAGCACCTCGTCAATCTCGTCATCTTTGGATGTCAGAAAGATCACGGGCATCGCGGTTTTCTGGCGAAGCCTTTGCAGCAAATCCATGCCGTCCATGCGAGGCATCTTGATGTCCAACACCGCCATGTCGGGCAGCTTTTTATTGAACGCATCCAACGCGGCTTGCCCGTCATTATATGTCTCGACTTCGAAACCTTCGGCTTCCAACGTCATTGAAACCGACGTCAGGATATTCCTGTCGTCATCCACCAATGCAATTTTAGACATTGCCTGTTCCTTTTATATGCTGCTCAACTGCCATAATATTTTTTCTTTCATTGATCATCAATTTACGCGGCCGAATCAATCGGAAACTGCGAATCGCTCCTCATCTTGGCCATAATCACGCCACAATTTGCTAATGAATGGCTAAATTGCCGCACATACAGGGTGCAGACGCCACGTTACCCCATAGCACTTTACGTTCAATTAACGACAGTTTCCGCAAACAGTTACATGGTGGCGCTAACTGCGACTAACCTACCTGTTCATACTGTAAATCA
Organism: Sulfitobacter sp. CB2047; assembly: GCF_000735125.2. Lineage (NCBI taxonomy): Bacteria > Pseudomonadati > Pseudomonadota > Alphaproteobacteria > Rhodobacterales > Roseobacteraceae > Sulfitobacter > Sulfitobacter sp. CB2047. Next base: position 886,544 of record NZ_CP072613.1, on the reverse strand, counting down.
ACGTGCTAAGAGGCGGACACGACCCCTTGGGTCGAGCCATTTGTGCAAGAATTGGCACCTTTTCTCGGTGCAGCTACAGGAGACATCACATGACGTTAGGCCGCGTAAATCCGCAATTCCGCCTCGAAGACCAAGGCATAAGCGGGCTTGGTGATGTCTATTACAACATGATCGAACCCGCGTTGGTCGAAGCCGCGCTGAAACGGGAAGAGGGCACGTTAGGCAAGGGCGGCGCGTTTCTTGTGACGACGGGCAAATTCACCGGACGCTCCCCCAAGGATAAACATGTCGTAAAAACCGACAGCGTTGCCGATAAAATCTGGTGGGAAAACAACGCCGAGATGTCGCCTGAAGGCTTTGATGCGCTTCACAAGGACATGTTGGCGCACATGCAGGGGCGTGATTACTTCGTCCAGGATCTGGTCGGTGGGGCCGATCCGAAACACGCGATCAACGTGCGTATGGTGACCGAGTTGGCTTGGCACGGTCTGTTCATTCGCCACATGCTGCGCCGCCCCGAGCGCGACGCGCTGGATGATTTCATCGCAGACTTCACCGTGATCAACTGCCCGAGCTTTTCGGCTGATCCAGCCAAACACGATTGCCGCTCGGAAACCGTCATTGCGATGAACTTCGACAAAAAGATGATCTTGATCGGCGGCACAGAATACGCAGGTGAGAACAAGAAATCTGTATTTACGCTGTTGAACTACCTGTTGCCGGAAAAAGGGATCATGCCGATGCACTGCTCGGCCAACCATGCTACCGGCAATCCCGTTGATACCGCTGTATTCTTCGGTCTGTCAGGCACAGGAAAGACCACGCTATCCGCCGATCCGGGCCGCACATTGATTGGTGACGATGAACACGGCTGGTCGGATAACGGGACCTTTAATTTCGAAGGTGGCTGCTACGCCAAGACGATCAACCTCAGCCGCGAGGCAGAGCCCGAGATTTACGCGACTACCGAAAAATTCGGCACCGTGATCGAGAACATGATCTTTGATGAAGACACCAAAGAGCTTGATTTCGACGATGACAGCCTCACCGCCAACATGCGTTGCGCTTACCCGCTTCACTACATTTCTAACGCCTCGGCAAAAGCGACGGGTGGGCACCCCAAGAATATCATCATGCTAACCTGTGATGCGTTCGGCGTTCTTCCCCCTATCGCGCGCTTGACCCCGGCTCAGGCCATGTACCACTTCCTGTCTGGCTTCACCTCCAAGGTTGCCGGTACCGAACGTGGCGTGACTGAACCCGAGCCTACATTCTCGACCTGCTTTGGTGCGCCCTTCATGCCGCGTCGCCCCGAGGTTTACGGGAACCTTCTCCGCGAGAAGATCGCGGCGCATGGCGCAACCTGCTGGTTGGTAAACACTGGCTGGACTGGAGGCGCTTATGGCACAGGCAGCCGCATGCCGATCAAAGCAACGCGCGCGTTGCTGACCGCGGCCCTGGAAGGGTCGCTCGCCGGGGTAGAGTACCGCAAAGATCCAAACTTTGGCTTTGACGTTCCTGTGGCGGTTACGGGTGTTGCTGACATCCTGCTGGATCCACGCCGGACATGGGACAACCCTGAATCCTACGATCGTCAGGCTGACAAGCTGGTAAAGATGTTTGCAGAAAACTTCGAACAATACCTCCCTTACATTGATGACGACGTGAAAGCCGCCGCCATCGGCTAAAGCTTACCAGAGCCGCGCCAATGCGCGGCTCTTTTTCCATGCGCAGACTATGCCGCTTTCGAAGCTCGGCCCGAGAGCGGCATATCCAGAATAAAGCGCAAATCATCGCGCCCCATATAGGCCATGAACCCCTCGACCGGCGCATCCATTCCGTTGATGAACCACCGCAACGTGCCTGGCTCCGTATGCATATAGCCGTGCCGCGCTGGAAAGCCCTTATACACGACCGAGTTGGTCATAAACGCGATGACATGGTCAGGATCCCAATGCTGCATCGCCTGCCAGAATGCATAGCGCCCCAGCACAGAAGATAGACCTGCGTTTCTGAACTCTCGCGGCGTTGCGCCCACCCAGAACTCCCCATGATAGCACACGTCGCCAGCGATGCGCTGCGCACCCGGCCCCGCGCGATACCGTGATCGGAGAAAATCGATGTCAACGCCGGGCGGCGGAAACTCGATAAATGAACGACGAAGATATTCGGCTAGCTTGGCTCCTTTCAAATCCAGCATACGCATTGCCTGCGTATGCATAACATCGCCTTTGGCATTTCGGCCGACAATCCAAAAGGCATTGGTTTCGTTCAGGTCGTGCGTTTCAGGGTCGAACGGCAGCCCTAGCAAGTGATCCGGACGCGCGTCCTGCAATATCGTCTTATACTCAGCAAAATCATAACCGACCGTTAATGTGATCCCGGCCTCATGCAAAAGTGCGGAACTGCTGGCGATAAACCGTTCGCCGTCTTGAAAACTCAACAACGTCATACTGAACTCTCCTTTGATGCAAGCTGATCAAAGGGTAGCTTATTTATCGGGAATTTTCTTCGATTTTTAGGTAACCGGCTAGAAGCCGACGATTGCATCCTCCGGCATGCCAACCATCGCGTCTTGATCCAACCCAGAGATGGTGACGTGACGTGATCTATCTACCGCGGATATCAAAGCAAAGCTTCCGTCAGGGAAGCGGCTCGCCATCAAAAGTCGTTTATAGGCCAATGGGATAAGCTCGCCGCCTGCCGTGTTCCTCGGCATTTGCGTCACAACCTCGTCAAGGCGGACCCCGCCATTCGCCTGAACCTCACGAAAGGGGAAATCCAGCATCGCCTCAAACTCGGGACCGCCCGGAAAATTGCCGAGAGGGCGGCCAATACTGCTGCGCGCATTCTCCCAACCCCACCAACTTGTGTAAAATGATTCTTGTCCGACTTCGATACAGATCCAACCACTGGGTGAGTCGCGATACACTAGGACATATGGGCGAATTTGTTGAAAATTCTCATGTTCCAACCGGCCCTCGCTCTGCACCCAGGCCGAGAATGCCTCCTTGATCATTTCAGATTCACCGTCCCAAATCTGGGTAAGTGGCCGTTGCTGCTGATAAAAATTCCATCCGTTGGGTGTTTCGTGGGACAGCCGTAAAAGCCCACCCGTGCTCCGCGTGTTGCCCTTGATCCAGACCTTGCCCCGCGCGAGAAACTCACGCGCTTCTGGCAAAGCTTCTTCACCACGCTGTGTTAATTTGTACCGGCGCTCATCAACCTCAAACATCGGAGCCCCCAAGAACTCCTCAATTTGGGCGATATGGCGCCGAACTGTCTGCCGCGTACTTCCCAACAAGCGCACAGCTTGACTGAGGTTCAACGTATCCGCGAGGACGGTAAAAGATCTAACCATTTCATATAGTAACGGCGGAATTCGGTCCGCGTCAAAATCAACTGGCTTTGGGCTGTCGACAGTGTTCATTCGTCACCAATGGTAAATTAATCATACATTAAGGCATTATTCATAATACACCCTTGGCCACTTTGTAACCACAAATTGAATAAATCTATCCAATTGAACGGAAAGAGTGATTTGGGGATGACTAGTTCAACAACAACCGGAGGTAATTAATATGTCGCATCCAGTGGACATCCACGTCGGCAAAAAACTTAAACAGATCCGTACGCTGCGTCGGCTTTCCCAAACTGATGTGGCCAAGCGGTTAAACCTGTCGTTCCAGCAAATCCAGAAATACGAAATCGGGTCAAACCGGGTCGCGGCAAGCCGCCTGTTTGAACTGTCCCAGATTTTAGACGTAACGCCCGCATATTTCTTTGAAGGTCTGCATGACAACACGAATGATGCGCCCAAAGCCGACCCGAGCATCGAGATTGTCAGCGCCTTGGCCGCAATAAACGATGACGCGCTCAAAACACGTATTGTGACGTTTATCGAAGATGTGTCTGGGCTGACGGTCGCGCGTCAGGGCTAAGCCTTAACCAAACACCCCTCGGCGCACCAAGTTTGCGCCTGCAATCAATAGGATGACCAGCGTCGCTTTCTTAAAGGACGCTTGGTCAATCTTATCCATGACTTTGCTGCCAAGCCACATACCGGTGAGCGACGGCAAGATCATGACGGCGGAAAAGGGCACGGTTTCAGCGCGAAGCACGCCAGATCCGAAGTGTGAAAACAACAATAGCACCGCGCCGAGTCCGTAGATGACACCCTGAACCCGCATTTGGTCGTGCTTGGGCGTGCCCAATGCGGTCAGGTAGGCGACGGTAGGCGGCCCCCAAACGGCCGATACGCCACCGACCGCCCCGGCGAAGGCACCTATAAATGCTTCTAGTTTTGTAGATCGGTGCGACAGGGTGAAGCTACGCCCCGTGACCTGCCACAGCGCGAACAATGTGATCGGAACACCAATCACCAGCAGCATCGTATCGGCGGCGAGAAAACGCACGGTCTGCGCTGACAAGCTAAGCGCTATGCCGCCCGCAATCAGGAAAACCTTAAACATTTTGATGGAGTCCCAAGCCGCGGCCACCCCCTGCCTTAGTGCCTGAAACATATTGGTAATTACAGTCGGGAAGATCAGCCCGGCAAGGGCAAGCTCAGGCGACAAGAACATCGTTAGCCCTGAGATTAGCACCAGCGGCATCGCGAACCCCACGACGCCTTTAATGAATCCCGCCACAAGGCCAATTCCAAAGGCGAACGCCCATTCTGACGGCGTCAATAAACTGAAAAACATGTCCATATCGCACGTCATACCAAGATTGCAGCGGAGCGCACGCGAAATCCTTAGCGTAATTTTAAACCAAATTGACGCAGCAAAACGTATCTTTATTGTGCTGCACCTGCGAAAAGGTTATGCCGTGCTTAACCAAACAAGGGAGCTTACAGATGGCACATGATGGACAAGACGTGATTTCTGGCGCGGACATCGTGATCGATGACCTGCTCGCAACCACCAGATCAACGCTGGCCCCGGTAGACCGCCTTTTAGAAGCCGCTAAATCCGCGGTTCGTGCGACCGTTTCTCAAGACGGGAAAGTGTCGAATGCACTGGTCGAAGAAAACCAAACCGCCGCACATGGTCTTGCGTGGCTTGCAACCTACGCCCAATCGCTTCACCAGATGCAGCTATGGGCAGAGAAGCTCGACGCAGATGGCAAGTTTTCAGAAACAGAACAGCTGATCCATCAAATTGCATTCGGCGAATACCTGTGCCAGATTTCCGGCGGCATTCAGATGAACCAAGGGGAAATTCTGCGCTTGCACGATCTTGGCGTCTCTACCACAGATCAAAACGCGTTTTCCAATGCTGGCATCACGACACTGCAGCAACGAGGCAATTCGCAGGCTGCACGCACGCGCCTTGTCGAACTCATGCAAGAGCAAAGCGCCAACATCACCGTCGGGCGGTCCGGCCTTGACGAAGAGCTGGAGATGATCCGCGAACAGTTCCGTCGTTACGCTGTTGAAAAAGTTGAACCATTTGCCCACGAATGGCACCTGAAGGACGAGCTGATCCCGATTGAAGTCATCAATGAATTGGCAGAAATGGGCGTTTTCGGCCTGACGATCCCAGAAGAATTCGGTGGCTTTGGGCTGTCCAAAGCCTCTATGTGCGTCGTCTCGGAAGAGCTGTCGCGCGGCTATATCGGCGTGGGCTCGCTCGGCACGCGGTCTGAAATCGCGGCCGAACTGATCATCGCAGGCGGGACGGACGCCCAAAAAGAAAAGTGGCTCCCGCGGATCGCCAGCGCCGAGACCTTGCCCACAGCCGTCTTCACGGAACCGAACACCGGCTCTGACCTTGGTTCTTTGCGCACGCGCGCGGTGAAAGATGGCGACGATTATAAGATAACTGGCAATAAAACCTGGATCACGCACGCGGCCCGGACCCATGTGATGACGCTGCTGGCGCGCACGGATCCGCAGACGTCGAACTACAAGGGCCTGTCGATGTTCTTGGCCGAGAAAACGCCGGGCGACGACGCGAACCCTTTCCCTTCCGAAGGCATGACCGGCGGCGAGATCGAAGTGCTCGGCTATCGCGGCATGAAGGAATACGAGCTCGGTTTCGACGGCTTCCACGTCAAAGGTGAAAACCTGTTGGGCGGCGAAGAGGGCAAAGGGTTCAAACAGTTGATGGAAACCTTTGAAAGCGCGCGCATCCAGACAGCCGCGCGTGCCATCGGGGTCGCGCAATCCGCGCTCGACATTTCGATGCAATACGCAATTGATCGCAAGCAGTTCGGCAAGTCTCTCATCAACTTCCCTCGCGTGTCGTCCAAACTGGCGATGATGGCGGTCGAAATCATGATCGCCCGCCAGCTCACCTATTTCTCGGCGTTTGAAAAAGACGAAGGCCGGCGCTGTGATGTCGAAGCGGGCATGGCCAAACTGCTCGGCGCACGGGTCGCTTGGGCGGCGGCTGACAATGGCTTGCAGATCCATGGCGGCAACGGTTTTGCACTCGAATACAAAATCAGCCGTGTCCTATGTGACGCACGTATCCTCAACATTTTCGAAGGCGCGGCAGAGATTCAGGCGCAGGTCATCTCGCGCCGTTTGCTCGGATGAAGTTCGGGCAGCCTGACGCGTGAAATCGTCGGGCTGCCTATCCGGACCCCATGATCAAGCTGACCTCACTCTTTCTGGCCATAGCCCTGACAACCCAGTGCAGTCAGGACGAAACTCTGCGGGCGTATGGGGCCGCCGATCGCCTATGGCGCTTGCAAGAACTAAACGGGGTCATGTTCTCAGCAAACACACAGATGTCCTTTCCAGAAAAAGAACAGGTTACCGTTCAAGGCCCCTGCAATCGGATGTCCGGCACGAACAAGCTGCCCTACCCCTGGTTTTCTTTCACGCTCATATCCTCCACCAAAAAGGCATGTCCTGATCTCAGCCAAGAAAACATTGTTATCGACGCGCTCAACAACGCCACCCTCGTCGAGATTCTGAATGACGTCATGATTCTGTCTAACACCGAGAACCTTAATATGGTGTTTCGCGCCGTTGACTAAATGCCTCGACGTAGCGCGCGCGCGCCTCGGGTAGGGGCTTGTCCCCTAGATCGCGCGCCAGATGCCGCTCTAGGAAATATCCCGTGGTTTTGAACGCCAGCGCAATATCCGCATCGCTCGCATCCCCTTCCCCACGTAAAACGGGCGACAATGGCAGCATTTTATCAACCCACTCCCCCGCCCCTTCTCGGGTCACGGCACGCCCCGTTTTCGGAGATACAAAGACCAGCCCGCTGGTCCGTCCGGTCACCGCACAGGCGCTCAGATCAAGCCCATAGCCAAGCTCGTCTAACAGGCTGATTTCCCATTGAAGATAGGCCAATGGCCACAGGTCCCCCTGCCCCAATAGATCCAGAAGCGCTTCAGTTCGACGATATAATGGCGGATGCGCTTCGCGTTCGGGCAATGCAAAGGCAAGCAGCCCCGTCACCGCATTCAACCCCGCAAGGCTCAGCCGATCATGCATTGCCAATGCGGCGCGGCTGCGTACGGGCTCTACAATAAACGCGCCGATATGATCCTCAAGCCGCGCGCGCCATGCGATGTCTAACTGCGCACCCGGTTGCAGAACTGGGGCAATCTTGCGACTGGTACCGCCGCGCACGATTCCGGCGTGGCGGCCGCGCTCGGGGGTGAACACCTCGATGATGGCCGATGTCTCACCATGGCGGCGCGCGCTTAGCAAAATGCCTTGATCGCGCCATTCCATCAGCTCAACCCGTCCTCATGCAGCAGATGCCGACCCTGCCTGTCTTCCACCTCGATCACCCAGAGGTCTGGATCAAAACTGCGCTGTCGGCTGATCGACGCATCAACCTCCTGCTCCTGTCCACTTGTCATTTCGACCCAGGTCCGCTCACCACTGATCAAATCGAAACTTTTCTGAAAAAGCTGTGCATTTCCATCGAGCGTTGCAAGCTTCACCAGAACAGCGCCGCCGGTGTCATCCCCATGCGCGACCACGAAGGCAGGAATATCATAGACCCGCAGCCGCGCCAGATAGGCATCGACCCAGAACCGCGCGGTCAGCCGGGCCATGACAGGCCCGTCGTTCCAAATGGTGTAAAATCCTCCCCGAAGGGTCGGGCCGCACCAGATCTAGACATTGCCGTCTTTGAACTCCAACCCCATCTCGGAGTAGCGCTCCGCCTCGTCCAGCCAGTTCGGGCGCACTTTGACCTGCAAAAACAGGTGCACTTTCCGCCCGAGAAATTCTTCAAGCTCCTCGCGAGAGGCTTTGCTGACCGCCTTGATCGTCTCGCCCTTGCTGCCAAGCACGATCCCCTTGTGACCGTCGCGCACCACATAGATCAACTGATCCACCCGGGCAGAGCCGTCTTTACGCTCTTCCCAGTTTTCCGTCTCGACCGTCAGCTGATAGGGCAGCTCCTGATGCAGACGCAGGGTCAGTTTCTCACGGGTCATTTCGGCGGCGATCATGCGCATAGGCAGATCGGCAATCTGATCTTCGGGATAGAGCCAAGGCCCCTCGGGCAATTCGCCCGCCAGCCAGTGGCGCAACGTATCCACACCATGCCCTCGCTCGGCCGAAATCATGAATGTTTCGGCAAAATCATAGCGGTCGTTCATCTCTTTGCTCAGCCCCAACAGGACCGGTGCCTCGACACGGTCGATCTTGTTGATCGCAAGCGCGACCTTGCGCCCCTGACCGATGTCAGCGAGGCCTTCCAGGATACGTTCGACCCCTTCGGTGATCCCACGGTTGGCCTCGATCAGCAGAATGACAACATCCGCATCGGCAGCGCCCCCCCAAGCCGCGGCGACCATGGCGCGGTCCAGACGGCGACGGGGCTGGAACAGACCGGGCGTGTCCACGAACACAAGCTGGCTTTCCCCTTCCATCGCGACGCCACGAATACGGGCACGTGTGGTCTGCACCTTATGGGTCACGATCGACACTTTCGCGCCGACCATGCGGTTCAGCAACGTCGATTTGCCCGCGTTGGGCTCGCCGATCAGGGCGATAAATCCGGCGCGCGTGGTCATGAGGGTCTCTCCAATTGGGCCAAGAGCGTCTTGGCAGCGGCCTGTTCGGCCTGACGTTTCGATGGGGCTGACGCGACGGCGCTGGCCCCGTTTTCAATCCGGGCGGTGATGGTAAACACCGGGGCGTGGTCTGGCCCCTGCCGGTCAGTCTGAACATAGGCGGGGGGCGGTAATCCGCGCGCTTGCGCCCATTCTTGCAGCGCGGTCTTGGCGTCGCGGGCGTCTTGCTTGACCTGCATCACGCGGTCACCCCACAATCGCAGGATCAACGCTTTGGCCTCGTCAAATCCGCCATCCAGATAGACAGCCGCGATGATAGCCTCGATCGCGTCCCCCAACAACGCCTGCTTGCGGCGGCCGCCAGACAACATCTCTGACCGGCCAAGCTTCAGCACCGCGCCCATGTCGATCTCGCGCGCGACCTCGGCGCAGGCTTCCTTGCGCACCAATGCGTTGAACCGAGGGGCCAGCTGCCCTTCGGTTGCGGCCGGATCAAGTTTCAGCAGCGCTTCGGCCATCACCAGCCCCAGAACACGATCCCCCAGAAACTCGAGCCGCTGGTTGTCGTCACGATTTGCCGACGACATAGAGGCATGGGTCACCGCGCGGTTCAACAGCTCCGGCTTGGCAAAGTGGTACCCGATGCGGCCTTCAAAGGCCCGGAGATCAGCATTTAACTTCACTTGATCGCCTTAAAGAAACGATCGCTGCGCCATGTCCAGAAGAACAACATCGACCGACCGGCCGAGCTGAACATGATCCGGTCCGCGCGGCCGATCAGGTTTTCGTACGGCACGAAACCGACGCCACCGGCCTGCTGTGCCAGACGGCTATCGGCAGAGTTGTCGCGGTTGTCACCCATGAAAAAGTAATGCCCTTCTGGCACCGTGTAGACACCGGTATTGTCCGACGCCTGATTGCCAATGTTCAGGATCGCATGTTCGACCCCGTTAGGGAGCACTTCGATCTGACGGGATTTTTCACATACACCACCGGCACCGACGGCACCGTTCTCGCAACGCGGACGCATACCCTGCGGGCCCTGACGGTCCATCACCTCTTCGAAGACACCATCGTCACGCAGTTCGACCGCCGTGCCATTGATGCTGACCACACCGTCGGTGATCTGAACCTTGTCCCCCGGCAAGCCGATCAGACGCTTGATGTAATCGCGACCAGACACGGGGTGACGGAACACCACCACATCGCCGCGCTCGGGCTCTGACCCGAACAAACGCGTGTTGTCGCCGTCAAACACACCGCAGACGTCTTTCGCGTCAACCTCAATGCCGAACCGCGGCATCATCACGCTGGGACAGGACGCGTAGGAATAGCCATAGGCCATTTTGTTCACGAACAGGAAATCCCCGATCAACAACGTCTCTTTCATCGACCCCGAAGGGATCCAGAAAGGCTGGAAAAACAGGGTCCGAAAGACCCCTGCGATCAACAGCGCATAGACGATTGTTTTGATGGTTTCGACAAAGGCGTTGCCGGTTTTCTCTTTGGCGGCCATTTTGGCGCTCCTGTTCATGCGTTCGAGCGTTACATGCGGGTGCCATTGACGCAAGTCAAGCAACCCTGCCCCCGATCCATCGACCGAATGGGCTATGATCTGCCGTTAGGTCTGAATACCTGCCTTGGGGCGGGCTTCGATGACGACAAAGGCCTGTGCCCAAGGGTGATCATCTGTCAGCGTGACGTGAATGATCGCCTCGTGGCCGTCGGGTGTCATCTTGGCCAAACGCTCCGCCGCCCAGCCGGTGACCTCCATCACGGGCTGGCCGGTGCGCAGGTTGCTCACCGCCATATCGCGCCAAGCAATCCCCATGCGCAGACCGGTGCCAAGCGCCTTTGAACATGCCTCTTTCGCGGCCCAGCGTTTGGCGTAGGTGCCCGCGACATCACGGCGACGTTCGGCCTTTAGCTGTTCGACCTCGGTGAACACGCGATTGCGGAAACGGTCGCCAAAGCGGTCCAGCGTGCCTTGAATCCGTTCGATATTCGCGAGGTCGGTGCCGATGCCCAAAATCATGCCGCGCCCTCAGCCCTTGCGGGCGTCATCCATCAGTCGGCGCATCTCGGCGATGGCGGGGCCGAGGCCCAGAAAGATCGCCTCGCCAATCAGGAAATGCCCGATGTTCAGCTCTTGCACCTCGGGGAAAGCTGCGACGGGGCTGACGGTATCATAGGTCAGGCCGTGGCCCGCGTGCACCTCAAGCCCCAGACTATGGGCGAATTTTGACATCTCTTCGAGCTTTTGCAGCTCCTTTTGCGCTTCCTCCCAATGTCCTTCGGCATAGGCGTCGCAATAGGCACCGGTGTGCAGTTCGATCACCTCTGCCCCGATGCGGTTCGCCGCCTCGATCTGGCGCTGATCGGCGGCGATGAAGATGCTGACGCGGCTGCCCGCCTCGCGCAGAGGAGCAATGAAATGCGCCAGCCGGTTTTCCTCGCGTGCGACTTCAAGCCCGCCTTCGGTTGTCCGCTCTTCGCGCTTTTCCGGCACGATGCAGACGGCATGGGGTTTGTGGCGCAGGGCGATGGCCTGCATCTCTTCCGTGGCGGCCATCTCGAAGTTGAGCGGCACGTTCAACACCTCTTGCAGTCCTTCGATATCCGCATCTGTGATGTGGCGTCGATCCTCTCGCAGGTGCGCAGTGATGCCATCAGCGCCTGCCTCTTGCGCGGCGCGGGCTGCGCGCAGCGGGTCCGGATAGGCACCGCCGCGCGCATTCCGCACAGTCGCCACGTGGTCAATATTTACGCCAAGCCGAAGCTTACCTTGTGCCGCCATGGTCTTTCCCCTCCAGAGCCGCCTGCTCTGCCTTGCGTTTCGCCTCGGCCTTGGCCGAGGCTTTCTTTTTCAACAAATCGAACTTGGCCTTGATCGCGCCCTTGCGCCGCTTTTGATAGGCCCGCAGCAAGGGCACGGCCAGATAATAGGCGATCGTGGCACAGATCATGCCGGGCACGATCCCCCCGATCAGATACGGATAGAACACCTGATGCCAGAAGACCTCAAGCCCCGACCAATCCATGTCGCGGCTGGTAAAGATCGCCACAAAGTTGGCCAATAAATCGTGACCGGCGTCAAAGAACTTGCCCCCGAAGGACCGATGCTCCCCCGTTCGCATGTGGGAACCGAGAATCCAGTGCCCCATAGACAGCGATGACAACCCGATCGGGACATAGGTCAGCGGGTTGCCAAAAAACGTCCCCATCAATGCGGCCAGCAGATTGCCTCGCATGACTCGCGATACCAGCGCCGCCACGATAAAATGCATGCCGTAGAAGGGCGTAAACGTGGTAAAAACACCGGCCCAGATGCCACGCGCAATGCGTTCGGGCGTGTCGGGCAAGCGGCGCATCCGGTGTTTGACATAGTGAAACGCCCGCGTCCAACCACCCCGAGGCCACATGAATTCAGCCATCGCGCGCACTGTCGGCTTTGGATCGCGGCGTTTGAAAATCAACAGTTCGTCCTTGGGTCAGTGCAGTCCGGGCGGATCATGCGTCTTTGGTACCTGCCTTGAACAAGTCGGGGTTCCGGTATCGGCTGATCTCGGCGACCTCGCTCTCGGCCTCCAACATCGGGATCAAAGAATGTAGATGCGCAATGTCTCGCAGCTCTACGTAGATCAACAACCGGTAAAAGTCAGGCTTGCGGTCCAAAAATTCCAGATCGGCGATATTGGCAGAGGATTGGCCGATCAGCGTACAAATCCGCCCCAGCACGCCCGCCCCATTGCCGATGGTCAGATCCAGTGTCGCCCCATAGATCGCGGGATGTGGCCCGTCGTGCCAACGCAGATCCAGCCAGCGTTCGGGCTGGTCCTCGTAATGCGACAGACGCTCGCAATCGATGGTGTGGATTTTGACGCCCTGCCCGCGGAAGGTGATGCCGACAATGCGTTCCCCCGGCAGCGCCTGACAACAAGGCGACCGGTCAAAGGATTGCCCCGCTTCCAGCCCCACCACCGCGCGCTTGCGGTCGACATGTTCGCCGGGTTTGGGGCGCAGGTTGGGATAGACGGCCTGCACAACCTCTTGGCCCGTCAGTTCGGCAGAGCCAAGTTGCGCCAAAAGCTCCTCCGCGCTGGAGAGGCGCAAGTTGCGCGCCGCGGTGCGCAGCACTTTCTCCGTCGCCGATTTATTCATCTGCTCGAAGGCAGAGCGGGCAAGTTCGCGCCCGAGGCTGACAAAGCGCGCGCGATCCAGTTCACGCAGCGACCGACGGATCGCCGTCTTGGCCTTGCCCGTCGTTGCGATATCCAGCCATGTCGCCTGCGGTGTCTGACCTTGTGCGGTGATAATCTCGATCGACTGGCCGTTTTTCACCCGCGTCCACAAAGGCACGCGCATCCCGTCGATCTTGGCACCGACGCAGGCAGACCCGATTCGCGTGTGGATCGCATAGGCGAAATCAATCGGCGTCGCCCCACGCGGCAGCTTGACCACCTCGCCCTTGGGGGTAAAGCAGAACACCTGATCGGCGTACATCTCAAGCTTGACCGCCTCGAGGAAATCCTCGTGATCCTCCTCTGAATCAAGCTGCTCTGTCAGTTGCGCGACCCATTTGACCGGATCAACAGCAAAGGGGTTCCGCGACCGTACGCCGTCACGATAGGACCAATGCGCCGCCACACCGGATTCAGCGACATCATGCATCTGCCGCGTTCTGATCTGCACCTCGACCCGTTTGCCGTCACGACCAGAGACGGTGGTATGGATAGACCGGTAACCGTTCGTCTTGGGCTGGCTGATATAATCCTTGAACCGGCCCGGCACGGCCCGCCAGCGCCGATGGATAGTGCCAAGCGCGCGATAACATTCATCCTCCGAGGTGGTGATAACGCGGAAACCGTAAATATCCGATAAACGGGAAAAGGATTGCTGCTTTTCCTGCATCTTGCGCCAGATCGAATACGGTTTTTTCGCCCGCCCAAAGACTTCGGCCTCGATCCCGGCTTTCTCAAGCTCGTGCCGCATGTCGCCGGTGATTCGCTGGATGACATCGCCCGTTTCGCGCTGAAGGGTGATAAAGCGCCGGATGATCGACTGCCGCCCTTCGGGGTTAAGCACGCGAAAGGCCAGATCCTCAAGCTCTTCGCGCATCCATTGCATCCCCATACGCCCCGCAAGAGGCGCATAGATATCCATTGTTTCACGAGCTTTCTGGATCTGCTTGTCAGGGCGCATCGACTTGATCGTGCGCATATTATGCAGCCGATCCGCCAACTTGACCAAAATGACCCGCAGATCTTTCGACATTGCCATGAACAGCTTGCGAAAGTTCTCGGCCTGTTTTGTCTCGTTGGAATTCAGTTGCAGGTTGGTCAGCTTGGTCACACCATCGACCAGTTCAGCGACATCATGTCCGAACTTTTCATCGACGCTGCTATAGGACGCTTTCGTGTCCTCGATCGTGTCGTGCAGCAATGCGGTGATGATGGTCGCGTCATCCAGCTGCTGTTCGGTCAAAATGGCCGCGACAGAGACCGGATGCGTGAAATAGGGCTCTCCGGAATGGCGGAACTGGCCCTCGTGCATCTGCTGGCCAAATTCATAGGCCAGCCTGATCTGATTTTCGTTCGTCTTAGGGTTATAGGCGCGCACAAGCGCGATAAGGTCGTCAGCCGTAATGTCGGCGGTATTCATACCTGTCCTGCCTATAAGCCCCGAAGGGCGCGGGCCTTAGCCCTGCCCTTGTGCCGCCATCAACTGCCGCAGCAGCATTTCTTCGGACATGCTGTCCTCTTCGGGCTTATCTTGCTCAGCCCCCATAAGAAGCGCCATTGCGTCCTCTTCGGGTTCATCAACCTCGATCTGGTTCTGGTTGCTTTCGATCAGACGCTCGCGCAGCTCATCGGCCGATTGGGTTTCATCCGCAATCTCGCGCAGGGACACGACAGGGTTTTTATCGTTATCGCGATCAACAGTAACCGTAGAACCAGCCGCAATTTCACGCGCACGATGCGCGGCAAGCATGACAAGCTCGAACCGGTTTGGCACTTTATCTACACAATCTTCGACAGTGACGCGGGCCATGGGGATGCTCCAATCATGAATGCTGCAAGAAGCCGACTATTTAGAAGCCATCGGCGGAATTTACAAGGGCCTATTCCAGCGGCCATACCCCCTTTTTATCTGCCTCTGGCAGGTCATTCAACATCTCGCGAACGGTTTTGCCGATCAGGGGGTGACACCAGTCCGGCGCGATGTCCGCCAGCGGCACCAAAACAAAGGCACGATCCTGAAGCCGTGGGTGCGGCAGGATCAGCTGGTCAGGCGCTTTGGCCATTTGCTGTTCAAGCGGAATCTCCCGCCAATCGGTCTGGGTCTGTACATCCGGCAACACCACATCCCCCATCGCGATGAGATCCAGATCGACCGTCCGAGGTGCCCAACGGCTTTGCCGCTCGCGCCCAAGCTCTGCTTCGACGGCATGAAGAATAGCTAAAACTTGATCCGGCTCCCCTTCTACCCTTATACTAGCGGTTGTATTTACGAAATTCGGACCTGACCCCGCAGGAAACGCATAGGTTGAGTAAAATGGGCTAAGAGCGACAACCCGCACGCCCATACCAACCATAATATCAAGGGCCCGTCGCAGAGTTTCTGCCGGCCCTCCCGCAACTGATGATTGATTGCTCCCGAGGGCGATCAGCGCGCACTTGCCGATTTCACCCCCCTTGGGGTCAGGGATGGCCAATGTCTTCACTTGCTGCCTCTCGAAAAAACCTTAGTTAGTATTGTATTCATAGTCGGAAACTAAATTTGAAACATTTCGTTTTATAGCGGCTCTACACGACGCAAATTTCCGAACGACGTGTATTAGGAAGGCACTTCATGTTCTACAAGGACGAACGGCTCGCTTTATTCATCGACGGCTCCAACCTTTATGCAGCTGCCAAGAACCTGGGTTTTGACATTGATTACAAGCTACTGCGGCAGGAGTTCATGCGCCGCGGCAAACTGCTGCGTGCCTTTTACTACACCGCTTTGCTGGAAAATGACGAATACTCTCCCATACGCCCGCTGGTCGACTGGCTGAACTATAACGGGTTCTCCATGGTGACCAAACCGGCCAAGGAATACACCGACAGCATGGGCCGCCGGAAGGTCAAGGGGAACATGGATATCGAGCTTGCGGTCGACGCGATGGAGCTTGCGCCACATCTTGACCACATCGTGATCTTCTCCGGTGACGGCGATTTCCGCCCGTTGGTCGAAAGCCTTCAACGCCAGGGCGTGCGCGTCTCTGTTGTCAGCACGATCCGCAGCCAACCGCCCATGATCTCGGACGAGCTGCGCCGCCAAGTGGACAACTTTATCGAACTCGAAGACCTGCGCGACGTTATTGGCCGGCCTCCACGTGAAACATCTGACGAATAACCCGCGACGGCGCGCCTAAATCTCCGCATCCCTCATGCCCCCGCAATAACTGCGCGCGCATTTGAAGCATCAGACTGTGCCGCCGCTGGTCTGGACGATGCGCCGCGCAACCCTTACCTATGGCCCATGCCCAAGGAGAGTGTGATGACCAAACCGCCTTTGACCCTGTATCTTGCCGCGCCACGCGGGTTCTGCGCGGGCGTCGACCGCGCGATCAAGATCGTCGAAATGGCCATCGAGAAATGGGGCGCGCCGGTCTATGTGCGCCACGAGATCGTGCACAATAAATTCGTCGTCGACGGGCTGCGCGAACGGGGTGCGATCTTTGTCGAGGAACTGTCGGAATGCCCCGATGACCGGCCCGTGATCTTCTCGGCGCACGGCGTACCGAAAGCCGTTCCCGCCAAGGCCGAGGCACGCAATATGGTCTATGTAGACGCGACCTGCCCGCTTGTCTCCAAGGTGCATATCGAGGCGCAACGCCACGCCGACGCGGGGCTGCAGATGATCATGATCGGCCACGCGGGCCACCCCGAAACCATTGGCACCATGGGGCAGCTCCCCCCGGGCGAGGTTTTGCTGGTTGAAACGCCCGCCGATGTCGAAACCGTCGAGGTGCGCGACCCGACCAAGCTGGCCTATGTCACCCAGACAACGCTAAGCGTTGATGACACAGCCGAGATTGTCACCGCCCTGAACAAACGTTTCCCGCAGATCATCGGGCCGCACAAAGAAGACATCTGCTACGCCACGACCAACCGTCAAGAAGCGGTGAAGGCAATGGCGCCGAAGTGTGATGCGATGCTCGTTGTGGGCGCGCCAAACTCATCGAACTCCCGCCGACTTGTCGAGGTCGGATCGCGTGCGGGCTGCGATTACGCCCAACTGGTGCAGCGCGCGACGGACATCGACTGGCGCAGCCTCGAGGGGATCAAAAGCATCGGGATCACCGCCGGTGCCTCGGCCCCCGAACAGCTTATCAACGAGGTCATTGACGCGTTCAAAGACCGATACGATGTAACCACCGAAATGGTCGAAACCGCGGTAGAGAATGTGGAATTCAAAGTCCCCCGTGTGCTGCGGGTACCCGCATGACCGGCATCCCCCGCGCGCCGCTTTGGCTTGGCCTTGCCGGGCTTACTCCCTTTGTCTGGGGGGCCCTGACCGGGCTGGTTGATCCCTTGGCGAACTGGGGCGCGGCGACGTTCGGCGGCCGTTTTGTCGGGCCATATATACAGTTGTTCTACGGCACTGTTATTCTTTCCTTCATGTCCGGCGTGCTATGGGGATTCGCAACCAAGACCAGCGGGGCGAAGGCGACGGCCGGCTATATCCTCGCCGTGATCCCGGCGCTTTGGGCGTTCTTCATGACAAGCGGCGGCCCCGTGGGTGCGGGGCTGAACCTGATGTTCGGTTTTGCGGGTCTACTGGTCCTTGATGCCGCCTTCTGGCACTGGCGTCTTGCGCCGCGCTGGTGGCTAAAGCTGCGCACGCTTCTGACCGCCGTCGTGCTGGCGTGTCTGGCTGTGGGCGTCTTTCTGTAGCATCGAAACTTGCGGGCGGGGCTTAGATTAGGCTGGACGCCCCCACGCCAGACTGGATAAGGCAGCCCCATGACCAAGCTGATTGCATATACTGATGGTGCCTGTTCCGGCAATCCCGGCCCCGGTGGCTGGGGTGCCCTGATGCGGGCGATGGATGGCGACAAGATCGTTAAGGAGCGCGAGTTGAAAGGCGGCGAACCCGCCACCACCAACAACCGGATGGAGCTGATGGCCGCCATCAGCGCGCTCGAAGCGCTGGCCCGCCCGACCGAGATCACGATCGTCACCGACAGTAACTATGTCAAAAATGGCATCACCGGCTGGATCTACGGCTGGAAGAAAAACGGCTGGAAGAATGCCGCTAAAAAGCCCGTCAAAAACGCGGAGCTTTGGCAGCGGCTGGATGCGGCAAATGCGCGGCATCAGGTCACCTGGGAATGGGTCAAAGGCCACGCCGGCCACCCCGAGAACGAGCGCGCGGATGAACTGGCGCGGGCGGGCATGGCCCCGTTCAAAACCAAATGAGCCTGATCACCCTGCTGGAATATGCCTCCGTTCTGGTCTTTGCGATTACGGGGGCGCTGGTCGCCAGCCGCGCCCAGCTTGACCTTGTAGGCTTCGCCTTTATCGCCTGCCTCACGGCCTTGGGCGGCGGCACACTGCGCGACCTGTTGCTGGATCGAAACCCGATTTTCTGGATTGCGAACCCCACCCATCTCGCCGTGGGCGTCACTGCCGCGATGGTGGTTTTCTTTACCGCGCATCTTCTCGAAAGCCGCTATCGCGCGCTGCTATGGCTCGATTCCGTGGCGCTCGCCGTGGCGGTTGCTGCGGGTACGGGTGTGGCGCTCTCGCTTGATCAATCCGCTGTGGTCGTGGTGCTGATGGGGATGATCACCGGCTGCATGGGCGGGTTGATGCGCGATGTTGTCGTGGGGGAAGTCCCGCTTGTTCTGCAACAGGGTGAACTTTATGTGACCGCCGCTTTCGCCGGTGCCGCAACCGCTGTCATCATCCGTAGCATTCTGGGCGATGATGCGCTGGCGCTGTTTGCCGGTGCCTGTATGACGTGGATTTTGCGTGCCGGATCGCTGTATTTCGGGTGGCACCTGCCCGTGTACAAAAGCCGCCCGCCGCGGGTGTAACGTTACTTTCTACGCCAGTGAAACGGCACGATGATCAGCGCCCCGATAGAGGACGCGATGGCGTTCATACCGGCCGAACTAAACCCGAAGCCGAACATCAACCGCACGAAATAAAACAGAAAAGCGCCGCCCACGCAGATGATGATCGAGGCAAGGTAGCCGTTGCGGGTAAAGCCTGACTTTTCGGCGAAAAAGCCGACAAGCCCCGCGATCACAACCGTGCCAATAAGCGTCGGAAGCATGATTTACCCTTTGCTTAGAACTGTGCCCGCAGCAATCTGCGCACCACGCTGGAACGTCTGCGCATCTTGCGCCGCTTTCCCCGCACGTTGCAAGCGGATCAGCTGAACCGCGCCCTCCCCGCAACCGACACGCAAAGCTTCATCCAGAACCTCGCCCGCTGCACCCTCGCCCTCGGCAAGCTTCGATGCCAGCACCTTGACCCGCGTGCCGTCCAGATCGAACCATGCACCAGGAAACGGCGACAGTCCCCTGATTTGCCGATCAACCTCTGTTGCGGGGCGCGACCAATCGATGCGCGCCTCGGCCTTGTCAAGTTTACTGGCATAGGTCACGCCCTCTTCGGGCTGCGGTTCCGGTTGCAGGTCAGGCAGTTGCCGAAGTGCGTCGACAATCAACTCTGCGCCCATGGCGCTTAGTCGGTCATGCAGTTCGATCGTCGTCTCGGTGGTGCGGATCGGCGTCGCGGCGCGCAACAGTACGGGCCCCGTGTCCAGCCCCGCCTCCATCTGCATGATGCACACACCCGTTTCAACGTCGCCCGCCATGATCGCCCGATGGATCGGCGCGGCTCCCCGCCATCGGGGCAACAGACTAGCGTGGATATTCAGGCACCCGGATTTCGGCGCATCCAGAACGGCTTGGGGCAAAATGAGACCATAGGCGACAACAACAGCGACATCCGCGCCGAGCGCTGCAAACTCCGCTTGCGCCTCAGCGGTTTTCAACGAAACGGGGTGACGTACCAGCAACCCCAAAGCCTCTGCCCGTTGCTGCACCGGGCTGGGGCGGTCCTTTTTGCCTCGCCCTGCAGGGCGCGGCGGCTGGCAATAGACGGCGGCGATTTCGTGGCCGGCCAAGACCAACGCATCCAACACTGGCACTGAAAAAT
Organism: Sulfitobacter sp. CB2047; assembly: GCF_000735125.2. Classification (NCBI taxonomy): domain Bacteria; kingdom Pseudomonadati; phylum Pseudomonadota; class Alphaproteobacteria; order Rhodobacterales; family Roseobacteraceae; genus Sulfitobacter; species Sulfitobacter sp. CB2047. The sequence goes on along the minus strand of NZ_CP072613.1, from coordinate 866,328 downwards.
CAGGTGTTCCCATAAAGATAACACGCATCGAACACTTCCCTTCAAACCGTAGAGGCAGTCAGCCCTTGTACTTGCGCGCCTTGCGCAGCAGCATATCACGACGCGTTTTACTCAGATTGTCGACAAACATTTTTCCGGCAAGATGGTCGATCTGATGCTGCACGCTGGTCGCTTCCAACCCGACGAAATCGCGCGTCACTGTCGCGCCCTGCTCGTCAAGATACTGCACTTTCACACCACGTGGACGCCGGATCTTGGCCGATATTCCGGGCAAATTCGGGCTTGCCTCTTCGTATTCATTCATGATCGCCGAAGCGTCGATGACGACAGGGTTTGCCAATCGAATCCGCTTGTCCCGCGCTTGCGAGGCATCGACAACGGCGACCTGCAGCGACACCCCGATCTGTGGTGCGGCCAGCCCGACCCCCGGCATCGCGTCCATCGTGTCGATCATGTCGTCCCAGAGCGCACGAATTTCATCATTGATTTCTGCCACTTGGGCGGCGGGCGTCCGCAAACAGGCGTGCGGCCACGGAAGAATGCGACGAACGGTCATTGGCTTTGCTCCTGCGCGACACGGTCGTAAATGACGATGCCATCAAGGTGGTCATATTCATGCTGCACGATCACGGCCTCTGCGCCGGTAAACTTTCGTTCGTGGGTGCCATCAGCATCCGTCCACCGCAAGGTTACCTCGGTCGCGCGGGCAATATCCATCGGCACGCCGGGGATCGACAAACATCCCTCTTCGCCAATCGCGCGGGCGTCAGACAGGCTGACAATCTGCGGATTGATACAGGCGACAGGCGTCGGCGTGCCTTCCTTCCAGCCCGCATCGAAAACGAAAATACGCTCGGTCCGGCCAACTTGCGGGGCCGCCAACCCGCGACCGGGCGCGGCATACATCGTCTCGAACATATCAGCGATCAGCTGGTCGATCTCGGGCGTGCGCGTGGCGACAGGCGCGCACACAGCTGTCAGCCGCGCGTCAGGCCAAGTCACGATGTCCATCACGCTCATCCGCGCGCCAGTTCGCGTTTCAGCTTGGTCATTTTGCGCGTGATCATCTGGCGCTTCATCGGTTTGAGATAATCGATAAAAAGCTTGCCATCCAGATGGTCGATCTCGTGCTGCACGCAGGTCGCCCATAGTTTTGTAAAGGTCTCGGTCTGCTCGTTCCCGTCGATATCGATCCAGCGCACGTCCACATCTGCGGGGCGCGTCACATCGGCAAACTGCTCGGGGATCGACAAACACCCTTCTTCATAGGTGTTCAGCGCGTCCGAGGCGGCGATGATTTCGGGGTTGAACATCACCAGCGGCCGCGGCGTCTCCCCTTCTTCCTTTACGCAATCCATGACGATCAAGCGGTTCATCACCCCGATCTGGGGGGCCGCAAGACCGATCCCCGGCGCGTCATACATCGTGGCGAGCATATCATCAGCCAAGCTGCGCAACTCGTCCGTCATATCGGTCACGGGGGCGCATGGCTTTTTCAGCCGCGGGTCAGGGTGTAGTAAAATATTGCGTATCATTTGGTTGATTTAGGCCAACACCTGCGCCGCTGCAACCTCGGGGCTTGCGGTCTGGTCGATTAGGTTTAGCGTGTCGGCCAAATCTGACAGGAGAACCCCATGAGCTTTGACGAAATCATCGACCGGCGTGGCACCCATTGCGCGAAATGGGACAAGATGGAGCCGATCTACGGCGTCCCCGCGGATACGGGCATTGCCATGTGGGTTGCTGATATGGATTTCCGCCCGCCTCAGGTGGTTCAAACCGCGCTGCAAGATATGTTGGACCATGGCGTCTATGGCTACTTCGGCGATGACAGCAAATATCTGGGTGCCATCCAATGGTGGATGGAGCATCGACACGGCTGGAAAGTCGCACCCGAGTGGATTTTCACCACGCACGGCCTGGTTAACGGAACCGCGATGTGTGTCGACGCCTTCACCAAGGCCGGGGACGGAGTTGTCCTGTTCACACCGGTTTACCACGCCTTTGCGCGTGTGATCTCCGCCGCAGGGCGGCAGGTGGTCGAATGCGAAATGGCCATAGAAGGCGGCCAGTATACGCTCGATTTCGATGCCTATGACGCGCAAATGACGGGCAACGAGACGATGCTGGTGTTCTGTTCCCCCCATAACCCGGGCGGGCGTGTTTGGTCCAGGTCAGAGTTGGAGCAGGTCGCAGCCTTTGCCAAACGCCATGACCTTGTCCTCGTCTCGGACGAGATTCACCATGATCTGGTGATGCCTGGTCATACGCATATCCCAATGGCCCTGATCGATGGCGTGGCTGATCGCTTGGTCATGATGACCGCAACGACCAAAACCTTTAACATTGCCGGTTCCCACTCCGGCAACGTGATCATCCCCGATCCGAAGCTCCGCGAAACCTTTGCGGCACGCATTGCAGCGATGGGGCTTTCGCCAAACTCCTTCGGTTTGTTTATGGCGACCGCAGCCTATTCGCCGGAAGGGGCCGCATGGGTTGATGATCTGGTCAGCTATCTGGACGGCAACCGGCAGATCTTTGACGCTGCGATAAAGGACATTCCCGGGCTTCAATCCATGTCGCTTCAATCAACCTACCTTGCTTGGGTCGATTTCAGCGGGACTGGAATGGACAGATCAGAGTTCACCCAACGGGTCGAAAACTCCGCTGGGATTGCTGCAAACCACGGGCCAACTTTTGGCAAGGGCGGGGAAAGCTTCCTGCGGTTCAACATCGCCACCCCGCGCGCCCGGGTAGAAGAAGCCTGCAACCGTCTGCGCGAGGCGTTCAAAGACCTGCAATAAAATCAATGCGGTGCGTCGACGGTGATCAGGCCCGCCGGCGCATCTGCAGCCCGTTCGAAATCCAGCGCCGCAGACTTCGCGACACGGGTCGCGCGTTTGAAATCAAACAGCATTTCGCCGCCTTCTTGCTCTACCGCGACGATCAAACATTGAAACAGATGAGCCCCGCCATCGAATAAATCGACCCGACCGCGCAACTGCGGTGCCGTCTGCGCATCAAGCGAGAAGCCAGTGTCCCAATAACGCAGGACCTTATGCTCCACCCCGTCCGCGTGTACCCGCAGACGCGACGATTTTCGCAGGCTATCCACCCGTGCGGCGTCCAGCCCGGCCTGAATGTCTTTCGGCAATATGGCTTCCACAGCTTCCTCCCTCCAAAGGCTTCCAACATGAAGCGTGACGTGCTGGGATTCAAAATCAAGTGTGCCCCAAGAATTTATTCGACGTGCATCAACGCAGCCCCCCTGTGCGTCGCGTGCTATGGCCTTTCGCCCGTCTGAACTTACCTTGAACACAAACAAGTAAAGGAGTGGTGTATGGGACTGCTGGTCGACGGAGAATGGCGCGATAAATGGTACGATACGGAGTCTACCGGAGGTAAGTTTGAACGCTCCACCTCCAAATTTCGCAATTGGGTCACAGCGGACGGCAGCGCGGGCCCGTCAGGAAAATCAGGCTTTCAGGCACAATCAGGACGGTATCACCTCTACGTCAGCTATGCCTGCCCCTGGGCACATCGCGCACTGATTTTCCGCGCGCTTAAAGACCTTACCGACCATATCAGCGTGTCGGTCGTACACCCCGATATGATGGAAGACGGCTGGACTTTCGCAACAGATTTCGAAGGCGCGACCGGAGACACCCTCTTTGGAAGTGACTTTTTGCGTGACATTTATATCAAAGCCGATCCAAATTTCACAGGCCGCGTCACGGTGCCTGTGCTCTGGGACAAAGCGCAGAACACGATCGTATCGAACGAATCGGCCGAGATCATTCGCATGTTCAACAGTGCGTTTAATGAAATCACCGGCAATACTGATGATTATTGGCCGACTGACCTGCGCGAACAAATCGCCGACATCAACGAACGCGTTTACGAGACCGTTAACAATGGCGTCTATAAAGCCGGGTTCGCGACGTCTCAAGATGCCTATGACGACGCGGTTCATCCGCTTTTTGACAGTCTGGCGTGGCTCGAGAGCATCCTCGAAAACAACCGTTTTCTCGCCGGCGACAAGTTGACCGAGGCCGACTGGCGGCTGTTCACGACCCTCGCGCGCTTTGACCTCGTCTATCACACCCATTTCAAGTGCAACCATAAGCGCCTTACCGATTACCCGAACCTTTGGGCCTATACGCGGCAACTCTATCAACACGCTGATATCGCCGAGACCGTGCATTTCGATCACATTGTTCGGCACTACCATTTCAGTCAGACCACGGTGAACCCGCATCAGATCATCCCGATTAACCCGACGGTCGATTTCACCGCCCCACATGGGCGCGATTAGGGACACGGGCGTTAGGCCACCAGCGTTTCTGCCTTCTTCAAATCGACAGAGACGAGCTGGCTGACGCCCTGTTCCGCCATGGTGACGCCGAACAGCCGATCCATTCGCGCCATGGTGACAGCATGGTGCGTGATGATCAAAAAGCGCGTGTCAGTCTGTCGGCACATCTCGTCCAACAGGTCACAAAAGCGCGTCACATTCGCATCATCCAAAGGCGCGTCAACCTCGTCCAACACACAAATTGGCGCCGGGTTCGCAAGGAACACTGCAAAAATCAGCGCCATCGCGGTCAAGGTCTGTTCGCCCCCCGACAATAGGCTAAGCGTGCTAAGCTTTTTGCCCGGCGGCTGGCACATAATCTCCAACCCCGCCTCCAGAGGATCGTCCGATTCAACCATCACAAGGTTGGCCTCACCACCGCTAAAAAGATGTTTAAACAGCATAGAGAAATTGCTGTTCACCTCTTCGAATGCGGTCAGCAAGCGTTCACGGCCTTCTTTGTTCAGGCTCGCGATACCGCTGCGCAATGTCCGGATCGCCTCGGTCAAATCTGCCTTTTCACCAACCAAAGTGGCGTGTTCCGCCTGAACCTCTTTCGCATCTTCCTCGGCACGCAAGTTCACAGCACCCAAGGCTTCGCGCTGTCCCTTCAAACGGCTCAGCTGGTTTTCAAGAACCTCGACATCTGACATCTCATCTGCATTGATCTCAAGTGTTTCTGCCAGCGCTTCGGGGGTCGTGTCACGTTCTTCATCAATGCGCTCTGCGGCAAGGGTTACCGTTTCCTTCGCCGCATCTGCGCGCGCCTCTGCCCGCGCCCGCGCCTCGCGCGCCTCCGACGCCAAGCGCTCTGCGTCACGCTCAGCCAATGTCGTATCGCGCAAATCGGCTTCCCCGGTAGACAACTCTGCGCTGGCCGCCTGCTTGCGGGTCTCTGCCGCAGAAATTGCGCCCGTCAACTCTTCACGTTTCGCCGCGATTTCGCCGGGGGCAGAGCTCGCTTCGGTCAACTCTCTTTCGGACGCTTCTTTACGCTCAAAAAGCTCGGCGCTGCGTTTTCCCGCCGTGTCCAGGCGGTTCCGCCAGCCGCCCAACTCCTTGGCGACATCCTGGGCACGTCTCTCGCGTGCGGCACCATCGCGACGCAGTTCGTCCAGCGCAGAACGCCTCGTCATCATCGCAATGCGCGCGCCTTCAACGGTCTGTCGCAACATCTCCACATCGGCGCGGGCACTTGATACGTCGTCAAGCGCGGCAAGCGCATTCTCTGCCTCCGTCACCAAACGTCGACCCTCGATCGCCTCTTCCTCGTGGCGGGCGACGGCCAACCCCAAACTGTCCAACCGGCTCTCCGCCAGGTTCCGATCCGCCTCAGCCCGGCTTAGGGCCCGTCCTGCATCCGCAACAGCACGGTCTGCATCGCGCCGCAGCGCCCGCGCATTTTTGTCTGCCTCTGCCTGAGCAAGCAGAAGCTTTTGCAATGTTTCATGTGCATCACGCGCAGCCTCTGCCCGTTGATTCGTTTGCTCTAACCCCTGCTTGAGTACCTCTAAACGGTTAATTTGTTGCAAACGAAGCGCGGCGGCCGAGGGCGCATCCTCCGCCCACGCCCGGAAACCATCCCACCGCCACAAATCGCCCTCTGGCGAGACGAGACGCTGGCCCGGCAGCAGCAGCGGTTGAAGCCGCGTGCCGTCGTCCGCGTCGACCAGACCAATCTGGCTCATCCGGCGATTCAGAACGTCAGGCACCGAGACATGCGCCGTCAGCGGGGTGATCCCCTCGGGTAGAGGCTGGACCGTTGAATAGGCAGGTAAATATGCCCACCCCGAGGGCCCGTCGGCATCGACATCCGGGGCGCGCAGATCATCAGCCAGGGCAGCACCAAGCGCTTTTTCAAACCCGTGCTCGACCTGCAGGCGGTCCAGAATTTGACCACCCTCGGCGGTGTCACGCTCTACCAGCTTCGCCAGCGCGCCAGCTTCGGCGCGAATGGCGTTCAGCTCGCCCTCGGCCTCTGACCGTTCGGCACGGGCATCTGCTTCGCGACTTTGGGTGGCAGCGCGGTCGTCCTCCGCCTTTTGCAAGGCTTCCTCGGCAGCGACAGAGGCCGCATGCGCCTGTGTCTCTGCAGCTTGGGCGGCACTGAAATCGGCGTTTGCTTTCTCGAGTGCGGCGGCACTCTGCGCGACGGCGGCACGCGCTTTATCCGCTTCCGCTTCCGATCGTTGAAGCGTTTTGCGGTGATCGTTCAGCAAGCGTTCGGCAGAGCTGTGACGCGCGACCAAACGGGCGACATCCTCGGTCAGCTTTGACAGATCCGCTTCCTGTTTCTCTAGCACGCCGGCGGCTTCTTTCGCGCGCTCTGCCGCCTCCGCGATCGCAGCTTCATGCCCCTCGCCCGCATCCGATAGGTCACGTTCTTCCCGCTCCAACCGCGTGATCGTTTCTTTGGCGTCGCGGTTTAACTCACCTTCGCGGTCCAGATCACGGGTCAACTGCGCGATGCGATTGGTCAAGGCGTCAATCGCGGCCCGGGCGCGGTTTTCCTGATCGCTCAAGGTATCGCGCTGTACACCAAGCCGCTGCACGATAGCGGCCGCGATCGCTTCTTCCTCACGCAGCGGCGGCAAAGCCTCTTCGGCTTTTTGCCGTGCCACAGTGGCCTGACGTACGGCTTTTTCCGCCTCGGCGGCGGTGGCCATCTGGCTGCGCAGCGCTTCGGCCGTCGTTTGACGAGTATCCTCGGCCACGCGCCAGCGCCGATACAGCAGCACCCCTTCGGTCCGGCGCAGGGCATCCCCGATATCGCGATAACGCGCAGCCTGACGGGCCTGGCGCGCCAATTGCGAAAGCTGACTGGCAAGCTGTTCAACCACATCGTCAACGCGCGCAAGGTTGGCTTCGGTACCATTCAGCTTCAGTTCAGCTTCGTGACGGCGGGCATAAAGCCCTGAAATACCCGCGGCTTCTTCAAGGATACGGCGCCGGTTCTTCGGTTTGGCGTTGATCAGTTCCGAAATCTGGCCTTGGCGTACCAATGCTGGCGAATGGGCTCCCGTTGATGCGTCGGCAAACAGCATTTGCACATCGCGCGCGCGCACATCCTTTCCAGCCGCTTTATAGGCGCTACCGACATCACGGGTGATCCGCCGGATGATTTCGATGCTATCACCGTCGTTAAACCCAGCCGGCGCGAGACGTTCGGAGTTGTCGATATGCAACGCAACTTCGGCGAAGTTCTTGGCCGGACGAGAGGACGCGCCCGCGAAAATCACATCTTCCATACCGCCACCGCGCATAGCGGTCGGACGGTTTTCGCCCATCACCCAACGGAGCGCTTCAAGCAGGTTGGACTTGCCGCAACCATTCGGGCCAACAACGCCGGTTAGACCATCCGAGATGATCAGATCAGTGGGGTCTACAAAGCTTTTAAAGCCTGTCAGCCTGAGTTTGGAAAACCGCAATGTTCGTGCCCGCCTGATTCTTATGGATAGCCAGAATTGCGGATCATCGGGTTTAGAGTCAACGCGACCCCGCTAGGTAGAGCGGGAAGTAGCCGCCTTATCCACAAGATATTGTTATTCTATGCCTGTTATCGCGTTTTCCTTTCACTATGGTTGTTTGACGGTTCTACGCCTCATCCGCAGTCCAGCTTTCCGACGGCAAGCGCTTGATCCCCCGCGACATGCGTGACCTCGCACCCGCTGACCTGCGCCATCGCCCGCGCCGCACGGTCGCGGATTGGGCCGAAGCGGGGGGCGTATTCCATATTGGTGCGTATCGCTTCAGCCTGATTGCCGTTAACGCGCACGTCAAAGTCAGAACCGTCCACCGTTATGGCAGTGGCAGGCAGGCCACTGAAATGCGCGCTTGGCATGTTGCAGCCCGTGACAATCACCATCACCAAGGCGCACAGCAAGACGGTAAGGAATCGTGTATCTATCATCATGAGCCCATCTAACGCGCGGCACCCTAAGCAAGTGTTAATGCGGACCAACATTGTGCAGAAAACAATCGCGTTGCCGCCCCGCCCCTCCGGTCATATAATTTGACCAATCCAAGGAAACGCCGATGCCCTTTCAGCCTATCACCTCCGAAAAACTGTCAGCCGCTGTCGTTAGGCAGGTTGAACAGCTAATCCTGCGTGGCATTCTGCGGCCCGGCGAACGGCTACCCGCAGAGCGTGAGCTTGCCGAGCGTCTGGCCGTTTCGCGCCCCTCGCTTCGGGATGCTATTGCCCAGCTTCAGGCCAGCGGATTGCTGACCGCAAAGCCCGGCGCGGGGGTCTATGTCGCCGATGTGCTCGGCAGCGCGTTCTCCCCTGCCCTGACAGAGCTTTTTGCACGTCACGACGAAGCCGTGTTCGACTATCTTTCGTTCCGCCGCGACATGGAAGGGCTGGCAGCCGAACGGGCCGCGCGGCTTGGTTCTGACACCGACCTTGGGGTCATTCAGGCAGTTTTCGACAAGATGGAAGCGGCGCACCAGAAGCGTAACGCAGATGACGAAGCGCAACTGGACGCGCAGTTTCATATGGCGATCACAGAGGCGAGCCATAACGTCGTCATGCTGCATATGATGCGGTCGATGTATGATCTGCTGCGTGGCGGCGTGTTCTACAATCGCGAAGTCATGTTCAAACAGCGCACAACGCGCACCGCCCTGCTGGATCAACACCGCGCCATCAACGACGCATTACAGGCACGTGATCCCGCCGCAGCACAAGCCGCAGTTGAGGCGCATCTGACCTATGTCGAGAACGCCCTGCGCGATCATCAAAAAGCCGAGCGTAATGAAGATGTCGCGCGACAACGTCTTCAACACGAGACAAACACCTAGCCCAACGTAAAAAGGCCCCGGTCAATACCGAGGCCTTTTAAAGTCAGTTCGTTAAAACTTAGTGAAGCTTTGTGTCGACTTCTGCAATTGCACTGTCGATCAATGCATTGCCTTCCGCGGCTGTCATCTTCTTGGCGATAACATCCTTGGCAGCGGCAATAGCCACAACGACAGCTTGATCGCGGACTTCTTTAACGGCAGCAGCCTGAGCGGAGTCGATCTGCTCTTCGGCCGCGGCCATACGGCGCGCGATGGATTTCTCCAGGTCGGCACGTGCCTGATCCGCGGCTTCGTTCGCTTCGGCCTTGGCCGATGTCACGATACGGTCCGCTTGCTCTTTCACTTCCTGCTGCTTGCGTTCGTAGCTGGCAAGAAGCGTCTGCGCTTCTTCACGCAGCGCACGGGCTTCGTCCAGTTCGGACTTGATGCCTTCGGCGCGGCTGTCGAGCATGCTGCCCATCATCTTTGGCACTTTGAAATAGATCAAAACACCGACGAAAAGCAGGAAAGCCAGCAGGACGATAAAGTCCGTATTGCGCAGCGAAAAGAACACGTCACCAGCTGCAAAAGCAGGGGAGGCGACCAGACCGGCGATGAGGGCTGAGAAGGTCAAACGCATGGCTTATCCTTTCATCCGGGCATCGACGGCCGCGGAAATTGTTTTCGCGTCAGCAGAGCCACCGACGGCGGCGACGATTGCCTCGGCGGTGTCTTTGGCGACAGCTTCAACGTTCTCCATCGCGGAGGCGCGGATTTCGCTGATCGCTTTTTCGGACTCGGCGGATTTGGCGGCGATCTCGGCGTCTGCCTTGGCAATCGCTTTGTCCAGATCGGCCTGAATGTCGGCTTTCGCGGCGGCGATGATCTGCTGTGCTTCTGCACGGGCGTCGATCAAGGCTTTGTCGTAAGCGGCCTCTGCCTCCGTCGCTTTGACCTTCAGGTCTTCGGCGGCGGCGATGTCATTGGTGATGGTGCCCTGGCGCTCCGCCAGAACAGCGCCGATGCGTGGCAGGGCAACGCGCGACAGAATAAAGTAAATTGCGACCAGAGCGACGATAAGCCAGAAAATCTGGTTGCCGAACCAATCAATGCAAAGCTGTGGCATACCAATGGCGCTGCCAAATTCGTTGACACATGTGCCAGCGATTTCCCTAGTAATCGGTTCCGTCGCCATAGCGGGCTCCTGTCAAAGCGTGGAAGTCTTTCGGGCAGCGCGCCATAGCGCACTGCCCGAAGCGTAAGGACGTAGGTGTCTTAAGCTTAGACAGCGAACATCAGCAGCAGTGCGACGAGGAACGAGAAGATCCCCAGGGCTTCTGCAAAGGCGATGCCGATGAACAGAGTTGCTGTTTGACCAGCAGCAGCAGATGGGTTGCGCAGTGCGCCAGCCAGGTAGTTGCCTGCAACGTTGCCCACACCGATGGCTGCGCCACCCATGCCGAATGCTGTCAGACCTGCGCCAATGAATTGGCCCATTTGTGCGAGTTCGCCTTCCATGTCATTTCTCCTTACAATGGAATTTTGGTGATTGGTCAGGCGGGAATATCCCGCCTTGGTGTTAGTGGTGCGGGTGCAATGCGTCTTTCAGATAAACGCATGTGAGGATCGCGAAAACATATGCCTGGATGAAGGAAACCAACACCTCGAGACCATACATTGCCGTGATCGCAAGAACCGAGAAGGGGGCGATGGCAGCAAGTGCCGCGAAGCCCGCGAAAACCTTGATCACGGCGTGACCCGCCATCATGTTACCCGCAAGACGGATAGAGTGGCTGACCGGACGTACAAAGTACGAGATCAGCTCGATCACGGCCAGAACCGGACGCAGTGCCAGGGGCGCGCTGCTGACCCAGAACAGGCTCAGGAACGATGCGCCGTTCTTGACGAAACCCAGAATGGTCACACCGAAGAACACGGCAAAGGCCATCACGGCGGTGACCGAGATATGCGATGTCGGAGTAAACGCCATCGGCAGCAGACCCAGGAAGTTCGAGAAGACGATAAACATGAACAGGGTCATGATGTAGGGGAAGTATTTCACCCCTTCTTTACCGCAGATATCCTCGACCATCTTGTAGATGAAGCCATAGGCCAGTTCAGCGACCGACTGCATGCGCGACGGGATAACCGACCTTTTCGAGGTGCCCAGAACCAGCAGCGCAAAGATCGCCAGAACGGCAACGGCCATCCAGACTGTTGCGTTGGTGATTGTGTACCAGGATACAGCGCCGTCGCCAAAGAATGGCTTGACGATGAACTGATCCATCGGGTGAAAAGCCAAACCGCCTGTTTCTTCGCCGTGTGCTTCTGCCGCCATGTCAGGGCCCTTTTTCTTCATCGGCCACATCGGCCATCTTCTTTTCCTGGATTTCCTGCGCGGAGCGGAGCATCGTCTTCACCCCTGCCGCAAGGCCCAGCATTACAAACAGCACCATGAAAATCGGGAGCGTTCCTAAGAACCAATCCAACGAGTATCCGATGCCAAAACCGATCCCCAGACCGGCGCAAAGTTCGATCACCATTCGCCAGGCCAGCGATGCCTGGGAATAATGTTCATCCGCCCGGGGTTTTGGAGCCTGCGCCCGTTTGGCTGCTTCGATCTTTGCCTCAAGCTGCTTTAGCCGCTGCTGTTGGTCCGGATCGGTCACGCCAAAATCCCTGTTGGATGTGTTGCGCAGTAGCTACTTTCACACCGCTTCAGAGTCAACTCTGTTAGCCGACTACCCAAGGCACTGTAATCAAAAGATTTTACGCTGAGCCGCGGTTCATATTCAGGTGCAAACTCCCCGCACCCCTTGCAAATTCGCGCGGCAATCATATTCAACCTTTTGGTTAAGCGTGGTTTCCGCTACCTCATAAGAACCGCCCCTACCCGCGCATCAAGGACATCCAGACAGCCGTGCCCCAACCGCCCGCCACACAGCTCGACGCGATTTTTGCCGCGCTCGCCGATCCGACGCGGCGCGCCATTCTGGCGATGCTTCTTGAGGATGATATGGCCGTCACAGACGTTGCCGACCCCTTCGGTATTTCGCTCGCTGCGATATCGAAACATCTGTCGGTGCTGGAACGTGCAGGTCTGATCGTGCAGGAAAAGCGCGGGCGGCTCAAATGGTGCAAGCTCGAGCCGGCAGCCCTAAAAGCCCCGTCCGTGTGGATGCAGGGCTTCGGTCAATATGACCCGATCAATCTTGATGACTTTGAAAGGTTTCTGGCCGCCGAAATACGCGAAACGTCAGGGGATGCGGCGCAGAATGATCCGGGGACGTTGGAAGACTAGGTAAATATTGGCCCTCCTGCGACGAGGTTTTACACAGAAGGGCCAAACTTGATGTTATTAAATGACGCCGAACGCAAAGCGCAGGATCGCCAGAACAACAACAATCAAACCGATCAGATAAATAATGCTACGCATTAGAATAGTCCCTTTATAAACTTTATGTGATCTTAACGCTGGATATGTCGGATCGGTTCCCGCCCTTTTGATCAAACCGCTTTGGTATCGTCCCGCAACAGCAGATACAGCGCTACAATCGTCAGCCCGACGCCCCCGAAAACAAGCGGGCCGGGTGCGCCATTGCCCAATGCGACTTCCCAGAGAATAACCCAGCTGGGCGTCAGATAGGTATAGGCCATCACCTTGGCCGATGGCAGCCGCAGGGACGCGAATTGCAGCAACACAAAAGTCGCGGCAGACGCAGCGATCGCGACGTAGAGGATGGTGATCCAGACAATCGCGGGCAGCGCGGTCCAATCTGTCCCCAGCACATCGCGCCAGCCATAGATGAACAGCAACGCACCACCGGCGATCAGCGTGCCCAAGGTGAACACCACCGCCGGCTCTCCGCGGTTCAGCTTGCGCACCATCGGCGTATAAAGCGCATGGCTTACGCAGCCGACGAAATACACCGCTTCGCCATACCCGAGCTCGAACCGCCGCAGCGCGGCCAGATCCGCGCGAAAAATCACCCAAAGGGCGCCGACCGCACCGATGGCCAGCGCCAGCGCCATCCGCCCTGTCGTCACCTGCCGCAACAAGAGCCACCCAAACCCCGCAGCAATCACCGGCGTCAGCGTAAACACCGCCGCCGCACTGACGGGGCGCGCGGTCTTCAACCCTTCAAACATCAGCACGAAATAGACAGCGAAAAGCCCCCCAAGCACCAGATAGCGCCAGGGCGCGCACGAGGCCCCTTTCGGCACACCCGTCGTCGCAGCGACCGCCACGGCAATCACCATGCCCGCGATCACGAACCGCGCCGCATTCAACGCCGTGGGCGAGATCAGATTGGCCGACAGCGACCCAAGCGAAAATGACCCCGCCACCAGCGCCGAAAATGCCAGCATCGCCAGATGCCCCTGCAGATCAGAACGCATCACAGCCCCGTCTTCACGGCTTTTTTCAGGTACGACAGCAAGGCCTGCACCTTGGGCGTGCGGTGCAGATCAACATGGGTGACCAGCCACAGCATCGAATCCCATTCCGGCAGATGCGGGTGCACCTCGACCAGATCGGGGTTGGCGCGCCCCTCGATCAGATCGACAAACCCGATCCCCGCCGCCTCCAGCACCGCAACGCGGAGCGCGTCTGCATGGAGACCGCGAAAGGAGATCGCATGGGCAGGCACCACCTCGCGCATCCATTTGAAGAAGGGCGCACGCATCTGCGCGTCGTCATGGCCGACAAACCGATGGTTGCCATATTCCTCGACCCCTGACGGCATCCCGAAGGCGGCGATATAGTCCTTATGCGCGAACAGCCCCATCTGGAACTGATAGAAAGGCTGCACCACATTGTCCGGCTGCTCGGGCACCTGCCCCGCGCGGATCGCGATATGCGCCTCGCCATACTCCAGCCGGAACAATCGCTCCCCGGTCAGAAAGCGCAGAGTCACATCCGGGTTTTCCCTCTGGAACGCGACCAACAAAGGGGTCATCCAGCTTGAAAGCTCCATCAGGGAGGTCACGACCAGCTCGCCCGACACCGCTTCGCCGCGCCCCTTGATGCGACTGGCAAGCTGGCTGAACTGGTCATCCGTGGCAGAGGCCACACGCAGCAGATCCTCGCCTGCCTCCGTCGTCTTGTAGCCGCGCGCGTGCCGTTGGAAGAGCTTCACCGACAACCGTCGTTCCAGCGCATCCACATGGCGGATCACCGTCGCATGATGGACCCCCAGAACCTCGGCCGCGCCACTGACGGTGCCCATGCGCGCCACCTGATAGGCCGTCTTGATTTCTTCCCAATTGTCCATTCTCGGCCCCTCGCCTTCCACTGTGCATTATCGAACACATCACCTGCAGTTTCGCCAGTTGCGTTCGTACGGGCAAGGATCATGTAGAGGGAAGAAAGTTAACACGAAAGGATATCCTCCCATGTCTATCTTGCGTATCGATTCCTCTGCCAACACCACCAGCTCTGTGACCCGCGGCCTCACCGACCGGATCATCGCGCAACTGGGCGACAATGATGTAACCGTCCGCGATCTGGCTCTCGAACCCTTGCCCCAGATCACCGAAACATGGGCCATCGCCCGCGCCACCCCCGAGACAGGCCGCACGCCCGAGCAAAGCGAAGCGCTGGTTGAATCCGACAAGCTCGTCGCAGAGCTTCTGGCCGCCGACACCATCGTCATCGGCGCGCCCATCTATAACTTCAGCGTGCCCGCGTCGCTGAAGGCGTGGATCGATCTGGTCGCCCGTGTCGGCGTTACCTTCCGCTATACCGAAAACGGCCCCGAAGGCCTGGTCAAAGGCAAGCGCGTGATCGTGGCGATGGCCTCCGGTGGCGTGCCCGCCGGCTCCGAGGCGGATTTCAACACCGGCTATCTCAAGGCCGTTCTGGGCTTCATGGGCATGACCGACGTGACCATCGTGGCCGCCGACGCGCTGGCAACAGATGCCGAAGGCACCATCGCCCGCGCGAACGAAGCTGTGGATGCGCTCAAGGCAGCATAATCCTCGGGCGGTGCGGCGGGTTGACTCAGACCCGCCGCTCGCCTAAACGATCCGCAATCTCCGGAAGCACCATGTCTTCCGGTCTCTGGCGCGGCCAGAGATCGCCCCCCACCAGCGTGTTACGCCCGTGGGGGCATTTGCGTATTCAACGCGGGCATCCTATCTGAGGGGCACCGCAACCGATCGAAGGGGGCCATGGCCCATGTTTGAGAATCTTTCCGAACGCCTCTCCGGCGTCTTTGACCGTCTCACCAAACAGGGTGCCCTCTCGGAAGAGGATGTGAAAACCGCCCTGCGCGAAGTCCGCGTCGCCCTGCTCGAGGCCGACGTGTCCCTGCCCGTCGCGCGTGATTTCGTCAAAGCGGTGCAGGACAAGGCCACCGGTCAGGCCGTCACCAAATCGATCACCCCCGGCCAGCAGGTCGTCAAGATCGTCCACGACGCGCTGATCGACACGCTGAAAGGCGAAGGCGAACCCGGCGCGCTGAAAATCGACAGCCCCCCCGCCCCGATCCTGATGGTCGGTCTGCAAGGCTCCGGTAAAACCACGACCACGGCCAAGCTCGCCAAACGTCTGAAAGACCGCGACGGCAAGCGCGTGCTGATGGCCTCGCTCGATGTGAACCGCCCTGCGGCGATGGAACAGCTGGCGATCCTCGGCGTGCAGATCGGCGTCGATACCCTGCCCATCGTCAAAGGCGAAAACCCCGTCCAGATTGCCAAACGCGCAAAGACGCAGGCATCGATGGGCGGCTACGACGTCTATATGCTCGACACCGCGGGCCGCCTCTCCATCGACGAAGAGCTGATGCGCCAGGTCGAAGCGGTGCGCGATGTCGCCAACCCCCGTGAAACCCTGCTGGTCGTCGATGGCCTCACCGGCCAGGACGCCGTGCAAACCGCCGAAAACTTCAACGACCGCATTGGCATCTCCGGCGTCGTGCTGACCCGTATGGACGGCGACGGCCGCGGCGGTGCTGCGCTGTCGATGCGCGCCGTCACCGGCAAACCCATCAAATTCGTCGGCCTGGGCGAAAAGATGGATGCGCTGGAAACCTTCGAACCCGACCGCATCGCGGGCCGTATCCTTGGCATGGGCGACATCGTCGCCCTGGTCGAGAAAGCGCAAGAAACCATCGAGGCTGAACAAGCCGAAAAGATGATGAAGCGCATGGCCAAAGGTCAGTTCAACATGAACGACCTGAAAATGCAGCTTGAACAGATGCTCAAGATGGGCGGGATGCAGGGCATGATGGGTATGATGCCCGGCATGGGCAAAATGGCCAAACAGGTCGAAGACGCGGGCTTTGATGACAAGATCCTCAAACGCCAGATCGCCCTGATCCAATCCATGACCAAGAAAGAGCGCGCCAACCCCGCGCTGCTTCAAGCCAGCCGCAAAAAGCGCATCGCCAAAGGCGCAGGCATGGAAGTGTCCGAACTCAACAAGCTCATGAAAATGCACCGCCAGATGGGCGACATGATGAAAAAGATGGGCAAAATGGGCAAGGGCGGCATGCTCAAACAAGCGATGAAGGGCATGATGGGCAAAGGCGGCATGCCCGGTGGCATGGATCCGTCCCAGATGGACCCCAAGGCGCTGGAAGCCGCGGCCAAACAGATGGGCGGCAAACTGCCTGGTGGTCTGGGCGGAATAGGCGGCGGTGCCGGCCTGCCCGGCGGCCTCTCCGGTTTCGGGAAAAAGAAATGATCCGCGCTTCATTTTGCCAGATAAACTCCCGCCGGAGGCGCCTGCCCGTGCAACGCGCCCTCCCCTTCGCCGTGAAAGGAGCCGCCGCATGACCGATCCTGTCACCCGCGCCGCCGAGGTTCTGAAAGAACACCGCGCCTCCATCGACCGTCTGGACGCGATCCTGGTCTATACTCTGGGCGAGCGGTTCAAACACACGCAGGCTGTGGGGAAACTCAAAGCCGAACACGACCTTCCCCCCTCTGATCCGGACCGCGAAGCGAACCAGATCAAGCGGCTCGAAGATTTGGCGAAAGAGGCTGACCTCGATCCCGAATTCGCCAAGAAGTTTCTGAACTTCATCATCGCTGAAGTCATTCAGCACCACAAACAACACCAATCATAGGTCAGGGCGCGTCCCTGACCCTAGTCTCAACTAAAGGAAACTACCTATGTCCATGAAAATTCGTCTCGCCCGTGGCGGTTCCAAAAAGCGCCCCTTCTACCGCATCGTTGCAGCGGACAGCCGCATGCCACGTGACGGCCGCTTCATTGAAAAGCTGGGCACCTACAACCCGCTCCTGGCAAAAGACAGCGAAGAGCGCGTGAAAATGGACGTCGAGCGCGTTCAATACTGGATCAGCCAGGGCGCGCAGCCAACCGACCGTGTTGCACGCATGCTGGAAGCCGCTGGCGTGAAAGAGAAAACCGAGCGTAACAACCCCAAGAAGGGTACCCCCGGCAAGAAAGCGCAAGAGCGCGTTGAAGAGAAAGCCGCCAAGGCCGCCGCTGCGGCCGAAGCCGCTGCTGCACCTGCAGAAGACGCCGCCGAAGAATAATCGGCACATCCCCCGGCGCGGTTCCTGCCGCGCCGGGATTTCAGGTATATCCGACAGCCCGCATCTTTGCGCGTGCAGCCTGTCCGATGTACGTGGTACACGAAATGACACGTCCCGCCGCAGCGGCCCGCTCTCATCGGTCCCCTGCGCCCCGCCCCTGGACCAGATTGGAAGCTGACAATGTTTCGTCTTTTGCGCCTTCTTCTCATCCTCGGTATCGGTGTCGCCATCGGCATCTGGTTCGAACGCACCCTGATGAAATCGGAGTGCCGCGCGGGCGAGGGTCAGTGGACCGGTACAATTTGCTTAAACTCGGAGCTTTTGCAGTGAGCGATAAAATTTCGGTGGGCGCGATCTCTGGCGCATATGGTGTCCGTGGGGAACTGCGGATCAAAAGCTACTGCGCGGTGCCCGAAGATATCGAAAGCTACAGCCCGCTCTCGAGCGAGGATGGCACGCGCAGCTTCAACCTCGCGCTGGTGCGTCCGGTCAAAAACGGCTTTGTCGCGCGCATCACCGATGTCACCTCCAAGGAAGAGGCCGACGCCTTGCGCGGCACCGTGCTGTTTGCGCAGCGCGACCAGCTGCCGTCGCTGCCCGACGATGAATTCTACCACACCGACCTGATTGGGCTAGAGGTCTATGACACCGGCGGCACGCTGATCGGCAAGGTCAAGACCGTCCAGAACCACGGCGCTGACGATCTTTTGGAAACGCAGCTTGCGGGCAGCGCGCAGACCGTGTTCCTGCCCTTCACCAAGGTGGCGGTTCCCACGGTCGATCTGGCCACGGGCCGCATCATCGCCGACCCGCCCGAGGGCATCCTGCCTGATGCAAAAGACGTCTAAGCCCGTACGAAAGGCCCGCATGACACAGGCCGCGATCACATGAGCACCCCTTCACGCTCCCACGGGCGGCAATCTGTCCGTCCGACGTTCAAGCCGCGCGAGCTGATGCAGGACACGCCCGATTACGCCGGCGTCTGGCGGGCCGAGATCGTGACCCTTTTCCCCGAACTGTTCCCCGGTGTGCTGGGGGCCAGCCTGACGGGCCGCGCCCTGCAAGAAGGCACATGGCAGCTGCGCACCCATGATCTGCGCGGCTACGGCGTAGGCAAACACCGCAATGTTGACGACACCCCCGCGGGCGGCGGGGCAGGTATGGTCATGCGCGCCGATGTCGTCGGCCCCGCGATCGAGGATGCGATGGCCGGTGCCGCCGGACGCTGGCCTATCCTCTATATGTCTCCGCGCGGACGGCGGTTTGATCAGGCGATGGCGCAGGATCTGGCCACCTGTTCCGGCGTGACTATCCTTTGTGGCCGTTTCGAAGGCGTCGACGAGCGTGTGATCGACCATTACGGCATCACCGAAGTCTCCCTTGGCGATTTTGTCATGACGGGCGGAGAGTTGGCCGCGCAAGCCATGATCGACGCCACCGTGCGGCTCTTGCCCGGTGTGTTGGGCAATGCCGACAGCGTGGTCGAGGAAAGCCATTCCTCCGGCCTGCTGGAACACCCGCAATACACCCGCCCCGCCGAATGGAAAGACCGCCCCATTCCGCCGGTTCTCATGTCCGGCAACCATGGCGAAATTGCCAAATGGCGGCAGGCCCAGTCAGAAACCCTGACAGAACAACGACGCCCCGACATGTGGGCGACATATACGTCCAAGAAGTGACCCCCACGGAAGGCAGACCATGACAGACCTGACCCGCACCCTTGATCACGCCCGCATTGATGAGCTGCCGAACCCCTATTTTGGCAAGGTGCGTGACTGCTACGACCTGCCCGACGACCGGCGCATCCTGATTTCCTCTGACCGTATTTCGGCCTTTGACCGTATCCTCACCTCCATCCCCTTCAAGGGTCAGGTGTTGACCCAGACCGCGCGGTTCTGGTTCGACAACACCTCCGACATCTGCCCCAACCATGTGCTCGACTACCCCGACCCCAATGTGGTGATCGGCAAGCATCTGACCATCCTGCCTGTAGAGATCGTCGTGCGCGGCTATCTCGCCGGCTCCACAGGGACATCGGTGCTGACGCTATACAAGAAAGGTGAACGGGAGATGTACGGCCACCGCTTCCCCGATGGCCTACGCGACAATCAGGCGCTGCCCGCGCCGATCATCACCCCCACCTCCAAGGAATTCGACGGCGGACACGATGCCCCGCTAACCGCCCAAGAGATCGTAACCCAAGGGCTGCTGACCCAAGCGCAATGGGACCAGATCAGCGACATCGCCCTGAAACTCTTTGCGCGTGGTCAGGAAATGGCGGCGAAAAACGGGCTGATCCTCGTGGACACAAAATATGAATTCGGCACCGATGCGCAGGGCAATATCCTGCTGGCCGATGAAATCCACACCCCCGACAGCTCGCGGTTCTGGCTCGCCGAAGGCTATGACGCCGCGCTGGAAAACGGCACACGCCCGCCGTCCTTCGACAAGGATGTGATCCGGTCCTGGGTCGATGCCCGCTGCGACCCCTATCACGATGACATCCCCGAAATCCCCGCCGACCTGATCGCCGCCACCTCGCAAGTCTATATCGACGCGTTCGAGGCGATTACCGGCCAACGTTTCGTCCCCGATCTGGAGGGCGACACCGTGCTGGACCGCGTGCGGCACAATCTGCGCCCCTATTTCACCGGCTGAAAACATGCACGAGTACGGGTGATACGCTCTTGATCTGAAGGGGCATCCCGCCTATACGACGCGCAAGTCTGGAATCGCGCATGTGCGGCTCCAGTCTTTTCTGCATCCGCAGATGACAAGCAAAGATGACCCTACCTTCGATGGGACGCCACGGCGGGCCCGCCAGACAGACCGAAGCTCTTGGATCGCACAAAACTTCGTGGACTAACCGCGAGCATTCATAGGAGACGATCAGATGAACCTGATTGCACAGATCGAGGCGGAACAAATCGCCGAACTGGGGAAAGAAATCCCAGACTTCCGCGCCGGTGACACCATCCGCGTGGGCTTTAAAGTGACCGAAGGTACACGTACCCGCGTTCAGAACTACGAAGGCGTCTGCATTGCACGCAACAACGGCCACGGCATTGCCGGTTCGTTCACCGTGCGCAAGATTTCCTTTGGTGAAGGCGTAGAGCGCGTATTCCCGCTGCACTCCACCAACATCGAAAGCATCACCGTTGTCCGTCGTGGCCGTGTGCGTCGTGCGAAACTGTACTACCTGCGCTCGCGTCGTGGTAAGTCGGCACGTATCGTTGAAAACGTACACTACAAGCCAAAATCTGGCGCGAACGCGTAAGGAGAGCTGTCATGAAAGCCGATACACACCCCGATTACCACACCATCAACGTCAAAATGACAGATGGCACCGTTGTGGAAATGAAATCGACCTACGGCAAAGAAGGCGACCAACTGGCGCTGGATATTGACCCCTCCGTGCACCCTGCATGGAACGGCGGCACATCCCGCCTGATGGATACCGGCGGCCGCGTGTCCAAGTTCAAAAACAAATACGCAGGTCTGGGCTTCTAAACCCTTTCCATTGCGGAATTCAGAAATGGCGTGCCCTCGCGGGCGCGCCATTTTTCGTTTCACGACTGTGACTTAGCCCGAGGCGCGACATCGCGTCCTTGCCCAAGGGTCAGGTCGCTTTTTACGGAACAAAGCGGCGGCTGTTTAGGTTTTAGAAAGCAACTACGGCCCATAGTCTTCTCAGCCCTCCACGAAAGGTTCGCTGATGCCCGCTTTCCCGCTCTCTACCCCACCCCGACCGCCTCGCGGTGCCAACAGCGGCAAGGCCCCGCGCGCGCAAGCTGATCCCGCCCCCCTCCCGGCCGAGGATTTGACCGCGGCTCGCGATCTGGTCGCCCGTGGCAGCTATGCGCAGGCGCTGGTGCTTGCTGGCGCGCTGGAACGTCTGCACAGGCCCCATGATGCGCTGACCCAGATCGCCGCTGATTGCCGCGCCCATCTGGCTGTGCCCCAGGATACCGCCGTCGCGATCAACACCGGCGGCATGGGCGCGCACACCCCGCCGCTGCGCCGATCGGGCTAGCAGGCACTGCCCAAGCACGGCGCGTTCCAGCGGGTGAATTTCGCAACAATAACCACAATCTAGAGCCACAAACGCTTTCAAAAGCGCCATCGCTGCCATATGGTTTTTCCCAATGTGACCCCGATAAAAACGGGGAGTGAAAGGGACAAAAGGCAATGGCGCATATCATCGTCGTCGGGAATGAAAAAGGCGGGGCGGGGAAATCCACCGTTTCGATGCATGTGGCGACAGCCCTTGCACGGATGGGGCATAAGACCAGCGTGCTGGATCTGGACCTGCGCCAGCGCACCTTCGGGCGCTATGTCGACAACCGTAAATCCTTCCTCGCCAGTGCCGAGCTCGACCTCCCTTCGCCCGAGATGCACGAATTGCCAGAGATCGAGGCAAGCAGCCTGCAGCCCGGCGAAAACATCTACGACCATCGCCTTAGCGCCGCCGTCGCAGAGCTTGAACCGACCTCCGATTTCATCCTGATCGACTGCCCGGGGTCCCACACCCGTCTCAGCCAGGTGGCGCATTCGTTGGCTGACACGCTGATCACGCCGCTGAACGACAGCTTTATCGATTTCGACCTGCTGGCGCGCACCGACGCTATGGGCGACAAGATCACCGGCCCCTCCGTCTATTCCGAAATGGTCTGGAACGCGCGGCAGTTGCGGGCTCAGGCGGGCCTTGCCCCGATCGACTGGATCGTCGTGCGCAACCGCATGGGCGCGCAGCGCATGGTGAACAAGGACAAGATGGAACGCGCCATCGCCAACCTGAGCAAACGCATCGGGTTCCGCATTGCCCCCGGTTTTAACGAACGCGTCATCTTCCGCGAGCTTTTCCCCCGTGGCCTGACCCTGCTCGACCTCAAGGATATCGGCGTCAAGCAGCTGAACATCTCGAATGTCGCGGCACGGCAAGAGCTGCGCGACCTGATGAAAGCGCTGGACCTACCCGGCGTCGACATCAACTTTTGAACCGGCGCGCGGGGGCATGTGCCCCCCGTCGCCCCCCTTCGCCCTCCGGCCCCCCGACAGCTCGCCGTCAGCCCGCGCTGCCCTGTCCCGCCGCCAGCTTGACCAGCAACCGCTTCAGCGTCTCCCGCTCCGCCGCCGTTAAATCCGCAGTCAGACGCGCGTCATAGGCCTTTGCCACCTCGTAAAGGTGCTCATAGGCCGCGCGCCCCTGTGTCGTCAGGGACAGCATCTCGGTCCGCCGATCCTGATCGCCGCGCAGCCGCGTGACGAACCGCCGCTCTGTCAACTTTTGCACCGCACGGCTGATCTTGGTCTTATGCATATTCCCCCGCTGCCCGATATCGCTGGCCGTCATCTCGCCATAAAGCCCCAGATGAAACAGCACCCGCCACTCGGTCCGCAGCATCCCGTAGCGATCTTTATAGGTGCGCTGAAACGCCAGACTGCTCGCTTCCGCTGCCTGATTTAGAAGGTAGGGCAGAAAATGGGTCAGCTCGAAATTCTGGTCTGGCATCAGGGCAATCGCTTGTTAGTTACACAAAGGACTATTACCAACAAAGCAGATTTTGCAAGGTAGCTTTCAGGCACCCGCAGCGACACGCAAGGAACACCGATGACATTGCTCACCTCTTGGGTTGAAAGCGCGAACAGCGCCGACACCGACTTCCCGCTCAACAACCTGCCCTACGGTGTGTTTTCCACAGACACGCTCGAACCGCGCTGTGGCGTGGCGATCGGGGATATGGTGCTCGACATGGCCGCGGTAGAGGCCGAAGACCTGATCCTCCTCCACTTCGATCCTGTCTTCGATGTGCCCTATTGGAATGACGTCATGGATCTGGGCCCCGACGCTTGGGCGACCCTACGCGACCGCCTGACCGATCTGCTGGCAACCGGCAGCCCCGACCAGGCCAAGGTCGCCCCGCATCTTGTCCCTATGGCTGACATCCGCCTGCACATGCCGATTGTCGTCTCGGAATATACCGATTTCTACGCGGGCCGGCACCATGCCACCAACGTCGGCACCATGTTTCGGGGCGCGGAAAACGCGCTGCCCCCGAACTGGCTGCATATGCCCATCGGCTATAACGGCCGCGCCTCGACCGTTGTCGTCTCCGGCACTGACATCCGGAGACCCAACGGGCAGATCAAACCGGCGGATGCCGCGACCCCGCATTTCGGCCCCAGCCAGCGCCTTGATATCGAGCTCGAGATGGGGGCCATCGTCGGCACCTCCACCGATATGGGCGACACCCCCAGCGTGGCCGAAGCGGACGAGATGATCTTTGGCTATGTGCTGCTGAATGATTGGTCTGCGCGCGACATTCAGGCGTGGGAGTATCAACCGCTCGGGCCGTTTCAGGCCAAGGCCTTCGCCACCAGCATCTCTCCGTGGATCGTGACGAAAGCGGCGCTTGAACCCTTCCGCGCCTCCACGCCCGAGCGCGAGGTTGATCTGCTGCCCTATCTGGCAGAGCCGAAACCGATGCTCTACGACATTGACCTCTCGGTGATCATCCAGCCCGATGGCGGCGCACAACAGGTCATCGCGCGCACCAATTACAACACGATGTATTATTCCGCCCCGCAACAGCTAGCGCATCACGCGGCGTCTGGCTGCGCGATGAACGCGGGCGATCTGCTCGGCTCCGGCACCATATCCGGCCCCGACAAAGATGCCCGCGGCAGCCTGCTCGAACTCAGCTGGGGCGGCGCGGAACCGATCGCGCTGAACGATGGCACCACCCGCAGCTTTGTGCAGGACGGGGATACGATGATCCTGACCGGCCACGCCGCAGGCGACGGCTATCGCATCGGCTTCGGGGCCTGCGCCGGTACGATCCTGCCTGCGAAACCCACGCCATAACCGCGCTTCATTTTGCCAAATAAACTCCCGCCGGAGGCGCCCAACAGCGCGCCCCCGATCGCGCGTCTGATCCTGAACCGGATCGGGCGCGCAGTGCGTTTTGTGCAAACTCCGGGGACCGCCGCTGCTGTGGGTTGACGCACCGCCGCGCAATGCTTGAAACTCTGTGATACATGCTAGTTACATTCCTAGCCAATAAACGCAGCAAAGCTGCATCACCGCAAAGCATCCAGCGCCTGTGCTTGTGCTTCGTATCCGCCGCCCGAACCACAGGGGCAGCACCCGACCAGAGAGGAAGATCATGACGTTCTTAACCCGTACCGGCACCCCCTTACCCGCCGCCATCCACGCCTCTGCCGAAGCTGCCAAACGCGATCCGGTCAACCGACGCGAGTTTCTGGCCCTCGCCAGCGCCTTTGGGGCCACGGCGACAACCGCCTATGCGATGATCGGCATGGCAGCGCCCGCACAAGCGGCCGCGCATAAATCCGGCGGCACCGTACGGATGCAGATGGAGGTCCGCGCGTTGAAAGACCCGCGCACCTACGACTGGTCGCAGATCGCCAACATCACCCGCGGCTGGCTTGAATATCTCGCGATCTGGGAGAATGACGGCACCTTCACCCCCGCATTGCTCGAAAGCTGGGAGATCAACGAAGACGCCACCGAATATGTGCTGAATGTGCGCAAAGGTGTCACGTGGAACGATGGCACGCCCTTCACCGCCAACGATGTGGCGCGCAACATCACGGGCTGGTGTGATAAATCGGTCGAAGGCAACTCGATGGCCGGGCGCTTTGCCACGCTGATCGACGAGGACTCCGGTCAGGCGATCGAAGGCGCGATCACCGTGGTGGATGACCATACCGTCAAGCTGTCGCTGCCCCGCCCCGACATCACCCTGATCCCCGGCATGGCCGATTACCCCGCTGCCATCGTCCCCGAAGGGTTTGATCCGGAAACCATGCTCGACAACCCTGTCGGCACCGGCGCCTACCTGCCCGAATCTGTCGAAGTCGGGATCAAGGCCGTATTGGTCAAGAACCCCGACCACACGTGGTGGGGCACCGAGGTCTACGGCGGGCCCTATATCGACCGGCTGGAATACATCGACTACGGCACTGACCCTTCGGCCTTTGTCGCCGCCGCCGAAGCAGAAGAGATCGACGCCACCTATTCCATCGAGGGTGAATTCATCGACGTGTTCAGCACGCTGGACGGCTGGAACCAGAACGAAATCGCCACTGGTGCGACGATCGTGATCCGCCCCAACCAACTGGCCGAGGTGGATGGCAAGACACCCTACGCCGATGCGCGTGTCCGCCGGGCGCTGGCCATGGCGGTCGACAACGCCGTGCTGCTTGAACTGGGTTATGCCGGTCGCGGGCTGGTGGCCGAAAACCACCACGTCGGCCCGATGCACCCCGAATATGCCGAGCTTCCCCCGCGCGAGGCGGACCCCGAAGGTGCTCGCGCCCTGATGGAAGAGGCCGGCATGGCCGACTACGAGCACGAGCTGTTTTCGATCGACGATGCATGGCGCAAGGACACCACAGATGCGGTCGCCGCACAGTTGCGCGACGCTGGCATCAAGGTGAAACGCACGATCCTGCCGGGGTCGACCTTCTGGAACGACTGGACGAAATACCCCTTCTCCTCGACCAACTGGAACGCCCGTCCGCTGGGTGTGCAGATCTGGGCGCTGGCCTATCGCTCGGGCGAGGCATGGAACGAATTTGGCTGGTCCAACCCCGAATTCGACGCCCTTCTGACCGAGGCCCTCTCGGTCGCCGATGTCGAAAAACGTCGCGCTCTGATGGCCAAGGGCGAAGCGTTGATCCAGAACGAAGGCGTCACGATCCAGCCTTACTGGCGCTCGCTTTATAACCACACCCGCGAAGGGCTGGTCGGGGCCGGACACCACATCGGCTTTGAATACCACCCTGCGCGGATGGCCTGGACGTCGTAACCACCCGTTTGCCATTCCCAAAACAAAAGGGCCGCGTCAGACGCGGCCCTTTTTTCGTGTCACATCGCTGTGCCCTGTCAGGGCAGCAGGAACAGCGTGATCGCGGGGAACATCACCAGAATGATCACCCGCACGATGTCGGAGCCGACAAAATACATCACGGCCTTATAGGTCTCTGTCATCGGGGTTTCACGGTCCATCGAGTTGATGATGAACAGGTTCATCCCCACCGGTGGCGTGATCAGACCGACCTCGACCACGATCAGCACAAGGATGCCGAACCAGATCGCCAGATGCTCTGTGCTCATCCCGAAATCCATCGCCGAGATGACGGGGAAAAAGATCGGCACGGTCAGCAGGATCATCGACAGGCTGTCCATCAGGCAGCCGAAAACGAGGTAGAAGACAAGGATCACGACCAGCACGAACCACGGGCTATAGCCCTGCCCCACGACCCAATCAGCCATGAACTGCGGCACGCCCGACAGGGCCAGAAAGCCGTTATAGAACCCTGCCCCCAGCACGATGAAAAAGATCATCCCCGTGGTCTTGGCCGTGCCCATCAGGCTTTCGCGCAAGACTGCCCAGTTCAGACTACCCGCCAGCAAAGCCGCCAGACCAGTGCCCGCAGCGCCCACAGCCGCGCCTTCGGTCGGGGTGAACCACCCCAGATAGATGCCGCCCACGACGACGAAAAAGATCACCAGCACCGGCCATGTATTCGCCAGCGCCTTGAAGCGGTCCCCCATGGGCACCGCAGGGCGCACACCCGCCGATTTGGGGTTCAGACGCACGTAGATCGAGATCGTGATAACATAGCCGATGGCCGCCAGCACACCGGGCAGGAAGGCCGCCAGAAACAGCTTGGCGATATTCTGTTCTGTCAGGATCGCATAGATCACCAGAATGACCGACGGCGGGATCAGGATGCCCAATGTCCCCCCCGCGGCCAGTGTCGCGGTGGAAAACCCGCCGGAATAGCCATAGCGGCGCAGCTCGGGCAGCGCGACCTTCGACATGGTCGCCGCTGTCGCCAGCGAGCTGCCGCAGATCGCGCCAAAGCCCGCGCAGGCCCCCACGGCCGCCATCGCCACACCCCCGCGACGATGCCCCAGAAAGCTTTCTGCCGCTTTGAACAGGGCTTGGCTCATCCCCGATAGGGTCGCGAATTGGCCCATCAGCAGGAACATGGGAATGATGCTCAGCGAATAGCTGGAAAACGTCGTATAGGTCTCGGACTTGAGCTTTGACAGCAGCGGCGTGGGGTTGCCCCCCATCGCCAGATACCAGCCGCCAAACCCGCACAGCAGCATCGCCAGCCCGATAGGGGCGCGCAAAAAGATCATCAGCAGCAGCACAGGAAAGGACCAGAAGCCCAGTTCTAGGTTGGTCATCTTAATGGGCCCCTTGTTCGCTGGGAAGAATATCGGTGCCGCGGATCGCCTCTATCACGCGGATCACGGCGCAATAGACAGACACAACACTGGCAATCACGCCGGACGCAAAGCTGGCGGCATAGGCCCACCACACCGGAAATTGCAGGAACAATGTCGTCTCGCCATTGCCAAGATAGCGTTGCATCCCCTCGTAGAGACGCCAGATGATCAGCACGATCACCGCGGCCAGAACGACCTCCCAAAAGGCCATGATCCAGCGGTTCACCCGCGCCGGCAGGAAAGAGGTAAACACATCCACCGTGGCATGGGCGCCGTAATACTGGCAGATCGGCAGGAACGAGAAGATGGCGAAGGCGACCCCCGCCTCCAGCAATTCGTAATTGCCGTTGATCTCGCCGATGCCCATGTCAATCAACCCCTGTGACAGGCCGGTCAGCTTCTCCTGAAAGAAGGGGCTATGCAGCATCTTGTTGACCGTGCGCCCGATGATAGAGGCCGTGGTCATCAGCACCAGCGCCATCAGCACCAGCCCTCCGATCACGGCGGTAAAGCGGGCAAGAAAATATATCAGCCGACGCATGGTTCTCTCAATCTTGTCTAGGTATTTTGGGGTGTATCAAGCAATCAGGCCCGCGGCGCAGGAATGCACCGCGGGCCTGCTATCGTCGTCAGGGATTATTTGCCGTAGGCATCCATCAGTTCACGCGCCTCATTGATCAGCGCCTGACCGTCGATGCCCTTGCTGTCCATATCGGCAATCCAGCTGTCATAGATCGGCTGCGACGCATCGCGCCAGACCTGGGTCTCTTCTTCGTTCAGCTCGACAATGTTGTTGCCCAGATCAACCGCGACCTGACGCGCAGGGCCATCGGCATCCGCCTGCGTGCCCCCCGCAAAGACCGAAAATTCCAGACCGGAGTTTTCATCCAGAACCTTCTTCAGTTCATCCGACAGCCCGTCATAGCGGTCCTTGTTCATCGCCAGCACGAAGGTCAGCGTATAAAGTGCAGCACCGTCAAATTCGGTGTGGTTCTTCACCAGTTCCGGCACTTTCAACGATGGCGTCACTTCCCACGGGATCGTGGTGCCGTCGATCACGCCCTTGGACAGACCTTCGGGAATCGCCGGAACCGGCATGCCCACTGGCGTCGCGCCGGTAATCTCGAGCAGCTGGTTCACCAGACGCGACCCGCCGCGAATCTTCAGACCCTGCATATCGTCGGGCGACCGCACCTCGGTGTTGGTGTGCAGCATCCCGGGGCCGTGAACCCACGTGCCCAGAATATGTACGTCCTTGAACTCGGTGTCTTTCATGTGCTTTTCGAACATCTGCCAATAGGCAGAGCTCGCCGCGCGGGCGTCGGTGACCATAAAGGGCAGCTCGAACACTTCGGTCGTGGGATAGCGGCCGGGGGTATAGCCCACCACGGTCCAGACGATATCGGCCACACCGTCAATCGCCTGGTCCATCAGCTCAGGTGGCTTCCCGCCAAGCTGCATGGAGGGGTAGCGTTCAATCTTGATCTTGTTGTCGCTGGCGGCTTCGACCTTATCGGCCCAGACATCCAGAATAAGTTTGGGCACATTGGCCTGTGGCGGCAGGAACTGGTGCATGCGCAGGGTAACCTCTTGCGCCATCGCGCCGGTCGCGCTCATGCCAACGGCAAGGGCCGCACCCGCGATCCCCATCAGGGTTCTTCTCATCATCATTCTAATCTCCCGTGTTCAGTCAAAACGGACCGCTCTGTTGCCGAGCAGTTCCGAGCCTTTAGCTGAGTGACACTCTGACACCAGCGACAGGGGATTATCAATCACCTCCGGTACAAGCGGATGAAAAACACGCAGCTCGGGAACACGACACACGACCGGCCATGCTGAACAACAGCTATCCTACAAAAGTCATATCTGTGCGGGGGGGAGATGGTGGCGTTACCTGGATTTGAACCAGGGACCTAACGATTATGAGTCGTTCGCTCTAACCAACTGAGCTATAACGCCATCGGCGCTCCGAGTATGACAGGCTTCGGCCCCCGTCAAGAGCCAAAGCCAATCTTATTTGATTATTCGCCCTCGCGCACCGTATCAATCATGCGCTGCACATTGTCAGGGTCGGCATCCGGCGTGATCCCGTGGCCTAGGTTAAAGATGTGCGGGCCCTTGGAAAAGGCTTTGACGATCTGCCGCGTCTCATCCACCAGCGCCTGCCCGCCGGTAACCATATGGGTCGATGCAAGGTTGCCCTGCACGCAACCGTCCACCTGCACATGTTTGGCCGCCCAATCCGCCGAGACGGAATTATCGAGCGCCACACAATCCACCCCCGTCGCCTTGGCGAACCCGATGTATTTATCGCCGGCCTCGCGCGGGAAACCGATGATCGGAATACCGGGGTGGCGCTTCTTCAGCTCTTGCGTGATCTCGCGTGCAGGGGCCAGCGCGTATTTCTCGAAAGCATCGCCCGGCAGCGACCCCGCCCAGCTGTCAAATATCTTCATCACCTCGGCACCTGCGTCAATTTGCGCAGACATATATTCGATGGTCGCCTTGGTAATCAGGTCCAACAGCTTCTCGAACAGGGCGTTATCCTGGGTGCGCAGCTGATGCGCAGGCCCCTGATCCTTGGTCCCCTGCCCCGCGATCATATAGGTCGCCACAGTCCAGGGCGCACCGGCAAAGCCGATCAACGTCGTCTCGCGCGGCAGTTCACCGGCAAGGTTGCGCACCGTCTGATAGATCGGGTTCAACGTCTCGTGGATATCGCCCACGGGCCGCAGCTGGTCAAAATCCGCCTGTGTGGTGACCGTGGACAGGCGCGGCCCCTCGCCGGTGACAAACCACAGATCAGCGCCAAGTGCCTGAGGTACAAGCAAAATATCCGCAAAGAGGATCGCCGCATCAAACCCGTAACGACGGATCGGCTGCAAGGTGACCTCGGTCGCCAGCTCGGGGTTGTAGCACAAAGACAGGAAATCCCCCGCCTGCGCCCGCGTCGCCTTATACTCGGGCAGATAGCGTCCGGCCTGCCGCATCATCCAGATCGGCGGCACCGGCAGCGTCTCTCCGGCCAATGAACGCAGAATGGTTTTGCTTTGCGTGTCGGTCTGCGGCATCGGGATTCCTACTCTTCAATGGTTTTGTCTTAGGTCAAGATGTAGCGTCGCGATGTCAAGGCAATGGCACCGCTTGTCAGATCAAATCCACACCCCTAAAGAAGAGCCATGACTGTGAACCTGCCCACCCCCGAAAACCCCATGCGCATCGGCACCCGCGGCTCGCCTCTGGCGATGGCCCAGGCCTATGAAACCCGCGCCCGTCTGGCCGCCGCGTTTGAAATTCCACAGGCGGCGTTTGAAATCGTCGTGATCAAAGTCACCGGCGATGTCATTCAGGATCGCCCGCTCAAGGATATCGGCGGCAAGGGCCTGTTCACCCGCGAAATCGAAGAAGACCTGCTGGCAGGCAAAATCGACATCGCCGTGCATTCGATGAAAGACATGCCCACGATCCAGCCGGGGGGCCTGCTGCTTGATACCTACCTGCCGCGCGAAGACCCGCGCGACGCCTTTGTCGCGCCCACTCTCTCGGCGCTGGACCAACTCGCCGAAGGCGCGGTTGTCGGCACCTCCAGCCTGCGCCGCCGTGCGCAGCTGCTGCACCAGCGTCCCGACCTGCAGGTCGTCGAATTCCGCGGCAATGTGCAGACGCGGCTGAAAAAGCTCGCCGATGGTGTGGCCGAATGTACCTTCCTCGCCGTGGCCGGTCTGAACCGTTTGGGCATGCAACACGTCCCCGCCACGCCGATCGACGACACGCTGATGCTGCCCGCGGTCGCGCAAGGGGCCATTGGCATCGAACGCCGCGCCGGAGACCTTGATACCGAAGCCATGCTCGCCGCGATCCACGACACCCCCACGGGCCAACGTCTGGCCGCCGAACGCGCCTTTCTGCTCACGCTTGACGGATCCTGCGAGACACCGATCGCCGGGCTGGCCACGCTGGACGGCGACACGCTCCACCTGCGCGGCCAGGTCCTGCGCCCCGACGGGTCAGAGGCGATTGCCGGCGACCGCAGCGGCCCTATTGCGCAAGGCGGTCAGATGGGCGTCGACCTGGCGCAGGACCTGCTGGCCCAGGCAGGCCCCGGCTTCTTCGATTGGCACGTCAAAGGATAACATCCAAAATAAATTCGCGCTCTGTTTGAAACTAAGCGCAGCATGGCCCCGTTGCTTCGGCATGATCAACAAATGATCACGATATAAACCGAGGAGAACACCATGACTTTCGCTAAAAAGATGATGACCGCAACCGCAGCCCTGGCCCTGACTGCCGGTGCGGCTTTCGCCGACGAGATGAAGAACCCCATGGTCGGTGGTGCTGAAATGTTCGCCGACAAGAACATCGTTGAAAACGCCGTGAACTCTGCCGACCACACCACATTGGTTGCCGCTGTGAAAGCTGCCGGTCTGGTTGATACCCTCGCAGGCGAAGGCCCCTTCACCGTGTTCGCCCCCACCAACGCCGGTTTCGACCGTCTTGAGCCAGGCACCGTCGAAATGCTGGTCAAGCCCGAGAACAAAGAACGTCTGACCGAAATCCTGACCTGCCACGTAGTGGGCAAGGCCGTGATGTCCGACGCGCTGCAAGGCATGATCAAGGACGACGGCGGTGAGCACCCCGTGCCGACACTGGGCGGCTGCACGCTGCAAGCCTCCTACGCCGATGATGGCCGCATGAAGCTGGTGGATGAAAACGGCAACGCCGCCTTCGTAGAGATCGCGGACGTCAAACAGTCCAACGGTGTGATCCACGTTATCAACGGCGTGATGCTGCCAAAGCAATAAGCTGATACCGGTTTAGACGAAAAGGCCCCCGACCTGCATGGTCGGGGGCCTTTTTCATTCCAAATGGCAGCTATCCCGGGGGAGCCCGCAGGGCGGGGGCTGGCCCCCTAGATCCACTTCGCCAAAGGCGGCAGGCTCATGAGAACCGCATTGGCGTCATGGCCGGTTTCCAGCCCGAATTTCGTACCGCGGTCATAGACAAGGTTATATTCCGCATAAAGCCCGCGATGCACCAACTGCGCTTCTTTGTCTGCCTCTGACCAGTCTTGCGTGATCCGCTTTTGCACCAGCGGCAGATAGGCGGGCAGGAAGGCGCGGCCGATATCCTGCGTCAGGGCAAAATCCGCCTCCCAATCGCCTGTCGCGTGATCATCCATAAAGATACCGCCGACCCCGCGCGCGCGATGACGGTGCGGGATATAGAAATACTCGTCCGCCCAAGCCTTCAGCCGCGGGTAGAGATCGCTGCCATGAGGGTCCAGATGCGCCTTTTGCACGGCGTGGAAATGCGCGGTGTCTTCGTCATATTCGATGCAGGGGTTCAGATCGGACCCGCCCCCGAACCAGCTGGCATGGGGGGTCCAGAACATGCGGGTGTTCATATGGACCGCCGGGGCATGGGGGTTCTGCATATGCGCGACCAGACTGATGCCCGACGCCCAGAACCGCGGGTCTTCGGCCATGCCGGGGATGCCCTTGCGCGCCGCCATCGCGACTTGCGCACGCTCTCCCAAGGTGCCGAACACCGTAGAGACGTTGACGCCGACCTTTTCGAACACACGCCCGCCACGCATCACGCTCATCAGACCGCCGCCCGCGTCACTGCCGTCGTCGCTGCTGCGTTTGGTCGGGGTCACCTCGAATGTGCCGGGCGCGGCATCAGACAGCGGGCCCTCGGCGTGGTCACGCTCCAGCGTCTCGAATGCCTCCACGATCTGGTCGCGCAGGCTGCGGAACCACTTAGCGGCGCGGGTCTTCTCCGCCTCGAAATCAACGGTCATGCGCAAAGCCTTTCGTTACTGCGTATTCTAGTGTGCCGGCGCGTCCACGGCGTCCAGCAAGGACCGCCCCCCGTCCACAACGATCACTTCGCCTGTCAGGAAACTGGAGCTGTCGGCGGCAAGATACTGGATCGTGTCGGCCAGCTCTGACGGCGATGCGATGCGCCCCAGAGGCGTGTGGTTGCGGATGTCGTCGCGCCACTCGCGGTTCTCGGCGCAGGACGCTTTCAGCGACCCGCTCATCACCGACCCGAAAGCCACAGCGTTCACCCGGATGCGATGCGGGGCCAGCGTCAGCGCCATCGACCGCGTCATCTGCTCAAGCGCGGCCGCCGCCATGGAATAGGCCATCAACTCGGGCCGCGTGTGCCGCGAGGTGGTCGAGCTGAGGTTGACGATGCTGCCCACGCTGCCGTCTTCCTTGCCCTCGGACTGTTTGATCATGCGTTTGGCGACCTGCTGAGTCAGCTGCATCGCGGTCATCACGTTTTCCTGCCACAGGGTTTCAACGCTGGTATCATCACTGTCCAGCGCATCCGTCGGCAGGAACTGCCGCGACGCATTGACCAACACGTCGACCTCGTCAAAGGCGTCAATGGTGGCAGAGACGAGGTTCGCAATCGTCAACCGTTGCCGCAGATCGCCCGCGAAAAAGCGGATGTTGCCGTCGTCCTTGGCATCGCCCAGCTGTTCGACCAGCGCTTTCTCGTCGATGTCGGCACACATCACATTTGCGCCCTTGTCGGCGAATTGCCGGGCAATCGCCAAACCGATGCCGTTCGCGGCCCCGGTGACGATGACGCTTTTGCCAGAGATTGAGAATGACATAAATCGTTCCTTAATCAGGCGCGGCCCGCCTATCGGCGTTTGCGCAAAGGCCGTGCCGCGTGAAACAGTTTGAACCGCGCATCGCCGCCGATTTCCTCGACATGGGCGAAACGGGTTTTCAGCTCTGCCTCATAGGGCAGATGACGGTTCGCGACCATCCACAGCTTGCCTTGCGGCGACAGGATGCGTGCCGCCGTGGCAACAAACGCCTGCCCGATCTGCGGTTCAGCCGCGCGACCGATGTGGAAGGGCGGGTTCATGATCACGCTGTCCATGCGGTGGGGCGGCTCCCAGCTTGTGGCATCCTCCCATGCAAAGGACGCGCGATCATCGGTGACATTGCGGCGCGCACATTCCAGCGCCATATGTCCCGCTTCAACAAGGTAAAGGTTCTTGATGTCAGGCCGTGTCAGCGCGTGGGCCGACAAAAAGCCCCAACCGGCCCCCAGATCGGCAACCTCGGACCCGAGCTTCTCGGGCAAGGCATCCACCAGCAGTGCCGAGGCCAGATCGACACCATCGGCGGAAAAGACCCCCGGCGCGGTCCAGAACCCGCCTTCGGTCAGCTCCGGCCCCTGACGCCAGTCGGAAAAGAACTCCGCCGCCGGTTCCGAGATCCAGAACATCTTGCCGTGAGCCTTCGAGATCGGGCCCTGCACGGTCACACGGTCGCGCATCTCGCGCAGGACACTATCGGCGCCGTCGGTCTTTTGCCCGTCGATCACAACGATCCCGTCGCAGACCTCGCAGGCGGCGGCAATCACGGCGCGGGCTTCGGCCTTGGCGCGTGGCAGGCAGACGATACAGGCCGCATAGCGGTCCTTGATGGTGCGCACGACATCATAACCGCGCGCGGCCCATGCGTCATAATCCGGTTTGAAATCATGGATAATCTGCACGCGGTCTTTGTCCAGACCTGGCAAATCACTGTCACGGGGGGGCTGAAAGACGGCAATCGTCCCTTCAGCTGGCAACTCAAGACCACCGCCGTCAAGCGCCAGTTGCAGACGTGCATCAATCACGTGTTATTCTTCTTTTTCCATGGTGCATTGCAGCGGGTGCTGGTGACGCCGGGCGAAATCCATCACCTGCGCGACTTTGGTTTCCGCGATCTCGTGGCTGAACACGCCCACGACCGCCAGCCCCTTTTTATGCACGGTCAACATGATCTCGAAGGCTTGGGCATGGTTCAGCCCGAAGAAGCGTTCAAGCACGATCACCACAAATTCCATCGGGGTGAAATCGTCGTTCAACAGCATCACCTTGTACAAAGGCGGCCGCTTGGTCTTTGGTTTGGTCTTGGTCAACAGATCGGTTTCGTCGTCGTCCCGGTCTTTGCCCGCCATCATAAGATCATCAAGGCGCATTGCTGCTCCTGCCTGAGAAGTCGTTTCAAGTGAGTCGTGTAGGCGTCTATATAACCCTAAAGCAGAATTAGAAAAGAGGGCGCGCCAAAGATGGGCAATCCGCTAACGACCATCGGTTTTGATGCCGATGACACTTTATGGCACAACGAACGCTTCTTTGCTTTGACACAGGTCAAATTCGCGGAACTTCTTGCCGATTACACCGACCGCGACAGCCTGATGGACCGGCTGCTGGAGGCAGAGCGGCGCAACATCCCCCACTACGGCTTTGGCATCAAGGGGTTCACCCTCTCGATGATCGAAACCGCGATAGAGGTCACCGAGGGCCGCGTGCCGGCCGATGTCATCTCCGAACTGCTGGCGGCGGGGCGTGATATGCTGGCCCATCCGGTCGAACTGCTGCCCGATGTGCGCGAAACCCTCCAAACCCTGCAAGACGACTATCGGCTGGTATTGGTGACCAAGGGCGATCTGCTGGATCAGGAACGCAAGCTCGCTGAATCCGGGCTGCGTGATATGTTCACCGCGATTGAAATCGTGTCGGACAAGACCCCGCAAACCTACCAGCGCATCTTTGATACCCACGGCGACGGCCCGGCCCGCGGCATGATGATCGGGAACTCCATGAAATCGGACGTGGTGCCGATGATCCACGCGGGCGGGCATGGCGTCTATATCCCCCACGGCGTCACCTGGGCGCTGGAGCACGCCCCCGCCCCGAGTGATTCGCCCCGCTTCCACCAGATCACGCGCCTGTCCGAAGTGGCAGAACTGCTGCCCTGAACGCCGCTGTATTCTCGCCTTACCTTCGCTGCGTTGTCGCCCAACTCTTGCCACATTCCCGCCACAATCGCCCCTATAGTGGCGGAGTTTTGGGCACACGCTATATGTGCTGCGCGGAAATCGCCGCTTTTCCGGGCTGCACCACATCGAACGCCTTTATCGAAAACACGTCCTATGGTAACCTTACCTTAATAATAATAATGGTCAGTTGAAAAATCGACGGCCGAGGCAGAGCAAAGGCAGTTATGATGAGAGTGCGGCGTGTGCAGCCAGCCCGGTATGGGCTATTTATTCTTGCGGCTATATGGATCTTGCTGATCCTGCCGCTCAGCGCAATGGCGGCCCCCTATGCCGCCTATGTGATCGACGCCCGAACCGGCGAAGTGCTGCACTCCCGAAACGCGGATACCCGTCTGCACCCGGCCTCCCTCACCAAAATGATGACACTTTATATCGCATTCGAGGCGATTAAGCGTGGTGAGATCTCGCTCGACAGCAAGGTCAAGATCACCAGCCACGCGGCGTCCGAACCGCCCAGCAAATTGGGGCTGAAATCGGGCCAGACCATCGCCCTGCGCTACCTGATCCGCGCCGCGGCCGTCAAATCTGCCAATGACGCCGCCACCGCCATCGGGGAAGCCATCGAAGGGTCCGAAGCCAAGTTCGCCCGCCGCATGAACCGCACCGCCAAGGCGCTTGGCATGACCAACACCACCTTCAAGAACGCCCACGGCCTGACAGAATCCGGCCACATGTCGACCGCACATGACATGACCATCATGGGCCGCCACCTGCTGTATGATCACCCCGAATACTACAACCTGTTCTCGCGCATCACTGCCGATGCGGGCGTGCGCAAGGTCAGCCACACCAACCGTCGCTTCCTGTCGTCCTACAAAGGCGCCGACGGGATCAAGACCGGCTACACCCGCGCCGCTGGCTTCAACCTCACCGCCTCGGCGGAACGGGGCAATGAACGCATTATCGTGACCGTCTTCGGCGGCACCTCCACCAGCGCACGGAACGCCAAAGTGGCCGAGTTGATGGATCTGGGCTTCCGCCGCGCCCCCTCCAGCGCACCGCTGAAAAAACCCTCCAAACCTGCTTACGCCGATGTCGAAGATACGCCCGTTGCATCCGACGGGGCCGCGGGCAAGGTCATCCGCCTTGTCGGGGCCGTCACCACTTCCAAACGTCCCACATTGCGTCCGGGCCACCAGCCTCAGGTCGTGGTTGCCACCGCAGAGGTGCCCCAAGCGACCTCGCCGATCCTGAACTCGGACATCACCGCCGCGCTGAAAGAGGCGCAGAAAACCGCGCCGCCCGTCGTGGCAGAGGCCCCTGCCCCGACACCGGAACCCGCAGCAGAGGCGGAAACCCTGCTCGCCTCGGTCTCGGTCCGGCCCACGCTGCGCCCCTCGGCTGCCGCATCGCTGGTTGAAACCGCCGCGGTCAAACAGGTCACACCCAAAGCGCCCCCCGCCCCCGAGGTCATCACACGCGTGTCGACATCTGGTGGGCGTCACTGGGGCGTGAATGTGGGCCGCTACCCCAGCCGCTATGCCGCCGAGAAAGTGTTGCTGAAAACCGCATTGTCCGAAATCTCGACCCTCGACGGCAGCCTGCGCAAAGTCGTGCGTCGCCCGCAAGGGTTCGACGCCAACTTCCTTGGCATGACCCGCGAGACAGCCGATCTGGCCTGCCGCCGTCTGGTCGCCCGCAATGTGAACTGCTTTATGATCGGGCCAAGCTCTTAAGCTTGGCCTGCTCAGGTCGTCGCCTGTAGCAAGGTGCGCGTATAGTCTGACTGCGGATTGTCATACAGCGTATCGACATCGCCGTATTCGACCACATCCCCCCGCTTCATCACCATCACCTTATGCGACATCGCACGCACGACCTTCAGGTCGTGGCTGATGAACAGATAGGCCAGCCCGTATTTGCGCTGCAGATTGCGCAGCAGGTCCACGATCTGCACCTGCACGGTCATATCCAGCGCCGAGGTCGGCTCGTCCAGCACCAGCAGCTTGGGCCGCAGCACCATCGCCCGCGCAATCGCGATCCGCTGACGTTGCCCGCCGGAAAATTCGTGCGGATAGCGGTCCATCGTGGCGGGATCCAAGCCCACCTCGATCATCACATCGCGCACCAGTTCACGCGGATTGCGGTCGGGGTCCACCTTATGCACGCTCAGCCCTTCGGCGATGATCTGCATACAGGTCATCCGCGGCGACAGGCTGCCGAACGGATCCTGAAACACGATCTGCATATCCTTGCGCAACCGCCGCAACTGCCGCGTAGACCAACTGCGCACGTCCTGCCCCATAAAGCTGATCCCCCCTTCAGAGGAGATCAACCGCATGATCGCCAGTGCCAGCGTCGTCTTGCCCGACCCGGATTCACCCACGATACCAAGGGTTTCCCCCGCGCGCACCGACAGCGACGCGTCGTTTACCGCCTTCACGTGATCCACAGTCTTGCGCATGAACCCCTTCTGGATCGGGAACCAGACCTTCAGATGATCGGTGCTGGCGATCACCTCGGCATCCGGCGCAACCGGGTCCGGTCGCCCCGACGGCTCCGCCCCCAAAAGCTTGATCGTATAGGGGTGCTGCGGGTTGTCAAAAATCTCGCGCGTAGGGCCGTGTTCGACAATCTCGCCCTGTTTCATCACGCAGACGCGGTCGGCAATGCGGCGCACGATGCCCAGATCATGGGTGATGAACAGCAGGCCCATGCCCTCGCTGTCTTTCAGCTCTTTCAGCAAGTCCAGTATCTGCGCCTGAATGGTCACGTCCAAGGCCGTGGTCGGCTCATCCGCGATCAGCACATCGGGCTTGTTGGCCAGCGCCATCGCGATCATCACCCGTTGCCGTTGCCCACCCGACAGCTGATGCGGGTAGGCACCCAACCGGCTCTGTGCATCCACGATCCCGACCTTGTCCAGCAGTTCAAGGATACGCGCCCGCGCCTCGGCCCCTGCTACGCCCTGATGCAGCGCCAGCGATTCCGCCAGCTGCTTTTCGATCGTATGCAGCGGGTTCAGCGAGGTCATCGGCTCTTGAAAGATAAAGCTGATGTCATTGCCACGCACCTTGCGCAGCAGCTTATCGCTCGCCCCGACCATCTGCTGCCCGTCATACAGCACCGATCCCGACACCTCCGCACTGTCGCCCAACAGCGATACAGTGCTCAGCGCCGATACGGATTTACCCGAGCCGGACTCCCCCACCAACGCCACGGTCTCCCCGCGCTGCACAGCAAAGCTCACGCCCTTGACCGCATGGGTCAACGCGCCTTCCTGACGGAAGGAGACGCGCAGGTCATCCACTTGCAGCACCGCGGCGTTCTGGGTCGAAGGCGTCATGAGAACGTCTTTCTCGGGTCAAAGGCGTCGCGGATCCCTTCAAAGATAAAGATCAGCAGCGACAGCATGATGGCAAAGGTGAAGAACGCGGTGAACGCCAGCCAGGGTGCTTGCAGGTTCTGCTTGGCTTGCAACGTCAGCTCGCCCAGGGACGGGGCCGACGACGGCAGGCCGAAGCCCAGAAAATCAAGGATCGCAAGCGTGCTGATCGTGCCGGTGATGATAAACGGCAGCATGGTCAGCATCGCGACCATCGCATTGGGCAGCATGTGCCGGAACATGATCGTCATATTCCCCACCCCGAGCGCGCGCGCCGCACGCACATATTCAAGGTTCCGCGCGCGCAGGAATTCGGCCCGCACCACACCCACCAGCGATGTCCAACTGAACAGCACCAGCAAGAACACCAGCAGCCAGAAACTGCGCCCCAGAATGGCAAACATGATGATGATCACATAAAGCGACGGGGTCGAGGTCCAGATCTCGATCACGCGCTGGAAGATCAGATCCGTCCAGCCGCCAAAGAACCCCTGCACCGCCCCCGCGATGATCCCGATCAACGATGCCGCCCCGGTCACAATCAGGGTAAAGATGATCGACAGCCGGAAGCCATGAATGACCCGCGCGAGCACGTCGCGTTTGGTGCCATCGGTGCCCAGCAGGTTCTGCCCGTTCGGCGGCAGCGGGGCCGCGCCGGGCCGGTCCACGGCGGTGTCAAAGCTATAGGGGATGGGGGGCCAGATCGACCAGCCCGCCGAAATCGCCTCGCCCGCGACCTCGCCATCCTGCGCGTCCTCGATAATCCCCTCGGGGTCGTCCAGACAGTCGATCAACCCGCCCGAGGCAATCAGACATTGCACTTCGGGGTCGCGGTACACCGCTTCGGTCAGGAAATCACCGCCGAATTCGGTCTCCGGGTAGAACTTGAAGATCGGCATGTAATAGTCGCCGCGATAGTTCACGAGGATCGGTTTGTCGTTGGCCACAAATTCAGCGAACAGCGAGATTCCAAACAGGATCGCGAAAATCCAAAGGCTCCAATAGGCGCGGCGGTTACGGGTAAAGTTACGCCAGCGGCGTTGGTTCAGCGGGGATAGCGCCATCGGGTTCAGCCCTCGCGTTTTTCAAAGTCGATGCGCGGGTCGACGACCACATACATCAGGTCAGACAGGATACCGACCAGCAGACCGATAAGGCCAAAGATGAACAGCGTGCCGAAGACGATCGGATAATCCCGCGCGACCGCAGCCTCGAACCCCAGACGGCCCAGACCATCAAGGCTAAAGATCGTCTCGATGATCAGCGAGCCGCCAAAGAACACACCGATAAACACCGCCGGAAAGCCCGCGATCACGATCAGCATCGCGTTGCGGAATACGTGGCCGTACAACACCTTACGCTCCGACAGCCCCTTGGCCCGCGCCGTGACGACATATTGCTTCTTGATCTCGTCGAGAAAGCTGTTCTTGGTCAGCAACGTCAGCGTCGCAAAGGCCGAGATGGTCGAGGCCAGCACCGGCAGCGTGATGTGCCAGAAGTAATCCGCGACCTTGCCCAAGGGGCTCAGCTGGTCAAAATTATCCGAGGTCAGCCCCCGCAGCGGGAATATCTGCCAGTAGGACCCGCCCGCGAACAGCACCAGCAGCAGGATCGCGAACAGAAAGCCCGGGATAGCATAGGCGGCGATGATCGCGCCCGATGTCCATGTATCAAAGGCCGTGCCATCCTTGACC
Source organism: Sulfitobacter sp. CB2047 (assembly GCF_000735125.2). Taxonomy (NCBI): domain Bacteria; kingdom Pseudomonadati; phylum Pseudomonadota; class Alphaproteobacteria; order Rhodobacterales; family Roseobacteraceae; genus Sulfitobacter; species Sulfitobacter sp. CB2047. The sequence goes on along the minus strand of NZ_CP072613.1, from coordinate 824,536 downwards.
GCCTTGCGGATGCCAAGGGGGATCGACACCAGATAGGCAATCAACGTGGACCACAGCCCCAGCGTGATCGACACGGGCAGCTTTTCCTTGATCAACTCGATCACGCTGATCGACCGGAAGTAGCTGTCGCCGAAATCGAACCGCATGTAATTCCACAGCATGTTCACGAACCGCTCTACCGGCGGCTTATCAAAGCCGAACTCTTTCTCAAGCTCTGCGATGAATTCGGGCGGCAGGCCCCGTGCGCCAACGTAATTCTCGTTGCCGCCGGTATCTGCGGCATTCCCCGCATCCGATCCCCCGCCAGAGAACCCTTCGAACACGTCCCCACCGCCCTGAATACGCGCAATCGCCTGCTCAACAGGGCCACCCGGCACAAACTGCACCAGTGCAAAGTTGATCAGCATGATCCCAAGCAACGTCGGTATGATCAGCAACAGCCGTCGAAGAATATATGCGCCCATGGCCGGCGTTTACCTCAGTGCGCCCGCAGCGCGCAAGGCGTCTGCTTTATCGGCATTGTACCACCAGAAATCGAGGTAACCCAAAGCGTAAGGCGGCTGCGTTTCGGGGTGTTCGTACTGGTCGTAATAGGCGGTCCAGAAACTGTCGTTATACCAGGTCGGGATCATGAAAAATTCATAGCGCAGTGCCCGATCCAGCGCCATCAGGCTGGCGTCCTCTTCCTCTTTCGTGTCGGCCGCCAGCGACGCGGTCACAATCGCATCCACCAGCGGGCTGGCAAGCCCCGCAGGGTTGAACAGCGAATAGGCCGCCGCCTCTGACCCATAGCGTTGTTCCAGCCCGGTGCCTGTGCCCAGAAACGCCCCATAGCTGTCATAGACCATGTCGTAATCGCGGTCTCGTTCGCGGGCCGTGTATTGGGAACTGTCGACTTTCTCGAGCACGGCATCAATGCCCATGTTCTGCAAATTCGACATAAAGTTTTCGATCACCGCCGACAGCGTCGCCGACCCCGAGGAGTTCAGCAAAAACCGCAACTGCAAGGGTTTGCCCTGCGCATTATAGCGTTTGCCGTCATCGCCCACGGCCCAACCGGCCTCGTCCAGCAGCTTCATTGCGCGGCGCAGGTTGCGACGGTCCGACAGGCGGCTCGCGTCCGACGTATGCGGCACCACCGCGTCTTGCGTCAGCAGTTCGGGCGGCACGACATCGCCAAGGCTTTCCAGCAGCGCCAGTTCCGCCCCTTGGGGTGCGCCCGTGGCCATCAGGGGCGTATCCTGCGTAAACGACGCACGCGGTTTGAACAGCCCGTATTGCAGCGATTCATTAGTCCATTCAAAGTTGAACCCCAGGGCCACGGCCTCGCGCACGCGCTTATCCTGCAAGACCTCGCGGCCAAGGTTGAACACGATGCCCGAGGGCGTGGGGGGCGACCCGTCGGGGATATCCTCTTTGACCACCTGCCCCGCGGTCACCTTGGGGAAGTCATAGGATGACGCCCATTGTTTCGAGCTGCCCTCGGTGCGGAAGGTATATTCACCCGCCTTGAAGGCCTCGAACGCGGAATTCTCGTCGCCGAAGTATTCGACACGTATTTTATCGAAATTGTTGCGGCCCACGTTGAACGGCAGGTCCTTGCCCCAGTAATCGGGGTTGCGTTTATAGACGATGCGACGGTTCACATCGATGCTGTCGATCATATAGGGGCCGGACCCGGGCGAGGTTTCCAGCCGCGATTCGTCGAGCCGCGCGCCGGTTTCCTCGTACCATTTTTTCGACCACGCGGGCACGCCGCCGACCTGTTCGATCAGGCTGCGCCGAGACACGCCGGGGCTGAAATAGAACTTGATGGTGTAATCGTCGATCACCTCGACCTTGGGGATCAGCTTGCGCACTGCATCGGCATAGGATTTCAGCCCCTGATCCAGCAGCAGGTTGTGGCTGAAGGCGATGTCTTGGGCCGTCACCGGATCACCGGTCGAGAATTTGGCGTCCTTACGCATGTGGAACACCACCCAATCCTTGCTCTCGGGGTATTCAAGGCTCTCGCACAGCAGGCAATAGGCTTCGCCATAAACATCGGCGGGCACGATCTCTCCGCCGACGCCCTCGCCAAGCAGGCTTTCATACATCACCGTGCTCAACGCGCCGCCGCGGCCCTTGCGCGAATAGGGGTTCATCGAATCAAACGTCCCGAGGGTCGAGATTGAAATCTCGCCGCCTTTGGGGGCGTCGGGGTTCACATAGTCGAAATGGGTGTAATCGGCGGGGTATTTCAGATCGCCGTAAAAGGAATAGCCATGCGCGGTGATGATCTTGTCACTGCCCTGCGCGGCGTCATCCTGCCCCCAAGCGGCACCACCCAGCATCGCGGCCCCGAAAACAAGCAAGGCCGCACCAGCGACGCGCAGCATGGGGGTTTGCGATTGTGTGTCAGCACGGGCATGGGTCCGGGGCATCGGGCGTATCCTTTATAACAACAGGCGATAGACAAGGGTCGTCGCGGCAGATCACTGCCGGATACACGCTAACGGCCCGACCGCCCAAGTTACAAGTTGCGAATATGTTACCTGACTGAAAACAGGACACTTCACAGCAAAAGGCCGCCCACGAGGGGGCGGCCTTGCAATCGGGATATGGGGTGGATCAGTTGTCCAGGCTGTCGAGATAGGCGATCACATTCGCCCGGTCTTCGATCTTGGGCAGACCCGCGAAACCCATCGTGGTGCCTGGCGCGAAACCCGCAGGCTTGGTCAGGAAGGCGTTCAGGTTCTCGGGGGTCCATGTCTCTGCCACTTTCTCAAGCGCGCCGGAGTAGGACGCATACCCGTCAGCGGAATCAACCGGACGCCCGACAACACCGTAGAGGTAGGGACCAACCGCATTCGCGCCATCTTCAACCTTGTGACAGGCCGAACATTTGCGGAAAACCTTTTCACCCTTGGCCGGATCGGCGGCCGCCATGATCTCGGCGAAATCGACTTCTTCAGCGGGCTCACCGCCACCAGAGGCGTCTGCCACTTCAATGACATAGCCTTGTTCGCCATGCGCTTCGGCATGATAAAGCTCTTCGCCCGCGAATTTGCCAAGCAGAAGGACAAGCCAAGCGCCAAACAGGCCGGCAGCGATTTTGGTAACGGTCATTGTATCGAACATGCGTGAAGGTCCATCGTTGGTATTCGGGCATCGTATTGCAGGCGTATCTATTGCTTTCCCTTCGTCGGGGCAAGGTGTAGTTACCGCGACCAAACGCCATAGTTGGCAACGGCTTGAAGAAGGATGCCCCTGATGACCAGTAAAACCGCGCCGCGCATCGCTTTTCAAGGTGCTTTGGGGGCCTATAGCCACGAAGCCTGCCTGCAAGCCCGCCCCGACATGATCCCCGTGCCCTGCATGACCTTCGAAGGGGTGATCCGCGCCGTGCGCGAAGGCCGCGCCGATCTGGCGATGCTGCCGGTCGAAAACTCGACCTACGGGCGGGTTGCGGACATCCACCGGCTGTTGCCGCAAAGCGGGCTGCGCATCATCGCGGAGGCCTTCGTGCGCGTGCGCATCAGCCTGATGGCCCATGACGGCGTGAAGCTCGAAGACATCAAACACGTGCGCGCGCATATGGTGCTGATCCCGCAGGCGCGCAGCTGGCTGGACGCCCATGGCATCACCTCAGAGGCAGCGGCAGACAGCGCAGGGGCTGCGGCGGATCTTGCGGTGTCGGAGGAACGCGATGTCGGTGTGCTGGCAAGCGAGGTTGCGGCGGATATTCACGGGCTCAAGGTGCTGGCCCGCGACATCGAGGATCTGGACCATAACACCACCCGCTTTTTGCTGATGTCGCCCGAGCTGGACCAGACCCGCCGTGCGGAAAACATGCTGACCACCTTTGTCTTTCAGGTGCGCAACATCCCGGCGGCGCTTTACAAGGCCATGGGCGGTTTCGCGACCAATGGCGTCAACATGACCAAGCTGGAAAGCTACATGGCGGGCGGGTCGTTCACGGCGACACAGTTCTATGCCGATATCGAAGGCCACCCCGAAGACCCCGCCGTCGCCCGCGCGCTGGAGGAGTTGGCGCATTTCACCAACTTCATCGATATTCTGGGCGTCTACCCCGCGCATCCCGACCGTCACGGCCAGTAAGTGCGGCAATCACCGCAAACCCCCTAGCGGGGTTTGTGGTAGCGGTCTTCCATGTCCTTGGCGTAGTCGCCGACACGTTTCTTGAACTTCTTGGTCAGCGAATTTTTGGCCAGTTTCAACGACTGCACCAGCAGACGGGCCGACAGGTTTTGCGGCTTGAGCTCTAGCGCGACCATGATGCGGGTGCGGCTGCGTGACAGGGCGACGAGATCAAAGCTCATGTCGCCGGTCAGCCCCTGCGAACGGGTGTTCAGCTTCATTTCGGTCGGGCGGTCAAAACGGTCCATCTCGACCTGAAGCTCGCGTCGTTTGCCGCGCATGTCGAAGGCAGCTTCCCACTGCATCCCCGGTCCCGCTTCTGCCAGCCGGTCCACGCGCTGCACCTCTGCGCCGCGGCGCATGGCGGCGCGTTCGAACTGGTCAAATTCGCACAGCATGTCGAATACCGCATCAATCGGCGCGTCGATGTCTTCTTTGGTGGAAAATTTCATGTTCTGCCTTGTTCGTCGTCTTTCCCGAAGGTTGCCTTAATCCAGCGTATCCGCAAGCCAGTTTTCCAGCAGGAAATGCGCAATCGCCCCCTTTCGGGCCGGTTTGATCTTGGGGTGTTGCCCGGCAAAGACATCCATCATGTCCTCTTTCGACACCCAAAGGGCCTCTTCGATCTCTTTGGGGTCGATGGTGATCTCGTGGCTTGTCGCCTCTCCGGCGCAGCCGAACATGAGCGACGCGGGAAACGGCCAAGGCTGGCTGGCAAGATAGCTGACCTGACCGACCTGCACGCCCGCCTCTTCAAACACCTCGCGGCGCACGGCGGCTTCGAGCGTTTCACCCGGTTCAACAAACCCAGCCAGAAGCGAGAACATCCCCTCGGGCCAGCCCGGCGACCGCCCCATCAGGACAGAGTTGCCGTGGGTAATCAGCATGATCACAACCGGATCGGTGCGCGGAAAATGCGACGCGCGGCACGCGGGGCAGTTGCGTTGCCAGCCTGCGTCATTCACCACGGTTTCAAAGCCGCAGCGGGCGCAGTAGCCGTGATTTTCGTGCCACGCCAGAATGGCCTTGCCGGTCGCGGCGAGTTCGGCGTCACGCGGGCTGAGCCATGTCATCACGCGGCGCATTTCGACGAAAGCATAGTCGGGCGGCAACATCGGGTGGCGCTGTTCGCTTTGATCCACGAAAGACCCCAGCTGGCGCGGGTCGAAGTCATCGGGCATCCACGGCGACAGGTCATAGGCAAAACGCGCGGCCCCCTCTTCGCGCCCCAGCAAGATCGGAGCAGAGCCGGCATCCGCCAGAACGGGGTGATCCAGCGGCAAACGCACAACAGACGCGGGGCGTGCGGGGTCGATCAGGACCTTGCCCCGCCAGAACAGAATGGCGCGGGCGGCATCATCGGCGCGCAATGCGGCCACGGCCTCCTTGTCGGCGCGAACCTCTCCGGCGCGGTCAAGCGTTGACCCTCCGAAAGTGACCGTCTCGGCGTGCTTCATGCGTATCCTCCCGTTTGCGTGCACCATGCCTATTGGCCAAACCGCGCGATGCCAAGGCTGCATGGCGCCGTGCCCGCTAAAAACGCCCGAGATAAAATCGCCTTTGGGCCCGTCTTGCATCCCATCCGGCCCTATACTATATGGGCGGTGAGAGGTTGGTGCGGGCAGGTGCCTCGCCAACCCGGTCAGATCCGGAAGGAAGCAGCCGTAACGAGACCCACTTGGGTCGTTATCAGCCTCTCACCCCAGCGTATTTTGCGCAGCAAAATACGCGTCGCCCCGCAGGGTCATCCAAAGGATGGCCCGAGAGGGGCACCCCACCCTGCCATAATATAGATTGCTTATTGTCCCTGCCCCGCAGCGCCCCGATGCGGTTGGCTATCGGCATTTCGGCACGTCCACAGACAACAGGTCAGGTTACCCATGGGTAACTTAACCTGTTGTTTATACTCATTATTTTTCCGTTACAGCACCGAACGTTGTTACAATTGCTCTGCCGCGAATGTGTCGCATTGGCCGACCTGACCGCTGTCGAACCCGCGCTGGAACCAGCTTGAACGCTGCTCGGACGTGCCGTGGGTAAAGGTGTGCGGCTGGGGGACGCGACCGGCCTGACGTTGCAGGTGGTCATCGCCGATCTTGCGCGCGGCGTTCAATGCCTCGTCCAGATCGCCCCGCTCCATCAGACCTTTGACGTTCTTGGCCCAGATGCCCGAGAAACAATCGGCCATAAGCTCAAGCCGCACAGTCAGGGCGTTCGCCTCGGCGGTCGAGGATTGGCGGCGCAGCGCGTCGACCTTGGGCAGGATGCCCAGTTCGTTCTGGACGTGGTGGGCGACCTCGTGGGCAATCACATAGGCAGCGGCGAAATCCCCGCCTGCGCCCATGCGCTGCGCCAGAAGATCAAAGAATTGCGTGTCGATATAGGCCTTTTCATCCGCAGGGCAGTAGAACGGCCCCGTCGCGCCAGAGGCCCCGCCACAGGCACTTTGCGTGACGTTGGAAAAGACAACGAGCTTTGGCGGCACGTATTCACGACCCAACTGCTGTGGGAAAATCTCGCCCCAGACATCTTCGGTGGTGGCCAGCACCTGCGCGGTGAACTGCGTGGCCTGCGCGTCAGAGTCAGAGACCGGCGCGCCCTGCTGGGTTTGCGGCGCGCCGCCCCCGTTCAGCAAGGGCGATACGTCGATGCCGGTGAAATAGCCGATCGCCAGCACCGCCAAGACGCCGACGATCCCCAGACCGCCCGCACGCCCGGCACCGCCCCCGCGCCCGCCGCGGCGGACCTCAACGTTTTTGCTTCTTCTGATGCCGCGCAACCGCATAAATCTGTCCCCGTTATGTCAAATATTATTGTCAGCGTAACGCGCGACGCGCACAATAGTTCAATGAATAAAAGCAATGATCTGGCCGAGAACCGCACCGACTGGGCCGAAGACCGCACGATTTTGGCGAACGAGCGCACCTTTGCAGGATGGATGCGCACGGGGATGGCGTCGCTTGCGGTGGCGATCGGGCTTAAGGCGGTGTTCGGTGATTTTGACCCGACCTGGGCCGCGAAAAGCGTGGCGACGATCTTTGTCGTCGCGGCGGTCTATATCTTCTGGGCGGCCCATGATGCGGCGACCAAGACGCTGGACCGGCTGAACGACCACCATGCCAATGCGCAACCCAATGCGCGGATGAAGACGCTGGCGGTGATTTTCAGCTTTGCCTCGGTTGCGGTTGGCGGCATCCTTTGGATGCTCTAGGTTCAGGGCTTCAATCGAATCTTGCAGGATCGTCATGACAGCACCCTCTGCCTATCGCGTATTGGCCCGCAAATACCGGCCTGAAACCTTTGCCGATCTGGTCGGGCAGGACGCGATGGTGCGCACGCTGAAAAACGCGTTCGAGGCGGATCGTATCGCGCAGGCGTTTATCATGACCGGCATCCGCGGGACCGGTAAAACGACGACAGCGCGGATCATCGCCAAGGGGATGAACTGCATCGGGCCGGACGGCACTGGCGGGCCGACGACGGAACCCTGCGGGGTCTGCGAACATTGCGTCGCCATCATGGAGGGCCGCCACGTCGACGTGATGGAGATGGACGCTGCATCGAACACCGGCGTCGGCAATATCCGCGAGATTATCGACAGCGTGCATTACCGCGCGGCCTCGGCCCGGTACAAAGTCTATATCATCGATGAGGTGCACATGCTGTCGACCGGCGCGTTCAACGCGCTGCTCAAGACGCTTGAGGAACCGCCAGAGCACGTCAAATTCATCTTCGCCACGACCGAGATCCGCAAGGTGCCCGTAACCGTGCTGTCGCGCTGCCAACGCTTTGATTTGCGCCGGATCGAGCCCGAGGTGATGATCGCGCTGATGCGCAAGATCGCCACCGCCGAAGGGGCCGAGATTGCGGAGGATGCGCTGGCGCTGATCACCCGTGCCGCCGAAGGGTCGGCGCGCGATGCCACGTCCTTGCTGGATCAGGCCATCAGCCACGGGGCGGGCGAAACGACGGCGGTGCAGGTGCGCGCGATGCTGGGGCTGGCGGATCGCGGGCGGGTGCTGGACCTGCTCGATATGATCCTGCGCGGCGATGCGGCCGGCGCGCTGGACGAGCTGGGCAACCAGTATTCCGACGGGGCCGACCCGATGGCCGTGCTGCGCGATCTGGCCGAGATCACCCATTGGGTATCCGTGGTCAAGATCACCCCCGATGCCGCCGAAGATCCCACCGTCTCGCCCGAGGAACGCAGCCGTGGCGTCACCATGGCGGAAACCCTGCCGATGCGCGTGCTGACCCGTCTGTGGCAGATGTTGCTCAAAGCGCTGGACGAGGTGGCAAGCGCGCCCAATGCGATGATGGCCGCCGAGATGGCCGTGATCCGCCTGACCCATGTCGCCGATCTGCCCAGCCCTGAAGAGCTTGCCCGCAAGCTGGCCAATACCACGCCTCCTCCCTCCCCGCCGCAGGGTCCGGGGGGCGGTGCCGCCGTGCCCGCCGGGGGTGGATCGACCAGCGCTATGGGCAGCCAGCAGATGTCGGGCGGGCCTGCGGGCGGCGCGACGATGGCGGCACTTGCCCCGGCGGTGGCGCAGGCTTTGGCGCAGTACCCGACGTTTGAACATGTGGTCGAGCTGATCCGCAGCAACCGCGACGTGAAACTGTTGGTGGAGGTCGAGACCTCGGTCCGGTTGGCGGCCTATCAACCGGGGCGGATCGAATTCACCCCGACCGACAGCGCCCCCCGCGATCTGGCGCAGCGTCTTGGCACGCGGCTGCAACTGTGGACCGGCAACCGCTGGGCTGTGACCATCGTGGGCGACAGCAGCGCCAAAACCATCGCCGAGGTCCGCGACGCCAAGGAAAACGCGCTGAAATCGCAAGCTGAGAACCACCCGTTGATGCAGGCCGTCATGGCGAGCTTTCCGGGGGCCAAGATCCTGTCGATCCGCACGCCCGAGGAAATCGCCGCCGCCGCCGTGTCCGAAGCGCTGCCCGAGGTCGAAGACGAATGGGACCCTTTCGAGGACGACTGACCCCGCCTGCCCCTGCTCTGCCCGCGACCTGTCCACGCCGGGGCACCCCTTGTCGGGGGGCGGCAAAGACCGCATATACGTAAGCAAATAAAGCTACAGGAGACGACCACATGCTTAAAGGTTTGGGTGCCATGGGTGACATGGCCAAGATGATGAAGACGGCGCAGCAGATGCAGGGCAAGATGGCGCAGCTGCAAGAAGACATGCACAATATCATCGTCGAAGGGGAATCCGGTGCCGGTCTGGTCAAGGCGACCTGCACTGCCAAGGGCGAGCTGAAGTCGCTGGATATCGATCCGTCGATCTTCAACGGCGACGAGAAAGAAGTCGTCGAGGACCTGATCCTCGCCGCGATCAAGGACGCGCAGACCAAAGCCACCGACCGCGCCCAATCCGAGATGAGCAAGCTGACCGAAGGCATGGGTCTGCCCGCGGATATGAAGCTGCCGTTCTGATCCTTCCAAATGGGGTTAAATCCTCGCCGAAGGCATTAAAACTCTTTCACACCAACGCCATGGGGGTCCACAGATGAGCAGCACACGCGACATTGATGCGCTCATCGACCTGATGGCGCGGCTGCCCGGATTGGGGCCACGCTCGGCCCGCCGGGCGGTGCTGCATCTGATCCGCAAGCGCGCGCTGTTGCTGACCCCTTTGGCCGATATGATGCAGACCGTGGCGGCGACGGCGCGCGAATGTATCAACTGCGGCAATGTGGGGACCGCCGATATCTGCGACATCTGCACCTCGGAAAAACGCGCCAATGGCGAGATTTGCGTGGTCGAGGATGTTGCCGATCTGTGGGCGATGGAACGGTCGGGCGTGTTCAAGGGGCGTTATCATGTGCTGGGTGGCACGCTGTCGGCGCTGGATGCCATCGGCCCGCAGGAATTGCGCATCCCCCGACTGATGGACCGTGTGCGCGACGAGGCCGTGTCGGAGGTTATTCTGGCGCTGAACGCCACCATCGACGGGCAGACCACGGCGCATTATATCGCGGACCAGCTTGAGGGTCAGGTGCGGTTGACCTCTCTGGCCCAGGGTGTGCCGATCGGCGGGGAACTTGATTACCTGGACGATGGGACGATCACTGCCGCGATGCGCGCGCGCAAATCGATCTAGGGTCGCGTGGCCTCAGGCTTTCCGATCCGCCAGCCGTTTGCGCATCTGTGCAAGTTCGATCAGGGCGGCGTCGCGTTCGGCCTCTAGCTGGGCGATGCTGCGGCCTGCGGCCTCAATGCTTACCCCGTCGACCAGACGTGCGCAGGTATCGGCGTCGAGCGTAGGCGCGCCGAGATTATCCCAACGTTTCTGCTGGCTTGGCCCGAGATGGGCCAGATAGCCCGCCATGCCTCCGGCACCCCCGCCAAGGTGATAGGCCATATGCGCCCCCAGCACCGACCAGCGCAGCCCCGGGCCGTTGACCAGCGCCTGATCCACCGCGTCGACATCGGCGATGCCCTCGGCGACGATATGCACCGCCTCGCGCCAGAGCGCCGAGGACAGCCGGTTGGCGATATGCCCCACCGCATCTTTTTTCAGCCGCACGGGCGCGGAGCCGAGGCTGCGGTAGAACCTTTCGGCCCAGTCGAGCACCTGAGGATCGGGGCCGTAGACTTCGACCAGCGGCACCAGATGGGGCGGATTGAAGGGATGTGCGGTGATCAGCCTGTCGGGGTGCTGCATCCCCGGCACAAGATCCGACCACGGGTGCGCCGAAGTGCTGGAGGCAATGATCACATCCGGCGCGACGATGCCTTCGATCTGTGCGTAAAGCTGGTGTTTCAGCGGCACGTTCTCGGGCGCGTTTTCCTGGATCAACACAACGTCTTGCAGGGCGTCTTGCAAACTCTCGTGGGTTGAAAGCGCGCCTTGGCGGGCCGCCCCCGCCGAGATTTCTTGCAGTTGCGCCAAGGGCCCCGCCACGCGGGCGGCGAAACCGTCGCGGGCACCTGTGTCAGGGTCCCACGCGCGGACGGTGTGGCCTGCGTGCTGGAACAGCGCGGCCCAGCTTGCACCGATCAACCCGCAGCCGATGACGGCCACGGTGCAGGGGGGCATCATCGAGGTCGTGTCAGTCAACCGACAGCACCGTTTCCTGCCCGTTTTCAAGCACATAGACGCAGCCCTGCCGGTTTGACAACTGGCCCAGCTCGGCCCGGCTCAACCCGCAGAGCGCACCGCGCAAAAGCTGGCCGCTGAGCCCGTGAGCAACCACGACGGTGGGTTCGGTCAGCGTGTCGACAAAGGCATTCACCCGCGCCTGAAACACGTCAAAGCCTTCGCCACCGGGAGCGGCGCAATAGAATTCCATATGGGGGCTTTGCGCCGTGATGCCTTCGGGCAGGTTCTTGAAGATATCGGCGCGCAGGTGGCCTTCCCAATCGCCGGCGAAAATCTCTTTCAGGCGATCGTCGGTCTGGTAGTCCCGCCCGCCAAGGGCGATATCCGCGGTCTGGCGCGTGCGTTTAAGCGGCGACACGATGCAGGGCGGGTTATGCGCAAGGATAGGCGCCATCAGCTTGGCCTGCTGCTGCGCATGGACCCTGCCCCGTTCGGAGAGCACGGATTCGGTCTGGCCCTGCACCCTCCCTTCTGCGTTCCATTCGGTTTCACCGTGCCGCAGGAACCAGACTTTGGGATAGGATTTCATGACGTGGGGCCTTTTATCGCGTTGAGTTGCCTAGCACTTTGGCTCAAGCGCGCGCAGAACGCCACCCACACAAAAATCAAGCAAGAGCGGGCGATACACCATAGGGCTTTCGCGCCGATCACTTTGCGACAGGCCCGCAATGCGGATGCCGCTTGCGACGATAGACACCATCGAGGACACGGTCAGCGACAGCACCGCGGCAAGCTGTTCACGGTCGGAATCGGGACGCAGACGCGCCATCTCATCAAGGTAGATAGAGGCGACGCGATCATAAAGCGGCCCTGCCTCGCGGTAATAGCGTTCGTCAGACATGATCCGCGCCACCAGCTGCGCATAGGCCCGCCATTGCGGATCCCCGCGCGAGGCGATTTCGAGATACGGGGTGACATAGGCGTCGATCAGCGTTTCCAGCGTGAGCCGCTCTGTCGATTTGAGCGCATCGAGCCGCGCCATGCGCATGGCGTTGAGCGTTTCGACCCGCCGTTTCAGCACGGTCACGAAAAGCTCTTGCTTTGTACCCCCGTGAAAGCCGACCACACCCAGCGTGACTTCGGCCTCGCGTGCGATCCGGCGGATGCTGACCGCATCAAAGCCAAGCTCGGCGAAGCACCGCTCTGCCGCATCGAGCACGCGTTCGCGGGTGATCTCGCCGCGGGCGACGCGACCATCCTTGCTTGTGCCGTCTTCCTTTCGGTCCGTCATGACACCCCGGTCCCTCTGATCAGGCCATCAAGGTGCATGACCTGCGCGTTGCGCGGTCCGGCAGTGGTCACACATGCCCCGCGACTGTTATTATTGCGGCGCTTCAGCATGTTTCGCAAACTTTATCAAAAATCAAAGTAAACCAGTTCGTTGCCTCGGGATTTGGGTGCGCTTAGCGACATCGGCTTTGGTTTGCGACCAAGAATTGCACCGAATCACCTGTTACCAGAGGGCACATCCCCCTGATGGTTGAACAAATGGGCAGCGCGACACGGTATAGGCTAACTGCCCGCACTTACCGCGTGTGTGAGCGTTAACGGTATCAACCCCGCTCTGCCCAAGGAGAGGTGAGTGATTCGTTTTGCAATGCTGCGGGGGGCGCTATGTGGTGGCTTGGGCATCGCCCTGCGCGTTTCGCCGCCGCTGGCCGCAGTTTCGCGACCTTCGCGACGCGGGGGAGGTGGATATTTCAAACTAAGTGTACTATCGCATACCAAACTTCAGGAAAGGCTGGATACCATGGCTGAGACACAGACACCCGACATCATTTACACGCAGGTCGATGAGGCCCCCGAACTGGCAAGCTATTCGCTGCTGCCGATCATCCGCAGCTTTGCCGATGCGGCAGGGGTTTCTGTGGGCACCCGTGATATCTCTTTGTCGGGGCGTATTCTGGCGGCCTTCCCCGACGCGCTGACCGAGGCGCAAAAACAGTCCGACGATCTGGCGATCCTGGGCGATCTGGTGAAAACGCCCGACGCCAATGTGATCAAGCTGCCGAATATCTCTGCCTCGGTGCCGCAGCTGGTGGCGGCGATCAAGGAATTGCAGGGTCAGGGCTATGCGCTGCCCGACTATCCCGAAGCGCCAAGCACCGACGCGGAAAAGAAAGCCCGCGCGGCCTATGACGCGATCAAGGGCTCTGCGGTGAACCCCGTTCTGCGCGAAGGCAACTCGGACCGTCGCGCGGCCAATGCGGTCAAGAAATACGCGATGGCGAACCCCCATTCGATGGGCACATGGTCCAAGGACAGCAAAACCAAAGTATCGTCGATGTCGGGCGGTGATTTCTTCTCGAACGAGAAATCCCTGACGCTGACCGACGCGCAGGCCGGTGCCGCCAAGATCGTGCATGTTGCCGCCGACGGGACCGAGACCGTGTTGAAGGATGGCGTTTCTTTCCCCGCGGGCACTGTCGTCGACACCACCTTCATGTCTGCCAAGGCGCTGGACACATTCCTGGCCGAGCAGATCGAAGAGACCAAGAAAGACGGCACGCTGTTCTCGTTGCACATGAAAGCGACGATGATGAAAGTGTCGGACCCGATCATCTTTGGCCACGCTGTGCGGGAATATCTGAAGCCCGTCTTCGACAAATACGGTGACGAACTGAAAGCGGCGGGTGTGAACCCGAACGCAGGCATCGGCGACATGATGGAGCGGATCAAGGACAACGCCGAGATCACCCAAGCCGTCGAAGACGCGATGGCGGCACGCCCGCCGATGTATATGGTGAATTCCGACAAAGGGATCACCAACCTGCACGTGCCATCCGACGTGATCATCGACGCGTCCATGCCCGCGCTGATCCGCGCTGGCGGCAAGGGCTGGGGCCCCGACAACAAGGAACACGACACCAACTGCGTGATCCCCGACAACTCATATGCTCCGGTCTATGAAGAAAGCATTAATTACTTCAAGGAAACCGGCGCGCTGGACCCGACGACCTCGGGCACTGTGCAGAACATCGGTTTGATGGCGCAGAAGGCCGAGGAATACGGGTCGCACCCCACCACGTTCGAGATCCCCGCGGACGGCACCGTGAAAATGATCGCCGCCAATGGCGACGTGATTTCCGAGCACAGCGTCGAGGCGAACGACATCTGGCGCGCGGCCTCGGCCCGCAAGGCCCCGATCGAGGACTGGGTGCAGCTGGCCATCGACCGTCAGAAAGCCGAAGGCTGCGAGGCGATCTTCTGGCTGGACGAGAACCGCGCCCATGACGCAGAGCTGATCGCCTATGTGAAGCCAATCCTTGAAGCCAAGGGCGTGGCCGACAAGTTCCAGATCATGTCCCCCGCCAAGGCCACGCGCCAGACGCTTGAGACAATCCGTAAGGGCGAGAATTCGATCGCGATCACCGGCAACGTGCTGCGCGACTATCTGACCGACCTGTTCCCCATTCTGGAACTGGGCACCTCGGCCAAGATGCTGTCGATCGTCAAGCTGATGCAGGGCGGTGGCTTGTTTGAAACGGGTGCCGGCGGGTCTGCCCCCAAGCACGTGCAGCAGCTTGTTGAAGAAAACCACCTGCGGTGGGACAGCCTGGGCGAGTTCTGTGCGCTTGGGGAAAGCCTCAAGTTCCTCGCGGACCAGAAGGACAATGCCAAGGCCGCCGTCCTGGGCAAAGCCGTAGACGCTGCGACCCAGGGCATTCTGGACAACAACAAGTCGCCATCGCGTAAAGTGGGCGAGCCGGACAACCGCGCCAGCCACTATTACTTTGCCCTCTATTGGGCACAGGCGCTGGCCAGCCAGAGCGACGACGCCGCATTGGCCGAACATTTTGCCCCCATCGCCGAAAAACTGGCGGCGAATGAGGACAAGATCATGGCCGAGCTGGCAGAGGTTCAGGGCAAGCCTGTCGATCTGGGCGGGTACTTCCATTCGGACCCCGCCAAGACCGAAGCGGTGATGCGCCCCTCGGCCACGTTGAACGCCATCATCGGCTAAGGCACCACAGCATCGCGACCTATCCGCCCCGTCCTTTTGCAAAAGGGCGGGGCGTTTTCTTTGGGAACCATTCGCAGGCACTGCCGGTTGTTTGACCGGCACCTTGCCGCCCCGTCGGCAACAAACCGTCCCGCGCCCTTGCTGTCAGTTGATCCCTGCACGCATTCCTTCTATCGAAGAGGGCAGTATTTTAACGCTGATAGATCAGGATATTTCATGACCAAGCCGTTGCCCAAAGTCACGCCGAACACATGGGAATTTCTGCGCGACCCCATGATCGCCCCCACCGGTTTTCGCGAATATGACGCGCGCTGGCAGTACCCCGAGGCGATCAACCTGCCGGGCATCACCGCGCTTGGCCTTGGTCTGGGCACGCAGATGCAACAGCGCGGGATCGAGCCCGTTATCGCTGTGGGCAATGATTACCGCGACTATTCCCTATCGATTAAAAATGCGCTGATTTTGGGCCTGATGCAGGCGGGTATTCACGTTAAGGATATCGGCCCCTGCCTGTCGCCCATGGCCTATTTCGCGCAATTCCATCTGGATGCGCCAGCGGTGGCGATGGTCACCGCCTCGCATAACCCCAATGGCTGGACCGGCGTGAAGATGGGCTTTGAACGCCCGCTGACACACGGCCCCGACGAGATGGCAGAGCTGCGCGATATCGTTCTGGAAGGGCGTGGCGAACAGCGCGAAGGCGGCAAGTATGAATTCGTCGATGGCGTGCGCGAAGCCTATCTGGATGATCTGGTGGGTGACTTCAAAATGACCCGCAAGCTCAAGGTCGTCTGCGCCACGGGGAACGGCACCGCGGCCGCCTTTGCACCCGAACTGTTCAGCCGTCTGGGGGTCGAGGTGGTCGATAGCCACAACACGCTGGATTACACGTTCCCGCATTACAACCCGAACCCCGAAGCAATGGAAATGCTGCATGATATGTCCGACAGCGTGAAAGCCTCGGGCGCGGATTTCGCGCTTGGGTTTGACGGCGACGGCGACCGCTGCGGCGTGGTGGATGACGAGGGCGAAGAGATTTTCGCCGACAAGATGGGCGTCATCATGGCGCGCGATCTGTCTGCGATTTACCCCAACAGCACCTTTGTCGCCGATGTGAAATCGACCGGGCTTTATGCCTCTGACCCTGTTTTGCAGGCCAATGGCGTTACGGCGGACTATTGGAAAACCGGCCACAGCCACATGAAACGGCGGGTCAAACAGTTGGGTGCGCTGGCGGGGTTCGAGAAATCCGGCCACTACTTCCTGGCTGAACCCATCGGGCGTGGCTATGACTGCGGCATGCGCGTCGCGGTCGAGGTCTGCAAACTGATGGACCGCAACCCCGCCATGAAGATGTCGGACCTGCGCCGCGCCCTGCCCCACACATATTCCACCCCCACCATGTCGCCCTATGCGTCGGATGAGGACAAATACGATATCCTCGACCGGATCGTCGCCAAGTTGAAAGACGTGACCGAATTGGGCGGCCGCCCCGTGAAAGAGGTCGTGGCCGTGAATGGCGCGCGGGTGATCCTGGACAACGGCAGCTGGGGGCTGGTGCGCGCCTCTTCGAACACGCCGAACCTTGTGGTGGTCTGCGAAAGCTCTGAATCCGAGGAAGAATTGCGCGCAATCTTTGCCGATCTGGACGCGGTGATCCGGACAGAGCCGGAGGTTGGCGACTACGACCAAACCTTCTGATTGCATCAAGACTCGCCAGAATCCTATAAGTTGAGTAAATGTTGATGTGTCTGCCCCCTCGGGCAGGCACATTTTTCGTTTAGGGGCCCTGATGGTAAAACGCGCGCTGATCACCGGCATCACCGGTCAAGACGGGTCCTATCTGGCGGAGTTGTTGCTGGACAAAGGATACGAGGTGCATGGGATCAAGCGGCGGTCGTCATCTCTTAATACGCAGCGGATTGATCATATTTATCAAGACCCTCACGAGGATGATCCCGATCTGATCCTGCATTATGGCGATCTCACCGACAGTTCGAACCTGACGCGGATCATGCGCGAAGTGCAGCCGGACGAGGTCTATAACCTTGGCGCGCAAAGCCATGTCGCGGTCAGTTTCGAGACGCCCGAATATACGACAGAGGTGAACGCCAACGGGGCCCTGCGGCTGTTAGAGGCGATCCGGTTTCTGGGGTTGGAAAAAAAGACCCGCTTTTACCAAGCATCAACTTCTGAGCTGTATGGCTTGGTCCAAGAGACACCACAGACCGAGGAAACACCCTTTCACCCGCGCAGCCCCTATGCGGTTGCCAAGATGTACGCCTATTGGATCACGGTTAATTATCGCGAGGCCTATGGGATCTATGCCTGCAACGGCATCCTTTTTAACCACGAAAGCTCCCGCCGTGGCGAAACCTTTGTCACGCGCAAGATCACGCGCGGCTTGGCCAATATCGCGCAGGGGTTGGAGGGGTGTCTTTATATGGGCAACCTCGACGCGCTGCGCGATTGGGGGCACGCCAAGGATTATGTGCGCATGCAGTGGATGATGCTGCAGCAGGACGTGGCAGAGGATTTCGTGATCGCCACCGGCGTGCAGTATTCCGTGCGCCAGTTCATCACATGGTCGGCGGCAGAGTTGGGGATCACCCTGCGGTTCGAAGGGATGGGCGTGGAGGAATGTGCGATTGTCGATAGCGTCATTGGGGAGGATGCCCCGAGTGTGCGCCCCGGCGATGTGGTGATGCGCATTGATCCGCAGTATTTCCGCCCCGCCGAGGTGGAAACGCTGCTGGGGTCGCCCGCCAAGGCGAAGAAGAAACTCGGGTGGGAGCCGCAAATCACCGCGCAAGAGATGTGTGCAGAGATGGTGGCGAATGACCTCAAGGTCGCACGGCGGCATGCGTTGTTGAAAGAGCACGGGCTGGATCTGCCGATCTCGCTTGAGAACGGATAAGCCTATGCGGAAGATTTATATTGCAGGGCATCGCGGCATGGTCGGCGGGGCGATCTTGCGGCAGTTGCAGGCGCGACAGGATGCTGGGGAGGCGTTGGAACTGGTGACGCGGACCCGTGCAGAACTGGACCTGACCGATCAAGCGGCGGTGCGAGACTTTATGCGTTCTGAGGCGCCGGATGTGGTGATCCTCGCCGCGGCCAAGGTTGGCGGGATCATGGCGAACAACACATATCCCGCTGAGTTTATTTACGAAAACCTGATGATCGAATGCAACGTGATCCATCAGGCGTTTGCGGCGGGGGTTCAACAGCTGCTGCAACTGGGCAGCTCTTGCATCTATCCGCGCGACGCGGCGCAGCCGATGGCCGAAAATGCCCTGCTGACCGGCCCGCTTGAGCCCACGAACGAGCCCTACGCCATCGCCAAGATCGCGGGCATTAAACTTTGCGAAAGTTATAACCGGCAATATGGCGTGGATTATCGCAGTGTGATGCCAACGAATCTCTATGGGCCGGGGGATAATTTTCATCCGCAGAACAGCCATGTTTTGCCCGCCCTGATCCGCCGTTTTCATGAGGCTGCACGCGACGGGGCGGCGGAGGTCGTGATTTGGGGCAGCGGCAAACCGATGCGGGAATTCCTGCATGTGGACGATATGGCGGAAGCGTCGCTGTTTGTGTTGGACCTGCCGCGTGATGTTTACGCTGCGCAGACGCACCCGATGCAAAGCCATATCAACGTCGGCACGGGCCGCGACATCAGCATCGCGGCGCTGGCGCAGATGGTGGCGGAGGTGACGGGGTTCAAAGGGCGGCTGGTGTTTGACACGTCGAAACCTGACGGGACGATGCGCAAGCTGATAGATGTCTCGCGTTTGGCGGAAATGGGGTGGCGCGCGCGGATCGATCTGAAAGACGGGCTTCGGGAGACGTATGATTGGTTTTTGCGACAGGATCACCTGCGCAGCTAAATCTAAAGCATTTGATTAATCTCTCGTTAGAATTTTTCAGATTAACTGCCTCTCATGATGCACGCTATTCTCCTTTGCGGCGGGTCGGGCACACGTCTTTGGCCCCTGTCGCGCAAATGCTACCCCAAACAGTTTGCCAAGCTGATGGGGGATGAAAGCCTGTTCCAGATTTCGGCTAAGCGTCTGACCGGCCCCGGATTCGCCGCTCCGATTGTGGTGACGGGCGACCCGTTCCGGTTCATCGTGACCGAACAACTGGCGCAGGTAGAACGGGCGGCGCAGGCGATCCTGATCGAACCCGAGGGACGCAATACCGCCCCTGCGATCCTTGCCGCGGCGCTGTATATTGCGCGCACTGACGCGCAAGCGCTGATGCTGGTCGCGCCGTCGGACCATGTGATTCCCGACTGCGATGCTTTTGCCCAGACGGTGCAGGCCGCGGTGCCGCGCGCGCAGGCCGGTGATCTGGTCACCTTTGGCATCACGCCTACGCGGGCCGAAACGGGCTATGGCTATCTTGCGCTGGCTAAAGGTGCGGATGCGAGCGCTCAAACTCCGCAACCCCTTGCGCGCTTTGTCGAAAAGCCGGATCGCGCACAGGCGCAGGGGATGTTGCAGGCGGGGAATTTTCTGTGGAATGCCGGGATCTTCTTGTTCACGGCGCAGACGATTATTGACGCCTATCAGACCCACGCGCCCGAGATGGTGCGCGCGGTGCGCGCATCGCTTGACGGGGCGACCTCTGATCTGGGGCTGACCCGTCTCGCGCCCGAGGCTTGGGGGCAAGCCGATGATATCTCTATCGATTATGCGATCATGGAGAAGGCGGATAACCTCGCGGTGATGCCTTTCGCCGCCGGATGGTCCGACTTGGGCGGTTGGGATGCGGTCTGGCTGGAAAGCGGGCCGGACGCGGCGGGAAATGTCTGTTCCGACAATGCCACGGCGATTGATTGTGCGGGCACGCTGCTGCGGTCTGAAACCGACGGGTTGCAGCTGGTCGGCATCGGGCTGGACAACATCATCGCCGTCGCCATGGGGGATGCGGTGCTGGTGGCGGATAAATCGCAAGCGCAGCGGGTGAAGGAAGCGGTTGAGGCGCTCAAAAGGCGGGATGCCAGCCAAGCGGTCCAACTGCCGCGCGATTACCGGCCGTGGGGGTGGTACGAAAGCCTTGTGATCGGCGGGCGGTTTCAGGTGAAACGCATCGTGGTGAACCCCGGCGCAGCCCTGAGCCTGCAAAGCCATCACCACCGGTCGGAACATTGGATTGTGGTCGAAGGCACCGCGAAAGTGACCGTGGACGATACCGTCAAATTAATCAGCGAGAACCAGTCAGTCTACATCCCGCTCGGGTCCGTGCACCGGATGGAAAACCCCGGCAAACTGCCTATGGTGCTGATTGAGGTGCAGACCGGCAGTTATTTTGGCGAAGATGATATTATCCGCTACGAGGATGTCTATGCGCGGGGGTAAGGCTTCGTCTGCCTTGGCACGAAAAAAGCGCCCCCCTCTAGGGGCGCTTTCGCTGTTTCAGGCTTTGCGTCGGATCAGCTGCGCGACAGGACGCTGGCGGGGCGCGCTTTGGCCAGACCGCTGGTGATAAAGCCTGCAAGCACCGCTTTGATGATGTCACCGGGGATGAACACGGTCACCAGCGCGGCGGATTCCAGCAGCGATTTATCCAGCGCGATCGACAGGCCGATGATCCCGAAGATATAAAGCACGACGATCCCGCCGATGACCGAGGCAACCGCCGCAACGATGGTCAGCGAGGGCCCGTACCATTTTTCGACGATCAGGCCGGTGACAAAAGCCGCCACGGGGAAGCCGATCAGGAAGCCCGAGGACGGCAGCATGAAGGCACCCAGCCCCCCGTTGCCACCGGCCAGAAGCGGCAGCCCCAAAGCGACCAGCAGCAAGAAGAGCAGCACGGCCAGCGCGCCGCGTTTGGCCCCCAGCACGGTCCCGCAAAGCATGATGCCCAAGCTTTGCGCCGTGATTGGCACGCCAAAGCCAAGCGAGAATTTCGGGATCAACGCAAGTGCTGCAATCAGGGCAGCGAACAGCGCAACGAGGGTCAGGTTACGTTCCATAACAAAGGGTCCTTTGCGTAAATTTGACGGCATGTATCCCCGCGATCACAAAATTAAGCAAGCGTCGTGATCGTGACCAAAGGTCAGCGCGGGTGTTATGCAACCGGTGCGGCACAGGCCAGCAGGGCGGACACGTCCAGATGGGTTTCCATATGGTCGGCCAGCGCGTCGAGCGTATCTTCCACGGTCTGACTGTAGGAGGTCGGCCCTGCCCTCAGCCCCAGTTGCGCCAACCAGGCACTGCGGAAACTATCGTTGGTAAAGAGCCCGTGCAGATAGGTGCCGGTGATCTTGCCATCGCGCGACCCTGCCCCGTCGGGGGTGCCATTGATATGCGCAAAGGGCGTGGCGCAATCGGCCCCCACCGTCTGACCGATGTGGATTTCATAGCCGTCGATCTGCGTGCCCGTTGCGGCATGGTCGGCGGTGACGCGGGTCAGGGTCTTGTCCGGGGCCATGCGGGTTTCGACATCCAGCAGGCCCAGCCCCTCTTCGCGGCCCGCGGGCCCCTCGAAGCCCTGCGGATCCTCGATAAACCGGCCCAGCATCTGGTAGCCGCCGCAAATTCCCAGCACCGCGCCGCCGCGCCGCACATGGGCATAAAGGTCGATGTCCCAGCCTTGGGCGCGCAGGAAAGCCAGATCGCCGCGGGTGGATTTCGTGCCCGGCAGGATCACCAGATCGGCGTCCGCGGGCAGCGGCGTGCCGGGGGGGACCATGGTCAGCCGCACCGAAGCCTCCGCCGCCAGCGGGTCGAGGTCGTCGAAGTTCGAGATGCGCGAGAGCATGGGGCAGACGATGTGGAACCCGCCGTCGGAGGGGGCGCGCGACAGGTCCACCGCGTCTTCGGCGGGCAGCAGATGCGCGTTGGCAAACCACGGCAATGTGCCGAACCCCGTCCAGCCGGTGCGGCGTTCAATCTCGCGGTAGCCGTCGTCAAAAAGGCTGACATCGCCGCGGAACTTGTTGACCAGAAAGCCGGTGATCATCGCCGCGTCCTTTGGGTCCATCACCACTTGGGTGCCCACGATCTGGGCGATGACGCCGCCACGGTTGATGTCTCCGGCCAAGACAACGGGTACACCTGCGGCGCGGGCAAAGCCCATATTGGCAAGGTCGTTCTGGCGTAGGTTTACCTCTGCCGGGCTGCCGGCGCCTTCGACGATGATCAGATCGACGCTTTGCCCGAGGATTCCGAAGCTTTCGAGCACGGGGGCCATCAGCCCTGCGCGGGCCTTGCTGAAGTCACGCGCTTGCAGGGTGCTATGGCGCTGCCCCTGCACGATCACCTGCGATCCGCTGTCGGTTTCGGGCTTCAGCAGGATGGGGTTCATATGCACCGAGAGGGGCCGCCCGCAGGCGATCGCTTGCAGAGCTTGGGCGCGGCCGATCTCTCCGCCGTCCTCGGTGACGGCGGCGTTGTTCGACATGTTCTGCGGCTTGAACGGCGCGACGGAAAGCCCCCGACGCGTGGCCGCGCGGCACAGGCCCGCCACCAGCATGGATTTCCCCACATTCGATCCGGTGCCCTGGATCATGATGGCGCGGGTGGGCATGGCGGGACCTCGTGTTTTTTGTGCAGCCCTTGGTGTCAGCCTGCGGTGATCCCGTCAAGCATCCGCGGGTGCCCCCTGCCCATTGGCCACCATCGGGAAAATCGGCGCAAAGCGGGTTTGGCCCCTGCGTTATGACAGGCGCAGCTTGACAGGGGCGGGCAAATGACCAATGCAGGGCGTATGTTGGTTCCTGTCCCAGACAGGCGAAGAGGGAACGCGATACGCATTGATCCAGCCTTGGGTCAGCGCCAAGCGCAGCCGCCCCCGCGACCGTGACCGGAGAGAGCTTTCAACCACTGGCCCGCAGGCTGGGAAGGTGAAGGTTCGCAAGGCAAGCTGCCTTAGATCCGCAAGCCGGGAGACCTGCCAGCATAGTTTGTAACGGGCGAACGGGGTGTTTCGCGACTGGCCTAGAACGCTGTTCGCATGTCGTTCGCTGCTGGCGATCCCCCTTGGCCCATCGACGTATGAGGCAAGATATGACCACCACGGATCAACCGGTCACCGTCACCATCTGCACCACCTGTCGCGCAGGTCAGATCACCGCCGAGGACGCGCCGCGCCCCGGGCAACAGCTGTTTGACGCGCTGTCGGGGCATCTGCCCGACGGTGTGCAGCTGCGCGGAGCCGAATGTCTGTCGGCCTGTTCGCGGGGCTGTTCGATGGTCCTGTCGGGTGGGCCGTCGCGCTGGACCTATGTGTACGGCGATCTCGACACGGACGCGCATTTGTCCGATATCGTGAAGGGCGTCTCTGCCTATGCCCAGACCTCTGATGGCGTGGTGCCCTGGCGCGAACGCCCCGTGGTCTTCCGCAAACAATCCATCGCCCGCATTCCCCCACAGGAGCCTACCGAATGACCAACCTTACCAAAATCCCCGTTACCGTGATCACCGGCTTTCTGGGCGCTGGCAAAACCACCTTTATCCGTCACCTGATGGAGAACGCGGGCTCCAAGCGTCTGGCCGTGCTGGTCAATGAATTCGGCACCGCCGGTGTGGATGGCGACATCCTGAAATCCTGCGCGATTGACAATTGCCCCGCCGAGAACATCGTCGAGCTGGCAAACGGCTGTATCTGCTGCACCGTGGCCGATGACTTTATCCCCACCATCGAAGCGCTGATGGCCCTGCCTGAAACGCCTGATCACATCCTGATCGAGACGTCGGGGCTGGCGCTGCCAAAGCCTTTGCTCAAGGCGTTTGACTGGCCAGCGATCCGGTCGCGCATCACCGTGGACGGCGTGATTACGCTTGCCGATGCCGAAGCCGTGGTCAGCGGGCAGTTCGCCCCCGATCTGGAGGCCGTGGCCGCGCAGCGCGATGCCGATGACAGTCTGGACCACGAAACGCCTTTGTCCGAGGTGTTTGAAGACCAGATCGCCTGCGCCGACATCGTGCTGCTGTCCAAGGCCGATCTGGCAGGCCCCGACGGCGTCGAGGCTGCGCGCAAGGTGATCGAGGCGCATGCGCCGCGCAAGCTGCCGATCATTCCGATGACCGAAGGCGTGATTGACCCCCGCGTTGTGCTGGGTCTGGAAGCCGCCGCCGAAGATGACATCGACGCGCGCCCCAGCCACCACGACGGGCATGACGATCACGAACATGACGACTTTGAAAGCGTGGTGATCGACATGGGCGAAGTCGCCGATGTCGCCACGCTTGAGGCCGCCGTGTTGCGCTTGGCGCGCGAGCAGAAAATCCTGCGCGTCAAGGGCTATATCGCCGTTCAGGACAAACCGATGCGTCTGCTTGTGCAGGCCGTGGGCGAACGCGTGCGCAGCCAGTTCGACCGCCCTTGGGGGGACATGCCGCGCCGCAGCCAGCTGGTTGTGATCGCAGAGCATGATCACGTGAACGAAGCCGCGATCCGCGCGGTGCTGGAGGGCTAAGCCGCCATGCATGTCGTCTTTCGCGAAAGCCACGGACTGGACCAAAGCGATCTGCCCCAAGACCTGGGGCAGACGCCGGCGGATCTGGTGGTGCTGTCCTTTTCGGACAGTGATCTGGGGGCTTTCGCGGCGGGCTGGCATCGTGCGGAAGGGGGCTTGCCGTCGTTGCGGCTGGCCAATCTGGTCGCGCTGAAACATCCGTTGTCGGTCGATACCTATGCCGAACAGACCCTTGCAGGGGCCAAGGCGGTATTGGTGCGGCTGATCGGGGGCGAAAGCTATTGGCCTTACGGGCTGGCGACCTTGCAGGATATGGCGCGCAAGCAGCAGATCGCGCTGGCGGTGCTGCCTGCGGACGGCCAACCCGACCCACGGCTCGACGCGCTGTCGACGCTGCCGCATTCGACGTTAAGACGCTTGCAACATCTGTGCGATACGGGCGGCGCGGTGGCTGCGCAGGCGGCACTGGCGCAGCTGTCGCTGGCCGCAGGGCTTTACGCGGGGCCGGCCAAAGGGGCCAAGACCGTGCCCGAGGCGGGGTTCTACCGCCCCCATACCGGTGTGATCCCTGCGCCGGAACCCTCCGACAAGCCGCGCGCGATTGTGACCTTCTACCGGTCCTATTTGACGGCTGCCGATACCGATCCTGTGGATGCGCTGATCGCAGCGCTTGACGCGCGCGGCTTTGACGCCGTGGGGCTCTTCGCGCCCAGCCTCAAGGGGGACACCGCGCCGTGGATCGCGCAGCAGATCGCCCGGCTTGATCCGGCGGTGATCGTGAACGCCACCGCTTTCTCCGCCCAGCGCGGGCCGGATGAACCCTCGGTCCTGGGCGCATCAGATTGCCCCGTGGTGCAGGTCGCCCTATCGACCGCGCGTCGGCGCGATTGGGCCGGATCAGAGCGCGGGCTGTCGCCTACCGATCTGGCGATGCATGTCGTCTTGCCCGAGGTGGATGGCCGTCTGTTCGGCGGTGTCGTCAGCTTTAAACAGCCCGGCAAACGGGACGAGGCGCTGCAATACAGCCGTTTCGCCCATCGCGCCGACGCGAACCGCGTGGATTTCATCGCCGATCGCGTGCAGCGCTTGCACCAGCTACGGGTGCAAGACAACGCGGCAAAGTCTGTGGGTGTGGTGCTGTCCACCTACCCCGGCAAAGACTGGAACATGGCCCATGCGCTGGGGCTGGATGCGCTGGCCTCCCTGCAGAAGATGACGGCCCAGCTGGCGGCGCAGGGCTATGACATGGATGCGGGGGAGTTTGCCGATACGCAAACGGTTGCCAGCCGTCTTGGCACCGAAACGCTCCGCTGGCCGATGGCAGAGTATGAGGCCGCGCTTGCAAAGCTGCCACAGGCGTTGCGCGAGGATCTGACCGAAAGCTGGGGCGCGCCGCAGGATGATCCGCTGTTTCACGACGGGGCGTTCTGTTTTCCGGCGCTGCGCAGTGGCAAGCTGCTGGTCGCGTTGCAACCCGAACGCGGGGCGCTGGCCGAACGGGACGATGACTATCACGACCTGAGCCGCACGCCGCGCCCGGGCTATGTCGCCTTCTATCTGTGGCTGCAACAGCAGGCGGATGCGATGGTGCATGTCGGGGCCCATGGCACGCTGGAATGGCTGCCCGGCAAATCCGTCGCCCTGTCTGACGCCTGCTGGCCCGAGGCGCTGATCGGCCCGATGCCGGTGATTTATCCCTTTATCGTCAATGACCCCGGCGAGGCCGCGCAGGCCAAACGCCGTATCGGGGCCGTGACCGTGGGCCATATGCCGCCCCCTTTGGTGACATCGAAACTGCCCGATGCATTCGGACGGTTGGAACGGCTGCTGGATGAATACTCGACCGCGGACGGGCTGGACCCTGCGCGGCGCGACCGGCTGATCGCGGACATCCGAGCCGAGGCGCAGGGCCGCGGGGTAGAGCAGGACCTCGGCCTTGATGCCAGCGCCAGCGCGGCAGAGGCGCTGACCCGCATCGACCGCTTCGTCTGCGACATCAAGGAAACGCAATATGGCGACGGGCTGCATGTCTTTGGCGCAGGCGATCATGGGACGGGCGAGATCGACGGGCTGATCGCGGCGCTTTCGGCGCGGTTTGTGCCCCCCGGCCCGTCGGGGTCCCCCTATCGCGGGCGCAGCGATGTGCGGCCCACGGGGCGCAACCTGTTTACCACCGATCCACGGGCCGTGCCCTCGCGGGCGGCCTATACCCAAGGGGTGAAGCTGGCCGAGGAGCTGTTGCGCAAGCATTTGCAGGATCACGGCGACTGGCCCAAGGGGTTGGTCATGGACATGTGGGGCTCTGCCACCATCCGCACGGCGGGCGAGGAGTTTGCCATGGCGCTGCATCTGGCGGGTCTGTCCCCCCGCTGGGATGACGGCAGCGACCGTGTGAGCGGGTTCGACATTCTGCCGCTTGCGCTGTTGAACCGTCCGCGCATTGATGTGACCCTGCGGGTGTCCGGCCTGTTCCGCGATATGTTCCCCGGTCTGGCGCAGTTGTTCGAGACGGCAATTGCCAAGCTGGCCGAGCGTCCCGAAACGGCTGCTGATAACCCCTATCTGGTGCAGACCCCGCGTGTCTTTGGCCCGCGCCCGGGATCCTATGGCTTGGGGATCGGCACCGCGATGGACGATTATTCCGACGAGGCGCGCACAGCGGCGGGCGAGGCGTGGCTGGCTGCGTCGTCCTACGCGATCGACGCGCGCGGAGAGATCACCTATGCCCGCGACGCGCTTGAGACGCAGCTGACGCGGGCCGATAGTTTCGTGCACCTGCAAGACCTGCCCGAGACCGATCTGCTGATGGCAGAGGATTACGCCGCACATGAAGCCGGCTTTGCCGCCGCGATGCAGCGTTTGGGCAAGGGCGGGGCTGCCGCGCTGTACCATCTGGATGCCACCCGCCCCGACCAGCCCCGTGCCCGCACCCTGACCGAGGAGCTCGCCCGTGTGGTGCGCGCCCGTGCCGCCAACCCCGATTGGGCCACAGGCATGATGGCGCATGGTTTCCGCGGTGCCGCCGAGATTGCCGCGACGCTGGATCACCTTGCCGCCTTTGCGCATCTGGCGGGCGTTGTGCCGGACCATCTGTTCGACGCCATGTTCGATGCGACACTGGGGCGCGATGATCTGGTCGACTTTATGCAGGACGCCAACCCACAAGCGCTTGCTGCGTTGCGCGCGCGGTTTGATGCGTTGCACCGGGCGGGGCTTTGGACATCGCGCCGCAACTCTGTCCTTGCCGAATTAGGCACCATCGCATGAGCGCGCCGCAGGTCTTTGGCTGGTGCCCCGGTGCGCTGCGACCGATGATGTCGGGCGACGGGTTGGTGGTGCGGCTGCGTGTGCCGATGGGGCGGCTGAGCCCTGACCAGATCCGCCGCGTTGCCACGCTGGCGCGCACCCATGGCAACGGGATGATCGACCTGTCGGCCCGCGCGAACCTGCAACTGCGCGGGGTGACAACGGATAGCCATGCCGCATTGGTCGACGGGCTGCGCGAGATTGGCCTTGTCGATGCCGATCTGGCGGCAGAGGCGCGGCGCAATATCACCGTGACGCCGTTCTGGCAGGATGGGGACGACAGCCACCGCGTGGCACAAGCGCTGGCCCATGCGCTTTCCAACGATGGCGCACCCGACCTGCCCAGCAAGTTCGGCTTTGCGATCGATTGCGGGGCGCGGCCTGTGCTGACGTGCACCTCTGCCGATATCCGGATCGAACGTAGCGCTGCTGGCCTGATCTGCCGGGCGGACGGGGCGGAGATAGGCCAGCCAGTCACAGTGGATACAGCCGCAGATGCCGCACTGACGCTGGCCCGCTGGTTTCTGGACACCGGTGGCGTGACCGACGGTCGGGGGCGCATGGCGGCGCATATCGCGACGCGGGGGGCTCCGGTGGGCGCTGATACCGCCCCCCTCCCCGCTGCGCCCGTCCCTGAGCCCGGTATGACCCCGCAAGGCACACTTCTCGGGTTTGCCTTTGGCCAGACCACGGCGGAAAACTTTGCGCAGCTGGCGGAGCTTGGTGCGCTGCGGCTGACCCCTTGGCGCATGGTGTTGATGGAAGGGGGCACCCCTTCGGCTCCGCTGCCCGATTTCATCACCGACGCCCGCGATCCGCGCCGCCGTGTGCAGGTCTGCACCGGTGCCCCCGGCTGCCGTCAGGCCCTGTCGGATACCCGCGATGCTGCTCGCGCCATTGCCGCGCATCTGTCGCCAGACAGCGACGACACGATCCATATCTCGGGCTGTGCCAAAGGCTGCGCCCATCCCGCCCCTGCCCCCGTCACGCTGACCGCCAGCTATGACGGGCATTTCACCCTTATCCGCCACGGGCGCGCAGGCGATCCGCCGCAAAGCGCGCCGCTGACAGTGACCCAAATTCAAGACAGGAGGCTTTGAGTGCCCCACACCTACGAGACCAACGGTGCCGCGATCTATCTGGAAAGCTTTGCCACCATCCGCGCCGAGGCTGATCTGGCGCGGTTCACCACCGATGAAGAACGTGTCGCCGTTCGGATGATCCACGCCGCCGGTCTGGTCGGACTGGAAAAGCACGTACAGTTTTCTGAAAACATGGCGCAGATTGCACGGGCGGCGCTGGCGGACGGCGCGCCGATCTTATGTGATGCGCATATGGTGTCCGAAGGGATCACCCGCACGCGCCTGCCCGCTGACAACCAGATCATCTGCACCCTGCGCGACCCCAAGGTGCCAGAGCTGGCGCAGCAGATGGGCAACACACGCTCTGCCGCGGCGCTTGAACTGTGGCGGCCGCATCTGGCGGGGGCCTTGGTGGCCATCGGCAACGCGCCAACGGCGCTGTTCCACCTGCTGAATATGCTCGAAGATCCCGACTGTCCGCGCCCTGCGGCCATCATCGGCTGCCCCGTCGGCTTTGTCGGCGCGGCGGAATCGAAAGAGGCGCTGATGCAGGATTTGCCCGTGCCGTCGATGATCGTGCAGGGGCGTTTGGGCGGTTCGGCGATTACCGTGGCGGCGGTGAACGCGCTGGCCACGTGGAAGGAATAACGATGGGCAAGGTCATTTGCATCGGGCTTGGCCCCGGCGATCCCGAATTGATGAGCGTCAAGGCGCACCGCCTGCTGACCGGCGCGCAACACGTCGCGTTTTTCCGCAAACCCGGGCGGCGCGGGCAGGCCCGCACCATCGTGGACGGCATCATCGCCGAGACGGCGGTGGAACATGCGATGGAATACCCCGTCACGACAGAGATCCACTTCAGCGATCCCGAGTATAACCGTCTGCTGTCGGCCTTCTACGACGATTGGGCCGAGCGTCTGACTGACCTCGCGCAGAGTGAAGATGTGATCGTGCTTTGTGAAGGGGATCCGTTCTTTTACGGGTCTTTCATGCATCTGCACAGCCGCCTTCAGGGCCGCGCCGAGATCGAGATCGTGCCCGGCATCACCGGCATGTCGGGCTGCTGGACCGCGACGGGGCATCCGATCACCTGGGGTGATGATGTGCTGACCGTGCTCATGGCCACGCTGGACGAGGAAGAGCTGGCCACGCGGGCCGCTAATACCGATGCGCTGGTGGTGATGAAGATTGGCCGCAACCTTGATAAGTTGAAGCGCGCACTGACCAAGGCGGGCCGCTTGCAGGACGCATGGCTGGTCGAGAAAGGCACGATGGCGGGGCAGACGGTGCAAAAGCTGACGGAAGTTCCGGCCGACGTGCCCTATTTCTCGATCGCGATCGTGCATGGTCAGGGGCGGCGACCATGACCGGCTGGGTGCGCGTTGTCGGCCTTGGCCCCGGAGACGAGGCGCTGGTCACGCCAGAGGTGCGCGCCACCGTGGACGCGGCGACCGATATTGTCGGCTACATCCCCTATGTGCGCCGGATTGCCCCGCGCGACGGGCTGACCCTGCATGAAAGCGACAACCGGGTAGAGCTGGACCGCGCCGCACATGCGCTTGAAATGGCGGCGGCGGAGCGGCGTGTGGTGGTGGTGTCTTCGGGCGATCCGGGGGTCTTTGCCATGGCCTCTGCCCTGTTCGAGGCGTTGGAGAAAGGCCCGGAAGACTGGCTGGCAATCGATATAGGCGTCCTGCCCGGCATCACCGCGATGCTCGCGGCGGCGGCGCGGTTGGGGGCACCGCTGGGGCATGATTTCTGCGCGATCAACCTGTCGGACAATCTGAAACCCTGGTCGCTGATCGAAAAACGGCTGCGGCTGGCGGGGGAAGCAGGGTTCGCCATGGCGTTCTACAACCCGCGCTCGGCCTCGCGGCCGCATCAGTTCGCCACCGCGCTTGATATTCTGCGCGAGGCTTGCGGGCCGGAGACCTTGATCTCTTTCGCGCGCAACGTCAGCCACCCGGACGAGACATTGCGCACCGTCACGCTGGCCGAAGCGACGCCGGAGATGGCCGATATGCGCACGGTTGTGATCGTGGGCAACGCCGATACCCGCCGCGTCGGGACACATATCTACACGCCACGGTCCGTCGTATGATCAAGCCACGCCAGGATATCGTCGAGCCGCGCAAATGTGGTGCGAGGGGGCACCGCGGGGCGCTGGATCATCAGCACGCGCAGCCCCAGCTCGCGCGCGGCGATAAGCTTGGCCTCGGCCCCCGTGCCGCCGGCGTTCTTGGCGATGATCAGCTTGGTCCCGTGGTCGCGCAGCAGGGCGATGTCTCCGGCCAGGTCGAACGGTCCGCGGGCGAGGGTCACGGTCGTATGCGGCAAGGGCAGCGGCGCGGCGGGCTGGTCCACCAGCCGCAGCAGATAATGGTGCTGCGGATGGTTGGCAAAGACAGACAGCGCCTGCTTGCCGATGGCCAGAAAGACCCGCGTCGACACCTGCGGCAGCGCGGCGGCGGCGGCTTCAATACTTGGCAGATGGGTCCAATTGTCGGCGGCAGTCTCGGCCCACGGGGCACGCTCAAAAGCGGCCAGCGGGATGCCTGCCTGCGTGCTGGCGGCATGGGCGTTACGGCTCATCTGTGCGGCGAAGGGATGGGTCGCGTCGATCACGCGGGTGATGTGGTTCTGCGCGATAAACGCCAGCAATCCGGCCACGCCGCCAAAGCCACCCACGCGGGTGGGCAGCGGCTGCGCCACGGGGGCGGCCGTGCGTCCGGCATAGCTGAACAGCGCATCATCGCCACGGTCGGCCAGCGCGCGCGCGAGGCTGGAGGCCTCTGTCGTGCCGCCAAGAATGAGGGTGCGCGTCATGGCTGATCCTGTTGCTGCCTGGGTGACCCTGATTGGTCTGGGCGAAGATGGCCTTGGCGGGCTGACCGATGCAAGTCGAAAGGCGCTGGCAGAGGCCGAAGTGATCTTTGGCGGGGCCCGGCATCTGGCGCTTTGTGACGCGGGGGCGCGGGGGCGGGAATGGCCGCTGCCGTTCAGTGTAGCGCCGGTGTTGGAACATCGCGGGCGTGCGGTGGTGGTGCTCGCCTCGGGTGATCCTTTCTGGCACGGCGTGGGCGGTTCGCTGGCGCAGGTGCTGGACCCGTCGGAATGGCGCTGCTTTCCCGCGCCGTCCTGCATGACGCTGGCGGCTGCGCGGCTTGGCTGGCGGTTGGAGGAGGTCACGACCCTTGGCCTGCATGCTGCCCCGTTCGAGGTATTGCTGCCCCATCTGGCGGCAGGTGCGCGGCTGATCTGCACGTTGCGCGATGGATCTGCCCCTGCGGCGCTGGCAGACTATCTGACCGCGCAGGGTTTAGGCACGTCCCGCCTGACGGTGATGGAGGCGCTTGGCGGTCCGCGTGAAATCGCGCGCGCGGCCGATGCTGCGACGTTTGACCTGAGCGACATTGCCGCCCCTGTAGTGGTGGCGATTGCGGTATCGGGGGGGGCTGGGTTCAGCCACGCGCCCGGACGGGACGCGGCGCTTTTTGCCCATGACAGCCAGATCACCAAATCACCCATGCGCGCGTTGACGCTGGCCGCGCTGGCCCCCCGCGCGGGGGAGCTGCTGTGGGATGTGGGGGGCGGATCGGGCTCTGTCTCTGTTGAATGGTGTCTGGCCGCGCCGCAAGCGCAGTCCATTGCAATCGAGCCGCGCGAAAGCCGCTGCGATAATATCACCGAGAACGCCCGCCGTTTTGGGCTGGCGGGTCGGATGCGCTGCGTCCGGGGCACGGCCCCCGATGCGCTGGCCGATCTGCCCCTGCCCGCTGCGGTCTTTCTGGGGGGTGGCGCGTCAGAGGATGTCTTGCAGGCGATCTGGCACAGGATCACGCCGGGCACGCGGCTGGTGGCGAATGCGGTGGCGCTTGAAACCCAAGCCTTGCTGATCCGCTGGCACGGGATGCACGGCGGGCAATTGCTGCGGATCGACTTGGCGCAGGCGGCCCCCTTGGGGACCATGCAGGGCTGGCACCCCAGCCGCCCGCAACTGCAATGGAGCGTC
The DNA here is from genome assembly GCF_000735125.2 of Sulfitobacter sp. CB2047. Classification (NCBI taxonomy): domain Bacteria; kingdom Pseudomonadati; phylum Pseudomonadota; class Alphaproteobacteria; order Rhodobacterales; family Roseobacteraceae; genus Sulfitobacter; species Sulfitobacter sp. CB2047. The sequence goes on along the minus strand of NZ_CP072613.1, from coordinate 791,481 downwards.
ACCCGATGATCGTCGCGGGCATAGGATTGCGCGCGGATGCGACCGAGGCGGATTTACACGCGGCTCTTGCGCTGACGCGGCGCACGCCGGACACGCTCGCGACCCTCGCGATCAAGGTGACGCCAGCGCTACGGCGCTTTGCCGACAGTCTGGGATTGCCGCTGATCGAACTGTCGGAAGCCGATATCGCAGACATCCCGACGCGCACCGTGTCACCGCGCGTGCAGGCGCGGTTCGGGACCGGATCACTTGCCGAGGCCGCCGCATTGCGCGTTGCCGGTCGCGGTGCCAAATTGACGACCTTGCGTGTGGCCAGCCCCAATGGCATGGCCACCGTAGCTATCGCGGAAGGAATTGCCCCATGACTGTTCACTTTATCGGCGCGGGCCCCGGTGCCCCTGATCTGCTGACCCTGCGGGGGCGCGACCTGATCGCGGCCTGCCCTGTGTGTCTGTATGCCGGATCGTTGGTCCCGTCTGAGCTGCTGTCCTACTGCCCTGCGGATGCGAAGATCGTGAACACCGCGTCGCTGTCGCTGGACGAGATCATGGCAGAGATCAAGGCCGCCGATGATGCGGGGCAGGATGTGGCGCGGCTTCATTCGGGTGATCTGTCGGTCTGGTCCGCCATGGGCGAGCAGCTGCGCCGCTTGCGCGAGTTGGACATCGACTATGACATCACCCCCGGCGTGCCCGCCTTTGCCGCTGCCGCCGCCGCTTTGGGGAACGAGCTGACGCTGCCCGGTGTGGCGCAGTCGCTGGTGTTGACGCGGACCTCGGGGCGGGCCTCGGCCATGCCCGAGGGTGAAACGCTCGAGAATTTCGCCGCCACGGGTGCCACGCTGGCGATCCACCTGTCGGTACATGTGCTGGATGATGTGGTCGCGCGGCTCACCCCTCATTACGGAGAAGACTGCCCCGTCGCCATCGTCTGGCGCGCAAGCTGGCCGGATCAACGGGTGGTGCGGGCGACCTTGGGCAGCGTGATTGACGCCACCGACGGCGAACGCGGGCGCACGGCGCTGATCCTTGTCGGCCGCGCGCTGACGGCAGAGGAGTTCCGCGAAAGCTGTCTGTACGCTGGCGATTACGACCGCCGTTTCCGCCCCGTGGGCACAGAGCCGCGCTTTCCAGAGGGCACAGAATGATCGAGACAACGCAACTGCCCAAGGGCCTGATGATCTCGGCCCCGGCGTCGGGCACGGGCAAGACCACCTTGATGCTGGGCCTTTTGAACGCGCTCAGCCGTCGCGGCGTCGACGTGCGCCCGTTCAAGAGCGGGCCGGATTACATCGACCCCGGCTTCCACCGCGCGGCCTGCGGGCGGTCGTCCTATAATATCGACAGTTGGGCCATGGGGTCGGGCGTGTTGTGCAACCTGATCGGCACCGCCCATGGCGGCGATCTCGCCCTGATCGAAGGGTCAATGGGGCTGTTTGATGGTGTGGCGCAACCGGGGGAAACCTCGAACGGGGCGAGCGCCGATATCTCTGCCATGACGGGCTGGCCGGTGGTGTTGCTGCTGGATGTATCGGGTCAGGCGCAATCGGCTGCGGCCACCGCCCTTGGGTTCAAGACGATGCGCCCAGATGTGCATGTCGCGGGTGTGGTGCTGAACAAGGTCGCCAGCCCCCGTCACGAGGCCCTGCTGCGTCTGGGGATGGAGCAGGTCGGCATCCCCGTTCTGGGCGCGCTGCCCCGACAGGGATCGGTCACGCTGCCGGAACGCCACTTGGGTCTGGTGCAGGCCGAGGAGCAGCCCGAGCTGATGAAGCTGCTGGATGCGGCAGGTGATTTCATCGCGCAGCATATCGACCTTGATCTGATCGTCTCTGCCGCCCAAGGGCGCAGCATTCCCGACGGGCCAGATGTGCTGCCCCCGCCCCCCGGTCAACGGATCGCTTTGGCCAAAGACGCCGCGTTTTCGTTCATCTATCCGCATTTGCTGGACCACTGGATCGCCGCGGGTGCGCAGGTGTTGCCCTTCTCGCCGCTGGCGGATGAGGCACCGGACGACAGCGCCGACATCTGCTGGCTGCCCGGCGGCTATCCCGAGCTGCATGCCGGACGCCTTGCCGCTGCCGCGCAGTTCCGCGACAGCCTGCAACAATTCGCCACGACGCGCCCGGTGCATGGGGAATGCGGGGGGTATATGGCGATGGGGGCCGGGTTGGTCGACAAGGAAGGCGTGCGGCACCAGATGGCGGGGCTGCTGGGGCTGGAAACCAGCTATGAGAAGCGCAAGATGCATCTGGGCTACCGGCTTGCCACGCTGAACGAACCCGGCCCCGGCTATGACGCGGGCGCGCGGTTGCGCGGGCATGAATTCCACTATTCTACCATCCTGTCGCAACCAGACACGCCGCTGGCGCGGGTGGTCGATGCCAATGGGGCCGAAGTGCCCGAGACAGGCTCGCGCCGCGGCCATGCGACGGGCACCTTCTTTCACCTGATCGCGGGGGCGTCATGAGCGGTTTTGTCTCTTTCGTCTCCTCCGGTCCGGGTGATCCCGAGCTGCTGACCGTGAAGGCGGTAAAGCGGTTGCAAGAGGCCGAAGTCGTGCTGTTCGACGATCTGTCGGCGGGTCCGATCCTTGAACATGTCTCACCCGAGGCGGATCTGATCGGGGTCGGCAAACGCGCCGGACGGCTGTCTCCGAAGCAGGATCACGTGAGCCGTTTGCTGGTCGAACACGCATTGACCGGCGCGCGGGTGGTGCGGCTCAAAAGCGGGGACGCGGGCGTGTTTGGCCGGCTTGAAGAAGAGCTGACCGCGCTGAAAGCCGCAGGCGTTGCCTTCGAGATCATCCCCGGTGTGACGGCGGCGTCTTCGGCGGCGGCGGCGGCGATGATCCCGCTGACCCGGCGGCTGACCGCACGGCGGGTGCAATTCATCACCGGCCACGGCGAATCGGGTGCCTTGCCCGAAGATCTCAACATGGCGGCGCTGGCCGACCCTACGGCGACCACGGTCGTCTACATGGGGCGGCGCACCTTTGCGGGTTTCGCCGCGCGGCTGATCGAGGCGGGCTTGCCCCCCTCGACCCCAGCCCTGCTGGCAGAGGCGGTATCGACCCCCGATCAAAAGCTGAGCCGCCACACCGTGGAAAGCCTTGCCCATCTGCCGCTGGATCCCGCAACGTCAGCGCCTGCGCTGATCCTTTACGGGCCGTTGACCGAATAGATGACTTGACAAAACCTGCCCGAAAATGACCACCTATTCCGGACGGTTCCCCGTGCGCCTTCGGGCAATCGGGGTGAAAAGGGAATACGGTGCGGTGCCAAAGCAAAGGTGCCAAATCCGGAACTGCCCCCGCACCTGTAAGTGAAGAGCAACCCGCATTGCCACTGGGCCACACCGCCTGGGAAGGCGCGGCACGCATGGACGCACAAAGTCAGGAGACCTGCCGTCATGGGGATGATCCCCGATCCAACTGGCTGCCCCCCGGGGCGGCTTTCACATTATGCCGTCGGGGAAGACGGTAAGGAGACCTGAATATGCATATCGAACCCGAAGTCGTGACCGGCGCCAAGCTGGTCCTGTCCTATGGCACCGCCGCCGGTGCTGCGGCCTATACCGCGAAAACCGCAATGGACTCTGTCCGTGAGAAAGGCGTCGTGCCTTTTGCGGGCGGGGCCATGGTGGCCACCGCGCTGACCTTTGTCTTTTTTCAGGTCTTCCCGCATTTCCCCGTGGGCGTGAGCGAAGTGCACCTGATCCTCGGGTCGACCCTGTTCCTGCTGTTCGGCGTGGCCCCTGCGGCTGCGGGTCTTGCGCTTGGTCTGCTGGCGCAGGGCGTGTTCTTTGCCCCCATCGACCTGCCGCAATACACGATGAACGTCACCACGCTGCTGGTGCCTTTGTTCATGGTCTCGGCGCTGGCCAAACGCATCATCGCGCCCAACACCGCCTATGTTGATCTGACCTATGTTCAAGCGCTCAAGCTGTCGACCGCGTTTCAGGCGGGCGTTGTGGGCTGGGTCGCCTTCTGGGCCATCTACGGTCAGGGCTTTGCCGCCAGCAACATCGCCGCTGTGGCCAGCTTTGGCGGGGCCTATATGATGGTCATCCTGATCGAGCCGCTGGTGGATCTGGCCGTGCTCGCCGCCGCGAAAACCCTGCGTGATTTCGCGGGCAGCGCGCTGTTCACCAAACGTCTGACACAGACTGCCGCTGAATAATCCAAGACCCGACGCGGCCCCCTACTCTGCGGGCCGCGTCACCCCCTGCCGGAGCCTCAAGATGTTTACGCTTTCACTGATCGGCATCGGGTCCGGCAATCCCAAACACCTGACATTACAAGCCATCGACGCGTTGAATGCCTGCGATGTGATCCTGATTCCGTCCAAGGGCGCGGGCAAGGATGATCTGGCTGGCCTGCGGCACGAGATTTGCGCCCAGGTGCTGCGGTCGGACGGGCCTGAAATTCACGAATTCACCCTGCCCAAACGCGACGCCGCCAACCCTGATTATCACGCGGGCGTCCACGATTGGCATGATGCCATTGCACAGGTCTGGCTGGCCGAGATGCAGCGCACCCTGCCCCAAGGCGGCCGTGTCGGTTTCCTCGTATGGGGGGATCCGTCGCTGTATGACAGCACCCTGCGCATTGCGGAGCGGTTGCAAAAGGTCGTCACACTCACCGTCGATATCGTGCCGGGGATCACCTCTCTTCAGGTACTGACGGCGGGCCATGCGATCCCGCTGAACACCATCGGCAATCCCGTCACGATCACCACCGGCCGGCAGCTGCGCGATCATGGCTGGCCGCAGGGTGTGGATACGATTGCCGTCATGCTGGACGGCACCTGCGCCTTCGAGGTGTTGCGGCAGCACAGCGACGTGCACATCTGGTGGACCGCCTATGCCGGCATGCCGAACGAGCGTCGCATCGCAGGCCCGCTGGATCAGGTCTGCGACCGCATCATCGCAACACGGGCAGAGGCCCGCGCCGCCCATGGCTGGATCATGGATATTTACCTGCTGCGCCGGTAGACACGCGCGCTACAGCTTTTCAAGCCGTTGCAAAATCGGGCAATCGGGGCGGTCATCGCCAGCGCATTCATGCACCAGATGGGTCAAGGTCTGACGAATATCTTGCAGGTCCGCGATCTTGCTTTCGATCTGCGCCAAATGTTGCTGGGCGATGGCACGGACATCGGCGCTGGCGCGATCCTGATCATCCCAAAGCGCCAGCAGGTCGCGGCAATTCTCGATCGTGAAGCCCAAAGCCCGCGCACGGCCCAGAAACGTCAGCTTGTGCACGTCGCTGTCGCAAAAGCTGCGATACCCGTTGGTGTCACGCGCAGGCGTGATCAGACCGATGTCTTCGTAGTAGCGGATGGTCTTGGCAGGCAGACCTGCGCTTTTCGACACGTCACCGATGTTCATAGACGTCTCCTTTCGTTGAATTAGGCGGTTGCTGCGGCGGCGATCCACCGCAGGCGCAGGGCGTTGAACAGGACAAAGACGCTCGACAATGCCATGGCGGCGGCGGCAAGCACGGGCGACAGCAGCACGCCGAACAGCGGATAGAGCACACCGGCGGCAACGGGGATCAGCAGCGCGTTATAGCCAAAGGCCCAGAAGAGGTTCTGGCGAATATTGCGCATGGTGTGCTGGCTGATGTGCAGGGCGTTCACCACCCCTTGCAGATCGCCCGACATCAGCACCACGTCGGCCGCTTCGATAGCGACATCCGTTCCGGTACCGATGGCGATGCCCACGTCGACCCCCGCCAGCGCGGGCGCATCATTGATCCCGTCCCCGACAAAGGCGACCTTGTGGCCCGCCTGTTGCAGGTCCTCCAGCGCGGCGACCTTGCCGTCGGGCAGCACTTCGGCGACCACGGTATCGATCCCCAAACGGTCGGCAATGGCCTGCGCCGTCGCCTTGTTATCACCGGTGATCATGGCGATTTTCAGCCCCGCTTCGTGCAGCGCCTCCAGCGCTTGGGGCGTCGTTTCCTTGATCGGGTCGGCGACGCCGATCATCGCGACAAGCGCCCCATCCACGGCGGCGAAAAGCGGTGTCTTGCCCTCTGCCCCCCATGCTGCCGACCGCCCCTCTGCCGCGGCGAGAGAGACCCCTTCGGCCTGCATGAAACGGTCCGCCCCGACAAGCACGCGACGCCCCTCGACCTCGGCGCGTACACCGTGGCCGGTGTGCGAGGCAAAAGAGGTTACCGCTGCCAGCGACAGCCCCTGTGTTTCGGCATGGCGCAGGATGGCGCTGGCAATCGGGTGCTCTGACTGCGCCTCGACCGACGCAACGAGCCGCAACGCATCGGCCTGCGACCAGCCGTTGAAGACATCCAGATCCGTCACCTCAGGCCGACCGGCGGTCAGCGTGCCGGTTTTATCAAGCGCGATGGTATCGACCTCGGCCAAGACCTGAAGCGCATCCCCCTTGCGGAACAGCACGCCCATCTCGGCCCCTCGCCCCGTGCCCACCATGATAGAGGTCGGCGTGGCCAGCCCCATCGCACAGGGGCAGGCGATGATCAGCACCGCGACGCTTGCTACCAGAGCGTGCCCCAAGGACGGCTGCGGCCCGAACGCAAGCCAGACAAGGAAAGTGGCCGCGGCAATCGCCATGACGACGGGCACGAACCACATGGTGATGCGGTTGACCATATCCTGCACCGGCAGCTTGGCACCTTGGGCGTCCTCGACCATGCGCACGATCTGCGACAAGGTCGTGTCCGCGCCCACATGGGTCGCGCGGTAAACCAACGCGCCGGTGCCATTCACCGTCCCCCCGACCACACGCATGTCGGGCAGTTTTTCGACGGGCACGGGTTCGCCGGTGATCATGCTTTCATCGACATAGGAACTGCCACGTGTCACGGTCCCGTCTACGGCGATCTTTTCACCGGGGCGCGCATGGATCAGATCGCCGACGGTGATCGCGTCGATCGCAACCTCTGACACGTTGCCGTCCCGCTCTACCCGCGCGGTTTTGGGGCGCAGCCCGACCAGTTTGCGGATCGCTTGCCCGGTTTGGCCCTTTGCCCGCGCCTCTAGCGTGCGCCCCAGCAGGATCAGCGTGACGATCATCGCGGCGGCTTCGAAATAGACCGCTTGCGCACCGGCGGGCAGCAACTGTGGCAAGAACAGCGCCACGGTGGAAAAACCCCATGCCGCCGTGGCCCCCAGAAACACCAGAGAGTTCATGTCAGGCGTGCGTTTCAACAGCGCTGGCACGCCGGTGACAAAAAAGCGCCGCCCGGGCCATGCCAGAACGATGGTGGTCAGCACGAACTGGATCGACCAGCTCAGCTGCTGCCCCAGCGTCGACATCACCCAATGGTGGAACGCGGGGATCATATGGCCGCCCATCTCGAGCACAAACACCGGCAGGGTCAGCGCCGCGGCCAGCAGCGTCATACGTTTAAGATGCGCGGCTTCTTCAACCTTGCGGTCCGGCGCGGGGGAAGATGCGGTGTCCGTCACAGGGGTGGCGGGGTAGCCCGCGGCTTGCGCAGCCTGCACAATGGCGGCATCCGGCTCTGCGGTAAGCGACTGCACCACGGCCTCTTCCCGGGCGAGGTTGACGCTGACATCGACCACACCCGGCACGGCCGCCAAGGCGCGTTCGACCCGCCCGACGCAGGACGCACAGGACATGTTTTCAATGGCATAGCGCCGCGTTTGCACGGTGGCGGGGTAGCCTGCGGTCGCAAGTGCGGCGACGGCGTCCTTGGGGTCGAACCCCGATGCCACCTGCAGCGACGCCGTTTCCGAGGCGAGGTTCACGCGGGCGTCCTGCACACCCTCCACGCGTCCAAGCGCGGTCTCGACCCGCCCCACGCAAGAGGCGCAATTCATACCGCCAATTCCAAAATTTATCGCAACTACATCGCCCATCAGCCGTCTCCTTGGGGTGTCTTGCCCCTCAGATAGGGCTTCCAGTTAATGGAAGGTCAAGCGGTGATATGGATTTTATTCGATTTCGCTGCAGATTCCGGTGTCTGCCCTAGGCCGGTTAAGACTTTGGAAAGACATCTGCGCGATGGTGAGCGTCAAACGACAAGCGAAGGGTGTGTATCGACGGATGCAGTCAAAAACACTGGTGATCAAGGGAAAGGGCGGATTGGGCAACCGCATCCTGTCTGCGATCTCGGGTCTGGTTTACGCTGATCTCTCCGGCCGCAAGCCCGTGATCGACTGGCGCGACGGCAGCTATGCGCCGCTTGGCGAAAATGCTTATCCGCTGCTATTCCAGTCTCCGATCGGGGACGAAGCTATTGGGGGTGCCACAATGGATGACGGGGCCGATGTTTGCCCCGCGATCTGGGCTGGCAATCTGAACCGCCAGCCCCAAGACATGATCGACACCTATATGCCGCGGTCACATTCAAACCCTTGGGGCTATCGGCGGCTTTGCGTGGATCTCAAGCGGGTGGACCAGTCTCAGGCGGTGGCGATCTATTGGTCTTACCTGCCAAAGCTGGGCCGTATGCGGCACCATCTGCGCCGGGATCCACGCTTTGCCAAACGGGGGGAGCGCGAGGTTTTCGCCGATTATCTTGGCCGCTATTTTACCCCCAACGCACGGGTCCGCCATGCGCTATCGCACATGCGCCCCACGGCAAAACTGCCAAGCATCGGGGTTCATATCAGGTTCACCGATCGAAAAATCCCGCTTGGCCCGGTGTTGAAGACCCTGGAACAGCTAAAAGCCCGCCATCCGACCGCGACTATCTTCCTTGCGACGGACAGTGCCGAGATCGAGGATCGTTTGAAGCGTGCGTTCGACAAGGTCATGACCCATCCCAAACGGCTAGGCCCTGCCGGCGCACGTTTGCATGGGCCGGATACAACATGCAACCCGCTGCAAGAGGCGGAAAATGCCCTGATCGACATGTGGCAATTGTCGCGTTGTGATCACCTGATCTATTCCCGCCGCTCGACCTTCTCTGTCACCTCTGGCTACCTGGGGCGTTTTGCCCCTGCGCGTATCCACGATGTCGAACGGTATTCTCCGACGCTTTGGGCGAAGGAACTGTTGCAACGCTATGCTTGATCATACCCCCGCAACCATGTCTTGCGGGCGGCCCAGACCGCCGCCCAATGCGCCGCCCGCGCCCGTCTTTGCGCATTGCGCGAAGCCACGAACGGCCGCGTGGCCAAATACCGCAGCGCCGACCAAAGCCACATCAGAAAGACCCCAGCCCCCTGTTGCCACGCAGGCCAGTGATCGCGGACCATTGACGCACGCGATGTCATCACCGCGATCGCCTTTGCCTCTGTCACCGTGGTAGAGGCCCCGACATGATGCACGATCTGCGCCTTCGGCGTGATCAGCGGCTGATACCCTAAGTGAATCGCGCGCAGGCAAAGATCGGCATCCTCGCCATACATGAAATATTTCTCCGAAAAGCCGCCCAGTTGATGCCACAAGGAACGGTCGATCAACAGAAAACACCCCACAACGATATCGACAGGGCGCACAGAATCCCGCGGCCAGCGCCCGTAGGCTTCGGGGTTAAACACCGCGCTGCGCGGAAAAGCAGTGCTGAGCCCGATCGCTTTGAACAACAGGCTGGCCACAGTGGGCCGCGCCCAACAAGACGCGATGTTAAGCGACCCGTCAGCAAAAATGGTGCGCCCACCCCATATCCCCGCCTGCGGATTTTCGCGCGCAAAGGCGACGAGTTGATCGACCGCATCTGTATGAAGTTCGGTATCAGGGTTCAGTAACAGTAAATAGTCGGAACAACACTGCTGCGCGACAAGATTATTCGCGCGCGCGAAGCCCAGATTCTGCGCCGAGCGGACCAGCCGGACCTGCGGAAACGCAGCAGCTATCGCGTCAGCCGAACCGTCAGAGGAGGCGTTATCCCAAACAATACACTCAAATTGAGTCAACTGCGTATGTTCATACAGCGTTTCTATCGCCCTAAGCGTCAATTCCCGCGTGTTGTAGCTGACGATCACGACACTAAGGGCAGTCCCGCGATCAACCGTCGCCGGCTTCAGCACCCCGTCGCCCGCAACACGACACCCACGGTTGCCTTTAGTATGCGCAGATCCTCGGACAGTGACAGGGTGCTGAAGTAGTGCGTGTCGAAAACTGCGCGCTCTGAAAACCTTGCTCTGTTCCGGGATGAGACCTGCCAGTTCCCACTGATCCCCGGCCGCAGGCTTTCGTAGTGATCTCCCTGATAAAGCCCCCTTTGAGACACCAACATGGGTCGGGGCCCGACGAGGCTCATCTCTCCTCTCAGCACGTTTACGAACTGGGGCAGTTCATCCAGTGACGTGCACCGCAAGAACCGGCCCACCGTTGTGACACGGGGATCGTGGCGCAGCTTCTGGTTTTGTCGCCATTCATCCCTGGCCTTTGGATTTTGTGCTAAATAGTCTCTTAGCGAGTGTGGATCGTGGGGGTGCATTGTTCGCAGCTTCCACATCTTGAAGACCCGCCCATCTTTACCGACGCGTTCCTGGGTGAAGAACGGAGACTGCCCAGTTGCTGCCACAAGACAGGCAAGAAGGCAGATCACGAGAACCACGATCGGTGCAGATAAAATGCAAAAGACGATGTCAAAGCAGCGCTTGCCATATAGACGATAAAACTCCCGATGCAGATCGCTCCGCTGCAGGGTGTTCCCGCGTGGATAGGCTTGGCGTTTAAAGACATTTGTATGATGCACCGGAAACTCCTTCTTCGGCTCAGGCCCGGGGAAAGGTCGATGCTTCAATGGTTATGGGGACAGGCTTACTACGGGGTTAAGGAAAAACATCCAATTTGAATGACTGTGTAGAAAAGCCGTTCATCATGAGGTGTTCCAAACGCGAAGACGGCGATAAACCCGTTACACTGCATGATGTAATTTACGGTAAATTATGGTTTGCGCCGGCCACTCAGCGCAGGCGCTTGTCACAAAGCCGCGTATATGCCGCCAAGAGATGCGGTTCGGACGAAGACCATGCCAGCGCATTCACGACCCTCTCGCGCCCGGTCTTCCCCATCGCCGCTCTTAATGACGGGTCGTCGATGAGCTGTTTAATGCAATCGGCAAATCGGATCGGATCATTTGAAGCCGCGTAGAGGGAGGCCGTTTCGGCGGTGCGCCGACCTTCGGTCAGGTCGAACTGAACGACCGGTTTGCCCAGCGCCATGTATTCAACCACCTTGTTCATTGATGATATGTCGTTCATCGCATTGCAGGGATCTGGCGCAAGACCAACATCTATCGTGTTCAAAGCGTCCACCAAAGCACGGCCATAAAGTGCGCCGGTGAACGTGAAGTAACCCGTCAGCCCAAGGTCATCGACCTGACGTTTCATGTCAGGCAATGAGGGACCAAAGCCGATAATCAAAAAGTGGATATCGCGCGTGCCCGAGGCCACAAGGTGATGCGCCGCGGAAAGCAACAGATCCATTCCCTCCTGTTGTCCGATCACGCCGACATACCCAAGCAGCGTCTCTCCCTCGCGCCGATACCTCTGCGACCCTGGCCCGGGCGTAAAATCTGTTAGATTCGGAGCGGAGCGCACAACGAATATGTCGTCGTGGCATTTGCCGCCCCGTGTCATCGCGATTTCCCGAAAGCTTTCATTCGGGGATATAACCACCGATGCAGCACGGTAGCTGAGCAATTCACACTTTCGCATGACGTGGTAACCTACGCCTTGTTTATTAAACTTGGCCAAAAAAAGTTCTGGGCAGACATCGTGCTGGTCAAAAACATATAAAACGCCCTTGCGTCGGTACCACATGGCAAGAAGGCAGATCAGATCAGGTGGATTGCACCCGTGGATCGCCTGAAAAGGGCTTTGCCGCCAAATACGCCGCGCAAGCCGAAACCAATGCCAGATTGCGCTAGCATATTCCCTTGCATAGGAAACCGCGCCGCCCCCGGTTTCAGGAGCAGCGGGGTACCGGTAAATATCTACGCCTTCGCGCCGTTCAAATGGCGCAACCCATCCCTGACCCGTGGGCGAAATGATAGAGACCTGGTAGCCCGCGCGGACCAAAGTCGTCGCTTCCAGCCAGACCCGGCGATCGAGCGGCACTGGTAGGTTTTCAACCACGATCAAGATATGACGCACGGGCGGTTCGGGCATAGGTCCTTCAACATCAGAATCAGATTGGCCTCCGTTTTGGCAGCCACGGGTGAACATGAAGTTAATTCCGAAGCGCCGTCGCCCTAAGTTGTCTCCAATAGGAAACATCACCTCTCGGTTCAGCCAATTACCCAGTATTTGCATCAATCTTGCTTGATTTGGGGGCTTGCCGCGCCCTTTCGCCCCGCGTATTCCAGCACGTGGGACACCCTTCCCCAACGAAGGGCGCTTATCTGAAAGGGTAGCTACATGGCTATTACGACACCGACCTCGCGGCCCACGAATCCGCGTTTTTCCTCTGGCCCGTGCGCCAAACCCCCCGTTTATGACCTGACCAAGCTTGCGAGCGCGCCTTTAGGGCGTAGCCACCGCGCGGCACCGGGCAAAGCGAAATTGCTTGAAGCAATTGAAACCACCCGCGAAATTCTGGGCGTGCCTGCTGACTATAAGATCGGCATCGTTCCGGCGTCTGACACTGGCGCTTATGAAATGGCGATGTGGTCGTTGCTGGGCGAACGCCCTGCGGAAATGGTCGCATGGGAATCCTTCGGCGCAGGCTGGGTGACCGACGCCGTGAAACAGCTCAAGATCGAGCACACGGTACATACCGCGGATTATGGTCAAATTGTCGACATGTCGGCGTTGAACTACGACAACGACGTGTGCTTCACTTGGAACGGGACAACCTCTGGCGTGCGCGTCCCAACGGGCGATGTTATCCCTGCCGACCGCAAGGGGCTGACACTATGCGATGCGACATCGGCCGCCTTCGCGATGGATCTGCCATGGGACAAACTGGACGTGACGACATTCAGCTGGCAGAAAGTTCTGGGCGGCGAAGCAGCACACGGCATGCTGATCCTCAGCCCTCGTGCCGTCGAGCGGCTTGAAAACTATACGCCTGCTTGGCCCCTGCCCAAGATCTTCCGCCTGACCAAAGGTGGCAAGCTGATCGACGGGATTTTCAAGGGCGAGACGATCAACACCCCTTCGATGCTTTGCGTTGAAGATTACCTGCTGGCGCTTGATTGGGCGAAATCCGTCGGCGGCCTGCAAGGTCTGATCGCGCGCGCCGATGCGAATACGGCAGCGATCACGGATTTTGTGGACACGCATGACTGGATCGAATTCCTCGCGGTTGATCCGGCGACACGGTCGAACACATCGGTCTGCCTGAAATTCAATGACGACCGGATCACAGACGGCGCAGCCTTCGCAAAAGCTGTCGCGAAACGTCTCGCGGACGAGGATGTCGCATTGGACATCGGCGCCTACCGCGATGCCCCTGCCGGTCTGCGGATCTGGTGCGGCGGCACCGTCGAAACCTCTGACATCCAGGCCATGCTGCCTTGGTTGGAATGGGCTTTCGAAGCCGAGATCAACGCTTAATTTCGGGTTCCCCGCTTGGCGATCACGCCAGGCGGGTGGCTAACCCACGCCCCCCTTCTATTCAAAAAAGGAGCGCCAATCATGGCCCCCAAAGTGCTTATTTCCGACAAACTCTCGGACGCCGCCGTTCAAATCTTCAAAGACCGCGGCATTGACGTCGACTTCCAACCCGATCTTGGCAAAGACAAGGACAAGCTTGCCGCTGTGATCGGCGATTACGACGGGCTTGCCATCCGGTCCGCGACGAAAGTGACCGAAAAGATCCTCGCCAATGCGACCAACCTCAAGGTGATCGCCCGCGCCGGTATCGGCACCGATAACATCGACAAGGATGCGGCCTCGAAAAAGGGTGTCATCGTCATGAACACCCCCTTCGGCAACATGATCACCACTGCAGAACACGCGATTGCGATGATGTTCGCCGTTGCCCGCCAAATCCCCGAGGCATCGGCCTCCACCCATGCCGGCAAATGGGAAAAATCCAAATTCATGGGGGTCGAGCTTACGGGCAAGACCCTTGGTGTCATCGGTGCCGGTAACATCGGCGGCATCGTCTGCGATCGCGCCCGCGGCCTGAAGATGAAAGTCGCTGCCTATGACCCCTTCCTGAGCGAGGAAAAAGCCAAGAAGATGGGCGTCGAGAAAGTCGAGCTGGACGATCTGTTGGCGCGCGCGGATTTCATCACGTTGCACGTGCCTTACACGGATCAAACCGCAAATATCCTGTCCAAGGAAGCCTTGGCGAAAACCAAAAAAGGTGTGCGGATCATCAACTGTGCCCGCGGCGGTCTGGTCGACGAAGAAGCATTGGCCGAAGCGCTGAAATCCGGCCATGTCGCTGGCGCAGCCTTCGACGTGTTCAAGGAAGAGCCCGCGACCGAAAACCCGCTGTTCGGCCTCCCCAACGTCGTCTGCACCCCCCACCTTGGGGCCGCCACGACGGAAGCACAGGAAAACGTGGCACTTCAGGTCGCTGAACAGATGTCCGACTACCTGCTGACCGGTGCCGTCACAAACGCCCTGAACATGCCGTCCGTCACCGCCGAAGAGGCAAAGGTCATGGGCCCGTGGATCACTTTGGCGGGTCACCTTGGGGCCTTCATTGGCCAGATGACGGATGAAGCCGTGAAGGCGATCAACATCCTTTACGACGGTCAGGTGTCCGAGATGAACCTGAACGCGCTGAACTGCGCGGTCGTGGCGGGCATCATGAAACGTGCCAACCCCGACGTGAACATGGTCAGCGCCCCCGTTGTTGCGCGCGAAAAAGGCATCCAGATCAGCACCACCAATCAGGACAAATCCGGTGTCTTCGACGGCTATGTGAAAGTTACCGTTGTCACCGAGAAACGGGAACGGTCGATCGCGGGCACCGTGTTCTCGGATGGCAAACCACGCTTTATCCAGATCAAAGGCATCAACATCGAAGCCGAAGTTGGTGCGCATATGCTTTACACCACCAACAACGACGTGCCCGGCATCATCGGGACGCTGGGTCAGACCCTGGGTGCAAACGACGTGAACATCGCGAACTTCACCCTCGGCCGGTCCACCGCCAAAGGGGAGGCGATTGCCTTGCTCTATATTGACGGCCCACTGCCCGAGAAAGCGCTAAAAGACCTGCGTGATACAGGTCTGTTCAAACAGGTCAAAGAGCTCGAATTCGAAGTCGCCTAAGACCCACAGCGCATCGAAGAAACGCAAAGCGCCCCCATCACCGGGGGCGCTTTTGTTTTGCCTGCTTCCAATTGGCCTAAATCCCGGGGGAGCAGCCAAAGGCTGCGGGGGCAGCGCCCCTACAGGCTCACCCCTACCGCTGCCCCCGACGCATCACGCGCCCGTCCAGTCCAGCACCACTTTGCCAGAGGCCCCCGATTTCATCGTCGCAAACCCCGTCTGAAAGTCGTCGACGTCAAAACGATGGGTGATGATCTCACTCACGTCCAAGCCGTTTTCCAGCATGGCGATCATCTTGTACCACGTCTCGAAAATCTCGCGGCCATAGACCCCTTTGACGGTGATCGCCTTGAACACGATGCGCGACCAATCGACGGGCGATTTGCCCGGCGGGATGCCTAGCATCGCGATCCGCCCGCCCATGGTCATTGCCTCTACCATCTGATCCAGCGCGACCTGATTGCCCGACATCTCCATCCCGACGTCGAAGCCCTGTTTCATCTTCAGCCGCGCGATGACATCGGCAAGGTCTTCGTGACGCACGTCGACGGGGACGACATCGACGACCTTGGCGGCGAGCTCTAGCCGGGCGGGATTCACATCCGTGATCACCACGTGACGTGCGCCGACGTGGCGGGCGACCGCTGCGGCCATGATACCGATGGGGCCTGCGCCGGTGATCAGCACATCTTCCCCCACCAGATCAAAGCTCAGCGCGGTGTGTACCGCATTGCCAAGCGGGTCGAGGATCGCTCCGATATCGTCCGAGATCGTGTCGGGCAGCGGGACGACGTTGAACGCGGGCAGCCGCAGATATTGCGCGAAGGCACCTTGTTCATTCACGCCGATCCCACGCGTGGCGGGATCAAGGTGGAACTTGCCGGACCGCGACTGGCGCGAGGTTTTTCCGATCAGATGCCCCTCACCCGAGCAGCGCTGCCCGATGGCCAGATCCGTGACATTCCGGCCCAGCTCCACAATCTCTCCGGCAAATTCATGGCCGGTGATCAGCGGGACAGGCACGGTATTCTGCGCCCATTCATCCCAGTTCCAGATGTGGATATCCGTGCCACAAATGCCGGTTTTGTTGATCTTGATCAGCACGTCATCCGGCCCGATTTCCGGCACCGGCGCGCGGGTCATCCACAGCCCTTCGCGGGGCTCGGACTTACACAGCGCCTTCATTTCGTTGCTCATGACAGAACCCCACAGGCTTTGCCCGCCACCTTGAAGGCTTCGAGCGCACGGTCGAGCTCATCGCGGGTCAGTGCGGCATTCATCTGGGTGCGGATGCGGGCCTGACCGCGGGGCACAACGGGAAAGAAAAAGCCGCTGACATAGACGCCTTCCTCGAACAGGCGCGCTGCCATATCCTGCGCCAACTGCGCCTCGCCCAGCATCACGGGGATGATCGGATGTTCACCAGGCAGAAGGTCAAAGCCGAGGTTGGTCAGCCCCTCGCGCCAGTATTTCGCGTTCTCGAACAGTTGCTTGCGACGATCATCCCCTTGTTCGACCAGTTCAAGCGCCTTGATCCCGGCCATGACAATCGACGGCGGCAGTGAATTCGAAAAAAGATAGGGCCGCGCGCGTTGGCGCAGCAGGTCGATCACGGGCTGCGGCCCTGCGATATAGCCGCCGATGGCCCCGCCAAGCGCCTTGCCCAAGGTACCTGTCAGGATATCCACATCGACCCCGAAGTGCGCAGGCGTGCCCTCCCCCTTCGGGCCCATAAAGCCTGTCGCGTGGCAGTCGTCGACCATCACCAGCGCTTCGTACTTCTCGGCCAGTTTGGTGATTTCGGGCAGTTTCGCCAGATAGCCGTCCATGCTGAACACGCCGTCGGTCGCGATCATGATAAACCGCGCGCCTTCCTCGCGGGCGAGCTTGAGCTGACCTTCAAGGTCGTCCATGTCCGAGTTGGCATAGCGGTAGCGTTTGGCTTTGCACAGGCGGATGCCGTCGATGATCGAGGCGTGGTTCAGACTGTCCGAGACGATGGCGTCCTCTGGCCCGAACAGAGGCTCGAACAGCCCGCCGTTGGCGTCAAAGCAAGCCGCGAAGAGGATGGAATCATCTTTCCCGAGGAAGGCCGCCAGCTTTTGTTCCAGCTCGCGGTGGATGTCCTGTGTGCCACAGATAAAACGGACAGAGGCCATGCCGAACCCCTTGGGGTCCATCGCATCACGGGCAGCGACGATGAGATCGGGGTGGTCTGCCAGCCCCAGGTAGTTGTTTGCGCAAAGATTAATCATCTGACGCCCGCCCACCGTGATCTCACCGGATTGGGGCGAGGTGATCATGCGCTCTTGCTTCATCATACCGTCCGCGGCGATGCCGGACAGGGTGGCGTTGACGTGATCTAGGTAGGCTTGGGTCATGATAGAACTCCTTTTCTCAGGCAGGTTCTATCATATCGGACGCGGCTCCGAAATAGAGGAAATCCCTTATAGCGGATTTTTTCCTATATCGTGGATATCACCTCGTAAACCAAAACGGTCAGGCGTCCTGTACGACCAGAAAAGCCCGCACAGGACCATCTGTCGCAGCGATCCGGTGCGGGACATCTGCGGGATAACGCGCCGTGTCGCCAGCGTGGACAGTGCCGACGGCATCGCCGCTGCGCAGTTCTACCGTGCCTTGCGATACGGTCAGATGCTCGCGCGCGCCGCGGGTATGGGGCTGGCTGTCCAGCATGCCGCCTGCATCGATCAACAGTTCGTAAACCTCGTGTTTGCCTGCTTCTTCGGGGGGCGACAGGATGCGGATGCGGCAGCCGGAGCCGAGATTGTTGATCGTCGGCACCTCAGCCGCGCGCAAAACCTCGATCTGCGCGGGCGTTGGCGCGCTGTCCAGAAGGCCCGCGAAATCCACCTGTAGCGCACGGGTCAGGTTCCACAGGGTGGCGATGGTGGGGCTGCTTTCACCGCGTTCGATCTGGCTGACCATGGACCGCGACACGCCCGAAAGCTTGGCCACCGCATCAAGGCTCAGGCCCTGAGCGGTGCGCGCGGCCTTCAGGCGGGCGGGAAGTTGCGTCAGTATAGCGTCTGGATTATCCGTCATGCCGGATAGATGGGCCGCAGGGTGCCCCGCTGTCAATGGCAGGCGCTAGCTGAGCGCCTGCAAAATCGCGATAATCCCCGTCGCCGTCCCTGCCCCGACAATCGCGGAAAGGATGATCCACCGTCGGAATGCCGGACGTTGTGGCGGTGTTTCGTCTTGCTGCCGGATCAACGCGTTTTCGACAAGCGCAGGCAGACGCGGGCCAAAACGGGCGAGAACCATAGCGGTCTTGCTCAGATCCTTGATCACGGCACGGGGGCCGATGGACTTAGAGATGTAGTCCGTCACGATCGGGTTCGACACTTCCCAGATGTTGATATGCGGGTTGAGCGAACGGGCGACGCCTTCGACGACGACCATTGTGCGCTGTAGCAAGATCAGCTCTGTCCGTGTTTCCATGCCGAAACGTTCCGTGACCTCGAACAGGTAGGTCAGCAGCCGCGCCATCGAAATGCGGGTCGCGTCCATGCCAAAGATAGGCTCCCCCACGGCGCGCAGGGCGCGGGCGAATTCGTCGACATCCTTGTCGGCAGGCACGTAGCCCGCTTCGAAATGCACCTCTGCCACCCGTTTGTAATCCTTGCGGATAAAGCCGAACAGTATCTCGGCATATACGCGGCGGGTGTATTCATCGATGTGGCCCATAATGCCGAAATCATAGGCGATGATATCCCCGTTCGGCGCGACCTTGAGGTTGCCCTGATGCATATCCGCGTGGAAATACCCGTCGCGCAGCGCGTGATTCAGGAACAGCTGCAACACGCGGTCGCCAAGCGCCACACGGTCATGGCCCGCGGCATCAATCGCGGCGTTGTCGCCCATCGGGACGCCATCTGCCCAGCCCAGGGTCATGACACGGCGGGCAGAATATTCCCATTTGATCGCAGGCAGTTGGAAGCCGGCATCGCCCTTGGTGTTCGCCGCAAACTCCGACGCGGCGGAGGATTCGAGCCGCAGGTCCAGCTCGCCCCGCACCACACCATCGAAATGTTCGATCACCTCCATCGGGCGCAAGCGGCGCGATCCGGGCGAGAAAAGTTCGACCATTCGCGCGGCAAGATAGAAGGCATCGACATCCTTGCGAAAGGCTTTCTCGATCCCCGGACGCAGCACTTTGACAGCGACGTCTTCCTGCGTTTCGGCGATGGTGGCGCGGTGCACCTGCGCGATAGAGGCGGCGGCGACGGGCTCGCTAAAATCAGAGAATATCGCATCGACCGGCAGGCCGAGCTCTTTTTCGACTTCTGCCTTGGCCTGTTCGATGGAAAACGGCGGCAGCTTGTCTTGCAGCACGCGCAGTTGCACGGCCAGCTCGTCGCCTACAACATCGGGGCGGGTAGAGAGCACCTGACCGAACTTGATGTAGGCAGGGCCAAGCGCGGTCAGCGCACGGGTCGCGGGAGGCATGGACGGATCACCGGCATAGCCCAGAAACTTGAACGGCTTGCCAAGCGCCTTGGCGACAAAGCGTAATGCGGGCGTTGCATCAAAGGCGTCCAGCACGACATTCATCGCGCCGGTCCGCTCCAAAGTTGCACCGGTGCGGATCAACCGCCAGATATTATGAGGTCCGCGCATGGGTTAAATCTTCCAACCAGAATGAAGCGCCGCGATCCCCAGCGACAGGTTCCGGTACTTCGCCTGCCCAAAGCCCGCGGTGCGCAGCATGCCAAGGAAGGTTTCCTGATCAGGGAAGTTGCGGATCGATTCCACGAGGTACTGATAGCTATCGCGGTCGTTCGCGATCATCTGCCCCATGCGGGGGATGACGTTAAAGCTATAAAGATCATAGGCTTTCTGCATCATCGGATTGGGCAGCTGGCTGAATTCAAGCACCATGAGACGCCCGCCGGGACGCAGCACGCGGTAGGCTTCATTCAGCGCTTCTTGGGGGCGGGTGACGTTCCGGATGCCAAAGCTGATGGTATAGACGTCAAAGGTATTATCTTCGAATGGCAGCGCCATGGCGTCGCCGACGACCCAATCAAGGCTATCGGCCATCGCTGCGGCCTCTGCCCGTTTGCGCCCTTCGACCAGCATCGGTTCGGTCAGATCCAGCACGGTGGCGTGGCCCGATCCGGCACGGCCCAGAAACTTGAACGACACATCGCCGGTCCCCCCGGCGACATCCAGCAGCTTTTGACCGGCGCGCGGTGCCAGCCAATCCATCATCGCCTCTTTCCAGACGCGGTGGATGCCGACGCTCATCACATCGTTCATGATGTCGTATTTGCTGGCCACAGAGTTAAAGACACCCTGCACGCGCCCGGCCTTGTCGCTTTCGGCTACGGTTTCAAATCCGAAATGAGTGGTTTTGTCGCTGTCGTTTGTCATGGGGTCTTGTAGTCCTTTGATCTGCACCTTTGTTATAGGGCGCGAGGGGGCAGGTACAATGCGCCCCTTTTGTCACAGGGGAAACAACCATGCCTGAGTTGCCAGAGGTCGAAACAGTGCGTCGCGGTCTATCCCCCGTGATGGAGGGTGAGGTGATCGCCCGCGCCGAGGTAAATCGCCCCGATCTGCGCTGGCCTTTCCCCCCAGATATGGCGGCACGGCTGACAGGACAACGGGTGACCCAGCTGCGGCGGCGGTCAAAGTATATCCTCGCCGATCTGTCGTCGGGGGAATCGCTGCTGGTGCATCTGGGGATGTCGGGGCGGATGCTGATCTCGGGCGATCCATTGGGGCAGTTCGTGCATGACCACCCTGCCCCCGAAAAACACGATCATGTGGTGTTTCATATGGGCAACGGTGCGCGGGTGACCTTTAACGACCCGCGCCGCTTTGGCGCGATGGACTTGTTGGACACTGCAAGCGCTGACAGCCACAAGCTGCTGTCATCGATCGGGCCGGAGCCGTTGGGCAATGACTTCCACGAGGACCATCTGATTGCCGCGCTCAAGGGAAAGAATACCCCGATCAAGACCGCGCTGCTGGACCAGCGGATCGTGGCGGGGCTGGGAAATATCTATGTCTGCGAAACCCTTTACCGTGCGGGCATCCACCCCGCGCGCAAGGCGGGGCGGATCGCGGCGAAACGGGTGGGCGGCTTGGTCCCGATCATCCGCGATGTGCTGAACGAAGCGATCACCGCAGGCGGGTCCACCTTACGCGATTTCAAACGCGCGGACGGTGAATTGGGCTATTTCCAGCACAGCTTTGACGTGTACGGCCGCGAGGCAGAACCCTGCCGCAGTGAAGGCTGCACCCATCAGATTGCACGAATCGTCCAGTCGGGGCGGTCTTCCTTCTACTGCCCGCAATGCCAAAGATAACTTGAAACACCCCACCCCCGTGGTATGCACATCTTTCAAAGCGTAACAAACGAGAGCATTCTTGATGGCTTATGAAACGATCACGGTCGACGTCGACAACCACATCGCGCTTGTCACGCTGAACCGTCCCGATGCGATGAACGCACTGAATGACCAGCTGATGACCGAGCTGGCCGATGCGTTGAAATCGGCTCAGGAAAACGAAAAAGTCCGCTGCATCGTGATCACCGGCTCGGAAAAGGCTTTTGCCGCCGGTGCCGATATCGCCATGATGCGCGACAAAAGCTTCGTCGATGTCTTTGCCGGTGACCTCTTCACCCCCGAGACAGACCAGATCATGCGCGTGCGCAAACCCATCATTGCTGCTGTGTCGGGATATGCCCTTGGCGGCGGCTGCGAACTGGCGATGATGTGTGACTTTATCATCTGTTCCGAAAGCGCCAAATTCGGGCAGCCTGAAATTAACCTTGGCGTTGTCGCAGGTATTGGCGGCACGCAGCGCCTGACCCGCGCCATCGGCAAATCCAAAGCGATGGACATGAACCTGACCGGCCGCTTCATGGATGCCGCCGAGGCAGAGCGTGCGGGCCTTGTATCGCGCGTCGTCCCCGTCAAGAAACTGATGGAAGAAGCCATGGCCGCCGCCGCCAAGATCGCCGAGAAATCGATGATCTCGACCATGGTGGTAAAGGAAGCCGTGAACCGGTCGTTCGAAGTGCCCCTGCGCGAGGGCCTGCTGTTTGAGCGTCGTATTTTCCATTCGCTGTTCGCGACGGAAGACCAGAAAGAAGGCATGTCCGCCTTCCTTGAAAAGCGCGAAGCGCAGTTCCGGGACAAGTAAATGGCTTTGCGGGTTTGCATTGCGTGTCGGGTTGGACTATAGGCAGCCCTAATACATGCGCGTGCAGCCCGCTCTGGCTAGAATCACCTTATCGGATATCGGTTCCGGTCGTTGGGTTTGTGTCGCGTATTTGCAATTTGAACATACCCAAGATGAAGGCTGATCCTCATGGCAAACACACCTCAGGCTAAAAAACGCGCCCGCCAGAACGAAGCACGTTTCCAAATCAACAAAGCACGTCGTTCGCGCATCCGTACCTTCCTGCGCAAAGTCGAAGAAGCCATCGCATCCGGCGACAAAGAAGCAGCAACTGCCGCTCTGCGCGCCGCTCAGCCCGAGCTGATGCGCGGTGTGACAAAAGGCGTTTTCCACAAGAACACAGCGTCGCGCAAAATGTCGCGTCTGGCGTCGCGGGTTAAAGCACTGGGCTAAGCCCAGTTGACCTAACGTCATCTTTTGCAACTTAAAAGCACCGCTTCGGCGGTGCTTTTTTTGTTTCTGTAGCACTCGCATCACGGGAATGAGATTCTTTTGCACCAATCTCTGAGTCAAGTTTGAAGATGTGTTGTATCAGTCCGACCGAGATTGCTAACACTATCAAACGCGATTCACTTCGCTTGGGGGGACAGGCCCGAACGGTTCGAGATATTTGCTAGAATATCGAACATCCGCCGGGGAAATTTGGATGGTCTTGCTAGGGGCCACCTGACGTCTGCAGATGCTGCTGCCAGCACATTTGCCCTGTCTTTTTAAAAACGACGAACGGTGTGTTCGGCAGCGACGTTTGGCGATTTGCTTCGCCAACGCACGCGTCAGGCATGCCTTATGTAAAAATGTCCGAAGGACGGCGGGCCGGTTCTCTGTGTGGGACCGGGTAAACGGTCTGTTGTCTTTTGACTGGGTAAAATAGCGTTTCAGTATGTGCTGAAGCGATCAAAGAATGGGACGGCAGGGCGCATGATGCAGGCAGAATGGACGACAATTCGGGACCGGCTTTTAAAGACGGTTGGACAGAACAACTTTACTACCTGGATTGACCCGCTGACTGTTGGCCCCATCGAAGACGGCATTTGCACGTTGTTCGTACCGACCAATTTCTTTGGCAACTATGTCAGCCAGAACTTCGCCGATCTGCTGCTGCATGAAATGCAGTCCGAAGACATCAGCATCAGCCGTCTGAAATTCGCGGTCGCCCCACAGGACAAGCCCGCCGCCATTGATCCTGCCCCAGCCCGCCCCAAGCCCGCCGCCGCAGCCCAGCCTGCGAACAGCCAGATCAACGCCGCCCCGCTTGACGCCCGCTTTAGCTTTGACAACTTTGTTGTCGGCAAACCCAACGAACTGGCCCACGCCGCCGCACGTCGCGTTGCCGAAGGTGGCCCCGTCACCTTCAACCCGTTGTTTCTTTATGGTGGTGTCGGCTTGGGCAAAACCCACTTGATGCACGCCATTGCGCAAGAGCTTCAGGTTCGCAAACCCGAACTGAACGTGCTGTATCTGTCGGCTGAACAATTCATGTATCGCTTCGTGCAGGCGCTGCGTGATCGCAAGATGATGGACTTCAAGGAAATCTTCCGCTCGGTCGACGTGCTGATGGTGGACGATGTTCAGTTCATCGCGGGCAAGGACAGCACGCAGGAAGAATTCTTTCACACGTTCAACGCCCTCGTGGATCAGAACAAACAGATCATCATTTCCGCAGACCGCGCCCCGGGCGAGATCAAGGATCTTGAGGATCGCGTAAAATCGCGCCTGCAATGCGGTCTGGTTGTTGACCTGCATCCGACCGACTACGAACTGCGTCTTGGCATTCTGCAAAACAAGGTGGAAGCGCAGCGCAAGAACTACCCCGGTCTTGAGGTCGAAGCTGGCGTGCTCGAGTTTCTGGCGCATCGCATCACCACCAACGTCCGTGTGCTGGAAGGCGCGTTGACCCGTCTGTTCGCCTTTGCATCGCTTGTCGGCCGCGAGATCAACATGGACCTGACGCAGGATTGTCTGGCCGACGTACTGCGTGCCTCTGAACGCAAAGTCAGCGTCGAAGAGATCCAGCGCAAAGTGTCCGAGCATTACAACATCCGCCTCAGCGATATGGTCGGCCCCAAGCGTCTGCGCAGCTATGCCCGCCCGCGTCAGGTCGCCATGTATCTGTGCAAGAAAATGACCAGCCGTTCGTTGCCCGAAATTGGCCGCCGGTTTGGCGGGCGCGACCACACGACCGTGATGCACGGCGTGAAACGCATCGAAGAGCTTAAACAGAACGACGGTCAGATCGCCGAAGATCTGGAACTGCTGCGCCGCTCTCTCGAGGCTTAAGAGCACCAGCTTGCACAGAAGACACGCGAAGGCCTTGACGGGCCTTCGTTTCGTGCTGAAAAGTCAACAAAACTCTTGTGAATACATTGGTATCGGGTAGTTTGCCCTCCCGGACTGCCGGAATGGAGATGGCATATGAAATTCAGCATTGAACGCGCCGCGCTGCTTAAGGCCGTATCACAGGCCCAATCCGTGGTAGAGCGCCGCAATACCATCCCAATCCTCGCCAACGTGCTGATCGAGGCCGAAGGCTCTGACGCGTCGTTCCGCGCGACCGATCTGGATATCGAAGTGGTCGACAAGGCCGCGGCGCAGGTCGAACGTGCCGGTGCGACCACGGTTTCCGCGACCACATTGCATGAGATCGTGCGCAAGCTGCCTGATGGCGCGCTGATCAGCCTGACCGCCGACAGCGCCGCGGGGCGTCTGACCGTCGAAGCAGGCCGCTCCAACTTCTCGCTCGCGACACTGCCGCGCGAAGATTTCCCCGTCATGGCGACTTCTGAATACCAGTCGAACTTCAAGGCCCCTGCCCCCGTGCTGCGCCGTCTGTTCGACAAATCCAAATTCGCCATCTCGACCGAAGAAACACGGTACTATCTGAACGGCGTCTACATGCATATTTCGGACAGCGAAGGCAGCAAGGTGCTGCGCTGCGTTGCCACCGATGGCCATCGTCTGGCCCGCATCGACGCGCCTATGCCCGAGGGCGCCGCCGAAATGCCCGGCGTGATCGTGCCGCGCAAAACCGTGGGCGAGCTGCGCAAGCTGCTGGACGACGACGATATGGAAATCGCCGTTTCCGTGTCCGAAACCAAAATCCGCTTTGCTACACCGGACATCACTCTGACCTCCAAGGTCATCGACGGGACGTTCCCCGACTACACCCGCGTGATCCCGCAGGGCAACACCCGCAAGATGGAAGTCGACGCCAGCGATTTCGCCCGCGCCGTGGACCGTGTTGCGACCGTAAGCTCCGAACGGTCCCGCGCCGTCAAGCTGCAACTGGACGAAGATCGTCTGGTGCTGTCCGTCAACGCGCCTGACAGCGGTGCCGCCGAGGAAGAACTGGTCGTCGCCTATGCCGACGAACGGCTGGAGATCGGGTTTAACGCGAAATACCTGCTTGAGATCGCAAGCCAGGTGGATCGTGAAAACGCCGTGTTCCTGTTCAACTCCTCCGGTGATCCGACGTTGATGCGCGAAGGCAATGACATGTCTGCGGTCTATGTCGTCATGCCGATGCGTGTGTGACGCTGACAGGCTACGTCGAACATCTTAACGCATTCATACCAATCGTATGAGCGGTCTTTACCTCTCCCGGCTGACGCTGTCGCATTTTCGCTCGCATAAACGTGCGGTGATCGATTGCGACGCGCGGCCTGTGTCTATTTTCGGGCCCAATGGCGCGGGAAAGACCAATATTCTGGAAGCCGTGTCTTTGTTGTCCCCCGGCCGCGGCCTGCGCCGGTCAAGCGCGTCGGATATGACGCGCCGGCCAGAGGCGCTTGGCTGGAAGATCACCGCACATCTGCACAGTCTGGGCCAGATCCACGAGGTCGAGATCTGGTCAGAGGCGGGTGCCGCGCGGCAGGTGCGGATTGACGGCAAGGCGACGGCGCAGACCGGATTAGGGCGCATTGCGCGGGTGCTCTGGCTGATCCCGTCGATGGACCGTCTGTGGATCGAAGGCGCCGAAGGTCGCCGCCGTTTCCTTGACCGTATGACGCTCAGCTTTCTGCCTGACCATGCAGATCAGTCGCTTGCCTATGAAAAGGCCATGCGCGAACGCAACCGCCTGCTGAAAGACATGGTGCGCGAACCGTCGTGGTATGTCGCGCTGGAACAGCAAATGGCCGAGGCCGGAAGCGCGATCCACGCCAACCGTGTGGCCGCCTTGCAAGCCATCACCGAGGCGCAGGCGCAGGCCGAGACCGCCTTTCCCACCGCGACGCTTGATCTGATCTGCGACATGCCCACCACCGCCGAGGGGCTGCGTCAGGCGCTCGCCGATAACCGGATGCGGGATCTTTCAGCGGGGCGGACCCTGATCGGGCCGCATCGCGCCGATCTTGAAGGGGTCTATGCCGCCAAGGACGTGCCCGCACGTGATTGTTCAACCGGAGAGCAGAAGGCCCTGCTGGTGTCGCTGATCCTTGCGAACGCCCGCGCATTGGCCGCGGATTTCGGCGCGCCGCCCCTGCTGTTGCTGGACGAGGTCGCCGCCCATTTAGACGCCAACCGTCGCGCCGCGCTCTATGACGAACTGTCCGCCCTTGGTGCCCAAGCCTGGATGACCGGCACCGGAGAAGAGCTGTTCGACACGCTCGGCCCCCGCGCACAACGGCTTGAGGTGACAGAGACCCTCGGCCTTTCAACTGCAAGGATGCTTCCATGACCATCGCCCTGCCCGATCTGCTGCTGTACTGCGGCGCGCTCGTGATCCTGTTTCTGACCCCGGGTCCTGTATGGCTTGCCATCATGGCACGCGCGCTGTCGGGCGGGTTTGGCGCGGCTTGGCCGCTCGCCCTTGGGGTGGCGATCGGAGATATGCTCTGGCCGCTGGTGGCGGTGCTTGGCATCAGCTGGATCCTGTCGGTGTTTGATATGTTCATGCTGGGCATGCGCTGGATCGCCTGTGCCGTGTTCCTGATCATGGGCGTGTTGCTGATCCGCCATGCCGACGCCAAGATCGACCGTGACAACCGTCTGACCCGCCCCGGCGCGTGGGCCGGTTTCGGTGCCGGGTTGCTGGCCATTCTGGGCAACCCCAAGGCCGTTCTGTTCTATATCGGTGTGCTGCCGGGCTTCTTTGATCTGCGCCATGTCACCGCCTTGGACGTGGGCGCGATCATCGCCGCATCCGTCGCGATCCCGCTGTTCGGGAACCTTGCGATCGCCGCTTTAGTGGGCAAATTGCGCGGCCTGATGACCGACCCGGCGACCCTGAAACGCATCAACATCGTGGCCGGTGCGCTGCTGATCTGCGTAGGTTTGCTCATCCCCTTCGTCTAACGCAAAATCTTGTGTCAGGCGCGTGACAATCGTGGCGGAAAACACTATAAATTGGGTAACAAAAGAAGGTTTCCCAATATGTCCGACACCGATCAGCTCCCCGAGGAATATGGCGCAGATTCCATTAAGGTTCTCAAAGGCTTAGAAGCGGTTCGCAAACGTCCGGGCATGTATATCGGTGACACCGATGACGGGTCGGGTCTGCACCACATGGTCTATGAGGTCGTGGACAACGGTATTGACGAGGCGCTGGCCGGTCATGCGGATGCGGTGAACGTCACAATTCACGACGACAGCTCTGTTTCGGTCAGTGACAACGGGCGCGGCATTCCCGTCGGCATCCACCAGGAAGAAGGCGTTTCCGCCGCCGAGGTCATCATGACCCAGTTGCACGCGGGTGGTAAGTTCGACAGCAACTCGTACAAGGTATCCGGCGGTCTCCACGGCGTGGGCGTTTCGGTTGTGAACGCGCTGTCCGATTGGCTGGAACTGCGCATCTGGCGCGAAGGCAAGGAACACGTCGCGCGCTTTGAAGGCGGTTTCACCACCAAACACCTAGAGGTCGTGGGCCCCACCGAACGCACCGGCACCGAAGTCCGGTTCATGGCCTCGACCGAGACGTTTTCGAACCTCGACTATAGCTTCGAGACGCTGGAAAAACGTCTGCGCGAACTGGCGTTCCTGAACTCCGGCGTGCGCATCATCCTGACTGATGAACGCCCTGCCGAACCTCTGCGGACCGAGCTTTTCTATGAAGGCGGCGTGAAGGAATTCGTGAAATACCTCGACCGGTCGAAAACCTCTGTCATGCCCGAACCGATTTTCATCGCGGGCGAGAAAGACGATATCGGCGTCGAAGTCGCGATGTGGTGGAACGACAGCTACCATGAAAACGTGCTGCCCTTTACCAACAACATCCCGCAGCGTGACGGCGGCACCCACACCGCGGGCTTCCGTGGGGCGCTGACGCGGACGATCAACAACTACGCGCAATCCTCGGGTATCGCGAAGAAGGAAAAAGTATCCTTCACCGGGGATGACGCCCGCGAAGGCCTGACCTGCGTGCTGTCGGTCAAGGTGCCCGACCCCAAGTTCAGCTCGCAGACCAAGGACAAACTTGTCAGCTCTGAAGTGCGCCCCGCCGTCGAAGGCTTGGTGAACGAAAAGCTGGCCGAATGGTTTGAAGAAAACCCGCAGATTGCCAAGATCGTCGTCGGCAAGATCATCGAAGCCGCCCACGCCCGCGAAGCAGCGCGCAAGGCCCGCGACCTGACCCGCCGCAAGACCGCGATGGATGTGAACTTCCTTGCGGGCAAGCTCAAGGATTGCTCTGAAAAAGACCCGTCCAAAACCGAAGTCTTTCTGGTGGAGGGTGACTCCGCCGGTGGCTCTGCGCAAACGGGCCGTGACCGCCAGACACAGGCGATCTTGCCACTGAAAGGTAAGATCCTGAACGTCGAACGCGCCCGGTTTGACCGGATGCTGGGCAGTCAGGAAATCGGTAACCTTGTTATGGCGCTCGGCACCGGGATTGGCCGCGATGAATTCAACATCGATAAACTGCGCTACCACAAGATCGTCATCATGACCGATGCGGACGTTGACGGCGCGCACATCCGTACGCTGCTGCTCACGTTCTTCTACCGTCAAATGCCGCAGCTGATCGAGAACGGCCACCTCTATATTGCGCAGCCGCCCTTGTACAAAGTGTCGCGTGGCAAGTCCGAGGTCTACCTCAAGGATCAGGCCGCGATGGAGGACTACCTGATCCAGCAAGGCATTGAAGGCGCTATGCTAAAGCAGGGCAATGGCGAGGAAATCACCGGTCAGGATCTGGCCCGCGTCGTCGATCTGGCCCGCCAGATGCGTCGTGTTCTCGAAGCTTTCCCGACCCATTATCCCCGCCATATTCTGGAACAGGCCGCCATCGCCGGTGCCTTTGTGCCGGGCGCGGTCGATGCTGATCTGCAAGGCGTGGCCGACAAGGTCGCAGAGCGTCTGAACCTGATCGCATTGGAATGGGAACGTGGCTGGCAAGGCCGCATCACCCAAGACCACGGCGTCCGCCTCGCCCGCATCCTGCGCGGCGTGGAAGAGGTGCGCACCCTCGACGGCCGTATGCTGCGGTCGGGCGAGGCCAAACGCTCGGGCGGGTTCACAGAGCATCTGCAAGACGTCTACGGCACGCCCGCCAAACTGGTGCGCAAAGACCGTAGCCAGCTGATCCACGGCCCCATGGACCTGCTTGAAGCGATCCTTGCCGAAGGTGAAAAAGGCCTGTCCCTGCAACGCTACAAAGGTCTGGGCGAAATGAACCCCGACCAGCTGTGGGAAACTACGCTCGACCCCGACGCCCGCACCCTGTTGCAGGTTAAGGTCGCGGATATGGCCGAAGCAGACGACCTGTTCACCAAGCTGATGGGCGACGTCGTAGAACCCCGCCGCGAATTCATCCAGCAAAACGCGCTGAGCGTCGAGAACCTGGATTTTTAAGCGTTTTGTAGGGAAGCAGGTAAAATTGCGTGGCGCGCATAAGTTTGCGCGTCGCGGATGCAGCCAAGCATTCTGATATCCTGTTAATTCAACAACTTATTTGATTCACTCAAATACGGAGGGCCTATAGGATCGCGCCAAGCTTGCCGCCTCCCCTTTCAGATCCGAGTGAATATTCTAATTAGCCTTCAATCACTCCATGGCCATTGCCCATGACATTGGACTGGACCCTTACCCCCACCCCAATCAGCTCCGCGTTTTATGTTTACAACTGCATTCACTTAGGACAGGCGGCCGCTTACG
The DNA here is from genome assembly GCF_000735125.2 of Sulfitobacter sp. CB2047. Lineage (NCBI taxonomy): Bacteria > Pseudomonadati > Pseudomonadota > Alphaproteobacteria > Rhodobacterales > Roseobacteraceae > Sulfitobacter > Sulfitobacter sp. CB2047. The sequence continues at coordinate 761,030 of NZ_CP072613.1, read as the reverse complement.
GCCCTAAACTGCCACTCGTTGGGCTGATCAGTGCTAGGCTGTTGCTTCCTCAAACCAGCCATCGGTGGCATCGTGCAGCATAATTTTGCAGGATGAGGTCAGCAGTGCGGGCAAACGTTGCATTGCAAGACGGTTACTATGGCCCTTGGCAGAGCTTAGCTGCAAGCCACCTGCACGAACTGAACCAATAGCCATGTGACATGCGAAGGTCGAGCCTTACGCTCGGCCAGCAGCATCCGCACGTTGAGTGCTTCGGTCGCTTACCTAAAACCTTAAACACACAAAAGCAGGAAAAGTTGCTCCACCGATATTGATAATGAATACTCATTACTTTAATTGACCGTGGCCTGCGGTGAGGATGATAAATGCCAAGACTAAGCAAATCAGAGACCAGAGAAAAACTCCGCGACGCTTTGGTCGCCGAAGTTGTGGAAAACGGGATTTCCTCGTTAAATGTAGCAGGCATCGTTGCGCGGGCAAAGGTCTCGGCAGGCACGATCTACGTCCATTTTGAAAACAAGGATGACATGCTCCGGAAGGTGTACATGGAGCTTAAGGCAGACTTCCACCACACCGTCACCAAACACCAGGTCGAGACCGACAGCGCGCAACTTGTTCGAAATATGTGGTTTGCGATGTTCGACTTTGTGCGTACCCGCCCGCAGGACTTCCTGTTTCTCGATTATGTGAGTGCTGCAAAGATACTCTCACCAGAGCAACAAGCCATCACAGACAAATATGCCGCTGATATTGCGGCACTCCTAAAACGCGGGGTGGATGACGGCACTTTGGCCGATCTTGATACCAGTCTGCTTTCACTTTTGTTGGTCGCTCCCGCCATGCAGCTCGCACGCAGTGCCGTCCTTTCAGGTCAGAAAATCCCCGAAACACTGATCGAACAGACCCTTGAGCGGGTCTGGCTTTCGATCGCAAAATAGCAATCAAAAGGATCAAACCATGCCGAAAGTTATACTCATCACAGGCACATCCACTGGCCTTGGCGTGGCCACTGCCGTTCAGGCTGCACAGGCCGGACACACCGTGTATGCCACCATGCGCAACACACAAAAACGCGGCACTCTTGATGCGGCTGCACAGGTTGCGGGGGTATCGCTGAACGTGCTGCAACTCGACGTGCAGGATACGGGCTCTGTTAACGCAGCAGTCGATACTGTTATTACCGAACAGGGCCGCATTGACGTGCTGATCAACAACGCTGGCATGGGGTATGTGCGCAGCCTTGAGCAGGCCGAAGAATCTGATATCCAAAAAATCCTCGACATCAACTACACAGGCGTCACGCGCTGCATCAAGGCGGTCATGCCACACATGCGCAAAGCCCGCGCCGGCCATGTGATTAACATCAGTTCTGTCGGTGGCTTGGTTGGTCAGCCGTTCAACGAAATCTACTGCGGTGCGAAATTTGCTGTCGAAGGCCTGACGGAAGCAATGGCCAGCTACATCACCCCAGCGTTCGGCATCCACTTCACCGCCGTTGAGCCAGGCGGCATAGCTTCTGAGTTCGCCAATACGGTGTTGGAGCAAGTCGAACAGACGGGTGGCATGTTGGAGGACGAATACCTGCCGATCCTTCAAAAATATATTGCAGGTTCTCAAAACCGCCAAGAGACGGGCATTTACCAGACCGCGGATGAGGTCGCTGCGATTGTCATGAAGGTAATGGGTTCAGAACATCCTCCTGTCCGTACGCGGACTTCTGAATGGTCCGAAGACTTCAGTAAACTCAAGACTGGCCTTGATCCGGATGGATTAAAGCAACAATCTTTGGTCGCCGAACAGTTCCTGAAATAGTCTAGGCGTTCGGGGCCTCTGCCTTTTTCTGTTTCATAATCAAATCAAACGTCGCTATGAAATTTGGCGACGTTTGCGACGCATATTTGCCTTTTCTACGCTTCGCAGAACCGGCCCAAGTCGGCCTTCTCCGGACATCGGTGCCACCTTACCTTGCCCCAACGCGGCTTCACCGAACCGGTCATTCGTCAAATGGTGCAGAGCATTTGACCAGCTGTGGTGGCCTCAGCAGGTTTTCTGTCAAAAACGCCTGACAATATGTCAACTCAAACATGATGTCAGGATACCAGACAACACACCACCCACTCTGAGGAGTTCGACCTCGTGTCGCGTTTCCACGGCGGCGCGACACACAATACTCTGCACAGATCCATTTGGTCGGTAAAGTCGAACTGGTACCTCTTTCTGGACACCTATTCTTGCCAATGACGCATCAATTTCCAAAGTGTCTAACGCTGACAAGCCAGCAGATTGCGGGTCAAAATCGTCAGTAATTTGTACAGGCAAAATTCCCATACCGATCAGATTAGTACGGTGGATACGCTCAAAGCTGCGTGCGATAACAGCTCTGACACCCAGAAGCGCAACCCCTTTGGCCGCCCAATCCTGAATAGCCCCTGGTTTCCTAGACACCTTCTTGGTTCACATTGGACTGTCTGTTTTCGAAGTCGACAGCATACCGTTTCTGACATGTTTGCGTTTCGGGTTATAGAACATTTCGATGTAGTCGAAGATGTCCTGTCTGGCCTGCTCGCGGGTTTTATATGTTCGATGCCGGACGCGTTCCCGTTTGAGCGGGTTGAAGAAGCTCTCAGGCAAGTCTTTGTCCGCCATTGGTCCGAGGACAATGGACGCGCGCATTGTCATGGCAATTTCCGCGCCTGCTCATCGAGTGTTCGATATTGTGGGCCCGCAGAAACGCCGCCCAGTCCCTGCTGGTGTATTGGCTGCCTTGATCCGTGTGGATCAGGACGCGTAGCTTAGGTTTGCGTCGCCAGACAGCCATCAGAAGGGCTTGCAGCACGAGGTCTGTTGGTTGCCGCGTTTGTGTCGCCCAGCCGATCACACGTCGTGAGTAGAGGTCGATGATAACCGCCAGATAGAGGAACCCCTCATAGGTTTTGATATAAGTAATATCAGACACCCAGGCGGTGTCTGGCGCTGTCACATCAAACTGCCGGTCTAACGTGTTGTCGACGACGACTGACGGCCTTCCACCATACTTGCCCGGCTTACGTTTGTACCCGATCTCAGCGCGGATCCCGGCCAAACGGGCCAACCTAGTAACACGGTTTGGGCAACTGGTCTCACCCAACTCCACCAGATCGTCATGCAGCTTACGGTATCCGTAGACCTTGCCACTGTCGTTCCAAGCTTCTTCGAGCAGCTTGGTCTGACGCGTATCCTCACGCGCACGGTGGCTTAATGGATTTTTAATCCATGCATAGAACCCGCTGGGATGGATATTGAGGCAACGACACATCCTGCGTACCGGATACTGAGCGCGGTGCTTGGCAATGAACGCGTACTTCACCTTGCATCCTTTGCGAAGTACGCGGCCGCTTTCTAAGAAACAGCCATGTCAGCCTCCAGTGGCAATTCTTGCAAATCATACCCGAATGACTTGGCTCGACGTTTGAGATTGCCAAGCACGCGATTGCGGTATCGTTCTTCATAATGGGACGCACCGGGGTCTTTGTATGTCAAGCCGTATCGGAGGGTATTGTAGAACTGGACGGCAATCTTGCGCGCTGTCGCAGTGATTGCTTTGGCCTTGCCCGCGCGTGCTGCCAGTCGGCGGTAGAAAGCCCCTAGAGCGGTATCGCTGCGCCCGATCGTGACCGCTGCCAATCGCAACAAAGCCGCAGCACGACTTGATGACCGGCGCGTCCGAGATGATAGGACCTTCCCGCCGGAGATCTTGTTCCCCGGTGCCAGGCAGAGCCACGACGTGAAGTGTTTGGCACTTGGCCAGGCGCGCGGGTCAGTGCCGCATTCTCCAACCAGCTTGAGCGACAGGGACGGCCCCATTCCATGGATCTGCGTCAGATCAACGCCGAGGACGTTCAACAACGCTGCTCTGATATCAAACGAAGGGGTGCTGACCTGCCTGGTTTTGGTTCGCGGGTGGGGCAACTCGCCGGGGTCATGTCCGGTGTCCGCGCCCAATGCCGCCAGTGTCGCCTCAAGATGGCGATCACATTCCAGCATCTTGGCCTGATAGAAGTCATAAAGTTCTAACGACTGGGTCAGCTCGAAGATGTGTTCGGGGCGATCATTCCCATTGAGCGCGGCTTTGATTGTCTCTGTTGAAGCCTTGCAACGCACGTCGCGATACGCGGCTAACACGTCCAAATCCCGTTCGCCCGCAACAATCGCACGGATGATCTTCATCCCCGTCACGCCGGTGATATCAGAGACGACATGATGCAGCTGGACGTTCATCTCCATCAGTGCCTTCTGCATGTGCTCCCCTCTCGGGACATCGCTATGCGATACCCTGCCGGGCAATGGATGTGAGCAGCTGCATATTCCACCAACCGTTCGCGCTGGCGCAGATAAGCCCGCAACGTCGCGATCTGTGCAGATGGTCGAAAGCTGCCCCGCAGGAGCCCATATGAATGCAACTGGCGCAGCCAACTTGCGTCGCTGACGTCCGTCTTCCGACCTGGGACGTTCTTGGCGTAGCGGGCGTTGACCAGTATAACCTCGAAGCCATGCTGTTCGAGTATCTCGTAGGCTGGGATCCAATACACGCCCGTGAACTCCATCGCGACGCTGGTCACACCGTGCGATTTGAACCAATAGGCCAAATCATGCAGATCATGCGTGAAAGTTCCAAACGCACGCACGGGTGCATCTGTCACGTCAGGGTTCACTGCAGCCATGTGTTCACGCGAACCGATATCAACAGCGGCAGCGCCAATGTTGACGGTCTCAATGGTAGGGGGCCGTTCGGTCTTTTGCTTTGCCATCATCTGTCCTCCTGTTGGCAACCGAAGGGCGTGGGCTATGCAAATCCGTCATCTTGCCTCAACCGGGATCACTGCAAAACAGCGTCACCACTCGCAAGTTCGCATCAACCCATGGACCACGTTTTTTAACGGGGTTCTGACCCAAGACAGACCACCAATAAGCGAACGGCCGCTGCCCTTCATAGCGCAACATAGCACAGGCTGTTTCTACCCCGCACAAGCGGGCCACAACCCGGATCGGTTTTTTAGGATGTCACGCTCCTCCGTCATCCGCGCCAACTCACGCTTGAGCCTGCGGTTCTCAGCTTCATGGTCAACAGATGATGCCTGTGACGCAGCTTTTGCGTAGAGCTTCATCCATTTGTAGAGCGAATATGTACTGACGCCCAACCGTTCCGAAACCTCGCGAACGGCATACCCCCGCACTGGTATCTGATGGACTGCATCGCGCTTGAAATCTTCACTGAAATTTGGCTTCCCCATAACGGCCTCCTTGCCTCAAAGTTAGGGAAGAAAGCGTCTACAAATCTAGGGGCTATTCTCTGTGCGTCGCTAAATCGTCCGTTCTTCATCGTAAATCTCCTCAGATATCTTGCCGAAAAAATTCTACTTTTGAACACCACTAATTTTAGGGGGGATTACCCTTGGAGAACTTATTGACAGCATTACGATCCATCACGATGCAGAGCGCGGTCATACGGCGCTGCTGGCGGGTAAGTTGTTGAAACTATTGCGCTTTGGGTACATCAAAAAGGCCGCGAGTCTTTCGACTGCGGCCTATTCGCTAAATCTGGTTGCGGGAGTAGGATTTGAACCTACGACCTTCAGGTTATGAGCCTGACGAGCTACCGGGCTGCTCCATCCCGCGCCGGGTGCCAATGTTATTGTATTGGCTTATTAATTGTCATCGTTGAGAGATACGTAGAGGTTTTGCTAGGTTTGGCGGTGACCTACTCTCCCACGTCTTAAGACGCAGTACCATTGGCGCAGTAGCACTTAACTGCCGAGTTCGGGATGGGATCGGGTGTTTTGCTTACGCTATGACCACCAAACCGAGTAAAACCTCTATGTTGCTGCTTTTGCCATTGGCAAAAGAGCAACAAGCGGGAGAGAGCGTATCCGAAGGATGCGCGTTCCCGCCCCCTCACCATTCTGGGTAAGGATTTGTCCAAGTCAGTACAGCTGATTGTATGTGTATGCTTTTGTCCTAGTAAGAAGTCTTTCTTCTACTGGATCAAATCAAGCCTATCGAGCAATTAGTACCAGTCAACTGAACGTATTACTACGCTTACATCTCTGGCCTATCGACGAGATGGTCTATCTCGGCTCTCAGGGATACCTTGTTTTGAGGGGGGCTTCCCGCTTAGATGCCTTCAGCGGTTATCCTGTCCGATCATAGCTACCCAGCACTGCTATTGGCATAACAACTGGTCCACCAGTGGATCGTTCACCCCGGTCCTCTCGTACTAGGGGCAACTCCTCTCAAGTATCCTACACCCACGGAAGATAGGGACCGAACTGTCTCACGACGTTCTAAACCCAGCTCACGTACCTCTTTAAACGGCGAACAGCCGTACCCTTGGGACCTGCTCCAGCCCCAGGATGAGATGAGCCGACATCGAGGTGCCAAACACTGCCGTCGATATGGACTCTTGGGCAGTATCAGCCTGTTATCCCCGGCGTACCTTTTATCCGTTGAGCGATGGCCCTCCCACTTGGGACCACCGGATCACTATGGCCGTCTTTCGACTCTGCTCGACTTGTCAGTCTCGCAGTCAGGCTGGCTTCTGCCATTGCACTCAACGAGCGATTTCCGACCGCTCTGAGCCAACCTTCGCGCGCCTCCGTTACGATTTAGGAGGCGACCGCCCCAGTCAAACTACCCACCACACAGGGTCCCGGATCCGGATAACGGACCGCGGTTAGACATCAAGCAGAACAAGGGTGGTATCTCAAGGGAGGCTCCACGCAGACTGGCGTCCACGTTTCAAAGCCCACCACCTATCCTGCACATGTTCGGCCTAATGCCAGTGTGAAGTTGTAGTAAAGGTGCACGGGGTCTTTCCGTCTAACCGCGGGTAACCGGCATCTTGACCGGTAATTCAATTTCGCTGAGTCTATGTTGGAGACAGCGGGGAAGTCGTTACGCCATTCGTGCAGGTCGGAACTTACCCGACAAGGAATTTCGCTACCTTAGGACCGTTATAGTTACGGCCGCCGTTTACCTGGGCTTCAATTCAGAGCTCTCACTCCTCCTTTTAACCTTCAGGCACCGGGCAGGCGTCAGACCCTATACGTCGTCTTACGACTTCGCAGAGCCCTGTGTTTTTAATAAACAGTCGCCACCCCCTGGTTTGTGCCCCCAGCCCCTAGTTGCCTAGGAACCGGGCCTCCTTCTCGCGAACTTACGGAGGTATTTTGCCGAGTTCCTTCAACATAGTTCTCTCAAGCGCCTTGGTATTCTCTACCTATCCACCTGTGTCGGTTTAGGGTACGATCTAGCGATGGAGCTATTTCCAGGGACCTCTAAGCAGCCCATTCAATCCGATAAGGATGAACTACCCTCGAGATCCGTCACTTCCATCTGGCCCAGGAATATTAACCTGGTTCCCATCGACTACGCCTTTCGGCCTCGCCTTAGGGGTCGGCTTACCCTGCTCAGATTAGCTTTAAGCAGGAACCCTTGGATTTTCGGCGAGAGTGTCTCTCACACTCTTTGTCGCTACTCATGTCATCATTCTCACTAGTGATCTCTCCACCGGATCGCTCACGCGCCGGCTTCACAGAAAGTTCCGCGTCTCCAATACCCCGAAGGGCTAAGGAGACATGGAACTATGTCACACTACGCTCTGCTACCATGCAATTAATGCATCCTAAGCTTCGGCTCATGGCTTGAGCCCCGTTACATCTTCGCCGCAAGACAACTTATTTAGACCAGTGAGCTGTTACGCTATCTTTAAAGGATGGCTGCTTCTAAGCCAACCTCCTGGTTGTTTTGGTCGTCTCACCTGCTTTCCCACTTAGCCATGAATTAGGGGCCTTAGCTGTAGGTCAGGGTTGTTTCCCTCTTCACAACGGACGTTAGCATCCGCTGTGTGTCTGCCATCTAGTACTCCTCGGTATTCGGAGTTTGGTTAGGATCAGTAAGCCTGTGGGGCCCCATTACCCATCCAGTGCTCTACCCCCGAGGGTATTCGGATGACGCTCTACCTAAATAGATTTCGCAGAGAACCAGCTATCTCCGAGTTTGATTGGCCTTTCACCCCTAGGCACAGCTCATCCCGATCCTTTTCAACGGATGTGGGTTCGGTCCTCCAATAAGTGTTACCTTATCTTCAACCTGGCCATGCCTAGATCACTCGGTTTCGGGTCTGATCCCACAAACTCAACGCCCTATTAAGACTCGCTTTCGCTACGCCTACACCTAACGGCTTAAGCTTGCTTGTGAGACCAAGTCGATGACCCATTATACAAAAGGTACGCTGTCAGGCCGTAAAGACCCTCCAACTGATTGTAGGCGTTCGGTTTCAGGTACTGTTTCACTCCCCTCGTCGGGGTGCTTTTCACCTTTCCCTCACGGTACTGGTTCACTATCGGTCAGTAAGGAGTACTTAGCCTTCGAAGGTGGTCCTCCGATCTTCAGACAGAATTTCACGTGTTCCGCCCTACTTAATACGTCCAATCATGCTTCTTATACGGGACTATCACCCACTTTGGTTGCGCATTCCAACGCATTCTAACCACACTCATGGCTCGGCTGGTCCCCGTTCGCTCGCCGCTACTAGGGGAGTATCAATTGATTTCCTTTCCTCCGGGTACTTAGATGTTTCAGTTCCCCGGGTTTGCTTTTATAAACCTATGTATTCAGTCTATAAATACCTGGTTCTGCTTACTGATGAACCCACCGTCTGCACCTTGCGAACTTACGTCCTCAAGTAGCAAAGCGGTAGGACAACAATAAACAATCAGGTGGGTTGCCCCATTCAGAAATCCATGGATCAAAGCTTATTCTCAGCTCCCCATGGCTTATCGCAGAGTATCACGTCTTTCATCGCCTCTTACTGCCAAGGCATTCACCAAACGCCCTTTTCGCGCTTGATTTGATCCAGAAAAAGAAAGACTACCTAATATGCCCTACCGCTTCGCTACTTGAGGGCTATTTACACCAACAAACTAACGACGCTGCATAAGGCAGGCAGTCCAACGCGGGAGACAGAAGCTGGTAAGAAACTGTCTTCCCTTATTCCAGATCAAAAGCATACTTTTACCCGCCCACTCTCTCAGAGTGGACAGCGAGTAGTGCATCTAGCCTACCTTCCGTGCAGGAAGCAGGCGTCACTACTCTGGTTAGTGTACTTGACTTGGACAACACGTCGCTTTCAGTCGCGATACGTTCAAAAGACCGAGGAAACAGTCAAGTAAACGCCGGCTCCAAAAGGAGCAGCAACCGAGATCATCACCTAACGCGGTGCGATCAGATCGTGTTGTTTGTTACTTCAAGATTACTCTTAAAGTAACTGTATCTCTCTTTACGATGTCAATCAGATGCACTCCAAAGGAATGTCACCCATGCGCTTGCGCGCCGTCCGATTGGACGATTAAGAACTGCGTACAGTGCTTAATGGTCAAATCGTATGCTTGCCCAACGCGTGCTTTGCTGCGCAAAACCCTGTTTGGGCGACGATCTTTAGCTGGCAAAGATCTTGGTGGGTCGAGGAGGACTTGAACCTCCGACCTCACGCTTATCAGGCGTGCGCTCTAACCACCTGAGCTACCGACCCAGCGTGTTTTGCAAAGCAAAACCGCGACGTCCCGGCAGGGCATTCCGAAGGAATGTCCCGAGAGGGACCAGCCCAAGCGGTTATTCAAGGGCCGTATGCTTGGTGGAGCCTAGGAGGATCGAACTCCTGACCTCCTGAATGCAAATCAGGCGCTCTCCCAGCTGAGCTAAGGCCCCAGCGTAGCCCGAGGGCTGCGTGTTACGTTGGCTGCATGAAGCAACCCGGCCCCTCTCGGGACACCGCTGCGCGGCACCCTGTCGGGGCTTCGCGCCTCACTGCGTGAGACGCTTGCTGAAGAGATATGAGGACGGCTCGGTCCGAAAGGTCATCTTGCGATGCCTTGAATATGGCCAGTTTTGTTTACTGACCTGCTAAGTGATCTACGAGTGAGAACAAGTTCTCGCTGCTAAGATCATCCTTAGAAAGGAGGTGATCCAGCCGCAGGTTCCCCTACGGCTACCTTGTTACGACTTCACCCCAGTCGCTGATCCTACCGTGGCCGCCTGCCCCCCGAAGGTTAGCGCAGCGTCGTCGGGTAGAACCAACTCCCATGGTGTGACGGGCGGTGTGTACAAGGCCCGGGAACGTATTCACCGCGTCATGCTGTTACGCGATTACTAGCGATTCCGACTTCATGGGGTCGAGTTGCAGACCCCAATCCGAACTGAGACAGCTTTTTGGGATTAACCCATTGTCACTGCCATTGTAGCACGTGTGTAGCCCAACCCGTAAGGGCCATGAGGACTTGACGTCATCCACACCTTCCTCCCGCTTATCACGGGCAGTTTCCTTAGAGTGCCCAGCCGAACTGCTGGCAACTAAGGATGTGGGTTGCGCTCGTTGCCGGACTTAACCGAACATCTCACGACACGAGCTGACGACAGCCATGCAGCACCTGTCACTGCGTCACCGAAGTGAACGCCCGATCTCTCGGGTTAGCACAGGATGTCAAGGGTTGGTAAGGTTCTGCGCGTTGCTTCGAATTAAACCACATGCTCCACCGCTTGTGCGGGCCCCCGTCAATTCCTTTGAGTTTTAATCTTGCGACCGTACTCCCCAGGCGGAATGCTTAATCCGTTAGGTGTGTCACCGAACAGTATACTGCCCGACGACTGGCATTCATCGTTTACGGTGTGGACTACCAGGGTATCTAATCCTGTTTGCTCCCCACACTTTCGTACCTCAGCGTCAGTATCGAGCCAGTGAGCCGCCTTCGCCACTGGTGTTCCTCCAAATATCTACGAATTTCACCTCTACACTTGGAATTCCACTCACCTCTCTCGAACTCTAGACTGATAGTTTTGGAGGCAGTTCCAGGGTTGAGCCCTGGGATTTCACCCCCAACTTTCCAATCCGCCTACGTACGCTTTACGCCCAGTAATTCCGAACAACGCTAACCCCCTCCGTATTACCGCGGCTGCTGGCACGGAGTTAGCCGGGGTTTCTTTACCAGGTACTGTCATTATCATCCCTGGCGAAAGTGCTTTACGATCCTAAGACCTTCATCACACACGCGGCATGGCTAGATCAGGCTTGCGCCCATTGTCTAAGATTCCCCACTGCTGCCTCCCGTAGGAGTCTGGGCCGTGTCTCAGTCCCAGTGTTGCTGATCATCCTCTAAAACCAGCTATAGATCGTAGACTTGGTAGGCCATTACCCCACCAACTATCTAATCTAACGCGGGCCAATCCTTTCCCGATAAATCTTTCCCCCGAAGGGCTTATACGGTATTACTCTCAGTTTCCCGAGGCTATTCCGTAGAAAAGGGTATGTTCCCACGCGTTACTAACCCGTCCGCCGCTCACCCGAAGGTGCGCTCGACTTGCATGTGTTAGGCCTGCCGCCAGCGTTCGTTCTGAGCCAGGATCAAACTCTCAAGTTGAAACGCATTACTGCGTATCCTTGACGTCGAACCTCTGCACATCAAACCTGCATCACTTACTGAATGATACAGGCGTTTTCTCCGTTTGAAGTGCTTAAAGTTACCAAAGTAACAACAAGCCGTCCAAACAGTGAAGCTGACACTCCATCATCGGCCAAAGCCTAAGAGCGCGATATACAGACGTTGATCCATCGAATGAACCAAACCGCCCACATATCTCTTCAGATATCTATCAATTTCAAAGAGCGTCGAGACAAAAGAAACCAAGATGCGCCGTAAACTTTCAGCGCGCCCCGCCTCAATTACCTCAGAATTTTCCCGCTACGTAAGACCCGAACCGTAACCCGTCGTCCCCGTCTAGCGCCCCGTGTCTGCATGTCTGCGTCTCCGGTAAGGGGCGTTCTAAGGTTTGTTCCAAATACCCGCAACCCCTTTTTTCGGATTATGACAGTTTTTCGCTACTTTCCGAATTTTCCTATAAAAACAACGGTTTGATTTTTGAAAATTCCGCGGGCCCCGTGTTTTGCGCAGCTTTATTTCGCACGCTAACACGTCATTGCCCCGCATCACTTACGCCCGCGCGGGTTATCCACAGACTCGCAGCGCGAATGTGGATTGTTTCCCCTCCCCCAGTCCGAATCCGGCACAATCCCCGGCCCGCGCCGCCGCCCAGATTCGGAATCAGCGCCGTTTAGGAAGTCGTAGGACAAGCAAAGCCAGAATCGCCGCCATATAGAGTAGAGGTTCGATCTGGAAACCTTTGACCAGCCAGATGAAGTGCACCCCAGCCAAAATTGCAGCCAGATAGGTTAACCGGTGCAGCTTGCGCCACGTGGCCCCAAGCTTGCGGATCGAGAAGTTGTTCGATGTCGCTGCCAAGGGGACAAGACAGGCAAAACCCGCCATGCCGATCGTGATATACGGGCGCTTCAGAATGTCGGCCCAGATCTGCGACAGAATCCCGACATCCAGCACCAGCCATACCAACAGGTGCAACGAGACATATATAAAGGCGAGCAATCCCAGGGCGCGGCGAAACTTGATGAGGTTCAGCCGAAGGTAGCGCCGCGCGGGCGTGATCGCCAACCCGGCGATCAACAGTTGCAAGGCCAGCAACCCCAGTTCTTTTTCCAACGCCTTGATCGGCTCCGCCCCCAGCCCGCCGGTCTGCGCCTGAAACAGCAACCACGGGATTGGCAAAAGCCCCACTATATATACGACCCATGTGGGAACACGTCGCGCGATGGTATTCAGGCGGTCGATCATACCGCCCTGCTCACTTCTATAGAGGACACGGGTTTAGATATCCTTGCTCAGGTCCATACCGGCATAGAGCTCCGCGACCTCGGCCTCGTACCCGTTGAACATCAGCGTCGGGATCCGCTTGGAGAAAAGCCCGCCACCGATGACCCTTTCGCTGGCCTGCGACCAACGGGGGTGATCGACCTCGGGGTTCACATTACTATAGAAGCCGTACTCCCCTGCATTCGCCTTGTTCCAACTGGTTGGGGGCTGAGTGTCCGTGAGGGTGATCCGCACCACGGATTTGATCGACTTGTAGCCATATTTCCACGGCACGACCAACCGCAGCGGTGCGCCGTTCTGTTTCGGGATGTCCTTGCCATAGATGCCGGTGGCCATAATCGTCAGCGGGTGCATCGCTTCGTCCAGACGCAACCCTTCGACGTAGGGCCAGTCGAGCACGTTATAGGCGACGCCGGGCATTTCATCAGGACGCAGCGCAGTCTCGAAGGAGACGTATTTCGCGCCGGACTGCACACCGGCCATATTCAGCAGGTCCGCCAGCTCGAACCCGTTCCACGGGACCACCATTGACCACGCCTCGACACAGCGGAAACGATAGATACGCTCTTCGATCGTCATCTGTTGCATGATGTCGTCGAACCCATAGGCACCGGGCTTGTCGACCAGCCCGTCAATCTGCACCGTCCAGGGTTCAATCGTCAGACGGTCCGCGTATCTGGCGGGGTCGTCCTTACCGGTGCCGAATTCATAGTAGTTATTGTAACTGGTGATATCTTCATAACTGTTCGGCTCTAACCCCTCCGGCGCGGCAGAGGTGCGCCCCGCGATACCGGCCAACCCGATCCCCGCCAAAGCGCCCCCCATGATCTGACGTCGGTTCATAAATGCAGCATGCGGGGTGACGTCTTTATCCGTGAGTGTGTTGATCCAGCGATAGGCCATAACAGGCGCTCCTTACCAATATACATGGGTAGCCTACTGCGGGTTGTCGCGCCCACCAAACGCAATCCGCTACATTTCAGGAGACACACCGGAATGTCAGGGCAACACATGCGAACAGGGCCGAGGTTTCCCCCGGCCCTGCCCGATCACATCACCACACTATATACTATGTACCTAGTGGACGGTCGCTTCGTCCGGTTTGGCGCGGGTGCTGGCAGCCACGCGGTCGCCGATGATCAGCCCTTCGGCACCAGCCTGCACGGGGATAAGATCCCCATCCAGCACGTCACCGGCCAAGATCATCTCGGCCAGCGGGTCTTGCAATGCACGCTGGATCACCCGCTTCAGCGGACGCGCCCCGAACACCGGATCATAGCCTTCGTCGGCGAGCCACTTGCGCGCGCCTTCGTCCAACTCCAACCCGATCTTGCGACCAGCGAGACGCTTCAGCAGACGATTCACCTGAATGTCGACGATCCCTGCCATGTCGGCACGTGCCAAGCGGTCAAAGATCACCGTTTCATCCAGTCGGTTCAGGAACTCGGGGCGGAAGTGAGCCCGCACCGCATCCATCACATCCCGTTTCGCCTGCGCCATGTCGCCCCCTTCGGGCAACTGGCTCAGCGCTTGCGCCCCAAGGTTGCTGGTCAGCACAATCAGCGTCTGCTTGAAGTCGACCTTACGGCCCTGACCATCCGTCAGCACACCATCATCCAAGACCTGCAGCAACACGTTGAACACGTCGGGGTGCGCCTTCTCGACCTCGTCGAACAGCACGACCTGATAGGGTCTGCGCCGCACGGCTTCGGTCAATACGCCACCTTCGTCATAGCCAACATATCCGGGAGGCGCGCCGATCAGACGGGCCACGGCATGTTTCTCCATGAACTCAGACATGTCGATCCGCACCATCGCGTTCTCGTCGTCGAACAGAAATTCGGCGACGGCCTTGGTGAGCTCGGTTTTACCGACACCAGTCGGCCCGAGGAACAGGAAGCTGCCCAAGGGGCGGGCCTCGTCGTTCAGGCCAGCTCGCGCACGGCGCACCGCGTTCGACACAGCTTTGACGGCGAGGTTCTGACCAATGACACGGTTGTGCAACTGGTCCTCCATGCGCAGCAACTTGTCCCGCTCGCCTTCCAGCATACGACCCGCGGGGATACCCGTCCAACGTTCGACGACGCTGGCGATCTGGTCCGGGCGCACGGCCTCTTCGACCATCACGTCGGCTTCGTTCTCTTCGGCCTCGCCCAGTTTGCGTTCAAGCTGCGGGATCACGCCATAGGAAAGCTCCCCCGCTTTGGCGAGGTTGCCTTCGCGCTTGGCGATCTCAAGCTCGGCGCGGGCACGGTCCAGCTGCTCTTTCAGCTCGCGCGCGCCCTCAAGGCGATCACGTTCGCCCTGCCACTGCGCGGTCATGGCATCGGCCTTTTCCTGCAGATCCCCCAGCTCTTTCTCCAACTTGTCCAGGCGGTCCTTGCTGGCAGCGTCATCCTCTTTCTTCAACGCCTCGGCTTCGATCTGAAGCTGCATGATCTGACGATCCAGCGCATCCAGCTCTTCCGGTTTGCTGTCGACTTCCATCCGCAGACGGCTCGCGGCCTCGTCCACAAGGTCGATTGCCTTGTCGGGCAGGAAACGGTCCGTGATATAGCGGTGCGACAGGGTCGCCGCCGCCACGAGAGCAGAGTCGCTGATCCGCACACCGTGGTGCAGCTCGTACTTCTCCTTAATGCCTCGCAGGATCGACACCGTATCCTCGACCGTAGGTTCGCTGACCATCACAGGCTGGAACCGACGGGCAAGTGCTGCGTCTTTTTCGACATACTTACGGTATTCGTCCAAGGTCGTCGCACCAACGCAGTGCAATTCACCCCGCGCCAACGCCGGTTTGATGAGGTTGGCCGCGTCCATCGCGCCGTCCGCCTTACCGGCACCAACCAGCGTGTGCATCTCGTCAATGAACAGGATCACCTCGCCCGCGGCTTCGGTGACCTCGGTCAGGACGGCTTTCAACCGTTCTTCGAACTCGCCACGATACTTCGCGCCGGCAATCAGCGCGCCCATGTCCAGCGCCAGCAAGCGTTTGTTGCGCAGGGATTCTGGCACATCGCCATCCACGATCCGCAGGGCGAGCCCCTCGGCAATCGCGGTTTTACCCACGCCGGGCTCACCAATCAGCACCGGGTTGTTCTTGGTACGGCGGCTCAACACCTGCATGGCGCGACGAATTTCCTCGTCCCGACCGATGATCGGGTCGATTTTGCCTTCACGGGCACGTTCCGTCAGATCAAGGCTGTACTTCTTGAGCGCCTCATACCCGTCTTCCGCACTGGCTGTATCAGCCGTGCGCCCTTTCCGGATATCATTGATAGCGGCGTTCAACCCCTGTGCGGTGACCTTACCCGCATCCAACGCGGTTTTCGCACCGGATTTTACCATCGCAAGTGCCATCAGCACGCGTTCGACCGGCACAAAGCTGTCGCCCGCTTTTTTGGCCAGCGTCTCTGCTTCGGCCAGCACTTTTGCGGTGGCATTATCAAGGTATACCTGCGCGGCGTCGCCCGACACCTTGGGCAGCTTGCCCAAAGACAGCGTCAGGGTTTCAATCACACGTGCAGGATCGCCACCGGCAGCAGCAATCAGATTGCTCGCCAGCCCTTGGTCGTCATCCAGCAGTGCTTTCAATAAATGCTCAGGCGTCAGCCGTTGGTGGCTTTCACGCGTCGCGATTGTTTGCGCAGCCTGAATAAAGCCGCGCGACCGTTCTGTGAACTTGCTCAAGTCCATGAGCTTCTCCTTTTCTTAAAGCGACCACAAAGAAGATGCCCGCTTTGCAGCACATCATGGCGTGGTCCTCGGGATAGAATTTGGGGACAGAAGGAAGGGATTCAAGAGAGTCGCCTCACAAAAGCGTCAACAAAAAACATACACCTTTTAAGATTATTTTTCAGACTGGTGGGATTTCGCCACATTGCGAACACATTGGAATCCCACAAGAAAAGTGCAGTTTCGCAATTTGCCGCTCATGGCAAGAAATAATTACAAAAATGTTAATTGACTGATTTTAAGCGAAAATTTACATTTATCCACATGACGGATGCGCCCCAGTGGAACCATTTAGTCACACATACGTTGTACTGGCAGATGAACGAAAACAAATCGAGCCGACTTTAACCAGTACAACAAATCCTTGAGGTACGAACATGCAGACGCGCCAGATTCAGATGAACGACGTTATCTACAACGCGGCAGAGCAATGCTTCGAAGCTTTGGTCACCGTCCACGATGGCGATCGGTCCCGCAAATATGCCTGCGCCATCAACGCGCCGATGACGATGTCCTTTGATCAAGCTGCCAAAGGCCTGACCAAACAAGCCGAGCGTCGCCATATAAGCCGCGGCGGCATGTATTCCGAGATCCGCGCCCAGAAGCCCGCACAACGAAGTGGCCGCCCTCGGTTCGATCCAAAAGCTTGGTTGCGCCATGTCGCCAACCTTCCCGGCCTTCGCGCCGCCTGATTTACAGTTTCGGCGGAACTGCCTGCGCGCCCGTCCCGGCGCGTGTCCCGCCCAATCCAGAGACAACTGCCTGCCTGCACGTCTCTGACACTCGCCCGGACAGCGATTGCGCTGCCCGGGCCTTTTTCTTTGCGCGATCCCTGTTTTCATAGACATGTCATGTCGAACACCGTAAGCCTCCGGCGTTTGCCAAATCTCATTACTTCGGAGCCCGCCCCATGTCAGATGACCGCCTGATCGTTGCCCTTGATGTCCCCCACGCTGTTGCCGGCCTTGAACTGACCCAAAAGCTGGGCGACGCGGTGAGCTTTTACAAAATTGGTCTGGGCATGTTGACGGGCGGCGGCCTGGCGCTTGCGAACGAGCTGATCCAGGAACACGGCAAACGCATTTTTCTGGACATGAAACTGTTCGATATCAGCGCGACCGTCGAAGCAGCGGTGCGCGGGCTTGCCCAGTTCGACCTCGATTTTCTGACCGTGCACGGTGACCCCCATGTTGTCCGCGCCGCGATGGAAGGCGCCGCAGGATCCCGCACCAAGATTTTGGCGGTGACCATCCTGACATCGCTGGACCGCAACGATCTGGACGCGGCGATGATCCAGTCGGGCGATATCCCCGATCTGGTCCAGACCCGCGCCGGGCGCGCGCTGGAGGCTGGTGCTGACGGCGTCATCGCCTCCCCGCAAGAGGCGCGCCTGATCCGCGCCCTACCCGAGGCCAACGGCAAGCTGATCGTCACCCCCGGCGTGCGACCAAGCGGGGCGGCCCTTGGCGACCAGAAACGCGTGGCAACACCGGGTCAGGCGATCTTGGACGGGGCGGATCACATCGTCGTTGGCCGTCCGATCTGGCAGGCCGAAGACCCCGCCGCCGCCGCCCGCGCGGTGTTGGCAGAGCTGCCCTAAACGCAGCCGAAATGCGCGAAACCCAACAAATAGCGCATTTTCGCCTATGTGATAAATCGGTAACAAACGTGAACTGGCTGCCAGCAACTGGAAGTTCCGTGTATGTTTTATGACATTCATATGGCAACCTTACTTTGGTGATACTCCCCGACGGGCTGGTTCTTCCTGAAGCCCGTCACCTCCCCCCGCTTCAGGCGGGGGTCTTTCTTTGCCCACCTCGCATCCACTTTTCTCCCTCTACCCGACGCTGCACGTATGTGCATGGCGAAGTCGCGTGTGATCGGGTAGACTTGCGTTAACCAGCCCTTAACCCTACCTGACCGCCATGCCCGCCCTCTGCCGAGACTGCCTGTCCGAAATCGCGCCTGCGCGCCGGTGCTCTGCCTGCGGCAGCCCGCGCATCTCGTCGCATCCCGAATTATTCGACCTTTCCATCGCCCATATGGATTGCGATGCCTTCTACGCATCCGTGGAGAAACGCGACAATCCGGCGCTGAATGGCAAGCCCGTGATCATCGGGGGCGGACGCCGTGGGGTCGTGTCGACCGCCTGCTATATCGCGCGGATCAAAGGGGTCCGGTCCGCCATGCCGATGTTCCAGGCGCTGAAACTCTGCCCCGAAGCGATCATCATCAAGCCACGCATGGATGCATATGTCGAAGCCTCCCGCGCGATCCGCGCCATGATGGAAGAGCTCACCCCCGCCCTGCAGCCGCTGTCGCTGGACGAGGCGTTTCTGGACATGACCGGCACAACCAAGCTTCACGGGGCACCCCCTGCCGTGATGCTTGCGCGACTGGTGCGTCGCATGAAGGTCGAACTGGGGCTAACCGGATCAATCGGGCTGTCACACAACAAGTTTCTGGCCAAAGTCGCCTCTGACCTTGATAAGCCGCACGGGTTTTCAGTGATCGGCAAGGCAGAAACACAGAGGTTTCTGAACGACAAACCGGTGAGCATGATCTGGGGCGTGGGCGCGGCAACGCTTGGATCTCTGAACAAGGCCGGCATCCAGACCTTCGCGGACCTGCTGCGATGGGAAAGAACCGACCTGATCGCGCGTTTCGGCAGTATGGGCGACCGCCTGTGGCATCTGGCGCGCGGCCAAGACAACCGCCGTGTTTCCGCGCATGAACCGATGAAATCCATCAGCAACGAAACCACCTTCAACGAAGACACCTCCGACCCCGACCTGCTGGACGGCCATCTGTGGCGCATGGCGCAAAAGGTGGCGGACCGCGCCAAGGCCAAAGACCTTGCCGGCCGCGTTGTCGTGCTCAAGCTCAAACGGGCCGATTTCTCGCTGATCACGCGGCGGGTGTCGCTGTATGACCCGACGCAACTGGCCGACCGCATCTACCGCACCGCGCGCGGGCTGTTTGACCAGCTTGGTGAACCGGGGCCTTTCCGGCTGCTCGGGTGTGGCATTTCGGACCTGAGCGCGGCTGACGGTGCCGATACCGCGGGCGACCTGCTGGACCCGGATGCCGCCCGCCGGGGTCAGGCAGAGCGGGCAACAGATGCCATCCGCAACCGGTTCGGGGACAAGGCAATCGTCAAGGGGCGTGCGCTGCGCTGATCACTCCGCCGCGAGGGCGAGGCTTTCTGGACGGATCCGCGCAATCTCTGCCACAACGCCGCGAAGCGCTTTTTGGACATCCTCGAAATCACCGTTGGGGCGCACCAGAGATTCGTTCATATACAGCGACCGGTCCAATTCGACCTGTACCGCATGCTGCCCCCGTGCCGGACGACCGTAAGCTTGGGTGATATAGGCCCCCGCAAACGGCGTGTTCCGTGTGACAGTGAACCCTGCCTTGACGAAAGCGGCCTCTATCTGATCCACAACATCGCTGCTGGCTGCCGCGCCGAACCGGTCACCCAAGACCACTTCAGGCCGTTTCAACCCCATACGCGCGACGCCATCCATCGCCTCGTGCGGCATCGAATGGCAATCCACCAAGATCGCCTGCCCGTGATCCGCCCGAGCGTCGTTCAGCAGGCTTTGCAACATATCGTGGTACGGCACCCAATAGGTGGCGATTCGCGCCCGTGCTTCATCCAGTGTTAATTTGCCCCGATAAATCGAGCGCCCGTTCGCCACGACACGCGGAATAACCCCCAATCCGGAGGCAACCCGCGGGTTATGCGCCTGCCGCCGAACCCCTTCGATCAGGGCCGGGTCAAGCTCGTCTCGGGACCGGTTCAGATCAAGGAACGCACGGGGGGCTCCCGCCATCAGAAACGGAGCCCCGAAATGGGGGGCAGAATTAAACAAAAGGTCAACAAACGCGTCCTCTGACGAGCGTATGCTATGCCCGTCCAACACCGTGGACCGCAGGAAGGAAAAGCTGTAATTCCGCCCCGAATGAGGGGATGCAAACACCGCGCAGGAACGGGCTTGATCGGGGCGAACGACTTCGTAGGCGATGTGTGGCATTGTTGCACCTTTCAAGAATGATCATAGCGCATGTTTTTACAAAGCCAAAACCCCTTGATCATGCCTCCGACTCTATTTATAGACCCCGCTACCGGCGCGAATATCTCGCGCCCCGATTTGGTTTGGGGTGCAAATTTCGTGCTACATAGGGGGTGATTAGCTCAGCGGTAGAGCACTTCGTTGACATCGAAGGGGTCACTGGTTCGATCCCAGTATCGCCCACCACCTAATTCATGGTTCAGCATTCGCTGAACTGCCCGCAACCCGGCGCTGGCCCGCGCCACGACACAGGAGAACGACCATGAAGGTTCGCAATTCGCTCCGCTCGCTCAAGAACCGGCACCGTGACTGCCGCGTTGTGCGTCGCAAAGGCCGCGTTTACGTAATCAACAAAACGCAGCGCCGTTTCAAAGCCCGTCAGGGTTAAGCTTCGCGCGCATCTGATGAAAGGCCGCTCCTTCGGGGGCGGCTTTTTTCGTTTGGGCCGCCGTCAACCGCGCCTCCCCCCTGCCCCAGCCAATCTGTGCTGACCTCTTGCGATCCCCCCAATACCGCTTAGGTTCTCTTCAGACTTCATCAGACGAACTGAAAGGGATCTCATGACCGATCTGCCCGACTACACCCCACCCGCCGTATGGGAGTGGGAACCCGGCAATGGCGGTAAATTCGCCAATATCAACCGCCCCATCGCAGGCCCCACCGCAGACAAAGAGCTGCCGGTCGGCAAACATCCCTATCAGCTTTACTCCCTCGCGACGCCCAATGGCGTCAAAGTCACCGTGCTGCTGGAAGAACTACTCGCCGCCGGGCACAAGGGCGCCGAGTATGACGCGTGGCTGATCAACATCGGCGAAGGGGATCAATTCGGATCCGGCTTTGTCGACATCAACCCGAACTCCAAAATTCCCGCGATGATGGACCGGTCCGGCGACGCGCCACAGCGCCTGTTTGAATCCGGGTCGATCATGCTGCATCTGGCCGAGAAGTTCGGCGAATTCATCCCCAAAGACCCAAGCCAGCGCACCGAATGTATGTCGTGGCTGTTCTGGCAAATGGGCAGCGCGCCCTATCTTGGCGGCGGCTTCGGCCATTTCTACGCCTATGCGCCGGTCAAGATTAAGTACTGCATTGACCGTTTCGCGATGGAGACCAAGCGCCAGCTTGACGTGCTCGATCGTCACCTTGCCGATAACGAATATATGGCGGGCGAATATTCGATCGCGGATATGGCGATCTGGGCATGGTACGGGCAGCTGGTTCTGGGCCGTCTCTATGACGCAGCAGAGTTCCTGAATGTCGATTCCTACGAAAACCTGATGAAATGGGCCAAGAAGATCGACGCGCGCCCTGCCGTTACACGTGGTCGCATGGTCAACCGACCGTTCGGTGAACCCGAAATGCAGCTGCACGAACGACACGATGCCAGCGATTTTGATACAAAGACTCAGGACAAAATCGGCGACTGATCCCGCGCGTCTTGCCGCCCCCACGCGGCAAGACGCTTGTCCTATTAATTCACTCAAGTATTCCTTGATATCAGCCCTCAAATCTGTTTCTTACTTTTTTTATAAGTTTTACACAGATGGAGGTCACCTGATGACTCTGACGAAATCCGCTTTCACGGCCGCCTTGATGGCCACAGTTGCGATGCCAGCATTGGCCGAAGGGCAGCTGAACCTCTACTCCTCGCGTCACTACGACACAGACGAGCGTCTGTATTCCGACTTTACCGAGCAGACCGGCATCACCATCAACCGCATCGAAGGCAAAGCAGACGAGCTACTGGCGCGTATGGAAGCCGAGGGTGCAAACTCCCCCGCGGACGTTCTGATCACCGTCGACACCAGCCGCCTGAGCCGCGCCAAGGAAATGGGCCTGCTGCAATCCGTTGACAGCGACATCCTCGAAGAGCGTATCCCCAGCAACCTGCAAGACGCCGACAACGACTGGTTCGGCTTTTCGCAGCGCGCGCGGATCATCTTTTACAGCAAGGACGCTGTAGACAACCCGCCACAGAACTATCTGGATCTTGCCGATCCTGCCTATGAAGGTCAGGTCTGCATCCGTTCCTCCACCAACTCCTACAACCAGACCCTGCTGGCGGCGTTGGTCACGCACCACGGTGAAGAGAAAGCCACCGAATGGGCACAGGGCGTTGTGAACAACATGGCACGTGCACCACAGGGCGGTGACACCGACCAGCTGCGCGGTCTGGTATCGGGCGAATGCGAAATCTCCGTCTCGAACTCCTACTACTTTGCCCGTGCCATCCGCACCGAAGTAGACGGGCTGAGCGCCGATCTGGATAAAATCGGTCTGGTGTTCCCCGACCAGGAAGGCAACGGCGCGCACATGAACCTGTCGGGTGCCGGTGTTGCAGCAAATGCGCCAAACCGTGACAACGCGGTCAAGTTCCTCGAGTATCTGTCCTCCGACAGCGCGCAGGCCTACTTCTCTGCAGGCAATGACGAATTCCCCGCCGTCGAAGGTGTAGAGCTTGCGGAATCGGTCGAGAAGCTGGGCGAGTTCAAAGCAGACGAGGTGAACCTGTCCGAAGTGGCCAAGAACATCCCCACAGCACAGAAAATCTTTAACGCGGTTGGTTGGGAATAATCCCAGCCTGCCACGGCAGAGACACGACATTGAACCGCATCTGCCCCTGGCCGGTGCGGTTTTTTCATGCGCAAAGGGAAATGTCTATTTCTGCCGTCCGACCTGACGGCAGATCAGGATCACGGGCAGTAATCCCATTGCCACGATCACAAGGCTCGGCACCGCCGCCCCGTCCAGCCGCTCGTCGCTTGCCAGCCGGTAGGCCTGTACCGCCAGCGTGTCGTAGTTGAACGGTCGCATGATCAGCGTTGCAGGCAGCTCTTTCATCACATCGACGAAAACAATCAGCAGCGCGGTCAGCAGGCTTGGCGACAGAATCGGTAGATGCACACGGCGCAGCGTGCCCACAGGGGTTTCCCCCAATGACCGTGCGGCAGAGTCCATATTGGCATGCACCATCGCCTGCCCCCCCTCATACGCCCCCAGAGCCGCCGCAAGGAAGCGTACCATATAGGCGGCGACAAGCAGCCATATCGACCCGGTGACCAGCAGCCCGGTCGATATGTCAAAGGTGCTGCGCATCCAGGCATCAAGCTGGTTATCAAAGGTCGCAAAGGGCACCATCAGCCCCACGGCAATCACCCCGCCCGGCACCGCATAGCCCAACCGCGCGATATAGCCTGCACCGAACGACAGCTTGCCCGGACGCAACCGCTGGAAGAACCCCACGCAGACTGCAGCGGCCACAGTCAGCACCGCCGCCACTCCCGCCAGCGTGGCAGAGTTGCGGATGAAGCCCAGATAGCGCGGGCTCAGCAGGTCTTGCTCTGACCCGATGCCCATCCAGATCAGCACGATCACCGGCAGGATCGCCCCAAAGACAACGGGAATACCGCAGGCCAGCATCGCGGCGGCGGCCTGCCACCCCTTAAGCTGCGCGGGCGGCATCGCCACGGCACGACGCGCCGGATCGTGGTATTGCGCCTTGCCGCGCTGGATACGCTCCAGCATCGCGAGCAGCAGCGCAAAACTGAGCAAACACAGTGCAAGCTGCGCCGCACCAGCGCGGTCGAACAGGGAAAACCAGCTGGTGTAGATCCCCGTCGCAAAGGTCTGCACACTGAAATAGGCGACGGTGCCGAAATCGGCGATCGTCTCCATGACGGTCAACAGAACACCTGCGGCAATCGCCGGTCGGGCCAGCGGCAGGCTCACCTTGAAGAAGGCCGCCCAGGCACTGCTACCCAAGGCACGTGCGGCCAGAAACGTCGTGGCGGATTGCTGCAGGAACGCGGCGCGCGCCAAGAGGTAGACGTAGGGATAAAGCACCAGCACCAGCATCAAGGCCGCGCCCCCAAGGGACCGGATTTCCGGGAACCAGTAGTCGCGCGGACCCCAGCCCGTGACATCACGCAGCACCGTTTGCACGATTCCAGGGTGGTCAAGGATATGCGTGTAGGCATAGGCCAGCACATAGGCGGGAAAGGCCAGCGGCAGCACCAGCGCGATTTCAAGCATGCGGGCACCGGGGAAGCGGGTCATGGTCACCAGCCACGCGGTCCCCACGCCCAAGGCAAAGGTGCCCGTGGCCACCATTGCGACCAGCAGAAGGGTGGTGCCCGCGTACCCCAGCAGCACCGTATCGATCAGGTGGCGCACGGTATCGGTGCCCCCAACCAGCGCGGCCAGCAAAACGGCCACCATCGGCAAGGCACAGGTCGCCGCAATCGCGACCGCAACCCCCGCCAGTAAACGCACGCCGTCCCGCGATCGTTTCACGGCGGCGGGGCTTGTATTGATATCCTGTGTCGTCATGCAATCGGTTTCGACTAATTCAGTCGGAAATACCAGCGGGATGACTGAAAATTGTAGCGCGAGGCGCAGGTGCAAAGGCGTGATCCTGCCTTTGCAGCAGAATCTCCGGTGTCAGGATGCGTGCCTTCAGCACGGGTCAGTCATAGCTGCGCTGGTCTTCGATCACCAATCCGTCGTTGGGCAGGCTGCCCGGCGCGGCCAGCACGACCTTGCCCTTCAGCTTGAGAAGCGCGGCGACAGAGGCACCGTAGCTGTCCGCGTCATCACCCGTCGTCTCAAGATGCACGGTCATGACGTCCTGTTCATTCGCACGGCTTGCCACCACGCGGGCCTTCGTGACCTCGGGGTGATTAGCAACAAGCGCCGCGACCTGTTCGGGGCGTACGAACATGCCCTTGATCTTGGTGGTCTGATCCGCACGGCCCATCCAGCCCTTGATGCGCATATTGGTCCGCCCGCAAGGAGACGCCCCCGGCAGTACGGCGCTCAGGTCGCCGGTGGCGAAACGGATCAGCGGATAGTCGGGGTTCAAGGTGGTCACGACGACCTCGCCCACCTCGCCCGGAGCGACGGGGGTGCCGGTGCCGGGGGTCACGATCTCGACGATTACATTCTCATCCACGATCATGCCTTCGGCGGCGGGGCTTTCGTAGGCGATGTTGCCCAGATCCGCCGTTGCATAGCTTTGCAAACAGGTGATCCCCCGCTCTGCGTAATAGTCGCGCAAGGACGGGAACAGCGCGCCCCCGCCCACGGCCGCTTTGGTGATGCCAAGGGTCACCCCCATCTCATCCGCCTTTTCGAGAATGATCTTGAGGTAATCCGGCGTGCCAGCATAGGCGGTCGTGCCGATATCGCGCGCGGCGATGACCTGCAGTTCGGTCTGCCCCGTGCCCGCCGGCAGCACCGCAGCCCCCACAGCCCGCGCCCCGGATTCAAAGATCATGCCCGCAGGTGTCAGGTGATAGCCAAAACAGTTCTGGACGATGTCGCCCTCGCCAATCCCCACCGCATGCAGGAACCGCCCCATGCGCCACCAGTCCGGCGCGTCGGACGAGGGTTCATAGATCGGGCCGGGAGACTGGAAGATATGGGTAAACGCATGGGCGGGTTTGGTGGTGAAACCGCCAAAGGGGGCCGACTGCGCCTGCTGTTTCCCGATCTCGGATTTGCGCAGAACCGGCAGCGCGGCCAGCGCCTCGACATTGGTGATCGTGTCTGGCGCGACCCCGTCCAACGATCCGGCATAGCCCGGCAGCGCCTGCGCCCGTGCGATCTGCGCGGGCAAGGACCGGGCGAGATCGGCCGCCCGTGTCTCGGGGCTGCGGGTCTCTAGGCTGTCAAAATAGGACGTCTGTGCCATGTCGCTTACTCGCAATTCATCTGGGTGGTCAGGAAATGGAAAACTCGTGGGCCGTGCGCTGGATCAGCTGAGCCAGCGTTTGCGGCGCCGATAGCTGCGGACATCGCGGAAGGATTTGCGCCCCTCGTCCGACATGCCAAGGTAGAATTCCTTAACGTCCTGGTTCTCGCGCAGGTCGGCGGCAGGGCCGTCCATCACGACGCGACCGGATTCCAGAATATAGCCGTAATGCGCAAAGCGCAGGGCAACGTTGGTGTTCTGTTCGGCCAGCAAGAAGGTCACGCCTTCGTTTTCATTCACCGATTTGACGATCTCGAAAATCTGTTCGACCAACTGCGGCGCAAGACCCATCGATGGCTCGTCCAGCAGGATCGTTTCAGGACGCGACATCAGGGCACGACCAATGGCGCACATCTGCTGTTCCCCGCCCGAGGTATAGCCCGCTTGCGATTTGCGCCGTTCGCGCAGCCGTGGGAAATAGTCGTACACCATTTCCAGATCACGGGCGATCGCCGCCTTGCCGTCGCTGCGGGTATAGGCACCGGTCAGCAGGTTCTCTTCGATGGTCAGGTGTTCAAAGCAATGCCGCCCCTCCATCACCTGCACGACACCCCGTTTCACCATCTCTGCGGGGTCGAGCTTGTGCACCGGATCATTGCGGTATTTGATCGACCCTTTGGTGACCTCGCCCCGTTCGGAATGCAGCAGGTTGGAAATCGCCTTGAGCGTCGTGGTCTTGCCCGCGCCATTGCCGCCCAACAGGGCCGTGATACCGCCCTTGGGCACCTTCAGGCTCACGCCCTTCAGCACCAGAATGACCGAGTTATAGATCACCTCGATATTATTGACCTCAAGAAGGGTCTCGACCTGCGCGTCGGGCGTTGGGGTGGCATCCAGCATGGGTGTCTCTTTCACTAGGTGGCGTGGGGGTCGGGCGCGGCAACAATGCCGCCGCGCCCTTGTTCAAGGGCTGCGCTTAGCAGCTGGGTTCGATACCGGATTCCGCGGCAAAGGCCTGCGCATCTTCGGTCACCAGCGGGGCCAGCACGTCTTGGTCCGACTGGATGTAGTCGGTGATCAGGCTCCAGCTGTCGGCAGCAGCATCCCACTGCGCCACAGCACCATAGCCGTTACCGCCGTGGTTTTCACAAGACACCGTGAACTCTGGCCCAAAGTTCGGCAGACCCAGATCCGCCATCTTGGCTTCGGTGATTTCCAGTGCTTCCATGCCGTCCCGCATCTGCGCTGGTGTCAGCGCCTTGGTGTCATGGATACCCTGCGCCGTTTTGGCAGCTTCGGCAGCCAGCATCGCGGCGTAAAGACCACGGTTATACAAAGCGGTCCCGATCTGGTCGCCCGCACCTGCGGCCTTGCCAGTATCAACAACATACTTCTGGATGTCGTCGAACACGGGGAAGTCATCGCCCACGTTGTGGAACGTCAGCGCCTTGTAGCCATTGGCTTTGTCGCCCGCTGGACGCACGTCGTTTTCAGAACCGGACCACCAGATGCCGATGAACTGATCCATCGGATAGCGGATGTTCGCGGCTTCCTGCACGGCGACCTGGTTCATCACACCCCAACCGTACATGATCACATTGTCCGGCTTTTCACGACGGATCTGCAACCACTGGGATTTCTGTTCCTGACCGGGGTGATCAACGGGCAGCAAGGACAGTTCGAACCCGTGCTTTTTGCCCAACTCTTCCAGGGTGCGGATCGGCTCTTTGCCGTAGGCAGAGTTGTGATAGACCAGCGCGATTTTCTTACCTTCAAGGCTGCCACCGTTCAGATCCAGCAGGTGCTTGATCGCGACCGAAGCGCCGTCCCAGTAGTTGGTGGGGTAGTTGAAGATATTCTTGAACACCGACCCGTCTTTGGCCGATGTCCGGCCATACCCCATGGAGTGGACAGGGATGCCATCTGCCGTCGCTTTGGGGATCAGCTGATAGGTGATGCCGGTGGACAGCGGTTGATAGACCAGCGCGCCTTCGCCCTTGGTGCTTTCATAGCATTCCACACCCTTTTCGGTGTTATAGCCGGTTTCACATTCGATCATCCGGATCGGTTCGCCACCGATACCGCCATCACGTTCGTTCAGCAGCGTGAAGTAATCCGCATAGCCGTCGGCAAAAGGAATCCCGTTTGCCGCATAAGGGCCCGTGCGATAGCTGAGCGACGGGAATACAAGCTCTGCCATTGCAGGGCCCGCAGCCAGAGCAGCGCCAAGCGCCAACGTAGTCATCTTCAGTTTCATCGGTGTTTCCTCCCTTGGATGTATCCGATCTTGCCGGGTTGTCCCGGTCGTCTCTTCTTCGGCCTTGGGTCTCCTCCCCCCGGCCATGCGTCCTTCCCTAGTGCGGGAAGGGCCACAATCTCAGTTTTTCCTTGGCGACGCGCCATAGCTGGGCCAGCCCATGCGGTTCCGCGATCAGGAAGATGATGATCAACCCGCCCACGATCACAAGCTGCAGATGCGCAACGATATCCGTCGGCCAGCCGAACCAGTCGACGCCCACGATTTTCAACGCAACCGGCAAGAGCACAAGGAACGCCGCCCCGGCAAAGCTGCCAAAGATCGATCCCAGCCCGCCGATGATGATCATAAAGAGCACAAGGAACGATTTCTGGATGCCAAAGGCCTCGCCCACTTCGACCGCACCCAGATAGACCGCAAAGAACAGCGCCCCCGAGATGCCGATGAAGAAAGAGCTGACCGCAAAGGCCGTCAGTTTCGCCCGCAGCGGGTTCACCCCGATGATCTCGGCCGCGATGTCCATATCACGGATCGCCATCCATTTGCGTCCCACCGACCCACGGGTCAGGTTGCGTGCTACATAGGCGCTGAAGATCACGAACATCAGGCAGAACAGATAGGTCGCCCAGGCCTGCGTATTCGGTCCGGTGATCTCGATTCCGAAGAATGTCCGCTCCGGCGCGCTGATCTGGCCCGAGGCAGAGTAGTTGTAGAACCACGGCACACGGTTGAAGAGCCAGACCAGAAAGAACTGCGCCGCCAGCGTTGCCACGGCCAGATAGAACCCTTTGATCCGCAGCGATGGCAGGCCGAACAACACGCCGACACCGGCGGTCACCAACCCCGACAGCAACACATGCACCAGCATGCTCACGTCGGGAAAGGCGGTCATGAATTTGTAGCAGGCATAGGCCCCCACGGCCATAAAGCCACCGGTCCCCAAGCTCACCTGCCCGCAATAGCCCACCAGAATGTTCAGCCCGATCGCCGCAATGGCATAGATCAGGAACGGCAGGAACAGCGAGTTTACCCAATAGTCATTGATCACAAACGGGATCACGGCGATGGCGATGAACAGCACCAGATAATAGCGATACCGGTCGAACTTG
Source organism: Sulfitobacter sp. CB2047 (assembly GCF_000735125.2). Lineage (NCBI taxonomy): Bacteria > Pseudomonadati > Pseudomonadota > Alphaproteobacteria > Rhodobacterales > Roseobacteraceae > Sulfitobacter > Sulfitobacter sp. CB2047. The sequence goes on along the minus strand of NZ_CP072613.1, from coordinate 731,406 downwards.
ATCGGAAACGTCTGGCTGTCTTCTTCGTATGAGGCGCTGAAATCCCCGGCTTCACGATAGAACATCAGATGCTCCCCCCGTTCCAAATGGTTTTAAATCCTGGGTTCCGGGGCAAAGCCCCGGTCAGGGAGTTGCCAAAACTACACACGTTCAATGATCTTCTCCCCGAACAAGCCCTGCGGACGGAACACCAGAAAGATCAGCGCCAGCATGTAGGCGAACCAGTTCTCTGTCGCACCGCCAAGGAATGGCGCACCGATCAGGAATTCGAACAGCTTCTCCCCCACACCGATGATCAAGCCGCCGACGATGGCACCGGGGATAGAGGTGAACCCCCCTAGCATCAGCACCGGCAACGCCTTCAGCGCGATCAGCGAGAGCGAGAATTGAACCCCCGATTTCGTGCCCCACATAATGCCCGCGACAAGGGCGACAAAGCCCGCCAGCGACCATACGAGGATCCAGATAAAGTTCAGTGACACGCCGACAGACAAAGCCGCTTGGTGGTCATCCGCCACAGCCCGCATGGCGCGGCCCTGTTTGGTGTATTGCGCGAACATCACCAAGCCGATCACCAGCAACGCGGCAATGATGCTGGCCACGATATCCAGATTATCGATAAAGAACCCGTAGCCAAAGGCGTTAAAGGTGGTGTCATCGATCCAGGTGTTCAGCCCCTGCGGCAGCCCCACATCCATAGACTTGATGTCGGACCCCCACATCAGATCGCCCACCCCTTCCAGGAAATAGGCCAGACCGATGGTCGCCATGAAGAGGATGATCGGCTCTTGCCCGACCAGATGGCGGAAGACCAACCGCTGCACCGCATAGGCCAGCGCGATCATCACCACCATCGTCAGCAAAATCGCGAGGAACGCCGGCACGTGCCAGCCGAAATGGTGAATATCCGTGCCCAGGATTGCGTTGATCAGGTGGCTAAACGGCACCTGCCCGTCAATGATCCCTGCCAGAGTCAGGGCCGCAAACAGCGCCATAACCCCTTGGGCATAGTTAAAAATACCCGAGGCTTTGTAGATCAGAACAAACCCCAGGGCGACCAGTGCATACAGCACCCCCGCCATCAGCCCGTTCAGGAACACCTCGATTGTAAAGGCCAGTTGCTCAGGCATATCAGACCCTCCCCATCGCAAAACCAGTGGCAAAATCAGTCATGTGCAACCCCCAGATATGCGTCGATCACGTCTTGGTTGTTGCGCACCTCGCTCGGGGTGCCGTCGCCGATCTTCTTGCCGTAATCCATCACGACCACACGGTCGCTCAGGTCCATCACAACGCCCATATCGTGTTCGATCAGGGCAATCGTCGTGCCGAATTCATCGTTCACATCCAGAATAAAGCGGCTCATGTCCTCTTTTTCCTCGACGTTCATGCCTGCCATCGGTTCATCCAGCAGCAGGATCGACGGCTCGGCGGCCAGCGCGCGGGCCAGTTCGACCCGTTTCTTCAAGCCGTAGGACAAACGCGACACGGGCGTCTTGCGGATCGCCTGAATCTCAAGGAAATCGATGATCTTTTCGGCGACTTCGCGGTTCGCGGTCTCTTCGCGCTCCGCTTTGCCCTTCCAGATCGACTGCCAGAACATGCCGGTCTTCATATTGGTCAAACGCCCCGTCATGACGTTGTCCAGCACCGACATCCCTTCGAACAGGGCGATGTTCTGGAACGTGCGTGCGATCCCCTGCTGCGCCACCTCAAAGGGTTTCATCGCCGGACGGCGGCTGCCCTTGTACCAGACCTCGCCTTCCTGCGGCACATAGAACCCGCTGATCACGTTCAGCATGGATGATTTGCCCGCGCCATTCGGGCCGATGATCGCGCGGATCTCGCCCTGACGGATGTCGAAAGAGATATCCTTGATCGCCTCCACCCCACCGAACCGCAGGGTGATGTTTTTCATTTCCATCACAACGGGGCCAATCTGGCGCCCATCCGCTGTGACATAGCCGTCGGTCATATCTTTCACGCCGCAGCCCCCTTCCAAATGGTCTTAAAATCCACTGCGCAACCGCAGCGCCCGCATGCTCCGCCTGATGTCACGCTCATTGCGCGGCCATCTTGCGGGTGTCTGCGAACACCTTGGCATCGCGCACCTCCAGCGTGGCCGAGATCGACCCCTTGCGCCCGTCTTCATAGGTCACTTCAGTAACCGTGCTGACAGAGGGCGACCCGTCGTAGAGCGCGGTGATGATATCGTCGAACTTCTCGCCGATGACCTTGCGACGGACTTTGCGCGTGCGCGTCAGCTCTCCGTCGTCGGCATCAAGTTCCTTGTGCAGCACAACAAAGCGATGCACCTGACAGCCCGACAGCATTTCGTCTTCTGCGATAGAGGCGTTGACCTCTTCCACATGGCTCTGGATCGTGTCCATCACCTGCGGATGCCGCGCCAGTTCCTGATAGGACGCATAGCCGATGTTGTTGCGCTCCGCCCAGTTTCCGACCGCGGTCAGGTCGATATTGATAAAGGCGGTGCATTCGTCGCGTCCGTTCCCGAATACCACCGCTTCAAGGATGTTGGGGAAGAACTTCAGCTTGTTTTCCACGTATTTCGGCGCGAACAGGCTGCCATTGGCCATTTTGCCAACGTCTTTGGCGCGGTCGATAATGCGCAGATGCCCGGTGCCTTCCTCGATAAAGCCCGCGTCGCCTGTCGCGACCCAGCCTTCGGCATCCTTGGTATCGGCGGTGCTTTCGGGGTTCTTGTAATACTCCACAAAAACGCCGGGGCTGCGGTAGAAGACTTCGCCGTTCTCGGCGATCTTCAGCTCCACGCCGGGGCAGGTCACGCCGACCGTGTCACTGCGCACTTCGCCATCGGGCTGCGCGGTGATAAAGACGGTGGCTTCGGTCTGGCCATAAAGCTGTTTCAGGTTGATCCCGAGCGAGCGGTAGAAATCGAAAATCTCCGGCCCGATCGCCTCGCCCGCGGTATAGCCGACGCGCACGCGGCTGAGGCCAAGCGTGTTTTTCAGCGGGCCATAGATCATCAGCTCGCCCAGGGCGTATTTCGCACGGTCCATCGCTCCGACGGATTTACCGTCCAGAATGGCGGGGCCCACCTTGCGCGCATGGGCCATGAATTTGTCGAACAGCCATTTTTTGAAACGGCTCGCGTCCTCCATCCGGATCATCACCGATGTCAGCTGGGTTTCGAACACGCGCGGTGGAGCGAAATAATAGGTCGGGCCGATCTCGCGCAGGTCCACATGCATCGTGTCCGCGCTTTCAGGGCAGTTCGTGCAGAAGCCTGTCCACAGCGCCTGCCCGACGGAAAAGATGAAATCCCCCACCCAGGCCATCGGCAGATAGGCCAGAATATCGTCCGTCTGACGCAGCTTGTCGAAAGCGGAAGAGGATTTGGCCGTCTCGATAATATTGCGGTTGCTCAGCACCACACCTTTGGGCTTGCCCGTGGTGCCAGAGGTATACAGCATGACGCCCGTGCTGTCGTAGTCCAGCTTGGCCTGACGCGCCTCAAGCTCTTTGATGTGCTTGTCGCGGGCCTTGCGGCCCATGTCCTGGACGGCGCTATACTGGTCCAGCGCGGCGTGGTCGTATTTGCGCAATCCGCGTGGATCAAGATAGATCATACGCTCGAACTGGGTCAGCTGATCCTGAACGTCCAGCACCTTGTCGACCTGTTCCTGATCACCGGCGATCACAAAACGCGCGCCACAATGATCCAGCACATAGGCCATCTCTTCGGCGTTGGCGTCCTGATACAGCGGCACAGGCACGGCACCGACCATCTCTGCGGCCATCATGGCCCAATACAGATAGGGACGGTTGCGGCCGATGATGGCGATAAAGTCACCCTCGTTCGCGCCAAGCTCCAGCAGGCCAAGCGCAAGCGCTTCGACCTCGTCGCGGGTCTGTGCCCACGTCCAGCTTTGCCAGATGCCATATTCTTTTTCGCGATACGCAGGCGCGTTCGCAAATTGCTTTGCATTACGATGCAGCAGCGCCGGAACCGATTGCGGTCCGTCGGCGCTCACGAGCGTGTGAGCCAAATGTCTTCCTCCCAAACCCTGCTCTTTTTCGGCAGGTCGATCGCTGGTGCGATTCTGATGTCACACCATGATGTTGACCTGATGCTCTGCGTCAACTTTTACCTAATGATTTCTCAATTCTAACGAATTGTAACAGGCGTGATTTCCCAAGGTTGCGCTTGGCGGCGCTGTGGGGATGGTGCAGTCTGCCGCTGGGGGAGGCTGCATGCAGATCGACGATCACCAGACAAAACTCATGACCGCTGCGGGGCTGAACCTGATCGCGCAAGCGCTGACGATCTATGACGCGGATTTGCGGCTGGTGCTGTGTAATGCACCGTTCCAGCAGATGTTCGACCTCCCCAAAGCGCTGGTCACCCCCGGTGCGAGCTTTCAGGAAACGATCACCCTGCTGGCACAGTTGGGTGAATACGGTGACGTGGACGACGTGGCGCATTTTGTGGCCGAAAGGGTGGAACAGGCCCGCGCATTTGAACCCCATTACATGGAACGTACCCGCGCCAATGGCCGCACCATCTCGGTCGAAGGCTCCCCCCTGCCCCAAGGCGGCTGGGTCACCGTCTACACCGACATCACCCGCACCAAACAGCAAGAGGCACTGCTGCGCGCCCGGTCTGATGCCCTGTCGGGGCAGGTGCTGGCCCACGCCGAAGAACTGTCAGCCACCAACCGCGAACTTGCCGCGATGAACACCGCGCTGGAAGAGGCAAAACGCCAGCTCACCCTGTCCGAAGCCCGCACGCGGCTGACCACAGAAATGATGCCGGCCCATATTGCCCATGTGGATGCAAACGCCTGTTACACCTATTCAAACCGGCGGTTGGCCTCTGTCATGCCGGGGCGGCGCGCGGATCTGATCGGCCGCCATATCGCAGAGGTTCTGGGTCAGCAGGCCTACGACTCTATCGCCCCTTCGCTCACCCAGGCCTTTGCCGGAAAGCCGTCGGTGATCGAATTCACGGACGAGATGAGCGCCCGGCGCATCCGCGGCGCCTTTACCCCCGATACAAACGGCGGGGTCTATATCCTGTCGATGGATGTGACCGAGGAAACCCAGAACCGTGTCGCCCTGCAGCAAACCCGACGACGCGAGATCGCGGCGCAGGTGATCTCGGGGCTGGCGCATGATTTTTCCAACCTGCTGACGATCATTCTTGGCCTGCAGTCCCGGCTGGGGCGGCTGGACGGCCAACCGGCAGAGGCCGCCCCCCTCATCGAAGGCACCCTTGCCGCGGCGCGCCGGGGCGGCACGTTGCTCAGCTCTATCGCCGATATGACAGGCGCGCGCACGCTGCGTCCGACTGCGACCCATATCCCGCGGCTGCTTGAAGATCTGACCCTGATCGCGCGCCCCACCCTGCCCAAGGGCATGACGCTAAGCATCGACAACCAGATGGGTGACACCCCCGTACTGCTGGACAGCGGTCTGGTGCAGGACGGGCTGTTGAACCTGATCCTGAACGCCCGCGATGCCTGCGGGGCCGCGGGGGCGATCTCGCTCGAAGTGCGACAGGTCCATGACACATGGATCGAATGGGTCTTGCGCGATACCGGCCCCGGTTTTTCGCCCTCGGCGCTAGAACACGGGTTTGATCCGTTTTTTACCACCAAAGGGGCCGAAGGATCGGGGCTGGGGCTGCCGATGGTCTATGACATGGTGAAATCGGCGGGGGGCGATCTGCGCCTTGGCAATACGGCCCATGGCGCGCAGGTGACCATGCGGCTGCCCTACCGCCCCGCCGTAGCTGCCACCACCGGACTGGTTCTGCTGGTCGAAGACGCGGATGACCTGCGCGCGCTGGTGCGAGACATGTTGATGGGGCTGGGCCATTCCGTGATCGAAGCTGCCAGCGCGGATGAGGCCACCGCCCTGCTGGCCGATCTACCCGACATCGCGCTGATCCTGTCCGACATCCAGCTTATGGGCGAGGCGACGGGGCTGGACCTTGCCAAACGCCTACCCGCCGATGCGCCGCCGCTGGTATTGATGACCTCGCTACCGCCCGATGATGCCCAGTTTCTTGAGGCGCAAACCCTTGCCCCTGTGCTGCGCAAACCCTTCGAGATTGCGGATCTGACCGCGCTGATTGCCCCGAAAGAGAGTGCCGCCCAATGACCCGCCCCCTCGTCACCATTCTGGACGATGAACCAGAAATCCGCACGCTTCTCGCCGACGCTTTAGAGGAAGCGGGCTTTGACACGCTGTCGTTCAGCCGCGCCCGCGCGTTCGAGGCCGCCTTGGCGACCCACACCCCCGATGTCTGTCTGGTGGACCTGTCCCTGCCGGATTCAGACGGGCTGACGCTGGTGCATCGACTGGCGCTGGAACAAGGGGCCATCGTGATCATCATCTCGGGCCGCGCACAGGTGCAGGACCGCGTCACGGGACTGGAACTTGGCGCGGATGACTACATCATCAAGCCCTTTGATCCGGCAGAGGTCGTCGCCCGTATCCGTGCCCGTCTGCGCAGCGCCAAACCCACGCCGCAAGCCGGCACCGTCGCCGCGTTCAGCGGGTGGAAGGCGCATTTCGACCGCTACGCGCTTGAGGATGAAAGCGGCGTCGAAACCCCCTTCTCCCACGCGGAGGGGGAGGTGCTGCGCCTGTTTCTGGACGCGCCCAAACGTCTGCTCAGCCGCGCGCAGATGCAGTCGAGCCTTGGCGGCGTCGCCTCTGAAAGCTTTGACAGGGCGATGGACGTGCGGATTTCGCGGCTGCGGACCAAACTGCGCGAAGACCCCAAAAACCCGCAGTTGATCAAGACGATCTATGGCGCGGGCTACATCTTTCTGGGCGACGTCACATGGAGCTGACCCCCCGTCGCATCAGCGGTGGCAGCCCCCATCTGGACGACGTGCTGCATCTGATGCGCGACTGCTTTGCCTATATGGAGGGGCGCATTGACCCGCCAAGCTCGCTTGGCCAAACCACATTGCCATCGCTGCAAGGCACGGCGGATAGAGATGAAATCTGGGCGATCGGCGCGCCGCCCGTGGCGTGTGTGGTGCTGAGCGTGAAACCGGCGGTTCTTTATCTGGGCAAGCTCTGCGTCGCCCCCAGCCATCAGCGACTGGGGCTGGCACGCCATCTGATCACCCACGCCGAGAGCCGTGCCCGTGCCCTGCACCTTGGCCAGCTGGAACTGCAAACGCGGGTGGAGCTGTTGGACAATCACGCCACCTTTCGCGCGCTCGGCTTTCACGAATATGCCCGCACAGCGCACGCGGGGTTTGACCGCCCCACCAGCATCACCCTGCGCAAAACCGTCGCCTGAGCTACGCGGTGCCACCTGCCGCCACAGATGGCGCCGCTGTCTTTTCTGCCTCGGGTGCTGCCGTTTTTTATTGCGCGCCTGCCCCTTGGCCCGCTAGATTCTACCCATGATCGAATGCTTGCTGTACAGGACCAACCCCGCCCAGAGACGGCTGTTCTATCGCGTCGAAATCGCGATGAACCTGTTCAGCGAAGTCTCTGTCCTGCGCGAATGGGGCGTCGCAGGTGGCCAGCCCAAAGCGGTAATCCAGTGTTTCGGTAACCTGCGCGAGGCGTCAAAAATGGCAGACCGCTATCGCACACGGGCCGAGCGTCGCGGCTATCTACGTCACTGACCCCAGCCGCGTCACAGCGCGGGCAAGCACCTGAACACCGGCCGCCAGATCGGCCTCGTCCGTGTCTTCCTCGAAAGTATGGGACAGCCCCCCGATCGACGGCACAAACAGCATCGCCACCGGCATCTTGCGCGACACATTGGTCGCGTCATGCAGCGCCCCTGACGGCATCTTGCGCCAGTTGCCCGGCGCGACTTCTTCCGCGCCGGCTTCCAGCGCGGTGCGCAGGACCGGGTCCATCGCGACGGGTTCCAGCCCCAGCATTGTGCCAAAGCTGACCGTCAGCCCCTGCTGCGCCGCGATCTCGGTGGCGGTGTCGCGGATGATCTGTTCCATCCGGCCCAGACGGTCCGCATCCGCGTCGCGCCACTGCATCGAAAATACCGCACGCCCCGGCACGATAGAGGATGCATTTGGGTGCAGCGCAACATGGCCGATGGTCCAGACGGTTTGCGGTGTGACGACATTGCGCAGCCGGTCATTCAACGCGGCATTGAAGGCAGAGACCGCCTGAAACGCATCGCGGCGCAGATGCATCGGTGTGGTGCCCGCGTGGTTCTGCTGCCCGTCAAAGGTGATCTTCATGTCGCGGATGCCGACGATATCGGTGACCACGCCAATCTGTTCGCCGCTGGTATCCAGCGCCGGCCCCTGTTCGATATGCAACTCGACAAAGCCGGTGAACGGATCGGGCGACACCTCCCCCGTGACCAGATGCGCCACGGCCTGACGCGCGTCACCAAGGGTCACACCCGCATGATCGGTCAGCGCATCGGCGGCGGCCTGATCCAGATGCCCGCCCCAAACGGCGCTGCCCGTGGTGACGCCAAACCGCCCCTCTTCATCCTGAAACGACACGACAGAGATCGCGGGGCCGCCGGCCTCGGCTGCGGCGCGGGCGACTTCAAGCGCGGCAATCACGCCAAGCGCGCCGTCCAGCCATCCGCCTTCGGGCTGGCTATCGGAATGCGACCCCATCAATAGCGACGGCCCATCTGCCAAGCCGAAAAGATTGCCCATCTGGTCCATTTCAACCCGCAGTCCGGCATCACGCATCTGATCGGCCAGCCAGTCCCGCGCGGCGACATCGGCGTCGCTATAGGCCGGGCGGACCACCCCTTTGCCCACCCCCGCTGCGCCGAACGAACGCAATTTGTGAAGGTCGGCGAGAAAGCGGTCGGGGTTGATCTGCATGGTTACTCCGCGGGTTGGGGGGCTGTTGCGGCCTCTACTTTCACGGCCGAGAATTTAAACTCGGGGATTTTGCCATAAGGGTCAACCGCTGGATTTGTCAGGATATTTGCCGCCGCTTCAACATAGGCAAAGGGCAGAAACACCATATCGGGCGACACGGCGCGGTCTTCGCGCGCCATCAGTTCGATCGACCCGCGCTTGGTCGTGAGCCGGATATAGGCACCCGGCTCTACCCCCAGCTTGCGTAAGGTAGACGGGTGGAGCGAACAGTTCGCCTCGGGCTCCAGCCCATCAAGCACATAGGACCGCCGCGTCATCGACCCCGTGTGCCAATGTTCAAGCTGCCGGCCCGTGGTCAGGATCATCGGATAGTCGTCATCCGGCGCGTCGTCAGGCGCGATGATGCTGGCAGGGGTAAACCGTGCGCGTCCGTCCTGTCGCGGGAAGCCATCGGCAAAGACAATCGCCTGCCCCGGATCGGTGGGGCTGGTGGATGGGTAGGTCACCGCCCCTTCACTCTCTAACCTGTCCCAAGTGATGTTATTGAGCGACGACATATTCAGCTTCATCTCGGCGAAAACCTCGCTCGGGTCGGTATAGGTCCAGCCCAGCCCCAAGCGTTTGGCAAGCTCGACCTCGATCCACCAATCCTCTTTCGCATCGCCGGGTGGCGGCACCGCGGGGCGGCCCATCTGCACCTGTCGGTTGGTATTGGTCACCGTGCCGGATTTTTCCGCAAAGGCGCTGGCGGGCAGGATCACATCGGCAAAATTCGCGGTCTCGGTCAGGAAGATATCCTGCACCACCAGATGATCGAGCTTGGCCAGCGCAGCGCGGGCGTGTTCGACATCGGGGTCAGACATCGCCGGGTTTTCACCCAGCACATAGAGGCTGCGAATATCCCCGTCATGCACCGCGTCCATAATCTCGGTCACGGTGAGGCCCTTCTTGTTGCTGAAATCGCTGCTTTGCCACACTTCGGTAAAGGCAGAGCGGACGCCATCATCGGACACCGGCTGGTAATCAGGCAGGAACATCGGGATCAGCCCCGCGTCAGACGCGCCCTGCACATTGTTCTGCCCCCGCAACGGATGCAGCCCCGCGCCGGGTCGCCCGATCTGACCCGTCATCAGCGCAAGCGAAATCAGGCAGCGCGAATTATCGGTGCCGTGGATGTGCTGCGAAATGCCCATCCCCCAGAAAATCATCGCCGCATTCGCCCCCGCAAAGGTCCGCGCCACATCGCGCAGCACCTCCGCGTCGATGCCGCAGATCTTGGACATCTTTTCAGGGGTGAAGGTTTTCAGGTGGGCTTTCTCGATCTCCCAGCTTTCGGTATAGGCTTCGATATACTGTTGGTCGTAAAGCTTTTCCTCGACAATCACATGCATGATCGCGTTCAGCATCGATACATCGGTGCCGGGGCGGAATTGCAGCATATGCGACGCGTGCCGCTTCAGCGCCTGACCGCGCGGGTCCATCACGATCAGCTTGCCGCCGCGCTTGGCGAACTGCTTGAAGAAGGTCGCCGCGACGGGGTGGTTCTCGGTCGGGTTGGCACCGATCACAATCGCAACATCGGCGTTTTCGATCTGGTTGAAGGTCGCGGTGACCGCACCGGATCCGACATTCTCCATCAGCGCGGCCACTGACGAGGCATGACACAGCCGCGTGCAGTGATCGACGTTGTTGTGACCAAAACCCTGCCGGATGATCTTTTGAAACAGGTAGGCTTCCTCGTTCGTGCATTTCGCTGATCCAAAGCCCGCCACACCCGCGCCGCCGATCTTTTTCATGCCGCCCGCAGCGAAATCCAGCGCCTCGTCCCAGGTGGCTTCGCGGAACTGGGTTTGCCAGTTGCCCGGGTCCACGTTCAGCCCTTTGGGCGGGGCGTCCTTGCGACGGATCAGCGGTTTAGTCAGACGATGGGGATGGTGGATATAGTCAAAACCAAAGCGCCCCTTGACGCACAGCCGCCCTTCGTTCGCGGGACCGTTGATGCCCTCGACATATTTGATCTTGCCGTCTTTCACCTTCAGCGACACCTGACAGCCCACACCGCAGAACGGGCAAATACTGTCGACTTCGCTGTCAAAGTCGGCGCTGTCGCCCACCTGCGCGTCATCGACCACCGTAGCGGGCATCAGCGCCCCCGTCGGGCAGGCCTGCACACATTCACCGCAGGCCACACAAGAGGACGCGCCCATCGGGTCGGCCATGTCGAACACCGGATAGCTGTCGTGCCCGCGACCGGCCATCCCGATCACATCATTGACCTGCACCTCGCGGCAGGCGCGCACACACAGGTTGCACTGGATACAGGCATCAAGGTTCACACGCATCGCCACATGGCTGTCGTCGAGCAACGGGATGCGCCCCTCTTCCAGCTTGGGGAAGCGGCTTTCCGAGATACCTTCCATTGCGGCCATGTCCCACAGGTGGCTGGATTTATCGTGGGCGACTTCGGGGGCGGGCTGATCAGTGACCAGCAGTTCCATCACCATCTTGCGGGCATTTTCGGCGCGCGCGTTGTTGGTGGTGACGACCATACCGTCGCTCGGTTCGCGCAGGCAGGAGGCGGCCAGCACGCGTTCGCCTTCGATCTCGACCATACAGGCACGGCAGTTGCCATCGGGGCGATACCCCGGCTCCGGTGTGAAACACAGATGCGGGATTTTCAGACCGCGCCCATTGGCGATTTCCCAGATGGTCAGCCCGGTGTCGGCCTCGACCTCTTCGCCGTCGAGCGTGAATTTTACCTTATCCGCCATGGGGAACCCTCCTGTACCGCCCCGCAGTATAGGCAGGGCACGCATGTGACGGCAGTCATATTCCCGACACCCTGCCCCGTTTTTGCGCCACCGGCGTTTCCGATACGCGACGCGGGGGGGCCGCCTGCAAAAAATCGACATGCGAGGGGCGGGCAGGCTTTCCACCCGCGCATGGCTTGCCTATCAATGGCGCAACAGAAAAAGGCGCGCTATGTCCCATATTACCCTCATCCGTCACGGTCAGGCAAATTCCCAGGCCAAGGACGAAATCAGCTATGACAAGTTAAGCCCGCTTGGTCACGAACAGGCTGCGTGGCTGGGCGACCACCTGCGCCAGTCCGAAACCCACCACACGCGGCTGTATACCGGCACGCTACGCCGCCATATCGAGACGGCAGAGGGGATGAACACCGGGCTTGAACCGATACGCGACGCGCGGCTGAACGAGCTTGAGTATTTCACCCTCGCCACCATGATGGAGCAGCAGCACGGCATCCCTTTCCCCACGGAACAGGGCGGGTTCACCAACCACCTGCCGCTGGTGTTCGAGACGTGGAAAAGCGACAGGCTCGAAAACCCGCCCGAGAGCTACGCCAATTTCGAAGGGCGCATCAAATCCGTGCTATCAGAGATCTCGGACGGGGACGGGCCGGCGCTGGTCGTGACCTCTGGGGGGCTGATCTCGATGGTGATGGCGCAGGCGATGGGGCTGGGCATTCCGGCCATGTCGCGCATCGCGCTGGCGATCATGCACACGTCGATGCACCGGCTGTTCCCCATTGGCGGCCACTGGTCGCCGGTGCTCTTCAACGCGGTGCCCCATCTGGATACCCCCGCACGCCGTGTCGCGCAGACCCATATCTGAAAGGCAAAACGATGCTTACGCTATATTTTACGCCCGGAACCATCTCTGTCGCGGTGGCGATTGCCATCGAAGAAGCCGCCCTGCCCTATCAGCCGGTGCGCGTCGATTTCGCTACGGCAGAGCAGACGAAACCCGAATATCTGGCGATCAACCCCAAGGGGCGCGTGCCTGCGCTGCGGCTTGGGGATGATACGATCCTGACCGAAACCGGTGCGCTGCTGGACTATGTCGCTGCCATTGCGCCCAAAGCCGGGCTGGTCCCCACGGACCCGACCGCCGCCGCACAGATGCGCAGCGCGATGTACTACCTCGCCTCTACCATGCATGTTGCCCATGCCCACAAGATGCGCGGATCGCGGTGGGCCAAACAACAATCCAGCTTCGAGGATATGACGGCTCAGGTGCCAGAAACCATGGCCGCCTGTGCCGATTTTGTCGAAAGCGATATCCTGCACGGGCCCTATGTGTTGGGCGACGATTTCAGCCTTGCCGATCCCTATCTGTTCGTCGTGTGCAACTGGCTTGAGGGCGACGGCGTGGATACGGCGGCCTACCCCAAGATCACGACATTCATGCAGCAGATGACCGCCCGCGCCAGCGTGGCAGCGGTGAAAGACAAGGGGATGCTATGACCGCGCCACATCTATGGGTCCGCGCCGAGCAGCGCGACAATGAAACCCGCGTCGGCATCACACCCGAAGGGGCTACCGCGTTGATGGCGCAGGGGTTTCGCGTCACCGTCGAAGCCTCGGACAGCCGCGTGATCGCGACCGATGCCTATGCGGCCACGGGCTGCACCATCGCCCCACAGAACAGCTGGCCCGACGCGCCCGCCGATGCGATCATCTTTGGCCTGAAGGAACTGCCAGAGGACGGCACACCGCTGGTGCACCGGCACATCATGTTCGGTCACGCCTACAAGGGTCAATCGGCGGGGCGTATCCTGTTACAACGTTTCAAGGCGGGCGGCGGCACCTTGCTGGACCTTGAGTATCTGACCGACGAGACAGGCCGACGCGTCGCCGCCTTTGGCTATTGGGCGGGGTTCGCGGGGGCGGCGGTGGCCGTCAAATGCTGGGCCGCCCAAACCCGTGGGCACGCTGTCGCCCCCATCACCCCCTACCCCAACGCCGATGCGCTGACCCGCGACCTCGCGGCAGAGATCGACGGGCTCGCCACGCCCGACGCTTTGGTCATCGGTGCACTTGGTCGGGTTGGCAGCGGTGCCGCAGATCTTTGCGGCCGTCTGGGGATCAAGGTCACCGGATGGGATATGAAGGAGACCGCCCACGGCGGCCCATTCCCCGAGATTTTGCAGCATGTGCTGTTTTTCAACTGCATTCTGGCGGGGCCGCAGACACCGGTTTTCGTGCCCAAAAGCGCGCTGGACAGGGATCGCGCGCTGCGGGTGATCGGCGATATCGCTTGCGATCCCGACAGCGACTTCAACCCCGTGCCGGTCTATGACCGCGCGACCACATGGGAAGAGCCCGCGTTACGCGTGCATGACACCCCACCTTTGGATGTCACCGCGATTGACAACCTGCCCTCGATGCTGCCGCTGGAAAGCTCTGAAGACTACGCCGCGCAGCTGCTGCCGACGCTCTCGGCACTGGCGGAAGATGCCTCGCCGGTCTGGGCGCGGGCTCGTGCGCTGTTCGAAGAACACAGCGCCGCCGTGTGACGCGATCAGACCGGGCGGATCACGCGCCCGATCCGGTCACCCGAATAGACGGTAGTAGATGCCGTCGGGCAGGAACTGCGCCAGCCGGAAGAAAAGCGAGAACCCGAAGGGGAAGCTTTTCTTAAAGCTGCTGCCGCTCATATGCTCGACCACTTGCTGCGCAGCGGCCTCGGGCTCCATCAAAAAGGGCATCTTGAAGTCGTTCTTGTCGGTCAGCTGCGTGCGGATGAAACCGGGGTTGATCACCTGCACCTTCACGCCGGTCTTGCGCAGGTCGGCGTGCATACATTCCGCCAAGGACAAGGTGCCTGCCTTGGACGCCGTATAGCCGATAGACTTTGGCAGCCCGCGGTAGGCCGTCAGGCTAGAGGTGATCACGATGTGGCCCGCGTCGCGCTTGACCATATCGGGCACCACTTCGCCCATCACGCGCACCAGCCCGGTGAGGTTTACATCGATCATTGTGGTCGCATGCTCCGGCTCCCATGCCTGCGCCCCAAAGGGCCAATAGGCCCCCGCCAGATAGACGACGCCATCCACCGGCCCGACGGCTTTGACCGCGGCGCGGATGCTGTCGATATCCTGAACGTCGATGGTCTGGTAGCTTGCGGAAACGGGCAGTTCATCGACCAGCGCCGCCAACTTGTCTTCAGACCGGGCAGAGACGATGACCTCGGCCCCCAGTCGGCCCAGCTTATGTGCCAGCGCTTCGCCCAGTCCGGCGCTCGCCCCGATCAGCCAATAGCGTTTTCCTGTCCATTCGGTCATGCTGCGTCCTTTCTTCGGATGGTGGCGACCAATTCGGCTACCTTCACCCCAAATTTTCGGAACTGACTGCGGTTGATGATCGTGCCATCGCCGGTCAGATACATCCAGTCCACGGTATTCAGCAGGTGCCCGCCCACGTCATCGGGCAGCCTGATGGTGTATTTCGACTGCACCGTCGCACCGACGTTGCGGCCCTTGGCCGTGCCTTTGACGTCCGGCGCGGTGGCGGTGAAATGCCCCGTCTCGCCCAATGTGATCGTCCATGTGCGGTCTTGGGTCGTGTTGTCGTCATAGACGAAATGTTCTTCGATACGTGCGGTGTCGCCGTCCCATGTCACGTTGAAATCTGCCACGAAACTGCTGGTGACCCGCCCCGCGGGGCCAAAGATTACGCCTTCGCAGACCATCGCCCCGTCCAGATGTTTCCTCATGTCAAAGACAGTGTAGTCATCCGCATAATCCGACGGCTTTTGCGCAGGGAAATCGGTGATCCGCCGCCGCGCCAGCCAGATTGCGGCCACCACTGCGGCCCCCAGAGCAAACTGCAACATGTCCATCATTCTTCATCATCCTTTTGCATCGGCGTGGCGGCCAGAAAACCGATGGCCAACAGCTTGAGCCCGCAAGGCACGCCCGCATAGAGCCATATGAGCGTCGAGATTGCCACCGGTCCATTGCCCGTCGTACCGCTGTCAAAGCCGGACGCCTGCAGGGTGGGAAGTAGCGTTATCGCCGCGAAGGCAAGGGCGAATTTCGACACCAGCGACCACAGCCCGAACCCCTCGGCGGCCTGCGGGGCGACCACCGCCATCCGCGCGGAGAACATCGCGGGCAGCAGTGTCAGGTCGGCCCCCAGCACCGCGCCAGAGGCGATGCAGACCAGCACGAACCACGCCACATCCCCCGCCCCCAGCAGCAAAGTCCCTGCAAACACAAGGATCGCCAAGCCCATTGCGGACAGCAGGACGGGTTTGGGGCTGAAACGCTCTGCCAGCTTGCCCCACAACGGCGCGGCCACAGCAGCCGAAAGAAAGAAGAGCAACAGCAGCGCCCCCGCCCACCCCGGGGCACGCAGCACGCTTTCGACGTAGAACAGAAATAACGTAGATGTGACCGCGACAGGGGCCGCATTGAACAGCGCGATCAGCAGCAACCGACGGGCAATCGGATCGCGCAGGACCACGCCGATCCCCGTCGGCCCCGCGATATCCGCGCCGCGCCATTCGCCCCGCATGGCAAAAACGCTGCCCAGACCAAGCGCGGCAAAACCGATGGCAAACCCTGTAAACGGGGCCCCCATCACCAGCCCCAGCATCACAGGCAGTACCGAGGCCGCGCAGACACCCAGCAACGCCCCCGTCTCGCGCCAGCGCGCCAGCACCAGATGCCCGCGTCCGGGCAGCAGCGCGGCTTTGGCGACCCCTTGCGCGTAAAAGCAGATCGTCAGAAAGCTGAACGCCGAAAACACCCCCGTCAGTGTCAGCGCGAACCACATCAGCGGCGGCAGCAGGGGCGGCACTGCAAACAGGGCAAACATCGATACAGCCATCAGGCCGACACCGACGGCGACAGCCGTGCCACGCCTGTGACGCAAGGCTTGCGATAGCCGCCCCAGCAACGGGTCCTGCACCACATCCAACAGGCGCAGCGCAAAAAGCACCGTGCCCAAAGCCCCGAGAGACACCCCGTATTCATCAACAAAGAACTTGGGCGCGTGAATATAAATCGGCAGCCCCGCCGCCGCCAGAAGCGACGCAAACAGCGCATAGGCAGGCAGTTGATGTGCCGAACGGGTCACGTGCCCGACACGTCTTTCACTGGCGGTTCAGGACGCGGGCGATAGCCGCCGCCTTTCCACCAAAGCTTTAGCGCCTGCCAGTGGATCAAGGCCAACACCCGCCGCGCCCCGAAGGGACGCCGCAGCAGCGACCACAGGATTGCCCGGTTCGTGAGAGGGCCACGACGGCCCGTCAGGGTGGCGATCAAGCCCCCTTCGGACTGGGTATAATCGATCCAGACACCAATACGGTCGGCGCGGATATCAAAGCGAAAACTGTATCCCCCTTCGACCGGCTGAAATGGCGATACGTGGAAAATCTTGGTCGCGTGCAGATGATCAGTGGCCGTGATCGGGCGCAGGTCATCGTGGTGGCACAGATAGCTGTGCCGGTCACCGAAGGTATTCGATACCTCTGATATCACGGCGATCAGCGCACCGTCCGCGCGGTGGCACAGCCAAAAGCTGACAGGGTTGAACACATGCCCCAGCACGCGCGGCTGCGCCATCAGCTCTATCCGCGCGACGCCCGTGACATCGTGCTGTGCCAGAACATCCCGCACCCACGCGGCCCCGCGACCCGCGCCTTTGGCTCCGCCGTGGTCTTCGTCCCACAGCGATGTCACGGCCCCGCGGTTGCGCCTGAACAACGCTGGTGTTTGCAGCGATGCCTCTGCATCCAGAACCACGTAATCGACCGAATAGCGAAAGCTGTTTTCGACCGCCCCCTTGCGCCCATGATAGGTCACACCACGGATATGATCGACGCCGGCGCTCATTCTGCGGCCAGTGCGACCTTTGCCTTGGCCCGCAGCCCCTGCACCACGTCAACAGCGCTAGACAGCCCGTCCTCGTGGAAGCCATGCTTCATCCAGGCGCCGCAGAACCAGGTATTCCGCGTGCCGTTGAAGGCGCGCACCTGCTCTTGTGCGGCCAGCGCGCCCAGATCGTAGACCGGATGGCGCAGGGTGACCTGATCATAGATGAGCTCTTCGCGGATCGGGCGCTTGGTATTGAGCGTCACGAAATGCGGGTCATCCATCGGGATCGGTTGCAGTGAGTTCATCCAGTAGGTCAGGTCGATCCGGTCGGACTTCTGCCCCTTATCCTCGGCATAGATCCACGAGGCCCAGGTCTTGCGCAGCTTGGGCATAACAGAGGCATCGGCATGTAGTACCACGTCGTTGGGCTGGTATTTCATCGCGCCCAAGGTAGCACGCTCTGCCGCGCTTGGGTCGGCCAGAAGGGCAAGCGTATCATCGGAATGGCTCGCAAAGACGACCTCGTCAAACGCTTCCCATTCCGCGCCATGGGTTTTCACCTGTGCGCCCAAGGGCGTGCGGCGGACGGATTGCACCGGCGTGCCAAGGCGAATGTCGACGCCCTTGGCTGTCAGCGATGCCCCCAGACGGTTCACATATTCCTGCGACCCGCCCTCAACCGTATACCACTGGTGCTGGCCTGTGTGGCTTAGCAAGGCGTGGTTCTCGAAGAAGTCGATCATGGAATAGGCGGGGAAATCCATGATCTTGTCCACCGGCGTCGACCAGATCGCGCCCGACAGCGGCGTCAGGTAGTATTTGCGAAAATATTCACCCGCGCCAAGCTTGTCCAAGAACCCCGCGATGGTCAGCGTACGGTCCTGCGCCAGCTTGGTCGCCGTGCTGTTGAACCGCACGATATCGGTCAACATACGCAGGAATTTCGGGTTCAGCGCATTGCGCCGCTGCGCGAAGATCGAATCCAGCGTCATCAGCCCGTATTCCAACCGCCCCCCGTCGATGGAGGCCCCGAAGCTCATGTTGGATTTGACCACCGGCACGTCGAGCTCTTTGAACAGCGCGGCGAGGTTGGGATAATTGGCGTAGTTGAACACGATAAAGCCCGTATCTACAGGCTGGTCGCCTTTCTTGCCCGCCATCTTCGTGCGCGCGTGGCCACCCAGACGGGGGCAGCTTTCGAACAAGGTCACCTGATGGTCGTCGCCCAGCATATGCGCCGCCCCCATGCCGGAAATACCCGCGCCGATGACGGCAATCTTTCGGTGGCCTGCCAAAGAGTGGTTCTGTGGCGGGTCGATGGCTTCAAATGGCATAAGGCGAGAATTTCCAGTCTGTCAGGTTTGTATCGGCACTTTCGGTGATACACGGGCTGGACGGTACATGAGTTGCAGTTAATCAGACACTAACTACGACTTTTTGTGACACCCTTGTCGTGGCTCCTCGCTTAGATAGCCCGTCAGGGCCGTTTGTCAGGGCGCGAAAGCGGCACAACGCGATTATCCTGCTCTGACAGTTCTTCGAAATCGAAATTATCCAGTTTGGCCGCACGTTTACCCGCGCGTTCAGCAGCCGTGCCCAAGCCTTCAAGATCGGCGCGGGCCTGCCCGAAATGGGTGTTCAGCTTGCCCACACGTTCGACCACGATCTCGACATCGCGGTGCAGCATCTTGAGCGTTTTGCGGATGGCCCCTGCCTGTTCCCGCATCCGCGCATCCTTGAGGATCGCGCGCATCGTATTCAGCGTTGCCATGCAGGTGGTCGGCGATACGATCCAGACCCGCGCATCAAAACCTTCGCGGACGAGTTCAGGGAAGTTCGCATGCAGCTCGGCATAGACGGCTTCCGAGGGCAGGAACATCAGCGCGCCATCCGCGGTCTCGCCCTCGATGATGTATTTCGTGGTGATCGCCTGAATATGCGCCTTGACCGCAACCCGCATGGCGCGGGCAGCATCCTTGACCTCGTATTCCGTCTTGGCACGGCGCAGGGCTTCATAGGCTTCAAGCGGGAATTTACTGTCGATCACGATCGGGCCGGGCGGATTCGGCAGGTGGATCAGGCAATCCGCGCGCCTGCCGTTGGAAAGCGTCGCCTGCATCGTATAGCTGTCACTTGGCAGCGCCTTAGAGACGATATCGTGAAGCTGGATTTCACCGAATGCGCCACGGGTCTGTTTGTTGCTCAGGATATCCTGCAGCGACAACACGTCGCCCGACAGTTTGGTGATATTGTCCTGCGCCTTGTCAATCGCGGCCAGCCGTTCCTGTAGCTGGGTCAGGCTGGTCGTTGTCTGCTTGCTGGAACCGTGAAGTGTCGCGCTCATGCGTTCCTGCATCTCTGCCAAGGACCGGGCAGAGCGGGCCGCGTTCTCGGCCAGCCGGTCCTGCATTTGCTGCTGCACATGGGCCATGCGGGCCTCGATGCTTTGCACCATCTGAGCCTGCGCATTGGCTTGGGTATCCGACACGGTTTGCAAACCACCGCGCAGTTGTTCCTGCCCCATGCCAAGCTGTTGTACATGGCCGCCCAGTATCTGCATCTGTCGCGCCAGCGGTGCCGCCACCCGCGCCGACCGCCCCGCCGCACGCACCGCCATCACCAACAGGATCAGCACCAGCAAGACCACGCCCCCGCCGCCAATCAGCAGCAGCATGGCAGGGCCTGTCAGCGCGTAGGTTTCACCGCCAAGCTGGATCATGTGCGCCCGAACAGACGTTCGATATCGCTCAACTTCAGCTCGACATAGGTGGGGCGGCCGTGGTTGCACTGGCCGGAATGGGGCGTCGCCTCCATCTCGCGCAGCAGCGCGTTCATTTCCTCGCCCCGCATCCAGCGGCCCGAGCGGATGGAACCGTGACAGGCCACACGGCTGAGGATCGCTTCGATCCGGGCCTGTAACGTGTTGCTTTCGTTCTGATCCGCGAGCTCATCAAGGATATCCAGCACCATCGCCTTGGCGTCCACTGTGCCAAGGATCGCGGGCGTTTCGCGCACGGCAATGGCACTGCCGCCAAAGGGCTCGATCCCCAGTCCAAACCGCGCGAGGTCTTCCGCGACCTCGAGCAGCCGCGCGCAGTCCGACGCTGACAGATCCACGATCTCGGGGATCAGCAAGGCCTGCGCCGCGACACCGTTTTCGGCCATCTGGCGTTTCAGCTTTTCATAGACCAGTCGTTCATGCGCTGCGTGCTGGTCCACGATGACCATGCCCGTCGCTGTCTGTGCGATGATGTAATTCTCGTGCACCTGTCCCCGCGCGGTCCCAAGGGGGAAGTCCGGCGCGGGTTCGGCGGCGGGCGTGTGTGCGTCGTGGGTCCGAGTGTCGTGGGTCTGGACGTCAGCACCGCCAGCCTCGTACTGGGGGGGCGTTTCAACACGGCCCCACATGCCGGCGGTTTCGGCAAAGCCGGGTTCGGGCGCTTGCGCCTGATAGGCAGCACTGCGCGCACCAAGCGAGGGGCGGTCCATCTGATACACCCGCGCACCGGGCTGTTCGGGGCGCATCGCCCCCAAGGTCGCATTCGCCACGGTGGTCGAGGCACGGTGCCCCGCATCCGCCAGTGCATGGCGCAGCGCCGATACGATCAACCCGCGTGCCAGTCCGGGATCGCGAAAGCGCACTTCGGATTTGGCCGGGTGGACGTTGACATCCACAAGCTTGGGATCGCAATCGACGAACAATGCGGCGGCGGGATGGCGGTCACGGCTCAGCAGGTCGAAATAGGCCCCGCGCAACGCCCCCACCAGCAGCTTGTCACGGACGGGACGCCCGTTCACAAACAGGTATTGCGTCACGGCAGAGCCGCGCGAATAGGTCGGCAGGGCCGCATAGCCCGTCAGGTGCAGCCCTTCGCGTTCGGCATCGATGGCCAGCGCGTTTTCAGCAAATTCGCGCCCCAACACCTGTGCCAAACGCCCGTGCAGCGCGGCGAACATATCGCCCTGTTCGGCCTCGGCGCGAAACACCTCGCGGCCCGGTCCGTCGCCGGACACATCGCGCAGGGTGAAACGCACGAAGGGTTCCGCCATCGCCAGCCGCTTGATGATGTCAGAGATCGCCTGCGCCTCGGCGCGATCGGTGCGCAGGAACTTCAACCGTGCGGGCGTAGCAAAGAAGAGATCGCGCAGGGTGACGACGGTGCCACCATTCAGCGCAGCAGGGCGCACAGGGCCGGTCACGCCGCCGTTGACCGAAATCTCTGCCCCGTCCTGTCCCGCAACACGGCTGCAAATGGTCAGCCGCCCGACAGCCCCAAGCGAGGGCAGCGCTTCACCGCGAAAACCGAAGGTGTGGATGTTCAGCAGGTCCGTCCCGTCGATCTTCGAGGTCGCGTGCCGGGACAGCGCCAGCGTCAGATCGTCCGCGGCGATGCCGCAGCCGTCGTCGGTGACGCGGATCAGGGTCTTGCCACCATCGGCATATTCGACCGTGATTTGCCGCGCGCCCGCATCAATTGCGTTCTCGACCAGTTCCTTGACCGCTGAGGCAGGGCGTTCAACGACCTCTCCGGCGGCGATACGGTTAATCGCCGAGTCGTCGAGCTGCCGGATCACCGGGCGATTTTCGCTTATATTGGGGTTTGGATGCGCCATGCTTCTAGACCTAGCATAGAGGCGCGCGATTCTGAAAGCCGCGAATACGGATGGTTAACGCTCGTCGGCGAGGTTAATCCTGTGTGGCTGCATTGAACCAGGCGACGATCTCGGCGCGTTCGCTGGCCTGCATATGGCTTAAGTTGGCAGGGGGCATCGCATCGGTCACGCCTGCTTGCAAATAGATCTGTTTGGCCGCGCTGGCGATCTGATGTTCTGTCTCAAGCCGGATGGATTTCGGCGGCCAAAGCAGCCCGTCCCACGCGGGTTCTGCCGCATGACACATGCTGCACCGACCGCGCACGATATCTTGCACCCGGTCAAACCCTTCGGCCTGGGCAAAGCGCAGTGCGGGGCCGGTCGCCTCTTCCGGCTCGACGCTGCGGAACATCGGCGCGGTCGACAGCCACATGATCGTGACGAACAACAGCGCGGTGACCGCCCATGTCCACGTCGGATTGCCCTGACGCGCGTGCAGGCTGTTGAAGTAATGGCGGATCGTGACCCCCATCAGAAACACCAGTGCCGCAATCAGCCAGTTCATTTCCGACGCGAAGGCCAGCGGGTAGTGGTTGCTGAGCATCAGGAAGATGACCGGCAAGGTCAGATAGTTATTATGTGTGCTGCGCTGTTTGGCGATCTTGCCGTATTTCGCATCCGGCACCCGCCCCGCCTTGAGGTCGGCCACCACGATCCGCTGGTTCGGCATGATGATGAAGAACACATTCGCCGACATGATCGTCGCGGTGAACGCGCCCAGATGCAGCAACGCTGCACGCCCCGAGAAGACCGAGGTATAGAAATAGGCCATCCCCACAAGGATCACATAGAGGCCGATCATCAGCCGTGTGTTGTTATCGCCGAATTTGCTTTTGCAGATCTGGTCGTAAACCAGCCAACCAAAGCCGAGCGACAGAAGGGAAATCCCCACGGCCTGCCAGTTCGCCAGTTCTGCGACAGTGGGATCGACAAGATAGAATTCCGACCCGAGGTAGTAGACCAGGATCAGTAAGGCAAAGCCGGAAAGCCACGTCGAATAGCTTTCCCATTTGAACCAGATCAGATCGTCGGGCATCTGCGCGGGGGCCACCAGATATTTCTGCACGTGATAGAACCCGCCGCCGTGGACCTGCCATTCTTCCCCGTCCGCGCCGGTTTTGAGGTTGCGGTCGCGGTGCAGGCCCAGATCCAGCGCGATAAAGTAGAACGACGACCCGATCCACGCGATGGCCGTGATGACATGCACCCAGCGAACGGCAAACTCGATCCAAGCGCCAATGGCGGCCATATCGTACATGGGGTGGCTCCTTAGTGTAGCGTCTTGGGTGTATGCGGCAGTTTACCCTTGGAACTGCCCGACAACCCGCCCGAGACTTCCTCGGTTGATTCCTCTGCCAGTTCTTCGGGCAGAAGCAGGTTCAGTACAATAGCAATCAGCGCCGCGGGAAGCAGACCGCTGGTCAGCAGGATCTTGGCCGTGTCGGGCAGGTGTTGCACCGCGCCGGGTTCCAGCTGAAGCCCCAGACCGATCGAGATCGAGATGGCAAAGATCACCATATTGCGGCGGTTCCAGTCCACGTCGGACAACATCGACATGCCGGCGGCCACGACCATGCCGAACATCACGATAACCCCTCCGCCCAAGACCTCGATCGGGATGGTGCGGATCACGCCGCCGACCTTGGGGACCAGCCCGCAGAGGATCAGGAACAGCGCGCCGACGGTGACGACGTGGCGGCTCATCACGCCTGTCATGGCGATCAGGCCGACGTTCTGGCTGAAGGATGTGTTGGGCAGCCCCCCAAAAAGACCGGCGACGGCAGACCCGATCCCGTCGGCATAGGTCGCGCCCTGGATTTCGCGGTCGGCCGCCTCACGGCCCGCGCCGCCCTTTGTGATCCCGGCGACGTCACCCACGGTTTCAATCGCCGAGATAAACGCCATCAGACAAAAGCCGATGATCGCCGCTGCCGAAAACTCGAACCCGTATTTCAGCGGATTGGGCAGCGCAAAGGCGGCAGAGCGTGACCACGACCCGCTGATGTCGCCAAAGCTGAGCATCCCCACGGCCAGCGCATAGATATACCCCACGATCAAGCCGATCAGCACAGCCGAGATCGACAGCATTCCGCGGGTGAAAAACTTGATCCCCAATGTGACAAAGATCACCACCAGCGCGGCCGACCAGTTCAGCAGGCTGCCATAGGCAGGCGTGCCAATCGCGGGCACACCACCGGCAGCGTATTGGATCCCCACCTTGACCAGCGCCAGACCGATCATCGTGACCACCAGCCCCGTGACAAGCGGCGGCAGCGCAAATCGGATCTTGCCGATGAACAGCCCCAGAAAGGCGTGGAACATGCCGCCGATCACAACGCCTCCGAACAGCGCGGCAAGCCCGTCCACACCCTTGCCCGCCACCAGAGGGATCATGATGGGGATGAACGCGAAAGACGTGCCCTGCACAATCGGCAGCCCTGCCCCGACAGGCCCCAGAGTCAGCGTTTGCAGCAGCGTCGCGACACCGGCAAACAGCATCGACATCTGGATCAGGTACAGCAGTTCGGGAAAGTCGGGCGAATTCGACCCGAACCCAAAGCCCGCCGCGCCCGCGATGATGATGGCGGGGGTGACATTGGACACGAACATCGCCAGCACGTGCTGAACACCCAGAGGAATAGCGCGATACAGCGGCGGCATGTAATTGGGGTCGCGCAGTTGTTCCAGCGTGCCGATGGCGTGGCGTGTCATATCAAATGTCCCTTGTTGATCACTGGCCGCTATTTGTGCGGTCCGATTATCTGCGGGGTTTACCCCTTGATCACATAAGGCGGGTCCAGCGGGTATTCGTCAAGGTTGGGGCTGGTGGCGATGCGGTCCACCACGGCGAAAAGCCCGGGCTCTGCCAAAGGGGTAAGCACGCCGTGCCATGTCCCGCGGTGAAAGTTCACGCCTTGATGCGGTGCCGTCAAGAACGCCAGCGGTGTGCCGGGGGTATCGCCCTCGTCAGGTGCCACGATCACAAGAAACGGCGCGCCCGTCAGTGGCAGGAAGGCTTGAGACCCTTCGGGGTGCCGTTCAAGCAGGTCCAACTGGTACGGCAGACGACGGGCCTGCGCGTTAAAGATGCTGATGCCCGCGCGACCGTCGGGCCCGAAATCCAGCTTTGCCAGATCATGGTGCCGCCCACACAGCCCCGCGTTGATGATCCGGTCCGGCGCGCCCGAGGCGTCCAGCACTTCACCGAAAGGGGCGAAGGCATCTGCGGTCAGGGGCTGAACGGTGATCTCGCGCGGGCTCATAGCGACAGCGGCATGTGGCGGTTCACATCCTTATACAGCAGATAGCGGAAGGGTTCTTGCCCCGTTGCGATACAGGCCTGCGGACAGAAAGCACGCAGCCACATGAAATCGCCCGCTTCAACCGGCACCCAGTCGCGGTTCAGCAAATAATCCGCCGTGCCCTGAATGACGTAAAGCCCGTGCTCCATCACATGGGTCTCTGCGAAAGGGATGCGCCCGCCCGGTTGGAAGGTCACGATATTGACGTGCATGTCGTGGCGTAGATCGTTTGGGTCCGCGAAACGCTGGGTCGCCCAAGCGCCATCGGTATCGGGCATGGCAATCGGCGCGACTTCGTTGTCATGGGTCACGAATGCCTCCGGCGCGTCCAAGCCGTCTACAGGCACATAGCGCTTGCGCACCCAGTGCAAGCCGCAAGGCGTATCGCCGGTGTTCCAAAGCGTCCATTTGGCCGCAGGGGGAATATAGGCGTAAGACCCTGCCACAAGATCATACCCCTGCCCGTCCAGCGTCAACCGCGCGCGGCCTGTGGCCACGAACAAGACCGCTTGCGCCTGCGCGTCCGGTTCGGGTGTGTCGCTGCCCCCCTTGGGGGCAAGCTCTACCGCGTATTGCGCGAAGGTTTCGGCAAATCCGGTCAGCGGCCGCGCCAGCACCCAAGCGCGTGTGTTCACCCATCCGGGCAGCAAGCTGGTGACGATGTCCCGCTGCACCGAGGCAGGGATCACCGCGTAGGCGTCGGTGAACACAGCCGTGCTTTCAGGAGAGACAGTCTGGTCCGGCAGACCGCCGGGGGGGAAGGCATAGGTCATAGCATATCCTCCAGCCGCAGCCGTGCGATCCGTTCGACCTGTGCGCATGCGGTGGTAAATTCATCTTCGGTTGCGTTGGCGATGCGGGTCTCGAACTGGCGCAGGATGCCGTCCTTGTCGTGATCCTTCACCGCGATGATAAAGGGAAACCCGTGTTTCGCGACGTATTGGCTGTTCAACGTCTCGAAGCGCGTACGCTCGGCATCGGTCAAGGCGTCCAGCCCGGCGCTGGCTTGTTCTTGCGTGCTTTCAGCCGTCAGCCGCTTGGCCGCCGCCAGCTTGCCCGCCAGATCGGGGTGCGCGGTTAGCACGCCCAAGCGTTCCGCCCGCGTCGCCGACCGGAACATCCGCGCCAAAGCATTGTGTATCCCCGCGACAGAGCTATGCGCGGGCCCAAGTTCAAGATCATACGCGCGTTCGGCGATCCACGCTGAATGTTCGAACACCCCGCCGAATTTCGCGACAAAGCTGGCGCGGTCCATCTGGTCCAGACGCAGGCGCGGCTGAGGCGGATGGGTGTCACGCCAATGCTCTGCGATGTCGATGCGGCGCGGCGTCCAGACGCCTTCGAACCCTTTGATGTAGTCGATAAAGCGTTTCAGCGCCTGTATCCGTCCGGGCCGCCCGATCAGACGGCAATGCAGCCCGACCGACATCATCTTGGCCTGCCCGGCGCTGCCTTCGGCATAAAGCGCATCGAAGGTATCGCGCAGATAGGCATAGAACTGATCGCCCGAATTAAAGCCCTGCGGCGTGGCAAAGCGCATATCGTTGCAATCAAGAGTATAGGGGATGATCAGTTGATCGCGCCCTGCTACCTGCATCCAATAGGGCAGATCATCGTCGTATGTATCCGAGATATAGTCGAAGGCCCCCGTCTCTGCCGCCAGCGCGACCGTGTTCACAGAGCTGCGCCCCGTGTACCAGCCACGCGGCGCTGTGCCGACGACCTCGCGGTGCAGGCGGATCGCCTCGTCCATATCGGCGCTTTCAACCTCGGCGGTGTGATCCTTGTAGTCGATCCATTTCAGCCCGTGGCTTGCGATTTCCCAATCGGCCTGGGTCATCGCCTCTACCTGCTGCGGGGACCGCGCCAAGGCGGTGGCGACGCCATAAACGGTAACAGGGATATCCGCTCCGGTGAACAGGCGGTGCAACCGCCAAAAGCCCGCCCGCGCGCCGTAGTCATAGATGGATTCCATGTTCCAGTGACGTTGCCCCGGCCAAGGGGCGGCCCCGACGATCTCGGACAAGAAGGCCTCTGACGCGGCATCCCCGTGAAGCAGACAGTTCTCGCCGCCTTCTTCATAGTTCAGCACGAATTGCACCGCGATCCGCGCGCCGCCCGGCCATTGTGCATCAGGCGGTGTGGGGCCGTAGCCGTGAAAATCACGAGGGTAGCGTGTCATGGGATCGTCCTTTGGTCAGCGCCTGCGCGCTCGGGGAAACCGCGCGCTGCGGGCCGTTGTTTTAGTCAACCAACGGTTTTCTGGCACTGATTTTTCGCAATGTACAGCCAGCCAACCCTTCCCGAAAGGTCGGCCGGCTGCCAGATCGGCTCGAGTGGCCCTGCTCTCTTATAGCGAAAGTTCTAAGGCGCTGGCCGGCCTGAAACTCAAACACATACGGGGGGCATATCGGGCGGGAAAGTGAGTGGAAGGGGCCGCTCTTGCTGCGCTATGCAACACGAGTCCTGTCGGCCCCTGCCCAATGATCGTCGCACCACGTGCGACTTGCCCGATCATAAGAATTCTGTCCCCCAGAATACATACTCGGATTGTATGGGTCGCTGGCAGGCAACACCTCCGATTGAATGTTGTGTACCATATAGGCGCAGGATGATTCGCGGCTCAAGCAAAAACGATTCGGTAGGCGAATTATTTTTCGCCATCGCCCGAATCACCGCCTCTTTCAGCGCTGGCGCGCCCAGAAAGCCGACTGCAGATCCGCCATTGACCTAGCCCGACACCCGCCTATCGTAAGGGTCCAACGGATCAGGAAAGACCCCACCCATGGCAAACGGCTATTTGACGACGCATGTTCTGGACACCGCACGCGGCCGCCCCGCAGGCGGGTTGGAAATCACGCTTTACCGGATCGAGGGGGCCAACCGCATGAAGCTGGTGCAGATGACCACCAATGCTGACGGTCGCACCGACACCCCGATCTTGCCCAAGGGCCAGTTTGCGGCTGGCACCTACGAGCTGGTGTTCGAAGCCGGGGCCTATCTTGATGCCATCGGAGCGGAGCCCGAAGCACCGCGTTTCCTGGACCAGATCCCCCTGCGCTTTGGCATTTCGGATGCGGATGCGCATTATCACGTGCCGCTTTTGCTATCGCCGTTCGGCTATTCAACCTATCGCGGCAGCTGAACGCCGCTGGCGGATGTGACGTGAGGGCGCGATGCTTGCATTGCGCCGTTGCCCCGTGGCACATTGCCTGTCTGATCAGACAGGAAAGCGCCCATGTCCACGCATGTATATGACCCGACCGAACTGGCCCAAAGCCACCTGCCACAGGTGACGGAACCCCGCAATCCGGGGATGCCGCTGGATATGGATTGGGTGCGCGCCGTGCAAGTGAACTCCTCTGCGGTAGAGCGCCGCGCCGCGGGTTTGCCCGCGCGCCGTTCCGTGAAGAAAGAGTATCAGGCCGCGTGGCTGCTGCGCGCCGTCAGCTGCATCGACCTGACCACGCTGTCAGGGGATGATACCGCCCGCCGTGTCGAGCGGCTTTGTGCGAAGGCACGTCAACCGATTGCGCCCGCGCTGCTGGACGCGCTTGGCATGTCGCAGATCACCGTGGGCGCGGTCTGTGTCTACCACGAGATGATCGCCCCCGCCAAAGCAGCACTGCAGGGCACCGGCATCCCGATTGCCGCCGTTTCTACAGGATTTCCCGCCGGTCTCTCCCCGTTCGAGCTGCGTCTGCGCGAGATCGAGATGAGCGTCGCCGCCGGAGCCGCCGAGATCGACATCGTTATTTCGCGCCGCCATGTGCTGTCAGGCGACTGGCAGGCGCTGTATGATGAAATGCGTGCCTTCCGCGCCGCTTGTGGCGATGCGCATGTCAAGGCGATCCTCGCGACCGGAGAGTTGGGCAGCCTGCGCAATGTCGCGCGTGCCTCGCTGATCTGCATGATGGCGGGTGCTGACTTCATCAAGACCTCCACCGGTAAGGAAAGCGTTAATGCGACCCTGCCCGTGACCCTCGTGATGATCCGCGCGATCCGCGACTATTTCGACCGCACCGGCTTCCGCGTTGGCTACAAGCCCGCGGGCGGGATATCGAAGGCAAAGGACGCGCTGGTCTATCTGGCCATGATGAAAGAGGAATTGGGCGACCGCTGGTTGCAGCCCGACCTCTTCCGTTTCGGGGCCTCGTCGCTGTTGGGCGACATCGAACGACAGCTCGACCACCATGTGTCGGGCAGCTATTCCGCAAGCCATCGTCACGCCATCAGCTGAGCCGCGTGAAACCAATGTCGGATTTGAGTATTTTGAAAAGGGTGAACCCATGAGCGTGTCCGAAATCTATGAAACCATGGACTATGGGACGGCACCGGAAAATGCCGCTGACGCACTGGCGTGGCTGGTCGATCAGGGCAGCCGTTTCGGGCATTTCATCGACGGCGCGTTCACCGAGGCGCGGGATGATTTCGAAAGCCGCAACCCCGCCAATGGCAATGTGCTGGCAACGTTGACGCAGGCCAGCCAGGCAGAGGTCGACACCGCGGTTGCCGCGGCGCGCAAGGCACAGCCCAAATGGGCCAAGCTGGGCGGTCACGGACGGGCGCGGTTCCTTTATGCGCTGGCGCGGTTGCTGCAGAAACACAGCCGGTTGTTCGCCGTGCTGGAAACGCTGGACAACGGCAAACCCATCCGCGAGGCGCGCGATGTGGATGTGCCCTTGGCGCAGCGGCATTTCTATTACCACGCGGGCATGGCCCAGCTGATGGAGTCCGAGCTACCCGACGCAGACGCGCTTGGCGTATGCGGGCAGATCATCCCGTGGAACTTCCCGCTGCTGATGCTGGCGTGGAAGGTGGCCCCTGCTTTGGCGATGGGGAATACGGTGGTATTGAAACCGGCGGAGTATACGTCGCTGACCGCGCTGCTGTTTGCCGATATCTGTGTGCAGGCGGGCTTGCCCAAGGGTGTCGTCAATATTGTCACCGGTGACGGCGCCGTGGGCGAGATGATCGTGCAGGCTGAGGTAGACAAGATCGCCTTTACCGGATCGACCCCTGTCGGGCGGCGCATCCGCGAGGCGACCGCCGGAAGCGGCAAGGCGCTGACGCTCGAGCTGGGGGGCAAGTCGCCCTATATCGTTTTCGACGATGCAGATCTGGATTCAGCCGTCGAGGGGTTGGTGGATGCGATCTGGTTCAATCAGGGGCAGGTCTGCTGTGCAGGCTCGCGCCTGCTGGTGCACGAGCCCGTGGCGGATCGGCTCTATGCCAAGCTGCGGGCGCGGATGGCGAAGCTGCGGGTCGGTGATCCGCTGGACAAATCCGTGGATGTGGGCGCGCTGGTGGACCCCGTTCAGGTGCAGCGCGTGACCGAAATGGTCGCCGCCAACACCAGTGGCGAGGTGTTTACCGCGGGCGATATCCCCGCGACCGGATGCTATTATCCGCCCACATTGATCACCGGCATGAACCCTGCCGATCCCTTGATGCAGGACGAGATCTTTGGCCCCGTGCTGGTATCCACCACTTTCCGCACCCCTGCCGAGGCGGTCGAGCTGGCCAATAACACCCGCTACGGGCTGGCGGCGACGGTCTGGTCCGAGAATATCAACCTCGCGCTGGATATCGCGCCCAAACTGGTATCGGGCATCGTCTGGGTGAACGGCACCAATATGATGGATGCGGCGGCGGGCTTTGGCGGTGTGCGCGAAAGCGGCTTTGGCCGCGAAGGTGGCTGGGAAGGGCTGGCGGCCTATACCCGTCCGAAAACCACGCAAAAACCTTTGAAAGAGATCACGGCCTTTTCCGGCAGCGGCACGCCAGCGGACCCGATTGACCGGACGGCCAAGCTTTATATCGGCGGCAAGCAAAGCCGCCCTGACAGCGGCTATTCCGCTCCGGTCTGGGGCAAGTCCGGCGATCTGCTGGGCCATGTCTCGCTCGCGTCGCGCAAGGATGTGCGCAATGCCGTGGAAGCGGCTCATGCCGCAAAGGGGTGGCGCAAGACCACAGGTCATCTGCGCGCGCAGATCCTCTATTATATCGCTGAAAATCTGGCGGCACGCGGGGATGAATTCGCACGGCGTCTGGATGCGATGCAGGGCGCTAAAACCGGTAAATCCGAGGTCGATCTCGCGGTCAAACGTCTGTTCACCTACGCGGCCTGGGCCGACAAATATGATGGGCAGGTGCATGGCGTACCGATCCGCGGCGTGGCGCTTGCCATGAAGGAACCTGTGGGCGTGATCGGCGCGCTTTGCCCGGCGGAGGCACCCTTGCTGGGGCTGATCTCTTGCATGGCGCCGGCGATTGCGATGGGGAACCGGATCATCTTGTCCGCCAGCGGCCCCTTCCCGCTTGCTGCGACGGATTTCGTGCAGGTGCTTGAAACCTCTGACGTGCCGGCGGGTGTGGTGAATATCTTGACCGGCCCGCAGAAGGACATCGCCGAAACACTGGCGCGGCATATGGACGTGGATGCGGTCTGGAGCTTTGGCGACAAGGCGCAAAGCGAAACCGTCGAGCGGGCCAGCGCGCAAAACCTGAAGCGCACCTGGGTCAACAACGGTATGGCCCGCGACTGGGACGGCGCAGAGGGTGAAGGCAAAGCGTTCTTGCACGCCGCGACCGAGGTCAAGAATATCTGGATCCCTTACGGCGAGTAACCTGGCGATGTCCTGAAACGAAAAACGGGCGCTGAGAAGCGCCCGTTTTTTTTGTGTCCGGTCTTGGTTGGAGGCCGCGGTCAGTCGCTTTCCTGCGCCGTGGCCTCGATCCCTTCGGGTTGGCCGACAACAACAAAGGCCAGCCCGTCAGGGTCCAGCAGGTCGCCGGCAACACGTTTCACATCGTCCAGCGTCACCGCTTCGACCTTGTCGTTGCGCGTGGCGATATAGTCGATGGGCAGGTCGATCATCTGCATCCCCACAAGGATGCTCGCGATGGTCTGGTTGCCGTCAAAACGCAGCGGGTAGGAGCCTGTGATATAGGTCTTGGCATCGTCCAACTCTTGCTGAGTTACGCCCTCGGCCGCGGCTTTGGCCCATTCGTCCTTGATCACATCCATCGCCTGCCCGATCCGGTCGTTCGCCGAACTGACCGATCCTTGCCATGTTTCAGCCAGATCCATCGGCACCAGATAGGAATAGACGCCATAGGTCAGCCCGCGTTTCTCGCGCACTTCGGTCATCAGACGGCTTTCAAACGATCCACCGCCAAGCACTTGGTTCAACACGGTCGCGGCAAAGAAATCATCGTCCTTCTGGGAAATGCCCTTTTGCGCAAAAATCGCGACAGATTGGGGCGTCGGGAAATCGACGACCGTGGTGCCCGACGGGATAGCGACCTCGGCCTGTGGGGGCAGCGGTGCACCGGTTTCGGGCAGATCGCCCAACAGTTCGTCAAGCATCAGGCCCAGCTCTTCTGGCGTGATGTCCCCCACCGCACCGATGAAGATACGGTCGCGCGCCAGCACATCCTTATGTGCCGCGACAAGGTCATCGCGTGTCAGAGCGGTCACCGTTTCTTCGGTCCCGCTGAGCGGCGAGCCGTAGGGGTGATCGCCATACAGCAGCTCGTCCATCTTTTTGCGCGCGATATCGTTCGGGTCTTTCGCGCTGGAGCGGATCCCCGAAAGCACCTGCCCGCGCACCCGTTCAATCGCATCCGGGTCAAACCGGGGCGTCTGCAACGCCTGTTTCAACAGCGCGATCGACGCGTCCTGATTTTCGGTGAGAAAGCGCGAGGATACGGAGAGCGCATCGTCATCCACGCTGAACCGAAAGCTGCTGGCCAGCCCTTCGGCGGCACGGGCGAAATCGCGTGCGCCCATGTCACCGGCCCCCTCTTCCAGCAGGCCCGTCATCAGGTTGATTGCGCCGCGTTTTTCGGGGGCATCCAGCGATGCACCGCCGCGAAAGCGCACATCAAGTGCGACGAAGGGGATCGAATGTTCCTCTACCAGCCACGCGGTGATGCCACCGGGGGACGTCACCTCTTGGATGTCCACCTCGGCACGGGCGGGCAGCGCGGCCAGAACCGTCAGGACGATTGCGTAAAACAGTCTCATTCCGTCACCTCTTCGCGCATCAGCCACCCTGTGACAGAGGCTTCGCGGTTAAACACATCTTTGGCGGCCTGCATGATGTCTTCGGCTGTCACGGCCTCAAGCACATCCGGCCAATCCTGCACGTCCTGCACCGTCAACCCGATGGCAAGGGCGCTGCCATAGCGGTTGGCGACGCTGTCGGCGTTATCGCGGGCATAGATCTGTTCGGCACGGACCTGTTGCTTGATCCGTTCAAGTTGCTCGGCATCCACCCCGTCTTTCATGAAACCCGCGATGGCGGCGTCCATGGCATCTTCGGCGTCCTGCAGGGACAGGCCCGGTTGCGGCACAACGACAAGGTTAAAAGTCGTATCGTCCAGCGATTGGCCACTATAGAACGCCGCTGAATAGGTCGCGACAGGCGCGTCAAACTGCAGTTTTTCGGCGAAATAGGATGTGGTGCCACCGCCCAGCAGTTCGGCCAATATGGTCAGGGCCGCTGCGGTTTTCTGGTCGCCGGGATCCCGCTCCTGCGCCAGATAGGACCGGCTGACGTATTCCTGTGCAACGCGGTCATCGCGAAAGATCAGGCGACGTTCGGCGGTCTGTGGCGGCTCTTGCGTCCGCGATCGGTCGGGCAGATCCGGATTGGCGGGGATCTTGCCGTAATACTGTTCTGCCAGGGTGCGAACGTTTTCAGGCTCTACATCCCCAGACACGACAAGGATCGCGTTGTTGGGGGAGTAATACAGCTTGTAGAAATCCAGCGCATCCTGCAGGTCCAGCGCGCGCATCTCGTGCATCCATCCGATGATCGGCGTGCCGTAGCGGTGGTTGAGGTATTGCGCGGCGTTCAGCTGTTCACGGAACAGCGCGCTCGGGTCATTTTCGGTGCGCTGGTTGCGCTCTTCGATGATCACATCCCGTTCGGTCGCGATGTTTTCCGGTGTCAGGCGGATGTTTTTCATCCGGTCGGATTCCATCTGCATCATCAGCTCAAGCCTGTCTGCCGCAACCCGTTGAAAATAGGCGGTATAATCATAACTGGTGAAGGCGTTATCGCGCCCGCCATTCTTGGCAACCGTGGCTGAAAACTCGCCCGACTCCATCTTGTCGGTGGCTTTGAAAAGCAGGTGTTCCAGAAAATGCGCCACGCCCGACGACCCTTTGGGTTCGTCCGCCGAGCCAGCGCGGTACCACACCATCTGCTGCACAG
This sequence comes from Sulfitobacter sp. CB2047, assembly GCF_000735125.2. Taxonomy (NCBI): domain Bacteria; kingdom Pseudomonadati; phylum Pseudomonadota; class Alphaproteobacteria; order Rhodobacterales; family Roseobacteraceae; genus Sulfitobacter; species Sulfitobacter sp. CB2047. The sequence goes on along the minus strand of NZ_CP072613.1, from coordinate 696,764 downwards.
CGGGGGCGCGGTGGTCTTCGACGACCACGACCTCCATCCCGTTATCCAAGGTGAAATGCGTGACGTCTTCGTTGTCACGCGCAAGCGCGGCTGTGGTGGGCAGCGCAAGCGCCAATAGGGCCCCGAGGGCCGGTAATCTGATCATGGTCGGTCCTTTGAGCAGGGTCCTGAGACCTCTTACTTACGCCACCCAACGGGGTGATCAAGGGACCTAACAGAATTGTAATTCAGCCAGCGTCACTCTGCCGGAGGGGCGGAGGGCGTGCGTGCACCGGCCCGACGCCAGCGCGCGGCCTCGCGGGGGGCATCCAGGATCTGGCGTTTGTAGGCTTGGTCGTAGCGATCTGTCGGCACGATCTTGATCTGCGTGAACCGCGCCTTGCGCTTGCGGAACGCAGCATCGGTTTCGGCAAGTTCCTGACGGATGTTCGCCGACACGCCCATGCGGCTGGCCTGTTGCACCAGCGCGGCATCCGAGGCGGGTATGCCTGTCGTATTGCTTTGCGGTGTGCCGCCAAAGGCCAGAACCCCTTCGGCAATCGCGTTGCGGTCCGTCAGGTTCGCCTGCCCCGGCGTTGGCACGGGCAGCGCGTTATAGCTGTCAGGCTGCTGCAGGGGTTTGGAGGGCTGGACCATGAATTCGTCAGGCCCTTTCGCAGCGCTGCGAATGTCCCGCAGGCCAGTGTTGCCGCAGGCCCCAAGGGCAAGCGGTAGCAAGACAAGAGCGGCGACAAAGCGCATGACGGATCTCCTTAAGGACTTGTTAAGGTCTTTGTACCAATATCGCAGTCACGCGGTAATTGTCACTGGCCTTTTTTCTGGGCCTTTTTCGGTGTGGCTTTCGCCGGTTTTTTGGTGTCGCCGGTAAAGTAAATCAGCCCCAAAGCGCCCGCAAAAATGAAGACATCGGCGATGTTGAACACGAAAGGATTATTGATACCGCAACAAGACATGTTCAAGAAATCAAGCACATAGCCGTAGATCAGGCGATCAACCACATTGGCCAACGCCCCCCCGATCAGCAGACCTGCGCTGATATTGGCCCAAAGGCTCATGGTTTGGCGGCTTGCCCAGATCAGCACGCCCACGCAGATTGCAAAGGCCAGCCCGATGAGGATCCAACGACTTGCGTCGGACCCATCACCGAAAAGGCCAAAGTTGATCCCGCGGTTCTCGCCGTAGCGAAAGTTGATCAGCGGCGGCAATACGTCGATGGACCGGATACGGCTAAGCTCCATCGTATGCACGACAAGATACTTGCTAAGCTGATCCGCAAGAAACGCCGCAAAACCGGCCCAAAAAATAGTACGCATAACGACCGCTTTCCGTGGTTAGTGGCGGAAGTGGCGCATGCCGGTAAAGACCATGGCAAGCCCGGCCTCATCCGCTGCTGCGATCACTTCGTCATCCCGCATCGACCCGCCGGGCTGAATAAGCGCCGTCGCCCCTGCTTCTGCGGCAGTGATCAACCCGTCAGCAAAGGGGAAGAACGCATCGGAAGCGACGACAGAGCCCTGCGTCAGCGGTGCGGACAAGCCCATGGCTTCGGCCATATCCTGCGCTTTGCGTGCGGCGATACGCGTGCTGTCGACGCGGCTCATCTGGCCGGCACCGACGCCCACGGTCGCGCCATCCTTGACGTAGATGATCGCGTTGGATTTTACGTGTTTCGCGACGGTCCAGGCGAACATCAGGTCCGACAGCTCTTGATCGGACGGCTGGCGCTTTGTCACGACCTTCAGGTCATCCATGGTGATGCGGCCAACGTCTTTGTCCTGCACCAGATAGCCCCCCGACACCTGACGGAACGACAACGCCGCCTGTGCCGGATCGGCCAGACCGTTGGTGGTCAGCAAGCGCAGGTTCTTCTTCTTGCCAAAAATCTCCATCGCTTCGGGTGTAGCGTTCGGCGCGATCACGACCTCGGTAAAGATCGCGCTGATCGCCTCGGCGGTTTCGGCGTCAAGCGTCTGGTTCAGCGCGATAATCCCGCCAAAGGCACTGGTGCGGTCGCAGTCGAACGCGCGGGTATAGGCATCCACCATCGACGTGCCTTGCGCCACGCCGCAGGGGTTGGCGTGCTTGATGATCGCACAGGCAGGCCCTTTGGCCGGATCGAATTCGCTGACTAGTTCAAAGGCGGCATCGGTGTCGTTGATATTGTTATACGACAGTTCTTTACCCTGATGCTGGGTCGCCGTAGCAACACCGGGACGTGCCGAGCCATCGGTGTAGAAGGCCGCTTGCTGGTGGGGGTTCTCACCGTAGCGCAAGGTCTGCGCCAGCGTGCCGCCCACGGTACGACGACGCGGGGTGTCCCCGACCTGCGCGGCCATCCATGTGCTGACAGCCGTGTCATAGGCCGCCGTGCGGGCATAGGCCGTCTGCGCCAAACGCTGGCGCAGCGCATAGGTGGTCTGCCCGTTATTCTCGGACAGTTCGTTGATCACTGTCGTGTAGTCTTCGACATCGACGATCACATTCACAAAACCGTGGTTCTTCGCGGCAGAACGGATCATCGCAGGGCCACCGATATCGATATTCTCGATCACCTCGGCATATTCCGCCCCTTTGGCGACGGTTTCTTCAAAGGGATACAGGTTCACCACAACCAGATCGATCGCGCCAATGTCATGTTTGTCCATCGCCGCGACATGTTCGTCATTGTCACGCAGCGCCAGCAACCCACCGTGCACGACGGGGTGCAGCGTCTTGACCCGCCCGTCCATCATCTCGGGGAAGCCGGTGACCTCGGACACATCTTTCACCGTCAGACCTGCGTCGCGCAGCGCCTTGGCGGTGCCGCCGGTGCTCAGCAATTCGACCCCATGCGCCGCGAGCGCCTGCCCCAGCTCGACCAGACCGGTCTTGTCAGATACGGAAAGAAGCGCGCGGGAGACGGGGTGAAGATCAGGCATCGGGGAGGTTCCTTTGGTCAGTCTTGGTCATCATATGGATCGTCGAGCGATAAATCTCGCACGCCAATCGCAGTTTCCTGCGCTTTGGACAAGGACCACCTGACCCTGCTGGCATAGTCGACGACCCGCCCGCTGAGCAGAATTTGCACCGACGCGCGGGGTTTCAGCCGGTTGCGCTCAAGGTAAACGCTTGGTTCCAATGACAGTTTATGCGTCCCATCATGACGGAACACCCAGATCTCGCCGCTTTTCTGAGCCATGGAAATTGCTGCCCCGCCCAGATCGACGGTGGCATCCACATCCGGGTGCAGGTGGAAACGAATCTCGAACGGGATACCGGCAAGCTTCACCGCATCCATTTCCCGATCAAAGACACGCTTTTCAGCAGGCTCTATCGCGAGCAGCATGTCCTCCCCCGCGAGGCCGCGACCGTCGTGGGTCAGTTCTAGGCTGCGGGCATGGGTCAGGCCAAAGCCCGCGACATAGCCATTATGCGCGCCCTGAAACTGGGTGCCATCCCCGACGGAGCCGATTTCGACGGGCACATAGGTCGGGCATTCGATCAAAGCCTCGGCACCCGTGTGCCGGTCGGGCTCCGCCAGACGCGCGCTGGAATAGCCGCCAAGCGACAGGCCGGAATGCGACGGTGTCGCACGCCCGGCCCGCCGCCAATCAGCGCCAAATGAATCGCCCGGCCCGCAGTTCACGACCAAAGGCCGCCGCCCGCTGGTCAGTTCGAACGCAAGCGTAGAGGCATGGGCATTGAACGATGCGGCCCCGCCGGGGGGCGGGCTGGCGTCGACGATCACACTGGTGCGCCCTGCGGACAGGCGCGCATACCCCATCGACAGCCCGTCCGGCTGGCGCGTCTTGATCTTCGCCGTGGCCAGCGCGTGATCCAGCCAGCCTTCGGCCCCGCGCCCGCCGCCATGGAACCGCGCCAGCCCGCCGTCGGAATGCCGCAGGGTGCGCAGGGTGGGCGCGATGCGTTCGATCGCCTCCATATGCGCAGTTGGCGTGCCGCGTCCCGCATCGCTTAGCGCGGCGGCGGCCCATGTCAGAAGGGTAAATGCGTGCAACAGCTCTTCGGGGTTGCGGGTGGGCAGGCCGCCCTGCGCATCGATCTGCGCCTCGCATTCGCGGGCCAGTGCCTTGATCGCAGGATCGGCGCGCGACTCTTGCCCCTCAAGCGAAAGACCGGCGTAGATCAACCCGGTCAGCGCCTCGAACCGCGGCAATCCCGGGGCTGCGGCATGCCAGCGACGCGACAGGAAATCCGTTTGTTCGACCAACGAGCGATAGAAGACATCGCTTTCGTCTTGCGAGGTGCCACGCAGTACAAACAGCGCGTGGTTGATCCAGCGGATCAGCCGCCGGCCGGTCAGATCAGGGGTCCAGCCGATGCCTCGGCCCTTGCCGTAATGGTCGATCCAGCCCCAAAGCCAACGCTGCGCCGTGCCGCGGGCCCGCACGTCGCCAACCGCAGCCAGATCATCCATCCAGGCGAAACCGTGCAGATCACGCGCGAAGTCCTGATCCGGCGTGGCGACTTCCCACAGGCTTGACGCGTCCGGCGCTTCGATCAGACTGCCGGAAAACAGGAGGTTGCCCGCGATCAGCTGCCTGCCCCGCGCAAAAGACCCGATGGTGCGCGGTTCGGGAGAGGAAACGAATCCCCTCGCTTGGGTACGCGTTTTGGTCGCGGCACGGGCGTGCCACCGGTTTAGAAAACGCGTTTTTCGCGCATTGAAGCTGGTACTTGTCATGCGGCTGCCCTTGTACGCTCTGCTGGCGTTTTGCGGATGTTAGCCGCTGTTGCCACCTGAGTCACCGCATTTTGACACGGGTTTTTGCGGGCGACGCAAATCCGCCCGCGTCAGGTCAACCCTTTAGGCGTCCTTGCGCAGGCAGGCGATGTAAAACCCGTCCATGCCACCCAGTTCAGGCCAGTAATCGGGGCGCAAACGCAGGCCGCCCTCTTGGGTTGTCCACGCGGGATCAACACCGGGCACAGCCAAAGCGTCGCGGTCCACGCGCATATCCGCATGACGTTCCAACGCCTCGTCGACCTGCACTTCGCCTTCGTCGGGCAGCAGGGAGCAAGTGCAGAAAATCAAGCGTCCCCCGGGGTTGAGCAGGGACCACGCATGGTCGATCATTTCCGACTGCAGCTCGATCAGATCACCGAATTCGGACCCATCCTTGGCGTGGGGCAGATCGGGGTGACGACGGATCGTGCCCGTAGCAGAGCAAGGCGCATCCAGCAGAATCGCGTCAAACGTCCCCTCGAACCGGCGCGCATCGACGACAACGACTTTGGCCGGCAGATGCACCCGTGCAAGGTTTTCCCGAACCCGCTGCATCCGCTGCTTGGAGTTATCGACCGCCGTCACCTGCGCACCTGCGGCGGCAAGCTGCATGGTTTTGCCCCCGGGCGCGGCGCAAAGGTCGAGCACGGCCTCGCCTTTTTGTGGCGCAAGGATTTTAACGGGCAGCGCCGCGGCGGCGTCCTGCACCCACCAATCGCCCTCGGCAAAACCGGGCATGGTGGTGACCTGCCCCGCATCGGCGACGCGCACCGAACCTGTGGGCAAGACAGAGCCCCCCACGGCCGCGGCCAAACTTTCAGGATCTCGTTTCGCGGTCAGATCCAGCGGCGCACCTGCGAAATGCGCGGCTTCGATACCCGTCATCGCGTCGGGCCCCCAGGCTTCGGTCAGCGGACCCCGCAGCCATTTTGGCAAGCGCGGCGCGCGCAAGGCCTCCCATGCCTCTGGGCCGTCGGCGGCGATTTTGCGCAAAACGGCATTGGTCAGCCCCTTGAGGTGCCCGAGTCTTTTATGCGTTGCCACCAGTTCGACCATCGCATTCACCACGCCGTGGGCAGCGCCGCCCTGACACAGCTCGACCGTGCCGACGCGCAGCGCGTTGCGCACGGTCAGCGGCGGGTATTTCGACAGGTGTTTCTGCAACAGACGGTCGGCGCGTTCCATTCCGCGCAGGGTATCCATCGCCAGACGCTGCGCCCGTGCGCGGTCATCGGGGGGCAGCTTGTCCAACGCCCCCGCCGACAAGAGCTCTGACATCAGACGTTCTTCCCCCAGGATCATATCCAAAAGGTACACCGCACTTCTGCGGGCCTGAACGCCGGTGTCTGACATGCGATAAGCTTTCTTCTTTGGGGTGCCCGGGTTGTCTGGGCTTGGTTCCGGCGTATATCAAGGGGACAGTGGCCTCAAGAGGATGAGAGTATGACCGAAGCCGGCAAACGCCCCATGCCAAGCCCACCCCATGATCCGACACCCATGCCGGAGCCCGGGCCGGATATTCCGCCAGAACCCACGCCCGACCCGATGCCGATGGTACAAGAGCTTCCCGCCGCCGCGCAACGCGCGCTGGCGGAGGCCGCCGAACGCCGCAAGGCCGCGCAGGCACTGGACCTGCCGACAGAGCTTGGTGGTCGCGACGGACCAGAACCTGTCCGCTATGGCGATTGGGAGAAAAAGGGCATCGCTGTCGATTTTTAAGACACGTGCCCCCTATGCGCTGAATCCCCCATGCGCTGACAATGCGTCGCGCAGATCGAGATTACGGCCAAGCGCCCTGTGGCGCTTGCACATGGGCGAGGCTACTTCAACGAAAAGACCGCTGACTGCCCTGCCCCCTTATCCGAGGTAAAGCGGATTTTCCCACCGTTTACAGCGACTTCCTGACAATTGTAGCCAAGGTCGTCATCGCCCCAGATCAGGCTTCGGCAGAAATACCCGCCCTTCCAGACCCATTGGCCCGACACGTCCCACACGGCACCTGTACCCGATATGCCGCCGCTTTCGGTGACGCGCAATTCGACCAGCGGGCGGGTCAGTGTTTTACCTTCCACCACCGAAACGAAATCGCGCTGGCTGTCCAGTTTCTGGAATTCTGCCCAAGCGGCCCCGGTCAGCGCAAAGAACGCCGCGCAGGTCAGTAACGTCAGTTTTTTCATCACACCCTCCAACCAGATTGTTCCCATGAACATACGGGCCAGAGGTTAAGATAGTTTCACCACGGTTAAGCGACAGGGCGGCGGGTGGCGTCAGTCGTTCAGGCCCAGAACATCCAGCATATCATAGGCTCCGGCAGGTTTGCCCTGCCCCCAAACGGCAGCTTTGATGGCACCGCGCGCGAAAACCGCGCGATCCGACGCGATGTGGCGCAGTATGATTCGCTCGCCCGCGGCGGCGAACATAACGTCATGTTCGCCCACAATGTCGCCCCCGCGGATCGCTGTGAACCCGATGTCACCCCGCTTGCGCGCGCCGGTGATCCCGTCACGCCCGCGGTCAGAGACATCCGCCAGCGCGACGCCGCGCCCTTCCGCGGCGGCTTCGCCCAGCATCAGCGCAGTGCCCGACGGCGCGTCGACCTTCTGGTTGTGATGCGCCTCTATCACCTCGATATCAAAGTCTTCATCAAGCGCGGCTGCGACACGTTTGGTCAACTGGGTCAAAAGGTTAACGCCCAGGCTCATGTTGCCCGCCCGCACGATCACCGTCTGCTTTGAAGGTCCGTCCAGCGCGCCGATCTGCGCGTCGGTCATACCGGTGGTACCGATAACATGAACCACACCCGCGTCAGCCGCGATCTTGGCGAAGGCGAGTGTCGCTTCCGGAGCGGTGAAATCAATGACGGCCTGCGCGTCTTGCATCGCCTCTGCCGCGTTATCGGTCACGATCACGCCAACAGCAGTGCCGCCCATAGCAACACCGATATCCTGACCGACCCACGCATGTCCGGCACGTTCGACCGCACCCGCCAGATGCACCCTGTCGCTGGCAGAAACCTGCCCAATCAACATCTGGCCCATGCGGCCCGAAGCCCCTGTAATCACTATGCCGGGTGTATCGCTCATGTTATGCTCCTTATTCGGTTCCGGTTTAGCGCGTGGTGATCTGCTTGGCAAAACCTCAGCGAACCCTTAGATGAAGCGCATGGCAAAGAACAAGTTTCATGAGGGCTCAGGCCCGTCGCAACGGCAGCTTCGCGTAGGCGAAACCATTCGTCGCGCCCTATCGGATGTTCTGGCGCGTGGCGATGTCCACGACCCTGAACTGAACCGGATGTCGATCACCGTGGGCGAAGTACGCGCCTCCCCCGACCTGAAGATCGCGACGGCCTATGTGCTGCCTTTGGGCGGAGACGGTCAGGAAGACGTGCTTAAGCTGCTGGCGCGCAACAAGGGCGAGCTCCGCCGGTTGATGGCGAAGAAGCTGGTCCTGAAATATGCGCCGGACCTGCGGTTCCAATTGGACGAAACATTCGACCGTATGGACGAAACGCGCCGGATGCTGGCGCAGGACGTGGTGCGCCGCGATGCTGACGCCCCCGACCGCGGATCGGAAGACACGTGAAACGGTTCTGGGCCGCGCTTGGCTTCATGGGCTGGGCCGCCGCGCCCGTCCAAGCCGAAACCTGCGAAACCCTGACCTACAACGGCACCGGCTATACCCTGTGCCACGTCGACCTGACGCAGGACCGGCTTGAGCTGTTCCTTTACGATGCGGACGGCAAACCGCATGGGTATTTCAACACATTGAATACTGCGTTGAAAAAGCGCGGCGCACAGCTGGGCTTTGCGATGAACGCGGGCATGTATCACGATACCCGTGCGCCGGTGGGCTATTACCTTGAGAACGGCAAAGAATATCAGCAGGTGATCAGCAGCGACGGCCCCGGTAACTTTGGCCTGCTGCCCAATGGCGTGCTCTGCCTGCGCGACGGGCGTGCCGATGTGATCGAAACCAAAGCTTTTCTGCGCGACGCCCCCGACTGCCGCAGCGCCACACAATCGGGACCGATGTTGGTGATCGATGGCAAGATGCATCCGCGCTTTCTGAAAGATGGCACCTCGCGCTATATCCGCAACGGCGTCGGTACCAGCGCCGATGGCAAACGCGCGGTTTTTGCCATCTCGAACGAGACGGTGAATTTCTATGATTTCGCGCTGCTGTTCCGGGATCACCTAAAGCTGCCAAATGCGCTTTATTTTGATGGCAATATCTCGAGGATGCGCGCACCCGATCTGGGCCGCAATGACTTGGGCTTTAGCGCGCTTGGCCCTATCATTGGCGTCGTGAAGCCCGACGCGCCGTAGCGCAACAAGAGTTTTCTTGCCTTCGGCGAGGATTTTTCACCATTTGGAAGCCAGAGTCTCTGGGCAATCTTGCCGGACCTTTGATAGGAGGCGGGCAAATCAATTAAGGGCATTTGATATGGGACGCAGGCGCAAGGGACGGGATATTTCGGGGTGGTTGGTGGTGGACAAGCCCGCTGGCCCGACCTCTACGACCGTGGTGAACAAGGTCCGTTGGGCGCTGAACGCGAATAAGGCGGGCCATGCGGGCACCCTTGACCCCGAAGCCACCGGCGTTCTGGCAATCGCGCTTGGCGAGGCGACCAAGACGGTTCCCTTTATCACGGACGCGATGAAAGCCTATGAGTTCACGGTCCGCCTTGGGATCGCGACAAATACCGATGATGCCGAGGGCGAGGTCATCGCAACCTCGGAACTGCGGCCCGATGACGACGCGATCAAGGATGCTTTGGGCAAGTTTATCGGTGATATCCAACAGGTGCCGCCGCAGTTTTCCGCCGTAAAGATCGACGGCCAGCGCGCCTATAAACTGGCGCGCGACGGTGAGACGATGGAGCTGGCAGCCCGCCCGCTTTTTGTCGAACAGCTGCTGCTGGTGGACCGCCCCGATGCCGACCACGTGACGTTGGAGATGGTGTGCGGCAAGGGCGGCTATGTCCGGTCGATTGCGCGCGATCTGGGACAAGCCTTGGGGTGTCTGGGCCATGTGCGCGAATTGCGCCGCATCTGGTCGGGCCCGTTCGAGGCCTCTGAAGGGCTGACGCTGGCGCAGATCGAAGAGATGGCGCGCACAGACGCTTTGGACGCGCATTTGCTGCCGTTAGAGCAAGGGTTGCAGGACCTGCCAGAGGTGAAAGCCACGCCGGAAGGGGCCACTCGTCTGCGCAACGGCAACCCCGGTATGGTGATCGCCCATGACGTTGAATATGGCGACGAGGTCTGGGCGTCGTTTGAGGGCCGCGCCGTTGCTGTTGGGCGTTTCAAGGCGGGCGAATTGCATCCGTCGCGTGTGTTCAACCAGCCCGGTTCTGCGTGATCACGCGCAGCCATACCAAGGGCGATGCGCCGTCGACGGCTGTCTATTCGGACTGCGAAAACTACCGCTATAGTCTGACCCGCGTCTGGCACCCCGAGGCGGAGCGGGTGCTGTTCGTCATGCTAAATCCGTCAAAAGCGACGGAAATTGAAAACGACCCAACGGTCGAGCGGTGCGAGCGCCGTGCCCGCGCCTTGGGCTTCGGGGGGGTTCAGGTCACCAATATCTTTGCCTGGCGCGAAACCAGCCCCAAGTTGATGCGTCAGGCCAAAGACCCCGTCGGCCCTGATAACGATATGATTTTGAACGAAGGTATCTTGTGGGCCGATCAGGTGATCGCGGCTTGGGGCACCCATGGCGCACATCTTGGGCGGGGTGCGCAGGTGCAAGAACTGCTGTCGCGCAGCCAAACGCCCGTGTACCATTTGGGCCTGTCCAAGGACGGGCATCCCAAGCATCCTTTGTATATCCGCTATGCTCAGGAACCGATTTTCTGGGGCCTTTAGGGCAAGCTTAACTTTCTTGATTCTACGGTGCTGATGCGGCCTTGGGTTTTGGGGCCGTTTCATCTGTATCCCCGCGTGATGCGGGCAATAGGGTCGGGTTTGCACATGCTGTTTCTTGCCGGATTAATGGGGTTGATCACCGTCGGGGCCGCCGCCTTTATCGACATCGGGGTCGAGGAGGAGGAGACAGCCACCGACGAAGATGCACCGGCCGGCGATGTGATCTCCGGCACCCCCCGGGATGACCTGATTATCGGCTCGGGCGGCAGCGATCAGATCGCGGGCGATGGCGACGATGACCTTGTGGAGGCGCGGAATGGCGATGACACCGTTTTTGGGGACAGTGGCGATGATACATTGAGGGGCGGCGCGGGGAACGATGACCTGCATGGCAATGATGGCGATGATCTATTGGCAGGGGCCGAGGATGCGGATGGGCTTACCGGCCATAATGACGATGACATCCTGCAGGGCGGTGCGGGCCACGATACGCTAAACGGCTCTGCCGGGGGTGATACGCTTTTCGGGGAGAGCGGGGATGACGCCGTGATGGGCGGTTTGGGCGATGACTTGCTGATTGGGGGGCGCGGGCAAGACGCGCTCTTTGGTGGATGGGGGAACGATACGATTGACGGCACCGTCGATCCGGACCGGCAGGATGCGCGCGTCACCGATATCGACGAAGGGGATTACCTGAATGGCGGTGGCGGCGATGATGTGATCCTTGCGGGAACAAACGACACGGTGACCCCGGGCGCAGGGCGTGATGATGTGATCCTTGGCGATTGGGTCAGCCCCGATGGCATCGTCGATATCCGCAGTTTCGACATAGAAGATGACAGTCTGCTGCTGGTCTGGGACGACAGCGATGCAGCCGCGACAGCGCCCAAGGTGGCCGTTGAACCGGATCCGGAGGATCTGCACACCCATCTGATATCAATGGACGGGGCGATTGTGGCAATGGTGCAGTCGGACCAGTTGCTGATGCCGGGCGACCTGTCGCTTATCCCCCTCAGCTCGGCCCTCGCTGCGGGGCTAACGCGCGGCTGAGCCGCCGATGCCCTCTCAACGGGCAAAGAAGCCAACGCGCCCCGCGACGCATTAATCCTTTGCCAAGGGGGCGAAACTTTCCTATACGCCCCCATCGCCCGATGATTCCTGTCAGCGGGTGATACTCCATGGGCCTGTGCTGGACGACATCCCGGCCTGTGCCATCACTTTAACCTTTCGAAAAGGAGACCCCGATGTCGATTACGCAAGAAGAAAAAGCACGCGTCATGAAAGAATTCGGCACCAAAGAAGGCGACACCGGTTCGCCCGAAGTACAGGTTGCCATTCTGTCCTCGCGCATCGCAACGCTGACCGAGCACTTCAAAACCCACAAGAAAGACAACCACGGTCGCCGTGGCCTTTTGAAAATGGTTGCGACACGCCGGAAGCTTCTGGACTATGTCAAAGGTAAAGATGACGCGCGTTATCAGGACCTGATCAAACGTTTGGGCCTGCGCCGCTAACCAGCGCTGCACCGCCACAACGATGAAAACCGCGCCCTGGCAACAGGGGGCGGTTTTTTCGTTTCCCCCTGTGCTTTAGTGATGTGCGCCAAAAGGAGAGTCTATGCCAATCAACCTGCGTGACCTCACCCCGCAAGATACCGACGCAGCCGCGCTGCTTTTCTTTGCCGCGGTGCATCAGGGCACCGCCGATGTGTATTCAGCCGAACAACGCATTGCTTGGGCCGGTAAAGCCCCCGCACCCGCCACATGGCGAGGGCGGTTTGATACCGTGTCGGGTATCGTGGCCGAGATAGACAACCGTATGGCGGGCTTCATGACCCTTGACCGCGAGGGGCTGATCGATCTGGCCTTTGTGCACCCCGATCATATGGGCACGGGCGTGGGGCGCACTGTCCATTTTGCCATCGAAGACCGTGCCCGCACATTCGGCGTGCGACGTCTTCGGACCTTTGCCAGCGAAAAGGCAAAGCCGTTTTTCACGCGTATGGGCTGGACCGTCGAGGCCCCCAATATCGTCACCAAAGGCGGGGTCACCTTGCAAAACTACAAGATGTTCAAGACCTTGTCAGGCTGACCCCCTTGCCGCTCTGCTGCGGCTTGCAATCTGTGGCGTGCAGGGCCGCGTGTAGGGGGCAACGCTTCCCTTCCCATCGCAGGCAAACTGCTGTATGGCCGCACAATCTGAAAGCCGGCGCCCGGACTCCAGCGCCCGACAAAGAAGATACCGGAGTCAGGGGGAATATGCCCTCTACGCAAATGGCCCGATCCGGGCCGAAACAGGAAACGTAGATGTTTAATGTAACGAAAAAATCCATGCAGTGGGGCGAAGAGACGCTGACACTGGAAACTGGCAAAGTGGCCCGTCAGGCAGACGGTTCGGTGATTGCGACACTGGGCGAAACCAGCGTCATGGCGAACGTCACCTTTGCACGCCAGCAAAAACCCGGTCAGGACTTCTTTCCGCTGACCGTCCACTACCAAGAGAAATACTACGCCGCCGGTAAAGTACCGGGTGGCTTCTTCAAGCGTGAGGCCCGCCCCACCGAGAAGGAAACCCTGACAGCCCGTCTGATCGACCGTCCGATCCGTCCGCTGTTCGTTCCCGGCTTCAAAAACGAAGTTCTGGTGATGTGTACCGTTCTCAGCCACGATCTGGTTAACGATCCCGACATGGTCGCCATGATCGCTGCCTCCGCAGCGCTGACCATTTCCGGCGCGCCGTTCCGCGGCCCGATCGGTGCCTGCCGCGTTGGTTTCGAGGATGGCGATTACGTTCTGAACCCGACCGTCGACGACATGCAGGACCTGCGCCTGAACCCTGATCAACGTCTTGATCTGGTTGTCGCCGGCACCAAAGAAGCCGTGATGATGGTTGAATCCGAAGCCTATGAGCTGTCGGAAGAAGAAATGCTGGGTGCGGTGAAATTCGCGCACGAGCAGATCCAGCCTGTTATCGACCTGATCATCGATCTGGCCGAAGACGCCGCGAAAGAGCCGTTTGACTTCCAGCCGGTTGACTATTCGGACCTGTCCGCAGCTGTCAAAGCTGCTGGCGAAGACGCCATGCGCGCCGCCTTTGCAATCGCCGACAAGCAAGAGCGCACCGCCGCTGTTGCCGCTGCCCGCGAAACAATCAAAGCCGCGCTGACCGAAGAGCAACTGGAAGACGCGAACCTCGGGTCCGCTCTGAAAGGCCTCGAAGCGTCCATCCTGCGTGGTGACGTGGTTAAAACCGGTAAGCGTATCGACGGCCGTAAGACCGACGAAATCCGCGACATCGTGGCCGAAACCGGCATCCTGCCCCGTACACACGGGTCGTCGCTGTTCACACGTGGCGAAACACAGGGTCTGGTTGTGACCACTTTGGGCACCGGCGATGACGAACAGTTCATCGATGCGCTGCACGGCAACTTCAAATCCAACTTCATGCTGCACTATAACTTCCCGCCCTATTCGGTTGGTGAAGTTGGCCGTGTCGGTGGCCCCGGCCGTCGCGAAATCGGTCACGGCAAGTTGGCTTGGCGTGCGTTGCAGGCGGTTCTGCCTGCCTCCACCGACTTCCCCTACACCATCCGCGTTGTGTCCGAGATCACTGAATCGAACGGCTCCAGCTCGATGGCGTCGGTTTGCGGTGGCTCCTTGTCCATGATGGACGCAGGTGTGCCGTTGAAAGCGCCCGTCGCGGGTGTTGCCATGGGTCTGATCCTGGAAGAAGACGGCTCCTACGCGATCCTGTCCGACATCTTGGGTGACGAAGACCACCTGGGCGACATGGACTTTAAAGTAGCCGGTACCGAAGCAGGTATCACGTCGCTGCAAATGGACATCAAGATCGCCGGCATCACGCCCGAGATCATGGAGAAAGCTCTGGCACAAGCCAAAGCGGGCCGTGTGCACATTCTGGGCGAGATGAACAAAGCCATCTCCGGCGCGGGTGAATTCTCTGTCCACGCCCCACGCATCGAAACGATGCAGATCCCAACCGACAAGATCCGTGAAGTGATCGGGTCCGGCGGTAAAGTGATCCGCGAGATCGTTGAAGTGTCCGGCGCGAAAGTCGACATCAACGACGAAGGCATCATCAAGATCGCATCGCCAAACGGCGACTCGATCAAGAAAGCCTATGACATGATCTGGTCCATCGTGGCCGAGCCTGAAGAAGGTGCGGTTTACACCGGTACCGTCGTCAAGATCGTTGATTTCGGTGCCTTCGTGAACTTCTTTGGCAAGCGCGATGGTCTGGTACACGTATCCCAGATCGAAAATCGCCGCCTGAACCACCCTTCGGATGTTCTGAAGGAAGGTCAGGAAGTGAAAGTGAAGCTGCTTGGCTTTGACGATCGCGGCAAGGTGCGCCTGTCGATGAAAGTTGTCGATCAGGAAACTGGCGAAGAGATCAAGAAAGAAGAAGGCGGCGAAGCGTAAGCTTCTCCACCCCTTCTGAAATGGCGAAAGCCCCGGCCTATGTGCCGGGGCTTTTTTTGTGCCGTGACGGATTTGTCCCGTTTGGCTTTAGCTTTCCATAAAGCTGTCCAGACGGTCCCAAAGCGAGTTATCCAGCAGCAGCTTGAAGCGCAGGTAGAAACCTTCCTGATACAGATCGCTGCGCAGGGCCGATTTGTTCATCGCGCGGTTATAGCCCAATGCAACCAGCGCACCTTTGGTGGGGGCAAACCCAATCTCTGCGCCGATACCGTTGGTGGCATTGCCTTGGTCGTCCCACAGATGCGCGGCGTTCAAGCCGATCTGGAACCGGTTGTCGCCGAACTCGTAGTTAAAGCCAGCCTGCACCAGTTGGGTGGTGGCGCGGGCAGAGAAGCCGCCAAGCGTGGTCAGCTTTTGCGACTGGCCCGCGTATTTCGCGTTCAGGCGCAGGTCGGCGTCTACTTCATAGGCCGCGTCTACAGACCACATATGGGTCACCGACTTGGTCTCGCGCTGTTCGATGCGGTGCTCGTACCATGCCAGCACTTCGAGGCGTGGATCGTGAACCGGACGGTAGGCGATACCCGCACGCGACCGGATCCGGCGGTAATCACGACCGTCGCGCTTGTCCAGTGCAACACGGGTACGGCCCAGCACGGTGAAGTCAGGTGTGATCTTACCCGCGATGCCAAAACTGGCGTAATGGGTGTTGCCACTGTCTTCAAAGGTGGTGTCCGCATCGGCATCGCCCACCCAGCTTTCCGCGCTGGACCCCCACTTCGCGCCAAGGGCAACGCTGGTCAGACGGTGATCGTCGCTTTCCATGCTGCGGGAATGTTCAATCCCGAAGCTGAAGCTGGTGTTCCCGTTCATGGC
Organism: Sulfitobacter sp. CB2047; assembly: GCF_000735125.2. NCBI lineage: Bacteria > Pseudomonadati > Pseudomonadota > Alphaproteobacteria > Rhodobacterales > Roseobacteraceae > Sulfitobacter > Sulfitobacter sp. CB2047. Next base: position 680,853 of record NZ_CP072613.1, on the reverse strand, counting down.
CCATTTGCCCATCATCGCTTGGGTAAACATGGTGTCCGAAGATCCCAGACCTTTGACGAAATCGGTGCTCCCGCGCAGCCAGTCATTCAGGTCGTAAGAGAAACCTAGCTTGGAGTGTGTGGCCATGCTGTCGTCGCCAAAGGTCATTTCGACCTCGCTATAGGCACGCCAGCCGGGCACGGGCTCGCGGTACATGCCCAGGGTCAGCTCTGTCGGACGGTCCGAGCCGCCAAAGGGGTGACGCAGCTCTGCGGTGATGACGGTGCCGGGGCGGTTCGCAGGGGTCCAGTGGCCGCCAAGGATCAGACCGGGATGGGCCTTCTTCGAGGTTGCGGTGTGGTCCAGGCGATACTCCAGCCCGATGTAGCCTTTGAAATTCGTGCTGAACTCTTTGGCATAGACGGCATCCACGGTCAGTCGCTCGATGTCAGAGGTGCGGTCACGTACATAGTCCACACCAAGAACAAAGTCGCTGGTCCCGTCGATCTCAAAACCGTAGTTCAGACGTGCGCGGGTGGTGCCGGGCAGTGCCAGACCGCCGCGCGAGGCAAACTTCTCGCCGGTGTGAACCATCTCGAAGTTGAAGTGTCCGGTTTCCTTGCGGATGTCATAGGACAGACGGTAGGCGGTATCCGATACGCCATTCGCATCTTCGGAGCGCGCAGCCTCGGCTTCCCACACGCCACCCTGCGTCCCCTCGTGACGGATATAGGCAGAGTGCAGACGCTCGCGGGCGGTGTTGCCACGGTCGGCATCGGCATGCACGATACGTGCGCCAACGGTGGTGCGGTCGGTCAGCGCGAGGTTCACCTCACCGCCATAGAGCCAGTAGCGGTCAGCCCCTTCCACATCGACTTCGTAGGTGACGCGCACCGACACAGGGTTGCCCTGACCGTCGAACTGGCGCACCGCATCGTCAAAAGTGATCGAGTTGCCAAAGAAGTCCAGCAGGTAGTCGCTGCCGCGGCGCAGCGGCGTGGTCGAGATGACGTCCCCGCCCTCTTCGTCGCGCACCAGCAGTTCAACCCGCTCGGAGCCTTGTACATAGCCGTCCAGATCCAGATCATAGGGGCCGGACACACCACGCCCGAGGAATTCCTGCACGCGCTGCTCTTGGGCGGTACGGGCACCGAACAGGGTCACGCCGACCTTGTCGTTTTCCCAATGGGCCTTGGCACCGGTGACCACACGACGCATGCCGTCAAGCTTCAGCGCGCTGGCTTCGGGTTCGATCGCGATGTCACCGTAAAGGATGTACGAACGACCCTTCTCGACCTTAACGTACAGGTTTTCCGAGGATTGCGCGTCGAAACCACGTTCGGAGTTGTCACCATACACAGGGTAGAACTCGTCGCCACGGATGTCGCGGAACAGGCGGTCTTCGGTGTCACGGTCCGAGCTATAGCGCAGTGTCAACAGCGCATCACCCGAGATCACGCCCTTGAGGTACACTTCACCCCGCAGACCGGTGGTTGTGTCTTCGAAAGAGCTGAAACGATCCGCGTCCAGCAGCTCACCCTTCGCACCGCCCAAGGCCACGGCCCCTTCGATCACGCCAACCATGATGCGCTGGTCCAGATCGGGGGTGAATGTGATGGTCTCTTCGGCGCGGCCAAAGGCACCGCTGATGGTGATACGGTCTGTGCCTGCAATCTGTGGCGGGATCAGCCCAAAGGTGGCCTCGCCGTTGTCCAGATAGACCTGCACGCCGGGGGTGCCTTCGCGGATGTCGGCCACGTCCCACAGGGCCAGCTTGGCGCTGAGGGTCACGGTACCGGAGGCAGGTACAGGCATGCCACGGGCATCCAGCACACGCACCACAACCGGGATCACGTCGGTCGGCGATGCGGGCGCGGTGTCGGGCATGATCACCTCGAATTTGGCGGGCTTGCCGGGGGCAACCACGGTGATTTCCTCGCGGACACGTTCGATGCCGAAACCGTCACGGCCGACCAGCGTCAGGGTGTTTTGCCCCGCGTCCAGTTTTACCGCGACAAAATCCAGTGCCTGCGTGTTGTTCTTCTCGAAGCTTGTACGCTCGCCTACGCGGTCGCTGCTCAGCTCGCGGCCGTTCACCAGCAGGCCCAGCGACAGATCGCCCTTGCCCTTGACGCGCACGCTTTGGGTGCGGCGATCCAGTGTCTGACCATCGGTCAGGTCCACGAAACCGGGTGCATCATCCAGCGTTTTGATCAGCATCTCGAGCGACTGGCGCTGTGCCTTGCCAGACGCTTTTTCAGAGACGGAGTTCGCCGCGCGGTTTTCATCCAGACGCTGCATCAGACGCGAGGTCAGCTGCGTGGTGGTCGCCACACCAGCTTCGCTGCGCACGGAACGTACCGGCGCACGCTGGCCTTCAATCGGCAGGTCGGCAGCCGTCAGCGCGTTGGATTGCGGCTGCTCGGCAAAGTACTTCTGACGCTGGTCAACCTCGGCCATCGCTTCGGGGGTGCAGTCCAGCACGGCGAAGTGCTCGGCGCGCAGTTCCCCCTTGCGCAGCGGGATCAGGCGCGACCCACCGCGCAGCAGATCATTGGTGCGGGTTACGGTCACTTCGGTACCAACGGGCAGGGTTTCGTCCTGCACAAGGAACGCATGGGTCACGGGACGCAGACCGAAAAGGGAGTATTTACCATCCATATCGGTCACAACCGACAGGCCCTCTTGGGTCACGATACGGACGCCGGGGATGCCTGGTTCAGTGTGGTCGCCACGGATACCGTCTTTGTCACAGTCCATAAAGACCGACCCGATGACAGTGGCTTCGCGGGCGAAGACGCCACCGCTGTTGTTCAGTTTGACCATCGCGCGGGCAGTCTGGGACTGCATCACGGTACCGGTGCCCGCCTGACGACCCGTCAGAACCGCGGTGTTCTCGTTGCGGCCTTCGCGGGCGGCTGCGGTGAACTGCATGACATAGGTCAGCTCGTGGCTCGACAGGGGGGCCAGCATGCCCAGGTCATAGGTCATGTCACCCGACGCATCGACGGCAGGGTCTTCCATTGTCTCGCCGTTGAAGGTCACCGACCCTGCAACCAGCTGGCTGCCATAGGCGGGGCGATCCATGATTTCGGCACCGATCAGCGCCTGGTTCATGTTGTTGGTGAAGTTCAGGGTGTAGACCACGAACTCGCCCGCGCCGACCATATCCTTGTCGGCCTGCTTGTCCAGCGCCAGCGGCACGCCATAGTGTGGGTCCGCAGGAATGTCCGAGATGTCGAGCATCCCACCCGCGTGGCGGAAGCTTGCCATATAACCGGCCCCCGCAACACGACGGTTAAAGCCAGGGAAGTCGGCGCGCACGGAAGGAACGTCCCATGCGGGGGCGTTCATCACGGCGTACTGGTATTCACCGGCAGGCATGTAACCGAAGCTGAAGAACCCGCGGGCATCGGTCATACGGCGCGCCATTTCGGCACCGCTGTTCATGTCCATCAGCGCGATGGCCACATCACCGATCGGCTCGTTGGTCAGCGAATTGAACAGGAAGTTACCGGGGGTGATCAGCAGCTCGTCTTGCAGCGCGGCACCGGCACAATCGGCAGTGGCGATCAGACGGTCACCGTCGGTGGTCGCGATCACATTGTCGCCGGATACGGGCACATCCATCCGCGCCATAGGAACGGCGGCGGTAAGGAAAACACCGTTATTAGGGTCTGTTTCCGTGGCGGTCACACGCTCTACATCGCCGGTCAGGAAGCTGCGCAGCGTGATGATCGCACGATCTGCGGACATCGTTTCGTTACACGCACCGGCGGTCAGACGCAGGCGGGTATCGCTGTTTGGCACGGCGTGCGGCTGGTCTGCTGCGGTTTCAGGATGTTCAAAGCGCAGGGCACCGGTCCCGGCAGCATCGCGGCTGTAAACTGTTGTGTTAGAGTCTACATCAACTGTGCGATCTTCCATTTTCACGAAGCTGCGCGCGGTGTTCGCGACCTCTACGTCGCCCAGGTTCATGGGCACGGTCACAGTGAACGCAGGGTCGCGGGCAAAACCGATTTCGTAGTCGCCCTCGTGAAAGAAGGCCACGGCGTCGACCTCGCCAGCAGGGCGCGCCGTCTGGTAATCATGACGCGCATCACCTGCCGCGTGATACAGCGCAACCATGCCGCTTGGGTCGGTGATGCTGTGGAAACGGGCGTTCAGGGGCACCTCGTCGCGCAGCAGAACACCTGTGGCGGCGGCCCCGTCGATGCGGATCTGGGCACCGTGTACGTCACCATAGGCCAGCACATCACCGTCCGAGTCGTTGCGCAGGCGCAGCGTGTAGGTCAGCTGTGTTTCGTCTTCCATCTCGCGGACGGATTGTTCCTTTTGCAGCTCAAGCGAGCTGCCCATGATGGTGGTCTTGCCAGCTGCGGCACCCGTCAGGATGCGCCGGGCCGCGAAGCCTGTTGTGCTTGTGGCGGATACCGACAGCACCGACTGCATCAGCGTGGCGGGAGTGGCGTAGAAGGAGGTACGGAATTCGTAGATGAGCTGAGCGCTGTCGCCCACATCCATGAACATCGGCGCGCCTGCGCTGATCGTGGCTTCGCCATTGTCGATGCGGCCATTGGCATTCGCGTCATAGACAAGGCGGGCGTCGTTCATCATGGCGGCACCCTCTTGGTGCTGCATGGTCATGGCGGCGTTCAGCGGGACGTTCCCGATGTTGGCGACCTCGAAGTAGTATTGCGCCATCGCGCCACGGGTCAGCATCAGTTCGGAGTATCCGTTGACATCCAGCGCAGGCACTGCGGCTACTTTGGCGTCTACGGCGTTCGAGTATACAGTCTCGATGATGCCCAGCGCTTCGTTAAAGTAGGTGGTCTGCGCGACGTTCCGGATGAAGGTTCCTGCGGGTACCTGCTTGGCAGCGGTGCCGTGCGGCAGGAGGGAGATCACCAGCGCGACGATCCAGAAACACGACATCATGCGGAGGGCGGTTTTTTGAAAGGTGCGGTCCATTTGATCAATCCCTGTTCTATCTTTTCTAAGAGGAGAGGAAGTGTGGTTCCCCCGGAGCGAGGGGGGGAAGGGTGCTCCGGGGAAACCTGGGGTTCGTTTACTCGTCCACCTGAACGGTGAATTCTAGCGTGGCGAACCCACCCGGAAGGACCGTGCCGTGGTCGCTCGAGATATTGCTCGAGGTGACTGTGGCGGTGCTACCTGCCGGGAAGAGCGTCTCGCTGCATGTGCCACCACAGTCGGTTACCGATGTGTAGGCAGGGGCGGCATCAGAGATGATGACGTTTGCAGCGGGAGAGGAGCCGGTGTTTTCAGCTTCCACTTTGTAGCGGATGCACTGACCGGGAGAGACGTCCTGACGGGTCTTGGTAAAGGTCCCGACGGTGCCGTCGCAGTTGGCGTCGATGTACTGGTACTTGCTCAGCGTGACGTCGCCAGAGATGATCACGATCCGGTCTTCTACTGCGTTGTCAGCAGTATCCGCGTCGGTCGCTGTGCCACCGTTCAGCGAGGGGTCAAGGCTGATGGTACCGATTTCGGTCACACCGCTTGTCGCTGTCGATGGTGTTTGCACACGGTAGATGACCGAGATGCTTTCACCGGGGGCAAGCCCGTTCACACCAGCCGAGACACCGTCCGTCAGATCATCAAAGTTGTCGATCACCAGCTCGGAGGGGTCGATCACACCGTTGCCGTTGGCATCCCAGAACAAAGCGCCCGAGAAGTTGTTCAACCCTGTGTCGTTGATCGCACCTTCGGTGATCGCAACGTTTCCGGTGTTGGTGATGGTGTGCACCATGTCGACGATACCACCGGGCGAGGCCTGGGCGTTCTGGTCATCGATGATCTCTACGTTGTAGATCTCGTTCACGGTCACTTCGTTGACGATCCGGTCGCCTTGGCCCGAGACAGAGGACACCAGCGCGATGTCGACCAATGTGTCACCCGGTGCCTGATCTGCCGGCGGGGTTACCACAACGGTGAAGGTATCGCTTGCACCAGCAGGGATGGTCCCGGTGTTGCTGATCGCGGACCCGTCAGCGGAGCGGAATTCGACGGTCCAACCGGCGGGCAGCGCTTGTGCCAGCGAGAGGTTGTAGCTGTCGGATACCGGACCGTTGTTTTCAACGACCATGTCGTAGGTGACCGGTGCACCGGGGTCGGTGGCATAGTTCACCCAAGGCGCGCCGCCGTTGGTGGGGTCAAGGCCATCGCCTTCGGAGCCTGCGACTGCGTTCTCAAGATCAACGGCAGAGGCAAGGATCGCACCGGTGAAGGTCGCTGTCGATGTATCGGAAACACCCGAGGCATCGGAGGTAGTGGATACGGTGGCGTTGAAGTTGGCAGCAGCCGTTGGGGCCACATCTGTTGGCAGTGTTGCGATCAAGGTGACCTTGGCGCTGTCACCCGCAGCAAGCGGACCGACGGAACCGATGATCGGTGTCACACCGTCTGCACCCACAAAGCGGAAGGTTGTGCCCGCGGGGTAGTCGATGTTGCTGACATCAAGCGTCAGGCTGTCGGTCTGGTTCGACCGGTTGGTCAGCACGAATTCATGCTTCACTGTGCCACCCTGGGCCGCGTCGCCAGTTTCGGTCACGACATCGTTGTTTGCCGCGTCATCATCTGTTGCCGATGCCGTCGTTGGATCGGCTGCACCAGCACCGTCGATGGCTGTATCAGCGATCGAGACCGCGAATTGGTCATCCACAATGATCGAAGCTGTGTTCGAGGGCGGGAAGGCAACGTTGTCGATTTCCTGTGTGGCGACGTTTTCAATGATACCCGCATCAGCAGTGTCGAGGATCACAGCTTGGAACGTCACACTACCGGAGCGGCCGGAACCGACGCTCGAGATGTTGAAGTTGACGCTCTGGCCGTTGGTATCAAAGGCGATTGTCTCGCCCGAGCCATTGGTCGCATCGACCGAAGAAGACCCGTTGGCGTCATCCAGAATACCCGCGGCGTCAGACCACCGTGCCGAACCGGGCACATAGGCCAGGCGACCGTCCAGAATGTCATCGACGGTATAGTTGTTCGCAGCAGCCAGACCGGTGCTGGAATATGTCAGCTCGATGCTCACGGTATCGCCGGCATCGACGATGTTGGGGTTACCGCCGGACGCTGCATCAGCGACCATGGATTTGACCAGTTCGACAATCGCGTCGTTCGAGATGGTTAGCGTATCGGTGTTGACGGCTGTCTCTGTGCCATCAAGATCAGACCTTGCGGTCACTGTGATGCTGTCCGACCCTGTTGCGTTGGAGGGGACAGAGACTTCGATGACGACGCCGAACTGCTCGCCCGGTGCCAATGTTGGCGTTTCGGTCAGCGGTGTGGCGCTATCGGCGACACCATCCATGTTCGCATCCGGATAGAAGACGATGGCAGAGGTATCGAGCGTGCCTGTGTCTGTCTCTACTGCGGTCAGTGCGAAGAAGTCTGCGCCGTTCCCTTCGTTGGTAACGATGTGCGGCAGGAAGGCTTTACCACCGGGTGCGATGGTTTCGTTGTTGTCCGAGGTCAATGTCACGCCAGCAACCTGCTGAACGATCGTTTCAACCGTGTTCGACGTGACCGTGATGGTATCGCCGGCTTGGTTTGTGTAGGTCGCAACCGCTTGGTTGCCGATCACGGACCCGGCTTCTGGTGCGGCGGCCAAAGCAGCTGCGCCAAATGCGGCAGTCACCGCCATCGCGCTTGCAGAGCGCATGAAGAAAGATTGATGTTTCACGTTAGTCATTCCTTTGATTTATCTAGATTAGGTAAATTGGATCAGGTTCCCCCCGATCAGTTGACGCGCACCCGATAGCTGTTGAGTGCGATTTCGCCTGACTCCAAAGGTTCGCTGAGCGTCCAACGGACGGCAGCGATCTGATCCTCAGGAAGTGGTTCTGGTTGGAGTGTGCCATCTGCACCGGCGACCATGCGGGTGGCGGGAAGTGTGGACCATTCAAGGCCATCGTTTTCAGGGTCGAGATCAGCCTGGACTTCGAACACGGCCTTGATCGATGTGCTCTGTGCGCCAAGCGTCAGGGTGACCCCTTCGGGTACGGGGGCCGCAATAACGATCCCCGCAAGTGCGTCTGCAGTCGTGTTCTCGTGCTGCAGTTGGTATTGGATGACCTCGCCTGGGCGGACGGTGCCCCGCTCGATCAACTGCTCTTCGCCACCGTCATTGGTTTCGACGATGCGGAAAGAAAATGTGCTGGAAAGTGCGTCAGCAAAAGCCGGCACGCCGGCGACAGAAATAGCGACACCAGCAAGCAGTGCACGGGCGATTTGTTGAGTTTTGAAAGTCATAATTTTTTCCCCTAGTTGCCGACCACCGCCGGCGGTTTTGATGAACCGGCCCAGTGTTTGGGCTGTCCTGAACTCATCATCAGGGGAAATGTCTCGGGGTGCATTCTCGCTTAGGGCTAGGTTTTTGATCTGCTGGGCAGCCCCCTACCCGTCCGTATATGCGGCGCTATCAATTCGATGGCGAAACACGCAATTCGCGCGGTGATTGCAGACGAAAACCCGCATCTCGCCGCGCAAAGCAGGCGAGTCACCCTCATGCAAAAGGGCGTTGATTCTATTTATTTTGGGGAATGTTTCGCCCGATCCGGGCCCAGATCAGGGAAAACCCCGACCGGATAGCCGGACAGGGCGTTTCGTATAGTTAACTGTCAGTGAGAATGGCCGTGCCCGCCATGATCGTCATCGTCTAACGATCCGTGTATCGCAAACTGGTCAATTCCCGCATCCTGCGGTTCAATGAAACGATAGCTTTCGCGCACACCGCTGTCGGAAAGCTCGCGTGCGACGGTCAGCAAGGTGTTTGGCGCGTGGTCGGCGCAAAGCTCCATCATCTGGGCGACTTCCTCTTCCGCGACGGGGCGGGCCGCTTCAGGCGACGGGGCGCCATAGATCTCGACGAAATGCTTCATCAGTTGCAAGGTGATCGCTTCAACCTCGAAGGGTTCGGCTTTGGTCACGGCAACAAAGGTGACGCGGCCAAACGTCTCTACGCCCATCCAGCCATTCGCGAAGGCCTGCCGCGCCTTGCCGGTCAGATCACCTTCGGACCAGTTCGAAAATTCAAACCCGCCAGAGACGCACCATTCGCCCGTGCGCGCGGGCGTGTGGAACACATTGCGGTCGCTTTCATCAAAGTGGATGGCGCGGGCGAGGAAAAGATCGCTCATGGGGTTGGCTCCAGCAGGTCGGTCAGAGGGATTAGATGCGTGGTCGTATCGGTTTTCAGCAGCAGACCAAAGTTTTCGTCGATACCGAAAAAGTCGCCCGTCATATCGCCATAGGTGATCTGATCGCCCATGGCCCAGGCCAATCCGGTCCATTCCTTGTGCAAGGGGCCCGCGCCCTCGTCATCCCAGCGGTTCAGCGCAACCAGCATATGCCGCGCCCAGGCCTCTAGCAGCTCGACCGGGCTCACCTCGGCACACCCCTCGCCATAAAGTGTGGTGACATCCGGCGTTTCGCCCGGCGTGTCGGATTGCGGCAATAGCTTCACGTGAAACGAAACGACCAGCCAGTCGGGCACGTGTTGCGGGTCTGTATCAGACGACGCCGCCCGCATCTGGCCGCAGATCGCACCGTTCAAACGCAGATCGCCGTTCCACGCGAGATGCACCCCCACCTCTGGCGGGGCGAGCGCGCCAAGCGCGTTCTGGAAGCCCACCGCACAAAGCGGGAGCATCGCCATCGCTTGGGCCAACGGCACCTCGGGCGCAAAGACGATGGCGGCCTGCAATACGCTTGGCCCCAGATTATACAGCACCAGCCCCGCATCACACCCCTGCCGCGCCTCTGCGCAGGCCTGAGCGAACGGGTCCTCCGCCTGTGCGCCGGTCAACAAAGGGGGGAAGACGGGGCTGCCGCTCATGCGTGCCTGCCCGCGATCAGGGCCTTGGCCACCTTGCGGAAGCCTTCGGCCTGCGTGCTGTCGGGTTTGGACACCACAATCGGCGCGCCCCCGTCAGCCGCGATACGGATATCCAGATGCAACGGAATCTCGGCCAACAAAGGCACGCCCAGCTTTTCAGCCTCGGCGGCGACGCCCCCATGCCCAAAGACATGTTCCTCGTGCCCGCAGTTAGAGCAGATATGCGTGCTCATGTTCTCTATCATGCCAAGGATCGGGGTCTTCAGCTGGTTGAACATGTCGATCCCCTTACGGGCATCCAGCAGCGCCACATCCTGCGGTGTGCTGACGATGATCGCGCCGTCCACATGGGCCTTTTGCGCCAGCGTCATCTGCACGTCGCCGGTGCCGGGCGGCAGATCGACAATCAACACATCCAGCGCGCCCCATTGGACCTGCATCATCATCTGCTGCAACGCGCCCATCAGCATCGGGCCGCGCCAGACGACCGCCTGATCGTCATTGGTCATCAACCCGATCGACATCATCGTCACGCCAAAGTTGCGCATCGGCAGGATCGTCTTGCCATCGGGGGACGCAGGCCGCCCGGAAACGCCCAGCATCCGCGGCTGCGAGGGGCCGTAGACATCGGCATCCAGCATGCCCACGCGACGCCCTTCGGCGGCCAGCGCACAGGCAAGGTTCGCGGCAACGGTAGATTTACCCACCCCGCCCTTGCCCGACGCAATGGCGATGATCCGGTCCACGCCGGGGATCTTCTCGGGCCCCGCGGGTTCGGACTTGCGCCCCAGCTTCAGGTCGGGCGGCGGTGCCTGCTTGGAATGGGCCGTCAGCACGGCCGAGACAGAGGCAACGCCCTCGAGCGCCTTTACAGCGACGTCGGCCTCGTCGCGCAGCTTGGCGTAGGCGTCGGCGTGGCTCGGGTTGACCTCAAGCACAAAGCGCACCGCGCCGTCGTCGACGGTCAGCGCCTTCACAAGGCCAAGCTCTACAATATCCTTACCGGATACGGGATCGTTCAGGGTTTTCAGGCAGGCCAGTACGGCATCACGGGTGACGCTCACGCTTCGGACTGCCCTTGGATCTTGCCAGTCACGACATGTTCAAGGTCCAGCCCGTCGATGGTCAGCACCACCTTGGCCTCGAATGTCTTGCCGCCGGTGTCGCCGTTTTCGCGCATCGCTTCTTCGATCGCCTGCTGCGAGGTCACACCGACCTGCTTGAGGAACTTGCGCATCGACATGTTGAAATCATCGCTCATGATTTTCTCCTGTTCTTTGGGTGGGTCGGCACAGCGCTTAGTGATCTTTGCGCTTGCTGAAATAGTCTTCGGATGTGCGCACACGCGGGCGTTCTTTGCCAGCCAGCGGATTGTTCTGCGCGTGGTACTGCGCGTTGATCCGGCAGTTGTCGCACATCTGGATCATCTTCGCCGCCTCGGACGAGGCGAACATCGCGTGTTTTCCTGCCAGCTTTTCGGTGATCTTCTCAACCGTGGATTTCACGCCGAAAAGCGACCCGCATTCGATACAGGCAAAGGGCTCTTCCTCGTGCAGCACCACTTGGGTGAAAGCCTGCGCGGTCAGGTTCAACTGCGGCTTTAGTGTAATCGCATCCTCGGGGCAGACGTTCGCACATAGCCCGCATTGCAGGCAGGCGTCTTCCTGAAAGCGCAGCTGGGGCAGATCGGGGTTATCGCCAAGCGCCCCGGACGGGCAAAGCGACACACAGGACAGGCAGAGCGTGCAGGCATCGGTATCCACCAGCACCGCGCCATAGGGGGCGGCGTCGGGCAGGTCGATCACCTTGGCCTCGGGCTGAAGGGTTTTGCCTGCAAGCCGTGCGATCTGACGGCGGGTGCCCAGAGGCAGCAGCGTGTCATGCGCGGGCTGCGCGGTTTCGGTGACCAGCGCTGTTTCCAGCGCATCGGGGTCGGCCACATCAATGAGACGGATCGTATCGCTGCCGCTGATCGCGCGGGCAATCTCGGCCTGCACCTCGATCACGTCACGCTCTGTACGCGGCGACAGTAATACATCCACATGCGCAAAGCCGCAGCCAAGTGCGGCGAGCATCTCTGCATGGCCAAACCCCGCCAGCGCATCCACGGCCAGCGGGATGACATCAACTGGCAAGCCCGCGCCAAAACGCGCGTAAAGGCGGATCATTTCGGCCCCGTGGTCGTCGTGATGCACCAGCAAGCGCGGCGCGGTGCCGCCTGCCTTGCGATAGGTCGATGCCAGCGTCGATAACCGGCGGAACAGGGTATCAACGGGCGGCGCGTCATAGGTGATGGCACCGGACGGACAAACCGCAGAACAGCTACCGCAACCCGCGCAGATCATCGGGTCGATCGCCACATGTTCACCGGCCGAGGTGATCGCCCCCGTCGGGCAGAGGTCCAGACAGTTGGAACAGGCGGCCTGCCCGGCCCGCGAATGGGCGCAAAGACTTTCACTCAGCCGCACGTAAAGCGGCTTTTCAAAGGTGCCGACCATCTGCATGGCCTCGCGCACGGCCTCTGCCACGGCGGGCTTGCTGCCCGGATCGGCCCGCAGATAGCCGTCACGTTTGTGCGGCGCGGGAAACAGTGATGTATTCCCCGTCAAATCCAGAATGATATCGCATTGCGACTTGGCCCCGTCCCGCGGCGCGGTGAACGAAGGCGCGCCGCGTCCGCCGGGGATCAACATCTGCAACTGGTCAAAGGTCAGGCTGAAATCGCCCAATGCGCCCGATGCCTTGCGCAGATCGCCTTTGACCACGTCAAAACGCGGATCAACCGCCCCGTCATAATCGCCCTGCCACAGCACCGTCACCGCAAGCGTATCGGCCACCATCTCTGCCACCTCAAGCGCGAGGGCGGGCGGGGCCATGATCAGACACGTGCCCTCAGACACGACATCCATCACCCGTGGTGCCGGTGCGGCAAGCTGCTGCTCCGCCATCAGGGCGGCCATCTTGGGCGTCGCGTCGCCCTGATCGTCGTGCCAGCCGGCGCGATCGCGAATATCGACGAACTGGGGCACCTCTGCGTTGATCTCGGCGGCCAGCTCCTCGAAGCGGGGGCGTTCCTGCTGGCACGCGATCACGGTGTTGCCCGCGGCCATCGCCTCTGCCGCGGTGCCGATCTGGTCGGTGCACAGACAGCTATAGACCTTAGAGCACGGCAGACCCGTCGCCTTTGACAAGGCAGGCGCGTCAATATCCTGACTGCCCAGACAGTCGCACAGCAGAAAAGTCTTTTCCATAATCTCCTCGGGGACAGCACCGGATGGGATGGGTCAAGCGGCGGGGCACTGTCAGCGCTCGCACGCCAAGCTAGTGGTGTTCGCGACCCGCCGCAAACCCCTAATTGCCCCTGCGTCCCGCAAAAGGGCTGTTCGCACCTACGGCATGAATTACCCAACAAAAACAGTCGGAAAGACCGAAACCCCAGTCAAATATGGCAAATGCTGACGCATGGGAAATGCCGCATTGCAGCAATCACAAAACTGTGTGATTCAACCCTAGAATCCTCTTTGATACGCGTTATGATTACGTCAATATGAGGCCGGAAACGCCTGAAACATCATCGGAAACCAAATTGAACGCACCGCTTAAATCAGCGCAAACGATGCCCGTCGGGGTCGTCCTTCGCAAGTCACCCGGCGTGACGAAATGGGCGAAGTTCGTTTGGCGTGCGGTTTGTGTCCTGCCCGGTGCCGACCCCGCCGACTGGAAGCTGCTGCGTACCGAAGGCGAGGTGTCGGACTATCACGTGACCACTGTGCCGCTGACGCTGTACCGCTCCGACACCGAAGCCTATGTGCACGGGCTCGCCGCGAATGTACCCTGTCTTTATGTCATCTGCCGCGAAACCCGCGACCCTGCCCGCCCGCTTGAGGTGGTGATGGTCACCGCCTCTCCCTATGAGGCGCAGGATTACAGCGACAATGGCGAGGATATCGTCGAAAAGGTCATGATGACCCCGCAGGTCCATGCCTGGATCAGCGCCTATGTCGACACGCACCACGAAGAAGAAGCCTTTGTGAAGCGGCGGCGCGACAAATACCAAGAGCCGAAGCAAGACGGGATCGGGGACGCGCGCATCTCGCAGACAACCGATGTCTACCGCGCACCGCGCACGTCGCGTTCGGGGTCGTCACAATGACCCGTCACACATCCTTTTGGGATCGCCGCCGCGCTGCCGTCAAGGCAGAGGAAGCCGCCGCGCAGCAAGCCGCCGCAGAGCAGGCAGAGGCGCAGCATCAGGCCGCGCTGGCGGAAAAATCCGACGCCGAACTGCTGGCGGAGTTCGATCTGCCCGACCCTGACACGCTGAAAGCGGGCGATGATTTCTCGGCCTTTATGGCCCGTGCCATCCCCGAACACCTGCGCCGCCGTGCGCTGCGCAAACTGTGGGTGTCCGATCCGGCGCTGGCCTGTCTGGATGATCTGGTCGACTACGCTGACGACTATACCCAAGCCTCTGCCATGACGAATTTCACTACAAGCTATGAGGTTGGCAAAGGGCTGCGCCGCCATATCGAAGATGTCGCGCGCAAGGCTGCGGCCGCGCTCGACACCGCCACCGATGCGGCAGAAACACCTGCTGAAACAGAGCCGGCTTCGCCCATCGTTCCGGCAGAGGTCGACGCACCCGCCGTCGCCGTGGCCCAAGCGGATACCCCCGCAGAGCCCCCCGTCGCCGAAACCGCGATGGAAGAACCCGCAGCCCTGCCCCCGCGCCGCATGGCCTTTCGTTTTGAGGAGCAAAGCGCATGACCGCTGCCGCCCAAGCCACCCAAGTCTCTGCCGAAGATCGCCTGCGCGCTGATCTGTACAATTACCTTGGCGTGATGCTGGCCCGCCCTGCGGATCAGATGTTGCTGGACCAGACCGCCGGCCTGTCCGGCGATGACAGCCCGTTGGGAGAGGCGATCAACGGGCTTGCGCGCGTGGCCAAGGCCATGCCCCCCAAGAAAGTGCAAACCGAATTCAACGCGCTGTTCATTGGTCTCGGTCGGGGCGAACTGCTGCCCTATGCCAGCTATTACCTGACCGGCTTTCTGAACGAAAAGCCCCTCGCCGCCCTGCGCAGCGATATGGCCGCACAGCGCATCAGCCGCGCCGAGAATGTCTTTGAACCCGAAGACAACATCGCATCCCTGATGGAGATGATGGGCGGTATGATCGTCGGGCGCTTTGGGGCGCCGGCCAGCGACGCCACGCAGCGGGCGTTTTTCAACAAACACATCGCGCCTTGGGCGGGTCACTTCTTTACCGACCTGCAAGGGGCCAAGAACTCCGTCCTATATGCCGGGGTTGCCGCAGTCGGCAGCGCCTTCATGGACATTGAACGCGAAGCATTTCGTATGACGGCGGGATAACCGCACCACATCAGGCGGGCTTCCCCCCGCACAACCAAGGAAAGGGGTACAACCCATGACCCAGGATACCAAAGGCACCAACCGCCGCAATTTCCTGAAACTGGCAGGGACAGCCGCACCGGCAGCCGCCGTTGCCGTGGCCAGCAGCGGCACCGCCGCCGAGGCGCAGCCAGTCGATCTGCAATCGGACAAGATGCAAGATACCGCGCACACCCGCGCCTATCTGGAAAGCACACGCTTCTAATTCAGTGATCAACAACCCGCGCGCCTAACCACCGCGGGAGGGAAACTCAGCCCCGGTCCGACCCACGCGGTCAGAGCACGCGGGCATCAAGGGAGACTATTATGCTTCGGAAAAAGACCAACGGGATGGCACGGCGGCCCCAGCGGGCGGGCATGCTATCCGACATCGCGGAAAAATCCGTTGACCGTCGCGCATTCCTGCGCGGGTCCGGTCTGGCCATCGGCGGCCTTGCGGCGATCGCATCGACCGCGGGCTCTGTCACACAAGCGTCAGCTGCCACCGCCGTCAGCGGCGCGGTAGAGACGATCAAATCTGTCTGCACCCACTGTTCGGTTGGCTGTACCGTCATCGCCGAAGTGTCCAACGGCGTCTGGACGGGTCAGGAACCCGGCTGGGACAGCCCGTTCAACCTTGGCTCGCATTGCGCCAAAGGGGCGTCGGTACGCGAACACGCCCACGGTGAACGCCGCCTGAAATACCCGATGAAAAAAGAGGGTGGCCAGTGGGTTCGGATCAGCTGGGAACAGGCGATCAACGAGATCGGCGACAAGATGAACGTGATCCGCGAAGAAAGCGGTCCCGATTCCGTCTACTGGCTCGGCTCGGCCAAGCATAACAACGAACAGGCGTATCTGTTCCGCAAGTTCGCGGCCTATTGGGGCACCAATAACGTCGACCACCAGGCGCGTATCTGTCACTCCACCACCGTTGCGGGCGTTGCGAACACATGGGGCTACGGCGCCATGACCAACAGCTACAACGACATCCACAACAGCCAGGCGATCTTTGTCATCGGCGGCAACCCTGCCGAGGCGCACCCCGTGTCGCTGCTGCACCTGCTGAAAGCGAAAGAGCAGAACAACGCGCCGATGATCGTGTGCGATCCACGCTTTACCCGTACAGCGGCCCACGCGGATGAATATGTCCGCTTCCGTCCCGGTTCGGACGTGGCGCTGGTCTGGGGTATCCTCTGGCACATTTTCGAGAACGGATGGGAAGACAAGGAATTCATCCGCACCCGCGTTTGGGGCATGGACCAGATCCGTGACGAAGTCGCGAAGTGGACACCCGAAGAAGTCGAACGCGTTACCGGCGCGCCTGCGTCGCAACTTGAACGCGTTGCGCGCACCCTGGCCAATAACCGTCCCGGCACCGTGATCTGGTGCATGGGCGGCACGCAGCACAGCAACGGCAACAACAACACCCGCGCGTACTGCATCCTGCAGCTGGCTCTTGGCAACATGGGCACCGCAGGCGGCGGCACAAACATCTTCCGCGGCCACGACAACGTTCAGGGTGCCACCGATCTGGGCGTTCTGGCCGATACGCTGCCGGGCTACTATGGTCTGTCCGCAGGGGCATGGGCCCACTGGGCGCGGGTTTGGGAAGAAGACCTTGAATGGTTGCAATCCCGCTTCTCCAAGGCGTCGTTCAACGACACCTCGATGATGAACCTGACCGGTATCCCCGTGAGCCGCTGGATTGACGGCGTGCTGGAAGACAAGGAAAACATCGACCAGCCGGACAACACCCGCGCGATGGTTCTGTGGGGCCACGCGCCCAACTCGCAGACCCGTCAAAAGGAAATGGTCACCGCAATGGAGAAACTCGACCTGATGGTCGTTGTCGATCCATATCCAACGGTGTCCGCCGTGATGCAGGACCGCCAAGACGGGCTGTATCTGTTGCCCGCAACGACCCAGTTCGAAACCCGCGGCTCTGTCACCGCGTCCAACCGGTCGCTGCAGTGGCGTGATCAGGTCGTCGAGCCCCTGTTCGAATCCAAGCCCGACCACACGATCATCAAGCTGTTCGCGGACAAGTTCGGTTTCAGCGACCGTCTGTTCAAGAACATCGCGCTGGACGGGGACGAACCCAACATCGAGGACCTGACCCGCGAATTCAACCGCGGCATGTGGACAATCGGTTACACCGCACAAAGCCCCGAGCGCATGAAGATGCACATGGCCAACCAGCACACCTTTGACCGCACCACGCTGCGCGCCAAAGGCGGACCGGCCGACGGGGACTTTTACGGTATGCCTTGGCCCGCATGGGGCACCCCCGAGATGAACCACCCCGGCACAGCGAACCTGTACGATATGTCGCTGCCCGTTGCCGAAGGCGGTCTGACCTTCCGCGCCCGTTTCGGTGTGGAACGTGACGGTGACAACCTACTGGCCGAAGGCGTCTACAGCGCTGGTTCCGAGATCAAGGACGGCTACCCCGAGTTCACTATGGCCATGCTGCGTGAGCTGGGCTGGGACAAAGATCTGACCGACGAAGAGATGGCCGTGATCAACTATGTTGCCGGCTATCCCGAAGGCGAACCGGCGAACGCAAAGCCGGACGAGGAAGTCGGTGAAACATCCCAGACCGGCGAGACCCCGTCGGACTATATCGCCGACACCGGTGGCGTGAACTGGAAGACCGACCTGTCGGGCGGCATCCAGCGCGTCGCGATCAAGCATGGCTGTGCCCCCTTCGGCAACGCCAAGGCCCGCGCCGTGGTCTGGACCTTCCCCGATCCGGTGCCAATCCACCGCGAACCGCTGTACACCAACCGTCGTGATCTGGTCGCAGACTACCCGACCTATGACGACAAGAAGTTCTGGCGCCTGCCCACCATGTATAAGTCCATCCAGGAGAACGACTTCTCCAAGGACTATCCGATCGTGCTGACCTCTGGTCGTCTCGTCGAATACGAAGGGGGCGGCGACGAAACCCGATCCAACCCCTGGTTGGCCGAGCTTCAGCAGGACATGTTCATCGAGATCAACACCCGCGACGCTAACAATCTGGGTGTGCGTGACGGGGCCGATGTCTGGGTCGAAGGCCCCGAAGGCGGCAAGGTCAAGGTGATGGCGATGGTCACGGAACGTGTCGAAAGCGGCGTGGCGTTCATGCCATTCCACTTTGGCGGCCACATGGAAGGCGTTGATTTGCGGGACAGATACCCAGAGGGGGCCGACCCATACGTCCTGGGTGAATCCACCAACACCGCGCAAACATATGGCTATGACTCAGTAACTCAGATGCAAGAGACCAAAGCTACTCTCTGCAAAATCTGGACAGCGTAAGGAGACTATCAAGATGGCAAGAGCAAAGTTTCTCTGCGACGCCGAACGCTGCATCGAATGCAACGCCTGCGTCACGGCCTGTAAGAACGAACACGAAGTACCGTGGGGCATCAACCGCCGTAAGGTCGTCACCATTCAGGACGGCCAACCCGGCGAGCGGTCGATCTCGGTCGCGTGTATGCATTGTTCCGATGCGCCCTGTATGGCGGTCTGCCCTGTAGACTGCTTCTACCAGACCGACGACGGCATCGTTCTGCACTCAAAAGACCTGTGCATCGGTTGCGGCTACTGCTTCTACGCCTGCCCCTTCGGCGCGCCGCAGTATCCACAGGCGGGCAACTTCGGGTCGCGCGGCAAGATGGACAAATGTACTTTTTGCGCCGGTGGCCCCGAGGAAAACCACTCCGAAGCGGAATTCCAGAAGTACGGCCGCAACCGGATCGCCGAAGGCAAGCTGCCGATCTGCGCCGAGATGTGTTCGACCAAAGCGCTGCTGGCCGGTGACGGCGATGTCGTTTCGGGCATCTACCGCGAACGCGTCGTCGCGCGCGGCTTTGGCTCGGGCGCCTGGGGCTGGGGCACGGCATACGAGCAAAAGGGCGGCTAAGCCCCCTTTCGCATATTCATGCTTTCCTTGGCCCGCTGGCACCTGCTGCTGGCGGGCCAACTATCTTTATCCTGTCGGAGGTCCCGATGACATTGCTGCGCGTTCTGCTGCCTCTCATATTTATTGTGTCCTTTGCCGGTCTTTCCGCCGCGCAAGACACCTCGGGCGATGCCTCGGTCCTGCAACCGGGCCAACAGTCGCTTGAAGACATCATGGCCCGCCAACGCGGCGAGGACGTGCCCTTTGGGGCCGAGCTTCCCTTACCGCTTGAGGGCAACCCCCCCCCGGCCGAATCTCACCTTGGACCGCTTGGTAGCGCATCCGACGCGGACCTGTGGCGCGAGATCCGGGCGGACGCCCTGCCCGACGCGCGCGCCAGCAACCGCGGACCTGCGGCCAAGGTTCTCATGCAGGACGGCGGCATGTGGTGGCTGAACTTCCGTCACGGCCCGCTGCTGACCTATGGCAGCCTGCTGTTGGGTGTCACCGTCGTGCTGATGGCGATTTTCTATCTGATCCGCGGACGTATCCGTATCGAACACGGGCGCGCGGGTATCACCATCGAACGGTTCAAATTCATCGAACGCTTCGGCCACTGGCTGATTGCAAGCTCTTTCATCCTGCTGGCCATCACCGGTCTGCTATCGCTTGCGGGGCGTAAACTGCTGATCCCGCTGTTCGGGCACGAGGCGTTTTCGACCTTCGCCATCGCGAGCAAGTGGATCCACAACAACGTGTCATGGGCCTTTATGCTCGGGCTGGTGATGGTGTTCGTCATGTGGATCGTCCACAATCTACCGGATCGCACAGACATCAACTGGATCCTCAAGGGCGGCGGGATCTTCGGCAAGGGTCACCCCCCCGCCAAGAAGTTCAACGCCGGTCAAAAGCTGATCTTCTGGGCCGTCATCATTCTGGGCACCTCGATCTCTGTCTCGGGTATTTCGCTGCTCTTCCCGTTCGAACTGACGATGTTCGAACCTACGCTGGCGCTGTTGAATGACATGGGCGTTCCGCAACTGTTGGGGCTTGGCACAATAGACGCCACGCTGACCCCGCAAGAGGAGATGCAATACGCCCAGCTGTGGCACGCCGTTATCAGCTTTGTCCTGATGGCTGTGATCATCGCGCATATCTATATCGGGACACTCGGCATGGAAGGCGCGTTCGAGGCGATGGGGTCGGGCGATGTCGATCTTGAATGGGCGCGCGAGCACCACAGCATCTGGGCCGACGAAGTTGTCGCGAAGCAGGGTAAACCTGCCTCTGGCACGCAGCCAGCAGAGTGATATGATGCACCCAACGCCCCCCACCCAGCGTGCCAATGCGCATCAACGAGGTACGGAATGAAAGCTTTTATCACTGCCATCGTCGCCTTGGTCATTCTTGCTGCGGGCATGAACTTTGCGTTGGACAACGCAGGGTTCTCCGCGGCCGAGCAGACCTCGTCTGATCGCAATGTCCGGCTGGGCGACTAAGACCGCATCCTATGCATAGCAAACTCCGACGGCCCGCCCGATGAATGATATCTGGGCGGGCCTTTCTTCTGCGTTCTGGCTGGTTGTCACCGGCGATCCCGACCTGATCGAGATTACGCTCAGGTCGTTGCAGGTCAGCCTGACGGCGCTGGTCATTGCCTCGACCATCGCGCTGCCCTTCGGCACATGGCTCGCCATCCGCCGTTTCCGCTTCCGCCGTACCGCGATTGCGGTGCTGAACTCCCTCATGGGATTGCCGCCCGTCGTGGTGGGGTTGATCGTCTATCTGCTGCTGTCGCGCGCCGGTCCCTTCGGGGTGCTGGGGCTGCTGTTCACGCCGACGGCGATGATCATTGCGCAGGTGATCATTATCACGCCGCTCATCGCCTCTATCACCCATCAGGCGATGCGTGATCTTTGGGCCGAATACCACGATCTGCTGATCTCGCTGAACACCACCCCGACGCGGCGCATCCTGACGCTGATCTCGGACGGGCGGCGGGCCTTGTTGACGGCGGCGCTGGCAGGCTTTGGCCGCGCCATCGGCGAGGTCGGCGCGATCATGATCGTGGGCGGCAATATCGACCACGCCACCCGCGTGCTGACCACCGCCATCGCGCTGGAAACCGGCAAGGGTGATTTCGCACTGGCGCTTGGTCTGGGCTTTGTGCTGATCGCGCTGGCGCTGAGTGTGAACCTGATCATCCACGCCCTGTCGCGCACGGAAAGAGAAGGCAGATGGTGACCCCCCTGCTGCCCGCCCATATGCGCGACGTCAGCGTCACCCGCCGCGGCAAGCGATTGCTGGGCCCCGTGGACCTGACCCTTGGCAAAACCGGCTTCACGATCCTGCTGGGGCCCAATGGCGCGGGCAAGACGACATTCCTCAAGGCGCTGCACGGGCTTGAACGGCTGTCGACAGGCACGGTTACATGGGCCGTGCCCGATGACCTTGCGCGGATGCGGCAGGCCTATGTTTTCCAAAGCCCCGTGATGCTGCGCCGGTCGGTGCGCGCCAATCTGGGCTATCCTCTGGCGATACTCGGTCAGCCCAAGGCGCAGGTGAACAAAGCAGTAGAGGCATGGGCGGCTCGCATCGGCCTGACGCCCGCGCTGGATCGCCCCGCGATGGGGTTGTCCGGTGGCGAGAAACAAAAGCTCGCCCTCGCCCGCGCCTTGATCCGCACCCCCGAGATGCTGCTGCTGGATGAGCCCTGCGCCAATCTGGATGGCCGCTCCGTCAAGGATATAGAGGCGCTGCTGCAGTCTGCCCATCAGTCAGGGACGCGCATCGTGATGGCGACCCATGATCTGGGTCAGGCGCGGCGCCTTGCAACTGAAATATTGTTTCTGTTTAAAGGTCGCATTCACGAGGCTGGCCCGGCGCCCGATGCGTTTGACGCCCCGCAGACCCCGGAATTCAAATCGTTCCTGAATGGAGATATTTTGATATGAAATCCTTGATCACCGCTCTTGTTCTAGCACTTGGCACCACGGCTGCGCAGGCGGACACCATGAAAATGGCTGTCACCACGTCCTTCAACAACTCTGGTCTGTCCGACGTTCTGCTGCCCGCCATCAAAGAAGATCTCGACCTTGACGTACAACTGCTGATCGTCGGCACCGGTCAAGCCTTGCGCTTGGGCGAAGCAGGCGACGTCGATGCCATTCTGGTACACTCCAAGAAAGCCGAAGAGGCCTTTGTCGCCGACGGCTATGGCACCCACCGCCGCGAGATCATGTATAATGATTTCGTCCTGATCGGCCCAAATGACGACCCCGCCGCGATCAAAGACGCAGAGGCTGCGAAGGACGCGCTGGTCAAGATCGAAGCCGCCGAGGCGCCTTTCGTGAGCCGTGGCGACGACAGCGGCACCCACAAAAAAGAACTCTCGCTTTGGGCCGGTGCGGATCTGGACCCCGCGACATTCGGTGAATGGTACAAAGCTGTCGGCGCGGGCATGGGCGCGAGCCTCAACACCGCTGCAGGGATGGGAGCCTATATCATGTCCGACCGCGCGAGCTGGCTGAACTTTGACAACAAGGCCGATCTGGCAATCCTCTTTGCGGGCGATCCGGTGCTGTTCAACCAATATGCCTATATTCCGGTGAACCCCGAGAAGCATGCGCATGTGAACAAAGATGCCGCGGCCCAGTTGGAAGACTGGCTGGTCGGCGACCGCGCCAAAGACCTGATCGACAGCTATACGATCAACGGCGAAAAGCTGTTCACCTTTAACGCCGAGCAGTGATTTTAAACGGTTTGAGAACGTCACCAAGCGCGGTATCAAACCGTATGAAATCATTGATCATCCATATGTCCACCAGCACCGCGCGGCACGCCAATGTCGCGCGGTTGCTGCAGGATCTGCCCGATGCGCAGGTCGTCGAAGCGGTGAATGGCCGCGACCCTACGCAGGTCGCAGATGTGCGCACCCACTCTGGCAACCTGCACAGCCCGTCCTATCCCTTCGCCCTGACACCGGCCGAGATCGGCGTCTTTCAAAGCCATCGCAAATGCTGGCAAATGATCGTCGATCAGGGCTGGGATTACGCGATGATTGTCGAGGATGACCTCGCCGTGTCGCGGCCAGAGCTGGACCGCGCGTTGCAGCTTATCCACCAGAATTTGACGCCCGATATGTACCTGCGCCTGCCGCCCAAAATGCGAGAGCTGCCCGCAGATGTCGTGGCGCGTGACGGGGATATGACGTTGATCCTGCCCAAGCGGATCGGCTTGCAGTGTTGCTGTCAGGTGGTGGGGCGCGACGCCGCGCAGCGCTTGCTTGACGGATCGACCCAGATTGACCGCCCTGTCGATACATGGCTGCAGATGCATTGGGTGACGGGGCAAAAGCTCCACGCCCTGCTTCCCAACGGGCTAAGCGAAATCGCCAACCAGATCGGCGGGTCAACCATCCAGCAAAAAACCCGCACCAGCGGCAAGCTGATGCGGGAATTAAAGCGGGCGTGGTATCGCACGCAGGTTAAATTGCGACCTCAGAGAGCCTGAGATCCGGCGCTTAGCTGGGCGCTTTGGTGGTGCGCAGGTAGGGCAGGATCTTGTTGAAGTCGCCGAACTTCGCCTTGGCGTCATCGTCCGACAGGGTCGCGGGGATGATCACGTCGTCGCCGACATTCCAGTTCGCCGGTGTCGCCACGCCCTTGCCGGTCGAGGTTTGCAGCCCGTCCAGCGCGCGCAGAACCTCGGCAAAGTTACGGCCCACGGTCATCGGGTAGGTCATCGACAGCTTCAGCTGCTTGTCCGGCCCGATGATGAACACGGCGCGGACTGTGGCGCTGTCGTTGGGGGTGCGGCCATCGGGCATATAGGCGTCGGCGGGCAGCATGTCGAAGGCTTTGGCAACGGTCAGGTCGTTATCCGCGATGATCGGAAAGCCCGCTTTGGCACCGGCGAAGGTCTCGATATCGCCTTTCCATTTCTTGTGCTCTTCAACACCGTCCACGGAAATGCCCATCACCTTGGTGCCGCGCTTTTCCCATTCGTCGGCAAGCTGTGCGACCGCCCCGAATTCGGTGGTGCAGACCGGCGTGAAATCCTTTGGGTGCGAAAAAAGGATCGCCCAGCTGTCGCCCACCCAGTCGTGCAGGCTGATCGTGCCCTGATCGGTTTCGACAGTCAGATCGGGGATGGTATCGTTGATGCGCAAGGACATAATATTCTCCGGCTTCATGGTTTCGGTTTGTCGTTCTCCACTTATGTAAGACGTTGCGCTGCCGGTTTCACCCCCTCACTTGCGGGTCCCCAGATGTGGTGACATGGTACGCGCAACAGGCTGGGGGAAACGTCCCCGGCACCGCATGACAAAAGGAGTTTTCCCATGCTGGAGAAGCGCGAGTTTTACATCAACGGTGAATGGGTATCCCCCGCCAAGCCGAATGACTATCACGTGATCGACCCCACCACAGAGGAGCCCTGCGCGGTCATCTCGCTTGGGGATCAGGCGGATACCGATGCCGCGGTTGCCGCTGCCAAGGCCGCCCTGCCCGGCTGGATGGCGACGCCTCCGGCGGAACGCATCGCTCTGCTGGAAAAGCTGCTAGAGGTTTATCAGGCCCGCGCCGAGGATCTGGCCAAAGCGATGAGCACGGCCATGGGTGCGCCGATGGATCTGGCCCGCACATCGCAGGTTGGTGCCGGTTCTTATCACCTGAGCAACTTCATCAAGGCCGCGAAAGAGTTCAAATTCGAACAGCCGCTTGGCGATCACGCCCCGAATGACCGGATCATCCGCGAAGCCGTGGGCGTTGCCGGTCTGATCACGCCGTGGAACTGGCCGATGAACCAGATCACGCTCAAGGTCGGCGCGGCGATTGTATCGGGCTGCACGATGGTGCTGAAACCGTCCGAGGAAAGCCCGCTGGACGCGATGATCTTTGCCGAACTGATTGACGAGGCAGGCTTCCCCAAAGGGGTATTCAACCTTGTGAACGGCGATGGCGTCGGTGTCGGCAGCCAGATGTCGTCGCATAAAGACATCGACATGATCAGCTTCACCGGCTCCACCCGCGCGGGCACGCTGATCTCGAAAGCGGCGGCGGATACGCTGAAAAAGGTCCACCTTGAACTGGGTGGCAAAGGCGCGAACATCATTTTCAACGATGCAGATGACAAGGCTGTCAAACGCGGCGTGCTGCATATGATGAACAACACTGGCCAGTCGTGTAACGCCCCCAGCCGTATGCTGGTGCAGTCGGATGTCTATGACAAAGCCGTTGAAGAAGCAGGCGCTGTGGCGTCGCAGGTTACCGTTGGTCCTGCCTCCGAAGATGGGCGTCATATCGGCCCCGTGGTCAATGAATCGCAGTTCAACAAGATTCAGGACCTGATCCAGAAGGGCATCGACGAAGGCGCGCGTTTGGTTGCGGGCGGCACCGGACGTCCCGATGGCTTGAACCGCGGGTTCTTTGTCAAACCCACCGTCTTTGCAGACGTGACCCCCGACATGACCATCGCGCGCGAGGAAATCTTTGGGCCGGTTCTGTCGATCATGAAGTTCGACAGCGAAGAGCAAGCGGTCCAGATCGCCAATGACACGGTTTACGGCCTGACCAACTATGTCCAGTCGCAAGATGGCGAGCGTCGCAACCGTCTGGCGCGTCAGCTGCGGTCGGGCATGGTCGAGATGAACGGCCAAAGCCGCGCCGCGGGGTCGCCCTTTGGCGGCATGAAGCAGTCGGGCAATGGCCGTGAGGGTGGCATGTACGGGATCGAGGACTTTACCGAGATCAAGGCCGTCTCGGGTTGGGCCGCTGAATAAGCTGTCCCTTCGGCATCGCCCACAAACACCAAGGCCACCCTGCGGGGTGGCCTTTTTCGTCTGCGCCCTATGGCCTTTAGAACGGTGCCTTGGCGCGGATCTTGGTCGAATGTCCGCCCTGAGGATGGTTGAACCGCAGCTCCTCTGAATGGAGCATCAGGCGCGGATACGCCAACGCGGGCCCCGTGGCGTAAAACGGATCGCCCAGAATCGGATGGCCGAGGCTCAGCATATGCACCCGCAGCTGATGGCTGCGCCCTGTCTTGGGGCTAAGGCGCACCCGCGCGGTGTCGCCTTCGTCTTTCAGCACACGCCAGTCGGTTTGTGCGGGTTTACCCGTTTCATGGCAGACCATCTGGCGCGGGCGGTTCGGCCAATCCACGATCAGCGGCAGATCAATGGTGCCGGTCTTTTCCTGCGGTACCCCCCAGACCCGCGCGACATAGGTCTTGCGCGTCATCCGCTTTTCAAACTGCAATCCCAGATGGCGCTGCGCATGGGGCGTCAGCGCAAAGATCATCACGCCCGAGGTGTCCCGATCCAGACGATGCACCAGCAGCGCGTCCGGAAATGCGTCCTGCACCCGCGCGATGAGACAATCGGCCAGATGTGGCCCCTTGCCCGGCACCGACAGCAAGCCCGCGGGCTTGTCGACCAGCAGCACTTCGGCGTCTTCATGCAGGACAACCAGCGGATCTTGGGGCGGATTATATTCTGTTTCCATAAGTGTCCGTCTCAGAGTTAGGGTAGGTTTTCAAGCCAATCTGTACCAAAGGACCCGGAATGCATCCTACTATTACCAAGATGATTGATGTTGTCGCCAAGGGGGATTCGGAAAAGATCGCCCCGCTGCTGGCGGAAGACGTCACCTTCATGCCGCCGACATATTACAAGACCTGGACCGGCCGCGCCCCTGTGGCAGCGGTTCTGGGGCACGTCGGCAATGTCTTTAGCGATTTCAAATACCGCCGGATCATGGGGGAAGGGACAGATTGGGCGCTGGAGTTCCAGTGCAAGATCGGGGATCTGGATGCCGTTGGCGTCGATCTGATCACCCTGGGTGACGACGGTCTGATCGCCAAATTCGAGGTGGTGATGCGCCCCTATAAATCCATCGGTGCCCTACGTGAGGCGATGAACGCACGGGTGATGAAAGACCCCAGCTTCCTCGCCTTCAAGGACGCGCTGTCCTGAGCGAATGATATAATGATCGAGGGGCGCGACATGTCTGCGCCCCTCCTCCCCCCTTGTCACGCCGGTTTGTGCCGCATCTGCCGGAACAGCGAGATCGAATAGATCACCAGCGCCCCCCAGATCAGCGGAAAGGCAATCATGCGCGCGCGCCCAAAGGGTTCGTCAAAGACCAGCACAGCGCAAAGGAAGATCATCGTCGGCGCGATATACTGCAAGATACCGATGGTCGACAGCCGCAGCCGCTTGGCTCCGTTGGCATAAAAGATCAACGGCACCGCCGTGACCACGCCGCAGCCCACCAGCATCCACGTATTAAACGGCACGCCCTGACCAAAGTGGTTTTGCCCCGTCATAATCAGGTAAACCAGATAAGCCAGCGCAGGGGCGAGCAGGATCAGGACCTCAAGCAGGAAACCCTGGTTCGGCCCGATCGGCAGCCGCTTTTTCGCCAGCGCATACAGCCCGAACGTGAATGTCAGGCTCAGTGCGACCCAAGGGAAGCGACCGGAATCAAGCGTCAGGATCGCGACGGCGACGGCTGCGAGCCCGATTGCCGCAAGCTGAAGTCTCGACAGACGTTCCCCCAGCAGCAGCGCCCCCAGCAAGATGCTGAACAACGGGTTGATGTAATAGCCCAAGGCCGCGTCCAGCGCATGACCCGAGTTCACCGCCCAGATGTAGATGCCCCAGTTGACCGAGATCAGCGTCGCCGTGACACAGCCCATCGCCAAGGTACGCGGCGACCGGAACGCCTCGCGCAGGGTGGCGGTGCGCCCCAGAAGGATCAGCACCAATGCGCCCACGGGCACAGACCAGATGACCCGGTGCACGACGATCTCTGCCGCGGGAATATGGGCGATGGCCTTCATGTACAGCGGCAGAAACCCCCAAAGACCATAGGCCCCGATCGCAAAGGCAAGCCCTTGGGGCGTGTCCTCGGGCGGGGCGGGCTGGGTGTTGGATAGGGTATCTGGGTTGCGCATATCGTGTCTCCTTGGGGTCTGCTTACGCCCGCAGGACCGCAGGGACCAGAGGGAAAGACTGACCCAAGGGCAGTTGCCCCACAGGCGCGCAAGATCAGCCCTTGATCACCCCTTAGGCATCGGCGTATGCGCGCTGCCCAACAGCACCCCGTAGATGACAAAGCTGACCGCCATCACGCGGCGGAACCAGACGTTGAACACCGCGCCCAAGGCAGCCCGCCCCAGCCCCGCCCCAAGCGCCGTAAACCCGGTATAGCTGGCCGCGGTCAGGGTCAGCGCCGTCGGCACGATCACGATCATCTGGTCCCAGATCGGGACATCCGGCTGCACGAATTGGCTGAAGGCCGCAAGATATCCGGCGACCGATTTGGGGTTGATCGTCGCAATCGCAAAGGCACGCCAATAGACCGACGCGGCGGGGCGATCCTCCATCATCACAGGCTTGCCCGCCATGACCAGCCCGCGCACGCCCAGATAGATCAGAAACCCTGCCCCGATCATCTTGGCCACAAAGAACCCCGTGGCCGAGGCCGTCAGCAGCGCCGTCACGCCAATCGCTGACAGCGCCAGAAACAGCGAGGCCTGCGTCAGGATCGCCAGCACCCCGACCATTGCCCGCGCAAAGCCCAGGTTCATCCCGTTGCTGATACAGTTCACCGCGTTCGGCCCCGGCGTGGTGACAAACACCACCCAGAACAGGGCAAACACGAGCCAAGCGTCAAAGCTCATGACATTTCCTTTGATCGACGGGCAGGATCACCGGCCTAGACGTTTGCGAAAACGGATTTCAAAATCGCGGCGAGTTCGTCGGCGTCGGTCTGGTCAAACGCGGCGGGCTGGTTGCTGTCGATATCAAAGACACCCAGCAGCTCTCCGGTGCCGTTCCAGACGGGCAGGACCAGTTCAGACCGCGTGGAGGACGCGCAGGCGATGTGGCCCGGAAAGGCATCCACATCCGCAACCAGCTGCGTTTCGCCCGTGCGCGCGGCGGCCCCGCACACCCCACGCGCGAAGGGGATCACCAGACAGCCATGCCCGCCCTGATAGGGCCCGATCTTAAGCAGCTCTGGCGCGGTCACACGGTAGAACCCCGTCCAGTCAAAGCGGTCGTCGGCGTGGTGCACCTCGCAGGCGACGGTGGCCATCAGCGCGACGCTGTCGGTTTCGCCGTCCGTCAAGGCGTGGAGGGTTTTGGAGAGGGTAGGATAGTCAACGCGCATAAAAGTGCCTTTTGTTACTGTCGGACCGGGGGGCTGTCTGCCCCCCGACCCCCGAGGATTTAGTCCATTTGGAGAATCAGGGGCGTTCGATCGCAATCGCGGTGCCTTCACCGCCACCAATGCAGATCGCCGCGATGCCCCGTTTCAGCCCGCGTTTTTCCAGTGCATTCAGCAGGGTCACGATAATACGTGCGCCAGAGGCCCCGATGGGGTGGCCAAGCGCACAGGCACCGCCGTTCACGTTCACGATGTCATGGGACAGCCCCATTTCATGCATGAAGGCCAGTGGCACGACGGCAAAGGCCTCGTTCACTTCCCACAGATCAACGTCGTCTTTCTGCCAGCCCAACCGGTCCAGCAGTTTCTGCGCCGCCGGTACGGGCGCGGTGGTGAAAAGCCCCGGTGCCTGTGCGTGACTGGCGTGGCCGAGGATATGCGCGCGGACATTCAACCCTTGGGATTTGGCTGCTGTTTCAGATGCCAGCACCAATGCCGCCGCCCCGTCCGAGATGGAAGACGCATTCGCCGCCGTGACTGTGCCGCCCTCGCGGAAGGCGGGTTTGAGTTCTGGGATCTTCTCGGGTCGTGCGTTGCCGGGCTGTTCATCCGCCGAGATGGTGACCGACCCTTTACGCGATTTCAGATCAACCGCTGCGATCTCGCCGTCGAACGCGCCGCTGCTTTGCGCGTCAAGCGCGCGGGACAGGGAGGCCAGCGCATAGTCATCCTGCACGGCGCGGGTGAATTGAAATGTCTCGGCGCAGTCTTCGGCAAAGGTGCCCATCAGCCGGCCCTTGTCATAGGCGTCTTCCAACCCGTCAAGGAACATGTGATCGATCACCTGACCGTGCCCCAACCGCGCGCCGCCGCGCATTTTCGGCAGCACATAGGGCGCATTTGTCATGCTCTCCATCCCGCCGGCGATCATGGTATCGGTCTGACCCAAGGCGATCTGGTCGAAGGCGATCATCGCCGCCTTCATCCCCGAGCCGCACATCTTGTTCAGCGTTGTCGCCGGCACCTCTTCGCCCAGACCTGCCTTGAAGCCGGCCTGACGCGCGGGGGCTTGGCCCTGCCCTGCGGGCAACACACAGCCCATCAGCACCTCGTCCACGGTATTGGTGCCGGCACCGTCCAGCGCCGCCTTGATCGCATGCCCCCCCAGATCGGCCGCGGTCAGATCGGCAAAAGCCCCCTGAAACCCGCCCATCGGCGTCCGCGCAGCCCCTGCTATCACGACTTTTTCCATTTCGTCCCCTCCCCGGGAAATGATCATCTTTTGGTAAGGTATCGGCGCTATGTCTTCTGGCGTCCGGGACACCTTGGAGATGACCATATGAAACTCTCAACCAGAACAGAAGGGCAGCTGCACATCATATCCGTGATGGAAGACCGTATTGATGCCGCCGTTGCCCGCGCCTTTAAAGAAGCCATGCGGGATATGATCGAAGATGGGCCACCTGTGGTTATTCTGGATCTGGGGCAGGTGAACTTTATTGATTCCAGCGGGCTTGGCGCGGTGGTGGCGACGTTGAAACTTCTGTTACCGGACCGCAGCCTCACGCTGGCGGGGCTGACGCCCTCGGTTGATCGGGTGTTTCGATTGACGCGGATGGACAGCGTTTTTCCCCTTTTCCCGACCTTGGACGCCGCATTGGCCGCGCAGGTGCCCGCATGAGCGCCCCGAACCGGAACGAAGGCACAGTCGGTCAGGCGGATACCCCCTATGGGTTCGAGGTGACGTTGGAAGCCTCTGCCGATGCGGTACGCGCGGCCCTTGGACATATCCGCACAGAACTGGCCGATCGGGGGCTATCGCAAGAAAACCTCGAGATTGTGGAACTGGTGCTGGCCGAGACGTTGAATAACGTGGTTGAACACGCTTATGCCGGATTGCCCCAAGCGGGGCTAATCGGGGTGCGCGGGGCCTATGCGCCTGATGACTTGCGGTTTCGCATCACCGATCTGGGCAAACCGATGCCGGGGTTCACCCTACCCCCGGGTGAAGCATTCGATGTGCTGAAACTTGCAGACGAACTGCCCGAAGGGGGATTCGGCTGGAGCCTGATCCGGTTGCTGAGCTGCGAGCTGGAATATTCGCGCACCGGTGATATGAACCTGCTGGCGCTGCGCATTCCGCTTGCCGCGGGGTAAGCTGGGTACGGGCGGCAGCCACTAGGGGGGGCCTTTGCGGCCAAGGGTTAAGTGTTGGTCACCTTTGGGGCAGCTTGAAGCAACGCTCCGCAATAGCGCCTCAAAGGTTTCATAATTCCGCCCAGCTTTGCGGGCAACGTCGGTTCTGTAGCTGCATATGGCTTCCCTCGGCGTTGCGTTTTAATAGCCCCCACCCAGTACGCAACGCCGAGGCACATTTACTGTGCCCAGCTCCCCTTTATGTACCCAGCTCCCCTTTAAGTGCCCAACTGCCCTTTAGTGATTGCCCGCCCGTCCTGCACCGCGCTACGTTCAGCCCGATGACAGCAACCTGAGGCCAATGACATGCGCGACTTTCACCTTCCCGGACGATCCCCCGTTCTGGCGAGCAATGGCATGTGTGCCACGTCCCATCCTTTGGCCGCAAAGACCGCTGTCGATATTCTTGAGCGGGGCGGCAACGCGATGGATGCCGCGATTGCCGGTGCCGTGCTGCTGGGGATTTGCGAGCCGCAGATGACCGGAATCGGCGGGGATTGCTTTGTGCTGTACTCGCCAGCGGGCAGCGACGAAGTGCACGCGCTGAACGGATCGGGCCGCGCCCCTGCTGCGTTGGATGCCGCCCATTTGCGGGACGCTGGTGAAAAGACGGTACCGCTGCGCAGCGCCCATGCCGTGACCATTCCCGGCGCGATCGACGCGTTTTGCCACCTGTCCGACACCATCGGCACCATGGGTCTGGACACGATTCTTGCCCCTGCGATCCGCTATGCCGAAGAAGGCGTGCCCGTCGCGGCACGTGTCGCCTTTGATTGGGGTAATGATGCGGGCACCTTGCAGGGGGCCGCACGCGATTTCTATCTGACCGGCGGCGAGGCCCCAAAGACCGGCGACATCTTCCGCGCCCCCGGTCAGGCCGAAGTCCTGCGTCGCATCGCCAAGGACGGACGCGATGCCTTCTATACCGGTGAGGTGGCCGAAGATATCGTCGCCTCTCTCAATGCGATGGGGGGCAAGCACACGGCAGAGGATTTTGCCGCCACCGCTTGCACCCCCGGTGAGCCCCTTGCCTCCACTTATCAGGGCGTTGAGGTGCTGGAACATGCGCCGAACGGTCAGGGGGCCACGGCACTGTTAATGATGAACATGCTGTCGCATTTCGACATTGCATCCATGGATCCTTGGGGCGCGGAGCGTGTGCATATCGAGGCGGAAACCGCCAAGCTGGCGTACGATGCGCGCAATCGTTTTCTGGCGGACCCGGACCATACCGCACGTCTGGCCCATATGCTTGCGCCCGAAACGGCGCAGGAGCTGGCGGCGTTGATCGACCCGAAGAAAGCCATGCCCGACCCCGTCGCCCTGTCAGAGGCGGTGCATAAGGATACGATCTATATCACCGTGGTGGACAAGGATGGGATGTCCGTGTCGTTGATCTATTCGATCTTCCACGGTTTCGGGTCGGGCATCGCGTCGGATAAATTCGGTATCCTGCTGCAGAACCGCGGTGCTGGTTTCACCCTTGACCAAGGGCACGCGAACGAGCTGAAGGGCGGCAAGCGGCCGATGCATACGATCATTCCGGGGATGATCAAACGCGACGGTAAGGTGATCATGCCGTTTGGCGTGATGGGCGGGGCCTACCAGCCCAATGGCCACGCGCGGTTTGTCTCTAACCTGACGGATTTCGGGCTAGACCCTCAGGCCGCCATCGACGCCCCCCGCGCGTTTTCCGACAATGGCATCCTCAGGGTCGAACGCGGCTATAGCGATGCGGTCCGTGCCGAGCTGGCCGAGATGGGGCATAAGGTCGAAATTCCGGCCACAGCCATCGGCGGCGCGCAGGCGATCCAGCTGCATGACAACGGTTTGCTGGAGGGGGCGAGCGACGCACGCAAGGATGGGTGTGCTCTCGGCTATTGAAAAAGGGTGGCAGGGCGCGGGTCACCCACGCTTTGCCTCAGTTCAGTTGGAAGTGCAGCGGATAGGCCCCATCGGTGAACGGGCCGAAGAGGTCGGGGATATCGGGATGGTCCACAGGTTCGCCCGAGTAATCGGCCACGAGGTTCTGCTCGGACACATAGGCCACGTAATAGCTTTGTTCGTTTTCGGCCAGCAGGTGATAATAGGGCTGGTCTTTCTCGGGGCGGCTGTCTTCCGGAATAGCCTCGTACCATTCTTCGGTATTGGCAAATTCGGGGTCCACGTCAAAAATCACCCCTCGGAAGGGATGTTTTTTGTGCCGGACGATCTGGCCCAAGTGGTATTTCGCGCGCGTTCTTATCATAACATCGGTGCACCTACCGTTCGTTCGTAGTCCCTTCAAGGGGCTTTTGTCCAATCCTGCGACGCGTAACCAAGGAAACAGTTTGTGAACCTCGTCCTGACAGTGCTTGAAATTGTGGCTCCTGTGTTCCTGCTCGCGGGGATCGGCTTTGCCTGGGTAAAGCTGGGGTTCGAGTATCGCATCCAGTTTGTGACCCAGCTGGCGATGACCCTATCGGTGCCCTGCCTGATTTTCGTGTCGCTGATGACAACGCAGATCGACCCCGCCGCGCTGAGCGCTTTGTCACTGGCGACAGTGGCGGCCTATGGCGGGGTGACGCTGCTGGCTGCGGTGATCGTGCGCGTGTTTGGGTTGAACCGGCGGACGTATTTGGCCCCGATGATCTTCGGGAATACCGGCAATCTGGGTCTGCCGCTCGCGCTTTTTGCCTTTGGCGACACGGGGTTGGGTTACGCCGTTGTGGTCTTTGCAATTATGGCCATCTGGTCGTTCACCTTTGGCATCTGGCTGGTGGCGGGGTCTGGCTCCTTTGGGAAAGTCATCCGTGAACCGCTGGTCTGGGGCACGGCATTGGGCGCATTGTTTCTGGTGCAAGGCTGGGAAACGCCGGTGTTTCTGACCAATACGCTGTCCCTGCTCGGTCAGATGGCGATCCCGATTATGCTGATCACATTGGGCGTTGCCGTGGCTCGGCTGTCCCCCGGCGGGATCGGGCGCGCAGTGGTGTTGTCGCTGATCAAGCTTGCGATCTGCATCGGTATCGCCGCCTTGGCGGGCTGGTTCTTTGACCTTGATAAAATCGCTTTTGGCGTGCTGGTCTTACAGGTCGCAACACCGGTGGCGGTGACATCCTACCTGCTGGCAGAGAAATACGGTGCGGATGCGCAGTCTGTCGCGGGGCTGGTTGTCGTCTCTACCGTGCTATCGGTTGCCGCTTTACCGCTTATGCTGGGGTTTCTGCTGTAATTTCTGGTGGGCGTCGGCAGGGCAATCTGATAAACTAAATGTAATAAAAACACGATAAAAGCGAGAGGCCGATGAGCAGAACCTTTTGCGCCCTGATAATTGCTGTGCTTTTGGCATCATGTAGTGGCGGTCCGACCAGTGCCCCACGAGACCTTGATAACGCATGTGCGATTCTCAAAGAGCGCCCAGAATATTACCGCGCATTCCGTGCAGCTGAACGCCGTTGGGGCGTGCCTGTCCATGTGCAGATGGCGACGATCCATCAGGAAAGCAAATTCATCGCGGACGCCCGTACGCCGTTCCGCTATGTCATCGGCGTGATCCCCATGGGCCGCCAGTCAAGCGCCTTTGGCTACAGCCAGGCGCTTGATGCGACATGGGATGAATATCTGGCCGAAGCTGGCGGTTTCCGCGCCAAGCGCGACCGGATCAACGACGCGTCGGATTTCATGGGGTGGTACATGAACAAGAGCCGCGACAAGAACGGCATCCCCCTGCATGACGCGGAAAACCAGTATCTGGCCTATCACGAAGGCAACACAGGCTATGCGCGCCAAAGCTATAATTCGAAACCCTGGCTGGTCGCCGTGGCCCGCAAGGTGCGCGCGCGCTCCGATATGTACCAGCAGCAGATTGCAGGGTGTCGCCTGTCACGTTGGTAAGCTGACCAACACAGGACAAAGAAAGGGGCCCCGAACGTATGTTCGAGGCCCTTTTCCCTTAGCGGTTCACCTGACCGGGGCTGCCGACGTCAAACAGTTTGTTGGGCAGGCTGCCGCCCTTCTGCAGGTCGCCCAGAACCACGGTGGTCTTGGTGCCGTTGCCGTCGTTGATGATCCACTGACGCAGCTCGACCGGGTTGCCGGTGAACTTCAGCTCGATATTGCCATATTCAGGATGCGCGGGGTCTTGGGCGCGCACGGTGGTCGCGGTGCCGTCATAGTTATGCCCCGTCACCATCTTGGCCTGACCAAGGTTCACATTCGCGGCCAGAATGATCGACAGCGGCGTTTTGGACAGCGGGTATGTCTCTGCCGGTTGGTTGGATTTCTTGTCGTAGATCACAACCGTATTGCTGCCCGCCACGACAATCCCCGAATCCGGCGCGTTGTATTCAAAGCGCACTTTGCCCGGACGTTTGATGTAGATCGTGCCGGTGCTGATCGAGCCGTCGTCGTTGATCTGGGTGAATTCGCCCTTGGCGGTTTTCAGATCGTTAAGATAGCCGGAAATCGCGTTCAGCGGCAGTTTGTCGGCGGCGGCGGGCATTACAGCTGCCAGCCCCAGACCAATGGCCAGAACGGTGGTGGTAACAAAACGCATCATAGTCTTCCTATTCTTATTCCAGTGCCTTGCCTTCGACATAGGGCTTCGCGTCATGATATACGATATCACGCAGCAGGATATCGCCTAACACGCCCGAAATGCAAAAGGGGCTGGCCTGTTCCCAAGCCAACCCCCGGCGTCGCAATGACGTTCCGATTATTTTTGCGCGCTACCCCTGCTCTGGTATCAGGATCTCGCGCTTGCCCACGTGGTTGGCTGGCGAAACAAGGCCCGCGTCCTCCATCTGTTCGACCAGACGCGCGGCTTTGTTATAGCCGATGCCCAGTTTCCGCTGGATGTAGGACGTCGAACACTTGCGGTCTTTTGCAACGATCGCCACGGCCGTGTCATATTGCGCGTCTTCGCTGTCGGTATTGCCGCCCAGACCCAGAACCGCGTCGATGTTCCCTTCTTGGTCATCGGATGGCCCTTCGACCACACCCGACACATAATCAGGTTCACCATAGGCCTTGAGGTGGTTCACGATCTCTTCGACCTCTTCGTCGCTGACAAAGGGGCCGTGGCAGCGCACGATCTTGGACCCGCCCGCCATATAGAGCATGTCGCCCATGCCAAGGAGCTGTTCGGCTCCCATCTCGCCCAGGATCGTGCGGCTGTCGATCTTGGAGGTCACCTGGAAGGAAATCCGCGTCGGGAAGTTCGCCTTGATCGTGCCGGTGATGACATCGACCGAAGGACGCTGTGTCGCCATGATCAGGTGAATACCCGAGGCCCGCGCCATCTGTGCCAGACGCTGGATGCAGGCTTCGATCTCTTTACCCGCGACCATCATCAGATCGGCCATCTCGTCCACAATCACGACGATATAGGGCAGCGCTTCGGGCTTGAATTCATCCGTCTCGAAGATCGGCTCGCCCGTATCCTCGTCAAAGCCGGTCTGGACGGTACGGCTGAACATCTCTCCCTTGGCCAGGGCCTCGCGGACACGACCGTTATAGCCTTCGATGTTGCGCACGCCCATCTTGGACATCTTGCGATAGCGCTCTTCCATCTCGCCCACGGTCCACTTCAGCGCGACAACGGCCTTTTTCGGGTCGGTCACAACGGGGGACAGCAGATGCGGGATGCCGTCATAGACCGACAGTTCCAGCATCTTGGGGTCGATCATGATCATTCGGCATTCTTCTGGCGTCAGCTTGTAGAGCAGCGACAGGATCATTGTGTTGATCGCAACGGATTTACCCGAACCGGTGGTCCCCGCGATCAGCAGGTGAGGCATCTTGGCAAGGTTCGCGACCACAGGGTCACCGCCAATGTCTTTGCCCAAGGCCAGCGGCAGACGCATGGTGCTGTCGCCGAAATCACGCGCGGCGAGGATTTCGCGCAGCACGACCTTCTCGCGGTTCTCGTTAGGTAGTTCGATCCCGATCACGCTGCGCCCCGGCACGGTAGACACACGCGCCGACAGTGCCGCCATAGAGCGCGCGATATCGTCCGCCAGACCGATCACACGGCTCGCCTTAAGGCCCGGTGCCGGTTCCAGCTCGTACATGGTCACAACGGGGCCCGGACGGACGGCGACGATTTCACCCTTCACGCCATAGTCATCCAGCACGTTTTCCAGCATGCGCGCGTTCTCTTCCAGCGCGTCGTCACTCAGGTGCAGGCGTTCGACATTATCCGGGCTTTCCAGCAGGTTCAGCGGCGGCAGTTCAAATCCGGGATGCGTGTCTTCAAAGGTCAACGCAGGCTGTGCCTCGGCCTGAGCCTGTTTGCTGGGCTGCACCGGCTTGCGCATCTGCGGCTGCACCACTTTGCGCGGCTGAGCCACGGGGATCTGCATGGCCGGTTCCCGCTCTGCCTCTTGCAGTGGCAGGTGGCTGTCGGTCATCGGTTCATCATCCAGAACCGCCATATCCGCGTCGTGATCCGGTTCGGAGGGGGTTAGCTCAAGCACGGGGCGCTCCGCGACCAAAGGTGCACGGCTTGCGGTTAAAGGCGGCTCCGCCCGAGTAGGGGAGGGGGCCGGCGCACCGGTTAATGGCGGCTCTTCGCGGCGGGCACCACGGGCGGTGGTATCCAGCAGCAGCGGATCAGGGCCACGGCCGCGACCGCGGGTCAAGGGGGCGGTGGTGGCAGTATGCACAGCCCCGCCCGTGCGCACGCGGCTTTTGATCACATCGGCGATCTTGGATTTGATACGGTCGCTGCTGGGGGCTTCGTCCAGCTCGGGTTCAGCCCATGTCTCGACCAGTTCAGGTTCGGGCAGCGGGTCGGCGCGTTTGACCAGCGTCGGCATTTTCGACAGGAGGCCGGTTTTTGGCGCAGGTGCAGGCGCGTCGCTATAGGCCAGTTCGTCGTCATAGTATCCTTGGCTGGCCGCGAATTGCGCGTTCTCCTCGGCCTCGATCCGGTTGCGTTCGCGGCGTTCAAGCTGGCGGGCCTGAATGCCCTGCGCGGCGGCAACCGCCCCCGACGCACCCCGCCCCAGAAGGGTCATCAATCCGGCATAAGCCATGATCAGCCCGACCAGCATGAAGCGGAACAGACGTTGCAGTTCAAGTCGGGTGAAGCCGACAACAAAGGCACCAAAGGCAAGGATCGCCACGCCCATCAACAGCGACATCAGCTTGATCGTAAAGGTCGACCCGATCGGCAGGACGGTCAGGATCACGCCCATGACCGTGTCGCCAAAAAGCCCGCCCAGACCAAAGCTATGGGTTTGCAGCCAAGCCGCATCCGGCGTCAGCGTTGCCCCGTAGATCGAACACAAGGCGACAGCAATCGGGGCAAAGATCAAACGGCCCACGGCGCGCTCCTCGCCGCGGTGCAGGGCAAAGCGTGCGCCCCAGGCCAGCAGGATTGCCGCGACAGACCACGCGCCCCAGCCCACGATCATGAACAAAGGCGCGGCCAGCGACGCGCCCATGCGCCCCAGCCAGTTCTGCACCGGCGCATCGGTGGACACCATAAAGTTGGGATCATCAGGGGTGTAGCTGCCGATCATCATGGCGGCCATAAGGCCCAGGGCGATCAGCCCGAGGCCCAGCAGCTCCTTGCCGCGTTTTTCGATCGCTTCGGCCATGTTGGTGTCTAGCAAAGGGTCGCGCCCACGTGTCTGATATGCCATTGCTCTGATCCCTCGTCTTATTCTGGATAGAGACAGCGGCGGATCGCTTCGATCCCGCGCGTTGTCTCTTCTTTTGGGGCGACCATCGCCACCCGAATATATTGTTTCCCGGGGTTTTCGCCGTTCACGCTTTGCGCCAGATAGCCGCCCGGCAGCACCCGCACGCCGGTTTCACGCCAGAGTTTCAGCGCCGCAGCTTCGTCATCTTCCACCGGCAGCCACAAAAAGAACCCGGCCTCGGGGCTGTGGTACCCGGGGACGTTGCCGAGAATCCGGTCGGCGACCTCGTATTTCTCGATGTAAAGCGCGCGGTTCTCGGCCACATGGGCTTCGTCGTCCCAGACCGCAGCCGACGCCGCTTGCAACGGTAGCGGCAGCGGTGCACCGGCATAGTTCCGCAGCTGCTTGATCTCGCGCATGGTATTGGCACCCGACGCGACAAAGCCGGACCGCAGCCCGGGCAGGTTCGACCGTTTCGACAGCGAATGGAAAATCACCACACGATCCGGATCGGCCCCGACCTCTTGCGCCACTTGTAGCGCCCCGACGGGCGGCGTGTCGCGGTAGATCTCTGAATAGCATTCATCCGCGAAAATCTTGAAATCGTACTTTTCTGCCAGCGCGATCAGATCGGCCCAATACGCATGGGTGGCCACGGCCCCCTGCGGGTTGGCGGGCGAGCAGATATAGGCCGCAGTGGTCCGGTTCAGCACATCTTCGGGCAGGCTGGCAAAATCGGGCAGATGCCCTGTTTCGCGCGTAGCAGGCACCATCACCGGATCAGCGGCACCGGAAATCGCGGCGATCATATAGACCTGATAGAACGGGTTCGGCATCAGAATGGCGGGCTTGCGGCCATTCTTTGTCTCGGGACAGGTGGCCATGACGGCGTTATACAGCCCTTCGCGGGTGCCGTTCAGCGGCATCACCTGCGTGTCCGCATCCACATCCACACCGTAGCGCCGCTTGATCCATCCGGCAATCGCGCCGCGTAACCGGGGCGTGCCGTCGTTGGCCGGGTAGCTGTTAAATCCGGCAGCATTTTCGGCAATCACATCGGTGACCCATGCCGGAAAAGCATGTTTCGGCTCGCCAATCGTCATGTGGATCGGCGTGCCACCGCCTTCATGCGCATCAAGCAATGCGCGCAGGCGCGGCCACGCGTGGGCCGGAAGGTTCGAAAACCGCTCGGGGTACATCATTTCACTGCCTCGGGTTCGGGATCATTCACGCCCCGTTTGTTCCAGAGTACCCAAGGGCTTGCCCCGCGTCCAGACATTGCAGGACGCAGGGCAAGGTTTGTGTCATTTAGGCCAAAGCCTCTTCGGCCGCTGCGGCAATGCGCAGCAGGTGCTCTTCGCCAAAGGGCTGGCCCATCAGCATGATCCCGCAGGATGGGGTGCCCGTGGGCAGGGTCACCGCCGCCAGCCCCATAAGATTCCCGATACGCGTGTTGCGCAGGGTCATGAGGTTGGCCGAGACGTAATAGTCATGCTCGGTTTCCAGCCGGTCCAGCTTGGGGGGTAGCAGCGGTGCGGTGGGGATCAGCACCGCGTCATAGCCCGCCACAGCTTTCACATAGGCCGCGCGGATCTGGTCGATCTTGGCCCAGGCTGCCACATAATCGGGGCCGGAGTGGGATTTACCCAAGCGGAACCTTTCAAGGATTTCGCCGTACATCGCATCCGGGTTCGCCTCGATCACGTCGCGCCACAGGCCGTAGGCTTCGGCGGTGTAAAGGCATCCGCTCAGCGGCATCGCCTCTTTGATCGGGTCGAAATCGATGTCCTCGATCACCGCCCCCGCTTCCTTCAGCCGCGCGACGGCATCGTCGAAAGCCGCCGCGGGGGCGTCTTCAATATCGTCGAACGCCACCGTGCGCAGGATCGCAAAGCGACGCCCTTCGATGTCGGTGCTGCCCATGTCCATCGGCTTGGACCCTTCGGTGAGCGCCAGCAACAGGCTCGCATCCTCGACCGAGCGGCAAAGCGGGCCGACCGTGTCGAACTTGGCCGCCAGCGGCACGGTCCCCTCAAGCGACACACGGCCCGAGGTGGTTTTCAGCCCCACAAGATCGTTCCACGCGGCAGGCACCCGCACCGATCCGCCGGTATCCGACCCGATCGCCGCCGCCGCCAGACCGAAAGCGACAGAAGCCGCAGCCCCGGACGACGACCCGCCCGACACGGCAGCTTCATCGTTCACGCAAGGGGGGGTGGCGGTGGTGGGGTTATACCCGAGCCCCGAAAACGCCAGCTCGCTCATATGGGTCTTGCCCAGACAGACCAACCCCATCGCGGTGGCATTCGCCAACACGCGCGCGTCGCGGTCCGGCACGCGGTCTTTCAGCAGGGCGCTGCCCGCCTCGGTCGCGATCCCGGCGGTGTCGAACAGGTCTTTCCAGCTGATCGGCACCCCGTCCAGTGGCGACAAACGCTGGCCCGCACGCGCGCGATCCCGCGCGGCACCCGCCTCGGCCAGGGCCCGTTCGGCGGTCACGCGGGCATAGATACGATCCCGCAGGGGGTGGGCGTCGATCGCGTCAAGATAGGTCTGACACAGCACAACAGGGTCGATCTGGCCGTCCCCGATGCCCCGTCCCAGATCTGCGGCTGTCATGGTTAACCACTCTTGCATGTTGCTTCCTCGAATAATGCTTTGGAAAAGGGACGGTAACGACGCCAGCGCGCATGGACAATCCCTGCTGCACGCCCATATCTAAAGCTATGGATTTTGATACAGATATCGCAATCGTCGGTGGTGGGCTGAATGGCCCGACACTTGCCTTGGCTTTGGCGCAGATCGGGCTGCGGGTCACGTTGATCGACAGGCTGCCCGCTGCCACGCGGGAAGATGCGGCGTTTGACGGGCGATCCTATGCGCTGGCGTTGACCTCGACACGGATGCTCGGGGCGCTCGGGATTTGGGATAATGTGAA
The DNA here is from genome assembly GCF_000735125.2 of Sulfitobacter sp. CB2047. NCBI lineage: Bacteria > Pseudomonadati > Pseudomonadota > Alphaproteobacteria > Rhodobacterales > Roseobacteraceae > Sulfitobacter > Sulfitobacter sp. CB2047. The sequence continues at coordinate 638,793 of NZ_CP072613.1, read as the reverse complement.
ATCCCACGCGCAACCGATGCTCGAGATCAAAGTGACGGACGGGCGCGCGGGCGAAGGCCCCTCCCCTTTCTTCATGCATTTCGATCACGCAGAGATCGAAGAAGGGCCGATGGGCCATATGGTCGAGGACCGCCACCTGCGCCGCGCCTTGGCAGAAGCCGTGAGCGCTGAGGCCCGCATCACGCGGCTGGACGGCGAAACGGTCATCGCGCAAGACGCCGCCCCGGCGGGCGTCACCCTGACACTGGAAGACGGTAAGACCCTGCGCACGCGTCTGGTTGTCGGCGCGGATGGTCGCGCCTCGGGCACCGCCACGCGGGCGGGGATCAAACGCATCGGCTGGGATTATGCGCAAACCGCGCTGGTCTGCGCCATCGCCCATGAAAAACCCCATCACGGGGTCGCGCATCAGTTCTTTATGCCCCCGGGTCCGCTGGCGATCCTGCCGCTGACCGAAAACCGGTCCTCCATCGTCTGGAGCGAGACCGCCGCCAACGCAGCGCATATTCACGCGCTGCCAGATGCGGGATACCTCGACGTGCTTCGTCCGCGCTTTGGTGATTTTCTGGGCGAGATTTCCCTTGCCGGTGCGCGGTACACTTACCCGCTGAGCCTGTCGCTGGCGCATTCGATGGTGGCACCGCGTGTCGCGCTGCTGGGGGATGCCGCACATGGGGTGCACCCGATTGCCGGTCAGGGGTTGAACGCCGGCATGCGCGATGTCGCCGCGCTAGCAGAGGTGATCGCTGATGCACAACGGCGCGGGCAGGATGTCGGGAGCACCACGGTGCTCGAGCAATATCAGCTGTGGCGTCGCTTTGATAACACCGCGCTGGCATTGGCGACGGACAGCTTCAACCGGTTGTTTTCCAACGACAACCCGCTGCTGCGTCTTGCACGTGATGTGGGGATGGCGGCAATTAACGCCCTGCCCGATGCCCGTCGCGGTTTCATGCGCGAGGCGGCGGGGCTGACGGGCACCCTGCCCCGTCTGATGCAGGGTAAGGCGCTTTAGGGCGCTATCCGCCCCGCCGTGTCAGTCGATAACCCGCGCTTCGTCCACCAGCATCACGGGGATACCGTTGCGGATCGGATAGGCAAGACCGGCCGCGTCCGAGATCAGCTCTTGCTTGTCGGCGTCATAGGTCAGCCGCATCTGCGTGCGGGGGCAAATCAGCGCCTCTAGCATGCGGCGGTCGAATGGTATCTCTTCGGCGTTCAATTCATCATCTCCCCTTCTTGGCCACCCCGCAGGGTGTATTCGATCAACGTCAGCAACGTCTCGCGTCGGGTAGAGAGGGATGGTGCCTCAAGCAAGGCCTGTTTGTCTTCGCAGTCAAGATCCAGCATCATCGACAGTGAATTGATCAACAGTTCATCGTCGGCCTCTTGCAACGTATCCCAATCTGCCGACAGGTTACGCGCGTCGAAGTAACGGCCAAGCGTGTTCAGGAAATTATCGCGGTCAAAACTGCTGTCCTGTTCATCCTTGCCAAGATCGCGTTCAAACCCGTCCCAGTTGACATCGCAACGGCGGTAGGGCGCGAAGCCTTCGACCTCTTTCACCACCCGAAAACGCGAGATCCCCGCGAGGGTGATCATATAGCGCCCGTCCTCTGTCTCGGAGAACTGGGTGATCCGCCCGGCGCAGCCGATGGTTTGCAGCCCCGGACCCTCGCGCCCCGGCACCACATTGGGCTGCACCATGCCGATCAACCGCCCCGGCGTTTTCAGACTGTCTTCGATCATCTGCAGATAGCGCGGTTCAAAGATATGCAGCGGCAACCGCGAGCGCGGCAGCAGCAATGCGCCCGACAACGGGAAGATCGCGATTGTGTCTGGCAGGTCCGATTGCTGTATCATGTAAGCATACCTAGGGCGCGCACAGCCTTATGCAAATATCATAGAGCTAAGTTTACGACGACCATTCAGCGCAATCGGATCGTTGGGTTTCAACGCCTCGAAAATGGTGAACAATTGCGTCTTGGCGGCCCCGTCATTCCATTCACGATCCTTGCCGAAAAGCGTCAGCAGTTGATCCACAGCGGCTTGCGTGTCGCCATGCGCATACAGCGCCTGCGCCAGATCGAAACGCGCCTGCATGTCATTAGGGTTGGCATCCACCGCCGCCTGAAGCTCTGCCACAGGGCCCGCGTCGGCTGCCTGTCGTGCCAGTTGAAGCTGCGCATGCGCGGCCTCAAGCTCGGGCGCTTTGGAGATTTCGATGGGTGCGCCGTTCAGATGCGCTTCGGCCTGATCAAGCTGATCCAACGCGATATAGGCGCGCACCATCCCGCTATAAGCACCGGCATGGTTCGGGTCTTCGCCCAGGATCGCGGCAAAAGTGTCCAGCGCGTCCTGCGCCGCCCCTTCGGCCAGCATGTCATCCGCAGCGGCCACGGCCTCTGACAGCTCTTCACCGGGGGCAGCGCCGCCGCCCGCTTTGATCACGCGGTCGATGAACGCCTTGATCTCGGACTGTGGCAGGGCCCCCTGAAACCCGTCAACCGGCTGGCCCTTGAAGAAAGCATAAACCGTCGGGATCGACTGGATCTGCAACTGGCCTGCGATCTGTTGGGCCTCGTCAACGTTGATCTTGACCATCTTGACCGCGCCTTTGGCCGCGCGCACCGCGTCTTCGAGCATCGGGCCAAGGGTCTTACACGGGCCGCACCACGGGGCCCAGAAATCGACAATCACCGGCACCGTTTGCGATGCCTCGACAACATCGGACATGAAGGTCGCTTCGCTCGTGTCTTTGATCAGATCGGCATCACCGGTACCGGCGGGGGAAAGGTTCAAATCCATCATATCAAAATCCTCGCTTGGGGTTGCCCTTTATATGAGGGCGCGTCTGTCTATTTCAAAGGTCGAATGTCGCAAAGACCGGCGCGTGGTCGCTGGGCTTTTCCCAACCACGGGCGTCGCGCAACACGCGGCTGGAATGTGCCGCGCCCGAGATATCGGGCGTTGCCCAGACGTGATCCAACCGGCGGCCCTTGTCTGCCGCATCCCAATCCTTGGCGCGGTAGGACCACCAGCTGTACAGGTTGCCTTGCGGGATATCCTGCCGCGTTACGTCAACAAAACCACCGGCGTCCTGCGTCTCGGCCAGCTTTTCGACCTCTATCGGTGTGTGGCTTACCACCTTGAGCAGCTTCTTGTGATCCCAGACGTCATCCTCGCGCGGTGCGATGTTCAGGTCGCCCACCAGAATGGATTTCTCGGGTTTGTCGCCGTGGAACCAGTCGCGCATGTCTGCCAGATAATCGAGCTTTTGGCCAAACTTCTCGTTCACCTCGCGGTCGGGCACGTCGCCGCCAGCGGGCACATAGAAGTTATGCACCGTCACCCCGTTTTCGAGCTTTGCCGCAACATGGCGCGCGTGGCCCAGCGTCGCAAAATCTTGATCACCGGCATCCTCCAAGGGCAGACGCGACAGGATTGCCACACCATTGTATCCTTTTTGCCCTCGCGCCACCATGTGGGTGTAGCCCGCTTCGATGAAGGCCGCGGTGGGGATTTTGTCGACCGGGCTTTTACATTCCTGCAAACACAGCACATCCGGCCCATGTTCAGCCAGCAGCTTGAGCACAATCGGTTCGCGCAACCGGACAGAGTTGATATTCCATGTGGCCAGCGTGAAAGGCATGAGGCAGCTCCCTTGGGTCAGATCGCGCGCACCCTACCGCGAAATGCGCAGCGTCCACCATGCCGAATTCCCGGGACTTCCGGGCTGCGGACAAAAAAAGACCGGGCACAAGGGCCCGGCCTAGTCCAACAGGGAGGTATGTATCATTTCCCGGATACAAACTTCGGGTTCAAACCGATCGACGGGTCATGAAAACCCCGTCTCTCGCAGGAATAACCAGTGGCGCCCGCTTGGGTTCCACAATTATGAAATAATTCTGTAACCGCCTGATTCAGTTAGCAAAATTCTTGCGTTCGAGGGATCAGGCTCGATCTTCTGGCGCAGACGGTAAATGTGGGTTTCCAACGTGTGCGTCGTGACACCGGCATTATAGCCCCAGACCTCGTGCAAAAGCGTGTCGCGCGGGACGACGCCCGCGGCAGCACGGTATAGGAACTTGAGAATATTCGTCTCTTTTTCAGTCAGCCTGATTTTCTTGTCGTCTTCGGTGATCAACAGCTTGGCCGACGGTTTGAACGTATAGGGCCCAAGCTGGAAAATCGCCTCTTCGGATTGTTCGTGCTGGCGCAGCTGTGCCCGGATGCGCGCCAAGAGAACGGGGAATTTGAACGGCTTGGTGACGTAATCATTCGCGCCCGCATCAAGACCCATGATCGTATCCGCGTCACTGTCATGCCCCGTCAGCATCAGAATCGGGCTTTTCACGCCCTGGGTACGCAGGTCGCGACACAGGTCACGCCCGTCGATGTCCGGCAGTCCAACATCCAGAATGACCAGATCATACAATGCTTCGGCGGCGCGGGTTTTGGCGTCTGCGCCATTGCCTGCTTCGAATACATCAAAGTCTTCGGTCAGCAATAATTGCTCGCTCAGCGCGTCGCGCAGGTCATCGTCATCATCTACGAGCAAGATTTTCTTTAGCTGGGCCATATCAACTCATCCTCTACAACTTTACTTTAGATGTGTTCACAAAGCCGTGCGTGCAAGAGTAGCAGGTGTTTGATCACACGACCGTGCGAAATTGTCGCGCAATGTTTCAATCCGCCGGTTTCTGCAGTAAGAAATGTGACAACATAACATGAAAGATTTCAAATCATGGTTTTTGGGCCCGATATAACCGAGCAACTGGCACGCGCCCGTGCGGACCTGCGTTTGGGCGTTCCCATTGTACTGGCGGGATCGCGGCCAGTTCTGGTTATGGCTGCCGAAACGCTGACGCCCGCGCGGTTGACCGGCCTGCTTGCCATGGGTGGCGAACCGGTGTTGGTGATCAGCGCCCGGCGCGCCGAAACCCTGAAAGCGCGCGCCTACGATGGCAGCTTTGCGCGTGTCCTCCTGCCACGGGACGCCACGTTGCGATGGGTGAAATCCATCGCGGATCCGGCGGACGATCTGCGCAGCCCCCTGAAAGGCCCGCTGGCCTGCGCACGTGGGGGCGATGCGACGCCGCACGGCCTGGCGATTGATCTGATCAAGTCAGCGCGCCTGCTACCCGCTGCTGTGATACTCGACCTTGCGGATGCAAGTCAGTTCGCCCAGCAAAACGGCCTGACGATGATCAACCTGAGCGCGGCACAACCGATCCTTGCCGCGCGCAGCCCCTTGCATCCGGTGGTCAATGCGCGTCTCCCGATGGAGGTCTCAGAGGCCGGACGTCTGCATATCTTCCGCCCCGACGACGGCGGAGAGGAACATTACGCCATCGAAATCGGCCGCCCCGATCGCAGCAAACCCGTGCTCGCGCGACTGCATTCGGCCTGCTTTACCGGCGATATCATGGGCAGTCTGAAATGCGACTGCGGGCCGCAGTTGCATGCCGCGCTGACGCAGATGGGCAAGGAAGGGCACGGCGTGTTGCTGTACCTCAACCAAGAGGGGCGCGGCATCGGGCTGACCAACAAGATGCGCGCCTATTCCCTTCAGGATCAAGGCTTTGACACGGTCGAGGCGAACCACCGTCTGGGCTTTGAAGACGATGAACGGGATTTTCGCTTGGGGTCGGACATCCTGACATCAATGGGGTTTTCGTCGGTGCGTCTGTTGACCAACAACCCCCGCAAGGTCGAGATGATGGAGGCAAGCGGCGTCAAAGTCGCAGAGCGCGTCCCTCTCAAGGTCGGCGAGAACAGCCACAACCACGCCTACCTTGCCACAAAAGCCGCCAAATCCGGGCACCTTCTGTGACACCCGACGATCTGGTTCTCACGCCGCGGGGCGTCCGGTTTCAGGGGCAACTTTACCCCTGCACCATCGGCAAAACCGGTATCACCCGCAATAAGCGCGAGGGCGACAAGGCGACGCCAGCGGGCATTCACCGCATTGTCGGGATGCTCTACCGTCCCGACCGTATTCCCGCCCCTGTGCCATGGGCGATGCCGATCGGCCCGCGTGATCTTTGGTCTGATGATGGGACGCAGGGCGACTACAACAGCCTTGTGCAGGCCCCCTACCCGCACAGCCACGAGGTTCTGCGCCGTGCCGACCCCCTATACGATCTGGTGATCCTGACAGATTGGAACTGGCCCGATGCCGTTGCAGGGCTCGGGTCGGCGATCTTTATCCACCAGCAGCGTCGTCCGGGGTATCCCACCGAAGGCTGCGTCGCCTTTTCACGCGCGCATCTGCACCAGATCGCCGTGCGGCTGACCCGCCACAGCAGGTTGATCGTCTAGCCTGCGCTACGTTCCCCGAAGATGGCGGAGCCGACGCGCACATGGGTCGCCCCAAGCGCGATGGCCTTTTCAAAATCGCTGCTCATCCCCATCGACAAATCCCGCAACCCGTTGCGCGCCGCGATTTTAGCCAGCAGCGCGAAATGCAGCGCGGCTTCTTCATCGACCGGCGGGATGCACATCAGCCCGCGCACGGGCAGATCAAGCGACAGACATTCCTTGATAAAATCGTCGGCATCCGCTGGAAGAACACCGGCCTTCTGATCCTCTTCGCCGGTGTTAACCTGCACGAACATATCAGGACAGCGCCCCATTTCCTGCGCCAGCCGCGCAAAGGTTTGCGCCAGTTTGGGGCGGTCAAGCGTGTGAATGACGTCAAATAATTCGAACGCGCTACGTGCCTTGTTACTTTGCAGTGGGCCGATCAGATGCAGCTTTACGCCGTCAAACTCCTGCCGGAAAGCGGGCCATTTGCCTTCGGCCTCCTGCACGCGGTTCTCGCCGAAACAGCGGTGACCTTCCGACAGCACCGCCGCAACGCGCGCGTCCGGCTGCACCTTGCTCACGGCGATCAGCTCAACGCTGCCCGGCGCGCGGCCTGCGTCGGTTTCGGCTTTGGCGATGCGGGATGTGATGTCGTGCAAGCTCATGTCAGTCGGCCCTTGTTGTTGAGGGCGCACAGAACAACAGCTTGGCGCAAAAGAAAAGGGGCAGACCAACGGCCTGCCCCTCTTTTAGACTGTATCGTTCAACTTAGAAGTTGAAGCGAACACCCAGGTCAGCAACAGTTGCGCCGTTGCGGTTGTTCTGAACACCACCGCGCAGCGATGTACCGCCGCCCAGGTCGTGTGTTACGCCAACGCCGTATACGGTGTCGGTGTAGGATTCTTGGTCAAGTACAACAGCTGTCAGACGTGTTGCCGCACCGATGTCGAACGCCGCGGTGATCGCAAATGCGTCGCCGCCGGTGCCGTTGTCAGCATAACCGAATGTCAGGTCTGCAACGCCGACGTTACCGCCAACTGTCAGAGCAACTTCAGTGTCGTTTGCGATGTCGGAGTCTTGCAGACCCAGAGCAACGGTCCAGCCGCTGAATGTGTACGCCAAGTAACCTTCGATGCGCTCGCCTTCGAGGTCGTTGTTGTTCGCAACTAGGTCCAGCTCGGAGTACGACAGGTGCGCTTTCAGGTCGCCCATTGCGTACAGAACTTCAACACCGTTGCGGCCAGCTGCGCCGTTACCATCGGAGTCGTATGTCGCGGAGTACGCGCCGGCACCGTTGATGATGTAGTCATAGGACAGACCGGTCAGGCCCAGCTCGACGGGGTACATGCCGGGCATGGAGTCGATCGCGCCGTAGATGTTGCCAACGCCGACTTCCAGACCGCCGGAGCGCGCGAAGTAACGGATGCCGTTGATGCCTGTTTCGATGCGGTCGTTGCGGAATGTGCCGCCTACGGAAGCTGCATCTTCACCGAGGTTTGCACCGTTGCTGTCGCCGTCGTTGTCCTGCTGGATACGAGCGCGTGCACCGAAGGTGATGCCGTTGTCGGACTCAGCTGTCGCGTCGATTTGCAGACGGAAACGGCTGGTGATGGTTGTTTCGTTTGTTGCGCCTTCAACATAGATGACACCAAAACGGCCGTAGCCGCCGAATGTAACGTCTGCAGCTGCAACGCCAGCGGTCGCAACCAGAGCTGTTGTAGCGAAGAGAACTTTTTTCATGAGTTATCCCTCGGTTTGAATTCATATGCCCATACCGGGGAATCCGGTAAAGGTATGAGAGGTGTTTTCAGCGTTTGCCCTAGTTTTGGCAAGGATCGCGGAAGCCTTGGCATCATTGGAAAAAACTGTGATGCAGCTATGTCACAGTTGTGCAACCCCGCAGAATGCACGGACGGGCCAAGAACGCAGAGGCACAGGTGCCCTGTACTCTAGTATATACTGACATTGCGCTTGCCCACCGAACCCCGCTTGGATAGACCTGTGCGCAAACAGGCAAAGGACGGTCGAGATGGTGCGCAGTTCGGTATTCAAATCTACACTAGCCCTCGTGGTGGTCTCAGCGCTTGGCGCATGCGGCGCGCTCAACCTTGGCGCACCCGCGGATCGCGACCCCAATCTTGGCCTTGAGCCCACAAACCCCAACTATGTCGAGATGGACCCAGACAACACGATCTGGGCGATTTTCAATCGCAAGAATGTTGATACCAGCGTGTCGGTCAACAAATACCTGTGGTCCGCGTCGCTCGAAGTTCTCAACTTCCTGCCAGTGCAATCCATCGACCCCTATACCGGCGTGATCGTGACCGGCTATGGCACCCCCCCGGGGGGCAGCCAGTCCTACCGCGCGACGGTCCTGATTGATGATCCCGCGCTTGATGCACGGTCGCTGAACATCGCGCTGCAAACCCGTGGCGGTCGTACCGTCAGCAAAGCAACCTCTCGCGCGGTCGAAGACGCGATCCTGAGCCGTGCGCGTGAAATGCGTATTGCCGACGCCAAATTCTAAGCCCGCACCCGTCTATTCCCCATTATCACGCCGGGCCACGCGCTAGTCGCTCGCCCGGCGTTTTTCGTTGATAAGGTCCGCCAAGATGCCCTCCTACTCCCCCGCCGAAATCGAAGCCCGCTGGCAAGCCGCCTGGGAAAAGAACGATGTGTTCCAAGCGGTACGCAACGCCGACAAGCCAAAGTATTACGTGCTCGAGATGTTTCCCTATCCATCGGGGCGCATCCACATGGGGCACGTGCGGAACTATACGATGGGCGACGTGATCGCGCGCTACAAGATCGCGACGGGGCATAACGTGCTGCACCCGATGGGCTGGGATGCCTTCGGGATGCCCGCTGAAAATGCCGCGATGGCCATTGGCGGTCACCCCAAAGACTGGACCTATGGCAACATCGCCGACATGCGCGACCAGATGAAACCGCTGGGGTTGTCGATCGACTGGTCCCGCGAATTTGCCACCTGCGACCCTGAATATTACGGCCAGCAGCAGGCGCTGTTCCTCGATTTCCTGTCGGAAGGGCTGGTCTATCGCAAGAACGCCATCGTGAACTGGGATCCGGTCGATATGACCGTTCTGGCCAACGAACAGGTCGAGGCAGGGCGCGGCTGGCGCTCTGGCGCGCTGGTGGAACGGCGCGAGCTGACGCAATGGTTCTTCAAAATCTCCGACCACTCGGAAGAGCTGCTTGATGCGTTGGACACGCTTGATAACTGGCCCGCGAAGGTCAAGCTGATGCAGGCGAACTGGATCGGCAAATCGCGCGGGCTGCAATTCGCGTTCTCGACCATCGACGCGCCGGAAGGTTTCGACCGGATCGAAGTCTACACCACGCGCCCCGACACCCTGCTTGGCGCAAGCTTTGTCGGCATTTCACCCGATCACCCGCTGGCCAAACTGCTCGAGAAAGACAGCCCCGAAATCGCGGCCTTCTGTGCCGAATGTCGCAAGGGCGGCACAACCGAAGAAGCGATCGAGACTGCCGAAAAGCTGGGGATGGATACCGGCCTGCGTGTGCGCCACCCCTTCGATACCGCGTGGGAACTGCCCATCTATATCGCGAATTTCATCCTGATGGACTACGGCACGGGGGCGATCTTTGGCTGCCCCGCCCATGACGCACGGGACTTTGAATTCGCCACCAAATACGGGCTGCCGATCACGTCGACCTTCTTGCCGTCCGAGGACGCAGACCCAAAGCTCTCCGCGCCCTTCGTGCCGGCGAAATCCGAAAAAGTGTATTACAACGGCGGCTTTGCCGGCGAGAAATGGCAAACCGGCGAAGAGGCGATCATTGCGGCCATCGACGCCTGCGAAGCGCAGGGCGTGGGCCAAGGCGTGACCAAATACCGCCTGCGCGATTGGGGCCTGTCCCGGCAACGCTACTGGGGCTGCCCGATCCCGGTCGTGCATTGCGACACCTGCGGCGTGGTGCCCGAAAAGAAAGAGAGCCTGCCGATCGAGCTGCCCTATGACGTCAGCTTTGACACGCCCGGCAACCCGTTGGACCGACACCCCACATGGCGCGACTGCGCCTGCCCGTCTTGCGGTGCGCCCGCGAAACGCGAAACCGATACGATGGACACATTCGTCGATTCCTCTTGGTATTTCGCCCGCTTTACCGCGCCACGCGCTGACACGCCGACCAATATGGCGGATGCGGAATACTGGATGAATGTGGACCAATATATCGGTGGCATCGAACACGCGATTCTGCACCTGCTGTATTCGCGCTTCTTCGCCCGCGCGATGCAGATCACCGGCCATCTGCCCGAAAAAGCGATTGAGCCGTTTAACGCACTGTTCACGCAAGGCATGGTAACACATGAGATTTACCAGACCCGCGACGCAAATGACCGCCCCGTCTATCACCTGCCCGAAGATGTGACCGACGGCAAACTCGCCGATGGGACAGAGGTTGAAATCATCCCCTCGGCCAAGATGTCGAAGTCGAAGAAAAACGTAGTCGACCCGCTGGGAATCATCGCGAATTACGGGGCGGATACCGCCCGCTGGTTCGTTCTGTCCGATTCGCCCCCCGAACGCGATGTCGAATGGACCGCATCCGGGGCAGAGGCGGCGTATAAGCACCTTAACCGCGTGTGGAACATCAGCAGCCGCATCGCCGAGATGGACGACAGCACCGCAGGTACAGGCGACGACGATCTGCTGCGCGCGATGCACAAGACCATCCACGATGTCACGATGGGTGTGGAATCCTTTGGCTTCAACGCCGCGATTGCCAAGCTTTATGCCTTTACCGCGACGTTGCAGAAATCCAAGGCGGGCAAAGCCGCACAGCGCGAAGCGATCATGACGCTGGCCCAGTTGATGGCCCCGATGACGCCCCACCTGGCAGAGGAAATCTGGACCGCGCAAGGCGGCGACGGTCTGATCACTACCTCGACCTGGCCGCAAGCAGACGAGGCGATGCTGGTCGACGATACGGTGACCCTGCCGATCCAGATTAACGGCAAACGCCGCGCGGAAATTCAGGTACCTGCCGATATGCCGAAGGAAGAGGTTGAAAAGATCGCGCTGAGCCACGAAGCTGTCATTCGTACCCTTGATGGGGCCACGCCTAAAAAGGTCATCGTTGTGCCCGGACGGATCGTCAATGTCGTTGCTTAACCGCCGTTTTATTATCGCATTGCCACTGCTGGTCCTGGCGGCCTGCGGGTTTCAACCCGTTTACGGCCCCGGCGGCACTGGCACGGCGCTGCAAAACGCGGTGCAGGTCGACGCGCCGAATGATGCCTATTCCTACACGCTCGTGCGCGAGATCGAGACGCGATTGGGCCGCGCCGCCAGTCCTCGTTATGCTTTGGCCCTGACCGTCGATACCTCGGAAGAGGGGTTGGCGATCGACAGCGAAGACAACACCACACGGTATAACCTAGTCGGCAAGGTCGAATTCGCCCTGCGCAACCTCAGCAGTGGTCAGATCGAGGTATCAGGAAATGTCGAAAACTTTACCGGCTATTCCGCGACCGGTTCGACTGTTGCAACGCTCGCGGCAGAACGTGATGCCCAAAAACGCTTGATGGTCATGTTGGCCGACCAGCTGGTCACCCGCCTATACGCGGCCGATCTGACCCCATGAAGCTGCCCCCGCGCGACGCGAATGCCTATTTCGCCAAGCCCGATCCGACGAAGACCGGGCTGCTGATCTATGGCGGCGATGCGATGCGCGTCGCGTTGAAACGGCAGAGTTTTCTGAAAAACCTGCTGGGCCCCAATGCCGAAGAGGAAATGCGCCTGACCCGTATTCAGGCCGCTGACCTGCGGCGGGATGCGCCCATGTTGCTGGACGCAATCAAGGCGGTAGGTTTCTTCCCGGGGCCGCGCGCGGCTTTTGTGGAAGACGCCAACGACAATATCGCCAAAATCCTGACCGATGCACTGGCCGACTGGCAGCCGGGGGACGCGCAGATCGTCGTGTCGGCGGGGGATCTGAAAAAAACCTCCAAGGTGCTCAAGGCGTTCGAGGCACATAAGAACGCTTTCGCCACCCCGATCTACGACAATCCGCCTGACCGGGCAGAGATTGAACGCGTGCTTGCCGAAGCAAAGCTCAGCCCCGAGGCGGATGCGATGGGGGCGCTTAGTGAACTGGCGCGGGTGCTTGATCCGGGCGATTTTCGTCAAATGGTCGATAAAATCACGCTTTATAAGATCGGCGACGCAGGCCCCCTCACGGCAGAGGATGTGGCCAACTGCGCCCCCACCTCGACAGAGGCAGAGGTCGACGACATTCTCCACGTCGTGGCAGAGGCGCGCGCGGGCGACATCGGCCCCGTGATGGCCAAGCTGCAGGCCCAAGGGGTGAACGCCGTGACGCTGATCATCATGGCGACACGTCATTTTCGCACGCTTTACCGCATCGCGAGCAATCCGGGCGGCCAGATCTGGGGCGTCCGCGACCGCGATCGCGCCATGCGTCAGGCCAAAAACTGGGGCGCGGCCAAACTAGAAACCGCATTGACCGTGCTGACAGACACCGACCTGACGCTTCGGTCAGCAGGCCAACACGCGCCGACGATGGCGCTGGTCGAACGCGCCTTTATCCGCCTCGCCATGCTGGGGGCACAACGCTAAATTCAGGTTAATTCTTGGGAGGGAATGTCGATGTATAAGGTAATCGGGGCAACCAAAACGCGGGCGATGCGGGTGATGTGGATGCTCGAGGAGTTGGGCCAGCCCTACGATCACCTGCCCTGTGCGCCACGTTCGGACGAGGCCAAGCAATACAACCCGTCCGGCAAAATTCCGGCACTTGTGGACGGCGACGACGTGCTGACCGATTCTGTCGCGATCATGCAGTATCTGGCGGACAAGCACGGCGCGCTGACCGCCCCCCCAGGCACCGCGGCCCGAGCGCATCAGGATGCGTTGACCTTCTGGCTGATCGACGAAATGGATGCGATCCTTTGGGCTGCGGCGAAACACAGCTTTGTTTTCCCGCAGGAACAGCGCGTCCCCGAGATCAAGGATAGCCTGAAAGCCGAATTCGCCCGCTCCGCCGCGATCCTGTCAGACAGGTTGGACGGGCCGTTCCTGATGGGGGAGGAGGTCACCATACCGGATTTGCTGGCGACCCATTGCATCAACTGGTCCATCGGCGCGGGATTTGCGCGGGTGGATGACAAGCTGGGAAATTGGGCAAAGTCCATGCGTGACCGCCCCGCGTTCAAGGCTGCCGCCACCCGCGAAGGTTAATCCCGCTGCGCCCAAGCGGCAGCGTGTTGTCCGGCCCATCGGCCTGTCGCAAGGCAGGCCGAGATCAGATACCCGCCCGTCGGGGCCTCCCAATCCAGCATTTCGCCTGCAACGAAAACGCCGGGGCGGGCGTGTAGCATCAACCCGTCATCCAGCGCATCAAGCTTTACCCCGCCTGCGGTTGAAATCGCCTCGTCCAGCGGGCGCAGGCCTGCGTGTTTCACCGGCAGCGCTTTCAGCAACCTCGCCAAGTCAGTCGCGTTCGCCGGCAAGGGGCGCGCCATTTCCTGAAGCAGCGCAATCTTGGCCACGTCCAGTATGAGCGTTTTGCGCAGATAGTTTGCCACGCTCATCTTGCCACGCGGCTTAGCCAGCTTTTCGACCAGCGCCTCGCGGGATTGGTCCGGCAGCAGGTCCAGCATCAGCGGATGCCCTTCACGCAGCCCGCGCGACACGGTGTAGATCCCGCCGCCTTCCAATCCGCGGGCGGAAATCACCGCCTCCCCCCGCGATCGGTAGGTGCCGGATTTCAAGCCGATCCCTTTCAGCGCCGCGCCGAAATGCGCCTCCATATGCGGCGACCAGTTCATCGCGATTCCTGCATTGGCAGGCGCAAAAGGCGCGATATCGACGCCGGCGTCGCGCAGCGTCAAGGCCCAAGCGCCGGTGGACCCCAAGCGTGACCAGCTTGCCCCACCCATGGCCAGCACAGTGACATCGGCCGGCAAGCCTTTCATGCCTTCTGGCGTATCGAACACCGGCGCGCCGTCTTCCCATCCGGTCCAACGCCAACGGGTGTTCACCGCAACGCCTGCATCGGCCAGCCGCGCCAGCCACGCACGCAGCAGCGGCGACGCCTTCATCACGGTCGGGAAAACCCGCCCGGTAGAGCCGGTAAACAGGGTTTGCCCCAATCCCTTGGCCCATTCCTGCACCGCCGTAGCATCGAAACTGTTAAGAATGGGTTCAAGCGGTTCTTTTGCCGTCGAAAAAGCGTTCAGGAATTTGGCGTGTTCTTCGGCCTTGGTAATATTCAGCCCCGATTTACCCGCCATCAACAGCTTGCGCCCGACGGATGGCTTGTGATCGCAGACCGTCACAGCCAAGCCTGCCGCGGCCATCATTTCGGCCGCCATCAGCCCTGCAGGCCCCGCGCCGATGACAACCCCGCGGCGGGCGGGCAAATTTTCTGATGTCATGACGTGCTCTTCCATTCGGGTTAAGGATATAGCTGTGAGTTACAGCGGCACCATTAACTTGACCTTAAACCAAATGCACGACGATCGTGCTTATTCCAATAAAAGGGCAGAATATGCGCATCATTTTAATCATCTCGGGCCTTACACTGCTGGCAAGCTGCGGCGTGCCCTTTGTCCCGTTCATCTAACCGCCTGACCTAGGGCATCTCGGCAGGGGTTTCGGGCGGGGCGCACATCGCTTTGATCCCAGTGGCAATTTCGGGCGTGGCGGCAACGGTATCGGCGACGATATCGCGTGCGCTTTGCATAAGCTCCTCGGCAGGCACAATACGATCGACCAAGCCGAACGTTAGTGCCTCTTCGGCGGTGATCTTCTGCCCGCCCATCAGAATAAGCTTGCTGCGCGCAGGGCCGATCAAGGCTGCCATACGTGCGGGGTCGCTGGGTTGCGGCAAAAACCCCAGCTTCATCACCGGATAGAAAAATTTGGCCCCGGGCACGCAAATCCGCAGATCGCAGGCCAGCGCCATCCCCATAGCGCCCCCTGCCAGCGTCCCGTTCAGCGCGCAGATGCTCAGCCCCGGCAGCGCGGCAATCGCGCCCGACAGCCTCTCCCATATGTCAGAGACAGCGAGCCCCGCGCGCGCCTCGTCCAGATCGGCACCAGCACTGAACACTTTGCCAGTACCCGTCAGGATCACCGCGCGGGCGGCTTGGGCGTCTTCCATGAACTCGGCCAGGGCGACCAGCATCTCGTGGGTGAGAGAATTCGCCTTGTCCGGCCGGTTGATCGTCGCGACCCAGACGGGGCCTTCGCGGTCGAAATCGATCATACCAGACCAATCGCTTTGCGGATGCCCTCGTCGCGCAGCGAGATTTCCTCGCCACAGTATTTGTCGGCCTCGGCGCTGCACATCCACAACAGGGCCCGCGCGGGCCAATCGGCGGGGATGTGATCTTCCCATGCCAGTTCGCTGACGGGGTTGATGCCGCTTGCCTTGATCTCGCGCTGCATCTGGGTTGCGACCGTGCCCGGCGACAGACCGATGGCGCGGATCCCGTTCGCGGCTTCCTCCAGGTGGATCGAGCGGCCCATCATGTTCACCGCCGCTTTGGACGCGCAATAGTGGCTCCAGGCTTCGATGGCGTGATGCGCGGCACCCGAGCTGATGGTCAGGATCGACCCGCCGCCTGCGTCTTTCATCACGGGCAAGACAGCGCGCATGCCGTTGTAGACACCCTTGAGGTTGATATCGATGACCTGCGACCATTCGTCAGGGTCCGACGCGGAAAGATGCGAGATCGGTTCGATCACACCGGCGTTATTGATCAGCACATCGACGCCGCCAAAGGCCCCCAGCACCGTTTCCACCGCCGAGGACATCTCACCGAAACGGGCCACGTTGCAGGGGATCGCGATGGCTTGCTTGCCAATTTCGCCCGCCAGATCGGCAATCGCGTCCTGAGACCGCGCCATCAGCACGACATTCGCCCCTGCGTCTGCAAAAACCCGTGCCGCTTCGGCCCCGATCCCGCGGCTGGCACCGGTGATCATCACGGTTTTACCTGTCATATCCATCGTATAATTCCCTTCGTCATCAATAAGCCCCGCACGGGGCCTGCCGTACACGGCGTTTGGTGACATCGTTAGCAACAACATCCGCCAGCGCCAATCAAAAGCGCCCCCGCGGGCGGAACATCGCAGATTGGCGCGGGTCGCTTTGCCTTGTAAGGTGGCGTCGGGCGCTTACCTTTAGCGCAGCCGCGCTGTCACCGGATAGCCGCCCGCGATTTGCGACAAAGGAATTTTTCATGATCCGCCCTCTCTTCGGCAGTGCCGCCCTTTCAGTTCTTTTTACCTCGTCCAGCGCTTTGGCGGATGTGACGCCGCAGGATGTGTGGCGTGACTGGCAGGACCATATGCAAAGCATGGGCTATGCGCTGACGGCCACCGAAAAGGTATCCGGGGATACGCTCGCGGTGAGCAATGTCCGCTTTGATCTGACGAGCGAGCCTGATCTGGGCCAGATCTCGATGTCGCTTGAACAATTGAGCCTTGTGCAAAACGACGATGGCACCGTGTCGGTGGTCATGCCCGACGCAATGCCCTTGGTGTTCGAAATCACCCCGACCGACCCGGATGAAGACCGCGTGCGCGCAGCGCTGACCGTGAACCAGACTGGCCAGAACATGCGCGTGAGCGGGACGCCGACCGACCTGAGCAGCGCCTATGCTGCCGGTCTTCTAGGCTTGACGCTGGATCAGATGACGGTGGGCGACGAGACCTTCGGCCCCGACAACGCGTCGCTGAATGTGGTGCTGAACAACGTCGAATACGCCTCTAAATCGGTGCTGGACGATATGCGCGCCTATGCGCAGGACGGGTCCATTGCGTCGATGACGTTTGACATGCGCTTCAAAGATCCCAAAGAGCCCGCCATCGCGACGATCAACGGCACCTCGACGGATATGACGTTCGACGGCGACGGGCGCTTGCCACTGGGGATTGCGCAGGCCAGTGATATGGCCGCGATGCTGCGGGCAGGCATGACCGGCGCGGGCACGTTCACCAGCGGCAACAGCACCATGACGGTCGACATCGAAGATCCCGAGAACGGTAATATGTCTGCCGCTGTCGCCTCTGAAGGGGGGCGTTTGACGGTGGAAACCAGCGCCGACGGCATGAGCTATGCCGGTTCGCGTCAGGGCATGGCGCTGTCAGTGCAGCCGCAGCAGTTTCCATTCCTTCTGTCCTTCGGCCTCGATAATGCGGCGTTCAACCTGAGCGCGCCGGTGCTCAAGACCGACGATGCGCAGGACGTGGCCCTTGGGTTGAACCTCGAAGGGTTCACCATGTCGGATATGGTCTGGGGCATGATCAACCCGCAAGGCACCCTGCCCCGCGATCCGGCCAACCTGTCGCTGGATGTGTCCGGCAAGGCGCGGCTGCTGATGGATTACTTTGACCCCGAGGCCGCGACCAGAATGGCCGAGACCGGACAGGTGCCAGCACAGCTCGATAGCGTGAACCTGAATGCGCTGATCGTGGATGCACTGGGGGCCAAGCTGACCGGCAATGGCGCGGTCACGTTCGAGCATGACGAAAACGACCCAACGGCGCTCAAGCCGTCGGGCGCTGTTGACCTCAAGCTGGTGGGCGGGAACACCTTGATCGATACGCTGGTGTCCTCGGGCTTGCTGCCTGCGCAGATGGCGATGGGTGCGCGTATGATGATGGGCATGTTCGCCGTCCCGGCCGAGGGTGAGGAGGATACGCTGAAATCCAAGCTCGAATTTACCCGCGACGGGCAAATCCTCGCCAATGGGCAGCGGATCAAGTAACCCTTTGCGACCACGGCCCTCCAGCGACTGGCGTCCCTTGCACAGCTGCGGCAGGGGCGCTAGCAGTCTTTCACCCATTCAAGGAGTATCCCCCAATGTCGCAATCCATTGAGGCGCTGACCAAGTCGTTGCTGCATGCCGCCCGTCAAGCGGGTGCGGATAGTGCTGATGCGATGGCCGTGCGCGGAACTTCGGTGAACGTCGATGTGCGTGGCGGGGTGCTGGAACAGGCCGAACGGGCCGAGGGCGTCGATATCGGGCTGCGGGTTTTTGTCGGGCAACGCTCTGCCAACGTCTCTGCTTCCGACACATCGGACCGCACGATCGAGGAAATGGCGATCCGCGCGGTGGCAATGGCGAAAGAGGCCCCCGAAGATCCCTACATCGGCCTTGCCGATCCCGACCAGCTGGCGACGGATTGGGATGTCGAGGCGCTTGAGCTTTACGACCCCGCGCCCGAGCCTTCGCCCGAAGCGCTGCAGGATGACGCCGCCCGCGCCGAGGCCGCAGGGCTGGCCGTCAAAGGTGTCAGTCAGGTGCAGTCCGCGGGTGCGGGCTATGGCGCGCAACAGGTATTTATGGCGGCCAGCAACGGCTTCGAGGGCGGATACCGCCGTACCGACCGCGGGCTGTCCTGCGTTGCAATCGCCGGCACCGGCACAGGGATGGAGCGGGACTATGACGGCGACAGCCGCATCTTCCAGGCCGACCTGCGCAGCCCCGAAGACATTGGCACCAAAGCCGGTGAGCGCGTTCTTGAACGCATGGGTGCACGCAAACCGCCCACGGGGGCCTATCCGGTGTTGTTTGACGAACGCATTTCCTCGGCGCTGATCGGGCATCTTCTGTCGGCGATCAGTGGCACGGCGATTGCACGCGGTGCCTCGTGGCTGCGCGACGCTATGGGCGAACAGGTGCTGCCAAAGGGCATATCCCTGATCGAAGACCCGTTTCGCCCTCGCGTCGCAGGTTCGCGCCCGTTCGATGGCGAAGGGCTGCCCACGTCGCGCCGCACCATAGTGGACGACGGGATGTTGCAGGGCTGGACCCTTGATCTGGCGACGGCCCGCAAGCTGGGGCTGACCCCGACCGGCAATGCCGCACGCGGCACCGGATCGAACCCCGGTCCGGCCACATGGAATATCGCGCTGTCCCAGGGCAATGCCACCCGCGCAGACCTGATCCGTGATATGGGCACAGGTCTTTTGGTGACGTCGATGATCGGGTCGACCATCAACCCCAATACCGGCGACTACTCTCGTGGGGCGTCCGGTCTGTGGATCGAAAACGGCGAGATCACCCACGCGATCAACGAATGTACCATCGCGGGCAATCTGCGTGATATGCTGCAATCGATTGTACCGGCCAATGACGCGCGCGCGCATCTGAGCCGCGTTGTGCCGTCGCTTCTTGTCTCGGGAATGACCCTTGCCGGCGCTTGATGACCTCTCCCTTCTGATCGAGGCCGCACGCCGCTCGGGCGAGATTGCGACCTCTTTCACCGGCAAGACCGCGCAGCGTTGGGACAAGCCCGATGATGCTGGCCCGGTGACCGAGGCTGACCTTGCGGTGAACGCGATGCTGCACCAGACGCTGACGGCGGCACGCCCGGATTATGGCTGGCTGTCCGAGGAAAGCGACGACGGTACCCGGCGGCTGGGGCAGCGTGATCTGTTCATCGTCGACCCGATTGACGGCACACGCAGCTTTATCGAAGGGTCCGACACCTGGTCCCATTCCCTTGCCATTGCGCGCGACGGGAGGATCACGGCGGCGGTGGTGTTCCTGCCCATGCTCGACCGGCTCTATGCCGCGGCGGCGGGGGCCGGTGCCACCCTGAACGGGCAAAGCATCTCTGTCTCCGACATCGCCACGTTGCCCGAGGCGACCGTGCTGGCCACGAAACCGGTGATGGAAATGCAGCATTGGACCAAGGGCGACCCCGGCTTCAAACGCGCGCACCGTCCGTCGCTGGCCTATCGGCTGGGGCTGGTGGGGCAGGGTCGTTTTGACGGCATGGTCACGTTGCGCAAAAGCTGGGAATGGGACATTGCCGCAGGGGCGCTGATTGTCACCGAAGCAGGCGGGCAATGCACCGACCGCACAGGGCAACCCCTGCGGTTCAACAACCCCGATCCACGCCTGAACGGTGTTGTCGCGGGGGGCGATGCCGTCCATGCGGCGCTGCTAAGCGGCCTTGCCCAGACCCAAGCCACCCCTTAGATTGCCCCCAAGGCCATCTGTTTGAAAACAAAGGACCGCGATATGACCCAACGCTTGCACCTCGTCTTTGGGGGCGAACTGATTTCGCCCACCGGTACCGCGTTCAAAAACGTCGATGACATCCATGTCGTCGGAATTTTTCCGAACTACGCCAGCGCCTATGATGCATGGAAAAACGAGGCACAGCGCACGGTCGATAATGCGCATATGCGGTATTTTATCGCGCATCTGCACCGTCTGCGCGACGAAGAGGCTGCGGCCTCCTCGACCGAAGAGCTGGGGTAAACTCTTATGGCGCGGTCGCTTGGGCTGTCGGCCTATCGCGCCTTTACCGGTCGCGGGGGCGTGCCGCCATTCACCCCTGTGGCCAAGCGCCCCACCGGAGAGCTGGTCTGGTGCCACGCCCCCGAACCTGGCAGCTTGTTCGCGATACAGGATCTGGCCATTCGTCTGTGCCGGAGCCGTCCGGGGCTGAGTGTTCTGATCACCGTTCCCCAAGCCTTGGTGCCGGTGGACCTGCCGCCGTGTAGCGAAGCCGACGTGCTGATCGATACCCTGCCCGAAGACCACCCGACGCTTGCCAAAAACTTTATCGATTACTGGCAGCCCGACGCCTGTGTCTGGGCATGGGGGCGTTTGCACCCGAATATGATTGCAGAGATGACCACACAGGCCTGTCCGATGTTCCTGATCGATGCCGACAGCGACGGCTTTGACGGGCGACGCGACCGGTGGCTGCGCGATCTGACCCGCGATCTGCTGATGCATTTCTCGGTGATCATGACGCGGTCGGAGGCGGGGATGCAGCGGCTTGTCCGGCTTGGGCTCGCCCGCAAGGACATAGAGCTGACCCCCGCCCTTCAGGCCGGTGGCCGCGTGTTGCCTTGTATGGATTCCGATCTGGCCGATCTGTCGGCTGCGGTTGTGGGGCGCCCGATCTGGTTCGCCAATCAGGTGCTCGAGGGTGAGCTGAACACCGTCCTTACCGCGCACCGCCAAGGGCTTCGCCTGTCACACCGGCTGTTGCTGATCCTCGCGCCCGCCGACCCCAAGCAGGCCGATGTTTTCGCGCAGCGGATGGAGGATCAGAACTTTCGCGTGCTGCGATGGGGCGACGCGGGCTATCCGGACGCCTCAACCCAGGTGATGATCGCCGATGATCCGGCAGAGATCGGCTTGTTCTACCGGCTGGCCCCTGTGTCCTTTCTGGGCAACTCCCTGATCAACGGCAGCGGTGGCTGTGATCCGTTCGAGGCCGCGGCCCTAGGGTCGGCTGTTCTCTATGGGCCGAAAGTCCGGCGGTATCTGCCGCTGTATACCCGGCTGGCTGCCGAAGGAGCCGCGCGGATCGTGAATGATGCCACAGCGCTTGGCACCGCCGTGAACCGGCTGATCGCGCCAGATCAGGCAGCGACGATGGCGCAGGCAGGGTGGGATGTGATCAGCCGCGGTGCAGCCGTCACCGACAAGGTGATCGACCTTGTGCAGGAAACGCTTGACAAGCGAGAGACCACCTCATGAAACGCGCCCCCGCCTTTTGGCACCGCCCCACGCCCGATTGGCGCGCGCGCCTGTTGCAACCTCTGGGCGCGCTTTATGCCAAGGCCACTGCCCGCAGGCTGGCGGCGGGCACGCCGCTGCGTCTGGATATTCCGGTGGTCTGCGTCGGCAACATCAACGCCGGGGGCACGGGCAAGACGCCAACGGTCATGGCTGTCGTCGAACACCTGCGCGACAGGTATCACACGCCCCATGTGGTGTCGCGCGGTTACGGCGGCACACTGAAGGGGCCGGTGCAGGTTGATCCGTCGCGCCACAGTGCCGCGCAGGTGGGGGATGAACCGCTGCTACTGGCCGCCTTTGCCGATGTCTGGGTTGCGCAGGATCGCGCAGCGGGGGCGCAGGCCGCGGCGGAAGCGGGGGCATCGGTGATTGTGATGGACGACGGCTTCCAGAACCCCGCGCTGCATCAGGATCTATCGATTGTGGTGGTGGATGCGGCCAAGGGGTTCGGCAACGGGCTGTGCCTGCCTGCGGGCCCCTTGCGCGAACCCGTTGTTACGGGTCTGGCGCGGGCGGATATCGTGCTGTCCATTGGTGGCGCAGCAGATCAGGCGCAGTTCGACGCGACCGCCCTGCCCGACGGGCTGCCGCATGTGCGTGCCGAACTCGCCCCCCTGCAAACGGGGATGGATTGGTCCGACACCCGCGCGCTGGCCTTCGCAGGCATCGGCCACCCCGAGAAGTTTTTTGCCACCCTGCGCGATCTGGGGGCAGAGATTGTCCACGCCGAAGCGCTGGAGGATCACCAGCCGCTGAACCCTGCGCTGATGGGACGGCTAGAGGCGGATGCCGCCCTGCGCGGCGCACAGCTCGTCACAACGGAAAAAGACGCGGTGCGTCTGCCCGCGTCTTTCAGAATGAAGGTGATAACCCTGCCTGTGCGACTGAAGTTCGATCCTGATAACGCGCTTTTTGCCGCGCTGGATCGACTGCCGAAACCGGCATAACCGCCAGAGCTTCCAGCGAAGCCCGGGCGGCATGTCGGGGCGAACCTAGTCGTCCTGCCCCAGCTTTGGCGCGGCGCGATGCAAAGCCAGTTCAGCGCCCGAGAATTTGAACGGCGACCGGATGCCCGGCACCCCGTCCAGTTCGACCTTCATGCCACGCGCGATGACTTGGGGGTCTTCGAACATATCGGCCATGTCGTTGATCGGCCCGGCTGGCACGCCCTCTGCCTCGCAGGCGGCGAGCAGGTCGTCGCGGGTGCGTTGGCTGGTAGCCCCGTTCAGACGGCGGATCATCTCGGGCCGGTTGGCGACGCGGTCGGCGTTCTTGGCATAGTCCGCCGAGGTTGCCATATCATCCAACCCCAGCATCCGGCACAGCCGCTGGAACTGCCCGTCATTGCCCGTCGCGATGATCAGATGCCCGTCAGAGGATGTGAACACCTCGTAGGGGGTCAGGTTCGGGTGTGCATTGCCCATCCGCGTCGGCGCATTGCCCGTGGTCAGATAGTTCATCGCCTGATTGCCCGTGACCGCAACAGCGCAATCCAGCAGTGCCATGTCAATATGCTGGCCCACGCCGGTCTGGCTGCGCTGGTGTACCGCTGCCAGAATGGCCGTGGTGGCATAGACGCCGGTAAAGATATCGGTGATCGCCATGCCGTGTTTCTGCGGCTGACGGTCGGGTTCACCCGTGATCGACATCAGGCCGGACATGCCTTGGATGATGAAATCATAGCCCGCGCGATGCGCATAGGGGCCGTCCTGCCCGAAACCGGTGATAGAACAATAGATCAGCTTGGGGAACTGCTTGGACAGGCTGGCGTAATCCATCCCGTATTTGGCAAGCCCGCCGGTTTTGAAATTCTCGATCAGGATGTCGGCATCGGCCAAAAGCTCTTTCATCTTGGCCTGACCTTCATCGGTGGTCAGATCGACAACAACCGAGGCTTTGCCCCGGTTGGCCGAGTGGAAATACGAGGCGGATTTATCTTCCCCGCGCTCGATGAACGGAGGCCCCCACTGGCGGGTGTCGTCGCCCGCCGGGCTTTCGACCTTGATCACCTCGCAGCCGAGATCCGAAAGCGTCTGACCGGCCCAAGGGCCTGCCAGAATACGTGCCAGCTCAATAACCTTGAGCCCTGCCAGCGGGGCCGCCATTATTCTTCCAGCGCCGCGTCGATGATCTCTTTCATCTCGGCATAGGGCATGTTGGAGTATTTCTTGCCGTTGATGATGAAGCTTGGCGTGCTGTTGATGTCATCCGCCTTCTGGTTTTCTTCCCACCATGCGACCAGCGACTGTGCTTTTTCACCGTCTTGCAGACAGGCGTCCAGTTCAGCATTGTCGAGACCGGCCAAACGGCCGATTTTGCGCAGCTCTTCGACGATCGCGGCAGGCTCTCCGGCGCGGACCCATTCGGACTGACCGGCATAGATCATGTCGGTAATGCCAAAGAACTTGTCCTCGCCACCGCAGCGCGACACCATCGACGCCCAAAGGCCGTAGCGATCAAAATAGACCTCGCGGTAGGTGAAGCCGATTTTGTCGTTGTCGATGTAATCCGCCTTGAGCTGCTGGAACGGGCCTTGGTCAAAGGCGGCGCAGTGCGGGCAGGTGTAGGATGCGTATTCGATGATCTGGACCGCTGAATCGGGGTTGCCCAATGTCATGTCCCGAATTTCGGTGGTTGCAGCAGGCGCATCTGCCTCTGCCATGTCGGCTGACTGTGCGTTGGCCGCGCTCACCAGCGGGTTGATCGGTGTGCTGTTCACGGCATTTGTACCGCTGAAAGCGTACCAGCCACCTGCGGCAGCTACGGCAACAGCCGCAAGGATGGGGAATGTCGGTTTCATGTGATTTCCTTTTTCAGCGTTTGGTCTTGTTCAATATGTTCTCGCCCAGACGTGCAAGTGCATCGCGCAGGGCCTCGTTCGCGACAGGGCTGACGGTTTCGGCAGCACGCTGTTGCAAGACGGGGTCGTTCGGCGGTTCGGGATGGGTCTTAGGTTGCGGCGCAAAAGCGACCTGGCCTTCGGCAAAGCCGGTGGCAGCCGTCTGGGTCACCCGCACCCGCGCAATCGCGTTGAACCCGTAGATGGCGTTCACCTTGGCGCGCAGCTGTTCCTTCTGCATCTCCAGCATCGGCGCATTTGCCCCTGTCGTCAGCAAGGTCAGCGTTGCCCCCATACCGCCGCGGCCATAGCTGACCTCGACAGGGCGCGAGATGGCCGCGACGTCCTGACCGACGATTTCGGCCCATTGGGTCAACAGACGGGATTGGGCAAAGCCGCGAGTCTCGCTCGCCTGACGGATCTTGGCCGAAAGCAGGCTATCCGTCCTTTTGAACCCTTTTGTACTGGTACGCCGTGGCGCCATGACTATCTTTCCCGAATGACTAGCCACAACATAGCGATCCCGCCTCGTATCACCAGCCATACCCAACCGAAAAGGTTATAAACATTGCGTGACACCGACCCCTCCGGCGACCTCCCGCTGATCCTTCTGGAATGGTACGATGTCCATGCGCGTGCGATGCCTTGGCGCGTGCCGCCAGCGGCGCGGGCGGCGGGCGTGCGCCCCGATCCCTACCGCATCTGGCTAAGCGAGGTGATGCTGCAACAAACCACCGTCGCAACCGTGCGCGACTACTTCCAGCGGTTCACCGCGCGCTGGCCGACGGTCGCTGATCTGGCAGCGGCTGCGGATGCGGATGTGATGGGAGAATGGGCCGGATTGGGCTATTACGCCCGTGCCCGCAATCTGCTGAAATGCGCCCGCGCTGTGGTGGCCGATCATGACGGCCGGTTCCCCGCCGACCACGCGGCCTTGCTAAAGCTGCCAGGGATTGGCCCTTATACCGCTGCGGCCGTATCCTCTATCGCGTTTGACCTGCCCTTCACCGTGCTGGATGGCAATGTCGAACGGGTGATGGCGCGGCTCTATGACATCCACACCCCCCTGCCCGCTGCCAAGCCCGAGCTGATGACACGTGCAGAGGCGCTGACCCCAACCACCCGCCCCGGAGATTACGCCCAAGCGGTGATGGATCTGGGGGCCACGATCTGCACCCCCAAATCCCCGGCCTGCGGCATTTGTCCGTGGCGCGATCCCTGCCTTGCCCGCCGCAATGGCACGGCGGCCGAACTGCCCAAGAAGACACCGAAGAAGCCGAAGCCGATCCGGCATGGCACGGTCTATCTGGGGCAGCGCGCGGATGGCGCCTGGCTGCTTGAGACGCGCCCCGACAAAGGGTTGCTGGGCGGTATGCTCGGTTGGCCCGGCACGGACTGGATCGAGGCAGACGGCCCGCGCCCCGCAGGCACACCGCCTGCCCCCGCCGACTGGCAGCCCCTTGCAGGGGAGGTGCGGCACACGTTCACGCATTTTCACCTGATGCTGACCGTCATGCACGCGCCCCTAACGAATGACACGGTGCCAGCACGCGGACACTTTGTCGTGCGGGATGATTTCCGCCCCTCGGACCTGCCCACGGTGATGCGCAAAGCCTATGACTTGCTACGTTAGCGGCGGCGCGGCATAGTTTGTCGCAGCCAAAGCTGTGCCCGACCCCTTGGGCCAGATAACCCGAAAAGGCCGTGCAGCATGACCTCGCCCACCACAAACATAAGCACCGACCAGCTGTCGCAGTTCCGGCGTGCGCTGCCTTTTGCCCTGTCCTTTGCGCTGATCCCGCTGGTCTGGGTCTCAGCCACCGTCGGCGGCTGGACCGTGCTCCTGATGCCGCTGGTCACATGGTATCTGTTTTCGATCATCGACGCGATCGCGGGGCTGAACCTTGATAACGCCGATCCGGACGCGTCAGACGGCGACCTGTTCTGGTATCGCATGATCACGACCGCGTGGATGCCGGTGCAGTTTCTCACGCTCTTCGGGTTGCTATGGTACGTGCCACAGGCCGCGCATCTGTCCGGCTGGGAGAAAGCCGCCGTCTTCTTCGGCGTCGGCGTCATGACGGGCACCATCGGGATCAACTACGCCCACGAGCTGATGCACCAACGCAATAGACGCGAACGCTTCTGGGCCGATGCGCTGCTGGCGATGGTGCTGTATTCCCACTTCCGGTCTGAACATCTGCTGGTGCACCACCGCTATGTCGCCACCCCGCGCGATCCGGTGACCGCACGCTATAACGAAGGGTTCCACCGCTTTTACCCGCGCGTCCTGCGGCAATCGCTGGTGTCCAGCTTTCAGGCCGAAAAAGCGATGCTGGCACGCAAGGGCAAACCCTGGACCGACCTGAGCAACCCGTTTTTCAAATATGGGGCGCTGCAAGCAGGCTGTCTGATCCTCGCCGTGGTCCTTGGCGGCTGGGTCGGTCTGGGCCTGTTCCTGCTGCAAGCGGGCGTGGCGATCTGGCAGCTTGAGCTGGTGAATTACATCGAACACTACGGTCTGACGCGCAAACATCTGGATGACGGCAAATATGAACACGTCCAGCCGCGTCATTCGTGGAACGCGGCGCATATGGCGTCCAACTGGCTGCTGATCAATCTGCAACGCCATTCCGACCACCACTACAAACCCGACCGGCGGTTTCCCGTGCTGCAAACCTATGGCGACGCAGAAGCGCCGCAATTACCCTATGGCTACCCCGTCATGACAATGGCCGCGATGATGCCCTGGGTCTGGCGGCGTGTGATGAACCCTCGGGTGCGGGAATGGCGCCGGACCTACTACCCCGAGATCACGGACTGGGCCGAGTATAACGCGGGCAAGACCCCCTATCCCCGCTGAACATCGCTGAACCTTCCTGACCGCCTGAAACGAAAAAGACCCCGCCAATGAAAGGCGGGGCCAAGGTGAGTGTCCTTATGGGCACGCCTTCTCATGAGGCGGCAAGGACACCGGCGGTGTTCGTAAATAGGGTGTGAAAGTGGGGAGAGGCCTAGTTGGCCATCTCTGCCCGGATCTGCTGGCGCAAGATATCGATCGGCACGCGTTTGCCGTCTTTCTTGTAGCACCAATATGTCCAACCATTGCAGCTTGGCGCTTTCTCGTACGCCGCACCAACTTGGTGGATCGATCCTTTGACCTCGTTCCCGACAAGCGTGCCATCGGCACGAACCTTGGCGGAATACCGGCCGTTCAGGGAATAAAGCTCTTCGCCCGGGCGCAGCATGCCACGTTCAACCAGCTGGCCAAACGGCACGCGCGGCTCGGCGCGCTTCGAGGTGGTGGTCTGCAACGCTTCCTTATCGAACTTGCGCACGGATTTGATCCGCTTTTCGGCAACCTTGCGATACGCCTCTTCCCGTTCGATCCCGATAAAGTCGCGGCCCAGCATCTTGGCCACGGCACCTGTGGTGCCTGTGCCAAAGAACGGATCAAGCACGACATCACCGGGGTTGGTGGACCCTACAAGAATACGGTGCAACAGGCTTTCGGGCTTTTGCGTCGGATGCGCTTTATCGCCCATCTCGTCCTTCAGACGTTCGTGGCCGGTGCAGATCGGCAGCACCCAATCACTGCGCATCTGGATACCTTCGTTCAGCGCTTTCAACGCTTCGTAGTTGAAGGTGTATTTGGAATTCTCGTCCTTGCCGGCCCAGATCATGGTTTCATGCGCATTGGTAAAGCGCTTGCCGCGAAAGTTCGGCATCGGGTTCGACTTGCGCCACACCACGTCGTTCAAGATCCAGAAACCCGCATCCTGCAATGCGGCACCAACGCGGAAAATATTGTGATAGCTGCCAATGACCCAGATCGCGCCATTGGGTTTCAACAGACGCCGCGCGGCTTTCAGCCATTCGCGGGTAAACTTGTCATAGACGGCAAAGCTGGAAAACTGGTCCCACGCATCATCGACCGCATCCACCTTTGAATTGTCGGGGCGATGCAAGTCGCCACGCAACTGCAGGTTATAGGGGGGATCTGCAAAGATAAGGTCCACCGACTCTGCCGGAAGCGCATTCATCGCTTCGATACAGTCGCCAGAAATGATCGTGTTTAAAGGGAGTGCTGCCGCACCCTTGGTCATCGTCTTCATAATAGCTGCCTCTTGCCCGGCACATTGTGTGCTCTTGGTTATCCACAAGATGCCCCGACAGACGATTCCTGGTCAATTTCTTTTTTGAATCAAGTGGTTAGTTATTTATCTTGATACAACATGTTGTGTACGGGTTTGAACAAACGTCTATGGTGTGGGGTCACACCAATTTTCTGCAACGCCTCCATGTGCTTTTTCGACCCGTATCCCATGTTGGTTTCCCAGCCATATCCGGGGTGCTGTTGCGCCAAGGACAACATGACACAATCTCGACATATTTTGGCCGCAATTGAGGCCGCGGAAATCGACTGCGACCGGGCGTCTCCCTTGATCACGGTTTCGGCAGGCAAGGTCAGATCGCGCGGGATCATATTGCCGTCGATCAACGCATAATCGGCGGGGGTCTTCAGCCCCTCCAGCGCGCGCAGCATGGCAAGGTGGCTCGCCCTCAGGATGTTAAGCTCTTCAATCTCTTCGACCGAGGCATGGGCAACGCTGACATCCGCAACCTGCAAAAGCTCTTCATACAGGCGTTCTCGCGCAGGTTTGGTCAGCTTTTTTGAATCGTTCAGCCCTTCGGGAATGCGATCCGGGTCCAGCACCACGGCAGCGGCAGTGACCGGCCCCGCCAAGGGCCCGCGCCCCACCTCGTCCACGCCGGCGACCCGCTCAAAGCCGCGCGCATGGGCGGCCCGTTCAAATTCAAAATCTGGTTTCATGACCCGTGAAAACCCCAACCCGCGCCAAAGCTCAAGCCCCGCCCAAGCGAATTGTGACCTTGCGAAGACTGCGATGTCACAATCGCAAAAGATATCCACAGCACATAAGAAAGGGAGGGATGCCCGAACATCCCTCCCTTCCCCACCCGAGAGCATCGAAATGCCCCCGGTATTGGCACGCTGAGATTAACCGCGCGCCAAACTGTATCCCGCGCCGCGCAGGCAGCGGGCGTCATATCCATAGCGGGTGCCCCGATGGGTCCGGATCTGCTGCGCGCATTGCCGCGGCAGACGGTTGGCATGACGGAAATTATTCTCAAGACAGCGGCGGCCGAACATCAGCACCTGACCGCGACGCGTGTCGAAGCTCTGGAAACACTGTTTGGGCAGCAGCTTGGCGTTGGCATGGGTGTGATGCTGCTTGCGCTTGTAGCCCTTGGGCAGCGGACGCGGCTCTACCCGGTGGCGCGATTGCGGCGCGCGGTAGACGGGCACGCGCTCGGCCCGTTGAGTGCGTGGGGCGCGGTACACAGTGTTTGGCGCATGGCGGTGCTTTGATACTTCCTGCCGTGCACGTTCTTCGTCGCGCTTGTTCTTGTCGTGAATGATCTTGCCGACAATGGCCACGCCCAGAACACCGACCGCGATTTTCGCCAGATCCCTGTTGCGGTCGCCCGCCGCGGCGGGGGCAGCAGTAAAGGCGGTGATAGCGACGGCTGCGGCTGCAATCGAGGCGATGAATTTATGGTGCAATGTAAAGCGCATTGTCTGATCCTTTCGGTTGGGGGCAACATGGGAAGCACCCCATGCAAAGCCATCAAGAGCGAGGCCGTGGGATCAAACTGGCCGCACCCCCCTCAGACAGGCAATAACACCCCCCTGTTATCGAATAACAAAGCGGTACAGACCCAATGGATATTGAATATCCGCCCGGATAGGCGCAGTCTGATCGTCATGAAACACATCCTCCTTTCCCTGGCTGCTGCGGGGCTTCTGGCCCTCTCCGCCCCCTCTGCCCAAGCGGCGGAATGTTTTGCCGATTACAAGGCAAAGCAGGAAAACCCCTTGCGCCTGCATTATGGTGTGGCGCAGGTATCCGGTGACTGCAGCCGTGCCTCGGCGCAGGCCCAATTGACGGACCGGCTGGCTGCACATGGCTGGACGTTGCTGACGATCGTCTCTGTCTTTGGCAAGGATGGCCTAAACCAAAGGAAAGCGAGTGCCGGACCAAATTTCCTCCGCTTCTGAGATGCGCCGCACGGGCGGGCGTTTTGTCGGCGGTGGTATCGCGGCCGTTGTGGCGATCATTCTGATCGGCGCAGGGCTGTTGCTATGGGCCTTGCCCGACGCCAATGCCTTTAACGCGCAGGTTGAACGCATCTTTGTCGAGAACGACGATCTGACGACTCAGGCCGAAATCAAACTGCTTGAAATTCTCGCACAATCGGGCACCGCGTTTTCCGAAACCCTGTCGAGCTACCGGATCGTGATCATCGTGCTGCTGGTCTTTGCGACGGCCATGCTGGTCGCTGCGCTGGTGTTCCTGATCATGCTCGTGGGCTTCAACCGTCGCATGGCGCAGATCGAACGGGTGGGGATACAAGTAAACTCGCTCCTGATCAGCCGCGAGGAAAACACCGTCTATCTCAACAACCTCGGCTTCAAACTGACCGCCGCCGCGATGGAAACGATGTCGGTCCTTGCCGAAGCGCGCATGGATGACGACGTGCTCTCAGGCTCCGAGATCGAGGGCATGATCTCGGGCCGGACCGCCGCTGATTGCGACGAAGCAGCAGGGGCCACGCGCATCAAACGTCTGCGCGATACATTGGGCAATCAGATCGTGTCGGAACTGCTGGTCAAGAATATCGCGCGGCGCGGCTATATGCTGGCCATCGACAAAGACGTGATCAAGGTCATCTGACCTCTTCATTTTGCCCTGAAAACTCCGGGGGAGTCGCGCCTGCGCGACGGGGGCAGCGCCCCCTCTGCCCGGCCTCGTGCTATTCGCGAGGGTATCCCCGCCTTGTCGACCCGCGCTTTATCAACTCCACGTCGAGCCGGATATGCGGCGTTTGGATGGCCGCGCGGTCGGCGATTGCGTCCCGAAGCAGGGTCATTGCCCCTGCGCCGACCTCATAGCGCGGCGTCGCGACAGAGGTAATACCCGGGTTCAGGTGTCGCGACATTTCAAGGTCGTTGAAGCCGCAAATACCCAGATCGTTGGGGACGTTGATGCGACGGCGTTCGGCCTCGAACAGCGCGCCGGCGGCGAGGTCGTCGTTATTGCAGAACACAGCATCGGTGTCTGGCGCTTGCGCAAGAAGATCGCTCAGCAGTTGCCCGCCCATACCCACCGAGGACGGGTGGGTCGTCGTGATCACGCGGGTCGGGTCATACAGGCCGCGCGCCTGCGCTTCGGCTGTGAAACCCGCAAGCCGCGCCTGCGAGCGCGGGTCCATTCGCGCGCCCAGAAATCCGGGCTTTTTGTACCCCGCATCGATCAAGTGCCGCGTGCCTTCGACCGCACCATCGTAGTGTGAGAACCCGATCATGAGGTCAATCGGAGAGTCCGACACGTCCATAATCTGCACGACGGGACAGGGGGCGGACTTGAGCAGGGTCCGTGCGGCGTCGGTTTGGTCGATCCCTGCCACAATCAGCCCCGCAGGGCGCTGACGCAGGAAGGTACGCAAAAGGTTCTCTTCTTTGCTGGGGCTATAGCGGAAATTACCGATTTGCACCGATAAGCCTGACCCGTCGATCACATCGTAAACACCGCGCAAGACGTCAGAAAACACCGCGTTGGTCAGCGATGGGACCAGCAGACCCACCACATTTGTCCGCTCGGACGCAAGCGCCGAAGCGGCTTGATCCGGTACATACCCAAGCAGTTCGATCGCAGCCTGAACCTTCTTTCGCACGCCAGCCGAGACCATGTTCGGGGCACGAATCGTCCGCGATACCGTGATAGCGCTGACACCGGCCTCTGCCGCGACTTCATTCAACGTAACCCGCTTGTATTTAGTGTTCTTTTCCATGCGATAAAACCTATCACGTGCACAGGTCTTTGTGAATAGTTGACAGATGACAGCGCTGTCATTAGCGTCCGCCCATCGTCACCGTTTACGGTCACGACTTTTTAGGGAGGATAAACACATGCGCTTTACCGCTAGGCTTCTGGCCGCAACCGCACTTGTCAGCGCCGGGCTGGCCGGTGCCGCTGCTGCACAAGATTTTTCGCTCAAGTTCCAGTCATCTGATCCGGCAGGCAACGCCAACTTCTTGCTCCAGCAAGAATGGGCAAAAGACGTCGCCGCCAAAACCGACGGCCGCGTCGAGGTCGATCTGCTGCCCGTTGAAACAATCGTCGCCCATACTGAATCTCAGGATGCCGTGGCGGCTGGCATTATCGATGGCCACGTCACTGATACCTCTTATTTCGCAGGGAAAGAGCCGGCGTTTGGTCTGATTGCCAATCCGGTCGGGGCATGGTCAGACCCGCAGCAGATGTTCGACTTTATGGAGAACGGCGGCGGCAATGAGCTGATGAACGAAATGCTTGAACCCTACGGTTTGCACTTCATCGGCGCGACGACCCCCGGCCTCGAGGCGTTTTTGTCGAAGGTGCCGCTGGACGGTGTGGACGATCTGAAGGGGCTGAAAATGCGCGCGCCCGAAGGTATGGTGCAGAAAGTCTTTGCCGCAGCGGGCGCGTCTCCGGTCAACCTGCCTGGCTCCGAGGTGTTCACCTCGCTTGACAAGGGCGTGATCGACGCGGCGGATTATACCGTCTTCTCGACCAACCACGCGCAGGGCATGCATGACGTGGCGAACCATCCTGTATATCCCGGCTTCCACTCCATGCCGCTGGTCGAGGTGTCGATCAACAAAGGTGTATGGGATTCGATGCCCGAGGATATCCAAAGCGCATTGGTGGAGTCCGTAAAAGACTTCCGGCAGCTCCAGGTGTCGACCTTGGCCGAACGTGATATGGCCGCGGTGAAAGAAGCCGAAGCCAACGCCGATATCACCGTGCACAATTGGTCCGATGAAGAGCGTGCGAAATTCCGCGCCTTCGCCAAGACCGAATGGGAGAAGGCGGCCGAAGCATCCGACGCATCGCGCAAGGTCTATGACACGCTGACCGCCTATCTCGAAGAAAACGGGCTGCTGAAATAAGCGCCGAAGCACCAGCACCCTTCCGGACAGACCGGAGGGGTGAACGCTCGGGAGGGGCATATGCAAGACAGGACAGATCCCAACGTCGCGGCCAGCGCACCAGTGGATATTGACGCACCCAAGGGGGCGATCCCGGAGGCCGGGCTGCTAGGGCGCGGCATCGACCGGATCGGCATCCTTTTTGCCTTTGCGATCCTCGCCTCTGCCGCGATTCTCGGGATCGAGGTGGTCTTGCGCTATGTCTTTGACGCCCCCACGATCTGGGCGCATGAGACGGTGATCTTTCTGAACGCCACCGCTTTTGTTTACGGGGGGCTTTATGTGGTATCGCGGGATGCGCATATCCGTGTGGTCCTGATCTACGATTACCTGTCAGCCCCGTGGCGGCGCATTTTCAATGTGGTGATTTCGCTGGTCTGCCTCGTGGCGACGGCTTTCTTCGGCTGGGCCGCATGGCAAAGCCTTGTGCGTGCGGTCTGGACGCCAACCGGTGCGATCCGGCTGGAAAGCAGCGGCAGCGCATGGGATCCACCCACGCCGGGGATGCTTAAAATCTTTCTCTTTACAATTCTCGTGGTCATGGCCGTGCAGTTCGCTGTGCTTGCTTGGAACTACATGACAAAACAGGACCGGTGATGGACCTTCTCACAGCGCTGTTCGACTTTAAGGCCATGGGGATCGAAGTGGCGACAGGGGCGATGTTCGTCACCTTGTTCCTGCTGCTGATCACCGGCATGCCACTGGCTTTCGTGACCCTGCTCGTGGCGCTGATTTTTGCGCTTGGCTGGTTCGGGCCGATGGCCGTGCCGTTGATCACCAGCCGCATCTTCAGCTTCGTCAATTCCTTCGTCTTCGTATCCGTACCGATGTTCGTATTGATGGCCGCGATCCTGGATCGGTCGGGCATTGCACGCGATCTGTTCGACGCCATGCGCGTGGTCGGTGGCCGTCTGCGGGGCGGCATCGCGATCCAGACTTTGCTGGTCGCCGTGGTGCTGGCCGCCATGTCCGGCATCATCGGGGGCGAGGTGGTGCTGCTGGGTCTGCTGGCGCTGCCCCAGATGTTGCGGCTTGGCTATGACCGGCGTCTGGCCATCGGCGTCTGCTGCGCGGGCGGGGCCTTGGGGACAATGGTGCCCCCGTCCATCGTCTTGATCATCTATGGTCTGACGGCGTCCGTCTCTATCGGGGATCTGTTCACCGCGTCCTTCCTGCCCGGTCTGATGCTGGCAAGCTTCTATATCATCTACGTGCTGGTGCGGGCCTACATGAACCCCGACATCGCCCCGATCCCGGAACCGGACGAGACCTCGACAGCCGAGAAGATGCGTCTGCTCAAAGGGTTGATCTTGCCAATCATGGTGGTGATCTTTGTGCTGGGGTCGATCTATGGCGGCATTGCCTCGGTCACCGAAGCCTCTGCCATCGGGGTGATCGGCGTGACCCTGTCCACGATGATCCGCGGCGAATTCACCACAGAGCTGATGGTAGGCGCGGCCAAGCGGACGCTCGCGACCGTCGGGATGATCGTCTGGATCGGGATCGGTGCCTCGGCACTGGTCGGGGTCTTTAACCTGATGGGCGGCATCACCTTTGTCTCTAACCTGATCACCGGCGTGTCCGACAATCCAACCGTGATTGTCTTGTTCATGATGGCGATCCTCTTTGTCGTTGGAATGTTTCTGGACTGGGTAGGGATTGCGCTGCTGACCATGCCGATCTTTGTCCCGATCATTCGCGATCTTGGTCTTGATCCTGTGTGGTTCGGTGTGGTCTTCGCCATGAACATGCAGGTCAGCTTCCTGTCGCCGCCCTTTGGTCCCGCCGCCTTCTATCTCAAGTCGGTGACACCACCCGATATCTCTTTGGGAGAGATCTTTCGCTCTCTCCTGCCCTTCATTGCCCTTCAAATCCTCGCGCTCGCTATTCTCATTGCCTTCCCGGGCGTGACCGGCCGCTGAAAGACGAATTATGACCGACACCAAATCTCTGCGCTCCCGTAAGTGGTTCGACAATCTCGACGATCCGGAGATGACCGCGCTCTATATTGAACGCTACCTGAACTACGGGCTCACGCTTGAAGAACTGCGGTCAGGCAAGCCGGTGATCGGGATCGCGCAGACCGGCAGCGACCTGAGCCCTTGCAACCGCCACCATATCGAGCTGGCCAAACGGACCCGCGACGGGATCATCGCCGCCGGAGGCATTCCGATGGAAATTCCGGTGCATCCTATCCAGGAAACCGGCAAGCGTCCGACCGCGATGCTGGACCGTAACCTCGCCTATCTTAGCCTCGTCGAAAGCCTGTATGGCTATCCGATCGACGGCGTCGTGCTGACAATTGGCTGTGACAAAACCACGCCGGCGCTGCTGATGGCAGCGGCGACGGTGGGCATGCCCGCCCTGGCCTTTTCGGTCGGGCCGATGCTGAACGGCTGGCACCGGGGCGAACGTGCAGGATCGGGGTCGGTGATCTGGCAGGCGCGGCAAGAGCTGGCGGCCGGCACAATCGACGCCGAAGAATTCCTCGAGATCGCGGCCTCTTCCGCCCCCTCGGTCGGGTTCTGCAACACGATGGGCACCGCGTCGACGATGAACTCCCTGTCAGAGGCTTTGGGCATGCAGCTGCCCGGCGTTGCCTCTATCCCCGCCCCCTACCGCGAACGCGGGCAAGCGGCCTATCATACGGGAAAACGTATCGTTGATATGGTCCATGCAGACCTGCGCCCGGCCCAGATCATGACGCGCGAAGCCTTCGAGAATGCCATTGTCGTCAACTCCGCGCTTGGCGGTTCAACAAATGCGCCGATCCACCTCAATGCCATCGCCGCGCATCTTGGCATCGCGCTGAGCAACGGAGACTGGGAGGAATTCGGCCACGCCGTGCCACTCCTCGTCAATATGCAGCCGGTCGGCACCTATCTGGGCGAAGACTTCCACCGCGCGGGGGGCACAGCCGCTGTGATCGGTGAATTGTTGCGGGCCGGGCTTTTGCCACATCCCGATGCGCTGACTGTAACCGGTCAAACGATCGCCGAACTCTATACCGACACGCCAATCCTTGATGAGGATGTGATCCGCCGCGCGGCGTCACCGTTGAAACCCAATGCGGGTTTCCTGAACATGCGCGGCAATCTGTTCGACAGCGCCTTGATGAAAACCTCGGCCATCGACGCGGGCTTTCGGGCGCGCTATTTCTCGAACGCACAAGAGGCTTTCGAAGGCCGTGTCGCGGTATTCGACGGGCCAGAAGACTTTCACGCCCGCATCGATGACCCCGCGTTGGGGCTGACCGATGACAGTGTTCTGGTGATGCGTGGCGCAGGGCCCAAGGGCTATCCCGGCGGGGCCGAGGTGGTGAACATGCGCCCGCCAAGCTATCTGATCAAACAGGGGGTCCGCGCACTCCCCTGCATCGGCGACGGGCGGCAGTCGGGCACCTCTGGCTCGGCGTCGATCCTGAATGCGTCGCCCGAAGCTGCGGATGGGGGCGGGCTTGCGCTGTTGCAAGACGGCGATCCGATCCGCATTGACCTGAAACAGCGCCGCGTGGACGTGCTGCTGGACGAAACCGAGCTTGCCGCGCGCCGCGCTGCGCTGGACGCTGCGGGGGGCTATGCGCAGCCAGAAAGCCAATCCCCCTGGCAAGAGATCTTCCGCGAGAAAGTACGCCCCTTCTCTGAAGGTATGGTCTTTGAAGGTGCTACCGAATACCGCGACATCACAAGCCGCGGCCTGCCGCGCAACAACCACTGACCCCATGCGCGACTTCGAAATCATCTGCATTGGCGAACCGCTGGTCGAGTTCAACCAGATCAACGGGACGCAGTGGCATCAGGGGTTCGGTGGTGACGTGTCAAACGTCGCCATTGCCGCTGCCCGTCTCGGCGCGCGCAGCGCCATCGCAACGCGCTTGGGCGACGACGGTTTCGGGCAAGAGCTTCGCAATCTTTGGAGCCGCGAGGGCGTCGATGCCTCCTGCGTTGCGACGGACGCATCAGCTCCGACGGGGCTCTACTTCGTGCGGCACGGGTCAGATGGGCACCGGTTCGAATATCGTCGCGCAGGCTCTGCTGCCAGCCGAATGACCGCAGACAGCTTGCCTGTTGAGGCCATAGAGAGCGCCCGGTTCACCCATCTGTCCGGCATCACTCTGGCGATCAGTGCCAGCGCGCGCGATGCCGGTCTGGAGGCGATGCGTATCGCACGGGCGGCCGGACGGCAGGTGTCTTTCGATCCGAACTTGCGGCTGGCGCTCTGGCCCCTTGAGCAAGCCCGTTCCGTGATTACCCAAGCGCTCGGGCTGGCGGATATCGCGCTGCCGGGTCTGGATGACGCGCGCCAGATTACGGGGCTGGACACCCCCGAAGACATCGTGCGGGCATTTCATAAAATGGGGCCGGACATCGTCGCCCTGACCCTCGGAGAGGACGGCGCACTTCTGGGGCACGCCGGAGTGATAACGCATATCCCCGGTGTTCGGGTCACAGCCGTCGACGCCACAGGTGCCGGAGACTGTTTCGACGGGGCCTTCCTGACCCGCCTGTCAAAAGGCGACACCCCCGAAGCCGCCTGCCACTACGCCGTCGCGGCCTCTGCGCTGTCTGTCCAGGGCTACGGCGCCGTCGCCCCGCTGCCCACTGTTGCCGACATGGCGGCGGGTTAGGCAAACGTCTGCGCGACGGGGGCAGCGCCCCCTCTGGACACTCCGTGATGCTTGACCCTAGGGTACGCCGAAACAGCACCAAGGATCATGCCCATGCCAGCCCCCTTCAACGCGTTCAAACAGGCTTTGAAACAAGGCGATACCGTCTTTGGCTGCTGGTTGGGCCTTGCGGACACCTATAGCGCCGAACTGATGGGGACCGCCGGTTTTGACTGGCTGGTCATTGACGGAGAGCACGCGCCGAACGACCTGCGCTCTATCATGGCGCAGCTTCAGGTGCTTGAAGCCTCTGACAGCCACCCCGTCGTGCGCGTCCCCGTGGGGGAGACCTATCTGATCAAACAGATGCTGGATGCGGGGGCGCAGACCCTGCTGGTGCCGATGGTCGATAATGCCGATCAGGCCCGCCAGCTGGTGCGCGATGTCACCTATCCGCCTCACGGCGACCGCGGTGTCGGCTATGCGCTGACCCGCGCCGCGCGTTTCTCGCAGATCGCGGATTACGGCACCACGGCGGATGATGAGATCTGCCTGCTGGTGCAGGTCGAAAGCGTGAAGGGCCTTGAGAACCTGAATGCGATCCTCGCGGTCGACGGGATCGACGGCGTGTTCATCGGCCCTGCGGATCTGGCGGCTGATATGGGGTATATGGGCAATGCGCTTCACCCCGATGTACAAGACGCGATCATGACCGCACTTCACAAGATCCACGCGGCAGGTAAGGCACCGGGCATCTTGTCGACCCACGACGACATGACCCGCGACGCGCTTGAGGCCGGGGCGCAGTTTGTTGCGGTCGGGGCGGATGTTCTGCTGCTCAGCCACGCGGCGCAAGCGCTTGCGGGCAAATGGCGTGACACACTGACATGACACGCGGGGTAGCTTTGTTGGGGCTGGGCTATGTGCTCAGCCAGTTTTTCCGTGCCTTTCTGGCCGTGCTCAGCCCATCACTGCGCGTTGATCTGGGGGCCACGCCCGAAGACCTCGCCTTTGCGTCGGGGCTTTGGTTCTTCTCCTTTGCGGCGATGCAACTGCCTGTGGGATGGGCGCTGGATACAGTCGGGCCGCGGCGCACGGCGGCCAGCTTGCTGCTGGTGGGCGGAGGCGGCGGGGCGGCTTTGTTCGCGGTGGCGACGCAGCCGCTGCACATCAATCTGGCGATGGTCCTGATCGGGATCGGCTGTGCGCCGGTGTTGATGGGAGCCTACTATATCTTTGCGCGTGAATTCGCACCAAGCCGCTTTGTCGTGCTCGCCTCTGTCATGGTGGGCATCGGCACGCTTGGCAATCTCGTCGCCTCCTATCCGATGGCGATTGCGGCGGAAACGATCGGCTGGCGCGCGTCGCTTTGGGGGCTTTGCGCCATCACCACGCTGACGGCGATTGGCATCTGGAGCGTCGTGCGCGACCCCGCCACCCCCGAAGGGGAACAACGCGGCAGCCTACTTGGCGTGTTCAAGATCAAGGCGCTGTGGTTCATCTTTCCCATCATGAGCGTCAGCTACGCCCAGGTCGGCGCGTTGCGCGGGCTTTGGATCGGTCCCTATTTCGAGGATGTCTTTGCCGCGAACGCTCACCAGATCGGCTGGGCTACCCTGTTGATGGGGATCGCGATGGTAGCAGGCAGCCTCGCCTATGGCCCGCTGGACCGCGTGATCGGCAGCACGAAATGGGTGATTGTCGGGGGCACGGCGCTGAACCTCGCGGCCTTGGTGGCGCTTATGCTTTTCCCCGACAGCGGCATCATTCTTGCCACGGCGCTGATGGCCGCTGTCGGTTTCT
Source organism: Sulfitobacter sp. CB2047 (assembly GCF_000735125.2). Lineage (NCBI taxonomy): Bacteria > Pseudomonadati > Pseudomonadota > Alphaproteobacteria > Rhodobacterales > Roseobacteraceae > Sulfitobacter > Sulfitobacter sp. CB2047. The sequence continues at coordinate 598,607 of NZ_CP072613.1, read as the reverse complement.
TTGGCGCGACCTATGCGGTGATCATCGCCCACGGCCGCAGCTTTATGCCGCCGCAGCTCGTCGGGCGGGGCATGACCCTGTTGAACCTGTGCAGCATTGGCGGCGTTGGCGTGGCGCAGTTCCTGTCGGGGCGCGTCTATGCGGCCAGCCAGCCCGCCGTCACCGCGCAGGCCCCCTATGTGATGATTTTCACCCTGTTTGCCGCGCTCATGGCAGCGGGTCTGTTCGTCTACCTGTTTTCCCGCGATGCAGGCGAATAGGCCACGCCCCCTTCCCCCGCGGGCCCAAGCGGTATAAGAGGCCCGCACCATCACATTTTAGTATTGGAGTTTTAAGATGGGTTATCGCGTCGTCATCGCGGGTGCCACAGGCAATGTGGGCCGTGAAATGCTGAACATTCTGGCCGAGCGCCACTTCCCTGTAGACGAAATCGTGGCACTTGCCTCGCGCAAGTCTATGGGATCCGAAGTCAGCTTTGGCGACAAGACGCTCAAGACGAAAGACTTGGATACGTTCGACTTCACGGGCTGGGATATGGCGCTGTTCGCCGTCGGTTCGGAAGCGACCAAAAAATACGCGCCCAAGGCCGCCAAGGCCGGTTGCGTGGTCATCGATAACTCGTCGCTGTACCGCTACGATCCCGATATCCCGCTGATCGTGCCAGAGGTGAACGCTGACGCGATCCACGATTATTCCAAGAAAAACATCATCGCGAACCCGAATTGCTCGACCGCGCAGATGGTTGTCGCGCTCAAGCCGCTGCACGACCGCGCCACGATCAAACGTGTTGTCGTGTCGACCTACCAGTCGGTGTCCGGTTCGGGCAAAGACGGCATGGACGAACTGTGGGACCAGACCAAATCGATCTACAACCCCACCGACGACAAGCCCGCGAAGAAATTCACCAAACAGATCGCCTTTAACGTGATCCCGCATATCGACGTCTTCATGGACAGCGGTGACACGAAAGAAGAGTGGAAGATGATGGTAGAGACGAAGAAAATCGTCGATCCCAAAATCAAGGTCACAGCGACCTGTGTCCGCGTTCCGGTCTTCGTGGGCCACGCCGAATCGATCAACATCGAGTTCGAAGAGCATCTGGACGAGAACGAGGCCCGCGACATCCTGCGCGAAGCCCCCGGTATCATGGTCATCGATAAGCGCGAAGACGGTGGCTATGTCACCCCCGTTGAATGTGCGGGCGATTTCGCAACCTTCATCAGCCGCATCCGTCAGGACAGCACGATCGACAACGGTCTGAACCTGTGGTGTGTCAGCGACAACCTGCGCAAGGGTGCCGCATTGAACGCCGTGCAGATCGCGGAACTGCTGGGCCGCGAAGTTTTGAAAAAAGGCTAAGCGCCCCTTATCTTTATGTCGGGAAAGGCCAGTGCGATGCGCTGGCCTTTTTCATGTCCGGCATGTTCAGATCAACGCTGCCGCGGGCGCTCTGGCCATCAGGCGGCGCTCTGTTCGTCTGACAGCGTGGCAAAGTCGAACCACAGCTCTTGTTGCCGGTATCCGCCCTTGATCAGATGTCCGCGTCGCAGCACCTCGGGAAAGTCATCGGCCCAGTCACGGTAGCGGTCATTGCTCACGACAACCGCCCCCATCTCGCGCGCGGCGGTGAGGATGAAGGGATCGGCGGGCGATCCGCTTGGCACGACCATCACCTGATCCACCGGCAGCTTCAGCATCGCCGCCAGCGCCGCATCATCTTTGTAAGCGTTCGTCAGCAGATGCCCTGCGTTGGCATCAAAGACCACGCCTGTCTTGAAGCCGAGGTCTTTCAGGGTCCGCACCACGTCCTGCACTGGCGTGATCAGCGGCGTGCCGCCCCACCAGTACATGACGTTTGACCCGTCAATCACCACCGCCCCACGGGCACTGCGCCGGGATTGCCCCGCCAGCCAGACCCGGGCCTCGCGCAGGAGCAAGATGGCGCTGGCGATGGCACAAGGCCCCGCCAGCAAAACCAGATCCCCCCAAACCGGTTGGGAGGTCGCGATGACCGTACCAATAATCGACACGGTCAGCAAAAGCGCAGGAACGATCACGCGCAGGTGCCGCCGGAACCGTCCCTGTCAGACCGGCCCATTATACGGGCCGGAACATCTCTTTATCGGCGCTATAGCACTCAAGCCCGCCCTCGCCGATGTTGTGCCACAGGCCGTGCAACGTCAGCTCGCCCGCTTTGACCTGCTGCGCAACAAAGGGGAACGTCATCAGGTTCTCAAGAGAGGTCATAACAGCGTGTTTCTCAAGCTGGCGCGCCTGCTCTTTCGGGTCTTCGATGTCCGATACCGCATCGTACTTAGGGCGCAGGATATCCATCCACCGACCGACGAAGCTGTCTTTAGCATCCAGCGCTGGCGCGTTGCCTTTGCACATGTCCAGACAGCCCTGCACACCGCCACAGCTGGAGTGACCGAGCACGATAACATGCGCGACTTTCAACGACTGAACCGCATATTCAACCGCGGCCGACGTCCCGTGCTGCTGCCCGTCAGGCTGGTAAGGTGGCACCAAGTTGGCGATATTACGGTGAATAAAGAATTCACCCTGATCCGCCCCAAAGATCGATGTTACATGCACGCGGCTATCGCAGCACGAAATGATCATCGCACGAGGATGCTGCCCGTCGGTGGCCAAACGGCGGTACCATGCCTCGTTTTCAGCGTAACTGGTTGCTTTCCATCCGTGATACCGTTGAACCAGATAATTCGGGAGCGGTTTCGCGTTATCCATCTCTGTCTCGCCTTTACTAAATTTTAGCCAAAATACTCTGAATTCGCATCGTATTCGAGCGAAAACGCACACGGCCGTAAACGAATTGGACATCAATTGGCCGACATAGTGCAGATGCGCTGTGGGGGCGTAATGATGAGGTGACTCTAATGTATGTATTGCAAATGCGGCCTGTCGAACAAGTCCGCGTAGATCAGGAACGTCTGGGTATCCTGTATGACCAACTGGGTGAATCAGGGGCCGAAGATGTCGTCTGTCGCGCGATGGAGGAATTGGCCCTGCGCATGTCCCACTGCGACCGTCTGTATCAGGCATCCAACTGGCTTGAGCTGCGTAAAAACTGCCGGTCGCTGATTGCGATTGCCGAACAGGTGGGGCTGCAAAAGCTGGCAAACGTCGCGGGGGATGTGATCTGCGCGATTGACCAGAACAGTCACGTCGCGATCGGGGCGACGCTCACGCGGCTGATCCGCATCGGCGAACGGTCGCTGACCGCGATCTGGGACACACAGGATGTGACCCTTTGACGGGCTTGCAGCGCCACAGGATACGTCTAGGCTGCGCGCGACTATCACGCACGAAAGGCCCAGCCCTATGTCCGCTCTCTTCGCCGACCCCTCCGCCGCTGCGATCCCGCTGCATCTGATTGCCTCCGATGCCCTGCCTGACTGGCTCGAGGGGCAATCCGATGCCACACGCACTTGGGTCGCGGCACAAGGGTTTACCGGCGCGTTGGGGCAGGCGTTGACGCTGCCGGGCGAAGATGGCGCGCTGCGTATGGCTCTGGCGGGCTACGGCACGGCCAGCGCCCGCAAACGGGGGCGCTTCCATCTGGCAGGTGCCGCGGCAAAGCTGCCCAAGGGCGACTATGACCTGCACGCCGACCTGCCCGCGGCAGAGCGCGCGGTGGAGGCTCTGGGGTGGCTGCTCGCGTCCTATCGGTTTGACCGCTACGCCTCGCAATCTCCGATGGCCGCCCGCCTTGTTGCGCCCGCTGGGATCGACGCCGATCACATCCGCGCCCTCGCCGAAGGGGAGATGCTGACCCGTGACCTGATCAACACGCCCGCCTCGGATATGGGCCCGCCCGATCTGGAAGCCGCAGCGCGAAAACTGGCAGATCAACACGGGGCGCAGATCTCTGTCATCACGGGCGACGATCTGTTGGCACAGAACCTGCCGCTGATCCATACCGTCGGCCGCGCCGCCGACCGCGCGCCCCGGCTGATCGACCTGACCTGGGGCAAAACCGGGAAAAAGCTGACGCTGGTGGGCAAAGGCGTGTGTTTTGACACCGGTGGGCTGAACCTGAAACCCGGCGCGTCGATGGGTCTGATGAAAAAGGATATGGGTGGCGCGGCGGCGGTACTGGGTCTGGCGCATATGATCATGGCCACGGGGATGGACCTGCAACTGCGCGTGCTGATCCCCGCGGTTGAAAACGCGGTCTCCGGCAATGCTTTCCGCCCCCAAGACATCCTGACCTCGCGCAAAGGCCTCACGGTCGAGATCAACAATACCGACGCCGAAGGCCGGTTGGTGCTGGCCGATGCGCTGGCACTCGCGGACGAGGACAAGCCCGATCAGATTATCTCTATGGCGACGCTGACCGGTGCCGCACGGGTCGCCGTGGGCCCCGATCTTGCCCCCTATTTCAGCGACGATCCCGATTTCGTCGCCGCGTTGGAATCCGCTGCCGCCACCCACGCCGACCCCGTCTGGCGTATGCCCTTCCACACGCCCTACGAGCCGCTGATCGAACCCGGTATCGCCGATCTGGATAACGCCCCCTCTGGCGGGTTCGCAGGCTGTATCACCGCCGCGCTGTTTCTGCGTCGTTTCGTCACCGACAGCCCCTATGCGCATTTCGACATCTACGGCTGGCAACCAAGCGCCGCCCCTGCCCGCGCCAAAGGCGGCGTTGGTCAGGCCACACGCGCGTTGCATGCCAGCCTCGGGGCGATCTTGTCAAAATGACCGACCGACGCCTGCATCCCGACCCCAAGCGGATCACCGAAAAGACAGCGGCGCAGATCACCCTTCCGGTCGTTGATCTGAACCGCAGTCCCGACGGCCCCCGCGACCGGCAAGCGCTCTACGGTGAGGCGCTGACCGTGCTTCATCGCACCGATGGCACCGCCTATGTGCAACTGACCAAGGACAACTACTGCGGTTACATATCCGAAACCGCCATCGGCCCTGCGGTCCCCCCGACTCACGTCGTCACCGCACCCGCCACCCACGCCTATACGCGTGCCGATCTGAAATCACCGGATGTCAGCAGCCTCAGCTTTGGCAGCCGCGTTATGGTGACTGGAACGGAAGGCCGATTTGCCCAGACCTCGCTTGGCCACATCCCGACCCAGCACCTCGCCCCGCTGCCGCACGCTTTCCCGGACCCCGCCGCCGTGGCAGAGCTGTTTCTCGGCACGCCCTACCTCTGGGGCGGGAACAGCCGCTGGGGGATCGATTGCTCGGGCCTCGTTCAGGCCGCCTTCCTCGCCTGCGGCATTCCCTGCCCCGGTGACAGCGACCAGCAGCAGATCAGCGTTGCCGACACCGTGGCAGGTGCAGGCCCCGTCCCGCGCGACATCCGACGCAATGACCTCCTGTTCTGGAAAGGCCATGTGGCGCTGGTCCTCGACCCCGCCACCATGATCCACGCCAATGCGCATCATATGGCCGTCACCCGCGAACCCATCCAGGACGCGCTGACCCGTATCGCCAAAACCGACGGCCCGCTGACCGGGCACAAACGGCTCAGCCCTTCCAAATGGCCTTAAATCCATCCGCCCCCTCGACCAGCGCGGCGGTCTAGGGGTCGACGGCGCGGATCATCTTGCGTTCCAGCACGCGCAGCACGGCAGCCAGATCCTGACCGCGGCGCAGCACCTGCCCATTGGCCCCGATCACCGCGTACATCCCCTGCTTTAGCCGCAGCTTGGGGCGTTTCTCGATCCGGTAAAGCGGCATCTCTGCAGTGCGTCTGAAGATTGAAAACACCGCGACCTCGCGCAGCGAAGAGATTCCATAGTCGCGCCATTCCCCCGCCGCGACCATGCGCCCATAAAGCGACAGGATCGGGCCAAGCTCCGTCCGGTGAAAGGAAACCTGTTCGGGCGCGCGTTCATTCTGCGGGTGTGAGGGATGAATATGCACTGTCATGTTTTGACAGTTGCGCCCTTCGCCGCTCAAATCAAGAGAGCCGCCGATCAATTCTCTTGAAAGCGTTACATTATCTGTGCAAGCATCCAAATTGTGAAACATAAAGGCCCGCCATGACCCCGCAACTCCGCGCCGAAAAATCCGCCGCTGCCATGTGGTCCACCGATACGGCCAGCCAATCTCTGGGGATGCGCATCGACCATATCGCACCCGGCGCGGCGGATCTGTCGATGGTGGTCACCGCGGCCATGTTGAACGGCCACGGCATCGCCCACGGCGGGTATATCTTCACCCTCGCCGACAGCGCCTTTGCCTTCGCCTGCAACAGCTACAACCAGCTTGCCGTCGCCCAGCAGAACCAGATTTCCTACCTCGCACCGGGGAAGGCTGGCGAACGGCTGCACGCGGCGGCACGCGAACAATCCAGAACCGGACGCTCCGGCGTCTATGACGTGACAGTCACGGGGGAGGACGGGCGCACCATCGCCTTGTTCCGTGGCCTGTCACGCACCATCAAAGGCCACCATTTCGAGGAGGAAATGACCCCATGAAAGACCTCACGCCTGCCCGATCATCGCTTGACCCGATCGAGCTTGCCAGCCGCGATGAAATCAGCGCCCTGCAACTGGAGCGGCTGAAAAAATCCCTGCACCACGCCTATGCGAATGTGCCTTTCTACCGTCAAAGCTTTGATGCCGCGGGCGTCCACCCCGACGACTTGAACGACCTGAGCGATCTGGCGAAATTCCCCTTCACCGTAAAAACCGACCTGCGCGACAATTACCCCTTCGGGATGTTCGCCGTGCCCCGCGACCAGCTGGCGCGCATCCATGCGTCCTCGGGCACCACCGGCCAGCCGACGGTCGTGGGCTACACCAAGAATGACCTCGCCAATTGGGGCAGTGTCATGGGGCGGTCCTTGCGCGCGGCAGGGCTGAAACCCGGCGACATGCTGCATAACGCCTATGGCTACGGGCTGTTTACCGGAGGGTTGGGGGTGCATCTGGGGGCGGATAGCCTTGGGCTAAGCACCGTACCGATCTCGGGCGGGATGACCCCGCGACAGGTCCGCCTGATCGAGGATTTCAAACCCGACGGCATCACGGTCACACCCTCTTATGCGCTGTCGATCCTGGATGAATACGCGCGTCAGGGCATCGATCCGCGCCAGTCTTCGCTGCAAGTAGGTATCTTCGGGGCCGAACCCTGGACCAATGCCATGCGGCTCGAGATTGAACAGGCGTTTGATATGCACGCTGTCGATATCTATGGCCTGTCCGAGATTATGGGCCCCGGCGTATCCTGCGAATGTGTTGAAACCAAAGACGGTTTGCACATCTGGGAGGATCATTTCTACCCCGAGGTCATCAACCCCGAAACCGGGCAGCCCGTGGCCGATGGCGAACAGGGGGAGCTGGTCTTTACCTCGCTCACCAAAGAGGCGTTTCCCATCATCCGTTACCGCACCCGCGATCTGACCCGCCTGCTCGCCGGCACCGCCCGCAGCATGCGCCGGATGGAGAAAGTCACCGGCCGCAGCGACGACATGATCATCCTGCGCGGCGTCAACGTCTTCCCCACCCAGATCGAAGAGGCGCTGATGGCCACCCCCGGTCTCGCCCCACATTTCCAGATCGAGCTCAGCAAGCCCGACCGCATGGATCAGATGCGGGTGCTGTGCGAATGTGTCGACGCCACCGTCGACGATGCCGCCAGGCAAACAGCGGCACAGCAGCTGGCCGCGCAGATCAAGGAAACCGTGGGCATCAGCGTGATGATCGACGTGGGCGATGTGAACACCATCACCCGTTCCGAAGGCAAAGCGGTGCGGATTATCGACAACCGGCCCAAGGGCTAAGCCGCATAGCGCGCCAGAAACATATCGACCGCGCTGTCTACCACGCGGTCGATCTCTGCCTGAGAAATCCTGTCGATGATCCCAAAGGTCAGTCGCAGCCAGACATCCCCCTTGCAGAGCTCTCCGAATTGGTCGGCCGCCAGTAGCGGGTCCTCCATACGCAGCTGCCCACGCGCGACAGCGGTCTCGAAATACCCCGCCATCTCGCGCCGGACCACAGCTGGGCCGGAATTATAAAAGCGCTGGCCAAGCTCGGGGAAGCGGTCACATTCGGCCACGCATAGGCGAAACATCTGCTGACCAAAGGTCGATGTGATGAACCCTAGCAGATGCCGACCGGCCAGCCCCAGCACCACACGCGGCGGCGCATCGGTGTCGATACTATCGAAAGCCTGCCGTGACTGGCGGGCACATTCGGTATCGGCGACCTCCATGAACAACAGGCGTTTGTCGGGGAAATAGCTGTACAGTGTCGCCTTGGACACGCCGGCGGCACGGGCAATCGCATCAACGCTCGCGCCCTCAAACCCGTCTGCCATGAAGACATCACGCGCCCCCGCAAGAACCTGATCGAATTTACGGCCCTTACGAACCTTGGTCTGGTCACTGGTCATGAAGGCTCCGGCAGTTTGAAAGGCAGAGTATAAACTGAACCGTTCAGTTCCAAGTCCCAAATGCAGCCTCCACCCCAAAGCCTGTGTATTTGCGTCACAGCACTGTTGCCCCGTTGCACGAAGCACAGCCAGCCGCTACCAATTTCACATGCTGGCGATCTTTCTCAAGACACTTCCCTTTTTCGCGCTGATCGGCTTGGGCTATTGGGCCGGGCGCACGCGGTTCTTCACCGCAGAGGCCACGGCCTATCTGACCAAATTCGTCTTCTACTTCGCCCTCTCTGCCATGCTGTTCCGCTTTTCCGCCAACCTGTCCTTGGCCGAGGTCTGGGACAGCCGCCTTGTCGCGGCCTATCTATGGGGCACGGGCTTTGTCTATGGCATCGCAACGCTGACAGGCTTTCTGCGCCGCCTCGATGTCCCCGCCACCGCGATGGAGGCCCAATGTGCCGTGATCGGCAATACCGGCTTCCTCGGCGTGCCCATGCTGACCCTGCTGCTCGGGGCAGAGGCTATCGGCCCGGTTGTACTGGCCCTGGCGGTGGATCTGATCGTGTTTTCCAGCCTCATCGTGATCCTGATCACCGGGGCGCGCGATGGTCAGCTGAGCCTGCGCGCCCTGCGCACGATTTCCGTGGGGCTGGTGAAAAACCCGATGATCGTCGCCATGACCCTTGGCTTTATCTGGTCCGGCCTTCAGATCCCGATCCCTGATCCGATGAACGAATTTCTGGCCATCCTCGGCGGGGCCGCGACCCCCGGCGCGCTTTTTGCCATCGGGGCATCGCTGGCAACGAAATCGGCGGAAAAGCTGCATGTCGCGGGCTGGCTGTCGTTTTGCAAACTCGTGCTCCATCCGGCCTTTGTGGGTTTTGCCGCGCTGTGGTTGTTCAACGTCGATCCGTATAAGGCGGGCGTGATCATCGCCACCGCCGCGCTGCCGGTCGCGGGCAACGTCTATATGCTGGCCCAACACTATAACGTCGGGCCGCAACGGGTGTCTGCCGCAATCCTTGTCTCGACACTGCTCAGCATCCTCAGCGTTAGCCTCGTCATCGCGTGGGTCACCGCGCTTTAGCCTTCACCCTTTTGCAAATACTCAGCCAGCGCAGCGTCCTGCCCTTGCCGCGCAGACCGAGGGCCGATAGCCATAGACCAACCAGACACAGGAGACGCCCGATGAAAACGATTTCCGAAAACGCCAGCTTCAAAGGCACCCAAGGCGTCTATTCCCACCGTTCCACCGCCTGCAACTGCGATATGACCTTTGCGCTGTTCCTGCCCGAAGAGGCGCAGCAGGGCCCGGTGCCCTTGATGTGGTTCCTGTCGGGGCTGACCTGCACCCATGAAAACGCGATGACCAAAGCGGGGGCGCAGGCATGGGCCGCGGAACACGGGATCGCGGTGGTCTTTCCCGACACCTCCCCCCGCGGTGAGGATGTGGCCGACGACGACGCCTATGATCTGGGCAAGGGCGCGGGCTTCTATGTGAACGCCACCCAAGACCCATGGGCACCGCACTTCCAGATGTGGGACTATATCGTCGACGAGCTGCCGGCGCTGCTGGGTGAAAACTTCGCGCTGGACATGGACCGGCAGGCGATCTGCGGCCACTCCATGGGCGGGCACGGGGCGCTGACGCTGGCGATGAACCTGCCGGGGCGCTTTACCTCGGTCTCGGCTTTCGCGCCGATTGCGCATCCAACCAGCAGTGACTGGGGCCGCAAACAACTGGCAGCCTATCTGGGCAGTGACGAGACGACCTGGGCCAAACATGACGCGACGCTTTTGATGGCGGAGCGCGGCTTTGACGGGCCAATCCTCATTGATCAGGGCACCGATGACCAATTCCTTGACCTGCTGAAACCCGAAGCATTGGCCGAGGCGATGGCGAAAGCCCGCCAGAACGCCACATTGCGGATGCAGCCGGGCTATGATCACAGCTATTTCTTCATCTCGACCTTCATGGAAGACCACATCGCCTTCCACGCCGATGCGCTTTATGCGCGATAGGGCCAGGCGATGACGGTGCTTTATATCGACGCGGACGCCTGCCCCGTGAAGGCAGAGGCGGAACGCGTTGCCACCCGCCACAAGGTGCGGATGTTTGTGGTGTCCAACGGCGGGCTGCGCCCCTCGCAGAACCCGCTGGTCGAAACCGTGATTGTCCCCGACGGCCCCGACATCGCCGACATCTGGATCGCCGAACGCTGCGGCCCCGGTGACGTCGTGGTGACCGGCGACATTCCCCTTGCCGCGCGCTGCGTCGAAGCCGGCGCGCGGGTGCTGAAACACAATGGCGAAGCGCTGACCGCAGCCAATATCGGCAATGTGCTGGCGACGCGTGATTTGATGGCCGACCTGCGCGCCGCGGACCCGTTTCGCCAGGGCGGCGGCAAAGGGTTTACAAAGGCCGACCGCTCCCGTTTTCTGGACGCGCTAGAACGCGAGCTTCGCGCGGCACAACGATAGGGCAAGGGCGGCGCAGGTGCCCCCGCCGACCCGGCAATAGGAAGAGCACATGAAACCAGCGGCAGTCGTCTTTGACATCGGGAATGTGCTGATCGAATGGCAGCCCGAACGGTTCTATGACTCCGTAATCGGAGAGGACCGCCGCCGCGCCATGTTCGCCGAGGTGGACCTGCACGGCATGAACGATCTTGTCGATAGCGGCCAGCATTTCACCGACACGATCTATGCCGCCGCCGAGGCCAACCCCGCCTGGCGCGATGAGATCCGCATGTGGCATGATCGCTGGATCGAAATGGCCGCCCCCGTGATCCCCCGCTCTCTCAGGCTGAAAGAGGCGCTGCAGGCCAAGGGCGTGCCGGTGTTTTCACTGACCAATTTCGGCATCCAATCCTATGATCATGCGGCAGAACACTACCCTTTCCTGCGCGCCTTTGATCGCGATTTCATCTCGGGTCATATGGGAATGATCAAACCCGACCCCGCGATCTATGCAGCGCTCGAGGAAGGATCGGGCCTGTCCGGCGACGCGCTTTTGTTCACCGACGACCGTATCGACAATATCAACGCCGCCAACGCCCGCGGCTGGCAGACCCATCATTTCACCGGGCCGGACGGTTGGGCTGACAGGCTCGTCGCTGCGGGGCTGTTGACGGAAGCAGAGGCCGCATGACCCAGTTCGACATCATCCCCTTTGACGCCGGCGACGCCCTGCTGGACTGGATCGGCCTGACCGACGCACTGGCCCAGGGGCACAACCTGCCGCGCGCCGAAATCGCAGATACGTTTTTGTATCGGGGCAAGGACACCTTGCTGAACCGCGCCGCATGGATCGACGGGCTGGGTTTGGCGGTGAAATCCGCCACCATCTTTCCCGACAACCCCGCCAAAGGGGCGCCGATGGTGAACGGCGGCGTGTCGCTTTACGCAGATGATCACGGCGCGCTCGAGGCTTTGGTAGATTTTCACCTCGTGACCAAATGGAAAACCGCCGGTGACAGCCTGCTCGCCGCGCGCAGGCTTGCCCGTCCTGACAGCCGCAAAATCCTGATCGTCGGCGCGGGCACCCAAGGGCGCGGACTGCACGCTGCCTACCGGGCGGCGTTTCCCGATGCCGCATTCACGGTGTGGAACCGATCCGCCCCCAATGCTCAGGCGATGGCACGTGATATCGACGGGCTGCGCGTTGCCGATGATCTTGAGACCGCGGTGCGCGACGCGGACATCATCACCAGCGCCACCATGTCGACCGAACCGCTGATCAAGGGCGCGTGGCTGCAACCCGGCCAGCACCTTGACCTGATCGGTGCCTACCGCCCCGACATGCGCGAGGTGGATGATACGGCGCTGACCCGTGCCCGGGTCTTTGTCGACAGCCTCGACACCACGGTTGAACATATCGGAGAGCTGAAGATCCCGATCGCCCAAGGTGTGCTGAGCGCAAGTGACATCGTCGCGGATTACTATGATCTCGGTGCGTTCACCCGCCAGTCAGAGGATGACATCACCCTGTTCAAAAACGGCGGCGGCGCACATCTCGACCTGATGACCAGCCGCTATATCCTTGACCGGTGGCGCGCTCACAGATGATCTGGTTTCTTCTCATTGCGGCTCTGGTCATCGCAATCCCGCTTGTGATCGAACGCAACCGTGCCGAAATGGAGGACGCGGACCGCGGCAGCGCCCTTGGCCAATTCGCAGAGCTGCCCGACGGCGTGACCCATTACGCCTGGACCGGCCCCACCCAAGGCCCTGTTGTCGTTTGCATCCACGGGTTGACCACCCCCAGCATTGTCTGGCGCGCGGTCGCCCGCGGGTTGGCGTCGATGGGGTACCGGACTCTAACCTATGACCTTTACGGGCGCGGCTATTCCGACCGTCCGTCTGCCCCGCAAGATCGCCAGTTCTTTATCAAACAGCTGCAAGACCTGCTGGAAGATCAGGATGTCACCGGCAGCTTTACCCTGCTGGGGTATTCCATGGGCGGCTCTATCGCGACGTGCTTTGCCGCCGCTTTCCCCGAACGTGTCGAACGGCTGATCCTGCTGGCTCCCGCAGGGATGGGGCTGGTGCCGAACAAGCTGGTCGACTTTATGGCCAAAACCCCGCTGGTCGGCGATTGGCTGATGCTGGCGCTGTTCCCGCCGACCTTCCGGCGCGGCATCAGGGCCGAACGTGACATCCCCGTACAGGTCCGCCACATCCACGACCATCAGGCCGAACAGCTGGACTATAAGCACTATGTTCCCGCGGTGCTGGCCAGCCGTCGCGGTATTCTGGCGGATGTGCTGCGGGATGAACACCGCGCGATCCGGACGCATGATATCCCTGTGCTGGCGCTTTGGGGGCAGGATGATCAGGTGATCCCCGCGTCAGCCATCGGCAGCCTTGCCGAATGGAACCGCGCCGCCGAACACGAGGTGATCAAAGGCGCGGGCCACGGCCTGCCCTATACCCATGCGCCCCAGATCATTGCAGCGATCAAGGCACATATCGACACGGCGGATAAAGCGACGGATTAACTCGTCACCAGCCCGGGCAACCGCTTCTCGCGGATGGGCAAATGGATCAGCGCGCTAAACGCGCCCACGGCCACACCGATCCACCACACGGCGGTGTAATCGCCGTAAGCGTCATACATCCGCCCGCCCAGCCAGACCCCCATAAAGCTGCCCAACTGATGGCTGAAAAACACGATCCCATAAAGCGTGCCCATATAGCGCAGCCCATAAATATGCGCGACCAGCCCGCTGGTCAGCGGCACCGTCGCCAACCACAATGCCCCCATCCCGATGGAGAACAGGATGACCGACACCGGCGTGATCGGCAGTAGGATAAACAACGCCGCAATCACGGTACGTCCGGTATAAATCGCAGCCAGCAGGTACTTTTTGGAATAGCGTTTGCCCGCCCACCCCGCCAGCAATGTTCCGGCGATATTGGCCAGACCGATCAGGGAAATCGCCACCGCACCCAGGGCAGAGGTTGTTGTGATCCCGATGTTATGCAGCACGCCGCCCGCCAGGATCGGACCGCAAAGTTCGGTCACGAAGGCAGGAAAATGCGCGGTGATAAAGGCCAGCTGATAGCCGCAGGAAAAGAAGCCGATAAAGATGAAGGTAAATGTCGGGTCGCGCAGCGCCTTGCCCAGGATTTGCGACAGGCTTTCCTCCAGTTCGGCCTTGCTGGCCATCGCGGGGGCGCGCATCAACGGCAGCGTCAACAACATCGCCATGATCGCGCCCGCAAAGACAAGGAAGGTCGCCTGCCAGCTGAGGAACCCCAGCAACCATTCCGCCACTGGCGCACCAAAGACCTGTCCCGCGCTGCCCGCCGCCGTGGCAATGGCCAGCGACATCGACCGGTTCTCGGCCGTTGAGGCGCGGCCAACCACGGCCAAAATCACGCCAAAGCCCGTTCCCGCGATCCCGAAACCCACCAACCACGCATAGGTTTGGTGTTCAATCGGTGACACCGAATTGGCCGACAGCACCAGCCCCACGGCATAGACCACGGACCCAATGATAATGGCGCGGCGGTCTCCGATCTTCTCGGCCATCGCGCCAAAGATCGGTTGGCCGATGCCCCAGGCGAGGTTCTGGATCGCGATCGCCAGCGAGAATTCGGAGCGGAGCCAGCCGAACTCTTCCGCGATGGGGATCTGAAAGACGCCAAAAGAGGCACGCACGGCAAAGCTCACCATGATGATCAGACACCCGACGATCAGCACCGGTGTGAAGATTGACGTAGTTTTTTCCATGATGACCCCCGAAGCACGTGCCGCTACCGTAGCTTTGAAACCGGGGCCGTCAATTTCAAAACTGCGCGCATATCGGCCTGCGGGGGTTCTTCCCAAAGCCTGTGGCACATTGTAAGCCAAAGGTATGACTGATTTACGCACCATTTACGATAACCGCGTTGCCGACGGCAGCCTGACGCCGGACCCCGCGCAAGAGGCCGTGCTGCCGGAGCTTGACCGCATTCGCAGCGCCTTGATGGCCCCGCAGAAAAAGGGCTTTTTCAAGCGCGCGCCCGAGCCACCGCAGGGTCTGTATCTTTGGGGTGGTGTGGGTCGCGGCAAGTCGATGCTGATGGATATGTTCGCGGCAAATATGGGCGATGTGCCAACGCGGCGGGTGCATTTCCACGCGTTCATGCAGGAAATTCACAGCGCGATGCATGAGGCGCGGAAAACAGGCGTCGACGATGCGATTGCGCCAGTCGCGGCCGAAGTCGCGAATAGCGTGAAGCTGCTGGCCTTTGACGAGATGCAGATTACTGACATCACCGACGCCATGATCGTTGGCCGGCTGTTTGAAGCGCTTTTTGCAGCTGGTGTGGTTGTGGTTACAACGTCGAACCGGATACCGGATGATCTGTATAAAGACGGTCTGAACCGCCAGATATTCCTGCCCTTCATCGAATTGATCAAAGAGAAGATGAAGGTGATGGAGCTTGCCAGCCCGCGCGACTACCGACAGGACCGATTGGCGGGTACGAAATCCTATTTCACCCCCGTCAACCCAGAGAGCCGTGCCGCGATGAATGCCGTCTGGGATGATCTGGCTGGCGGCCCGGGGGAGGAGCTGATCCTGCGGGTGAAGGGGCGCGATGTCGTCGTGCCGGAGTTTCGCAACGGTGTCGCCCGCGCCAAGTTCCACGCGCTTTGTGGTCGGCCCCTAGGGGCGGCAGATTATTTGACATTGGCAGAGGCCGTGCGCGTGCTGATGCTGGACGATATCCCCAGTCTTGGCCGGTCAAACTTCAATGAAGCCAAACGCTTTGTGACCCTGATCGACGCGTTATACGAGGCTAAGGTGAGGCTGATCTGCTCGGCCGCGGCCGAACCCGAAATGCTATATCTTGAGGGGGAAGGCACCTTCGAGTTCGAGCGTACGGCATCGCGTTTGCGCGAAATGCAGGGGGAAGGCTGGGGCGCTTAATTGCGCCGCCGCCCCGGGGCGTACCCATCCCGCTGCAGATCGACTGCGGCCAGATAGAGTGGCGCAGCCTGATTGTGGTAAAAGGCGACGGATTGGCGGATCTGCTGCCCGTCGCGAGCATGAGCTTGATCGCCGTCAGTCTGGCGGGCGGCCAAAGCCTTGCGTTCAGCGACAACAACCGCCGTCAGCAAACCTGCCGTATCCAGCGCACCAGAGGCTGTCGTAAGCGCCGGTGGTACTTTGAAATCGCCTTTGGCCGCCGCGCTGTTCAGCAAAGTATCAATATAGCTGTCCGACCGTTCCGTGCTAATCGCCCAGATCAGGTAGGATTCAAGCACTTGGCCGCGTTTGCTATCATCAAACGATTGGACGATCGCGCTGATTGCATCGCCCACGTCAAAGGAAGCGTCTTTGTGCATCTTGTTGAGCAGCGCCGCAGGCGACAGCGGCACAAAGGCTGGCCCACCGGAGGCCAGATACGCCACCTGTCCATTGGCATAGCCCTGCGCGGTGTCGTGGCCCCCGGAAGATCGCCAGTGATCGACGATAAAGGTCACACCGACAAAGATCGTGAGCAGACGGAGATGGCCGAACACCATCCTGCGCAGCGCAAGGAAATTCTGATACGTATTGGTCATTGCATTGGTCCCCCCAAAGGCAAAAATGTTACCCTCAGACCTTAGGACGCAAATTCCCTACAAATCGTAAATATAGCCAATTCTAATTGTTAAAAGGCTATCCGTTTTCCCGCAAAATTGCGCCTGCCAGATAGAGCGAACCGCAGATCAATACCCGCGCGTGGGGCACCTTCGCGACAATGGTTGCAAGCGCTTCGGCGACGCTAGATGTCTCTTGCGCGGTCAGGCCGACGTCGATCGCTGCGCGCGCGGTTTCGGTGGCCGGCAACGTCGCTGCTTCGCCCGGGATCGAGACGGCGAACAATTGTTCTGCATGGCGAGCCAGCGGGCGCAGATAGCCGCCGATATCCTTGGTATTCAACATGCCACAGATCAGGAATGTGGGGCGGGCGGGCATGTCTTCTAGCACCGCTGCGATGGCCTCGCCCGCAGCAGGGTTATGCCCGCCGTCCAGCCATAATTCGGCCTGCGGCGCACTGTCGATCAGCGGCCCGTGACGCAGACGTTGCATTCGGGCGGGCCATTCGGCGCGGGTCACAGCCGCCTCGCAGGCTTGTGCGGAGGCCCCCAATTGACGCAATGCCGCCAAAGCCGCACCGGCGTTGGAAATCTGGTGCGCGCCCAATAGGTTAGGCTTGGGCAGGTCCAGCAGCCCCGAGTCATCCTGATAGACCACGCGTCCGGCTTCGGGGGCCACATGCCACTGCTGACCATAGGCAAAAACCGGGGCGTGGTGGCGTGCTGCCTGCGTCTCTATCACCTCGAGCGCGGCATCTTGTTGCGGGCCGACGATGCAGGGCACGCGACGTTTGATGATGCCGGCTTTTTCACCCGCAATCTCCGGCAGGGTCGTGCCCAGAAACTGTTGGTGATCAATCGACACCGGCGTGATCACGGTCAATGCGGGCTGGTCGATCACATTGGTCGCGTCCAGACGCCCGCCAAGGCCGACCTCAAGCAGGGTATAATCCGCCGGAGTACGGGCAAAGGCCAGTAGCGCGGCGCAGGTTGTGATCTCGAAATAAGTGATGCTCTCGCCGTTGTTGGCGGCGTAACATTCATCCAGCATCTCGGTCAGCGCGGCTTCGGAAATCAGCTCTCCGGCAAGGCGGATGCGTTCGTGAAAGCGCGCCAGATGGGGCGAGGTATAGGCGTGGACGCGGTGGCCATCCGCCTCAAGCCCCGCACGGATCATCGCCTGTGTCGATCCTTTACCATTGGTGCCGGCAATATGGATCACAGGGGGCAGGTCGTTCTGGGGGTTGCCCAAAGCGTCCAGCAGCCGCGACATGCGATCCAGCGTCAGGTCGATAATCTTGGGATGCAGCGCCATCATGCGTGCAAGCACTGCATCCGATGTGTTCTGCGTCATTTCGCCTTGGGTTCCGCCGCTTCGGCTTTGGGGGCCGCATCGGGTTCTGGCGTCAGCGCATGGGCAATATCGCCGCCTTCGGTAGGCGCAGGCAGATCGCCGCGCACCGCGGGGGGCAGTTTCATCAGCATCCGCGTGATGTCGATCAACTCGTCCCGCATCTGGGTGCGCGGTGTCACGCGGTCCAGCATGCCGTGGTCCAGCAGATATTCGGCGCGCTGGAAGCCTTCGGGCAGTTTCTCGCGAATGGTCTGTTCAATCACACGCGGGCCGGCAAAGCAGATCAGCGCATTGGGTTCCGCAATCTGGACATCCCCCAGCATCGCATAGCTCGCCGTGACACCACCGGTCGTGGGGTGGGTCAGAACGACGATATAGGGCAGCCCCGCTTCTTTCAGCATCTGCACGGCGATGGTGGTGCGCGGCATTTGCATCAGGCTCAGGATGCCTTCTTGCATACGCGCGCCACCGGCAGCGGAGAAGAGCACCAGCGGGCATTTCAGCTTAACCGCTTTTTCAGCTGCGGCGATGATGGCGTTGCCGACATACATGCCCATGGACCCGGCCATAAACGAGAAGTCCTGACCTGCCGCGACGATCGGCGTGCGGCCGATTTCACCGGTGGCGACCAGCATCGCTTCGGCTTCGCCCGTTTGTTTCTGGGCGGCCTTCAGACGGTCGGGGTATTTCTTCTGATCGCGAAAGTGCAAAGGGTCCGGCGTCGGCGCGGGGACTTTGACCTCGGTAAAGATGCCGCCGTCGAACAGCGCCTTGAAGCGTTCACGCGGGGTAATCGCCATGTGGTGACCACAGCTGGTGCAGACGTTCAGGTTGTCCGACACCTCGCGGTGGAACAGCATGGTGCCGCATTCTTCGCATTTCGTCCACAGATTGTCCGGCGTCTCGCGACGCGAGAAGATGGAGTTAATCCGAGGACGGACGTAGTTGTTGATCCAGTTCATGGTGAACCTTTGCTTCCAGTTTCGCCTTCCAAATAAGCTGACGCGCAGTAAATTGCAATCAACGGCGGATCGCCAGCCGTGCGGCAAGCCAGCTGACCAGCATCAGCGCGAAATCGACGGGCAACCACGCGCGCAACGCGTCGACATCATTCATCCCGAAGGGGGTCAAATACAGCGCCAAACCCGATAGGTCATCGGGCAGAGAGGTAATGACGATCGCCGCGACATTATTGCAGAAATGCACTGCAATGGCTGGCCCCAGCGACCCTGCCCGCGCGGTCAGATCGGCCATCAACATCCCGAAGACACCGGCCCAAAGTGCTATGACCAGCGCATTTTCGCCGGCTTGGTCGGGAAGATAGTGCCCAAGCGCGAAAATCACGGCCGGCAGCACCATCCACACCAGCGGAGAGTTGAACCGTGCCGCCAATTGCTGCTGGACATAACCGCGAAAGACGATCTCTTCGGCGCTGACCTGTACCAGCACCCCGAGCAGCGAAAACGGCAGCAACATCAGCCATGTGCCAAGCGCGAGGTTGGGCACATAGGGCGCGCCAAGGTTCCAAGGCGGCAGCAAATAGGTCACCGCACCAAGCAGCACCAGCATCTTGAGCACGGCCCAGAACTGCGGCACCACCAGCCCCGACGGGCCGATCAGGCCACGCACGGGACGTTTGTGGATCACCCGTGTCACCACGGCCACGCCGACGATCATCAGCCCGAAGCTGCCAAGCAGCAGGAACATCGCCATCGGCGTCTTGCCTGACAGCAAGCTGTCATAAAACCCGTCCGCACTCGGCCCCATCAGGTTGAACAGGGTGGTGAACATCAGGTTGTTAAGCAGCAGGTAGATCGCGGTTGCCGCAAGAAACCCCAAGATCAGCCGCCACAGCGCCGCCGAGGGGATCGCAGGAGCGACAAAGGCTTTGTGGGCAGCGTATCGGGTCACGCGGGGTCATCTCCTACGGGCGGGGGCAAGGCTTCGTCTTCGCGCGGGATATCCACCCGTGCCGCACGAAGCAAGTCGGCGGCGTTGGTCAGATGGCTTGATACCGTGCGTAGAAGGCTCAGCAGGATCACACGGTCGTTTTCAACCACAGACTTGAATTGATCCGCGCCGATCCGAAGGAAACGGCTGTCTTCGACAGCGACAAAATCCATCTGCCGCGGCTCGTTCACGATGACCGCAAGGTCACCGATCAACCGCCCCTTTTCGACGGTCGAGACGTGATGCGCCAACCCTTCGGGGTCGCGCCAGCTCAGCTCTCCCTTGCCCGACAGACAGAGGTAGACCGCATCTGGCCGTTGGTCTTGAGCAAAGACCATCTCTCCCTGTGCGACGGTGTACCACTGCGCCGCAAAGGCCAGCAGGCGCTGGTTGCGCGGGTCGAGGTTGCCGAACAAGTCGTTGCGCGCGATGATCCGCAGCTTGCGTCGCAAATCGTCCGAGATGCTGTCGTCCTGACTGGGAGTATCAACTTGCGCCAGACCGTCAATGCGCCCGCCACGGATCTTGATGTACATGTCGAAATCGTCAGGATTGGCAAAGGAGCTATCCATGTAGATCTGGGTCGTTTCGGGCAGCAGTTCGCTGACCTTGTCGCGCAACCGTTGCAGGCTTTCTGCGTCATGCCCCGCAAGCGACTGGTTCAGGATCAGGATATCGGGTCGTTTCATCGCCGCGCGGCTGAATCCGGCGCGTTCCTGGAACATCATCGCGATATTTGACCCGCCGATGCTGACCGGCAGATCAAAGACGTTGAGCGCGACATCCTGTTGCAGCCCGTGTTTCTTGAACACGTCCGACACCACATCCAGAACCAGATCCGCCTGAAGCCCCGCCACGGCGGAAATCCGGCCATACAACACGTTTTCAAGTATCGTCAGACGCGGCAGATACTGGTCAGGTGTGATCGGCACGAACATATCCCGCGCCCGTTCGCGCATCTCGGCGCCCTGCTGCTTACGGATTTTCAGGATCTCATCCTTGAAGGTCGCAGGGAAAGCCGGGCCGATCTGTTCGGCCGTGAAGGCAAAGGGCACGGTAAGCAGCAACGAGAATTCATCCTCGCTCAGCGCTTCATCCCCTTTGGCGCGACGCCGTAGCGCGATATCGACCAGTTGTTCGTACAGTTCTTCCTCGATGCCGAGCGCGGTGAACAGCGGGTGGTCGGTGCCATCACGTCCAAAGGTCTGGTGCAACGTTTCTACCAGCGTCTGCGAAATCGCGATGCCCTGCTCGGCCAGACCCTGTTCGATGATCATCGCCAGAAAGCTGCGTTCAAGCGCCAGACCCGCCTGCGAGATGCTGCGGATGGGCGCGGCGAACATCAGGTTCCCCCCAAGCGGCAGCGCCGGGTTGAACCGATCTGGGTCAAAGCGGTGCACCACTTTGTCCAGTCCTTGCTCTTTCAGCCGCTCGTGCACCTCGTCGCGCAGGGCAACCACGCGGGCCGCAAGCTCGGGGTGTTTGTCCGGGTCCATCCGGTCGGCGGCCATGCGACGGAACATCATGTCCTGTGTGCCAACGGCGCTGGCCAGCTCATACCACCAGTCGTTGATGTCCTCGCGGGTGCTCAGATCGGCGAGCCCGGGGTCCAGCCAATCCGCCTTGGTGCTGTCCAGACTATTGCCTGACCTCTTTGTCTCGATCGCGGCGCGGTCGGTTTTCATGGGGTCCCAGAGGACGGTTTTCGGGCTCGACCGCAGGGGCATCAGCAGATTGTCCCCGACGGTGCCCTGAAACAGATAGGGGTGCGCATCGGAATAGCCGATCCGCGCCGCAAGCACGGCCTGATGCAGCTCTGCCAGATTATGCCCCGCCATCGTGATCCGCCCGCGGCTCGGCACGGCCTCGCGCACCAAAAGCTCTGCCAGAGCGTTGCGTTCGGATTGGTTGGGCATCTCAAGCGCAACGCGCGCGCCTTTGGGTATTTCGAGGTTCAGATCATCCAGGATCGTGTTCCCGTCCGGCGTGCGCAAAGACACATGTTCCAGCACAATAGGGCCGCGCAGATGCGGGACTTCATCGGGCTCGCCTTCGAACAGGCGCGCGTCGATCTCGCCCCGCGGGGCGAAACGTTCAATGACCACATCCCACCGCAGCGACATGTCCTGCGTCTGATTGTAATAGGTCAGCAGTTCCTTCCACGGGCTCGACAAATCCTTGTAGGCGGCCAAGGCCGCGACCAGCGCGCCCACCGTGATCTGCCCCTTGATCGCAAGATATCCCCCCACGGCATAGAAAAAGAACGGTGTCAGCTGGGTGATGAAGTTGTTGAGAAACTTCATGAAGAATTTCTTCTGGTAGATCTGGAAGCGGACCTCGAACAGTTGGCCCAACCGGTCGGTGAACAGCGCCAGACGGTAGCGCCAGCCGCCGTTGGTGCGCAGGTCGGTGATACCGGCGGCAGTCTCGCCGATTTCCGACGACAGGTGCCGCACTTCCTTGATCCGCTGTTTGTTCAGCAGGTTGATCTGCCGCTGCAGCATCGGGATGAGATACGCCTGCAACGGGATCAATGCGACGCCCGCCAACCCGAACCACGGGGATTGCAGGAAGAGGAACAGCAGGATGATCAGCATCTGCCCCGCCTGGAACACAGGCTGGGCGACCGCATCGCCCATCAACCCGCCCATCGGCTCTGCCTCCGAGGTGACCATCGACACCAGCTCGCCCTGACTGGTGTTTTCGAAATAGCTGCGCGGAAAACGCATCATCCGCGCGATCAACTGATAGCGGAAGCGACGCAGTAGCCGCTCCGCCAGCACCCCCTTCATCGTGTTCAAACGCATCTTCATCAGACCGTGGATCAGCACCGAGAAAAGATATGCAAAACACAGCACCATCAGGAACTGCACCTGACTGAACGACACCCCGAAAACGTCGATCACATCGGTCTCTGCCCCAATGGCATCGTTGATGATGCGCTTGGGCAGTTCGAGGGTGATGTAGAGGATCGGGAAGGTAATCAGCGTGAGGACAAGCAAAACCAGTTGGTCACGACGGGAGTATTTCCAAATAAAGGAAAAAATCGAATGCTCCATGCAGGGTCGCTTTCGCTAGGGGCGGCACAGAGCCAAGGATTATTTAACACCTAAGCCCACAGCCCGCGCTGTTCAACTGGTGGCTTGAGCCTTGCAGCGACAGGGCTGGGTGGCTATTCCGGTGTAAACGTCCACTCAGGGAGGCCTGCCACATGTCCACCAACACCCGCTTTGATAAATCCAGACTGCCAAGCCGGCACGTGACCGAGGGGCCAGAGCGCGCGCCGCACCGGTCCTATTACTACGCAATGGGCATGACCGAAGAAGAGATTCACCAGCCTCTGGTGGGTGTGGCAACCTGCTGGAACGAAGCGGCCCCCTGTAACATCGCGCTGAACCGTCAGGCCCAAGCGGTCAAGGTCGGCGTCAAGGCGCAGCAAGGCACGCCACGCGAATTCACCACCATCACCGTCACCGACGGGATCGCCATGGGCCACGAGGGCATGCGCTCTTCCCTAGCGTCGCGCGAAGCGATTGCCGACACGGTAGAACTGACAATGCGCGGTCACTGCTACGACGCGATTGTCGGCCTTGCGGGCTGTGACAAATCGCTGCCGGGCATGATGATGGCGATGCTGCGGCTGAACGTGCCGTCCGTGTTCCTCTACGGTGGGTCGATCCTGCCGGGCAAAGTCCCGGAAGGGGCCGATGTGCCTGCCGATTTCGCCAGCCGCGACCTGACTGTGCAAGACGTTTTCGAAGCCGTGGGCAACTACCAGAACGGCAGCATGTCGCAAGCCGCGCTTGAAGTTCTGGAACGCGTCGCTTGCCCGACAGCCGGTGCCTGCGGGGGCCAGTTCACCGCCAACACCATGGCCTGCGTGTCCGAGGCGATCGGTCTGGCGCTGCTGAACTCCTCTGGCATGCCTGCGCCCTATGAATCGCGCGACGCCTATGCGGCGGCCTCGGGTGAAGCCGTCATGAACCTGATCGAAAAGAACATCCGCGCGCGCGACATCTGCACCCGCGAAGCATTCGAGAACGCGGCGCGCATCGTGGCCTGCACCGGCGGGTCGACCAATGCCGGTCTGCACCTGCCCGCTATGGCCGCCGAGGCGGGTATCGACTTTAACCTCAGCGATGTATGCGACATCTTCCGCGACACGCCTTATTTCGTCGACATGAAACCCGGCGGGTCGCATGTGGCCAAAGACCTGTATGACGCGGGCGGCGTGCCAGTTGTGATGAAAGAACTGCGCAAGGCTGGCCTGCTGCATGATGACTGCCTGACCGCCTCGGGCCTGTCCATCGGTGAAGAGCTTGACAAGATCGAACGCGAGGCCGACGGCAAGGTGATCCACGCGATCGAAACACCGATCAGCAAGACCGGCGGCGTCGTTGGTCTGAAGGGCAACCTCGCGCCCGAAGGGGCCATCGTGAAAATCGCTGGCATGTCCGAAGAAGACATCGTCTTTACCGGTCCGGCGCTGATCTTTGAATGTGAACAAGACGCGTTCGAAGCCGTGCAAAACCGGGCCTACAGCGAAGGCGACGTGTTCGTGATCCGCAACGAAGGCCCCGCTGGTGGCCCCGGCATGCGCGAAATGCTGGCGACCACGGCGGCCCTGTCCGGTCAAGGCATGGGCAAAAAGGTAGCGCTGATCACCGACGGCCGTTTCTCCGGCGCGACACGGGGTTTCTGCGTTGGTCACGTCGGCCCCGAAGCCGCGCATGGCGGACCGATTGCCTTGCTCAAACAGGGCGACATGATCACGCTGAACGCGATCACCGGTTCGATCTCTGTCGATATCTCGGACGAGGAAATGGCAGAGCGCAAAGCGGCTTGGCCCGGTGCCCGCAAAACCAACTATCAAAGCGGTGCTCTGTGGAAATACGCGCAGCTTGTGGGCCCAACCTATCTTGGTGCGGTGACGCATCCCGGCGCGAAGGCGGAAACACATGACTACATGGACCTGTAAAGGTCCGCTTGCCGCCTTTGGCGTGATGCTTCTGACCGCCTGCGAGGGCGGTCAGGGGCTTGGCGCGTCCTCGGGTGCCGCCAAGCCGCCGCTGTCACGCGCGAAAATGGCCGGAGGGGTCGAACTGGTCGCCCCCGACGGTTTCTGCATCGACCAAACCAGCCTCGAGGCGCGCTTTGCCGTGATTGCACGCTGTGACGGATTAGGGGCCCCTGCTTCTGCGGGGGCAGCACCGCGCGGGTTGATCACGGTCAGCCTGACCCAGTCCAAACCCGGCTCCCTGCCAAGCGCCCAGCAGATCGCGGCTGAAACCTCGCTCCAGAATGTGAGCGATGTGGAGAAAGGCGACCAAAGCGTCACCTTCCGCGCGCAGGGGCGTATTCCTGTCGGTGGGCTTTCCCCCAACCAATGGCGCGGCGTCGCACGGATGGGCACGCAAACCGCCGGTATCGCTGTCTACGGCCCCGAACGCGGCGAGATCGTCAGCGCCTCTGGCCGAAGGGTTCTGACACAGTTGATCACCCGCAGCATCGACGCCAGTGCACCTGCAAAAACTACCGTCGCGCAACGCAACTAGCGCGCCGGCCCCTTGGCCCATTTCATTTGTGCCCCCACGCCACAGGCGGTAGGGTACGACCAACAACCCATTCGTAATCGGGGCAACAGGCACATGCGCAAACTCGGGAAAAAGCTGATCGACAGCGCCTTGATCGCGCGGTTTACCCGCCGCTGGTCCGCCAAAGCCGACCGTGCCCCCCAGACAGAACTGTCCGTGCTGCGCAAACAAGCGGGTCAAGCACGCGCCTTGCGTCGGCATCTGGACAAGCTGATCTACACCGCCGAAGACCGGCTTGCCCTGCCCCGTATCGGTTCTAACAAGTTCTCTCGGCCCCATAACACCGATTGGTCCTGGCGCCCGCAGCTGTGGCGCGCGCCCTTGACCAAATCGGGGCTGTCGTCGGTGCAATCCAAGGCGACCATGGGCGATGAGGTCACGATTTTCCACGACTGCACCCTGTCCGAACTCGGCATCCGGCAAATCCGCAACCTCGAAGAAAACCATCTGGCACCCTATGGGCTTCGGCTTGAGGTCTACCGTTTCGACGGGTCTTTCCTGTCGCTGGTGCTGGACCTGCAGGATGATTGCGTTGACGGGATGAAGCGCACGCATGTCCTGCGCGTGGACGCCGTAATCGAGATGGAGAAACCGATCGAGATTTTCGCCCGCCTGAACATCCGCCACGGGCCCAACACCGAACAGATGGTGCAGGAACTGCCGGTGAACAAATCCGAGGTCACGGCAGAATTCGACCTCGCCTATTCCAACCTGAACGAAAAACGCGTCGAGAAAGCCTGGATCGACCTGATTTTTGAAGGGCCCGAAATGAACCAGATCATGCTGCGTGACCTGACCTTTTCGCGCCGCCCCCGCGCCCAGTTGTAGGAGCCCCGCATGAGCAACCTGACCCTCACCAAAACCCAGATGCGCGACGGCACCTGGCAAGGGATCGTGACCGGCGCGGACGATACCAAACCCGATCTTGCGGTCACCCACGCCGATGCCGATGTCGCGGGGGTGCAGTTGGAACATGACGCGTCATCGGATCACTGGGTGCTCAGCATCCCTGTGCCCGCAGCCGCAATCGCCGATGGGCTGCATACATTGCTGGTGGTCGACCGCGCGTCTGGCTCGACATTGGCCAGCATCACCCTGATCGGGGACGAGGTCACCGGCCCCGATTTGCGCGCCGAGGTGGATTTGCTGCGCGCCGAGCTTGATATGCTGAAGCGTGCGTTCCGGCGGCACTGCGTCGAAACGACCTGACGGCGCTTGCTTGCTTGCCCCTGTGACGCGATGTATCCCTTGGCAAGACTGAGCCCTTCAGAGGACCCTCGTGATGGCAGTGAAAAGACGGACTATCGGCGTGATCGGCCTTGGCAATTTTGGCTCTACGGTCGCAACCGAGCTGCAGCGTTTTGGCAACTACGTGATCGGCGTGGACCTGAACGACCAGCGCGTCAGCAACCATGTCGAAAAGCTGAGCCAAGCCGTTATCGTGGACGCCCGGGATGATGCCGCCCTGCGCGAGGCCGGGTTGGGCGACTGTTCGATGGCGCTGGTCGCCATGGGCAGCGATCTTGAATCGAGCATCCTGTCGGCCATCAACCTGAAACTGCTGGGCGTCGAGACGATCTGGGCAAAGGCCAAGACAAAAACGCATCACCGCATCCTGTCGAAACTGGGTGTCGACCGCGTGATCCACCCCGAAGTCGAAGTCGGCCAGCATATCGCGCAGGTGATCCACAACCCCTTGGTGCGCGACTATGTCAGCCTCGGGAACGGATACCACGTGGTCAACTTCCGCATCCCAGAAGCGCTTGAGGGCAAATCGCTCGAGACGTTGTCATACGGCAAGAAGTTCGACCTGCGCTGTCTGGGCGTGATGCGGGGCACCGAATATATCGGGCGCGACGGGTTGGACTGCACGTTGCAACGGGACGATCTGTTGATCCTGCTCGGGCAGCGCACCGACCTGCGCAGCTTTGCGGCAAGCCTTTGAAGCTCTTTTCAAAGTCACAGAAAAGCGCGTGGCGGCTTCTGCCCCCGCCCGCCGTGCTTGTGTTGATCTATCTGACGATGGTGGTTCTGGGCGGATTGATCCTGTGGACTCCGCTGGCGAATACTGCGGGGATCAGCCTGTCGGACGCGCTGTTCACCTCTACCTCTGCTGTTACGGTGACGGGGCTGGCGGTGGTCGATACTGGCACCGCTTTTACCGGTTTCGGGCAGGCGGTCATCGCACTTCTGATCCAGATGGGCGGCTTGGGGTTGATGACCTTTGCCGTTCTGGTGCTGTCCGCGCTTGGTATCCCTTTGGGGATGCCGCAGCGGATTATCCTGCGCGAAGACCTGAACCAGCCGAGCATCTACAATCTGACCTCGCTGGTGATGGCGATCCTGAAGATCGCCATTCTGGCAGAGCTTATCGGCGCTGCCTTGATGGCCTTTGTCTTCGTGCCCGAATTCGGGCTGGCGCAGGGGCTTTGGCATTCGGTGTTCCTAAGCATTTCTGCATTCAACAATGCGGGGTTCGCGCTGTTCCCCGACAGCCTAAGTAACTGGGTCAGCGATCCGATTATCAACGTCGTGATCCCCGCCCTGTTCATCATCGGCGGCATCGGGTTCATCGTGCTGGCCGATATCTGGGAAAAACGCAGCTGGCGACGGCTCAGCCTGCACAGCAAGCTGATGCTCACCGGCACGGTGGTGCTGATCCTGCTGGCCTGGGCGCTGTTTGCAGCACTTGAATGGCGCAACCCCGCGACCTTGGGCCAGTTCGGCAGCCTTGGCAGCAAGCTTTGGGCCAGTTGGTTTCAGGCCGTCACCCCACGGACAGCGGGCTTTAATACGCTTGATTACGCCGAGGTCCACGAGAGTACTGCCTTGATGACCATGACGCTGATGCTGGTCGGCGGCGGCAGCACGTCGACGGCAGGCGGCATCAAGGTGACCACGCTCATCGTGCTGATCCTCGCCACCGTGGCCTTCTTCCGGCGCAGCACCAGCCTGCATGCTTTTGGTCGGTCGATGGGGCCGGATGAAGTGTTCAAGGTCATGGCGCTGACCACGATCAGCATCCTTCTGGTCCTGACGGGCATCTTCATCATGTCGATCAAACATGACGGAGAGTTCATCGACCTCGCGTTCGAGGCAACATCGGCCTTTGGCACCGTCGGCCTGTCGCGCGGTGCCACGGCAGAGCTTGATAGCACCGGCCGCGCGATGATCATGCTGATGATGTTTCTGGGCCGCGTCGGCCCGCTGACCATCGGGTTCTTTCTGGCGACGCAATCGGTGCCCCGCGTGCGCTACCCCGAAGGCAAGGTCTATCTGGGCTGAACACCCGCCCTTGGCCCAACAAAAAAGACCGGCCCGCCTATCTGCGGACCGGTCTTTGATGCGAACGCGTGATCGCCGCGCTTACTTCTTCGGGCCCAATGCGGACAGACCCTTGAGGATGTCGATGGCATAGGCCAGCTGGTAATCCTCTTCCCGCAAGGACGCAGCTTTTTCGGCCTTGGCGCGGTCTTCCATGATCTGGTCGACCTGATCGTCGGTCAGGCTGTCGTTGTTCAGGCTGCCGCGCAGGTCTGCTTCGGACCGCAGGGGACGTGCTGTTGCATCCTCTTCCTCGGTGTCTGCAGGCTGTGCCGGTGGCTGGGCGACGATGATGTCGGGGGACACGCCAAGTGCCTGAATAGAGCGGCCCGACGGCGTGTAGTACCGCGCTGTGGTCAGGCGCATCGCCCCTTCACCGCGCAGCGGCATGATCGTTTGCACCGACCCTTTGCCAAAGCTTTTGGTCCCGACGACAATCGCGCGACGGTGGTCTTGCAAGGCACCGGCAACGATCTCGGAAGCCGAGGCAGAGCCGCCGTTGATCAGCACCACAATCGGCTTGCCTTCGGCCAGATCGCCGGGGGTGGCGTTGGTGCGGTCGCCATCCGCGGCATCACGGCCACGGGTGCTGACGATCTCGCCTTCTTCAAGGAAAGCATCCGACACGGCGATAGCCTGATTCAGCAGACCACCGGGGTTGTTGCGCAGATCCACGACAAAGCCGCTGACATTCTCGATGCCGCCGGCGGCCTCGACCTGCTCTTCCAGACCCTCTTTCAGCTTGGGGTAGGTCTGTTCGTTAAAGGTGGTGACCCGCAGCACAACCGCGTCGCCTTCGGTACGGGCGCGCACCGCCGTCAGCTGGATGGTATCGCGCACCAGCGACACGTCGAAGGGTTCGGTCTCGCCTTCTCGCACCACGGTAATCTCGATCTCTGATCCCACCGGCCCGCGCATCAGCTCGACCGCGTCATCCAACGTCAGCCCCAGCAGGCTTTCGCCGTCCACATGGGTGATGAAATCGCCCGCTTCGATACCCGCTTCAGAGGCAGGCGTACCATCAATCGGGGAAACGACTTTGACGAACCCTTCTTCCTGCGTCACCTCGATGCCGAGACCGCCGAATTCACCACGGGTCTGGTCGCGCATCTTCAGCGCGTCTTTCGGCGACAGGTAGCTGGAGTGTGGATCAAGCGAGGTAAGCATGCCGTTGATCGCGGCCTCTACCAGCTCTTCGGTGTCGACCTCTTCGACGTATTGCGCACGGATGCGTTCAAAGATGTCGCCGAACAGGTCAAGCTGTTCATAAACGTTGCTGTTCTTTTCAGTTTCCTGTGCCAGCAAGGGGCCCGCAATCTGCGTCGTGGCAATTACCCCTGCCAGCGTACCGCCCACGGCAGCCATCACGAACTTCTTCATCGTTTATCCATCCTTATCAGTTCGGAACCAGTCTGACGGGTCCTGCGGAACATTGTTCTCTCTTACTTCTATATAGAGCGTTTCTGAACGCTCCACGCCAGCCCCATCACCATTTGGTGACAGCGCCTGTTGATTTACGCCGGCCGGACCGCCCATAAGGCCAATCGGCGTCTCTGCCCCGATCACCTGCCCTGCCTCGCCATAAACCACATCCAGCCCTGCCAATACAAACAACGCCCCGGCCCGAGGTTCAAGAATGACCACGTTTCCAAGGTCCAGCAGCGGGCCGGTGTAGCGGATTGTCGCCGCCGTGGGCGATGTCACGATGGCACGCGGGCGGGTCGCGAGGATAATCCCGGGGCGCGTGACCCCCGCCGCATCGGTTTCATTGGCACGGCGCAGGATCACGCCCTGCACCGGCAAGGTCAGGTCGCCCTTCTGCCCTTCGAAATCGGCGGGCGCATCCGCAATCGGGTCCGAGGTCATCTCGGACAGGCCGCTGGCGAACCCCGATAGCGTCTCGGAGGTCGAGATCAGGATCGCGGTGCGCACCGGGTCTTCGTTGAAGCGTTTGGGCAGATCAGTCCGGTTGGCCATCGCCTGATTAAGCTCTGTCCGGGCGCGCTGGATTTCCGTCAGCCCCTCTTGCAAGCGCTGTGCCGCATCGGTCTGAAGCGCCCGCAGGGTCTGCACGTCTTCAAGATCCTGCCGCAAGACATCGGCGCGGGTGTTCAGGGCCGGTGTCAGCTCTGCCAGCAACATACCCGCGCGTGCCGTGCCGACGGGCCCTTCAGGATGCAGGAACAAGGTGGGCGACGGGTTACCGCCGATGCTTTGCAACACGCCCAGCAACTGCGCGACCTCGCCATCGCGGGCCTGTAGCTTCTTGCTCAGCTGCGCCTCGTTGATGGCCGCCTGACGCAGCCCCTCGCGCATGGCCCCGAGGCCGGTTTCAAACGCCTGAATCGTCTGGGTCAGCGCCTGCACGCGGTCCCGCGCCCCATCTGCGGCGTCCAACTGGGCAGAGGCCGCTTCAAGGTCGGCCATCGCGCGACGCGCCTGCTCTGCCGCCTCGGTTTGCGCGAACACACCGACGGGCCAGAACATCAGGGCAAGGGCGCAAAGGCGGATCATTCGAGCAGCGACTTTCCCGTCATCTCGGCCGGTTGATCCAGCCCCATCAACTGCAACACTGTCGGTGCCAGATCGGCCAGACGACCGCTGCGCAGGCTGGCACCATCGGGCCCGCCGACAACCGCCACGGGCACGGGGTTGAGCGTATGCGCCGTATGCGCCCCGCCGGTTTCGGGATCAATCATCGTTTCGCAATTACCGTGGTCCGCGGTGACGATCATCGCGCCGCCGACCTCCTCAAGCGCCTCAAGCACGCGCCCAAGGCCGGTATCCACCGCCTCGCAGGCCGCGATGGCGGCATCAAGATCACCGGTATGCCCCACCATATCGGGGTTCGCGTAATTCACGACAATCAGATCGTAGCGGTCCTTGATCGCTTGCACGAAACGGTCGGTGACTTCCGCACAAGACATCTCTGGCTGCAAATCATAGGTCGCCACATTCGGCGACTTGGGCATATAGCGGTCCTCGCCCGTTGTGGGTGTTTCCTCGCCCCCGTTCAGAAAGAACGTCACATGCGGGTATTTCTCTGTCTCGGCCAAGCGGAACTGCCGCAGGCCGTGCTGTGCGACCCATGCGCCAAGCGTGTTCACGATCTCGGGCTTGGGGTACATGGTGGTCATGAACGCCCCATGCGCGTCGGAGTATTCCGCCATGCCCATCACCGCAGACCACGTAGGCCGCGCACCTGTGTCGAAGGCATCAAACTCCGGATCCGCAAGCGCCGACATGATTTCGCGCGCGCGGTCGGCGCGAAAATTCAGGCAGAAGATCCCATCGCCGTCCTGTACGCCAGTGTAGCCCTCCAGCACCGTGGGCGTGATAAATTCATCGTTTTCGTCCAGACCGTAGGCATCATTCACCGCATCGCGGGCGGTTGGGGCGGCACTGCCCTTGCCCTGCACGATCGCCTCATAGGCTTTGGCAACGCGGTCCCAGCGGTTGTCACGGTCCATCGCGTAATAGCGCCCCGAGACGGTCGCGATACGCGCCCCGTCGGGCAAGGCGGCGTGCAGCGTCTCGAAATAGCCCAAGGCCGAGCGCGGCGCGACATCGCGCCCGTCGGTCAGCGCATGGATCACCACCGGAATACCCTGCGCCCGCAGCGCACGTACCGCGGCAATCATATGCGTCAGGTGCCCATGCACCCCGCCATCAGAGACAAGCCCCATCACATGCGCCGTGCCGCCGGTCTGTTTCAGCGTCTCGGCAAAGTCCAGCAACGGTTGATGGGTGGCAAACGCGCCTTCCTCGATCGCAAGATCGATCTGTCCCAGATCCATCGCGACGACACGACCAGCCCCGATATTGGTATGCCCCACCTCGGAGTTGCCCATCTGCCCCTGTGGCAGTCCCACATCAGGCCCGAAGGTGGTCAGCGTCGCCGAAGGGCAGCTTTGCATGATCCGGTCGACATGCGGGGTCTTTGCCAGAAGGGGCGCATTGCCCTGAGGGTCATCGCGCAGGCCCCACCCATCCAGAATGCACAATACGACAGGTTTTGGGGTGTTCATCCTGAGACCGCTCCGCAGGTTTACAGTGGTTTTCCGTCTTTTAGCGGCTCTGTGGCCGATGGTGAACCTAATTCAACGTAGTTTACAAACTTGTAAGCAGAGGGCGGCCAAATCACACGGCGCACCCTTGCCCTGCCTGCGCGGTTTGGTCATAAGATGGGCGCATCAAAGCCAAGGACGACAGCATGACATCCCAAGCACCGGAAACCCGCATTGTGAACACCTGGCGCGTCGCCTGTGACGGCAGCGAAGGCGCCTTGGGGCACCCGCGCGTCTGGCTGCAAATCCCGCAAGACAAGGGCTGGGTCGAATGTGGGTACTGCGACTGCAAGTTCATCCACGCCGAGTTTGAGGGCAAGGTCTGACCAAAGCGTTACGATGGCTGGGCGCGCTTGCGCTTTTGCCCGCGTGCTTTGTGCTTGCCGCAGTGATCGGTGCCCTCTGGGCCGCTCCTGCCTCTGATGAACCGCGCGCGGTGCCGACGCGCGAGGTGCTGCTGGTCCACGGACCCATCCACTATGATCTGCTGATCCCGATTGATGATATCTCGGGCCCGCGGTTTGCCGCGCTCGAGACGCGGGGTCTGCCGCTATCGCACCCCGATGCGCGGTGGCTTGTCATCGGATGGGGGGCGCGCAAGTTTTATACGGAAACCCCCACCTATCGCGAATTGAAACCCGGCAATGTCTGGCGCGGGATTATCGGCGACGACGCGGTGCTGCGGATTGATGTCATTGGCCCCATCGCCCCGACCGCCAAACGCCGGACCGTGACGATGACCGAAGGCGCGTACCGCAGGCTGGTCGCGAATGTCTGGTCGGCGCTTGACCCCGGCCCTGACGGGCTGCCCCAACGTGTGGATGTGGATGGGTATACCGCCACCGATGGATTCTTTGCCGCCAAGGGACGCTTTAGCATCCTGCGCACCTGCAACGTCTGGATCGGCGACCAACTTCGCGCGGCAGGGCTGCGGTTCGGACGCTGGACGCCACTACCCTTGTCAGTGAGCCTCTCCTGGCGCCTTTACCAAAGCGAGCCCCGCTAGGCAGGGACGCTCCGCGGGGAGTTTATTTGGCAAAATGAAGCCGGTCGCGGGCAATTGGCCGCTGGAGAGTTTGCCGGCTTCGTGGCACAAGAAAGCTTGTCTGAAAGAGGAGCACCGACATGTCCGGCACATTTGGCAAAGGTCACCATCTGCATCTGATCGACGGGTCGGCGTTTATTTTCCGCGCCTATCACGCGCTGCCACCGCTGACGCGCAAGTCGGACGGGCTGCCGATTGGTGCGGTGGCGGGTTTTTGCAACATGTTGCACCGCTATGTCGAAGGCAACACAGGGCCGGATGCACCGACCCATGTGGCCGTGATCTTTGACAAGGGCAGCCATACCTTCCGCAATGACATGTATGACAAATACAAGGCCAACCGCGAGGCCATGCCCGAAGACCTGCGCCCGCAGATCCCGCTGACCCGTACCGCCACCGAAGCGTTCAACATCGCTTGCAAGGAAAAGGAAGGTTTCGAGGCGGACGACATCATTGCCACGCTCGCCGTGCAGGCACGCGCCGCAGGTGGCCGCTGCACCATCATCAGTTCGGACAAGGATTTGATGCAGCTGGTCGGCGGCGGTGTTGAAATGCTGGATGCGATGAAAAACAAGAGCATCGACCGCGACGGTGTGTTCGAGAAATTCGGCGTCTATCCCGATCGTGTGGTGGATGTGCAGGCGCTGGCGGGCGACTCTGTCGATAACGTCCCCGGGGCACCCGGGATCGGGATCAAGACTGCGGCTTTGCTGATCAACGAATATGGTGATCTCGATGCGCTGCTGGAGCGCGCGGGCGAGATCAAGCAGCCCAAGCGGCGCCAGACCCTGATCGACCATGCTGATCAAATTCGGTTGTCCCGCGATCTGGTCAAGCTGGACGAGAACACGCCGCTGGACTTCACCCTTGACGATCTTGAGGTGCGCGACCCTGATGCAGATCAACTGCTGGGCTTTCTGGCCGAGATGGAGTTTCGCACCCTGTCCAAACGTGTGGCCGAGGTGCTGGGGAAAGAGGCCCCCACCATCGCCGAGGCACCGGTCGCCGCCGATGCCCCGGCCGCGGCGGATGTGCCCTTTGACGCAGATCTCTATGAACACGTCAGTGACACAGCGGCGCTGCAGGCGTGGATCAACCGTATCTACGAATTCGGCTATGTCGCCGTCGATACAGAGACCACCGGGCTGGACGATATGGTCGCGCAGCTTGTCGGCGTTTCGCTCTGTGTCGAACCGGGCAAGGCCTGCTACATCCCGCTCATCCACAAGGCGCGCGGCAGCGATGATCTGTTCGGGAATGATGATCTCGCCGAGGGGCAGATCCCTACCGAAGAGGCGCTGCGCCTGCTGACCCCGATGCTGGAGGATCCCTCGATCCTCAAGATCGGGCAGAACATGAAATACGACAGCAAGATTTTCGCTCAGCTTGGGATCAACGTCGCGCCCATCGACGACACGATGCTGCTGTCTTACGCGATGCACGCCGGGCTGCACGGCCACGGCATGGACACGCTGTCTGAACGCTATCTGTCGCATACACCGATCCCGATCAAGCCGCTGCTGGGGACAGGCAAATCGGCCATCACC
Organism: Sulfitobacter sp. CB2047; assembly: GCF_000735125.2. Taxonomy (NCBI): domain Bacteria; kingdom Pseudomonadati; phylum Pseudomonadota; class Alphaproteobacteria; order Rhodobacterales; family Roseobacteraceae; genus Sulfitobacter; species Sulfitobacter sp. CB2047. Next base: position 563,273 of record NZ_CP072613.1, on the reverse strand, counting down.
TTTGATAAAGTGCCGCTCGCCGATGCGGTGAAATATGCCGCCGAGGATGCCGATATCACTCTGCGTCTGTGGCAATTGTTCAAACCCCAGCTCCACCGCGTCGGGGTGACGAAGGTTTATGAAACGCTTGAACGCCCGCTTGTGCCTGTTTTGGCGGCAATGGAACGCTCTGGCGTGAAGGTGGACCGCGATACGCTGAGCCGGATGTCCAACGCCTTTGCCCAGAAGATGGCGGGGCTTGAGGACGAGATCTATGAGCTCGCCGGGCGTAAATTCAACGTCGGCTCGCCCAAGCAGTTGGGGGAAATCCTGTTCGACGAGATGGGGCTGGAAGGCGGCAAGAAAGGCAAGACGGGGGCCTATGCCACCGGTGCCGATGTGCTTGAGGACCTCGCGACAGAACATGATCTGCCGGCGCGGGTGCTGGACTGGCGGCAGCTGTCCAAGCTGAAATCGACCTATACCGACGCGCTGCAGGATCACATCAACCCCGACACGGGCCGTGTGCATACGTCCTATTCCATCGCGGGGGCGTCGACCGGGCGGCTGGCTTCGACCGATCCGAACCTGCAAAACATCCCGATCCGGTCCGAAGAAGGGCGGCGCATCCGCGAGGCCTTTGTCGCAGAGCCGGGCAAGGCGCTGGTCGCGCTTGACTATTCCCAGATCGAGCTGCGGATACTGGCGCATATCGCCAATATCCCCGAGCTTAAGCAGGCGTTTCAGGACGGGATCGACATTCACGCGCTGACCGCTTCGGAAATGTTCGGCGTGCCGCTGGACGAGATGACGTCGGACGTGCGTCGTCAGGCCAAGGCGATCAACTTTGGCGTGATCTATGGCATCTCGGGCTTCGGTCTGGCGCGCAACCTGCGTATCCCGCGCGCCGAAGCACAGGGGTTCATCGACCGCTATTTCGAACGTTTCCCCGGCATCCGTACCTATATGAATGACACCAAGGCTTTCGCCAAAGAGCATGGCTTTGTGCAGACGCTGTTCGGGCGCAAGATCCACACGCCCGAGATCAGCGCCAAGGGCCCCCGCGCCGGTTTTGCCCAACGGGCGGCCATCAACGCACCTATTCAGGGCACCGCCGCCGATGTGATCCGCCGCGCGATGATCCGCATGCCCGACGCGATCAAGGATCTGCCCGCCACCATGTTGTTGCAGGTCCACGATGAATTGCTGTTCGAGGTGGAGAAAGGGGCCGAGGACGAACTGATCGCCGCCGCGCGCCAGGTGATGGAGAATGCAGCCGATCCGGTGGTCAAACTGGACGTGAAGCTCGACGTGGATGCGGGCGTCGGGGCGAGTTGGGCGGAGGCGCATTAATCGCCTCTGAAGTGCCCCCCTGCGGCTAGCTGAGTGTCATCCAGCCGAGGCTGTCCTCGGTCCGTGGGCCGGGGATATATTCGCCACTGACCCAGCCGCGATACCCCGCGCGGCGCAGGGCGGCGAAGAGCGCGGGGAAATCAACCGTACCCGTACCGGGCGCGCTGCGATCGGGCGCGTCGCCAAGCTGCACATGTACGATCAGGTCTTTGTATTGATCGAACACCGCCACTGCGTCGCCGTGGATCATCTGCGCGTGGTAGCTGTCATACTGCAGCCCAACGTTCGGCCGGTTCACAGCACGCAGCACATCGGCGGCAAGCGCGTAGTCGTTCATGAAATACCCCGGCATCGCGACGGGGTTCAGCGGTTCGACCGTCAGGGTAAGCCCCTTGGGCGCGATATCAGCCGCCCAGATCAGATTGTCGATGAAGGTTTGCCGCGCCAGCGCGCCTTGCCCATTGCCCGCCATGACATGCAGATAGCGGACCTTGAGCGCGGTGGCATATCGAAACGACCGCTGGATATCGGCGCGGAAACGGGCCGCCTGTTCGGGCGCCGCGGCAAAGCCCTGTGCGCCGCCGGTGTAATTGGGCGGCGGGGCGTTGATCAGGATCAGCTGCAAGCCGTTGGCGACACAGGCGCGCAGCGTCTCTTTGGCGGCCAGATCATAGGGGAAAAGCACCTCTACCGCGGTAAATCCTGCCTTCGCGGCGGCGGCAAAACGGTCAAGATAGGGCAGCTCGGGCCACAGCAGAGTAAGGTTCGCGGCTGGCTTCATGAAGGATCATCCGGTTCGGGCCGCTATCGTCGCGCTGTGGCAGGCAGGATCAATCGGGCAGTTCGTCCGAGGGGATAATACCAAAGAAGCTGCCGCCCGACCAGACGCCGAACCAGCCCTCGTGATGGACGCCAAGCTCGACCAACCGGTAAAAGCTTTTGCGGTCGATCAGCGCCTCCAGGTTGCGGCGGATACGCACGTAGGGCGCGGGTTCACCATCTTCTGGGTCGCGCTCAACTCGGATAGGCAGATCGGGGCCGGCGACGGCGATGTCTTCCAGATTGGTCTGGAAGGTCAGCGTCTGGTCGGTGCCACTGCCTTCGGCCTCGAAATCGATGGCGACAAAGGGGGCGTCCTCGACCTTGATGCCGACTTTTTCAACCGGTGTCACAAGGAAATAATCATCTTCTTCGCGGATCAGAATCGATGCGAACAGCTTTACCAGCCCGATGCGTCCGATGGGGGTGCCTTGATAGAACCAAGTGCCGTCGCGTTTGATCTCCATGTCCAGATCGCCGCAAAACGGGGGGTTCCACTTTTCAACCGGCGGCAATCCGCGTGTTTTGGCGGCGGAAACAGAGGCGGCAAGGCTTTCTGCTGTCGGGGTCACGGTTTTTTGTCCACTCATTGCTTTTGCCATTTCCTGTTCACACGATACACTTACATCTAACTGATATAACCCCGAGGACGCAAAAGTCATGACCCAAGCCCGCGATATGGTAGCAGAAATCGAGACGCTTGGCGAAAAGCTGGCCGAGGCGAAGGCGTCGATCAACCGGCGTTTCATCGGGCAGCAACGGGTCGTTGATCTGACGCTGACGGCGCTGCTCTGCGGGGGCCACGGGCTGCTGATCGGTTTACCGGGTCTAGGCAAGACGCGGCTGGTCGAAACGCTGAGCACGGTAATGGGGCTGGATGGCAATCGGGTCCAGTTCACGCCCGATTTGATGCCTGCCGATATTCTGGGGTCAGAGGTGCTGGACACCGCCGCCGATGGCACCCGCGCGTTCCGCTTTGTCGAGGGGCCGATCTTTTGCCAATTGCTGATGGCGGACGAGATCAACCGCGCCTCGCCGCGCACCCAGTCGGCTTTGCTACAGGCGATGCAGGAAAAGACCGTGACCGTCGCCGGACAGGACCGCGCCTTGGGGCATCCGTTTCACGTGCTCGCCACCCAGAACCCTATTGAACAAGAAGGCACCTACCCGCTGCCCGAGGCCCAGCTTGACCGCTTTTTGGTGCAGATCGATGTGGCCTACCCCGACCGGGAGACAGAGCGGGATATTCTGCTGGCCACCACAGGGGATACCGATGCGCAGGCCGCGCCCGTCTTTACCACGGCAGAGCTGCTGGCCGCGCAAACGCTGCTGCGGCAGATGCCTGTGGGTGAATCGGTGGTCGAGCTGATCCTTGATCTGGTCCGCGCCTTCCGCCCTGACGGGCCTGATGCCAGCCCGCAAGTGCGCGATACCGTGGCGTGGGGCCCCGGCCCACGCGCCGCGCAAGCGTTGATGCTGACGGTGCGGGCGCGCGCTTTGTTGCAGGGGCGTCTGGCACCGTCCGCGGAGGATGTCATCGATATGGCCCGTCCTGTGTTGCTGCACCGTATGGCGCTGAACTTCGCGGCGCGCGCTCGTGGCGACAGCCTATCCGCGCTGATTGACACAACCGCTGCCAGCCTGATCGGGAAAAAGGCAGCGGCGTGAACAGCCCCGACACCCTTCGCATCCGATCAGAGGAGCAAGCCGCCCGTTTGCCCGCGCTGCTGGCCCGTGCAGAGCATCTGGCCGGTGCAGTCCTGCTGGGTGCCCATGGGCGTCGACGCGCAGGGGTGGGGGATGATTTCTGGCAATACCGTCCGGCACAGGCCGGGGATAGCCGTCGCAGCATTGATCACCGGCGTTCGGCCATGGGGGACCACGAGTTCGTGCGCGAACGCGAATGGCAGATCGCGCAGTCGGTCATGCTTTGGGTCGATCAGGGGGCGTCCATGCGCTTTGCCTCGACGCCTGCGTTGGAACAGAAGGGCGACCGCGCGCGGCTGATCGGGTTGGCGCTGGCGATCCTGCTGCAACGGGGCGGTGAACGGGTCGGGCTGACCGGCAGCGCCCTGCCCCCGCGATCCGGCAGGCCGCAGATCCTGCGCCTTGCCGAAGCCCTGTGTCAGGACGACGCCGCCGACTACGCCCCGCCGGAACATCGCGCCATGATCCCCCATGCACGGGCTGTGTTCATCTCTGACTTCATGGGGGATCTTGCGGGGGTGACCACAGCGCTGACCAAAGCGGCGGACCGCGGGGTGCGCGGCGTGCTGTATCATGTGCTGGACCCCTCGGAGGAGGCCTTCCCCTTCACCGGTCGCACCATCTTTGAAAGCGTCGGCGGCACGCTGCGCCACGAGACCTTGAAAGCGAACGACCTGAAAGACCGCTATCTGGAACGGCTCGCCGCGCGCAAGGCAGAGCTGCGGCAGCTTTGTGCCCTGACTGGCTGGCAATACGGGCTGCACCACACCGACAGCACCGCACAATCGGCGCTTTTGTGGCTCTATGCGGCGCTGGATACGCGCAGCGGGGGGGCCGCATGACCGTTCTGGGGGGCATCGGCTTTACCGCGCCGTGGATGCTGTTGGCGCTTCTGGCGCTGCCGATCCTGTGGCTGATCCTGCGCGCGGTGCCGCCTGCGCCGATCCGCCGCCGCTTTCCCGGCGTGGCGCTGCTGCTTGGGCTGAGCGATGATGAAAGCGTGTCGGACCGCACGCCGTGGTGGTTGCTGCTGCTGCGCATGCTGGCGGTGGCCGCATTGATCATCGGGCTGGCCGGACCGATCCTGAACCCGCAAGAGGAACAGACCCAAGGCACCGGCCCGCTGCTGATCGTGCTCGACGGGTCTTGGGCGGGAGCCACGCGTTGGCCGCAGCAAACCGAAGCGCTAGAGGCGCAGTTGACCCGTGCGGCACGCGCTGGACGCACTGTCGGTTTTCTGACCCTTACCCGACCAGAAGCACCCGCCTTTCAATCCGCTGACGCATGGCGCAGCCGTCTGGCCGGGTTTGATCCCGCCCCCTGGCAGCCCGCCCCCGCCGACATTGACCGCGCGATAGAGATCGCGGACACGCTTGGCGGTTTCGATACCCTGTGGTTCAGCGACGGGCTAGCCTATGCCGGGCGCGACGCGATGCTTGATGCGCTTCAGGGCAAGGGCAGCGTCGAGGTCTATCAGACTGGTGCAGACGTACTGGCACTGGCCCCCGCGACCTATGAGGACGGGGCGATTACCCTGACCGCCAAGCGCGCCCTCGCTGGTGCCGAGCGGTCGGTGACCATCACTGCGCAGGGCCGTGATCCCGCGGGCAATATCCGCGTCCTCGCCAGCGTTCCGGCCACATTCGAAGCAGAATCAACGCAGGCCAGCGCGGCCCTGTCCCTGCCCGCAGAGCTGCGCGCGCGGATCACGCGTTTCGACATCGCGGGCCAACGCTCCGCCGGGGCGACGACGCTGGTGGATGATGCGCTGCGGCGGCGCGAGGTTGGGCTGATCGCCGGGCGGGAAAACCGCGAGGGGCTGGAGCTGCTGTCCCCCCTGCACTACATCGAACAGGCCTTGGCCCCCGCCGCCGATCTGATTGAGGGGGGAATTGGCGATGTGCTGCCCGCAAACCCAGATGTGATCGTACTGGCCGATATCGCGACCCTATCGGAGGCAGAGCAGGCCCCCTTGATCGACTGGATCGAAGCCGGTGGCATGTTGGTGCGTTTCGCCGGTCCACGCATCGCCGCCAGCGACATCAGCCGAGATACCGAAGACCCTCTGATGCCTGTGCGCCTGCGGGCCGGTGGCCGCAGTGTCGGCGGCGCAATGAGCTGGGGCGCCCCGAAAACGCTGGACAGCTTCCGCGAGTCCTCTCCTTTCTACGGTCTGGAGATACCGCAGGATGTGACCGTCTCGGCCCAGGTCGTCGCGCAGCCCGACCCGACACTGGCAGAGCGTGTGATCGCGTCGCTGAGCGATGGCACCCCGCTGGTCACCCGCAAGCAGGTAGGACAGGGGCAGATCGTATTGTTTCACGTGACAGCGACGGCCGAGTGGTCGACGCTGCCGCTGTCGGGGCTGTTTGTGCAGATGATGGAGCGGTTAGCGATTTCTTCATCTTCCGCCGGTATCGAGGCCTCGGACCTACAAGGCACGACGTGGACGCCCCTGCGCGTGATGGACGGGTTTGGCACACTGTCTGACGCGGGTACGCTGCCCGGTGTGGACGGGGCTGATCTGATGGCCGCGCCTGCGGGCCCAGACCTGCAACCGGGGGTCTATGCCTCTGGCGATCGGCGCATTGCGCGCAATGTGGTGGTTGCAGATACCACCCTGACCCCCGCGGCATGGCCAGCGGATGTGCCAGTACGTGGGCTTGATGTGGCCGATGAACAGCCGCTTGCCGGTTGGCTGTTGTCCCTGTCGATCCTGCTGCTGCTCGCTGATGTCATCGCGTCGCTGTCCTTGTCGGGGCGGCTGCTCAAGCACAGCAATGCCGCAGGGCTGATCCTTGCGGCGCTGATCTATGCACCGACGCAGGCCGATGCGCAGGCGGACGACAGCTTTGCCCTGAACGCCACGGCGGAAATGACGCTGGCCTATGTGATCACCGGCAACGCGTCGGTTGACGAGATGTCGGATGCCGGATTGCGCGGGTTGTCGGATACGCTTTATTTCCGCACCTCGGTCGAACCTGCCAACCCCATCGGGGTAGATCTGGAGCGGGATGAGCTTGCCTTCTTCCCCATGCTATACTGGCCCATCACCCCCGATCAGCCCCGCCCTTCGGATACGGCCTATCGCAAGTTGAACGACTATCTGCGCTCCGGCGGGATGATCCTGTTCGACACACGTGATGCGAATATCGCGGGCTTCGGGGCCGCCAGCCCCAATGGGCGCAAGCTACAAGACCTCGCCGCGCCGCTGGACATCCCCCCGCTTGAACCCTTGCCTGCGGATCACGTGCTGACGCGCACGTTCTATCTGCTGCAGGACTTCCCCGGACGACACAGCGGGCGCGATCTGTGGGTAGAGGCATCGCCCCCCGATGCCGAACAGGTAGAGGGGATGCCGTTTCGCAATCTGAATGACGGGGTGAGCCCGGTTGTCATCGGTGGCAATGACTGGGCCGCGGCCTGGGCCGTGTCCTCGAACGGCGCGCCGATGGTGCCCATCGGGCGCGGTTTCGCCGGGGAACGTCAGCGCGAGCTGGCCTACCGGTTCGGCGTCAATCTGGTCATGCATGTGCTGACCGGCAACTATAAATCCGATCAGGTGCATGTGCCTGCGCTGCTGGACAGGTTGGGCCAATGACATCAACCATCATCTTCGACCCGCTGATCCCGCTACCGATGTTATGGGGCGTTGCCGCACTGGCGTTGGTGGCCGTTGCCTTGGCGGTGCTGCGCGGGTTGCAAGGCTGGGCGCTGCGGGGGGCGGCGATGCTCGTCGTTCTGGCGGCGCTTTCTGGCCCCTCCGTGCAGCAGGAAGACCGCGCGCCGCTGACCGATATCGTCGTGATGCTGGAAGACGAAAGCGCCAGCCAATCCCTCGCAGACCGGCCCGCACAAACCGCCGCCGCCGCAGAGACGTTGGCAGCACAGATCACCGCGCGCGAGAATACGGAACTGCGCCGCGTGACTGTGCCCGATGGGGAGGGCGATAGCGGCACGCAGCTGATGACCGCCCTGTCAGAGGTGCTTGCCGAAGAGCCGCGCGCCCGTATCGCAGGCATCCTTGCGCTCAGCGACGGGCGCATTCACGACGCCGACCTGCCAGTCGATCTGCCCGCACCGATGCATCTGTTGATGACCGGAAAGCAAAGCGATTGGGATCGCCGCCTGTCCGTCCGCAACGCCCCTGCCTTTGCCATCATCGGCGAACCCGTGACCCTGACCCTGCGCATCGACGACCTTGGGGCCGCCCCGCAAAAAGACGCGCTGGCCCCGCTTGAAATTTCGGTCGATGGGGAGCCGCCGCAGACCTTCCGCGTGCCCGTTGGCCAAGATCTGGAACTGCCCGTGACCCTGCCCCACGGCGGGCGCAATGTGATCCGGTTCTCGCTGCCCGAGGCCGAAGGAGAGCTAACCGACCGCAACAATGCCGCGCTGATCCAGATCAACGGGGTGCGCGACCGCCTGCGGGTGCTTCTCGTCAGCGGGGAGCCGCATCAGGGCGGGCGTACGTGGCGCAATTTGCTGAAATCAGACAGCTCTGTCGATCTGGTGCATTTCACGATCCTGCGCCCGCCGGAAAAACAGGATGGCGTGCCGGTGGACGAACTTTCGTTGATCGCCTTTCCCACCCGCGAGTTGTTCATGGAAAAGATCGAGGATTTCGATCTGATCATCTTTGACCGCTACAAACGCCGCGGCATCCTGCCGTCGCTCTATCTTGAAAACGTCGCGAATTATGTGCGCGGCGGGGGTGCTGTGCTGGTCGCTGCCGGGGCGGATTTCGCCAGCGCCGACAGCATCTACCGTTCCCCCCTCGGAGAGGTCTTGCCCGCCACGCCGACCGCGCGGGTGATCGAACAGCCTTACCGCCCGCTGGTGTCCGAGCTGGGGCACCGCCATCCGGTGACCAGCGGCTTGCCCGAACAGGAAACATGGGGACGCTGGCTGCGGCAGATCGATGTGGCCGATCCCTTGGGACATGTGGTGATGACCGGCGAAGATGACCGGCCGCTGCTGATCCTGAACCGTGTGGAGGAAGGGCGCGTTGCGCTCATGGCGTCTGATCATGCGTGGCTGTGGAACCGTGGCTATGAAGGTGGCGGCCCGCAGCTAGAGCTGTTGCGACGCTTGGCCCACTGGATGATGAAAGAACCCGAACTTGAGGAAGAGGCCCTGACCGCCACAGCCGAAGGCCAGACCATGCGCATCACCCGTCGCACGCTGAGGGACGACATCCCGCCTGTCACCCTGACCAACCCCGATGGCAGCACGGCAGAGATCACGCTTTCGCCAGCCACGCCGGGTGTCTTCGAAGGGGTTTACGAAGGCCCCGAGATTGGCCTTTACCGACTGGAGAATGGCGACCAAAGCACAGTGATCGGTTTGGGCCCTGCCGCCCCGCGGGAGTTTGTGGAAACGATTGCCAGCGACGAAACCCTCGCCCCCGTCCTTGCGCCCCTGCGCGGTGGTGTCGCGCGGATCGAGGACGGCCTGCCCCGCCTCCGCGACATACGTGTCGGGCGCCCCGCGGCCGGACGTGGATGGATCGGTCTGACCCCTCGCAACGCCTATGAAACACGTGACGTGCGGCAGATGCCGATCCTGCCCGCGTGGCTCGTCCTGTTGCTGGGCAGCGCCCTAATCCTTGCAGCATGGCTGCGCGAAGGGCGACGTTAACCTTAAAAACAACGCCACCGCCCGATAAATCACGCAACGCTTAAGCAGTTGTTCACCCCAAGCCCCCCATGATCCCCCCGATAGGAGGGATTCGGAGCTTTGGATGAAACCAGCTGACCAGCTTGCCCATGAACAACGCCGCCGCGCAGAGGTGGAAGCGCTGCTTGAACAAACCCAGGCAGAGCTTTGTGCCGCTTACCGCAAGCTGGATGACCACGCGCAAAATGTCTCTGTCGAGATTTCTGAAACACGGGCGGAGGTTGAAAACATCCGCGGCGAAAACAAACGGGTGATGTCCGATCTATGTGCCGCGCGGGAACAGATCGAACTGACCCAACGCCGGCTGTGGCATTCGGTCGAAACCATCCACGACGGCTTTGCCTTTTTCAACAAAGACAATGAAATGATCATGGCCAATCGGTCTTATCTGGCCGTGTTCGACGGTATTGATGCCATCTGTCCGGGTGTCAGCTATTCCACCATCCTGCGTGTGCTCACCGATGAAGGGATCGTAAACATCGGGCGCCGCACACCAGAGGAATGGCGCGCCAAGATGCTTCTGCGATCGCAGCAAAAGGCCCCGGCACCCATCATCATAAAGCTCTGGAATGGCGCATATATCAAGATTGTCGATCAAAGGGGAAAAGGCGGTGATATCGTATCACTCGCTCGCGACATTACCGAAACCGTGGAATACCAACGCAAGCTCGTCGATGCCCGCGCCACGGCCGAGGCAGCCAACAGCGCGAAATCCCTTTTCCTCGCCAAGATGAGTCACGAAATCCGCACACCGATGAACGGGATCGTAGGCATGACGGAGGTGCTTGGCGATACCGCGCTGACCCAAGACCAACGCCTATATGTCGACACCATAAAGACCTCTGGTGAAGCGTTGCTGGTCATCATCAACGACGTTCTGGATTTCTCGCGCATCGAGGCAAACCGGCTGAGCATCCACCCCGCCCCCTTTGATCTGGAACGTGTCTTCCAAGAGGTACTGCTGCTTTTACAGCCCCTTGCGGTGCAAAAGGGGCTGGACCTCGCATTGGATTACGACCTGTTTCTGCCGCGCAAACTGGTCGGGGATGCAGGGCGCATCAGGCAAGTACTTACCAATCTGGTGGGAAATGCTGTTAAGTTTACGCAAAATGGACATATCCTGATCCGCGCCACGGGGCTGCCCGACGCGGGCTCTGGCAACGTACTGATCAAAATCTCCATCGAGGATACGGGCATCGGCATCGCGCCGGACATGATTGAACATATCATGGGGGAATTTACCCAAGCCAGCAGCGACCCCAGCCCCAATGCAGAGGGGACGGGACTGGGGCTCGCTATCTGCCAACGTCTGGTACAACTGATGGGGGGCGAGATTTGGGTCACGTCAGAGCATGGGGTTGGGTCGTGCTTCGGCTTCGAATTGCCCCTGAAGGCCCAAGAGGACAGTGCCGCGCCGCCGCTTAAGCCCCCCCCATTCCTGCGCCATGTCCTGATTGTCGAAAGGGAAACGATCTGCCGATCGATCTTGCAGCGCAATCTGGAACATATCGGTGTGCGCGTGACTTCCTGTGGCACCGGTGAAGCGGGGCTGGCCGCGCTGGACGGCAGTATTGATCTGCTGCTTGTCGACGACACGCTGCCCGATATGGACGGGATCGAATTTGCCCGCGCTGTACATGGCTCCGACCCCGCGACCGAGGTAATCCTGTACAGTCAGACGCCCGACAAAATTCGCGATAGTATGGATGATACGAGCGTGCGCCGGATCATGAAGAACCCGATTAGTGTCACCGAGCTGCTGGCCGAAGTGTCAACGATGCAGCCGGTGCCTGTTGGTACCCGCCCGATGCGGGTCTTGGCGGCCGAGGATAATAAGACCAATCGTCTGGTGCTTCGAAAGATGCTGCAACGGCTGAACATCGACCTGCAACTTGCCACCAACGGGCAAGAGGCCGTTGCGCTGTTTGAAACCTTCCGGCCCGATCTGGTGTTCATGGACATCTCTATGCCCAAGATGAATGGAAAAGACGCCGCCGCCGCCATTCGTGCGCTGGAAGACGGGGCAAGCAGCTGCCCGATTGTCGCGCTGACAGCACATGCCATTCAGGACGAAAAGGAAAGGATACTCGCCGCCGGGCTGGATCATTTCCTCACCAAACCCTTGCGCAAGGCGGAGCTTGTGGCGCTCCTTAACCGTTACTGCCCCAACGCGGCTTTCCCGCTGGAGGGTCAGCTGGTGGGATAGGGCCGCACAAATACGGGTTTTTCCGGCGTCGACAGCTCTTTCTGCCATGCGTATCCGCCGATATCGAAATCCTTGATCGCCTCGGCGTCGGTAAGCCGGTTCTGCACTACGAAACGCGCCATCGCCCCGCGGGCTTTCTTGGCGTAAAAGCTGACAATCTTGGGCCCTTTGCCGTCCGATTTATCTTCCATGAACTGTGGTGTCACAACCGTCGGCACCAACGCCTTAAGGTCGACCGCGCCGAAATATTCCTGACTGGCACAATTCACCAACACCTTGCTGTTGGTCTGTTCCGCCTGTTCGTTCAACGCTTCGGACAGACGCGCGCCCCAATAGTCGTACAGCGATTTGCCCCGCGGGGTTTTCAATCGGCTGCCCATCTCAAGCCGGTAGGCCTGAATGGCATCCAAGGGACGCAGCACACCATAAAGTCCCGACAGAATGCGCAGGTGGTCTTGGGCATAGTCCAGTTCATCAGGGTCCAGGCTGGTCGCTTCCAGCCCCTGATAGGTGTCACCAGCAAAGGCAAAGGCAGCGGGGCGCACAGCATCGGGGGACGGATTTTCCTCGAACGCGGTGAAACGGTCGCGGTTCAGCTTGGCCAGTTTCTCGCTCAGGTGCATCAATGATTGCAGATCACCAACGCTCAGCCCGCGGGCCACCTTGACCAAGGCGACCGCATCTTCCTGCAGGTCGGGCGTCGTCATAGCGACGTCGCGCGGGGTCCAGTCCATTTTCTTGGCGGGAGAGATAACGGTCAGCATGGATATTCCTTTTTTGGTCGCAGCAAGAGCTAGCCCGCTTGCTGCAAAACGTCCAGAAATGCGGGGCCAAACCTTTCGGTGCGTTTCTCGCCCAAAATGCGTTCGATGGCATCAAGGTTCGGCGCGTGCAGCTGCGCCACTTTTGCCAGCAGCGAGGTCGAGCAGCTCAACGGTTTTTCGCCGCCATCCGCCCCGCGAGACAAGGTGGTTTGCACTTCGCGCAATTGATCGAACACCGATCCTGCCGCGCGCCCCGCCAGCTTGCGCCGCGTCGGGTGCATCTCGGCGGCGGCCCCGTTGATCACCTCTAGAAACGCATCGCCAAAATTCTCGAGCTTTTTGGCCCCCACCCCGCCGATACGGGCCATGGCGTCCAGTGTATCCGGGCGTTTCTCGGCCATCTCGATCAGGGTGCGGTCATTAAAGATGATATAGGCGGGCACTTTTGCGGCTTCTGCCAGCCCGCGGCGTTTCGCCTTGAGCGCAGAGAGCAGCGGCGCATCCTCGTCGCTGACCATCGCCTTGACCGCAGGACGGCGCTGCGATGCGGCGGCGCGGATACTGTCCCGGCGCAGAGAGATCGACGCCTCACCGCGCAGGATTGGCAATGCGGCATCGGTCATGCGCAGCGCACCGTGACGTGCGGCATCGGGGCGCACCAGATCGTGCCCCATCATTTGCCGGAACACCGCCTGCCATTCGCGTTTGTCATATTCCTTGCCCACGCCATAGGTCGGTAAATCGCTGTGCCCGCGTTCACGGATTTTATCGGTTTCATTGCCCAACAGGATGTCGATCAGATGGCCTGCGCCAAACCATTCCTCGGTGCGCAGCATCGCCGACAGCGCCTTGCGCACGGCGGTGGTCCCGTCAAACACATCGACAGGTGTATCGCAAAGGTCGCAATTGCCACAGGTGACATCGGTTTCATCAAAGTATTTCAACAGGTTCGCACGGCGACACGCCAATGCTTCGGCCAGCCCCAGCAGCGCGTTCAACCGTGCATGATCAGCGGCGCGCCGTTCGGGTGGGGCGAGCCCTTCGTCGATCTGGCTGCGGCGCAAACGGATATCATCAGGGCCGAACAACGTCAGCGTCTCGGCCGGAGCACCATCGCGACCCGCCCGCCCGATTTCTTGATAGTAGGCTTCGATGGATTTCGGCAGATCGGCGTGGGCCACCCAGCGGATATCCGGCTTGTCGATGCCCATGCCAAAGGCCACTGTCGCCACTACAATCAGCCCGTCTTCCTGCTGGAAACGGCGTTCGGCGGTGCGGCGGTCGTCCGCCTCCATCCCGCCATGATAATGCAGTGCCAGATGCCCGTCGTCGCGCAACGCTTTGGCCAACCCTTCGGTCTTGGCCCGCGTTCCGCAATAGACGATGCCCGACTGCCCCCTACGCCCTGACGCAAAGTTCAGTATCTGCGCGCGCGGCCCGTTTTTGGCCGCAAAAGCCAGATGGATATTGGGCCGGTCGAACCCGCGCAGGAAGGCGCGCGGGGGGACACCGTCGAATAGTTTCTGAACGATCTCGGCTTGGGTTTCCGTGTCCGCCGTTGCGGTGAACGCGGCCAGCGGAACGTCAAGCGTGCGACGCAATTCGCCGATGCGCAGGTAATCGGGGCGGAAATCATGGCCCCACTGGCTGACGCAATGCGCCTCGTCCACGGCGATGAGCGATACGCCAACCCGTTTGAGCATGCCCGTAACCGACCCGGCAGCGAGCCGTTCGGGGGCCATGTAGAGCAGCTTGAGCGTCCCGGCCTCAAGCCCTTCCCACACGGCATCGGTTTCCTCTGGCGTATTGCCAGAGGTCAGCGCCCCCGCCCCGACGCCAAGCTCTTGCAGCGCGCGGACCTGATCGCGCATCAGGGCAATCAACGGCGATATCACCACCGTCACCCCGTCGCGCAAAAGTGCAGGCATTTGGAAACAAAGAGATTTACCACCACCCGTGGGCATGATGGCCAATGTGTTTTCGCCGGCGGTAACGGCCTCTACGATCTCTTGCTGGCCGGGGCGGAACCCGTTAAATCCAAAGACATCACGAAGTAGCGTGGCAGCGCCTGACATGAAAAACCCAACTGTATCTAACCTGCAGTTTGCAGAATCTCATAGTCGCGGGCGGGGAACAATCCCTGCCTGTGCGTCCAGCGGGGTCTTTGCCCCAGCAGCCACCCGATCAGTAGAACAGCGCGGCGTTGTTGATCAGCAGGATACGCAAAACGGCAACGGCGATCAGAACGACCAGCGGTGCCAGATCAAGCCCGCCCATTTGCGGCAGAAAGCTGCGGACCCGCCCATAAACAGGCTCCAACAAGCGATTCAGCCCATCCCAAACTTGCGCCACCAAAGGTTGACGAAGATTTAAAACCTGAAAATTAATCAGCCAGCTCATGATGACATGCGCGATGATGATGAACCAAACGATGTTCAGCAGAAGCATCAGGATCTGAAACAGGGATGTCATAAGGGGGCCTTTCGTTGCACAGCGCGAAAGTAGGTGCGCTGGCATCAAAGAACAAGAGCGGCAGCGCCTTGGCACCGCCGCTCTTGGTAAAATCGCATCACATCACGCTTGCATCGCGTTGATGACGACAGAAAAATCCAGACTATCGACCTGAAGCATGGACCAATCGGCGAAATGCCGTGTCTCGATCGGCTTTTCGTCGAGGATTTTGAAGCCGCTGTGACGACTGTCTTTCTGGATGTTTTCGATCAACTGGCGGATGGCGGCTTCTTCGCCCTCAAGCACCTGACAAAAGTTGCGTCCGTTGTAGGCCAAGGCACCGGTGACACCGTGTTTTTCATTCTCGCGCACAGCGACGGTAAATATGTCGGCAACATCCGCCTTAGAGACCGAAGGAACTGCGGTGCTGAAGTACAAAAGCCGGATCATCGACATACGGAGCCTCGTAAAATTATCCAAAACATTCTTAACGTTGGCACCCTGTGTAGGCAAAAAGGATTTGAAAAGCGACCCTTTTGACATGTCTTGTGACATACTGATGGGCAGTTCACGCTAGCGTTGCGCCCAACACCGCTCTTGCGCCGCGTAGGGCTGCTGCACTACCGTCCGTCAAAACAGGAGAAAGCAGTCATGGCAGCCACGTCAGCGCGCAAGAAAATCTGGGGCTGGTATTTCTTTGACTGGGCCAGCCAACCCTATAACACGCTTCTTCTGACGTTTATTTTCGGCCCCTACTTCGCGCAAACAGCAACGGCAAATCTTGTGGATAGCGGCATGGCGCTGGATGCGGCCAAGGCGCAGGCACAGGCCTATTGGGGCTACGGGCTGACGGTTGCGGGGATCATGATCGCGATACTGGCCCCGACACTTGGGGCGGTGGCTGATTCATCGGGCAAACGGATGCCGTGGATCTGGCTGTTTTCGGGGCTTTATGTGGTGGGGTCAGCCGCGCTGTGGTGGACCGCGCCGCAAGATTTCTCGGTCCTGTGGGCGCTGTTCTTCTTTGGCATTGGCCTGATCGGGATGGAATTCGCGACAATTTTCACCAACTCCTATCTGCCAGAGCTGCATCCCGACCCGGGAGAGCGCGGGCGGCTGTCGGGGTCAGGCTGGGCTTTTGGCTATGTGGGCGGTGTCGTGGCGCTGATCGTGATGATCGCGCTGTTTCAGGCGGGCAGCAACGGGCGCACGATGGCGGGGCTGAGCCCGCTTTTCGGGCTGGACCCCACGACCAAAGCCGATACGCGCATCGTCGGGCCGCTGACCGCAATCTGGTACGCGGTCTTTATGATCCCCTTCTTTCTTTATGTGCGCGATACGCCGGTGACCGGCGCGGCGCGGTACCGCGTGGGGCAAGGGCTTTCTGATCTGTGGGTCACGCTCAAGAACCTGCCGCGTCACCCGTCGCTACTGGCCTATTTGGGGTCATCCATGTTTTACCGCGATGCGCTTAACGGAATGTACACATTCGGCGGGATATACGCGCTTGGCGTATTGAACTGGAGCATTATTGATATCGGCGTCTTCGGGATACTTGCCGCGATCTCAGGCGCGGTGTTCTGCTGGGTGGGCGGGCGTGTGGATCGTGCGATCGGGCCGATGCCTGTGATCGTAACATGCTGTCTGATCCTGATTGCAACGGCCGTGCTGATCATCTCGCTGACGCCCAACTCGATTATGGGCATCACGCTGGCCGAAGGATCCTCCGCGCCCGACATCGCCTTTTACATCGCTGGTGCGTTGATCGGGGCGGCGGGCGGGGCGCTGCAGGCATCGTCGCGCAATATGCTGACCCGTCAGGGCAACCCCGACCGCATGACAGAGGCGTTTGGCCTTTACGCGCTGTCAGGCAAAGCGACCTCGTTTCTGGCCCCTGCGCTGATCGCCATCGCTAGCGACGTATCCGGCAGCCAACGGATCGGGATCGCCCCTGTCGTAGGGCTGTTCATCATCGGCCTGGTTCTGTTAGTCTGGGTGAAACCGAACGGAGATTTCGCGAAATGATCCTGACACGAATCCTCACATGTACCGCGCTAGCCCTCACGCTGGCGGCCTGCGGCGGGTCACCGTCCAAGCCGAATGCGGAAGCGTCCAAAATCCTGCCGACCATCGGGTCGTCGGGGGGCGCGCGCAGCAACATTCAGGCCAAGAAGCTTTTTGGCGCGAAAGCCGACGGGTCACGGCAGTCTTCCGCCGCTTACGGCAGCTATTCAAAGGGCTGTGTCGCGGGGGCACAACAACTGGCGGAAACGGGGCCGACCTGGCAAGCCATGCGCCTGTCGCGCAACCGCAACTGGGGCCACCCGGAGATGATCGATTACATCAAAACGCTCAGCGCGAAGGCCGCGCAGCAACCCGGATGGGAAGGGCTGTATGTCGGCGATATCAGCCAGCCCCGTGGCGGCCCGATGCTGACAGGGCACGCCAGTCACCAGATGGGTCTGGACGCCGATTTCTGGATGCTTCCGCCCAAGTCGCTGTCGCTCAGCCGGGCAGAGCGTGAAAGTATTTCCTCTATCTCCATGCGTCGGGCCAGCGGTGCCTATGTGAACAGCAGCTGGACCCCGCAGCACCATCAGGTGCTCAAGGCCGCGGCATCTGATCCCCGCGTGGCGCGCATCTTTGTTTTCCCCGGGGCCAAGGTGCAGATGTGTGCCGATGAAAAGGGCGACCGCAGCTGGCTGCGCAAAATCCGTCCTTGGTACGGGCACCACTATCATTTCCACGTTCGGCTAAGCTGCCCCAAAGGGGCGACCGGCTGCGTCAACCAGGATCCGCCCCCTGCGGGCGACGGCTGCGCCGATGCGCGTCAGTGGCAGGCGAATATCCTGAACCCGCCCCCCCCAAACCCCAATGCGCCGAAGCGCAAGCCAAAGCGCGAACTGCTGCTTGCTGACCTGCCAGCGCAATGCCAATCCGTGCTGGATTCGAACTAAGCTTGCTACAGATCCTTTTTGCCCTCGGCTTTGCCTCCGCTGCTTTTGCGGCGGGTGCAAATGGCCCTATCGCGCAGCATCAACAGTTGACGTGGGAGCATGACGCGCCCTGGTTCGGTGGCCTGTCCGGTGTCGAGATGCGCGCTGATGGCAAACAGCTTACCGCGATCAGTGACCGCGGGCGGATTATCGTGGCCGACCTGTCGCGCGACGCGCTTGGCACGCTGACGGGGATGGAGATCATCCATTCCGTCGCGCTGCGCGATAAGAACGGCGCGGTGATGGACAAACCCGAGGCCGACGCCGAAGGTCTGGCGATTGCGCCGGATGGCAGCATCTTTATCAGCTACGAAGGCGATCATCGCATCGCGCGTACCAACCTTGCCGACGGCACCCCATTGCAGTTCATCGCCCCGCCCGAGGACGCATTGCTGCGCGACAATGCCGGGTTTGAAGCTTTGGCGGTCGATGCAACGGGCGCGCTTTATGCCTTGCCCGAGGATAACCGCGGCGATCAGATCCCGCTGTACAAATACCAAGACGGCACGTGGCGCATCGCGGCCTACCTCGAGAATGACAGCCCCTTTGTCCCCGTGGGTGCGGATTTCGACGATGAAGGGCGGTTGTATCTGCTCGAGCGTACGGTCACCCCGCTGGGGTTTCGCACGCGCCTGCGGCGGATCGAACTCTCTGGGGATCAGGCCAGCGCGGTGACGCTGCTGCAAACCCTGCCCGCGCGATATGACAATCTAGAGGCGCTGACCGTTTGGCGCGACGCCATTGGGCGCACGCGGGTGATGATGATATCAGACGATAATTTCCTCTCCGTGCAGGAAACCCAGGTGATCGAGCTGACGATAACGCAATAGCTTGCGCGGGTGCCCCGCCTTCCCTACAACGCATGACGTCTGCGATCCCCGAAGGCCAAGTCGCCGCACCCTTGCAAAAAACGGTTTCAAATATGACACGCACCTACCTTCCCGGCATTCTTGCCATGGCCGCCATCGTTGTGGCCTCCAACATTCTTGTTCAGTTCCTCTTTGGCCAATGGCTGACTTGGGGCGCGTTCACCTATCCGCTGGCGTTTCTGGTCACCGACGTGATGAACCGCGTCTACGGCAAGGATGCCGCGCGCCGTGTCGTGCTGGTAGGCTTTGTCGTGGGGCTGGTCTGTTCGCTGATCGGGACACAGATCATGGGCGAATTCGGGCCGCTGGTGACCCTACGCATCGCGATCGGGTCCGGTGTGGCATTCCTCGTGGCGCAATTGGTCGATGTTGCGATCTTCTCTGCGCTGCGCGATGGCACGTGGTGGCGTGCGCCTTTGGCCAGCACGCTGGTCAGCAGCACGCTTGATACGTTGCTATTTTTCTCGATCTCATTTTCCGGTGTCCTGTCGTTCCTGCATCCTGCAACCGATGTGTCCTGGGCGGCCGAAATGTTGCCATTGCTCGGCAGCGGCCCGCTCGCGCCGCTTTGGGTATCGCTGGCCGTTGCAGACTGGTCTGTGAAACTCGGGATTGCGCTGATTGCCCTGATCCCCTTCCGCATCATCACTGCACAACTTTTGACCCGCAGTTGATAGGCACCCTTTTGTGAACCGGGACGGCTGCAGAAAACGTTTTGCGTTTTCAGATTACTGTGCCAGTCTTCAAGTGAGTTCAACAAATGTAAAGGAGGTGATCCAGTGTCAAGAACGGTATTGGAGCGAGGTGTCGGAACAGCTTGGGAGGTATCCCGTTAGGGCAGCCCCTGACGGTTGAAACAACCCGGGTGGATCGCCGATCTAACCGATCCCACCTCCTTAAACCCTTCGATTGGGCCGCTCCGCACCAGGGCGGCCCTTTTCGTATCTGGGCGTTCCCCTTTCCCTTGGGTCTGCGCGATGCGATAGTCGCCATGAAGGAGAGTTTGATGCTGCGGATCACGGACGAGATTGCCATTCAGGACTGGGAGCTGACGGAAAGCTTCATGCGTGCCTCCGGGCCCGGCGGTCAGAATGTTAACAAGGTCTCAAGCGCCGTGGAACTGCGGTTCGAGGCCGCGACCTCCCCTTCTATTCCGACGCCGGTCAAAAACCGTCTGCGCAGACTGGCGGGCCGTCGTTGGACGACCGAGGGCGCTTTGGTGCTGCAATGTGACGAAACCCGAAGTCAGGTCCGCAACCGCGAGATTATCCGCGAGCGCCTGAAGGAACTGATCACCGCCGCGTTGAAGCCGCCCAAAAAGCGTATCCCGACACGCCCCACGCTCGGTTCGAAGAAACGCCGGCTGAAGGCGAAAAAGACGCGGGGCGAGGTGAAGGCGCTGCGCGGGCGGGTAGATCCGCCGGAATAGCCTGCCGCGGGGCCTGCCCTGCGCGCCCGTTCCATCACTTCTATTGCAGCACCGCTATCTCGCCGTTTTTTGCCGGTATGCGCCCCCTATCGGCAAATCGCCGCCAGAGCGCCGAATCCGCGCCGGAACGGATCGCCGCGGCCCGGTGTTCCCCTCGCAGACATACAAGCGATGTCTGGTAGTAAATCTAAGGAGAACTCAGATGAAACTTACGACCACAACACTGATCGCGACCCTGATGGCCACCGGCGTTTCCACCGCAGCGATGGCGCAAACTTCTGTTGATGGTGCCGTTGGCGGCGCAGCAGACGTAGGGTCGGGCATCAGCGCTGACGTTGGCGCATCCGGTTCACTATCCACCGATTCCACACTGAAACAAGCCAAGGGTGCCGTGACCGACACCGGCGACACCGCGCAGGAAAACTATGGTCAGTTGATCCAGGAACTGCGCGCTGGTGCCGAAACCGACACGCAGACCCAAGCAGAAATTGACGCCTTCGATGCCGACGCCAAGCTGGACGTCGTAACCGTGTCGGAGCTCAAGGCATCCAAACAGGGGACCACAACCGCGCTGGACGACGCGCTGGACGCACAGGCCGAGGCCGTTGATGACATGCGCGCCTCTGTTGACGCCAATGCTGACCTGAGCGCAGAGCTGGAAGCCGAAGGCTTCACCTCGGAAGAGGTCGTGGCCGTGCGCGGTAACGGTATGGGCGGTCTGACCCTGATCGTCGACGACCGCGGCTAAGCGATTTGCAGTTATGCCCCGCACCCCACGCAGGCGGCATTAAGCAGAGGGGCTGGTGGGAAACCACTGGCCCCTTTTGCCGTCGGATCAGACGATAACTTTCTGAGCCGCTTGATCGCCGACGCCAAAGACACGTTTGTAACGGTCAATCTCTGACTGCGGGCCCATTGCTTTGTTAGGGTTATCCGACAGCTTCACCGTCGGGCTGCCGTTCGCCTTGACCGCTTTGCACACCAACGAAAACGGGGCGAGCGCGTCGTCAGGCACCAGCCCGCGGAAATCGTTTGTCAGCAAGGTGCCCCACCCAAAGGAGGCTTTGACCTTGCCCGCGAACTGTTGATGCAGTTCCTTGATCTTGGCGACATCCAGACCGTCGCTGAAAATAACCCGCTTTTCACTGGGGTCTTCACCGCGGGACTTCCACCAGTCGATCGCGGTCTGTGCCGCCACCGCCGGATCACCACTGTCGACGCGGATGCCGGTCCAGCCCGCCAGCCAGTCGGGCGCGTTATCCAGAAAGCCTTTCGTGCCGTAAGTATCCGGCAGAATGATACGCAGGTTGCCTTCGTGTTCATCGTGCCAGTCTTGCAGAACGTCATAGGGCGCTTGCGCAAGTGCGGCGTCGTCCTTGGCCAATGCAGCATAGACCATCGGCAGTTCATGCGCGTTGGTGCCGATCGCCTCTACCTCGCGGCTCATGGCGATTTTGCAGTTTGACGTACCGGTAAAGGCGTCGCCCAAGCCTTCCTGCATGGCCTGCACACACCAATCCTGCCACAGGAACGAATGGCGGCGACGGGTGCCGAAATCGGCGATGGACAGATCGGGAATTTCCCGCAGGGCTTCGATCTTTTCCCAAACACGGGTCATGCCGCGCGCATAGAGCACCTGCAGTTCGAACCGGCCCATACGGTCCAACACGGCGCGGCTGCGCAGCTCCATCAAGACGGCCAGGGCGGGGATCTCCCACAGCATCACCTCGGGCCACGACCCTTCGAATGTCAGCTCGTATTGGTCGCCCTTACGCTCAAGATGATAGGGCGGCAGGCGCAGGCCCTCGAACCACTCCATGAAGTCGGGGCGGAACATCTGGCGCTTGCCGTAAAAAGTATTCCCACGCAGCCAAGTGCTTTCCCCGCGGCTGAGTGACAGCGACCGGATGTGATCAAGCTGTTCGCGTAGCTCGCCTTCGTCGATGAGATCGGCCAGCGGGATATGCTTGGAACGGTTGATCAGGCTGAATGTGACCTGTGTTTCCGGCTTGTTGCGAAAAACCGACTGGCACATCAACAGCTTATAGAAATCCGTATCGATCAGGGACCGCACGATAGGGTCGATCTTCCACTTGTGGTTCCAGACGCGGCTTGCAATGTCGACCATGTTCAAAGCTCCCTTAGGCGGTGTGTTTGTGGCCCATCCATCTTGTACGGGCAAGGGAATTGCCGCTGACACAGTGCAAAACCTGTGGTAATCCACCGGCTTAACCCCCTAAGGAGCGCTGCTAGATGCTGGAATGGCCCATTCTCTTGCGAGAGTTGATTACCTTGTTTGTCGTGATCGACCCTATTGGCAGCCTTCCCGTCTTTCTTTTCGCGACAGCCAACGTCCCGCAACACCTGCACAAAAGCTTTGCGCTGCGGGCCGTACTGGTGGCCGGTCTGGTCTTGCTTGGGTTCCTCGTGGGCGGGCAATATCTGCTTGAGAACCTTGGGCTGCGGCTGGGGTCGTTTCAGGTCGCGGGCGGGATTATCCTGTTCCTCTTCGCGCTCAGCATGATTTTCGGCGATCCCAAACCGACGCAGGAAATCGAGGCGGCAGAGCGGGATCATCTCGCCGGTGCGGTCTTTCCGCTCGCCATGCCGTCTATCGCCTCTCCGGGGGCGATGCTGGCGATTGTGATCCTGACGGACAACCACACCAACCAGATATCAGACCAGCTGGTCACGGCGGGCCTGCTGGTGGTCGTGCTGCTGTTCACGCTTGTGCTTCTGTTGCTCGCAGGGCGGATCGGTCACCTGATGGGGACCACGGGCGCCAGCGTGATCAGCCGCGTCATGGGGATCATTCTGGCGACCGTCGCGGTGGATGCCACGCTTGGCGGGCTGGATGCGCTGGATATCCTCAACATCGCCCCCGTCGAAGACGCCCCGCTTAGCGCAGAGTAACCCCCGCCGTCGTCATCGCCTCGCGCGCGGCAGAAAGCGACCCGTCCAGATCGATCGCACGACACAGGTCCAAACGGACCTCGACATCAAAGCCCAGCTTCGCCGCGTCCACGGCGGAGAAGTTAACGCAGAAATCAAGCGCCAAACCTACCATCGTCAGCTTGGTTATGCCGCGTGTCCGCAAATACCCTTCAAGCCCGGTAGGCGTTTTGTGGTCATTTTCGAAGAACGCAGAATAGCTGTCTATGGCGGGGTTGTACCCTTTACGAATGATCATGTCGGCACTGGTTTGATCCAGCCGCGGGTGGAACGCGGCCCCGTTGCTGCCTTGGACACAATGATCCGGCCACAGCACCTGCGCGCCATAGGGCATCTGCGTCACCTCGAAGGGTGACTTATCCGCATGGGACGACGCAAAGGAGGAATGGCCCGCCGGATGCCAATCCTGCGTTAGAACCACCGCATCCACCCGCCCCATCAGCGCGTTGATCCCGTCGACGATGGCGTCGCCGTCTGTCACCGCAAGGGCTCCGCCGGGGCAGAAATCATTTTGCACATCAATCACGATCAGGGCGTGGGTCATATCGGGTTCCTCATAGGCCAGCTTGTGCCAAGGGACATAGCACGGCGGGTACGGCACGGCACCCCCTTGCCTGAACCGCCGCATGGGCGTATCTCAGCGCGCATGTATACCATTGCCGCCCTCTATCATTTCAGCCGTTTTGACGCGCCTGACGCCCTGCGCCCGCCGTTGGTTGCGCTTTGTGCGCAACATGACGTCAAAGGCACGCTGCTTGTCGCCGCCGAAGGCATCAACGGCACCATCGCCGGCCCCCGTGCGGGGATAGACGCGGTCATCGCGCATATCCGTGCCCTGCCCGGCTGCGCCGATCTTGAGTGGAAGGAAAGCACCGCCACGACGCCGCCCTTCGGCAAGATGAAGGTCCGCCTGAAGCGCGAGATCGTGACCATGGGTCAGCCCGATGTCGATCCGCTGGCCAAGGTCGGGCATTACGTCGATCCCGCCGACTGGAACGATCTGATCGGCCGCGACGATGTTGCCGTGATCGACACGCGCAATGATTATGAGGTCGCGATCGGCACCTTCGACGGGGCCATCGACCCGGAAACCCAGAGCTTTGGCGAATTTCCCGCCTGGTGGGAGGCGAATAAGGACCGGTTCCACAACAAGAAAATCGCGATGTTCTGCACCGGCGGTATCCGGTGTGAGAAATCGACGAACTACCTGATCGGCCAAGGGGTGGAGGACGTGTTCCACCTCAAGGGGGGCATCCTCAAGTACCTTGAAGACGTCCCCGAAGAGCAAAGCAGCTGGAAAGGCGATTGCTTTGTCTTTGATAACCGGGTCAGCGTTGGTCACGGGTTGAAAGAAGGGCCGCATATGCTGTGCCACGGTTGCCGTCGCCCGATCCTACCCGAAGATACCGCAAAGCCCGGATACGAGGCCGGCGTCAGCTGCCCGCAGTGCGTCAATGAAACCTCTGACGCGGATAAGGCGCGGTTCCGTGAGCGCCAGCGGCAGATGACGCTTGCCAAAGCACGTGGCGAAACCCACCGCAGTTGATCTCGCTGTCGGCCCGCCCTGTTCCAAGCGCGGGCCGGTGGTGCAGGTTAAGCCCCGAACCCTTCGCGCCCGATAGAGACATAGGCCGAGAAACCGGCGCGTTTGGCATCTTTCGGGCTGTAGATATTGCGCAGATCTGCCATCGCAGGGGTCGTCATCCGCTTGGCCATCCGCTTGAGGTCCAGCGCGCGGAATTCATTCCACTCCGTCAGAATGACCAGCGCGTCCGCATTTTGCGCGGCCTTATAGGCATCCTCCAGCCACGACACGCCCGGCAGCAAGGCTTCGCCCTCGCGCTTGCCCTGCGGATCAACCACACGCACCTTGGCCCCGTTGCCCACCAGCGATGGCACAATCGTCAAGCTGGGAGAGTCGCGCATATCGTCGGTGTTGGGCTTGAACGTTACCCCCAGCACCGCGATGGTCTTGCCGTTTACCGACCCGCCACAGATGTCGACCACCTTGTCGATCATCCGGCGTTTGACCTCGTCGTTCACCTTGATCACGGTTTCGGTCAGCTGCATCGGCACCGAATGATCCTGCCCCATCCGCGCCAAGGCCTGCGTGTCTTTCGGGAAGCAGCTACCGCCATAGCCCGGGCCCGCGTGCAGGAACTTGGACCCGATCCGGTTATCCAGCCCCATGCCTTTCGACACCATTTTCACATCTGCGCCTGTGCGTTCACACAGGGCCGCGATTTCGTTGATAAAGGTAATCTTGGTCGCCAAAAACGCGTTGGCGGCGTATTTGATCATCTCTGCGCTTTCCAGATCCGTCGACATGATCGAAAACTCGCGCAGCGAGAGCGGGCGGTAGATGTCCTTCATCACCTGTTCGGCGCGTTCATTCTGCGTTCCTACAACCACGCGGTCGGGGCGCATAAAGTCGTCAATCGCGGCCCCTTCACGCAGGAATTCCGGGTTCGAGGCAACGTCGAATTCGGCCTTGGGATTGGCTTTGGCGACGACCTGTTTGACCTGACGGTTGGTGCCCACGGGCACAGTCGATTTGGTGACGATCACCGCATAACCCGTCAGGACAGAGGCGATCTCTTCTGCGGCGGCCATGACATAGGTCAGATCCGCATGGCCATCCCCGCGGCGGGTCGGTGTCCCAACCGCGATAAACACGGCATCCGCACCATCCACTGCACTGGCAAGGTCACCGGTGAAAGACAGACGCCCCGCGGCAACGTTCTTGGCCATCAAATCATCAAGACCGGGCTCGTAGATCGGGACGATGCCCTTTTCCAACTTCTCGATTTTAGAGGGGTCTTTGTCGACACAGACAACTTCATGTCCGAAATCCGAGAAACAAACACCCGAGACCAAACCGACATAGCCGGTGCCAATCATCGCAATCTTCATGAAACTTTATCCTAAATCAATTTGACAGTCAGCAAGCCAAGCCAGCCGGTGCACCCACATCTAGTGATCTGACAGCGCAAAACCAAGATAGGCAAATGGCATCAGAAGCCGACGCAAGCGCCCCAGTTCGAATTTTCGCAGCGGTTTTTGCATGACCTGAGGGTAGGGCCGGTCGATGGGTTTGCCCATCACCAGATCCGCGACCAGCCCGCCCGAATAGCTGCCCATTGCAACACCATTCCCATGATAACAAAGACTTGCATAGACAGCACCGGGGTCAGGGAGCTTGCCGACAAAGGGCATTTGCGCGCGCGACAGACATACCATACCCGACCATTGGTAGGGTGTCTCAACGTCTTTCCACGCCGGGAAAAACTTTTCGAAATCGCGGCGCACACGCGCAATGGCGCGCGCCTCTGCCGCTTTGCCCGTCACCAAACCGCCGCGCATGCCGAACAACATCCGGCGGTCCGGCATCAGCCTGAAATAATGTAGCAAATTGCGCGTATCTGCGGACATATAATCGCTCTTCCAACCTGCGGCATCAAGCTCTGCCTCGGTCAGGGGGCGGGTCACAAGGACCGTCGACTGCGTGGGCATATAGCGCGCAGACAGCCCCGGCACCAAATCTTCCGACGAATACCCGTTCGTGGCGACAATCACTTTTTGTGCACGCACCCTGCCGTTGGGCGTTCGAACGTCGTGACCCTGCGCCGCCTGCCGCACCTCAAGCGCAGGCGTATCATGGTAAATCACCGCACCCGCCTTTTCCGCCGCTGCAGCAAAGCCGGTCACGTATTTCCGCGGGTTCAGCGCAAAGCCCGCCGGAATATGCAGCGCACCGTGGAACGGCCCCGAAAGCCCATGCGCCGTGAAATCCGCGGGATCAATAAGCCGCGCCTCCAGCCCGTAGTTTTCTCGCACCTCGCGGGCGCGCGTGCGAAAATCGTCCATATCCTTGGGCCGATGCGCCAGCTCGATCTCCCCGTCGGAGTGGCGGTCAACCTCGATCCCATGCCGCGTGATCAACGCGTCAACAAAGTTGATCGCCGCCAGCTCAGCCGCGCGAAAGCGCAACCGATCCTCGCGCCCTGCAAGCTTGTCCAGCGCGGCATCGCTGAGCCGCCCGCCCCCAAGGCAGCAAAAGCCCCCGTTGCGGCCCGACGCGCCCCAGCCGACGTATCGGTTTTCCAGCACGACCGCAGAATACCCAGCCTCCGCAAGGCGCAACGCGGCAGAGAGCCCTGTAAAGCCGCCCCCTACAATCGCCACGTCACAGGATACGTCACCTTCCAACGCAGACCTGTCGGTAGCGGCGCAGGTTTGATCCCACCAACAATCTTCCCTAGGCGCATCTGTATAGGCAAAATCGTTAAATATTCGTTTCATGCCGCCGCTGTTTCATGCCACGGCGCGTTCCGCCGCCTGCACATCGCGTTGCGCCTTGATCGCCTTGCGCTTCGATATCAGTGACGCCGTGATTACCCCGAAAGTCACGATACCGATCATGATGGTGGATAATGCGTTAATCTCGGGCGAGACGCCAAGACGCACCGCGCTCCAGATCTTGATCGGCAGGGTTGTGGAGGACGGGCCCGTGGTAAACGAAGCGATAACGAGGTCGTCCAGCGAGAGCGTGAACGCCAGCAACCATCCCGAAATGACCGCCGGCGCGATGATCGGCAAGGTCACCAAACGGAAGGCGTCGAAAGGCGAACACCCGAGGTCCAGCGCCGCTTCCTCCAGCGACCGATCAAAAGTCACCAGCCTTGATGACACGACCACTGACACGTAGCACATCGAAAAGGTCGTGTGTGCCAGCACGATGGTCAGCGTCCCCCGGTCCAGCCCGATCCCGATAAACAGAAGCAACAGCGACAGGCCGGTAATCACCTCCGGCATGACCAGCGGCGCGTAGATCATACCCGAGAAGAGCGTACGCCCAGCAAACCGCCCCCCGCGCACAAGAATGTATGCCGCCATCGTCCCCAACACCGTTGCCAGCGTAGAGGATGCCACCGCGACCTTCAGCGTTACCATAGCAGCATTCAGAAATGCCTCATTCTGAAGCAGCTCGCCATACCATTTGGTCGAGAAGCCGGCCCAGACAGTCACCAGTTTCGAACTGTTAAAACTGTAGATGACCAGCAGGATCATCGGCAGATAAAGAAAAGCAAACCCGAGGGTGAGCGACGTAATATTGAACCAGCTTGCGCGTCTCATGACTCCACCTCGGCCTGACGTTGCTGGTTGCGTTGGAACAGAACGATTGGAACGATCAGTATCAGCAGCAGGATCACCGCTACCGCGCTCGCGACGGGCCAGTCGCGGTTGTTAAAGAACTCCTCGAACAAGACCTTGCCGATCATCAACGTCCCTGAACCGCCCAACAAAGACGGGATAACGAATTCGCCCAGCGCGGGGATAAAGACCAGGAAACACCCTGCAATGATCCCGTTGCGAGACAAAGGTATCGTGACCAGCCAGAATGCCTTTAACCGTGAACATCCCAGATCTTCAGCGGCCTCGATCAAGGATTCGTCCAACCGATCTAGCGCGGCATAGATCGGTAGAATCATGAATGGCAGATAGGTGTAAACAATTCCTATATAGACCGCGGTCGTCGTGTTCATGATCGTCAAAGGCGTATCGATGATGCCCAACCACAGCAGGAATTGATTCAAAAGCCCCTCATTACTCAGAATACCGACCCATGCGTAAACGCGGATCAGGAAACTGGTCCAAAAGGGCAAGATCACCAGCATCATGAGGGTCGGACGCCATTCCTCGGGCGCGCGGGCCATGCCGTAGGCCATGGGGTAGCCCACCAAAACCGCTAAAACTGTAGATATTAACGCAATCTTCAAACTGCTTAGGTAAGCCTTCCAGTAGAGATCGTCCGAAGCAAGAAAGGTAAAGTTTTCCAGATCGAATGCCGCGAACATCGCCCAGATCCCGTCCTTTGCCGTCGGGGAGTAAGGAGGAATCGACAAAGCCAGATCAGAGAGAGAAATTTTAAAAACAATGATGAAAGGAATGAGAAACAGCGCGAGCAACCAGGCATAGGGCACCGCGATAAGGAAAAAGCGACGCATATTCATCGCTCCAACAGGACGCCGGCGGTGGCGCTCCATGAAATCCAGACCTTATCCTCCCACGTGATCGTGCGGCGCGACAGCCGACGCGTGTTTGCGGTCTGTGCCTTGATCACTTGACCACCGGCCAGCTGGACATGGTAGGTGCTGAGATTGCCAAGATATGCGATGTCCAGAACGGTGCCCTGAACAGCGTTCTTCATTTCTGTCGGCTTCTCGGTAGAAATGGCGATCTTCTCCGGTCGGATCGCAAGATGAGCTTCCTGCCCATCGCTAAAGGGGCGTTCTGATGCCGCAAGCAAGGGGGCCTCATTCGCGACCCAATCAAGGTGGTACATATTCTCGCCTGCGGCCTTCACCGTTCCAGAGATAATGTTCACGTCACCGATGAAGTCAGCGACGTAGACAGAATTAGGTGCTTCGTAGATACCTCCTGGCGTCGCGACCTGGATGATCTGCCCCTCGTCCATCACAGCCACGCGGCTTGCGACGGTCATCGCTTCCTCTTGGTCGTGGGTAACGATCACAAAGGTGGTCCCCGTGCTTTCCTGGATATCCATCAGTTCAAACTGGGTGTCCTGACGCAGCTTTTTGTCCAGCGCGCCAAGCGGTTCGTCCAGTAGCAAAAGCTTCGGCGCTTTGGCGAGGGACCGCGCAAGCGCGACCCGTTGACGTTGCCCCCCCGAGATTTGGTGGGGTTTGCGTTTGGCAAATTTGGTAAGGCGCGTCAGCTTGAGCATCTCTTCAACGCGTGCGGCGATATCTGCCTTGGACATATCCCCTCGTTTCAACCCAAAGGCGATATTCTCCCAGACAGACAGATGTGGGAACAGGGCATAGGACTGAAACATCATGTTCACCGCCCGCTTGTTCGGCGGGATGCCCGCGATATTCTTACCCGCCAATTCAATCTTGCCCGCGCTTGGGTTTTCAAACCCGGCAAGCATGCGCATCATCGTTGTTTTACCGCAGCCCGAAGGCCCCAGCAGTGCAAAGAACTCGCTTTCATAAATACTTAAAGACAGATCATCGATCGCAACGAAATCGCCAAAACGCTTTGTCACATTCTCGAAGCGGATAAGCGGCTTTTCGTTCGGGTCATCCCACGGGGCGAAAACGGGTTGGCTCACTTTGATCTATCCTTTGCACAGCGTTTACCCCTCCGGATGGAAGGGTCCGGTAGATCGGGTCAAAACCGATAAGGCTTTGACCCGATGCGATTTTAGATACCAGATTTGATCTTCGTCCACATACGCGTGATGACACGCTGTACCTTGGGTGAATATGAAGAAATGGTATACAGGTTTTCCAGCGTGGCTTCGTCTGGGTAAATCGCTGTGTCCCCGATCACGTCTTCGGCAAGGAACTCCTGGCTCGCCTTGTTGCCATTCGCATAGTAAACGTAGTTCGACGCGGCGGCCATATTCTTTGCGTCCATCATGAAATTCAAGAACTTATGCGCCCCATCCGGGTTTGGCGCATCCGCTGGAATAGCCATATTGTCGAACCACATCAGCGCCCCTTCCTTTGGCGCGTAATAGGCGATTTCGACACCGTTATCCGCCTCGGCGGCGCGGTCACGCGATTGCAGGATGTCACCCGACCAACCGAAGGCAACGCAGATATCACCGTTGGCCAGTGCGTTAATATACTCCGAGCTGTGGAATTTTTGAACGTGGGGGGCAACCGCCGTCAAAACAGGCTCTGCCTTCGCGATCACGTCGGGGTCCTGGGATTGGGGTTCTTCGCCCAGAAACTTCAGCGCCGCGGGGATCATTTCTGTCGGAGCGTCAAGGAAATGCACGCCGCATTCGGCCAGCTTTTCCATATTCTCGGGCTTGAATACGAGGTCAAGCGAATCAACAGGGGCATCTTCGCCCAGCACTTCCTTAACCTTGGTCATGTTCACGCCAAGCCCGGTGGTGCCCCACATATAGTTAACGGCATATTCATTGCCGGGGTCGTATTTCGATACGCGGTCCTCGATCACATCCCACATGTTGGTGATGTTCGGCAGCTTGTCTTTGTCGAGCTTCTGGAAAACCCCCGCCGTGATCTGGCGTTCAAGGAAGGTACCGGTCGGGACAACCACGTCATAGCCAGACCCGCCTGCAAGCATCTTGGTTTCAAGCACTTCGTTACTGTCAAACACGTCATAGATCAGATCAATGCCGGTTTCTTTTTCAAATTTCTGCAACAGGTCTTCGTCGATGTAGTCGGACCAGTTATAGACCCGCACCTCTTCACCCAAGGCGCTGGTGGCGATCAATGCCGTTGCTGCGATTGAGCTGAGCAAGCTATATTTCATTGTCATCTCCCGTTGTGTAGGCTCAGTTGATCCGAACCTTTCGTCAATTTGATCAAGTTTTGCGTCATGCGACAAGATCATTTATAATTTTACGCAGGTGCATGCCGTGGTTCAAAATGTGGTTGAGTACAATTTAGGCAAATTTGATGAACGTAAATTCCGCTGACCTTGCGTCGCAAAAGCCTTTGGAAAGCCCGGCCAAGGTGCCGGCCCATCAGCATGTCTATGAACGCGTGCGCAAGCTGATCCTGTTCGGCGATCTTGCCCCCGGTCAGGCGGTCACCATTCAAGGCCTCGCGGAAACCCTTGATGCGGGCATGACCCCGGTGCGCGAAGCGCTGCGCCGTTTGATCGCCGAAGGCGCGCTGGTGCATCAGGGCAATCGCCGCGTATCGGTCCCTGTGCTGGACCTCGAAGGGGTTAACGAGCTGGAATTCATGCGAAAAACTCTTGAAGCAGAGCTTGCTCAACGGGCCACAAGCCGCATGTCAGAGACTGTTTTAAGCGAACTTGCACAGGTGGACGACGCGCTGAACCACGCGATTGATCGTGGGGATATCGGCGAATACCTGACCCAGAACTACCGCTTTCACACCATCGTCAACACCTGTGCCGAGGCCCCTATTCTGGCCGCGACCGTCGACCGTTTATGGCTGATGTTCGGCCCGTCGCTGCGCGTGGTCTGCGGTCGGTTTGGCACGTCGAACCTGCCAGATAAACATGCCGACTTGCTGGCGGCTTTTCGCGAAGGCGATGCGGCAAAGGCTGCGCAGGCCATGACCGAGGATGTTTCTCAGGGCATGGTCCAGATTCGCGCCTCTCTTTGATTAAAATCTGATCGGCTGATAGCCGTTTATCGTCACCACAGCAGAGCGATTCGATTGACTCTGTATAATTTGATCATATTCTGAGCCCAATCTTCCCTCCCCATTCCCAGAGGTGTTCTTTATGGCCCATATCACCAACCACATGCCCACCGCCGAGCTGCAAGCACTTGACGCCGCGCATCACATGCACCCGTTCACCACCAATGACGAACTTGCCGAGAAGGGCGCGCGGATTATCACCCGTGCCAAGGGCGTCTACCTGACCGACAGTGAGGGGAACGAGATCCTTGACGGGATGGCGGGACTTTGGTGCGTCAACATCGGTTATGGCCGTCAGGAAATGGCCGACGTCGCCGCGCGCCAGATGCTCGAGCTGAACTACTACAACACCTTCTTCATGACCTCGCACGTGCCCGCCATCGCCCTTGCAAAAGAGATCGCGTCACTGGCCCCCGGCGATCTGAACCATGTGTTCTTTGCCGGGTCGGGCTCCGAAGCGAATGACACCAACATCCGGATGGTGCGCACCTATTGGGCCATGAAAGGGAAGCCAGAGAAATCCCACATCATCAGCCGCAAGAATGCCTATCACGGGTCGTCGATGGGGTCCGGCTCTCTTGGTGGCATGAGCTATATGCACGAACAGGGCGGCATGCCGATCCCCGGTATTCACCACATCAACCAGCCCGACTGGTGGGTGGAAGGCGGCGACCTCACGCCCGAGGCCTTCGGCCTTGCCCGCGCGCAAGAGCTTGAGGCCAAGATCCTTGAGCTTGGGGCAGATAATGTCGCGGCGTTCATCGGTGAACCCATTCAGGGCGCAGGCGGGGTTATCGTGCCGCCAAGCACCTACTGGCCCGAAATCCAGCGTATTTGTGACAAGTACGACGTATTGATCATCGCGGACGAGGTGATCTGTGGCTTTGGCCGGACAGGCAGCTGGTTCGGGTCCGAGACGATGGGGATCAAGCCGCATATCATGACCATCGCCAAGGGCCTGAGCTCTGGCTACCAGCCGATTGGCGGGTCCATTGTGTGTGACGAGATCGCGCAGACCATCGGGTCTGGGGAGTTCAATCACGGCTATACCTATTCGGGGCACCCCGTTTGCTCGGCCGTGGCACTGGAAAACCTGCGGATTATGCAGGACGAAAACATTCTGGATCACGTGAACAATGTTGCCGCCCCCGCCCTGAAGGAAGGGCTGGCCAAACTGGCAGAGCATCCATTGGTTGGCACCGTCAACGTCGCGGGTCTTATGGCGTCGCTGCCGCTGTCCCCGCGCAAAGAAACGCGGTCAAAGTTCGCAGGCGATGCAGGAACCGTCGGTTATATGTGTCGTGAACGCTGCTTTGCGAATAATCTGGTGATGCGTCATGTCGGCGACCGGATGATCATCTCGCCACCGCTGGTGATCACCCCCGAAGAGATCAAAGTATTCATGACGCGCGCCACCAAAGCGCTGGATGAAACCTATACCGCGGTCAAAGAAGGCGGCCTGCTCAAGGCAGCCGAAGACCACGCGCAAGACGCTGAATCGCCGCTCGGCTAAGGCGTGACATACATTCGGGACGAGGCGCAAAGGTCGCCCGTCCCGCCGCTGGAAGCCCTGCAAGGACTTGTCTGTTTGCGACATCGGCAGAGGCTGACCAGCGCTCAAAATCGCCGGGTTCGGGGCGAGCCGCTGAGGCTTAACCTATGGCAGATATTAACGAATTCCCCTTATTTCAAGCAGGCTGCACAGTAATTCCGCAGGCAAAAGAACTGTTTCTTGTCAAATAACCGTCGATCTTCCCGCAATTGACGCTTTCTGCCCAAAAGTGTCGTTAATTGGTTGCAAAGCGGAAACCAGCCAGTTTTAACTTCCTGTCAACAAGGGCGCTTGAACGTCACAATAAACGGGGAGCCAGCTTTGGCAGATACTTCAGCAACGAATGCGTTCGTAGAATTTGAACGCGTGCAGAAAAGCTATGACGGCGAAAATCTCGTCGTAAAAGACCTCAACCTGTCGATGCCGAAAGGCGAGTTTCTGACAATGCTCGGGCCATCGGGGTCCGGCAAGACCACCTGCCTGATGATGCTGGCGGGTTTCGAAACGGCCACGCATGGCGACATCCGGCTTGATGGTAAATCGATCAACAACATCCCGCCGCACAAACGCGGCATTGGCATGGTGTTCCAGAACTACGCGCTTTTCCCGCATATGACCGTTGCCGAAAACCTCGCCTTCCCGCTTGAGGTGCGCAAGATCGGCAAGTCCGAGCGTGAAGAGAAAGTGAAGATCGCGCTGGACCGTGTTCAGATGGGCGACTTCGGCGGCCGCCGTCCGGCACAGCTTTCCGGTGGTCAGCAGCAACGCGTTGCCTTGGCCCGTGCTTTGGTCTTCGAACCCGAACTGGTGTTGATGGACGAACCGCTGGGGGCGTTGGACAAACAGCTGCGCGAAACATTGCAGTTCGAGATCACGCATCTGGCGCATGAACTGGGCATCACCGTGGTCTACGTGACCCACGACCAGACCGAAGCGCTGACGATGTCCGACCGCGTGGCCGTGTTTGAAAACGGGCGCATCCAACAGTTGGCCCCGCCCGATCTGCTGTATGAAGAGCCCGAAAACAGCTTTGTTGCGCAGTTCATCGGCGAGAATAACACTCTTGAAGGCGTCGTGACCGAGATCAAGGGCGGCACTTGCCTTGTGCAGTTGGACGGCGGCGGCCTGATCGAGGCAAAGCCGATCAACGTGACCCGCGCCGGCGAACGCACCCGCGTATCGATCCGCCCCGAGCGCGTCGAATTCAACAAGGACCGGATGCAGGAAGGGGCACACACCCTGAAAGCCGAAGTGCTTGAATTCGTCTATATGGGCGACATCTTCCGCACCCGCCTGCGGGTTGCCGGGACCGACAACTTTATCATCAAGACACGAAACGCACCCGATCAGGTACGTTTGAAGCCAGGCCAGCAGATCGAGATTGGCTGGTTGGCAGAAGATTGCCGCGCCCTCGACGCATAAGCGTCAGGACGCGGCCGGCCGTCCAACGTTCGACGGCGTCGCACGAGGCTGTGGTTAAGCCCGATATCACACCCTCAAGACCCTAACGGGCATATAATGGGAGACTATCTAATGAAGTTTACGACAACGCTACTCGCATCCTCCGCGATCATTGGCGCTGGTACATTGGCATTCGCCGATGCGCATGCGGACATGGCCAAAGAGATGACGCTTGTTTCCTGGGGTGGCGCTTACCAAGCCAGCCAAGACAAAGCGTATCTGCAGCCCTATCTGGAAATGCACCCTGAACTCTCTGCTGTTTGGGATGAAAGCTCCAACGAAGCCGTGGCTAAGCTGCGCGCGATGAACGAAGCCGGCAACGTGACCTGGGATCTGGTCGACGTGGTTGCCGCTGACGCCATCCGCCTGTGCGACGAAGGTCTGGCGATGGAAATCGACGCGGACGAGATGCTGGCAGAAGCCCCCGACGGGACATCCGCTGAAGACGACTTTGGCGACCTGCTGGTCAGCGACTGCTTTATCCCGCAGATCGTGTATTCGACCACATTCGGGTATCGCACAGACATGGTTGGCGACACGCCTCCAACCAAAATCTGCGACGTCTTCGACACCGAAGCCTACCCAGGCAAGCGCGCGCTTGAAAAGCGCCCCATCAACAACATGGAATGGGCGCTGCTCTGTGACGGCGTTGCAAAGGACGAAGTCTATGACGTTCTGGCAACTCCAGAAGGTCAGGAACAGGCTCTGGCCAAGCTCGACACCATCAAGGACGACGTGATCTGGTGGTCCGCCGGTGCCGACACGCCACAGCTGCTGGCCGATGGCGAAGTCGTCATGGGGTCCACCTACAACGGCCGTCTGTTCAGCGTTATCGAAGAGCAAGACCAGCCCGTTGCAATGCTGTGGGACGCACAGGTGTTTGACCTTGACGGTTGGATCATCCCAGCAGGTCTGCCTGACGACCGTCTGGCGCGCGTCAAAGACTTCGTGAAATTCGCGACAGACACCCAGCGTCTGGCGGATCAATCGCAGTACATCAGCTACGGCCCTGCCCGTTTGTCCTCCGCTCCTATGGTTGGCAAGCACGCAGAACTGGGCATCGACATGGCACCACACATGCCAACCGACCCGGCCAACGCAAAGAACACGTTCCTCTACAACTACGAGTTCTGGGCTGACTACCGCGACGACATCGACGCGAAGTTCCAGGCATGGTTGGCGCAATAATCGCCTGAACCATTCGGAGGAGGCCGCTTTGGCCTCCTCCACCCCCTATTTGTTTTTCCATTTTCCCGACCTTCCAGCGACCTAACCCCATGGGGCCGATATGAGCGATACCGCCGACGCGACGAACGACACACCTGAACAAACCGGCCCGATGCTGGCCGCGGACGGCACACCGCTGAAACGCAGCCTGAACCGTGCGCTCCGTCGTCAGAAGCTCAGCGCGCTTTTGCTGATCGCCCCTCTGCTGATCTTTATCCTGATCACCTTTATCGCGCCGATCGCCGATATGCTGTTCCGCTCTGTCGAGAACCAGATCGTCAGCGACACGCTGCCCCGCACCACGCAAACCCTGTCCGACTGGGACAGCGAAAGCGGTGAAACCCCCGGTGCCCCCGTCTACAAGGCGCTCTACGAAGACCTGTTCATCGCACAGGAACGCAAATTGCACACCCGTCTGGGCTCAAGGCTCAACTACGAGCTGACCGGTGCATCGTCCCTGTTCCGCAAATCCGGCCGCGGCGTGGATGACATTGGCGAAGTGTTTCAGGACCAGTTCGAGGATCTGAACGACTTCTGGAAGAAGGGCGAAAACTGGAACGCTCTACTTGGCTCCGACGCATGGCTGGCAGAGATTTCCGACTGGAAAAAATCCTCCGGCGACGACCAGCCCGCGTTTGAAATGCGCGAAGGCATGGCAGAGCTTCTGCCCGAGACCGCCGAATACTACGAAATTTTCGCCGACTTCGTTCAGAACGACGACGAAGACAACCTGTACAAGGAAGACCCATGGGCGCTGATCTACTCGGCACTCTATGACGACCTGACAGGCCCCACGGCATCGCAAATCGCCAGCTATTCAGGCCCGGCATCAGCCGAACTTACCGAGGCAGCCGCAGCCGCCCCTGCATTCGACGCAGTCGATTACAAAACGGCCTTCACCGAGATTGACGACGATTGGGGCAAAACCCCGATCTGGAGCACAATCCGCGCCTACAGTCCCGCGCTGACCAACGGCTATTTCCTGAATGCCGTCGACATGCAGAAAACGGCTGACGGTCCCGAATTCCGCCCCGACAACGAACGCATCTACGGCACGCTGTTCCTGCGCACGCTGTTCATGTCGGTCTGCATCACCCTCAGCTGTATCCTGCTGGGCTATCCGGTGGCGTGGATCCTCGCCAACCTGCCCGCGCGTACCGCGAACCTGCTGATGATCCTCGTGCTGCTGCCCTTCTGGACCTCGCTTCTGGTGCGGACATCGGCGTGGAAGGTCATGCTGCAACAACAGGGTGTGATCAACGATACACTGGTGTGGCTGGGGCTGGTGGCCGATGACAGCCGTCTTGCGCTGATCAACAACCAAACCGGCACGATCATCGCGATGACGCACATCCTGCTGCCCTTCATGATCCTCCCGCTCTATTCCGTGATGCAAACAGTACCGCCCAGCTATCTACGTGCGGCAAAGTCGCTGGGGGCCACGAACTGGACAGCCTTCTGGCGCGTGTATTTCCCGCAATCAGTGCCCGGCATCGGCGCGAGGTCGATCCTCGTGTTCATCCTGTCGATCGGCTACTATATCACGCCGGAAATCGTCGGCGGCACCACGGGGACATTCATCTCCAACCGGATTGCCTACCACATCTCCAGCTCGCTCAACTGGGGCCTCGCGGCCGCGCTTGGGGCGATCCTGCTGGCCGTGGTGCTTGGGCTTTACTGGGCCTACGACAAGATCGTCGGCATCGACAACGTGAAACTGGGAGGCTGATATCATGGTCGCACTCACACCTATCTCCCGCAAACCCGTCGGTTTCTATGTACCGGTTGTCGCAGCAGCAGGTGCCTTTGCCGGGCTCTTTGTCGGCACCGCCCAAGGCAGCGGACTGCTGGGCATCCTGATCGGAGCCCTCTCAATGGGGGCGCTGGCCTTTGTGCTGACGCAGCTGATCAAGAACGAAACCATCGCCCGCTGGACCTCTGTCATTCTGCTGGCGGTGATCGGCTTTATTCTGGGCGGCGTGCCCTTGCTGGTCCTAGGGGCCATCTTCGGCTGGTTCTTCGGCTGGTTCAGCTTCTGGCTCTACGAGGGACGCTACCGCGCCAAGGTCGCGCCCTACCTAACCCCGGGTCAGGTGCTCTGGCACTTTGCCTTCCGCATTATTTGCGGCGCGATCCTTGTGTTCCTGATCACACCGATCCTCGTGGTCATGCCACTTAGCTTCAACGCCGAGAACTTCTTTACCTTCACCCCTGAAATGCTGCGTTTTGATCCCGAAGGGTATTCGCTGCGCCACTACAAAGACTTCTTCAGCAGCTCCGCATGGCAAGGTGCCGTCTGGAACTCGATCAAGATCGCCCCGGCCGCGACCCTTCTGTCGGTCAGCTTCGGCACCCTCGCGGCGATTGGCCTGAGCCAGCAGCACGTGCCGTTCCGGCGCGCGATCATGGCCATCCTGATCTCGCCCATGATCGTCCCGCTGATCATCTCGGCGGCGGGCATGTACTTCTTTTACAGCCGCGTCGGCCTGCAGGGCACATATGTCGGCGTTGTTCTGGCCCACGCGGCCTTGGGCATCCCCTTCGTCATCATCACCGTCACCGCGACACTGGTGGGCTTTGACCGCTCTCTCACCCGCGCGGCGGCGAATATGGGGGCCAATCCGGTCACGACCTTCTTCCGCGTGCAAATGCCGTTGATCCTGCCGGGCGTGATCTCGGGCGGTTTGTTCGCCTTCATCACCTCGTTTGATGAAGTCGTCGTGGTGCTCTTTGTCGGGTCTGCCGGTCAGAAAACGCTCCCGTGGCAGATGTTCACCGGCCTGCGCGAACAGATCAGCCCCACGATCCTTGCCGTGGCGACGATCCTCGTGGTCATCTCGATCTGCCTGCTGACCGTGGTCGAACTGCTGCGCCGCCGCTCCGAACGGCTGCGCGGGATGTCACCCGGCTAAGCCGCTTCCAAATGGTTTAAAATCCTCGCCGAAGGCACGCGCCGGACCCAAAGGTCCGGCGCGTTTCATTTACGCCAGATTATTCCGCCGCGGCTGCGCGCAGCGCCTCCAACAATCGGGGGGAGGCATAGCCGTCAGGCACAAGCCCCTGCGACAATTGGAACTCGCGCACCGCATTGATGGTCAGCGGGCCGATCTTGGCGTCGATCTGGACCGTATCAAACCCCTGCGCCGTCAACTGCGTCTGAAGCTCGATCCGTTCGTCATAGGTCAGCGCGCGGTCTTGCACCGGCCAGCTGGCCTCGATCGGCCCGCCCCCGGCGATACGGTCCGCCAGATGCCCCACACCGATCACATAGGCATCGGCCGAATTATAGCGTTCGATCACCGCGAAATTGGCATAAATCAGAAACGCCGCACCCTCTGTCCCACCGGGCAAAAGCAGGGACGCAGGGCCGTGATCCCCCAGCGACCCTGTCACAGGGCGCACCCCAAGCGCACGCCATTCCGCGGACGTTTTCAGGATATCCCGCCCCGCCAGAAGATAGTCGAACCCCTCGGGCAGCCGTACCTCGACGCCCCAAGGCTGCCCCTGGACCCATCCGAAATGCTTGAGATACGCCGCGGTAGAGGCAAGCGCGTCACGTGGATCATCGCTCCAGATATCGCGTTTGCCATCGCCGGTGAAATCCTCGGCATATTGCTGGAAAGACGAGGGCATGAACTGCGTGTGACCCATCGCACCAGCCCAACTGCCCTGCATCCTCGCGGGCGTGGTATCGCCCGCCTGCAAGATCCGCAGCGCGTCCAGCAGCTCCCCTTCAAAGAACGCCCTCCGCCGTCCGTCATAGGCCAATGTCGCCAGCGAGCTGAGCACCGGATCGCTGCCCCTAAAGGTGCCATAGGCGCTTTCCAGCCCCCAGATCGCGGTGACGATCTCTTTCTCGACGCCATAGCGCGTTTCGATCTGGGATAGCGCGTCGGCCTGCTCGGCCAGCGCCTTCTTCCCGTTGGTGACCCGTAGATCAGAGGTCGCGGTCTCCAGATAGGCCCAGATTGTTTTGGTGAATTCGGATTGGTTGCGGTCGCGGCGGATGACCTGCGGGTCATAGCGCACGGTCTGCATCGCGCGGTCAAAGACCGCACCGTCGATCCCTGCGGCCAATGCACGCGCACGAAAGGCGGTCACCCAGTCCTGCAACCCCGCCGCGTTGCCCGGCTTTTGCACCATGGCGGGTGGGCGCGCAGTACCCTCGGCCCCCGCAGCGATCACACCTGTGGCAGCCGTCACCGACAGTGTCACCCCGCCAACCAATACGCCAATTTTCAGCAGTTCCATTCCCGCGCCCTTCCCCAGCATCACGCTGCAAGCCTAGCGTCAAACGCCGCGCCCAGAAAGGCGGAGTTGCCCGCTGTGCGTGTTACTGCCCGCCTGTTCCTGCCTCGTGTCCCCGCTCCGGGGTCAGCGTCGTGTGCGTTTGACCTTGCGTTTCACCTTATCCGCCTTGCGCTTGGCTTTGACACCCTTGCGCTTGGGGTTGGTGCGGCCCGCAGGCCCACCGCGTCCGCGCCGCACCCCTTGGCCGCCCTTGGGCAGGGCGTCACCCTCAAGCGTCAGCAGCTCCAGCGCGATTCCCCCGGTGACCGGGACCGCCTCTGACAGGCGCACGGTGACACGCTGCCCGACAGAGATGATCATGCCGGTATCCGACCCCATCAGCGTGCCGGCTTCTTGGTCGAAATGGAAATACTCGCGCCCCAGCGACCGCATGGGCAGCAGCCCGTCGGCCCCGGTTTCGTCCAGCTTCACAAAGGCTCCAAATCGCGCCACGCCGCTGATCCGGCCCGAGAATTCATTGCCCACACGTTCCGACAGATAGGACGCGAGATAGCGATCGGTGGTGTCGCGCTCTGCCATCATCGACCGGCGTTCCGTGTCCGAGATATGCGCGCCGGTCTGTTCGATATCCTCGATATCATGCTGGCTTAGCCCGTCGTTGCCCCAGCCGTGGGCAGTGATCAACGCGCGGTGCACGATCAAATCCGCATAGCGCCGGATCGGAGAGGTGAAATGCGCGTAGGACCGCAGCGCCAGACCAAAGTGCCCGATATGCGCAGGCCCGTAATAGGCTTGCGTCATCGACCGCAGGGTCGACAGGTTGATCAGCTCGGCATCATCCGTGCCCGCCGCATCGTTCAGCAGCTTGTTCAGATGGCGCGTATGCAGCACCTGTCCCTTGGCCAGCGTATAGCCCGCCGCCTGCGCGGTTTCGCGCAAGGCGTCCAGCTTGGCGGGAGAGGGTTCTTCGTGGATGCGATACAGCAGCGGCGTTTTCTTGGACAGCAGTGTTTCGGCGGCGGCGACATTGGCCAGCACCATGAACTCTTCGATCAAGCGGTGCGCATCCAGCCGGTCCTTGAAGTTCACCGATTTAACGGTGCCGTCCTTGTCCAGCTCGATCCGCCGCTCGGGCAGGTCAAGGTCCAGCGGCTGACGCTCGGCGCGGGCAGCTTTCAAGGCGGCATAGGCGGCATAGATCGGTTTTAGCACAGGGTCCAGCAACGGGCCGGTGCGGTCATTGGGGGCACCGTCAATCGCGTCCTGCACCTCTTCGTAGTGCAGCGAAGCGGGCGAGCGCATCAACCCGCGATGGAAGCTATGGCCGATCTTGTTGCCCGCCGCATCCAGCACCATGCGGACAGCGATACAGGCCCGCGGCACGCCTTCGTGCAACGAACACAGATCCCCCGACAGGCGGTCGGGCAGCATCGGCACCACACGGTCAGGGAAATAGGTGGAATTGCCCCGTTTGCGCGCCTCGCGGTCCAGCGCAGAGCCGGGGGTGACATAGGCGGCCACATCGGCAATCGCGACCCAGACGACATGGCCGCCCTCGTTCTTGGGGTCTTCGTCAGCATGGGCATAGCATGCGTCATCATGGTCCCGCGCGTCCGACGGGTCGATGGTGATCAGGGGCAAATCGCGCAGATCCTCGCGCCCTTTCAGGCCCACG
Source organism: Sulfitobacter sp. CB2047 (assembly GCF_000735125.2). Taxonomy (NCBI): domain Bacteria; kingdom Pseudomonadati; phylum Pseudomonadota; class Alphaproteobacteria; order Rhodobacterales; family Roseobacteraceae; genus Sulfitobacter; species Sulfitobacter sp. CB2047. The sequence continues at coordinate 520,721 of NZ_CP072613.1, read as the reverse complement.
GGTTTCGCGGCATCGGCCTGCGCCATCACGTCGTCAGGAAAGTCGTCGGGGATACCATGCTGGTGGATCGCGATCAAAGACACAGCCTTCGGTGCCGACGGGTCCCCCAGCCGTTCAACGATACGCGCCCGTGGCGATCCCATGCGCGCCTTTGGTCCGGCCTGCTCAGCCTCGACCAGCTCGCCATCCTTGGCCCCGTGGGTCGCGTCTCCGGGCACCCACCATTCCTTGTCGGACCCTTTGTCGATGGGCACAATGCGCCCGCCTTCGGTGGTCTTGCGGAAGATGCCCAAGACCCGCTGCGGGTTCGCGCCAATGCGGCGGATCAGCCGCGCCTCGTAGTGGTGGTCTTGCGCCTGTACCAGCGTCAACCGCGCCAGAATACGGTCGCCCGCACCCAAGGCCGGGTCAGAGGCACGGGGCATCACCAGCACCACGGGCTCCACGCCTTCGCCCTGCCACTCCATCGGTTTGGCAAACAGATCGCCATCCTTGTCCGGCCCCGTGACCTGCAACACAGACACCGGCGGCAAGCGGTCAGGATCCTGATAGCTGCGCTTGCGCTTTTCCAGATGGCCTTCGGCCTCCAGCTCTTTCAGCACGCGTTTCAGATCGATCCGGGCCGCCCCCTTGATGCCGAACGCCTTCGCGATGTCACGCTTGGCGGTCAGAGTTGGGTTTTCGGCGATCCAGTCAAGGATCTCGGGCTTTGAAGGTATTTTGCTCATGCTTCACGAGGTAGCACGCGCACCCCGCTTCGTCATGAGCAAATCGTCGATTGTATCCACGTCCCGCAATGTGGCGACCTGTGCGATGCGGTGATCGGGCAGCGTGGCGACGGTATCGGCCAGCGCATGCTCCGTGGACCAGCGGACATTTTCAAACAGGCGCGGCGGCACGGGGCGGGCGCGTTTCAGCCCGACCAGCCAATAGCCCCCGTCCGGTGCAGGCCCGAACACCGCGTCATGCGACCCGAGCGCGCGAAACGCATCGGCCACCCGCGCCGCGGTCACACCCGGAATATCCGCCCCGATGACACAGACCGGGCCCGCAGGCGCAGCACGCAGCATGCGGCCCATACGGTCGCCTAGATCACCGCGCCCCTGCGGCCAGCGCGGTAGATGCGCGGGCCAGACACGGCTGGACAGCCCCGCCCGATCCGGCGCGACCGCCAGCACCACCTGCCAGCGCGGGTCTTGCACACGGCGGATCAACGCGCGGGTCTGATGCCGGAACCACCACGCGGCAGCGGTCATGCCCAGATCACGGCCAAGCCGCGTCTTGACCCGCCCCGGCAGCGGCTCTTTCACCATGATGACCAGCGTGCGGTTCAAAGCGACAGCACCATCTCGCGGTGATCAATGCCGGCGTCGTCAAAGACCGGCCCCTGCGCCACGAACCCCAGCTTTTCGTAGAACCCCAAAGCATGCAGCTGCGCGCCGAGCTTCACGAAGCGCACGGCAGGATCCTTGCGCGCCTCGTCTATCGCCGCGCGGATCAGCGCCGCGCCAAGCCCCGTACCGCGGTGGGATTTGATCACACATACGCGCCCGATCTTGGCCGTATCACCCTTGATATGCATTCGCGCCGACCCGATGGGGAGCTCTTCTTCGGTCGCAAGGAAATGCGTCGCGTCATCGTCGCGGTCGTCCATTTCATCGGCTTCCGACACGTTCTGCTCTTCGATAAAGACGATCCGGCGCAGCAGGTGACAGCTGGCGAGGTCTTCGGTCACGGCGATATGGGCGGTCATGCGAAATAGTCCTTCAGGATGCGGGTATAGATGGATTTGAGCTGGTGGATCTGCGCCACCTCGACGTTTTCGTCGACCTCGTGCATGGACTGACCAACCAGCCCGAATTCAACCACAGGGCAATGGTGCTTCATGAACCGCGCATCCGACGTCCCGCCAGAGGTGGACAGCTCGGGCGTCACCCCCGTCTCTGCCTGCACCGCTTTGGACACCAGATCAGACAGCTCACCCGGTGGCGTGATAAAGCTCTCGCCCGAAATCTTGACCTTGAGCTCGACCTGCACGCCAAAGCTGTCGCGGATCGCGGCGGCCTGTTCCTCCAGCCAGGTGGTCAGGCTAGCGCCCGAATGCTTGTCGTTAAAACGGATGTTCACCGTCGCGCGGGTTTCAGCGGGGATCACGTTGGTCGCGGGGTTGCCGGTATCGACGGTGACAATCGCCAGCGTGGAGGGATCGAAATGGTCCGTTCCCTCGTCCAGCTGATGCGAGGCAAGCTGATCCATCAGCCGCATCATCGCAGGCATAGGGTTATTGGCACGGTGAGGATAGGCCGCATGGCCCTGTTTGCCGATCACGCGAAAATGCGCGTTCAGCGACCCGCGTCGCCCGATCTTGATCATCTCGCCCATCTTGTTCGGACATGTCGGCTCCCCAACAAGACAAACATCCATTCGTTCGCCCGCCTCTTGCATGTAATCCAGCAAGGCTCGAGTGCCGTCGACGCCTTCGGCTTCCTCGTCGCCGGTGATTGCCAGCACGATGGACCCATCCGGGGGCGTGTCGCGGACAAAGTCGATGGCCGCGGCGGTAAAGGCTGCCACACCGGATTTCATATCGGTGGTGCCGCGCCCGTACATGATGCCGTCTTTGATCTCTGCGCCGAAGGGCGGCATCGTCCAATCGGCCTCGTTCCCGATGGGCACGACATCGGTGTGACCGTTAAAGCCAAAGCTGCGGGTGTTACCCTTGTTGCCCCAACGCGCAAAGAGGTTCTTGATCCCGCCACGGTCCGCCCAGGCACAATCAAACCCCGCCTCGGTCAGCAGATCGAACAGCACGTCTTGCGCGCCCCCATCTGCGGGGGTGACCGACGGGCAACGTACCAGTTTGGCGGTCAGGTCTACGGGATCGATGCTGGACATATGAGGGCTCCTTCGGCGTGTGTCGCGGTGTCGCCCTACATTTGTGGGGAAAATGCACCAAAGCCAAGGGGCAGCGCGGAAATACACAAAGCGGTGAGCCACATAGCCCACGCCAGCGCTGCAAAGCCGCGCAGGAACCTTAGTCGAAGAAAGGCGTCATCTGCGCAATAATGACAGAGTTTTCGTCCAGCGCCCGCGCCATCAAGGCCCGTTCGTCTTCGTCAATCTCGTGGCCTTCGGCCTCGCGGTCCGCAATCGTGCCATATCCGGTCACGTCCAGCGGGTTGGTATCGGCCTGTTTCAGGATGGCGACCGTCTCGCGCACGGCTTCCGCTTCGTCGATACCCGAGGCAAAGCACATCAGCGCAGCGCCCGTCGCCTTGTCCGGTAGGCCGTCGCCCTCTTTTCGGCCAATCTCGACCAGCAGCGTATAGACCTGCTGGCGCGACGGTTTCTTGGGTTTCTTCTGGTCAGACATAAAAAGGGCCACCGCATTAAGATGCGGCAGCCCTATCGTGTTCTGTGTCGTCTGAAAAGGGTCAGCTACGTCCGCGTACCAAACGTGTGACCCAAATCAACAGGCAGGCCCCGATGACACCGACGACCAGCTGACCAATCCAGCCACCCAAGGTCGCACCGACGATTGTCATCAGCAGGAAGTTGGCAACGATCGCGCCAATGATCCCCAGAATAATGTTCATGATCAGCCCCATATCGGACTTCATGATCTTTTCCGCGATCCAACCGGCCAGACCACCGACGATTATTGCTGCGAACCAACCCAGACCTGTCATTTCAAATTCTCCATAAGTCTTGTTTCATAGAGTGAACTCACAGGCCTGTGAAAAGGTTCCCTTAGTCGCGCAGCAGCTCGTTGATCGAGGTTTTGGAGCGGGTCTTTTCGTCGACGCGCTTCACGATCACGGCGCAATAAAGGTGCACACCGTTCTTCGACGGCATGGACCCCGCCACAACGACCGACCCCGCGGGCACTTCGCCATAGAAGACTTCGCCGGTTTCACGGTCGAGGATCTTGGTCGACTGGCCGATGTAAACCCCCATCCCCAGAACGGAGCCTTCGCGGACGATACAGCCTTCGACCACCTCGGAACGCGCACCGATAAAGCAGTTGTCTTCGATGATTGTCGGGCCAGCCTGCATGGGCTCGAGCACGCCACCGATGCCAACACCACCCGACAGGTGGACGTTCTTGCCGATCTGCGCGCAGGACCCGACGGTCGCCCATGTGTCAACCATTGTGCCGCTGTCGACATAGGCACCAATGTTCACAAAGGACGGCATCAGCACGACGCCCGGCGCGATATAGGCCGATTTGCGCACGACACAATTGGGCACGGCACGAAAGCCTGCCTCTTTCCAGTCGGCATCGTTCCAGCCTTTGAACTTGCTATCGACCTTGTCCCACCAGCCGCTGCCCTGCGGGCCGCCGTCTTGCTGTTCCATATCCTTGATGCGGAAGCCCAGCAGGACCGCTTTCTTGGCCCATTGGTTCACATGCCAGTCGCCGTTCTCCATCTTTTCGGCAACGCGCAGCTTGCCGCTGTCCAGCGCGGCCAGCGTGTCTTCGATCGCGTCACGTGTTTCACCGGTGGTGGCCGAAGTGATCGTGTCACGGGCGTCCCAGGCGGCTTCGATGGCGGTTTCAAGTTGGGCGTTCGACATGGGTGTAGCTCCGGCGAATGAGGGTCAAATGTTGCGCTTGGCTATACAGTCGTAGGGGCTGTGGTGCAATGACGTCGGATGGCGTGGTCATTTGCGGCAAAGGCAGGCATGTTGCAGCAAAGGGCGCCCGTCGCCCGCACAGACCGGAGAGTATGATGACCGAATCCAAACGCCACCCCTTGCGCAAGGCCGGCGACGACCGCGCCACCGCGCAGGATGTACCCGACACACCGCAAACGCGCGCCCCGGCATACCGGCTGGCCTTTACCGATGACGACTTCATGTGCCGTCAGGAGTTGCGCCCCGTCCGGCTGCAACTGGAATTGCTCAAGCCCGAGATGGAGCTGGACGCCCATGGTGTGAAATCCACCATCGTCCTGTTCGGCGGCGCGCGTATTCCCGCCCCTGCCCATAAAGACAAGGCCCGCACCAAGACACTGGCCGATCTGTCCCATTTCTATGACGAGGCCCGCGAATTCGCACGGCTGATGACGCTGAAATCGATGGAGAGTGACGGGCAAGATAACGTGATCGTCACTGGCGGTGGCCCCGGCGTGATGGAGGCAGGCAACCGCGGTGCCGTCGACGCCGGCGGGCAATCGATCGGGCTGAACATCGTTCTACCCTTCGAACAGGCCCCGAATGAATATGTCACACCGGAGCTGTGCTTTAACTTTCACTACTTCGCGATCCGCAAGATGCATTTCCTGATGCGCGCACGGGCGATCTGTGTCTTCCCCGGCGGCTTTGGCACGCTGGACGAGATGTTCGAAACGCTGACCCTGATCCAGACAGGCCGGATGAGCCGTGTGCCGTTCCTGCTGTTCGGCCGTGCCTTCTGGGAAAAGATCATCAACTGGGATGCGCTGGCAGACGCGGGCACGATCTCTGATCAGGATCTGGACCTGTTCCAATTCGTTGAAACCGCCGACGAGGCGATGAAGCTGATCGAGAACTGGGATACAGCCCCCGCCCGAGAGGAAGTCCCCGGGCGTTCAAAATAAAAGGTTCCGGTCAGATCAGGCGCAAAGATCGGCCGGAAGCACACAGACCTCAACGTGATGCGGCAGCGTTTCCAGAACGGACCCGTGGTCCGTGTCACGCACCCCATAGCCATAGCCGGCCAGACGATGTTTCCATTCGCGGTAGGACAAGGCGCTTTCGCGTTCGCGGGTCACAAGCGCCAGTACATCGGCAGTGATAAAGGCGTCGTTCTTGATAATAACAGTCATCGCAGTATCGCTCCTGATTGTGTTGTCGATGGAAACAATATTCTGGGCGATCATGACTTAATTTCTGCTTAAATGTGGCGGGCCCAAGGTCATTTCAGGGTGACCCCGCCACAATCAAACCCCTTCAAATGCAAACAGCCGCCCCAATCGGGACGGCTGCATCGTGGATTTCACGTTGAATTGAGGGCGGTTACATCCCCGCGTCAGCCTCGATCTGCTTGCGGGACTTGCGTTCGCGTTCTGTCGCCGATTTCAACTGACCGCAGGCCGCCATGATATCTTCACCCCGCGGTTTACGCACGGGCGAGGCGTAGCCTGCCTGGTACACGATCTCGGAGAACGCGCGAATGCGGTTGTTCGACGACCGCTTATACGGCGCGCCGGGCCATTCGTTGAACGGGATCAGGTTGATCTTGGCGGGGATACCGCGGATCAATTCAATCAGACGATGCGCATCGGCGTCTGAATCGTTCACACCATCCAGCATGACATATTCAAACGTGATCCGTTCAGAGTTGCTGACCTTGGGGTAGGCCCGCAGCGCCTCGATCAGCTCGGCGATGTTCCAGCGCTTGTTGATCGGCACCAGCTTGTTGCGCACCTCGTCCGTGGTGGCGTGGAAAGATACAGCCAGCTGGCAGCCAATCTCTTCGGCGGTGCGCGCGATCTCTGGCACAACACCGGAGGTCGACAAGGTGATCCGGCGGCGCGACAGCTGGATCCCCTCGGGGTCCATCGCGATCTTCATCGCGTCGCGCACATTCTCGAAGTTATAAAGCGGCTCGCCCATGCCCATCAGCACGATGTTGGACAACAGCCGCGGCGCATCGGTCAGCGTACCGGGCACGGGCCATTCGCCCAGATCATCCCGCGCCACCATCACCTGCCCGATAATCTCGGCCGCGGTCAGGTTGCGCACCAGCTTTTGCGTGCCAGTGTGACAGAAGGAACAGGTCAGCGTGCAGCCGACCTGAGAGCTGACGCACAAGGTGCCGCGCCCCTCTTCGGGGATATACACCACCTCGACCTCATGGCCGCCCGCAATACGCACCAGATATTTGCGCGTGCCGTCTTCGGACACCTGTTTGGTCACGACCTCGGGCACCTCGATCACGAACTTCTCGGCCAGCTCGGCACGGAAGGCTTTCGACAGGTTGGTCATATCGGCAAAATCGCGGGTGCCCCATTGATAGATCCATTGCCAGATCTGACCCACACGCATCTTCGCCTGTTTCTCCGGCGTGCCTTCCGCGATCAACGCGGCGCGCATGGCATCACGGGTCAACCCGACAAGGTTCACCGGCCCCTCCGCCTGCTTACGCGGAATGGTCATGACATCTTGAGTAATCGGCGCGGTCGCAGACATGGGGATTCTCCGGTGTGCAGGGGTTTGAGCGCTCTATATAGGGATTTTTCCCTAAATCAAAAGGAAACGCCGCATTGCTGGGCCGGGCTGAGTGCATAGCTTCGCCCGTCATGGCCGATTTATCGACCAAACCCTTGGTGTGAAAAAGCCCCGCCAATGGCAGGGCTTTGCGATCAGTTCAGGCGGAAAAACCTAGCCGCCGCAGCGTTTGGCCGCATCTTCAACCGCAGCTGTGAACCCCAGAAGCGAGAACGTGTCCTCGGTCTGCGTCCCACGCCCGGAACGGCCCGTCAGCTTGGCATCCGCGCCACGTTTCATCGCGGCGATGATCTTGTTGTCGTCCTCGGTGGTCGCAGGCCAAGCCCATTCGCCTTCGGTGAACAGCTCGAACGTGGTGCCGCCGATGTTCATGTTGACCGTCGACCCCGAAGCAAAGGGATAGCCGCCGGTAAAGGCCACCTGCCCCTTGGCCCCCGCGCTTGGACGGTAAAAGACCATCAGCAGGGTCTGGCCACGGTTCACCGCCACAACGCGACCATCACGGGAGTTTACGGATTCTTTCGGCGTGGACACGCCCCAGCATTCGGTCGGGTTGTCTTCGACGAATACGCTCCAGTCCGTCTCTGCTGCCACGCGGTTCGTGCTTTGCGCTTGCGCGAAAACGCTGCCTGCGCTCAGACCCGCCAGCGCCGCCGCAAAACCAATCGTCCTAAAGTTCATCATCTACCTGGGCCTCCAGCCGCCATTAACCTCAACATCACCACAATTCCCCAATGGCAGCCCTTCGGGAGGCGCTCTTGATCAAAGGAACTGTATTTCTCTCGTCAACAAGCATAATAACGGCAAACAGGCGACACACGAAACCCTGATTGGCAGGAATTCGCCAACGAAAAGGATAATTCATGACCCAAGCAGCCCCCTTTGCTGAAATCTGGCGTGGCCCGTTTCTGGAAAGCGTGCATTCGGGTCATGCGGTGGTCTGTGACAGCAGCGGTCAGATCCTGCAGGCTTGGGGCGATCCCGACACGGTGATCCTGCCGCGCTCCTCTGCCAAGATGATCCAAGCGCTGCCCCTGATCCAGTCCGGTGCCGCCGATGCCTATGGCCTTGGGCCCCAACATCTGGCGCTGGCCTGCGCGTCCCATCAGGCGGCGGATTTGCATGTGGGCATCATCTCTGACTGGCTCAAGACGTTGGGGCTGGACGACAGCGCCTTTCGCTGCGGCACGGCACTTCCCGGTGACGAGGCCGCCCGCAATGCACTGGTGTGTTCCGGCACGCAGCCTTGCCAGATCCACCATGAATGTTCCGGCAAACACGCAGGGTTCCTGACCGTAAACACCCATATGGGCGGCGGTGCGGATTACGAAAAGCCGGACCACCCCGTGCAACGCGCCTGTCTCGAGGCGTTCGAGCGTGTGACCGGCACCACCTCGCCCGGCTTCGGGATCGACGGCTGCTCTGTCCCGAATTTTGCAACTACGCTACATGGTATGGCCCGCGCCATGGCGCATTTCGCCGCTGCTCCTGATGGGTCGGCCGAGGCGCGGCTGCATCAGGCCATGCGCCTGCACCCCGACCTTGTCGCCGGCGAGACCCGCGCCTGCACCAATCTGATGCGCGCGATGAACGGCAAGGTCGCGCTCAAAACCGGGGCCGAGGGGTTCTTCATCGCGATCCTGCCGGATCAGAACATCGGCGTGGCTCTCAAGGCGGCCTGTGGCACCAAACGCGCGGCCGAATGCGCGATCACCTCGATCCTGGTCAAACTCGGCGCGCTCGATCCGAACCACCCCGAAGCGTTGAAATACCGCAATGCCCCGATAGAAAACCGGCGCGGCATCATCACGGGCACGCTCAAACCTGCCGCTGGCTTTGCGTAACGTCGTTTCCAAATGGTTAAAAATCCCGGGGTATGGGGCAGCGCCCCATGCAGTTTGCGCGCCTAGATGACGAATTCGTCCTTGGCGTACCCCTGCACATAAAGCAGCGCCGTCAGGTCGCCAAAGTTGATCCGCACGTCACATTCCGCCGCCACGGCGGGCTTGGCGTGCAGCGCCACCCCCATGCCCGCGCGCGCCAGCATGCCCAGATCGTTTGCCCCGTCTCCCACGGCAATCACGTCATCCTCTGACAGCCCCAGGCGCGCGGTGATCTGTTCCAGCGCATCGACCTTGGCCTGTTTGCCCAATATCGGCACGCCAACGTCGCCCGTCAGCACGCCATCCGATGCGATCAGCGTATTCGCGCGGTTCTCGTCAAAGCCAAGCGCCTCTGCCACGGCGGCGGTGAACGCCGTGAAACCGCCCGACACAAGCGCCGCATAGGCCCCATTTGCCTTCATCGTGGCGATCAGGGTCTTGCCGCCGGGCATATGGGTGATCCGTTCGGCCAGCACGCGGGTGATCACCGCCTCGTCCAGCCCCTTTAACAGACCAACCCGTTCGCGCAGGGCAGCGTTGAAATCAAGCTCTCCGTTCATGGCGCGGGCGGTGATATCTTTGACGCGGTCCCCGACCCCGGCTTCATCTGCCAGCTCGTCGATACACTCCTGCTGGATCATGGTGCTGTCCATGTCCGCCAGCAGCATCTTCTTGCGGCGGCCTTCCGACGGGGTGATCACCAGATCGACCCCCATCCCCTGACATTCGGCCCAGACATCCCAGCGATTGCCCGGCATCCGCTTCATGTCAAAGCCCGCCGCCTCGTCCGGAGCAAGCCAGACAGCATCCCCGCCGCCCCATGCGTTGCGCACAGCATCGACCAGCGACGCCTCAAGCTGCGGGCGTTGAGGGGAGGTTAGCAGGGTCACACTATGCATGGGTCAGGTCCGTTCGGGTCAAATCAGTCTGGGGCGCATCTTGCGCATTGTTTTAACGGGGTTTCCACCCCTGTTCCAGCGCTCCTGCGGGGGAAGGTTGCGCGCCTTGCCAAAGCGGCCCGAACAGACCTCCTTGCGCGTTATCCTGTCCGCCCTTATGTTACAAAATATGAAAACTGAAAAATGTCAGGTAACATTTAAGTTGCGTCGAATCGCGACTATCCCTACGCTCGTCAACCAAGGGAGACTTTCATGGACGCTTTTATTTGTGACGCGCAGCGCACACCCATCGGCCGCTTTGGCGGCGCATTGTCATCGGTCCGCGCCGATGATCTGGCAGCGGCACCGATTGCCGCACTGATGGCCCGCAATCCTGATCTGGATTGGTCCAAAATCGATGACGTGATCTTTGGCTGTGCCAACCAGGCCGGCGAAGACAATCGTAACGTGGCCCGTATGGCGGCCCTGCTGGCCGGCCTGCCGGTCGATGTGCCCGGTGCAACGATCAACCGTCTGTGTGCCTCTGGCATGGATGCGGTCGGCGTCGCGGCCCGCGCGATCAAGGCCGGCGACATGGATCTGGCGATTGCCGGCGGTGTCGAAAGCATGACTCGCGCGCCCTTCGTGATGCCCAAGGCGGAAACCGCCTTCTCGCGCAACAACGCTGTCTATGATACCACCATTGGCTGGCGCTTTGTGAACCCCAAGATGAAGGCGCAATACGGCGTCGAATCCATGCCTGAAACCGGCGATAACGTGGCTACGGATTATGATATCAGCCGCGAAGATCAGGACGCCTTTGCCAAGCGCAGTCAGGACCGCTGGGAAGCCGCGGACAAGGCCGGTGTTTTCGCCGACGAGATCACCCCCGTGTCGATCCCGCAGCGCAAGGGCGACCCGATTGTCTTTGACCGCGACGAACACCCGCGCCCCGGCACCACGATGGAAGCGCTGACCAAGCTGCGCCCGATCAACGGCCCCGACCTGACCGTGACTGCGGGCAATGCCTCTGGCGTCAACGACGGCGCGGCGGCGATACTGATGGCCTCTGAAGCGGCGGCGTCGCAGCACGGGTTGACCCCGATTGCACGCGTTGTCGGGATCTCTGCCGCCGGTGTTGAACCGCGCGTCATGGGCATCGGCCCTGTTCCTGCCAGCCAGAAAGTTCTGGCCCGCGCAGGTCTGACCATCGACCAGATGGATGTGATCGAACTGAACGAAGCATTCGCGTCGCAAGGGATCGCCACATTGCGCGCGCTTGGCGTGGCGGATGATGCGCCTCATGTGAATGCCAACGGCGGCGCGATTGCCATCGGTCACCCGCTGGGGATGTCCGGTGCCCGTCTGGTCATGACCGCAGCCCTGCAGTTGAAACGCACAGGCGGCCGCTATGCGCTGTGCACCATGTGTGTCGGCGTCGGCCAAGGCGTCGCCATCATCCTCGAACGCGCTTAACGCAATTATCCCCCTGAAAGGATCTGAACGATGTATGCACAGATGATCAAATCCACCGGCCAAGGTGTCAAATCTCTCGAAGAGATGGATCCGCAGGAACGCGCCTTTCAGGAACGGATAAATGCGGGCGGCAAGATCGAACCGAAAGACTGGATGCCGGAGGGGTATCGCAAGAACCTGATCCGGCAGATCGGCCAGCACGCGCATTCGGAAATCGTGGGCCAGTTGCCAGAAGGCAACTGGATCACCCGCGCCCCGACGCTGGAGCGTAAGGCGATCCTGCTCGCCAAGGTGCAGGACGAGGCAGGCCACGGTCTGTATCTCTATTGTGCCGCCGAAACACTGGGGGTCAGCCGTGACCAGCTGACCCGCGACCTTCTGTCGGGCAAAATGAAATACAGCTCTATCTTCAATTATCCGACCCTGACATGGGCCGATATGGGGGCTGTCGGCTGGCTCGTGGATGGGGCCGCGATCATGAACCAAGTGCCGTTGCAACGCACATCCTACGGCCCCTATGCCCGCGCGATGGTGCGTATCTGCAAAGAGGAATCGTTCCACCAGCGCCAGGGCTACGACATCATGATGAAGATGGCGAAGGGCACAGACGCGCAGCGCAAGATGGCGCAGGACGCGCTCAACCGCTTCTGGGGTCCCGCGCTGATGATGTTCGGCCCGTCGGACGAAAACTCTGTCCATTCGGCGCAATCGATGGCGTGGAAGATCAAGATGAACTCCAACGACGAACTGCGTCAGAAGTTCGTCGATGAATGTGTCCCGCAGGCCGAATATCTGGGCCTCAGCGTTCCCGACCCCGATCTGAAGTGGAACGAGGAACGCGGGCATTACGACTTTACCCAGCCCGATTGGGACGAATTCTTTGACGTGCTCAAGGGCAATGGCCCCTGCAATACCGAACGGCTCGCCGCGCGCAACAAGGCGTGGGACGACGGCGCGTGGGTGCGGGACGGTTTGATGGCACATGCGGCGAAGAAACGCGCCGCGAAACTGGCAGCGGAGTAAGCAAGATGAGCAGCCCAGAAGCAAAACCCTACCCCGGCACCCAAGCGGTCGACCACGGCAAGGCGCGCGCCGATGAATGGCCCCTGTTCGAGATTTTCATTCGCGGCCAGCACGGGCTGAGCCATCGCCACGTCGGGTCGCTTCACGCCGCTGACGCCGAAATGGCGATCAAGAATGCCCGCGATGTTTATACGCGCCGCAACGAAGGCGTGAGCATCTGGGTCGTCGAGGCCGCCCATATCGCCGCCTCCTCGCCCGAGGAAAAAGGCCCGCTGTACGAGCCCGCCAACGACAAAGTCTACCGCCACCCCACCTTCTTTGACATTCCAGACGAAGTGGGGGCGATGTGAGCACGGCAAATATAGACCCTAACAAAGGCGATTTGTTCGAATTTTTATGCCGGATGGGGGATAACACCCTTGTTCTGGGACACCGCGTCTCGGAATGGTGCGGCCACGCCCCCGTGCTGGAGGAAGACATCGCGCTGGCGAATACCGCGCTGGATCTGATCGGCCAGACCACGCTTTGGCTGGATCTGGCGGGTAAGGTCGAAGACGCGGGTCGCGATGCGGATCGGCTTGCCTTTCACCGTGACGTCTGGGATTTCCGCAATCTGTTGTTGGTCGAACAGCCCAACGGCGATTTCGGCCAGACGATCATGCGCCAGTTCCTGTTTGACGCATGGCACCTGTCGCAGCTGACCGCCCTGATGGAAAGCAGCGATGCACAGATCGCCGCCATCGCGGAAAAGTCGAGCAAAGAGGTGACCTACCATCTGGAGCGCGCGACAGACACGGTGATCGGCCTTGGCGACGGCACCGAGGAAAGCCACCGCCGCATGCAGAACGCGCTGGACCTGTTGTGGCCCTATGTCGGGGAAATGTTCGTTGCAGACGCCGTGGACGAGGCTATGGTCGCAGCAGGCATTGCACCCGATCCTGCCTCCCTGCGCCCCGCCTATGATACCTTGGTGAACGATGTCTTCACCGCCGCCACGCTGACACGGCCCGAAAGCGACTTCGGGCATCGTGGCGGCAAATCCGGTAAGCGCCATTCGGAACATCTGGGGCATATGCTGACGCAGATGCAATGGCTGCAACGCGCCTACCCGGATGCGACATGGTAGTCGAAAAGCCTTCGTTAGAGACGGTTTGGGGCTGGCTTCACGCCGTGCCGGACCCCGAGATTCCGGTAATCTCGCTGACCGATCTGGGGATCATCCGCGATGTGCAATGGCAGGATGACACGCTAGAGGTCACAGTGACGCCGACCTACTCCGGCTGCCCCGCGACGACGATTATCAACCTTGATATCGAAGCGGCATTGCGCGGGCATGGGATCGAAAAACTGGCTCTAAAGCGGCAACTTTCGCCTGCCTGGACCTCTGACTGGATGACCGACGCAGGCCGCGCCAAGCTGGAAAGCTACGGCATCGCCCCGCCCCAACCCGCAGGTGGCCCCGAACGCTGCCCCCGGTGCCAATCGACGCATCTGGAAAAGATCAGCCAGTTCGGATCGACCCCCTGCAAGGCGCAATGGCGCTGCACCGACTGTCTGGAACCCTTCGATTATTTTAAGTGTATCTGACCCATGAGCCAATTTCTCCCCTTATTAGTGACTGATATTCACCGCACCATCCGTGACGCGGTGGTATTGACCCTACAACCCGAAGACCCACAGGCGTTTGCCTTCAAACAGGGTCAGTATCTGACCTTCAAACAGGATTTCGACGGGACCGAGCTGCGCCGCAACTATTCGATTTGCGCCGGTCTGGACGACGGCGTGCTGCAAGTGGGGATCAAGCGGGTCGATGGCGGTGCCTTCTCTACTTTTGCGAACGAGGTATTGAAGGTCGGGGATACGCTGCATGCCATGCCCCCCCAAGGCACGTTTTCCGCCGTGTTAGAACCTAATCGCGCGCGGAATTACCTTGGCTTTGCCGGCGGGTCGGGGATCACGCCCGTGCTGTCGATCCTCAAGACGGTGCTGAAACGCGAGCCCAAATCGACCTTTACGCTGGTCTATGCCAACCGCGCTGTGAACACGATCATGTTCCGCGAAGAGCTGGAGGATCTCAAGAACCGCTATATGGGCCGGTTGAGCGTCATTCACATGCTGGAAAGCGGGCAGGACATCGACCTGTTCACCGGCCGTGTAGACCAGAATAAATGCGCCGAGTTGTTCAAGACCTGGATCGACGTGTCGGACATGGACATGGCCTTTATCTGCGGGCCGGAGCCGATGATGCTGGCCATCGCGGATGCCCTGAAAACCCACGGGTTAGAGCCTGATCAGATCAAGTTCGAACTGTTCAGCGAAAGCCAGCAGGGCCGTCTGGCGAAACAGGAAATGGCCAAGCGCAGCGAAGGTCAGGCGCAAACGCAGGTGACCGTGAAAATCGACGGCGCGCAGCACAGCTTTACCATGGCCAAGGGGCAGTCGGTGCTGGATGCCGCGCTAGAGAATAACCTTGATGCGCCCTTTGCCTGCAAGGCGGGGGTCTGTTCGACCTGCATGTGCAAGGTCACCGAAGGCGAGGTCGAAATGCTGTCGAACCACGCGCTGGAGGACTACGAAGTCGAACGCGGATACCGGCTGAGCTGCCAAAGCTATCCGCTGAGCGACACGCTTTTCATTGACTACGACCATCACTAAGGGGCCCAATATGCGCGATATCCAAAGCTTTGCCGCCGGACAATGGATCAACCCCGGTGCCGGTGCACGCAACATCGCAAGTGCGATCACCGGCGATGTGATCGCCCAAGCCGGCAATGACGCGCTGCAGGTTCAGAAGATGCTGGCCTATGCCCGTGACATCGGCGGCCCTGCCCTACGCAAGCTGACCTTTCACGACCGTGCCCGGATGCTCAAGTCCGTCGCGCTCTACCTCAATGACCATAAACAGAGCCTGTACGAGCTGTCGTTCGACACAGGTGGCACACAGGCTGACCACATGATCGATGTGGATGGCGGGATCGGCACGATGCAGGTCTACGCCGCCAAAGGTCGCCGCGAAATGCCGGATGATCAGGTCTATCTTGACGGTCCCGTCGAACAGCTGGGCCGCGCGGGTCAGTTCATGGGCCGCCACATCTGCACACCGCTGCAGGGCGTTGCGGTGCATATCAACGCTTTCAACTTCCCCGTTTGGGGCATGTTGGAAAAGCTCGCCCCGACGCTGCTGGCCGGGGTGCCTGCCATCGTCAAACCCGCCACCGCCACCTGTCAGGTGACCGAGGCCTGTTTCCGCCTGATGATCCAATCCGGTATTCTGCCAGACGGCGCGATCCAATTGGTGACGGGGGGCTTGGGCGATATGCTGGACCACCTCGATTGTCAGGATGTCGTCAGCTTTACCGGCTCTGCCGAAACCGCGCTGAAACTGCGCAGCAACCCTGTGTTGGTCGAACGCTCCGTCCGGTTCGCGTCTGAACAGGATAGCCTCAATGCCTCTGTGTTAGGGTCTGATGCGGGCCCCGGCACGCCCGAGTTTGATCTGTTTGTGAAAGAGGTCCAGCGCGAGATGACGGCCAAGGCGGGGCAGAAATGTACCGCCATCCGCCGGATCATGGTACCGCAACCCCATGTGGACGCGCTGATCGCCGCGCTGTCGGACCGGCTGGCCAAAGTCACCATTGGCGATCCCCGTCTTGAAGGCACGAAAATGGGCGCGCTTGTTTCGCAATCGCAGCGCCGCGACGTGCTGGAGAAAGCCGCCCTGATCGGGACAGAGGCGACGCGAGTCTTTGGCGACCCCGATGCCTTTGCGGTCGAGGGTGCGGATGCCCAGAAAGGTGCCTTTGTCCCGCCGATGCTGTTCCACTGCGCCGATCCCGATGCCGCCACGCATGTGCACGACACCGAGGCGTTTGGCCCTGTGTCCACCATCATGCCTTACCGCGACACCGATCACGCCATCGCGCTGCTAAACAAAGGCAAAGGGTCGCTGGTCGCCTCCATCATCACCCGCGACGGCAAGACCGCACGCGACATGGTGATGGGCGCAGGCGCGTTTCACGGGCGGCTCTATTTCAACAACCGCGACTCGATGGCCGAGGCGACGGGCCACGGTGCCCCCCTGCCCCATATGGTCCACGGGGGTCCGGGGCGTGCAGGCGGCGGCGAGGAACTGGGCGGCGTGCGCGGTGTCATGCATTACATGCAGCGCACCGCCATTCAGGGCAGCCCCGATATTCTGACCGCCATCGGCAAGCAATGGGTGCCCGGCGCGACCGAGATTTCGGACCGCGACCACCCGTTCACCCGCCGCTTTGGCGCGCTGGATCTGGGCGAGACGTTCAATTCTGCCAGCCGCACCGTGTCGCTGGAGGATATCGAGACGTTCGCCCATTTCACCGGTGATACGTTTTACGCGCATATGGATGACGCCGCCGCCAAGGCGAACCCGTTCTTTCCGGGCCGTGTTGCCCATGGCTATCTGTTGCTGAGCTTTGCCGCAGGGCTGTTCGTGCAGCCTGACCCCGGCCCTGTGCTGGCGAATACCGGGCTGGACAACCTGCGCTTTATGGCACCGGTGCAGGCGGGCGACAGCATCAAGGTCCGGCTCAGCGTCAAGGCAAAGACGCCTCGCAATGACGACTACGGTGAGGTACGCTGGCACGTGACCCTGACCAATCAGGATGATGCCGCCGTGGCCGAGTATGAATTGCTGACGATGAATGCCTATTGACGACTTTGACCTTGCGATCGCCCCTCTGAAAGACCTTGGCGGCCAGCGCGTCTGGTCTTTGATGATCAGTCTCTTTGGTGATCTGGCCCGACAGGAAGGGCAGATCATCGGCGGGCCGGTGCTGTCGGCGATCATGTCGGCGATGGACGTCCGCCCCGAGGCCGCGCGTGTGGCTCTGCATCGTTTGCGCAAGGACAAATGGATCGCCTCCGAGAAACACGGGCGGATCAGCCATCACAGCCTGACACCCCAAGGCCGCGCCCAAAGTCAGGCGGCCAGTGGCCGGATCTACGCCACGCCTGACGATCTGCCCGAGCACTGGCTAATGGTCGTGACAGATGACGCCGAGACCGGCCCGCTGGAAAAGGCGGGATTCACCACGTTGATGCCGCGCCTATATGTCGGGGACGCCGCCCTGCCTGTGCCGAAAGATGCCGCCACGCTGCCCGGTCAGGCTGCCCCCGACTGGATGAAACGCCAGCTAGAGCCTGCCTCCCTTGCCGAAAGCTATGCGCAGCTGTCAGACGCCTTGCACCATGTCGCGCGCGATCTTGCTGGTGCCGACACGCTAACGCCGTTGCAAATTGCGACCCTGCGCTGCCTGATCGTGCATAATTGGCGCCGCCTTGCGCTGAAGCACCCCGCGCTGCCGCGTCCGCTGATCCGCGATGATTGGGCCGGTCTGGTCGCGCATCAAAGGGTTGCTGCCCTGCTCGCGGCCTATCCACGCCCCGACCTGCCGGAAATCGCCACCGCCTGAGGCCGCGCAGAAAGCGATGCTTTCCCAACGCGCGCCGTCGGGATATAGGGAGGGCATGACAAATACAGTTTACCAAAATGACCTGCCCGACGGGCTGAACCTTGGACCGATGGTCGCGATCGATTGCGAAACCATGGGGCTGCATCCGCACCGTGACCGGCTGTGTGTGGTGCAGTTGTCCGGCGGTGACGGGAACGCGCATCTGGTCCAGATCGCCAAGGGCCAGACCGAGGCCCCTAATCTTTGTGCCCTGCTTGAAGACCCGCATGTGCTCAAGCTGTTCCACTATGGCCGGTTTGACATCGCGGCTTTGCTGAACACCTTTGGGGCCAAGGCCGCGCCGGTCTATTGCACCAAGATCGCCAGCCGCCTTGTGCGCACCTATACCGACCGCCACGGGCTTGCCAAACTCTGCCAAGAACTGCTGAGCGTCGATATCTCCAAACAGCAGCAATCCAGCGATTGGGGTGCCGAGACGCTGACCAAAGCGCAGATCGACTATGCCGCCTCGGACGTGCTGCACCTGCACAAGCTGCGCGACGTGCTGAACCAGATGTTGATCCGCGAAGGACGCATCGAGCTCGCGCAAGCGTGCTTTGAATTTTTGCCAACCCGTGCCCAACTTGATTTGGATGGCTGGCCCGAAACGGATATTTTTGCACACGCATGACCACACCTTTCCTAGATACCGCCCGCCGCGTCATCCGCACCGAAGCCCAAGCGCTTGAACAACTGGCCGACAGTCTGGACGACCGTTTTCGTCAGGCGATCGACCTGCTGGTCGCGACCCGTGGGCGGGTGATTGTCACCGGCATCGGCAAGTCCGGCCATATCGCCAAAAAGATCGCCGCGACGTTGGCAAGCACCGGCACGCCCGCGCAGTTCGTCCACCCTGCCGAGGCAAGCCACGGCGATCTGGGGATGATCACCGGCGATGATGTGGTGCTTGCGATTTCGAACTCGGGCGAAGCGCCGGAGCTTGCCAATCTGATCGCCTATTCGCGCCGCTTTTCCATCCCGCTGATCGGCATCACCAGCCGCGCGCAAAGCAGCCTTGGCGCGCAATGCGACGTGGTGCTGGAACTGCCGCAACTGGCAGAGGCCTGCGGGACCGGCGTGGTGCCGTCGACATCGACCACGATGACACTGGCGATGGGGGATGCTGTGGCGATTGCCCTGATGGAAAACCGCGCCTTCACCGCCGAACACTTCCGCGAATTCCACCCCGGTGGCAAACTTGGCGCACGGCTTAGCCGCGTCGCTGATCTGATGCACACGGGCGATGCGCTTCCGCTGGTGCAGGTCGATGCCCCGATGTCCGACGCGCTGATGGCGATGAGCAGTAAATCCTTTGGCGTGGTGATTGTCACCGACAGCAACGGCGCGCTGGCCGGTATCATCACCAGCGGCGATTTGGGGCGTCACCTTGACGGGCTGATGTCCAAAACCGCGCGCGAGGTCATGACGCCGACCCCTGTCACCGTCGCACCCGACGCGCTGGCGGAAAAGGCCGTGGGCATCATGAACGCCCGCAAGATCACCTGTCTGCTGGTGCTGGACCCCGCCCAAGGGGACATCCCCGCGGGTCTGCTGCATATTCACGACTGCCTACGCGTCGGTCTGGGCTAGGGCGCGATGCAGGGGGACCGTTACACAAGGCTGATCTCTTGGCTCAAGGTGCTGTTCCCCTTGGCAGCGCTTGGCCTGCTGTCGACCCTGTTCCTGCTGTCGCGCGCGATTGATCCCGGGCAGGCCATCCCCTTTGCCGAGAAAGAGGTGCAAGATCGCCTGCGCGACCAGCAGATCACCGGCCCCTTCTTTACCGGCGCAACGTCAGAGGGGGACGAGCTGTCGTTCTATGCCGATGTGCTCACCCGCCCCGACGGGCAGACCGGCATGAACCACGCCGAAAACCTGCGTGCGACGATCAACACCCCCGAGGGATCGACCTTTCGCCTGCAATCGGATCTCGCCGATTTTGACATCGCCGAGGACGTGGCCGATCTGCTGGGCAAGGTGATCCTGACGACCTCGACCGGATACCGGTTGCAAAGCGAAAAGATCACGTCAGAACTGTCGGGGCTGAATATCCAGTCGCCGGGCGCGGTCCACGGCACTACTCCAGGTGGTACGCTGGAGGCTGGTGCCATGTCGATAACGCAAACAGATGAACAAACCGCCCCCCAATTGGTTTTCACAAACCGGGTGAAGCTGATATACAAACCGAAATCCAAATCAGAGTGACGCACGTGAAACACCTACTGCTGCCCGTTTTCCTGCTCCTTTCCGCGATGCCAATCGCCGCACAAGGGACCAATGTGGCCTTTGGGTCGATCCGTCAGGATACCGGCCTGCCCGTCGAGGTGACCGCCGACAATCTTTCAGTCGATCAAGGGGACGGATCGGCTGTTTTCACTGGGAATGTGCTGATCGGTCAGGGCGAGATGCGCCTGTCCGCCGCACGCGTTCTGGTTGTGTACCGTGCAGAGGCCGAAGGCATCGCGCGGCTTGAAGCGACGGGCGGTGTGACCCTTGTCTCGGGCAAGGACGCCGCCGAATCAGAGCGCGCGGATTACGACATCGACACAGGCACGATCGTGATGTCGGGGAACGTGCTGCTGACCCAAGGGCGCAATGCGCTCAGCTCTGACACGATGAGCGTCAAGCTGTCGGACGGCACGGCGCAGATGTCCGGCCGCGTGAAAACGATCCTGCAAACGGGTAGCAACAACTGATGTCTTCCCCGAATTTGACGGTCACGGATGGCGCAAGCGGTCTGCGCATCGAACACCTGCGTAAATCCTACCGCAAGAAAACTGTGATCCGCGACTTCTCGATGGAGCTGAACCGGGGCGAGGTTGTTGCCCTGCTGGGGCCGAACGGGTCCGGCAAGACGACCACGTTTTACGCCGTGGCCGGGCTGGTCATGCCCGAAGGCGGCACTGTCACGATTGATGGCAAGAACGTCACCACCCTGCCGATGTATCGCCGCGCACAACTTGGCATCGGCTACCTCCCGCAAGAGATGAGCATCTTTCGCGGGCTGAGCGTGCAAGACAATATCTCGGCGATTCTGGATATCTCTATCTCTGACGCGCGCGGGCGACGTGAACGGCTTGAAGCCTTGCTGTCGGAATTTTCCATCGAACACCTGCGCCGTGCGCCTGCCTTGGCCCTGTCAGGCGGGGAGCGTCGCCGCGTGGAAATCGCCCGCTGTCTGGCGGCTGATCCCAAATACCTGCTGCTCGACGAGCCCTTTGCGGGCGTGGACCCGATTTCGGTGGATGACATCCGCCATCTGGTTGCCGATCTGAAAAAGCGCGGCATCGGCGTGCTGATCACCGACCATAACGTGCGGGAAACATTGGATATTGTGGACCGTGCTTACATCTTGCACGAAGGTACTGTGTTGATGTCCGGCACCCCCGAAGAGGTCGTGCAGAACGAGAATGTGCGCCGGGTCTACCTGGGCGATAACTTCCGCATTTCCTAATCAACTACAGACATATTGCGCTAGTTTCCGCACATCCATGCGCCGGATTCATTTGACAACGCGGCCCAATCACGCGCTCAATAGGACTATGGCGAGACGGCGTATCATGTTTGTGCTGCATCCCCCCCTTCCCAAAGGGATGGTGTCTCTCAAACTCGTCGCATCGTCATTCACCCGCATCTGACCCCGCCTTTACCGCATTTTATGCGGCCTATGGTGTTGTCCGGATCATAAGAACAAGGAGAATTTATGCGGTACCAAATCAGTGGCAAACAAATCGACATCGGCGAAGCCCTGCAAACGCATGTGAAAACGGAATTGGGCGAAGCTGTCCAGAAGTATGCTGAGCGTCCGACGGACGCGAATGTCATCTTTTCCAAATCCGGTCACGAGTTCGTCTGCGAAACGACGGTGCACCTATCGACTGGCCTTACGGCGTCAGCGAAAGCGCATGCTACTGATATCTATGGATCTTTCGATTCATGTGCAGCAAAGATGGAAAAGCAGCTAAGGCGCTACAAGCGACGGTTGAAAGATCACCATCGCGAGCGTGCGCAACCGGTTGAACTTTTCGGTGCATCCTCGTATATCCTCGCCTCAGAAAGCGATTCAGACGCGCAGGAACCCGAAACACTCCAACCCATGATCATCGCGGAAATGCAGACCAAGATCGCGACCTTGTCTGTGGGTGAAGCTGTGATGCAGATGGAAATTTCGGGAACGCCTGTCGTGGTCTTCCGCAAAGACGGTCAAGAAGGCGTAAACGTTGTCTACCGTCGCGATGACGGCAACATCGGCTGGATCGATCCGTCGTAACACAAACCGGACCCATCAGCGGCCGAGAACAGAGCGAGCAGAATGAATTTTGCGAAACTCCTAAAGCCGGGGGCTGTCAAAGTCCTCACATCGGCCTCAAGCAAGAAACGCCTGCTCCACGATATCGGGGAGCTGGCGCATAATGCTTACGGCTTGAAAGCCGCCGCGGTGGTCGAAGCCTTGATGACGCGCGAATCCCTTGGTCCGACAGGCGTAGGCCACGGGGTCGCGCTGCCCCACGCGCGGCTTGAAGGTCTGGACAATGTGCTGGGGGCCTTTGTGCTTCTCGACAAGCCGATCGATTTCAACGCGGTCGACCGCCAGCCGGTCGATATCGCCTTTGCCCTGTTTGCCCCTGAAAGCGCGGGTGTCGAACACCTCAAGGCGCTGGCGCTGGTGTCGCGTACACTGCGCAATGCCTCTGTCTGCTCTAAGCTGCGGGCCAACCCGGACCCTGCCACGCTTTACGCGATCCTGACCGAAGCACAGGCAACGCAGGCCGCCTAAGCGGCGCTACCCCCAGCTTTTGAACCCGAACATCATATAGTCCCGCTGGTACGCGTCGGATGCGCGATTTTCGATGTCGGCATCATAGATGTCGGCCAGCGCATAGGGGTGGGTTGCGGGTCGTGCGGGCAAGGCTGCGGGCGGTTGCACCCCGACGCTTTGCGCCAAGGCTGACAGCTCTGCGGCCAGCTCATCCTCGCGGATGATCCGGTCGGGCAAGGCGAATTCGCCGAAACCCTGTACCGCCTGCGCCTGCGTGCACCACGCCTGATCCACACGGATTGCTGTCTGCCCGTTCAGATTCCCCTTGAGGAAGGTCAGAAACGCCTTGAACGCCGCGCGATGCGCTTCGGCGTCATAGCTGTTGTCCGGTTCGCCTTTCGGCAACGGCAGCTTGTAGCGGTTGATCAACGTCGTGCGCAGCTGCGGGTAGCTGCCTTTGTCCGTGGTCACGATGTGCCGGCAGAACGCGTCATGCGCACGGTCCACCGGATGCCGCAGCACAGTGAAACTGCGGTGACCGGGATGCCGGCGCTTCCATTGGCGCAACTGCTTCTGGTTCAACTTGGTTTGCAGCTTGTCCCGCCCGACACCATCCAGCGCCGCCATCCAGTCCAGCACCTGCGGCTCTGGCCCGCTGCGCAAGGGCAAATAAAGCAACGGAGCTTCGGCCGCCGCGACATAGGACGGCACCACCGGCCCGCGTCGGGGTTCGAAATTCGGGGTGCGGGTCAGGTCGAAGCGATCCATCCGGCCAAGCGCATCCAGCATATCGTCATAATTGCTGACCTTGGCCGAGATCGGGTCGGGGTTCTGCTTTTTCAGACTTTTATCCAACGCCTCTAGCGGATGATCCACGCCCAGATATCGCGCCAGACCGTTCATCACCTCGACGCTTTGCAGATCCTCATAGGCCACGTAAAACGCCGTCTGCCCCAGCTTCTGCAACCGGTTCAACAGTGTCAGCTGGAACGCCTGAAGCGCCTCTAGGTGGTCCGAGAATTCTTCTTCGTCAAACACGGCTTGCGCCTTTTTCCGCGCTTTTACATCTGTCAGTTTCCACTGACCGGTGCTGCGCGCGATCTTCCAGCTGACGTAGCTTTCGACAGGGTTGCGCGTCAGGATGATCTTGGCGCAGGTAGCGTCCTCCAACAGCGGGTCCAGCACGCGCGGGTCGTGGTTGTGGAAATAGCGAAACCCGCCGATGCCCTTGGTCTTGTCGCGTATCGCAACCAGCAGCTTTGTCGGGTCGTCGTCCCGTGTTTGCTGGTCTATGCCCAAAATCTCGGTGCTTTTGGGGTAGCCGATAAAATGCGGGTTGAAGGCCTCGCCGTGGCAGGTGATCCCGTCAAAGGCGTTCAGGTTACTCTCCAGAAAGTTGGAGCCCGTGCGCATTTCAGCAAAGACGACAAAGCTTTTGAATTTAGAACTCATATTTACTGCACCAGATAGGGTTTGCGCGGCGGTTTCTGGGGGGCCGACATGCCACGTTCAACAGGAAAGTCGCCCATCAGATAGGGGTGCATCCCCTGGTTCTTGAGGTTCTGCAGGAATTGGCCAAAGCCGGTGAGATCCGCCATCTTTGGCACCTCGGACAGACGACCGGTTTTGACCTGCCCGATCTCGTCCAGAATGCTTTGCAGCGGCTCCATCGGGGCTTCGATGAATTCGGCCATCGTCCAGATACGCACCCGCGCCTTGGCGTAATGCGACCGCAGCACCTTCATGTGTTCGCTTTCGATCTTTTGCAGCGCGGCGGCGGTGCGGCGAATGTCGGCGAAATCCTGATTGGACCGGAACAGCGGCACAGCCCAAGCCCCGGTGATCACCGACACCTGCGCATTCGGATCCTTGGCGATGTTCCAGACGATATCCTGATTGTCCTGTGGGCCGAACTGGAAGCATTGACGTTCGCCACGGGTGTTCCAGATCAGATTGGTCAGAAACGCCTTGGGGTCGTAGTCGCGTATCTTGGCGCTATTGCTCAGCGCCCCGTTGATCGAGTTCTGCCCATCGGCAAAATGCACGCGATCCGGTGCGAACAGATGGCCATGCACCCGCGCGCCGGTGGATTTGGTGAGCCAGGGTTCAAAGTTCTCGAACAGCTCGACAAATCCCTGAAAGACGGAATAGGGCGCGGCAGTGACGCCGTTTTCCCAATCTTCATTGGGGAAGCGGCTTTGCATATAGAGCCCCGCCCGCCCCCGCGTGCGCCGTTCAACCGCTTTGGCAAAGACACGGTCAATCTTGCCGGGGTTCGGCTCTGTCCGCTTCATGGCACCCGCCTCATCGGTGAGGAACGCCTCGTAGAGCCTATCCGCTTTGGGCCATATCTTGCGCGCGACAAAGCAATCGGATCGCCGCAGAAGCTGGAGGTGATCGTCGTAAAAGATATGCGGCTTGCCCTGAAAATCGAACTTGGACAGGGTCAGCGACCGGCTTTCGATCTGGGTCGAGTACAGCCGCGCGAGCGTCTGGAAGTAGCTTTCATCCGGTATCCAGACGTGGCGGAAATAAGCGTCGTATGCCGCGCGTTTCGGGTCTTGCAGGATTGCCGACAGGGTTTGCCGCGTCAGGCACCACCATTGCGACCCCATATGCGGCACGACCCCCTTGGGGATACGCCGCTTGAGCCCGATAAAGCGCTGCACAGCCACCGCCTTGTCGAACAGATAGCGCCGCCGTTTCCACGAGAAGGGAAAACGCATGGTAAAACGTTCTTCGTCCAGCCCGCCGACGGTCCAGGGCACATCGGCTGTGGTGGCGCTTTCGATAAAATCGGTGCGCGGGCGGGCGGCAAGATAGTCGATCAGCTCTTTCACCGGACGCAGCGGCAGGCATGACCCCGATGCCAGATACACATGGCGCACATCCGGAAAGCGGTTCAGCATCATCTCGGACGCGGTTTGCGAGGCGGCCACCAGCCCCCATGTCCCCCATTCGCAACGGTATCTTTTGCTGAACACCAGCGCGGGCACATCCGCCAGCGCCTGCACAAAAGCATCATGGGTCTGGCGTGGCACCGATTTATCGACGTGGATCACCACCGGACAGCCCGCCGCCGCCCAATGTCGCGCGACCTGTTCAGCGCGGCCAAGCGCGGTGTGCACCAGCATGACGATCCCGACGCTCATGCCCAGTTCCCCTTGGACATGAGCCCGAGAATCTCGAGCTGGCGCCAGTTGATATATTTTTCGGACCACTTGCCCCACAGCTGCGGGTTCTGGTCGGGGTTGTTGGCATAGGTCTTGTATTCGATGGATTTGGCATAGTGCTGGCCGCGCACAAGTTCCTCTGCCGCCTTGGCGCTAAAGGTATCCAGGAATTTGGCATGAAGCAGCACGCCTGATGCTTTCTCTCCGCCCCATTCGTCATAGACACGGTTCAACCCGCGCGGCAGCAGCATATGGGTGGAACTGACATAGGCATAGCGCCGGTCCCATTTGACCAGGGGCACCTTGTTCAGCGCGGGGGCCTTGGCGGGCTTGTGCTTGAAAAATACCCGCGCACGCGGCCCGCCCTGTATCCACAGGTTTCCATATTTGGCATTGCGCGAGATTGCGTAGTTGCCGCTGTCGAACCAGGATGCGATCTCCATCGGGTTCTGTCCCTCTTGATAGGGTTCATCCCCCAGCCGTCCCTTGGGGTAGACATCCAGCAGCATCGCGCCAAAGCTGCGTATCTCGCAGTTGTCCAGCCAGTCGGTCAGCGCCTGAACCGGCCGCGTATCGCAAAACGGATAGACAAAGAATTCATCCGGATCGACAACCAGCACCCAATGCCCATGCGCGTATTTGCGTTTGAGGTAGTTCATCCAGTCGACACCGAACCCCGACCGCCGATAGCTGGCATCGGTATGCCAGACAGAGACATCCTTCATCCCGCGCAGGTAATCGGCACTGCCATCGTCGGACCCGTTATCGACAAAGAGAAAGTGGTTGATCCCCAGCTCTCGATAATACTCCAGGAAATACGGGAGCCGGATTTTCTCGTTCCGCATGGTGCAGACAAGCAAGACATCATCGGGACGGATGGCGCTGGTGTTGTCCTGAACCTGTGTCAGCTCGGACGACTTGCGCAGCGCCCGGATCAACCGCCGCTTGCGCCGCACGCGCATTCTGTAAGAATCCCAAAGGCTCACGTGTTCTCCATACCCTGCGCGGAATGCCCCGCCGGCCTAGGGCCCTCATCCCATCAGGTTCCAAGCCAATATGTCATGGGCCGTGTTCATAAACAACGTACTTTGAAACAGTTACGCGTTGCCGGAATGACGGTCAGGCCGGGGAATATCAGGCCCAGGGGCTGCGCATCAGGTCACAGTCTTCCAGATCCGCCGGCCCGGTATAGCGCCGCGCATCTGCGTGCCACAGATCGGGGGAGTCAGCGATCTGGTCATAGTAACCGTCAAACTGTGCTGGGTTGTGAAAATGCTGCCCCCGTGCCTTTTCCTGACGGGACTTCGCAATGATCTCTGGCAGGAACTTACTGTGCAGCAACACCCCCGAGGCCGTCTTCCCCCCCGGCCCATCGTAGATGTCATTCAGCGCGGGCGGCAGGAGGGAGTGGGTCGAATTCACATAGACATAGCGCCGATGCCAGTGGATCAGCGGTATCTTGTTCAGCGTCGGTGACTGGCTGGGACGATCGGCAAAGAAAACCCGTTCGCGGGCACCACCCTGCACCCAAAGGTTGTTCATCGGCCACTGACGTACCGCCCGATAGGGAGCGGGGTCGAACCAATCCAGCACCTGCGCCGGGTCTTGGCCGGGGGCATAGAACTGCGCACCCAATGGGCCCTTCGGGAACATATCCAGCATCAGCGTGCCGAACCCTTTGCGCGCTTTACGCTCAAGTTGATCGGTCAATGCGGGCAGTTTCCGCGTCTCCATCTGGTCATAGACCAGCAGCTCGTCCGCATCGACGGTCAGACACCAGCGCCCGTGCCCATGCCGCCACAGCAGCCAGTTCAGCCAGTCCAGCCCGAACCGCGACGCGCGATAGCTGGCAGAGGTTTGCCACAGGGTCACATCGGGCTGTGCCGCCAGCATTTCGGTACTGCCATCGTCACTGCCATTGTCGATCATCAGAAAATGCGCAACGCCAAGATCGCGGTAGTGATCCAGAAAATATGGAAGCCGCGCGGCCTCGTTGCGCAGCACGACAAAGGCGAGCACGCCGTCGCGCGGAATGGCGGGCCGCGTGGGTGCCTTCAACTGATGCCGCGACCGCAACGCACGCCACAGCAGCCGCCGCCGTTTCAACCGCATCCGATAGGCACCCCATAGCCGGGCCCCTCGCGACGCGGGAACAGCGGCGCTGTCGGTCATGCGCTAAAGTGGCCGGTCTGGTGCCATCTCCACGCGTCGGTGATCATCTGCTGCAGGGTCGACCGTGTGGGCCGCCAGCCCAGCTCTGTCTCGGCGCGGACCGAGCCCGAGACCAGTTTGGTGCAATCGCCCGGTCGCCGGTCGCCTTCGGTCATGGGGACGGCGCGGTTGGTAACCTCGCGGCTGTGTTCCACAACCTCGCGCACAGAAAACCCGGTGCCGGTGCCCAGATTGAACACGCGACTGCCCTTATCCTCTCGCAGCCAGTTCAGCCCCAGAACATGGGCATCGACCAGATCGCAGACATGCACATAATCACGAATGCAGGTGCCATCGGGCGTATCGTAATCGGTGCCAAAGATCGTCAGCGCATCCCGTTTGCCGTCGATAGCGTCCAGCATCAGCGGGATCAAATGTGTCTCGGGCTGGTGGAATTCGCCGACCTCCCCTTCGGGGTCGGCACCGGCCACGTTGAAATAGCGGAAGATCACGCTTTGCAGACCATAAGCCGCCTCGAAATCGCGCAGGATATCTTCGATCGCGCGTTTGGAGGCCCCGTAAGCGTTGATCGGGTGTTGCGCGCTATTTTCATCCAGCACGACATTATCCTGATCGCCATAGGTCGCACAGGTGGACGAAAAGACGAAGTGTTTGCAGCCTGCGGCGACCGTCGCCTCGATCAGGTTCAGCGACCCTTCAACGTTGTTGCGCCAATAGGTGCCGGGCTGTTTCATGCTATCGCCCACTTGGCTAAGCGCGGCAAAATGCATGACGGCGACCGGCTGGTATTTTTCAAACGCGGCGTCAATCTCGGCGCGGTTCAGCAGGTCACCCTGCACGAACGGGCCGAATTTTACTGCGTCACGCCAGCCGGTGACCAGATTATCGAAGGTGACGGGGGTATGCCCTGCGGCGGCCAGTGCCTTGCACGCGTGCGACCCGATATAGCCCGCACCGCCGGTGACCAAGATATTCGCCATACGCCCGTCCCTATCGTCCTGCGCTTATTGCGCTGCGGTTTCACCCTGCATGATGTCTTGCAGATACGCACGCAGATCATCGCGCAGCTCTTCACGTGCCAGCCCGAAGGACACGGTCGCCTGCAGGAAACCGGATTTGGAACCGCAGTCGAAACGCTGCCCCTTGAAGCGGTAACCATAGACATCGTTGCCTTGGGTCAGCTCTGCTGCGATGGCGTCGGTCAGCTGGATTTCCCCGCCCGAGCCGGACTTCAGCTGGTTCAGGTTCTTCAGCACGTTCGGCGACAGAATATAGCGGCCGATTACGGCAAGGTTCGACGGCGCGTCTTCGGCTTTGGGCTTTTCGACCATGCCCTTCACCTTGACCAGCTCGCCATCGGTTTGGTCCTCGTCGATGTCCAGCATCCCGTAGGAGGAGGATTTTTCAGGGTTCACTTCCATCGCCGCAACCATGTTGCCGCCGGTCTCGTTATAGGCTTCGATCATCTGCTGCAGGCAGGGTTTGTCGGCAGCAATCACGTCATCGGGCAGCATCACCGCGAAGGGTTCGTTGCCGATCAGACGACGGGCGCACCATACCGCGTGGCCCAGACCAAGCGCTTTGTGCTGGCGGATATAGGCGATGGCACCGCTGTCCATATTGGTGCTTTTCAGGATCTCCATCAGCTCTGTCTTGCCTTTGGAGCGTAGTTCCTGTTCCAGCACGGGAGAGTGGTCAAAGTAATCTTCCAGCGCGCCCTTGCCGCGGGAGGTGACAAAGATAAATTCCTTGATGCCCGCCGCGCGGGCCTCGTCGATGGCGTATTGCACCAGCGGGCGATCGACCAAGGTCATGATCTCTTTGGGGACAGATTTCGTCGCGGGCAAAAACCGCGTTCCCAAACCTGCCACCGGAAAAATCGCTTTTGTTACTTTCTTAGCCATGTGAAATCGTCGCCTTTATACATTTACGTGCGGATAACCGAGTTAGCGCTCATTGAATTGCAAACCACCATGCTGCCAGCCCTAAATATGGGCAGCGCCTAAAATATGGCGGCTTCTTGCTGATTTTGCGGTCAAAAGCTCCTTTATGCCGCAGCTTGCACATCTTTGCGCCTTATCCGTCGTTTTCGTTAAATAAATCAAAACGTCGGATCGCCGTGGCTATATTCATTACAGGTTGCACGCCCCACCGCAATATTGGCGATGGCGGTGGGGCGGTGCGATTACGCCAACCCCATCTCGGCCATCATCGCTTCGATCTTTGGCACATCTTCGGGGTTGTTCAGCTCCCAGAACTGGCGGCCCTTGGCCTCGACCTCGACGCAAAGCACCTTGTGGCTGTTTTCCATGAAGCGCAGCTGCTCCAACCCTTCAAGCTGTTCAAGCGGACCGACCTTCCATGAGGGATAGGCCGCCAGCGCGTCGGGGCGATAGGCATAGACGCCCACGTGGTGAAACACCGGCGTGGCATCGGTATCCTCATAGGTTTTCGACGTGAACGGCACGACTTCCTTTGAAAAATACATCGCCGCATGATCCGCTGCGAAAACGGCGGTGGTGCCCCCCACCCGACCCGCTTTGCGGTCGGCCAGCAGCCCGTTCAGCGCCGCGCCATCGCAGCGCAATACCGGCGTCGCGATCCCCGCATTAGGGTCGCCTTGCAGACCCTGCACAAGGCTTTCGACAAACCAATGTGGTGTCAGCGGCGCGTCGCCTTGCAGATTCACCACAATGTCATAGCCACCGCCCAGAACCGCATGGGCTTCGGCGCAACGCTCTGTCCCGTTGGCACAGTCGACCGAGGTCATCACCACCTCGGCCCCGAAGGCTTCGGCGGCGTCCTTGATGCGATCATCATCGGTGGCCACAACAACCTTGTCGACGCCCTGAACCTCGCAGGCAGCACGCCAGCTGCGTTCGATCAGGCTGCGTGCCGTACCGCTCGCCCCTGTCAACAGCGCCAGCGGTTTCGCCGGATAGCGGGTGGATGCATATCGGGCGGGAATGACAATAAGAACCGACATCAGGAGGCTTTCAGGTCAACGCCCGGCGCATGGGCGATAAAGAAGGGGTTGGCGAAATCGGCTTTGCCGTAGGTCAGCGGGGTCAGGTCGTCAAAGCGCACAACGGCCCCACCAGCGCCGGTCAGAACCGCGTGGCCTGCAGCCGTGTCCCATTCCATCGTGCGCCCGACGCGAGGGTACAGATCCGCCTCGCCCGTGGCGATCAGGCAGAACTTCAGCGACGATCCCGCGCTTTTCATGTCGCGCACATTGTATTTCGCGATGTAGTCATCGGTCGCGTGATCGCGGTGCGACTTGGACGCAACTACCATCAGCGCGGCATTATCCGGCGTAGAGACTGATATCGGCTGCACAGGGCCCATGCTGTCTTTTGGGAAATCGCCGGTTTCCTCGACCGCGCTGCCATCGGCCAGCGTGAAGAACATGCGCGAACGGGCGGGGGCATAGACAACACCGCGTGTCGGCACGCCGCCTTCGACCAGCGCGATGTTCACGGTGAAATCGCCCCGACGGTTGATGAACTCTTTCGTGCCGTCCAGCGGGTCCACGATCAGGAACGTATCGCCCGACGCCGAATGGGTGGCCGACTGCTCTTCCGTGACAAGCATCACATCAGGGAACGCCGCGCGCAGCCCGTCCGAGATGATCTTGTCCGCCGCTTCGTCGGCAATGGTCACGGGGCTTTCGTCGGATTTGGTTTTGACCTCGAAATCATCCGCGCCGTAAATCTCCATGATCTTGTCGCCTGCTTCGATCGACAAACGGCGCATCACCGTTACCAGTTGCTCATAATCCATAATGTCGCGGCCTTTTCAGTTTCGTTGATTACTTTGCGCAAACCCCTTATGATTGCGCCTTGACGGAACAGCAAGAATTCCGTGCGAGGGTACGTCACAAAGAGGCTTTACGATGTTTCAACCAAGGCGCACCAACACGGGCAATTTCCGCTCGGCCGTTAACTTCTTTGAACTCGTCTACCACTCCGTCGTGCGCTCTGTGCGCAAGCAGCACAACAATGCCTTTGCCGCCATCGGGATCAACATACTGCAAGCGGTGATCTTTGTTGGCGTGTTCTATGTCATGTTCTCGGTTCTGGGGATGCGCGGGGCGGCCATTCGGGGCGATTTCGTGATCTATATCATGACCGGCATCTTTCTGTTCATGGTGCACACCAAAACGGTTGCCGCCGTCGCCGCTGCCGAGGGACCGGCGAGCGCGATGATGAAACACGCGCCGATGACCACGATGATCGCACTGGCTGCGGCGGCCTTGGGCGCGCTGTATATTCAGATGCTATCGCTGATCCTGATCATGTCGGTCTATCACCTCGCTTTCAATCCGGTAGTAATTTACGACCCGTCGGGCGTGATGTTCATGCTGATGATCGCGTGGTTTACGGGCGTGGCCGTGGGGATGGTGCTGCTGGCCATCAAACCCTGGGCACCGGCCTTTACGCAGATCTTCACGACGATTTACCAGCGGGCGAATATGATCGCCTCGGGCAAGATGTTTCTGGCCAATTCGCTGCCGTCCTTCATGCTGGCCATGTTCGACTGGAACCCCTTGTTCCACGTCATCGACCAGGCGCGCGGATATGCGTTTATCAACTACAACCCGCGCTACAGTAACTGGGAATATGCGGTTTGGGTCGGTGTGGTCCTGATGGTGATCGGGCTGATGGGTGAATTCTACACCCGTAAACATGCCTCCGCGAGCTGGAGCGCGCGGCGCTAGGCTCAGGTCACGACCCGCAGCGTGATGTTGATCCGCCCGCCCTTGGGCAACAGCGTCGAAGACCCCGCACGAATGCGGTCGATCCCGTGATAGTTCAGCCGTGCCTCGCCGCCCATGACGACGACATCGCCCGATTGCAGCCAAAGGCTGTCGGTCTTGCCGCCGCGCTTTTGACCGCCGACGCGCAGCATTCCTTCGTCGCCAAGCGAGATAGACACGACCGGCCAGCGGAAATCCGTCTCGTTCTTGTCCTGATGCAGGCCCATCTTCGCGTCTGACGCGTAATAGTTGATAAGGCAGGACTCCGGCTGCCGCTCTAGCCCCGTCAGGTCATTCCAGATCGCCAACACCTCGGGCGGGATCGCAGGCCACGGGGTGCCGTTGGGGTGGGTTGGCGCATAGCGATAGCCCTGCGTATCGGACAGCCAGCCGTAGTCCCCCGCGGAGGTCATACGCACCGACATCTGCTGCCCGCTTGGCATGACCGGGCGGAAGAACGGCACCTGTTTGACCACCCCGCGCACGGCATCCAACAGCCCGCGCTGCGCCGACAACGTAAGGTAAGATTTGTGAATTTCGAAGCCGCGTAACCGCAATATCGTCATCTAAACGCCCTTCTTGCCTGCTTTCGCGAAAAATCCACGCAGAATCCGCCTCTCCTTTCTCATGCAACGGTTGCAGGGTCCATATCTGCTCCTTATATACGCCGAGAACCGCTAAAGGCATCCGGCCTTTGGTGAAAAAGATCGGGGCAAAGGTGCCACAACGGGCCTGCGCTTCGTGTCATCGCCTTGAGTAAAAGAGGGATCAAACATGGCCAAAGTTATTGGTATCGACCTAGGAACGACAAACAGCTGTATCGCCATCATGGACGGCAGCCAGCCTCGCGTTATCGAAAACGCCGAAGGCGCGCGCACCACGCCCTCCATCGTTGCGTTCACAGACGACGAACGTCTGGTTGGACAGCCTGCCAAACGGCAAGCGGTTACCAACCCCGACAACACAATTTTCGGCGTGAAACGCCTGATCGGCCGTCGCAATGACGACGCGGATCTGGCCAAGGACAAAAAGAACCTGCCCTTCACCGTCATGGACGGTGGGAACGGTGACGCATGGGTACAAGCCAAGGGCGAGAAATACTCCCCCTCGCAAATCTCTGCGTTCATCCTTGGCAAAATGAAGGAAACAGCGGAATCCTATCTGGGCGAAGAAGTCACCCAGGCCGTGATCACTGTGCCTGCCTACTTTAACGACGCTCAGCGTCAGGCGACCAAAGACGCGGGCAAGATTGCCGGTCTGGAAGTGCTGCGGATCATCAACGAACCGACAGCGGCGGCCCTGGCCTATGGTCTGGACAAGAAAGACACGCAAACCATCGCGGTCTATGACCTTGGCGGCGGTACGTTCGACGTGACCATCCTTGAAATCGACGATGGCCTGTTCGAAGTGAAATCCACCAACGGTGACACGTTCCTCGGCGGTGAAGACTTCGACATGCGCATCGTGAACTACCTTGCGGATGAATTCAAAAAGACCAACGGCGTCGACCTGACGCAAGACAAGATGGCGCTTCAGCGTCTGAAAGAAGCGGCAGAGAAGGCCAAGATCGAACTGTCCAGCGCAAGCCAGACAGAGATCAACCAGCCGTTCATCTCGATGGGCAAAGATGGCTCGCCACTGCACATGGTGATGAAGCTGACCCGCTCCAAGCTGGAGCAATTGGTTGGTGACCTGATCAAAGCGTCGATGAAGCCCTGCGCAGCCGCGTTGAAAGATGCCGGTGTATCCGCATCCGAGATCGACGAAGTCGTTCTGGTCGGCGGTATGACCCGTATGCCGCGCGTCATCGAGGAAGTGACCAAGTTCTTCGGCAAAGAGCCCCATAAGGGTGTGAACCCTGACGAGGTTGTTGCCTTGGGTGCGGCCATTCAGGCCGGTGTTCTGCAAGGCGACGTCAAAGACGTTGTTCTGCTGGACGTGACACCGCTGAGCCTTGGTATCGAAACGCTGGGTGGCGTGTTCACCCGTCTGATCGACCGCAACACCACGATCCCGACGAAGAAGTCGCAGGTCTTCTCGACCGCCGAGGATAACCAAAGCGCCGTGACCATCCGCGTCTTCCAAGGGGAGCGTGAAATGGCTGCGGACAACAAGATCCTTGGCGCGTTCAATCTGGAAAGCATCCCACCCGCACCCCGCGGTATGCCCCAGATCGAAGTGACCTTTGACATCGACGCAAACGGTATCGTTGCCGTAGGCGCGCTGGATAAAGGCACAGGCAAAGAGCAGAAGATCACGATCCAAGCATCCGGCGGTCTGTCCGATGCGGATATCGAAAAGAT
The DNA here is from genome assembly GCF_000735125.2 of Sulfitobacter sp. CB2047. Classification (NCBI taxonomy): domain Bacteria; kingdom Pseudomonadati; phylum Pseudomonadota; class Alphaproteobacteria; order Rhodobacterales; family Roseobacteraceae; genus Sulfitobacter; species Sulfitobacter sp. CB2047. The sequence goes on along the minus strand of NZ_CP072613.1, from coordinate 485,591 downwards.
GGTGAAAGACGCCGAAGAAAATGCCGACGCCGACAAAGAGCGCCGCGCATTGATCGAGGCGAAAAACCAGGCGGAATCGCTGATCCACTCGACCGAGAAGTCGCTGGAAGAGCATTCTGACAAGGTTGACCCGACCACCGTCGAAGCGATCGAACTGGCCATTGCTGCACTGAACGACGAACTGGCGACTGACAATGTTGATAAGATCAACAACGGTATCCAGAACGTTACCGAAGCAGCGATGAAACTGGGCGAAGCCATCTACAAGGCGGCTCAGGACGAAAACGAAGACGTTGCCCCGGCTGCGGATGCACCCGAAGGTGACGACGATATCGTCGATGCCGATTTCGAAGATCTGGACGATAACAAGCGCGCGTAAGCACGCCCACGGAACCACTGAAGGGGCCGGTCCGCTTGCCGGGCCGGCCCGTCACGTTCCAGCGTAGGAGCTAATTCATGGCCAAACGTGATTACTACGAGACGCTCGGCGTCGCTAAAGGTGCCTCTGCCGACGAGATCAAAAAGGGCTACCGCACCAAAGCCAAGGAATTGCACCCCGATCGCAATGCCGACAACCCCAATGCCGAAGCCCAGTTCAAAGAAGCGAACGAAGCTTACGAAGTCCTGAAAGACCCCGAAAAGAAAGCTGCCTATGACCGGTATGGTCATGCGGCCTTTGAAGGGGGTATGGGCGGTGGCGGTGGCCATCGTGGCGGCGGCTTCGGCGGCGGTGGTCAGGGCGACTTCTCTTCGGCGTTCTCTGACGTGTTTGACGACCTGTTCGGCGACTTCATGGGTGGCCAGCGGGGCGGCGGCGGACGCCGTGCCGCGCGCGGTGCCGATCTGCGCTATAACCTCGGGATTACGCTCGAAGACGCGTATCGGGGCATGCAGAAGTCGATCAACGTGCCCACCTCTGTGGCCTGCGATTCCTGTAACGGTTCCGGGTCAGAAGGCGGCGCAGAGCCGACCACCTGCCCCACCTGTTCCGGTATGGGCAAGGTCCGTGCTCAACAGGGCTTTTTCACGGTCGAACGCACCTGTCCGACCTGTTCGGGAATGGGCCAGATCGTCAAGAACCCCTGTAAATCCTGCCGCGGTGCCGGGCGTGTTGAAAAAGACCGTGCGCTGTCGGTGAACATCCCTGCGGGCGTTGAAACCGGCACACGTATCCGTCTGGCCGGCGAAGGCGAAGCAGGCATGCGCGGCGGGCCGTCGGGTGATCTGTACATCTTTATCGAGGTGCAGGACCACAAGCTGTTCGAACGCGACGGGCCAAACCTGTTCTGCCGCGTTCCCGTGTCGATGAGCACCGCCGCCCTTGGGGGCAGCATCGAGGTGCCAACGATCGACGGTGGCCGTGGCCGCGTGCAAATCCCGGCGGGCAGCCAGTCCGGTCGCCAGATGCGCCTGCGCGGCAAGGGTATGCCCCCGCTGCGTGGGGGTGGTACGGGCGATATGATCATCGAACTGGCAGTCGAGACGCCGGTGAACCTGACCAGCCGCCAAAAGGAATTGTTGCAGGAGTTCGAAAAGGAATCCTCCAACAACAATCCTGAAAGCAGCAGCTTCTTTTCGTCGGTGAAATCCTTCTGGGATTCGATGAAAGGGTAAGACCTGAGCATACAAAACATCGGGCGGGGGCGCAGGCTCCGCCCTTTTTTTTTGCCCCTGCCCACGTTAACGGGATGATAACCTCTTTGGCCGCAAGCTGGGCCAATGGGACGCAACAACGCTCACTTCTCTGACCCGCGCCTGCCCTTTCTGGGGGACGAAGCGGTGCCCGCACCGCCCGCATCGGGCAAACAGCCTTCGTATATAGCGGATCACCGACAACGTTTGCGCGCACGCTTTATGCAGGGCGGTGCCGCCGCAATCCCGGACTATGAACTGCTTGAACTGGTGCTCTTCCGCGCCATCCCGCGCCGTGATGTCAAACCGCTGGCCCGCGCGCTGATGGACAGGTTCGGCGACTTCAACCGCGTGATCACCGCGCCTGAACCACGGCTTAGGGATATCTCGGGCGTGGGCGACGCGGTGATTGTCGAGCTTAAGGTGATTGAAGCCGCAGCCCACCGTATGGCGCGCTCTAGGGTGATGCGACAGCATGTGCTATCAGGCTGGGACGCTCTGCTTGATTATTGTCACACTACGATGGCGCACCGCGAAACCGAACAGTTCCGCGTCATTTATCTGGACCGCAAGAACGTCGTCATCGGCGATGAGGAACAGGGCAAGGGCACTGTCGATCACGTCCCCGTCTACCCGCGAGAGGTCGCCAAACGCGCGCTTGAGCTGAACGCCAGCGCGCTTATTCTGGTGCATAACCACCCCTCGGGCGACCCTACCCCATCACAAGCCGACATCGACATGACGCAGCAGATTTTCGCAGCCTGCAGCGCCCTTGGGCTGACCCTGCATGACCATCTGATCATCGGCAAATCACGCGAGCTTAGTTTTCGCAGCGAAGGGTACTTATAAGCGCAACTGTCGTGTTCGAATTTGTGGAGTTTACCGGATCACCCCTCGGCACTAGCTTTGGCCTATGTCCAATACGCCGCCCCCCGACCCGCTTTCCCTGATGCAGCGCGATGGCTTGCCCGATCCGCTGCGTGCGTTGATCAAAGCCTTCCCGCGCGACGGTTGGGAGGAGAACCCGAATTACTCCCGCCTGATCGCGTTCTGGTTGGATCGTCATATGATGTTCCGCCGTCTGCTGGACCAGATGGAGGGGGACGCACAACTGGCGATGGACCGCGTCGAGCCGCCCGAGACCTACAAACGCAAACTATCGCGTTTCGGCGGGATGTTGATCAACGAGCTGCACGGTCACCACCATATCGAGGATGCCCAGTATTTTCCGGTGATGGCACAGCTTGACCGAGGTGCGGCGCAAGGGTTCGAGATCTTGGATCGCGACCACCACAGTCTTGATGGGATTTTGAACGATCTGGCCGAGACGGCGAATACCGTCCTGCGCCATGAGGGGGACGCGGCAGGTTTCCTCGACAGTACCGCGGCCATGAAACAGCGGCTGGATGCGTTCAAACCCATGCTGAAACGCCATCTGATCGACGAGGAAGAACTGGTCGTGCCGGTGCTGCTGAAATGCGCCCCGCCCCAGTTTCGCTAGGGGTTAGCGCACCCAGACCTCTACCCGCCGGTTGGCCTGACGCCCCCATGCGGTATCATCACAGGCCATTGGCATCGCCTCGCCAAAGGCGTCCAGATCCAGCGTCACACGTTCCAGATTGGCGGTCACCGCCGCGGTGATCACCGCTTGCCGCACGGCTTCTGCCCGACGCAGCGCGATGTCACGGTTGGCGAAAGACGCGCCCTGCCCGTCACTGAACCCCACGAACAACAAACGGCGCGCGTCGTACTGCCCCACCTCGAGCGCGCGGGCGAGTTGCTGCACGTTTGACCGCGATTGCGCATCCAGACGCACCGATCCCGCCTCGAACCGGAAAGAGGTCGACAGCCGCGCCATGGGCTTCAATGCCGCATTCATCCGCTGTAGTTCCTCAAGCGTGATTTCGGGCCCCGCAACGGCAATCGCATTTGTAAATCGGTTGCCCTGATCCTCGACGGGGATCTCCTCGGGCGTCTGATCCACAAACCCCGCGCGCCGGATCACGATCTGCGCCGCAGGGCTGCGGGTAAAGGCCAGAAACTCACGCGCCACCTGCGGCAGACGGCGGGCCGGAAAGTACAGAAACATCGGCGCGGTCAGCGGGTAATCTTCGGTCTTGATGGTGCGGCGCGAGGCGTCCAGCGCAAAGCCACAGCTGCCAGAGAGCGTCAACACATCGGTATCACGTTGTTCGGCATAGCTGGTGATGCCAAGCGCGAAACTGTCGTTTGCCACCGCTTCCGCCAGATCGGCAGGGCGGGCATGGCGGGTGATATCGTCGGTGAACTTGAGCGTCGCGGGCCGCATCACCTGATCACTGATCGCTTGTGCCAGCCCGCTGCTGGTGTCAGGCAGATGCAGATCAATGGGTGCGTCCGGCCCGCCAAGCGCCTGCCAGTTGGTCACCTTCCCCGCAAAGGCCCGCGCCAGCATCAACGGAGAGATCTGCTTGACCGGGTTCGAGGCCGACACCACCGGCACAACAGCATCAAGCGACAGCACGCGACTGCGGTTCAGGCCCGTCATATCACCCAACCCCGCCTCGCGCGCGCGGACCCGCTCTTCGGGGCGCATTTCGCGCAGGGACATCACGATATCCGCCTCATCCGCCAGAAGATCGGCAAAGCCTTCGTCACTGTTGCTTGCCCGAAACATGAACAGTGCAACGGTTTGTTCGTTTTTTTCGTCGATCAACCGGTAGGTAAAGCGGTGTTCGTCTTCATCCTCGCGCACAGCGGCATAGCCGTTGCGCTGCGCAAACCCGTCGATCAGGGCAGGCATCAACACTTCGCCCATCGTGGCCGAACCCGAAAGCTGCAGCTCGGCGACGAAAGGGTCCAGATTGGGGCAACCCGGCCCTTCGCATTGAACGCCGGTGCTGTCGACCGTCAGCTCGCCATATTCGGTTTCGACGCGGTAGAACTCGCCATCAAAGCCCAGCAAGGTGCCGCTTAGTTCAATCTTGCCATCGCGGGAGGACAGCGCGACATCCTGCGCCCATGCGGACAGCGTCGCCGAACATAAGAAAAGTGCGGCGAGAACCGCCGCACGTATAATCGTGATCATAAGACCCCAAGCGTTGCGTTAGTGTCCCGCAACCTTCATGTCTTGGAGCAGATTATTCAACACAAGAAAGCTGCCGACCGCATCACAATCCGGCACTGCGACGCTTAGGTCGCGCGTTCTGAGCGTGGCATCGCCAAGCAGTTCGATCGATTGCGCCTCTATCTCTTGGCCGCAGTTCGCCTGGATCACTTCGGCTTCCACGGTCAGCGCAACGCGGGCATCGGCGTTTTCCATCGCAGCGGGGAATGTGTACACCTCGGCCACCAGTGGCTCTGCCGCGCTGAGGTCGCCGTTCACGGTCATAAATCCGCCTTCACCGGTGATCGCGGAGGCAACGCTGCGCGGCTTGCCAGCCCAGACATGGCCCGAACCATCATAGTCGGACCCGAATTCGCGGGCGTGCATCTGGAAACCCGTGTCGCCCTTCCATTGCAGAACCACGCGGTCAAATTCGGCCAGATCATCAATCTTCGCATCCGCAATCGCGCCTTCGCCGTTTCCGAAAGCAATGACGAAGGTCGCATCTTGCGCAAGCGCCGGAACGGTAATGTCCAGCGCGCCGGTGTCAGATGTGGTTTGGGTAAAGATCATGCCGCTGTGATGCACTGTGATCCGTTCGTTTGGCATGCAGGGTGCCGCCAGTGTCAGGTTCACCATAGCTGCCGCGACGGGGCGCGCGTTTGCGGTGATATCGCAGGTCTGTGTGGCCGCTGGTTCCGTCGCAATTGGGGCGGAAACTGGGCGAGAGATCGGTTCGTCCGCGCTTGCAGCGGCCAACATGACGGGGGCAGAATCGGGCAGCTCCACCGTGGGCTCCAGCGGGGCTGCATTGAACTCGGCCGAGGTGAGGACGATGTCTTCGACCTCGAGCACGGCATTCTCGTTGCTTAGCCGGCGTAGCTCTTGCTCTTTCACAGCGGCGTCAGAGCCATAGCGGGCTGTCGCAGCGTCAGAACTTTGCATCACGTAGCCGATGCCCAAAGCGCAGGCGAGCGTGCCAGCAGCTGTTGCGATCTCTTTCATACGTGCCATCTGGGGGTCCTCACTGGGATAACTTCCCAATGAATATCGCCCAGCAGAGCGGCCCTGTTATGACCCTTGAGGGGAAAGATTTGGGCAGTTTTGAGGCATGCCCAAGCCTTGCTTAGCTGTCGTAATAGCCCTTGCCGTAGGCCCCATAGGCACCGTATTCGCCGCCATAGCCATAACGTTTCATGCCCTTCTCATCGATCTGGCTCAGCACAAGACCGGTGATCCGCTGGTTCGAGTTGTGGAAGAAGCGCATGGATTCCTCGACCAGACCCTTGTTCGTGCTGTCCCATTTTACAGAGAACAGGATCGCATCGGCATTCTGCGAGATGATACGTGCATCCGGCACAACCAACACAGGCGGCGTGTCGATGATGATGAAGTCATACTGATCGCGCATCTCGGAGATGAAGGATTTGAACCGATCGGAGGAGAAGATATCCGCCGCGTTCACATTGGTCTTTTCGCCGCCCAGAACATCCGCGCCAAAACCGTCTGGCGTATGGATGGCATCGGCGAATTTCACATCGCCGTTCAGGACAGACGCGATACCGTTGCGCGGCATATCGGGGAAGTATTCGTTCAGCGTGCGGCGGCGAATATCGCCTTCGACCAGCAGGACGGATTTGCCCAGACCGGACAGGAATTTCGCCAGCGACAGCGAGACAGTGGTCTTCCCCTCCCCCGGGATGGACGAGGTCGATACGATGACCTGCGGCTTTTTGTCGAGGTTCGACAGCATCAGCGAGGTGCGCAGGTTACGGATCGCTTCGGCGGCGGCAGACGTCGGCTTGTCCGACAGATACTTGAGCGTGTCCTTGCGGTGACGCGAAGGGATCAGCGGGATCTGCCCGATCACGGTATAGCCGGTGTGTTGCTCAAGCTCGTTCGCGGTGCGGAACGTGCGAGTTCTGAATTCGCGCAGCAGTACGAGCCCCGAGCCGACCATCGCCCCAAGGATCATCGCCAGCGCAATGATCTGCGATTTCTTCGGCGCGCTTGGGGAATTTGGCACGACCGAGCTGGACAGCATGCGGCTGTCGGCCTTCTGAATGCCTTCTTGGGCAGAGGTCTCTTTAAGGCGGGTCAGGAAATATTCATACAGCAGACGCGTTGCTTCGGATTCACGGGTCAGCTGTTGCAACTCGATCAGGTCTTGCCCTTGCGAGGCCAGCTGCTCCCCAAGCTCTTTTTCCGAGTTGCGCAGCGCTTCGAGTTGTTGCGTGCTGCGCACAAGATCAGCCCGAACCCGTGTCATCACCGTGTCAAATCGCAGGTCAAATGCCGTCTGGTTCGTTTCGGACGACAGCCCGTTGCTAAAGATACGCGTCAGTGCGGCGTCTTGCGCCGCGTCGAGCTTTTCATCGGGCGTTTGCGCGGCCTCTAAGTCAGCAAGGCGTGTTTGAAGCGCCTCGCGGGTCAGGGCGGCACCATCAATGCGGTCACGGAGCTCTTTGATCTGACGCTCAAGCGCTTGCAGGCCCTCGATCGAAACCAGTTGGGTGCGCGCTGTAAATTCGGATACTTTCTTCTCGGCATTCTCAAGCTCGATCTGAAGCTCGGACACACGGTTGCTTAGCCATTCAGTCGCTTTTTCCGTCGCCTCGAATTTCACTTCGATCTGGTTCAAGATGTACAGTTCGACAATCGTATTCGCGATCTGGGCAGATTTCACCGGAGATTCCGTTTCAGCCGTGACGTTGAACACAAGGCTTTGGCGGATATTAGAAACCGAGACCTTGTTCAGCAAAGATTGAATCACACTGTCCCGAACCTTTGCCCTATGAAGTTCAGTCTCTGGTACTTCCGGGGAGGGAGTACTGGAAGTTAGCAGCGACCGTATCCCAGATATCACGCGTCTGCGCATGGACGGTTCTCTCAACCGTCCATTGAATTCTGGATCGTCGATCAGATTCAACCGGTCTACGACCTTGCCGGCTAAACCCCGCGATTTCAAAACTTCAATTTCCGTGTTGATCTCCGTTGAATCGCCCGAGAACCCGCCAACCACGGCCTGCAGGTCCACGATGCTGTCTTCTTTGGTGTCCAGAACCACAACCGCGGTGGACCGATAGGTCGGCACAGCCACGCCATAGGCATAGTACCCCGCCAGCAGCATGAAAATCAGTGTGACAGCAGCGATAATCAGTTTGCCGCGCCACAACGTACCAATCAGCGCGCCAAGATCGATGGTGTCGTCATCTTCGTCCCTGGGCCCGGAAAAGTTCGATTGGCTTTGGTTCATCATATGCATGTGGTCCGTTGATCATGGCCAGAACTGGCTAAAAGTAATGTATCAGGCAAGATGCCCGCGGTATCGCAGGTAGCGTCAACGGGCATGAGATGAAGAAGGTCTGCCTGTTATGCGATTGCGCCCAAAGGGTGATGGCGGCCTTGCTAAATCCTTATGAAAAAAATTCAATCAAAAGTCGTGTAAAATTGTCCCCTATCGGGAAATCGCGCTGGAATTACGTCACTTTAGTCCATTCTTGGCGATGTAGCTGGCCAAATCAAGGATCAGTTGCCCCCGTGCCGCTGCAATGGCGGCCGGTCCCCCCTTGGGGTCGAAAGCCACGGTCAGGTCAAACAACCCCGATCGTTCGCTACCACCGGTGGATACGGCGACGAAATACTGCCCCGAGGCGCGGAACTGGCCTGTTTCAGCGGCCAGCAATTCGCTGAACCGCAGCTCAAGCCGGGCATCGGGGTAGGCTTCGAATGGCCAAGGCTCGGATGCGATCCGGCGGTTGGTGAGGCGCGACAGGTTCTCGCTCAATTCCAAGGCGACGGCCCGTTCGGGCGAATCCGCCCAAAGTTCGTCGGAAGAGCTCACCAACGTGCCGTTCGATTTGCGCACATGGATTTCGTCGGCGGCCGCATAGCTGGGCAGCGATACGTCACGCACTTCGACAGAGTTGAAGCGGATGCTCACCTGCTCTGTGACCGGGGGCATGTCCACGGCATAGCGATCTGCGGATCCACAAGCGGCAAGAAAGGCCACCAGACCAAGGCTTGCGATACTTTTTACAACGTTCATATTTTACCGTCCCAGCAACAATGAATTGGGGTTACGTTCAATGGTGCGCGCCAAGGATGCAAGCGCATCGGCTGCTTTTTGGATATCACGCATGGTTTCTTGTGCGGTACGGCTGATCTGATCACCCTTGTTGTACCCTTCAATTGTACGCTCTGCCTGCGTGAACAGGGTCGATAGACGGTTCACGATCTGTGGCAGGTCTTGTGCCGACACCGCGATATTATCCGCCGCGTTACGCGCTGATGCCAGCGTCTGGTTCACGTTCTCGACCGCGCCGCCTTCGCGCAGTTCTTGCAGGGTATAGTTCAGCTCGTCCAAGGCGTTTTTCAGCGATCCGGGCAGCGCCACGGCGTCCGGTGTACCAATCACCTGATCGGCAGAGCGGGTCAGCGCGGTCAACTCGTCCACCAGCTGTTGCAGTTCCAGCTCGCTTGCCTTGGCGGCGACGGCCTGCATCTCTTCGACCAGTTCGGGCACGCCCTCGGTCGAGGTGCTGAAGGATGTGGCGGCTTCCGAGACGGAGTCGACCGCATCCAGCAGACGTTTCGCCATCTGCTCTTCCTCGAGTGTCGCGACCAGCGTCTCGACACGCAGCAGCGTGGCGTTCAGCGATACGGGGATATTCTGCACCGAGTCCGACGATACCAGCCCCGTGACCTCGTTGATCAACGTGCGGACATCGCGCGGGGTCTGTTGCAGCTCGTCACTGCCAACAAAAGCCTGTAGCGAATTCATCAGACCGATGGCGCTGTTCAACAGCTCTTCGATGGGCAGGTTGTTGATGCGGCTAAAGACACCTTCGACGGTGGCAGCGGCATCTGATGTTTCGTTCTTGGTCGTTGGCATAACAGGGAAGTTTTCGCCCGCGGCCACCAGACGCCCGCTTGGCGCGTCCTCGACCACCACAAGTTCAACCTTCAAACCACCGGTCAACAGGCTGGCAGAGGCAAGCCGCGCGCGCAGACCGTTCACAACACGGTCCTGCAAGAACGCCAGCGCGCTTTCGGCAGATACATCCCCCGGCAGACCAAGCCGCGCGGGCTGGATGGCCAGCGTCACGTTCAACCGCACGCGGCTGTCACCAAACTGGTCGTAATCCACGATACCGGCAAGGGAGTCGACCTCGCCGATGTTCAGACCGCTCAGCTCGACAGGGGCGCCGACGGCCAGACCGGAAACGTTTTCATCAAAGATCACGTTAATCAGCAGCGGCTCGACTTCCGAGGCGTTGAAAACCGCGCTGCGGGCGTCTTCCTTGCTTGGGAAAATGTCGAATACGGTGCCGTCTTGCACGCGGTCGCCGCCGGAAACGAATGTATCAAACGTCACCCCGCCCCCGATAAGCGTCGCAATGGACTGAAAGTCGATCTCGGCACCACCTGGCCCGAGGGAGAGGCTGAAACCAGAGCTGTCCCAGAATCGTGTGCTGCTGTTGATCAGGTTGCGGTGCTCTTCGTAAATCAGCGCCTCTACGATGGCAAAGTTCCCGCGTGGGGCGATCTCTGCCTTGCCCAGACGGCCAACCTCGATCCCGCGATAAAGGATCGGGGCATCATCGGTCAGGGTGCCGTTGCCGACGGTGCGAAAGGCGATTTGCAGACCGGATTGCCCGGCGCGGATCAGCGGTGGCGAATCCGACCCGACGAACCGTTCGGCAAAATCGCCCACTTCGTCATTCCAGCTGCCCTCGATATAGACGCCGCTGAGCACCGTACCCAACCCCGAGATCCCCTGCGCCGAAACCTCGGGCTGGACGATCCAGAAGGACGCGCTTGCGTCGATAAAGGGCGCCACATTCTTGTCCACGCGGATCGACGCGACGACCTTGCCCAGACCGGTGGTAAAGCCGACTTCCTCGACCCGGCCAACGGTCACGTCACGGTAACGCAATTCGGTCTCGCCCGCCTTGATGCCGGCGCCTTTGTCAAATTCGACAAAAATCACCGGACCGCGGGAATTATAGCTGCTGAACGCAACGCCCAAAGCCGCAACCAACGCCAGGATCGGAATGATCCAGACGATCGACGCGCCGCTCAGGAACAGTTTGCGCGCGGATTTAACCTTAACCTCGGGTGGCGTGTCAGACATGTTGATCGGGGTCCCCATCGAAAGCATTCGTGTCCCAGATCAGTCTGGAGTCGAAGGCCTGTGCAGAAAGCATGGTAAAAATGACCGACAAGGCGAAAAACATGCTCGCAGGGCCGGGGTTAATGGTCGCAAGGGTTTTGAGTTGCACCAGCGACGAAAGGATCGCAACCACAAAGATATCGATCATAGACCAGCGGCCGATATACTCGACAATTTCATACATCACATGGCGCGACCGATGTGCCGCCGCATTACGCGTCTTAACGCTGACCGCCAGATAAGCGATTGCCCAGAACTTGGCCAGCGGGATCGCGACCGACGCGAGCAGGATGATAAAGGCAATACCGTAAGAGCCGTGATGCGCCAGTTCGACCGCACCGCCGACGATGGTGCTTTCATCCACCTGAAACAGGGTCCGCGTTTTCAGCATCGGGTACATATTGGCGGGGATATAGCACATCAGCCCCACGACCCAGAACGCCCAGACCCGCTGCATACTGCCAAAGTCACGCGACAGCATCTTGTGGCCGCAGCGTTGGCAGACAGGCGTGCCGATAGGCCACGCACGGGTACACCGTGTGCAGGCCACCAACCCCATTTCACGGGCGCTTAGGATTTTTTGGGATTTTCCAGCGAATTCCATACCGACCATTTACACATGAATTTGTCCTGCGCCACAATCAGAACAACCAAACCACAAAACATCCAGAAAGCTGGCCCAAACCCCACAGTTGCCAGATCGGCAATCTTCACCAGCGCCACGGCACAGCCAAGCGCGAAAATCTCGGCCATCGACCACGGTTGCAACGCTTGCGACAGGCGGAACGCCTGCATTGCGTGGCGTGCGGGCGGCAGGTCCAGCACGATGGGCACCAGCACATAAAGCGTCAGCATCACCCGCGCCAAGGGCACCAGCATGATCAAGGCAGCCGTCGCCAGCGACAGCAGCAAAAGCGGCCCGCTGGAAAACGCCAGCGCCGCGTCCATCACAGAGACAGAGTTCTTGTTGCCCGCTGCATCAATATCCAGAAACGGAAAGAACGTCGCGCCAAGGATCAGAACAAAGGTGGCAATGGCGATGGCAATGATCTTCAGCCCCGCCTTTTTGCGCGGTTCGATCAACACGGTGTGGCACCGTTCGCACACCGCCTTCTCGCCAACCTTGGGCACCTTGAGGTGATACACGGCGTCGCATTGGGGGCAGACGATGATCTCCTCCAGATTGACGGATGGTGCAGGGTCGACGGTGTCTTTCATCCCCTCGGTATAAAGGAGATCACAAACCGTGTGTATCGAATTCTGGACACGAAAAGTTCATTCTGGGCATCGGCGGAATCCCGTCAATGCAGGTTCCAGCGCTGGAACATTCGCGCAATGTCTTTGTTGTGTCGGTGAAGATAGCGAACATGAAAGGAGCTTTCTAATGACACAGATCACAGACGCGAAAATTCTGATCCTATCCACCAATGGTTTCGAGCAATCCGAGCTGGAGCGCCCATTGAATGACCTCAAGTCCAAAGGGGCCACCGTGCATGTTGCCACCCCTGATGGCGAAGACATCAAGGGCTGGGACAAAGACGACTGGGGCAACACAGTTGCTGCGGACAAAGCCCTGTCGGATGTCACTGTTGATGACTACGACGCGATTGTCCTGCCCGGCGGTCAGATCAACCCCGACCTGCTGCGCGCCAACAAGGACGCCGTATCGCTGATCAAAAGCTTTGCTGACGCGGGCAAGACCGTTGCCGCGATCTGCCACGCCCCTTGGCTGCTGATCGAAGCAGGCATTATCAAAGGCCGCGCCGCAACCTCCTACGCCTCAATCGCTACGGATGTGAAAAACGCCGGTGCGCATTACGAGGACAGCGAAGTCGTCGTGGACCAAGGCATCATCACCAGCCGCTCTCCCGAAGATCTGGATGCGTTTATCGCCAAGATCGTCGAGGAAGTCGAAGAAGGTGATCACAACCGCAAAGCCGCTTAAATTAGGCTACAGCGAAACACAAAGGCGGGGTATGTGCCCCGCCTTTTTCATGTGCAGGGATAGAGTTACGCCACAACCCCCGGCATCAGGACGTTGCGCGACCCTTCCTCGAACGCATCCAGCTTCTGATGCCAGACGGTTCCGGGCCAGCGATGCTCCATCTCGCGTTTGCGGGGGCGATAGACAGCGGTATAAAGCGTGCCGAAGCCTGCGTTGAACTGGTGCGAATACAGCGGCGGTTTCAGGAACGTGTTGATGAATTTCTCTTCCGGATCACGGTGGAACCGCAACCGTTGCAGCAGATATCTTTCGCGTTCAACCGTCGCCGTAAAGCGCGCATGGCTGATCCATTCGACGTTTTCCTGATGGTTGGTCGCCACCGCTGCCTTGGTGATGATCGCAGGCCGGTCCGGTGCCATCAGCGCCGTCAGATACTTGCGTTTGCGGTCCAGCACCGTGACGTTATAGCTCATGTGGGTCGGCACACGTGCCAGAATTTCGCCCGCTTGCTCGGCAGTCTCGCAGGTTTGCAGCACATAGCGCAGGATCAGCGGCACGCCAAAGCCCACCCCCACCACACGACGGCCCCCAAAGGTAAGCGATATCGACAGCCCCGCGTCGTTCACCCCGTCCACCAGCCCGAACAACCCGTCAGAGGTGCCCATCACGCGACGCCCCTTCCAGCCGGTGTGCAGCACCAGACTGTCGAACGCGTTGGTGTTATAGTCATAGTTCCGCACCATGACAGGTTCCTTGCCGCCCCAAACCGCCTGACTGCATCCCGACAGATAGGGCGGCGGGCAGTAAAAGCTCAGGAACCTTGCCGCCAGATCACCCCCGCCCGCCTGATCACATAGATCTTCGTACAGCGGGATGAGGTCGGGCATATGCGTCTTGAGCGCACGACGACATTCGGCATAGGTCGGGCGCGCGGGCTCGCCCTCCTTCAGCCACCATTTACGGTAGAAGGGCCAATATTCGGCGAAAAGCCCGGCCCATTTGGGACCGGGCAATTCTTCTGAAATGGCACGCCACAGCATGTGCTGCCCTTTCGGTGCTTAGAGGATTTTGAACGCCGGATCAGACATCGCCGGACCCGCCTCTGCGACGGGCAGAGGACGACCGTTCACCGATTGCTTGATCCCGTGGATCCACTTTTTCGCGCGCTCATTCAACTGGAAAGACTTCGTCATCGACCGACCGCGGGTCACAAGGATGCCAATATCGGCCCCTTCATAGCGGTAATCACCCGGTTGCAGGATGCGCAGGAAGAACGCTTCGTTCTCGGATTCCACGGCGCGACGGTGATAATCGAAACGGTCGAACACAACGCGGCCATCTTCCAGCATCTTGTAAATGCCCGTTTCGGGCGCTTCGGTGCAGATATCGACGCTGTCTTCGGTATGTTTGATCACCATCTGGCTCCAACCGTCGATCATCTCGGGGTCGGCCCAACGGTTGTTCAGCTCTTCTACATCCAGATTGAACTTCTTCTTGCTGAATTCCAGCAGGTGGAACAGGAACAAGGGCGCATCCGCATGGGCAAAGGCGGCGTGGTTCGTCATCGACGACGCGCCCGTGATGCGCGGGTTCAACTCGCCCAGCCAGATGTCACCGGTCTTTTTGTCGATCAGGAAGTCGAGCTCGAAATAACCGCGATAACCTTCCTTGCGCAGCTGTTCGCCGAACTTATAGGTCAGCTCGCGCGCTTTCTGGCGGACCTTGGGCGGGAAAGCGGTCGACAGAATTTCATTGCCACACCAGCCCCCGCGATAGGGCGTCAGATCCTTGAAACCGACCAGTTCCGTCATAAGCGGACCAACGATCGTGCCTTCTTTGGTGGCGCAAGCCTCGATCGCGGAACCGCGGCAGTCGATCCGCTTCATGATCTTGATCTCGCCCTCGCCGACGATCTCGGATTCATGACGGCGGAAGTCTGCTTCGGACTTGATAAAGAACGTCGTGTGGCCACTGTCCCCAAAGGCGGATTGCAGCACCAGATCGTGACCGATCCCGGCCTTCTCACAGGTCTTCTTGAGGTCTTCGTAATCCTTGACCTCGGCCAGCACATTCGGCACCGACGGCACACCGGCCTTGTTGCCGATCCGCACGGTTTCGATCTTGTTGTCCATCTTTTGGCGCAGCTTGGCCTTGGGGAACCAGACATCCGCGCCCAGCTCTTTCGACAGGCGTTCGGTTTCCTCGTCGAACATCAAGAAGACGAACTTGGGCTTGCCACCGCGCCGCTTGACGAAATCGATGACTTCTTTGTGCTGCAACAGATAGTTGTTGATGTCTTCGATGCTCTGGAATTCAGCGTGGGGCTGTTCCGAGGGGCAGAACACATTGGGGTGCTTGCCGCCGTAGCAGTCGATGTAGCAGATATACTTAAAGTTTTTCACCCACTCATCGAGACCAAGAAGGTTAAAGTTCGTGGCCGAGATAAAGTAAACAGGGTCTTCGTTACGGTGAAAGAACCGGCGAATTTCCGAGATATTCTTGAGAACAGTCGTTGTCATGATATTTGGTCCTTTGCTTAATCTTAGTCAGGTGAAGACGACAGGTTTTTCTTGCGCACCCGTTTCAGCGCCGCATCCGTAAAGACGCGCAGCCCCAGATCGGGGCGGTAACCGTGGATTTCGCTGACGTCCAAATTCCGCATGAACGACAGGATTTCCTGGCTTACCACCTGTCCGGGGACGAGGATGGGAAAGCCGGGGGGATAGGGGATGATAAAGCTGGCGGACACGACCGTCTGGTTGGCGTCCATCGCCTCTTTCAGCGTGCCGTTCAGCTCCAGGTAATCGGTGTTCTTCTCGTCATAAGCGAGGAAGAACGCCGTGCGGATATCCCCTTCGGAGGTGACATCGTCGTTGCGGAAGGCCTCGTGAAAGCGGCTGAAGTCCGGCAGCGGCGGGTAGTTCTCCATCAGGTTGGCGACGCGGTTGTCGAAAGACCGGCGCTCCATCTTGCTGGCGTCATCCAGACGGTCATCCAGCGATTTCGCGATCTCGACCAGCACCTCGATCAGATAGGCGACGCTGGACCGCGTGGTGCCGATATTGGTCATGAACAAGACCGTGTTGCGCGAGGTCTTGTTGATCTGGATGCCGTATTTATCCATCAGGATATCGGTCTTGAACGTGTCACCGTCCCAGCCCGTCCCACCGACAAGTAACGTCACGCGGCTGGCATCGAGGACGAACTGGTCTTTCTCCCAGCAGTCCCACATATCGGTCCAGCCCTGTTCCTGATGGTAATAGCTGGTCACCCCGCTTTCGCGGTATTCCTCGGGGATCATGTCGCCCGCTGTCAGCACCTTGAAGTATTTGCTCAGCAGCGGGTGGTCGGCAATCGCACGACGCATGGACAAAGCGGCCTCGATCTGGCGCTGCACGAATTCGAAGCCTTCAAGCTCTACCTGTCGTCGCCCCACATCCAGCGACGCGATGATCTGGTAGTTCGGCGAGGTCGAGGTATGGGTCATATAGGCTTCGTGGAAGCTTTGTTCGACCTCGCCCTTAAAGTCCTGATCATTCACGTGAATCATCGACCCCTGCCGGAGCGAGGTCAGCGTTTTATGGGTCGATTGCGTGGTATAGACCCGCACCCGCGAATCCGGCGCAGGGATCAAACGCGTGTTCAGCAGCGTCTCGTCGTCGGCATCCTTCAGTTCAGCCTGCTGCTTTTCATAGGCGATGCGGTGGTCGTCCGACTTGAACCGCGCGCGCAGCGTATTGGCTGCGTTCATGCCCGTACGCTGGCGGTAGGTCGGGTTGAAACGGGCAAAAGCGAACCACGCCTCGTCCCACAGGAAAATGAGGTCGGGCTTGATCGCCAGACATTCCTCCATCACCCGTTCGACGTTATAGACCAGCCCGTCAAAGGTACAGTTTGTCAGCAGCAACATGCGCACCTGATCCAGCTTGCCCGCGGCCTTGAGCGCCAGAAGCTGATGCTTGATTTCGCGCAGGGGCACGGCACCGTACATCGAATATTCATTCAGCGGATAGCTATCAAGATAGCACACCTGCGCCCCCGCCAGCACCATCCCGTAGTGGTGGGATTTGTGGCAATCGCGGTCGACCAGCACGATGTCACCGGGGCGCACCAGAGCCTGCACCACGATCTTGTTACAGGTCGAAGTGCCATTGGTGGCAAAGAACGTCTGCTTGGACCCGAAGGCGCGGCTGGCCAGTTCTTGCGCCTCTTTGATCGGCCCGTGTGGTTCAAGCAAGCTGTCCAGTCCGCCCGAGGTGGCAGAGGTTTCGGCCAAAAAGATGTTCGGCCCGTAGAACGCGCCCATGTCCTGAATCCAATGCGACCGCGTGATCGACTTGCCCCGGCTGATCGGCATCGCGTGGAAAACGCCCGTGGGCTGTTTGGAATATTCGACAAGCGCCGTGAAGAACGGCGATTTGTTCCGCGCCTGCACCCCGCGCAAAATGTTCAGATGCAGCTCCATAAAGTCTTCTTGGTTATAAAAGACCCGACGGCAGATCCCCAGATCCAGACCCGCGATATCCTCGACCGACCGTTCGGTCACCAGATAGGCGTCCAGCTCGGGGCGAACCTTGGCGATCATGCGGCAAAGCTCGGGGCCGTAGTTCTCGGGCTGGAGCTTGTCGATCTCTTCTTGCCCGCCGGCGCGGGCGAGGTAGCGGACCAGTATCGTCTCGTCCATCTTGGACTTGAGCGTCAGGCCCGGGCGCACCACGATGGCCTGGATATTATGGTTGAACAGCACCGCGATCAGCGCGTCTTCGATGGATTTGACCACCACGGCTTCGTAGTGGAACGGGTCTTCGGGGCGGCGCATCCGGCTGACGTTGGATTTCAGCCAGCGCTCTTGCTGGTCGTTCACATCATCGACGATCAGCACCTCGAAATACGGTTTGGTCAGCGCCCGCGCCTCGGGGGACAGCATCGCCTCGTCGTCATGCTCGTCGTGATCGATGCTGTCGCGTTCCAGCGGGATGGTGCGACGGCGATAGGCCCCTGTTGTCAGCGCCCGCGTGATGCGGTTCACCGCAAAGGCCATGTCGTCAAAGCTGTTGTTATTCAGCATCCGTTGCAGGTGTTCGAACGCCGCCATGCCCGGAAAGGCCCAATAGGGTTCGATCAGCGACAGGGAGTCAAACAGCGCGGCGCATTTGCTGCGCAGGGCTTCGATTTCCTTGGCTGTGGTGGCGCGGGTCAGGCCGCTCGCCGCTTCACGCAGCGCGCTCCATCGGTCGGACCTCAGCTGAATTGCCGACGAATAATCGTTCATAGAATGCATCAATCGTACTCCGCTTTGGGCGGTCGACTGCTGCATCCCGGTGTCCGGCACTTTTGAAAAGCGCCGGACCTGAACGCCTCAGCCTAGCCGCTAGATGTCGGCCCGCTGCCCGGCAGATCACCGGGCTTTACGGGTGGATTTGGTGTCGCTGCAGCCGGAGCCACAGGTGTTTCGGCAGGGGCCGTGATATTGGCAGTCCCCGCCGTTGGATTTGGTAGCGGTTCGGGGGCAAAGCCCGGCTGAACCGCAGGTGTCGTTGTTTCATGCCCTTTGAACACGGGCGCGTCCGGCACCCGCTGCGCGGGCACATCGACGTGCAGACCGGCGCGGGTCCCCTGATGGGGCACCTCAAGCGGGCCAAGCGTGTTCAGATAGGCGTCTGTCCCGCTGGAACGGTCATAGATCGAAAAGTCGGTAGACCGGTCGCGGAAGGATTTAAGGACCTGCCCCAGACCCTTCATGCCGGTTTCGCGCTGACGACGCACCATCGACAGATCGACTTCGATCGGGAACATGTCTTCCTGACCGGCGGACTGGTGCAGGACCATCGATGTCGGATCGACGACCAGCGATTTACCGACGCCACCTGCGCCCAGACCGTTGACTGCAAAGACATAGCACTGGAACTGCGCCGCGGTCGCGCGGGCAATCGCCAGCTCTGCGTCACGGTCGGTGGTGCCGGTCAGAACCGGTGTCAGCAGAACCTCGACGCCTTGGCTGGTCAACTGGCGCGTGGTTTCGGGGAACCACATGTCATAGCAGATCGACAAGCCGAAACGCCCGACTTCCGGCACGTCGAACACACAGAATTCGGTGCCCGCCGCGATGCCGGATTCATAGGGCCGGAACGGGAACATCTTGGCGTAGCGGCGGATGATCTCGCCCTCGGGGTTGATCACAACGGCAGTGTTGTACACGCGCCCGTCCTCGGGGTTCTTGAGGAACATGGAGCCGGGGATCAGCCAGACACGGTGCTTGCGTGCAGCGGCCTGAAACACCTCGAGCGTTTCATTCTCGGGGGGCAATGCAAACCGGTCAAGCGGGCCAAAGGGGGCCAGCTCGGAAAACAGGACCATCTGGGTCCAGGGAAAACGCGCCATCAGGATGTCCAGCCGTTGGATCATGCCATCGACGTTGGACTCCAGCGCGTTGACGTACATCTGCACGCCTGCAATCGCAAAAGGTGTCATAACTTGTCACTCCGTCCAAACGGGCGGAAGGGGCCGGAAATACTCCGCCCATACGCCCAAGGTGACAAGTCCATACTCCCATTGTTGGGAATATTAAACACGTGACGTGATGGCGAACCCACCGTCATTTGCATGGCTTCTATGCGTAACATGCACAAACTAATCTGTTACACCACCGCTGCTTTGCGGGCCGCACGTGCATTGCGGCCCCGTTGCATGACGACCACGAGGGCCAGCAACAACAGCGCAGGGATAAACATCCAGTATTTACTTGGGGTTGCGACGGGTTTGAGCACGCGCAGCACCTCTTGGTCCCAATCCAGACCCGCCGATTGCGCGGCAGAGTTGTACAAAACGTCGTCGATGAACATCTGGTCGCCCTCGACACGGGTGATCACGCCGGCAGCCTCCAGCCGTTCTTCGCCCGTGGTGCCTTCTTTGATGGGCAGAAGGGCGACAAATTCGATCGGATCACCCAGATCATTGATACCCGCGACGCGCAGGCGCAGATCCTCCCCAAGCGGTGTGTCGGCCGCGGCCTGCACAATCTCGGCCGGTGCTTCTTCGGTATAGGGCGGAAAGACCATATCCATCCAGAAACCGGGCCGGAACAGGGTAAAGGCGATCAGCAAGAGGGCAATCGTCTCGTAGAAGCGGTTTCGCGCAAGGAACCAGCCCTGGGTCGCTGCTGCAAACAACAGCATCGCAAAGGTCGCGACAATGAAAACGAATATACCCTGCACCATCGTCACATCAATCAGCAGAAGTTCGGTGTTGAAGATGAACAGGAACGGCAGCGCCGCCGTCCGCAAGCTGTAGAAGAACGCGACGACACCGGTCTTGATCGGATCCCCACCGGACACAGCCGCGGCGGCAAAGCTCGCCAGCCCGACCGGAGGCGTCACATCAGCCATGATGCCAAAGTAGAATACGAACAGGTGCACGGCGATCAGCGGCACGATCAGACCGTTCTGCTGCCCCAGTGTCACAATGACAGGTGCCAGCAGGGCCGACACAACGATATAGTTCGCCGTTGTCGGCAACCCCATCCCAAGGATCAGCGACAGGATCGCGGTCAGGAACAGGATCGCAAGGATATTGCCGCCCGACAGAACCTCGACCACATCGGCAAGCGCCGACCCAACGCCGGTCTGGCTGACAACGCCCACGATGATACCCGCGGTCGCGGTGGCGATCCCGATACCGATCATATTGCGCGCCCCGACGACCAAGCCGTCGATCAGGTCACGCACCCCCGCGACCACATCATTGGCAAACTGGCTTTCGCCGCGGAAAATCGCCATCAGCGGACGCTGTGTCACGAGGATAAAGATCATGTAGGTCGTGGCCCAGAACGCTGACAGGCCAGGGGACAGACGATCCACCATCAAGGCCCAGACCAGAACGACAATCGGCAGGATAAAGTGCAGGCCCGACCGCACCGTTGGACCGGGCAAGGGCAAACGTGTCACCGGCTCGTTCGGATCGTCCAGAACCAGCGGCTCTTCCTTCGACCCGATATACAGCAGACCGGCATAGACCGCGGTCAGCAAGGCAAAGATGATATAGCCCGCGCTGTTGGGGAAAGCAGGACGCAGCCAGCCCATGCCATAGTAGACAGCAAAGCTCAGCGCGCAGATACAGGCGATGATAAAGGCGGACACCAGCAAGCGCTGCACAATCGGCTTGGGCGTATAGGGGCGTTCCAACCCGACCATACCGGCCTTCAGCGCTTCGAGGTGCACAATATACACCAGCGCGATGTAAGAGATCACCGCGGGCAGAAACGCGTGTTTCACCACATCGAAATAGGGGATGCCCACATATTCAACCATCAGGAAGGCCGCGGCCCCCATGACGGGCGGCATGATCTGACCATTGACCGAAGACGCAACCTCGACCGCGCCGGCCTTTTCAGAGCTGAACCCCACCTTTTTCATCAGCGGAATGGTAAATGTCCCCGTGGTCACGACGTTGGCGATCGAGGAGCCAGAGATCAGCCCCGTCATGGCAGAGGACACAACAGCAGCCTTCGCAGGCCCGCCTTTCATGTGGCCCATCATGCTGAAGGCGACCTGGATGAAATAGTTACCGGCACCGGCCTTATCCAGCAGCGCGCCGAACAGGACGAAAAGGAATACGAAAGAGGTCGACACACCAAGCGCGATGCCGAACACACCTTCGGTGGTGATCCACTGGTGGTTCACAATCTCGGAAAGCGAGTTACCCTTATGCGCGATGATATCCGGCATCATCGGGCCCAAGACGTTATAGACAAGGAAGACCGACGCAACGATCATCAGCGCAGGCCCAAGGGCGCGGCGCGTTGCCTCTAGCAGGATCATGATGCCGATCACGAAAACAACCGTATCTTGCATGTTCGGCGCACCGACGCGGCCCGAGATTTCGCGATAATACACAAACAGATACAATGCAGCCGCCGCGCCAACCAGCGCCAAGGCCCATTCCCACAGGGGGATACGGTCTTTGGGCGATCCAAGCACGACACATGCGACAATGACGATGGCGACCAGCGGGATCCACCAGGTCGGCGTGCCGTCTTTGGCCGCGACCATGAACAGATAGGCCAGCACGACGGGCACGATAATTCCCAGCCCCAGCTGCACCTTGGTGCGCGCGGCGGGGAAAGCGGCGATGCCAAGGAAGATAGCAAAGGCCAGATGGATTGACCGGGCTTCGGTGTCGTTAAAAACACCCCAGCCGAAAACAAAGGGAAGTGGGGAGGCAATCCACAGCTGGAACAGCGACCACGCCAGCGCGGTCAACGCCAGAAAGACGCCAACGCTTCCGGTCGCTGACCTGCCGCCCGTGTCCGAAGACGCGACAAGTTCGTCCAGTTCGCTTTGGCTCAGCCCGCCTTTTCCGGCGGCTTCGGCTTCTACAGCGGCGGCTTGGTGTTGATCGTTCTGTGACATCTTCGTCCCCTTGGTGGCCCCGTATCAGGACAGGTGCACGTTTATTGTCGGTCGACTGCGGTCGTTGCCGCAGGATGCGAACGCGAGGCTGTCCTCGCGTTCGCGAATAGTCAATCGGCGGGCTTATTCAATCCAGCCACGCTCTTTGTAGTACTTCGCCGCACCATCATGCAGAGGGGCGGACAGACCGTCTTTGATCATCTCTTCTTCTTTGAGGTTCTCAAACGCGGGGTGCAGCTTTTTGAAGCGGTCAAAGTTGTCGAACACAGCTTTTACAACTTCATACACAACTTCTTCGTCCACATCAGCGGAGGTCACAAAGGTCGCTTTCACGCCGAATGTTTTCACATCCGCGTCGGTGCCTTTGTACATGCCACCGGGGATGGTGGAGTATGCGTAGAAGGGGTTATCGGCGACCAGCTTGTCGATCGCTTCGCCTTCAACCGGCACCAGCTTGGCGTCGACGGTAGACACGGCTTCCTGGATCGACCCGTTGGGGTGGCCCACGGTGTAGATGATCGCGTCGACCTTGTTATCGCCCAAAGCGGCGGCCTGCTCGGCTGGCTTCAGCTCGGATGCGAGCGCGAAGTCATCCATGGTCCAGCCTTTGGCATCCAGAACGACTTCCATCGTGGCGCGCTGACCGGAACCGGGGTTGCCGACGTTGACGCGTTTGCCTTTCAGGTCGTCAAAGCTTTCGATGCCGGAATCGGCACGCGCGATGACGTTGAAGGGTTCGGCGTGTACAGAAAAGACCGCGCGCTCTTTGTCGAACTTGTCGCCTTCGAACTGCGAAGACCCGTTGTACGCGTGGAACTGCCAGTCGGACTGGGCAACACCCATGTCCATGTCACCCGCCTTGATGGCGTTGATGTTGGCGATGGAACCACCGGTGGACGGAGCGGTACATTTCAGGCCGGTTTTGGCGCTGTCACGGTTTACCAAGCGGCAGATCGACTGACCCACAACAAAGTAGACGCCGGTCTGGCCGCCGGTCCCGATGGTGATGAATTTCTCCTGCGCGGTGGCGGCGGTACCCGCGACCAGTGCAGAGGCGATGGCGATGGACTTGAAAATAGTCATTTGAAGTCTCCCAACTTAATTGTCTGAACACACGTCATTGATGCGCATGCTCTCCGTCATGGTTGAAATGAGCGCAGATATTCCGAAGCAAAACAAGCTGATTTATTGCGATTTTTCCCCGAAATAATGCTCTGACCCTGTGCGAATCGCGGCGTGAAATCATGAATTATTTTCACTATGCGGTACACATGGCACCCGTCATTTAGGGGACGCGGATGGTAAATCGCAACGCGAAAAACGATGTAATAAACTGATTTTCCATATTTATTTCACTTCCCCCAATCCCGTGCCTAAAAATACTAGCGCGCAGCGGCACAAAATCAAAACTGCGGGCCGGAATATGTGCCGGACATCTGCCTTCGCCGCGCGGTACTTTCGGGTTATTTGTGCTATATAACCGAAAAAGCAGCGATTTTCGAGCCAGACGCGCCAGCAGGAGCCCCACATGAAAGCACTCAAATCCCTCGGCCGCTTTGGCCTTTTTGCGACTGTCGGCGTCCTTTTCGGCGCCTTCGCGATGCTCACAGCGCTGTGGTCGTGGTGGATGGCTTTCCCGTCGGTGATCTTCGGCATCCTCGCGGGTATGGGGGTGTACGACCTGATCCAGACCAAACATTCGATCCTGCGCAACTATCCGGTGCTGGGGCACATGCGGTTTTTCTTTGAAGGTATCCGCCCGGAAATCAGGCAGTATCTGATTGAATCCGATCAGGACGAAGAACCCTTCAGCCGTGATGACCGGTCGCTGGTCTATCAACGCGCCAAAGGCGTGGAAGACGCGCGGCCTTTTGGCACGCGAATGCGGGTCTATGATGCGGGGTATTCATGGGTCACCCATTCGGTCCAGCCGGTCCATATCACCGACACGGATTTTCGCGTGACCATTGGCAACAAGGACTGCAAGCAGCCCTATGACGCGTCGATCTACAATATCTCGGCAATGAGCTTTGGGTCGCTGTCGGCCAATGCGATCAGCGCCCTGAACAAGGGCGCCAAGATGGGCCAGTTCGCCCATGACACCGGCGAAGGCGGGATCAGTCGCTATCACCGCGAGGGGGGCGGCGATCTGATCTATGAAATCGGGTCGGGCTATTTTGGCTGCCGCACAGAAGACGGGCAGTTCGACCCCGACAAATTCAAGGAGCAGGCCGCAAGCGACCAGATCAAGATGATCGAGCTGAAGCTGAGCCAGGGTGCCAAACCCGGTCATGGTGGCATGCTGCCCGCGTCGAAGATCAGTGCCGAGATCGCGGCGGCACGGGGCATCCCGATGGGGCACGATTGCATCTCGCCCGCCGCCCATTCGGCGTTCACCTCTCCTGTTCAGATGATGGAGTTTCTGGGCAAGCTGCGCGATCTGTCGGGCGGCAAGCCTGTGGGGTTCAAGCTGTGCATCGGCCACCAGCGTGAATTCATGTGTATGGTCAAGGCGATGCTGGATACGGGGATCGTGCCTGACTTTATCGTCGTCGACGGCACCGAAGGCGGCACGGGCGCTGCCCCGCTTGAATTCGCCAACCACGTCGGCATGCCGATGGTCGAGGGGCTGACCTTTGTGCACAACACCCTGCGCGGTGCCGGTATTCGCGATCAGGTGAAACTGGGCGCGGCGGGCAAAGTCGTATCAGCCTTTGATATCGCCCGTGCGCTGGCTTTGGGCGCGGATTGGTGCAACTCCGCCCGCGGGTTCATGTTTGCGGTGGGCTGTATCCAGGCGCAAGCGTGCCACACCAATCACTGCCCCGTCGGCGTCGCGACCCAAGACCCCACGCGCCAGCGCGCCTTGGATGTGGATGACAAAAGCCAGCGTGTCGCGCGGTTTCACCGCAATACGCTGATGGCCTTGGGCGAGATGACAGGCGCCGCCGGCCTAGAGCACCCCAGCGATTTCCTGCCCCGCCATATGATGATGCGGCAAAGCGATAACAGCATGGTGCAGGGTGATCAGGTCTATGGCTACCTGCCCGAAGGCTATCTGCTGGATGATCAATCGCCCGACTATAACGGCAATAAAACCCGTTGGGCGCGGGCGCAGGCCGACAGCTTTGTACCGTTTGATTAAACGCGCCCAAGACCGGAAGCACAAAAGGCGCGCAGGTTTCCCGGCGCGCCTTTCATTTTGATTACAGAGCTTACTTTGTTTCTTCGGCGACCGCGGCAGCGACGGAGGCTTCGAAAATCCCGAGCCCCTCTTCGATGATCGCATCCGACGCGGTCAGCGGCACCATCACACGCACGGCGTTGCCCTGCATGCCACAGCTCAGCAGCAGCAGACCGCGCTTGAGCGCGTGTGCAATAACACGTTTAGTGAAATCACCGTCCGGTGTCGCGGTGTCAAAGTCGGTTACAAACTCGACCGCGACCATCGCACCCAGACCGCGGATATCCCACATACGGAAAGGTGCAGAGCGTGCGCCGATCTCGGCAAAGCGCGCCTTGAGGTGTTCCCCCATGTCCAGCGACCGCTGCAGCAGGCCTTCTTCCTCGATCGCCTCGATCGCGGCAAGCGCTGCGGCACAGGCGACGGGGTTGCCGCCGTACGTGCCACCCAACCCGCCGGGGATCATCGCGTCCATCACATCAGCGCGGCCAATGACACCCGCCAGTGGATAGCCACCCGCCATCGACTTTGCCACGGTGATCAGATCGGGGGTAACGCCGGAGTGTTCGATGGCAAACCATTTGCCGGTCCGACCAAAGCCCGCCTGCACTTCGTCGGCGATCAGCATGATACCGTGCTGGTCACAGATCTCGCGGAGCTGGTGCATCATCTCGAACGGCACGGGGGTATAACCACCCTCGCCCAAGACGGGCTCGATGATGATGGCGGCCACACGTTCGGGCTGGGCATCGGTCAGGAAGAGGTTCTTCAGGCCGGTGATCGCATCCTCGACCGTGATCCCGTCGCGAGGTGACGGGAAAGGCGCGCGGAAGATATCGGACGGGAAGGGACCAACGTCTTTTTTGTAAGGAGAGATTTTACCCGTCATCCCCAGCGTCAGCAGCGTGCGCCCGTGGTAGCCGCCGGTAAAGGCGATCACACCGGGGCGGCCGGTTGCAGCCCGCGCGATCTTGACCGCGTTTTCCACCGCCTCGGCACCGGTTGTGACCAGCAGCGTTTTCTTGGGCGCATCACCGGGGGCCAGCGCGTTCAGCTTTTCCGCCAGTTCGATATAGGGGGCGTAGGGCACAACCTGAAAGCTGGTGTGCGTATATTGGTCTTCTTGCGCCTTGGCTGCCGCGATCACCTTGGGGTGACGGTGGCCGGTGTTCAGCACGCCGATGCCGCCGACAAAGTCGATGTAGCGGTTGCCATCCACGTCCCAAAGTTCCGCGTTCTCCGCGTATTTCGCATAGATCGGCGCCGCAGAGGCAACGCCGCGTGGAACAGCCTGTTCACGGCGGGCGATCAACTGAGCGTTGGTTTCGACAGATACGTTTGCATCAAGCATGTCGGGCACGACGCTGCTTTTTGCCGGTTTCTTTGCAGCGGCCTTGTGCGGCTGCTTTTTGACAGTACTAGGCATATACAAATCCTCTTGTTGAAACGCGACCCGCGTTTAAAATCCTCTTATTGCGTTTAATTTAATTGTCAATATAGATTTACCTCAGCGCGCGTCAGTTGAATCGCATGCGCCAAAATTTGCCTGTGATCGCACCAAGATACGGGTTAGGTAGCTGACAGAAATAATCCGGGGACCGGACGTGGACATAGGTCAAAGACTAAGATCGATTCGAGAAGAACGCGGCCTGTCTCAGCGCGAACTGGCGACAAAGGCAGGGCTGACCAACGGCACCATCTCCCTGATCGAGAAGAACAAGACGAGCCCCTCGGTCGCGTCTTTGAAAAGCCTGCTGGACGCGATCCCGATCAGCATGGCTGAATTCTTTTCAACGCTGGAAGATACGCAATCGCCCAAGGTCTTCTATCGCGAGAGTGAGTTTACCAAAGTCTCCCCCACCTATGACGGTCAGGTGTCGTTGCGCCAGCTTGGCAACGCTGAGCAACACTCCTTGCAGGTGCTGCACGAAACCTACCCGCCCGGCGCGGACACAGGCCCCGAACTGCTGGTGCATGAGGGCGAAGAAGCTGGTGTGGTTATTTCCGGAGAGATCGAGGTGACGGTCGATGATGCCGTCGCCGTGCTTGCACCGGGGGATGGCTATCTTTTTGACAGCCGCTTGCCGCACCGGTTCAGAAACATCGGCGACGTACAATGCATTGTTGTAAGTGCATGTACGCCGCCGAGTTTTTGATTTCGTTTTCTTGACGTGCGGATGGCCCGCACTAAACCTTTGATTTTCGTTTTCTTGACGTGCGGATGGCCCGCACTAAACCTTTGATTATCGTTCGTCGTCGCGCCGGGAATGGCTATGCAATGACGATCTTTGGCGCTTTTTCTCTTCGCTGCCCCGTTGCGTGGTCAGCGAAACGATAGCGATTGCAGCCAAAGCGAGAATCAAAAATGAAGCGATAAACAAATCTGTCGTCATTGATGCCTCCTGTTCGCTTGTGTGGCTCGTTCAGGAGACTAACAGCCCACGGGTCACATGGTTCCACAGGCTGGAGGGCGCAATTGCTGCATTGCAGAGTTTGCGCGGCGCTTTGCTGAGACGGCGAATGTCGCCTGACATACGCGATCGGGACCACATCCATCGCGAAACCACCGAAAGTCCCATGAATCCCGCAGGTTGCACCCCAACAGGCCCCGCTGGCTGGGACGCGAAGGATTCACCGCCGACATACCGAAAATAAATTTAATTTTACCGAGTTTTCTGCGCCGAACCCTCAGTAATCGTAGACTTCTTTCGCCTGCAGCGGCACGTGGAATTCAACGCTCAGCGTATAGGTGCCCTCTTCATCGATGATCTCTACCTGCCCGTTCAACTGACGCGAGAACGCGTTGATCAACCGGGAGCCAAGGCCGGTCCCTGCTTCGGGATCAATATTGCCGGTGGTGTTCTTAACAAACAGCAATGCCATTTCCGGCTGGGTATGAGACAGGCTCACCTCGATATGTCCCTTTGCCTTGCCGTCGGCGGCGACATATTTCAGCGCATTGGTAATCGCCTCGGACACCAGCAACGTCAGCGGTGCGGCGTCGTCGGGGTCAAGCTGAACCGCCTCGTAGTTTTGCGACACCGTCACGCCAGAGCCGGACGGCAGACCTACGCTAAGGAGCTGGTTCACGATCTCATGCATGAGCGCGCCACCGTCGACGCGGGTCAGGTTGTCGTTCTGGTAAAGGCTTTTGTGCACCGTCGCGAGGCTGAGGATCCGGTCCTGCAAACGCTGCAGCACGCGTTTCGCATCCGATGTGGTCGCCTGACGGATCTGCATATTCATGATAGAAGAGATCAGCTGAAGGTTATTCTTCACCCGATGATGCACTTCTTTCAGCAGAATATTCTTTTGGCGCAGGTTGTCTTCTAGCGACGCTTCATCCCGCAGGATAGATTCCGCCATACCGACAAAAGCATGCTCCATATTCACGATCTCGGTCGGGACGACACCCCCCAAGGGCGTGCGCGGCAAGGTTCTGTTCAACGCGAAATGGCGCATCTGCCGACCAAGTTTGCGGATGTGTTTAATGGCCAGACGGTTCAGCGCCCAGAAGGCCACGACAAGGCTTGCCAGCCACATCGCCACCGGCAGCACGAAACTAAGCGTTGTCATCGCCCCCGCCTGAAGCAGCGGGGAATCCTCGGGCCAGACGCTCATGGCGTAGGCAACACCGGGGACGATGGGCAAAACGGCATAGACGCGGTCCTGCCCTTGCTGGTTGGTGTCATGGAAGACGCGACCAGACTGGCCCACATACCATTTCAACGCGGCAAAGGAGGGCAGCTCTTGCTCGGCCGCTTCAACACCATTTTTGGTCGTCAGGATGTCGCCCTGCGCGTTAAAGGTCAGCATCGCGATCGGCTGCGACCCTGTCTCGGGCACCGGTGCGTCGTTAAAAACCTTTTCGGGAATGGACAGGTTGATAAAGCCGATCAGCTCTTCTTCCACCTTAAGCGGGTTGGTGACGATCAGCACCGGTTCCTTGCTTTGTGCCGGCGTGCTGGTGACATTCGCCATGCGACTTTTGTGTTCGATCATCTTTTGAAATACAGGCCGGTCCGACACGTTTCCCGAAACGCCTGTCGACACGCAGTCCATCCGCCCGTCGTTTTGGATGAAGCTTGCGACTGTATAAAGGTCGGAGGATCGCTGATATTCCCGCATGAAGGCGCTGCATGACACATTGTCAGACTTGATCAGTTTGACCACGGACGCCAAAGCCGCCGCTGCGCCGAACGCTTCCTGAATGGTGCCGCTTTCCTTCGCCGACGCTTGCTCTGTAATGGCAAGCAGCGACAGTTCGGCATTCTCGAGGTTCTGCTCCGCAATCTCTCGCGTTTGCACAACGGCGATCAAACCGATGGGCAGCAACGCAAGCGATAGGAAAAGCAGCACGCGAAACGCGAGGCCCCGAAAGATATTTGTGGACAGAAACCCCGACGTCACGATCAGAAAGAAGACACTTTAGATGCCGAGATAACCGACATCGTCGCATCATCCGTCATTTCGAGGCTTTCGTCATCGCGCAGGCCCATCAGCTCAGCCAGTCGCGCACGGGCACGGTTCGTCCGACTTTTGATCGTACCGACGGCAACGCCACACATCTCGGCGGCTTCCTCGTAGGAAAAGCCTGATGCACCGACCAGCAGCAATGCTTCGCGCTGTTCGTCTTTCAGCAAACCCAGAGCTTTGCGGAAATCGGTCATTTGCATATGCCCGTCATGCGCCGGCTTTTCGGCAAGGCTTTCGGTGAACACACCATCCACATCAGCGACCTCGCGGTTGGCTTTACGACGGGAAGAATAATAGGTGTTCCGCAAAATTGTGAAGAGCCAGGCGCGCATATTTGTGCCGACTTCAAATTTTTCGATGTTGGTCCAGGCTTTGACCAGAGTATCCTGAACCATGTCATCCGCGACGGCACCGTTCCGGGTCAGGCTGATGGCAAAGGCGCGCATGGCGGGCAAATGCTCCACCAGTTGGTCGCGGGGATCAGAATTGCTCATCCTTTTTTACCAGCGTTTTTATCCTGTTCTTTCAACTGATTAAGCAGGTCTTTAAATTTATCGGGAATCCCTTCTTCCATCGTCTCGTCATAAACGCGGCGAAGATTTTCGTCGATAAAGCGCTCACGCTCGTCGTTTTGGCCTGATTGCATGAACAAGTTTCCTGCCTTCTTTAAATACTGTATTTATACATATGACACGGAACCAAACACAGCGTTAGGGGGTTTGGTTCCAGAAATATTTTAAAAGGACGACAATAAATGACGGATGTCACCGAAACACCAAGTGTCAGCGATGCGTTGGGTGAATGCCTTCCTTACCTGCGTCGCTACGCGCGCGCACTGACCGGCAGCCAGAACAGCGGCGACGCTTTTGCAGCTGCCTCGCTCGAAGCGATTTTGACGGACCGGTCGGTTCTGGATGGTGTAGACACCCGCACAGGTGTGTTCCGCGTTTTGTACGGCATCTGGGCCAGCGCCGGTGCGCCTGTCGAGGAAGGTGAAAGCGGCCCCCGCGCCAAGGCGCAAAAGCACCTCGCCAAACTGACCAACCACAGCCGCGAAGCGTTGCTGCTGCACACGATCGAAGGGTTCTCCTTTAAAGAAGTCGGCCAGATCATCGGTGTTGAAGAAGGCGAAGCCAGCGAGCTGGTGCAAATTGCCCGCCGCGAAATGGCAGATAGCGTGACCGGTTCGGTCATGATCATCGAGGACGAGGCGATCATCGCGATGGACATCGAATCTATCGTCGCCGAAATGGGCCACCGTGTGACCGGTGTTGCGCGCACGCGTGACGAAGCTGTCAAACTGGGCAAGGCGGATGTGCCCGACCTGATCCTCGCGGATATCCAGCTGGCCGATAACTCCTCCGGTATCGATGCCGTGAACGACCTGCTGCGCGATCTGGGTAACCGTCCGGTGATCTTCATCACCGCATTCCCCGAGCGCCTGCTGACTGGCGACAAGCCCGAACCCGCGTTCCTGATCTCCAAGCCCTACACGGTGGATCAGGTTGTATCGGCTGTTTCGCAAGCGATGTTCTTCTCGTCGACAGAAACGCTGCACAGCTAAACCGGCATATACGCAAACAATCGAGGCCGCGGTGGTTCCACCGTGGCCTTTTTTTATCGATCCTGTGGGACGCAAGCCACGCCTTTAAGGAACTTATATCTACAGGGCGCGTTTGGTTGGTGAACACATGAATAATGGAGACCACCATGGCCAAGGACGTAACCAACACAAGCAACCTGTCTGTCGATGATATCTCGGTCCAGCTGGCCGTTTTGAAAGACGACATCGCGTCGCTGACAAGCACGATGGCCGATCTGACCAAAGCCAAAAGCGCCGAAGCCGCCAACCAGGCGAAATCCACTGCGCAGGATCTGGCGAACTCCGGCCGTGACAAGGCATTGGAAGCGCAGCAAACAGCCGAAGACTTTGTACGCACACAACCAGCCGCCGCATTGGGTATCGCTGCCGGTGTCGGCTTTATCGCCGGTCTGTTCGCGACACGCCGCTAATGTTCGAATATGTGACGGATAGGGTTGCCCAGAAGGCAACCCGAACGGCGCAAACTGCCGCCATCGGCTTTGGCGCAATGCTCTGCCTGATTGTTGGCGGGGCGTTTCTTGCAGTCGCCGCGTGGCTGTTCTTGCTTACCATCACCACACCGCTGGTAGCCTGTCTGATTATGGGCAGCTTGTTTTTCGGTATGGGCCTCGTATTGATTGCAGCCCTGTCGATCCGGGCCCGTGCAATCCGGCGTCAGAAACGTGAAGCCGCCTTACGCGCACAGGCGATGCAACAGGCGCAAGCCACCGGCGGCGTCGGCGGAATCGCCGCGATCATCACGGCTTTCGTCAACGGTCTGAACGCAGGGAAGCAAGCGCGTCGCTAATGCCTTGTACCATGGTGTCATTGGTGAAAGGCCGGTCTACGACGGAATAGATGTAGGTGTCGGGAATGCTTTGACCTTCGCCGTATAGAACATAGGCGACATCTTTCGTGGGCAGGTCTGCGGCAAAGAGTTCCGACAGGTCATTCGACGTGCCGGACACAAGTGCCACGGCCTGAGACGAACAGCTGCGCAGTTCAGAGACAAAAGCGGAAAGGGTTTCGGACACAGACAATGCGGCGTCACCGAATGCCTGTTCCAGCATGTCGATCACATCCGCCCGAACGATCGGGTCAGTATCGAATACGAAAAAAGGAATCACATCGCGCCTTTCTAATCCCGCAAAGGTAGCAACATTTCCAAAGCGCCGCGTTAAACTATGACATACGAGTTAGGAATTTTTTCATGGGTATCGATTGCCGCTATTGTCCGCTTCACAAAAAGGACGCCTTTGTCACCATGACAAGGGAAGAGCTTGAGTTCATGCAGAAATTCAAGGTCGGTGAGCTTAGCGTCGACCCCGGCACGACAATCCTCATGCAGGGGTCCAACTCCCCCCAACTCTATACGGTGCTGTCCGGCATGGGCATCCGGCATAAGTCGCTGGATAATGGTGAACGCCAGGTCATTAACTTTGTCTTCCCCGGCGATTTCATGGGGCTTCAGGCCGGTATGCTTGGCGAAATGGGCCACAGCGTAGAGGCACGAACACATATGCGCATGTGCGTGTTCAACCGCTCGGATTTCTGGACCTTCTTCCGCAGCAATCCCAGCCGCGCGTTCGATATCACATGGCTCGCCGCGATAGAGGAGCATTTCCTTGGCGAAACGCTTGCCACTGTCGGCCAACGCACCGCGCTGCAAGCGGTGTCATGGGCAATGCTCAAGTTCTTTGAACGCGGGATGGGGCTGGGGTTGGTGACAAATAACACAATGACCCTGCCCTTCACGCAACGCGATCTGGCGGATGCTTTGGGTCTATCGCTTGTTCATACCAACAAAACCCTCGCGAAGCTGCGTGACCAGCAACTCGCGTCTTGGTCGGATCAGGTGCTGCAGGTCAACGACCTCGACAAGCTCGCCGACGTCGCCGAGACAGAGCGCAGCAAACCGGCCAAACGCCCCTTGATGTAGGCGCTATTCCTCGCTCACACTGACCAGATTATCCGCAACATAGGCCCCGCGTTTGCCAAGCGGCCGGTCACGGCCAATGGTGCTGTCAGGGCGTGTGCGCAGCTCAACCTGCGCGTTCCACGACGCCCCCATCAGCACCAGAAAACTGCTGATCCACAGCCAGACCAGCATGGCGATCACAGCGCCAATAGACCCGTAGACCTGATTGTAATTGCCGAAGTTCGCAACGTAATAGCTGAACCCGATCGACACCACCGCCCATGAAAACACCGCGAAAACGGCCCCCCATGTCAGCCAGCCGATGCGCGCCGCACGACGGTTCGGGCCAAAGCGGTACAGCACGCCAACACCAGCCAATAGCACCAAAATCGCGATGCTCCAGCGGATGATCTCGGCGACGAAATAGCCGAATACCCCCAGGGGGATGAACGACAGCACAATCGGTGCGATCACCACAGTGATCAGCGCAATCAGCCCCACCATCACCAAGGTAAAGGTCAGCATCAGCGCCCGCAGATAGTGTCGCGCGGCGTTGCGATTGCGTTCACTATACACGCTGTTCAGGCCGATCATCATCGCGCCCACACCTGCCCGCGCCGACCACATCGCCACCAGAACCGAAGCCGCACCAGCCCACCCCAGTTTGCCGGTGCTGGTTGTGACCAACGACACCACCTGATCATTGAGAATATCATAGACGTCATCGGGCAGCAGACCGCGCATGTCTTCCAGCTGGGCGATGACAACCACAGGGTCAGAGATCAGGCTCAGGATCGTGACCAGCGCGGCAAGGGCGGGAAACAGCGACAACATCGCATAAAAAGCGACCCCCGCCGCAATCAGCGAGACGTTCTTTTCAGAGATATCAACCAGCGCCGCTTTCAGCGCATCCCAGTACAGCTTTACGGTGCCCACCGATTTCTGTGTCAAAACCCTTGATCCTCGTTCCCCACGGCTGCGGCCCCTGCCACATCACATTTACGCTACTTTTCCTCTTCTACCTCATCGCGCACCTGACCCCAAGCGACGAGGGTAAAGATGATCGTTCCGCCAACAATGTTGCCCGCAAGCACCGGTAAGAAGAACTCGAACACCGCCGCCATCAGGCCAAGCTGGCCATCCAGTATCATCACCGCCATCTCGACCGACCCCGCAACGATATGCGCGAAATCCCCCGCGGCGATAAGCCAAGTGAACACAAGGATCAGGAAGAACGACGTCTCATCCGCCTGAGGCATCATCCAGACGATAAGCGCGACGATGACCCCCGCCGGAATGGCCCGCCAGAACCCCTGATAGGCGCCCATGCTGGTTGCGTGATGCGACAGGTCCAGAATGGCGGGCAGCACCTCGGGCGAAATCGCGGGCGTCCAGAGAAACAGCATCGCCGCGGCAAAGGCCCCCACCACATTCGCCGCCAGCACGATCCCCCACAGGCGGAACATACACATCAGCGAATGCCAGGTCTTGGCCCGCATGATCGGCAAAACGGTGGTGATGGTGTTTTCGGTAAACAGCTGCATCCGCCCCATGATCACCGCCAGAAAACCCAGCGAATAGCCCAGGTTCTCGATCAGGAAACGATGCGCGGTATCGGGCAGATAGGTCCGGAACACGGCCTCGCCCAGGACCGACAGGCTGATCATCACCCCCGCCGCGATCCCCGACCAGATCAACGACCGCTTGCTGCGCGCCAGCTCTTCCTCGCCCTCACGGCGGATCACTTCGTAGATCAGCTTGGGCGACAACGCCGTCGCTTCGCTGACCGATTTCTCCTCGGCTTGTGCGTCCTGTGGTTTCTTACGCGAAACCCTGCGTTGAATAAGAGGGGCCATTCCTGCGCTCCTGAAAACTACGAACAAATGGGGCCGAGCCCGCAAAATCTGATTGTGATCCAGCATCAAACTAGCGCAGAAACTGCATAAGCACAGAAAGTAACGCAGCAGGGCCGCATAATGTTCACAGAAAACCCGAAACTCATGACGGCAATCCGCGACCGCTTTGCCCATGTTGACAGCTGCCCGTTCCAGGGACCGCGCGTGTTTTTCGAAAACGCCGGCGGCGCGCTGACATTGAACGCGGTCGTCGAGACCTCGACCAAATTCGCCGCCATCCCCGACAATCAGGGGCGTGACAACCCAGCGTCCCATGCGCTGGTCGATATCATCAAACAGGCCCGCGCCGATATGGCGTTGTTCTTCAACGCGCCTGACGGGCAGTTCTTTGTCGGCGAAAGCGGAACAGAGCTGTCGTTCCGCCTGATCCGGACAGCCGTCATGGGCAGCGCCCCCGGTGCCGTTATAGGCTCCACCGTGGAACACCCCGCATCGCGCAGCGCGGCGCAACATTGGGCCGATGTGGCGGGCAAACCCTATATCAGCGTGCCCCACGATAACGCGACAGGTCAGGTAACGCCCGACGCCTACGCCGCTTTGATGACCCCCGAGGTACGGGTCGCCACGATCCTGCACACCTCCCCCGTGACGGGGATCGCCAATGATGTGGCGGGCATCAGCGCCGCGATCCGCGCCATCGCCCCCGACGCCTATATCTTTGTCGACGGCATCCAGCACGCCAGCCATGGGCATATCGACATCGCCAGCTATGACATCGACGGCTATGTCATCTCTCCGTACAAACTGTTCTCGCGCCACGGCTATGGCATTGCCTGGGCGTCAGAGCGTCTTACCGCGCTGCCGATCGAGACACTGGCGAACGGTCCCGCCGGGAATTGGGAAATGGGCACCCGTGACACGGGTGCCTATGCGACATTCTCGGATGTGGTGCGCTATTTCGACTGGCTCGGCAGCCAGGTGTCAGACGCCACAGCCCCCCGCGCGCGGATAGAGGCCGCCGCCGCTGCGATCCACGACCACGAACAACAGCTGACCAATGCGCTGCTGTTCGGCACGGGAAACCTCGCCGGATTGGCCGATCTGGCGGGGGTCACGATCCTGGGCGGCACCGACAACCCCGACCGCGAGGGGCTTGTGTCCTTCACGCTCGACACCCTGCCAGCGGCGGATATCGTGGCCCAACTCAACGCCCAAGGCATCCGGACCCATGTGCGCAAGGCGGATCACTACTCCGGCAACATCCTGACCCCGCTCGGGCTTGATGCCGCGGTGCGTGTGTCGCTTTGCCATTACAACTCCATGGACGAAGTTCGCGCCCTGCTCACGGCGATGAAAGACATCGCCGCATAAATGCCCGGTTGCGGCTTCATTTTGCAAAATAAACTCGAATCCGACGGGGCAACTGCAGACTTCGCTTGCCATATATGAACGCCCGTTCAAACATGGCGGTATGACAAGCACTCTCTCTACCGCCATTATCGCCAAGCGTGACGATCTGATCGCGCTGACCCAAGATCTGATCCGCATCCCGACGCTCAACCCGCCGGGTCAGGACTATCGGCTGATCTGCGAATACCTTGATACCCGCCTGCGCAAGCACGGGTTCGAGACGCAGCTGATCCGCGCCTTTGGCACCCCCGGCGATAGCGAGAAATACCCCCGTTGGAACATCATCGCCCGCCGCGAAGGGCGCAGGGCGGGCGAATGTGTCCACTTCAACAGCCACACCGATGTGGTCGAGGTCGGGGCCGGCTGGACGTTTGATCCATTCGGGGCCGAAATCTCGGACGGCAAGATTTACGGACGCGGCACCTGCGATATGAAAGGCGGGCTGGCGGCCTCTATCATCGCGGCCGAGACCTTTATCGAACAGCATCCCAATTTCAGCGGCGCAATCGAAATCTCCGGCACAGCGGACGAGGAATCCGGCGGCTACGGCGGTGTCGCCTATCTGGCCGAGCACGGGCATTTCAACCCGGACCGCGTTCAACATGTGATCATCCCCGAACCGCTGCAAAAAGACCGTATCTGTCTGGGGCATCGGGGCGGCTGGTGGGCCGAGATCGAAACCAAGGGCGAGATCGCCCATGGCTCCATGCCGTTTCTGGGCGATTGCGCCGTGCGCCACATGGGCGCAGTGCTCTCCGAGTTCGAAAACAAGCTGTTCCCCGCCATGGCCGCCCGTCACACAGACATGCCCGTGGTCCCCGAAGGGGCGCGTAGTTCAACCATGAACATCAATTCGATCCACGGTGGGCAAAAGGAAAACGACCCGGATTTCGACGGGCTACCGGCCCATTGCGTGCCAGACAGCTGCCGCATCACCATTGACCGGCGCTTTTTGCTGGAAGAACCGCTGGATCAGGTGCGCGGCGAAGTGCGCGCCCTGCTGGAAGGTCTGCGCGAAACGCGGGTCGATTTTGACTACGAGCTGACAGAGCTGAATTCGGTCCTGCCGTCGATGACCGACCGCGATGCGCCGGTCGTGCAAACTGTCGCCCATGCGATCGAGGATATCATGGGCAAAGCGCCTGAATACGTCGCCTCCCCCGGGTCATACGACCAGAAACACATCGACCGGATCGGCAAGCTCAAGAATTGCATCGCCTATGGCCCCGGCCTGCTAGAGCTGGCGCATAAGCCGGATGAATATATCGGCATCGACGATATGGTCGATAGCGCCTGCGTGATGGGGGCCGCGCTGGAGACGCTGCTACTTCCGAAAGACTAAGGCCCTCAGCCGTCAGCAAAGGCGTGTGGCGCGGCGATTGCCAGACCGTCGACGATCGCGGTCATCGCGGCCCCGCGGTGCAGTTCGGCCTGCGGAAATGCATCGCGCATGGCGCGGTCGATCACGCCCATCAGGCTGGACCCGCCGACAAAGATCAGCTTGGTCACGGCGTCGGGTTTTACCTCCGCCTGCGCCGTCAGATCAGTCGCAACCTGCGCGATCTCCGCTGCCATCTGCGCCAAACTTGCCGCCATCATCGCCGGTGGCAGTGGGACCGTCAGCCCGCGCTCCACGATCTTGAGGTCGATCTGCGGCGGGGCGCTGGCATCGGGGTCATTCGCCGCGATCTTGCCGGCCTCTACCGCGAAGGCCATATCGTGGCCCAGCTCATCCTCCAACACACGCTGCAGTCGGTTCAGCAGCTTCGGCTCTACCGCGTATTTCGCCAGATCCTCGACCGCGCGACGCTGTTCGCGGGTGTAAAGGAACGGGATTTTCTGCCACGTCGCCAAATCGGCAAAAACCGCATGAGGGGCGGCGTGGGTTTCATCCCCGAACACATGTTTGATCTGGC
This sequence comes from Sulfitobacter sp. CB2047, assembly GCF_000735125.2. Lineage (NCBI taxonomy): Bacteria > Pseudomonadati > Pseudomonadota > Alphaproteobacteria > Rhodobacterales > Roseobacteraceae > Sulfitobacter > Sulfitobacter sp. CB2047. The sequence continues at coordinate 447,005 of NZ_CP072613.1, read as the reverse complement.
TGCCCATCCCCAGATGCGGCATCACATGCTGAAGGCTCAGCTCGCGGTCAAAGTCGGTCCCGCCAATGCGCACCCCTTTGCTGGCGAGGATATGAATGCCCGCGTCACCTTCCTGCCGGAAAAGGGTAAAATCAGACGTACCGCCCCCGATATCGACGATCAGCCCCAGATCGCCGGGTTCAAGCACAGCACGATTGGCTAGGGCCGCAGCCTCGGGTTCGGGCATGAAGCGGACCTGTTTGAACCCGGCTTGCATATAGCATTCGGTCAAATCCACCAACGCCTGCGCGTCCCGCGCCGGATCGGCGCTGTGGAACATCACAGGTCGCCCTGACAGCGCCCGATCAAACTGCTGGCCGGTGGCGCGCTCTGCCTTCGTCTTCAGCTCGGCCAGAAAGCGCGCCACGATGGCGATGAAATCCATGCGTTTGCCCAACAGAACCCGACTTTCGCGCATCAAGGGCGTGCCCAGCAGACTTTTGAGCGCACGCATATAGCGCCCGTCCTCCCCGCCGATCAGCGCCTCTTGGGCACCGCGACCATAGATGATCCGCTTTTCCTCATTATCGAAAAACAGCGCGGTCGGCAGCGTGTTCTGCCCCGCCTCGACGTTAATCAAATGCGGCACACCGTCTACTGCATAGCCCACGGCAGAGTTGGACGTTCCGAAATCGATACCCAAAGTGGGTGACATCGTAGCCATGGCGCGCCCCTTCAAAACCTCAAAAAACGGCGCATAAACCGCGCACAGGCTGGGTACAACCGATAATTGCGACAGCATCCCGACGCTGGTCAAACCTGACAGAACTGGTTAACATTTTCCTTATTGCCAACAGGAGACACCCATGGCCCATCTTCGCAAACTTATTCTAGGCACCTGCGCTGCCGCGCTGATGGCCACCGGCGTCGCCGCGAAAAACGACATCACCGTCGCGATGCAACTTGAGCCACCGCATCTGGACCCGACCAGCGCTGCGGCAGGGGCCATTGATCAGGTGCTCTATTCCAACGTTTTCGAAGGGCTGACCCGCTTTATGGGCGACGGATCGGTCGTGCCCGGGCTGGCGCAATCGTGGGAAATCTCTGACGATGGCCTGACCTATACGTTCAAACTGCAAAGCGGCGTGACCTTTCACGACGGAACGACGATGGATGCCGCCGACGTCAAATTCTCGCTTGACCGGATCAATGCCGAAGACAGCGCAAATGCCCAAAAGGCGCTGTTCGGCGCGATCTCGGAGGTGACAGTCGTCGACCCGTCGACCGTCGAAATCAAACTGTCAGAGCCGGACGGCAACCTGTTGTTCAACCTCGCCTGGGGCGACGCGGTGATCGTGGCACCCGAAAGCATCGACAATATCAAGCAACTGCCCATCGGCACCGGCGCGTTCAAATTCACCAGCTGGACCCAGGGCGACAATATCCGCATCGAGAAGAACCCGAACTACTGGGGGACCCCGGCCGCGCTGGATATCGCCACGTTCAAATTCATCTCTGACCCGACCGCCGCTTTCGCGTCGATGATGGCCGAAGATGTTGATGTATTCGCCGGCTTCCCCGCGCCCGAGAACCTGCCGCAATTCGAAGCGGACCCGCGGTTTCAAGTGCTTGTCGGTTCTACCGAGGGCGAAACTATTCTGGCGATGAACAATAAACAGCCGCCGTTTGATGACCCCAAGGTCCGCGCCGCCGTCGCCCATGTCATTGATCGCCAAGCCATTATTGACGGTGCGATGTTCGGATACGGCACGCCCATCGGTACGCATTTCGCGCCCCATAACCCGGCCTATGTCGATCAAACCGCGCTGAGCCTGCATGACATCGAAAAATCCAAAGCTTTACTGGCCGAAGCCGGCTTTGCCGACGGGTTCGAGACCACGCTGGACCTGCCGCCCCCCTCCTACGCCCGCCGCGGCGGAGAGATCATCGCCGCGCAGCTGGCCGAGGTTGGTATCACCGCCAAGATCAATAATGTCGAGTGGGCCCAATGGCTTGAAACTGTGTTCAAGGGAAAGAACTTCGGCATGACAATCGTAAGTCATACCGAACCGATGGATATCGGCATCTATGCCAACCCTGATTACTATTTCCAATATGACAATCCTGATTTTCAGGCTTTGATGACCAAGCTGAACACGACAACCGACCCGGAAGCACGCAACGCGTTGCTGGGCGAGGCGCAGACCATGATCGCCCAAGATCACGTCAACGGTTTCCTGTTCCAGCTGGCGTCACTGTCCGTTGCAAAGGCAGGTCTGACCGGCCTTTGGCGCAATGCCCCGACGCAGGCTGTCGACCTTACCGGTGTTTCCTGGGCCGAATAGGGCGACATTTGAAGAAAGCGATAGAAGGGGACTTGGGCCGTGCGCAATGCCCCTTTTTTATACCATAAGGTTACCCCCCGCTCGCCCGTGTTGTGCCATTGCCCGAGATCGGCAGCGTCTGAACCTTCGCCGCCACCCGCGTAGGGAAAGCGCGCCCGAAGATATCACTGGTCAAGCCGAACTGCCTTATCCGCCCCTCGGACAATACTAGCACTTTGTTCAACGCCGAAATTGCACAGGGCTGGCGCGCCGTGATCACCACCGTGCTACCCCGATCACGCATATGGCGTGCGACCTCTGCCACGATCTGTTCAGCATCGGGACAGCTGAAAAGCGACCGCAGCGGATCATCCATCACAACCAGCGCCGGATTGCAGACCAACGCCCGCGCCAGCCCGATCTGCTGTATCTGCCCTTGGGTTAACGAGGATCCCCCACCGCCGCGCACAACACTCATATACCCATCCGGAAGAGCCATAATGGCGTGGTGAACACGGGCCAGCTTTGCAGCGGCGATCACCTGTGCATCAGTGGTATCGGAGCGAAATCTGGAAATGTTGTCGAAAATCGTCGCGGGTAGAAGATCAATGGTATCGGGCAAATAGCCGATCGCAGGGCCAATCTGCGCGGAAGGCCATCGGGCCAGATTAACGGCATCAAACCGAACCTCACCGGTTGTAGGAGCCGCAACGCCAACGGCCAGTTTTGCCAATATGCTTTTGCCCGCATTTGGCCCGCCGAGCACGCACAGCCCATCCCCCGGTGACAGGTCAAAAGAGACATCCTTCAGCCCGTTTTCCGCCCGCCCCTCGATCCCGTGGGAAACAGCGGTGAAAGAAATCCGGCCCTTTGGTTCAGGCAATGCAACCCCCTCGCGTGCCGGGATATTCTGTGAAAAATGGCGGTGCAGATGGCGGTGCGCGGACCAACCGGATGCAATCCCCTGCCAGCCGCTGATCATCTGGTCGATAGGGGCCAGAACGCGCCCCGCCAAGATCGAAGCGGCCATAATCATCCCCGCCGAGATTTGGCCCTGAATGACCAATATGGCCCCGACTGTCAGGATCGAGGACTGCAACATCAGGCGGAACGATTTGCTGAATGATGCCAGCGCATCCGGCGGGGCATGCAGGCGCTGGTGCCACGCCAGACTGCTGCGCTGAAGCCCGCGCCAATATGTGGCAAGATCAACTTGCATACGCATGGCGCGCAGCGGCTCCGCCAGACGGCGACTGTGATAGGACATATCAGCGAGGATATGATCCTGATTTGCCGAGATGCTGATCGTGTTGCGCGTCAAATAGCGGCCCGTTGCCATCACGGCACAAGCCAACGCCACGCCGCCCAGAACCATCGCCCCCAACCAAGGATGAATGATGTATAGGGCCAACAAAAAGATCGGCACAAACGGCATATCACAGACACTTATGAACGCGGGACTAGACAGCAGACGTCTAAGGTGCCCCAGTTGTTGCAGGGGCTCCTGTGCGCTTGCCGGTACGTTGTTCTTTTCATCATTGCTGACCCAAGCCGCGAAACACTCAGCCCCAAGTGCCAGGTCCAAACGCACCGAAAGACGGGCCAAAAGCCGTTGCCGGATCAGGTCAAAAAGCCCGAAGAAACAATAGAGAAGCAGCACAATCCCGAAGAGCCCCATCAGCGTGACCACTGACCCGCTAGGCAAAACGCGGTCATATATCTGGATCATGTAAATCGATCCTGTGAGCAGCAGGATGTTGATCAACCCACTGACCACAAAAAGCAGCACAATCCCCCCAAGCTGTGATCGCAACGCGGCGGCATAGATGTTGTGCGTCTGCACGTTGCACTTCCCCCAAACCAATCAGTCGTCATGGCCGACATCCCCTTGCGGCCTGACTTCTGTGGTAGGGTGATTTCCTTTACAAAGTGGAAAAATCGGCAAATCCGAAAAGGATCAATATTTCAAATTGTACGTTCACTCTGCGGGGATCGCGGCTTCGCATCCAACATCCACAGTCCTGCCCCAAATATGAAGAATACGAAGCCATAGATGCTGCCCCAAATGTGCACCGTCGACAGCGTGAGGGTGAGCCCAGTAAAGCAGAGTATCCAGCCTAGCCGTAACGCCGCTAGGGTCCGATCCATGGTGAAATCTTTGCGCCCGACACGCCAGAGCGCATAGCCATAGCCGACTGTCAAAAAAGTAAACGCCGGCAATCCGAAACGCATCGCGATAAATAGCCAAAAATTGTCGATACTCGAGGTGTGCATCCAAACCGGCCTGATCCAATCGTTTAGCCCAAGTCCAAATACAGGCGCGCTCCAGACATTGGTCATGCCCCATTGGAAAATAGCAGACCGCCAGTAGGCGCTTTCGGCAGAAAATGTCGCATAGCTCATGAAAACTTGGATCGGGGTTCGATTGGAAAGCAAATCGATCACGACGTAAAAAATAACAAAACAAGTTGAGAGGATTAGCCATCGTCGCCCGATCCTGCGACATAGGAAGCTCCAGAAAATCAGCCCTATCTGCACGATTGCCGCCAGTAGCGCGCCGCTGGACAGCGATAGGAAACAGCTGGCGCAAATCACCGTCATAATCACAGACCGCAGACCCAAGCTGTGCCGTCCCGCCAGCCCAATAAAGTACAGGGACGTCGCGATTGTACAAAACAAGCCCCAGTGGATTGGATGCTCGAACGAAAGTTGCACCCGCTCCAGTCCCATGCGGCGATCAATCGCCAGATCCACCGGGGTCGTAAGCCCGGTCATCTTCCACAATTCAATGGGAACAGATGTCCCGCTTTGCGACTCTATCAAGGCCAGAGGGAAGCATAGCACGATCAGTCCTGTGAGGATCTTAACCACTGCGGCAAAGCTGTGTCTGTCTCGGATAAAGGCGCGCCCGATCAAATATCCGCCTAGAAACTCGACTCCGATTGAGCCTGCATTCTGGGTGGCTTCCACCGGGTTGTTGACCGCTAAGGCCAGCGAAACCCATAGAAAATGCATAAAGAACAGAACGTCTGTCAACAAAACACGCCCGTAGTGGCCGCAAAACAGGCGGAGACTTAGCGGAATAATCAGCACTGCTAATAGCGCCTTGGTCCCGGTCATATAGACCGACCCTAAATTGAAGCCGACGGGCACCAGCAGGAGCCCGAAATACACGAGCACAACCCGTGATACGGGCCGTTGATGGTATAGCCGTATGCGCTTGAGAGAGCGGTGCTGGTCCGTCGCGTATATATGGTTCACGTCCAAATCATATCTGTCCTTTCGTAAGAGGAATCGGCGGTACGACCACCATTGGGCTGAACATTTAATATTGCGTGAAGATTAACCCGCCCTCCGCCTCTTTCCCTGCGAATGCAACGGTTCAGCGAGGTTGATATGTATCGATGCCTACGAATTCTGATCGCAAGGTATGGACTATGCAGATGACACTCGGGCTGGGCATGAAACTGGGGCAAACGATGGCGGGGGCGCTGCCGCTAAAGATTTCGCCCGTCACGGAAATTCTTGCAGATGGTTGGCGGGCCGAGCACCGAGATATACCGTCGTTTTCCACCACTTCCGAGGCGCGGAATGTGACCGTGAACCGGCGCGGTTTTGATACGGCGGCGACGGCTGTCAGCAGGGCTTCGGTTGTGCAACTCACCAGCCGTGTCAGGCAGCCCTACCCAGATCATTCAAATTTGACTGACAAGACCGTCGCGTGTTCAGACTTCGTTTACGCGGGCGATACTATCAACGGTGCAATCAATCACAGCACAAGGCCAGCGCCCCGGCCTATTGCCATGTGGTTAAACCATGACCGTGAGAGGGTAGAAGATGATGCACATATACTAAGGCTGGCAGTTGCCCACGCATATGCCCAACAGGGGCAACCCGTCGCGGCGGTGCGGTTCATCGTCCGCGATACGCTTGGCAACGAAGCATCGCAGCTTGTGTCGTCGCAAAGCAGTCTTGGATTTGACGCGTCGGGGCTCCATGTTTCGCATTATGCAGCGACGGTTGATCTATCAGGCTTGGCCCAGGGGGATTTATTGACTGTAGATGCCACCATCTACCCATGGGTGGGGGAAGCCTTTTCCATCAGTGCCGACGCCGATGAATATCCGTCCCCCAACCTGACGACGCTTCGGATGCTGAACGACACGAGCGGCGGGTATGGGGCATGTTATGCCCAAGTCGATGGAACCACGGGCGACGATGCGACGGGTCTGGCTGCGTCTGCGCGCGCAGATGCCATTGCCGCCCCATTCGCGACAATCGCGGCCGCGGCCAACGCGATCAAGGAATTTAATGCCGCGCATTTTGGGCGGGTGGATGATGCGGGCGGTGGCACGATTTTACTCCCAGAGGGGGCGCATATCCTAACGCCTTTCAAGGCTGCCGGTCGCTCGGCACAGCTGCCCTTGTGTATCAGGGCTGAAGACCCGTCCAAACGGGATACCACGATCTTAACCGACGGTGGGGTCAATCGGTTCAACGGCATACCAACGCACCTCAAGATTTGTGATGTCACTTTGCAGAAAGGCGGGGCGAACACGGTGTTTCTGGACAGTGGCGCGGAGTCGGCAGACAATCTTTTGATAACAAAGAACTGTCTTTGGGACGCTAACGGTTTCGGCAGCTACGGCGCTTGGGTTTACCGGGTGGGGCGCTTTGTACAAATCAACTGCTCCGTCGTGCCCAACGAAGATCCACACCAGGGCAATTCCTTTTCGACCGAAGCAATCATGGTCACCGCGATCGGCTGCAAAAGCTGTGCCGGAACAATCACCTATCAGGCGCTCGGCTGTTCGGGGCTTGACGAATTCACACTCCGAGCACCGATTGGCAACCGGCCTGCCATGACCGGCACGTTTTTAGGGTGGAACACATTCAGCAATGGCAGCGCGACCAATGCAATCGTTTCCGTAAGCGCCGAGATCGGCGCGCGGGGCTTTGCGTTTGTAGGGAACATCGTGGAAAGCTGGGGGAGCTCCACAAATGCGGCGCTGCGATTGAACGCTGACAGCGATACAAATGCAGCCCAAAACATCGTTGTGCACAACAACACCATCGCGGGAGAACGTGCGAATTTGCTGTATCTGGACGGCACCGAGAACGTGGCGAAGTCGGGCTCTTTTCGGAACAATCTGTTCCACCGCATCAATACCAAAAGCGATGTATTTTCCGGCGAAACCTCCCTTACCGGCAACTGGCCAGCGCGGTACAAGGTTGGATGGTCGCATAATGTCGCAATCGCAGGGTCAAGTAATGAACCCGGCTATGGCCCGTCCTCGTGGCTGGGGGAACTGCCGTCGATCGGTGAGGTTTCACATATCGCCGCGCCTTGGGTCGACGACCGCTCTCACACCGGCAGCAACACAGGCAGCGGTGACTACCGCCCCGACGCACTGTCCGATCTGCCCAAAATATCACCCGCGCAGGCCCCCTATGGCAGCGACCTTGTGGGAAATACATTGGGCGATAGCGGCTTTATCGGCGCGGTGCTATCCTCCGCGTGATCAAAGACCCGCGCTGCCCCTCCCGCGCGAAGGTCAGCGCGGGTCGTTCAATCCAGTGCCAGGACGATACCGCGCAAAGCAACGTCAACGGCAAGGCCAGCGCAATGTTCAGCGCTGGCATCATGTCCCCCCACACCCAAACCACCAGCCCCTGCAGCGGCATCGCGTAAATATATATTCCGTATGAATAGTCTCCGACCCTATTGAACATCAGCAGGGGGCCTACCTTGCAATACCCTGCCCAGAGGCTGGTGTAGGTCACAGCCAGTGCAAGCATTGGAAAAGCGAAAACCGTAGCGTGCACGGCCCATGTCAGGACGATCAACCCAAGGACGAAGGGCCACCGCAAGGGGATATAATCGCGCCAGATCCAGCAGGACGCCCCGAAAACAAAGGGCAAGGACAGCAGCCGCGTTTGCTGTAGGCGCGGATGAATGAGGTCGCCGAGATACGGCGCGATTCCCCACGCGATCAGGTAAAGCGCCAACAGCACCGCCATCACCCGCCGGCGGGACAGGGCCCCGACAAGGCCGACGAACAGGATAAGCGCATAGCAGGCGACCTCATGCGCGAGCGTCCAAATCGACCCCTCTACGGTGGGATAGGGGTTCGTCGTGAACACGCCCGGCAAGGTATATTGCGGTTTAAACAAGAGTATATTTTGCACGATAAACTGCACCGTATCGGGATGAGACAGGTACGTACCCGCGTCTAACCGGCTGACCAGCGGCCCCATGATCAGCGCCACGATCAAGATGGACACGGCCAACCCCGGCAGCAGACGCGCGGCCCGCGCCATGACAAAGGACAAGGCAGACCCCTGCCGGTCGTAGCTGCCCGCGATGAAAAAGCCGGACAGGCCAAAGAACACAAAAACCGCCAGCTCCCCCAGCGAATAGCCAAGCGCTGTTTTCAAAGGCTCAACCGTGCCGCGCCCAAGCGCGAGCGGCCACGCGTGAGAGACCAACACCGCCACCGCCGCCAGAAAGCGAATGAGGTTAAAGTGGTTGTCCCGCCCGATGGCAAGCTCGGACAGGCGGGGCGGCTTGGCGCGTCTCTTCATGGTGAACGGCTGCCGTTGCTTTGGCCGCGGCATGTCACTTGTGCGGTCAAAGTCTTCTTATCGGTGCTGTATCGCCTTGGACTCCATCCCATCGGGTGCTCCTTTTGTGAAAATAATTCTGCGGACGTCAGGCAGCGCCATCGCCAGACCGGCCAGCAACAGACCGAAGCCTGCGGCCCGAACCCCCGTCGGTTGGTCCTGCGTGAAAACCGCCCAAGCCAATACCGCGACCATACAGATCAGCGGCGGGGCCAATGGCCGGAGCGGCACCCGTTGCACGCGGTGCATCCAAAGCAGCGCAATCATCAGCCCCGCGGCTTCGCCCAGTCCTGCGATATGCACCACATGGGGCAGGCTTGCGCCTTGCATAACGCTCCATGCCGCGAGGGGTAGGAACGTGATGCGCAACAGGTCCGTCAAAAGCTCGGTCTTGCGATACCCTTCGCCCAGCGCGACAATCGCACATCCGCCTTTGACCACCCGCAACGCCTGAACCGCCGTCAAGAGCGTCAGCAGGGGCAGCACAGCGCGGTATTTATCGCCCAGCACATGGTGTACGATGGAACCGCCAAGCAGGCAGACTGCCGTGACCATCACTGCGGCCAGCACGATATGGCTTTGGATCGTGGTGATCGCCCGGGCCCGAAATTCCGGGCGCGCGGCGCTAGCTGAAAGGCGGGGCAGAAACAGGCTCATCGTGCTACGCATCAGGACCAGCGACGGGGTCAGTGTCAGCGATACGGCCATGGAAAACAGGGCCAGCGCCTCTAGCCCCAGAAGACGCCCGACGATGGCGCGTTCGCCATTGAACACCAGAAACATCACCGCGCCGCTTGCCATGAGGGGCCAGCCGAACCGCATGCTTTGGACCATAATGGTCCGATCAAACCGCAGTCGATAAGGGCGTTTCGCAACTGCGTGAGACATGAGCGTGCCCAGCGCCATATGCACCAACACGGCAAAAAGCATGATGCGGAAGTCATCGAACATCCGCGATAGGGGCAGCAGCGCGGCCAAGGACCCCAGCGGCGGCAACAGCGCGATCCATATCGCGGCGCGATGTTTGTAGTGGCGGGCCTGGCGATAGACGTCCAGATGCATCCCCCCCTGTAACAGCGGCACCACAGAGATCAGCTGAAACGCCCATGTCAGCTGCTCCACCCCAAAGGAGCGGGCCAGAAGCGGCGCGAGAAGGAACAGCGCCACCGCCCCGATCATGCCACGTATCAGCGCCACACCATGCAGCGCGCTATGAAAATCCGCGTCATCCCCCTTGGGCGCATTGACGATCTGTTGTTGAAAGCCAAGCGCGGTCAGCATCTCTATCATGGCAAGCGCGAGCACGAGGCTTGTGCCGATCCCGAAATCTTCGAGGCTGATCAGACGCGACACCACCACCGTGCGCAGCAGCAAGATCGCGGCGGCGCAGGCGTTGCCGGACAGCAGAAAGCCAAAGGACCGGATCACGGGCCACCCCATGTCGCGCATCTGATGTCAGGGCAGGTCAATGCGGTTCCACCGGTGCAAAAGCCGTTCGGGGTCATGGCCCCGTAGCAGCGACAGCATCCGTCGCGCGCGGTAAAGCCGGATAGACGTCAGTCCGATCAACGCCATCACACGGTTGCACGCGCCCTTGATGCGGGGGCTGGTCGCGACCTCTGCCACAGCGCAGAGCGGAGACGGAATAAGCAGCAGCGCCTTTATCGCCCACCGGATCCGGCCGCCAGGGCCGGTACATCGCGCCCAGTCATGGGCAAGCTGCCTGTCCCATTTCAGCCGCAGGCCCGTCGCCGTATGCGGCGGGTGATAGACAAGCAGATCGGCGGCGAAGCCTATGCGATATCCGGCAAAGATGGCGCGCTGGCCCCAGTCGCGGTCCTCGGCATGGTGGAGGCCCTTGAACGGGCCGACCGCGTCGAACACCTTGCGATGCACGATCAGATTTCCCGTCCCCGTGAACCCCTGCTGCGCGATGTAGCGGTCCATCCGATAAGCAAAAACCGCTTGATATGCGGTCGCGGGGTCCAGCCTGCGCCCTTTACGATCGATACGGACATCACCGCCAAGGATCCTATGGGGGTCGCGCGCCATATGCGCGGCAATATGCGCCAGCCAATGCGCGTCGGGCAGGCAATCGGCGTCGAGAAAGGCAAGCACATCGCCCTGTGCCCGCGCCGCGCCAAAGTTACGTGCGGGGCCGGGGCCGGGGATCGGCTGGTGGATCAGGGATACCCATGGGTAATCGTTAACAACTCCTTGCGGTGACCGGGCGGAGCCATTGTCGACGACGATCACCTCGGCTGGCTTCCGCGTTCCGGCGTCCAGCGCGGCAAGGCAACGCGCAAGGGCGTTGTGTTGGTTGAGATGGGGGATCACGACAGTGATGCCGGGCGGGGCGGACGGTGTGTTCATCCCCTCTTAAGACGGGAAGATGGTAAAGATTTCGCTAACGTCGAGGTCTCAGGAGCCGCGGAACCCCCGGCGCAGCTGGCTGCTGATAGGCTCTGCCAGATAACTCAACACGGTCCTGTCTTTGGTCTTCAAAAACGCCTCTATCGGCATGCCGGGGACCAAACGGACGGAGGCTGGCAGACGGTCCAGCTCGGTACGGGGGATATCCAGAATGACCCGATAAAAGCTGTCGCCATTGCGCGGGTCCACCACCACTTGCGGAGAGATGCTGTAAACGCTGCCGGTCAGTTGCGGGGTCGTGTGCGGGTCAAAGGCGGTGAGCACGAGGGTGGCGGGCTGATCATAGCGTACCAGATTGATCGAGCGCGGATCGACCTGCACCTCGAATTCGAACTTTGACTGCTGCGGCACGATATCCATCAAGATCGCACCCGCCCCGACAACCGCGCCAACGGTCGTGGCGCGCAGTTCGTGCACCATCCCGTCGACGGGAGCCCGAAGGGCAATACGGTCAAGCTGCGCTTGGCGGGTGAGGATCGATAGGGTCAGTTCCTGAACTTCGGCAGTGACCTCGCGCAGTTGCAACGCGACCTGTTCCTGAAACCGGCGATCGGCTTGCAGGCTTTCCAGCTTGAGCGTCCAGCGTTGGTGGATCAACCGCGCCAGATCCGCCCGCCGCGCGGCAAGGTCACCGCGCAAACCGGCCCGCGTGGACTGTAGTTGCGACAAACGGACCTGCGGGGCCAGCCCCTTTTCAACCAAGCGCGTGAGGCTGCGCAGCTCTGTCGTGAGGATGGCAAGTTGTTGTTCCAGCGCAGAGATTTGACCGTTGAGGCCGGTGGCCTGGGTTTCGACATCGGCAAGATCACTGGCCATACGGGCGCGCATTCCCGCGCGCATCTGGGCCCGCGCCTCGAATATTGCGGCCTGCCCTGCCTGCGCTTGCGTCATATCCAGCGCGCCGATTTTTGCTGGCAGATCAATGGCATCGAAACGGGGGGCGGGGCTTTCGTCACGCTCTGCCTCCAGACGGGCGCGCAGGCCCGCTGCCTCGGCCAGACGGGCGCGCGCCATGCGCAGGTCAATTTGCAAGATCGTGGCATCAAATCGCGCCAAGACCTGCCCCGCCTTGACGATATCCCCGTTCTGAACCGGCAATTCCGCCAACACGCCGCCATCCACCGTCTGGATCACCTTGGGCTTACCCGCCACATCGATCTGCCCCGTCGCGATCACCGCCCCCGAAATCTGTGTTGTCGCGGCCCATCCCCCAAGCAGCGCAAACAAGCAGAACATCGCGGCCATCGCGGCACCGGTAATGTGCCAAAGGCCGGTCTTGGGCTCAGGGGGGGCATGATGTGGCACGGAAAGCTCCTTTGGTTGATGAACCCGGCGGGGATGCTGGGGTGCATTCACCTTCGACAGAGGCTTGAGGCGCTGCGGCGGCATTCATGCGGCGGAATTGAGGCGCGGAGTCTGCATGGCCGCGCGGTACACGGTCAGGGGCGCCCTGTTGCCCGATGGGTTTAAACCAAGACAGAGGTCAGCCCCGAGGGGGGGGAGACAGATAAACTCGATTATTTTCAGTAGACTAGGGCAAAACCTCTGCGGTCAACCTTCAGCAAGCCCCCTCTATGGCCGCTGCAAGTTCACGCCGCTTTTACCGTGCACTTCGGTCACACCTCTAAATACCCGGCATTTTAAACCATTTGATCACATCGCGGCGCATAGGCCCTGCCCCCGCGTTTCCGCGCTGTGCGCTTGGCGTTGAACCTTACCAGACTGTGTATTGTTTCGATCAAAAGCATAGAAACATGGCCACATTGTTTTTGTTTCCGGTCAAAGTGACGCCACATTGTCCCCGTACCCACAACAATACACAGGACGCGGGCCACAAGCCTGCCACCGGTTCAAAGATGTTGAGGGCTGTAACAATGGCAACCAGATTTAACGTTTTCTACCTTGGGAATGTCGGTCGTATCGATACGACCGAGGGAAACCAGATCAGCGAAAACGCAAGCTCGCTGGAGGGGGAAACCTTTGGGGGTGCCAACAGCCCGCTTTACAACAACATCAAATCCTTCTCTCCGGGGGCGCGGGGGTATGGAAATACTGCCCGCGGCACATACTCTACTGATAACAGTGGGGAAAACGGGTCTGATACCTTCCGCATCGACGATGGCAACAGCCAGAACTTTGACGCCATCGCGTCCTATGCCGCGACGCTGACCTACGCCGATGGTTCCCAGGCGACCGTGACGGCGATTGTCTTCCAATCCACCAACGGCGACCTGTTTCTTGCGCCGGCTGCCAGCTCCTCCGATTACCAATCCGCGCTTGAGGCGGGGCCCATCGACTCCATCACGTTCAACACTGTCTCATCAAACGAGTCGATGATGTACGCCAGCCGCGTCGATGCCGACTATGTTGCGCCGGATGGCACCGTTGATGGGACGTCGGGTGATGATTCCATGCGTGTGGGATCGACGGACGCGCAAGCGGACGAGGTGGACAACAGCGGCAACGCGGTAAAGCTGGGCGCAGGCAACGACAAAATCTCGGCCGGGTCGGGCGATGACACGATTTTGGGCGGCGCGGGAAATGACTATATCGCAGGCAATGACGGCGACGACCGCATCCACGGCGACGCCGACACCACCGAAGAAACCACGTTTTCCTGGGCCAACCAGAACATCGAGGACGGCGTTAGCGTCACGGGTGGCATCACCGGGGTCACCTCGTCCGGCAATATCCAGGTCACGATGTCCGTGGATCAGGGGGAGAACTTCCGCTCTGCCACGATGGAGCGGAACGACCCGCTGTATGACTACAACGAACTAAGCGACAGTTCGTCGATCCGTATCCTTGGCGGTGCGGCGGGGTCGGACCCGAATACCGCGAAGATGAGCATCGACTTCTCGTCGCTGGACAGCGGCGTGTCGGACGAGGTGAGCAATGTCACCTTCGGTATTTTCGACATCGATCAGGCCTATGGCTTCGTGGATGAAGTCATCGTGCGGGCCTATGACGCCGACGGCAATCTTATCCCTGTCAATCTGACGGCGGGCAATAGCGATACGCTGGATGTGAACGACGAAACCGGCCGTGCCATCAGCACGGATGCGGGGCGGGGCACGACCAATGCCAAGACGGGTTTCCTGCAGGTCGATATCGCGGGCCCCGTTTCGCGGATCGAGATCGAGTATAACAACCACGACCCCGATGATACCGGCCACGCGATCCGTGTTGGCGACCTCAAGATGTCGACCATCAGCGCGACCGATGCGGGCAATGATACGCTGGACGGTGGGGCTGGCAACGATACGATCTATGGCGACGGTGGGAATGATAGCCTTTCTGGTGGGGCGGACAATGACAGCCTGTCCGGCGGCAGCGGTGACGACCGGATCGAGGGTGGCACCGGCCACGATACGATCGCGGGCGGCACTGGCAATGATGCCATGTCGGGCGGGGATGACGCCGATCTGTTTGTCATGGAAGATGATTTCGGCACCGACAAAATCGCCGGTGGCGAAGGCGGCAAGGACTATGATGTCGTCACCTTCGACGCGCTAAGCAAAGGTGTCTCTGTCACCTATACCGGCACAGAGGCGGGCACCGCGACCGAAGGGCCCAACAGCGTTTCCTTCACCGAGATTGAAAAGCTGGTTCTGACCAATTCATCGGATTATGTGGATGCCAGCATTGGCGGAGTTGCGGTTGATACCGGTGCAGGCGATGACACGATCAAGGTTGGTGATGGTGCCTATGACATCGACGCCGGGACGGGCGACGACCGGATCATCCGCGAGGCGGGCACCACAGCGGACGACGCGAACTCCGTCATCGACGCGGGCGATGGCATCGATACCTATGTCGCGGGCAGCGGGCTGGGGGCGGATCACACCGTCGATCTTGCCGCCAGCCGGCTGGACCACGCAGGGAACGACCGTGGCGATCTGCTGAACTTTGAAAACGTCGCGCTCGAGAACTCTGCCGCGTCGGTCAAGGGCGACAGCAAAGACAACACCATCACCGCGCGCGGGACACAGGACAACAGCTTGTCCGGCGGCGACGGCGATGATTCAATCGACGGCGGCGGTGGCAATGACAATCTGCATGGCGACGCTGGCCGCGATACCCTGATCGGGGGCGACGGCAATGATACGCTGGACGGCGGTCAGGGCGACGACCAGCTGACAGGCGGCGACGGCGATGACGTATTCGTCTACTCCGGCGGTCACGACACGATCACCGATTTCAACGCGGGCAATACCGGCCCGCTGGATGACGACGACACCACCAATAATGACTTCATTGATCTAAGCGGCTATTACGACAAGATTTTCGATCTGCGCGCTGACTATGAAGACAATGGCATTCTGGATCAGTCCAACTTCGAGACCACGGATTACACCTATAATTCCAAGTTCGAGGATGGGTCGCTCAAGTTCATCGGCGTGCAGGCGCAGCACTTTACCTATGACAACACCGGCGTTGTCTGCTTTGGCAAAGGCACCGCCATCCGCACGCCGCGCGGGGATGTCTTGGTCGAAGACCTGCGTGTCGGCGATCTTGTCACCACAATGGACAACGGCCCGCAGAAAATACGCTGGATCAACACGCGGTCTTACGATGCCGGACAAATGCAAAAGGGATCACATCTGCATCCCGTGCTGATCAAACGTGGCACTTTCGGTGCCGAACGGGATCTCTTGGTCTCGCAGCAACATGGTGTTTTGGTCGGCCAGAGCGGCGATAGCTTTGCCCGCGCCAAACATCTTGCCGACGCGGCCAAAGGCGTGCGCATCGCCAAGGGCAAGAAATCGGTCACCTACGTTCACCTGATGTTCGACGACCATCAGGTGATCTTTGCCGAGAACGTCCCGTCGGAAAGCTTCTACCCCGGCCCGATGGCGCTGGACCAGATGAGCAAACCGCATCGCGCGGCATTCTCCAAGGTACTTCCCGCCTTGGGCACAGGGCGCGTCAACCGCGAAGAAGTCGCCAAGGTCTATGGCCCCACAGCACGCGTGTTCCTGAAAAAGAAACAGGTGTTGAACCAGCACGGCTTGCCTGCGCGCGGCAAGGGCAAGGCCCCCTCGCGCCTGATCCTGCAAGCAAGCGCTGATCTGGCCCGGCAACAGGCGACCAAGGCAATTCGGACCCGTAACACAGTGACAACGGCAGAAGCCCGCGCCTGACCCTAAAACGCGGTATAGTCAGTGTATCGTAGGGTGTATCGCACGAAAAAGGCGGGCGCATTTCTGCACCCGCCCGCAAAACCCTAAAGGGTTAAGTCTTATTTGTCGCCTGGCAGACCAGCAGCGGCCTCACCTACGGTGGCGTCAAGGTTCTGGTTACATACAACCATGAACTGTTCCATCGCGGCTTCGTCCATTGGCTCTGCTGTCATGTTGGATTCAGCAGTGTTACCACCGGTTGGTGCGTTGGCCGAGTTTTCGTCAACGATCGAGTCTGTTTCGGATTCGTCGTCAGTCGCTTCGGCAGCTGTTACTGTAGTTGTTGTGTCTTCGTCACGTTCGCTACCACCGATGGAACCGCCGTTCGCACCGTCGTCAATCTCTGCGATCGCAGCGGAAGCCACCATCATTTGGTCGTCTTTCGACAGCTCGTTAAATTCGGCGCATGTCATCGAAGGGCTGGCATGTGCGGCAGCAAATGCTGGTGCGGATACGGTACCCATAAGGGCGGCGATGGCGAGTGTTTTAAATGTATTGGTCATTGTTAAGCTCCTAATTTCTCGTTTCTGCATACCCAACCCCGGGCAGCGCGAATTGGTTCCCATGTCACAAAACTAATCGCTTCACCAAAAAGAGAGCGACGGGTAACCCGCTCGCCTTAAAAAGGTTTTTCTGCGCTGGACGCTGTTGATTTGCGCGCCTACCTTCGGCCGCATGATCCAGTACACGCTCAAACGTTTGCTTTCGCTCTGTATCAGCCTGGCTGTTGCGTCGCTGGTGATCTTTACCGTTATCGAAGTTGCCCCCGGTGACCCGGCCTCTTTTATGCTGGGGATGAATGCGCAGCCTGAAACGCTTGCCGCTTTGCGCAGTGAACTTGGGCTCGATGCATCGAAACCGGCGCGCTATCTGGCTTGGGTCGGCGGGCTGCTGCAGGGGGATTTCGGCACCTCCTATACCTACCGCACCCCCGTGTCCGAGATGATCGCCGCGCGGCTTTGGGTGTCCCTGCCGCTGGCGCTGTACGCGCTAGGGCTGTCCACGTTGATCGCCTTTCCCGCCGGGATCTATGCAGCGGCGCGGCGTGGCAAAGCCGGTGATATGGGGGTGATGGGGGCCACACAACTGGGGGTCGCGGTGCCCAATTTCTGGTTCGCGATGATCCTTGTGCTGATATTCGCCATCAACCTGCGCTGGTTCGCCGCCGGCGGTTTTATCGGCTGGGATCAGGGTGTGCTGACGGGGCTGCACGCCCTGACCCTGCCCGCCATCGCACTGGCCCTGCCCCAGGCGGCCATTCTGGCGCGGGTCATGCGGTCTGCGCTGCTGGATGTCTTGGGCGAAGACTATATGCGCAGCGCCCGCGCCAAAGGGCTGACCGAAAGACAAGCGCTGTGGCGGCACGGGTTACGCAATGCGCTGATCCCTGTGCTGACGATCATCGGGCTGCAGTTTTCGTTCCTGCTGGCGGGGTCGATCATCATTGAACAGGTGTTCTATCTGCCGGGGCTTGGACGGCTGGTGTTTCAATCCATTTCGGCGCGGGATCTGATCGTGGTGGAATCCGTGGTCATGCTGCTGGTCTTCTCGGTCATTGTGGTGAACTTCCTTGTGGATCTGGCCTATGCGGCGGTTGACCCGCGTCTGAGGGCGCGCGCATGAACCGGAACCTGATCCTTGGCGCGCTGCTGACCTCGGTCTTTCTGCTGTCCGCGCTTGTATCCTTTGTCTGGACGCCGTTTTCCCATACGGCGATGGATATCCCGAACAAGCTGCAAGGGGTCGGCGGCGCGCATCTGCTGGGCACCGATCACTTTGGCCGCGATATCCTGAGCATGATCATGGTCGGCGCGCGCACCTCTATCGCCGTGGCGCTGGTGGCGGTGGGCATCGGCATGGGCCTTGGCGTGCCGCTTGGTCTGTGGGCGGCAGCCAAACGCGGGTCGCTGGTGGACGAGATCATCATGCGCGGCAACGATCTGGTCTTTGCCTTCCCTTCACTGGTGATCGCGATCCTGATCACGGCGATCTTCGGGGCCAGCGCGGTGAACGCGATCATCGCCATCGGCATCTTCAACATTCCCGTCTTTGCGCGCATCACCCGTGGTGCCGCGCTTAGCCTGTGGGAGCGCGAGTTCATCCTCGCCGCGCGGGTCGCTGGTAAATCGGCGGCGCGGATCTCGGTCGAACATATCCTGCCCAATGTGACCAATCTGTTGATCGTGCAGGGGACGATCCAGTTCAGCCTCGGCATTCTGGCCGAGGCAGGGCTGTCCTATGTCGGGCTGGGCGCGCAGCCGCCGACGCCCTCTTGGGGCCGGATGCTGGCAGATGCGCAGACCATGGTCAGCATCGCACCGCATATGGCGCTGGTGCCGGGGTTCGCGATCATTCTGACGGTGCTGGGGCTGAACCTGATGGGCGACGGGCTGCGCGATGCGCTGGACCCGCGGTTGCGGGTGCGCCGGATATGAGCTTGCTTAGCATCACCAACCTGTCGGTGGCGATCCACCGGTTCAATATCCTGCAGGGTGTGACCCTCTCTGTCGACGCCGGAGAGATCGTGGCCGTCACCGGCGAAAGCGGCTCGGGCAAATCCATGACCGCGCTGGCGGCGATGCAACTGCTGCCCAAGGGGACGCAGGCGCGCGGTCATATCATGCTGGGCGATCAAGACCTGCTGGCCCTGCCTGAAGCCGAGCTTTGCGCGATCCGCGGCAATGACATCGGCATGGTGTTTCAGGAACCGATGACGGCGCTGAACCCGGTGCAGACCATCGGCCATCAAGTGGCGGAAACCATCCGTATCCACGACAAAACCGTGTCACGTCACGCCGCGGCCCGCCAAGCCGCCGAGACGCTTGAGCGGGTCGGCCTGCCAAATGACCGCTTTCCCCTGTCCAGCTACCCGCACGAGCTGTCGGGCGGGCAACGCCAACGGGTGGTGATCGCGATGGCGATCGCGCTGCGGCCGCGCTTGCTGATCGCCGATGAACCGACCACCGCGCTGGATGTCACGACCCAGGCGCAGATCCTTGATCTGCTGAAATCGCTAGCGCGGGATGACGGGATGGGGCTGCTGATGATCACCCATGATCTGGCGGTGGTCGCCGATATGGCCGACCGCATCATCGTCATGCGCAAGGGAGAGATCGTCGAACAGGGGCACACAAAGGCCCTGCTGCACACCATGCGCCACCCCTATACGCGGATGCTGTTTGCCGCCTCGACCCATGCGGTCGCCCTGCCTGCTGCCCCGCCTCCGCAACCGCTGCTAAAGGTGGAAAACGTGAGCCGCGATTACGCCCTGCCACGCAAGACGCTGTTCGGCAAACCGGGTCGGTTCCGCGCCGTCGATAACGTGTCCTTCACCCTGCAACGGGGCGAACGCCTGGGCCTCGTCGGTGAAAGCGGCTGCGGGAAATCGACCCTGACGCGGGCGCTTTTGGGTCTGGAACCGGTGCAATCGGGCAGTATCACGCTGGACGGTGCAGCGGTCTATAGCGGCAGCAAACCCGATCTTGCCGTACGGCGCAAAATGCAGGTGGTGTTCCAGGATCCCTTCGGCAGCTTCAACCCGCGCCACCGCGTGGACCGGTTGATCACCGAACCGTTCCACCTGCTGCCCGACCCGCCCAAGGGCCGCGCCCTCAGCGATGCCATCGCCGATGCGCTGACCGCCGTGGGGCTGTCGCCGGAAGATGCGACCAAATACATCCACGAATTTTCAGGCGGGCAGCGCCAGCGCATTGCCATCGCCCGCGCCCTGATCGTCCGCCCCGACCTCATCCTCTTTGACGAGGCGGTGAGCGCGCTCGATGTCTCGGTTCGGGCGCAGATCCTTGATCTTCTGGCCGCGCTTTGCAGCGCCTATGACCTGACCTATCTCTTTATCTCCCATGATCTGTCCGTGGTGCGCACGGTCACGGATCGGGTGCTGGTCATGAAATCGGGGCAGATCGTTGAACAAGGCACCACCGCCGACGTCTTTGATCGCCCGCAACACCCTTACACGCAAAAGCTCCTCGCCGCCGCGCCCCGTTTGCCGGATCTGTGATGCCCCTGCTTCATTTTGCCAAATAAACTCCCCGCGGAGCGTCCCGCACCAACCAAAGGCCCTGCCCTATGAAACCCGGACCCAGAAACCTGATCACCGATGTGCCCGGCCTTCGGGTGGGAAACGCGCAGGACGATGCGCTGAAATCCGGCACGACGGTGCTGCTGGCGGATGACCCCTTTACCGCCTCTGTCCATGTGATGGGCGGTGCCCCCGGCACGCGCGAGACGGATCTGCTCGCCCCCGATAAATCGGTCGCCGCGGTGGATGCGTTGGTGCTGTCGGGCGGGTCGGCCTATGGGCTGGATGCCTGTTCGGGCGTGGTGGACGGGCTGCGCGCGGCGGGGCGCGGGTTTCGGCTGGGCGATGCGACGATCCCGCTGGTGCCGGGGGCGATCCTGTTTGACCTGCTGAACGGCGGTGACAAGACCTGGGCAGAGAACCCCTACCGCGCCTTGGGCCGTGCGGCCTATGACGCCGCGGCTGAAGATTTCACGCTCGGCACCATCGGTGCGGGCACCGGCGCGCTGAGCGCGATGGTGAAAGGCGGGCTGGGGTCCGCGTCACTGCAACTGCCGGATGGCACAATGGTCGGCGCGTTGGTCGCGGCCAATCCGGTGGGGGCCGTCACCACGCCGGGTGACCGTCACTTCTACGCCGCCCCCTTCGAGGTGGATGCAGAGTTCGGCGGCATGGGCCCTGACCCGGCGACGGGGCTAGGGATGACGATGGAAAGCCGCAAGATGGCGTCGATGTCCCCGCGCGAAAATACGACGATCGCGATTGTCGCGACGGATGCGACCCTGACAAAGGCGCAATGCCAGCGGATGTCCGTTGCGGCCCATGACGGGATCGGGCGGGCTACGGTGCCTGCGCACACCCCCTATGACGGTGATCTGGTCTTTGGCCTGAGCACCGGCGCGCATGAGGTTGCCGAGAGCATTCTGCCGCTGATCGGCCATGCCGCGTCACTGTGTCTGGCGCGGGCAATTGCGCGGGCGGCCTATCACGCGACGCCGGCGGCGGGCGATCTGCTGCCCTGCTGGTCTGATCTGAACAGCTAAGGGCATAAAAAAGCCCGCGCTCCCCTCTGGAAACGCGGGCCAATCAGGCGGGTTAGAGCCGCTTATTCGGTTTTCTCGGCCTCTGCATCGTCGGCCATGGGCGCGTCTGCTGCGGCCTCGGCTTCGGGAGAGAACGTCGCGAGATAGGCCGCAACATCTTCGCCGCCTTTGCGCATTCTGAACGACATTTTCGAACGGGCTTTCTTGTCATCCAGTGTGGTGCGCAGGAAATCGGTGGGGTTCTGCAGGTATTCGGCCATATTGGCTTCGTCCCAGACCAGACCGGCTTCGCCAGCGGCAACCAGATCATCGCCATAGCGATAGTCTTCGACGGTGCCGGCCTGCTTGCCGATGATCCCGTAAAGGTTCGGACCGACCTTGCCGCCCCGCTGGAAGGTTTCGCCAGCGTCGTCCACGATCATGTGGCAGGCTTTGCATTTGCCGAACTGCTTTTCGCCGGCGTCTGCGTCACCCATGCTATGGCTGTCTGCCAGGGCCGGAACCGCGATCACGGTGGCCAGTAGAGCGCTATAGAGATGTTTCATTGCGATTTCCCATATGTATGAATCATCCTATAACCTAGGGGGCGCCCCCGTGATTTCAACGGGCGCTTTTGTCGCGGGGCGATGCTGGGGCTCAGACGCGCGGGCCTATCGTCACCTCAAGCGTCGCGATCCCGTCAACGCCGCCGGTCACGACATCCCCTTCAACAAGGGCGGCGACGCCGGCCGGTGTGCCCGTCATGATGATATCCCCCGGGGCCAGCGCCATAGATTGCGACAAGATCGCCACATGTTCGCGCACTGACCAGATCAGATCGGCCAGATCGGCGTCCTGCCGCACCTCACCGTTCACGGCAAGCCAGATGCGCCCCTGTTCCACAGACGGTACATCGGCGATGGGTTTCAGCGCGGCAATCGGGGCGGAGTTGTCAAAGGCCTTGCCCCAATCCCATGGCCGACCGGCTTTCTTCGCCTCTGCCTGCAGGTCACGGCGGGTCAGGTCGATCCCGACCGAAGCCCCCCAGACGTGATCCATCACGTCGGCTTCCGCGATGTTGCGCCCGCCTTTGCCAATGGCGATCACCAGCTCGATCTCGTGGTGCAGATCCTCTGTCTGGGGCGGATAGGGGATGGTGCATGGCGTATCCAGCGCCGCATCGGCGGGTTTGGTGAAAAAGAACGGAGCCTCACGCGTCGGATCTTTGCCCATCTCGCGGGCGTGCGCCTCGTAGTTGCGACCCACGCAGAAGATGCGGCGCATGGGAAAACGGGCGTCGGTGCCCTGCACAGCCAGACTGGCCTGCGGCGCGGGGGGGAATACAAAATCATCAGCGGGCATGGGGCATATCCTTTGCAATAGTCGTGTCACAGACATACGCCCCTGCGGCGGCCCCGTCATCCGATAAGACACCAAAAGGCAGGTTAGACATAAGCTGCAACGCAAAAGGCCGACACAATACGTGCCGGCCTTTGTTTTCGTTCACCTTTGGGCCCTGCGCTATTTCTCGGGCTGGGTCGCTGGTTTTTCAACCGGATCGACGGTGCCTGCGGGGGTGTCGTCGATCAGCTCTGCATCCTCGATATCGGCGCGGGTGGCGACAGGCGGCTTGGCATCCGCGCCCGAGTTATCCTCTAGTGCGCCGACGATCAGCGGCAGCATCTGCACACCGCCGGGCATGGCAACTTCGGACATGGGCGGGGTTTTCCACGCCAGCGTATCGAAGCTGTGGCAGTTTTCGCAGATCGGCTTCCAGCTCGCGTGGATATGTTGGCAGTTGTCACAAATCCACTGAGGGCCGCGCGATACGGTCAGCGCCCGTGCCAGCCAACCTTTGACGATGGTATCAGAGGCCCCCTCGCCCCGTTCGATGGCCGCCATCAAGGTGACCGAACGTGCGGTCGGGTCGGTTTCGACCAGATCCCCCAAGGACCGGCGCGCTTGCGGGAAATCTTCGGCGGCGATGTTCAGCTCTGCCAGAAGCATCTTGGTCTCGGGGTGGTCGGGCTGCACGCGGGTCAGCGTGGTAAACCGCTTGAGCCGCTCTTTCGGGGTCTCGTCCGGCTGGATCGCGGCGAAGGCACCGGCCAGATCGGGGTGCGGTTGTACGTCCCACGCTTTTTTCAGCACGCGGGCCGCATATTTCGGTTTGCCCTGATCGATATAACCATGTGCCGCCATCACGGCTGCGGGGATCAGATCGGGGGACAGGCGGTTCGCCTCGATCGCGGCCTCGCGGGCTTCGATGCTGTTCCCTTCGGCAATGACGTCTTTCGCCTCGGACAGGGCGAGCACGGCATCGCGACGTTTATGCACATCACGCGGCATCTGGCCGTTCTTGAGCTTGGTGTTCAGCGTTTGGCGCGCACCGGCCCAATCTTCTTTCTCGGCCTGTAGTTTCAGCAGCACATCACCGGTTTCGGCGTGTTTCGGTTTGATGGCAAAGGCTTTCTCGGCCAGCTTCAGCGCGGTTTCCGTGTCGCCTTCGGCCAGCTTCTGTTTCATGATCCCGCGCACACCGACAAAACGGGTGCGTTCGTTGGTGACCAGCTTGCGATAAGTCTCTTCCGCCTTGCGACGGTCGCCCGCCATTTCCGCAGCCTGCGCGATCAGCAAATTGGTCAGGTCAGGACGTTCAAGGTATTTATCCGCCTTTGCGGCCTTGGCCATCGCCAGACGCCCTTCGCCGCTGGCCAGCGCCATAAGCCCTTCGGAGAGCGCCTCGTAGCCTTTGCGTTCGCGGTTCCGGTCGAAATAGCGCGACAGCGCGGTTTCGTCGCCGTTCAGGAAATGCCAGACCGCAACCAGCAGCGCAAAGATCTTGAGCATGATCCAGACCGCGACAACCAGCAGGACCACGGCGATCACGGATTGCAGCGGGCCAAAGCTGTATTCGGTGCCCATCACGGTGACCTGCAACCCGCCCGAGCTTTCCAGCAAGAACGATGCGCCCCAAGTGATGGCGGCAATCACCGCAACGAACACAACGATCTTTATCAGTGACCAAAGCATAAATCAGGTTCCTCAGTTCGCCGTCAGGCGTTGTGTCAATGTCTGTACGGCGTCTTGGGCGTCGTGGCGCGCTTGCGCATCAGAGAGCCATTCAGACAGGGGCTCTTGGGCTTCGGGCGGCAGGGCTTTCACCTCTGCCAGCGCGTCGGCCAGACGCCCGTCGCGCATTGCGGCTTCGGCGCGGGACAGGATCGCGTCGGGGTCATCCCCGTCACGCGGTGCAACCGACCGCGCCCCCAACTGCTGCTTGAAGAAGCCGCCAATGCCGCCCCCGTCCACGTCAGGCGAGGCCGCACGTGCCGCGGCAAGCGATGCCCGTGCCGCATCGGGGAAACGGTCCTGAAGATTGGCCGCGGTGACAACGCCCGTCGCCGCCGTATCGGCAAGGGCCGGCGGGACATCCTGAATACCATTGGCTTGCAGATCGGCGATCTCTGCCTCGAAGGGCTGGCCCGTTGTGACGGCAGAGACGATCCGGCCCAAGGCGGATTGCAACGTCGCGGCCTGTGCGGCTTGCGCCGTCGCTTCTTCAACGCTGAGCGCATTGTCGAGCAGACGTTGAATTTCATCGCGCTGCGTCTCGACCGAGGATTGCAGCGCCGCCAGTTCCTCTTCAAAGGCTGACGTATCGACGGGGGCCGGAGCCTCTGCCGCGGGGCGGTTGCCCAGATCATCCACACGGGTGGCCAGTTCGGCCACCAGCGCCTGAACCTCTTGCAGGGCGGCGTCATCGGTGGGCGCGGGGGCCGGGTCTGTCTCTTCCAGCGCCTTGATCCGTGCTTCTTGCGCGGCGATCGTGTCGGTCAGGTTTGATTGCGACGTGTCCGCAGGGCGCAGGCCCGCCTGTTCCAGCAGATCATATTCCGCCACGGCAAAGCCGATCCCGCCCGCGATGATCCCGCCGAACAGCATCGGCCAAAAGACACTACCGCGCTTTTCAGGCTCTGCCACAGGCGTGACGGGGGGCGGCGTCTTGGTCGGCGTGGCCGGTTTCGCTGATGTGGTCGATGCGGTTGACGTCGCGGGCTTGGACGCGGGTGTCGCCGGTTTATCAGAGGCCGTGTCCGGCTTTACATCTTTCGCATCGGGCTTTGTATCGGATTTCGCGTCGCTCGGCTTCGTCTCGGGTTTGGCAGACGTCGAGGCGGTCGCGGGCGTAGCTGCCTTGGCCGCTGTATCACTGCCCCCCGTTTTCACGGCGGGTGTCGTTGCTTCTTTGGCGTCGCTTGCTTTCGAGGCGGTCGATGCGGTGTCGGTGGTTTTCACGCTTTCGGG
Source organism: Sulfitobacter sp. CB2047 (assembly GCF_000735125.2). Classification (NCBI taxonomy): domain Bacteria; kingdom Pseudomonadati; phylum Pseudomonadota; class Alphaproteobacteria; order Rhodobacterales; family Roseobacteraceae; genus Sulfitobacter; species Sulfitobacter sp. CB2047. The sequence continues at coordinate 421,093 of NZ_CP072613.1, read as the reverse complement.
TTTGGCACTCGCTTTGTCATCGCTTGCTTTACCCGTCGCGGTTTTGTCGGCGCTCGCCGCGCTTGCAGCGGATGTCTTGGCCGCAGGCTTGGGCTTGGCCGTTGATGGCTTCGCCGTTGACCCAGCCGGTTTTGTCGCGGTGGACGATCCGGTTTTCTTGGCTGTGGTCTTCGGCTTGGCGGCGGCAGCAGACGCCCTTGATGTCGAAGATGTCTTCGGGGTGTCGTCACCTGAACTGGGTGTTTTCGCTTTCGCCACGCTTAAAAACCTTTCCGATTCTGACCTGATATCAGACGTATTGCACAACCTTAGACGGCATCTAGGTCGACCTTCAAGCTAACCTGTTCCAATCCACCGCAGTTTCAAGCGTAAAACGCAGTGACGTGGCGGTTGGTTCTGGGGCGATGAGTATCTGCTGAACCACTGTGCGGTCCAGCGCCTCGGCCACGGCGGGGCTCAGCGCGATGATGGTAGCCCGCCGCGTTTCACATGCCTGATCGGCGAATTGCGCGGCGGTGCGCGGGGAAAACAGCGGCACGATCGACGGGCCATCTGCCAGCGCGGCTTGGGCGTCACGCGTCAGAGGCAGCGCCCGCTGGTCATAAAGCACCACAGCGCGTGTCGGCAGACCGGCCTGCGTTAACCGTTCGGCAATATCCCCGCGCTGATGCGTGCCGCGCAAATGCAGCAGGGGCGCCGCGGGGCGATGTGCCTTGATCATCGGGAGCAAATGCGCAGCATCGGGGGCGTGACACGCAACATGCCAGCCCTTGGCCGCAGCCGCCTGCGCCGTCGCCTCGCCCACACAATAGGCCGGCAGGGTGCCGCCCTTCGGGCCATGCGCCACGCCATTGGCCGAGGTAAAGATCACCCCGCCGATGCCGCCCAGATCAACAGGTACGGCGGTCGGTCGGATTTGCAGTAACGGGCTGGTCACCAACCGCACCCGCGACAGCAGCGCAGCCGGCAGGCTGGCCGCAAACGCCGCGCAGGCGGGCGCGGGGCGGGTCAGGATCAACGCTGGTTTTGTCATCTGACGCTTGGGCCCCAAGGATTGTTCCACCTGCCCCAAGGTGTTACTTGGCCCCTGTCACCCTTGCAACGGAAACAGCCATGTTACTTCTTGGATTGGAAAGCAGCTGCGATGATACCGCCGCCGCGCTGGTGCGTCAGCTGCCGGGGCAACGCGCCCTCGTGCTGTCCTCCGTCGTTGTGGGGCAGACCGAGCTTCATGCCTCTTTCGGCGGTGTCGTCCCCGAAATCGCCGCCCGCGCCCACGCAGAAAAGCTTGACCTTTGTGTCGAAAAGGCGCTGGCCGAGGCCGCGCTGACCTTGGCGGATGTTGACGGTTTCGCCGTGACCGCGGGACCGGGGCTGATCGGCGGCGTGCTGTCGGGCGTGATGTGCGCGAAGGGGCTGTCAGCCGCGACGGGCAAGCCGCTTTATGGCGTGAACCATCTGGCGGGCCATGCGCTGACGCCACGGCTGACCGATGATGTGCCCTATCCCTACCTGATGTTGCTGGTGTCCGGCGGGCATTGCCAGTTCCTGCTGGTGCATGGGCCGGACCGGTTTGAACGCTTGGGCGGCACCATCGACGACGCCCCGGGCGAGGCTTTTGACAAGGTGGCGCGCCTGATCTCACTGCCGCAGCCGGGGGGCCCCGCGATTGAACAAGCGGCCAAGGCGGGCGACCCCAAACGCTTTGCCCTGCCGCGCCCGCTGCTGGATCGGCCCGATTGCGACATGTCTTTTTCGGGGTTGAAGACGGCGGTGCTGCGCACGCGGGACAAGGTGATCGACGAAAAAGGCGGGTTGAGCGTTCAGGATCAGGCCGATCTGGCTGCCGGTTTTCAGGCAGCCGTTACCGATGTACTGGCCGAAAAGACCCGCCGCGCCTTGCGGAAATATCTGGACCATGCCCCTGATGTGCGCACCCTTTGTGTGGCGGGTGGTGTGGCCGCGAACAAGGCAATAGGCCGCGGGTTAGAGACTGTTGCAGCCGAAGTAGACTGCGCCTTTATCGCGCCGCCGCTGTCGCTGTGCACCGATAATGCCGCGATGATCGCCTTTGCCGCGATCGAGCAAAGCCAGCTGCGCGCGCCCGATGATCTGACCCTGTCGGCCCGCCCGCGTTGGCCGCTGGACACAAGCCAGCCCGCCATGTTGGGCAGCGGCAAAAAAGGAGCGAAAGCATGAGCATTGCCGTTCTGGGGGCCGGTGCCTTTGGCACTGCGTTGGCGATCTCTTTGGCGGGTAAGGGCGCGGTGACGCTATGGGCGCGGGATGCACAGGGCATGGGGCAAAGCCGCGAAAACACCGCCCGCCTGCCCGGTTGCCCGCTGCCCGAGGGCCTGTTCGTGACCGAGGATCTGGCAGAGGCCGCCAAGGCGCAGACCTTGCTCGCCGCTGTTCCGATGCAAAAACTGCGCGGGTTTCTGCGCGATCACGCTGCCGCGCTGGACGGCAAGACCATCGTCGCCTGTTGCAAGGGGATCGAGCTGAACACCGGCCTTGGCCCTGTCGCCGTGATCCGCGAGGTGCTGCCCCATGCGACCGCCGCGATCCTCACGGGGCCAAGCTTTGCCGCGGATATTGCACGGGGGCTTCCCACGGCACTGACCCTTGCTTGCGCCGATAAAACCACCTGCGCGACCCTACAACAGAGCCTAACAACGGCAAACCTGCGTCTTTACCGCACCTCTGATACCGTGGGTGCGGAACTGGGGGGCGCGTTGAAAAACGTGGTGGCCATCGCCTGCGGTGCCGCAATCGGCGCGGGCCTGGGCGAAAGCGCCCGCGCCGCCGTGATGACCCGTGGCTTTGCCGAAATGCAGCGGCTTGCCGCGCATCACCACGCGGATCCGGTGACCTTGGCGGGCCTGTCCGGTTTTGGCGATCTGACGCTGACCTGCACCTCGACCCAATCGCGGAACTACCGGCTGGGGCTGGCCCTGGGCCGGGGGGAGCCCTTTGACAGCGCCACCACCGTCGAAGGTGCCGCCACCGCGCGGGCGGTCGATGCGCTGGCCCATGACAACGGGCTGGATCTGCCGATCACCGCCGCCGTTGCAGGTCTGGTCGAGAACCGCTTAGATGTAGCAAGCGCGATGAAAGCGCTTTTGACCCGCCCTTTAAAGGAAGAATAACATGCTGGTTGCCCTTATTGCCAAAGACAAAGCTGGCGCGCTTTCCGTGCGTCAGGAAAACCGCCCCGCCCATGTGGAGTATCTGAAATCCACGGGCGTCGTTGCCCAGGCCGGTCCGCTGCTGGATGATGCCGGCGATATGATCGGGTCTTTGGTCATTCTGGATGTCGCCGACAAAGCCGCGGCACAGGATTGGGCCGACAATGACCCCTATGCCAAGGCCGGGTTGTTCGCCGATGTGCAACTGATCCCGTGGAACCGGGTGATCGGATAATGGCCTACTGGCTGTTCAAATCCGAACCCTCGACCTGGGGCTGGCCGGATCAGGTCGCCAAGGGGGACGCGGGCGAGGAATGGGACGGCGTGCGCAACTATCAGGCGCGCAACTTCATGCGCGAGATGGCGGTTGGCGATCTGGGGTTCTTCTACCATTCGCAAGGCGAGCGCGCGATTGTCGGCATTGTCGAGGTCTGCGCCGCCGCGCATCCCGATAGCTCGACCGAGGACGCACGCTGGGAATGTGTCGATATCAAAGCCGTGCGCCCGTTTGAAAAACCGGTGACGCTGGACGATATCAAGGCCGATGGCCGGTTCGATGATATGCCGCTGGTCAAAAGCCCGCGGCTGTCTGTCCAGCCTGTCACAGCAGAGCAATGGAGCGCGATCTGCGCCTTGGGAAACACCAAACCCTAGAGCCTACTATACGCTTTAGACACGCGCTTTAGACATAAAAACGCCCGCTGAACCAAGCGGGCGTTTTCAGTTCGACAGCGTCAGGTTTACGCGTAAACGGATTCTTTGCCGAAGTGTTTGGTCAGCATATAGTAGACCACCGCGCGGTATTTGTTCCGCTCGGATTTGCCGTAAGTCTCTACGGCCTTGTGGATACCGTCCATCAGCTCGGGGCTATCCGAGAGACCAAGCTTTTTGATGAGGAAGTTGTTCTTGACCAGCTCAAGCTCGCTTTCCTGCGACGCGGCGATGGTCTGCGCGTCAGCGTTATAGATCGACGGACCGCAACCGATGGTCACTTTCGTCAGCAGGTCCATATCTGGCGTCATGCCGCATTTCGTTTGCAGATCGTCGGCATATTTCGCGATCCATTCATCTCTTTTGCCCATTCGTGGTCTCCAACCGTTGATTTGACCGATGTTTCCGGCCTTGTTTCAGACCCTAAAGCGGTTTTGACGCGCGCAAAAGAAATTTTTCCCGCCTGCGTTGGTCTGTGCGGTTTTCGGCATGTCTTGATTGCGGATCGCCCCGCGTCAAACGCTTGTACCGAAGCGGTTTTTCCGCAAAACTGCGAGGATGAAGACCGCCCTCGCCACCGCTTTCGCCCTTTGTCTTGCGCCGTTTCCTGGCGCCGCGGGTCCGCTGCCCGACCCCGTTGATCCGGCCAGCTTTGCGCCCGTTGATCTGGACGAGGCGATCCTCGGGCAATTGCTGTTTTACGATCCGATCCTGTCGGGCAACCGCAATATCGCCTGCGCCACCTGTCACCATCCTGATTTTGCCACCAGCGATGGCGTGTCACTGGGTCTGGGCGAAGGTGGGGTCGGGCTGGGGCTGGAACGGCGCGGGGATCCCGACAACATGCCGCCCCACCGCATCCCGCGCAATTCGCCTGCCTTGTTCAATCTGGGCGCAAAGGAATTCACCGTGCTGTTCCACGATGGCCGGATCGAGGTTGACGCCGACATGCCGTCCGGTTTCCGCACGCCGCTGGACGACGATATGCTTGACGGTTTTGCGTCATTGCTGTCGGCGCAAACCATGTTTCCGGTGCTCAGCCCCGACGAGATGGCCGGCCAGAACATGGAGAATGACGTTGCCAAAGCCGTGCGTCAGGGTCTGATCACGGCGCAGGGCGGGGCGTGGGATATTCTGGCGCGACGGGTGGCGGGTCTGCCCGACTATGCGCAGCGGTTCCAATCGGTCTATGATCATATCACCACGCCCGACGACATCGGATTTACCGATATTTCAAACGCGATTGCCGTCTTTGTGGCCCATGAATGGCGGTCAGACAGCTCTGCCTTTGATGCCTATCTGCGCGATCGGTCAGCCCCGTTGGACGCCGATGCGCAAAAGGGCATGGCGCTGTTTTATGGCGAGGCGGGCTGTAGCACCTGCCACGCGGGGGCGTTCCAGACCGACCATAGTTTTCACGCGATGGGGGCACCGCAGCTTGGCCCCGGCAAGGCGGCCGTGTTTGAAACCCACACCCGCGATACGGGGCGCATGGGGGTGACCGGCAATGGGGCCGATGCCTATGCCTTTCGCACGCCGTCCCTGCGCAATGTGATGCAGACCGGCCCTTGGGGGCATGCGGGCGGGCACAGCCAGATAGAGAAGTTCTTGCGCGATCATATGGATCCGGCCCGCGCGGCGAAACGCTTTGCCCCCGGCGCGGCTGACAGGAACGGGGTGCGCCTGCCGCCGCTGGACGGGGATGACTGGCGCGAGATGGACGACCCCGCCGCCCGCGATGCCATCACCCAAGCCGCGATGATCCGCGCGCCCAAAGGGCTGAATCCCGGTGATATCGCCGCGTTAGTGTCTTTCTTGCGCAGTCTGGATGACCCGCAGGCGCTGTCGGGGCGCTTGGGTATCCCTGACACGGTGCCAAGTGGTCTGGCCGTGGGCGGTGCGCCCTGATCAATCGGGCTGCGTGACCGTGATCTGATCGCCTGCTGTCACGCGCATGGGGTCGCTTTGCGTGCCGTCTGGCCAGCGGACCTGCACCGTTGCTTCTGCAGCGTCGCCGATGCCGAAATGCTGCGGTGCCAGCACCGCCCCCGCATGACCGCCGCCAAGGGTGATCTGCTGGCTTTGCACGGCGTCGCCCACCGTCACGATCACCCGCGCCCCCACGGCAAAGCGATTGCCGCCCGCGCCCCGCACCGCGATGCGCACAAAGCGGCCTGCCTCGGGCGTCACATTGCGATACATACGCATCGGCGCGCGCCGGTTCACCACGGCAAGATCCAGCAGCCCGTCGCCATCAAAATCCGCTAGGGCCGCCCCCCGTGACCGCGCGATATCGGCCACACCTGCGGTGTCACCAACCTCGGTAAAGCGGCCATCGGCCCCTTGGATCAACAGGTTATTCGGATCGCGCATCGCCATGCCGGGCATCTGGTCGACATTACCCTTGGCGATAAACAGATCGGCGCGGCCATCGTTGTTCACATCGGCGAAACTGGCGTGCCATCCGGTAGACGGGCGGCCATCGCCGGGCACATAGGGGCGCTGCGCATAGGTGCCGATGTCATAGGGCGCGCCGCGATAGCTGCCGTCGGCTTGCGCCACCTGCATCAGCTGGTCCCCCATAGAGGTGAGCATCAGCTCGTCTCGTTGGTCGCCGGTCAGGTCACGGCTGGCGATCCCCATCCCCCAAAGCGAGACTTTGGCCCAGCCATCCGCTTCGGTCAGGAACCGCTGTTCAGCGATATCCCACATCTGCTCCGCCCCGCCGGAGACATAATAGTGTCTATCATTGGAGATTCGCAGCGATTTGAGCCCGCGCGCATCCTCTGCGGCAAGCATCGAGAGGGCGCAATACCCCGGCGACAGCTCTTGCGCGGTATATCGGGGCGCGGTGCCGCCCTTGGGCCTGAGCAGCGTGTTGGTATCACAGGCGCCAAACGGCCCGTCGGGATTGGCGCGGTCAACATAATGGCCGATAGCAAGCGTGGGAAAGGATGCGCCATCCTCCCACCAGGCGGTGAAGGCGGTGGTCCATTGATCGGTTTGCGGGATGCCCCATGCCTCTGTCACATCGGTGAACTGGCAGTCCGCGCCGCCCTGAAGCACGCGGTCCGGCCCAACGCGCATGACATATAGATCAAGCAGCCCGTCACCGTTCATATCGACAGGATAGGCCCCCGTGGCCCCCGTAATCTCGGGGTCGATCACAGCCCGTTCAAAGGCGATTTCCCCCGAGTCAGAGACGTTTTTGAGCAGCAATAGCGGTGCAGTGCCACCTGCGGCGATCAGATCGGGCAGCCCGTCGCCCGAACAGTCAAACGCCGACACACCGCCGCCGACAAAATGTTCCCACCCGCCGGTATAATGGTGGTCGGGCAGGCCCGCGCTGATGTCCTGAAACAACGGATCGGCATGGGCAGCAGAGGCAAAAACACAGGCTGCCGCCATCAAACGATGGATCACGCAGCATTCTCCCCCAGCAGGGCGTCGGTCACATCGGACAAGGCCAATGCGGCGGCCCCTTTCGCCCAGACGGACCCGCCCCAAGCGTGGATATCGACAGGGGTCGGCGCGCGGCCTGCGGGTAGGATCATAGAGTTCATCTCGTTTAGCACATCGTCAACGTTCAGATAGTCATAGCGCATCCGTTCGCCGCTGAGAATGATCCGTTCGGGGTCAAACAACTGCACGATATTGGCAAGCCCGACGCTCAGGAACCGTCCGGCGCGGTTAAAGATCGCCAGCGCGGCCTCGTTGCCTGCGTTCGCTTCGTCATACAGGGTTTCGATCATCGACACGGCAGAGCTTTCGGCGCGCGGGTCGCGTTCAAACGCGGTGCCTGCCTCGCGGATAATGGCGTAATCGGCGACATAGGCCTCAAGACAGCCGCGCTGCCCGCAACGGCACAGGGCGCCGTCCAGCTGCACCTTGGTGTGGCCCAGCTCCATCCCCGGGCCAAGGGCGCCGCGGAACAGCCGGTTGTTCAGCACCAGCCCCATGCCGACGCCGCGTTCAATGGTCACCACGGCAAAGTTCGAAATCCCCCGACCGGCCCCGAACCACAGTTCGGCCAGCGTCAGCAGGTTGGTGTCATTGTCCAAGGACACAGGCAGCCCCAGCGTTTTCGACAGCAGATCGCGCAGCGGCATATCCGTGTCCAGCATCACCGGCGACCATTTCACGATCCCGAGGCTCGCATCCACCAGCCCGGGCAGGCCGATTCCCACGGCGCTGATGTCGGACATCACGCGCCCCGATTTCTGCAACAGCCTGTCCATGAGGGAACTGACTTCGGTCAACATATCTTCGGTAGACTGCCGCAGCGACGCACTGGCGACATGGGCCTCGGCGATGATCGTGCCGGCAAGGTCCAGCAATACCGCGGTATGGCGTTCGTCCGACAGCTTCATGCCCACGACGAAACGGCTTTGCGGGGCGACCCGCAGGGCAATGGGCGGGCGGCCACGGCTGGGGCCGCGCTGGCTGTCCTCTACCTCTTGCAGCAGACCGCGCGCGATCAGATCAGAGGTGATGGTGGTCACCGACCCGGGGCTGATGTTGAGCTTGCGCGCCACATCCATGCGCGGCATCTGCCCGTTCGCGCGGACCTGTTCAAACACCTGTTGGCGCAGCGGGCGTGTATCATCCTGCGGCAAGGCCAGCAGCGGGCCACAGCCTGTAGACACAAGTTTTGACCCCTCCGACCCAAGGTCGCGAATTAGTTCGCTCGCCAAACTTTATCCTCCCGATGTATTTTGAAATTCCCCTGCAACAGGTTAATCCCTCTGTCTCCCACAGGAAATAAGCCGTGTTTTGCCGATCTGTGTCAAATTCTTTGTGTCATAATGTAAAATTTATTTTGACAACTGAATTAAAGTGCGCAACCTCATACTACGACGTCACCGATGCCACCAAGGACATCGGATCATTTCATCTGGGAGGAAAGAAATGCGTAAACTCTTTATGGCAGCGGCCGTCGCCACTGCTGGCTTCACTCAGACCGCAGCAGCCGAGGATATCACCGTCGGCGTGAGCTGGTCGAACTTCCAAGAAGAGCGCTGGAAAACAGACGAGGCCGCGATCAAGGCCGCGCTGGACGCTGCCGGTGCGAAATATGTTAGCGCCGATGCGCAATCGTCGTCGGCCAAGCAGTTGTCGGATGTGGAAAGCCTGATCGCCCAAGGCGTTGATGCGCTGATCATCCTTGCCCAAGACAGCCAGGCCATCGGCCCCGCAATCACCGCAGCCGCGGACGAAGGTATTCCGGTTGTGGGCTATGACCGCCTGATCGAAGACCCCCGCGCCTTTTACCTGACCTTCGACAACGTCGAGGTGGGCCGTATGCAAGCGCGTGCCGTGCTGGAAGCGATGCCAAAGGGCAACTATGTGATGATCAAGGGCTCGCCCACCGATCCGAACGCCGACTTTCTGCGCGGCGGCCAGCAAGAAGTGCTGCAATCCGCGATTGATGCGGGTGATATCACCATCGTTGCCGAAGCCTATACCGACGGCTGGCTGCCCGCCAACGCACAGCGCAACATGGAGCAGATCCTGACCGCGCAAGACAACAACGTTGATGCGGTTGTTGCCTCCAATGACGGGACAGCAGGCGGCGCCGTTGCCGCGCTGACCGCGCAAGGCATGGAAGGCACGCCCGTATCCGGCCAGGACGGCGACCACGCGGCGCTGAACCGTGTTGCCAAGGGCACGCAGACCGTCAGCGTCTGGAAAGACGCCCGTGATCTGGGCAAGAACGCTGCCGAAATCGCTGTTGCCCTTGCCGGCGGCACCGAGATGGCAGACGTGGACGGCGCGCAGGAATGGACATCCCCTGCGGGCACAGCCCTGTCGGCCAAGTTTCTGGCCCCCGTGCCTGTCACCATCGACAACCTGAACGCGGTTCTGGACGCAGGCTGGATTTCGAAAGAAGCCCTGTGCCAAGGCGTGACAGACGTCGCGGCCTGTAACTAAGACCAAAACGCACACCCCGCCCCCTGATGCGGGGTGTGCCACCCGTTTGCTTCAGCCCGGCTGCCGCGCTTTGCGGCCCCGCTGATTGACATTGCGACCCAATCCGGAAGCCAATCACATGACAGATACGACCACCGAAACCGGGGCAGATGTACATCCGTCGCCGACAGCGCCCAAGCGCTCTTTTCTTAGCCAGCTCGAAATCGATACCCGTCTGTTAGGGATGATCGGTGCGTTCATTCTGGTCTGCCTCGTGTTCAACGTGCTGACCGACGGGCGCTTTCTGACGCCGCGCAATATTTTCAACCTCACGATCCAGACGGTCAGCGTTGCCATTATGGCGACCGGTATGGTCTTCGTGATCGTGACCCGCCACATCGACCTGTCGGTCGGCGCGATGCTGGCCACCTGCTCTGCCGCGATGGCGATGACCCAGACCGATATCCTGCCGCGTATGCTGGGCATGGGGCTGGGGCACCCGATGATCCCCTGGATCGCCATCGTCGTCGGCCTGCTGTTTGGCACCATCATCGGCGCGTTTCAGGGCTGGCTGATCGGGTTCCTCACGATCCCCGCCTTCATCGTGACCCTTGGCGGGCTGCTGATCTGGCGCAACGTGGCGTGGTATATGACCGACGGTCAGACCATCGGGCCGCTGGATGAAACCTTCCGCAAGTTCGGCGGAATCAACGGAACCCTGGGCGAGACATGGTCTTGGGTCGTCGGGCTGATCGCCGTGGTTCTGGCGCTTTGGGCGCTGTGGTCGTCACGCCGCAACAAGGTCACCCACGGGTTTCACGTGAAACCGGTTTGGGCCGAGGTACTGGTCGGTCTGATCATCGCCGTGGGCATTCTGGGCTTTGTCGCCATCCTGAACGCCTACGAGGTTCCGACCGCGCGTCTGATGCGCGAGTTCAAGGCCCGTGGCGATGTGATGCCCGAAGGCTATACCGCGTCATATGGTATCCCCTATTCGGTGTTGCTGCTGATCGCGCTGGCGATTGGCATGACCGTGATGGCCAAACGCACGCGGCTGGGGCGCTATATCTTTGCCACGGGCGGTAACCCCGACGCGGCAGAGCTGTCGGGCATCAACACCCGTCTGCTGACGGTCAAGGTCTTTGCCCTGATGGGGGCCTTGGTGGCGCTGTCCGCGGTTGTTGCCTCTGCCCGTTTGACCAACCACTCGAACGACATTGGCACTTTGGACGAACTGCGTGTCATCGCGGCAGCTGTCATTGGCGGCACGGCTCTGGCGGGCGGTATAGGGACGATCCACGGGGCCATTCTGGGTGCCTTGATCATGCAATCGCTGCAATCGGGCATGGCTATGGTGGGCGTTGACGCTCCGCTGCAAAACATCGTCGTCGGTGCGGTTCTTGTCTTCGCCGTCTGGATCGACATCGTCTATCGCCGCCGTATGGGAGGGAAATCATGACACCGCTTGTAGAGCTCAAGAATATCTCGCTGTCCTTCGGGGGGGTGCGTGCCGTCGACAACGTGTCGCTGGACCTGTATCCGGGCGAGGTCGTCGGCCTGTTGGGGCACAATGGCGCGGGGAAATCCACGCTGATCAAGATCCTTGCCGGTGCCTATCAGATGGACGAGGGCGAAATCTGGATCGAGGGCAAGAAAGCCAGCATCCATTCGCCCCGTGACGCCCGCCGCCACAACATCGAGACCATCTACCAGACACTGGCGCTGGCCGATAACCTTGATGCGCCCAGCAACCTGTTTCTGGGGCGCGAACTGACCAATAAATTCGGCCTCGTGGATGATGCGCGGATGGAGGCAGAGACCCGCAAGATCATGGCGCGTCTCAACCCCAATTTTAAGAAGATAAGCGAGCCTGTCTCGGCGCTTTCGGGCGGTCAACGGCAATCGGTTGCGATTGCCCGCGCGGTCTATTTCAACGCCAAGATCCTGATCATGGACGAACCGACCGCCGCTCTTGGGGTGCATGAAAGCAAGATGGTTGCCGATCTGATCAAAGAGCTGAAGGCCCAAGGGCTTGGCATCTTCCTGATCAGCCACGATACCCGCGAGATGCTTGAGCTGTGCGACCGTGTGTCGGTGATGAAAAACGGCGCGTTGATCGGCACCGAAAAGGTCGGCGACGTGACCGAGGATGACATCCTGAGCATGATCATCATGGGCAAGGCGCGCGACGCCGCATAGGCGCTGACAAAGGGGAAAACCATGTTTCTGGGGCTTGATCTGGGCACCTCTGGGCTGAAAGCCTTGCTGGTGGACGACGCGGAAAACATCATCGCGGAAAGCGTGGCGCCCTTGCAGGTGTCGCGCCCCCACGATGGCTGGGTCGAACAGGATCCGCGTGATTGGTTCACCGCCTGCGCCGATGCGATTGCGGGGCTGGGGGTTGATCTGGCCGCCGTGCAGGGCATCGGGCTTAGCGGACATATGCATGGCGCGACCCTGCTGGATGCCGCGGGCACGCCGCTACGCCCCTGTATGCTGTGGAACGACACCCGCGCCGCAGCACAGGCCGCCGCGATGGATGCTGACCCCCTCTGGCGTGCGGTCACGGGCAACATCGTGTTCCCCGGTTTCACCGCGCCCAAAGTGGAATGGGTGCGCGACCATGAACCTGATATTTTCGCCCGCATTGACAAGGTGCTACTGCCCAAGGACGCGCTGCGCTTCTGGCTGACCGGCGACGCGGTGTCAGAGATGTCGGATGCCGCAGGCACAAGCTGGCTGGATACCGGCGCGCGCGACTGGTCCGACGCTTTGCTGGAAAGGTCCGGCCTGACGCGGGAACAGATGCCATCACTGGTCGAAGGATCGCAGGTGTCAGGGCACCTAAGCGGCTCTATCGCCGCGCAACTGGGCCTACCTGCGGGGATCCCCGTTGCGGGGGGCGGCGGCGATAATGCTGCCTCGGCCATCGGGATGGGTGTGGTGAAGCCGGGTCAGGCGTTCGTCTCGCTTGGCACCTCGGGCGTGCTGTTTGCCGCGACGCCCGGCTATGCCGCAGCACCTGAAAGCGCGCTGCACAGCTTTTGCCACGCACTGCCGGACCTGTGGCACCAGATGGGGGTGATCCTGTCGGCCACGGATTCGCTTAATTGGCTGGCTGGTGTGTTGAACGAGGACGCGCGGACGCTCACCTCTGATCTGGGCGCGCTACAGGCCCCCGGTCGCACGATCTTTATGCCCTATCTGGGGGGCGAGCGGACGCCCCATAACGACGCCAATATCCGGGGCGGTTTCCTGCATCTGGCCCATAACACCGACCGCGCCGCCATGACCCGCGCGGTGTTGGAAGGGGTGACCCACGCCCTACGCGACAGTTTCGACGCGATGCGGCACACCGGTACCCACATCGACAGCCTGATCGCCGTCGGCGGCGGGTCTAATTCCGACTACTGGCTGTCGGCCATTGCAACGTCGCTGAACATGCCGATCCAGCTGCCCGCCGCGGGTGACTTTGGCGGTGCCCTTGGGGCTGCGCGCTTGGGTCGTATGGCCGCCACCGGCGCCGGGGCCGAGATCGCCGTGCCGCCCCCCATTTCCCGCGTGATAGAGCCTGTTCCGGCCCTGGTAGACGCCTTTTCAGAGGCCCACGCCCGATATTCAGACACGTATAGCGCCGTAAAACATTTGCGCTAAGACAAGAAGGACCATCCCCATGACCAGCTTTTTCGACGGCATCCCGACGATCTCTTACGACCCGCAAGCGGACCATGATTTCGCCTATCGCAGCTATAATCCCGACGAGATGCTGATGGGCAAGACGATGGCAGAGCATCTGCGCTTTGCCGTCGCCTATTGGCACAGTTTCGCATGGGAAGGCGGCGACCCTTTTGGCGGCCAGACCTTCCTGCGCCCGTGGTTCGGCACCACGATGGACGCCGCCCGCGCCAAGGCTGACACCGCGTTTGATATGTTCAAGATCCTCGGTCAGCCGTATTTCTGCTTCCACGACGCCGATGTCCGTCCCGAGGGCGATACCTTTGCCGAAAGCACCGCGCGGCTGCACGAGATCACCGATTACTTTGGCGAAAAGATGGAGCAGACGGGCACCAAGCTGCTGTGGGGCACGGCCAACCTGTTTTCCAACCGCCGCTATATGTCGGGTGCTGCCACCAACCCCGACCCCGATATCTTTGCCTATGCCGCCGCGACGGTGAAGGAATGTATCGACGTGACCCACAAGCTGGGCGGCGAGAACTATGTGCTGTGGGGCGGGCGCGAAGGCTATGAAACGCTGCTGAACACCGACCTGAAACGCGAACGCGAACAGGCGGGGCGTTTCTTGCAGATGTCCGTCGAATACGCCCGCAAGATCGGCTTCAACGGCGCCATCCTGATCGAGCCTAAACCGCAGGAACCGACCAAACACCAGTATGATTACGACGTGGCCACCGTCTATGGTTTCCTCAAGGATTACGGGCTTGAGAACGAGGTGAAGGTGAACATCGAACAGGGTCACGCCATTCTTGCCGGGCATTCGTTTGAACACGAATTGGCGATGGCCTCGGCGCTTGGGATTTTCGGGTCGATCGACATGAACCGCAACGATTACCAATCAGGCTGGGACACCGACCAATTCCCCAATTCCGTCCCCGAAGTCGCGCTGGCCTATTACGAAGTGCTGAAAGCGGGCGGTTTCACCACCGGCGGCACCAACTTTGACGCCAAACTGCGCCGCCAGTCGCTGGACGCCGAAGATCTGATTTTGGCCCATGTCGGTGCGATGGATGTCTGTGCCAAAGGCCTGAAAGCCGCCGCCGCGATGCTGGAGGATGGCAAGCTCGAAGCGGCGCGTGACGCGCGCTATGCCGGTTGGGGCTCTGAACGCGGCCAAGGCTTGCTGAGCAGCGATCTGGAGACGATCAACGCACAGGTCAAAGCCGATGCGCTGAACCCGCAGCCCGCCTCGGGCCGTCAGGAAGCGCTGGAAAATCTGGTTAACCGCTATCTTTAAGCTGTTACATGGCGCTGTTAGGGGTCTAGGCTGACCGATAAGGGGGCCCAAGATGTTCAAACGCTACGCCATTTACTATACGCCGCCGCCGGGGGATTTCGCCCGGCGGGGCGCGGCTTGGTTGGGTTGGGATGTGCAGGCAGGCGAAGCTGTGGCACATCCCGATATCGCGGGGCTTGATGTTGCCAAGCTGACCCAGAGACCACGCAAATACGGGCTACACGGGACCGTCAAAGCGCCGTTCTTTCTGGCCGATGCGACCAGCGCGGCACAGCTGACCGATGGCCTCGCCGCCTTTTGCAAAGGGCAAGCGCCGGTGCAGTTGGATGGGCTGACCCTGTCGCAGATCGGGCGGTTTCTGGCGCTGGTGCCGCAGGGCGACACGACCGCGCTTGGCAGTCTTGCGGCCTCTGCCAATGTGGTGCTGGACGCCTTCCGCGCGCCGCTGTCGGATGCGGAGTTCACGCGCAAGAACGCCCCTTACCTGACCGATCAGCAGCGGATTTACCTCAAAACCTACGGATACCCCCATATTATGGAGTATTTCCGCTTTCACATCACCCTCACTGGGCCGCTTGCGCCCGATCAGATCGACCCCGTGAAAACGGCTCTGCACCGCTATTTAGTGTCAGATACCCCTGCCCCCTTCACCATCGATAGTCTGACGCTTTGTGGCGAGGACGCACAGGGGCGGTTTCACGAGGTCGAACGCTTCACATTTGGCACCTGACCCACGAAAAACGCCGCCCTGCATTCCTGCGAGGCGGCGTTTTGTCAGACGGTATGCACCGGCTTAGTAGCGGTAGTGTTCGGGCTTGAACGGGCCTTCGGGTGTGACGCCGATGTAAGCGGCTTGTTCGCTGCTCAGCTGGGTCAGTTTCACGCCGATACGATCAAGGTGCAAACGGGCGACTTTTTCGTCCAGATGCTTGGGCAGGATATAGACCTTGTTCTCGTATTTGCCGGTGTTTTCCCACAGTTCGATCTGCGCCAGCACCTGGTTGGTGAAGGACGCGGACATGACGAAGGACGGGTGACCGGTCGCGTTGCCAAGGTTCAGCAGACGGCCTTCGGACAGCAGGATCAGACGGTTGCCCGAAGGCATCTCGATCATGTCGACCTGTTCCTTGATGTTGGTCCACTTGTGGTTCTTCAGCGCGGCAACCTGGATTTCATTGTCAAAGTGGCCGATGTTGCCGACGATCGCCATGTCCTTCATCTCGCGCATATGCTCGATGCGGATCACATCCTTGTTGCCGGTGGTGGTGATGAAGATGTCGGCGGTGTCCAGCACGTCTTCCAGCAGGACAACCTCGAACCCGTCCATCGCCGCTTGCAGCGCGCAGATCGGGTCGGCTTCGGTCACTTTCACGCGGGCACCGGCACCGGCCAGCGATGCGGCAGAGCCTTTGCCAACGTCGCCATAGCCACAGACGACAGCGACCTTACCGGCCATCATCACATCTGTCGCGCGGCGGATACCGTCGACCAGCGATTCACGGCAGCCGTACTTATTGTCGAACTTGGACTTGGTGACGCTGTCGTTGACGTTGATCGCGGGGAAGGGCAGCTGGCCTTGCTTCACCAGATCATACAGACGGTGGACGCCTGTGGTGGTTTCCTCGGACACGCCCTTGATCTGGTCGCGCATCTTGGTGAACCAACCGGGAGATTGCTCCATCCGCTTTTGGATCTGCGCCTTGATCGCGACTTCTTCTTCCGACGATGGCACGGGGATCACATCTTCGCCAGCTTCGGCACGGGCGCCCAGCAAGATGTACAGCGTCGCATCGCCGCCATCATCAAGGATCAGGTTCGGGCCGTCGGGGAACTGGAAGGATTTATCCAGGTAATCCCAATGCTCTTCCAGCGATTGCCCCTTGATCGCGAAAACAGGCGTACCGCCTTCGGCAATCGCCGCCGCCGCGTGATCCTGGGTCGAGAAGATGTTGCACGACGCCCAACGGACATCGGCCCCCAATGCGACAAGCGTTTCGATCAGCACGGCGGTCTGGATCGTCATGTGCAGCGAGCCGACGATGCGCGAACCGGACAGCGGTTTGCTGTCGCCGTATTCCGCGCGCAAGGCCATCAGGCCGGGCATTTCGGTTTCTGCGATATCAAGTTCCTTGCGGCCATAGGCGGCAAGGCTAATGTCTTTAACGATGTAATCGTTGGCCATCGGGGCATCCCTTTTCAAAAGATCGGCTATGTATCGTATATTTGAAAAGGGCCGTAGCACTTTGATGCGGTGATCTCAACGGTGGCGGTCAAGCGCCACACGAAACGGTTACTCTGCCGAGGCGACGATCATCTCGTCCGTGGTCATCCCCGCCATCCAGTTTGCGCCCTGCGCGGTGACGCAGGCCATTCCGTTCGACAGGGTCTTTACAGCAGACCATGTGCCTGTGTCATCCGAGGCCCAGATTTGGACCGCGCCGTCGTCCTGGCCTTCAACCGGCGTTTCGCCGTACCAATCCACCAGCGACGCCTTCAGCTCTTGCGCGGGCATGCAGACATCGCTTGCCATTGCGGGTGCGGCCACGGTCCCGAGGCCAAGTGCGAGTGTGAGAGCAGAAATAACAGGTTTCATGATCGTCTCCTTCGTGGGAAGAACACGGCGAAACCCGCAAATGTTCCACGTGTCAAAGGCAGATCAATAGAATGGCGCAGCAATCCCGTGCATGGCAACGTATGTTATCCGGCCGCAGGCTTGACCTGCTGGACCCGACGCCGGTCGATATAGAGATCGAGGATATCGCCCACGGGCTGGCCTTTGTCGCGCGGTGGAACGGGCAAACGCGGGGGGATTTTGCCTATTCCGTGGCCGAACATTCGCTGCTGGTCGAGACGATTTATGGCCGGATGAACCCCAAGGCCCCGCCAAAGTGGCGGTTGGCCGCGCTGCTGCATGATGCACCGGAATATGTGATCGGCGATATGATATCTCCGGTGAAGGCGGCGGTCGGGCCGGAATATGGCGCGCTGGATGACCGGCTGATGTCCGCGATCCATATCCGCTTTGGGCTGCCTGCGGCGCTGCCGAAATCGGTCAAGCAGCAGATCAAGCGCGCCGATAAGGTCAGCGCCTGGATGGAGGCGACGCAGATCGCCGGTTTCTCGGAGGCAGAGGCGTCCAAGTTCTTTGGCCGGCCCAACCCCGCTCTGATGGAGGGGCTGTCGATCGTGCTGCGCCCGCCGGTGGACACGCGCAATGACTTCACCGCGCGGCATCTGGATTTGCTGGGCGCGCTGTGATGGTCAAGGTCCGCCCGCCAATCGCGCTGGATGCCGGCAATATGGCGCAGCTGCTGAACGAGATCATCACCATCGGGGGCACCACCGCGATGACCCGCCCTGTCACCGGCAAGGATCTGACCGAATGGATGGCCAGCAACGCCGATCAAAGCGCGTGGCATGTGGCGCTGGACGATCAGGAAAACGTCGTGGGGTTCCAGTGGATCAGCCCGCACCCCGATCTGCCGCCCGAGGCCTGCGACATCGCGAGCTTTGTGCAGGTTGGTCGTACCGGTCTGGGCATCGGGTCCGCGCTGTTTGATGCCACCGCGCAGGCAGCGGCACGGCTGGGGTATGTCTGGATCAACGCCACGATCCGCGCCGACAACCACGGCGGGCTGACCTATTACCAAAGCCGCGGGTTTCGCGACTGGCACTATGACGAAGGGGTCTCGCTTGCCTCGGGTCAGGTCGTGGACAAGATCAGCAAACGCTACGACGTGTAGCGCGTTACTGCGGGGACCGTTTTGCCAGGATGCGCTGCAAGGTCCGGCGGTGCATGTTCAGCCGCCGCGCCGTTTCGGACACGTTTCTATCGCACAGCTCGTAGACACGCTGGATATGTTCCCACCGCACACGATCCGCGCTCATGGGGTTTTCCGGTGGCGGCGGCATGTCATCGCCCGTGGCCAGCAGAGCGTTCACGATGTCATTGGCATCAGCGGGTTTTGACAGATAATCCGTCGCACCGATCTTGACCGCGGCGACGGCGGTGGCGATGGCACCGTAGCCGGTCAGCACCACAACCCGCGCATCGGGGCGTTTGTCGCGCAGCACCTCGACCACATCCAGCCCGTTGCCGTCCTGCAACCGCAGATCGACCACCGCATAGGCCGCGGGCCGCGCGGTGGCGATCGCCACACCGGCGGCGACGGAACCGGCGGTTTCTACGTCAAAGCCGCGCTTCTCCATCGCCTTGGCAAGACGTCGCAGAAACGGTTCGTCATCATCCACCAGAAGGAGGGACCGATCCTCGCCGAGATCAAGCGCATTTTCCTGAACCATATCATGCTCCGCTGGTTGAATGTTGTACCGGGACTTTATCCAGATATGTGGCGGTGGCCTAGCTTGGTCAAACTTTTACTGATGTTCCACAAAGCAGGCGACCTTGTCGGCCAGCTGCTCTGGCGGGACATCGCGGCGGAAGAAATCGACGAAACCTTCGCCCGGCATCACCAGATAGCTAAAGGTCGAATGGTCCACGAGGTAGTCTTCCCCTTCATCCTCATGCGCCTTGTAATAGGTGCGATAGGCATCGCTTGCCGCTTTGACCTGTGCGGGCGATCCGGTCAGCCCGATCATCTTGGGGTGCATGTTGGCGGCGAAATCTCCAACAACTTCAGGGGTATCGCGGGCAGGATCGACGGAAATGAACACCGGCGTCACGGACATACCACGCGCCTCCAGCTCATCCACGGCGCGGGCGTTGCGGTCCACATCCAGCGGGCAGACGTCCGGGCAGAAGGTGTAGCCAAAGTAAACGAGGCTGGGTTCGGTGATCACATCCGCGTCCGTCACGGTCTGGCCTTGGGCATTCACCAGCTCGAATGGCCCGCCCAATTCGGCACCACCGGCCACGGCAGAGTTCTTGCACTGCGCGTATTTGTCGCTGTCGCCATCGGTCCGGTATACCAGCATCAGGGATACCGCCAGAAACGCCAGCACGACCAACACCGCGCCAATTGCCAACACTCTTCTCATATTCATTCTCCTGCGCGGTTAGGCGCTCTTGATCCCGGTCGGACACAGACCTACGCTTTCCCTTTATCAACGCAAACGACATTTTGAAAAGGTGCGCCGATGACGCAGGCCGCTAACATTCCCGTGGGTAGAGGCCTGGGCAAGGGCGCGCGTGCCAACTGGATCCGCCTGCGCACAATGATCGTGCTGCGGTGGGTGGCGATTGCGGGGCAACTGACGGCGATCACCGTCGCGCAACGCATCTTTGGCCTGCAGCTGGAACTGGGGTTGTGCTATTTCGCGATTGGCGTGTCAGTGATCGGCAATCTGATCGCCATTCTGGTGTTTCCCGAAAACAAGCGTCTGTCTGAATATGAAAACCTGCTGATGGTGCTGTTCGATCTGGTGCAGCTGGCCTTTCTGCTGTTCCTGACGGGCGGGCTGCATAATCCGTTTTCGCTGTTGTTGCTGGGGCCGGTGACCATCTCTGCCACGGCGCTTAGCCTGCGGTCGACCATCGTACTTTGTGGCACAGCCATTGGGCTGGCGACGGGGCTGGCGCTGTTTCACCTACCGTTGATCACACAAGATGGGGGCGTGCTTGAGCTGCCGGGCATCTTTATCTTCGGTATCTGGATCGCACTGGTGATCGCGATTGTGTTTTCTACCGCCTATTCCCGCCGCGTCACCACCGAGATCCATTCGATGGCCGACGCCTTGGCCGCCACCCAGATGGCGCTGGCGCGCGAACAGAAGCTGACCGACCTTGGCGGCGTGGTGGCCGCTGCCGCCCATGAACTGGGCACGCCCCTTGCCACGATCAAACTGGCCAGCAGCGAGCTGTGGAATGAACTGCAAGACCAGCCCGATCTGGCCGAGGATGCCGCGTTGATCCGCGATCAGGCCGACCGGTGCCGCGATATTCTGCGCGACATGGGGCGGGCGGGTAAAGACGATCTGCATCTGCGCCAAGCCCCCTTGATGACGGTGCTTGAAGAAGCCGCCGAACCGCACCGGATGCGCGGCAAGAGTTTTACCTTTACCCTCGGGCCAGATGCCGGGGACGCCGCCGACCAGCCCGCGATCCTGCGCCGGCCAGAGGTTATCCACGGCCTGCGCAACCTGATGCAGAACGCGGTGGATTTCGCCGCCACAACAGTCTGGGTAGAGGCGAACTGGTCTGACACGGTGATCTCGGTCCGGATATTTGACGATGGTACGGGCTTTCCTCCGCATATCCTTGGCCGCATCGGTGACCCTTTCATGCGGCGGCGCCCCTCGGACCGCAGCAACGCGCGGCGCCCCGAATACGAAGGCATGGGGCTGGGGCTGTTCATCGCCAAGACCTTGCTTGAACGCTCGGGTGCGGAGCTTCGCTTTGCCAACGGGCCGGACAGCGCCCCCAAGACGGACACGCCCGTCGGTGCGGTGGTCAAGGTCACATGGCCCCGCGAAAAGCTGGATGCGCATCACGGCGAAACCCCCCTGCCCACCGGAGAGAACACACGCTTCACGTGATCCCTGCGGCAGCGGCGTGGGGGGCACCAAAGATGATCTCGGCGATTTTCCGCGGCCATTCACACGGCGGTTAATAAACTGTTAACTATTTGGGCGCTTAACTGAGTGGAACCCTAAAGAATTGAGTCCCGCCGTGGCTTCCACCTTCGACATTGCGCTCGTGATCTTTGCCATTCTTTCGAGTGGCTATATCGCCTATCTCTGGCTCGATAACGCAGAGACCGCCGACAAGGCCGATCCGCGGGGGGAGCCCGAGCTGTCCTATCTTTTTGACCATGGGGTGTTGCAGCACGCCTCTGGCACGACAGCGCAGTTTTGCCCGCTAGAGGCGGGGTTTCACGAATGGTCCGACTTGCATCACAACGTGTCAGGTCGCTTTGCGATGTTCCCCGACAAACCCCCTTCGACGCCCGAAGGCCAGTTGATCGTCCCGGCCACCGACCCCAAGATTCACACGCTGATCCGCATCACCTGGGAAAAGCACCTGTGCCGCGTGGTGGTGCTGGACCCCAATGATATGGGCGTGGATCTGCGGTCAGAGGCGGAGGTCACGCTGACGCGGCTACGCTCTACCGTGTCGGTGCCGCTTTGGCATACAGACCATGCAAACCGACTGCTTTGGTACAACGATGCCTATCACGAGTTGTTTAACGCCTGTCACCCCGGTCAGGCGATTGAAACCCAGCGGTTGTTTCCCAGCGATTTCAGCAACGCGACCCACCGTCTGTCCTTGCGCGACCGGACCACAGGGGTGAAAGACTGGTACGCGGTCACCCACAGCCAATCGCGTAGCATCAACTGCTATGAGGCGACCTGCATCACCACATTGGTCCGCGCCGAAGAGGCGCAGCGCAATTTCGTGCAAACCTTGACCAAAACCTTTGCGCAGCTGTCCATCGGGCTCGCGATATTTGACCGCAAAAGCCAGTTGGTGCTGTTTAACCCGGCGTTAATCGACCTGACCGGATTGGGAGCGCAGTTCCTGAGCGCCCGCCCCGCGATCCAGACCTTCTTCGACAAGCTGCGCGAGGCGCGCAAAATCCCCGAGCCCAAGGATTATGCCACCTGGCGCACCACCGTGTCCGAGCTGATCAGCGCCGCCCATGATGGCCGCTATGAAGAGATATGGTCGCTTGAGTCAGGGCAGACCTTTCGGGTCAAGGGCCGGCCGCACCCCGACGGGGCCACGGCCTTTCTGATAGAGGATATCAGCGCCCAGGTCAGCCTGACCCGCACCTTCAGGGCAGAGCTGGAACAGGGGCAGGCGATGCTTGATACGCTGGACGATGCCATCGTCGTCTTTTCGTCGTCGGGTATTCTGACCTTCTCTAACACCGCGTATAATGACCTTTGGGGTGTCGATCCCGACATGACCTTTGCCGATATCTCTATCCACGACGCCATTCAGGGCTGGCACCGCCGGTCCGCCCCCAATCTGCTGTGGCAGGAGATAGAGGATTTCGTCACCAACCGCGAAGATCGCATGAAGTGGAGCATGCCGCTGTATCTTGCCAACGGGACAGAGCTGACCTGCCTGTTTTCCCCCATAGTGGACGGGGCCACGCTGATCCGGTTTCATCAGCCGAAAAAGCCGGTGGCAGAGATTGAAAACCCCGAAGCCGAGAAACCGCCACAAGACGCCTGACGCCCCGCTTTCGCCTTGCGGCGCACCACCGCGCCCAAGTAACCTTGGCGCATGGCATCACACGCACTTGATCTTACGCTGCATGACGCAGACCAAACCGCCCGATTGGCCGTGACCCTTGGGCGCGCGCTCACTGCGGGCGACGTTGTTTTACTGACCGGCGACGTTGGCGCGGGCAAGACGCATTTCGCGCGGGCGCTGATCCAGTCGCTGCTGGCGGTGCCCGAAGACGTGCCCTCGCCCACCTTCACGCTGGTGCAGACCTATGACGCCCCCGCCGCCGCGATCTGGCATGCGGATCTGTATCGTCTGACCTCTGTCTACGAGATCGAAGAGCTGGGGCTGACCGATGCGTTCAGCGATGCCATCTGCCTTGTGGAATGGCCCGACAGGCTGGGCGATCTGCGCCCCGAAGATGCGCTTGATCTGACGTTGACGGTCACCGGCGACGACACACGGCGGCTCTCTGCCACGTGGAACGACGATAAATGGCCCGAAAAGCTGGGGGCATGGCGCAAATGAACGACCGTATGACTGCTATGGACCGCTTTCTTGCCGATGCGGGGTGGGCACAGGCGCGGCGCGATCTGCTGGCCGGGGACGCATCGAACCGCCGCTATGACCGTCTGATCCTTGATGATGGCCGCACCGCCGTGCTGATGGACGCCCCCGCCGACAAGGGCGAAGACGTGCGCCCCTTTGTCCGCATCGCCGAGTGGCTGCGCGCCCAAGGGGCCAGCGCGCCCGAGATCTACGCGCAAGACGCAGGCAACGGCTTTCTGCTGATCGAGGATCTGGGCGATGACCTGTTTGCGCGGCTGATGGTCCAATCGCCCGCGATGACGCGGCAGCTTTATACCGCCGCGACGGACTGTCTGCTGGACCTGCACAAGGCCCCGCCCCCCGATCTGCCGCTCTGCGATGCCGATTGGCTGACAGAGGCGGCGCAGATGGTGTTTGACTGGTACGCCCCCGACAGCGGTGCCGCGGCGGAGTTTAACACCCTCTTCACCCCGCTGGCCCGCGCGCTGGACAATAGCCCCCGTGTGATCATCCTGCGCGATTACCACGCTGAAAATCTGTTGTGGCGGCCCGAGCGGACGGGCTCTGCCCGCGTGGGGCTGCTGGATTTTCAAGACGCGCTGCAGGGCCACCCCGCCTATGATCTGGTGTCGATCCTGCAAGATGCGCGGCGCGATGTGACCCCGCAGATCGAGACGGCGATGATCGTCCATTACATCCGGCAAAGCGGACAGGATGATGCCGCCTTCCGCAGCGCCTATGCCTTGCTTGGCCTGCAACGCAACCTGCGGATCTTGGGAATCTTTGCACGGCTGTGCCTGCGCGACGGCAAGGCGCATTATGTCGATTTCATCCCCCGCGTTTGGGGCTATGTGCAGCGTAACCTTGATGATCCGGCGCTTGCACCCTTGGCCGATGTGCTGCGTCCCGCCCTCCCCGCGCCGACCCCCGATTTTCTGAAGGATTTGAAAGCCAGATGCGCCACGCCCCCGATGCCGTGATGATGTTTGCCGCCGGCTTCGGCACGCGGATGCAACATCTGACCAAAGACCAGCCCAAGCCGATGATCCCTGTCGCGGGCAAGCCGTTGATCGACCACGCGCTTGATCTGGCGCGCGGTGTCGCGCCGCGGCGGATCGTCGTGAACCTGCACTATAAGCCCGACCCGCTGCTGGATCATCTGGCGGGGCGCGACGTGCAGACGATTGTGGAACAGCCCGATATTCTGGAAACCGGTGGCGGGCTGCGCAATGCGTTGCCGCTTTTGGGCGACGGGCCCGTGTTTACCATGAACACCGATGCGATCTGGGCGGGCCCCAACCCGCTGTCCTTGCTGGCGGACGCATGGGACCCCGACAGGATGGATGCGCTGCTGATGGGCGTGCCGGTGACGCAGGCCGTGGGGCATGGGGGCGACGGAGACTTTACAATGGGCACCGACGGCGCGTTGAAACGCGGGCCGGGGGTTGTCTATGGCGGGGTGCAGATCATCAAAACCGACCTGTTAGAGACGATTTCAGAGCGTGCATTCTCGCTCAACCTCTTGTGGGACGTGATGCTGGACCGCGGGCGGATGTATGGGCTGTCCTATCCCGGCGGCTGGTGCGATGTCGGCCACCCCGGCGGGATCACCCTTGCCGAAGACATGCTGGACGCCGCCGATGTTTGAACCGCAGGACGCACCGCGCGTTTTCGGGTTGGCCCCCGGCGTCGACTTTCCCAAGGAACTGGTGCGGGGTTTGCTTTCGCGGCTGGAAGGGCAACCCGCCCATGCCATCGGGCGGATCGATCTGGTGGTGAACACCCGCCGGATGCAGCGGCGTTTGCGCGATATTTTTGACGCGGGCCCGCCCAGCCTGCTGCCGCGCATCCATCTGATCGACAACCTTGATACCCTTGGCAGCGGCGTTGACCTGCCGCGCCCCGGTCCGGCTCTACGCCGCCGGTTAGAGTTGATTACACTGGTGTCAAAGCTGCTGGATCAAGCGCCTGAACTGGCCCCGCGCGCGTCGCTTTATGACCTGTCGGACAGTCTGGCGCAGTTGATCGACGAAATGCAGGGCGAAGGCGTGCCGGTCGAGGCCGTGACCGAGCTGGATGTCAGCGACCAATCGGGCCATTGGGAACGCGCGAAACAGTTCCTCGCCATCGCGCATCAGTATCTGGGGGAAAGCGTCACCCGCCCCGATCCGCGTGCGCGGCAACGTCAGGTCGCACAGCGCCTGATCGCAGAGTGGGAGCAGAACCCGCCCCGGCATCCGGTGATCGTCGCGGGCTCTACCGGATCACGGGGCACCTCTGCCCTGCTGATGGAGGCGGTGGCAAAGCTGCCGCAAGGCGCGCTTGTGCTTCCGGGTTTCTGTTTCGACATGCCGCAAGCGGTCTGGACCGATCTGGGCGAGGATCAGGAAAAGATCTCTCAGGATCATCCGCAATACCGGTTCCGCGACCTGCTGCGCCAGCTCGAGATGTCGCGCAGCAAGATCGATGCCTGGACCGACACGCCGCCGCCCTCTGCCGCGCGCAATGCGTTGGTGTCGCTGTCCCTGCGCCCTGCCCCTGTGACCCACGTCTGGCTGACCGAAGGGCCGAAACTGCCCGATCTGCATCAGGCCACCGAAGGGTTAACCCTGATACAGGCCCCCACCCCACGTGCCGAAGCGCTTGCGATTGCGCTGCGCCTGCGCCAAGCAGTCGAGGACGGTAAAACCGCCGCGCTGATCACCCCGGACCGGATGCTGTCGCGTCAGGTGACCTCGGCGCTGGACCGGTGGAACATCCTGCCCGACGACAGCGCGGGCCTGCCGCTGCATCTGTCGCCTCCGGGTCGGTTCTTGCGTCACGTGGGCGATCTGTTCCTGCGCAAGCTGGATTCCGAAGCCTTGCTAACCCTGCTGAAACACCCGCTAACCCACAGCGGCGGGGATCGCAATTTTCACCAGCTCAACACCCAACGGCTGGAACTGCAACTGCGCCGCGACGGGCTGCCCTATCCGGATGCGGAAGGTGTGTTGAAACTGGCGCGCAAGACGGTATCGCGGTCGAAAGACCCCGCGCAAATGGATGTTTGGGCCGATTGGGTCGGCACCCATCTGACCGATTGCGAACTCACCGGCGACCGGCCGCTAGAGGAATGGGTCGCCCTGCATATGGCGCTGGCCGATGCCATCGCCGACGGTGCCACGCCAAGCCAGCCCAACGGGTTGTGGCAGCACCACGCGGGCGAAGAGGCGGCGAAGGTGATGAACGACCTTGCCGAAAACGCGCCCTATGGGGGCGAGATGTCGGCAGCGGATTATACCGATCTGGTGGGTGCCCTGCTGCAACAGGGCGAAATCCGCGACCGCGACGCGCCGCATCCCAACGTCATGATCTGGGGCACGCTCGAGGCCCGCGTGCAAGGCGCCGATCTGGTGATCCTTGGCGGGCTGAACGACAGCACTTGGCCCGAAGCTCCGCCGCCCGACCCTTGGCTGAACCGCCAGATGCGCCTGAAAGCCGGTTTGCTGCTGCCCGAACGGCGGATCGGCCTGTCGGCCCATGACTATCAACAATCCATTGCCGCGCCCGAGGTCTGTTTGACCCGCGCAATCCGCTCGGACGAGGCGGAAACCGTGCCTTCGCGCTGGCTCAACCGCTTGGGCAACCTGCTGAACGGTTTGCCCGCGCAGGGCGGTGATGCGGCGTGGACGGCGATGATCAAACGCGGCGACCACTGGCTGGATCAGGCCCGCGCGCTGGAAACCGTGACCCGTGTGCCCCCCGCGCCGCGCCCGTCGCCGCGCCCGCCCCGTGCCGCACGCCCCCACGCGCTGTCGGTAACAGAGATCAAGCGCCTGATCCGCGACCCCTATGCGATCTATGCCAAACACAGCCTGAAACTGCGTGCGCTGAACCCGCTGGTGCAATCGCCAGACGCGCCTGTGCGCGGCATCATCGTGCACGAGATCATGGAACGCTTCATCAAATCGGTGACAGCGGAGCCTGCGCTTTTGACGAAAAGCCATTTGTTAGAGACGGCCCGCACCGTGTTAGAGGCCGAAGCCCCCTGGCCCGCCGCGCGCGTCATGTGGCTGACCAAGATCGAACGGATTGCCGATTGGTTCATCGAAAACGAGCTGCATCGACAAAGCTATTCCACCCCCGCCGCTTTTGAAAAAGCCGCCAAGGGCAGTCACGCGTTCCCCGATCTGGGCTTTACCCTTATGGGATTTGCCGACCGGATCGACCGGACGGAAGATGGCGATATTCTGATCTATGACTACAAGACCGGCACGCCGCCCAGTGTGGCCGAGCAGAAAGCATTTGATAAGCAGTTGCTGCTTGAAGCCGCGATGGTCGAGGAAGGCGGTTTCAAGGAAATCGGCCCCGCCCCCGTTGCCCAAGCCGCCTATATCGGGCTTGGCAGCAAACCGGTGGAACGCCCAGCGCCGCTTGAGGATGAACCCCCGCACGAGGTGCTGGCCAAGTTGCACGCGCTGATCACCAGCTACCTGTCGGATGAACAAGGCTTTACCGCGCGCCGGATGGTTAAAACCACGGATTTTGCGGGCGATTATGACCAGTTGGCCCGGTTTGGCGAATGGGATGCCACAACCGAACCCACGCCGGAGGATCTGACATGACCGCCCCCTTTGACGACGCCACCCGCGCGCAGATCGACGCGGCGCGGCCCGATGCCTCTACGTGGTTGGGGGCGAATGCGGGGTCGGGTAAGACCCGCGTGCTGACCGACCGCGTGGCGCGGCTGTTGCTGAACGGGGTCGAACCGCAGCATATCCTGTGTCTGACCTACACCAAGGCCGCCGCGTCAGAGATGCAGAACCGGCTGTTCAAGCGGCTCGGTGCCTGGGCCATGCTGACCGACGCCGATCTGCGTCATTCACTGTCGGAGCTGGGGGTCGAGGATGGCTTTACCCCCGAAAAGCTGCGCATGGCCCGCACCCTGTTTGCCCGCGCCATCGAAACCCCCGGCGGGCTGAAAATCCAGACGATCCATTCGTTCTGTGCGTCTCTATTACGGCGCTTTCCACTAGAAGCAGGGGTGAGCCCGCAGTTCACCGAGATCGAAGACCGCGCCGCCGATCTGCTGCGGGCCGAGATCGTGGACACCATGGCCGAGGGGCAGGATGCCGCGCTGATCACCACGCTGGCGCGGATGTACACGGGCGAGGATTTCAGCAAGCTTACCCGCAGTATCGTCGGGCAGCGCGAAGGCTTTGCCACTGTGCTGTCATGGGAAGATGTGCTGGCGCTGTTCGATCAGCCCGCCGACCTGACCGAGGAGAAGATCACAACTTCGGTGTTTCTGGGATCAGAGGCGATGATCCTTGAACAGATGATCCCGCCGATGCGGGCCAAGGGCGGGCTGGACGGCAAAGCGGCGGAAAAGCTGGCGACGATCCAGACAATGAATATCTCTGCCCTGCCCGTTCTGGAAGACGTGATGCTGACCGGTGCGGGTGCCAAGGAACCCTTTACCGCCAAGGTCGGCACCCTGCCCACGAAACCGACGCAAAAGCTGCTGTTTGATTTGATGCCGCAGGTCGATGACTTGATGCGGCGGGTCGAAGATGCCCGTGACGCGCGGCTGGCGCTGCGGGCGGCGCAGAAGACCCATGTGCTGCATCAATTCGCACATCGTTTCCTTGAAATCTACGCCCACGAGAAACAGAAACGCGGCTGGCTCGACTTTGATGATCTGATCCTCAAGGCGCGGGCGCTGCTGACCAACCCTGCGGTCGCGGCTTGGGTGCTTTATCGGATCGACGGTGGCATTGATCATATTCTGGTGGACGAAGCGCAGGATACCAGCCCGCGCCAATGGGATGTGATCGAACGGCTGGCCGATGAATTCTACAGCGGCGACGGTGCCCGAGAAGAGGAAGACCGCACGCTGTTCGTTGTGGGCGATAAAAAACAGTCGATCTATTCCTTTCAGGGGGCCGACCCGCGCGAGTTTGATCACAAACAGGATCTGTTCGAACAGAAAATCACCCAAGCGGGTCAGATCTTTCAACGGCGCAGCCTTGAATATTCGTTCCGATCGTCCTCGGCGATCCTGCACCTGGTGGATACAACGCTCGCCCCGCATACGGATGCAGGGTTTCAGGCGGATGCGGCGCATAAGGCGTTCAAATCCGCCCTGCCCGGCCGTGTTGATCTTTGGCCTGTGGTTGAGAAAACCGATGAACCTGATGACCGTGAATGGTCCGATCCTGTCGATCAGAAGTCGGCGCATCACCATACGGTCGTTCTGGCCGATCAGGTCGCGTCGCAGATCAAGGAGCTGATCGAGGGCGAACATTATCTTCCCGTCGATACCGATACCCCCGGCACCTTTGCGCGGCGGCGTATTCGGGCGGGTGACTTTTTGATCCTTGTGCAGCGGCGCAGTGATCTGTTCTCGGAAATCATCCGCGCGTGCAAAACCGCCGGTGTGCCGATTGCGGGCGCGGACCGGCTCAAGGTCGGGGCCGAACTGGCGGTCAAGGATCTGGCGGCGCTGCTGAGCTTTCTTGCCACGCCCGAAGACAGCCTGTCGCTGGCAACGGCGCTGAAATCGCCTCTGTTCGGGTGGACAGAGCAGATGTTGTTCACCCTGTCCCACTACCGCAAGGAAGATCACCTGTGGCAGGCGTTGCGCAGCAGCGATGCCTACCCCGAAACCGTTGCGATCCTCCGAGATTTGCGGGCGCAGGTCGATTTCCTGCGGCCCTATGACCTGATCGAACGTATCCTGACCCGCCATGACGGGCGCCGTAAGCTGCTGGCGCGGCTGGGGTCAGAGGCAGAGGACGGGATCAACGCCATGCTCTCGCAGGCGCTATCGTATGAACGCGGCGCAATCCCCAGCCTCACGGGGTTTCTGGTGTGGATGCAGACCGACGACCTTGAGATCAAGCGCCAGATCGACAATGCCTCGGATCAGGTGCGGGTGATGACCGTGCACGGGGCAAAGGGGCTAGAGGCACCGATTGTGATCCTGCCGGACACGGGCAAACGCCCTTTGGTGATCCGCGATGAGATCATCAAGATCGGTGACACGCCTGTGTGGAAACTGTCCGAAGGGGATATGCCCGCTGCCATGCGCGGCGCGCTGGACGACCGCAAGGCGCGCGAGATGGCCGAACGGCTGCGGCTGCTCTATGTGGCGATGACGCGGGCCGAGAAATGGCTGATCGTGGCCGCGGCGGGAGAGCTGCCCAAGGATGGCAACAGCTGGTATCAGATGGTCGGCGCCGCGATGGGTCAGGCCGGTGCCAAGCCGGTTGGCAGCTCGGGCGGGATGCGGTTTGAACATGGCGACTGGGATGCGCTGCCAGTGATCGACACCGCCCCCAAAACCCATACGACGCCAGTGTTAGAGCCTGCTTTTAACACGCCCCTTACCGATATTCCGCTACGCGCCAAAACGCTGGCCCCCTCTGATCTGGGCGGTGCCAAGGCCCTGCCCGGCGATGATGGCCAATCGGAAGATGCGGCGAAATCCTACGGCAATCTGGTGCATAAGATGCTGGAAACCCTGCCCATGATGCACAGCGACCGCTGGAACGGTGTGCTGCACACGCTGGCGCAGGGGTATGACGAAACCGTCGCCCAAGCCGCCTTGAGAGAGGCGATCGCCGTCTTGGATACGCCCGAATTGGCGCATGTCTTTGGCAAGGACGCCTTGGCAGAGGTACCGATCACCGCGCCCTTGGGCACCGAACGGCTGCACGGGACAATCGACCGGCTGCTGGTGTCGGATACGGATGTATTGCTGGTGGATTACAAAACCAACCGCGTGGTGCCCGATACGCCTGATCGCTGCCCCGAAGGCCTGTTGCGCCAGATGGGGGCCTATGCCGCCGCGCTGGCGCAGGTGTTTCCCGATCACCGCATCCGCACCGCTATTTTATGGACCCGTACCGCCACGCTGACGGAACTGCCCGACGCGCTGATCACAAACGCCCTATCGCGGGTGCGCGATCTTGACGGGACGCATGGGGCTACATAGGTTCCCACTCTAACCAACCCCGTGCAGGAGCAGCAACATGGCAACCGTCGCAGTCACAGACGCAACATTCGACGCAGAAGTTAAGAATTCCGATATCCCCGTTGTGGTGGATTTCTGGGCTGAGTGGTGCGGCCCCTGTAAGCAGATCGGCCCCGCGCTCGAGGAACTTTCCTCCGAGATGGACGGCAAGGTAAAGATCGTCAAAGTCAACGTTGACGAGAACCCGAACAGCCCCGCCCAGATGGGTGTCCGTGGCATCCCTGCCCTGTTCATCTTCAAGAACGGCGAAGTCGTATCGAACCTGGCCGGCGCCCGCCCCAAGGCCGCGCTGCAAGGCTGGATCGAAGAGTCGATCTAAGCTGCCGCACCCGCAGCAAGCACATTCAATGGCGCGTCAGGCAAAGGCTTGGCGCGCTATTTTTTTGATCCGCTCGAACCGCATGACATTGGCGATAGATCCATGTTCTTGGATCCGGTTCCAGTCGGTCAGGATCTGCACCCGCGTCAGGAAGTGCACCGTGGGATCATCGGGCGGCACCAGCGTGTACCCTTCAAAGAACGCATCCCAGGCGGCGGGGGGAACGCAATGGCCTTTGGGCAAGGCATCAAGGTCGCCGACCATCTGGGTATAGCTTTGCAGCAGCCGCGCGATGTCATAGCCCACGGGCGACGGTGTGGTCGCTGAAAAATCGAACGCTGCCGTCTCGTCGGGCGCCATCACCAGATTATACCCGTTCAGGTCGCCGTGTTTCGCCGCGATCTGGCCCGCGTGCCCTTGGGCCTGCGGCGCGTAGTCCGCGATACGGCCCACATAGGCCGCAAATCGTTGCTTGCCGTTGATCCGACGTGCACCGCTTTCAACACGCGCCACCAGACGGTGCAGGTGATTGACCATGAACCGCGGCTGAAACGGATGGGTGCCCTGCAAAGTGGCCCCGTGAAACGCCGCCAGCCAGCCGCCCGCCCGTCGCAGCAAGGGGGCGTGATCCTCTGTCTGCCGGCACAGGTCCAGAAACGTGTCGCCCTTGGCAAAGCGCATAAGATAGGCCTGCTGGCCCGCCTCCGCCGCGAGGATCTGCGGCACGCTATAGCCGGGCACGCCGTCGAGTGCATCACAGGCCGCCTGATGGGCCGCAAGCATCGCGGTGAACCTGTCGGTATCCCACGGACGGGCCACGTGTTTGAGCACGACAGAGCCCCCGTCACGCCCGTCATAGCGCTGCACGATCTGGCGCTGACTGCTGTCATCCTTGATCCACTCGGCCCCGCAGGTACAGGTTTCGGGCGCAATCCCCGCCTTGGCCGCTAATCCCTCAAATATCTGAAATCCCTTGGTTTTCAGGTCGTCTACCGGTGGCATTCAAATCCTTTCGGGACATTAGCCTTGCGAAACAGCGGCGGGGTTTTCATATAGGTTTGAACTATGGAGGCTACATGTCAAAGCAAGAATTCCCCGGCTGGCACGGGACCACCATCATCGGTGTGAAGAAAGACGGCGAAGTCGTGATCGCGGGCGACGGTCAGGTCAGCCTTGGCCAAACCGTGATCAAAGGAACCGCACGCAAGGTGCGCCGGCTTAGCCCTGGCGGGTTTGACGTTGTGGCGGGCTTTGCCGGATCGACTGCCGATGCTTTCACGCTGCTGGAACGGCTTGAAGCCAAGCTTGAAGCCACGCCCGGGCAGTTGGCGCGCGCCAGTGTCGAGCTTGCCAAAGACTGGCGCACCGACAAATACCTGCAAAAGCTCGAAGCGATGCTGATCGTTTCAGACGGGCGCGAGCTGCTGGTGATCACCGGCGCGGGTGACGTGCTGGAGCCTGAACATTCTGTTGCGGCCATCGGGTCGGGCGGGAACTACGCGCTGGCCGCGGCGCGCGGCATGATGGACAGCGACCGCGACGCTGAAACCGTCGCGCGGGATGCGATGAAGATCGCGTCGGACATCTGCGTTTATACCAATGGTAACCTCACGGTGGAGAAAATCACACAATGACCGATCTGACCCCCCGCGAAATCGTCTCTGAACTTGACCGTTTTATCATCGGCCAGAACGACGCCAAACGCGCCGTTGCCGTGGCGCTTCGCAACCGCTGGCGCCGCAAGCAGTTGGGCGATGATCTGCGCGACGAAGTCTACCCCAAGAACATCCTGATGATCGGGCCCACCGGCGTGGGCAAGACCGAGATCAGCCGCCGCTTGGCAAAACTGGCGCGGGCCCCTTTCCTCAAGGTCGAGGCGACGAAATTCACCGAAGTCGGCTATGTCGGCCGCGATGTGGAACAGATCATCCGTGATCTGGTAGACAGCGCCATCGTCATGACCCGCGAATACATGCGCGAGGACGTGAAGGTCAGCGCGCATAAGGCCGCCGAAGAACGCGTTGTTGACGCGATTGCGGGCAAGGACGCCCGCGAAGGCACCCGCGATATGTTCCGCAAGAAGCTGAAAGCGGGCGAGCTGGACGATACGATGATCGAGCTTGAAGTCGCCGATACCTCTAGCCCGTTTCCGGCTATGGATATCCCCGGACAACCCGGCGGCGGTATGGGGATGATGAACCTTGGCGATCTGTTTGGCAAAGCCATGGGCGGTCGGACGGTCAAGAAACGTCTGTCTGTCGCCGAAAGCTACGAGGTGCTGATCAGCGAAGAGGCCGACAAGCTGCTGGATGACGAAACCGTCAACCGCGCCGCGATCGAGGCGGTAGAGCAGAACGGCATCGTCTTTCTGGACGAGATCGACAAGGTGTGCGCCCGCTCTGACGCGCGTGGCGGCGATGTCAGCCGTGAAGGCGTGCAGCGTGACCTGCTGCCCCTGATCGAAGGCACCACCGTATCTACCAAACACGGGCCGGTGAAGACGGATCACATCCTGTTTATCGCCTCGGGCGCCTTCCATATTGCCAAGCCGTCCGACCTGTTGCCCGAATTGCAGGGCCGCTTGCCCATCCGCGTCGAGCTGCGCGCGCTGACGGAGGATGATTTCGTTCGCATCCTGACCGAGACCGACAATGCGCTGACGCTGCAATATACGGCGTTGATGGGCACCGAAGAGGTCGAGGTCACATTCACCGACGAAGGTATCAAGGCGCTGGCCAAGATCGCCGCCGACGTGAACCAGTCGATCGAGAATATCGGCGCGCGGCGGCTTTACACCGTGATGGAGCGTGTCTTTGAAGAGCTGTCGTTCAGCGCGCCGGATCGCACCGGCGAAAAGATCACTGTCGACGGCGATTTCGTCGAACAGAATCTCGGCGAACTGACACGATCCACCGATCTGTCACGCTACGTTCTTTAGGGCTTTTCAATCTGCCATGCGCCTGAGAATGATGGCGCATGGCATACTTCAGATTTATCCGCGCCAATTGGGTGTTCTTGTTGGCGGGTTTCCTGCTGACATTTACCTCGGCCTATGGGCAGACCTATTTCATCTCGCTTTTCGCGGGCGAGATTAAGGGCAGTTTCGGGCTGTCTGACGGTCAATGGGGCGGGATCTATACGATCGGCACGACGCTCTCGGCGATCACGATGGTCTGGGCGGGTGTGCTGACAGACCGGTTTCGGGTGCGTCGGCTGTCATTCTGGGTGATGGTCGCGCTGGCGGGCGCCTGTCTGGCGATGGCCGCCGTGCCGAACTGGATCGCGCTGATCTTTGTCATCTATGCGCTGCGTCTGACCGGGCAGGGGATGATGTCTCAGCTTGGGGCCGTGGCGATGGTGCGCTGGTTCGAAGCCGCACGGGGCAAGGCGCTGTCGCTATCGTCTATGGGCTTTGCAGCGGGTCAGGCGATTTTGCCTGTCGTCTTCGTCGCCCTTTTCGCAAGCTTTCACTGGCGCAGCCTTTGGGTGCTGGCCGCCGCTTTGGTGCTGATCACCATGCCGGTGATGCTGCTGCTGCTGCGGCAAGAGCGTACGCCGCAATCCATGGCGCAAAGCACGCAATCGGCGGGGATGGACGGGCAGCACTGGACCCGGATGCAGATGATCCGCCACGGGTTGTTCTGGCTGATGATCCCGCTGGTGATCGGTCCTCCGGCTTGGGGGACGGCGCTGTTCTTTCAGCAGGTCCATCTGACAGAGGTGAAGGGCTGGACGCTGGTCAGCTTTGTCGCGCTGATGCCGCTTTATACGGTGACATCCGTGATCGCGACCTTTGTGTCGGGCTGGGCAATCGACCGGTTCGGCGTGACGCGGGTCACGCCGGTGCAAATGCTGCCTTTTGCGCTGTCTTTCGCCGTTCTCGCCTTTGCCGATACGATTGCGATGGCGGGTGTCGGGTTGATGATCTTTGGCGTGGGGCAGGGGATGCAGGCGACCGCGACCTCTGTTTTCTGGGCCGAATTCTATGGCACGCGCTATATCGGGTCGATCAAGGCCGTGGGCGCCGCGCTGATGGTGTTCGGGTCGGCCATCGGGCCGGGTGTGACGGGGCTGTTCATTGATCTGGGCGTTGATTTCCCGCAGCAGATGATCCCGATTGCGATCTACTATGCCGTGGCCGCGATCATGGCGACGGTCGGGGTGTTGCGCTATCGCAAGCGGTTGGTCGCGCCTGCCACGGCCTAACGGTGACGCCGCAGATAGACGTAATAGGCACCGCCGCCGCCGTGGCTGATATGTGCCTGACTGACCTGAAGCACGGCTGACGACAGCGGCGGCATCGACAGCCATTGCGGCACCTGATGGCGCAGCACGCCGTGGCGCACGGGGATCGGGCCGCCTTCGTCCCGCATCTTGCCTTTGCCGGTGATCACCAAGACAAGGCGCCGCCCCTTGGCATGCGAGCCCAGAATGAACTTGGTCAGCGCAGGATGAGCGCGGTCCAGCGTCATGCCGTGCAGGTCGATCCGCCCCTCGGGGCGCATCTTGCCCCGCTTGAGCTTGCCAAACGCCTTTGAATCCATCTGCACCGGTGCCTGACGCAGCTGATCGGGCAGGGAGGGCATCAGATCATGGGTGTTTCGCCGCGGCTTGGGATCGGGCTTGCCCATGACGACAGAGCTGCGCTTGCGGATTTGCGGCGGCGTTGGCGTGGGGCCGTGGATCGGGGAGGTTCCGTCGATCTCGGCGCGGAACAGCTTGTCAACGTCGAGCTTTTCCGTCCGCTCTGTCACCTTTTTCCAAAGCGATAGATCATCCTTATCCAGACGCTTGCGGCTCATAGCAGCGGCTCCGGCAAAAGCGCATAGGCGCGCTGGATCGGCATCAGGACCATCATCCGCCCCGGATCACGCAGCTTGCCCGCGGCACGCCCCGCCTTGTCGCCGGTGCCAAAGAACACATCCGCCCGTTGCGCGCCCTTGATCGCCGACCCGGTATCCTGCGCGATCATCAAGCGGTGCATCGGTTCCTTGCCCTCTTTTTCGATCCAGACAGGGGCGCCGAGCGGTACAAACTTGGGGTCCACTGCAACGGTGCGCAGGGTGGTCACCGACCGGTTCATCGCGCCAAGCGGCCCCTGATCGGCGGGCACCTGATTGACCTCGCGAAAGAATACATAAGACGGGTTGTGGTACAGCAGCTCGCGCCCGTCATCTGGGTTACGACGGACCCAGTTCTTGATCACCTCTGCGCTGACCTGATGCGGGTCATAGACGCCGCGGCGCACCAGTTCGACGCCGATCGACCGGTACGGGTGGCCGTTCGCACCACGGTAGCCCACGCGCAGATAATTCCCATCGGGCAGCCTGATCCGGCCAGAGCCTTGGATTTGCAGAAAGAAAAGTTCGACCGGGTCGTCAACATAGGCGATTTCAAGGCCGCGGCCCTTCATCACGTCGGTATCCAGAATATCGCGGCGGGTCAGCCACGGGTTGTTCGCCTTCGCCTCTGGCGGCATGGCATAGACCGGATAGCGGTAGCGGTCGGAGGGATAGAGATCGCCGTCAAGTTCAGGTTCGAAATAGCCCGTGAACATCGCCTCGTTTCCGTCCTCGATCAACACAGGCCGGAACAGAAGTTCAAAGAACTGGCGCGGGTCGGGGTCGGATTTGGCATAGGCGCAGATGTTGCGCCAATCGACATCCTTCATATCACCGCAGGTATTCAGAAACGCGCGAAGGGCGGCGGCGTGGTCGTCGGTTTCCCAACCCTCAAGCTGGTCGAATGACAGGATCGAATAGGACACATCTGTCGCAGAAGCGGGCGGCGCCATCAGGCCCGCCCACAGCAATGCACCCGCACAGGCACGCTTTAACCGTCTGTAGAAACGAGCAGCCAATTTGGATCATCCGAGCCCATGACACGGGCAAACACCCATGTGTCTTTTTGACGATTGACCTCTGTCGTGCTGCCTTCGACGATTTCACCATCGCGGTCTTTCACGACCGACGTCAGCTCGGCCACGAAACGGATCGTCAGCTCTGCCTCGTTGGTGGTCTTGTCCATCGTGGCGTTCTCAAGCTCCATCTCGCGGATGCCGATAAAGTGGCTTTCCACGGTCAGGCCCTGATCTTCGCGCGCGGCAACGCCTTCGACAAAGCTTTCGTAGATGTCTTCCGAAAGGAAAGGTTTGATCTCGTCCAGATTACCGTGTTCGTAGCCCATCACGATCATCTCGTAGGCGCCGCGGGCGCCGCCCAGAAAGTCGCTGACCCCAAAGGACGGCTCGACACGCTTCATCTCGGCCAGTGCGAGCGCGGTATCGGACCCTTCGGGCGCGTGATCGGTGATATCCAGATCGGGGCCACCTTCGATGACTTCGAACGCGGGGCCGCTGGGGCGTTCGGGTTTCTCGCTGACCTCGGCCGGTTTTTCAAAACCGGTGCGTGTGCCAAGCACATTCTTGAGCCGCAGGATCAGGAACACGGCAATAGCGGCCAGTACCAGAAGCTGTATCATGGGCGAATTCATAGGTACCTCGTGCTGAGAAACATGGAAACGTCGGTCTAGTGCCCCTATGTAGGGTGTGAACCGGGCCAAGTCCACTCTGGCCCATAGGAAAGGACGCATGCCATGTGGCTGTTTTTGGCTTTTATTGCCGTACCGTTGATAGAAATAACGTTGTTCATTCAGGTGGGTGGGGCAATTGGCCTCGGCTGGACGCTGGCGATTGTTGTTTCTACCGCGATCATCGGCACCTATCTGATGCGCGCACAGGGTGCGCTGGCGCTTGGCCAGATCAAATCGTCCCTGTCCGAAGTCCGTGATCCGACCGAACCGCTGGTGCATGGCGCGATGATCCTTTTTGCCGGGGCGTTGCTGCTGACACCGGGGTTTTTCACCGATGCCCTGGGCTTTGCCCTGCTGATCCCCGGCGTGCGTACCGCTGCGTTCAAAGCCGCACGCAGCAAGGTCAACGTGAGCAGCGTCCATATGGGCGGCACCTCGGGGCCACGGCGCCCGCAGCCCCATCGTCCGATGCAGGGGGATGTGATCGATGGCGAATACCACGAGCTGTCGGAACAGGACCGCGGGCCCAAACGCCCCTCTGGCTGGACGGATCACTGACGACGGGGCATTGACTGCGGGCCACCGACTTCAGGCCATTTGAAGCGGGCCATTGAGCGCGGCAAGGCGATCTGATAAGCCCGACTAAATGAGTTTATTGTCTTAAGGAGCCTTTGAATGGCTGAAGAAGAAGC
The DNA here is from genome assembly GCF_000735125.2 of Sulfitobacter sp. CB2047. Taxonomy (NCBI): domain Bacteria; kingdom Pseudomonadati; phylum Pseudomonadota; class Alphaproteobacteria; order Rhodobacterales; family Roseobacteraceae; genus Sulfitobacter; species Sulfitobacter sp. CB2047. The sequence continues at coordinate 382,070 of NZ_CP072613.1, read as the reverse complement.
AACACAACCGACCCAGGCCGCACAGCCGCAGATGCGCATTCTGGGTCAGTTCATCCGTGATATGTCCTTTGAAAACATCATGGCGCAAAAAGGCGCGCCGACAGATGTGCAGCCCGACGTTCAGGTTCAGGTCAATCTGGATGCGAAAAAGCGGTCGGCCGAGAACCAGTATGAATCCGCGATCAAGCTTCAGGTCACGTCAAAAGCCAAAGGCGGCGACGCGACGCTGTTCCTGCTGGAAATCGACTATGTCGGTATCTTCCACGTTGAAAACGTGCCCGAAGACCAGATGCACCCGTTCTTGCTGATTGAATGCCCGCGCATGATCTTCCCGTTCCTGCGCCGCGTTGTCAGCGATGTGACCCGCGACGGTGGCTTCCCGCCGCTGAACCTCGAAAACATCGACTTTGTTGCGCTGTATCGCAACGAGATCGCGCGCCGTCAGGCCGAGAATACGCAAAAAGCGGACGCCTAAAGCGTCTTCCAGACAGCGCTGTCGCCCAGTTTATCGACAAATTCGGTATGGGCGGCGGCCTCTTGCGGGGTAATCCGCGAGGGCAGGGGCGTCGGGCGCGGTTTTGGCGTCCAATCGGGGGTGGTGTCGCCCTCATTCTTTTCCGGTTTGGTCGACAGGCCGAAGTCCGGTTGCCGCCCGCCGATCAGCTCTAGATAGACATCCGCCAGAATTTCACTGTCAAGCAAAGCACCGTGGAGCGTCCGCGACGTGTTATCGATGCCAAAGCGGCGGCATAGCGCATCCAGCGACGCGGGCGAGCCCGGAAAGCGTTTGCGCGCGATGGCCAGCGTATCAAGCGCCTGTTCCCACGGGATTTGGGGCAGCCCCATCCATTTCAGTTCCGCGTTCAGAAACTTGATATCGAAGGCGGCGTTGTGGATCACCAGCTTTGAATCACCGATGAAATCCAGAAAATCCTGCCCGATCTGCGCAAACTTGGGTTTGTCGCGCAAAAACTCGTCGCCCAGCCCGTGCACTTCGAAGGCTTCGGCGGGCATGCTGCGTTCGGGATTGATATATTGGTGATAGGTATTGCCGGTCGCCACGTGACCCATCAGTTCAACCGCACCGATTTCAACGATCCTATCGCCGCTTTCAGGGTCGAATCCGGTGGTCTCCGTATCCAGTACGATTTCACGCATGGGACAGCTTTCCTTTGATATCCTCGATGACAGCCTCCACCTGCGCGCGGGCGTGGGGCAGGGTGTCTGTTTCAATCACATAATCGGCCAAAGCGCATTTTTCATCGTTTGGCATCTGTTTGGCGCGGATGTTTTCGAACTGTTCCAGCGTCATCGTCCCGCGCGCCATCACGCGCTTTTGCTGGATGTCAGCCGAGACCGTGACACAGGCCACCGCATCCATGCGTTTGTCACCACCGGTTTCAAAAATCAACGGGATGTCGAGCACGACGATCTTGGCCTTTGTTTCCGCCAGAAAGGCCGCCCGATCTTCACCGACCAGCGGATGCACGATGCTTTCGATCGTTTTCAATACGGTGGGGTCCGCATCAATCAGGCTTTTGAGTGCGGGCCGCGACACTTCGCCCGCAACCACCGCATCGGGTAGCGTTTCCTGGAAGGCCGCGACGGCGGCCCCCCCCTTGGCATAGAGCCGATGCACGGCGGCATCCGCGTCCCAGACGGCGCAGCCAAGATCAGCGAACATTTGTGCGGTGGTCGATTTCCCCATACCGATCGACCCGGTCAGACCCAGAAGAAACATCAGCGCAGCGCCGCCAGACGTGTTTCATGGTCCACCGTCGGTCGCGCGCCAAACCACCGTTCGAACCCCGGCACTGCCTGATGCAAAAGCATGCCTAACCCGTCAACAGTGACGCATCCCGCCGCCTCTGCGGTTGCCAGAAGCGTGGTTTTCAACGGCGCATAGACCAGATCCGTGACCACCGTATCGGCGCGCAACCCATCAAGCGGCACGCGCAGCTCGGATTTTCCGATCATCCCCAACGACGTGGTGTTCACCACCAAGGACGCATGGCTGACCATCGTACCCGCCTGCGACCAGTCGTAGACCGTCACGCGGTTACCAAAGACCGACCGCAACCGTTCGGCCCGCACACGGGTGCGATTGGCGAGCAGGATTTCGGGCACGCCAGCGTCCAGTAGCGAAGAGATGACGGCCCGCGCGGCACCACCGGCACCAAAGATACAGGCGGGGCCATTACCCGGCACCCAATCCGGCGCGCCTGCCTTGAGGTTTTCGATAAACCCGTAACCGTCCGTATTATCGCCCTGAATTTTGCCGTCTGCGCGGAAGGTGATCGTATTCACGGCCCCAATCATCGCGGCGCGGTCTGTGATGATATCTGCGATCTCGATCACCGCTTCCTTATGGGGGATCGTGACATTGGCCCCGATGAACCCCATTTTCGGCATCGCCTCAAGCACTTGGCGCAGATCTTCGGGTTCGACGTGAAGGGGGATATAGGCCCCCTTCAGCCCAAGCGTTTTCAGCCAGTGCCCGTGGATCTGTGGGGATTTTGAATGGGCGATCGGCGATCCGATCACACCTGCCAGCGGTATTTTAGCCAAGCTCATGCGGATAGATCCCCCCGTAGCGTCAGATAATTCAACAGTTCAAGCAGGGGTAACCCTAGGACATTAAAGTAATCCCCTTCAATGCCGCTGAACAGCCTGACGCCTTCCTCTTCTAGTTTATAGGCGCCGACCGCATGTTGGATACTGTCCCAGTTCCGCGCGACATACTTCTCTATATAGCTGTCGGACGCGTCGCGCATGCGCAGCCGCACCTGACCCACGTGACGCCAGATCGGTTTGCCATCCTCGACGATCACTGCGGCGGATAGCAAGCTATGGCGATCGCCGCGCAGGGATTTCAGCTGGGCAATCGCCTCGTCTGGCGTGGTGGGTTTTGACAGTAGCGTCCCGCGATGGTCGAGCACCTGATCACAGCCCATCACCAAGGCGCCCGGGGTCTTGTCGCTGACTTTGCGGGCTTTCATCTCGGCCAATGTATCGGCGATGTCGCGGGGGGGCGCCTGCTCTGCCAGCAGGGCCGACTTAATCATTTGTTCATCAATTCGCGCCACGCTCACCTCATGGGGGACGCAGGCCTGTTGCAGCAGCTGTGACCGGATCGACGACCCGGAGGCGAGGATGAAACGTTGGGGCATGGGGATAAACCTGTGTGCGACGCTAGGAAGTTCTTAGGGATTTTTCCCCCGAATGGCGAGAGTGCGCGAAAGCGTCGGGAAAACCCCTGCCTGCCAGAGGGAAATTCCAGCTTTATACGGGGCGGCATAAGGATAAATCGCAAACCCCCTGAACGGAGTTAATCCCAAGCTTATCCACAAAGCTACACAGTTTATCCCCTGAAAATTTTTTATTTAAGTATTTGAAAAAGGGTGAATTTATCCGCGCGGCGCCGAGTTATCATCGAGACGGGATTCACAACATGCACAGGTGGATAAATCGAGGTACAAAACAGTAATCCACAGAAAATGAACCCCCTACTTACATCATCATCTTTCTTCTTTTCTTATTTATATTAGTAAGAAGGCACCAACCGGAGTGTGACATGACCGACTTGCTTGCCATCGCCTATCCTTGGGTAAAATCGCTTCATGTTATCTCGGTCATTTCGTGGATGGCGGCGCTGTTCTATCTGCCGCGGCTTCTCGTGCATCATACAGAGCAGGTGGGCCAAAGCGGCCAGACCCACGATCTTTTCAAGATGATGGAGTTCAAGCTTGCCACCGTGATCATGCGCCCCGCGATGATCGGCACCTGGATTTTCGGGCTGGCGCTGGTGTTCACACCGGGCATCGTCGACTGGGCCGCTGTGTGGCCCTGGACGAAGGGGGCAAGCGTATTTGCGATGACGGGGTTCCACGGGTGGCTTGTCGGGCGTGTGAAGGCCTTTGCAGCGGGGGAGAACCGGCTGAGCGGTAAACGTTACCGGATCATGAATGAAGTGCCGACGCTGCTGATGATCATCATTGTAGTCTCGGTCGTCGTGAAATTCTAAGCTGATTGACGAAACCCGCCATTCTGAGTATGTGTTTCCTGCACCCCGTCCGGGGACCGTATACATCTGCCCATTTTTATGACACGACCCGCCCGCATTCCGGGATCGGAACAGGATATTTCCATGACAACTGAAACACTTAACCTTGCCGATCTAAAGGCGCAGACGCCCAAGAATCTTCTGGCGATGGCCGAAGAGCTTGAGATCGAAAACGCATCGACCATGCGTAAAGGCGAAATGATGTTCCAGATCCTGCGCGAACGAGCGGATGAAGGCTGGGAAATCTCGGGCGATGGTGTGCTGGAAGTGTTGCAGGACGGGTTTGGCTTCCTGCGGTCGCCCGAAGCGAACTATCTGCCGGGCCCCGACGATATTTACGTCTCGCCCGAGATGATCCGCCAGCACTCGCTGCGCACCGGCGACACAATCGAAGGTCTGATCAAAGCGCCAGATGATGCGGAGCGGTATTTCGCGCTGACAGATGTCACCAAGATCAACTTTGAAGAGCCGGAAAAAGCGCGCCACAAGGTCGCCTTTGAAAACCTGACGCCGCTTTACCCTGATGAACGTCTGACAATGGAAGTCGATGATCCGACGATCAAGGACCGGTCCTCGCGTATCATCGATCTGGTATCGCCCATCGGTAAGGGCCAGCGCTGCTTGATCGTGGCGCCGCCACGGACCGGTAAAACGGTTCTGCTGCAAAACATCGCGAATTCGATCGAACAGAACCACCCCGAGTGCTACTTGATCGTCCTGCTGATTGACGAACGCCCCGAAGAAGTCACTGATATGCAGCGTAGTGTCAAAGGTGAGGTTGTTTCTTCGACCTTCGACGAGCCTGCAACACGTCACGTGGCCGTGTCGGAAATGGTCATCGAAAAGGCGAAACGTCTGGTCGAGCATAAGCGCGACGTTGTGATCTTGCTGGATTCGATCACCCGTCTGGGCCGCGCCTTCAACACGGTTGTGCCGTCGTCGGGTAAGGTTCTGACCGGTGGTGTTGATGCCAACGCGCTGCAACGCCCCAAACGTTTCTTCGGCGCCGCACGGAACATCGAAGAGGGGGGGTCGCTGACCATTATCGCCACCGCTCTGATCGACACCGGCAGCCGTATGGACGAGGTGATCTTTGAAGAATTCAAAGGGACCGGTAACTCTGAAATCGTGCTGGATCGCAAGATTGCGGACAAGCGCGTCTTCCCTGCGATCGATATTCTGAAGTCCGGTACGCGGAAAGAGGATCTGCTGGTCGACAAAAACGATCTGCAAAAGACCTTTGTGTTGCGTCGTATTCTGAACCCGATGGGCACGACGGATGCGATTGAATTCCTGATCGGGAAGTTGAAGCAAACCAAGACAAACTCCGATTTCTTCGACTCAATGAATAGCTAAATATTCACTTAAATCAGTGGGTTAAATGATATGGATACGATATTCGCCCAAGCCACAGCGCAGGGGCGGGCCGGTGTTTGCGTCATTCGTATCTCGGGCCCGCAGGCGTTTTTTATCGCTGAAACCATCGCGCAGCCATTGCCCGCCCCGCGGGTTGCCGCCGTGCGCGCAATTACTGACGCCGATGGGCAGGTCATTGATCGTGCGCTTGTCCTGACCTTCGAATGCCCGAACAGCTTTACCGGCGAAGACACGGTCGAGCTTCACTTGCATGGCAGCATCGCAGTGTTGCGTGCGGTGCTGGCGCTGCTCTCTGGTTTTGACGGCACGCGCCTTGCCGAGCCGGGCGAATTTACCCGCCGTGCGATGGAGAATGGCAAGCTGGACCTCACACAGGTTGAAGGCTTAGGTGACCTCATCGAGGCAGAGACCGAAGCGCAGCGAAAACAAGCCTTGCGCGTTTTGTCCGGTCACTTGGGTCAAAAGGTCGATATCTGGCGCGAAAAACTGATCCGCGCGGCCGCTCTGCTTGAGGTGACCATCGATTTCGCGGATGAAGACGTTCCCGTCGACGTCTCGCCCGAGGTTACGGAACTGCTGAATGCGGTGAACGCCGATATTCTGGCTGAAATCGCCGGTACGCATACGGCGGAACGTATCCGAACGGGTTTTGAGGTCGCGATCATCGGCCGGCCCAACGCCGGAAAGTCTACTTTGTTGAACGCATTGGCGGGGCGCGATGCGGCGATCACCTCTGCCGTGGCGGGTACGACCCGAGATGTGATCGAGGTCCGGATGGACCTTGGTGGCCTGCCGGTGACCTTGCTGGATACGGCGGGCTTGCGCGAAGGGGCAGACGAGGTCGAAGCCATCGGGATCGACCGTGCGAAAACCCGCGGCGAGCAAGCTGACCTGCGCGTGTTTTTGGTTGAAGAGGGTGAGGAACTGCCTGTCGCCGCAGTTGCGGATGATATCGTCCTACGCCCAAAGGCTGACTTACGCGATAGCGCGGACGACGCTATATCTGGTGTGACGGGGCAAGGCGTACCGCAGCTGATAGAAAAAATACAGGCCATCCTTGGCGCGCGAAGTCTGAATGCCGGCCTTGCAACGCACGAACGTCACCGCGTTGCATTGCAGAAATCAGCCGAGGGATTAGCTGCTGCGATGTTGGTTCTGGATCACGGCCCCGATCAATATGATATAGCATCAGAAGAACTGCGCCATTCGATTCGCGCACTTGAGGCGCTGGTAGGCCGAATTGACGTTGAGAACCTGCTGGATGTAATCTTTTCGAGCTTTTGCTTGGGAAAATAGATGGAGTGTTTCACGTGAAACATTTTGACGTGATAGTTATCGGTGGCGGCCATGCCGGAGCCGAAGCGGCCCACGCATCCGCGCGTATGGGCGCGAATACTGCTTTGATCACGATGTCGCGCGATGGGATCGGGGTGATGTCCTGCAATCCGGCTATCGGTGGACTGGGTAAGGGGCATTTGGTGCGCGAGATTGACGCGCTCGATGGTGTTATGGGTCGTGTCGCGGATAAAGCCGGCATCCAGTTCCGTCTTTTGAATCGCCGCAAGGGGCCCGCTGTGCAAGGCCCGCGGGCGCAAGCTGACCGTGCTATCTATCGGAAAGAAATGCTGGCCGAGACCGAACGCCAGGAGAATCTGACCATCGTAGAGGGTGAGGTGACCGACTTCATTCTCGATAATGGTAAGGTTTCTGGTGCCGTTCTTGCCGATGGTGAACAGATCGCTGCGGCTGCGGTTGTTTTGACGACTGGGACTTTCTTGCGCGGGGTCATCCATATTGGGGATGTGTCGCGCTCCGGCGGTCGGATGGGCGATAAAGCCTCCGTCGACCTGGCAAACCGCATTGATTCGTTCAACTTGCCACTCGGGCGTCTGAAGACGGGAACGCCACCGCGTTTGGACGGGCGGACGATTGACTGGGAGAAGCTGGAATCGCAACCCGGGGATGATGAGCCTGTCTTGTTCTCTTTCTTGTCAGAGGCGACGTCGGCCCCGCAAATCTCCTGCGGTATTACGCATACCAATGAAAAAACGCATCAAATTATTCGCGATAACCTGTCGCGCTCCGCGATGTACGGGGGGCATATCGACGGGGTAGGACCCCGATACTGCCCGTCGATCGAAGATAAAGTCGTTCGCTTCGCTGACAAAACCTCGCACCAAGTTTTCCTGGAGCCTGAGGGCGCCGATGACCACACCATCTACCCCAATGGTATTTCGACCTCGCTGCCTGAGGATGTTCAGCTTGCCTATGTGCGGTCGATGGTTGGGTTGGAAAATGTAGAAATCATCCAGCCCGGTTATGCGATTGAATATGACTATGTCGACCCCCGCGCCCTTGATCTGGCCCTTTCCGTGAGGACTGTGCCTGGCCTATATCTCGCTGGTCAGATCAACGGTACCACCGGCTATGAAGAAGCTGCAGCACAAGGTTTGGTTGCCGGATTGAACGCGGCGCTTTCAGCACAGGGTAAAGAGCCGGTGACGTTCAGCCGCGCCGATAGCTATATTGGCGTGATGATTGATGACCTGACCACCCGGGGTGTGACAGAGCCCTATCGCATGTTCACCTCTCGCGCCGAATTCCGTTTGTCGCTTCGTGCTGATAATGCTGACCAGCGCCTCACGCCTTTGGCGATCGCCTTGGGCTGCGTATCGCAAGAGCGGGTTGCGCACTTTAACGCCAAAATGGCCAAGATCGACGCGGCGATGGCAGAGCTCACGAAAACGCCCTATGCATCAAAGGCGATCGAGGCGGCAGGGATCAAGGTTAGCCAGGACGGAACGAAGCGGACCGGTTTCCAACTGTTGGCATTTCCGGATGTGACATTCGAGCAGATCGTTTTGATTAATCCAGAGCTTGAAACGGTAGAACCCGAAATTCGCCGTCAGGTCGAGCGGGATGCGCTATATGCAAACTATATCGCGCGTCAGCAACGGGATATCGACCTCCTCCAGAAGGATGAGGCGCATGTTATTCCCGCGAATTTTGATTATGAAGCCATCGACGGACTGTCAAATGAGCTTACCTCGAAGCTGTCGCTGACACGCCCGACCAACCTCGCACAGGCGGCCCGAATTGACGGTATGACGCCCTCCGCCTTGACGCTGCTTCTGTCTCACCTCAAGCGCGGCAGCCAGAAGAAGTCTGCATGATGGGCGCTTTTGAGGAGGATGTTTCACGTGAAACATTGGAGAAGCTTCAGCGTTTCTCGCAACTGGTCGAGAAATGGACCGCGAAGATTAATCTGATTTCCAAGCCGAGCGTCCCCGAGATGTGGGAGCGCCACATTCTCGATTCACTACAAATCTATTCCCACGCGCCCAATGCGGACCATTGGGTAGATCTTGGAAGCGGTGGCGGTTTTCCGGCAATTGTCGTGGCGCTGATGTCGCAGCAAGAGAAGCGTGCGACGAAATTTACCTTGGTCGAAAGCGACCAGCGTAAATGCGCGTTCCTGAGAACAGCCATTCGGGAGCTTGAGCTGAACGCAACGGTGGCGAACGCGCGGATTGAAGAGATTGAACCCTTGGAAGCAGACGTACTAAGCGCGCGCGCCCTGTCCGACTTGACTGCTTTGCTCGGCTTTGCAGATCGTCATCTTTCACCTTCTGGCACTGCGCTTTTCCCGAAGGGGGAGAACTGGCGCGCAGAGGATGCCGCCGCGAAAGAGACCTGGGCATATACCTGCGACGCGATCCAGAGCCAGACGAACCCATCCGCCGCAATTCTTAAGATCAAGGAAATCAAACATGTCTGATCTGTCTCGACCTTCGGGGCCCAAAATTATTGCGATTGCGAACCAGAAGGGTGGAGTGGGTAAGACCACGACGACGATCAACCTCGCGGCGGCTTTGGTTGAGCAGAAGCAGCGCGTTCTGGTGATTGACCTTGATCCGCAGGGCAACGCGTCAACTGGTCTGGGCATTGAACTGGATGATCGGGAATTTACGACCTACGAGCTTTTGCTTGAGGATATCGACCTTGATCAAGTGATTATGACGACCGAGACAGAAGGCCTGCATATCGTTGCCGCCACTGTCGATCTCAGTTCCGCAGATATGGAATTGATCGCTAATGAAAAGCGTAGTTTTCTTTTGCACGACGCCCTGCGGCAGACGCAGATGGACAGCTACGCCTTCGACTACATTCTGATTGATTGCCCGCCATCGCTGAACTTGCTGACGGTGAACGCGATGATCGCGGCGCATTCTGTGCTTGTCCCGCTGCAAAGCGAGTTTTTCGCGCTTGAAGGATTGTCGCAGCTGATGCTGACCATCCGCGAAGTGCGCCAAAGCGGGAACAAAGATCTGCGGATCGAAGGAATTTTGCTGACGATGTATGATCAGCGGAACAACCTGTCGCAACAGGTTGAGCAGGACGCCCGAAGCAATCTGGGCGAACTGGTATATAGAACCGTTATTCCGCGCAACGTACGGGTCAGTGAGGCACCCAGTTACGCGATGCCGGTTCTAAGTTACGATAGCGGGTCGAAAGGTGCCAAAGCGTACCGCGATCTGGCGAAAGAAGTACTGGCAAATAGTGCCGTATAAATAAGGGGTCAGGCAATGGCAGATAAAGACAAACGGCGCGGATTGGGTCGAGGATTGTCGGCTTTGATGGCGGACGTAGCGGAGACACAAACGGTGGCATCAGAAGGCGCGGCGGAACAGTATGTTCCTATTGAAAAGATTTCTCCCAATCCGGAGCAGCCGCGCAAGCGGTTTGATCCGCAGGATTTGGATGATCTTGCAAACTCTATCCGCGAAAAGGGCGTTATCCAGCCGCTGATCGTACGCCGCCGCGATGATGGGACGTTCGAAATTGTCGCGGGTGAACGCCGATGGCGCGCGTCGCAGATGGCGCAGCTGCATGAACTTCCGATCATCGTGCGCGAGTTCACCGATGTTGAAGTTCTCGAAGTTGCGATTATCGAGAACATCCAGCGGGCGGACCTCAATTCGATCGAGGAAGCGGCGGGTTATCGTCAGCTGATGGACCGTTTTGGCCACACGCAAGAGAAGATGGCGGAAGCCTTGGGCAAAAGCCGCAGTCATATCGCGAACTTGCTGCGCTTGCTAAACTTGCCCGAAAATGTTCTGGAAATGGTGCGTCAGGGGGACCTGACAGCGGGTCACGCCCGGACCTTGGTGCCGTCGAAGAACCCTGAAAAGCTGGCCAAACAGATTATCGCCGGTGGCTTGTCGGTGCGCGCGGCCGAGGCGCTGATCAAGAAAGAGCAGCAAGCTGAGAATGAGGGGCCAAACAAGCGGGCGGCGAAATCCTCGAGCGAAAAAGACGCGGATACCCGCGCGCTTGAAGGGGATCTGTCAGCGAACCTTGGTTTGAAGGTAACCCTGAACCACAAGCCGGGGCAGGAGGTGGGCCAGATGGTGTTGCATTACACGACGATGGACGAGCTGGACGAGCTTTGCCAACGTCTGTCGGCTTCTTAATCTGACAAAAGCTCGGCCAGGATCGCGTTTAGCACCATAAAGCCCTGATCCGTTACATAAAGCTGGTCTTTATCCCTAGAAATCATCCCGATGTCCTGCATCTGGGTGATTTTTTTTGTCGAAAGCGGTGCGCCGGAAAGCGCCTCGTACCGGCGCAGGTCCACGCCTTCTTTCAGACGAAGCCCCATCATCAGAAACTCGCTCCCCTGATCTTCGGTCGTCAAAAGCTCGCGGGGCTTTTCGGTGGCACCGCTGGCAGCAGCGGCAAGCCAGCGTTTGGGGTTACTAAAACACTCGGTCGCAAAGCGATTGCCGTTTTGGGTCAGGCGCCCGTGGGCCCCCGGACCGATGCCAAGATAATCACCGTAGCGCCAGTAGATCAGGTTGTGCCGCGATTGCGCCCCGTCGCGGGCGTGGTTTGATACCTCGTAAGAGGGCATGCCCATCTCGCCGCAAATATCCTGAGTGGCCGCATACATATCGGCACCCAGATCATCGCTGGGCAGTCCGCGTAGTTTTCCCACCGCATAGCGATCGCCAAATGCGGTGCCTTGTTCGATGGTCAGTTGATACAGCGACATATGGTCTATCGCTAGGGATAGGGCCTGTTTCAGTTCGGTCTGCCAGTCGGCCAAACCCTGGTTCTGGCGACCATAGATCAGATCAAAACTGACGCGTTCAAAGGTGTTGCGGGCGATGTCAAAAGCGGCAAGCCCTTCGTCAACCGTATGGATGCGGCCCAGACGTTTCAGGTCCGCATCATTCAAGGCCTGTATCCCCATTGAAATGCGGTTGACGCCCGCCTGACGGAAGGCTGAAAAACGGTCGGCTTCAACCGAACCGGGGTTCGCCTCGAGCGTGATTTCCAGATCATTGGCCGTGGGCCACAGTCGACGGATCGCGGCGATGACATCAGCGACGACATCCGGGTCCATCAGACTTGGGGTGCCGCCGCCGAAAAAGACGGCGTTCAAGACGCGCCCTTGGGTTTCGGCGGCGCCGCGTTCAAGCTCCGCCAGATAGGCATCGCGCCAGGCCCGTTGGTTGATTGTGCGACTAACATGGCTGTTAAAATCACAATAGGGGCACTTCGCCTCGCAAAACGGCCAATGGATATAAAGGCCAAAGCCCCCCTGGCGCCAATCCTCAGTCAAAGCAGGCAGAGATCAGTTTGGCGAAAGCGTCCGCACGGTGGCTGATTGCGTTCTTGGCGTCGGCGGACATTTCGCCAAAGGTCTGTTCGTGCCCGTCGGGTTGGAACATCGGGTCATAGCCGTGACCGACGTCGCCGCGGATCGGCCAGACAAGCGTGCCGTTCACGCGGCCTTCGAAAATCTCTTCATGTCCGTCGGGCCAGACCAAAACCAGTGTCGCGCAGAACCGCGCGCGGCGCGGGTGGGGGGCGTTTGCCTCTTCCAGCAACCTATGGGTCTTGGTCATCGCCATGACGAAATCGCGGCCGTTGGGCGTTTCGGACCAATCGGCGGTATAGACGCCGGGGGCATTGTCCAGCGCTTCGACCTCGATCCCGGAGTCATCTGCAAGCGCGGGAAGGCCCGTTGCCGCCACCGCCGCACGTGCTTTGATGCGGGCGTTGCCGATGAAAGTGTTTTCGGTTTCCTCCGGCTCGCCCAGATTCATCTCGGCGGCACCTTTGACGGTGACGCCGAAGGGGGCGAAAAGCTCGGTCATTTCCTGCAGCTTGCCAGCGTTGTGGGTGGCGACCAGAATCTGGTCGCCGGTGAATTTACGGGTCATGCGGTGGCTGCCTTCTGCTTCTCGACCAGCTCTGCCACGCCTTTTTCGGCGAGGTCCATCAGCTGGTTCATCTGGTCGCGCGAATAGGTGGAGCCTTCGGCGCTCATCTGGATCTCGATCAGTTTGCCGCTGCCGGTCATAATAAAGTTACCGTCGACGCCTGCTTCGGAATCCTCGGGGTAATCAAGGTCAAGCACCGGCTGGCCCGCATAGATGCCGCAGCTGATCGCGGCGACCGGATCGACCAGCGGGTCGCTGACCACGTCGCCCGCCTTCATCAGCTTGTTCACCGCCAGTTTCAACGCGACCCAACCCCCCGTGATAGAGGCACAACGCGTGCCGCCGTCGGCCTGCAGTACGTCACAGTCGATGGTGATCTGACGTTCGCCCAAGGCACTGCGATCCACGCCGGCGCGCAGAGCGCGACCGATAAGGCGTTGAATTTCAACGGTACGGCCCCCTTGTTTGCCCATGGCCGCCTCGCGGCGCATACGGGTGTTGGTGGCACGGGGCAGCATGCCGTATTCTGCCGTGACCCAGCCCAGACCGGAACCCTTGATAAAGGGCGGCACGCGGTCCTCGATCGTGGCGGTACACAGCACGTGGGTGTCGCCCATCTTGATCAGGGCCGATCCTTCGGCGTGTTTGGTGAATCCCGTTTCAATCGATACGGCACGCAGTTCGTCAAGTTTCCGACCAGAGGGGCGCATAGGTATTTCCTTTTCCATTTGCCATTGGGGATAACTCTGCGTTGCGGCGCGATGCAACCCCGATTGACGTTTGCCCCCTGTCGCACATACTTCTCCCACTATGGACAAAACACCTACAGTTTTAGACGAGATGAACGACCGTTCGCGCGAGGTGTTCCGCCGCGTGGTCGAAGGCTATCTGGCGAATGGCGATCCCGTGGGGTCGCGCACGCTGACCCGTGATTTCAGCGAAAAGGTCAGTGCGGCGACGATCCGTAATGTGATGCAGGATCTTGAATATATGGGCCTGCTCGGCAGCCCCCATGTCAGCGCCGGTCGTATCCCGACGCAGATGGGGCTGCGCATGTTCGTCGACGGCATGATCGAGATCGGCGATCCAACCGAGACGGACCGTGAAAAGATCGACGCGACCGTTGGCAGCAACAACGCCGATGTCAGCGGCATTCTTGATCGGGTGGGGTCGGCGCTGTCCGGCGTGACCCAGGGCGCCTCGCTTGTGCTGACGCCCAAGCACGAGGCGCCGATCAAGCATATCGAATTTGTTTCACTGTCTCACGATAGGGCGCTGGTCGTTCTAGTCTTTTCCGACGGTCACGTGGAGAACCGATTGTTCACACCGCCGCCGGGCCAGACCCCCAGCAGCATGCGTGAAGCCGCGAATTTCCTGAATGCGCTGGTCGAGGGGAAAACCATCTCGGAATTGCAGCGCACCATCGCGCATGAGATCAGCCAGCGGCGCCAGCAGATCGACGTTCTTGCGCAGCAGCTTGTAGAAAGCGGTCTGGCGCTGTGGCAGGGCGAAGGGGAATCCCCCGAGCGGTTGATCGTGCGCGGACGGTCGAATCTGATCAACACCGAAGGCGAGGCCGAGAACGTCGAATTGATCCGCCAGCTGTTTGACGACCTTGAACGCAAGCGGGATATCGCGGAATTCCTCGAATTGGCCGACGCGGGCGACGGTGTGCGCATTTTTATTGGTTCTGAGAATAAACTTTTTTCACTTTCGGGTTCCTCTCTGGTCGTTTCCCCTTATATGAACGCTGATCGTAAGGTGATCGGGGCGGTCGGTGTGATCGGCCCCACGCGCCTTAATTATGGACGTATCGTGCCGATTGTGAATTACACGGCGCAGCTGGTTGGAAAGCTGATTTCGAACCGCAGCTAGAGGTGAATTATGGCAGAGCCGAAAGAGAACGAATTTCTGGATGATATCGATGACGCAGAGGCCGAAGCCTATGCCGACGAGATGTCCGAAATTGACGACGAAGCGCTGGAACTGGACGAATTGCGTGCCGAGCGTGACCAGCTGAAAGACCGTTTCATGCGGGCCCTGGCCGACGCAGAGAACGCGCGCAAACGGTCTGACAAGGACCGTCGCGAGGCGGAAAACTATGGCGGGTCGAAACTGGCGCGCGACATGCTGCCGGTCTACGACAATATGAAACGCGCCCTGGAAGCCGCTACAGAAGAGCAGCGCACCATTTCCGGCCCGTTGCTGGAAGGGATCGAACTGACGATGCGCGAGTTGCTGAGCGTGTTCAAGAAGCACGGCATCGAAGTCATCTCGCCCGCAGTGGGTGACAAGTTCGATCCGCAGCATCATCAGGCGATGTTCGAGGCACCCGTGCCAGACACCAAAGCAGGCGATATCATCCAAGTGGCCGCCGAAGGTTTCATGTTGCACGACCGTCTGCTGCGTCCGGCGCAGGTCGGCGTCTCCTCTACCCCCGCAGGGTAAACGCCCGGGATAGAGCGGCCCTTCGGGGAGGATTTAACACCATTTGGAAGCGATGGAGGCGGTCAGGTTTTGGCCGCCTCTTTCAATTTATAGAGCAGGTCGAGCGCTTCACGTGGAGAGAGCTCGTCGGGGATAATCTCGGCCAGCGTTTCTTCAAGCTTGGAGCTTTGTTTTGGTTGAGGCGCAGGTGCCGGTGCCACGGCAAACAGGGGCAGGTCGTCAATCAGGGTTTTCTGCGTCGCGCCGCCTTCGCGTTCGCCCTTTTCCAACGCTTCAAGCACGACGCGTGCGCGCGCGATGACGGAAGGCGGCAAGCCGGCCAATTGCGCGACCTGCACACCGTAGGACCGATCGGCGGCGCCTTTGCGGACCTCGTGCAGGAAGATCACCTCTCCGTCCCATTCCTTGACCGCGACGGTGGCGTTATCGACCCCGCCCAGCTTGTTCGAAAGCGCGGTCATTTCATGGTAGTGCGTCGCGAACAAAGCGCGAGAGCGGTTGATATCATGCAGGTGTTCCAGCGTGGCCCAGGCGATGGACAAGCCGTCATAGGTCGCCGTGCCGCGCCCGATTTCATCCAGGATCACAAGCGCGCGATCGTCCGCCTGATTGAGGATCGCGGCGGTTTCGACCATTTCGACCATAAACGTGGAACGGCCTCGTGCCAGATCGTCAGAGGCGCCGACACGGCTGAAAATCTGGCTGATCAGGCCGATGTGCGCGGTGGCGGCAGGCACGTAGCTGCCCATTTGCGCCATCAGGGCGATGATCGCATTCTGCCGCAGGAAGGTCGATTTACCCGCCATGTTAGGGCCGGTCAGCAGCCAGATATTCGCGTTGTCGCCATCGGCGGACAGGGTGCAATCATTGGCGATAAAGGGGCTGCCGGATTGCTGGGCCAAGGCGCGTTCCACGACCGGATGGCGGCCCCCCTGAATGTCGAAGGCACGTGAATTATCGACGCGGGGTTTCACCCAGTTTTCGGACTGCGCCAGATCGGCGAGACCGCTGGCCAGATCAATCTCGGCCAATCCAGCCGAGGCGACACCGATCGGGCCGGAGTGATCCAGAATCGCGCGTTTCAACGTTTCATAGAGCCGCTTTTCAATCTCCAGTGCGTGGTTGCCCGCGTTGAGGATCTTTGTCTCCATCTCTGACAGTTCCACGGTTGTGAAACGGACCTGATTGGCGGTGGTCTGACGGTGGATAAAGGTATCGGACAGCGGCGCCGACAGCATTTTCTCGGCGTGGGTCGCTGTGACTTCGGCGAAATACCCAAGCACGTTGTTGTGTTTGATCTTCAACGTCGAGATACCGGTGAGCGAGATGAAATCCTGCTGCATCTGGGCAATGACGCTGCGGCCTTCGTCCCGCAGGGTGCGCACCTCGTCCAGCTCTGCGTCATACCCCGGCGCGATAAAGCCGCCGTCGCGGGCCAGCAGGGGTGGTTCGGCGATCAGCGCATCGTCGAGCAGATCAATCAGGCTGTCATGGCCGGTCAGCCCTTTGGCAGCCTGGGCCAGCAGATCGGGCAGGGCGGCGGCTTGCATCTTGTCGGCCAGATGGCTGGCTTCGGTCAGGCCGTTGCGGATGGCGGCAAGGTCACGGGGGCCGCCACGGTCCAGCGACAGGCGCGACAGGGCGCGGTCCAGATCAGGGACGTTGCGCAGATGCTGGCGGATGTCATTGCGGATCGACGGTGTGTCATAGGCAAAGCTGATCGCGTCCAGACGGGATTGAATCGTCTCTAACACACGGGAAGGTGACGAAATACGCCGTTCCAGCAGCCGGGCGCCACCGGCGGTCACTGTCTTGTCCATAACGGACAACAGCGTACCGGCGCGACCACCGGTCAGCGCGTGTGTCAGTTCAAGATTGCGACGTGTGGCAGCGTCGATCTGCACGCTGCGGGCCTCGGCCTCTTTCTGCGGCGGGCGCAGGAGGGGGAGTTTGCCCTTCTGTGTAATTTCGAGATAGTCGATGATCGCGCCCATGGCCGAGATATCGGCCCGCTCAAAACTGCCGAAGGCGTCGAGCGACCCGATGCCGAACAGATCGCAGACCCGTTTTTCGGCGCTGCTGCTGTCAAAGGCAGAGCGCGCGATAGGGGTCAGCGCGATGTCGAAATCAGAGACTAATTCGCGTAAATCAGCCTCTTTCGCTTCTGACACGATCAGCTCTGACGGGGACAGACGGGCCAGTTCGGGGCCAAGCCGCGACAGGGTCAGGGGCATCACGTGAAACGCACCGGTCGAAATATCGACCCAGGCCAGCGCATGACCGTCGCGGACCTCTGCAAATGCGGCCAGATAGTTGTGGCGCCGCGCTTCGAGCAGAGATTCCTCGGTCAATGTGCCGGGCGTGACCAGCCGCACGACATCGCGTTTGACCACGGATTTATAGCCGCGTTTCTTCGCCTCTGCCGGGCTTTCCATCTGTTCGCAGACCGCCACGCGGAAGCCCTTGCGGATCAGCGTCAGCAAATACCCTTCGGCGGCATGCACCGGAACGCCGCACATGGGGATGTCTTCGCCCCCGTGTTTGCCGCGTTTGGTCAGCGCGATATCCAGCGCTTCAGCGGCATGGACGGCATCGTCAAAGAACATCTCGTAGAAATCGCCCATGCGGTAGAACAGCAGCGCTTCGGCGTACTGGGATTTAAGCTCTAGATATTGCGCCATCATTGGCGTGATTTTTTCTTCGGTCACCCTGCGCCCCCGGTTCGAGTTAACGTTGTGTACAAAACCGCGCCCCCGGACGAAAGGGCGGACCGGCGTTGCACGCGAGGCGTCGCCGCGACGTCGTGCAAACCGTGAGCGCCATCATGATTGTGTGAGGGGCCGATCGGCGATATCAAGCGGGAAACCATGAGGAAAGCCGTTCTAGTGACCAAAAACCGCATCACGTCCGAAGAGGCGCTCGCCTTTCACCTTGAACCCACGCCGGGCAAGTTCGAAATCACCGCAACCGTCCCGATGACGACCCAGCGGGATCTGAGCCTCGCCTATTCCCCCGGTGTTGCCGTTCCCTGTGAAGCGATCGCCGAAAATCCCGAACTGGCATATGACTATACCAACAAGGGCAATATGGTTGCGGTGATTTCCAACGGCACTGCCGTTTTGGGCCTGGGCAACCTTGGTGCGCTGGCGTCGAAACCGGTGATGGAGGGCAAGTCGGTGCTGTTCAAACGGTTCGCCGACGTGAATTCGATCGACGTCGAGCTGGATACCGAAGACCCCGAGGCATTCATCAACGCGGTCAAGCTGATGGGGCCGACGTTCGGCGGGATCAACCTTGAGGATATCAAGGCGCCGGAATGTTTCATCATCGAACAGCGTCTGAAAGAAGAGATGGATATTCCCGTCTTTCACGACGACCAGCACGGCACCGCGGTGATCTGTGCTGCCGGTCTGCTGAACGCTTTGCGCATTTCGGGCAAGAAGATCGAAGATGTGCAGATCGTGTTGAACGGTGCGGGGGCGGCGGGGATCGCCTGTCTTGAACTGCTCAAGGCGATGGGGGCCAAGCACAACAACTGTATCATGTGCGATACAAAAGGTGTGATCTATCAGGGCCGTACCGAGGGTATGAACCAGTGGAAGTCGGCACATGCCGCGCAGACCGAGCTGCGCTCGCTGGAAGAGGCGATGAAGAACGCGGATGTGTTCCTGGGTGTGTCGGTCAAAGGGGCCGTGACGCCCGCGATGGTCGCCAGCATGGCGGATAATCCGGTGATCTTCGCGATGGCGAACCCCGATCCTGAAATCACGCCGGAGGAAGCGCACGAGGTACGCCCCGATGCGATTGTCGCCACGGGCCGCAGCGATTACCCCAATCAGGTTAACAACGTTTTGGGCTTTCCCTACCTGTTCCGCGGGGCGCTTGATATCCACGCCCGCGCCATCAACGACGAGATGAAGATCGCCTGCGCCCACGCTTTGGCCGATCTGGCACGCGAGGATGTGCCGGACGAAGTGGCGCTGGCCTATGGCAAGAACCTGAGCTTTGGTCGGGATTATATCATCCCGACGCCGTTCGATCCGCGTCTGATCCATCGTATTCCGCCTGCTGTTGCACGTGCAGGTATGGACACCGGCGCCGCGCGGCGCCCGATCATCGATATGGACGCCTACGAGCTGAGCCTGAAGTCGCGGATGGACCCGACGGCGAATATCCTGCGCGGGATCAATGCCCGTGCGCGGGCCAATCAGGCGCGGATGATCTTTGCAGAAGGGGATGACCCCAAGGTTCTGCGGGCGGCGGTGATGTATCAACGCTCCGGTCTGGGCAAGGCGCTGGTGGTCGGACGTGCTGACGACGTAAAGGCCAAGCTGACGGCGGCGGGGATGGAGGATGCCTACCGCGAGCTTGAGGTCGTGAATGCGGCCAATACCCAGCACCTGGAGACGTATAAATCATTCCTTTACAATCGCTTGCAGCGCAAAGGGTCGGATAGCAAGGATATCCACCGTCTGGCCGCCCGTGACCGCCACGTCTTTGCCGCCTTGATGTTGGCGCACGGGCATGGCGATGGTCTGGTGACCGGTGCAACCCGCAAATCCGCCCATGTGCTTGAACGGCTGAACCACGTGTTCGATGCCAATGCAAAACACGGCGCCGTCGGGATCACTGCGCTGCTGCACAAGGGGCGGATTGTGTTCATCGGCGATACGCTGGTGCATGAATGGCCGAACGAAGAAGACCTTGCGAATATTGCTGAAAAAGGGGCCAAGGTCGCCCGTCACATGGGGCTTGAGCCGCGGGTTGCCTTCGTCAGCTTCTCTACCTTTGGCTATCCGGTTTCCGAGCGCGCAGAAAAGATGCAGCGTGCCCCAGATGTGCTGGACGCACGCGGGGTCGATTTCGAATACGAAGGCGAAATGACCGTCGATGTGGCGCTGAATGCGGAAAGCCAAAAGAACTATCCGTTCTCGCGGCTGACAGGGCCTGCGAATATCCTCGTCGTGCCGGCGCGGCATTCGGCCAGTATCTCGGTCAAATTGATGCAGGAAATGGCTGGCGCCACAGTAATCGGCCCGATCCTGACGGGGTTGGACAAGTCGATCCAGATCTGTTCGACCACATCCACCGCGAATGACATCCTGAACATGGCTATTCTGGCGGCCTGCAAGGTTGGCGAATGATCTGGAACCTCGGCTCTATCAACGCGGATAATTTCTACTATCTGCGGCATCTGCCGGCGCCGGGGGAAACGATTGCAGCGCATGATTTCCGGCAAGGGTTGGGCGGGAAGGGGGCCAATATGTCGGTCGCCGCCGCCCGCGCCGGAACGCGCGTTATGCATATCGGCGCCGTGGGGCCGGATGGTAAATGGACCGTGGACCGCTTGCTGGAATACGGCGTCGAAACGCAGCATATCAGCATGATCGACACGGCCACCGGTCACGCGAATATCTGTGTGGCCGAGGATGGCGAAAACTCTATCGTGTTGTTCTCAGGGGCCAATCACAAGATCACCACCCAGATGATCGGGGCCGCCCTGGCAGAGGCATCGCCCGGTGACTTTCTGCTGATGCAGAACGAAACCCTGGGCCAACGCTTTGCCGCGCAGACCGCGCATACTCTGGGCCTGCGCGTCGCCTATGCCGCCGCGCCCTTTGATGCTGAAATCGTGGCGCAGGTTCTGCCCGACATTGATCTGCTGGTGTTGAACGAGGTCGAGGCAGAGGCGCTTGAAAAAACCACAGGCGTCCGCGTCGACGCGCTGCCGATCGACGATATTATCGTGACCTTGGGCGCTGAGGGGTGCAAATGGGTCTCTAACAAGGCGAAAACGGTGCAAAGCTTTCCGGCCTATCCGGTCAAAGCCATCGATACCACGGGCGCGGGCGACACGTTTACCGGCTATTTGATCGCTGCCTTGGACCGCAAACTGTCGATGCCGGATGCGATTGCGCTGGCAATGCAAGCTGGCGCCTTGATGGTCACGCGGCAAGGGACAGCGGATGTGATCCCGGACCTCAAAGACATCCAGGATCACGGTTTTGACGAAGATTAACGCTCGCAATTAACGCGGGGTTAGCGTTATTTCGCAAAGGGCGCAGCGCTGCCCCAAAGTTGTTTCACGCGCTGGTCGCGCCCACAGCCGTTGCGATAGCGCTTGTAGGCGACGGATTTCTTCACGCCCAAGCCGACGCTGGTAAAGGCCAGACGTTCATCGCTTTTGTAGTAATCCTGATGGTAGGCATCGGCGGGGTAGAACGCGGCTTTGCCCAAGATCGGGGTTACGACGTTCTTGCCCAAAGCGGCCTGCGCATCGGCCTTGGCCTTTTCTGCAGCGGCCTTCTGCCCGTTACCGTCGGCAAAAATCGCGGTGCGGTAGCTATCGCCGCGGTCGCAGAATTGCCCGCCCGCGTCCGTCGGATCAACCGACCGGAAGAACATCGACAGCAACTGGTCTGCAGACACAACCGCCGGATCATACTGGATCTGCGCTGCTTCATAGTGCCCGGTGCCGCCGGCGACGACCTGTTTATAGGTGGGGTTTTTCACGCTTCCGCCCGCAAAACCCGATACGACCTCTTTCACGCCCTTAACGCTTTCAAAATCCGCTTCAACGCACCAAAAGCAGCCGCCCGCGACCAAAAGCGTCTCTGTTCCGGCGGCTTTTGCGGTTGTCGCCTGTGCTGCAAAGCCCAGACCAATGGCAGCGCTTAACGCGATCATGCGCATATTTGTGGCAAATCCCATGGAATACTCTCCTTTGTTTTGCCTGACGGTGACCGCAATGCTTGCGCGACGCAACTCAGGTGCCCGTGATGTCACAGCCAAGTGATGTCGGTTTCACCCTTGGCCCCGCGGCACGAAGTTCTTAGCGTCAGCCCCAAAGAAGGAGCAATTTGATGCAAACCCACGTCACCACGCACCAAGCCGAAGAAGATGCCCGCAATGAAGACATTTTGATCTATTTAAACGGTCAGATTGTCCCCAAGGCACAGGCCGTGGTCAGCGTCTATGACAGCGGTTTCATGCTGGGCGACGGCATCTGGGAAGGGCTGCGGCTGTATGATGGTACATGGGCCTTTCTAGACGATCACTTTGACCGCCTGTTCGAGGCGTCCAAAGCCATTGACCTTGATATCGGGATGACGCGCGACGCCTTGATTTCAGCCTTGTTAGAGACGCAAAAAGCCAATGGTATGACCACTGATGCCCACGCGCGTCTGATGATCACACGGGGGCCGAAAACGCGGCCCTTCCAGCACCCGTCGCTGTCGCAATCGGGCCCCACCATCACGATCATTATGGAACACTCGCGCCCGAATATGCCGCGCCCGATCCGGCTGGCCACAGTACCGCATCTGCGCGGGCTGCCGATGACGCAGGACCCAAAGCTGAATAGTCATTCCAAATTGAACTGTATTCTTGCGTGTATTGCCGCGGAAAAAGCGGGTGCCGACGAAGGGCTGATGCTCGATATCAACGGTTTCGTGAATACAACAAACGCCTGTAACTTTTTCATCGTCCGCAAAGGGGAGGTTTGGACCAGCACCGGCGATTACTGCATGAATGGAATCACCCGTCAGAAGGTCATCAACCTGTGCCGCGCCAATGATATCCCGTGTTTCGAAAGGAATTATTCATTGGTCGACACCTATGGTGCCGACGAAGCCTTCTTGACCGGCACATTCGGGGCGCAAACACCTGTCGCGATGATCGACGGCCGCCAGATTGGCACGGGCGACATGGGGCCGGTAACAAAAAAGCTGCGCCGCTTGTACAAAGACCTGATCGCAAAGGAATGTGCCTGATGCGTATCGCAATGTGGTCCGGCCCGCGCAATCTGAGCACGGCGATGATGTATAGCTTCGGAAACCGGGCCAATTTCACCGCGATGGATGAACCGTTCTATGCGCCGTATCTTAAGGCCACCAGCGCCGATCATCCGATGAAAGATGAAATTATCGCGGGCCATGAATGCGACCCCCTGAGCGTCGCAGCGCGCTGCGCAGAGCCGGGCACGCCGCATCGCTATATGAAACACATGCCCCATCATATGATTGACGGGTTTCCAATGGATTGGGCAGAGGGCTGCGTGCATGTCCACCTGATACGCCACCCCGCCCGCGTGATCGCGAGCTATACCGCGAAACGAGAAGCGCCGAATTTTAGTGATATCGGCTATGGCCAACAGACCGCGCTGTACGATCAAATCGGTGGGCTGGTCATCGATTCCGCTGATATTCGCGCGAACCCCGAAGGCATGCTGCGTAAGCTGTGTGATGCCATCAACCTGCCCTTCGATCCGGCAATGCTATCCTGGGCGGCGGGCCCACGTGCCGAAGATGGCATCTGGGCATCACATTGGTATGGTGCCGTGCACAAAAGCACCGGTTTTGCAGGGGCAGAGGGGCCGTTGCCCAGGCTTGAACCTGCCGCAGAAGCGCTGTGTGCCAAAGCACTTCCTCATTATCAGAAGCTTTATGATCAACGGCTTAGGTGATTTCGGGTAAAAATCTTCGATTTATCGAAACTAAATCATCTCATGTTGCGTGAATTATCAGGAAGAACCACGCAACAAGGAGATTTAACATGAAGATGTTTACAGCAACCGCTCTGGCTCTCACGCTTGCCACGGGTACAGCCTTCGCCGCCGCACACAGCAACGCGATGGTCGAAGCGATGGATCAAGATGTATCCAACGGTGTGGTCAGCGCCGATAAGGTGATGGCAACTGAAAACGGCTGGATGGTCGTTCACCGCACAGATGCGGAGATGAAACCCGGCCCCGTTGTCGGCTACGCGCCTCTGCGTGCCGGTGAAAACGTCGACGTTGCCGCCATTCTGCAAGAAGAAGTGAAATCCGGCGATATGTTGATGCTCATGGTCCACTCCGAAGAGGGCGGCATGAAAACCGGCGGCTTTGAATACACATTGGGTGCCAAAGAAGACGGCCCGATCAAGCCAGACGGTAAATTGGTGATGACGGTTATTACTGCAGAGTAAACCGTTCTAACCCAAGAGAAGGCCCGGACAGAATATCCCCCTGTCCGGGCCTTCTTTGTTTACCCTTTGAGGCGCTTATCGCGTGCGGCCAAGAGCTTGAGGCGCAGCGCGTTCAGCTGAATGAAGCCCGCTGCGTCTTTTTGATCATAGGCACCAGCGTCATCTTCAAATGTCACGTGGGCTTCGGAATACAGCGAATGATCCGACCAGCGGCCGACGGTACGCACGTGGCCTTTGTACAATTTCAGTCGAACTGTACCGGTTACATGGGTTTGTGAGGCATCAATCGCCGCTTGCAGCATGGTGCGCTCGGGGCTGTACCAGAAACCGTTATAGATCAGCTCCGCATAGCGCGGCATTAGCTCGTCCTTCAGGTGCATCGCCCCACGGTCGAGAGTGATTGATTCGATCCCGCGGTGTGCTTCAAGCAGCAAGGTGCCGCCCGGCGTTTCGTAAATACCGCGGGATTTCATCCCGACAAAACGACCCTCGACAAGGTCAAGGCGCCCGCAGCCATGTTTGCCGCCAAGTTCGTTCAATTTAGCCAGAAGTGTCGCGGGCGACATGGCTTCGCCGTTGATGCTTACCGCATCGCCACGTTCAAACCCGATTTCCACATACTCGGGCGTATCTGGTGCTTGCTCTGGCGAGACGGTGCGCTGGTACACATAGTCGGGCGCGTCCACGGCCGGATCCTCCAACACTTTGCCTTCCGAAGAGGTGTGCAGCAGGTTCGCATCCACGCTAAACGGCGCTTCGCCACGTTTGTCCTTCGCCACGGGGATCTGATGTTTTTCGGCAAATTCGATCAATTTAGTCCGGCTGGACAGGTCCCATTCCCGCCATGGCGCGATCACCTTGATGTCGGGGTTCAACGCATAGGCCGCCAATTCGAAGCGAACCTGATCGTTGCCCTTGCCTGTCGCGCCGTGCGCAACGGCATCGGCGCCGGTTTCGGCGGCGATTTCAACAAGGCGTTTGGAAATCAGAGGGCGCGCGATGGAGGTGCCCAACAGATATAGGCCTTCGTAGACCGCATTGGCGCGGAACATGGGGAAGACGAAATCGCGCACGAATTCTTCACGCACGTCTTCCACGTAAATCTCGGATGCGCCCATCATTTCAGCTTTGGCGCGGGCGGGCTCAAGCTCTTCGCCTTGGCCGAGGTCAGCGGTAAAGGTAACCACCTCGCAGCCATATTCGGTTTGCAGCCATTTCAGGATGATCGAGGTATCAAGCCCACCAGAATAGGCGAGCACAACTTTTTTGGGCGCGGACATGATGTTTCCTTTTCGGTTTGCACCGCGAAGTACCTGTTTTTCAAGGCGTGAGCAAGATTGAAGGCTGCGTTGACCGCGTCACCTGGGAATCGTATCGACAAGTATTCAACGGGAAGGTCGATGAGATGACAGATATGTTCAAAACTGCAGCACGCAGCGCAGCGCAACAGATGCGAGAGGTGTTTCCCGCCACCCCCTTGATGCGTAACGAACATCTGTCAGAAAAATATGACGCTGACATATGGTTGAAACGCGAAGACCTAAGCCCCGTTAGATCATATAAGTTGCGTGGAGCGTTCAACGCGATGCGCAAAGTGATCCCCGAGAAGTCTGTTTTCGTTTGTGCAAGCGCGGGCAACCACGCCCAAGGTGTTGCATTTATGTGCAGTCATTTCGGTGTGAAAGGTGTGATTTTCATGCCCGTCACGACGCCTCAACAGAAAATTCAGAAAACCAAGATGTTCGGTGGGCTTCAGGTCGAGGTTCGCTTGATCGGCGATTACTTTGACAAAACACTCGCCGCGGCGCAGCAGTATTGCGTGGAAGAGGGTGCGCATTTTCTGTCTCCTTTCGATGATGAAGATGTCATTGAGGGGCAAGCCTCCGTTGCGGTTGAAATAGAGGAGCAGCTAGGGCGCGTGCCCGACCACATTCTGCTTCCCGTTGGTGGCGGCGGTCTTTCGTCCGGCGTTTACAGCTATTTTCAAAATGCATGCCGGTATAGCTTTGTTGAACCTGAAGGGGCCCCTAGCTTGGCCAAAGCTTTGGCCGCGGGTGCACCGGTGGATGTGTCTCCTATCAATAGTTTCGTCGATGGGGCCGCGGTCGCAAAAATTGGCCAACGTAACTTTGCACGGTTGGATCGTGTCGCAGAGAGTGATGTGATACATCTGGCCGAAGACCGCATCTGCGTCACGATCATCGAAATGCTGAATGTTGAAGGCATCGTGTTAGAACCTGCTGGTGCCCTTTCTATTGAGGCGCTGGGCGAAGTAGCTGACCAGATCAAGGGCAAGACCATTGTATGCGTAGCATCCGGCGGTAACTTCGATTTTGAGCGTCTGCCAGAGGTGAAAGAGCGGGCGCAGCGGTACTCCGGCGTCAAAAAATATTTTATTCTGAGGATGCCGCAGCGCCCTGGTGCACTGAAAGAATTCTTGAGCATTCTCGGCCCGGACGATGACATCTGTCGGTTTGAATACCTGAAGAAGTCTGCGCGAAACTTCGGCTCTGTCCTGATCGGAATTGAAACACGCAGCCCTGACAGTTTTGGGCCGTTCTTGGCGCAACTGAAGGACGCAGGATTTACCTATACGGACATCACGAATGACGAAACCTTGGCTCAATTTGTTCTATAGGCGCAATGCAGGTCCCCGTGTTCGATAGGAAATGTTCTTTCGATTTTTCATAGCTGGTAAGGATCTCCTTCCAAATAGATGTGATTTGATGGCTGCCGGCAAAATTGCCTTCGGCCTGCGCGCATTGTTCTGACAATTCGACAAACCCCACGCTTAATGCGCTGCCCTTCACAAAGTGAAGTATATCGCGAAACTGATCGGTCGTTACGTCCATCGTTAGCTGAGCATTGGCTTCTTCCACCTCCTTAAAAAACACGCACATAATTGTGCTGAAGTCGTCGCGCCCAACAGCGGTTTGCAAGGTCGCGACCTGTTCCCAGTCAATCACTGATTCGCCCTCTTTCTCCGGCCAATGTGGGGCAAAATTCTTAACAAAGCGTGCAGGGCGATCATCACTTAAAAACTTTTGGGCTTCACCGAATCTTAATCTGTCGTTGGCTAGGCTCGGGGTGAAGTTGTCGAAAGCTTGTGTATGTTGCAGAACAAGATTGAAAAAATTGCCCGACCAAAGACGCCGCAGCGGTTTCGCGCGATCAAAACAGCTATGGTTGTCGACGATAGCGCGCTGCAACGGCGAATCTTGATGGCGACACTGTCGCGATGGGGATTCGACGTACAGGAAGCGGCCTCTGCTGAAGAGGCATTGGCGGTCTGCGAACAAAATCTACCGGATCTGATCATCAGCGATTGGATTATGCCAGGTATGTCGGGGCTGCAATTTTGCGAGGCGTTTCGCAAACTTTCGAAGGGCAGCTACGGGTACTTCATTTTACTGACGGCAAAATCTGATAAATCCGAGGTGGTTAAAGGGTTGGACAGCGGTGCGGACGATTTTGTCAGCAAGCCAGTCAACGTTGACGAGCTACGCGCGCGAATTATGGCCGGCGAACGCATTTTGACGATGCAGCGTGAATTATCGTCGAAAAACCGTGTCATTAGTGAAGCTTTGGACGCGTTGCAAAACGTACATGACGCATTGGATCGGGACCTAGACGAGGCGCGAAAGTTTCAGAAATCCCTTTTGCAGGAAGCCTACTGCGCCTTCGATGCGGGTGCCGTGTCTTTGATGCTCAGGTCTAGCGGGCATGTAGGGGGCGATCTGGTGGGATATTTCACAGCGGGAAATAGCATCGGGATCTACGGGCTAGATGTGTCCGGTCACGGGGTGAGCTCGGCTCTGATGGCCGCCCGTTTGGCCGGTATATTTTCCGCCGTCGCACCTGAGCAAAACCTGGCATTGGCACGCCAATCTGACGGGACGTATAAAACGCGCCCGCCCGACCAAGTAATCGCCGAGCTGAACAGCCTAGTGCTCTCTGACATGGAATCGGAGCAGTATTTCACACTTTTTCTGGCGGAAATTGAACTTGATACCGGCAGGATCAGGGCAACCCAGGCCGGCCACCCGCACCCCTTCATTCAGCGACGCAACAGCAGGTTGGAAAACTTCGGGAGAGGCGGGCTGCCCGTAGGGCTGATTGCCGATGCGCAATATGAAACAGTCGCGAGCCAGCTTTACCCTGGCGACCGTCTGATCGTGCTTTCCGACGGGGTGACGGAATGTCCTGACCCGATTGGGCAAATGCTGGACGATAATGGTTTAAATCAGCTTCTACATGATCTGCACCCCATCAGGGGGCCGCTTTTCTTTGACGCGCTCACGTCGCGGCTAGAAGATCATGCGGGGACGGCTGACTTTCCTGATGATGTTTCCGGCATCTGCTTCGAATTTCAGGACCTGGCCGCCAGAAACCGTTCAAGAAAGTGCCGATCCCCATCGTTGCCTAGCACCGAAACGGCCTCTTCCCCCGACAGAACAACTGTTGCGTGGTCAGGCTCTATCGGGGGGGCAATATGACGGACGGGATGGGCGACATAGACATGGCAAATTTTCTCGGCCCAGATGTCATACTCCGGCATATAGACGTGTCGCCGGAATGCGCCCAACCGCCGGGGGCGCGCAATGGTCCAGCCAATCTCTTCCATTACCTCGCGGTGGAGCGTTTGGAGAGGCGATTCACCGGGGTCAATGCCACCGCCTGGCAACTGAATATCAACATGTGGCCTAAGCTGGGCGGTCATCAAAAAGCGACCCTTGAGGGGCAAAATCGCATAGGCTCCGGGGCGCGACGTGTATGTTTTTCCCGGAATGGGCGGTTCCCCAACGCGTCGCATCATATGACTCCCCCTTTTCGCACGGCTTGTTGCCCTTATATAGACGCGGTATGCCAACCGTCTGCCGGTAAGGAAAGTCAAATGACCCAAGGAAACAAAATCGCGTGGGACGACACCGTTCTACCCTTTCAACTCGATGCCTCTGATATTCGGGGGCGCGTCGCGCGTCTGGATGGCGTGCTGGAAGGGATTTTGCGTCAGCATGACTATCCCGACAAGGTAGAAGCGTTGGTCGCCGAAATGGCCTTGCTTACGGCGCTGATCGGGCAAACCATTAAGCTGCGTTGGAAATTGCAACTGCAGGTCCAATCCAAAGGGCCCGTGCGCATGATTGCGACAGACTACTACGGCCCGACGGAGGATGGTGAACCCGCGCGCATCCGCGCTTACGCCAGCTATGATGCCGACCGGATCACCGATGGGCCGGCCTTTGATCAGGTTGGCGAGGGGTATTTTGCCATTATGATCGATCAGGGCAACGGGATGACCCCCTACCAGGGGATTACGCCGCTTACCGGTAAATCGCTGTCCGAATGTGCAGAGGCGTATTTCGCGCAGTCCGAACAGCTGCCCACACGGTTTGAGCTGAGCTTTGGCAAATCCACCTCCCCGGGGGAGGATGAGCATTGGCGCGCCGGCGGTGTTATGCTGCAACATATGCCCAAAGCCTCGCCCTTTGCCGCGCAAGGGGAAGGTAGCGGCGAGGTGCTGCAAGCCACTGATCTGGTCGACGGTGAAGAGGGGGATAACTGGCGCCGCGTCAACGTCTTGCTGGATACGGTAGACGAGCTTGAACTGATTGGGCCGAGCCTGCCGCCGACAGATCTTTTGAAACGTCTGTTTCACGAAGAGATGCCGCGAGTCTTCGACGCGCAGGCGGTCCGCTTTGGCTGCACCTGCTCCGAAGATCGTGTGCGACAAAGCCTGTCGATCTATTCGGCGGGGGATATCGAAACGATGACGACAGACGACGGCCGCGTCACGGCCGACTGCCAGTTCTGTGGCGCGCATTATGATCTGGACCCGAAAACAGTCGGGTTCGAGGCAGAAGACAACAGTGGCAGCTGATCAGCTCGCCCATTTTCGGAAGGCGCTGGCGCAAACTGGTGTCACGTCTTCCGATTTTGACCTTAACAAAGGGTCTACGCCACCGGCAAACCGGACATTGCGGCCAGCTGGCGTTTTGGCCCCGATCGTTGAACGGGGCGGGCGGTTGGAACTTATCCTGACCAAACGGTCGTCCGCGCTAAAGCACCATCCGGGGCAAATCGCCTTCCCGGGCGGCAAGCAGGATGGCGGTGATGCGGATGTCGTTGCCGCAGCCCTACGCGAGGCACGGGAAGAAATCGGCCTGCCCTCGGATCTGGTTGACGTCTTGGGTACGCTGCCCGCACATGAGACAGTTACCAACTTTCTGGTGACGCCCGTCATTGCCTTCGTGAAAAAAGACTTTGAAATTATCCCCGAGCCCGGCGAAGTTGAGGAAGTCTTTACCGTTCCACTTGATCATGTGCTCAACGCCGAAAATTACGTGGTCCAGTCGCGCCGATGGCAGGGGCAGCGACGGTATTATTACACGGTTCCTTATGGGCCCTATTACATTTGGGGGGCAACCGCGCGTATGTTGCGGGCATGGACAGAACGTATGATGTGACCCTTCCCGCCAGCACGCGCTGGCTTTCCGACCCCGATGCCCAAGCCGTATGCGATGCGGTGACGGACGGCGGGCATGCGATCTATTTTGTCGGGGGCTGTGTGCGGAACGCGCTTTTGGGCGTGGCGGATAGCGATGTCGACATGTCGACCAATGCATTGCCCGAACGCGTCATGGCTCTTGCCGCGCGCGCTGGGCTGAAAGCCGTACCGACGGGCGTGGAACATGGAACTGTCACCGTGGTCAGCGGCGGTAAGGGGTTCGAGGTGACGACCTTCCGCCGGGACGTGGAAACGGACGGGCGACGTGCGGTTGTCGCTTTTTCGGACAGTATCCTCGACGATGCGTTGCGCCGTGATTTTACGATGAACGCGCTTTACGCGGATGCGCAGGGGCGGGTGATCGACCCGCTTGAAGGTCTTGTTGATTTGCGCGCCCGGCGGGTGAGGTTTATCGAGGATGCCGCCCAACGTATCCGCGAAGATTACCTGCGCACGTTGCGCTATTTCCGGTTTTGCGCGTGGTATGCGGACCCGGTCGAGGGCTTCGATCCGGAGGCTTTGGCCGCGATTGCAGCGCATACCGACGGGTTGGAAAGCCTGTCGGCAGAGCGGATCGGGGCAGAGCTTACGAAGCTGTTAACCGCGCCGGACCCTGCGCCAGCGGTCGCGGCGATGCGCCAAACCGGCGTTTTGGGGACAATTCTGCCGGGGAGCGATGATCGCTGGCTCGGGATGGTCGTGCATTTCGAACAGCTGTTGCAGATGTCTGTGGACTGGCGAACGCGGCTGGCCGCGCTTGGCGGTGAGGATATCGACCAGCGCCTGAGGTTGAGCAAGGCAGACGCGAAACACCTGCATCGGCTGAAAGAGGCGGCATATGGCGCAGAGACGGTGGCCGCGATTGCCCATATCGACGGCGGCGATATGGCGCGCGCGGTTGTTGTGCTGCGTGCGTACCTGTCTGAAACGCCACCCGATGCGGCAGTGCTTGATCGTATCGCGCAGGCCGAAGCTGCCGTATTTCCCGTGCAAGCCGCTGATTTGATGCCGGAATACACCGGACCTGCTTTGGGCAGGCGGCTGGCCGAGCTTAGGGCGGTCTGGATCGCTTCGGGGTTTGCGGCGACGCGCGACAGTTTGTTGGACACGCCAGAAAGCTGACGCAACCTGTGGTCTTTTCGGCGCGGCTCTTTCTATAGTGGCGGCGAACACGCGCCCTACAGGTGAATTATGTTTCGATTTTTCGAAAATCTTGTCGATCCCTATGCGGATTACGCCGAGCAAGACACGCCGCCCACGCGGCTGTGGCCCTTTTTCCGCAACTACAGCGCGCCGTTCAAAACGGTGTTCTGGGTCACGGGTGTGCTTTCCGTTGTCGTCGCAGCGATCGAGATCGGGTTGATCTACTATATGGGCCGTCTTGTCGATCTGATGGACGGCAGCCCGGCCGAGGTATGGCGTAGCTATGGGACGGAGTTTATCGTCGTCGCGCTGCTTATCCTGATCGCGCGGCCTGCTGTGCAGGCGGTTCATGTGTTACTCCTGAACAACGCTGTGTTGCCAAATTACGGCACGCTTTTCCGTTGGCGCGGACACCGGCAGGTACTGCGGCAATCAGTCGGCTGGTTCGAGGATGACTTTGCCGGGCGCATCGCCAACCGCATCATGCAAACGCCCCCCGCTGCGGGGGAGGTCGTGTTTCAGGTCTTTGACGCGATTTCATATGCGCTGGCCTATCTCATCGGCGCAGCGATTTTGTTAACCACGTCGGACTGGCAACTGCTGATCCCCTTGGTCGCGTGGTTCGCGCTTTATGCTGTGCTGACCCAATGGACGATCAAGCGTGTGGCGGTTGCGTCGCAAGCCGCGTCGGATGCCCGCTCAGAGGTGACGGGCCGCGTGGTCGACAGTTACAGCAACATTCATTCGGTCAAGATGTTTGCCCACCATGACCGCGAGATTGAATATGCCAAGGGCGCCATCGAGAAGGCGCGCGTCACTTTTCAAAAGGAAATGCGGATATTCACCATCATGGATATCTGTCTGGTCAGCTTGAACGGTTTGTTAATCGTCGGGGTCGTAGGCTGGGCGTTCTATCTGTGGTCAACCGGCAACGCGACGGTGGGCGTGGTGACCGCTGCGACGGCGCTGACGCTGCGGTTGAACTCCATGACCGCCTGGATCATGTGGGCGCTATCGACGTTCTTCCAGCAGCTTGGCGTCGTGGCCGAGGGGCTAGAAACGATTGGGCAGCCAATCACCTTGGTTGACGACAGCGATGCCAAGCCGCTGGCCCTGACCGACGGGCGGGTGGAAATGCGCGGGCTGACCCATCATTATGGCCGTGGTTCGGGCGGGTTGGATCAGGTGGATATCACCGTGCAGCCGGGGGAAAAGATCGGCCTGATCGGGCGGTCGGGCGCGGGCAAATCGACCTTGGTCAAGCTGCTGCTGCGGTTTTACGACCCCGAAGGCGGACGTATTCTGATTGACGGGCAGGATATCACCACCGTCCGGCAGGACAGCCTGCGGCAAGCGATCGGGATGGTACAGCAGGACAATGCCCTGCTGCATCGATCGATCCGCGAGAACATTCTCTACGGTCGTCCCACTGCGACGGAGGCAGAGGTGATCGCCGCAGCGAAACAGGCCCAAGCCCATGACTTTATTCAGGGTTTGAACGATCAGGGCGGGCGGTCCGGCTATGACGCGCAGGTTGGCGAGCGGGGGGTAAAGCTGTCGGGCGGGCAGCGGCAACGCATCGCGCTGGCGCGGGTCATCCTCAAGAACGCGCCGATCCTTTTGCTGGACGAAGCGACGAGCGCGCTTGATAGCGAGGTAGAAGCCGCGATCCAGCAGACCCTGTACGGCATGATGGAGGGCAAGACCGTCATCGCCATCGCGCATCGCCTGTCCACCATCGCTGAAATGGACCGTATTCTGGTCATGGACGGGGGCCGTATCGTCGAAGAGGGCACACATGAGGTGCTTTTAGCACAAGGCGGGCTATATGCAGATTTCTGGAACCGGCAATCCGGCGGGTTCCTTCGCACAGAAGAGCCGACATCGTAATGCCTTTGACATGGATCGACCCGTTTTCCCCCGCCAAGACAGAGCCGCCGCGCCGTCTGGCGGCCTTTTTTCGTTGGGCGTTGAAGGGCAGCGGCCCTGCGCTTGGCGTCGCGGGCGTGCTATCGATTTTCGCCGGCGTGATAGAGGTGATGGCCGCCCTGGTTCTTGGGTGGGTCGTGGATGCGGCGCTTGCCGCCGAGGCGGGGGCCGTATTCTCGGATCATACGGGGCTGCTCTTGGCGGGACTGGCGTTCTTTTTGCTGCTGCGTCCGGCGCTGTTCGGCGTCAGTTCGTATATGCAGTCGATCGTGGTCGCGCCGAATGTGTTCAACCTCGTGCTGTCGCGCTTGCATCGCTACACGCTGGGGCAGGCGGTCACGTTTTTCGACAATGATTTCGCGGGCCGGATTTCGCAAAAGGAAATGCAGACCAGCCGCGCGCTGACCGATGTCGTGACCGAGGTGCTGCATACGGTGCTCTTCGCCGCCGCGTCCTTTGTCGGTGCGGTGATGCTGCTTGGCACGGTAGACTGGCGCATCGCTGCGGGGCTGGTGCTTTGGATGGTGGGCTATGTTTTCCTGATCCGCCACTTCATGCCGCGGGTCCGCAAACATTCCAAAGCGCGGGCAGGCGCGCGCGCGATGGTGACGGGGCAAGTGGTCGATACGATCACCAACATCAAAACCGTCAAGCTCTTCGCCCATGCCGATCACGAGGACCGCGCCGCCTTGGGGGCGATGCGCAAGTTTCTGGATACGAGCCTCGATTTCGGGCGGGTCAGCGTCTCTTTCCGGTTCTGGCTGATGACGATTGCGGGATTTTTGCCGGTGCTGCTGGTGGGGGGTGCGCTTTGGTATTGGTCGCTGGGTCTGGTGACGGCGGGTGATATTGCGGCGACGGGGGCGGTGTCGCTTCGGCTGGCGCAGATGACGGGCTGGGTCAGTTTCACGCTGATGGCGCTTTATGCGAATGTGGGCGAGGTTGAAGACGGGATGCGCACGCTGGCCGCGCCGCAGCAGCTGCGCGATGCAGACAACGCGGCAGAGCTGGTGGTGCGCGAAGGGGC
Source organism: Sulfitobacter sp. CB2047 (assembly GCF_000735125.2). Lineage (NCBI taxonomy): Bacteria > Pseudomonadati > Pseudomonadota > Alphaproteobacteria > Rhodobacterales > Roseobacteraceae > Sulfitobacter > Sulfitobacter sp. CB2047. The sequence goes on along the minus strand of NZ_CP072613.1, from coordinate 347,376 downwards.
GATCCGCTTTGACGGGCTGCGCTTTACCTATGGCCGCGATACGGGCGGTATCGAAGAGCTGAGCCTATCGATCAAACCGGGAGAGAAGCTGGGCATCGTCGGCGCATCGGGGGCGGGGAAATCGACGTTGGTGTCGCTTTTGCTGCGGCTCTATACGGCGGAACAGGGTCACATTTCGATTGATGGGCAGGATGTCTCATTGGTCACCAAGCAAAGCTTGCGGCGTCAGATCGGGATGGTCACGCAGGAGACGGCGATGTTCAACCGGTCGGCGTTCGACAACATCCGCTATGGCAAACCCGACGCGACAGAGGCAGAGGTCATCGCCGCCGCACGCAAGGCCGAGGCGCATGAGTTCATCGAGAAGATGCAGGACCACACGGGCCGCAGCGGCTATGACGCGCATCTGGGGGAACGGGGGGTGAAGCTGTCGGGCGGGCAACGTCAGCGTATTGCGCTGGCCCGCGCGATCCTCAAGGACGCGCCGATCCTGATATTGGACGAAGCGACAAGCGCGCTGGATAGCGAGGTCGAAGCCGCGATCCAAAGCGCGCTGACCCGCGTGATGGATGGCAAGACCGTGATGGCCATCGCCCACCGTCTGTCGACCCTGACCGAGATGGACCGCATCGCCGTGATGGACGCGGGCCGCATCGTAGAGATCGGCACCCATGAGGCGCTGCTTGCCAAAGACGGGCTTTATGCCCGCTACTGGCGGCGGCAGTCGGGCGGGTTTTTGGATATGAAGGCCGCAGAATAAGGCTTTTGCTGCGCCCGGCTTCGCGGTAAGCCCTGCGCATGACAGAATATACAATCCAGCGACTTGGCCACCTGGGCGACGGCATTGCGCCCGGCCCTTTATTTGCCCCGATGACCCTGCCGGGCGAGGTGGTGACAGGCACGCCTGACGGTCAGACCCTGACCGACATCCGTATCGTCACCCCGTCAGAGAACCGGGTGTCGGCGCCGTGTCGCCACTTCAAGGCCTGTGGCGGCTGCCAGTTGCAGCATGCGTCGGATGACTATGTCGCGGATTTCAAGCTGGGCGTGGTCAAGGCGTCGCTGGATGCCCACGGGATAGAGACTGTTTTTAAGCAACTGCAAACCTCGCCCGCGCAATCGCGCCGTCGGGCCACCTTTGCGGCGAAACGCACCAAAAAGGGCGCGATGGCCGGTTTCCACGGGCGCGGGTCTGATGTGGTGATCGAAATTCCCGGGTGCCAGCTGCTGGACCCTGCGGTGATGGGCGCGCTGCCGATTGCCGAAAAGCTTGCCGTGATCGGTACAAGCCGCAAGGCCGCACTGGCTGTAACGGTGACCGCGTCGCGCGGGGGGCTCGATATCTCGGTCCAGAACGGGAAAGAGCTGGACGGCCCCTTGCGGCAAGAACTGGCGCATCTGTGCGACAGTCTGGGGCTGGCGCGGCTGACCTGGGACGGCGAGGTGATCGCGATGCGCACGCCGCCCGTACAGCGTTTCGGTGCGGCCAAGGTGACACCTCCGCCCGGTGCCTTCCTGCAAGCCACCCCGCACGGAGAGGCGGCGCTGGTCACCGCCGTGCGCGAGGCTGTCGGTGAGGCGCGTCATGTGATTGACCTGTTTGCCGGCTGCGGCACGTTCAGCCTGCCCCTGGCCGATCAGGCAGAGGTACACGCCGTCGAAGGTGACGCCGCCATGACCGCCTCGCTGGATCACGGGTGGCGCATGTCGACAGGGCTCAAACCCGTCACGACAGAGGCGCGCGACCTGTTCCGCCGACCCTTGCTGCCGGACGAGCTGGCCAAGACCGACGCCGTGGTCATCGACCCGCCGCGCGCGGGAGCCGAGGCCCAGATCGCCGAGATCGTCAAAGCGATGCCGCCGGTGCTGGCCTATGTGTCGTGTAACCCCGTCACCTTCGCGCGGGACGCCGCCGTGCTGATTGCCGCCGGTTATACGTTGAATTGGGTGCAAGTCGTTGATCAATTCCGCTGGTCATCCCATGTGGAGCTGGCAGCGCAGTTCACTGCGCCGGAAGTACAACGCAAACGTAAATAACGCAGATCTATGGTGGGCACGGTAAACATGCGGGAACGTCTGGGAAGATGGGTCGAAGGGCGGGCCGTCAGCAATTTCATCATCGGTGTGATCGTGTTCAACGCCGCCCTGCTGGGGATGGAGACAGCCCCCGCCCTGATGGAGAGATACGGCACGCTGATCCTGTTTCTGGATCGCGTCTGCCTGTTCATTTTCATCGCCGAGATCACGCTCAAGATCATTGCGCGCGGGGTCGGGTTCTTCCGCAACGGGTGGAACGTCTTTGACTTTACGGTCGTTGCCATCGCGCTGGTGCCCGCGGTGCAGGGGCTGTCTGTCTTGCGGGCGCTGCGTATCCTGCGGGTTTTGCGGGTGCTGTCCGTCGCCCCGCGTCTGCGCCGCGTTGTCGAAGGGTTTATCACCGCGTTGCCCGGTATGGGGTCGGTGTTCCTGCTGATGACGATCATCTTTTACATCGGGTCCGTGATCGCGACCAAATTGTTCAGCGACCAGTTCCCCGAATGGTTCGGGTCATTGCCCGCCAGCGCCTATAGCCTGTTCCAGATCATGACGCTGGAAAGCTGGTCGATGGGGATCGTCCGCCCGGTGATGGAGGTCTACCCCTATGCCTGGGTCTTCTTCGTGCCGTTTATTCTGGTCACGACCTTCGCCGTGGTGAACTTGTTGGTAGGTCTGATCGTGAACTCGATGCAGGACGCGCATAACGAGGAAGAGACCGTGCGCACCGATGCCTACCGGCTTGAGGTGATGGAAAAGCTGGAAGCGATCGAAAAGAAGCTGGCAGAGCACAGCCGCCAGTAACGGCTTTTTGACCGCATCGATATTTGCTACATGATAGGGCATCCACATAAGGCCGAAAAGGTCGCGGGAACGAGGCATAGTGAACATGAAACGCAGAAACCTGATTCTGGGTGGCACCGCGCTGGTCGCGCTTGGGGCCTGCAGCAGCAGTAAATTCAAACGGTACAACGGGCCGCAGGTCACCTATGTGATTGTCAACAAGGGCGACCGCCGGATGTATCTGATGCACCACGACAAGGTGCTGGAATCATACGATATCAAACTGGGGTTCGCGCCTGTGGGCCACAAGGTGTACGAAGGTGACGGACGCACGCCCGAAGGGATCTATATGATCGACCGGCGCAATCCGAACAGCCGGTTCCACCTGTCGATCGGCATCAACTACCCCAATGAAATGGACCGCGCCCGCGCGGAAGCTTTGGGCAAAAGCCCCGGTGGCGATATCTTTATCCACGGTCAAAAGACCGCCAAGGACAAGAATCGCACCGATTGGACGTGGGGATGTATCTCTGTCTCGAACGACGAGATGGAGGAGATCTATGCGATGGTCGGGGATAACACCCCGATCGCACTGAACCCCTGATGTCTAGCTAAAAGCGGGGGTGACCTTGGCGGTCACTTCCCCATCACCATGGTCCACCAGATCTTGCCGTTGTTTTCCTGGTGCCAGGAAAAGCCCATGTTCAAAGCGTCCTTCGACATGATGATGCGGCGGGTGTCCGGCTTCTCCATCCACGCGGCAAGTGTTTCGAGCTCGGTCTCGTAGGTTTCCGAGATGACTTCGCCGACCAGCGCGCCAGTATATCCTACACGTTGGATACGATCGACAGGGGACGACCCGTCAGACCCGAAGTGCCAGGGGCGGTTCTGCACCGCCATATCCCGCGCATGGGTCGCGGCGGCGGCGTTCAGTTGCGCGTCCAGTTGAACCGGTGCCAGACCGGAGGCACCGCGCAGCGCGTTCACGGAATCAAGCATACGGAATTGCAGCTTGCCGGTATCGTTGCGCCCGATCTTATAGACGGTAGGGCCGGGGCGACCGTCGGATGCAAGCGGGGTCGGTGCAGGGGTACAGGCCGCCAGCGCCACGGTCAGGGAAATAAGGATTGAAAACAGACGGATCATGGCGCAGCTCCACGCAATTGGGTTTGTCGTGCCATACAGCTTGATGCGTTGCAGATCAAACGCACATGAGCGTGAGCGCGCCTGTTAACGCTTGTTTGATTTGAAACTGCGACTTTCGAGCCATATACGACAGTATTATACTAGGTTGTAACTACCTTCAGGAGACATCTGATGTCTGATAAGAAATTTACCCTTTCGTCGCGCCGTGCTTTCCTTGCTGGCAGCGCCGCAATGCTGGCAACGCCCGCGCTGGCGCAAAGCAGCGTGAACAGCGAAGCGACCACAGAGACGGAGCGTGATCTGACCGAGACGGTGCGTCGCAACACCTCCAGCTTCCGCACGCTGGATTGGCAGCCTTACTTCAGCGACACCAAGAACGGGGCCATTCTTGTCGATATCGACAGCCGCGCGGTGCATTACTGGTCCGAGGATCAGTCGATCTACAAGCTTTACCCCTCAAGCGTACCGCTGACCGAGGAACTGACCCGCCGTGGGCGTACCAGCGTGATCCAGAAGGTCGTCGGCCCCACATGGCGTCCGACCCCGTCGATGCTGGAACGCAACCCAGAGTGGCCAGCGGTGATCGGGCCGGGCCCTGACAACCCCTTGGGCACCCACGCGCTGTACCTGAGCTGGACGTACTACCGTATCCATGGCACGCATGACACACGCAAGATCGGGCGTCGTTCGTCGAATGGCTGCATTGGCCTGTACAATGAACATATTGCTGAACTTTTTGGCATGGCGAACGTCGGCACCCAAGTGTTGCTTATTTGACAACTTTTTAGCGATTGTGGTGCTCAAAAGCTGAATCCGGGTTTGCAATTGCCCGCTGATGCTGTTTAGAAAGTTTTACGAGGTAAGTCTTGGGCGCGTGCTATCACACTGTGAAGTACGCCTTTTCTGGAGGTTATGTTATGAAGAAACTCGTTCTCGCCGCTGCTCTGACAGCTGCTGCATCGAATGCATTTGCTGGTTCGCTGGCAGAGCCAATCATCGAAGCACCCGTCATCGTTGAAGAGTCCACCTCTTCTTCCTCGGGCATCCTGATTCCTCTGCTGCTGCTGGCCGTTGTTGCTGCTGCAGTTGCTTCCGACTAATTCGGTCGAAGTTTCAGTTAGAAAAAGGCGGTGTTCTACACCGCCTTTTTTTATGTCTGCCGTTTGGCGTCAGATGACAAGCGGACAAAAGAAAAGCGCCTGTAACGACAGGCGCTTTCTTTGTTTTCAGGTCCAACCCGCGCGATGCTAGGGCTTAGTCGATCCAGCCTTGCAGGTTTTCCTCGATCACATTGGACAGCGCCTTGATGTGCAAGTCGTCGTCATTGAGGCAGGGGATGTAGTGAAACTCCTCCCCGCCCGCGTGTTCAAAGCTTTCCTTGATCTCTTCGTTGATCTCTTCCAGCGTTTCGATGCAATCGGCTGAAAAGGCAGGGGCGCAGACCGCGATCTTTTTGTTACCGGCTTCGGCCTGCCGCGCGACCTCTTCCACCGTATAGGGCTGCAACCATTCTTCGGGGCCGAATTTCGACTGGAAGGTCGTCATGATCTGGGTGTCGTCCCAGCCCAGCCGTTCCTTCAGCAGGCGCGTCGTTTTCTGGCATTGGCAGTGGTAGGGATCGCCCTCCATCAAGTAGCGCAGCGGGACACCGTGATAGGAACACAGCAGCTTGTCGGGCTTTGTCTCCATCTTGGCGTAGGCCTTCTCGATCGAGGTGGCGAGCGCTTCGATATAATCGGGGCGGTCGAAATAGGGTTCAACCGTGCGTGCGGCGGGCTGCCATTTCTCTTTGGCGAGCGCGGCGAAAAACGCGTCATTCGCGGTGGCAGATGTGGCACCGGCGTATTGCGGGTACAGCGGAAAGAACAGGATCTTCTGGCAGCCCGCAGCGGTCATCGCCGCCACCTTGGATTGGGTCGACGGGTTGCCGTAGCGCATGCAGTAATCGACCATGACTGCGTCACCATACCGCGCCTGCATCGCGTCTTTTATCTTCGCGGTTTGCTGTTTGGTGATGGTCATCAGCGGGCTTTCCCCCGCCTCGTGGTTCCAGATCGACTTATACGCGGCACCGCTGGTGAAGGGGCGTTTCGACAGGATCACCAGCTGAAGCAGCGGTTGCCATTTCCACGGGCTATAGTCGATCACGCGGCGATCCGACAGAAATTCCGATAGATAACGGCGCATTGACCAGTAATCATAGTTGTCCGGCGTGCCGAGGTTCGCCAGCAGGATACCCACCTTGGGGGTGGGCACGGTGGGGTGGTCAGGCTGTGCATGGGCTGGGCGCTGCTGCGTCATCTGGCATTCCTTTTCTGCGTTTAGCGCTGAGATAAACGGTTATGGTCGCGCGTCAATCGCGCAGCGGCGTTTCTGCCGTGGCCAGCGCATCGGCCAAGCGCTGCTGCGCAGAGCCGGGTCGCAGGGGTTTGGGCTGGCTGTCCGCCGGTGCCCAGCCCGCCAGAAAGACCAGCTCAAAGCTTGCTTTGATGCGCCCCTCTGGCGTGGCGTAGTGGTCGCGGTAAAGCTGCCCCGCCGCGTCAAAGATCGCTCGGCTACTGGGGCGGCGCAGGCGGCTGGTCAGCGCGTTGGCCTCTCCCATGGCGCGCAGGTCGCGCATCAGGTGCCAGATATCGCTGTATTCTGTCGTCAGCGTCACGGAATCCGCCACCGGCAGCGCAAGCCCCGCCCGTTGCAGCAGCCCGCCGATATCACGCAACTCGGCCATAGGGGCGATCCGCGGCGACAGCCCGCCGGTGATCGACGCCTCGGCCTGACCCAGGCAGGCGCGCAGCTCGTGCAGGGTCTGCCCGCCGAAACCAACGCTTAGGAACAGCCCGTCGGGTTGCAGGGCACGGCGTGACTGGATGATTTGACCCACCGGATCATTCGCCCAATGCATCCCCATCGCATGGACCACCAGATCATGCGCGCCCTGGGTCAGCGCAAGCGTATCGGTGTCCTCCACCAGCGTCGCGGAGGGGTGCAGCGCGCCCCAGACCTGCGGGAAGCCGGTGACAATCGCTGCTGACGTAAAGGTTCTGTTAACCAGCGACAGCCGATCATCGACCTCTTCAAGCGCGGCGCGGTGCAGGAACAGGGCGTCATCGGTGGCGCGGCTGCGGTTGCGGGTCAGCGCCGCGCGATCGGTCAGGGTGTGTGAAGCGTTCATGAAAGGATAATAAGATCATGCGAGACCAGTTACAAACCGCTGTTGCGCTGATTTATCCGCCGTCCTGTCTGGCTTGCGGGGCGTGGGTGGCTGCACATGGGGGGCTGTGCGGTCCGTGCTGGCGCGACACGGGGTTCATTGAAGGTGTGGTCTGCGAAACCTGCGGTATTCCCTTGCTAGGCGATCTGTCCGAGACAGACGTGCGCTGCGACGCGTGCCTTGCCGCGCCGCCGCCGTGGGACCACGGGCGCGCAGCCCTTTTGTACCGAGATACCGGCCGCCGACTGGTGCTGGCGCTGAAACACGGCGACCGTCAGGACATCGCCAAACCCGCAGGACACTGGATGGCGCGGGTGATCGCGCCCTTCGTCACGCCTGACACTTTGGTGGTGCCCGTGCCGCTGCATTACGCGCGGCTGTGGAAGCGGCGGTTCAACCAATCGGCCCTGCTGGCCCGTGCGCTTGCCCGTGAACACAAGCTTGGGTGGTGTCCTGACGCGCTGCGCCGCGTCCGACGCACTGCCGCGCTAGAGGGGAAGGGACGCCGCGAACGCTTCGCCCATCTGGATGGCGCGATCACCGCCCATCCCCGCCGTGCCGACCTGCTGCGCGACCGTCCGGTGCTGTTGGTGGATGACGTGATGACATCGGGCGCGACATTACAGGCGTCGGCGCGGGCCTGTCTGGAGGCACGTGCAGGGCCAATCTGCGTTGTGACACTGGCAAGAGTGGCAAAAGATACTTAAGTCTTGATCCAACCCATTTGTTGAAAGGACATCAACATGCAACCTGTTGAGATCTATACCTCCCCGCTGTGCGGCTTTTGCCATGCCGCCAAACGTTTGCTGAATGAAAAAGGCGTGAGCTTTGCCGAGGTCGACGTGCTTGCCCAGCCAGAGCGTAAGTCCGAGATGATCGAGCGTGCGAATGGCGGGCGCACTGTGCCGCAGATCTTTATCGGCGACACCCATGTCGGCGGCTGTGACGACCTTTACGCGCTTGAGCGTGCGGGCAAGCTGGACGCTCTGTTGGCCTCCTGATGCAGGCGGCGCTGATCCAGCTGAACGTCAGCGATACACCGGCCCGCAATCTGGCGGGCACGGTACAGATGGTGCGCGATGCTGCGGCGCAGGGGGCGGCGTTTGTCCTCACGCCAGAGGTCACGAACTGCGTCTCGACCAGCCGCGACCACCAGCGCAGCGTTTTGCAGCACGAAGACGATGACATCACCCTCGCCGCCCTGCGGGATGTGGCGCGAGAGGCGGGCATCTGGCTGCTGATCGGGTCGCTTGGGCTGAAAACGCGGGATGCGGACGGGCGCTTTGCCAACCGGTCGTTCCTGATTGATCCGAAGGGGCAGATCAAAGCCCGCTACGACAAGATCCATATGTTCGACGTGGATATCGACGCGGGCGAAAGCTACCGCGAATCGGCGGGCTACCGCCCCGGCGATCAGGCGGTTGTGGCGCAGACGCCTTTCGCCAAAATCGGGATGAGCATCTGCTATGACATGCGCTTTCCCAAGCTCTACCAAGCGCTGGCGGATGCGGGGGCCACGATCCTGACCATGCCCGCCGCGTTTTCGCCCGTGACCGGTGCCGCGCATTGGCACATGTTGCTGCGAGCCCGCGCGATCGAGACAGGGTGTTTCGTGTTGGCCCCCGCGCAGACCGGCACCCATGCCAGCGACAGCCACAAGACTCGCGACACCTACGGCCATTCGCTGGTTGTTGCCCCGTGGGGCGAGGTGCTGCTGGATGCGGGCACCGCGCCGGGCATTTATCCGTTCACGCTGGACATGGCGCGTGTACAAGAGGCACGTACCCGCGTACCCAGTCTTGCCAACCGGCGGGATTTCAAGGCACCTTAGTAACGGCTTATGACGGAAAATCGAAACTCACTTGCGATCACGTTGATCAGCGAATTGCTGTCGGCTGATCAACGGATGCGCAACCGGCTGACCCGGGCGCTGCCCAAAGGCATGGAGATTTCGCATTTTTCGGTGCTGAACAATCTGGCTTGGCATGACGGCGAAAAGACCCCCGCGCAGCTGGCCGAGACGTTCAATGTCACCCGTGGCGCGATGACGAATACGCTGAATAAACTGGTCTGGGCGGGCTATGTGCATATCCGCCCCGACTGGGACGATGCGCGGCGCAAAATGGTGGCGATCAGCCCAGCAGGGCGCAACGCGCGAGATCATGCGATCCGGCAAATTTCGCCGTTGATCAATGACGTGGCCGATGATCTGGGCGAGGCGCAGGTGCGTGCTACGCTCGATACCCTGCGCGCCCTGCGGCGCCAGCTGGAAGGCTGACGCCGGTTTGGGTCACTCTGGCTTCAGGCTGGCGGTGACGTAGTTCACGCTCAGGTCACGATCGGACAGACGCCACGACCATGTGATCGGGTTAAACACGAAGCCCTTGCGATCCACCGCCGTCAGGCCCGCCTTGTGCAGCAGGTCAAAGAGTTCATCCGGGGTGATGAATTTCGACCATTCATGGGTGCCCTTGGGCAGCCAGCGCATCACGTGCTCTGCCCCGACAATCGCCATCATGAAAGACTTGGGGTTGCGGTTCAGCGTCGAACAGATGTGCAGCCCGCCGGGTTTCAGCAGGGTGCGGCAGGCGATCAGATAATCGATGGGAGAGGCGACATGTTCGACCACCTCCATGTTCAGCACCACGTCGAATTGTTCGCCCGCTTCGGCCAGCGCCTCGGCGGTGGTGTGGCGGTAGTCGATCTCGAGCCCCGATTGCTGCGCATGGACCTGCGCGACAGGGATGTTGCCCGCCGCGGCATCGGCACCGACCACGGTCGCACCCAACCGCGCCATCGGTTCCGACAGCAGCCCGCCGCCGCAACCGATGTCCAGAATCCGCAGCCCGCGAAACGGTTCGGGCGATTTCAGGTCACGGTCGAACTCTCCGGCGATTTGGGCAGTGATGTAATCGAGCCGGCAGGGGTTGAGCATATGCAGCGGCTTGAACTTGCCGTTCTCGTCCCACCATTCGGCGGCCATGGCCTGAAACTTTTCGATCTCGGCGGGGTCAACAGTGCTTTGAGGCGCTTGCATTCTGATCTCTCTGTGCTCTTTTGGGTCCAATGACTATATAGGGCTGTAATGGACAAAATCCCGGACCAAAAGCGCGCAGTGCAATATCTTCACCCGCCGATCGACCCGTTCGATCAGCGGATGATGGATGTGGGCGATGGTCATTCGATCTATGTCGAACAATGCGGCAACCCCGATGGCATCCCCGTGGTGGTCCTGCATGGCGGCCCCGGCGGCGGGTGCAGCCCGTCGATGCGGCGCTATTTCGATCCGGCAAAATATCACGTGATCCTGTTTGACCAACGCGGGTGCGGGCGGTCCAAGCCTTTTGCGTCGGTCATCAATAACACCACATGGGATCTGGTCGCGGATATCGAACGCATCCGCAAAGCGCTTGGCATCGAGAAATGGATCGCTTTTGGTGGCAGCTGGGGCGCGACGCTGGCGTTGATCTATGCCGAAACCCACCCCGAGAGGGTGCGCAACATCATCCTGCGCGGCGTTTTCATGATGACGCAGGCGGAGCTTGACTGGTTCTATGGCGGCGGCGCGGGCAAGTTCTGGCCCGATCTTTGGGCGCGGTTTACCGGCCTGATCCCCGAAACCGAGCACGGCGATCTGATCGCGGCCTATCACCGGCGGCTGTTCTGCGGTGACCGCATGACCGAGGTGAAATACGGCAAGGCCTGGGCCGCGTGGGAAAACGCGCTGGCCTCGATCCATGCGTCGGGCGGGTCGTATGAGGGACCGGGGGAATATTCGCGCACCTTCGCCCGGCTTGAGAATCACTATTTCACCAACGCCGGATTTCTTGAGTTTGATGGCCAGATCCTTGCGCATGTGGACCGCATTGCCCATATCCCCGGCGTGATTGTGCAAGGCCGCTACGATATGATTTGCCCCCCCTCCAGCGCGTATGAACTGGCGCAGGCTTGGCCCAATGCCGAGCTGAAGATGGTGCGCAACGCCGGTCACGCGCTGTCCGAACCCGGCATCAGCGCCGAACTGGTGCGCACGATGGACAGGATTGCCGCGCAATGACCCGCTCTTTGATGGATCGCCGTGCTTTATTTGCCTCGGGTGCTGCGGCGGCCTTGCTGGCGGCGACAGGTGTGTCGGCGGCGTCCATGCCCAAAGCGGGCGGGCGGTTGCGGATGGCGCTGTCGGGGGCGGCGCGCAGCGATACTTGGGGGCAGGGCGATGGACTGTTCATGCAGGTGGCGCGGCAGGGGCTGATCTTTGATACGCTGACCGAAATCGCCGCTGACGGCACCCTGCGCGGAGAGCTGGCAACAGCCTGGCAGGGCATCGCCGACGGGCGCGTCTGGCTGGTCGATCTGCGCAAGGATGTGCTGTTTCACGATCAACATCCCATGACCGCGCGCGATGTTGTCGCGTCCCTCGCGCTGGACGGTGTGGTAGAGGCGACAGGCCCCCATCAGCTGCGCATCACGATGGATGCGCCCGCGATGGACTTGCCCTTTACGCTGGCGGACCCGCGTCATGTGATCCGCGCCGCCCACGCGATGGACGACGGCATTGGCACCGGCCTGTACCGTCTGCGAAGATTTACGCCGGGTCAGCAGGTTTTGGCCGAACGTGTGGCGGATCACTACAAAGGGCGCAGCGCCGGCTGGTTCGATACGGTTGAACTGGTGTCCATTCCCGCGCAGCAGGTTCGTGCGCAGGCGATGGCTGAATATCTGGTCGAAGCGGCAGACCTGAATGATGGCGAAGCCCTTCAATCCTATGATGATATTGCCTTGCTGCCCCATGCACGCGGGGTGACCCATGCGGTGTCACGCAGCATCGCCATGCCCCTGCGCACGGGCCAGCATCGCCCGTTGGACAACCTGCGCGCCGCCGAACGCTGGTGGCTGGCCTAAGCAGGGCAGGCACACGGGGCTTGCAGTTTCACATATACGGGCGTATATGACGTCTCAACAGCGGCGCATCGGGGTCCACACCTGAGGCTCCACCGATCTTGAACACGGGCCGCGCGCCCGTTTTTTTGTGCCTGCTCGAAACTGCAGGATGATAGTGAGATTATGAACAACGACCTGATTGCAAAAGCAGCCATTGATCGCCGCATGGCCGAGATCATCACACCGGTGATCGAGGATATGGGGTTTGAACTGGTGCGCGTTCGCCTGATGTCGGGCAAGTCGACGACGTTGCAGGTGATGGCAGACCGTCCCGATGGCGGTATCGAGGTGGACGAGCTGGCCCTGATCAGCCAATCCATCAGCGCTGTCATGGATGTCGAGGATCCGATCCTTGATGAATACACCCTTGAAGTGTCGAGCCCAGGCATCGACCGCCCGCTGACGCGGCTCAAGGATTTCGAGATGTTCGAGGGCTATGAGGCCAAGATCGAGACCGGCGAACTGATCGACGGCCGCCGCCGCTTCAAGGGCGAGCTGGCAGGCGTCGAGGATGACGAGGTGCTGATCAACGTCGAGGAAGGCACCATCGGGCTCAAGTTCGATTGGCTGACCGACGCCAAACTGGTTCTGACCGACGATCTGATCAAAGAAATGCTGCGCCAACGCAAAGCGTCCGGTGCGATTGACGAAACCAAATTCGATGACATCGAGACCGAAGGGTCCACCGAGGGAGACGACTAAATGGCCATTACATCTGCCAACCAGCTGGAACTGCTGCAAACCGCCGAGGCTGTGGCCCGCGAAAAGATGATCGACCCCAATCTCGTGGTTGAAGCGATGGAAGAATCGCTCGCTCGGGCGGCGAAGTCGCGCTACGGCGCTGAGATGGACATTCGCGTTTCCATCGACCGCAAGACCGGTCGCGCGACCTTTACCCGTGTGCGTACGGTTGTGGCCGATGACGAGCTTGAGAACTATCAGGCGGAGTTCACGGTAGAGCAAGCCAAACAGTATATGGCCAACCCTGAAATCGGTCAGGAATTCAGCGAAGAAGTCCCACCGGTTGAAATGGGCCGTATCGCCGCACAATCCGCCAAGCAGGTGATCTTGCAGAAGGTCCGCGAAGCGGAGCGTGACCGCCAGTACGAAGAATTCAAAGACCGCGCCGGCACGATCATCAACGGTCTGGTCAAGCGCGAGGAATATGGCAACGTTATCGTCGATGTGGGCGCTGGCGAAGCGATCCTGCGTCGCAACGAGAAAATCGGCCGCGAAAGCTATCGCCCGAACGACCGTATCCGCGTGTACATCAAGGATGTGCGCCGCGAACAGCGTGGCCCGCAGATCTTCCTGAGCCGCACCGCGCCCGAATTCATGGCCGAGCTGTTCAAGATGGAAGTGCCTGAAATCTATGACGGCATCATCGAGATCAAGGCCGTTGCCCGTGACCCCGGTTCGCGCGCGAAAATCGCTGTCATCTCTTATGATGGCTCCATCGACCCTGTGGGGGCCTGCGTTGGTATGCGCGGCAGCCGCGTTCAGGCCGTTGTGAACGAGCTTCAGGGCGAAAAGATCGACATCATCCCGTGGAACGAAGACCAGCCGACGTTCTTGGTGAACGCGTTGCAGCCTGCTGAAGTCTCCAAGGTTGTTCTGGACGAGGAAGCGGGCAAAATCGAAGTCGTCGTTCCCGAAGAACAACTGTCGTTGGCGATTGGCCGTCGTGGTCAGAACGTGCGTCTGGCGTCGCAGCTGACCGGTCTGGACATCGACATCATGACCGAAGAGCAAGAGAGCCAGCGCCGTCAGGCCGAGTTCGAACTGCGCACCAAGCTGTTCATGGACAATCTGGATCTGGACGAATTCTTTGCCCAGCTTCTGGTTTCCGAAGGGTTCACCAACCTTGAAGAAGTCGCCTATGTCGAGGTGGACGAGCTACTGGTCATCGACGGTGTGGACGAAGACACCGCAAGCGAACTGCAAGCCCGCGCCCGTGACGTGATCGAAGCGCAGAACAAAGCGGCGCTTGATGCGGCGCGCGCCTTGGGTGTGGACGACACGCTTATTGAATTCGACGGTCTGACACCCCAAATGATTGAGGCACTGGCCAAAGACGACGTTAAAACGCTCGAAGATTTCGCGACTTGCGCGGATTGGGAGCTGGCCGGCGGCTGGACTACCGTGAATGGCGAACGCACCAAGGATGAAGGGACACTTGAACCTTTCGATCTGTCGCTGGAAGATGCGCAAAAGCTGATCATGACCGCGCGCGTCCTGCTGGGGTGGGTCGATCCTGCGGAGCTTGAAGCGGATGATGTCGACGAAGAATTCGATGCCGACATCGACACGGACGAGGAGGCCGAGGCCTGATCGCGGGGCCTTGGGGAACGATATGACACGTGGTGGCGTTTCTAAAGACCGGCAAGACGGTCCCGAACGAAAGTGTATCGCCACTGGCGAGGCGCAGCCCAAAAACGGGCTGATCCGCTTTGTCATTGGTCCCGACATGCATGTTTTCCCGGATATCATGGGGAAACTGCCCGGTCGGGGGATGTATGTGTCAGCGGATCGGGCCGCGTTGGAAAAAGCGGCCAAGAAGGGTCTGTTCGCCCGCTCGGCCAAGCAACCTGTCAAGGTTGCGGATGATTTGGTGGATGAAGTTGAAAAGCAACTTGTCCGCCGTGTGGTTGACCTGATTTCGTTGCAACGCAAGGCGGGCAAGGCCGTTGCGGGCTACGAAAAAGTCAAAGGTTGGCTGCAAATGGAAGAAGCCGAAGTGTTGATCCAGGCAGTAGATGGATCGGGCCGCGGCAAATCGAAACTAAGCACGCCGCATTACGGCCATTACATTGGCTGGCTGACGGCAGACGAATTGGGTTTGGCTTTCGGACGCCAAACTGTGATACATGGGGCGCTCGCCTCTGGTGGTCTTACCTCTCGTGTTGTAGAGGAGGCTCAGCGGTTAAAAGGCGTGCGCATAAACGAGGGTGGCAACGGTCACCCGAAAGGATAGACGAGCTTCATGAGCGATAGTGACGGCAAAAAGACATTGGGCCTGCGGGGAGCGTCTTCGCGTCCCGGCAACGTAAAGCAAAGCTTTAGCCACGGGCGGACGAAAAACGTCGTGGTCGAGACCAAGCGCAAGCGCGTTGTGGTGCCCAAACCTGCTGGCGCAAAAGCCGGCGGCGGTAGCAATCCATCGCTCGGGGATCCCTCCAAGCGTCCGGCAGGGATCACCGATTCCGAAATGGAACGCCGGCTTAAGGCGGTTCAGGCTGCCCGCGCCCGCGAGGCGGAAGAAGCCGAAGCACGCGCAGCCGAGGAAAAGGCCCGCGCGGAAGACCGCGAGCGTCGTCGTGCCGAGATCGAGGCGAAAGAAGCCGAAGAGCGCGAGCGCGAGGAAAGCCTGAAGGCGAAAGCCGAAGAGGACGAGCGCCGCAAGAAAGAAGCGGAAGCCGCAGCAGCCGCTGCCGCAGCCCCCGCAGCGGCCCCTGCTGCGCCGCGTTCGCCGAACATCAAATCCGGCGCACCGACCCCCGCGGCCCGCAAGAAAGAAGGCGACCGCGAGGAAACCAACAAGCGCAACAAGGGTGGCGACGATAGCCGTCGTTCCGGCAAGCTGACGCTGAATCAGGCTTTGTCCGGTGGCGAAGGTGGCCGTCAACGTTCCATGGCGCAGATGAAACGCAAACAGGAACGCCAGCGCCAGAAGGCAATGGGCGGTTCGGTTGAGCGTGAAAAGGTCGTGCGCAACGTCAACCTGCCTCCGGCGATCGTGGTTTCCGAACTGGCGAACCGGATGGCCGAACGCGTTGGCGCTGTCGTCAAAGCATTGATGACAAACGGCATGATGGTCACGCAGAACGAAACCATCGACGCTGACACAGCCGAGCTGATCATCGAGGAATTCGGCCACAAAGTGGTGCGCGTTTCCGACGCTGACGTTGAAGACGTGATCAAGGAAGCCGAAGACGATCCGAAAGATCTGGTCTCGCGTCCTCCGGTCATCACGATCATGGGCCACGTTGACCACGGTAAGACATCGCTGCTTGACGCGATCCGCAAAGCCAAGGTTCAGTCCGGCGAAGCGGGCGGTATCACGCAGCACATCGGTGCCTATCAGGTCACAACCGACAACGGTCAGGTTCTGAGCTTCCTCGATACACCGGGCCACGCGGCCTTTACCTCGATGCGGTCACGCGGTGCGCAGGTCACCGACATCGTCGTTCTGGTGGTCGCGGCGGATGATGCTGTGATGCCTCAGACGATCGAAGCGATTAACCACGCGAAAGCGGCCAAGGTGCCGATGATCGTGGCGATCAACAAGATCGACAAGTACGAAGCGAACCCTGACAAAGTCCGTACGGACCTGCTGCAGCACGAGGTCATCGTTGAAAAGATGTCCGGTGAAACACAGGACGTCGAAGTATCGGCAACCACGGGTCAAGGTCTGGACGAACTGCTGGAAGCCATCGCGCTGCAAGCGGAACTGCTGGAACTGAAAGCGAACCCGAACCGCGCCGCGGTCGGTGCCGTGATCGAAGCGCAGCTTGACGTGGGCCGCGGCCCCGTTGCGACTGTTCTTGTTCAGAACGGTACGCTGCGTCAGGGCGACATCTTTGTTGTGGGCGAGCAGTACGGTAAGGTCCGTGCGCTGATCAACGATCAGGGCGAGCGCGTGAAAGAGGCAGGCCCATCCGTGCCGGTAGAGGTGCTTGGCCTGAACGGGACACCGGGTGCGGGCGACGTTCTGAACGTCACCGACACCGAAGCGCAGGCGCGCGAAATTGCGGAATACCGTGAAAAAGCCGCCAAAGATAAACGCGCTGCGGCTGGTGCTGCCACGACGCTGGAACAGCTGATGGCGAACGCCAAGGTGAATGAAACCATTAGCGAACTGCCTTTGTTGATCAAAGCAGACGTTCAGGGTTCTGCCGAAGCGATCGTTCAAGCGATGGAAAAAATTGGCAACGACGAAGTCCGCGTGCGCGTCCTTCACTCGGGCGTAGGTGCGATCACCGACACCGATGTTGGTCTTGCCGAAGCCTCCAACGCGCCGATCATCGGCTTCAACGTGCGTGCAAACGCCTCGGCCCGTGCCTCGGCCAACCAGAAGGGTGTCGAGATCCGGTATTACTCGGTCATCTATGACATGGTTGATGATGTGAAAGCTGCCGCAAGTGGCCTGCTGAGCAACGAGATCCGCGAACACTTCATCGGCTATGCGTCGATCAAAGAGGTGTTCAAAGTGACTGGCGTTGGCAAGGTTGCGGGCTGTCTGGTGACCGAAGGCAAAGCAAGCCGCGCCGCTGGTGTGCGTCTGCTGCGCGACGATGTCGTGATCCACGAAGGCACGCTGAAAACGCTCAAGCGCTTCAAGGACGAAGTTGCCGAAGTACCGTCAGGCCAGGAATGTGGTATGGCGTTCGAGAACTACGAAGACATCCGTCCGGGCGACGTTATCGAAATCTTCACACGTGAAGAAGTCGTACGCACGCTGGACTAAGTTACACTTCGTCCGATATCTGATGATCAGAAGCCCGGTTAAATGTCCGGGCTTCTGTCGTTTCAAAGACCCGTTTATCTTCGTTAAAGCTCAGCCGGTCGACACAGACCTGATCGTCCGAGATTTTCACAAGGTTGAAATCATTCGGCTCTCCGCGCACGCGCGACGACAGGCTGGTCCCCGCATGCAACTGGATCGCCGTGGTGCCGCCGGATTCGACGGTAAAATTCTCTGCGTGCCACGTGTGAAGGTGCCCCGACAGGATCAGGTTCGCCCCGCAAGACAGCAGCTTTTCCAGCGCGATCTCGGCACCGGGTATGGGCTTTTTCTTGGTGTGATTGGGATGCTCTAGCGGGTGATGCACCACTAACACGCGGGCTTTGCGCGCGGCGGTGTCGTCCATCGCCTTGCAGGCATGCGCGATACGCCCTGCCGTCAGCTTTCCCGTCTGCCACGAAAAGCGATCGACCGAGTTGATGCCGATGACGACCATATCGTCGTCTTCATACCGAGGCGTCAGATCGGCGTTGATCCATTTGCGATACCGCCGCCACGGCATGAAAAACCGCTGGAACGGGCGGTCAAGCAGGACATCATGGTTCCCCGGCACACCCAAGACAGGCGCGTTGATCCGCTGGATAAAGTTATGCGCTTCCTCGAACTGGCTCCGCCGCGCGCGCTGCGTGAAATCGCCCGAGATGGCGACCATATCGGGGTTCAGTTCGTTCACACAAGAGAGCAGCGGTTCCAGCAGGTCGGGTCGATCCTTGCCGAAGTGTAAATCTGAGAGATGTACCAATGTGCTCATCTGACGGCCTCGTTGAATTCGGCAGGAACGATCAGTTGCAGGGCCTCGCGCTGCATGTGCAGTTTGAACGGGCCCTTCATGCGGCTTAGCTCTCCGTCGCGGGCAACGGGGCGTGATTTATGCGGCATCTCAAGCGTGATCTCGTTCCCGCAGTGCATTTGATAGTCGGTTTCACGTTTCGCGACCCCAAGGGCCAGCGCGGCGGCGTGTTTGAACAGCCCCCAGCGGTTCGTATCGGGGGCAACCAGCAGCACCATGCCGCCCTTGGCGATACAGTCTTCGCCGCTCAGCCCCATTTGATTCAGCTGAAAGGCGTTGCTGATCGCAAAGACCAGCGGTGTCCTATGTTTAAAAGATTTGCCATCGATCGTCACCGTCAGCCTCAGCGGCGCGCGGAGTGTTGCCAGCGCTTTGACCACCGACCAATAGGCCGCAACACGGCTGCGACCCCAGCGGTCATAGATGCCTTCGCGGGTTTTCAGAATGGCGGCATAGGCCCCGATGCTGGCGTTGTTCAGAAACGCGTTGCCATTGATCTTGGCGATGTCCGTGGGGCGCAGGACACCCTTGGCGATGACATCCACGGCTTCGTCAACGGTTTCGGGTAGGTTCAGCGATCGGGCGAAATAGTTGAAGGTGCCCGCGGGGATAATCCCCATCTGGTTGCGCACATGCGCCAAGCCCGAGGCGACGCCGCTGATCGTTCCATCGCCGCCTGACGCGACGATGGTGGCATCGGGGTTCGCTTCGGCAGTGGATTGCGCCACCTGTCCCAAATCCGCGCCATTGGGCGAGAATTCAACGAAGCTGACGGGAATGTCGTGGTGTTGAAACCTGTCTGAAATCCGGGACTTACGCTCTGTCCCGTCTTGGCGGCCGGAGCCCTTGTTCAGAATAACGATAACACGTTGAGGCTTCATGATTGATCCATCCTTGATGACCTAAGCAAACGCTTGGGGCAGGGGGATGGTTCAGATGTTTTGCGTGTGCCTGATCAGTTCCGGCGCTGGATTGGCTTGCCGGTATAGATCGCGTCATCAACCTTAACCGATACGCGGCCGTCGGGCATGTCGCGGACGAAAATACCCTGGACGGATACGGTGGAACCGATGGTGATTGTGCGAAGCATTGCTTCCTCCCAGAAGAACCTGAAGTTGCATCTTTATAAGCGACAATTTGCCTGAGTCTAGCAACAAAAAAGTCAAGGATGCAGCATTCACGCGCGTAAAGAAACAGCTGCGAGGTCGCGCTGGCCCTAAAGCCAGTCGCGCAGGATCGGAATCAGGGGAATGTCCGCAGGGGGCATCGGATAATCTTTCAGCGCATTGGCACGGACCCATTTCAGGGTCTGCCCCTCGCGCGCCTGCGGTGTGCCATTCCATTTGCGGCAGGCAAACAGCGGCATCAGCAGGTGGAAATCATCGTAGGCATGGCTGGCAAAGGTCAGCGGGGCAAGGCAGGACGCCCATGTGTCGATGCCAAGTTCTTCTTGCAGCTCGCGGATCAGGGCGGCTTCGGGGGTTTCGCCGGCTTCGACCTTGCCGCCCGGAAACTCCCACAAACCGGCCATGGATTTGCCGGGCGGGCGCTGTGCCAAAAGCACACGCCCGTCCACGTCGATCAGGGCTACCGCCGAGACAAGGATAACCTTCACGAACGATAGTCCGCGTTGATCTCGATATAGCCGTGGGTCAGGTCGCAGGTCCAAACCGTTGCTTTGCCGTCGCCAAGGCCCAGATCAACGCCGATGGTGATGTTCTGGCCCTTCATATGCGCCGCCGCTGCCTCTTCCGAGTAGTCGGGGCTGCGCCAGCCGTCTTTGGCCACCTCGATATCGCCAAAGCGGATCGACAGCCGATCCCGATCAGCAGCGGCCCCTGATTTACCGACGGCCATTACCACGCGGCCCCAGTTCGGGTCCTCGCCCGCGATGGCGGTCTTGATGAGGGGGGAATTCGCGATGGCCATGCCGTGGATCTTGGCGTCGTCATCCGTAGCGGCACCGGTCACGGCGATCTCGACGAATTTGGTCGCCCCTTCGCCGTCTTGCACAACCTGATGCGCGAGGTTCAGCATGACGCCGTGCAGCGCTTCCGAGAACGCATCGCTTTCGCTGGCATCCACGCCCGACGCGCCAGTAGCGGCCAGGATCAAACTGTCGGAGGTCGATGTGTCGCTATCCACGGTGATGCAGTTAAAGGTGCTATCGGTATGGGTCGACAGCATTTTTTGCAGCGCCGGTTGGCTGACAACCGCATCGGTGAAGATATAGACCAGCATCGTCGCCATATCTGGCGCGATCATGCCCGATCCCTTCGCAATCCCCGCGATAGAGACTGTTTCACCGTCAATCTCGACCTCGGCACGGGCCCCTTTGGGGAAGGTGTCCGTGGTCATGATCGCCTTGGCCGCATCGGAAATGCCCTTGTCGGACAACGCGCCCTTAAGGTCCGCCAGAACAGCCGTGATCCGGTCGTGGGGCAGCGGTTCGCCGATCACACCTGTCGATGAGGTGAAAACACGCGATTGGGGAATGTTGCAGACATCAGCAACCGCAGAGGTAATTGCTTCGACCGCGGTGACGCCGCCCTTGCCGGTGAAGGCATTGGCGTTGCCAGAGTTGACCAGGATTGCGGCACCGGTGTCTGATGTCGCGCCGATCTTGGCCTGACAATCCAGAACCGGCGCGGCGCGGGTGGCAGAGCGTGTAAACGCCCCCGCCACCGTCGAGCCCGGGGCCAATTCGGCCAGCATCACATCGGTGCGGCCTTGATACCGTACCCCCGCCGCGATGGTGGCGAAACGCACACCATCGATGACAGGAAGATCAGGGAAGTGATCGGGTGCCAGCGGGGATACAGCGGTGATTTTGCCCATTTGTTACTCCAGCAGGCCGAGGTTGGTCAGAACCGAAGGGTCGATTGTGTCAGCCGCCGAGCGGTCAACATCTGCGGCTTCGGTGGTCTTTTCGATCAGGGTCTGTGCTTTCACCTGACGGACCTGGGTTTCCAGCTCGTCCTTCACGTCTTCGAGCTTGGGCGCTTCTTTCTGGCGCTTGTCGTCCAGTTTGATCACGTGCCAGCCGAACTGGGTTTCAACGGGTTCAGACACAGCGCCGACTTCAAGCTCGGCAACGGCGGTTTCAAACGCGGGCACCATCATGCCGGGCCCGAACCAACCCAAAGTACCGCCCGCAGGACCGGATGGACCGGTGGATTTTTCTTTCGCCAGCTCGGCAAAATCCGCGCCTTCATCCAGCTCTTTCTTGACGGCTTGGGCTTCTTCTTCTGTTTCTACCAGAATATGCGACGCGCTGAATTCCTCGGTCGGTTCCGCATCGGCGTAGGCTTCGTCATAGGCGGCTTGCAGCTCTTCCTCGGTGACGTCCTGGGCCATTGCTCTCTCGATCACTTCGCCCGCGATCAGCTGGCGACGTTCGTTTTCAAGCGCCATCTCGATCCGCTTTGGCACTTCGCCGTCAAAGTCTTGCGACAAGGCGGTTTGCTGCACAAGCTGATCCAGAATGCCCTTGAACAGGACTTCGGGGGGAAGCTGTTGATATTGTTCGGGCAGGGTGGCGCGGGCAATGATCATGCTGCCAATCGTGATGTCGGTGCCATTGACCGTGGCAACCACGGTTTCAGCGGTGACGTCTGTCTGCGCATCCGTTTTTTCGGCAGTGTCGTCCTGCGCAACAGCGGGCAGGGCGAGCGAAGCTGCCACCACGAATGGTGCCAGAAAAGTGAGAGGTTTTTGCATGTATCTGTCCTTGGTTTGGCAGCCACAAGGGGCTGCTACATTGACACGGTTTAGTGCGGCCCTTACATCGCCCTATGGGCGCGGCCTTGGCGCACGTTCAGTCTTGTATCTAGGGGCTGTCCGGCGGCTCGGCAAGCAGATGGACGCCTTGGAACATAACTTCGGCAGGAGATTGCATGCTGGGCATCGGAACACTCGCCAAAAAAGTCTTTGGGACCCCAAACGACCGTAAAATCAAGGCGACCCGCCCGCTGGTTGAAAAGATCAACGCGCTGGAAGAAGAATTCTTGGCTTTGACCGACGACGGTCTGAAGCAAAAAACGGAAGAGCTGCGCAAGCGGGCGATTGACGGCGAAAGCCTTGATGATCTGCTGCCGGAAGCTTTTGCGAACTGCCGTGAAGGCGCACGCCGGACCTTGGGTCTGCGCGCTTTTGACACGCAGTTGATGTCGGCGATTTTCCTGCATCAGGGCAATATCTCCGAGCAGAAAACCGGTGAGGGTAAAACCCTGACCGCGACGCTGGCCGCTTACCTCAATGCGCTGACCGGCAAGGGTGTGCATGTGGTCACGGTGAACGAATACCTCGTGAAACGGGACGCCGACTGGATGGGCAAGGTCTTTGCCTCGCTGGGGCTGACCACGGGCGCTGCGGTGTCCGGCATGACCGAGGAAGACAAACGCGCCGCCTATGATTGCGACGTGACCTACGCCACGAACAACGAGCTGGGCTTTGATTATCTGCGCGATAACATGAAGTCTGAGCTGAGCCAGATTTTCCAGAAACAGCACAACTTTGCCATCGTGGATGAAGTCGACAGTATTCTGATCGACGAGGCGCGGACGCCGCTGATTATCTCTGGCCCGTCGCAAGACCGCTCCGAGATGTATAAAATCGTCGACGATGTGATCCCGCTGCTGCAGGAAAGCCACTACGAGCTGGACGAGAAAACCCGCAACGTGACCTTTACCGACGAAGGGAACGAGTTCCTCGAGCAAGAGCTGCACAGCCGCGGCCTGCTGGAAGAAGGGTTAACGATGTATGACCCCGAAAGCACCACCATCGTGCACCATGTGAACCAAGGTTTGCGGGCGCATAAGCTGTTCCAGCGCGACAAGGATTACATCGTGCGCGACGGCGAGGTGATGCTGATCGACGAATTCACCGGGCGTATGATGTCCGGCCGTCGGCTGTCCGACGGGTTGCATCAGGCGATCGAAGCGAAGGAAGGCTGCCAGATCCAGCCCGAGAACGTGACGCTGGCCTCGGTCACCTTCCAGAACTACTTCCGCCTATATGACAAGCTGGCGGGCATGACGGGTACTGCCGAAACCGAAGCCGAAGAATTCGCCGAGATTTACGGGCTGGGTGTTGTCGTTGTCCCGACCAACGTGCCGGTTGCACGTGTGGACGAAGACGATCAGGTCTATCGTTCGGCGCTGGAAAAATATCAGGCGATGATCGAAAAGGTCAAAGAAGCCAATGCGATAGGCCAGCCGGTTCTGGTGGGTACCACCTCTATCGAGAAATCCGAAATGCTGAGCCAGATGCTGACCGAAGCGGGCATCAAGCATAACGTTCTGAACGCGCGCCAGCACGAGCAGGAAGCGCAGATCGTGGCGGATGCGGGCAAGTTCGGCGCGGTGACCATCGCGACAAACATGGCCGGTCGCGGCACCGACATTCAGCTGGGCGGCAACGTCGAGCTGAAGGTGATTGAAGCGCTGGACGCTGATCCTGATGCCGATCCCGTTGCGATCCGTGAAAAGATCGAAGCGGAACACGCTGACGAGAAGAAAAAAGTGCTCGACGCAGGGGGCCTTTATGTTCTGGCGTCCGAGCGTCACGAAAGCCGCCGGATCGATAACCAGCTGCGCGGCCGTTCGGGCCGTCAGGGGGACCCCGGCCGGTCGTCCTTCTACCTGTCTCTCGAAGACGATCTGATGCGTATTTTCGGCTCTGAACGGCTTGAGAAAGTGTTGACGACGCTTGGCCTGAAAGAGGGCGAAGCGATTGTACACCCTTGGGTCAACAAGTCGTTGGAGCGCGCGCAGGCCAAGGTCGAAGGGCGCAACTTTGACATTCGCAAACAGCTGTTGAAGTTCGACGATGTGATGAACGACCAGCGGAAGGTCATCTTTGGCCAGCGCCGCGACATCATGGAAGCTGCCGACCTGCAAGAGATCACCGCCGACATGCGCGAGCAGGTGATCGACGATTTGATCGACCAGTTCATGCCGCCAAAAACATATGCAGATCAGTGGGATACACAAGGTTTCCAGGCCGCGGTTGCGGATCAGCTGAACCTGGATGTGCCCGTTGCAGCATGGTGTGAGGAAGAGGGCGTCGACGATGAGGTCATCCGCGAACGTCTTGTCGAAGCCAGCGAAAACATGATGGCCCAGAAGGCTGAACAATTCGGCCCCGAGAACATGCGCAACATCGAAAAGCAGGTGTTGTTGCAGGCGATTGACGGCAAGTGGCGTGATCACCTTCTGACGCTAGAACATCTGCGGTCGGTCGTCGGTTTCCGCGGCTATGCGCAGCGTGATCCGTTGAACGAATACAAGAACGAATCCTTCCAACTGTTTGAAAGCATGCTGGACAGCCTGCGGACCGAAGTGACCCAGAAGCTGGGTCAGATCCGTCCGATGACAGAGGAAGAGCAGCAGCAAATCCTGTCGCAAATGCAGGAACGTCAGGCCGCGGCGCAGGTTAACGCAGCGCAGGCGGCGGAAGAGAACAGCGAAGCGCCGGCTTCGACCGCCGCTGCCGCGTCCGGTTCGACCGCTGTGGCGGGGTTCGATGAGAATGATCCAAGCACGTGGGGCACCCCTGCGCGCAATGATGAATGCCCCTGTGGGTCGGGCAAAAAGTTCAAGCATTGCCACGGCAAGCTTGCGTAAATGATCTTCCCCAAGGCTGGTTGCTGGCCTTGGGGGTGCTCCGCACGGTGGGGTAAGATTTAGGTAGGATCGGTAGACCAAGCTGCGCTTTTCACCAAACGGAGAGCGACATGCCAATTACCGACAATTTCAACGACTATACCGCAGGATTGACCGGCCCTATTTGCGGGGCCTTTGATATTGTGCCCGACGATACCGCCGACCTGCCGCAGATCACCCGTGGCTTTATGGTCGGTGGGGCCGGTGATGTCGCGGTGACGCTGAAAAGCGGGGATGCAATCACTCTGCCCGGTTTGATGGCGGGGGTCGTCTACCCGTTTCGCATCTCAAAAGTGCGCGACAGCGGCACCACCGCAACGGGGATCAAAGGGTTGGTCTAGCGCCTTGTCACCGCGTTAACTGTTGTTGCGCCCCGTCAGTATCCGGTGGGGCGCAACAGGACGGGCAGAGTGCGCGCGATGATCTTGAGATCGCCCATAAAGCTTGGCTGGCGGGCATAGCGTTCATCAAGCGAAGCGCGTTCGGCAAACAGCAGGATGCCGCGCCCCGACACCTGCCAAAGCCCTGTGACCCCCGGGCGCACCCGTTGGTAAGCGTGGCGGGCATCACCGTAGCTGTGCAGCTCCGCCCGGGTGACGGGGCGCGGCCCGACCAAAGACATATCGCCGCGTAGTACGTTCCAGATCTGGGGCAGTTCATCCAGACCGGTGCGACGCAGGAAATGGCCGCCGGGGATCACGCGCGGATCTTTGGTCAGCTTTTGGTACAACGCCCATTCCAGCGCGCGATCAGGTCGCGCCAATAGAATCGCCGGCAGCGCGGCCTGTGCATCAGGGACCATCGTTCTGATTTTCCAACAGCGGAAAACCTTGCCGGCGCGCCCAATCCTCGGGTGGGCATAAAGGCCGCCCTGACCCGTGGATGCCACCAGACAGTATAAAACGATAATCACCGGCAGGATCAGCGGCAGCAACGCGAGGCTGACCGCAAGGTCGAACACCCGTTTCCCGCCACGTTCGTAAAGTGGTGCCCGACGTGCATGGACATCACTGCCCTGCCGTATCCCGATATCGATAAACGCCATCGTCACCTCTTACCCATAGCAACCAAACACCGGCGCATGTGCCGATGTGTCAGCTAAAGCAGAGGTATCCTAAGGTGTCGTTAAAATCGGGATGCCGTCAGATCAGAGGTAGTTAAATTCGACCTCGCCATTGTTGATCGTCGCGGCGGTGAGCTTGTCCGTCGCGTAGGCACCGGTGTCGATCGACACCACGCCGCCTTTGATCATCGGCGTGTCGACGATTGTGTGCCCATGTAC
Organism: Sulfitobacter sp. CB2047; assembly: GCF_000735125.2. NCBI lineage: Bacteria > Pseudomonadati > Pseudomonadota > Alphaproteobacteria > Rhodobacterales > Roseobacteraceae > Sulfitobacter > Sulfitobacter sp. CB2047. The sequence goes on along the minus strand of NZ_CP072613.1, from coordinate 321,000 downwards.
GACCCAGATGCCGTCACGGCGGCGTTTGCGCCCGAAATCCTCATGCCCCCAAAGCAACGTCCGGCTTTCCTGATCCTTGATAGGGATCAGTGGGTTAGCGGCGGCGTGGACAAAGGCGACATTGCCCGACACCCAAGAGGTTGGAAGGTTGATCACCCAGTCGAGCAAGGCCTCGCCCATAGCGTCTTGCAGGGCGTCGCGGGCGCGTTCAAGATCGTCACCAGAGGAGGTTTGCGACACGCCCGAGACGCCAAAGCTCGACAAAGTCTGGAGCCCGCCGTACCGGAGCCAGCGCGGACCATTCTCTTTCGGATTGTCAATAAACTTTAGCATCATCTGTTCGTGGTTGCCCATCAGCGTGATGATATCGGGCTGTTCATGCAGCGCCCGCAGTACCTGCGCGCTTTGTTCGCCGCGGTCGACAAGGTCGCCGACGCAGATCACCTGTGTGCCGGCCGGAGGTTCGGGCAGTCTTTCAAGCAGATCAAAACGCCCGTGAATATCTCCGATCGCAATCACGGGTACATCCGGTGTGATCGGATCGAAATGAGGTTCGGGCTCGGGGTCAGGTTGACGGCGTTTAAACCAACGGTTCAGCATAGGTCTTGGCGTATCCTCTGTGTTGCAAAACTGGCGCAACGAAATGGTAAATCCGTTGATTGGACGGCACACAAAGTGTAGTCCTTCCTAAACTTCTCTACGGTCCCGGTATTCGCAACAATTAATTAATAGGTAGGTTAGCAGATGCAAGGGCGCTCGAGGAAACTAGCTTGTTCGATGCTAGCCGGGGCGTTTTGCGTCACTAGTCTTGCCGAAGGTTCAGCGCAATCTTTATCGACCTACGGCACACCCGGGTTGGTTGAAATGCCGACGGCCCGCGTGTTGAAGGACGGCGATCTGGCCTTCACGGCAAGCACGTTTGGCCCCAACTACCGGTATTCAGCAACGTTCCAGGTCTTGCCGCGTCTTTATGGGACATTCCGGTATTCGCAGATTAAGAATATCAGTACCAATGCGTTCTTGGACGGCGATACTTTCGATCGCAGCTTTGATGTGCATTACCAGATTTGGGATGAAACCGACGTACGCCCTGCTTTCGCCGTGGGGATGCGTGACTTTCTGGGCACCGGTATCCTGAGCAGTGAATATTTTGTGGCCACCAAAAGCTTCGGGTCGAAGCTGGAGGTCACCGGCGGTCTGGGCTGGGGGCGGCTTGCGGGGCGGAACTCATTCTCGAATCCGTTCAGTATTTTGTCTGACCGGTTTGACACACGGACGCGCGACGCCAACACGGGCGGCCAGCTAGAAACAGGGAACTGGTTCCGCGGGCCGACGTCGGTCTTCGCGGGCGTGCAGTGGAATGTGTCGGACCAGATGACGCTATTCGCCGAATACTCCCCCGATGAATATACGCGGGAATCGGTGAACACGGGCATCGACGTGTCTTCGCCCCTCAACGTGGGGTTGGAGTATCGTTTCAACAACGGTGTGCACCTCAAGGGGTTTGTCGTCGGGGGGCATGAGGTCGGCGCGCAGCTGAGCTATGTCATCAACCCCAAGAAACCGTCCGTACCCGGCGGGTTGGAGCAGGCACCGCGCACCATCGGCGCGCGCAACCGGCTGGCGATTGCGGAGTGGAACAACTCTGCTGCCGGGGGCGGGCGTGATGCGGTCGAGACCGTTTTGCAGCGTGTGCTGGCGGAAGACGGGCTGGAACTGCAAGGCTTCACCATGTCGGGCAACCGCGCGACCGTGCGCGTGGAAAACACCCGTTTCGACAATGAGGCCCAAGCGGCAGGGCGCACGGCGCGGGCCATGGCGGTGACGCTACCCCCCGCGATCGAAGAGTTCACGGTCGTGTTTCTGGAGCGCGGTGTGCCGCTGAACCAGATCGTGACGCAAAGATCCGATCTGGAAGAGCTGCAGTTTGATTACGATGGTGCCTGGCGCAGTCTGGCACGGGCGCGTCTGGAAGACGGGCACGATCAGGGCCGCGAAGGCGAGTTGGCGGATGTCTATCCGGTCTTTGACACGTCGATCGGGCCATATCTCGCCACATCCTTTTTCGACCCTAACAGCCCGATTAGGGCCGATTTCGGCGTCCAGCTAAAGATGGATTACCGGCCACGTCCGGGGCTGACCTTTGGGGGTCGTTTCCGCTATCCGCTGGTGGGCAATATCGACAAATCGTTCCGCGTGTCGAATTCCGTGATCGAGCCGGTCCGCTCTAATGCTATACGCTATGCAAAGGAATCTGAGCTTGAGGTGAACAGCCTCACGGCGGAGTATTTGTTCCGCCCGGGGAAAAACCTGTTCGGTCGTGTTTCTGCAGGGTATCTGGAAGGGATGTTTGGCGGCGTGTCGACCGAGGTGCTTTGGTATCCGATGGATAGCCGGCTCGCACTTGGTGCAGAGCTGAACTATGTCAAACAACGTGATTTCGACATGCTGTTCGGGTTTCAGGACTATGACGTCGTGACCGGCCATGCCTCTGCCTATTATGATCTGGGCAATGGGTTCTTCGGGCAGCTGGACGTTGGTCGCTACCTCGCGGGTGACTATGGCGCGACGTTCTCTTTGGATCGTGAATTCAACAACGGGTTCAAGGTTGGCGGGTATTTCACGCTCACGGATGTGTCCTTTGATGATTTTGGGGAAGGGTCTTTCGACAAGGGCCTGCGGTTCGAAGTGCCACTTTCGTGGCTGACCGGACGGCCGTCGCGGACGAAAGTCCAGCAAACAATCAAGCCGATTACACGTGACGGTGGGGCGCGTCTTGCTGTCGCCAACCGTTTGCACGGGGTCGTGCGCGACTATCGCGGCAAAGAGCTTCGGGACAGCTGGGGGAGATACCTGCGATGATCTTACGTGCGTTGACCCTTGGTCTGTGTCTGGCGGGCCTCACAGCCTGTAGCGCCAGTCAGAACCTTCTGGCGCGTGGTGTTGCCGTTGCTGTGGACGACGATTCAGTCGTGCCCAAAACCGCGCAAGGGTTTCCCCCGCGTTTTGCCGCGCTGGTGCAGGATACCACGACCCCCGCCTTGCTGCTGACCGTCGAGAACCGTGCGCAAACCGGCCGCATGCTGCGCGAGGCGCGTGTGAACGGTGTCGATACCTGGCTGAGTTCGGATTTAACGGCGCTGATGCTGGAAGACGGGATGCTGCAAGGGACACGCGGCCTTGGGTCTGAACTCTTCGCCGCTGATGTGTCGGAGCCCAAGGCGCTGATCCTGTCCGGACGGCGCGGTTATTCAGACCGGTTGCACAGCAATCTGACGGGACTGGATGAGATTTCTACCCGCGCGTATCGCTGTCTGGTGGAGCCGCAGGGCAGCGCGACGCTCGCGCTTGAGATCGGCACCGTGCCGACGCGGGTTGTAACCGAGGATTGTAAAAGTCTGGACCAGTCGTTTCGGAATACGTATTGGGTCAGTGTAAAGAGCGGTGCCATTGTACAGGCGCGGCAATGGGCGGGCGATGAGGTCGGGTATTTGATGACCAAGGCCGCCGCCCGTTAAGGTTAACAGGGGCCGAACCTGTCTGGGGGCGAGGTGTCACATGATGAATGGGAGTATTAAAGTGCGATACCTATTGGTAGCTGTTTTGGGCCTGACCCTTGCAAGCTGTGGTACGGTTTACCGAACACCTGAAGTTGTAGAGGGCGTCGCTGGCGGCACCAATGTACGGGTGATGAACCTCACTGCTGAATCCGTCATTCAGGCGAATAGGTCCGCCTATGCGCCACGGAGCCTGCCCGATGTGTTTTCCCGCACCGCAGGCTCTGGCTCGGGGCTGCGTGGAACCGGGGCGCTGCCATCGCCCACGCTCGACGTTCAGACCCGCCCTAACGCGCTTGAGCTGCGCCTGCCGCCCCCGGTTGATCCCGGTCCCTACGAGATCGGTATCGGTGATGTGGTGCTGCTGGCCACGCCGCGTGCCGCCGGATCGGTTGAACAGTTGACCGGGCTGCTGGCCGCACAAAACGCGCGCCAAGGCTATACGGTGCAGGATGACGGATCGATCAACATTCCCGATGTGGGCCGTGTACGTATTGCCGGTTTGACCATTGAAGACGCCGAAGCGGCCTTGTTCCAGCGTCTGGTCGAGAACCAGATTGACCCGACTTTCAGCCTCGAGATTTCCGAGTTCAACTCGCGCCGTGTGTCCATCGGGGGCGCCGTGTCGCAGCCGACCGTTGTGCCGGTAACGCTGACGCCGCTCTATCTGGAAGAAGCCTTGGCTGCGGCTGGCGGGATCACGGTCGAGGATCAGGACTATGCCTCGATCCGTTTGTACCGTGATGGTACGCTGTATCAGATCCCGCTGTCGCAGCTTTATTCCCGCGCGAGCCTGACCAAGACCCGTCTGCTGCCCGGCGATGCGATCTTTGTTGATACGGAATATGAACTGGCGCGTGCGCAGGAATATTTCGCGCAGCAGATTACTTTGGTTCAGGCGCGTCAGGCGGCCCGTGCCTCGGCATTGCAAGAGCTACAGCTTGAGGTGTCCCTACGTCGTGCGAGCTTGGAAGAGGCCCGTAGCAATTATCAGGCACGCCGTGACCTTGGTGCCGATGATCGCGACTATGTCTATCTGGCGGGGGAAGTCGGGACGCAGTCGCGCTTTGCCTTGCCGTACGAGCGTAAGGCAAGTCTGGCAGATGCCTTGTATGATGCGGGTGGTGTAGCGTCGTCGACCGGCGATGTGTCCCAGGTCTATGTGTTGCGCGCATCCTCTGACCCGCGCGAACTGGGGGCCATTACCGCGTGGCATCTGGATGCCCGCAACGCCGCGAATTTCGCGCTGGCCCCGCGGTTCGAGCTGCGCCCTGATGACATCATCTTTATCGCGCAGCAGCCCGTTACTAAATGGAGCCGCGCTGTTTCGCAGATCCTGCCGCAGATCCTGAGTGTGGGGAACGCGGTCAGCAATTGATCTGACCGCCATTGATGACCAAAGGCCGGGCAGAAATGTCCGGCCTTTTCCGTTTCAAAGGGTCTGTCTAACGGCCAGAGGTTTCGCAAATTGAACCCATCGGTGCCCTATTTCAGCCACATCGCCTTATTACCCCTGAACGGGTCAATTATTCAGGCGGTGTAATATGTATCTTTCTGTTGTGATCCCTTGCATGAACGAAGAAGCCTCGATCCCGGGGCTGGTATCGCGGCTGACGCAGGCGATCGCGCCGTGGAAAGATCGGGCCGAGATTATTCTGGTGGATGATGGATCCACCGATGCCACGTGGAAAGCGATCGAGGCCGCGCAAGCCGGCTGTGCGCAACTGGTGGGTATCAAGCTTTCGGCCAATCGCGGGCATCAAATCGCGCTGACCGCCGGGCTTGAGGCGGCACAGGGCGAACGCATTTTTATGCTGGATGCCGATTTGCAAGATCCGCCGGAATTGCTGGTCGATATGATGTTCATGATGGATCGCGGGTTTGACGTGGTTTACGGCCGTCGTAGCGAGCGCCAAGGCGAGACCATGTTCAAGAAGGCCACGGCGCATCTGTTCTACCGCTTCCTCAATGCCATGTCCGATGTCCCGATCCCGCAGGACACGGGCGATTTCCGTTTGGTCAACCGCCGCTCGCTGGATGCGGTGCTGGCGATGCCGGAAAAGGCCCGTTTTATTCGGGGGATGTTCGCTTGGGCAGGCTTTAAACAGGTGGGTATTGAATATGTCCGCGCACCACGCGCCTTGGGCGAAACCAAATACCCCTTCCGCGCCATGATGCGCTTTGCCATCGACGCGATGACCGCCTTTTCGACGAAGCCGTTGAAACTTGCGACGCGTCTGTCTTTTGTCAGCTTGTTCATGGCTGCGTTGATGGCCGTTTATGTGATCTATTCGCTGGTCGTGTATCAGACGGCACCGGGTTGGGCGTCGGTGGTGCTCGCGGTTAGCTTCTTCTCGGGGGCGCAGCTTTTGACGCTGGGTATTCTGGGGGAGTATATCGGTCGCCTTTACGTCGAGGCCAAGGATCGCCCGCTCTATTTTGTCAGCGATGATACGCGCGATATGGTCCCCGATGTGAAACGGTTGCGTGCCTGATGCGTGTTTTTGACTATAAGTGCGCCCGCTTTGGGGTTGTCGGCATTATGACGGCATTATCCTACGTGGCGATGTATCCGGCGTTTCTGGCGGCGGGGGTGCCACAACCGGCAGCTAATGCGCTGGCGTTTTTTCTGGCGATCGTGCTGCAGTACATTGGTCATGCCTTGTTCACCTTTGAACGGCGGCTGATCAATCGCAGCCAGATCACAAAATTCGCCATCATGGTTGGCTGCGGTTTTGGCATGTCGATGCTTGTCACGGGCCCTCTGGCAGAGGCCTTGGGGATGCCGGCCTGGGCGGCGGCGCTGGCCGTTGCGCTGTATCTACCGGTGCAGAACTATATTTTGATGACCCTATGGGTGTTCGCCTTGCCGCACCCCAAGACGGAGTACATGTCATGAGCCATATCTACAGTGATACATTTTTCGACTACATCAACCAAAGTGCGCGTGCCTCGGCAAAACCGTTTGTGTCATTGCTGTTTCCTTTGCTGAAGCCCACGACGGTGATCGATCTGGGCAGTGGGCGCGGTGTTTGGATGGATGAATGGCGCAAAGGTGGCGCGGAGGACGTGCTGGCCGTAGACGGGGACTATGTAGACCGGGCGCAATTGGCAGTCGCGCCAGAGCAGTTCATGGCCGCCGATCTGACACAGCCGGTAAAGACGGGCCGCCGCTTTGATCTGGCGCAGAGCCTTGAGGTCGGAGAGCATCTGCCCACCGAAGCCTCGGAGGTTCTGGTCGATAGTCTCACGCGGGCATCTGATCGTGTGTTGTTTTCCGCTGCGGTCACCGGACAGGGGGGCGAGTTTCACGTGAATGAACAGCCATTGTCCTTCTGGCAGGATATTTTCGCGGCCAAAGGCTATGTCGCCTATGATTGCGTGCGCCCTGCATTGAAAGACAACAAGGATATCGCGCCCTGGTATCGTTACAACGCGATCCTTTATGTGAATGAGGCCGGGCGCGCGGGTTTGCCGAAAGAGATCCTCGCGACCCAAGTGCCTGCGGGGCAAAAGCTCCGCAACGCGGGTAGCCTTGGCTGGCGGTTGCGTTTGGCTGTGGTCAAGACCCTGCCGCGCGGCGTTGTCACAGCCATTGCGCAAGCGCGGGCGATGGTACTTGCCCTGCGGGCGCGCCGTGCCAAGACCCTGGGTCGCGCGGCTGTATGACGGCGGCGGTCGGGCGGCAGTTGGCGATGCGGGCCGAATCTGAACGGCTGCAGCTGGCACCGGTCTTCCTGATCACACTGGTGGCGGCGTTTTTGCTGACGGGGCAAAATCTGCTGGATCCGATGATCCGCCATGATGACTATCCCGCCCTTTTCGCGGATGCGCCCGCCTTTTGGAACAAGACCCTGCACGAGGGGCGGTGGCTGAACTACATCTGGCACCTGCGCGAGGTGGTAACGCCTGCCTGGCTGAACTTTGCCCTGTATCAGAGCCTATGGGCGGCGTTTGTCGCTGCGTTTGCCGTTGCGGCGATGGGGCCCGGTGCGCAGCGCTGGTTTACTGTTGTGCTGGCCCTGCTGCTGGTGGTCTGCCCGTCCGAGATGCTGATCTCGCTCTGGTTCAATACGCTCATCCCCGGGTTGGCTGTTGTGGCGCTGTTTGCGGTGCTGGCCTGTTACCTGTCCAGCCCGCAGTTGCGCTGGCTATTGCCGATTTTCGTGATCGCCAGCTTTATGGCCTATACGACCTATCCGCTGCTGCTGCTGGCGATTTGCATTGCGCGCACGCGGGAGCGGTCAATCCGCGATCTGGCGGGGCTGATGGCGCTGTTTTGCGCAAGCTTCGTTGTCGCGGTGCTAACGGTCTATACGTTGAACTGGCAGGTTCACGGTGTGTTTGGCGTGCCTGTGGCCGATTGGCGTGAACCGACCGCGGGGGACGGGATTGGCGGGATAATCGCCAACCTGCCGAAGCTGGGGGAAACATTTACGCTGTTCCTCAACCGGACCGGCATCGGGTATCCGCCGCTGATCGGGCTTATTCCTTTCGTCTATATCCTTGCCCTGAATGTGCTGCGCAAGCGCGCGCCGCTTGAGGCTTTGTACCTTGCGGCTGGTATGGCGATCGGGCTTGCGCTGACAGTGGTTCAGGCGCTGAAACTGGGGGTGATCGTTCCGCCGCGCGCGTTTATCTTCTTTTGGGTTTTCTTTGCGCTGACCGCGGTGCGTGCGGTTCAGATATTGAGCGAGGATGAGGGTCTATACGGCCGTTTAGGGCGCAATCTATTGCTGTTGATCATCGGTGTGTGGTTCATCCAGCTGTTTCTGGCCTATGGGCAGTCCAATGATTGGCGTAGTGATACCAAACTCTGGGCGCAGGAGGTGCGGGCGACGGAGGGGCCGGTCTATGTCTATGGCGACTCGTCGAAAATTGCCGCTGGGCTAAAGGCCGGCATACAATCTTACAAAGCGCTGCCGTTCCGGCTGAAACAGTTGACCGGAAAGACGGCGGTCGCCTGTGACGAGGTGCCTGATACCTGCCCGTCCCGACCAGATATGACTGCCAGTGATGCCGAGGTGCACTTGCTGCGCGAAGGGAATGCGCTGTTCATGCTGTTTACGCCAGAACCAGAGGACGAGACTGAGGATTAAGCGGTAAAGATGCTGTCCATGTGTTCGGCCAGATAGATGCGCAGCCAGGGGGTAAAACGCTCTGGCATGGTTTGGGTCTGGCGGGTGAGGTCGGAGAGGTCGACCCAGGCGGTGTCCATCACTTCGGCGGGGTTCGGGGTCACATCGGTGAGCGCGACGGCTTCGGCGACGTAAATCTCTACCAGCTCGTGTTCGGTCAGGCCGCCCCCCACATCGGCGCGGTATTCGACCTGCTCGCGATGGTCGAGCCTTAGGCCGCTGATCCCTAGCTCTTCGTCCAGTCGCCGTTTGGCGCAGGTGAGCGCGGGTTCCTCCCAGAACGGATGGGTACAGCAGGCGTTCGCCCAAAGACCGGGGGTGTGATATTTGCCAAGCGCCCGTCGCTGGATCAGGGTTTCGCGTCCGCGCATGACGAAAACCGAGATAGCCTTATGGCGCAGACCGCGCTGGTGGACCTCAAGCTTTTCGACGGGGGTAAGCTTGCCGTTGACCCAGGCGGGGATCATCGTGGTCATGTGGCTGCCCCATTCGGGTGGCGTTGTGGCGATGTCATATCCGGCTGCCCCGCTCCTTGCGGCCCGCTGGCCCTCTGCGCTAGGCGGTCTTGTAGCGGGTCGGTTTTGGATTGTCAGCCGCTGGTTGCGAAATGACGGATAAGGGCAGTTTCGCGATACCGCGCGCGGTGGTGCAGGCTCGCGTTAACCTGTCTGCGGCAGGGTGAGCCCTGATCACCATCTACCGAACAGGAGCCACCATATGACCGATACATCCCCCGTTCTCGCCCTTCCGTATATTCAACCGTCGCAAGCGCAAAAGCATGTGACCCATAACGAGGCGCTGCGGCTTTTGGATGCGATTGTGCAACTGTCGGTCCTGTCTTTCACCGAAACTACGCCGCCCGCGACCGCAGGCGAGGGGGATCGGTATCTAGTGGCCTCAAACGCTGTGGGGGATTGGGCGGGGCATGACCAAGAAGTGGCAGTGTTCGTGGATGGGGCGTGGCAGTTTATCGCGCCGATGCCGGGCTGGGTGGCATCTGTGGCCCCCGGCCAAACCCAAGTGGTTTACGACGGCGCGCGCTGGGCGGTGCCGGGGTTGCAAGATGTGCCTCGGCTTGGTGTCGGGGCGGCGCCGGATGCGTATAACCGGTTGGTTGTGGCGTCGGATGCGGTGCTGTTCAACAATGCCGGGGCGGGGCATCAGGTGAAGATCAACAAGGCAGCCGAAGGGGACACGGCCAGTCTGCTGTTCCAGACCGCCTTCGGGGGGCGGGCCGAGATGGGGACCTCGGGGAGCGATGATTTCGCCATCAAGGTCAGCGCAGACGGCGCGAATTGGGCGGAAGCTTTGCGCATTGAAGCGGCGAGCGGGCGTGTGACCGCCCCAGTCTCGGGTTGGCGAGAGCGGCTGACTGCCCCCCGCATTTACTATGTGGACCCATTTCAGGGTGGCGACGGGCAAAGTGGGCGGGGCACGGGGGCGGCTGCCTTTGCGTCGCTAGGCCGTGCGATGGAGGAAGTCGCCCGTTTGGACAGCGCAGGCCACGCCGTCACGGTTCAGTTGGCGGATGGCAGCTATGATCTGGGCGCTTCGCCAGTCGCGGTAAGCGCGGCATTGGGGGGAGGTCTGGTTGAGCTTGTCGGGAATACCGGCGACCCCGACGCGGTCACGATGACGGCGACAGGATCGGTGATCGAGCTGGTTTCGGGGCGTCTGAGATTGCGAGGTATTAGGATAGAGACCACCGGTGCCGACCCGGCGATCCGGGTGTTGCCGGAAGCGGTGTTAGAGGTTGATGAGGTCATCTTTGGCACGGCGGGGGGACATCTGGATATCGTCGGCGGGCGCGTCGAGGGTGCGGGTTCGTATGTTATCGACGGCGATGCCGCGTATCATCTGCGTCTGTCGCAGGGGGCTGTGCTGGCGCGGGGGATGCAGACGGTGACGCTGACGAATACGCCCGACTTTGCCACTGCGTTTGTGAGTTGCGAGATGGCCGGGCAGGCGGATTTCAGCGGGCATGGTTTCACCGGCACAGCCACGGGCAAACGTTTTGACGTGAGCAGCAACGCTGTGGTGCAAAGTGGCGGGACCGTGCTGCCGGGTGATATTGCGGGCACGACGCAAAGCGGTGGTCTATACCTTTGATCTGCGAAACCCTGACAATTGTATGAAAGGGCCACATTGCCGCCTTAAATGCTGAAGCTGCCGTTAAGGAATTCGGCCCATCTTTATCCCCGGAACATGTAGGGGAATAAACCGATGGAGCTTGAGCACAAAACCACATTGTCGCCGCGGAAGGATATGGCGCTGACCGGGGTGACGGATATGGCGGTTGTCCAATCCTCTGGCGGGGCGGTGCTGTACACGACCTCGCGCTTTGGTGGCGGTGACTTGCTGGCCTATCGCATTGATGCGGAAGGGGGGCTTCGGTTTGTGGACAGTCGGGCCATCGCCGGGGACACGCGGGCCGGGGTCACCAGCAGGCTGGAGGTCGTAGACGGTGCGCTATTGCTCACGGGGGCGGATAACGCCGCGCTCACCCGCGTTGCGTTAACAGATGATGGGCGCTTTGGTAATGTTTCTGCCGTGACCGGTGGTGCCGTGCCTGCCCAGTTACTGGCCGTTGAGACGCTGGATTTAAGCGGGCAGAGCCATCTATACGGGCTGGTGCGGGGGGCGGATAGCATCGGGTCGTGGCGCATGGGCGACAATGGGGCGCTGACGCGCATATCGGGCGACAGTGGCGTCGCGTCAGAGGCAGGTCTGACCGGGCTGAGCGTCGGGTATGTCGGAAGCACGCCGTATCTGCTGGCGTCCTCGGCGCGGGACGACGCATTTATTTCGTTCAAATTGGATGGGAATGGTATCCCGCGAGAAGTCTCTCGTATCGCGGCGGAGGATGGCGTGGGGATCGGCAGGCCAAGCGCGACAGCCTTTGTAGAGGTTGGGGGGCATGGATTTGCGATATTGGCCGCGGCGGGAAGCGCGAGTTTGAGCGTCGCGATGTTGGGGGAAAATGGTGGGTTAACCTTAACGGATCACGTCCTCGACACGCGGGACACGCGATTTGACGGGGTGCATGTGATCGAGACCGCAACACATCGCGGCCGCGCCTATGTGGCGGCGGCGGGCGGAGATGACGGTGTTTCGGTCTTCGAATTGATGGACGATGGCCGGTTGATGCATCTGGTGTCGATCGAAGACACGGAAGGGAGCACGCTTGACGCGGTGTCGGCGCTTAACTTTTCGGTACAAGGAGATTTACTGCACCTCGCCGTCGCCTCGGGTGCCGAAGCGGGGCTGAGCATCTTTACGGTGGATATTTCTGACCGGGTTGCGGCGGCAACAGGGGGTGATCAAGCTGACACGCTGACAGGCGGCACGGGGGGCGATTTGCTATCCGGCGGGGATGGCGCGGACCATATCGCCGGGCGCGCAGGGGATGATATTTTGCGAGACGGCGGCGGCCGTGATCTGTTGACCGGCGGCTCCGGCCGCGATCTTTTTGTCCTTTCCGCAGATGGGGAGGCCGATACGATTGCCGATTTCGACAGCGCGCAGGACAGTATTGATCTGTCGGCCTGGCCGTTCCTGAGACATGGGTCTCAGTTGACCATATCTTCGACCAAAGACGGTGCGGTTCTGTCCTTTGGTGAGGAGCGGCTAGAGATAAAAACATCGAACGGACAGTCCCTTAGCGAGGAGGAGGTTCAAGCGCTCGATCTGATTGGGCAGTCGCGTTTCATGCCGGATTGGACCCTGCCAGAGGAAGCTGATACGCCATCCCTCCCCACCGCACCGACCCCGTTGGTTCTGGTTGGCACGCCCCAGTCGGATGTGCTGGAAGGGGATGCGGCCGATGATCATATCAGTGGGCGCGCGGATGGCGACAGGCTGATCGGCGCAGGCGGCAATGATACGATTCTTGGCGAAGCTGGGGCCGACACGATCTATGGTAACGGCGGAAGCGATCTGATTGACGGTGGGACCGAGGGGGATCAGATCTGGGGCGGTATCGGCTGGGACACTTTGCGCGGTAGTGATGGGGACGACGCCCTGTGGGGCGGCGACGGGTATGACGCGCTTGGCGGTGGCGATGGGAACGACACGTTAACCGGCAATAACGGTGCGGATCGGCTCTATGGGGATAGGGACGATGACCATCTGATCGGCGGGTTAAATGCCGATAGCCTGTGGGGCGGTGCCGGCAAAGACCGTTTGGAGGGTAGCGCCGGTGCGGATCAACTGCTTGGCGGCAGCGGGAATGATCAGCTTTTCGGAAATGCGGGGGCAGATTTTCTGCAGGGGGACAGCGGGAATGACCGTCTTGCCGGGGGGATCAACAACGATACGGTTAACGGTGGGTCCGGGAACGATACGCTGTCGGGCGACAATGGTGCCGACCAGCTGATCGGCGGAGACGGCGATGATTTGATCAAAGGCAATGCCGGTCACGATACGCTTGATGGCGGCGCGGGAAACGACGTGCTGTCCGGTGGGATCGGGGCGGATCGGTTTATCTATGGTGCAGGCCAAGACACTATCCTGAGCTTTCAAAACGAAATTGACACTCTTTCGCTGGATTCTGCCCTTTGGGGTGGGGGAAGTTTATCGATGAGCCAACTTCAGTCGTTCGCACGCAAAGGGGCCGAGGGGCATATCGTGCTGGATTTTGGCAGCGGCAAAACACTGGACCTGTTGGGCGTCGAAAACCTATCTATCCTAAACGGCGACTTCGAAAGCTTTTAAAGTTTAAACTGCCACGCTGGGATCGTTACCGTTCCAGAATGTCACGGTGATAGCGCCTTAATAATACAAGGCCAAAAAGACCCAGTATCGCGGCAACGGCGTAAACATAGGCTGAGGAGACATAGGGTACGTCGTAGTTATGATAAAATCCGGACCTGACGCGGCCGACCACGTGGATCAGTGGATTGAACCAAAGATAGCCGCGGTAGGGTTCGGGTATCGTTTCATATAAAAAGATGACGCCGGACAGTAGCAAAAGCGGCCGCGTGCAAATCCCGTAGACACGTTGCCAGACCTGAAACATTGACATCATAAAACAGTTGAATACCCCCACGCCCAGTGAAAGCGCGGCAATCATAGTCAGAGCTGACACGATGTCTGATGCATTTATTGCGGCCCGCGTATCAAACAGAAAAATGATCCCACTCAGTACGATAAAGCCTACAAGAAGTTGAGTGAGAAAATTGAGGATGAACCGCCCCAAGATGGCGTCGACGAAAGTCACGCGCGGGTAGGCTAGTAGCTGTTTCGAATAGTTGATCGCCTGCGCGACCTTGTTGCTGAGATCGACGAACATCAAAAAGGGCAGCAATCCTGTAGCGTAGAAGATTGGAAAATTGTTTCCGAGGGGGGGCATACGAAACCCGATCGAGAATATTGCGGTCAACAGCGCGATCCCGAGAACGGGTTCAGCCAATGCCCAAATATACCCACCCGGGGACCGGCCATAGCTGGTCCCGATTTCGCGAAGTATCAGCGCGACGATAATGCGCGGCGTCGCAAAGACCATTGTTCTTCGTCGGCGTGCGACCCGACCTATCATCCTGGTACCCTCTGCGCGCTGTTGACCTGCCATCGTGCGGGCGTCGCTGCGCCAAAACGATTTATAATGAAGTCATACTGTAGGGCAAAGGCCTCTCTAAAACTGTGTTTTAGGTGCTCTGGCAACATGGCGTGGCGACCAGAATTACTGCGAAGATCAGCTTTGGGTGAAATCGGCGAAATACCTAAGAACATGCAGATATCGCGCATGGTATGAGCGTGAAAAAGGTCTTCGTAAAATACATATTTAATTCGATGTGGAGGGATCACCGCTTCCAGCTCGCTCATCGTGCGCCGATAGTTCGCCCGCTCTAACTTAGGCAGCCGTTTACTGTCGATCAAATGCTGCGCGCGCGCCTCGCAAGCCGTTTGAAAGTCGGCTACCTGGGCGGCATCCGCGCTAACGGCCATTCTGATTTGGGACCACATACGATCAATCGGATCCCTCAAAATAAAAATGAAACAACTTTCGCCAAGGCTCCCCATTTCAGAGAAGTCCTTTGCGTCCAGTATCGCATAAGCCGGGGTGATGTCGCAGATCACAGGCTGGCCGCTAAATCCCTGAGTAAGATAGGAAAGATAAGCCTCGTGATGTTCAGGCGCATCCGTGTAGATGGACAAAAGGTCAGCCAATTCGCTGAGGACCCTAAGGTTGCGCCGGTTCTTGGGGCCGCGTTCTGACACCAGTTCCCTTGCCAAGGTTTTCGCCGTGTTCATACGTAGGTCAAAAACCTGGTCAGACTTACCCGCGATCACATTGAAATAATGAAGTTCCTTATTGCGCGAAAAATGAATCTGACTGCTGGTGCGCAAGGTTTCATAAAGCCAAGTCGTGCCGGCTTTCTGAGCCCCGATGCAATAGGCAAGCTTGGTGTTTTCCGGCAGAAGAGATGGAGTCATACGGTACGCCTTGGGATGAGCTGATCATTTCCCCATGTTGTATTCGTGATGTGCTATCGCATCGTTAATGTCGGCAAAATATTCTAGATTTCCGGACTCTAGAACAGCGCCTGCAGTGCATAGTTCTCGTAGCATGCCATTGGAGTGGCTTACAAATATTGCACCAGATCGGGACAGGCGGTCCATAAAAATGGAACGACTTTTCTGTTTGAACCGAGCATCTCCGACAGCGGTGATTTCGTCAATCAAATAGGTGTCAAACTGCAGCCCCATGGAAACGCCGAAAGCCAGACGCGACTTCATACCGGCGGAGTATGTTCGGAATGGAAGGTGAAAGTGAACCCCAAGCTCTGAAAAATCGGCGACGTAGTCGACCAGTGCAGACGTGTCTGCACCATAAATCCGTGCAACGAAGCGTGTGTTTTGTGCCCCCGTCATGTCGGGGTGGAACGACCCAGCAAAGCCAACTGGGAAGGATACACTGCCATCAGAGATGACCTCGCCCGATGTAGGGTCAGTTGCCCCCGCAATGATCTTGAGCAGCGTAGATTTTCCAGCGCCGTTCCGCCCTAGCAGCCCGACAGAAATACCAGTTGGAAAAATAACGTTAATATTTGAAGCGACTGTCTTCCGTCGCCCCCGCACATGATAGGTTTTGGTCAAATTTCGAAAGACAATCATCGGCGATCCTAGTGCCGATCTCGTAAGGAGTGCCAAACCAGCATAATGAGCGCCCACAGGGCGAAGCTAGATGCGAATGTGACGCCTAGAAGAAAAGGGCGATTTGGATAAATCGAAGTCTCTGCAAGTGTCGGAGGGATATGCGCCGCCAAGTATTTTGATCTTTTTCGCCCCTCTGCAACCGCTGTATCAAAGGCGGCTTGGCTGGCGGTATAAGACTGTTCAGCAAATTCCAAATCGACCTTTAGGCTTTCAAACTGCCCGAAAAGATCCGCGAAACCAATGGAGTGCGTTGCACCCTGCTTGGCGTTCAATTTTTGATGCTCCTGCGAGATACGCGCTGCTATTATGTCGCGCCTTCGTTGCGCTTGCTTCAAGCGGGGATCGGTTGGTGTGCTGGTTTGTTGAAGCATGTCGATGCTAATCAACGTTTCCGTCATTTCTGCTTCTAAAGATGCCAATAACCCAGTTTGAATTTGAAGCGGTGTATCGGGGCTCACCAATTGGTTCCTCATGCGGAATTCGGCCAGCGTAAGCCGCGTTTTTTTGAGGCGCTGCGCTGCGCGCGCCAAGTTTTCTTCAGCATGTTGGGTAGCATCCTCGCGCGCTATCGCGGAAAGTTCATGTATCAGTTGTGCGCTTTCAGCATAGATTTCTTGGACAATGGCCCGCGCGTCTTCGGGAGCAAATGCTTGCACCTTAACCTCGATCAGACCGGTGCTACTATCGCTATATACATTGACCATGCGACCCCAGTATTTGGTCAGATCCTCGATCGTACCAGGGGCGTGGTAGCCGAAGACCGGATCAGAGTTTGTTGCGGGGGGCGACCATATTTTTCGCAAGTTCAGAGACTTATCGATTTTCTCCACTAAGTGCTGACTTTGAATGAATTGATACAGAACTTCTTCGTCCGCGGCACCGGACCCCGAGAGATTTGCAACCCCACCCAAGAGTTCGACCGGCGAGCTCATATCCTCGCTATGGACAGCAAATCCTGCGATAGAGGTATAGCGATCTGCAGCGCGCTCCCAAAGGTACCATGACACGAACAGGCTGGTTCCGAGAACGATGATGATAAAGCTGACAAACGAAAGCCGATGACGTAGGTGAAGGCGCGCTTGCGGCACAGGCGGGACGATCGACGTGACTGGCAGTGTCAGAATGGTCGCTTGAGAGGCGGTTTCTCGTTTTGTTTCCCGCGCCGCAACGGCAAGCGCTCTATCATGCCTTTTTTTTTCGATGCGTCGCAAAGCTTCCTCACGCTCGCGCAGTTTTTGTTGTTTGCGCGCCGCGTGCGTATGGTGCGTGGTCGTTGATTGGGCAGGATTATGGGTCATGATCTCAGTGCCTAATTCAATAGTCCTCACAGTTTATTAATTCGCGCGAAGTAGTTCAGAGAAAGTCGATTAAACTACGAAGGACTTTGGGATGGCGGAACCGCATGTTCACATTTTAATGGGGACGAAGAACGGTGGCATGTTTTTGGCAGATCAGCTGGCCTCAATCCGCGGGCAATCGCATCAGGATTGGAGCCTTTGGGCAAGCGATGACGGCTCGACCGATGGCACCTGGGAGGCGCTTGAAAATTTCAAAGCGGAAACTCCGCACCATGATATTCACTTGCTCAAAGGGCCCCAGAGGGGCGTTGCCGCCAATTATTATAAATTGTTGAAAAACCACGAGTTAGATGGGAAGTGGGTGGCGTTTTCCGATCAGGATGATGTCTGGCTGCCTCACAAACTATCCCGTGCTGTCGCGCTCGTCGGGCGGCTGGGTGGTAGATGTGTTTACAGTAGTAGAAGTTACTATGTGGACCAAACGGGGGGGCGGTTGGGAACGTCCCCGACGCTGAATCGCCCTTATCGGTTTGGAAATGCAATCGTACAGAATGTTTTGCGCGGGAATACGATTGTGATTCCACCTATCGTCACCAACTATCTGCGTAGCATTTTAAGTACTACCGACGTTGCGGAAACTCCTTTTCATGATTGGTGGATGTATCAAGCGATCACGGGCGCCGGGTTTGGTATTCTTCATGATCAGAAACCTGGGGTATTATACAGGCAACACGGTGAAAATCTTGTGGGCGCGCCTGTTCGTCATTTACGGCGCAGGGCTCGATGCATGGCGGATGGTACGTTGGTGAATTGGATCGATGCAAATGCGGCCGCGATGTACCGAATTGCTCCCGTTCTGACGGCGGCCGCTCGCGAGCAATTACTGAGGTTTCTCGATTGGCGATCCCAAAGTCATACTAAGGGTCGCGCGGCACTTACTTCGCTCGGGATCTACCGGCAAACACAGGCGGGGGATCTAGCCCTGCGCGCGCTTGCACAACTCAAACGGTTCTGAATCGGTGTTAACTTAACAAACCCTCGTCATTGAGGCGATCAAGCAGGGCTATGTCAGCCTCAGCAAACGCAGCCAGTCTTTCCTGTGCTGGTTTATCGTTGATCAGAGTCATTAGATCTTGCCAACGGCTTGTCTGAACGCCTTTTGGCCCAACATTGATGCGCGTTTTTACAATCGAAGGACGATGCCCCGTTAGGTTTTGAATGTCATTCTCAAGCAGATTTAAACTGCTTATGCGATAAACTCTATCTAGTTTCCGCGCGCCGCCTATCGCTTGACCAACAAGCATATCTTTCGAGAAATGGCAGACCTCGGCCGCCCCGCGAACTTTCCCGGTGGCGAGATAGCTACAGTAAAAATTGTCGTAGTGATCCTTAATGAACTGTTGCCAAGCGGGACTTCCGCCAAAGAAATATGCGGCGGGGGAGCAATTTTTTACTTTGTACAACCCCATATGCCCAGGCGACGAGAGTAGGCTGTCCGTGAGGCGCGAGGCCTTATTTCTTAAATAAAAATAGAAAGAAGCGATCCTTTCAAATGGATCGCGAAGTACCGTGAACGCAAAGGCATCTGTCTGGGTCTCACGAAGGCGGCACCAATCTAGGTGACCCGAGTAAAGGTCATACCCGTTGGGGAATTGACCGTCTGAAGAAGCTTGGTGGTGAACGCGAACAGGAGAGGTTCGAGCGCTGCTATAAATTTTAGTGAGCTCCGAGTGAACAGATTGGCCCGCGGTTTTGGGTATGTGTAAAAATGCGACTTTTTTCACTGAATGGTTTCCGATCTCAGATCCAGCGTCGGGGGTGCGAAAGGCGCGACATCTTTGAGCATTGAGTTTATCCCTCTACAGAATTCCAGCACATCCGACGGATCAAGGTGGTCCATTTGCCACGGCGCAAACTGCCACCAGCGGCACTTTAACATGAGACTGATGAAGTTCGGCGGTAGGCGCATTCGTTTGAGAGTGGCCGGATTCCCCGCGACGACTGAATAAGGGGCAATGTCACGGGTCACGACCGAATGCGCACCGATTATTGCGCCGTCGCCAATGGTGACCCCGGCGGCGATATACGCCCCGTGCCCGATCCATACATCATTTCCAATTGTAGTGATTTTTACCTTGGTGGGAGGCTTGCTGTGAGCTGTCCTATAATTGTGGTAATGTTCGGCTGCCTCAAAACCGTCGCCAAGTTCGAATACCCGGTCCCCAAGATAGAAAGCGGGGCTTGTGGATACCCAGTCCAACGGGTGGTTTTGCCGACCTATTTGGACGGATTCGCCGAATGAACAATATCGGCCGATGCGTGCGGCAAAACAGTATCCCGAGACTTGATACGAGAACGTTCCCATCTCTAACGAGTGTTCATACTGTGTCCATTTCAGGCTCCCCGGGGCTTCGAGCACGGTATGTCTGGGCAAGTTGATCGACGTAGCACCCCGGTTCAGTACTTCGATGCCATTGTTTCGCAAAAATTTTAGGGGAACTGAGATCTGGCTCATGAGGCCACCGCCCAGGTTTTGGTGATGTGATTTTTAATGTGAGACAGCAGAATATCCGCCAAATCCTGTTGGGTTGAGTAGGGAATAGGGAAACCGTTTTCAGCTTTCGTAACCGCCTCGCCCTGAGCACCAATTGCGAACGCATGGGTGGGCAAACCGGATGTCAGAGCTTCGTGCGTGGTAAACGAGAATGTCTCCGGCCACACGGAAGGTATTAACCAATCTGTCACGCCGTATCGGGCGGCAATTTTGCCCAGATCTGATATGGTATATCTTCCATGGATAGGCACCGAGGGGGGGAGGGGAATGGCGGGATCGAAATTCCCGACGATGACCAGACCGACACCTTGCGCATCTATCGCATCAGCGGTTCGGCTGATGATCTGTGCGCCTTTCTGAACACCAATGTCGCCCAATACACCGATCACCGGGCGCTTTGGGCTGAGGGGCCGAGGGATACGGGGCACGGCGTCTGAAATACTATGCGGTGTAACTTGAATTTTATTGGCGCAGTTGGGGAATGCTGCGCGCACAATTTCTTTGCTATTTTTAGAAAATACCACGATCTCTTGGGATGCGGTCAGGAGTTTTCCCCACTCGCTTTGCCATCGAATCATGCTTATCGGTGCACATTTGGTTGCTGGGGCATTTAGGTGAGGTGGGGGTAGGCCATCGTACACTCCTTGATCGTTCAGAAGAGTGTAGTTGGGCGAGATTGCGAAGTAGTCATGAAAGAGAAACTCTATCACCTGTTGGCCGGTTTGGCTCAATTCTAGAACTGCACTTGGAATAGTCAGCGGATCTTGATCCCCAACCGCGCAGGAATAGATTAATCGTCGCCGTTTTATGGGGTGTAGAAGTTGTTTGACGTAGTCGAGGTTGTTGGTCCCGCCGGCGATTATTCCGTCATGGCAATGCAATTCGATTTGCCATCGCATGGCACCGCCGACCCTGATTACGACAGCGGCGCGGCCCAACGCGTGATGTTTTGATTTCATCCGATGTTGCAGATACGATTCAGCACCGCCACCCATACTGTGTGCGATGTATATCGAGACCGGATACGTGTCTTGTGCCCCGAGCCAAGCCAATGCCAAGGCGAGGCGGGGCGATTTCAATGGGTCAGAGGCAATGAACTGCTGCACATCTCTATCGTATTCGGGATAACGTTTTGAAATTAGAGCGTTGTTTTTCGCGATAAGACGCGTCTTCTCTTCCGATCCGAAACTTTGTCCACCGCGATGCTCTACGAAAAGGTTAACGGCGCAATAATGCTGTCCGCCCGCTGCTCTGATGCGCTGGCACCAATCGACCTCTTCGCCGTATCCCCGACCAAAACTGACATCCAATTGCGGTTCAGTTCTGAGATAGCTGGGATTGATCGCCATGCAAAATCCCACCCCGGTCGGCGTGGCCACGCGATAGCTTTTCGAGTTAAGCTGCGCGGCGGTCACATCTATAAGATCCCCCTGTCCGGCGGCAAGTTTTTGGGGCGCACATATGAGGGGGGCGGTGAAAATTTCCGCGTCGTTGGACATTGGGGTTACAGTTGCGGCGCGTGGATATTCAGCGAGGGGGCGGATAAGGCGGCTCGCCCAGTTCGCCGGGACTAAGGCGTCAGAATTCAGTAAAATAACCGTGTCGTGCCAGCGTTGTGCATAGCGCAAGCCTTTGTTTACGCTTTTTACAAACCCAAGGTTTTGATCATTCTCAAGCAGTGTCGCACGGTCATTGTGGGCCAAGGACCACGCGCGCAGCAACGGTAGAATCCGTTTATCGGTTGAGCAATCTTCGATCAGAACAATGCGCCACTGAAGATCGGTATTGTCGACGACGCGCCGCAGCGCCTCTTTCAGTAGGTCATGCGCGTTGAATACCGGCAGTATTATCGTCACCGATGCCGTTGTGACGGGAGGCGCATTGGCGCGGAAAAGGTCAGGGTCAAGTTCGCGCGCATAGTGGATGGGGCATAGCCCCAGCCCGCGTTTGATCCGCGTGCGAAAAGCGGGGTCTCGTCTGACGCGCCAGCCGGCATAGGCAGGCAACTGCAGCACCAGCGCGATGACGAATTTGATTACCAATCGCGCTTGAATCCACCAAAGGTGAGGGAGTTCTAGACTTCGCGCAATTGTCCAGGTGCCATTGCGGACACGGTGAAATTCGACCCCAAACCGCCCGATTTCTTGCAAGCCTGTCGGGCCAAGCGGCGTGGTCAGGTCGAACCCGACCCGTCGCGGGCCACCATAGGCTTCGGCCACGTCGTCACGGATCAAGTCGGCTTTAGCGCTTACTTTGACGCCGTTCATATGCAGCACGATATCATCCGCGAACGTCCAGCCCGCCAGCCTCAAGTTCCCGTCATTTACGGCAAATACATCAACGGCACCCACCGTGGCACCGGACGGATCCGTGATGTGCATTGGACGCCCCACGGCCCTTAGGTGGGCGGCGATATAGCGGGCAAAGAGAGCTTTGAGCTGTTTATACAAAATCAATCATTTCGATTCTATGTTGCGTTGATAGATCTCTAGATCAGCACGCTCACTCTTAAGGGGAGGTTAAGTTTACTCAGCATTACAACAGAATTTTTGTTCGGATTTTACGGGAGGTGACATAGGTGAGCAAAACGCAACTTGGCGTTTTGGTGACGGATAATGGTCAGAACAATCAGGTAGATATATCGCCAACAGCCACCTGCGCCGAAGGGGTGCAGATTAATATATACGGGCGCAATAACCACGTGGTGATCGGCGAGGGTACTGTGATCTCCGGTGGCTTGATTGAGCTCAGGAATCACGAGAGCGCCGTCTATATTGGCGCAGATTGTCGTTTGGCGGGGTCATTTCGATGCCGCGCGCGTGATACGCATATTCGCATTGGCGATCGCACCACGATCATGATGGCGCATCTCAGTCTGCACGAAGCGGGCGCGATTACGATTGGCGAGGACTGCATGCTGTCCGGGGATATCACCATGGATGTCAGTGATATGCATTCGATCCTTGACGTAGAAACGGGGGAACGGGTCAACCCGCCCCAAGATATCGAAATCGGGGATCACGTCTGGTTGGCCCATGGTGTCAGGATCATGAAAGGCGCGCAGATAGGGCAGCATTCAGTGATCGGTAGCCGCTCCATGGTTCTTGGGGTTATCCCCGCACATAGCTTGGCCGTGGGCGCGCCGGCGCGTGTTGTGCGTGCCGGTATCACTTGGGATCGCCGACGGCTAAGCCCCAAAGATCAATAAGTATTGGGTCCCTGTGCGGAGCCATTGGTGATTTACACTATCGGAAGAGGAGATACTTGATGACAATATCATGGGGATTGCGGATAGATTTTGCTTTGCTCATCCCACGCAAACTAGCTATGAGATGACCTGAGTGGTCCCGTAGCTCAACTGGATAGAGCACCTGACTTCTAATCAGGATGTTGGGGGTTCGAGTCCTCCCGGGATCGCCAGGCGCACCGAGTGTAGCTACAGCACAGTGATTGGTCCTTCGCCGTCGGTCAAATGCCCGATAATACAGGATTTTTTACCTTCGGCGGCCATGTCTCTGATCGCAATCTTTGCCTCGGCCGGGGGGAGGGCAGCCAGCAAGCCGCCTGCGGTTTGAGGGTCGTGCAAAAGCGGGTCGCTGCGTCCTCGCGTGGGCGCGTTGTCGACGTTGGGGTGATACAGCGAGGAGTGCACGCCGCGATCTGATAGGTCTCGGGCACCGGAGTAGACGGGAATGGCACCCGCCGAGATTTCCGCGCTCAGGCGCGATGCGCGGCAGATGGCGGCGATGTGGCCCGCAAGGCCAAAGCCGGTGACATCTGTCATGGCATTGGCTCGACGCAGGTGGAAGGCTTGACGGTCCTGCGGTTCTGCCATCTCGTGCAGGGCCTGGGCGACGTCGGCTCCCCGTGCTGTGCCATCCATATGCGCAGCCATGATAATTCCTGATCCGATGGGCCGGGTCAGCACAAGGCAATCGCCGGCTTGAGCGCCCGACAGGGTGATTGGTGGCGCTTCGCGTGTGCCGGTGACGGTGAATCCGATGGTCATTTCGGCACCCATCGATGTGTGCCCCCCGACAATCGTCGCGCCCGCGTGGTCGAATATCGCACGGGCTGCGTCGGTGATTTCTTGCAGTGTCCGGGACTGAAGCGCCTGAGACATACGGGGTAGTACGATGCTGGAAAGGGCCACTTGGGGCTGCGCTCCCATGGCCCAAATGTCGCCCAAGGCGTGCACTGCTGCGATGCGCGTCATCAAGGCAGGGTCGTGGATCAAAGCGCGCAAGTGATCGGCGCTGATGACCTGAAAACCGCCACCGGGTTGCCTTAGCACCGCAGCATCATCGCCGAGGACAGAAAGAATGGCCGCATCCGTCGGACCTTGAAGCGACGATAGCCCGTCACGAAGCACTGTGTTTCCGACCTTAGCGCCACAGCCGCCACACAGGGGTTTCGCGGCCAGTATATCGCGGGCACCCTGCGCCAGCGTATCGGGCAAAGCTGGCGGTTGCATCGGCGGCAAATCGTCGAGTTTATCCATGAAGGCGCGGTCGATCCGGTCTTTCCAGTGCCATAACGCAGGCCCCGAGAATGCAAGATCGAATTTTTCCGCCAAAGCCGATTTTTCCCCAAGGGAGATAAGCTTTAGGTAACGTTTTTGTGGTTTGAAGGGCTTGCGGGGACCATTGGTGAGGGCGGCACGAAGGTTGTGATACAGGACGGGTGCTGCGCGAACGGCAAACACGCCAGCCTTGGGGCGTGGGGCAAAGGGCATTGCTGCGCAGTCACCGACGGCAAATACAGTTGGGTCACCGGGAAGTGACAGATCGGGCGTTGTTTCGATGAAGCCATCACGCAAGGGGAGGTCCGTTTGCGCCAGCCATTCATGCGGGAAAGCACCGGCAGCGCCGACCGTCAATTGAGAAGGGATTTTGTCGCCGCTGCCCAGAACGACATGATCGGCGGCGATTTCCGTGACGCGTATGCCGGTGCGTAGGGTGACCTTGGCGCCGCGAAGCTTGGCCTCGACCGTGTGGCGCGCGCGGTTGCCAAGGCCCGAAAGCGTCGGGTCGGACTGTAGCAAGGTGACCCGAGGCTCGATCCCCGCGCTGCGTACGGCATGGGCCATCGCGAGGGACAACTCGCAACCGGCGACACCGCCGCCGATCACGGCGATTTCGGGCTCTATGTCCCCGCTCGTCACCGCGGCAAGGAAATCGCGCCAGCGTTTGGCGTAGACATCAAGTGGCTTTGCACCGACAGCAAAGCCATCAAACCCCGGGATACCCATTTTAGCGGTGATCCCGATATCAAAGGAGGCAACATCATATGCAATAGGAGCGCGGTCTTCGACATGAACCAGACGGGCAGTGCGATCGATATCTGTGGCGTGAGACAGGATCAGACGCGCGCCCGCAAAGCGACACAGTCGCACGAGGTCAATCTCGAGTGTTTCACGTGAATAGTGGCCCGCGATATAGCCCGGCAGCATACCTGTATATGGGGCCGTGGGGCCGGGATTGATGACGGTTAACCGCGCGCCCGGTAGCGGGTTCATCCCCCATTTGCGTAGCACCAACGCATGGGCATGCCCGCCGCCGATCAGCACCAGGTCTTGGGTCAGCGGGATATCGTGTCGATGCATCGAATGACTTTCTATCAGGCGGGTGTGACAGTCTTAGCCCGCGGGATCAGTGGATCAAAGCCGCAAGACACAACTGCGGCCCGTTGCAACGGAATGTGAACTACGTGACAAAGACCGCAGCGTTTTCCGTGAACAAGGTGGCCTCCGTCCGTGACCCTTCGTATTCTGCACACTGCCGATCTTCACCTCGATTCACCGCTTCGTAGTTTGGCGATGAAGGATGACCGTCTGGCCGCGCAGGTGCGCGGTGCCAGCCGGCAAGCGCTTGAGACGATGGTGCAATATTGCATCGACGAGAGGGTCAGCGCTTTTCTGATCTCGGGCGATCTTTATGACGGGCAAGAACGTAGCGCGAAAACCGCCGCGTATCTCGCCGCGCAGATGCATCGTTTGGCGCAGGCTGACGTGCGGGTGTTCTATATCAAGGGGAACCATGACGCGGAAAACCCGATCGCGGGCGAGATCGACCTGCCGCCGAACGTGCATGTGTTCGACGGGCGGGGGGAGAAGGTACAGTTGGCGGACCACCCCGTCTATATTCACGGTGTCAGCTTTCGCGACCGTCACGCGCCGGAAAGCCTGCTGCCGAAGTATACCGTGCCAGAGGCAGGGGCGGTTAATATTGCGATGATGCATACCTCTCTCGCGGGGGCGGAGGGGCATGATCTTTATGCGCCTGTGTCGGTCGGCGAACTGGCGGGGGCTGGGTTTGATTATTGGGCGTTGGGGCATGTTCACAAACGCGCCGTGCACAGCGAAGACCCCTGGATCGTGATGCCGGGCATGCCGCAAGGGCGCGATATCGGGGAGGCGGGGCCAAAGTCCGCTAGCCTGCTGACGATCGAGGATGGCAAGATCTCGGTTTCGGAAGTGGCGACCTCGGTCGTGGAGTTCCGCCGCTGTGATTGCGATGTGACGGGGGCGGAGGCTGACGAAGATCTGCGCCGCAAACTGCGGTCGGTGTTTCAGGCACAGGCCGGGCGGGGCGCGGCGATCTTGCGGTTGCGGTTGACGGGGCAAACGGCGCTGGCGTGGCAGATACGCCAGTTGGCGGATATTTGGCGCGCCCAAGCCGACGAAATCGCGGATAGCATCGGTGATCTGTGGATCGAGAAGATGTCGGTGGATGTAACGGCTGTATCTGAGGATGCGGTGGATGGTGCTGTGGCCGAGGTACAGCAGTTGATGACGGACATCGCCAAGGAGCCCGCCACTCGGGACAGGTTGCAGCAAGAATTAAGCCAGATCCTTGGCCTATTGCCTGCTGACCAGCGCCGCGCCCTCGCTCCGGATGCAGAGGCGCAAGAGGCGTTGTTGCGGCAGCTGACCGACGAGGCGGTGTTGACCATGGCCGCGCAGATGCGAGGAGCGGGCGAATGATGCGGCTGCAGCAGCTTGCGCTGGACCGATTTGGTCACTTTACCGACCGCGTGCTGGATTTCGGCGCGCGCCCCGCAAGCGGATCGGACTTTCATATCGTCTTTGGCCGGAATGAAGCGGGCAAAACCACCCTGATGGAGGGGTATCTGCGGCTGCTTTACGGTTTTGCCGCGCGTGAACCCTATGCGTTCAAACACCCCCGCGCGAACCTGCGCGTCAGCGGTACCGTCGATATTGACGGGCAGATCCACCAGCTGTCCCGGTTGCCCAAACGCTCGGGCAATCTTGTGGACGGGGCGGGCCAACCTGTGCCGGATGCTTTGCTGTCTGCGGCGCTGCGCGGTGTGTCGCAAAAGGAATACCAAAGTCTGCTGTGTCTCGACGATGAAACAATCGAAGCCGGCGGCGAAGAGATTACCAAAAGCGAGGGGGATATCGGGAAGCTGCTGTTCTCTGCCGCGGCGGGTATCAGCGATCTGTCGCAGGTCTTGGGGCGGGTGGAGCAGGGCAATCGTGACCTTTATCTAAAAGGCGGTACAAAATCAGAGTTCGCGGCGCTGAAGGCTGCACATGCGGAACTGGTCCAGCAGATCAAGGATCATGACGTCAGCGCCGCCGCGTTTCGCGAGTTGCGTCTTGCGCGGGACGCCACCCAAACCGAAGAGCAGCGTCTGCGCGCCGCCAAGTCCGAGCTTTCCGTTCAGAAAACGCGGCTGGAGGCTATACTTGATGCGCATCCATTGGCGACAGAATGGAAAACCCTAGAGGCGCAGCTTACCCCTATCGCGCATTATCCCACGACGCTGGAGTTCGACAGCGAAGACTTGATTAAAATGATGACGAAACGGATCGCACTTGTTGCCGAAAGGGAACGGTCCGTCGCCGAAGTGCACGCATTGCGGGCCGCGCGAGACGAGGTCGCCGTCAACGGGGATGATTTGGCGCGGGGGGCTGATGTTGATGCGCTTGCCTTCAAGAAAAGTCAGGTTGAGGCGGGGCAATCCGACCTGCCCAAACGCGAAGCACAGTTGATGCAGGATACTGCTGATATGCGGGCGCGGCTTGATACTCTGGGGTTGCCCGCCGATGGCGCGCTTGCGCAATTCATCTTAAGCGATCCCGCCCTTGCGGCGCTCGAACAGGAGCGCGCCACTTTGGACGATGCGCGCAAGCATCTGCAAACCATTCTGGCGGAGGCAGAGGTCGCGCGCGACAAATACGATGACGCGGCACGGGCCCTGCGCGATACCGAAGAAGAGACCGCCGTCGACGCAGACGTCGAACGCCTGTTCATGCAGGCCGAAGCGGAGGATCTGGTCAGTCGATATCATGACGCGCTGCGCCGGCTCGCGGCGGATCGTCAGGGGGTGACCACTGCCTTGCGCGGGCTGGCGCGGCAAAATGTGGCGTTCGACGCGGTTCCGGCACTTCCGCTCAGCAGCCGGCGCGCGCAGGAATTGATGCAGGCCCATGGGGAAGCGCGGCTTGCCCTGCGCGCTGCCGTGCAGGCGGAAACCACAGCGGCTGATCGTCTGGCGGCTGCCGAGACAAAACATGCGATGGCCGCGTCGTCCCCAGACTTGATCAGCGATGATGCCGCCGCCAAAGGGCGACAAACCCGAGACGAGTTATGGGCGCTGCATAAAGATGTGTTGGACATGGCCTCTGCCTCTGCGTTCGAGGCTGCCATGCGGGCGGATGACGCGCAGACCTCATTACGCGCCGGGCAAAGCCAATCGCTGGCGGAAATGCGGCAGGCGGAACGACAGTTGATCGAGGCGCGGCAGGATCATGACAGGGCGCAGAATAAGCGTACCGAGACCGAGGTGGCGTTTGATAAGGTGACGGGTGAACTGCGGTCCCACCTCGACGCACTTGGCCTGCCCGAAACCCTTTCCGCCGAGGATTTTGTCGAATGGGTGCGCGACGCAGAGGCGGCGCAAACTGCAACCGAAACCTTAAAGTCATCTGAACAGGCCCACGCAGAGCTATTGCGCGCGGCAGAACAGATGCGCGACGATCTGGCGGCACGTTTGGAGGCAGGGGATGCGCCTTTGCGGACCGTCGTGCTCATGGCCAAAACCCAGATCGCGGCGTCGCGCGAGCATCAGAATGCGCAAAAGCTCGCACAGGCCACAGTGCGTCAGGCCACGGCAGAGCGGGATCGCCGAGCAGCCGCAGCGGACAAGGCACGCATGGCCGTGACCGAGGCGCGTGACCAGTGGCGCGGTGCCGTCGCAACACATCTTCCGGCGCTGCAGGCTGGCATAGACATGTGGAACGGGCTGACCGGCCTGCGCAGTATCCGAGAGGTCGACGCCCGCATGGCTGGTGTCCGACGTCAGATTGCGGGCATCAAACAGGATCGCGCCGGTTTCATCGCACAGTTGGATGCACTGGATAGCGGGGCAGACGCGCAGGAACAGCCCTTGGCGCGTTACGCCGCTTTGCAAACCGCGGTGGAGCGTGCCCGTCAGGCCCAAGCGCGTCGCAGCGATCTGGACGCCCGCCTTGCCGTTGCGGAGGACGCCGCGGCTGAGGCGCTGCGCGAGATTGCCGTGCTAGATGATCAGGCCCAACTTCTGGCCCGTGCGTTTGATGACCAGATAGACACCTCTACCCTTGATGCATTGCGTCAGGCGACGGCGACCGCGCAACAGGCAATTGCCCTGCGCCAGCAAAGTGCGGATTTGCGTACCCGCCTGCTCTCGATCCTGGGGGTTGATGCCTGGGAGCAGGCGCAGGAACGCCTCAGCGCCGCGCCCCTCGCACAGGCGCAAGTGGAGCTTGCCGAGCTCTGCGAAGACCTGTCGCGACTTGAAGCAGAGCTCGACAGCGCGATTGCTGCGCGCGCTCGGGCGCAAGCGACGCTGGATGCGGTTGGGGGGGATGGTGATATCGCAGCGCTCACCTCGCAAAAGCGCACGGTCGAAGAACAGATGCAGGCCGTGATGCTGCGCTATCTGACGGGGCGCTTTGGCCATACTTTGGCCGAGGATGCCATCCGCCGGTATCGCGACACCCACCGCAGCACGATGTTGGCCGCGACCGAACAGGCATTCAGCGATCTGACCCAAGGGGTATACAATACACTGACCACGCAGCCTGCCGCTCAGGGGGATGTGCTAATGGCCGTGCGGGCAGAGGATGGGGTGTCTAAGGAAGCCGCCGCAATGTCCAAAGGGACGCGGTTCCAGCTTTACCTTGCCCTGCGCGCGGCGGCCTACGAGCAAATGGCGTCGACAGGAACGGTGCTGCCGTTCTTCTGTGATGATGTGTTTGAAACCTTCGACGAAGACCGCACCCGCGCGGCCTGTCGATTGATGCAACGGGTCGGAAAGCGCGGGCAGGCCATCTATCTCACCCACCACCAGCATGTGGTCGATCTCGCCCAAGAGGCCTGCGGCACAGATGTGACCGTGCACCGGCTGTAACGCCCCATATGGATTCGCGATTATCCGGCCCGCGAGTCGGCGATTCCACTGCAATGCCCTACCTGTGGTTGGATCGAGGTACGAAAAGCTCCGTATAAGCGGAGAGAGATACCCTGAGGGGACTTGGTGCTCCAGTTTCTCGACGCTCAAAAAGTCAATAAAACAGGCGTTTGTGAAGGTTTTTTGACGAAAAGGATAAAATCCGAAAAAAGGGGTTGCGGGTATTTGGAACAAACCTTAGAACGCCCCTTACCGGAGACGCAGACATGCAGACACGGGGCGCTAGACGGGGACGACGGGTTACGGTTCGGGTCTTACGTAGCGGGAAAATTCTGAGGTAATTGAGGCGGGGCGCGCTGAAGGTTTACGGCGCATCTTGGTTTCTTTTGTCTCGACGCTCTTTGAAATTGATAGATATCTGAAGAGATATGTGGGCGGTTTGGTTCATTCGATGGATCAACGTCTGTATATCGCGCTCTTAGGCTTCGGCCGATGATGGAGTGTCAGCTTCACTGTTTGGACGGCTTTTCGTTACTTTGGTAACTTTAAGCACTTCAAACGGAGAAAACGCCTGTATCATTCAGTAAGTGATGCAGGTTTGATGTGCAGAGGTTCGACGTCAAGGATACGCAGTAATGCGTTTCAACTTGAGAGTTTGATCCTGGCTCAGAACGAACGCTGGCGGCAGGCCTAACACATGCAAGTCGAGCGCACCTTCGGGTGAGCGGCGGACGGGTTAGTAACGCGTGGGAACATACCCTTTTCTACGGAATAGCCTCGGGAAACTGAGAGTAATACCGTATAAGCCCTTCGGGGGAAAGATTTATCGGGAAAGGATTGGCCCGCGTTAGATTAGATAGTTGGTGGGGTAATGGCCTACCAAGTCTACGATCTATAGCTGGTTTTAGAGGATGATCAGCAACACTGGGACTGAGACACGGCCCAGACTCCTACGGGAGGCAGCAGTGGGGAATCTTAGACAATGGGCGCAAGCCTGATCTAGCCATGCCGCGTGTGTGATGAAGGTCTTAGGATCGTAAAGCACTTTCGCCAGGGATGATAATGACAGTACCTGGTAAAGAAACCCCGGCTAACTCCGTGCCAGCAGCCGCGGTAATACGGAGGGGGTTAGCGTTGTTCGGAATTACTGGGCGTAAAGCGTACGTAGGCGGATTGGAAAGTTGGGGGTGAAATCCCAGGGCTCAACCCTGGAACTGCCTCCAAAACTATCAGTCTAGAGTTCGAGAGAGGTGAGTGGAATTCCAAGTGTAGAGGTGAAATTCGTAGATATTTGGAGGAACACCAGTGGCGAAGGCGGCTCACTGGCTCGATACTGACGCTGAGGTACGAAAGTGTGGGGAGCAAACAGGATTAGATACCCTGGTAGTCCACACCGTAAACGATGAATGCCAGTCGTCGGGCAGTATACTGTTCGGTGACACACCTAACGGATTAAGCATTCCGCCTGGGGAGTACGGTCGCAAGATTAAAACTCAAAGGAATTGACGGGGGCCCGCACAAGCGGTGGAGCATGTGGTTTAATTCGAAGCAACGCGCAGAACCTTACCAACCCTTGACATCCTGTGCTAACCCGAGAGATCGGGCGTTCACTTCGGTGACGCAGTGACAGGTGCTGCATGGCTGTCGTCAGCTCGTGTCGTGAGATGTTCGGTTAAGTCCGGCAACGAGCGCAACCCACATCCTTAGTTGCCAGCAGTTCGGCTGGGCACTCTAAGGAAACTGCCCGTGATAAGCGGGAGGAAGGTGTGGATGACGTCAAGTCCTCATGGCCCTTACGGGTTGGGCTACACACGTGCTACAATGGCAGTGACAATGGGTTAATCCCAAAAAGCTGTCTCAGTTCGGATTGGGGTCTGCAACTCGACCCCATGAAGTCGGAATCGCTAGTAATCGCGTAACAGCATGACGCGGTGAATACGTTCCCGGGCCTTGTACACACCGCCCGTCACACCATGGGAGTTGGTTCTACCCGACGACGCTGCGCTAACCTTCGGGGGGCAGGCGGCCACGGTAGGATCAGCGACTGGGGTGAAGTCGTAACAAGGTAGCCGTAGGGGAACCTGCGGCTGGATCACCTCCTTTCTAAGGATGATCTTAGCAGCGAGAACTTGTTCTCACTCGTAGATCACTTAGCAGGTCAGTAAACAAAACTGGCCATATTCAAGGCATCGCAAGATGACCTTTCGGACCGAGCCGTCCTCATATCTCTTCAGCAAGCGTCTCACGCAGTGAGGCGCGAAGCCCCGACAGGGTGCCGCGCAGCGGTGTCCCGAGAGGGGCCGGGTTGCTTCATGCAGCCAACGTAACACGCAGCCCTCGGGCTACGCTGGGGCCTTAGCTCAGCTGGGAGAGCGCCTGATTTGCATTCAGGAGGTCAGGAGTTCGATCCTCCTAGGCTCCACCAAGCATACGGCCCTTGAATAACCGCTTGGGCTGGTCCCTCTCGGGACATTCCTTCGGAATGCCCTGCCGGGACGTCGCGGTTTTGCTTTGCAAAACACGCTGGGTCGGTAGCTCAGGTGGTTAGAGCGCACGCCTGATAAGCGTGAGGTCGGAGGTTCAAGTCCTCCTCGACCCACCAAGATCTTTGCCAGCTAAAGATCGTCGCCCAAACAGGGTTTTGCGCAGCAAAGCACGCGTTGGGCAAGCATACGATTTGACCATTAAGCACTGTACGCAGTTCTTAATCGTCCAATCGGACGGCGCGCAAGCGCATGGGTGACATTCCTTTGGAGTGCATCTGATTGACATCGTAAAGAGAGATACAGTTACTTTAAGAGTAATCTTGAAGTAACAAACAACACGATCTGATCGCACCGCGTTAGGTGATGATCTCGGTTGCTGCTCCTTTTGGAGCCGGCGTTTACTTGACTGTTTCCTCGGTCTTTTGAACGTATCGCGACTGAAAGCGACGTGTTGTCCAAGTCAAGTACACTAACCAGAGTAGTGACGCCTGCTTCCTGCACGGAAGGTAGGCTAGATGCACTACTCGCTGTCCACTCTGAGAGAGTGGGCGGGTAAAAGTATGCTTTTGATCTGGAATAAGGGAAGACAGTTTCTTACCAGCTTCTGTCTCCCGCGTTGGACTGCCTGCCTTATGCAGCGTCGTTAGTTTGTTGGTGTAAATAGCCCTCAAGTAGCGAAGCGGTAGGGCATATTAGGTAGTCTTTCTTTTTCTGGATCAAATCAAGCGCGAAAAGGGCGTTTGGTGAATGCCTTGGCAGTAAGAGGCGATGAAAGACGTGATACTCTGCGATAAGCCATGGGGAGCTGAGAATAAGCTTTGATCCATGGATTTCTGAATGGGGCAACCCACCTGATTGTTTATTGTTGTCCTACCGCTTTGCTACTTGAGGACGTAAGTTCGCAAGGTGCAGACGGTGGGTTCATCAGTAAGCAGAACCAGGTATTTATAGACTGAATACATAGGTTTATAAAAGCAAACCCGGGGAACTGAAACATCTAAGTACCCGGAGGAAAGGAAATCAATTGATACTCCCCTAGTAGCGGCGAGCGAACGGGGACCAGCCGAGCCATGAGTGTGGTTAGAATGCGTTGGAATGCGCAACCAAAGTGGGTGATAGTCCCGTATAAGAAGCATGATTGGACGTATTAAGTAGGGCGGAACACGTGAAATTCTGTCTGAAGATCGGAGGACCACCTTCGAAGGCTAAGTACTCCTTACTGACCGATAGTGAACCAGTACCGTGAGGGAAAGGTGAAAAGCACCCCGACGAGGGGAGTGAAACAGTACCTGAAACCGAACGCCTACAATCAGTTGGAGGGTCTTTACGGCCTGACAGCGTACCTTTTGTATAATGGGTCATCGACTTGGTCTCACAAGCAAGCTTAAGCCGTTAGGTGTAGGCGTAGCGAAAGCGAGTCTTAATAGGGCGTTGAGTTTGTGGGATCAGACCCGAAACCGAGTGATCTAGGCATGGCCAGGTTGAAGATAAGGTAACACTTATTGGAGGACCGAACCCACATCCGTTGAAAAGGATCGGGATGAGCTGTGCCTAGGGGTGAAAGGCCAATCAAACTCGGAGATAGCTGGTTCTCTGCGAAATCTATTTAGGTAGAGCGTCATCCGAATACCCTCGGGGGTAGAGCACTGGATGGGTAATGGGGCCCCACAGGCTTACTGATCCTAACCAAACTCCGAATACCGAGGAGTACTAGATGGCAGACACACAGCGGATGCTAACGTCCGTTGTGAAGAGGGAAACAACCCTGACCTACAGCTAAGGCCCCTAATTCATGGCTAAGTGGGAAAGCAGGTGAGACGACCAAAACAACCAGGAGGTTGGCTTAGAAGCAGCCATCCTTTAAAGATAGCGTAACAGCTCACTGGTCTAAATAAGTTGTCTTGCGGCGAAGATGTAACGGGGCTCAAGCCATGAGCCGAAGCTTAGGATGCATTAATTGCATGGTAGCAGAGCGTAGTGTGACATAGTTCCATGTCTCCTTAGCCCTTCGGGGTATTGGAGACGCGGAACTTTCTGTGAAGCCGGCGCGTGAGCGATCCGGTGGAGAGATCACTAGTGAGAATGATGACATGAGTAGCGACAAAGAGTGTGAGAGACACTCTCGCCGAAAATCCAAGGGTTCCTGCTTAAAGCTAATCTGAGCAGGGTAAGCCGACCCCTAAGGCGAGGCCGAAAGGCGTAGTCGATGGGAACCAGGTTAATATTCCTGGGCCAGATGGAAGTGACGGATCTCGAGGGTAGTTCATCCTTATCGGATTGAATGGGCTGCTTAGAGGTCCCTGGAAATAGCTCCATCGCTAGATCGTACCCTAAACCGACACAGGTGGATAGGTAGAGAATACCAAGGCGCTTGAGAGAACTATGTTGAAGGAACTCGGCAAAATACCTCCGTAAGTTCGCGAGAAGGAGGCCCGGTTCCTAGGCAACTAGGGGCTGGGGGCACAAACCAGGGGGTGGCGACTGTTTATTAAAAACACAGGGCTCTGCGAAGTCGTAAGACGACGTATAGGGTCTGACGCCTGCCCGGTGCCTGAAGGTTAAAAGGAGGAGTGAGAGCTCTGAATTGAAGCCCAGGTAAACGGCGGCCGTAACTATAACGGTCCTAAGGTAGCGAAATTCCTTGTCGGGTAAGTTCCGACCTGCACGAATGGCGTAACGACTTCCCCGCTGTCTCCAACATAGACTCAGCGAAATTGAATTACCGGTCAAGATGCCGGTTACCCGCGGTTAGACGGAAAGACCCCGTGCACCTTTACTACAACTTCACACTGGCATTAGGCCGAACATGTGCAGGATAGGTGGTGGGCTTTGAAACGTGGACGCCAGTCTGCGTGGAGCCTCCCTTGAGATACCACCCTTGTTCTGCTTGATGTCTAACCGCGGTCCGTTATCCGGATCCGGGACCCTGTGTGGTGGGTAGTTTGACTGGGGCGGTCGCCTCCTAAATCGTAACGGAGGCGCGCGAAGGTTGGCTCAGAGCGGTCGGAAATCGCTCGTTGAGTGCAATGGCAGAAGCCAGCCTGACTGCGAGACTGACAAGTCGAGCAGAGTCGAAAGACGGCCATAGTGATCCGGTGGTCCCAAGTGGGAGGGCCATCGCTCAACGGATAAAAGGTACGCCGGGGATAACAGGCTGATACTGCCCAAGAGTCCATATCGACGGCAGTGTTTGGCACCTCGATGTCGGCTCATCTCATCCTGGGGCTGGAGCAGGTCCCAAGGGTACGGCTGTTCGCCGTTTAAAGAGGTACGTGAGCTGGGTTTAGAACGTCGTGAGACAGTTCGGTCCCTATCTTCCGTGGGTGTAGGATACTTGAGAGGAGTTGCCCCTAGTACGAGAGGACCGGGGTGAACGATCCACTGGTGGACCAGTTGTTATGCCAATAGCAGTGCTGGGTAGCTATGATCGGACAGGATAACCGCTGAAGGCATCTAAGCGGGAAGCCCCCCTCAAAACAAGGTATCCCTGAGAGCCGAGATAGACCATCTCGTCGATAGGCCAGAGATGTAAGCGTAGTAATACGTTCAGTTGACTGGTACTAATTGCTCGATAGGCTTGATTTGATCCAGTAGAAGAAAGACTTCTTACTAGGACAAAAGCATACACATACAATCAGTCGTACTGACTTGGACAAATCCTTACCCAGAATGGTGAGGGGGCGGGAACGCGCATCCTTCGGATACGCTCTCTCCCGCTTGTTCCTCTTTTGCCAATGGCAAAAGCAGCAACATAGAGGTTTTACTCGGTTTGGTGGTCATAGCGTAAGCAAAACACCCGATCCCATCCCGAACTCGGCAGTTAAGTGCTACTGCGCCAATGGTACTGCGTCTTAAGACGTGGGAGAGTAGGTCACCGCCAAACCTAGCAAAACCT
Organism: Sulfitobacter sp. CB2047; assembly: GCF_000735125.2. Lineage (NCBI taxonomy): Bacteria > Pseudomonadati > Pseudomonadota > Alphaproteobacteria > Rhodobacterales > Roseobacteraceae > Sulfitobacter > Sulfitobacter sp. CB2047. Next base: position 284,495 of record NZ_CP072613.1, on the reverse strand, counting down.
CTACGTATCTCTCAACGATGACAATTAATAAGCCAATACAATAACATTGGCACCCGGCGCGGGATGGAGCAGCCCGGTAGCTCGTCAGGCTCATAACCTGAAGGTCGTAGGTTCAAATCCTACTCCCGCAACCAAATCCAAAAATACGATATAAAAAAAACGCCGCATGTGGCGTATCGCCCAAGCGGGCGCTGGTCACGGCTGGATGAAAGTTCAGTGGCGGGTCAAGATGTCTTCAATGTGCATCTTTTGTTCCGTCTTGTATGATCTGAGCAATGGCCCACTTCGAATCTCACTTTCCGCTCAAGACTACCCGCACCCATGAGGTTTGCGGGGCGTCTGCCTATGCTTTTGCATATGCATTGGCCGGTCAGGTCTGTGGCGCGAATGGCGGGGCCGCGCTTTGGGTGCGTGAGGCATGGCACGGCACGCAGATCAATCCGGTGGGGGGCGCGGCTTATCTTGATCCATCACAACTGCTGATCGCGCAGGCGCCGCGTCATATCGATGTGCTCGCCTCGACCGAGGAGGCGTTGCGGTCGGGGCATGTGGCAGTGGTGATCGCAGAGCTCACACAGCCCATTGGGTTGACGGAAGGGCGGCGTTTGCAACTGGCTGCGCAAGAAGGCAACGCCACAGGGCTTTGCATTTTGCCCGAAGGGATGGGGAACAATGCCGCGCAGACCAGATGGCACTGCACCCCTGTTTTTGATGAGGGCAACACAGCCGAGGACTCGACTCTGCAAAATTGGAAACTTATAAAGAACAAAACAGGAACATTAGCGGCTTGGACTGTGAAGTGGAATGCGCAAACGCGTCGCATCAGTGTGGTTTCCCCGACTGCCCAGCGATAGGGTGCTGCGCGCGCGGACGCTTGAGGCCGCCAATAGCGATCGACCTTTCGCGCTGGTGCAACACGCGAAAAATACCGACCGCATCTACTGTTTGAATCAAGCGGCAGAGGCGCAGGGGTTGCATCGTGGCATGGGGTTGTCAGATGCCCGTGCCTATTGCCCCGAGCTTTATAGCGCAGCAGCCAATCCCCAAGAGGACGCGCGGTTTTTGCAATCACTTGCCCGGTGGAGCAAACGATACTGCCCTTGGGTGGGGGTGGATGGGAGGGATGGTTTGGTCCTGAACATCACCGGGTCAGTGCATCTGTTTGGCGGTGAGGCGGAAATGCTGGATGATATGCGTCACCGACTTGCGCGTGCGGGGCTGAACGGGCGTATCGCGGCGGCCGATACCCGCGGGGCAGCTTGGGCGCGCACGCATTATGCCCGCAAGCCCGATGCGGATATCACTGCATTGCCCGTTGCTGCGCTGCGTCTTGACGAGAAAACTGACACGGCGTTGCAGCGGCTTGGCCTGCGGAAAATATCGGACCTATTGGCTTTGCCCCGCATGACAATCGCGCGTCGTTTCGGGCCGAATGTCATGTTGCGCCTGGATCAGGCAATGGGCGCCCAGGACGAGACGATCACACCGATTGGCGAGGCACCACACTATGCTGTGCGTATGACATTGCCCGAGCCGATCGGGCTGAGCGCTGATGTGATGGCGGGCACGAAAAGGTTGCTGGATCAGCTTTGCGACAAGTTGAAACGCCAGGCCATGGGGGCACGGCGATTGCAGTTAACGATGCGGCGGGTGGATCAGGGCGCGCAGCAAATCGAACTGCGTCTCGCGGCGCCAATGCGCGATGCAATGCGTATTTTGCCCTTATTTGACCGGGGGATCCGGACTGCGGATGCGGGTTTTGGCATCGACCAGTTACGGCTTGAAGCGACGCAGGTCGAAAACCTTGCCGACGCACAAATCACCGCGGCCACGGCTGCGCGCCCTGACGGGCTGGAGGATCTGATCACCCGTCTTGGTAACCGGATCGGGCTTGAAAACATTCAACGTTTTCTACCGGCAGACAGTCATATCCCCGAGCGGAGCTTTCAAATCGTACCAGCGGCCTACAGTACCGCCACGGGATCATGGTCCACTCTGCGGCCGCGCCCTTTGTGCCTGTTCCCGCCGGAACCTATCGCAGCCAGTGGGGCACGCCCGCCCGCACAGTTTCGCTGGCGCCGGATGTCGCTGACCACGGGGCGGGCGACAGGGCCTGAACGTATCGCCCCTGAATGGTGGCTACCCGATGACAACTGGCGGTCAGGTGTGCGGGATTATTGGAAAGTGGACACAACGCAGGGCCGGCGATTGTGGTTGTTTTATACGCCGCAAAACCCGAACTGGTTTGTGCAGGGTGAATTTCCATGAAGGCGCGAAACCCGTCTCTGGATCCCGGCTATGCGGAACTGTGTTGCACGTCTAACTTTACGTTCCTGCGGGGGGCATCCCACCCAGAGGAATTGGTCTCTCGGGCGGCCCAGTTGGGGCTGAACGCCTTGGCCATCACAGACCATAATTCGCTGGCCGGGGTTGTTCGGGCCTATTCCGCTCTGAAAGAGCTTCGTCGCGAGTTGGGGGCTGATGCGCCCTTGCCAAGGCTTGTTATCGGGGCGCGGCTGATCTTGCGCGATAGCGATACCCATTGGGTCGCATTGCCCCACGACCGTGAAGCCTATGCGCGGTTGACGCGGTTACTGACCCTTGGCAAACGACGTGCCCCCAAAGGGGCCTGCTATCTGGACCTGCCCGATCTGGTTCAAGGCTGTGCGGGCATGAGCTTGATTGCCGTGCCGCAAGCGTCCCTAAAAGCCAGCCAGCCCGATATTGCGACGCTGAAAAAGCACTTTCCTGCGGATGTCTTTATCGGTGTCGCGCCGCGCTATGATGGCAGTGATCAACGCTATTTTGATGCCTGCGCCACCCTCGCGCATCGCACCGCAGCGCCGATGGTGGCCGTGGGGGATGTGTTGATGCACCACGGTGCGCGACGGCAGTTGGCTGATGTTCTGACCTGCCTGCGCCACAATATTACGATCGATCAAATCGGTACGCGTGCCTTACCCAACGCTGAAAAACGCCTCAAGCCCGAAGCTGACATGAAGCGCCTGTTCGCCCGTCACCCGGCGGCCTTGCGCCGCACGACACAGATCGCGGCAAAGTCCAGCTTTTGCCTGTCCGAACTCAGCTATGATTATCCGGACGAGATCGCAGACAATGAAACGCCCCAAGACCGTTTGGCGCGGTTGGCGTCCGAGGGGCTGAAGGTCCGCTATCCCAAGGGGGCACCCGCGCGGGCCATTGCGCAAATGGAAAAAGAACTGGCGTTGGTCAAGACGCTCGATTTTCCGGCCTATTTCCTCACGGTGCATGACATCGTTCAATTCGCGCGCTCCAAGGGGATCTTGTGTCAAGGGCGGGGGTCCGCGGCCAATTCGATCTTGTGCTATCTGTTGGGCATCACCGACGTCAGCCCCGAGACGATTACCATGGTGGTGGAACGCTTTGTGTCAGAACATCGCGGAGAGCCGCCGGATATCGACGTTGATTTCGAACATGAACGCCGCGAAGAGGTCATCCAGCATATCTACGCCAAATACGGCCGGCACCGCGCCGGGCTTTGCGCCACGGTGATCCATTTCCGCTCGCGCGCGGCGATCTCCGAGGTGGGCAAGGTTATGGGCTTGTCCAAGGATGTCACGGCCAATCTCTCGGGGCAAATCTGGGGCACCAGCAATGGCGGGCCGGACCCCGAGCGCGTTAAACAACTGGGGCTTGATCTATCGGACCCGCGTCTGGCGCTGACCATCAAGCTGATTGGTGAAATCATCGGGTTTCCGCGACATCTGAGCCAGCATGTCGGCGGGTTTGTCATCACCAAGGGGCGATTGGATGAGCTTTGCCCTATCGAAAACGCCGCGATGGATGACCGCACGATCATCGAGTGGGACAAGGATGATATCGACGCTCTGAATATTCTGAAGGTCGATATCCTGTCGCTTGGGATGCTCACCTGTATCCGCAAAAGCTTTGATCTGATCGCGCAACATGGGGGCAAAAAATACAGCATCGCCAGCATACCCCAAGATGATGCGCAAACCTATGACATGCTGTGCGTTGCGGACGCCATTGGTGTGTTTCAGGTGGAAAGCCGCGCGCAGATGAACTTTCTGCCGCGGATGAAGCCCCGTGAATTATATGATTTGGTGATCGAGGTGGCGATTGTGCGCCCCGGCCCCATCCAGGGCGGCATGGTACACCCCTATATCAATCGCAGGCAGGGGAACGAAGCCGTGGTTTTCCCCTCGAAAGAGCTGGAAGACGTACTGGGCAAAACGCTTGGCGTGCCATTGTTCCAGGAACAAGCCATGCAGATCGCTGTGGTCGCAGCCGGGTTCCTGCCAAGCGAGGCAGACCAGCTGCGCCGTTCTATGGCGACCTTCAGGCGGATGGGGACGATTGGCCAACTTCGCGATAAATTCATCAATGGCATGTTGGCGCGGGGCTATGAAAAAGCTTTCGCCGAGAATTGCTTTTCCCAGATCGAGGGTTTTGGCGAATACGGTTTCCCTGAAAGCCATGCCGCTGCTTTTGCAATGCTTGCCTATGTATCTGCCTGGCTGAAATGCCACCATCCGGCAGCCTTTGCCTGCGGGTTGCTGAATGCGCAGCCTATGGGGTTTTATGCGCCCGCCCAGATCGTGCGCGATGCCCGCGAGCATCACATCGAAGTGCGCCCCGTCTGCGTCAACACAAGCGAATGGGACAACACGCTTGAAAAGCGCAGCGATGGGGCACTGGCTTTGCGATTGGGGTTTCGCCAGATCAAAGGCTTTCGTGAAGAGGATGCAGGGTGGATCGTTGCCGCGCGTGGCAATGGCTACCCCGATCCCGAAGCTTTGTGGTTAAGGGCAGGGCTTTCGCCCGCGGTTCTGGAACGTTTGGCCGAAGCCGACGCCTATGCGGGGCTTGGCTTGGGACGACGCGACGCCTTGTGGGCGGTAAAAGCGATCAAAGGCAACGCGCCCTTGCCGTTGTTCAATGATACGATCGAGGGCGAGGGCATTGCCGAACAGCCCGTCACCTTGCCCGCCATGCATTTAGGGCAGGAAGTGGTCGAGGATTACGTGGCCATGCGCCTGTCGCTGAAAGCCCACCCGATGGAACTGTTGCGCCCGGCCATGACGGGGCTGACACCTCATGACGCGCTGCCCGAGGTGCCTTTGGGGCCTATGGCACAAAGGCCCATTTCTGTCTGCGGTCTGGTGATCACGCGGCAACGGCCCGGTACGGCGTCGGGTGTCGTTTTCCTGACGCTTGAGGATGAAACAGGTGTGTCAAATGTGGTGGTCTGGAAAAAGGTCTATGCACAATTCCGCCGCGCGGTGATGACGGGGCGCTTGCTGCGCATCACCGGCCATGTACAACGCGAAGGTATCGTCGTGCATGTGATTGCGCATAGCATCGAAGACGTCTCGCACTATCTCAGCCGTCTCGGCCACCCGATGGATGATGCGGTAGGCATCACGCAACCCCAAGCCGACGACGCACCAAGATCCCGCACCCAACCCCGTGCCATGCACCCCCGCGATCAGGCCAAGCGCTTGTTCCCAAGCAGGGATTTCCACTAGTCGTGCGCTGAGCAGGGCGACCCATGAGCGGGTGCGCATGATGTGGGCAAGCCTTCACGCCGCGCGAAAGTGCAGCCCTGTGGTCAGACCGTTGAGCATTCAAGAAAGCTTTTTCAATTATAGGCCCAGCCTATTTGCGTAGAAACGGCGATCCGTATTTCTTCTGTTCCAAATAATGCACAACAGGAGAGTCCAAAATGAAATCCCCCACCACATTGATCAAAGGCGGCCTGCTGGCGGCCAGCCTTATGGCCTTTGCGCCGCTTGCGGCCCTGGCTGATGACGTGTCGATCCGTCTGGGCCACGTTCTGCCGGAAAGCCACAGCTGGCACGTTGCCGCCACTGGTTTCGCCGAAGAGGTCAACAACCGCACAGAAGGTCGCGTTTCGATCAAGGTTTTCCCCTCCGGGCAGCTTGGCAGCGAAAAGGAAGTGATCGAGGGGCTGCAATTCGGGTCGGTGCAGGCCGGGCTGATCGGTTCCGGGTCGTTCCAGGGGATCGAGCCGCGCATGGGCATCATCGAGATGCCCTATGCCTGGGGCGCGCGCGATCAGGCCTTTGCCGCGCTGGACGGCGATCTGGGCGTCGCGCTGGCCGATATGCTTGATGGCAAGGGGATCAAGGTTCTGGGCTGGTGGGAAAACGGTTTCCGCAACATCACCAACAACGTCCGCCCCGTCGAAAAGCCCGAAGACCTCGCCGGTCTGAAAATCCGTGTCACGCCCGACAAAGTGCGCTTGGCAACATTCGAAGGTCTGGGGGCAGAACCGGCCCCCCTGTCGTTTGGTGAGCTATACTCCGCGCTGCAACAGGGGTTGTTTGATGCGCAGGAAAACCCGCTGGCAATCATCTATTCCGCGTCCTTCTTCGAAGTGCAGAAATACGTCTCGCTGTCTGAACACATCTGGGGCGCTGCCACGCTGACCATGTCGAAATCCGTCTGGGACAAGATCTCTCCCGAGGATCAGGCCATCGTCACGGAAGCCGCCACATCCTGGGGCCTGAAACAGCGCGACATGGTTGCCGCCGCCAATGACAAGCTGATCGCCCAACTGGAAGCAGAAGGCATGCAGTTCAACGAGGTCGACAAAGCCGCCTTTATCGAAGCGGTCGAACCGATCTGGGAAAGCCAGAAGGACGTTTACGGCGAAGAGCTTCTGACCATCCTGGACCAGTACCGCAAATGACTTTGCGGCCTGAAATGACACAAGTTGCATCGGTCGAGCCGGTGCAACTTTACGACTTCACACAAAAGGTGCTGTTTTCCCCGGCTCAACGTGGCGAGGGCTTTATCAAGCTTTCGGTGACCACCGGTAAGAAAGGCGCGAAGTCTACCGCGCACAGCCATCCCCGCGACGAGGTGACGCTGACGCTGAAGGGCGAGGCGATCCTGCGGGCAGGGGGCGAGGAATACCACATGACCGAAGGCACCGCCATGCGCCTGCCACCGGGGCTTGACCACACGGTCGAGGTAATTTCGGACGAATGGGTCGTCGTCGCGGCCTATTGTGACGAATGCATGCTCTGCCGCGGCCCAGAAGGATTTTTGAAACCATGACTTTCGGGAACGGGTCGCTGCGGGCGGCCATTCTTATCGACCGCGCGGCCCGCTGGGTTGGTGCGGCGCTGGTGGCGGGGTTTGCGGCGATGGTCGTCTATGTCGTGATCTCGCGCTACCTGTTCTCATCGACCCCTCGCTGGGCCGAGGAATTGCCCCGCATGGCGCTGGTCTGGCTGACCTTTGTGGGGGCCATTTCGGGCTTTGTGCGTGGCACGCATTTCCGTGCGGGGTTGCTTGACCTGGTGACCATGCCCGCACCGCTGCGCCGGGTTTTTGCCGTTCTGGCATGGCTGGCGAGCTTTGTTTTTCTTGCGGTGTTCATCTGGACCGGCTGGAAGCTGACCCAGATCACATGGGCGCATCAGACCACAGCGCTCTCGCTGCCGGTGGGGCTGTTTTACCTGTCCCTCCCCGTTTGCTGCGGCGTGGCACTGCTGGGCCTGATCCTGAAAGGGGGCCGCACATGAGCCTCGCGCTTGCATTGCTTCTTGTCGTCTTCGTCCTCTTGGTGCTGCTGGATGCGCCCATTGCCGTGGCGCTTGGTCTGTCGTCGATGTTTTATTTGCTGATCGCCGATGCCGCGCCCCTGATCGTTGTGGCGCAGCGCGCGGTGGCGGGGATCAACAGCTTTACACTGCTGGCGATTCCGCTGTTCCTGCTGGCGGGTCTGCTGATGGTCCACGGCGGGCTTGCACCGCGGATCATTGCGCTGTGTTCGGCCCTTATCGGGCGGCGCACAGGCGGGTTGGCGATGGTGATGATTATCGCCTGCATGATGTTCGGGTCGCTTTCCGGCTCCGGCGTGGCCGACGTGGTGGCCATTGGTACGATGATGCTGCCCGCGATGAAGGATCAGGGCTACGCCCCCGGCTTTTCAGCCTCTGCCTTGGGCTGTGCTGGTTCGCTTGGTACCGTCATCCCGCCCTCGATCGTGCTGATTGTCTACGGCACCGCCACCAACAGTTCGATCGGCCAGCTTTTCGTGGCTGCGATCATCCCCGGCATCCTGCTGGGTCTCGGCCTCATGCTGGTGGCGTGGTGGATTTCGCGTCGCAACGGATGGCAAGGCGGAGAGCCTTTTTCCTGGGCTGAGCTGGGACGTGCCGCCAAGGGCTCGATCCTGGCGATGCTGGCACCGATCATCATCGTGGGGGGCATTCGTCTTGGCATCTTCACCCCGACCGAAGCTGCGGGCATCGGCGTGGCCTACGCGCTTTTCATCGGCATTTTCGTCTACCGCGCGCTGTCACTTTCCACCCTGATGCGACTGTTGCGGGAAACCACCGAGATGACAGGCGTGATCTTGCTGGTGATCGCTTCGGCCTCGGTCTTTGGCTGGATCCTCGCGGCCGAGCAAGTGCCGCAGATGGCGGTCAACGGTATCACGCAGGCCACGCAAAGCGGCACTGTCGCCTTGTTGATGATGATGGCGGTCCTGTTGATCCTTGGCACTTTCATGGAAAGCATCGCGATCATCCTGATCCTTGCGCCGGTGTTCCTGCCGATCCTTGGCCACTATGGCATCGATCCGGTTTACTTCGGCATCCTGTTGACCATCAACCTCGCCATTGGTGCCAATACGCCCCCGTTGGGGATCGACCTCATGGCCGCCTGTCGGGTTGGTGAAATCCCGCTCAGCGCGTCGTTCAAATACTTGATCCCGTTCCTTGGCGTGATGGTCGGCGTGCTGCTGCTTCTCGTCCTCTTCCCTGCACTGATTACCGAACTTCCGGGCATCCTGTTTTGATCCCGGCCCTCGAAAGAAAGAAGGTTTCCATGTCGATTACCCCCGATACCCGTGTCGATCTTGACCGTTTCTGGTCCACCATCGAAGCCTCCGGCGAGATCGGTAAAGGCCGCCCCGGCGGGCTGTCGCGCCTGACGCTTGGCGATGCCGACCGGGACATGCGCGATCTGTTCCGGTCCTGGTGTGAAGAGGCCGGTTTGACTGTTGAAGTGGATGCCGCCGGCAATATCTTTGGCCGTCGCGACGGCAGCGACAACGATCTGCCGCCGATCCTGATTGGCAGTCACCTTGACACCCAGATCAATGGCGGGCGGTTCGATGGGATCGCCGGCGTGCTGGCCGGGCTCGAGGTGATCCGCTGCCTGAACGATGCGGGCCATGTCACGAAACGCCCCGTCGTCGTCGTCGACTGGACCAACGAGGAAGGCGCGCGGTTCTCTCCTCCGATGGTCGCCTCGGGCTGTTTCGTTGGGAAATATGACATCGACTGGGTGCATGATCTGATCGGCGATGATGGCGCGCGCTTCGGTGATGAGCTTGAGCGGATCGGCTATAACGGCGAACGCGTTTGCAAGGCCGGCGAGATCGACGCCTATTTCGAGCTGCATATTGAACAAGGGCCGATCCTTGACGCCGAGAAGCGGCAGGTCGGCATTGTCACCGGCGGCTATCCGGTGCGCGGGATGCGGGCGTCGTTCAAGGGGCAGACCTCGCACACCGGACCAACGCCGATGGACCTGCGCAAGAACGCGCTGGCGGCGGGGGCGCGCTGGCTGACCGCGGTGGATGACATCGGCTGGGATTTTGCAGTGCATGACGGCAAGGCCACCGCCGCGCGGTTGACTGCTTGGCCCAACAAGCCGGGGATCCTGTCCGACACAGCCGAAGCCGTTTGTGACGTGCGCCACCCCGATCCCATCACCACCCGCGCCATGGCCGAAAAGATGCGCCGGGCCCTGTTCGAATCCGCCGCACGGTGTGGGTGTGAGGCCGTGATCGAGGATGAATGGGAATGGGGCGGCGACATCTTTGACCACGAGATGATCGACGGCATCCGCGACGAGGCTATCCGCATGGGCTTCAACTGGCGTGATATCGAAAGCCAGGCAGGTCACGACGCCTATTTCCTTGCCACCCATTGCCCGACAGCGATGATCTTTACCCCTTGTGAAAACGGCATCACCCACAACAACGAAGAAAACTGCACACCAGAGGATTTCGTCGCCGGGCTAAATATTCTGCTGCATGCCGTCGTCAAACGGGCGGATCGATGAGCGCATTGATCGGACACGAGGCGCTTGAAACCGCGCTGGATTGGCCCGATCTGATCGGCCAGTTGCGCGAGTGGTATCGCGGCAAGGCGGTGCAGGCACCGGACCGGCAGGTTCTGACGATTGAGCAGCCGGACGGCACCGAGGCATCTTTGCTGATCATGCCCGCCTGGGTTCCCGGTGAAAGCATTGGCGTCAAGGTGGTGACCTTCTTTCCCGAAAACGCTGCCAAGGGCCGCCCGACGATCAATGCAGGCTACCTGCTGTTCGATGGGGAAACCGGGCAAATGCAGGCCGCGCTGGATGGTGATACACTGACCGCGCGGCGCACGGCGGCGGCGTCGGCACTGGCGGCGGATCTACTGGCGCGCAAGGATGCGCGTGATTTATTGATCGTCGGTACGGGGCAGCTTTCCCTCGCCGTCGCAGCGGCACATTGCGCGGTGCGGGGCTACACCTCGGTTTCAATCTGGGGGCGCAGCGGTGACAAGGCTGCGGCGATTGCCACAGCGCTTGCGGAGCAGGGCCTGCCCGCTCGGGCCGTAGACGACCTTGAAACAGCGTGTCGCGCGGCGGATGTGATCAGCACGGTCACGGCCTCGACCAGGCCCATCATTCAGGGGGACTGGCTCAAACACGGCAGCCACCTTGACCTGATTGGCGCATTTAAGGGCGACATGCGAGAAAGCGACGATCAGGCGATCCTGCAGGCCGAGGTTTTTGTCGATCTGCGGGCAGGGGCATCGCTTGCGGGGGATCTGTCGCAGCCATTGGAAGCGGGGCAGATCACGCCAGAGCATATTCGCGCCGACCTAGCGGAATTGTGTCAGGGTGGCCATCCCGGCCGCAGCGATGACGGTGCCCGCACCGTTTTCAAATCCGCGGGCATGGCGCTTCAGGATCTGGCAGCGGCGACGATGGCAAGCGATCACACCATATTGGGGTAAATCGCCAGCAGCTCCTGCGCGATATCCACAAATTTCTGCTCCGAGGGAGATAGCTTTTCTCTCGGGGCGTGCACCAGATAGACGTCGGCCCCAATCGTTTCATCTGTGATCTTGATGGGCCACAGGTCGCCGCGCCTGATGTCGTCCTGCGCGGCCATGAGGGGCAGGATGCCAATGCCCATGCCGGCCACGATCATTCTTCGGACCTCTTCGATGTTGGTGCTTAGCCCGTTGATGCGATTGCCAAGCCGTGTGCCTTCGCGCAGGACCGACATCGGCTCCAGCCCCATGCCTTCGGTGGCGCAGGCAAAGCTGATAAAGGGCTCGCGCTGAAGATCGCGGAGCGCGACGCTTTCCTGCCCGAACAGCGGATGCTCGGCCCCACAGAAGACACAGAACTCTTCGCGAAACAGACGGATCGAGGGCAGGTTGACCAAGGGGGCGGCCAATAGGCAGAACCCGATCGTGCCACGCCCCTGCTGGATCGAACGCACGATCGCCTGACTGTTCTGGACCTCACTTTGGAAGGCCACGGAAGGGTATCGCTGATGATAAAGCCGCAACAATTCGTCCATCATCGGTGACATCAGATTGCTGATAATCTGATAGCGGACTTGCCCGCGTTCCTCTTCTTCGGCGTCGCGGACCAAAAGATTGATCCGTTCGGTACTGTGAAAGATCTCGCGGCATTCCTGAAAAATCTTGTCGCCACGCGTTGTCAGTTCGAAGTGGCGGCTGTCGCGAAAGACAAGCTGGCACCCCAGTTGCGCTTCGAGCTTTTGCAACGCATTGCTCACCGAAGGCTGGCTTAGGCCCAGCCGTTTTGCGGCCTTCGTGATGCTTTCCTCCTTCGCAATCATGTAAAACATGCGCAGAAGGTTCCAGTTCAGATCGGATTGCGGCAAAGCGTTCATGCGGATGATTCGTTTCTTGCTTGGGTCTGAGTAGAGTTTCCTATTTTTCATCCCCTATCACATAGTCAACGCGAATGCCTAAAATTGACTGTGACTATGGTGTGCAACTGTGCGCCTGGGGCAGGTTCGGCTAAGCTTGCCACTCATTTCATCAGAAAGCACAAAACATGACCATCACTCGTTTGCACCCCGGCCCCCGCATGAGCCAGGCCGTCGTTCACAATAACACCGTTTACCTTGCCGGTCAGGTCGGCAGCGCCGGCGCCGATGTCGCGACCCAGACCCAAGATTGTCTGGACGCGATCGACCGCCTGCTGGCAGAGGCAGGCAGCGATAAATCCAAGCTGCTGCAGGTCACCATCTGGCTTGCTGACATGGCCGATTTCCAGGATATGAACGCAGTCTATGATGCGTGGATTGACCCTGCGAACCCGGCGGCGCGCGCATGCGGTGAGGCCAAGTTGGCGACACCGGACTACAAGGTAGAATTTCTCGTGACCGCCGCGATCTGATCGCCGCTTTCTAGCCGGAGATTATGCGAGCCATAATCTCCGGCTATTTGACCCTGCCGCTCTCCCGTCGCCATCCTTTTTTACACATCAGGCGACAGGACAGGGCATGACATTTCAAATCGACCTTTCGGACATCGAAACAGCGACGCTGGGGCATTTTCTTGAATCCGGTTTCATGTCTCCCGCGCTACAGGGGCTGTTGCCGCATCGAACTGTTTTTGGCCCCGCGCTGACCGTGCGCATGCTTGGCGATGATGGCGCAATGCTGACCGAGGCGCTGTCCGCTGCACAACCCGGACAGGTCATCGTTATCGACCGTTGTGGTGATCTGCGCCATGCCTGTTGGGGGGCAGTCACGACCGCTGCCGCCAAGGCACGCGGCGTGGTGGGGGCGGTGATCGACGGCTTTGTCACCGACCGCTCCGCCATAGAGCAAGAAGACTTTCCAGTCTGGTGCCGTGGACGGTCCCCCATCACGACCAAGCCGCGTGGGCTTGGCGGCGACTTCAACGTGACCGTGGGGTGTGGCGGCGTCTCGGTCCGGCCCGGCGACATTATTCTGGCCGACGAAAACGGGGTTGCCGTACTGGACAAAGATCAGGCTGAAACCCACGCCGCGCGCGCCCGAAAAATGCAGGCGGACGAGATTACAATCCTCGAACGGCTACGTGCTGGCGAAACACTGGCTGACATAACGCGGGGCGCAAAGCAGCCCGCATAGAACCGGATAACCGGCGCAAAACACCTTTCCTTCACTCAACCAACAGAGAGATCCATGACACAGACATTCTCCATAAAGGGCCTCACCACATTGGCCGTCCTTGCTGCCAGCACAGCGCTGACACTGGGCACACCCGCGGTCGCCGACAAGGCGTTCAATACGCTTAACGTCGCTTTCGCCGCCGAGCCAGAGCCGCTGGATACCTATAAAATCGCCGGTCGTCAGGGCCTGATCCTCGCGCGGCACATCTATGACGGGTTGCTCTACAAGAACCTCGACACCGGAGAGATCGTCCCCGCGCTGGCGGAATCCTGGGAGTTTACCGGCCCGCTGACGATGGAGTTCACCCTGCGCCAAGGGGTCAAATTCCACAACGGTGCCGATTTCACCGCTGATGACGTGGTTGAAACGCTCAACACCGTGATTACCCCGGAATACGGCACCCGCTATTCGATCTCGGTTGACTGGATCGACAGTGTCGAGAAGCTGGATGATTATAAAGTCCGCATTAATATGTCCAAGCCCTTTGCCGGTGCGGTAGAGATGCTGGCGGATGCACTGCCGATCTATCCGCACGCCTTCTTTGCGGAAAACGGGTCTGCGGGTATGGCCGCAACGCCGATCGGCACCGGTCCCTACAAGCTGGTGAGCCAGGAGCCGGGCATCCGCTACGAGATGGAGCGCTTTGAGGATCACTATGAAGGCAGCCCTAAATCCGGTGCCACCATCGACAAGATCTCTGTGCGCACCATACCCGAGATGAACACACAATACGCCGAACTGATGTCGGGGTCGCTGGACTGGATCTGGCGTATTCCGCCGGATCAGGCGTCGCGTCTTGAAGGCCGTGTGCAGATCATCAGCGCGCCGATCATGCGCATCGGCTATGTCGGTTTCGCCCCCGAGGCGATGGATGGCGACACGCCGATTGCGGACAAACGTGTACGTCAGGCGCTTATCCACGCCACAAACCGCGGCGCGATTGTCGACGCTTTCGCAGGCGGCGCGTCCGAGGTTCTCAATACCCCATGCAACCCGGCGCAATTCGGCTGTGAACAGGATGTCACCGCCTATGAATACGACCCGGAGAAAGCCAAGGCGCTGTTGGCCGAAGCCGGATATGAGGACGGTTTCGAGATGGAAATGGTCTTCGCCGCCATGCCGCGCCCGACTGCCGAAGCCGTGGCCGCCGATCTTGCCAATGTCGGCGTGACGCTTGAACTGAACGAACAACAGTACGCGTCGGGCATCGGCAAGTGGCGCGCCAAGGAGCTACCGGCGTTCTTCTCGAACTGGGGCAGCTATGGCATCGGCGACACCGCATTCATCCTGTCGAATTTCTTTGGCGGCGGCGCGGATGACCTTGTGCAAGACGCCGAACTGGCAACCTGGCTGACCGAGGCTGATACGTCATCGGACCGCGATGTGCGCGCCAAGAACTACTCTATGGCCGTCAAGAAGATCGCCGAGGAAGCCTATTGGATGCCGATGTATAACTTCAACGTCAACTATGGCCTGTCCAACGACCTGAACTTCACGCCGCACCCGGATGAGTTCGCCCGTTGGTGGGGTGCCAGCTGGAAGTAAGCTGACCCTGTCAACGTCACGGGCCGGACAGTCCTCTCCCCGCTGTCCGGCCCCCATAACGGAAAGACCTATGCTCTCTTTCATCTCTAAACGTCTGCTTGTGGCGCTCTTGGTCTGTCTGACCGTGTCCGCGCTGAGCTTTGGCTTGATGTTCGTGTCGGGCGACCCTGCGATTGCCATCGCGGGCGCGGGTGGCCGTGCCGAGGATGCCGAAGCGATCCGGCAGGCCTATGGCTTTGACCGACCCTTGGTTGTGCAATACCTGGACTGGATCGGCAGCGCCTTGACCGGAAATCTGGGGCAGAGCATCTATTTCAATGTGCCGGTGACAGAGATCATCGGCAACCGTGCCGGCGTCACACTGGCGCTCGGCTTCATCTCGTTCCTCGTCGCTTTGGTGGTCGCCGTGCCTTTGGGAGTCGCCGCGGCGCTCAGACCGAACGGCTGGATCGACCGCCTTGCGCTGGTGATCGCCGTGTCCGGACAGGCAATCCCGAGCTTCTGGTTGGGGTTGATGGCTATCGTGGTCTTTGGGGTCTGGCATGGCTGGGTCCCCATTTCAGGCGCTGACACATGGCAGGGATACATCCTGCCCGTGATCGTGCTGAGCTACTACGCTATCCCCGAACTCATGCGCATCACACGCTCGGGCATGATCGACGTGCTGGCCACGGATTACGTCCGGGCGGCCAAGGCCAAGGGCCTGCCGATGCATCTTGTGATTTCGCGCCATGCCTTGCGCAATGCGGTGCTGCCGCTTGTATCACTGGCAGCGGTTCAACTGGGCCAGCTTCTATCCGGCTCCATCGTGATCGAAAGCGTCTTTGCGCTGAACGGTCTGGGACGGCTGGCGTGGGAATCTCTTCTGCGCAGCGACCTGCCGGTGGTGCAGGCGATCATCCTGATCCTGTCGCTGCTTTACGTGCTGCTGACCATGCTGGCCGATATTCTGAACGCGGTGCTGGATCCGCGCCTAAGGGGGGGCTCCTGATGTCCGACGTCACTATCGAAACGGCCCGCCCGTCTGTCTGGCGAAAGATGCGCGGCAATACCGGTGCGTTGATCGGGGGCACGCTTTTGGCAGTTATCATCCTGATCGCTTTGCTTGCGCCGCTGCTGGCCCCGCATGACCCAATCGCGCAGGATTTGAGCCGCCGACTGCTGCCGCCCTTCTGGCATGATCGCGCGGTGCCGGAACACCTGCTCGGGACCGATCACCTTGGGCGCGATTACCTATCTCGGATGATCTACGGCGCGCGGGTGTCGCTGGGGGTCGGGCTTGGGGTGATCCTTGTGTCCGGTGCCATCGGGATCACGCTTGGCCTGATCGCGGGCTATTTCGGGGGCTGGATCGATATGGTTATCAGCTTCGCCATCACGACACGGCTATCACTGCCCATCGTGCTGGTCGCACTGGCGGCGGTGGCACTGGGCGGCGCGTCGCTGACCACGCTGATCACCGTTCTGGGGCTGCTTCTGTGGGACCGGTTCGCGGTGGTAACGCGCGCCGCCGCTCAAAGCTTGCGACATCAGGAATTCATCATGGGCCTGCGATCCATCGGCGCGAGCCGCATGCGCATCCTGTTTCTCGAAATCTTACCCAATATGCGCGCCACGATCCTTGTCGTCGTCTCGCTTGAGGTCGCAAACGTCATCCTGCTCGAGGCGGCACTGTCCTTCCTTGGGTTGGGGGTGCGCCCGCCGACGCCAAGCTGGGGGCTGATGATCTCGGAAGGACGCGACAATATCCTCTTTGATCCATGGTTGATCGCACTGCCCGGATCGGCGCTCTGCCTGCTGGTGCTGGCGGTGAACCTGTTCGGCGATGGTATGCGCGATATAACAGGGCCTGCACGAAAGTGACTGAAATGATGCTTGATATTCGAAACCTGAAGGTGTCGATCCCCACCGACCGAGGCATGTTGAACGCGGTTCGGGGTGTCGACCTGCAAATCGCTGAAGGAGAGACCCTCTGCCTTGTCGGCGAGTCGGGTTGTGGCAAGTCGCTCACCGCGACGTCTATCATGGGGCTGCTGCCGCGCTACGCTAAGGTCACGAGTGACCGGTTCGACATGGCAGGGCAGGATCTGACGACCAAGACCGATGCCAAGCTGGCGAAGCTGCGCGGCCGCGATGTGGCGATGATCTTTCAAGACCCGACCAGCGCGCTAAATCCGACGCTTACCATCGGACGGCAGTTGACCGAGGGCGTCATGCGCCACGAAAACTTGACCCGAAAAGAGGCTGACGCCCGCGCAATCGAGATGCTTGACCGGGTGGGGATCGCCAATCCGGCGGCACGGCTGACGCAATATCCGCACGGGTTCTCTGGTGGGCAACGCCAGCGCATCATGATCGCCTCGGCGCTGATGGGACGACCCAAGCTTTTGATCGCGGACGAGCCGACGACGGCGCTGGATGTGACCATTCAGGCGCAGATCCTGACGCTTCTGGGGCAATTGCAGGCCGATCTTGGTCTGTCACTCTTGCTGATTACCCATGATCTGGGCGTGGTGGCGGCTATCGCGAACGATGTTGCGGTGATGTATGCAGGGCGCATTGTCGAACGCGCGCCCGCCGCCGATCTTTTTGCTACGCCGCGCCACCCCTATACCAAAGGGCTGCTTGCCGCGATCCCGGTGCCGGGTGTCACCGAACGGGGCAGCGCATTGCCCGCCATTCCGGGGCGCGTCCCGGGGTTGATCGGCACGATGGCGGGCTGCGCCTTTCGCGACCGCTGCGCCATTGCCGGACCTGAATGCGCTGTCGATCCAGTGCCGCGCATAAGCGCCGGGGGGGCGCAGTTCATTGAATGCGCCAAGGCATCACAGGTGGCCGCATGACCGCAGCGACGCCGATGATCCGCATGACCGATATCCGCAAAACCTACCGCTTGCGCCGTGGCATGTTCGCCCCGACCGAAGAATTGGTGGCCGTGAATGACCTGTCGCTCGAGGTCGCCGAAGGCGAAACGCTTGGCCTTGTCGGTGAATCCGGTTGCGGCAAGAGCACAGCGGTCAGCATCATGCTGGGCTTGTTGCAGCCCGATCGCGGTGAGGTCGAGATCGCGGGCCAGAAGATCGACACCATGCCCGTGGCGGACCGTGTGCGGTTGATCCAGCCCGTGTTTCAGAACCCCAATGCCGCGCTTAACCCGGTTAAACGTATCCAGACGCTGGTTGGCCAGCCGCTGCGACTGCATGGCGGCACGCATGTCGATGCAGAGGTCAAGCGGATGCTTGATCTGGTCGGGCTGCCATCACGGCTCGCCGATGCCTATCCCGGGGAGCTTTCTGGCGGGCAAAGGCAGCGGGTCGCCATCGCGCGTGCGCTGATCCTCGCACCGCGTGTCTTGATCTGTGACGAGCCGACCTCGGCGCTTGATGTCTCGGTGCAGGCGCAGATCATTAACCTGTTGCTATCGCTGAAGAAAGAACTGGGCCTTACCATGGTTTTTGTCAGCCACAATCTTGCGGTGGTCGAACATTTGGCCGACCACGTGGCTGTTATGTACCTCGGGCAGAAGATTGAAGAAGCCGCGACAGATGCGCTCTTCGAGGATGCCAGCCACCCCTACACCCGGGCACTGCTTGCCGCGACCCTGCTGCCAGACCCAGAGACGGGACTGCCTGAACAAAAGCTTGGCGCAGCAGCGGCGGACCCCTTTGCAGCGCGTCAGGGCTGTCATTTTGCGCCGCGCTGCCCTGAGATGAGGCAGAGCTGTACCGAGGGCCCGCAAAAGCTACGGAAACTGCGCGAAAGCTTGGTCAGATGCGAAAGAGCGGTGTGACCACCGCCTTTTCTCAAAGCTGCAAGACGCGGTACGTAGCCAAAAGTCGTTGCGCCTTTGCTTCTAAGGGCGCGACGATATTGAATAGCTCCTAGATTTGTAGACGCTTTCTTCCCTAACTTTGAGGCAAGGAGGCCGTTATGGGGAAGCCAAATTTCAGTGAAGATTTCAAGCGCGATGCCGTCCATCAGATACCAGTGCGGGGGTATGCCGTTCGCGAGGTTTCGGAGCGGTTGGGCGTCAGTACATATTCGCTCTACAAATGGATGAAGCTCTACGCAAAAGCTGCGTCACAGACATCATCTGTTGACCATGAAGCTGAGAACCGCAGGCTCAAGCGTGAGTTGGCGCGGATGACGGAGGAGCGTGACATCCTAAAAAACCGTTCAGGGTTGGGGCCCGCCTGCGCGCGGTAGAAACAGCCTGTGCTATCGTTGCTCTATGAAGGGCAGCGGCCGTTCGCTTATTGGTGGTCTGTCTTGGGTCAGAACCCCGTTAAAAAACGTGGTCCATGGGTTGATGCGAACTTGAGAGTGGTGACGCTGTTTTGCAGTGATCCCGGTTAGGAAGATGACAGATCTGCATAGCCCACGCCCTTCTGTAGCCAACAGGAGGATAGATGATGGCAAAGCAAAAGACCTGCAAGGCCCCAGCAATTGAGACTGTGAACGTCGGAGCTGCGGCAGTTGATATCGGTTCGCGTGAACACATGGCGGCCGTCAATCCGGATGTGACAGATACGGCAGTGCGTGCCTTCGGCACCTTCACCCATGACCTGCATGACCTTGCGGATTGGTTTAAGTCGCACGGGGTGACCAGCGTCGCGATGGAATCCACGGGCGTGTATTGGATCCCAGCCTACGAGATACTCGAACAGCATAGCTTCGAGGTTATACTGGTCAACGCCCGCTGCGCCAAGAACGTCCCAGGTCGGAAGACGGACGTCAGCGACGCAAGTTGGCTGCGGCAGTTGCATTCATATGGGCTCCTGCGGGGCAGCTTTCGACCAACGGCTGAGATTGCGACGTTACGCGCGTATCTGCGCCAACGAGAACGGCTGGTGGAATATGCAGCCGCGCACATCCATTGACCGGCAGGGTATCGCATAGCGATGTCCCGAGAGGGGAGCACATGCAGAAGGCTCTGATGGAGATGAACTTGCAGCTGCATCATGTGGTCTCTGATAGCGCCGGCGTTACGGGGATGAAGATCATCCGTGCGATTGTTGGGTAATCCCCCATTAAAAATGGGGGGATTACCGTCCGAGGCGTCGCGCAACGTACTGTTCGACCAGATGGCATACTATCTTGCGCAGCACCGGGTCGAGTTCGACAAGGATGTTGAAAAAGCGGTTTCCGCGCCAAAGAAGGCGGCATGAAGATTTTCGAACCTGATCAGGCTCTGACGGAAGCGCTGGCGGAATCTGTGACCGCGGACGAGGCCGTGCTGATCGAGAACGCCAAGAGCCGCGGTATTGAGAACCCCGAAGCGCTGCTGGCAGAATACAAGCGCATCGTTGATCGCTGGGCCGAGCTGCTGGCGGATGTGGACCACGGCGATACCGATGCATTGGCAGCATTGGCCAAAGCAGAGATCTACGACAAGTTGGACCGCGCAAACTACGGTATGAACTAACCCACATATACTATGTACAGTCCCAGGGTGCTGCCAAAGCGCCTCGGGGTTCCTACCGCCCTGCGACCTCATAGCGTTTTGATCAAAACGCTACCAGCAATGTAGACTGTCATTCGACAGCGCGCAAATGATCAGAAGACTGTTTGCAGCACATGATGCAGACGCAGGTGGGGTTACCCGGCAGCGGCTTTGAGCACCTCGGTCATTTCCCCCAACTCACGCGGGCGACCAGAAACGCTCAACTGCAGCAAATATCGAAAAGCGCCGTCGAAACGCAGATATAGAAGTTCCTTGGTTTTGCGCTCAGAGGCTATCGGATTCATCATCTCGATCAGCTGTTCTTCAATCTCGTCAACGACGGGAACGAAAGCTTGGTCAAATAGCGCTTGGTTTCGAATGTCGTACCAAAGCCGATGAAGCTCGGCTTCGGTACTGATCGTTTCTGCCAAAGCAGTACAGAACGCTGTCTTGATGCGATCTGGGTTGGAAATACCACTGACAGATGCAGAAATTGTTCTAGCAAACTCGCTTTTGTACTGTCGCACACAGTAGATCAGAAGCTCGTCCTTATCCTCAAAATAGTAGTGCAGACTGCCAAGCGACATTTCTGATTGCGACGCAATATCACGCAGGGTCGTACGGGCATAACCATAAAGCTTAAGCGCGCTGATCGCACTTTGCGCAATCTCGCGTTTGCGGTTCTCACGCTTGCGGGCCTTATTCGCTTTTCGGTCCGCAAGCCTACCTGTTTGGGTCATGTCGTTCATCGGGCACTCACATTTGTCCCTGCCGACCTAGCCCAAAAGGGCGTGAAAGAAAATACGCGGCAGCTTGAACCAGCTGGGTTTGTGCTGAAACCGGGTCAGCAAACGACCGATATGATGCTGACGCTTGTTTGACACAAACCAGGGCGGACGGGGCAGCAGGCTCATCCCGCCGGATAGCAGATTGCGCGGGAAGGGGCGGAACGGGGCCTCGATCACCGTGCGTTCAACGTTTTCAAGCATGAAGGTATTGTGGACGGTGCCCACACCAGACTGGACGTTTTGCAAGGTTGCGCCAGCAAAGCCGCCCCAGGGACAGGCAGTCACCAGAAAGGCAAGGCCGGACCATGCATTGATCGCAATCGCGCCATAGCGGAATTCGGCGATGATCTCTTCGAACCGTTTACGGCCCATGGCGCGGATCGTGGCAGGGTGGATGATGATATTGCCGCCCAATGTGCCATAGAGCGTGTCATTCGCCCATTTAATCGCTTCGATCAGATAGGTTTCGGCATCTTGTGCCTCGATGTGCATGACACCAAGCGCAGATGTGAAGACTTCGGTCTGGGCCAGCCAATCGCTATCACCCTCGGCCATATCGGCAAGATAAAGCGGAGCCACATCCGCCCCGCGATCCAGCATTTGCGGGTTTTCGGCGTGATCGACAAAAGCCTGTTGGCGATCTTCGGCACCGGGGTAGTAAGCGGCCCGTTTGGTGTATTTGGCCATCACATCGGCGACATTCCCCATCAACTCGGCTGTCTTATCCCAGCCTTTCGGCAAAATAAGGCTCTGCACCGCGACACAGTTAAAGCCACCGTTATGCAGTTTCATGGTGGCGATGTTCTCCGCTTGAAAGCGCAAGTCCGCCTTGGTCCACGGGCCTGGTACGACGATAGTGGGGCAAACGGCACCAAGCTCGGATGTCATGTGTCGGGTGTTTTTCGGCGTGTTGGCGGCCTTGTTCTTCTCGCCTTCCTCGCCTGGCCCCCAGACGATCAGATCATGGGTGGCGCGCGCACCGGTGATGTGGATTTCCTCCACCAGCGGATGCGTCGTAAGATAGGCCCCCGCCAGACCATCGCCACGATGGATACGTAGTGCGTCGCGGTCGATCAGCGGCTTCAGGGCGGCCTGCAAAGGTTCGGTCAGGTAGTCGTTGACGGGGTTCATTTTAAGCAAGACCACCTGGTTTTCCAGAAAGAGCTTCTGGAAAGCATCCAGCGGCGTGATCGCGGCGATATTGCCGGCGCCCAGAACCAGCGCGACCTTGCCAAGGCGTTGGTCTGCCGGAATATCATAGGCTGATGCAGCGTTGTTCTTGAGGTTGGCCGGAGTCACGCCTTTTTGCATCCAGACATCCGCACGCACGCCTGAAATCAGCAGCCGATCCCAGATCGAATGTGGCACAACGCGCACGGCGGTTTGGCCGCTTGGCAGGCTGCGTTTCTTTAGCCCGTCCAGAAAGGTTTTGCCTTCCATCTGCGACAGCGTATCGATCAGACCGTTGCAGCAGGACATGACGGCATAGGGGCCCGATGTCCATTCCTCCCCCAAGAGAGGGGAGCCTTGCGGGATGCCCTTGGCCTTACCCGCCGCATCGACCCATTCGTCGGCGACGCGCATCAGATTGTCTTTGACTGCCTGCAGAACCGCGATGCGGTCGTCCAGCGAGGTGCGCGCCCAACGGTCTTTCGCCGCGTCTAGGGCTTTTAGGTCGGCGTCATAGGCTGCTTGCAGATCGGGGGTGAAGTTACTTTGATGTTTCATGCGGCTCCCTCCAGAAGGACGTTCGCGTAGGTCTCGCGTAGTTTGAGTTTCACCACTTTGCCCGTGGCACCTAGGGGCAGTTCATCGACAAAGATCACCCGATCCGGCACCTGCCAGCTGGCGACTTTGCCGTCGTAGATTTTCAGAAGCTCCGCTTCGGAGACGTCACCGGATTTGACCGCGATCAGGATCGGACGCTCGTCCCATTTAGGGTGATGGGCAGCGATGGCGGCGGCATTTGCGATCGCCGGGTGACCGATTGCGATGTTTTCAAGCTCGACCGTAGAGATCCATTCGCCGCCGGATTTGATGATGTCTTTTGAACGGTCTCGGATCACCATGAAACCATCCGCGTCAATCGTGGCGACATCGCCAGTGTCGAACCACCCATCGGGGGTCAGCGCCGAGTCTTCTTTGTTAAAATAGCTGTGGACTACCCAAGGACCGCGCACCTGCAGGTCGCCCTGTGTTGCCCCGTCTTCGGGCAGTACATTACCGGACTCATCTACCAGCCGGATTTCTATCCCGTAAACAGAGCGGCCCTGGCCCACGCGAATGTTGGTTTGCGCTTCGGTCGACAGACCCTCGTGGCGCTGCAGCAGACGGTTGACCGTCGCGAGGGGGCTGGTCTCTGTCATGCCCCACGCTTGAATCAATTCAACATCATATTTGTCACGGAACGCCGTATACATCGACGGTGGCATCGGTGCGCCACCGACAATGGTGCGGGTCAGGCTTGGCAGTTTAGAGCCGGATTTCTCCAACGCTGCTAATAGCCCCATCCAAATTGTGGGCACGCCAAAGGCAGCAGTCACGTGTTGGGTGTCGATCAGGTTGGTCAGGCTGTCCCCATCCAGCCCCGGACCCGGCAGCACCAGTTTTGCACCAGCCGACGCCGCAGTATAGGGCACGCCCCACGCATTGACGTGGAACATTGGCACAACCGGCATCACCGTATCACAGGCCGAGATCGCAAGCCCGTCGGGCTGGTTGCCCACGAGCGCATGAAGCAAGGTCGACCGATGGGAATAAAGCACGCCTTTCGGGTTTCCCGTGGTTCCGGATGTGTAGCAAAGCGAAGAGGGCTGGCGTTCATCGAGTTCGGGCCAGACAAAATCCGGGTCTCCGTCTGCGATCAATTCATCATAGAATTGCAGCCCGTCAAGCATCTGGGCCGCCTCGTCGTCCCGTGGTCCCAGCAGAACGTAGTGCTCGACCGTATCAAACCGGTCCTTCAAGTTTGCCACAGCGGGCAGGAAGGTTCGGTCAAAGAACATCACCCGATCTTGCGCGTCATTGGCAATATAAACCATCTGGTCGGGATGCAGACGCGGATTGAGGGTATGGCAGACGAAGCCTGCACCCGAACTGCCAAAGTAAATCTCGAGGTGCCGCCGGTTATTCCATGCGATGGTGCCGCACCGGGTTTGCTGCGGCAGGCCCAGTTTGGTCAGTACCGAACCCAAGCGCCGCGCATTATTGCCAACCTCTTGCCAGCTTGTGACGTCTACTGCGCCTGAAGTTTCAACCGAGACAATTTCGGTGCGCCCGTGGCAGCGGGCTGCGTGATCGATAAGGGAAGAGATCAGCAACTGCTGGTCCATCATTTTGCCAAGCATAAAGTGGCTCCGTAATTTTAAGACGATATGGGGGCTCGCGACCTCGGTTGCCCGAGGTCGCGAGGGGTAAGCCAAGTTAGGCCCGGATTAGATCAGAGCACTTTTCGCCAATCATGATGGCGGCGGCGTTCGTGTTGCCATTGACGATCGTCGGCATGATAGACGCATCCGCGACGCGCAGCGCGTCGATCCCATGAACCTTTAGATCGGCACCGACCACAGCCATGTCATCGGACCCCATTTTACAGGTGCCCACAGGGTGATAGATCGTCTGGATATTGGCCCGCAAATAGGCTCGAATTTCGTCATCGGTTTGGACATCCACCCCCGGAAAGCGCTCTTCGCCACGGAAATCATCCAGCGCAGGGGAGCTCATGATCTTACGCGCGATCTTGACCCCCTCGACCAGAATTTCCAGATCTTGAGCTTCGGCAAGCGCATTCGGGTTGATCAGCGGCGCATCCTCTGGGTTGGCTGACGCGAGCGTGATTTCACCCACTGACTTCGTACCAACGAGGCTTGGCATGATGGTAAAGCCTTCGCTGTCCGTTGGATTGCCAGCACCGTCCGAGATGAACCAGGTCGGGGCAAAATGAAACTGTAGATCAGGGGCAGGGGCGTCCGGCATAACCGTCAGATATCCGCCTGCTTCGCCAATATTCGACGTGAGCATTCCCATGCCCTTGGCGAGCAGTTCGGCCTGCTCAGGCTCAGTCGCATGGGCGAGGGTTACGGGTTGCGTGCAGACATGGGCAACCGGTGCCATCAGGTGTTCCTGAAGGTTCTGACCAACACCGGGGAGGTCATGAACCACCTCGATCCCCAGCTCTGTCAGGGCGCTGCGTGATCCAATGCCCGACAGCATCAAAATCTGGGGTGAGCCGATCGAACCTGCCGACAGGATGACTTCAGCCTCCGCCATGACCTCATGCATCTCGTCGCCTGCTTTAAAGCGCACACCGACACAGCGGCCATTTTCGACAAGGAGCTTGTGCACATGGGCTTCGGCCTGAATCGCGAGATTGTCGCGCGTTAGGGCAGGGTGCAAGAAAGCGACGGCCGTCGAATTTCGCATCCCGTCTTTTTGCGTGACCTGATACAGGCCGAACCCTTCCTGCTCTGTGCCCGCATTGAAATCGGGCTGCGCTGGATAGCCCGCCTCTACAGCGGCATCGACCATCGCGAGCGTTACAGGGTTAGGGTCGCGCAGGTCCGCTACGTTCAGCGGGCCACCTGTGCCGTGATGATCATCGGCACCGCGTTCGTTATTTTCCGACCGCTTGAACAGCGGCAAGACATCTGCGTGGCTCCAGCCGGGGTTTTCTGCCCCCCAAGCATCATAACAGTCCGGATTGCCCCGCTTATAGATCATTGCATTGATCGAGCTTGACCCACCAAAAACTTTTCCTCGGGGCATATATAGTTGAATATCGGCGGAATGCTTTTGGGGCGTGCTGCGGTAAGCCCAGTCTAGCGGGGTCTGAAATAGATTGGGAAAGGCAGCAGGAATGTGGATGAACTGGTTTTCATCCGCAGGCCCTGCTTCAAGCACGAGCACGTTCTTGTCCGGGTCCTCCGACAGGCGCGCCGCAAGGGCGCAACCCGCAGAGCCGGCACCGATAATGATGTAATCATATTTTTCGGTAGCTTGCGCCTTGGCATGGCTGGCCCCTAGTGCAAGAGGTGCCGCAGCGGCCACCCCGAGTGCTGCGCTTTTGCGCATAAAGTCACGCCGCGAAATACGGCCTGCGTCAAATTCCTGTGCAACGGCTGCGTATCTTGTCTGGTTCTTTTCGCTGTTCATGATCGACTCCTCCCAAGTCATTTTCATCAAGGACTGCCCCTCCACAGGCGACCCTTGATGCTATTCGACATCTGAACAGACGAACTGGTCATTTGTCCAGTATTTTATGATTTACATCTCAGGGCGGGTAATTAGTTAACATTAACAGATAGTTGTGCAATCTAAGGCTGATGAAGTCATACCCCGTCAACTCTGCGATGTCGCGGATCTCTTAGAATTTCACACAACGAATTCCACAATTTCCGGCTTCGCGCATTATGCCGGTACGGCGCAAATCCGGTGTGCATCTTCAGGGGTTAGTGCCCCTAGGCTTGGTGTAATTCCGACGGTAGCGCGGGCTGAGTGGAGCCACGCGTTGCTTAGGCGGAGCCCGCGCGGTTTGCTGGGCGACCGTGGACGTTCTCCGGTAGGGTTTGGGTGCCACACCTAACCTACTAATCAAGAAGAACCCCATGACAAAGGACATCATATCAGAAACAGCCGCTTTGAAAGCGCTTCTTTCGGAGACTGCGGACCATCAAGTTCTGGCCGAGATGCTGGGTTTCGGTGTCGACCGGCTATTGGCCCTCGATGTCGACCATCTGCGAAAATAACATCATGGACCCGGTAAAAATCGCCGCCCTTTAAACCGGCTCAACATCCAGCCGAAGAACAAATTAGACCACCTGCTGGGACACTATCCGCATATAGGCATCGGTTAGCACTTCGTTGCGCCGGGAAGCCCCAGCAGAACGGATTCATTGAAAGCATCAAACTTCAGCACTCGGCGCTAAGGTTGAGGGGACTTGGGGCCTAGGTCAGTTGATGCGTGAGGGCCAAGCCTATCAATCTAGCGCATTCAACTAAATCCGCGCCGCAGGAACGTCTGGGGTACAGGGCGCTAAAATGGCGTGGCGTGGGCTGCGCCCATGATTATGCGGGCGACAGAATGTGGATTTTGCTATCGGCGACCATGTTCTTGGATTGTTTGCTATACTCTTTCATATGTGGTGCTGCAGCATGTGCTCCTAGCGCCTGCATGCTCTCCCATTGTTCAACGACAACAAATGTATCTGGCCCAAATTCCGCCTGCATTGGTCCTGCACTTTCTGCGTCGACTGTGGCCTCGTAGGCGATGCAGCCTGCTTCAGCTTTTACGGTAGGGACGTTCTTATTGAATAGATCCAGAAGTGCTTGGCGTTGTCCTGGCCGGGCTGTGATGACGGCAATAACGTGGATATTTGGCATAGGTAACCTTCTTTGGTTGGCGGGCGCTTTGGGTTTAGCTTCGAATTAATCGGGCACTTAGATGTGGCTTTGATGCTGTGAGTTCGAGTGCTGTTTCTTATGAATATTTGGTGTAAAATCCTAAACCTACAGCGGATGATAAAGCAATGCTTGAAATATATTAATTCAGCAGTTAATTAGTGCAAAGTTGGGGCGTTGGAGGAGGATTCTTCACCCGTCGATGTTCTATGATACCGTGCCTTGGGAGGGGATAATGGTTCACTGCAGCAGTCAAAGCGGCGCAAATCGTGAAGATGGCAAGATGCGCCGCGCACCGGAAAACGCTGTGGTTGCGTCATGAAGCATCCATCCTACACGGCCAAAACTGATCCTGATAAAATTGCCTATGAAATGGCAGGTAGCGGCGAAACCCTGAGTTTTGGGCAGCTGGACAAGCGATCCAACAAGGCCGCGCATGGTTTTCGGAAACTGCAAGTGGAAGCCGGCGAAAACATTGCGCTACTATTTGAAAACTGTCTGGATTTTGTTGTTCTCACATGGGCGGCTCAGCGGTCGGGGGTGTTCTACACCGCCATAAGCTGCCATCTGACTGCGAAGGAGATCAGTTATATCGTAGGCGATTGCGCAGCGAAAGTGCTGGTGCTCTCCTCCAAATATGCGGAGCTTTTTCCTGCAATCCAAAGTGCTTGTCCGGATGTTAGAATTTTTGTGAGCGGGAAATGCGACGATCCGGGAATGGACTGGAACGCCTTTGTGCGCCATATGCCCAGTGATCCGATCCAAGACGAGACGGTGGGCGCGGACCTGTTGTATTCGTCAGGTACGACGGGGAGGCCCAAGGGCGTGGTGCGCGAATTCACCCGCCAGCCAATCGAAACGGTCATACCGCCGCTGATGACGGTGCTGTGTGAAACGATGGCGAATATGAACGACCAAAGCGTCTATCTGTCTCCTGCCCCTCTGTATCATGCAGCCCCTTTGCGCACATCAATGATGGCGGTCATGCTGGGTGGCAAATCAATTATCATGGAGCGGTTCGACGCCAGCGAAATGCTTCGACCGATCGGTCGACACCGGGTGACACATACTCAGGTTGTGCCAACGATGTTTGTGCGGATGCTCCGTCTACCCCGTGCTGAGCGCGAGACGTATGACCTTTCCTCGCTAAAGGTGATTTTCCACGCGGCAGCACCTTGCCCGCAAGAGATTAAGCGACAGATGCTGGATTGGGTTGGTCCGATCCTGATCGAATATTACGCAGGTTCCGAGGCAAATGGGGTAACCGTATCGACTTCGGATGACTGGCTGAAGTATCCGGGCACCGTGGGGCGTTCCCTGATTGGTGACATACTTGTGGTCGATGAGAACGGCAGGGCGTTGCCTGCCGGAGAGATAGGCGATGTCTATTTCGACAGCGGTATCGAATTTTCCTATCGTGCAGATCCCGATAAGACTGCCAAGGCTTACTTGCGTCCCGGGTGTTCCACGCTGGGGGACGTCGGCCATGTGAACGAGGAAGGGTTTCTTTTTCTCACAGACCGTGCGTCGTACACGATTATTTCCGGTGGCGTGAACATCTATCCGCAAGAAACCGAAGATCTGCTTGCGTGCCATCCTGACGTTGCAGATGTCGCGGTGTTCGGCGTTCCCAATGAGGAAATGGGCGAAGAGGTAAAGGCGGTCGTGCAGCTTGAACATGGTGTCGCCCCGTCGGCGGCAAAGTCAGAGGAACTGATGGAATACTGCCGCTCTCATCTGTCCCGGATCAAAGCGCCGAAAAGTATCGACTTTCGCACCGACCTACCGCGAACACCGACAGGCAAGCTGACCAAACGAAAGCTCAAGGACGAATACTGGAACTGAGCGTTAAAGCTTGCTGGGGCAGCATATAACGCCCAGACTCACCGCTCTGATGACAAGAACTGGATCACCGAAAATGACTTTTACCCTCGATAACAGCCGGATGTCCGAACGGGCGTTGGAAATCGCCGACCGCGTAGAGGCTTTCGTTCGTGAAAAGATCGTTCCTTATGAAAAGGACGACCGCCGCAACAGCCACGGCCCGACGGAAGCGCTTGGCGACGAGATGAAGGAGGCGGCCCGACAGGCGGGGGTGATGACGCCCCATATCCTCGAGGACGGCACGCATCTGACCCACCTTGAAACAGCATGTGTGTTGATCCGGTCGGGCCTGTCGCCGCTCGGTCCGGTCGCTTGCAACGTGGGCGCGCCCGACGAGGGCAACATGTATCTGCTGGGCAAGGTCGGATCGGCCGAGATGAAAGAGCGGTTTTTAGCACCGATGGTCGAAGGCAAGATGCGATCCGCCTTTTTCATGACGGAGCCCGCTGCCGAAGGGGGTGCCGGGTCTGATCCGATGATGATGCAGACGACCTGCAAGATGGACGGGAACCACTGGGTTATCAACGGGCGCAAGACGCTGATCACCGGCGCTGATGGGGCGGGGCTTGGCATTGTCATGGCAAAATCCGAGGACGGGGCCTGCATGTTCCTTGTTGATCTGCCTGATCCCGCGATCCGGATTGAGCGGGTGCTGGACACCATTGACGATTCAATGATCGGCGGACATTCGGTCATCAACATCGACAATCTGCGGGTCCCTGCGAGCCAGATGCTGGGGGAAAGCGGTGAAGGTTTCCGCTATGCTCAGGTGCGTCTGTCGCCTGCGCGTCTGACCCATTGCATGCGCTGGCTTGGTGCGGCGATCCGCGCCAATGAGATCGCGAGCGACTATGCCAACCGGCGTATGGCTTTTGGCAAACCGCTGGTGGATCACGAGGGTGTCGGCTTTATGCTGGCCGAGAATATGATCGACCTAAAGCAGGCCGAGCAGATGGTTTACTGGTGCGCGGACGTGCTGGATACGGGCGAGTTGGGTACGGTCGAAAGTTCCATGACTAAGGTGGCTGTGTCCGAGGCGCTGATGCGGGTCGCGGACCGATGCGTTCAGGTAATGGGCGGGCAGGGCGTGACTGGCGATACGATCGTCGAACAGGTGTTCCGCGAAGTGCGCGCGTTCAGGATCTATGACGGCCCGACCGAAGTGCACAAATGGTCGCTGGCCAAAAAGGTCAAACGGGATTGGAAAAAGGCGCAGGGCGAATGAGCCCTGTCCGTTTCAGTTTGAATTCAACCATTATGAAAGCGGGGGTATTCTGATGGCTCTTCATACGCGGGTCACCGAAATGCTGGGGATTGAAACCCCGATTGTACAGGGTGGCATGATGTGGGTCGGCACCGCCGAGATGGCTGCCGCGGTTTCGAATGCCGGGGGGCTTGGCATATTGACTGCCCTGACCCAGTCGACGCCTGACGCCCTGGCCGCAGAGATCGAGCGCTGCAAAACCATGACGGACAAACCGTTTGGCGTGAACCTGACCGTGCTGCCATCGGTGAACCCGCCGCCTTATAGCGACTACCGCCGTGTAATCATCGAAGCGGGGGTCAAGATCGTGGAAACCGCAGGGGGGCGGCCACAGGAGCATGTGGAGGATTTCAAGGCCCATGGCATTACGATCCTGCATAAATGCACCTCGGTCCGTCACGCGCTTTCGGCGGTCAAGATGGGTGTCGATATCATCTCTATCGACGGGTTCGAATGTGCGGGCCATCCGGGCGAAGATGACGTGCCCGGTCTGGTTTTGATCCCTGCTGCCGCTGACCAGATTGATGTGCCTTTGCTGGCGTCAGGCGGATTCGGCGATGGCCGCGGGCTTGCCGCTGCTTTGGCCTTGGGGGCCGACGGGATCAATATGGGGACGCGGTTCTGTGCAACGGTAGAAGCGCCGATCCATGAGAAGGTTAAACAGTTTTTGGTGGCGAACGGGGAACGGGACACCAACCTGATTTTCCGGGGGTTCAAGAACACGGGCCGCGTTGCCAAAAACTCGGTCTCTGACATGGTGGTCGAGATCGGCTCGAAACCGGGTGCCGAATTTGGCGATGTCCAACCCTATGTCTCCGGTGTCAAAGGCCGCGAAGCTTTGATGTCTGGCGATCTCGACAGAGGATTGATCTGGGCGGGGCAGGTGCAAGGACTGATCAACGACGTCCCCACCTGCGAGGCATTGATCGCGCGGATCGTGGCGGACGCAGAATCCATCATCTCTACACGGCTTGCACGACTGGTTGCGTAAGGGTCGACGGTTTGAGAAAGGGAAGAGTGCATTGGCTGAATTGGTACTACGCGAGGACAAGGACGGTTGGACGGTTCTGACGCTGAACAGGCCGGAGAAGTTGAACTCTCTGACCGTCTCGCTGTTCAAGGAGCTGCGCCAGCATATTATTGATCTGCGGGATGACGACGCGGTCCGTTGCGTTGTCTTGCGCGGCGCGGGCAATTGTTTTTCGGCGGGCCATGACCTTGGCGATATTGCCGAGGGGGAGGATGTGCCGTCAGCCGGGTGGCACTCCGAGACCTTGCGGCTGATGGAAAAGCTGCCAAAGCCGGTGATCGCCGCGGTGCATGGGCATTGCTACACCGGCGCGCTCGAAGTGGCGCTGGCCGCCGATTTCATCGTCGCGGCGGATACAGCCCGTTTCGGTGATACCCACGCCAAATGGGCCCTGACTCCTGTCTGGGGGATGAGCCAGCGGCTCCCTCGGCGCGTGGGCATCGCCACGGCCAAGCGGTTGATGTTTACGGCGGACATGATCGACGCCGATGAAGCGGTGCGGATCGGGCTGGCCGAGTATGCGGTTCCGCTTGATCAGTTCGACGCCGAGATCGAAGGTTTGGTTGCCCGCATCATCGCCAATTCTCCGTTTTCCCATGCCGCGAACAAGCAATTGCTTGAAGCGACAGACATGCGCCCGATGGATGCGGGATTGCAGTGGGAAGTGATGGAGACTGCCGGCATCGGCCCGGACATGGCGGAGCGGATCGCCGCCTTCACCAAAAAGTAAATCCGGCGCGTTTCGGACGAATTTCTTCAGGAGGATTGCAGGATGACGACCCAGACCAAAGAGGAACTGGACGCGTTCCGGGAAGAGGTGGCAGCCTATCTGGACACGGCCCCCACCGACGCGATCCGCGAAGCCGGGCGTAAAACCACCAGCGCCTTTGCGCCTTTTGAGCATGGCGCGGCGTGGCAGGCCATTCTGAACGAAAAAGGCTGGGCCGCGCCCGATTGGCCCGAGAAATATGGTGGTACGGGCTGGTCCGCCGAGCAGCGCACCATTTTCGAGGAAGAATACCGCAAACGGGATTTACCCCCCTTGCTGCCGAACTCTCTCAAGATGGTGGGGCCGTTGTTGATCGACCTTGGCACCGAAGAGCAAAAGGCCAAATATCTGCCCCGGATCCTGTCGGGCGAGGATTACTGGACGCAAGGGTATTCGGAGCCGAACTCCGGTTCCGATCTGGCATCACTGAAATGTAGCGCGGTCGCGGATGGGGATGATTACATCATCAACGGCAGCAAGATCTGGACAACCTTCGCCCATAAATCGAACCGGATGTTCATGTTGGTGCGCACCAGCAGCGAGGGTAAGAAACAGCAGGGCATCACCTTTCTGCTGCTGGACAGAACCGACTTTCCCGGAATGGACATTCGCCCGATCAAGGGGCTGGATGGTCATGCGGAATTTTGCGAGGTGTTTTTCGACAATGTCCGAGTGCCGCAATCCGGTCGGGTCGGGGCAGAAAACGAAGGCTGGAGCGTTGCGAAACATCTGCTGAAACATGAACGCAACGGATCGGCCAACAGCCCCGTTCTGGTCCGCTATCTGAAACGGATCACCGAGGCGGCGCAGGATGAAACATCCCCCTTTGGCGGCAAGCTGTCTGACGACCCGGTGTTCCAGTGCGACCTGGGCGCATTGTACGCGGATGTCGCGACGCTCGCCCAGTTCGAGTGGCTGATCATGGGCGGTCACGAGATGGTCAACGATCCCGCGCTGCCTTCGATTGCCAAAACCATGAACTCTGAATTGATCCAACGTGTATCGGTGATGATGACGCGGGTGGCCGGATTGGAAGGTCTGTCCATGCAGCTTGAGGCGCTGACCGTGGGGTCGGGGGCGGATCCGATGGGAAGCGAGCTGGATCTGATCGCTATGCCGTTTTACCTCAACAGCCGTGCGACGACGATTTACGCGGGCACCAATGAGGTTCAGCGCGACTTGATCGCGCGCAGCTTGCAGATCGCTTGAAAGGGTACGTGGATGGATTTCTCTCAGACCGACGAACAGAAGATGCTGCAAGAGAGCGTGAAGCGCCTATTGGAGCGGAGCTATGATTTCGAGACCCGTCAGAAAATGCTGCAATCCGGCCGCCCGTGGTCTCCCGAGATTTGGCAGGCACTGGCCGATATGGGTATTCTTGGCTTGCCCTTTGCCGAAGAGGTTGGCGGGTTTGGTGGGTCGATGGCGGATGTCGTTGCTGTGGCTGAACCCTTTGGGGCGCATCTGCTGATCGAGCCTTATGTTTCTTCGATCCTGCTGGCGGGGTCTTGTCTGGCACAATCCGATATCCCTGCCGCGCAAGCGCAACTTTCCAAAATCATAACGGGTGAACAAACGGCAGCCTTCGCCCATGAAGAGGGGAAGGGGACCGCGGATCCGGCACTTGTTTCCTTGGCCGCAACCGAGGCAGCGGACGGATTCACCCTGAGCGGTGAAAAGCGGATGGTCCTTGGGGGCGCGCAGGCCGACGCGCTTGTCGTATCGGCACGAACGCGCGGCACGGCACCTGACAAGGATGGCCTATCTTTGTTTATGGTCGATCCAAAACAGCAAGGGGTCAGCATCGCATCTTTCGTCACTATTGATGGCCGCCACGCTGCGCATATCACCTTCGATGCGGTTCAAATCCCGTCCGACCGCAGGCTCGCCGAAGATGCCCATAGCGTGCTGCAAACAGTGACCTCTAGGGCAATCGTCGCGCTCTGCGCTGAAGCCGTGGGCGCTATGGGGGCCTTGCTGCGACTGACAAGCGAATATGCATCGACGCGCAAACAGTTCGGCACGCCTATCGCCACGTTTCAGACCATTTCGCACCGCTTGGCAGATATGAAGATCGCCTATGTAAAGGCCCGCTCCTGCCTGCTGTACACGACGGCGCTGATGGATGCCGGACAGGTAGGCGCGCAGGATATTTCGATCCTGAAAGGGCAGATTGGTGCCTTGGGCCGGGACATCGGCGAAGCGGCTATTCAGACCCATGGCGGCGTCGGTATGACGGACGAGGTCAGCATAGGTCACTTTCATAAGCGTATCCTGACAATCAATGCGCTGTTCGGAGATAGTGAGTATCACTTCCGTGCGGTCGGCAAATCTCTCGCCACTGCCAAAGCGTAGAAATGTGGTGCGGAGGTGTGGCTATCTCACCTCCGCGATATCAGCTACGCGCCATTAGGCCGCCCAAGATGACCGCGATCATCTGCTCCGTATAGGAGCGGCGTATGTCGTCATCAATTCTATCGACGCCGTGCATATAGTTCAGCACTTCTCGGGACGAAAATATCTGGTCACATGCCCCGATGACGATGAAGTAGAAGAACTTGTAGTCGACAGATTGGAACTCTCCTGCTGCCACACCTTCGGAAATCATCCGCTTGTAGGCACCGTGGATCGGTTCGATGTACGACTTTATCATGGTCCGTCTGACTTCTTCGGTTTCGTCGCGCATCGTCGCGGTCAGCAGGCGCTGCAAGTAAGGGTATTTGAAGTACATGTTGACGAGACCGGAGAGGTGGTACCGCATCTTCGCGGTCGGGCGCATGTCCATCTCGACCAAGGCTTCAAGCTGGGTGACTGCTTCCGCCAGATCTCGGTGAAGAAGGGCGCGCATCAAGCCGCTTTTGTTGCCAAAGTAATACTTCACCAAAGCAGAGTTCACCCCAGCCTTCGCCGCAATATCGATAATGGGCACCAGCAAGGTGTCCCGTTCACACATGAGCTCGCTTGCGGCGGTGAGCAAATCATCTCTTGTTGACGCACGTTCTTCGAGGGGTGCGGTGACTGCGGCTACCTTTGAATTCATTGCTCAACTAACTCCTGTAGGTAGAACCTTATTACTCAGTGCCGATCAGAATGTCACGGACGATTCGGTCGCACTTCAAGCCAAGAAGCCATTGAAGCTTGCCAGTCGCGCCTCCTTTGCGACGAGATCGGCTAGGTGATCGCATTAGGGTTTGTGATATTACTGTTCTTTATAGCGGTGGAGCATGGTTTCAAAAACCTCATTAACTACACAATTACCACTTTACAGGCGCAACTTAACTGCTTAGCTAATATGCCTATGTGATGTGCTTGGTCTGGGAGGTCGCTCATCACGATTGGTAATTAAGCGCGACGTTTTCGCATACCAAGAAGGCAGTGTCGCAGCGCGGTACCGTCCGCCGGGCCATGAGGATGTCGGTAACGTCGGGAGGAGACGAGATGATTGATCCAGAGGCAATGAGCTCGATTAGCGCGGTCGCACGAAGCGCTGCACAGCGCGCACCTGACAAGATCTGCAATCGGTTTGAAGGACGCGATACGACCTTCAAGGATTTTGATCGTCACGTCGATCAGGTTGCACACGGCTTGCACAGGGCTGACGCCAAAGTCGTCGCTTACCTTGGGAAAAACTGCGACCACGTCTTCGAGATTTTCATCGGTGCGACGCGCGTCGGTGGGATGTTCGCGCCCTTGAATTGGCGGCTTGCGCCTGCCGAGATCATCGAGATTTTACGCAAATACCCGCCACAGATGCTTTTCTTCGGGCCTGAGTTCTCGGAAGCGATCAAGGAAATCAACGCAGCACTTCCGGACATTCAGATCCTCGCTATGGAGGAGGGCGATGGACCTTGGGAAACATACGAGGCGTGGCGTGATGCTCAGTCGAGCGAACCTGTTGTTGACCGCGCTTCAACGCATGATCCGGCTATGGTTTTGTTTACATCCGGCACCACAGGTGTGCCGAAAGCCGTGCTACTGAGCCACAGTAACTTGCTACAGCCGAAACTGGACTCCCTGGCCGTCAAACATATCTATGACCACTGGGACGACGAGGATATCGGGTTTGTTGCGATGCCCTTGGCGCATATCGGCGGCATTGGTTTTTGGACAATCGCCTTTGTGAACTGCTGTACCAGCGTCATCCTCCGAGAGTTTGACCCTGTAGCGGCCCTTGATGCAATCCACACAGAGCGCGTTTCAAAGCTGTTCGTAGTGCCTGCTGCCTTGCAGATCGTCATCCAGCACCCAGAAGCAAAGCGCGTCGATTTTTCTTGCGTCAAAACCGTGATGTACGGTGCTGCGCCCATGCCCCTGCCGCTACTGAAAGAGGCCATCGAAGTCGTTGGTTGCCAGTTTATCCAATGTTACGGCATGACGGAGACGACGGGCACGATTGCGATACTTC
Organism: Sulfitobacter sp. CB2047; assembly: GCF_000735125.2. Classification (NCBI taxonomy): domain Bacteria; kingdom Pseudomonadati; phylum Pseudomonadota; class Alphaproteobacteria; order Rhodobacterales; family Roseobacteraceae; genus Sulfitobacter; species Sulfitobacter sp. CB2047. The sequence continues at coordinate 247,728 of NZ_CP072613.1, read as the reverse complement.
CACCAGAGGACCACGTGCCCGAGGGATCCGAGCGGATGCGTAGCGCCGGACGGCCCGCGATGGGGTGTGAAATCGCTATTTTCGACCCAGACGGCAAGCCCGTCAAAGCTGGCGAGATCGGCGAAGTGGCCGTCCGGGCACCGGCAAATATGCTGGGATACTGGAAGAACCCGGAGGCGACGACCAAGACGCTGCGCGACGACGGTTGGCTGCTGTCGGGCGATGCGGGCTATCTTGACGAGGACGGCTACCTGTTCATCCACGACCGCATCAAGGACATGATCATTTCCGGCGGCGAAAATGTATACCCTGCCGAGGTGGAGAGCGCGCTATATGCGCATCCCTCCATCAGTGAGGCAGCGGTGATTGGCGTGCCTGACCCCAAGTGGGGCGAGGCCGTTCGGGCGGTTGTGACGCTCAAGCCCAATGCAACCCTTGACGAGAAAGAAGTGCTGGCTTGGATGCGCGGTAAGCTCGCTGCATTCAAATGTCCCAAGGCGATTGACGTCATCGACGTGATGCCGCGCAATGCGTCCGGCAAGCTGCTTAAGCGCGACCTGCGCGCGCCCTATTGGGAGGGCCGCGAGCGGCAGGTGAATTGAACGCAGCACAAGACATCTTGCATCCTCAGACGACCCTCGAGAACGGATTGGCGCGGCTGGTGCCCACCCTCGATCCTGCGGCGCAGGGTACCAAGGGGCTGCGGCGGCTATCGGGCGGGGCCAGCCAGGAAACCTGGTCTTTTCAGATGGATGGTGGGCAGGGGTACCACTTGATCTTGCGCCGCGAACCTGCCGCGGCGCGGTCGGGCGGCACCGGCATCGGCATGGCGGCCGAAGCCCGAGTGATCAAACGCGTGGCTGCAGCAGGCGTGCCCGCACCACAGATCGAACATGAGCTGACGCCAGATGACGGCATCGGTGCAGGCTTTGTCATGCTGCGCATCGACGGGGAGGCGCTGCCCCATCGCATCCTGCGCGACGACAGCTATACCCCGGCGCGGGCGAAGTTCGCCCGTCAGGCCGGTAAAATTCTGGCGAGAATTCACCAGAGCGACCCGACTGGCCTGCCCATTCCCGTGCTGTCTCCGCGCGAGGTGTTGGATGATCTTGGCCATCGACACCGCGCATTTGGTGCCGCGCGCCCTGTCTTTTCGCTTGCGCTGCGCTGGCTGGCCGAAAATGCGCCAGAGCCGCGCGCGCCAAAGTTGGTGCATGGGGATTTCCGCATGGGCAATCTGATGTTTGGCCCTGAAGGGATGCGCGGTGTTCTGGATTGGGAACTGGCGCATATCGGTGATCCGATGGCCGACATGGGTTGGCTCTGCATGGAAAGCTGGCGCTTTGGTAATGCCGATCCCGTTGGCGGTTTGGGCCGTCGCGAGGATTTGTTTGCAGGGTATGAAGCGGCAGGGGGTGATCCTGTCGATCCGGCTACGGTGCGGTGGTGGGAAATTCTGTCGGCGTTGCGGTGGGGTGTCATCATCGAAGAGATGGCCGCGTGGGTGCGCGAAGGTACTGACACCAGCGTGGAACGTCATGTGATCGCGCGGCGCGCCTCGGAAACAGAAGCGATATTGTTGCTTCATCTGCTGGAAGGGGCCGCATGATGCAGGACCAGCCAAGCCCCAACGCGATTTTGGCGGCCGTTGCTGCATGGCTGCGTGACACCGCTGCGGATGCACTGCCTGCGCATGCCCGGTTCGAGGCCAAGGTCGCGGCAGGCGCGGTTGAACTGGTCCGGCGCCAGATCGGGGCGGAACCGTCCGAAAGCGAGGAAGCCCGGATGCTGTCGGCGCTGGTGGGTGCCACGGGCGGGCTGGACGCGTTGACCGCGCGTCTTTGCGCACAGATCGAAAATGGCGAAACGGATCTATCGACGCCGGGGCTGTCGGACCTGTTGATCGCAACCACGCTGAACAAGATCGACATCGATCAACCGGAGTTTTCCGCGGCAGCCCGCTTGCGGGCATTGGCGCAGCGCAGGCGAGGGTTGCCGTAGCAGAGCCACCCGAGCCGCCGCCAATCGACACAAGGAACACCCGCAGATGAACTTTGATCTACCTTCTGAAATTACCGATCTTGTGACCCGCCTTGATACGTTTATCGAAGCAGAAATCGTACCGTTGCAGGCCGAGGACGATAACGAACGGTTTTTCGACCATCGCCGGGAATACGCGCGCACGGATTTTGAAAACGGCGGGCTGCCCCGGCCCGAGTGGGAAGCCTTGATGGCCGAGGCCGTCCGCCGCGCCGACAAGGCCGGGCTGTACCGCTTTTCCCTGCCTGCGGAATTCGGCGGGCAGGACGGCGGCAATCTGGCCATGGCCGTCGTGCGCGAGCATATGGCCGCCAAGGGGCTGGGGCTGTTCAACGACCTGCAGTCAGAGCATTCGGTAATTGGCAATTTTCCGGTCATCGTCATGCTACGCGATTTCGGGACAGAAGCGCAAAAGCAGACATTTATCTCGGGCGCGCTGAGCGGCGACATCCGCATGGCCTTCGGGTTGACCGAGGAAGCGCATGGGTCGGATGCCACGCATATGGAAACCCGTGCTGTGCGCGAGACCCGCGATGGCAAATCCGGCTGGCGCATTGACGGTGAAAAAATGTGGACCACAGGGATGCACACCGCGACCCATTGCGTCACCTTCGCGCGCACCTCTGGCGAGGATGGCGCGGCGGATGGGATCACCGCTTTCTTGGTTCCTGCCCAGACACCGGGGCTGAAGATCGAGGAATATCTCTGGACCTTCAACATGCCCACCGATCATCCGCGGATCAGTTTCAACGACGTCTGGGTGCCGGATGATTTGATGTTCGGGCCAGAGGGCGGCGGCTTGGCGCTGGCGCAGGCATTTGTGCATGAAAACCGCATTCGGCAGGCGGCGAGTTCGCTGGGGGTTGCGGTATATTGTATCGAGGAATCCGTGCGCTATGCCCGCGCCCGAAAACCATTTGGCAAAGAGCTGGCCGCAAATCAGGCGATCCAGTTCCCCTTGGTCGAATTGGCCACGCAGGCAGAAATGCTGCGCCAGCTCATCCGCAAGACAGCCTGGGAGATGGACCGCATGCCACACCCCGAGGTCGCCAAGAAACTGTCTGACAAGGTGAGCATGTGCAATTATCAGGCCAACCGGCTGTGTTGCGAGGCCGCGGACCGCGCCATGCAAATTCATGGCGGCATCGGATATTCTCGGCACAAACCGTTCGAACATATCTATCGCCATCATCGCCGCTACCGCATCACTGAAGGCGCAGAAGAGATCCAGATGCGAAAAGTCGGCGCATGGCTGTTCGGTTACCTTGGCCCCCGACGCGGCAACATTCCCGATCCGACGCCGCGCAGCGTTGCGGCCCCGCTAAAGGGAGAGAACTGATGGCTGTTGTACGCACTGATCTGACGGGCGGGGTCATGACGCTCACCCTTGATCGGCCGGAAAAGTTGAACGCCTTCACGATTGAGATGATGCAAGAGCTTATCGACGCCTTTGATGTGGCCGATGCAGATGACGCTGTGCGCGCTGTTGTGGTGACCGGGGCGGGCCGGGCATTTTGCGCCGGTGCGGATATTTCTGGCGGGACCAAAGGCTTTGTGGATGTGGAAAAGCGCAAGGTAGGCGACGGCATCGTGCGCGATGGCGGCGGTCTGTTGACCTTGCGCATCTTTGACAGCCTCAAACCTGTGATCGCCGCCGTCAACGGCGCGGCTGTCGGCGTTGGTGCCACGATGCAGTTGCCGATGGATATGCGGCTTGCCTCCGAGGATGCCAAATTCGGTTTCGTCTTTGGCCGCCGTGGCATTGTGCCAGAGGCCTGTTCATCATGGTTTCTGCCGCGTGTTGTCGGTATTTCCAAGGCGATGGAATGGAGCACGACGGGTCGCATCTTTGATGCGCAGGAAGCACTTTCCGCCGGATTGGTCCGCTCGGTCCACAAACCCGCCGATCTGCTTGGGGCCGCGCAGGAACTGGCCGAGGAAATAGGCGCAAACAACGCCCCGGTTTCTGTCGCGCTGACGCGTCAGATGATGTGGCGGATGTTGGGTGCCGATCACCCAATGCAGGCGCACCGCGTCGACAGCCTTGCGATTGAACTGCGAAGCGCCTCCGCCGATGCCGCAGAGGGTGTGCGCAGTTTCACGGAAAAGCGTCCGGCGGTTTTTCCCGACAAGGTCAGTACAGATTTGCCCGACATCTTTCCCGATTGGTCGGCGCCGAAATGGCAATAGCCAACCCGATCCCCGAAATTAAATGGAGCACCGCCAATGACAACTTCTACTCTTGATGACCGTCTCGCAGTCACCCGCGAGGGGCGTGTCAGCACGGTGCGCCTGAATGACCCCAAGACGTTGAATTCCATGGATACGCCGATGGCCCTGTCCCTGCGCGAAGTGTTGCGTGCCGAGGCCAAGGTTTCCGGTTGCATCATTCTGGCGGGCGGAGCGCGCGGATTTTGCTCTGGGGCCAACCTGTCCGGCGATCTTGCCCCCGGTGACGGGGAACTGGATGCAGGTCAAACACTAGAGGACGCCTTCAACCCCTTGGTTGAAACGATCCGGACCTTGCCAGTGCCTTTCATCACAGCGGTGCGCGGTGCAGCGGCGGGGGTAGGTGCGTCTCTCGCGATGGCCGGGGACATCATCGTTTGCGGTCGCGCGGCCTATTTTCTCGAGGCATTCGCGCGGATCGGGCTGGTTCCCGATGGCGGCGCAGCGTGGTTTTTGACGCGCTCGGTCGGACGGGTGCGGGCAATGGAATTGATGATGCTTGCAGAAAAACTACCGGCGGAAAAGGCGTTTGAGTGGGGCCTGATCACCAGGTTGTTCGAGGATGACGTTGTCGAGGCGGAAGCGATGAAGATTGCGCAAAAACTGGCGGACGGGCCAACCCGTGCACTGGCGCTGACCCGGCAATCTGCATGGGCAGCGGCGGATTCCAGTTTCACCGAAACCCTGCAATTGGAACGTGTTCTACAACGCGACGCGGGCAATCACCCCGATTTTGCCGAAGGTGTCGCGGCATTCATGGAAAAGCGTGCCGCGCGTTTCGGCGGCTAAGCAGGCGTTCTGCGCTCTACGTAAAGGAAGGTAATAAAATGACCGAAGCTTATATCTGTTCTGCATTGCGCACCCCTGGTGGCCGTCGTGGCGGCAAGGTGTCCGGGTGGCACCCCGTCGATCTGGCCGCGCGCGTTTTGGACGCCACGGTGCAGAATACCGGCATCGATCCCGCTGCCATTGAGGATGTTATCATGGGCTGCGTCGGTCAAAGCGGCGAACAAGGTCTGCACATCGGTCGCAACGCGGTGCTGGCCTCGTCCCTGCCCGAAAGCGTACCGGCGGTGTCGATCGACCGTCAATGCGGCTCTTCCCAGCAGTCGATCCAGTTTGCGGCGCAGGCCGTCATGTCCGGCACTCAGGACCTGGTGATTGCTGCGGGCGTTGAATCCATGTCGCGGGTACCGATGGGGACCACAGGCGTCTTCACGCGAAACTTCGAGCCCGGGTCGGCCAAGTCGCCGGGTCTTGACGCCAAATATCCCGGCGTGGCCTTTAGCCAGTTTTCCGGTGCCGAAGCGATTGCGCGCAAGCATAACTTCAGCCGCGAGGATCTTGATGCCTTTGCTTTGCTGAGCCATCAGCGCGCGGCAAAAGCGACCGAAGCAGGTGCATTCGATCAGGAGATCGTGCCCCTTGAGCTCGAGAATGGTGAAATGCACCGGACAGACGAGGGCATCCGTGCCGACGCCTCGATGGAGGCGCTGGCCGGCGTGAAGACGCTGAAAGAGGGCGGCGTGATCACCGCCGGCAACGCCAGCCAGATTTGCGACGGTGCCTCGGCGGTTCTGATTGCCAGTGCCGCGGCGGTCAAGGCCCACGGGCTGACCCCCCTCGCACGGATCAGGTCCATGACGGTAACGGGTGGCGATCCGGTAATCATGCTCGAAGAGCCGCTTTTCGCCACCGATCGCGCCTTGGCCCGCGCAGGGATGACGATCGACGAGATTGATCTTTACGAGGTCAACGAAGCCTTCGCCTCGATCCCTCTTGCTTGGCTCAAGCACACAGGTGCCGACCCTGATCGTTTGAACGTCAATGGCGGGGCCATTTCGCTAGGTCACCCATTGGGCGCTTCGGGCGCCAAGCTGATGGCGACATTGGTGCATGGATTGCGCGCCCGCGGAAAACGCTACGGGTTGCAGACCATGTGCGAGGGCGGTGGGCTGGCGAATGTCACCATCGTCGAAGCGCTTTAACCTAAATTCTGGCTGCGGTTCGTGGAGTATCTCAGCCGAATGACCGCTCCGCTGCGTGGCTTCGGAGCACAGACAGTCACCAACAAGTCGGGAGAAAACCGACGACTTACTGAAAATCAAAGGGAGAAGTTAAATGAAGTTTTCTAAGTTGTTCAAAAGCAGCGGGTCTGCTTTGGTTCTTGCAGCGGCATCAGTGGGCACATTCTCGACATCGGCCGAGGCACGCGATTTACGCTATGCGATCGGCTGGCCTCCAGGTGCGCTGCCGACAGAGGCGATCGAGACCTATGCTGATGCCGTCGAAGAGGCATCTGGCGGCGACGTCACGGTAAAAGTTTTCCCGCTGTCTTTGCTTAACTTTCTGGAGTCGACATCGGGTGTACGTGACGGGATTGCCGACATAACAACTGTTTTGACACCGTATTTCCTATCCGAATTCCCCAACACAAACTTCGTGACCGAGCTGGCTAGCTTTAGTGAAGTGGTGGAAGGCGACCCTGATCGGATGGCCTTTGCTTTCACCGGCGCGATCATGGAGTACGTCATGTTCAACTGTGGCGACTGCTTGAGCGAGTTTGCGGCCCAGAACCACGTTTACACAGCGGGTGCGGGGACACCCCCCTACATGCTGCAGTGCACAAAACCGGTCGTTTCGGCCGAGGATCTGAAGGGTGCTCGTATCCGCACGCCTGGTGCCTTCTGGAGCCGCTGGATCGAAGCGATGGGGGCCACGCCCGTCTCCATTTCGATCAACGAGACTTTCGAGGCGCTGAACCAGGGCGTCATTGACTGTACCGCATCATCAGCGTCGGAGCTGACGAACTTCAGCTTTATTGATGTGGCGACAGACATCACGACAAACCTGCCGGGGTCTTCCTTTGTATCAGGTCTTACCAATGTGAATGCCGATACATGGGCTGGCCTTGATGACGCAGGCAGAACCGCGATGTTGAAAGGGTCTGCCGTCGTGGCGGCGGAAATGAACTGGGCCTATTATGGTGAGGCACGAGACAACATTGCCAAGGCCAAGGAACAGGGGATCACTTTCCACGAGGCAGAAGCAAGTCTGCGCACGCAAAGCGTTGAGTGGATCAACGAAGACATCTCGAACGTCGTTGACATCTACGCCGAGCGTGGCGTTACGGGCGGTGAAGAAAGTGTCTCGAAGGTGCGTGAGCTCATGACCAAATGGGTTGGTTTGGTGAAAGACGTGCAGGATGCTGATGCACTGTCCGATCTTTACTGGACCGAAGTTCTGTCGAAGGTCGATGTATCGACCTACGGGCAGTAAGCGATCTGCTGCACCGACGGTACGTCGTTTTCCGACGGTGCAGCAATCTTCATCCCACAGATAAGTGAGGCTCGAATGAAGCTTTTTCAACGCGTGCTCGAACCGTTGGTCTCGGTAATGGGACTGGTCGGCATCATCTGCGTAACGCTCATGATGTTGCACATTACGACCGATGTAATTTTACGGTTTGTTTTCAATTCGCCGATCAGAGGTACGATCACCATCGTTTCCCATTATTACATGGTGATACTTGGCTTTTGTTCGCTGGCGGTGGCTGAATCGCGCGATGCCCATGTTTCTGTCGAAGTCTTCACCGAGCTGATGCCGCGCAATGTTCAAAGCGGGCTGGCTGCGATGGCCGCGTTTCTGGCTGCGATTGTATTCGGGTTCGTCACGGTTCGTACCTGGATAGAAGCTATTCACAAAATGGAAATTAGCGCGGCAATCCAGCAAGGGTCGCTGACCATCCCTGTGTGGCCAAGTTATTTCGCGCTGCCTTTGGGCTGCGGATTGATGGCTGTAACCGCGCTTTGGCGTGCGCAAGCAATTGCCAGAGGCGCACAATCTACTTTTGGCCCTGACATGAATGGCGAATTGCCAGCGGAGGAGCTTGCAAATGGATGATATCGGTATTGGTCTCAGCGGTCTGGGGCTTTTGTTTGTCCTGATTGCCTTGCGCGTTCCTATCGGCGTTGCTTTGATCGGGGTAAGCTTTGGCGGGCTTTATGTTCTTTTGGGCTGGAGGGTTGCCTGGGGCGCGCTTGCGGTCATGCCCTATCAGTTTTCCGCAAACTGGGTGCTTAGCTCGGTCCCCATGTTCTTGCTCCTTGGGTTTATTTGTTATCATGCTGAGCTGACCCAAGGGATGTTCAGGGCCGCAAGGGTATGGACGTCTGCGCTCCCCGGTGGGCTTGCCATCGCGGCGGTCTTTGGTTCCGCAGGTTTTGCGGCAGTATGCGGGTCGTCGGTTGCTTGCGCCGCGGCAATGGGGCGTATTGCCGTGCCCGAGATGATGCGCGCGCGCTACAATGCCGAACTTGCGACAGGCACAGTTGCCGTCGCGGGCACCATCGGAGCCTTGATCCCGCCTTCGATCATTTTGATTTTGTATGGGGTCATCGCACAGGTATCAGTGCCGCAGTTGTTTCTGGGCGGCATCACAGCGGGGGTGATCTCGGCGATTGGTTACTGCGTGGTAATTCTGGTTCGTGTCAAAATTAATCCGGCTATGGCACCCGTAGGGGTTCGCGCCTCATGGGCAGAGCGCCTTTCGGCGCTCAAAGATACCTGGCCGATTGTCGTGGTCATGATCGGGATTTTTGGTGGGCTTTTCTCTGGTGCTTTCACCCCGACAGAGGCTGGCGCGATTGGCGCGTTCCTTTCATGCCTGGTGGGGCTGGCCCGCAGAACACTGAATTGGCGTCGCTTCCGGCTTGCCGTTGAGGAAACGATGATCACGACTGCTGCCTTGATCGTCATCGGCGTTGGCGCGACATTGCTGACAAGATTTCTGACCCTATCAGGTGCCGGAGATTACCTGTCAGACTCCATCATCGGATTGTCCGCCAATCCGGCCATGATCCTCTTTGGCATCATACTGGTCTATCTCATTCTTGGTATGTTTCTCGAGCCGATTGGCGCGATGCTGCTGACGATGCCGATTGTTCTGCCGATCGTGCAGGACGCCGATTGGTCACTGCTTTGGTTCGGGATCGTGCTCACCAAACTCCTGGAAATCGGGATGGTGACGCCGCCCATCGGGATGAACATTTTTGTCATCAAGGGTGTCGTCGGGAACATCGCCACAACAACCCAAATTTTCCGTGGCGTGATGTGGTTTATCCTCATGGACCTGGTGGTGCTGGCGGTGCTGGCAATCTGGCCTGAGATCACATTGTTCTTGCCCGAAATCATGAAGTGAGACGCACCGAGTTTCCTCGCAACACTTATTGTGTCGCCTCACTTTGTGAACGAGGCGGCGTTATAACTAACAGACTATTCGCGCAGTTAACTTAATTAACTACTTGACTAATTAATGTTGTGATGAGATGCCTGCAGTGAATGAATTTAACTGTCGGTTTAGGCGGCGGTGAACTGGGCGCGAAGCAAGCGGCAGGCGGCGAGCCAGCTGAACTTTAGAGAAGGAAACCCTCAATGGCTGAAGCATATATCATTGACGCTTGCCGCACCCCTCGCGGTGTTGGGAAGGTCGGGAAGGGCGCGCTCGCGCACCTGCATCCTCAACACTTGGGGGCCACTGTCCTAGCCGCGCTGCGGGATCGCAACGATCTGAACACAGCTGATGTGGATGACATTATTTGGGGTACGAGTACGCAAAAAGACAAGCAGGGCGGCGACCTTGGTCGCATGGCGGCGCTGGATGCGGGCTATGACGTCAAAGCGTCAGGCGTCACGCTTGACCGTTTCTGCGGCTCCGGGATCACCACGGTTTCGCTGGCTGCAGCCCAGATCATGTCAGGGATGGAGGATGTCGTCATCGCGGGCGGCACCGAAATGATGAGCTATACCGGGCAGATCGCTGACCCGAAGAAACCCTTTATGATGGACGCGGGCAACCTGAGCCTGCGCGCAAAGCACCCGCAGACCCAGCAGGGTTGCAGTGCAGACGCCATCGCGACGATTGAAGGCATTGATCGCGCTGCAGCAGATCAGCTGGCCGTGACGAGCCAAGAACGCGCTGCCAAAGCCATCGCCGAAGGGCGTTTCGACGGTTCTATCGTACCAGTGCGCGACCCCGAGACCGGCGAACTGGTTTTGGACAAGGAAGAATTCCCGCGCCCCGGCACCACGCTTGACTCTCTCTCAACCCTCAACACGGTTTTCGACAAGTTCATGGAGTTCCCGATTGACGACAAGGGGACGACCTACGGCGACATGATTTATGCGCGCTATCCTGAGTTGAAGGGCAAAATGCAGCACATTCACCATGCGGGGAATTCCTCTGGCGTTGTGGATGGCGCGGCGGCCCTTTTGCTGGCGTCCGAAGGCTATGTGAAAAAGACAGGCATGAAGCCGCGCGCGCGCATCGTGGCGACGGCGAACATTGGCGACGATCCGACGTTGATGTTGAACGCTCCTGTTCCGGCAGCGCGCAAGGTTCTGGAGAAAGCGGGTCTGACTACTGACGATATCGACGTTTATGAAATCAACGAAGCCTTTGCCGTGGTTGCGGAAAAGTTCATTCGGGATCTCAAGCTCGACCGTTCCAAGGTGAACATCAACGGCGGCGCGATGGCGCTCGGTCATCCTATCGGTGCGACCGGTTCCATTCTGATCGGTACTGCCTTGGATGAACTAGAGCGTTCTGGTGGTCGGTATGGCCTGATCACGATGTGTGCGGCCGGTGGCATGGCCCCCGCAATCATCATCGAGCGGGTGTAAGCCTTTATGCATGCAGAGGGCTGGTCATGATCGCCCTCTGCAAATTTTTGCTCCCTCGAAACGAGACGACCCCAAGAAGAAACCTAGAATGACCCCACCCTTAAGTATCGACTTGAGCCAAAACAGAGCGCTCGTCACAGGAGCATCGAGCGGCCTGGGCGCCCATTTCGCCTCTGTCCTTGCGGTGCAAGGGGCTGACCTGGTTCTCGCAGCACGACGCACAGACAAGCTGGAGGAGGTCGCAGCGCCATTGCGTGCGATGGGGCGCGATGTCCACGTTGTTCAAATGGATGTGGGCTCTCCCGAAGTGGTTCTGGCGGCGTTTGCGGATATGCCACCCTGTGACATCGTTATTAACAATTCGGGTATCGGTCAGAATTCTTGGCTTGCCGATATGGATGAAGACGAGTGGCAGCAGTTGATAGATGTCAACCTGAGCGGGGTCTGGCGTGTGTCCAAACAGGCTGTCGCAATGTTTCGCAAAGAGAAGACAGCCGGGGCCATTGTTAACATTGCGTCAATTACAGCATCGCGAACTGCGCTCAAATCAGGGGCGTATGCGGTAACCAAGGCCGGTGTTATTCATATGACCAAATCGCTTGCGATTGAGGTCGCGCTTGACGGCATTCGAGTCAATGCATTGGCACCGGGCTATTTCCAGACAGAGTTGAACGCGGATTTTCTGGGATCCGAAGCGGGGGACCGCATGGCTGCGCGCATTCCGCAACGCAGGTTTGGGGCTATGGAGGAATTGAATCTTCCATTGCTCATGCTGGCGGCCAGACAGAACAGCTACATGACCGGCGCGACCATAACCGTGGATGGCGGTCATAGCATCAACGCCCTTTGAGATAAATTACGGAGAACGCGAATGAAACTTGATAACTCAATCTCGGCAGTCATCACTGGGGGTGCCTCCGGACTGGGGCTTGCCACAGCGCGTGCGTTGGCTTCACATGGAGTCAAGGTGGCCTTGTTTGACCTGAACGAGGAAGCCGGCGAAGCAATTGCATCTGAATTGGGCGGCGTGTTTTGCAAGGTGAACGTGGCGGACGAAGCCAGCGTCGACGCTGGCTTTGAAAAGGCGCGGGCGGCAAACGGGCAGGAACGTATTCTCGTTAATTGCGCGGGCATCGGGAATGCGATCAAGACCGCTGGGCGGGATCGCAAAACTGGTGGTATTTCCCAGTTCCCGATCTCCGAATATCGCAAGATTATTGAGGTCAACCAGATCGGCACCTTCATCTGCACCGTGAAGGCCGCCGCGGGTATGATGACCCTCGACCCGGAGGACGGAGAGCGTGGCGCGATCATCTCGACCGCTTCCGTTGCGGCAGAGGACGGTCAGGTCGGCCAAGTCGCATATTCGGCGTCGAAAGCCGCGATTGTTGGTATGACTTTGCCAATCGCCCGTGACCTTTCGGCGGAGCATATTCGCGTTAATACAATCCTGCCCGGTCTCTTCGAGACGCCGCTTTTGATGAGCCTGCCCGAAAACGTTCGGCAATCCTTGGGGGCGATGGTGCCCAACCCTGCTCGCCTTGGTAAGCCGGAAGAATATGCCTCTCTGGCTCTCGAAATGGTGCGCAATCCCTACCTGAACGGCGAAGACATTCGCTTGGATGGTGCTATCAGGATGGCACCACGCTGATTGGCCGCTGAGACGTTGGGGGAGGGGGCGGTCCCTTCTGCCACATCACGGCACTGCAAAAGTCGACGTGGGAACCTGACTGCGCCGCGGGAAAATGGAGAATGGAATGACTGACGTAAAAACCAAGGATGCCAAGGATATCTGGGCGCGCGATTTCAACTATATCACGGTCAAACGTGACGGCCATGTCCTTGAAATTACGATTGATCGCGCGGATCGCTATAACGCCCTCCACGGCGGGGCGCATCAGGAATTGCACGATATCTTTGATGGATACGAGCAGGACCCGGATCTGTGGGTCGCCATCATCACCGGGGCCGGGGACAAAGCTTTTTGCTCGGGCAACGATCTGAAAGCCACAAGCGAAGGGCAGAATATTGAACCCGCCGGCAGCGGCTTTGGCGGTCTCACTGATCGCTGGGGCCGGGAAAAGCCGGTTATCGCGGCGGTGAATGGCGTGGCAATGGGCGGTGGATGCGAGATCGTTCTGGCATCCGATATTGCCGTGGCGGATGCCCATGCGAAATTCGCGCTGCCCGAGGTGAAGGTTGGCCTGTTCGCAGCTGCGGGTGGCGTGCAACGTCTCACGCGCCAGATTGGTCGTAAAGCCGCGATGGAGCTGATCCTGACAGGCCGTGCGATTACAGCCGACCGTGCCTGTGAACTAGGCATCATTAACCGCGTTGCAGGTGAGGGTGAAACGGCGATGGATATCGCACGTGAAATCGCCAAGGAAATCACGCTGGTATCGCCGACTGCCGTCAGGGCGTCAAAGCGGGTGCTCAACGCCCTTGAAGAAGACATCGAGCGGCTGCCCGAAGCCTTCGCAGGCAACACGGTTGAATTTGACGTCGTGCTGAAATCGAACGACGGTAAAGAGGGCGTCAAAGCCTTTGTCGAAAAACGCGCGCCGAACTGGACGAATAGCTAAGCCGTTTGTGCCACCGATGCCCAGACCCATCAAAGCAACGAGGGATGTCCCATGATCAAAAGACGTATTTTTGAAGAAGAGCACGATATGTTTCGCGACAGTGTTCGCAAATGGATCGCGGCCGAGGTTGCCCCCCATGCTGAAAGCTGGCGTCAGAACAAACACGTTAGCAAGGAAGCTTGGAAATCCGCTGGGGACAACGGTTTTCTGGCGATGTTTGCCGATGAAAAATACGGCGGCATGGGCCTTGATGATTTCCGCTTTGACATGGTTCTCAACGAAGAACTGGGCAAGGTGGAGAGCTCTTTCTTTATCACGCTGCACAACCGCATCGTGGCACCCTATCTGCAAAAGTTCGGCACCGACGATCAGCGCGACCGGTACATGCCGGGGATCGTTTCGGGCGACACCATTCTTGCGATCGGCATGACCGAACCGGGATGCGGCTCGGATCTTGCGGCGATCAAAACCCGCGCCGAAAGGCAGGGGAACCATTGGGTCATCAACGGATCAAAAACCTACATCTCAAACGGTCAGATTGCTGGCCTCTACCTGATCGCCGCGAAAACGGACCCCGATAATCCGCGCTCTATCGGGCTGTTCTGGGTTCAAGAAGGGGCAGAAGGCTTCTCCAAGGGTCAGAACCTCAAGAAGATGGGGCTGCAAGCGCAGGATACGTCCGAGCTGTTCTTTGATAACGTCAAGGTGCCGGCATCGGATCTGGTTGGCGATGGGACAGATGGCTTCAAATTGATGATGACCAATCTGGCCGAAGAACGGCTGGTGGGGGCGGACGGCTATCTCGCCCGTGCGGAACGCGCTTTCGAGATCACGATGGAGTTCATCAAAGAGCGCAAAGCCTTCGGAAAACCGGTCGGCACCTTCCAGAACAGCCGCTTTGTCATGGCTGATGCGCGCACCAAACTCGATGTCGGCTGGGCCTACCTCGATCATTGTGCGATGGCCCATATAGATGGGGAATGCACAGCCGAAATGGCGGCGCAGGCCAAGTTGTTCACATCGGAGATCGAAGGCGAAATCATTGATGCCTGCCTGCAATTGCACGGCGGTGCTGGATATATGGAAGAGTATGAAATCTCTCGGCTTTATGTCGATGCGCGGATCAGCCGTATCTATGCTGGCACGTCCGAGATCATGCGTGAAATCATCGGTCGCGGCCTTGGGCTGGATGATCGTCAAAAAGGCTGAGGGTTAGTTATGTCGGGACCGCTGAAAGGCCTGGAAGTCATCGAAATGGCCGGGATCGGTCCCGGCCCTTTGGCGGGGCAGTTGCTGGCCGATCTGGGTGCGGATGTGATCGTCATCGACCGCGCCGAAGCGCCAGCTGACAAAACCGATGTCAACCGGCGCGGCAAGCGGTCCGTCTTTTTGGATCTGAAATCTGAAGAGGGGCGCAGTACCGCGCAGGCGCTGATCAATCGGGCTGGTATCGTCATCGAAGGTTTCCGGCCCGGCGTGATGGAACGGTTGGGGCTCGGGCCAGATGACCTTGACGAGACGGTGATTTTTGGCCGGATCACGGGCTGGGGGCAGGACGGTCCGCTTAGCCAATCGGCGGGTCATGACATCAATTACCTGGGCCTGACGGGTGCTTTGGCTGCAATGGGCACGGTTGATAACCCGCCGCCGCCGCCTTTGAATCTGGTCGCGGACTATGGCGGGGGCACGATGTTTCTGCTGCTTGGCATCCTTGCCGCCGTGTTCGAGCGGCAGACATCCGGCAAAGGTCAGGTGGTCGATGCAGCAATGGTCGATGGCGTAAGCGCGATGATGGGGCTTTTCCACACCTTCAAAGCGCGCGGCGCGTGGAGCGAAAACCGCGCGTCCAACCTGCTGGACGGGGGTGCGCCTTTCTATCGCTGCTACCGGACCAAGGATGATCTGTTCATGTCCGTCGGCCCGCTAGAGCCGCAGTTCTTTGCCCTGCTGCTGGAGAAGGCCGGGCTGCCCGCCGAGCATAGTGCCGATCAGAACGACCCTTCAAACTGGGCCGAGCGTGCCGAGCTTTACGCACAGGCTTTCGCGAGCAAGACACAGGCGGAGTGGTCCGGCATCTTTAGTGGCACCGATGCCTGTGTGGCCCCCGTGCTGAGCATGGATGAAGCGGCATCCCATCCTCATATGGCCGCGCGTCAAACGCTGGTCGAGGTGGATGGCGTTTTGCAGGCCGCTCCCGCGCCGCGTTTCTCGCGTAGCAAACCGACAGGGATCAATACGCCGAAGGCAATGGGCGGGGACACTGCGGCGATCCGCCGAGCGCTGCATGAGGCTCCGAAGTCCGAATGAACATCGCGGCGGGAAACTCTTGCCGCATGGAGGCTGCACATGTTTGATCTGACAGGAAAAGTCGCGTTGATCACCGGCGGCAACAGCGGAATTGGACTGGGCATGGCCGAGGGGCTTGCCAAATGCGGCTGCGATATTGCCATTTGGGGCAGAAGTGCTGACAAGAACGCTCAAGCGGTTGAAACGCTGTCGACCCATGGCACAAAGATCAGCGCATACATCTGCGATGTGACCAGTTCAGAGGCCGTGAATGACACATTCGCCGCCACTCTGAAACACCATGGTCGCGTCGATGGCTGCTTTGCCAATGCCGGATTTTCCACGCCCAGTTCGGGCTTTGACCAATCCGAGGATGCGCATTGGCAGCAAATGATCGATATCAACCTTAATGGTGCCTATTATGTCCTCCGCGCCGCGGCAGCTCATATGCGGGAGCGGGCCGAAGGCGGGGACAGGTTCGGACGTTTGGTCGGCACCTCCAGTATCGGTGCCTTGAACGGCATGCCCCGCAATCAGCATTATGCGGCTGCCAAGGGCGCATTGATCTCGATGATCCGATCGCTGGCGGTGGAATATGCCCGATACGGTGTGACCGCCCACAGCATTCTGCCGGGGTTTGTCGAAACACCGCTGACGGACGAAAGCTTTGCCTCGCAGGCGTTCGTCGACAAGGTGCTGCCCAGAATTCCTGCAAGGCGTCTGGGGCAGGGATCGGACTTCAGCGCGATTGCGGCCTATATCATGAGCGATGCCAGCGCATGGCATACCGGTCAGGATTTCATCATAGACGGCGGGTATATGGTGTTCTGAGCTGGCGTCATGGGCGTAAAGAACAACGAATAGAATTCGATCTACATCAAAAGCCCAAACCGGTGCCGTAATGGCATATCTGTGGATCGGCCAATTCGACCGCATTGCCGGTAGCATAAAGACAGAACGACGGGATTTTGGGATATGGGGGCGCGTATGGATACGGTAACAAAGGGTGCAATGGATTTCGAGCCGGAAGCGCTTGCCGATTTCCTTGCTGAAACTTTCGGAGGCAAGGCTCCGGTCACGATCGAGCGGATTGCGGGCGGGCAATCGAACCCGACGTATTTTGTCACCCGCGGGGACGTACGGCTGGTCTTGCGCAAACAACCGGGCGGCCCGATTTTGCGCGGGGCCCATGCCATTGATCGCGAGTACCGCGTGCTCGAGGCGCTGCACCCCCAAGGCGTCCCGGTGGCGCGTCCGATCCTGTATCATGCGGACCCTGATCTTTTGGGCACCCCGTTTTATCTGATGGAGCGGATCGAAGGGCGGGTTTTTGCGGATGGTGCCTTGGCGGCGGCAGACCAAGACGAGCGCCATGCCTTGTGGATGGGTTTGGCCGACGCGATGGCCGCCATGCACAACGTCCGCCCCGAAGCGGTAGGGCTGGAGGATTTTGGCAAACCTGGAAATTACTTTGCCCGGCAAATCGCGCGCTGGTCACGACAGTGGGAAGAAAGCCAGAGCGACCCGATCCCGGAGCTGGATGAATTGTCGGCCTGGCTTGTCGAACATCAACCGCAGGATGACGGACGGGTGAGCCTCGCCCACGGGGACTACCGGATGGGGAACGTCATTTTTCATCCGACCGAACCGCGTGTGGCCGCCATTCTGGATTGGGAGCTTTCTACGCTGGGGCATCCGCTTGCCGATCTCGGCTATTGCTGCATGGCCTGGCACACGGCACCCGAAGAATACGGCGGACTCCTTGGGCTGGACCTCGCGGCAGAAAACCTGCCGACCGAAGAGGCATTCGTGGAGCGCTACATGTCACACTGCCCCGACCTGCCACCGCTGACCTCGTTTCACAAGGCTTTCGCGTTGTTCCGGTTTTCGGTCATCTGGGTGGGCATCGCCGACCGCGTGCGTGCGGGCAATGCGGCGGGCGCGGACGGTGCGGACCCCGTACATCTTGCCAGATGTTTCGCGAGACGTGGTTTGGAAGTGATCGAGCGCGGCTGACGAGAACTCCATTAGGGGGCTGATGGCTAGCCCCCAATCTTAACGAGACATCTCGAACCTGACCGCAATTTGACTGCGGCGCTTTCGGTGGCGGGGACTTCGTGCGCTTTGACATCTTTGACACGTATCAACGCACTCGGGTCGGAAAACCCGTGTTATGCTATCTACATTGCTTGCAAGGATCACTCCATCTCAAGCATCCATGTGACTGTGGCTGCGAAATGCGCCAGCGTTGATGCGTCGCTCCAAGTGGCGTGGGCGCGGCTCGTGTCACCCAGCCTTGTCTCACGCGCGCTGAGCACTCCGCCCAAATAGGATTCCAGAAATATAAATCGTTGATTTTGTATGGTCCGGCTTTGCGACGGCATCAGCATACGCAGATGTTCCAGGCAACGCTGATAGCCTGAGTTCCAGCGGCCCTCTAGGGCGTCATCGAAGAGGGCCCTGTGGGACATGGTGAGCATGTGGAGAAAGCGGTTGTATGTGTCCGTTTCACCATCTGCTGCTAAATTGACAGAAGGATAGATAAGAATATCCACGATCTGCGAAATCCGCGTGGGGCCGCCGTCAGCTTCCAGAGCATCAAGCTGGGCGTTTCGGCGTGCGTCGATGATCTTGGCACCGTCCACGATAAGCTCGCGGATCAGCGCCTCTTTCGAGCCGAAGTGATACCCCACAGCGGCGGGGTTCTTTTGGCCAGCAGCTTTGGCGATGTCACGCACTGTAACGCCATCAATGCCCCGATTGGCAAAGAGGCGCTGTGCCTCGCCCTTGAGCCGTTCAACCGATGGGCTGGGCACCTTTGAAGACAGTCTGGTCATATCACGATCCTCTAGAGCACAGAAAATTATGGGTTGCAATAATTCAAATGATTAATACAAATGAATTATGATGAATCAAGCAAACACGGAAACGATCCCGGTCGACCTGCAAGCGCTCACAGCGTGGATGGACGATATCGGGTTGGAACGCGGCCCGCTGAGCAATCTGCAGCTTCTTGCAGGCGGGACGCAGAACATCTTGCTGCGCTTTGACCGGGGCGGCAGAGAGTTCGTGCTGCGCAGGCCGCCGCTGCATCTGCGCAAGAATTCCAATGAGACGATGAAGCGCGAGGCGCGTATTCTGGAGGCGCTCAGCGCGACTGACGTGCCGCACCCCAGGTTCATCGCAGGTTGTGACGATGAAGCCGTGCTTGGTGCCTGCTTTTATCTTATGGCTCCGGTTGAGGGCTTTAATCCTGCAAACGGATTGCCGCAGCTTCACGCCAGCGACCCGGCGATCCGCGCGCGCATGGGGTATTCCTATATCGAAGGGATGGCCGCACTCGGGGCGGTTGACTACAAGGCGGTAGGCTTGGAAGGATTTGGCAAGCCCGACGGGTTTCTGCAACGGCAGACAGGCCGGTGGATGAGCCAGCTGGAAGGCTACGCCGCTTTCGACGAATGGACTGGCTTCCAAGAACTGCCCGATGTCGAAAGGATTGTCTCTTGGCTTGAGGATAATCTCCCGCAAGATTTTACGAGCGGAATTTTTCATGGTGACTGCCATTTGGCAAACACGATGTTTGCCCCTGACAGTCCCGAGCTCGTCGCCTTTGTCGATTGGGAGCTGGCCAAGATTGGCGATCCCTTGATCGACCTTGGCTGGGTCATGGCCACTTGGGCTGATGAACATACGCCCGTGGTGGGCGATATCGAACCCTGGGATGGATTCCCGAGCCTCAATGAACTCATCGCACATTACGACAGGCATTCGACACGCAGTCTGGATGCGGTCGCCTGGTATGGGGTGCTCGCCTGTTTCAAGCTGGGGACACTCCTGGAGGGGACCCATGCACGCGCCAGTGCGGCAAGGCACCAAAGGAAACCGGCGATCACCTGCATGCGATGACGATTTCAT
Source organism: Sulfitobacter sp. CB2047 (assembly GCF_000735125.2). Classification (NCBI taxonomy): domain Bacteria; kingdom Pseudomonadati; phylum Pseudomonadota; class Alphaproteobacteria; order Rhodobacterales; family Roseobacteraceae; genus Sulfitobacter; species Sulfitobacter sp. CB2047. Next base: position 227,995 of record NZ_CP072613.1, on the reverse strand, counting down.
TGTTCAATCGCGCCCACCGATTGATCACGAAGAACTGAGAAGGAAACTGTTATGAATGATTTGGACTTTTCGGGAAAGCGGGTGCTGGTCGTCGGCGGTTCTAGCGGGATCGGGAATGGCATTGCCCGCGGCTTTCGCGCGCGCGGGGCAGAGGTGCATGTCTGGGGCACACGCGCCTCGGCAGCGGATTACGCGGGCCAAGAAGGCTCTGATCTGGAAGGGCTGCATTACGCGCAGGTCAATGTGGCGGACTTCGACGAGTTTAACGCTTATGCGCCGCCCTTCGACAGTCTGGATGTGCTCGTCCAGTCTCAGGGCTTTGTCCGGTACAAGCAGGCGGAATATGCCAAGAAGGGCTGGGACGAGGTGATGGATATCAACATCAACTCGGTCATGCATACGGCGACCAAGTTCAAGCAAATGCTCAGCGCGGCCAAAGGCTCCATCGTGATTGTCAGTTCGGTCTCTGGCTTGCAGGCGAATATCGGCAACCCCGCCTATGCCGCCTCCAAGGCTGCGGCAATCAGCCTTACCAAAACGCTCGGCCAGTCCTGGGCGCGTGACGGGATCAGGGTGAACGGACTGGCCCCCGGACTGGTACCAACCAAGCTGACTGCCGTCACCACACAGAACAAGGATCGCGCGGAGGCATCTTTGCGCGCAATCCCGGTGCGCCGCTTGGGCACGCCGGAAGAAATGGCCGGTGCCGCCATGTTCCTTGCCTCGCCGCTCGCGTCCTATGTGCAGGGCCACACTCTCATCGCTGATGGCGGTCTCACGCTGTAACGCGCAGCCCATAACAATTTAGGACACCCAAATCATGTTCTTTGATTACACCGAAAAAACACAAAACCTGATCGACAAGCTGCAAGCCTTTGTCGACGCCAATATCCTTCCTGTGGATCGCGAGGTCCATGCATGAAACGCCGATCCGGCCAATCGCAGGAAGCCTTGGCCCGGCTTGGAACCTCTTAAGGAAAAGGCCAACGCGGCTGGCCTATGGAACCTGTTCCTGCCCAAGGAATATGGCGAATACAGCCCCGGCCTGACAAACCTGGAGTATGCGCCGCTGGCAGAGATCATGGGCCGAAATATGTGGTCTGCCGAAGTCTTCAACTGCTCCGCGCCTGACACCGGCAATATGGAAGTCTTTGCCAAGTTCGGCACCGCCGCCCAGAAAAAGGAATGGCTGCTGCCGTTGCTCGCGGGGGAAATTCGGTCTGCATATCTGATGACCGAACCCGATCATGCCTGCTCTAATGCGACGAATGTCCGCACTGAAATCCGCAGTGACGGCAACGACTATGTCATCAACGGCAAGAAATGGTGGATTTCAGGCGTCATGGACCCGCGCTGCAAGGTCCTGCTGATGATGGGCCAGACCAATCCGGAAAACCCGCGCCACACGCAGCAATCAACCGTTATCATTCCGCGTGACGCGCCGGGTGTTAAGGTGATCCGCGCCCAGACAGTATTCGGCGATGTCCATTCGCCCGGCGGGCATTGCGAAGTGCATCTGAAGGATGTGCGCATCCCCAAAGAGAACATCATTCTTGGCGAGGGGCGGGGCTTTGAAATCGCACAGGGCCGCCTTGGGCCTGGCCGCATTCATCACTGCATGCCCTCCATCGGATCGGCGCAGCGTGCCTTGGAACTGATGTGTCAGCGCGTGACAGAGCGCAAGACCTTTGGCCGGATGCTTGCGGATCGTTCCAGCATCCGGATGGAAATCGCAAAGAGCTATTGCGACATCGAACAGGCGCGCCTGCTCACGTTGAAAGCAGCGGATGCGATTGACCGTCACGGGGCCAGGAACGCCAAGGATTTGATCGGCGCGATCAAAGTCGTGGCCCCGCAAATGGCACAAACCGTGGCGGATCGCGCGATTCAGATCTTCGGCGGCATGGGTGTGAGCGATGACGTGCCCTTGGCAGAAATCCTCGCCACACAACGATTTATCCGCCTTGCAGATGGTCCCGACGAAGTGCACGCATCCCAGCTCGGCAAGTTCAAGATCGCTCAATACGCAAAACCCGGTGCCGGTTGGAATAACATCTCTGAAACTTGACTGCTACGATTGTGAGTATGGTATTGCAGCTCTGCCCGTCCGCGCAGGGCGTCGGTCCTGCAAGGCCCTGACCCTAAGGGATTTCGCAGGGACTACCAACCTCCACCACCACCTCCGCCGCCGCCCGATCCGGCAGAACTGTTGCTATCGTCTGCACCGCTATGGAGCGATGCAGCAACAGCTTCTGCGAAACGTGATAGTCCGCTGATTGCGTCGTCATCATCGCCTACAAACCAGCTTGGTGCATAACTGGGTCCTGTGAGTGACTGGCCTGATATTAAATGAGCTCTGAACGCCTCGCGCCAAGGCTTTTCGATACCGAGAGCGATCGCGCTTGGCAGTAGGGTTTCGAAATGCGCTGGCGATAATTCCGGTGCGTCGCGGATGTTCATGCGGTCCATCTCTCCTACCGTGAGATAGAGGTGCAGCCCCGTGATGTGATCCCTTATCTTTGCCCCTGCACGTGTGGTTGATCCGATCAGCACAAGGAAGATCTGGTTGAACGTCACGCCACCCCAGACGACCAACAAAGCCTGAAACGCGATATTCATTCCTGTGTCTTCGTAGAGCATGGCGCAAAACAATAGCGCCCCGAAGACCCACATGCCCGCAAGGATGGCCAATCCCAAAAAATTCAGGAGCCGCTTCATCCAAGAGTACGGATTCCTGCGTGATTTCAGCAGCTTCCAGATGCCTGCATTAAGGAATAGGGGCGCGAGACTGGAAAAGAATACGAGCTTCATGGCCGTCTCATTTAGATCAATAGCCACGAGCCAGGCGAAGGCAGCGGCACCCGATATGATGATGCCCAGATGGAACAGAATTTTGTTCTGACGGTAAAAGCGCCCGTCGTTTTCAGCCTCGACGCCAATTTCGAAGTTGAGCAAAACTGCTTCGATATCATCTTCGTGTAGTGAGGCCAGGGACATCTCACCTTCATGCGCATGAAGCATGTCCAGGATAGCTATATGACCGGCAGGCAGCCCGTCTGATATGGGCAAGTCGGTCCGCCTGATGGTGACCAGATGATCAAGGCCGTCCAGAACAACGTAGCCCTTCACAGCGAGATCCAGAACCGTGGCAGTAAGCGCCGTTTTCCCTTCATCCCGCAAGGTTCCATCAACGATATAGCTCATCAATGCTGGCGAAATCCCCATTGGAAGATCCCACCGAGGGACGATTGTCCCTGCCTTGGGATCGCGCCCGAACCAAAGCCACGTAAACATCATATAAGCAAAAACGGCCGCAAAGCCGTAGATCAAGACGACCCATCCCAGATTGTCCCGCCACCACCAGTCTGACAGTTGCGCGGTGGTTGGAGGTGCAACAGCGCCCTTGGGGAACTGTACCATGATCGTCAGCCCTTCGAATGGATCAAGAGCGTGGGTGGTTTCAAACGTGGCACGGCGCCCGGATACTGTCGCGACCGCATCGGCCAACTTGCTGCCGCGGGAACCGGTAAAGGCTATCGGTTCAAAAGGCTGTGCGCCGCTCGACAGGATGACATGCGCAGATGCACTCAGGATCGGGAAACTCCACTCGTCGCCAGTGACGTTCCAGCGCAATCTGTCGCTCGCGTCTCCGAAGATAATCTGTCGGTCGGTCAAATAGCGGATCTGGTAGATGTGGTTGCCGGTCGAAACGAGCTGAAACTGATCACCGGTGCGAATCTTGGTGCCCAGATCGGTGTCAGTTGCCTCCCATGGTTCATCCTCCCCGCTGCGTGTGACCGAAAGGATCTCGAAGCTTACCTTGTATCGCGTGCCGTCCGGCGTAGTGACATATTGCGGGAAGTCGCGATAAATCCCGTGCTGGATATCTGTTCCATCGGCATTCACTTTGATCGTCTCGGTCACATCAAGCACACCATCCTCCCGCACGAGGATATCGGCGTTGAAAGATCGGATCACGTCGCCAGCTTGCGCCCCGTAGGCCCAGATAGAAAGTAATACAGCGGCAAGGACGCGCGCGATGTGTTTGGTCACAGCGTCAATATCCAACCGTTGGGAGTCTGCGATCCGCGGGCTCTTCGATCTCGAAGAAAGCACTTTGTTCGAAGCCGAAGCTTTTGGCGACCAGATTGGAGGGGAAGCTTTCGACCTTGATATTCAGATCTCGCGCCGCGCCATTGTAGTAGCGTCGGGCCATTTGGATCTCACTCTCGACAGTATCAAGGTTAGCTGCCAGATCGCGGAAGTTATTGCTTGCCTTTAAGTCCGGATAGGCTTCGGCCAAGGCAAACAGCTTTCCGATGGCCTGCCCCACCACGTTTTCGGCGCGTGCACGTTTTTGCACATCAGAAGGGTTCAGGATGGCCGCCGAATTACGGGCTGCAACGATCTCGTCAAAGGTGGCGCGTTCGTGCGCGGCGTATCCTTTTACGGTTTCGATCAGGTTGGGGATCAGATCTGCGCGTCGTTTCAACTGGACATCGATACCGGACCACCCCTCTCGAACGCGCTGACGGGCGCGCACAAGCGCGTTGTACAAAGAAATGAGCAAGACACCAGCAATCGCAACTACGGTAATAATAATCAGAAGCGTATTCAAAGGGTGGTTCCTATTCCAAGTGGAGCATTCAGGGTTGGGGCCAGTGGATCAGAACCGGCAATCGGGCAGGGCAGTCGCGTCAAAATCCCCTTCCACGGGCTCGTCGAAACTGGCGTCAATTCTGATCGGGTCGAAAGGGGCATAGTCTTGGGTGTCGGGGGCAAGCCGGACGACGTAGTGACAACTCGATCTGACGATGGTCGAACCCTCATTGGTTTCCATCTCTACAACGACGGGCACCGCCGAGACCTCTGTACCGACACCAGCGCTGGTGAATCCCAGTTCGAAGCGCAGCTTAATGCTGCGGATATCCTGAAATTTGTTGCGAAACGCATTGTAATCAGCGGCAAGCTGGTTCGCATCTTTTTCGGGAGTGCCTTTAAGGGTGTAACTGAAAGCGCGTGCCAGCTGCCCCGTGCCGATTGCGTTGTAGTAAGACTGGACGAGATCAAGCGCTGTTGATCTATTGTCGTAATACGTTGATGCGGCGGTCAGGTGTAGCGCGGGTTCCTTAGCTTGTGCCTGGGTGTACGGCAGCACCGCGCATAACCCTGCGCAAAGCAGTGGGCGGAACGCTTTTCGGATATGCATGGGAGCACCTTCTGAAGAAAATGTTTTCAGACGAGATGTTTATAAGTTGTTCGTTTGTCCACAATGGGCAAAAATTTTTAGCCCAGATATGAGTTGAGAGCGGCGCGGTCGATGCTGTTGTGCGCCCCTCTGAAAAGCGAAACTAGATAGATCATGATCCAGACTGCCGATACCGCACCTTCTTATGACGCAGCACAGCTTATTGCGCGCCCGATGTTCTGGGAGGCGCTGAAGGGAGAGGCAAGCGATCTGTTGAAGGTCCACGCCGTTGCTCCAGAGGTTGTGCATTACCTCGCCGATATACGGCACTGGATCTTGATCCATATGGCGATTGCCTTGCATTTCGAACGCAAGATTGACCCGGCCGCGCCGCCCTTAACGCCGAAAAAGCTTCTGACCGAACTGGCTGGCACAGGAATCGCCAGTCGCAATACTGTGCAGTCCTTCTTGCGAGAACTTTTGCGAATTAAGCTGACAGAACCGCCAAAAACCGGGACTTTGCGTCAGCATGCGACTGAAGTCTCCGCAAAAAGCGAAAAGCTTATGTTTGTCTACATCGACATCCACCTTCGCGCGCTCGATATGGTTGATGGGGGCGGGCGTAGTGCACTCTTTAACCGGAACCCGACGCTTTTACATAAGCTTCAACCCGCTTTCGCCCGAAAAATTTGTTTGAATCCTGCGTGGTACAATCCGCCGGCAATGGTCAACTGCTTTACCAATAGCGTCTCCGGCAGCAGCATCTTGCATGAAATGGTGCTGTCCACCCAATCCAACGAGCCGGATGGGGATGGCCGGTTCTGGCTCGGCACCGTGTCGACAGCGGGTTTGGCCGCACGCTACCACGTATCCGACGCTCATATTTCGCGCATACTGATAAAGGCACAGCAGGTCGGCGGTATCGGCTGGGAAAACGAAAGGCGACGCGGGGCGTGCTGGCTGTCAACGACACTGCGCGACGCTTATCTTTTGTGGCAGGCCGAAAAACTGGCTGCGTTATCGAGCGCGTTTAATCGGTGCGTCAGCGCAACCGCATAGGGGCAACTTTAAATCGCTCGATGACACTTAGCTGCATTGAGCCAGAAGTATGAGAGCTGGTGGCGTGTTTATATGCAAGGAAAGTTCAAGCCTTCTGCCAAGTTGTTAGGTTATGGGGAGCAACTGCGACTACCAGAGATGAACCCTCTTCGATTCCGAACAGCGGGGAAACCGAAGATACGAAGCCACCTTAGAGATGGGGCGCTACGTACCTCACAGCTGCGCCAGATAATTTCGCCAGTCCCCAAGCTGAGTGATGTCTGTACCATCTCCGACGGCTTCGGCCTCACAAATGAACCCTTTTACCTGCCGCCCGTCGGACAGATCGACAGTGCCGATACCAAGAGGGGCGGGAATGGCTTCCAGAAAGCCGCCGACCTTTTCAAAGGGAAGGGACCACAGTTCTACCGCAATGGAAGCACCTGATCCGGGGGTGCCTTTCACCAAGCCCGGCCTTGCAGGAGGGTCGCCGGCGAGCGCGTAGAAACGATAGCTGTCGGTCGTCGTCGCTGCGCCGTGATAGGTCGCGCCCCGCTGGGTCAATTGATGGTTCAACGGCAGCCCGTCCATATGGGCACCGCACACCGCGAGGATCAGACCGTCGGTCGCCGCAGCTTCAAGCGTGGGCGTGCCGTTGAATGGCCAACCCGTTGCGCCCAGGTTCCGCTTCCCTGCGGCCTCCAGTGCAAGACCTGAGGCGGCGATATCTGCATCTTTGCCCGCGGCTGCCAGCAATGTGACGCTGCCCGGACGGCCATCACTGCGCGCCGGCACGGGCACGGCGATACCGCACATATCCAGCAGGTTGACGAAGTTCGTATAGGTGCCGAAGTTCGAGTTCGGTCCGATGGGGTCAGCTTCTAGCTCGGCGACAGTGTGGAAGGTCGGGATGGTTGGCACGCAGAGCATATCCAAGCCCTCCAACGCGGTTTCAGCAATGCGCGACAGCTCTTTCAGACGGTACATGCCGCGAAACGCATCTGCGGCAGAAAGCGCTTCGGCCTTGCAAATGACCTGGCGCGTGACAGGCAGGATCGCCTCTGGGTCTGTATGCAAAAGATCTTCAATGACCGTATAACGCTCCGCGACCCACGCCCCTTCATAAAGCATATCAGCCACATCATAGAGCGGCGTGAAATCAATCTCGCGTATCTCGGCCCCTTGGCCGCGTAGCAGGTCCACCGCTGCGTTGAACGAAGCCTCTTGGACGGCGTCACCCGAAAAGCGGATGCTGTCACGGCTCGGAATGCCGATCACAGGGGCGGATTTTGGCGCAGCGAGGGGAGGGGCCGAGATGTGTCGTGCATAGGCATCGGCGGCATCATAGGCGCAGGCGACAGTGAAAGCCGTATAGGCGTCGGCGACGGTAAGTGCGAAGATCGAGACCGTCTCGACCGACCGGCACGCGGGCACGACACCAGTTGCAGATAAGGCACCGAGGGTTGGTTTCAGGCCTATAATATTGTTCAGCGCTGCTGGCACCCGCCCGGACCCTGCGGTATCGGTGCCAAGCGAGAAGGCGACAATACCATGGCCTACCGCCACGCCCGAGCCGCCTGAGGACCCACCGGGCACAATTTCAGGATCGATAGAATTGCGCGGCGCGCCATAAGGGGTGCGGACGCCCACAAGCCCTGTCGCAAATTGGTCAAGGTTGGTTTTCCCGATGAAAATTGCCCCCGCCTCGCGCAGTTTGGCGACGACGAAGGCGTCTTGCGTGGGGGTATAGGCATAGGCAGGGCATGCGGCGGTTGTCTCGTACCCCGCGACATCGATGTTGTCTTTCACCGCAAAAGGGACCCCCCACAGCGGTTTGGCAGGGTCGTATGGGCCAAGAGCCGCCGCCGCCGCTTGGGCGTCAGCCTCGCTTGCCATGGATAGAAAGATGCATGGGTCGTCCACTTCACGCAGTCGGGTATAGACTTGGGCGATGATTTGTTCAGGCGACACACCGCGCGCATAGGCCGCGTGAAGGTCTGGGATGGTCATCGCAATATCGGTCATAGGAGGCTCTTTTGTAGTTGCACTGGGGTCATCGTTGCGGGCCGTACCGCTGACGTGTCTCAGTCGTCCTCTGTTGCGCTGCGGAATTCAAATGCTAAGAATTCACAAAAGCGGTGCAAAAAATGCACCATCATGGGTTGGAAGGTCTTTTCTATGAAACATCTGCAAACTTTCCGCTTCATCGAGGCAGTGTCGCGCGCGGGCTCAATCCGGAAAGCGGCGGACGATATGAACATCACGGCCTCTGCCCTGAACCGTCGGATCCAGCGGTTCGAAGAAGAGTTTGGCGTCGAAATTTTTGAACGCCTGCCGCGTGGTGTGCGCTTGAACCCAGCCGGTGAGTTGCTGATGCAGCATTTCCTGATGCAGGAGTCCGACTTGCGGCGGGTGAGAAGCCAAGTGGCTGATCTGTCCGGCGAACGACGGGGCCATGTGACGGTGGCCTGCTCTCAGGCGCTGATCCCGTATTTTATGCCTGCGCACACCGCAGCTTACCGGCGTGACCATCCCGGGGTTTCTTTTTCTGTGCAAGTGCGTGATCGCGAAGACGCAGAGCGCGATCTGGCCGAGTTCAGAAGCGATCTGGCCTTGGTATTCGAGCCTGTCCATATGGTAGACCTCGATGTGCTGATGCGTATCCCTCAGGTCATCCATGCGATTATGCGCCATGATCACCCTTTGGCGTCAAAGCCCGACGTGCGGTTGCGTGATTGTCTGGACCAGCCGCATGTCATCCCGTCCCGCCGGTATGGGGTCCGGGCCATGCTGGATGATGCTGCGGCGCGGGGGTCGCGCCCGCTACGCCCCATTGCCACATCCGACAGTTTCGAGTTCATGCGCCACTATGTGCTGCATGAGGATGCCATCGCATTCCAGATCCCCATCGGTCTGGATATGGAGCATTGCGCCGAACTGACTTCGCGCCCGCTATCGTTACGTGACGTCGCGGCGGGTAGTCTGGTACTGTGTCAGTTACGCGGTCGGACCTTGCCCGTGGCGTCCGCCCGTTTCGGCTTGGCACTTTCCACCGCATTGGAACAGTTTTCCGACGTCTAGCAGGCGACTCTGGGGCGACCACACACCGAGCGATGCATTTTTTGCACCGCTTTGTGGAATAATGAGCAGACGTAATCACCGCTAAGATTTTGTAGTCATTGAATCACATCATATGCGCTCTCTCCTCCCAGGGCGGCGCATCATCATTGGAGATTTGAATGACACATGCACCGTTCCTGAACCGCCGTGGTTTCCTTGGTACTTCCGCCGCTTTGCTGGGCACTGCCGCAATCGGTGGTCTGGCCCGTCCCGCGATGGCGGCTGATCCTTTGACTGTGGGGTTCATCTACGTCGGTCCGAAAGATGATTTCGGCTATAACCAGGCGCATGCCGAAGGGGCAGCGGCGGTCAAGGCGATGTCTGGCGTGGTCGTGCTGGAAGAAGAGAACGTCCCGGAAAGCCAGGACGTGCAGAATTCCATGGAATCGATGATCAATTTTGACGGGGCCAAGCTGATCTTCCCCACGTCCTTCGGTTATTACAAACCCCATGTGCTTGAGACAGCGCCGAAACATCCTGACGTGCGCTTTCAACATTGCGGCGGCCTGTGGTCCAAAAATGACCCGTCGAACGCCGGTTCCTACTTTGGCTATATCGGCATGGGGCAGTATCTGAACGGCGTTGCCGCAGGTCATGCGACCAAGACCAAAAAGATCGGGTTTGTCGCGGCCAAGCCGATCCCTCAGGTGCTCAACAATATCAACTCCTTCCTATTGGGTGCGCGTTCGGTTGATCCCACGATCGTCTGTCAGGTGATCTTTACCGGTGAATGGTCGCTTGCCGTAAAAGAAGCCGAAGCGACCAATGCCTTAGCAGACCAAGGGTGTGATGTAGTCACCTGCCACGTCGATGGGCCGAAGGTGATCTGTGAAACCGCAGTCTCGCGCGACATTTTTGTTTGCGGTTACCACGCCGACCAGACACCGATTGCAGGGGACAAATACCTGACAGGGGCGGAATGGAACTGGGCCAATGTTTATACCGACATGGTGGCCAAGACCTTGGCAGGGGAACCGATCCCGAACTTCGTGCGCGGCGGGCTGGCGGACGGCTTCATCAAGATGAGCCCCCTTGGCCCCGCGGTCAGCGATGCGGCGCGTGCACAGTTTGAAGCCACGAAAGCAGAGATCGAGGCAGGCGGCTTTGCCGCGATCAAAGGGCCGCTGAAGGACAACAAAGGCAATGTGATCGCCGCCGAAGGGGAATCCTTTGTCGAAACCGATGTCGCGATCGAGAGCATGGACTACCTTGTCGAAGGCGTGATCGGGTCCACAAGCTAAGATGACTTTGGTTGCTCAAGCTGAAAAGCCCGCGGCCACTGCGGCGCGGCCCTTTATCGGGATCGCGCCGCGGGCCGAGGCTGTGGTGATCCCGATCTGTGCTTTGCTGGCCGGTTTCGCGTTATTTAGTGTCTTTTTGCTGTTGGTCGGGAAATCCCCGGTCGCGTTTTACCAGCTGGTCTGGAAGGCGGGATTCTCGTCTGCTTTCTCGTGGCAGAACACGCTGTCGCGCGTGGCACCTCTGGTGCTGGCGGCATTGTGCGTCGCACTTCCCGCACGACTGGGGCTTGTTGTTATCGGCGGCGAAGGTGCGATCGTCCTGGGCGGGCTTGCCGCCGCCGTTGCAGGCACCGCCGTTGCCGGGATGCCCGCCGCTTTCGGCATGGTCACAATGGCGATTGCCGCGATGATCTTCGGCGGTGTCTGGATCGGTGCCGTGGGCGCGCTGCGGATCAAACGGGGCGTGAACGAAACAATCGCTTCCCTGCTGATGGCCTATATCGCGATTGCGCTGTTGAACCACTTTGTCGAGGGTCCGTTCCGCGATCCGGCGTCGCTCAACAAACCCTCCACCGTGCCACTGACAGAGAGTTTGCGCGTCGGGGATATGCCGTTTTTGCCGTCGCATTGGGGCATTCTTGCGGGCGTGCTTGCCTGCCTCTTTGCATGGGTCTTGATTGAACGCACGACGCTGGGGTTTGCCGCGCGTATTGCGGGTGACAATGTGCGTGCCGCGCAGGTGCAAGGGTTACCCGTCGGGCGTCTGGTTATCGGTTTTACCGCACTTGGCGGTGCCTTTGCAGGGCTGGCGGGTTATTTCGAAGTGGCGGCGGTGCACGGCTCTGCAAACGCTTCGCTGATCGCGGGCTATGGCTATACCGGCATCCTGATCGCCTTTCTCGCGCGGCATAACCCGTTGGCGATCCTGCCGGTTGCGGTTCTGTTCGGCGGGTTCGAAGCCTCTAGCGGGTTGATCCAGCGGCGTATGGAGCTGCCCGATGCGACGATCCTTGTCTTTGAAGGCATCGTGTTCCTGGTGATCTTGCTGAGTGAGGCGCTGTACGGGCGGGTGCCAATCTTTACCGCTGCATATTGGGAGAAACGCTGATGGAACAGGTAGATGTCGGCCTTTGGGGCGTTCTCATCGCAATACTGGGCGGGGCCATCCGCGTCTCGACACCGTTCATATTTGTTTCGCTGGGGGAGCTGCTGACCGAACGTTCCGGCCGGTTCAACCTTGGCTTGGAAGGGACATTGGTCTTTGGTGCAATGAGCGGCTACGCCGTTGCTTACGAGACCAACAGTGCGTTTGTCGGCGTTTTGGCGGCGGCTGCGGCGGGGGCCTGCTTTGGGTTACTGCACGGGTGGATCTGCAAGTTCAAAGGGGTGAACGACATTGCTGTGGGCATCGCCATGATGCTGCTTGGCATGGGGCTCGCCTTCTTTTTCGGCAAACCTTACATCCAGCCGCAGGCACCTGATCTGCCTGCGATCAGCTTGGGCTGGTGGTCGGATATCCCGCAGCTTCGGGCGGCACTCGAGGTAAATGTGTTGTTCATTGTCGGCGGGCTGCTGGCGCTTGCCATTGCATGGATGCTGCGTACCACCCGCATGGGGCTGCGCTTGCGCGTGGTCGGGGACAGTACCGACGCGGCGCGTGCTATGGGGTTAAGTCCTGATCGCATCCGGCTGCTGGCAACCGGCGCAGGCGGGGCGTTGGCAGGCGTCGGCGGTGCCTATCTGTCGCTTTATTATCCCGGCAGCTGGACGGAAGGCATTTCCTCGGGCCAAGGCCTGATGGCCATTGCGCTGGTGATCTTTGCCCGTTGGAACCCGATCAACTGCTTTTGGGCGGCATTGCTCTTTGGCGGGGCGGGCGCACTTGGCCCGGCCTTGCAATCGGTGGGCATCACCGAAGGCTACTACCTTTTTGGTGCTGCACCCTACGCCCTGACACTGGGCCTTTTGATCCTCACCAGCGCGCCGGATCGCGCGGTACAAGGCGCACCGCTTGCGCTGACACTGACGAAATAAGGATAGAGATTATGAATGGTTTAGGTGGACTGAACAAATCTGACCAAGGTGTTGTGATTGGCATGGTTCAGTTGCAATTGCCGACTGTCGCGACCAAAGCCGAGCTGACAGCACAAACCGCCCGCGTGGTTGATCTGGTGGGCAAGGCGCGCCGCAATATGGCGACGATGGATCTGGTGGTATTCCCTGAATACATGTTGCATGGCCTGTCGATGAACACTGATCCCGAGATCATGTGTACGATGGATGGCCCCGAAGTCGCGGCGCTCAAGCAGGCCTGCGTCGACAATGACATCTGGGGCTGCTTTTCGATTATGGAGCTGAACCCCGGCGGCTACCCTTATAATACGGGCCTGATTATTGACCCGCAGGGCGAGGTGCAGCTGTACTACCGCAAGATGCATCCTTGGGTCCCCGTAGAACCGTGGGAGCCGGGCAATGGCGGCATTCCGGTCTGCACTGGCCCCAAAGGGGCCAAAATCGGGCTGATCATCTGCCACGACGGGATGTTCCCCGAAATGTCCCGTGAAGCGGCGTATAAAGGGGCCGAAATCATGATCCGCACGGCGGGCTATACCGCCCCGATGCGCGAGGCGTGGCGGTTTACCAATCAATCCAACAGCTTCTGCAACCTGATGATCACCGCGAACGTGTGTATGTGCGGCTCTGACGGGACGTTCGACAGCATGGGCGAGGCAATGATCATCGACCACGAAGGCACCGTCATCGCGCATGGCAAAACCGGGCGCGTGGACGAGATCATTACCGCCGAGGTTCGCCCCGATATCGTCCGCGAGGCACGCATTGGCTGGGGCGTGGAAAACAACCCCTATCAGTTCGGGCATCGCGGATATGTTGCCGTGAAAGGGGGCGCGCAGGATTGCCCCTATACGTATATGACCGATCTCGCCAAGGGGGCGTATCGCCTGCCATGGGAGGATGAGGTCAAGGTCACTGACGGCACAAGCTGTGGCTTCCCGCTGCCCAACCGTAGATTCAACGAGCAGGAGCCGCAGACGTGACCACCGTTCAAAGCCACCCCTACGCCTGGCCCTATAGCGGCGATCTGCGCCCAGAGAATACGGCATTGGTCATTATCGATATGCAGACCGATTTCTGCGGGGTCGGCGGGTATGTCGATCACATGGGCTACGATCTGTCCCTGACCCAGGCACCGATCGCTCCAATCAAGTCGCTGCTGGCGGACATGCGGGCCAAAGGCTACCACATCATCCATACCCGCGAAGGGCATCGCCCCGATATGGCGGATCTGCCCGCGAACAAGCGCTGGCGCAGTCAGCAGATTGGTGCCGGGATCGGCGACAGCGGCCCCTGCGGCAAGATCCTGATCCGTGGCGAGGCGGGGTGGGACATCATTCCGGAGCTCGCCCCGCTGGAGGGAGAGACAATCATCGACAAACCCGGCAAGGGCAGCTTCTATGCCACTGATCTGGAGCTGATCCTGCGCACAAGGCAGATCGACAATCTGATCCTCACCGGCATCACAACCGATGTCTGCGTTTCCACCACCATGAGAGAGGCGAATGATCGCGGGTTCGAATGTGTGGTCGTCGAGGATTGCTGCGGCGCAACCGACCCCGCAAACCATGCCGCGGCCATCAAGATGGTCACAATGCAGGGCGGCGTCTTTGGGGCCGTGACGACCAGCGCTGATCTGATTGCGGGGCTGCCGTCATGACAGTGCATGCGCGTACGTCTGGCGATGCCATCAGCGTCGAAGCCATCGGCATGACCATGCGTTTTGGCGACTTCACAGCGCTCGACGATGTCTCGCTCAAAATACCGGCGGGCAGCTTCCATGTGTTGTTGGGCGAAAACGGTGCTGGGAAATCGACGTTGGTGAAATGCCTCATGGGGTTTAACCGCGCAACACATGGCGAGATGATCGTGGACGGGGCGCAGGCCTTCATGACCGATCCGAAGGTCGCGCAATCGCTGGGGCTGGGAATGGTCTATCAGCACTTTACCCTCGTGCCCGCGCTGACCGGTGCAGAAAACCTCGTGATCAGCCGCACCGACACCCCAAGCGTTATCGACTGGGCACAAGAACATCAGTCGCTTCGGTCCTTCATGGCGACGATGCCGTTTAACGTGCCGCTTGACCGACCGGTGAGCCAGCTTGCCGCAGGCGAAAAGCAAAAGCTCGAGATCATCAAACAGCTCTACCTTGGCAATCGATTTCTGATCTTAGACGAGCCGACATCCGTGCTGACCCCTGCCGAGGCAGATGAGGTTCTCGGCCATATCCGTGCGATGACGGACGCGGGCGCGCTGACTGTGCTCATGATCTCGCACAAGTTCCGCGAGGTGACGGCATTTGCCGATCACGTCACGATCTTGCGCCACGGAAAATACGTCGCCGGCGGCGCAGTTTCCGAGATGAGCGTGGAAGACATGAGCGCCGCCATGATGGGCAAAGCGCCTGTACACAATCCGCGTGTTCGCGTTGATACGGCACGCAAGCCTGTGCTGCATCTCAACGGCATTCGGGCACAAGACCGCAGCGGGTTGAACAGCATCCAGATCGACGACGTTACCCTGCATTCCGGCGAGGTTCTGGGCATCGCTGGCATCTCGGGTAACGGCCAGATGGAGCTGATGGAAATCCTGACAGGTCAGCGTCGTCTTCAAGCCGGAGAGATACGGGCAAACGGCACCCTATACACCGCCACACGGGCAGAGGCGCGGCAGCATAAAATCCGCTACCTGCCCGAAGAACCCCTGCGCAATGCCTGCGCCCCCAAGATGAGCGTCGCCGATAATCTTGCGTTCAAGATGTTCGATGTCGGGCGCAACGGCCAGCCTGCCTTCTGGTGCAATCGCAAAGATATGGCGCGCAATGCCGATCGGCTGATTGCCGAGTTCAACGTCAAGACAACCTCTCCCGATGCCCGTATCGCTTCGCTGTCGGGCGGGAACGTGCAGAGAGCTGTTCTGGGCCGCGAGCTGACCGGCGAGGTGAATGCGCTGATCATATCAAACCCCTGTTTCGGGCTGGATTTTGGTGCGGTCTCCGCCATTCGCGATCGCATCATCGAAGCCCGCAACAACGGCACGGCAGTGCTGCTGATCAGCGAGGACCTTGACGAGATCATGGAGCTTTCTGACCGCATATTGGTCATGTCAGAAGGGCGCATTGCCTTTGAAACCACCGCCGCCGCGGCAGATCTGACAGAGATCGGGCAGCATATGGCAGGGCATGCCGCATGACACAGATCCCCGCCCGACCTTTCGATTTTCCGCTCGCCCGTGATCAAGTTGCGCTGATCATTATCGACATGCAGCGCGATTTTGTCGAACCGGGTGGCTTTGGTGCAAGCCTCGGCAACGATGTCCGCCCGCTGCAAGCAATCGTGCCCACGGTTGCGCGGCTGCTTGCAGGCTTTCGCGCCGCTGGCTTGCCGATCTTCCACACCCGCGAAGCGCACCGCCCCGATCTGTCCGATTGCCCACCCGCCAAACGTCTACGCGGTGCGCCTGCGCTGCGCATCGGGGACGCGGGACCCATGGGCCGTGTGTTGATCGCAGGCGCGCCCGGTTGCGAGATCATCCCCGCGCTGACCCCGCTGCCGGACGAGCCCGTAATCGACAAACCCGGCAAAGGTGCCTTCTACGCCACAGACCTCGGCGATCAGCTTGCCGAACGGGGGATCACTCAGCTTGTCTGCGCAGGTGTCACGACCGAGGTTTGCGTACAAACCACGATGCGCGAGGCCAATGATCGCGGGTTTGAATGCCTTTTGGCGACCGATGCCACCGAAAGCTATTTCCCAAGTTTCAAAGCTGCCGCGATAGAAATGATCGTCGCCCAAGGGGGTATCGTCGGCTGGGCAACCGATACGGATACAATTCTAGGAGCGATCAATGGCTGAGGGTCTGCCATCACCAAACGTGTTTCGGGGGCTCGTGCCCGACGGTTGGCAAAACATGACGTTCGAGCCCTTCCGCGACGGGGTCGAGATTTGCCACCTTGGCCGCGGTGGTCCGGACGTCGCCTTGCTGCGCTACGCCCCCGGTGCCTCTGTTCCCCGTCATCGCCATCAAGGGCTGGAGGTGATCATCGTCCTGTCCGGCAGCCAAAGTGATGACCATGGGCGGTATCGCGCCGGGGATGTCGTGCTGAACCCGAAAGGAAGCGAACATGAGGTCTGGTCCGAGGATGGATGTACCGTCCTGATCCAATGGGAACGCCCGGTGACGTTTGTCGACTGAGCGACAAACCTTATCCAGATCGCCATGCTGAGCGCGGAACTGTTGCTTTTGCAAAGTTGTCGGGTCAATTTTCATACGTGTCTTGGATTTAAATTTGGCCGTAAGCCGTGCCGTCGAAAAGCCGAGGGATTAGCGACAAATGCCTCCGGGTTCGTAAGTGGACCCATTCGTTCGGACAGATGTACGCCCAGTTTAACGTGTATCTGTCTAAGCCAGCAGCACCCACACTAAATTGGTCAAAATTAGAGGCCTGAGAATACAACTATCAGCCCGGCCGCGCAGAGCGCGATCGTCTGTATGGGTCGGCGCGCTCCGATCAGACCGGATGAGAGTAACGTCAGCCCCAAGGCCACGCGCGCCGCCGCCAAGAGAGCGGCCAGTGGAGCGTCCGAGAGCCGCAGCATGTCGGGGTTGGCGACCATGCCCAACGGAATGATATAAAGCCCAATGCCAAGTGCCATTGCGGTCAGCGCGACCTTCAACCAGTTCTCGCCGATCATCCCCGCTGCAATGAACACCGCCCCGCAGACGGGGGGCGTAATCGTCCACAAGAGCGCGAACCAGAAGACAAACAGATGTGCCTGAAGCGGCGAGAGACCCAGGCCAATAAGCGCAGGTCCGGCGACCGAGACACAAATCACATAGGCCGCTGTGGTCGGCACCTCCATCCCCAGGATCAGGCAGGCCAGCGCCGTCAGCAGCAGGGATGGCCACAAAAGGCCGCCTGACCCTTCAAGAATGAGCGAAGTGATTTTCACGCCAAGCCCGGTGATCGACAGCACGCCGATGATGATGGACGCGCAAAGGAGGATCGACGCGTCCCGCAGCGCAGGGCGATCGACCGCGGCGGCAAGGCGTTTGGGATAGCCAAGCTTCGTCATCGCGGGCAGGGTGAGCGCGCCGGTGGAGGCGACATTCGCCGAGGCCGACATGGAGCCGAACAGGGCTGACGACAACACCGAAACCTTGGCGGCACCGCCCTTCAGCCGACCCCCCCTTCTTTTAAGGAGACTGCCATGACAGCGCTCGCACAAGATGTCTCGAAACTCACGGATCGGTATCAGACGACCGTGCCGGCCGGTGTGCGCAAACAGCTCAAGCTGGGGAAAGGCGACCAGATTCGCTACTGCACCGAGCCGAGTGGCAGGGTCTATATCGAGCGCGTCCGCAGCGACGAGGACTATCCCGTGCTCGGAGCCTTTCTCGATTATGTCGAGGCCGATATCAAGGCGCATCCGGACCGTATTCGGGCGTTCGATGGGGCCTTGCATGGCCGTCTTGCAGCACTGGTCGGAGACGTTGACGTCAATCTCGATGCGCCGCTATCGCTCGAGGATGAATGACCGGCGATAGCGCGCCCGCCCAAGCGCCCCTTGTCGTAAACGGATGGTCCATTTATGCGCATCCGCTCTTTCTGGACCAGCTCGAAGGGCTGACCCTGGCGGTCGAGGCGCGGAAGTCACGCGATCCAAAGACCTGGCGCAAGAAAAACTCGACGAAACGGCTGGCCGCCATCTTCAAGCTGCTCACCGAGGCCCTACCGGCAGATCCGGGTGCCGCCGCCTTGCGGCAAGGCGGCACACCCGGCGATCCCCGCAAGCACTGGTTCCCGCGAAATACTTCCAGCAGTATCGATTGTTCTACCGCTTCAACAGCGATGCGAAGGTCATCGTGGTGGCTTGGGTGAACGAAGGCAAGACCCTGCGCGCTTATGGTAGCAAGACGGATGCCTATGCGACGTTCAAAGGGATGTTGGAAGATGGCAATCCACCTGACGATTTCGACGTGCTCTTGAAAGAAGCGGGGGCGGACAAGTGGTTCGAAACGTCTCTTGAAGCGGCACCAGATCGGTAAGTGGGGTCGAATGCCGGAGAGGGCAGAATCCCCCGCTAAGGCTGCCAGTAAGGGGGGCGTTCTGCCTTTTAATCTCCCGTCACCCTTGAGCCGAGTGAAATAGGCGACATTGGTGCGTCATTTGGCTGGTACGACGAGATTCTCAGAAGTCCCAGCGTATCCGTACACCTGCCGTTCGCTGCATCGTGTACGAACTGGTAACGTGCGGACCTCACTTTGACCTTTGCCCGTATCCCCATCTGTTTTGCAATCCCACCCAACGATCACGAGAGCGTCCAGTAGCCTTGGACGCTCAAAATGCTCATACAATCACGTGAGGCTTGGAGGGCCGTTAGGGCAGTCGATCAGATAGCCCCAACCGCCGTTTGCCAGCTTTTTGGCGACTTCGGTGGATTGACCTTCGGCCATCACCGTGCCGTCCGGCGCAATCACGCTCCAATTTGCGCGCAGCATGGCGATATCGCCATTAATGACCTCGCTGAACACCTCGCTTTTGACCTGAGGCCGGATGTCCAAGAACCCCTCAAAGGCCTTGCGCGCACCGTCCAACCCCGTCAAGGGCGGCTGGTCGGGTGGAAAGAAGATCTGGCAATCAGGATGGAACATCGAGATGATCCCATACAGATCACCCTCTTGCAGATAGGCGCTGACGCAATCCGCGATTTCGCGGGGCTGGTGGGCGATACGTTGTGTCATGTCATTGCTTTCGGATTAGGGTTGACTAGAAGTCGTAGGAGCCAGCTTCACGTAGATCATCACGAAGCCATGTTTCTTGAATGTGCAGCCAGGTCACCGGATCGGTGATTTTCATCAGTACGCTGGACAGACGCGCGTTGTTCTTTTCGGCTGAATTCGCGGCACCTGTCTGCCACTCGGTATATGTTGCCATCACCAGATCACCGAATTCATGCCGGATGGTGACGTCACGGATTTGGGCGCGGAAGCCCTTGTTTGCGCCATATCCGCGGTCGAATCCGCCTTTGAGCATGTCGCCCGTCATGATGCGTCCTACGGGCGGGATGAAGACCACATTCTCATCCAAACGCGACAGGAACCGTGGCTCCAGTTGGTCGCGCTCTACGGTTCCGTTGAACCACTCGGTAAAGAAGTCGTGCAAATCGACGATTTCCTTTGTGACAATCTGCAGTGTGGTCATCTCGAACTCCTTGGTCTTTCCTGAAATGTAGGAAGGCCGCGCCAGAACAGGCGCGGCAGTAACGGCCTAGGCCGGGCCGTTATTGTCCATGTCGAGGAACATCTTCCACGCGCCGGTTTTGTCGCGCTTATAGCCAAGCACCAAGCGGCCCTCGGGCGTCTTGACCTCGCCTGTGTCGCGCATCTTCATCGTTCCGTAGAAACGGCCCGATACGATGACAGTGTCGCCGTATTCCTGTAGGTCTTCGATATCATAACCAGAGGTGATTTCTGCGGCGGCGATACGCGGGTTGTACTTGTCGCGGATCGCCTGCGTGCCGGTTGTGACAGGCTGGCGTTCGTTCACCGTCATCACATCAGGATGACATGACGCCACCATCCGTTCGATGTCACCATTATCGAGGCCAGTGTTCCACTCAGCGATGGCGGCTTGGATTTCTTCAAGTACTGTCATTGTCTTGCTCCTTGGTCTGTTGATTGAAGGCCCGGTCATCGACCTGATCTTCGCGTTTTCATTTCCATGTTGCTGAGAATGTAGGCGGCTGGTATCGTAAGGATAACCCCACTTCAACCTGACACAGTGATCGGAAAAGCGAACAATGACCCGTAGCAGCTTTGGTGACATTCGTGTTTTTGTCGAAGTCGCGCGCCGCGGCGGCTTCCGTGCAGCTGCCGAGCATCTTCAGCAAGCCCCCGCCTCGGTGAGCGAGGCCATCCAACGGTTCGAGGACCGCCTGGGTGTGCGTCTGTTTGAACGATCATCACGCTCCGTCGTGCTGACACGTGCAGGCGAACAACTCTATCATAAGAGCCTGCCCGCCATTGTGGATCTGGAAGGTGCGCTGGATGACATCCACGCGCAGAAGGACGAGGTCTCAGGCACCTTGAGGCTTTCGGCTCCCTACAGCGCTGGCCCCTTCTTTCTGGATGATCTGGTCGCACGTTTCGCGACTGCATTTCCGACGGTCGATGTTGAAGTTATCTATGATGACAAAAAGGTCGATCTTTTGACGTCAGGCATCGACGCCGCGATCCGTTCAAACACGTTGCTTGGACCAGATACACATGCTGTCTCTGTTGGACCAGAACTGGAAATGACCATCGTCGGTTCGGCCGAGTACCTTGCGGGGAAGGGGACACCTGCGCATCCGCGCGATATCCTGAAGCACGATGCAATCTGCTATGCCTTTGGCTCGGGCGCTCATCTGGCCCCGTGGGGGTTCGACGGGCCGGAGGGCCTGTACACGATACAGCCCAAACCGCGCATGGTGGCGAACGATATGCGGTCGCTTCTGACCTATGCACAGCAAGGGCTTGGTCTTGCGTATCTGTACAGGGAAATAGCCCTGCCTCATCTGGAAAAAGGCGGCCTGACCGAAGTTCTAAGCGGCCATGTGGGGCAGCTTCCGCGCTATTCCTTGAATTACCGCAGCAAGCGGAACATGACGCGCCGGCTCAGAGCCTTCGTCGATATGGCAAAGGCGTAGCGCAAGTCAGGTCTTGGCGCTATCGGAACAAAGCTCCGGATCATCCGCGAGATGGTCAATAAGCGCCCGCACCCGCGTTGTAAGGCGCCTGTTCTGCGGGAAGAGCGCAGCAACGGCATAGGGCGAAACCCGATGCTCGGCGAAAAGCTCCACCAGATCACCGGACCTGAAGGCATCCGCCACCGTGTAGGCGGGGCAACGGGCAATTGCAGCGCCTGTTGCGGCAAGCCGGGCTGCAGCTGCGGGCGCGTTGATGCGGAAACGCCCGCGGACCGGAACAGCCTCTTCCTGGCCATTGATATCAAACCTCCAGATGGTCGGCTCGGTCATGTTCCCGTCAAGAATACACTCATGCGTGGCCAGCGCCCGCGGATGATCCGGCGTTCCAGTGCGCTCCAGATAGACGGGCGACGCACATACGACCAACGGCATCGGGCCCAGTTGCCGTACCTTGAGAGAGCTGTCGCGCATCGGGCCAATCCTGATGGCGAGGTCAAAGCCCTCCTCAATGATCGACACGCGGCGGTCAGAGAATTGCAAATTAAGGTCCACATTGGGGTGTTTCGCCCCGAACTTTGCCAGCGACGGCGTCAGCCGCAAAGCTCCGAATCCGGTGGGGGCCGAAATATGTATCGCCCCCCTGAGCGAGGTCTGATCGTGTCTGACCCTCTCCTCCAACTCGTCAAAGCCATCAAGAAGCGGCTCACATAGCGCAAGATATGTTGCACCAGCGTCCGTCAAAGAGACACTCCGCGTCGTGCGATTAAGCAACTGCACCCCGAGCGCGTTTTCCAAGTCAGCGACATATTTGCTGACCAAGCGCGCAGATCGCCCCATACGCTGCGCGGCAATCGTGAAAGAGGCGTTCTTGGCGACAAGCGCAAAGGCCCGCATCCGGTCGATTTTATCCATCTCATTGCGCCTTATCAGGGCTTAAATATACGCCAATTTAGACAATTATCGCTGGAATGCGCAACTGGTAGGGCTTGCACATATCTTGAAAAATGACTGGAGACATCGATGTCAAACGCCGTTCGCATTCACCATTTCGCAAAATCAGGTCACGCCCACCGAGCCTTGGTGTTTGCGAAACTCGCAGGGATCGCACATGAGGAAGTTCCCGTAGATCTGACAGGTGGTGAACATAAATCGCCTGAATTTCTGGCCATGAACCCGAACGGGCAGGTCCCCGTCTTGCAAGATGGCGATGTAACCGTATCGGACTCCAACGCAATCCTCGTCTACCTCGCACGGACATATGCGCCGGACTGGATGCCAAGCACGCCGATCGATGAGGCCAATGTTCAACGCTGGCTGACACTTGCGGCAGGCGAAGTGGCCTTCGGGTCCTGTGCCGCACGTCTGATCACCGTTTTCGGCGCGCCCTTGGACATAGATTTCGCCGATGCAACAGCGACCAAGGCAATGCAAAAACTGGAACATGGGCTAGAAGGTCGCGATTGGTTGGTTGGCGATCGCCCGACAATCGCCGATGTTGCGAATTATTCCTATACCGCCCATGCGCCCGAGGGGAACGTCTCGCTTGACCCCTACCCGAATGTCCGCGCTTGGCTCGCCCGTTTCGAAGCCCTGCCAGGGTTTCAGGCCATGCCAGCAACCGCTGTTGGCCTTGCGGCTGAATAGGGGGCGGCCATGACATCCGAAGCCCCGCGCCATCCGGGTCTAAGTGATCCGGGACTATAACCCTGACGCCGTAACACCAATAACCGCTGACGCCTTTCAGTCCTAAAGAAAGGCGTCAGCGCAAACACCGCAACAGGACCGCTTTTCAGACGAACGATTGGAACACGAAATGGCCCAGTTTCATAAATCCCATAAAGGCGAGCTGCGGCTTCAAGAGCGGCGCAATACGCCCAAGGAATTGATCTCATCCATTCCCCAGTACATCGCCCCTGACATGCCACAGCAGCACGCGGATTTCTTTGCTGAACTGCCTTATTTGCCGCTCGCGACACTGGATCACGACGGGCGGCCTTGGGTGAGCCTTCTGGTCACACGATCGGAGAGTGACCCGTCGGTAGACATCAAAATTTCCGATCAAAACACAATGGAGGTTGTTGCCGAAAGCAACCCATACGATCCCTTCGCGCGGGCATTAATACAGAATCCAATCTCTGGCCATGCACAGAAACTCTTTGCCGGCGTAGGGGTCGATTTCAGCAATCGCCGGCGCAACAAAATCGCCGGGCAAATTAGTGCGGCATCTGTTGAAAAGAGCGGAAAGATTAGCCTGCACTTGGCGTCTGACCAACATCTGGGAAACTGTCCCAAATATATTACCGTGCGTGAGTTGGCGTATGAAAAACGCAGTGCAGGCCTCGTGTATGACAGCTTTGAAACCCACACCGCCGCTTTGCCGGATGCCGCCAAAGCCGTTGTGGTCCAAGCCAGCACGGTGTTTTTGGCGACAAAGCACAGTGCAGATGAGGCCAGTTCTGGCATCAAGACCGACATGGGCGTCAATCACCGCGGCGGCGCACCGGGTTTTACCCGCATCTACGAAGACGCCAATGGTGACGACATCACGACGTATCTGGTTTTGCCCGACCATTCTGGCAATCGCTTCTACCAGTCTTTGGGAAATATCGAGACGGACCCACAAGTCGGACTCGTTTTCCCAGATTTCACGACAGGCAGTGTCCTTTACATTACGGGGAATGCCGAAAACTTGCTTGATGATGATGCAGAAGCACTTATTCCACGCGTGAGCCTGCTCACGCGTATCAAAGTGACAGGTGCCGTCTTTGTTAAAGACGGTCTAAACCTCAAGTTAACATCTCAAGAGCAGTTCTCGCCGTATAACCCGCCGGTCAAGCTCCTGCGTCGGGAAATGCAAGAAATGGGGCATGTACTGGTTGCTCACGAAACCGAAACCCCCATCACAGCCACACTCGCATCGACAGAAACGCTTTCTGAAAGCATCAAGACTTTCAATTTCGAGCTGTCACAGCCTGTCAGTACGCCATTGCCCGGCGGGTTCGGTATCTTCGACTTCTCAAACCTTTTGGACTCGGGATACAGGCATATGAACGAAGCCAATCCGCAGCTGGTCAACGAAGACTACGTGCGAACTTGGACGATTTCAAATACGCCCGTTTTCGACCCTGGCCGCAACGAGTTTGCTGCCACCAATAAGGTGAGCGTCACCGTCAAAAGGAAACCGGGCGGCTTGATGTCCAATGTTCTTCACGCCAACGCTTACAAACTTATCGAACAAAGGCTGCCGGTTGAGTTCAAAGGTTCTGGTGCAGGCTTTACATGCTTTACGCCGGGTACTCAGACTGCTCCTCCAAGTGTTTCATCCAAGATGCTCTGGATCGCGGGCGGTGTCGGCATTACACCATTTATGGCGATGTGGGACGGTATCCTCCAACTGGCGAACGCTCACCCGCAAACAACGACCGACATCGTCCTCCTGTTTTCTGGTCGTGGTGATGACATCAAAGTTCTGAAGCATTTTGTCCGGCAAGTTGGTCCTGCCCCAGCCAATGTGAAACTGCGCATTGTGGCGTTTCAAAGCATCGGCGATGATACATTGGTCGCAAAATCTGCACGGGAGGATCTGCGTCTGGCGTTTTCTGAGGATGCGCTGCAGATCAAAGAACGGCGCGCGCGGGTTGAAGATATCCAATCCATCTCCGCACTCGACAAGCGAGAGGTCTATATGTGCGGACCCGATGCGTTAGTGAGGTGGAGCGAAGCAACCCTCATCACACTAAACGTCGAAGAAGGGCGACGTCATCGCGAGTCCTTCGTCTTCTGAGTACAAAATTCATAAAGCCAACGACGATTTTGCCCGCAGTCACTGAATTTTGAACCAAATTTTCGCGGCGCTATGTACACATGGCTGGTCTATCCACCGCGCGGCAGCACTAGATTTTACACCGACGCAGCATTTCCCATGCTGCATGCGCGCCGAGCGACACCGTGCGCAGCTCACCGCGAAATCTTAGATACTTTAGTCAACTGTCGTTGCATTCCAACGGTACCTCAGAATGTATCCACTTCGGGCACCGGGATCAGCAAGGTGACACGGTCCGGGTTCATTTCTGCGATGATGATGGTCCCATCGCGCTGAACAGCCAATCCATGACCAAAGGTTGAAAAGGTGCGACAGCGACCGACCAACTCACCATTCGGAGTATAAGCGGACAGACGCGGGGTCTGGTCACTGACCAGCAATAGTCCCTCTGGCGTTAGCGCCAGCGCCATCGGCTTGTACAATCCCTCAATCTGACCCAGCCAAGTGCCATCCCCATCAAAACGCTGAACGCGGTTGTTCTCACGGTCCGCTACACAGAGCCTGCCTTGGCCGTCGAACAACAGGCTGTGCGGGGTCGAGAACGCGCCCGGTTCAGTTCCGGGGTGTCCAAAGGTCTTGAGGTGGCGCAGTTCCGGGTCAAAGATGTGAACCGCGCTATTCCCGTATCCGTCAGCGACATAATAGCGGCCGTCCGGACCTTGGGTGCAATCGCAGGGATGGTTGAAGGGGCGCCCCAAGCCCGGCCGCTCCGCGCAGTCCATCCGGGTGATCTCGTGCATCGTTTCATCGAGTAGCACGATCTTGTGGCCATCCATGTCCGTGGCGGCCAATTGGTTCGCAGAGGTGGCGCGCAGCCCGTGGCCGCATACGAACTGCGGCAGATCGGTGCTTTCGCCACTCATTGCACCGTTGGGCCCGACTATGACCAGCTCAGGCGCTTGCCGCCTGAGAACAACGATCCTGTCGCCCAAGACCGCGACATCGGAAAGGCCCGACAGCATTGGATCGCTGACATGGCGCACGCGGTAGCGTTGCGTGCCCAAGGCCACATAGGCGCAAGGTCGTTTCGTCGTCTCGCTCACAATGCGCCCTGCAATGTTTCGGCCATGGTGATGAGCATCGCATCCCGGCCTGCCGGAGCGGTCAACATTAGCCCCGTGCCGGGGTCGTCGGTGATGGGTATGCTGACCGAACAGCCGTCGATCACATTCGCAAGGCTGGTGTTGCGCAGCGCCAGCAGGTTGATCCGGTCATAGGTCGCGTCGTCGTTCAGATCATCCAGCTTCGGCGGCATGATGGCGACGCTTGGCAAGGCCACGGGCGTGTCGCCAAAGAGCCGGTCTGCCCGTGCGATCAGTGCTTCCCGCGCGGCTATCGTGCGGGCGAATTCGATGCCGGTGACGCCGTCCGCCCGGGCCATACGCGAGGCGACGCGCGGATCAAGCTCGGCACGTGTCTGGTCAAAATAGGCCCCGTGGTGGGCGCGGGACTCGACTGCCGAGAATTGCCAAACGGGTAGGGCGCGGTAGTCCTCGAAAAAATCGAGGGTCTGTCGTCGTACGCTGACGCCAGATGCCCGAAGCACCTCGAGCGCGGCTTCAAAGGCGTCGATGACTTCGGCATCCAACCCGTCCATGCCGAAGTTCTCTGGCACGATGACTGCACGCGGTGCAGAGGACGCGGGAAGCGGTCGGTCTCGTAGCACGTTCAACACCGGCCGCAGCAGGCCAACGTCTCGGGTTAGCACCCCGACACTATCCAGCGAATGCGACAGCGGCACCGCCCCCTCGCGAGAGATCGTTTGCGCTGTCGCTTTGAACCCGAATAACCCGCAAAAGGCCGCCGGAATACGTGCGGAGCCGCCGGTGTCTGTCCCAAGCGCGATGTCAGCCACACCTCGCGCCACGGCAGAGGCACCGCCCGAGGTCGATCCACCCGCGATACAGCCTTCTTTCAACGGGGTGAGGGGGGTGCCGTAATGTGGGTTCAGGCCAAGACCGGAATAGGCGAATTCCGTCATATTTGCGTGACCAACGAGCCCCGCACCTGCACCGCGCAGCCGCGCGACCGCTACAGCGTCCTTGATGGCGGGTGACGCGTCTTTACGGACCAGCGATCCCGCACGGGTGACTTGGCCCCGCACGTCGAACAGGTCTTTGACTGCTACGTTCAGCCCTGATAGCCGCCCTTCGCCTTCGACCGGATCATCGAAGGTGCGGGTGAAATCGGGCGAGGTTGCACGCGCGCGGGCCGCGTCGAGGAGAGATTGAGGGGTCTGTGTCATCAAATCAGCCTTTAAATCGTTTGCTCTACAAGCCATGTCGCGATGCCGGGGAAAGCCGTCAGCAGGATCACGGCCAGCACAAGGATCAAGAAGTAGGGGACGATCATACGAGTGATCTCGAAGATCGACTTGCCTGTCAGGTTCTGGATCACGAACAGGTTGAACCCCAGCGGCGGCGTGATCTGCGCCATTTCGACGACGATGATCAGATAGATCCCGAACCATACCGGATCGATCCCAACGGCAGCCACGGCGGGCATCACAACCGAGGTCGTGAGCACCACGATGGAGATTCCGTCTAGGAAACAGCCAAGCAACACGAAGAACACCGTCAGCACAGCAATCAACCCCGGTGCGCCCAACCCACTGGCGGAGATGATTTCGGCCAGTTGCCCGGGCAAGCCGGAGAAGCTCATGGCCGAAGTGAGAAAGGCCGCGCCAAGCAGGATCAGGCCGATCATGGCAGAGGTGCGGGTGGCCCCCAAAAGCGAGGCGATAAAACTGTCGCGGTTCAGTGACCGGCCAAAGGCCGCGATGATGAGCGCCCCGGCCACACCGATGGCGGCGGCTTCGGTCGCGGTGGCGACCCCGGCATAGATCGACCCGATGACCCCGATGATCAAACCGACCACCGGGAGCAACATCCGCAGGCGGTGCAGGCGCTCAGCGATCGGTAGGCGGGGTTCGGGGGCGGGCACGCCATCGGGGTTCATTTTGGACCAGATGGCGATATAGCCCGAGAACAACGCCATGAGCATCAGCCCCGGCACCACGCCCGCAATGAACAGACGGTTCACGGACACTTGGGCCGCGACGCCATAGACGATCATCACGATCGACGGCGGGATCAACAGGCCAAGCGTGCCCGATCCAGCCAAAGAGCCGATGGCGAGACGGTCGGCATAGCCGCGCGATTTCAGCTCGGGCAGGGAAATGCGGCCAACGGTGGCGGTGGTGGCTGCCGATGATCCCGACACAGCGGCAAAGATCCCGCAGCCCGCAACGTTGACATGCGCCAACCCACCGGGCAGCCGCCCGACCCAAGGGGCGAGACCGGAAAATAGGTCTTCGGCCAGACGGGTGCGGTAGAGAATTTCGCCCATCCAGATGAAGAGCGGCAGCGCCGTTAGCGTCCAGCTGGCGGAATGCGCCCACATCGTGGTGCCGAGGATCGCATCGACCGGCGTCGAGGTGAACATCATGAAGATCACGACGCCCGACGCCATCAGTGCCACGCCAACCCAGATGCCCAAGCCCAAAAGGACGAGCAGAGACACGACCAGAACGGCGGATTGCAGAAAAATATCCATGATTATTCGCCCCGACCTTGTTCGTTTGTATCGTCGCTCTCGACCGGTAGGCCGAGGATGAGGCGCAGCGTGCGCTCGGCAAAGGCTAGAGCAAAGAGCACCGACCCCAAAACCATCGCAGATTGAGGCCACCAAAGCGGAACGGCCACCACACCTTGGCTGACTTCGTTGTAGGTCCAGCTTTCGTGGACATAGCCAAAGATCGCCCAAGCGACCCAGCCCATCATCGCAGTGGCAAAGGCAGCGGCCAGAATGTCAGCGATATGTCCCAGACGATCCGGCATCAGCTGGCGTAGCGAGGTGACGCGGATATGATCGCCCCGTATCAGGGTCGCCGGCAGCGCAAGGAAAATCGAAGCGCTTAACCCCCATGCCGCGAAATCATCAGCCGACGGGATTTGACTTCCCATCAGGCGAAGGCCGATTTGCGACAGGATCAGGGCCGCGATCCCCAGAAGGGACAGCGCGGCCAAGACTCCGCAAAAGTTGAATAAATGGCGGGTTAGCAACATGGCGGGGGCTCCGGATTGGTGGGGCGGGCGGGGTAGGGACACCCCTAGCTGTTTGCATAAAGGCCCGGGCGTTTGACAGCCCGAGCCTGCTTGGATCAGTTCAACGCATCGACGATCTTTTGACCGTCTTCACCTGCCTGTTCCAGCCATTCTGCACGCATGGTCGCGGCAATCGTCTCGAAGTCGGCGGCCAGTCCTTCGGGGGTCGGCAGCACGTTCATGCCATTGTCAGCCATTGTATTTGTCGCTTCGGTAGTGGCCACTTCGGCCATCTCAAAGCCACGGGTTTCCGCCAGTTCAGCCGCTTCTTGCAGCGCGGTTTTCACCTCGTCAGACAGACCGTCGTAGACCCCTTTGTTCACGATCACCATGTTCTTGGGCAGGAAGGCCTGAACGTCATAGTAATGCGACACGAAATCCCACGCTTGGCTGTCCACACCCGTCGACGGCGAGGTGATCATACCGTTGATGACCCCGGTCGAGAAGGCTTGGCTGATCTCGGAGGTGGCGATGGTGGCGGGAACGGCACCCAAAAGCTCGGCCAGGCGCGCGGTCGATGGGTTATAGGCGCGGAATTTGACCCCGTCGAAGGAGGAGGCGTTGGTCACCTCTTGGTTCATGTAGACGCCTTGCGGTGGCCAAGGGGCAGCGAACAGCAGAACCAGTCCATCTTCGGCCAGTTTTTCTTCGTAGATGGGGCGGGAGGCTTCCCAAAGCGCGCGGGCCTCGTCAAATGTGGTCGCCAAAAGCGGCACGGCATCGGCAGAGTAAACGGCGTCTTCGTTGCCAAGGGCCGAGATCAGGACTTCGCCGATGGGAACGATGCCGCGCTGGACGCCGCGCTTCAGTTCGGGGCGCTTGAGCAGGACAGAGTTCGACACAACGTCGATTTCCAGCGCGCCATCCGACAGGCGGGCCACGTCATCGGCGAAGGCGCGGATGTTCTGCGTCAGATAGTTGCCGTCTGGTGCGTCCGCTGACATTTTCCACGTTTCAGCATGGGCCAGACCGGCCGTCAGGGCTGCGATCGCAGTTCCGATGAGAAGGTGTTTCATGTGAGGTATCTCCTGTTGGGGTGGTTTGTTGTTCTTGCCCTGCCGTTGTGGCAGGGCAGGGTGGTTCACTCAGTCTTCTAATGCGGGCAGGTCCTGCGCATCCAATGACCACATCAGGCGGAAGGTTTCGGCCTCGCGTACCGCGCCGCCCAATTGCTCGGTCAGTTGGCGCAGGGTCGCTTCGGCGATAGGCTCTGACGTCACATCTATCGCGATGCAAGGGGCCAGAACGCGCCCTTCGATGGTTTCGGACGGCAGCGGGGTCGAAAGGGTTTCGTCGGGGATCATATGATGCACGCGCAGCACGCCTTCCTCGGCCATCAACTTGCCAAGCACGGTGCTGACGGCGTCGGTATCCATTGCATTCGGCACCAGTTCGATCAGCACCAGTGCGCCGCCCCAGCCAAAGCCGCCCTCTTGCGCGACCTGCATCACCCGGCGGCGGGTGTTGGACATCCGACCGAAGTTGGTGATCGACCACTGGGTCTGTTTAGTAAAGGCTTTGCGGTAGGCGTCGGAGGTGAAATCGGCAAGGCTGCTGGCGCGGTAAAGCGCAAGGTATCGCCGGGCCGAGCCGGATACCGCACGATAGCGCCGCGCACCGGTGAAGCCCGGAATGCGAACGCGCTCCTCCATATGCTCTCTGTCATACCACTGGTTGAAATCTGCTTCATGATCTGGGTCGATATCGCTCCAGACGAAAAGCTGTGCCTGATCGGTTGTACGGATATTGCTCATTCTGCATCCTGATCTTGGACATAGCTTTCCCGTCACGTGGCGGGGCACGGCCCGCCTCCGTCGAGGTGCGGTCAAGCTCTGTCGATTGTTGTTGGGGCACCCTTGCCGAGATGGGGCCCAACGACAAACGGGATTATTCAGGGGGGGGTGATAGGGTTTTCCGATCAGGCCGGTTCACACCGCGTCAGGTTTGGCGCTGATGACGCTCTGCACAGTCCCGCGCAAGATCGGCGATTGCCTTGTAAGTGGCCACATCGGAACTGCGCCGCCAAATGCAATACAGCGGCAGCGGCGGCAGTTCCGCATCGACATCAAGCTCGTAAATACCTGGCCCGGCCAAATCACAGGCCAGTGGCATGGTCGCAATCCCAAGTCCGCGCTGTGTCAAACGGGCAATCGCGGCCATTGATGTGATACAATGTACGATCGAAGGCCGCAGGCCGCGATCGCTGAAAAGCGCGAGTACATTGGCATGGGGGCGCGAATTGCGGGTGAAGGTGATCAGCGGGCTGGTGACAACATCAGCGAGGGAGAGTTTTTCCTCGCGCATCCCCTCTGGCCCGAACCAGCCCATGGCCAGTGGCGGCAAGTCGGCGCAGACACAGGTTTGATCATGGCGGTCATCTGTCGTCAGCAACATATCCAAAGCACCGCGTTCAAAGGCGGCCGCGATGTTCGGCGTTGGCTCAACCGTCAGTTCAAGCTCTAGCCGGGGATAGCAGCGCGCCACCTCTTCGATCAGATCGCAAAGCCAAGTATGAACGACCGAAGATACCAGCCCCAGACGCACCCGCCCCACGGCGGTGGTCGGATCGGACAAGGTGGCGCGCAGATTGCGCTCCGTCGCGAGCATCTCTTGCGCTGTTTCAAGAATCATGGCCCCAGCCACGGTGATCCGGGTGGCGTGAAACTCACGGTCAAACAGGTCGACCTGGAGGTCCGTCTCCAGCGACGAAATCCGGCTGGAGACCGTCGCTTGGCTCACATTCAATTGCTCGGCCGCCGCTCGGAAACTGCCCAAGTTGGCGACTGTGACGAATGTCTCTAAAAAGCGCGTGTTCACGAAGAGCCTCTATTTCTTGTTTCGGTCGCGAAGGAAGAGGGTAATTCAGCCCGACGGTGAAGTCACCTGTCGTCAAAGAACGCTGGACCAATCAGGTGGTGAGCAACAATTGGGCGGTGAGGGCCCTTCGCTATAGCATGCATAGATGTCCGGTGTGCGGACCAAAGCTGCCTTTCGCTGCAAGTGCGTTAAATGCCCAAGACCGTCAAATAGCGCTTTCTTAAACCATAGTATTTAACGATGCTGCATCAGTTGCAGTTGCCACCTGGCAGAGGGTTTTGAGGGTGTTGAGTTGACCGATCAAATGGTCTCTGTCACGTGCATCGCTGCTGGCTGCTTTGGCGGAACGCTGAACAAAGTCAGAGAGACCAATGGCGGTCAGCCCCGAGCGCAATAATGCGGCTTCGTGAGGTGACAGGATCCTTTCAATCACAGCTCGGAATTTTTCAGCCGAGGCCTCCAATTCCCTCTGACCGATTGCGTTGAACCCTTCGATGATGTCTTGGGCATTCGGTGTGGCTTGAACCAGGTCGAAGCCAGCGACGGACATCCTGTTGAAGATAATGTCGAGTTGGTCGCCAAGAGCCTGGACGCCATCCAGTCCGGCCTCGATCTCGTCGATCGCCATATCTGTGTGGTAGCGGATCAGAGCCCTCAGAACGTCATCCTTGTTCTTGTAGGCATTGTAGAGCGTCTGGCGCGCCACCCCGGCCTCTTCAGCCAGGTCGCCCATGCTGGTGCGCTTGACGCCATAACGCGAGAACAGGCGCACCGCAGCGTCGAGGATATACTTATCTCTGTCGGTCATGCTGCGCATATTGACATTTGGACGAATAATGTCAATATAGACAATCATACGAAAAATGTCCATTCGACAGGGGGGCACGACATGCGACAGAACGTGAGTTTCAAAAGCCATGGAGAGGTCATTCGGGGACATCTCTACCTCCCCGAAAATTTCGACGCCGGTCAGAAATACCCCACGATCGCCGTTGCTGGCCCGATGGCGACCGTCAAGGAGCAATCACAGGGCGTCTTCGCCAACGCGCTGGCCGAACGGGGTCTGATCGCGCTCGCCTTCGATCACCGGACCTTCGGGGAAAGCGGCGGGCAGCCGCGTCAATACGAAGACCCGAATTCCAAGACCGAGGACATCCAGAACGCGATTTGCTTCCTATGCGCTCATGAAAACGTGGGGAGCGTGGGTGCATTGGGGATCTGCGCGGGCGCGTCCTACACTGCCGACGCCCTGCAAGGCGACCGGCGGGTCAAGGCCTTTGGCACAGTCAGCGGTCATTTCAGCCTGCGTGAGGCGTTGGTCTCGAACCCGCTTGCGACCGACGAACAGAAGCGTGTCATGTATGACAGGTCCAACACGGCGCGGCAGCGCTATTTCGAGACAGGTGAGGCCGAGCCGGATGACATGCTCATCCCTGACATGACCGAAGTGCCCCCAGCCGGGGCCGATCCGTTCCTGGCCGAGCAGTATGATTACTACTTTTGCCGGGTGGCCGCCGAATGGCCAAACTACAGCAACCACATGGTGCCGTTTTCGTATCAGCAACTCGCGCGCTCGCACGGGCTGGACTACGCCGGTCAGATCACCTGTCCGTATCTGGGCATCGTGGGTGAACAGGCCTTCACCAAACCGTTCACCGAACGCTTTATCGCAGCCAAAACGCAAGGCGCGGCCGAGATGGTGGTCCTTGAAGGCGGCAGCCATCTGCGCACCTACGACACGCCAGACCTCGTGGTGCAGGGCGCCGACGCGCTGAGCGCATTCTTCAAGAAAAGCCTCGGAAATTGAGACTGACATGCCCCTGATCAGCGACCGCACCCGCATCACGATCAACCTGTTCCGGCCGCAGCGCCGGACGCCCGATCCACGCCACGCAATTCCCCAAGCCGACCGTGATCTGACGGGCAAGACCATCGTTATGACCGGCGGCACAGACGGTATAGGTCGCGTAGCCGCCGGGATGCTATGTGACATGGGGGCGAACCTTGTCCTTCTGGGGCGCAGGCAGGCCGTGGGTGATCGCGTGATACGGGAACTGGCGGCGACAGGCGGCGCAGGAACCGTCAGTTTTCAGGTCTGCGATCTGGCCTCGATGGACAGCGTCAAAGCCTGTGCCGAACGGATACTCGCCGCGCATGATCGGATCGACGTTCTGATCAATGGCGCAGGGGTCAACGCAACCAGGCCGACCTTCACCGAGGATGGGTTCGAGATGAATTGGGCGGTAAACTATCTGGCGCCGATCCTGTTGACCCGGTTGCTGGCCGACCGGATCACTGCCTCGGCTCCGGCGCGTATCGTCTATCTGGTAACCAATCTGGCCTTTCTCGACCGGATCAACATGGACGAGATCGCCGCCAAGCCAGACTTCGCCACGAGCGAGGCTTATGTGGAATCCAAACTTTCGGGGTCGATGTTCATGATCGATCTGGCGCAAGAGCTTGAGAGCAAGGGCGTTACCGTGAATTACCTGCATCCCGGCAATATCCGGTCCAACCTGCTGCGAGACCTGACCGGAGCCGACCGGATCATGGGATACGTCATACGTGTCGCAGCCTCACCCACCGAGGTGGGGGCCGACAGGATTGTGCGCCTTGCGGCCTCTTCCGAATTTGACGGCATCACCGGGGCCTATCTTGTCGAAGACACTGTCCGCCCGGCGCATCCCGAAGCGCAGAATGCGTCGCAGAGGAAGCAGCTCTCCCGGATCACGGAACGAGCCCTGAAAAACTGGCTCCCGGCAGATGAGCCTGCGTCCGGAGAAGCGGTGCTGCTATGAAAAAGTGCGTCCTGATCTTTGGTGCCACTGGCACAGTGGGTGCCGGTGCCCTTCTCGAATGTCTGGATCATCCGGAAATCGGCGAGGTCCTCTGCATTGTCAGACGCCCGACAGGAAGATCGCACCCGAAGCTGCGAGAGATCATTCATCGTGATTTCCTGGACTTCGCGACGATTGCCAGTGACATGCACGACATCGACGGATGCTTCTGGGCGGTCGGAACACCCAGTTCCGGCGCTGATGAGCAAGCCTATATCCGGGTGGAGCATGATTACGTCGCCGCCGCTGCCCGAGCCTTGCACAAGCAAAGTCCGCAATGCTGCTTCGTCTTCGGGTCCGGCGCAGGTGCCGACGAAACCGAGACCTCTCGGCAGCTTTGGGCCCGTGTCAAAGGGCAGGCCGAAAACGCCGTTCTGGGTATGGGCTTCAAGCAGGCGCTGATCTTTCGGCCGGGTACGATCGCGCCCCGGCGGGGCATCAAACACAACGTTCCAGTGTACGGCCTGGCGGCCTGGCTGGCACCGCTGATGCGCCCGTTCGGGATGGCAACATCAACGGAAGAAATAGGACGCGCGTTCATCGCTGCGGTTCTGGGAAAGAACGCAGAACAGCCTGCAAGAATCCGCCTCGGCTCAGCCGAAATCAACACCCTGGCCAAACTGGCCTAACAAGACGCGATCAAGGATCGCAAAGGAGAAACACTATGGATACCCAAGAGAACAAGGCCCTTGCGAATAAGGTCATCCAAGCAATCGGCGCTGGCGACTGGACGTTCGTCGAAGAAGCCTTTGCTGAGGATGCAAAGGTCTGGGTGGCGGGATCAATGCCGATCTCTGGAAATCACGGCAAGGCGTTCGTTCTGGCCTCGGGAGGGCGAACCAAGGCGTTCTTTCCGGAGGGCATGAGTCTTACGCCCAAGGCACTGACAGCGGAAGGTGAGCGTGTTGCGGTTGAGGCCGTGTCATTGGGCAAGCATGTCAGCGGCAAGATCTATAACAACCATTTCCATATCCTGATGGTGATCCGGGACGGCAAGGTCCAGGAATGGAAGGAATACATGGATACAATGCCCGCCAACGACGTTTTCTTTGGCGGGCCAGATTGATCCGGCCCTTCCAGGGACCAAGCACTTGGCAGGCTTTCCTCCCAAAGGCGCGGGCTCATGAGGGCCGGATGGGCACCATGCCCGGCTCCGCAGCCCGTCCGCAAAAACAGATCCCGAACACGAGAACCTCCTCAGTTGACATCCATTGGCACCGAATGCCTGAAACTTAGGATAACAAGATGAACAGCAAAACAGTCCTCATCACCGGATGCAGCTCCGGCTTTGGCAAGCAGTCCGCGAAGCTGTTTCAATCCAAAGGCTGGAATGTCGTTGCAACGATGCGCTCTCCCGAGAAGGAGGCCGATCTGGGTGAGTTGGAAAACACGCTTCTGTGCCGGCTCGATGTGACCGATCCGCAGAGCATCAAGGAGGTCGTCGACAAGAGCCTTGATGCCTTCGGACGGATTGACGTTCTGGTCAACAACGCAGGGATATCCGGTGTTGGGGTTTTCGAGCAATGGGATGAGGGCTCAATCCACGGCCTTTTTGACACCAATGTGTTTGGCCTGATGCGCGTGACGAAAGCGGTCCTTCCCGTCATGCGGCGGCAGCGCGAGGGGACGATAATTAACATCTCGTCGCTCGCGGCCTTGATCGCTTTTCCGTTTGCTTCCGTATACAGCTCCGCGAAATTCGCCGTAGAGGGCCTGACCGAGGCTCTGGCGCTTGAATACGCGCCGTTCAACATCTCTGTGAAGGCCATTGCCCCCGGATCATACGAGACGAACCTCTATACGTCGATGGACGAAGGGATACTGGCAAACGGTGACGACCACATAAGGGCTTATTCGGCCAAACTCGCTACGAAAATGAACGATGCCGTGACCCAGATGGCTCGACAGGGTGGTGAGCCATCTGACCCGCGTGAGGTGGCCGAAAAAGTCTATGAATGCGCGACCGAAGATACGCCCACCCACAATGTTTGCGGCCGTGATGCGGAATCGTTTCTGCAGATGAAGAAGTCGCTGTCAGAACAGGAGATGTCCCAGTTCATCTCAGACCAGGTGGTGCCAAAAGACCTGTAGCAGCGCCGAGACGCGCCAACCAACGGGTGGCGTGCATCAACACTAAAAACTTTGGTCGCCAGAATTGAATTATCTCCCTTAAAGAATGGAACACCCCATGCCCCTCATTCCTACCCGTCGAGCGTTCCTGGCAGCAGGTATTGCCAGTACTGCAGCACTTGCATTGAAGCCCGGAAGCGCGCGAGCGCAGATTTCTACTCCGGCAGCGGACCCTGAGGACAGCACACTTCATCTGGTCGACCCGCAATATCGCGAGATGGCGCAGGCGATGCCCGCCATGCTTTTTACGCCGGACATCCTGCCGGATATCAGGGCGGCGCAAGATGCCACTACGGTTCCGGGGTCGGAGAATCCGGTATTCGAGAGCTTTGAGCTGCCTGACAGTCCCGCCAGCTTTTTCCTCTATCGGCCCGACACACTGCGCGCCACGCCAACGCCCGCCATCGTCTATATCCATGGCGGCGGCTATATCCTGGGCAGCGCGGTCAGCTATCATGCCTATTGCTATGATCTTGCGCAGAAATCTGGCGCCGTTGTGGCCAGTGTCGAATATCGGCTCGCCCCGGAAACACCGTTCCCCGGGCCGGTCGAAGACTGCTATGACGTCCTTTCTTATGTGTTTCGGACTGCGGCACGACTTGGCATCGACCCTGACCGAATCAGCATAATGGGCGCCAGTGCAGGCGGTGGTTTGACGGCGGCATTGGCGCTTCTGGCGCGCGACCGCGGACAGATCCCGGTGAAGGCGCAATTCCCAATCTATCCGATGCTGGACTATCGCACCGGTACCCAAGCCGCACCCGTAGACAACCCGACCACCGGGGAATTCGTCTGGGGCCGGGCCGCAAACCGTTTCGGCTGGACTTCTCTGCGCGGCGACTATGGGCTGGATGATGACCGGGTCGGGCATTTCTCACCCAGCCACGCCGCCACGCTGGAGGGATTGCCACCATGTTTCATGGTCGTGGGCGCGCTGGACCTGTTCATGGAAGAAAACGCGGCCTATGCACTCCGCCTCAGCCGTGATGGCGTCCCGGTCGATTTCACCATCTATCCTGGTGCGATCCACGGGTTCGACATCGTTCCTGGTACAGAGTTGACGCAGCGGTTCGATGCCAACCTGAAGCAGGCTTTTGACCGGCTGTTGTGACCAAAAGAACATCGCTTCAATGAAACAAGCCCGACGGACAAAAGCCAACCTGAGCGAGTGGGTAACACCGGGGGTCGCGAAGTCGAATGGTTAAGCCGATACCTCAAAGCGACATCCGGAAAAACGGTCATACATGCGTCGCGCAGCATCGGTCCCTTCGGGCTCGAAGCCGCCATCAGCTTCTACAACCAAATCCCCGAAAAACGGGGGGATTGCTGTATCTTGATACTAATCAAGCGCGTTTCAAAACTTTCGACGACGCCACTATTCATCAGCTTTTATAAATTAGGCTGGCTTGAGGCGATGTCTTGGCTGTTGCTGGCGTTCAGGACTGAACCTATCGTTTTTCCGATCGGCGCAGACTCGCAACAATTCAGGTCCGCAAATGTTTAGCCTGTTCCAATAACCAATTCTTGAAGAACGCCGGGGCGGACGATCCTGAAGTATTCTTGTCCAGACCAATTTCGTACCAGATACACCTTATCGCCCGTTGATCTACAGCGACAAGCTGGCCCGAAGATAACTCGCGCTCGCACAAGATATTATCTGCGAGGATAACGCCTTCACCATCTATTGCGGCATCAATGGCGAGTGAGAGGTCGGAATAAACCTTTCCAGTTTTCCAGCCAAGGCTTTGCGGTTCATGCGCCGCGTACCATTTGTGCCATGTCTCTTTGCCATTGTCGTGAATGAGGGTTGCGCTGCTCCAGTCCACAGAGGCATTTTGAGACGTGAGTTGGGCATTGAGGTGTGGGGACGCGGCGGGAAAGCCATCTATGGGAAACAGACGGTCTTTGGTAATCCCGCTCCCGGGCATTCTGGTTTCGAAGTGAATAGCGATATCCGCATGCCCTTCGCCGATCTGCGCGGGGCTCCACGCTGGCCTTAAATCTACTTCGATCCGCGGAAAAAGGCTGCAAAACTCTGTGATCCGCTTGCGCAGCCACAGGGACGCAATGGCGGGTTCTGCGCTGACTATGACGGCCCCAGAACGGGTTTTGCGCAACAGGGTTTCACTGGCGTCAGTAAGCGTTTGAAGGCCGCTCGCGACTTGGGGCAACAAGTCCCGCCCGTTTTCACTGAGCTCGACCCGGTTGCGATGCCTGATGAAAAGATCGGTTCCGAACCATGCCTCAAGATTTTTGATGTGCTGGCTGACAACGCTGTGGCTGACATTCAATTCACTGGCCGCTTTAGCGAAATTACAATGCCGTGCGGCGGCCTCAAAAACCCTAAGCGCATTCAGATGACGGAGCGTGTTCTTCATTAATCCAGCGTAGTTAAAACCTTCGCTGAGAGCAAGTTAAACGCGCTTTTGATTTGAGGCTGATGATGAGTAGCCTTCATTCAACGAATTGCTCCCTAACGCAGAACGGAAACCCGCATGGTCGCTGCCTTGTCCGCCGATAAATCCAATGTCTCGCTCAGCGTAACCGATCTGCACAAATCCTTCGGATCGCATGAGGTGCTCAAAGGTGTTTCCCTCAAGGCCTGTGAAGGCGATGTGATTTCTCTTCTTGGATCGTCCGGTTCTGGCAAGAGTACCTTCCTACGCTGCATCAATCTATTGGAAACGCCGACATCCGGTTTGATCACGGTCCATGGTGAAGACATCAAAATGTCAAAGGATCGCCACGGCGTGTCTCACCCAACTGATCCGCGACAGGTTGAACGCATCCGCGCCCGGCTGGCGATGGTCTTCCAATCCTTCAACCTGTGGTCGCACATGACTGTCTTGGAGAATGTTATTGCAGGACCGATCCATGTTCTAAAACAGTCGCGGGCCGAAGCGATTGAACACGCCAAAGAGGTGTTGGAACGCGTTGGCATGTATGAGCGCCGAAACTACTACCCCGCCCACATTTCAGGCGGTCAGCAACAACGTGCAGCCATCGCCCGCGCGCTGGCTATGAAACCCGAAGTGATGTTGTTCGATGAGCCGACCTCCGCACTTGATCCGGAGCTTGTGGGGGAGGTGCTGAGAGTGATCCGGTCGCTGGCCGAAGAAGGCCGCACGATGGTTGTTGTCACTCACGAAATGGCCTTTGCGCGAGATGTCTCGTCACAGGTCGTTTTTCTGCACCAAGGTCTGATCGAGGAGCAGGGTGCCCCCGCTCAGATGTTCAGTGACCCTGAAACCGTACGTTTCAAAGAATTCCTGTCGACCACGCGGCAGTAACCACAGGGCGCGCAAAGTGCCTTCATAAACATAATGAAACCAAGGGAGTACGAATATGACACTCAAAAACACATTACTTGCCACCGCAGTTGGGGCAGTTGCACTGGTGGCTGGCATGGCTACCGCGGACACTTTGCGCATCGGCGTTGAGGGCGCTTACCCTCCGTTCTCGCAAAAAGGGGCTGATGGCACTCTGTCAGGCTTTGACATCGATATGGCAATGGCCCTGTGCGCAGAGCTGGAGCGCGAATGTGAGCTGGTTGAGCAGGAGTGGGACGGCATGATCCCGGCACTGATCGCTGGGAAATACGACGCCATTGTTGCTTCTCTGTCGATCACCGAGGACCGCAAGAAGCGGGTAGATTTTTCGGAGAAATACTATTTCACCCCATCGCGGTTTATCGCCAAAGAGGGAGCCACCTTTGAGATGACTGAAGACGGCACAGAAGGCGTCAAGATTGGCGTTCTGCGAGGAACGACCCTGCAATGCCACGTCGAAAAAGCTTTCCCGAAGGCCGACCTGCGCCTCTACAACACACAAGAAGATGTGTTTGCTGACCTCGCAACAGGGCGGCTGGACCTTCAACTGAACAACACGCTGGGTGCATTGGACGGCTTTCTGAACACCCCTCAGGGGGATGGGTTTGCCTTTTATGGCGAGGATGTGGATGACCCTGAGTGTCTTGGCGAAGGCACAGGCATTGCGGTGCGCAAAGGCGACCCGCTTGCCGGCGAGTTGAGCGAGGCGATCGCCGCGATCCGGGCCGACGGCACCTACGCGACTATCAACGATAAATATTTCGACGTTGATATTTACGGTAAGTGATCAGCCAAGCCTAAAAGTCAGGGGGACCATCTGGTTTCCCTGACCTCCCTTCCATTTTTCTAACGGGTTCAGCGCATGGACGTGATCTTTGAATACAGACAGATCCTGATCGAAGGAACTTTGGTCACAGTCGCGCTTGCGGTCCTGTCGCTGCTTTTGTCCATCATCATGGGACTGATCGGTGCCTTTGCCAAACTGTCTGCGAAACCAAGCATCCGACGTGCGGGAAGTGTCTATACTCTTTTCGTACGCAGCGTGCCCGACCTTGTGTTGATGATGCTCATTTTTTTTGGCGGTCAAACACTGGTGAACCAGATTGGCAGTTCAACAGGGCTTTGGGGATACGTTG
This sequence comes from Sulfitobacter sp. CB2047, assembly GCF_000735125.2. NCBI lineage: Bacteria > Pseudomonadati > Pseudomonadota > Alphaproteobacteria > Rhodobacterales > Roseobacteraceae > Sulfitobacter > Sulfitobacter sp. CB2047. The sequence continues at coordinate 186,467 of NZ_CP072613.1, read as the reverse complement.
AAATCAACCAGTTCCTTGCTGGGGTGCTGACCCTCGGGTTCATTTTCGGGGCCTATATGTCGGAAACCTTTCGGGGAGCAATTCTTGCCATTCCGCGCGGCCAAATCGAGGCGGCAATGGCTGTGGGCATGAAACCGGGCCAGATCTTCCGCATCGTCACTTGGCCTCAAATGGTTCGCTTCGCCCTGCCCAGTTTTACCAATAACTGGTTAGTCTTGGTCAAATCCACAGCACTTGTTTCGGTGATCGGCCTTCATGATCTGGTTTGGAATGCCTTTTCGGCAGGTCGCTCCACCCACCAGCTTTTCAGCTTCATGATCGCGGTCATGGTTGTCTATCTGATCATCACCGGCATCTCGGACCTTGCGCTGCGAGCGATTGACCGGAAATACGCCGCCGGCGTGAGAAAGGCGTAAGACGATGGATTCCGAACGCAGCTTCTACGAATATCTCCAAAGCTTTAGCGAAACGCGATCACCGATTGATTTCGTGTTGATCTACGACAACTTGCCGCGGTTCTTTGATGGTGCATTGGTCACGCTTCAACTGACATTCCTCGCTCTTCTTGTGGGCGGGATGATCGCTGTACCACTGGCCATCGCGCGCGCTTATCGCAAGCCGTTCCTGAGCCCGGCAATCCGCGTCTATACCTATGTTTTCTGCGGCACGCCTCTCTTGGTGCAGGTCTATCTGTTCTATTTCGGTCTCGGGCAATTTACCGTCGTGCAGGAAAGCTTCCTATGGGAGCCGATCCTCAGCAAACCGTGGTGGTGCGTGATCATCGCCTTCACGCTGAACACCGCCGCCTATACCACCGAGTTTCTGCGCGGCGCGATTGAGGCGACACCCCACGGTGAAGTCGAAGCAGCCAAAGCTTGTGGCATGTCGCCCTTCACCCGGATGCGGTTGGTGGTTTTGCCCAATGCGTTCCGCCGCGCCCTGCCGGCCTATTCCAACGAAGTCATCTTTACGCTGCACGGGTCTGTCATCGCCAGCACTGTCACCTTGCAGGATCTGTTGGGCGTGGGGCGCTGGCTGAATGGCCGTTACTATCTGGCCTATGAGGGGTTTTTGACGGCGATGGTGTTCTACATGGCAATCGTCTTCCTGATCACCTTTGTTTTCCGAATGGCCGAAAAACGCTTCCTTGGGCACTTGCGGCCCCGTGAAACGCCCGCGCCCGGCAGCGCCAGAGTGGCGGCATGACCGGCGGGTCGCACTCCTCGATCCACAAAATCTCATATCACTTCCTGTAAGAGGCAAAACAATGACAACTTCAAAAAAACGAGACTTGATCGAAGGGCGCGCGGCGCTGATCGTCATCGACATCCAGAAATCCACCTTTGCGCCAATTCCCGACGACAAACGTGCCATCGCTCATATGCCGGACTACGCAGAGCGCATGGCACGTTCCAAAGTGGCGATCGACAAGGCGCGCGAGGTCGGCATTCCGGTGGTCTTCATTCAGGAAATTCACCGCGCCAACCTGATCGACATGGGCCGCGAAACCGATGGCGACGAGGACGTGCATTGCCTTGACAGCAACCCGCTGACTGCCTTTGCCGAAGAAGAGTTGGGTATGCGTCCGGATGATTATCGCATTTCCAAGCGCCGCTATTCCGCATTCTACGGCACCGATCTGGAAATCCTGTTGAAGGGCCTCAAGGCGGAGACTCTGATCCTTGTGGGCGGCTTGACCGATGTATGCGTACACTACACCTTTGTTGATGCGCATCAGGGTGATTACTTCTGCCGCGTGATCGAGGATTGCGTCGCAGGCTCAAGCCGCGAGGCGCATGATGCCTCACTTAAAGCAGTCGAGTACCTGCAACACGGCGCAGTGCGTTCGCTCGAAGAGGTGCTGGAGGCCATGCAATCCAATGTGGCAACCGATGCTGCCTGATAAAACGCTTATGGCGGTTGGCCTCGCGCTGGCCGCCTCAGCAGTCCTAAGCTTCATAGACAACTTCGTTGCCCCCGTCAGCCAAGAGGCCGGCCTGTGGCAGTTTCAGGTGTTTCGCACTATGTTCGCCGTGCCGTTATTGCTGGTGGCAGCGCGGATGTCGGGGCGTGTGATACGACCCGTCAACCTGCCACGGCTGGCGGGGCGCAGCCTTGCGGTGTCGGTCGGTTTATTGATCTACTTTGCCGCACTCGGAACCTTGCCTGTGTCACAAGCGGGGGCTGGTCTGTTCAGCGCGCCGCTTTGGGTGGTATTGTTGTCCGCCCTTTTGTTCCGCCACAGGATCGGTCCAGTCGGGGCCTTCGCCGTCGTCATCGGTTTCGCTGGCGCTTTGATGCTGCTGCAGCCCGACTTTGCGAACCTGACCCTGCTTTCCGTGATGCCTCTGGCCGCCGGGTTATTCTATGGTCTGGGCATGATGTTGACCCGTCACTGGTGCAGCGATGAAAGCGCAATTGCCTTGGCAATCGGGATATTTGTCACCATCGGCGCGGCTGGCCTGATCATGTTGGCAGTCGTAACGATCTGGCCCGGCGATGCCTTCATCACCGCGCCTTGGACTGCGCCGAGCGCTCGCTTCTTGTGGCTCACCTTGTTCCAAGCCGTGGGCGCTGTAATCGCGGTAACACTGATTGCCCAAGCCTACCGGATAGGAAACCCTGCCGTGGTCGCCGTATTCGAGTATTCGTTCCTAATTTTTGCCAGCCTCTGGGCGTTTCTGCTTTGGGGCACGGCAACCAATCCACTCGCCTGGGCGGGAATCGCTGTGATCCTGCTCTCTGGCATCGTGATGGCCCTCAGCCAGAAAGAAAAAGCAAATGCCCCCATCGCCGTCTGAACTCGCCTATGTCCCCTTTGTGTCTGTCGAAAACATGATGGGCCTTGTCCATCAGATCGGAATCGAAAAAGTCCTGTGCGACCTTGCCGATGCTATTGAGGCCGACTTCAAACGCTGGGAGCTATTCGACAAGACACCGCGCGTCGCCAGCCATTCCGCAGTGGGCGTAATCGAATTGATGCCGACATCTGACGGAGAGATGTACGGTTTCAAATACGTGAACGGCCATCCCAAGAACACCAAAGAGGGGTTGCAGACGGTCACCGCATTTGGCCTGCTGGCGGATGTGGACACAGGCTATCCGAAACTCCTGTCGGAAATGACCTTGCTGACCGCATTACGCACGGCAGCTTCATCGGCAATGGCCGCGCGCCACCTTGCACCCAAAGGCGCACGTATCATGGCGATGATCGGGAATGGAGCGCAGTCGGAATTCCAGTGCCTCGCGTTCAAGGCAATCTGCGGGATCGACACCGTGCGCCTTTATGATATCGACCCGTCGGCCACGGCGCGTTGTGCGGCCAACCTGAAACGGCACGGGTTGAAAGTAGTGTCCTGCACATCGGGCCAAGAGGCCATGGAGGGGGCAGAGATCATCACGACCTGCACTGCGGACAAGCAGAATGCCACGATCCTAACTGACAACATGGTCGGAAGCGGTGTCCATATCAACGCGATTGGTGGCGATTGTCCGGGAAAAACCGAATTGCACCGCGACATCCTGCTGCGTTCCGAAATATTCGTGGAATACCCGCCGCAAACCCGCATCGAAGGCGAAATCCAGCAGCTCGAGGACGACCACCCCGTGACCGAATTGTGGGAGGTGATTTCTGGAAAGGCCAAGGGCCGCACTGACGCAAAACAGATCACGCTGTTCGACAGCGTCGGCTTTGCGATCGAGGATTTCAGCGCATTGCGCTACGTGCTGACGGCGATCAAGGGCACGCCTTGGTTTTCCAACCTTGATATGGTCGCGGACCCCGACGACCCCCGCGACCTATTCGGCATGTTCGAACGCGCAAACCAATAAGCTTTGGCAGCAAAGGATCGGTGAATGGCTTGGTTTCTCCTTGTTCTCGCGGGCCTGTTCGAAGTGGGCTGGGCCGTCGGCTGAAATCCTTCACCGTTTTTCCCGACAATGTGCAGCACCAAAGGCCCTCCTTGCAGGGTGCGATGCTGATTTTTGACGATCAAACAGGAACGCCGCTGGCCGTCGTCGATAGTGGCTTGGTGACCTACTGGAAAACGGCCGCGGATTTTGTTTACTGCGCATCTCTTTTGGCGATCCCTAATAGTAAGGCACTTTTGATAGTGGGTTCGGGCATCGTGGCGGACAGTCTGGTAGGCGCATATTCTGCGCTTTTTCCGGGTTTGGAGCGCATTTTGATATGGGGCCGAAATCCGGGAAAAAGCCGCGTGCTGGCAGGGCTACACGCGCATCAGAAAGCCGCCGTTGAGACAATTGAGGTGTTGATTGTCACCGAGAACTGACCCGGCGGGGGTGCGGACAAAAATTTGGACTGTTTTCACGGCATAAGGCCGAGGCTTTTACGATATTCGATGGGGCTTCTGCCACCAAGGGACATCTTGATGCGCGTTTCGTTATACCAGCGGATGTAGGCGTCAACCTCGTCAACGAATTGGGCCACGGTGAAGGCCCGCCAATCGCGGGGATAGAAGAACTCAGTCTTGAGGCGTCCAAAGAAGCCTTCACAGGCGGCATTGTCTTGCGAGCTCGCCTTTCGCGACATCGACCGAACCAGCTTTGCCGCGTCTATACGTTCCAGCCAGCCAGGCCAGCGATAGTGGCCTCGGCGATCGCTATGGACTACGGGCCGCGCTTCGCTGTCAGCGATGGTTTCTACCGCTGCATCAAGCATGGTGTTCACAAGGTCGGCATCCGGTCTGGTCCCTATGGTCCAACTTAAGACGAGGCCGTCGAAGCAATCGATGATCGGGGAAAGATAGACTTTTCCAGCTCGGATGTGGAACTCTGTGATATCGGTCAGCCACTTCTCGTTTGGCGCTGCCGCCTGGAATTTTCGGTTGATGATATTCTCCGGCGCAGGGCTAATCTCACCCAGATATGAGCTGTAACGACGCCGCTTCGGCTTTGGGACGATCAGAGCTTCCTGTTTCATCAGGCGCCGCACCACTTTTTCGGAGATCGAGATGGATTCCCGCTTCATATATGCTTTGAGGCGACGGTAGCCGTAGCAGCGATGGTTGCTTTCGAAGGCCTCCTTCATGGCGTGTCGAATGGGAAGATACTTATCTTCCAGTTTCATGCGAGCGCGGTGGTAAAAGTAAGAGCTGCGCGCGAGACCCAGCCGAGCCAACAGGGCTGGTGTCTTATACCGTTTTTTTAGGGCGACGATCAGCATGGTCTTTTCCCGATTGCTCAGGTCCTGCAGATCGCCGCCAAGTTCCTTTTTTATCATTTCACTCGCAGTCTTGAGCAGGTCATGCTCAATCTGGATCTCGCGGATGTCGCGCTGCAGGGCTTCACGCTGACGTTCCAATTCTTCAAGCTCTGGATAAGGGGCACTCTTCTTGCGTTTCATCATGGCAGGAGCCTCCGGGCCAAGGATCTGAGTCTTCCAAGCATAGAGCGTCGGCCGACTAAGTCCGAACTTTTCGGCCAAGGCCTGGGCACTTTCTTGGCGATTATAGAGCCCGACCACAGCAGCCTGCTTCACGGCGTCAGAGTGATTTCCTGGGCCATATGTCGCATTGGAGACCGTTTTCGTGTCAGGAAACGCCTCGCGCACCCAAGCCGTCAGGGTGGCTCGGCCTGGATAGCCTAAAGCGCGCAGCGTCCATGAAACGCAGCGCCCATGGCTTGCATAATGCTCTAACGCCACCTGCTTTTGTGCCGCCGAGAATTTAGGCGGGCGCGGCGCTGAACGTATTTGCAAGTCCTGCCGACGTTCATACTCTCGATGCCAGCCTTTCAAGGCATTCTTCGTTGGATACCCCAACTCACGGATGGTGGCCCCCAAACGCTTGCCGAGCTTGATATAAAGCTCAACCGCGCGCATTCGATCTTCGTAGCTGTACATGAACTATCTCCAAGATAGTCCAACTTTTCGTCCGCACCCCCGTTCTTCCGTTTCGACATCTCTGATCTCCTTTTTGTCGAGTATCAGCAGACAGTAAATTGTAATTTACGTCAGTGTCCGCATTTCGGGGGGGGTATGTATGAACTGCCTTCCCCTGTAACCGTTTTGTTGATGCCCCTTTGACCCTGTTTCTATGTATTCGGTCTTTCAATGGGTCATTCGATTTGCCCCTGACCAGGATGGGAAGTCGCGCGTCCTGTGTCTCGTTAGCTCATGGGCACTCTGCGGTACACGACCGCGCCTGTTGCGTCTAATCCCGCAAGGCTACAAACGGTTTTGCCCAGATCAATTCCCAATACTTCGATACCCATCAGAATGCTCCTCTCTTTCCACCTATGCCCACAACAATAGCTGCGGTTTGGCGGGAAGGCAGTTCATCCCACTAGCTCAGTCCGCGATGCCCACCTTAGCCAAGGCGTAAGCGGATGTCGGCTCTAGCCAATTCATTTATCATAATCCTAATTATCAGATAAAGTATTGTAGCCGGGCACATTCTAAAATGGGTTGCGAAATTTCCCCTATCTTGCTGGAAAGCAAGGAGAATGGAAGATGGCGCATAAAGAGCTTAACCTGCGTGAACGACGCGCGATAGAAGACATGTTGAACGCCAAGATTGCTGTGCGCGAGATTTCAGCAGAGATCGGCAGGCATGTTTCCACGGTGTATCGCGAGATCAAGCGCAATCACTATTTCGACAAAGAGTTGCCGGAACTGAACGGATACTACGGCGTGGTTGCTCAAAAAGCGGCGACCGAAAGACGTGCGCGGCGGCGCAAACTGGTGCGCCTTGTCGGCTTGAGAAAAGCCGTAATCAAGCAGCTCGAGGAAGGTTGGTCACCAAAGTGACCTGCCCCCCGCTGGTCCCTCGCTCATGACGAGAGTCTGCGGGTTTGGTCTTGATAGTCGTCGGTTTCGTGCTGGGCAAGCGCGCCGGGCGCGGAGCCCTCAAATTGCTCAAGCGTCGGGCGCGCTTCGACCGGTGTTTTGTTCCCGAGCGATGAGTGTGGCCTGACGGTGTTGTAATCGTAACGCCAGAGCGCCAGCTTCCGACGGGCGTCGTCCAGGGTGTCAAATATCTCCTCGTTCAGCAGTTCGTCACGCAGGCTGCCGTTGAATGACTCGATAAAGGCGTTCTGCTGCGGCTTCCCTGGGTCGATATAGTGCCACGGAATTGCGTTCTGATCGGCCCACCTCAGAATGGCCCGGCTCGTGAACTCTGTCCCGTTGTCGCTGACTATGCATCCGGGTTTACCGTAGATCCGCACCAGCGCATCCAGCTCACGCGCAACACGCGCGCCGGAGATGCTGGTGTCAGCAATCAGGCACAGGTTTTCGCGGCTGCAATCGTCTATCACTGCCAGGATGCGGAATTTTCGGGATGGGCCGAAGCTGTCAGCCAGGAAGTCCAGAGACCAGCGCGCATTGGGATACGCAGCCACCGGCATCGGGGAGCGCGTTCCACGGGCCCGCTTGCGGCCGCGCCGCCGCTTCACTGACAACCCTTCTTCCCGGTAGAGCCGATACAGTTTCTTGTGGTTCATTCTCATGCCTTTGCGCTCAAGCAACACGCCAATCCGGCGGTAGCCGAACCGGCGCCGCTTTCCGGCGATCTCCTGCATCTCCTTGCGGATCTCAGGGCAGTCCGGCGGGCGTTCGCGCCGGATTGTCTTTGGGTCGACACCGACAAGCCGACAGGCCCGGCGCTGCGAGATGCCGTGATCCCGCAGCGCCCTGAGCGCCGCCTCTCGCCGCTTGGTCAGCGTCGTCAGTTCTTTCCCAGAAGATCCTTCAGAACCACATTGTCCAGCATCGTATCGGCCAGCAGCCGCTTCAGCTTGGCGTTCTCGTCCTCCAGCGCCTTCAGCCTCGAGGCCTCCGACACCTCCATGCCGCCATACTTGGACTTCAGCTTGTAGAATGTTGCCGGGCTGAGCCCGTGCCTGCGGCACACCTCCGCCGTCGGCATGCCTGCCTCTTGCTCCTTGATCATCCCAATAATCTGCGCCTCGGTAAAACGACTCTTCCGCATTCGTCTACTCCTTCAGGGTTGGGCAGACTCTACATCATGGTGAGGGATTTCGCGGGGGGCAGGTCAAAAGCTCCTCCATCAACAGCTCCAGACTCTTTGATTTGCTCGACTTTGGTGTCATAGTTTATCGTCTCCAGTTTGTTCTTGATGTTGCGGAATGCGGCCAAGTCGATGTCGCCTATGACGGAACCGATCAGATGGTTTCCGGCCAAAACCGAGAACCTCCTGCGCAGGCGGCGCAATCCGGCCACGAGCCTGTCGGCAAGTCGCGCAAAACGGCGAGGTTCGACGACCGATTTTGCGGCGTCAGGGTGGCAAGATGGGATGGCCAACGTTGGAGCTTCCACCCGTCGCGCCCAGTTGGGTTCAGGCTCTGCCCAAGCGCCACGCGAATATTCTGCGGTGTTCCACGCCGCGCGGCGACGCCAGCTTTCCGAAAGGCTAGATTGAGCGGACGATGGCGGTTCGCTTTCCGTGGGGGCGTCATCAACTTGATCAAAAAGGGTGCCACGCAATACAAAAGGATGTGGGTCTGTTTGAGAGACCAGAGTGATCGCTCCCCCCTGCCCCATGCTGAATTCGAAATCGGTCGCTGCGACCACGTCTCGAAAAATCTCCAGAAACCCGACGCGATCATGGACATGAGCACTCGCCGCGATGATTTTTGCAGCCTGTAGCAGAAACAGCTTCGGTGCCGTTTCCGGGTTGAACTTGACCCCATGACGCGTTGCCGCGGCCACTCTTTTTTCGGCCCAGTCCGGCCCCTTCACCCCTGCGGCACGGTCCAGCGCACGTGGGTTAGACCAGCCAAACTGTGCGACCAAAAAATCGCCCAAGGCGTCAAATGCATTGCGACTGCCGCGCATCGGGGGATGCGGATTGTAGCTCCGTAGCTCCCCCGTCTCTGTCCAGACAAAGCGCGGCATGGCGATGTTGATCTCCAAACGGCCCGTATGCGTATGTGTCCCGACATAGACCGGCGGGCGGCACCTTGATGGAACGCCGGCAAATGCCAGTTCAACGAATAGATCAATCGCCACCGCGATCGACCAACGCACCCTCTTATCGCCAGCGTTAAACTGCACCACGTCAACTTCTGTTGGATCAAATGACAAGAGCGCCACGCGATATGTGGCTTCGAACTTCAGCGCTGCAATCGCATTTTGCACCACGCTCGGAAACCCGAGCAGCAGCTCCGGAGCGGGTGTCCTTCTTTCCCGGACACGCTGCATGCCGACGTGCTTCAAGACCTCTGTGTCAAGGAGATAAGCTGCAGGCTGCGCCGGATCTGCAGACGCTTGATGAGGCGACCAACCGATCAGCATGGCGCGAACCGTGCGGAACCGCCGACCGGTGCCAACATCAGGATCACTCGCTCAATCTGTTGCAGCCGCATGAGTACAAGCATCATATCGATTTCGTTGTCTCCAGGCTGATCAGCAATCTGCTGGAGCATGTCGAGCACCTGCTCCAGCACCGAATTGGTCTTCATGACCTGCTCAGCTGATGCTCCAAGGCGGCGGCCCAGTCCAGCCTGACGCAGGTATTCTGACAGGCTCCGACCGGCTTCATCCGCGCGCTTTGTCAGCACGTCTTTTTCGCCTGCGGTGACATTCACTTTAAGCCGTTCTTGCCGTTTCACGTTGGTCGGGTTTGCCATCTCATCACATCTCAGTTGTGGGCCCACCGAGGGGGCCTTGATCTACGCCTTCCCTAAAACGTTATGTTTCGGCAAAACTGGTCTGCATAAAAAAGATGGTCGAGCCGTCTAAGAGATGTGGATAACCTTACATCGGCAGGGGCCTGACACCGCCGCTGCGGCTCCTTGTAACGTCGGGTTGGGCTGCGGCCGTACGATCAAAATGGATGATGAACATTCCGGACAACACACCGCTTGGCCTCATATCCCGGTAAAGTCGAGCACAGGCTTAAACCCTGCAAAGGCCTGTATTCCTAGACCGTTATCGCAGTTTTCGGAAGCGTTGGTCATTGCCGCAATGTCTGGTAATTTCTCCTGCGGGTACCCTTGGAACAGAGTTTGGCTTCAGTTCTATAAAGGGACCTGCGATTGGTTTGGCACCCGTTGCGATATTGGAGGTAGGTTGAGTTGGCCGATCACCTTCATTCTTAGCGCCTTCGCTTGAAAAGCACGGGTGTTCATTAAGTATTTGGCGGGAAAATATATAATCGGGGCATCTTCGGACAATACGTATCACGTCGCGATGTCGGATCGAGATCCTACGAAATGGTTCAGAAATTTTAATGTTTTGGCACCGTACCAGATAGTGTGGCAGCCATTGTCGAGAGCAGCCTCAGGCTAGGTTGTGACACCGTGATATGGTGGGCTGTCTCTCAACGACTGGAGATTGGTGCTGAATGCTGGCACCGGGTAAACCGCCGCTGTCGATCTGATATCGTAATAGCCACTCTCTCGCTTAGCGTGATTTCGTGATATCACATTATACTTATCAGCGCGTTCACGTCCAAACCCAAGTAAGAGGTGCGGCTTGTTCGGTGCTGTCCGTCGTCACGGATTTGGACCCTTAGGTGCTGGCGTCAGAAAGTGCCACCAACATCATGTATTATTGAAGTAATGGAGACAGCATTCTTGACTGCAGCGAATATCCGGATGTGCTTCGCTGGCGGGCGCTCACACGTGGCTCAGGTCCAGTAGAGCCGCCCGAAAAGTTATCCACATAAGAGACGGCCTTCAAAGCTATCCAACGCAAAACCAGCGCGTACCTGCTCCTTAGACACAACAATAAGGAGCCGGCACAAGATGCCGAATACGCCTATGCCACACGATACCAAGCCCAAACGTCGCCGCTCCAAAGCCGAGCGCAGGGAGAGCGCGGAAACCTCGCGTGCCTATGATGCGAGGAAACGCGAAGCGGGGTTTGTACGCTCAAATCTCTGGGTACCCAAAGACGACCTCGCAGACATTAAGTGGCTCGTCGAAACACGCACCTATAAGCTCTGTTTGCATTACGCGCAGACACGCGCTCAGCAGCATATCAGCGCGACACCGCCCGTCAGGAAGCGCAAACGCATCTCAAAGTCCGATCCCAGGCAGTTGGGGTTCGATTTTGGCTAAGGGTTGCTCTTTGTACCCCGCCTTGCTCACCATACGTACATCGTCTCCGTATGGTGACATTGGCGAAGTGAGATACCCACTGCGACGCCTGGTATGATCAACCGACGTTCTACCTAGGGCTCGTCAGCGTCAACTCGATCGGCGCTAACCTAGATACCGCAGTGAGCGGCCCTCTCCGAAACGGCTGGTCTGCATGCATGATATGGTTACTGCGATGCCTATCATCATCGCTACGTATACGGGCATAAATCTACCCTCGATTGTGCTTGACCGATCAGTTCAGCTTTGGCAAAGTCCAGAGCATGACCACTGCATGCCACATTACATTCTTTTTCCGAATATCGAGCTGAACTTAGCTTCGATTTTCGGGAGTGGCATGGTGCGCAACGGGACTTATACACCCTTTTAGATGCCAGATTAGCGTCAGCGCGGCGGTTCGAATCCGCCCATTCCTACCAAGTTCCATCGTCAATCATTTGTTGATTTCGGCTGAACGGTTGCAACGATCTGTCCGGCTCTGAGCACCATTTCGGCACTCCCAAATGCCCAGATTCTCATGTGGCTGTATCAAGTCGCGTTGCTTGCCATTCCTGCCCCGGTGATTTCTAAGTTTCCATGCCGGTAAAGAGACGTGCGTTCTCCGCGGCACCATTGACTTGTCTGCCCACCGCCGTCTACGCGATCACAGACCAAATTTCGATGGCGCAACTTCCATCGCTTACTTCGCATCCTGGAAGGCGTTATTTCACCACTGCGCCAGAAATGGTGTACGTGCGGTTTTGAGCCGCCTCGATCGTCAAAGCATTCTATTTACCCTAGGGCTGAAGGCTCCGGTGGCTGAAAGAACACCCGTGCAGGTGAAGAATTAACTTCCTGTCAGTGCTGACCTCAGAATTCAGGTCAGTGCTGATGTCAGAACTGACTATTTGAACCTTTTGCAGGGAAACTCCGTGCCAAGTGAATTAATGCCACAATGTGCGTCAAATCTATTCTGCTTCGGTCCGCAAGGAAAAATACGCAATATAATATTACCGAGGGGGGATAAGTCTTGCGCAATGCGGACGGAGTTTCAGCCACCTTCAGCAGATCAACGTATCGCGTTGTCGCAAGATTTCTTATTCGTTTTTCCGATTAATCCAGGCCGCGCAGCTCGGAATGTGTCAAGATTGGTAGGGGAGTGATCAATTATTGTTACTTCATCACAGCCCTGTAAGATGGTGGCGATCACCCACCGCGTAGCATAACCGAGCAAAACATCGCGGAACTAGCAGCAGCGCGGTTCATACTCCGATATCATTTAAGGGAAATGAATGACCCGTGACGCTGATATCATCCGCAGCAGAGCTGCCGTCCGTCGCGAAGTGGCACTGGCGGCGTGGCATGCGATCAAGGCGGAGCTCGAAGGGGTTGGCCTAGAACTGACTTTATTTGGATCGCTGGCAAAAGGGGGCTTCTCAGCTCATTCTGACATCGATGTTATTGTCCAGCTGGGGGATAGCGGCATTTCCAGATCTGCTGTCGATCGTATGGTCCGCAGCGTTTCGGGCGATATCCCGGTAGATCTATTTTTTGTAGAAGACCTGACGCAATCAGACTTAATGTCGCTCCTTAGTACCTGACACACAAATTGATCCGCTGTCCGGTGCAAGCATAACGCACATGAAGCTGCCAAGCTCAACGCTAAGGGGAGTTTGGCTGACACGGCGCGAACGGCCCTTTCCGAACATTCGTGGCCAACGGAGCGAAGGTCCGGATTGAGGCCATTTTGACAGGTGCTGCGTAAATTGCGAACTGGAGGATTGAGCGAGAAGCGCTGGTTTTTGTTTCGAATCCTTGGAATACTAAAGTCAAAAGAGACGGCCAGTGGCCGCCTCTACTGTTTCAATCACCAGACAATCACTCCGTACGACGCATGGCCTTATACATTTCTTCCGCAATCAGCCTGTGCCCTGTCAGATTCGGGTGCACAGCCCCAGTAATCTGTTTGTCGCCAGGCTGTGTCAAAGCTGTGTCATTACCTGTACGCACAGCGCGGGTCGGGACTTCGTAGATGTACGGATCCCATTCACTTGCGTTCCATGCTTTAGCAGGATCACCGCCAACACCGTTTGGCAGGTTTCGCCTTGAGCCTTGCTCAAAATCATACCCTAAAAAGGCGTCACGTGTTGAACAAACAAAGTTGATTCCAAGACCCGTGGCCGCTTCTGCAAGCTTCGGTCGCAGTACTTCAAACTCCCTCACTGCCAAAAACGCATCCCAATGCGTAAAATTGAACTGCCACTTTTCAATGTTGTTTTGTGCAGGAGTAAAACCAACAATCCTTGGTGTTGCGGACTTTAGGCCGTTCCAAGGCGAAGCAGAAGAATACTTCAGTGCAAGATCGCCAACGATCAATTCTTTGCGGATCGCGACCCCATCTTTGCCCGGAAGCCTTTTGAGAAAGGCGTTCATGTCCAATTCGGCGCAAGCGTCCTCCGAAGGAACAAGCTTTCTTACTGCGTCAGGGTACTGAGGCATCAGGATCTGGGCATTTTCTACGCCAAGTCGGTAGTTCAAGATATTGGTCAGCAGAGTAAGTCTTTGTTTGATACTGCCGTTTCCATTGCTGTTTCCGGTTACAATATCGCCTGCGTGATAGGCGCCTTTCTGGCCATCCTTGTTCTTGCAGTACTTGTGTAAAAATTTGACAGATTTGTTGCTGACGCGGTTGGCAGGACTGGGGCAAATATCAGGAAACAAAAGTTTCTCAGCCATGAGCTGAAAGCTCCAAATAGATGGAACGATGTAGTATTTAACGACGTCCCCGAAACCGAAATCATTTCCTCCGATCGATAAAAAAACGTGATCGGGTTTTCGAATGCTTTCGACAGGACAGCCTAGGAAGCCCGAGTCCGGATACGAGATTTTCCTGTTTCTTCGGTATGCTCCCAGCTTTCTGCTAAACTTGTCTCCTGGTTCAAGGTTGCTTGGTCTTTTAGAGTTATTTCCTTCGCCCCCCCGGCGATGGAAATCATTCAAATTGATCCCGGCCTTCTCTTCGCTGGTTACCGGAAAGTACTTTCCTTCATCCACGGCAGGCCTGCACAGGTCACGCATTGCGAAATTCAACTGGGAGTAGGAGACGTAATGGTCCGCTCCTGTCACCCATGCCTGATACTGTGGAACCAAAATCCCATCAAATATCTCGGCACCTGTGCATGCATAGTGCAGAAAGGACACGAAGCTATGCTTCTCTTGAGAGGCCAATCGGAATGCCAACAGACTTTGATGACTGAAGAAGCTCCTGTGGCAATTATCATCGATCCAGCGCTTTTCCTCAGAGCCGTAAGCTTCCATTTTGAACTTTAAGTTGTTCTTGTCACTAAGCCAGAGAAAGTCCCGCTCGCTATTGAATTTTATGTCGCTTTTCCAAACTCCGGGAAAATCTGGGTTACCTTCTCCTGAACCGTAACTGTCACCCAAACCGACAATCACAACATGTTTGGGATTAAGGTTATGTTCCCGCTGGAAATCACCCGATGTCACAAAGACTTTGGCGCCGCTCAGCGGAATACTAACGATCACGCCCTCACCGTTGCAGGGAGAGGTTTTCCTTAAGGTTTTATTGGTATTTTTGGTCTCATCCCCAAATGACACTGCCCACTCACATTCACCTTCCCTTTCCAAACTCAGGCGAACACCAATGGTCGTATCAACTTCATCTTCATGCTTCACAAACTTCAAAACAGCGTCGTCATGCACAGAATTGGTTTGATCCCAATGCATTCGGTTGCCTGAGTTCGCGCCTGCCAAAGCGGTTAGATAAGGCGATTGAAATCGAGGCGATGCTAAGCGCTTGTGCCATTCTTCATAGCTTTCAGATTCAAGCATCTTAAATCGGTCAAAGAAGGCAGCTCGCGCTTGCTCATCAGCCCCTTGCGTCACAAAAGGTGCAAATCTGTTCGCCACCTCCCATTCAACTTCTTGCGCATTCACGCTCCCAATGGAAGTTAATCCCGTCGACAACGCTAGCAAGATATTGAAAAAAGTACTTTTCAAATTGTATCTCCCATAAGCCTTCAGACAAAATGCGCCTCGAATTTTCAGCGGCGGACAATCCAATTACTCAAACAACTGTTTTCCACGCTCGTATGTGGGCGTTAGTCTCCCCGAAACTTTGGTTGCCACTAAAAGCAAAAAAACAGACTTGATCCAGTTCTCGCAGGCAGACCTACTCGCGATAGGTGAATTATCACCCACTTTGTAACCTCAAGTGAAGTCGCTTGTCTACGATGACGCCATTGGATTGAAAGACTGCTCACGCTAGCAATATACGTTACTCTGCATGTTCCACGTTCCGCGCTTTGCTTCCTGATTTCCCAACCTCTCGAAAGGCCTGCATCCACAAATTTTCATATTGATCGTGTCCGCTGTGATAGCAAAGCGGTAGTCGCGCGGAACAGGGGCAACGACAGCTTCGTCCGCTTAGCAGTCCTCTATCTCTCACGCAGTGAAAGTCCGCTCTCCGCCCTCCTGAGCGAGGGAGAGCACCTACACGAACGGCTCTGACCGATCATTGACCGAGGACCCGCTCCTCTGCAGTGCGGAACGCCAGATCGGACTTTCGCTGCAGGTGCAAAATCGAGCCTGCAGCGAACTGGCAGTGTGCGGGAGATAGCTGCCGCTGAAATCCATTCCTATTTTAGGATTAATTCCGCAATTGATGCCGCATTTTCCCTGAGTGCGGACTGGCTTTTGTCCCAAGCGGCGTGCTCTATTGCAAACCTGCTCCTTAACCATGCCAGTGTCAGCCGCCGTGTGGCCTCCAGAGCGTCGGGGTTTTCTGTTTCGGTTTCACGCGCGTCCCACCCCGCGATACCGCCCAGACCGTGTCCAACACCTTTGATCATCAGAAGGGCATCGGCCCCGGGGGCGTCATGGAAGGGGTCGGCGTGCCAATCGGGGCCGCGGGGCGTGAAGTGGGGATCGTCGTCGGCACCGCACACCACGAGGGTTGGCGTATTGATGCAGCTGAAGTCCACGTCGAGAAACGGGAAACGTTTAGTGCTATCGGGGGTCAAGTCAGCGCCACCCCGACCGGTCGAGGCGAGTAAAATACCCACTTTGATGCGCGGGTCGAAAAAATCCTCGTCGTGTAAGCGCGCACCAAGCAGCAGGCTACAGGTGAAGCCGCCGAAGGAATGCCCCGCCACGGCGATCAAGTCGTGATCGAAACGCCCGGAAACAGCAGGGGACTGTCGCTCAACCTCGGTCAGTTGGTCGAGGATAGCGCGCAATTCCGTCACCCGCTCGCGCCAGAAGAACGGACCCGCAGGCAGATCGGGGTCAAGCCCTGCCACGCGCGAACTGGCATGGGTGGGTTGGATGACAACCATCCCGCGCTCTGCCCAGAACTGCGCAAGCGGGGCATACCCGTCCTTGGAGGGGATGTAGTTTGAGGGGCCGAAGCCATGCGATAGAATTACGACGGGTAAATTCTCTCCATCGACCGGTGCCGTTAGGCGCAACTCAAGCTGTTGCCGCCCCTCCATTGGCAGCGTGATCGGTGTATAGGCCACGGTGCGTTGTGGGTCTGGGGTCGGCAAGGCGCGAGATGCGTCGATCAATCGATTCATTAGAGCATTTCCTTATAGCGAGACGAATAGGTGGTTTTCCTGCGATGAGAGGGGCCGCGCAGGGATCATTCCATGGGAATGCCGTCTTCGCGGAACCATGTTTCTGCGTCCGCGCCCGCTGGCAGCATCATCGGTGCGGCTTTGTCTGTAACGGCGCGCCAGACAGCCTGCGCGACATCGCTCACCTCAGTTTTTTCGGTCACGGACTGGAGACTCTGAAAGTAAGCTTGAACAAAGGGACCGTAGGCTTCGGGGATTTCCATACCCATCCGAGCGACCGCATTTTTTCCAAACGACGTTGCCTTTGCGCTACCCGGCAACACCAGCCTGGCACGAACTCCGAATTCCTTCGCTTCCAGTGCGAAGCTTTCGGTAAAGGCATTCAGCGCGGCCTTACTGGCGGTGTAGATCGACAAAGCGGGAAGTGGGCGCAGGGTGACGCTGGAACTGATATTGACGATGACGCCGGTCCGCCGTTCGCGCATCGCGGGCATCACGGCGCGGGTCATTGCCATAGCGCCTAGAACGTTGATTTCGAACATCTCGCGGGCCTTCGCGATCTCGGCACCTTCTAGCACGTTAAGCATGCCGACACCGGCGTTGTTCACCAACGCGTCGATCTGACCTGCGCTTGCAATCGCGCTGGAGATACTTGCAGGATCGGTGACATCTAGGGGAAGCACCCGTAGCTTGTAGGACCCTGGCGGTCCTTCGGCGGAGGGCGTGCGCATCGTGGCGATGACCTCCCAGCCTTGATCGAGAAACTGTGCGGCGATGGCTTGGCCGAAGCCAGAGGAACATCCAGTGATGAGAATACGGGGCATGTGACGTTTCCTTGTCTGTGATGAGAAGGAGATAGACGGCTGCGTTCGGTTATTCTATGTTCAGATGTCTCTAATCATCCATCAAGCGTCCAGATCTATGCTCGACATCCCGTCAGACCCTCTTGTCAGCGTGGTCACCTTGCTCAAGCCTGCAGTCTCCATTTCCAAGATGGTCGAGGCTGGCGGGCAGTGGTTGGTGGAGCGTCACGACATGACCAGCCCCTTCTATTGCGCGGTGGTTGAAGGGCAGTGCCAGTTGCACGTCACAGGGCGCAATCCAGTCACGTTGCGGGGCGGAGATTTCGTGCTGATCCCGCATATGCAGGGCTTTACCATGTCGAGCGAGGTGCCACCGCCGCCGCATGTGCCACGCCTACCGTTGGAAACTGGCCCGGGGCGTTTCCGGCTTGGCGTGCCTCACGCCCCTGTCGATGTCCGCGCTCTGGTTGGACATTGCCGTTTTGATACGCCAGCCAGAGACCTGCTCGTGTCCCTGTTGCCCGACATCATCCATGTCTCGGGACAACGTCGCCTGACAGCGCTGGTGCCGATCATTCACGAGGAAACCAGTGCCGACCGGCCGGGGCGCGCGATGATACTTGAACGGTTGCTGGAGGTTTTGCTGATTGAGGCCCTGCGCTCGGGTTCGGCGGCAACATTGCCCCCGGGGCTTCTGCGCGGCTTGTCAGACCCGCAATTGGCCAGCGCATTGCAACGTATCCACGCCGAGGCGGTCAGCGTTCTGTCCGTTTCAGAAATGGCGAAGGAAGCAGGGATGTCGCGATCTGGATTTTTCGAGAGGTTCCGCAAGCAAATTGGCCGCGCGCCAATGGAATACGCGACGGACTGGCGCATGGCCGTCGCCAAAACCTTGCTACGGCAAGGCGGTCTAACCATTGCAGAGATCGCCATGAAAGTCGGTTACGGGTCCGCAAGCGCTTTCGGACTGGCTTTTGTCCGGCACGAGGGACAGTCGCCGGGTGCTTTTGCCAAAAACAAACGAGGCTAAATTGAGGGGGGATTACCCCGTCCCAAGGGGCGGCGATGCGAACCTCCCGGTTGTTATGCTGCAACCTATGCAATCGCAGCACAACGATGAAGACGCTTACAGTCGGCTGAGGTAGGCCATTCTCAGTTCCGGATCACCGACATTACGGCGCCACCTATCTGCTGAAGGGCGGTGTTGCGCGTCTCGAAATCCGCATCGACGTCGGAGATGAAGATGCTGACGACCCATGGAGCGCCGCCTTCGGGAACAACCACCGCGATAATGTTGCGGGTGTGACTGCCGCTGCCCGACTTGTCCAGGATCAGCCAATCTTTTGACGCGTCGGCGCGCAGCAGGTTGCTTGTGACACCACCGATGCTCATCCATTCCACCAGCTGCTCACGCGAGCTGGGCGAGAGCACATTGCCGAGCAGAAGCCCACGCAGCATTTTGGTCATGGCAGCCGGGGTTGTTGTGTCCCGCGGATCACCGGGCACGAATTCGTTCAGTTCGGGTTCACGCCGGTCGAGCCTGCTGACTTCGTCGCCCGTCTGCCGGAAAAACTCGGTCACGGCCTGCGGGCCGCCGATGTGATCAAGCAGCATGTTTGCCGCTGTGTTGTCGCTCAGGTCTATCGCAGCGAGACAAAGATCCGCGAGGCTCATGGCGGTACCGACTTGTTTCTCGGTGACCGGCGCATAGGACAAGATGTCATCCTTCTGGACGTTAAGGGTGTCGGTTAACGACATTTCGTCCGCGTCAACACGAGCGAGGACGGCGCCGCAGATTGGGGCTTTGACTGTGCTGTTCATCATGAAACGCTCGTCTTCGCGGTGGGCCCAGGATAGCTCCGAGCCGGTTTCAAGAAGAGACACCCCGACGCGGGCACCAAGTCGTTCTTCGATCTGCGCGACAGTATTCGTTAACGTATCAATTGGCGTCTGGGCAGACGCAACAGAGGCTAAGGGGCTCTGTTGCAAATTTTTCTGGCTGCGAGCATTTTGCGCATCCTTGCTGAGATAAGAGGTGTAGCATGAGCAATTTCAAAGGCCGTCATTTCCGGGGTGAAATCGTGCTTTGGGCTGTGCGTTGGTACTGCCGCTACGGGGTTAGCTATCGTGACCTGGAAGAGATGATGGCCGAACGGGGGCATCGGGTTGACCACTCTACGATCTATCGCTGGGTTCAACATTATGCCCCCGAGATTGAGAGGCGCATGCGTTGGCAATGGCGCCACCCTCGGTCGAATAGCTGGCGAGTGGATGAGACCTATATCAAGGTTCGCGGGAAATGAGCTTATCTCTACCGGGCTGTCGACAAATTCGGGGACACGATCGATTTCTACCTTTCCTCAACACGCAATACAAAGGCTGCGAAGCGTTTTCTGGGTAAGGCGCTGAAAGGCCTGAAAAGCTGGGAGCAACCGTGCGTGATCAATACCGACAAGGCACCGACCTATGGCGCTGCGCTGGCTGAGTTGAAGAAAGCAGGCAAATGCCCGACTGATGTTCAGCACCGTCAGGTCAAGTATCTGAACAACGTCGTGGAGGCTGACCACGGCAAGCTTAAACAGTTGATCAAACCGGTGCGTGGGTTCAAGACGATGAAGGCCGCCTATGCCACGATCAAGGGCTTCGAGGTTATGCTGGCTCTGCGCAAAGGGCAGTCACGCAGCTTCAATTTGACCGGTGATATCAACGGCGAGGTCCGCATGATCGAACGTGCCTTCGGACTGGGCCCCTGTGCTCTCACGGAGGCAATGTCTATGCTCGAACTCCGCCTCGCAGCTTGAAGATCACCGGGGAAACGGGGCTTGTGCGCACTCAGGAATAATTTGCAACAGAGCCGGTGCCGGGGGAGTTGTGTTCCCCCCTCCGACCGCAACATGGAACGACCTAAATGAACCGAAAAACTCTTATCCTCGCTCAAATCCTCATCACCTTCATGATGGCGGTTTTAATGTCAGGCACGATGTCGCTATTGATCATGGGGCTTACGCTGGAATGGCTTTTGGCTTGGCCTTGGCAAGCGCTCACCGCCTGGCCTATTGCATTTGTCTTCACCCAATTCACGACGCCATTGGCATTCGCAGTCGCCAATCGGACCATCGCAAAATAATCCGAATTTGGCGTGAACCAATTTATGCAGTGGGGATAACCCGCTGCATGACCGCCCCCTGCAAGCCTTATCCAAGAATGCGGGAAATCCCGGCCTGCACCTTCAGCAGCGCGGGTAGGTAACTTTCGACCAACTCTTCCGGGTCCGGCTGCGTTGCTGCCAACCCGGTGTTCAGGGCCGCAACCACGGCACCCTTGTTGTTGAGCACCGGCACCGCGAGCGAGCGCAGGCTGATCTCAACTTCCTGATCGACCATCGCATAGCCGCGTGTCCGCGCCGCCTGTACCTGCGCCGTGATTTCCTCTGGGTCGGTCAAGCTGAACCGGGTGCGCGGCGACAGATCGGACGCTTCAATGACTCGGCGCGCTTCCGCATCCGGCAGCGCGGCCAGCAGCACCCGCCCCATGGAGGTACTATGCGCCGGCAAGCGTGAACCGGGCATCAGGCCAATCGACATGACCCGCCGCTGCGATGCGCGAGCGAGATAGACAATCTCGGTCTCGTCAAGAATGGCGACAGAGCAACTTTGGCCGATTTGTTCAGTCAGTTGATCCAGCCACGGCTGCACGACCTGCGGCAGTTGCAAGCCACCAATGGCCCCGGTGCCAAGGCGCAGGCAGCGATGCGTAAGTGTGAAGAACTTCCCGTCATAGGCAGCGTAGCCTTCGGCATGGAGCGTTAACAGGCACCGACGCGAGGTGGCACGGTCAAGCCCGGTCAGCGCTGCGACCTCGCTGATCGACAGCTTCGGGCGCTGTGCGTCGAAACATTCGATCACCCGAAGCCCCTTGGCGAGAGAGGAAATTGTGCTGCTGGATTTGTTCGGCATGCGCACACTAAATTACGATAAGCGAACAAATGTCAACATGCGCACAAAATCCTGGCCCCGTATCCGCACGAGCGCTAGACCCTCTGCAACTTAAGGAGACCAGAAATGGATAAAAAACTTCCTACCGTGGCCGAGGCCGTGGCCAACATCCCGGATGGGGCGACGGTTATGATCGGAGGGTTTGGCGGCTCCGGCGCACCGATCGAACTGATCCACGCTCTTATCGACCGCTTTCGCGCCACTGGCAGCCCAGCAGCGATCACTGTCATCAACAACAACGCAGGCAACGGCTATTGTGGGATCGCGGCGATGATCAAGGCGGGGATGGTCCGCAAGATGATCTGTTCATTCCCGCGCAGCTCCAACGCCGAAGCCTTCAACGAAAAGTACCTCGCGGGCGAGATCGAGCTGGACCTCGTCCCCCAAGGCACGTTGGCCGAGCGCATCCGCGCCGCCGGTGCTGGCATCCCCGCCTTCTACACGCCGACCTCCTTCGGCACGGAACTTGCCGAAGGCAAACCGACCGAGGAACTCGACGGCAAGATGTATGTCCGCGAAAGATGGCTGAAGGCGGATTACGCGCTGATCAAGGGTCAGGACGGGGATCGCACCGGCAACCTGACCTACCGCATGGCGGGACGTAACTTTAACCCGCTGATGGCCATGGCGGCAGCGAAAACCATCGCGCAGGTCAGCGTGCTGGGCGAGCCCGGCAGCATCGACCCGCAAGCGGTCATCACCCCGGGCATCTTTGTCGATGCCATTGTGGAAGTGGCCGAACCTCAACAGGAAGAAGTGCTTGTGCGCAAGGGAGTGGTTTACTGATGGCGAAGTTCAACATCATGCAGGACAAGCTTTCGAACGCGCAGATCGCATGGCGCGCCGCGCAGGACATTGAAGACGGGTCTTACGTCAACCTCGGCATCGGCTTCCCCGAGATGATCGCCAAGTTCCAGCCCGAAGGTCGCGATGTGACCTATCACACCGAAAACGGGGTTCTGGGTTTCGGTCAGGCCCCGAAAGAGGGCGAAGAGGACTGGGACCTGATCAACGCTGGCAAGAAGCCCATCACACTCAAGCCCGGTGCCGCGTTTTTCCACCATGCCGACAGTTTCGCGATGGTCCGCGGCGGGCATCTCGATCTCGCCGTGCTGGGGGCCTACCAAGTGGCTCAGAATGGCGATCTGGCGAATTGGCGCGTCGGCACCAAGGGCGTGCCTGCCGTGGGCGGCGCGATGGACCTTGTACATGGCGCCAAACGCGTGGCCGTGGTCACCGATCACGTCACCAAGGATGGCGGCCCGAAACTGGTCGAGCGCTGCACCTTCCCGCTGACCGGCGTGGGATGTGTCACCCAAGTTTATACCTCCCTTGCAGTGATCGACATCAAGGGCGGAAGGTTCGTCCTGCGGGAAAAAGTGCCGGGGCTGAGCATGGATGCTCTACAGGCTGTTACCGGGGCCACGTTGCACATTGAAGGCGATGTTGCCGATCTTATCGTACCGGAGGACCTTGCATGATCGACGTCTATATCTGTGATTACATCCGCACTCCCATTGGCCGATATGGCGGCGCGCTGTCCTCTGTCCGGGCCGATGATCTGGGCGCTGTGCCCCTCAAGGCGCTGATCGAACGCAACCCCTCTTTGGACCCTGCGGCAATCGACGAAGTCATCTTTGGCTGCGCCAATCAGGCAGGCGAGGACAACCGCAACGTCGCGCGCATGTCACTGTTATTGGCGGGCTACCCTGAGACCGTCCCCGGCACCACAATGAACCGGCTTTGCGGATCTGGTATGGATGCGGTGATCACCGCCGCGCGGGCGATCAAGGCCGGAGAGGCCGAGGTAATCGTCGCGGGCGGGGTTGAGAGCATGTCGCGCGCGCCCTTCGTGATGCCCAAGGCCGAGACCGCCTTTGCACGCAACAACGAGGTCTTTGACACCACCATCGGCTGGCGTTTCGTCAACAAAATGATGAAGGCACAATACGGCGTCGATTCAATGCCTGAAACCGCCGAGAACGTGGCCGAGGATTTCAACATCAACCGTGCAGATCAGGATGCCTTCGCCCTGCGGTCCCAGCAAAGAGCAGGTGCCGCCATGTCCAGCGGGCGTCTGGCGCAAGAGATCGTGCCTGTCTCTATCCCGCAGCGCCGGGGTGATCCCATCCTCGTGTCAGAAGACGAACACCCCCGCCCCTCGACCACCTTGGAGGCGCTGCAAAAGCTTGAATCCTTCGTCAAAGCGGATGGCACGGTGACGGCGGGCAATGCCTCCGGTGTGAATGATGGTGCGGCGGCATTGATCCTCGCCACCAAAGAAGCCGCCGAGAAACAAGGGCTGACCCCCATCGCCAAGGTGCTCGGTGGGGCGACAGCCGGGGTCGCGCCGCGCATCATGGGCTTTGGTCCGGCGCCTGCGTCAAAGATGCTGATGGCGCGTCTTGGGCTGAGGCAAGAGGATTTCAGCGTCATTGAACTGAACGAGGCTTTCGCGTCACAAGGCCTCGCCACCTTGCGCGATTTGGGCATTGCAGATGACGATTCACGGGTGAACCCCAATGGCGGCGCGATCAGCCTCGGCCACCCCTTGGGCATGTCAGGGGCCAGGATCACCGGCACGGCCATGCTGGAATTGGAACCCGGAGAGAAGTCCTTCTCCACGATGTGTATCGGCGTTGGCCAAGGGATCGCGATCGCATTGGAGGCCGTCTGAACCGCTGGCCGTAGCACTGGAATGGCGATCCCATTGTTGCCGGTAGATACCTGAAATGAGGGAAAGCCGATCTAGCGCCATCCGAAGCCCTGCCTGCAAGTTCAGCCATTCAGACGACAGGATAGTTTGACGCTGGCAGGCGTTCATAGAAGGGGTTAGGACGAATGCGGAGGACCACCCATGCGCAACCCCGACAGTCTCACGAGCAAAACAAACGAAGACACACCCCAAGGTCTGGCCTTTGCTATTACAGCCTATGTGTTCTGGGGGTTCCTGCCGCTCTATATGAAGGCGCTATCGCATATCCCGGCGGCCGAAGTCGTCGCCCACCGGGTGGTCTGGTCTGTGCCGATTGCCACGTTAGTACTTGTGGCGATGCGGCGGACGCAGGATTTGAAAGCCGCGTTGCTTTCCCCTCGAACGCTGCTCATGGGTGCGGTAACGGCGACGCTGATCTCGGTCAACTGGGGCATCTATGTTTGGGCGATTGCCTCAGGACACGCGCTTGATGCGGCACTGGGATATTACATCAACCCACTGTTCAGCATTCTCTTGGGCGCGCTCCTTTTAGGCGAACGCATGTCCAAACGGCAGTTAATTGCAGTGGGCCTCGCCGTAGGAGCCGTGTTCGTGCTGGCACTGGATACCGGATCGATCCCATGGGTTGCTTTGGGGCTGACATTAAGCTGGGGTTTTTACGCCTTGGCGAAAAAGAGCCTGCCAATCGGGCCGAACCAAGGCTTCCTGCTCGAAGTGCTCCTCCTGCTCGTCCCGGCCCTCGCCTATATCGCCTACCTTACATCGACCGGTCAGGGGAATTTTCTCACTGGGGCGCCTGTCGATACTTGGCTTTTGCTGGGCTGTGGCGCGGTTACAGCCGTGCCTCTGCTAATTTACGCCAACGGCGCCAAGCTCTTGCGTCTCTCGACCATCGGCATTCTGCAGTACATCGCGCCCACCATGATCTTCTTCGTAGCGGTCTTTGTTTTCGGCGAAGAATTTGGCCGCGCGCGGATGATCGCATTTCCGATGATATGGGCGGCTCTAATCCTTTACTCGTCTTCGACGCTTCAACAGATGCGTCGGAGCCGCCCTGCCAAGGGGTCCTGAGGGCAGGGCAAAAGCTTTAGAAATTCTGCCGCATACTCTCCAGAATGGTCAATTAGACTGCCTGATTTGTAAGTGAAAAGAATGGCTTCCTTCAATGTCGTACATTGTCTTGGTGCCTGCACGAAATATTCGTAAAGTCAGCTGTTTCTATTCGTATCGAAACTGCGGACCGCGTTGGCCACACCTTTGACCTCATGCTGGCTGAACACCGAGACACGATGGCAGCGCAAAGCTATTTAATCAAGGCTTAACGTAGCCTATCAGGAACCGGAAACCGGAACTGCCAAGACCGAGTTCAAAATCGTGCTGACAATCTCTTCTTTAAGCTTTCTTTGCCCCTCTTGGGAGACGATCTGATCCCCAAAAACCCGGGTGAAGGTAGGTTCGTTGGACACATTAAAAAAGCACAGGGCGCTTATTTTCCAATGTAGTCGAAGGGGATCGATATCCGGGCGAAACACCTTCATCTCGCGTCCACGCTCGAGGATTTCTTTTAACTGATCAACCGCCGGCGTGTTGCCTGATCGAATGGTTTCCGAGGCGGTCAGATGTATGCCTCGATGAATGTTCTCAATCATCACCAAGCGGATGAAATCTTCGTTGTCGCGGTGGTGTGAAAAGGTAAATTTGACCAGCTTTGAGAGAGCTTCAACAGGGTCGAGGTTCTCCAGTTCAAGGGCCCTCTCGCCTTCTCGCACATCGTTGTAGGCCTGTTCGAGTACTTCGCGATAGAGGCTCTCTTTGTCTTTGAAGTAGTAAAAAATCATCCGCTTGGACGTTTTTGTCTTCTCCGCGATGTCGTGCACCCGCGCGCCTGACAAGCCGTGGGCGGCGAACTCCGCGCGCGCCACGCGAAGGATATCTGCTTTAACGGCTTCGGGGTCTTGCTTCCATGAAGTGCGCTGACGACTCGTTGATGTTTTGGCGGATGTGGTCATGCATAACTCCCTAACGGTCCGACCAGCATAGCACAATTAACTGCTTGGTACATATCTGTTGACACACAATTAACCACATGGTTCATTACGGACATTCCAGCGTGCCGGGAGGATTCGCTGGATGTATCGGAGGTAACGAATGTCGTCGCAGATCAAAAAGCAGACCAAGCACTCGCAAGACGACGGATCTGCCGACTTGTTGATCGGACTGGTGGGCCGAGGCATTCAACAGTCCCGCACCCCAAGGATGCACATGGCCGAGGGAGCTGCCCAAGGGCATCGCATTCTCTACCAAATTCTTGATGCCGATGCTTTTCCGCGAGGGGAGGCACCGCTGGAAAAAATCGTCGACGCCGCCGAGCTTTGCGGTTTTGCCGGGTTGAACGTGACCTTTCCTTATAAAATTGACGTCATGGCCTTCTTGGACGAGTTATCTCCGAACGCCCGCGCCATTGGGGCAGTCAACACCGTAGTCTTTCGCAACGGGCGTCGCATAGGTCACAACACTGACAAATGGGGGTTCGAAGAAGGCTTCCGTCGGAACTTGCCGGACGCGAAGATGGGCCATGTTCTGCAAATTGGCGCGGGCGGCGCAGGGGTTGCTGTCGCCCATGGGCTCCTTTCTCTTGGCGCGGATCGCTTGACCATCGCTGACACGAACGCGGAGCGTGCAGAAGCTTTGGTAAAGCAGCTTTCCCAAAGTGCAGATGCCGCGCAAGTCAACGCGATCGATCTTAGCAAACTGCCTGAGATCTCCCCTACTGGTGTCGTAAACGCGACCCCGATGGGGATGGCGAAGCTGCCGGGCTCGTCCTATCCGATTGATTTGCTGCACCATGATATGTGGGTCGCTGATATTGTCTATTTCCCGCTTGAAACCGAGTTGCTCGCCGCCGCCCGCGCGGCCGGATGCCGGGTTTTGCTGGGCTCAGGCATGGCCGTCTATCAGGCCGTGCGCGCCTATGAACTCTTTACTGGGCGCAAGCCCGACCCGATGCGGATGAAAGCCACATTCGACTCTTTCATCTCATGAACCTTGCTGCTCAAGCGGCAACCGAACGCAAAATGGAGGATAACATGCGTTTCAACATTACCACCCTCACCACGGCCACGGCACTCGTCTTTGGCCTTGCCGCCGCCGGCGCACAGGCTCAGACCCTGCGCATCGCACACGTTGATCCCGATGAGTGGACCGGCTCCAAGAAAGGCGCCGCGGCGCAGATTTTCCGCAACATCGTCGAAGGCGAGACAGATCTGGAAGTTGAAATCTTCCCCGCAGGCGCCTTGGGTAACGAAGATGAACTGGTCGGACAGGTGCAAGAAGGGCTGCTCCAGATGGCCATTGTTTCGGGCGCCATGTCCAAAGCCTGTCCCGCTGCTTCGGTTCTCGACATTCCCTACACCTTCTCCTCTGCAACCGTCGCCTGGGAGGTGCTGGACGGTGAATTCGGTGCAAAGCTGTCCGAACACTGTCTTGAGCAGACCGGCATGCGGACCTTGGCCTATGGCGAAACCGGCTTTCGCAATTTTACCAACAACGTGCGCGAAATCCGTACCCCAGCCGACATGGAAGGCTTGAAATTTCGAGTCCAGCCGATCCCACTCTATCTTGAGATGGTCAGCGGCTTGGGCGGCGAACCGACCCCCATCGCATGGACGGAACTGCCGAATGCGTTGTCCACCGGTGTGGTTGACGGGCAAGAGAACCCGGTCGGCGTCATCTACAACAACGGACTGCATCAATTGCAGAAATATATGACTCTTGATGGTCATGTTTACGCAGCAGACTTTATCGTCGTCAGCGATGAATTCTTCCAGACCCTAACCGCCCCCCAACAGGAAGTCGTGACCCGCGCCGCCATCGTGGCCGGCAATATGGGTCGATCAATCCAGCAGTGGACAACGGCGCAGGGCGTGCTTTCAGTTCAGGAAGAAGGCATGCAGGTCTATTCGCCCACCGCAGAAGAACTGGCCATGTTTGCCGAGAAAGCGCAGCCAGCAGTGGTTGAGTTCCTGCGCGGCGAATTGGGCGAGAACGCCACTTGGATCGATGAGCTCCAATCGGCAGTGGCAGCAACACAATAAGCTGCTCCTACAGCCAAGCCGTCTTCGGCCTGGCTACACCATACCAACCGCGGAGGAGCCTGGGTCATGGACAGACTGAATAGAATAGTTGCTCAAGTCTTCGGCTGGGGAGCCGGGCTTTCGATGATGCTGGTGTTTGCGATCATCTTCATCAATTCCCTACGGCGCTACACCGTGGGCCAGTCGGTCCAATGGGGCGAGGAACTGCCGGTCTATCTGGCGGCCTATGGCGTGATGTTCGGCATCTCAATGGCCTATATGCAAGACCGCCATATCCGCTTCACGATCCTGATTGACTTTCTGAGCGACCAGCGCAAGACACTGATGTTCGCGCTCAGCGACCTTGTGATGATGGTAACCGGAGTGCTTCTGGTCCTTTCGGGCATCGCCTTTCTCGAGCGTCGCGGCAACACAATGTCCTCCGGCATGTTCGGTCTGGCACGCTGGCTGGAAAAGAGCACAGGGATCGAGGCCTTTGGCGCGCTCGGAACCCTCGGCGTCTACCAGTTTTCGCTGATTCTTGGCGGCGCAATGATCACCTTTGCGGCGGTTCTGAAATTCGTCGAGCGCCTGATCGCGCTCCGGGGGAACTGAAATGGTCTATATCATCCTTATCGCAGGACTTCTCATCGGCGTGCCGATTGCCTTCGCGATCCTCGCCTCTCTAAGCTATTTTATGGCAGTAGGTGAGGCTCCCTACACGCTGCGCATCGTCGCGACCGAACTGTTCAACGGGCTGAACTCCTACCCGTTGCTGGCCATTCCGCTTTTTGTGCTGGCTGGCGAATTGATGAACGAGAGCGGTATTACCGGACGGATCATCGCTTTTGCCAACGTCCTTGTAGGTCGGATGCGCGCCGGGCTTGCGATGGTCAACATCTGGGCCTCGGTCATCTTCGCGGGTCTTTCGGGCTCCGCCGTTGCCGACACCTCTGCCATTGGTCGAGTATTCATTCCCGAGATGGAGAAACATGGCTATGACCGTGCCTATGCGGCGGCCCTGACAGCGGCCTCGTCGGTTATCGGACCGATTATTCCCCCTTCAATCCCAGTCATCATCTACGCGTTAATCGTCACCGGGGTCTCGGTCCCTGCCCTGTTCATGGCTGGCGTGATCCCCGGATTGCTACTGGCCGTCTTTCTCTCCGCCTACGTCATGCTGACGGTTGATATGACCAAGATCCGGCAGGCGGCAGACGACATGCCCGACGCGCAACCGGCCCGAGAGGCGCTGCTTGGGGGCATCTTGCCCCTGCTGATGCCCGTTTTTGTTGTGGGATCAATCCTGCTTGGCGTGGTGACACCCACAGAGGCGGCCAGCTTTGCGGTCGCCTATGCGTTGGTTGTAGGCCTTTTTATCTATCGCAAGATCGCATTTAAACGCCTTCCTATCATCTTTACCGAAGCCATGCGCGATAGCGCCGTGATCCTAATCATCATCGCGGCGGTTTCAGCAGCCAACTGGCTGTTGGCCTATAACCGTGTACCAAACATGCTGACCGACTGGGTGTTGGGCAATGTTGACAGCAAGACCACGTTCTTGATCGCCGTCATCCTCCTTTTTCTCTTTGTCGGTCTCTTTCTCGAAGGCATCGCCGCGATGCTGGTGCTAGTGCCGATTCTCCACCCTATCGCCGTAAGTCTGGGCATTGACCCGGTTCACTTCGGCATTCTGGTGATCTTCAACCTAATGATAGGCCTGATTACCCCGCCTCTGGGCCTCTGTCTGTTTGTGGCAGAGGGAATTGCGGGCGTCGGCATGGCACGTATGGTTAAGGCAATCCTGCCGTTCTTTCTGGTCGAGGTACTGGTCCTCCTGGTTCTTACATTTGTGCCGCAGACAGTGATCTGGCTGCCGCAAGCCCTGGGGTATTGAGATGAAAACTTCCATCGCAACAGTGTCCATATCCGGCAATTTCCCGGAGAAACTCGAAGCCATTGCCGCTGCCGGTTTCGACGGTATCGAAATCTTCGAACAGGACTTTATCGCCCATGACGGGGACCCCAAAGAAGTGGGCGACATGATCCGCGCCATGGGTCTCGAGATCAACCTCTTTCAGCCATTCCGAGATTTCGAAGGTTTGCCAGAACCGCACCGGGCAAAGGTGTTTGATCGGGTGGAACGCAAATTTGACCTGATGCAAGACCTTGGCACAGACCTTGTTCTTATCTGTTCGAGCTGCCACCCGGAGGCTCTTGGCGGCATCGACCGGTCTGCGGCGGACTTCAACGAGCTGGGCGACAGGGCGGCCAAGCGCGGCCTGCGGGTCGGCTATGAGGCGCTCGCGTGGGGGCGACATGTCAATGACCATCGCGACGCATGGGAAATAGTGCGCCGCGCCGATCACGGCTCGGTTGGTCTGATCCTCGACAGCTTTCACACGCTGGCGCGTAAGATTGATGCGCAAACCATTCGACGCATTCCCGGCGACAAAATCTTCTTTGTGCAACTTGCCGATGCGCCGGCAATTGACATGGACCTGCTCTATTGGTCGCGCCACTTCCGCAACATGCCGGGGGAAGGTGATCTGGATGTGACAGGTTTTATGAAGTCGGTCATGGCCACCGGGTATACGGGCCCGATTTCACTGGAGATTTTCAATGATCAGTTCCGCGGCGGCCACCCAAAGACCATCGCCAAGGACGGGTATCGGTCCTTGATCGCCCTGATGGACGACGTGCGACGCGCAGAGCCTGTCGCCGCAACGTCGGCACCCTTGCTGCCGAAACGCTCGAAGGTTGAAGGCGTGTCTTTCGTCGAATTCGCCGCCCGCGGCGCAGAAGCCGACGCACTGGAGCGATTGCTCGAAACGCTCGGCTTCAGTCTCTCCGGCACTCATATCGCCAAGAAGCTGTCTCTCTGGAGCCAAGGCGAAATACGGATCGTGGTAAACCGGGAGACCACCGGCTATGCCAGCAGCGCCTATACGACCCACGGCACAACCGTCTGCGACATCGGCATTTCTGTCGACGCGGCAACTGAGACCGTAAGCCGTGCCAAAGCGCTTGGTGCCGCGCCCTTTCACCAGCCGATTGGCCCCGGTGAGTTGGATATACCGGCCATTCGCGGGCTGAGCGGCAGTGTCTTGCATTTCACCGACCAAACCAGCGGGCTGAATGATGTCTGGTCGGTCGAGTTCAACCAGACCGACGCCGAGCAGACACATGCGGGCCTGACAAGCATCGATCACATTGCCCAGACCATGAGCTATGATGAAATGCTCAGTTGGTCTTTGTTTTATACCACGCTGTTCGGCATGGAAAAATCTCCGATGGTCGATGTGGTAGACCCCGACGGGCTGGTGCGCAGCCAAGCTTTGGAAACTCGAGACGGCGCGTTTCGCATCACGCTTAATGGCGCAGAAACTCATCGCACAATGGCAGGCAACTTCCTTGCCGATAGCTTTGGCGCCTCCGTGCAGCACATCGCACTGGCGAGCGAAGACATCTTTGCCACCAGCAGCGTGATGCGGGCCAAAGGATTCGAGCCACTGCCAATATCGGACAACTATTACGCCGACCTCGTCGCGCGGTTCGATCTGGATGCCGACATGCTCAGCGCCCTGAAGGCAGGGAACATACTCTATGATGAGGATGCAAATGGGGCGTTCTTTCAGTTCTACTCGCGTCCTTACGCGGGGGGCATGTTCTTTGAAATCGTCGAGCGTCGTGGCGGATACGCGGGCTACGGCGCCCCCAATGCCCCTTTTAGAATTGCCGCTCAGAAACGCCTGATGCGCCCGAAAGGAATGCCAAAGAAATGACTGACAAACATGACGCTGGAATGAAGGTGCGCCGCGCGGTGCTGGGAGATGCCCATGTGGACCGTGCTCTGGCGGCCGGGACGGAGTTTGACAGCGTCTTTCAGACACTGATCACCGAAGCGGCCTGGGGGACGGTCTGGGCTTCTGATGCGATCACGCGGCGAGAGCGGTCCATGGTCACACTTGCGCTTTTGGCCGCGACCAAGAACTTCGCTGAAATCCCGATGCATATCCGCGCGACGGCCAATACCGGAGCCACCCGACAGGACGTGATCGAGGTGTTCCAGCATGTCGCTATCTACGCCGGAGTGCCCACCGCGAACCACGCGATCGCGCTGGCCAAACAGACCTATGCGGAAATGGAGGAGGAACAATCATGAGTAATGGGGACCTCATCCAACGTGACCGCTTGTGGCATCCGCCTGCCCTTACGCCCGATTACAAAACCAGTGTCGCGCGCTCGCCGCGCCATGCGCTTTTGTCGCTGCAAAACTCGGACAGCGAGCTAACCGGACCGACCTTTGGGCAGAACGACATTGCAGAGATCGACAATGATCTAATCCTGAACTACGCCAAAACAGGAGACCCTATTGGGGAGCGCATTATCGTGCATGGCCGAGTTCTGGACGAAAACGCGCGTCCGGTTCCGAACACCCTTATCGAGATCTGGCAGGCGAACGCAGGCGGCCGCTATCGGCACAAGAAAGATAGTTATCTCGCACCGATTGACCCGAACTTTGGCGGGTGCGGTCGCACGCTGACCGATGACAATGGAAACTATGTCTTCCGCACCGTCAAACCCGGCGCCTACCCATGGCGGAACTGGGTCAACAATTGGCGGCCGGCCCATATCCATTTCTCAGTATTCGGGACCGCTTTCGCGCAGCGCCTGATCACCCAAATGTACTTTGAGGGCGACCCTCTCATCGCCAAATGCCCGATTGTGCAATCCATTCCGGAACAACGCGCCGTTGATCAGCTTGTCGCCGCATTGGATCTAAACGCCTCCCTGCCGCTCGATAGCATTGCCTATAAATTCGACATCGTGCTTCGGGGACGCCGCTCGACCTTCTTCGAAAACCGGCCAGAAGGGAACTAATCATGGTGCAAGCACTCGACTACCTCAAAGAAACCGCATCTCAGACGGCTGGGCCCTATGTTCACATCGGGCTCGTTCCCGGCGACGCCGGCTTCGATATCTACGACCACGAACTGGGGCGGGACATTGCTGGCCCGAAGGCTGCAGGCACACGTATCACCGTCACCGGGACGGTAACCGACGGCACCGGCGCGCCGGTTAAGGACATTTTGATTGAGGTCTGGCAGGCAAATGCTGCAGGCATCTATCCCGGAACAGGCGAGGTTGAAGACGGCTTTCGCGGTTGGGGTCGGGTGACACCGGATTTCGAGACTGGGGTATTCAGTTTTGAGACCATGAAGCCCGGCAAGGTGACAGGGCCCGATGCCCGGCCAATGGCCCCGCACCTTAATCTCTGGCTGGTTGCTCGGGGCATCAATGTCGGGCTCAACACGAGAATGTACTTCGGTGACGAGGACGCGGCCAACGCGGCTGATCCAGTCCTCACCCTGATTGAGCAGCCCTTGCGCCGTGAGACGCTGATCGCGCGCGCCGATGGCAACGCCTATCACTTCGACATTCGCCTACAGGGCGAGGGCGAAACCGTATTCTTCGATCTATGAGGCCGCTATGACCACCCCGTGTATTATCTGCGTGGCACTCACCGGGTCCCTGCCGACGAAGGACAACAACCCGGCAGTGCCGATCACCATTTCCGAACAGATCGAAAGTGCTCAGGAGGCCTTTGAGGCGGGCGCCTCGATCGCCCATTGCCACGTGCGCGACGATCACGGTCGCCCCACCTCAGACCCGGACCGTTTTGCGCGACTGAAAGAAGGTCTGGAACAGCACTGCCCGGGCATGATCGTCCAACTTTCAACCGGGGGACGCTCTGGCGCGGGTAAGGAGCGCGGCGGTATGCTATCGTTGTCGCCGGACATGGCTTCGCTGTCAGTAGGGTCGAACAATTTTCCAACGCGCGTCTATGAAAACAGTCCCGACTTGGTCGACTGGCTGGCCTTGGAAATGATCGCCCATGATGTCAAACCCGAGATCGAAGCCTTTGACCTTGGTCATATCGTACAAGCCACCCGCATGGCCCAAGATGGTCGGTTGAAGGGGCCCCTTTATGTACAGTTTGTCATGGGTGTGAAAAATGCGATGCCTGCGGACGAGCCGATTTTTGACTTCTACATCGAAACACTCAAACGTCTGGCACCGGACGCCCAATGGTGCGCCGCCGGTATCGGCCCTGCACAGTTGACCATCAACGAATGGTCTATCGCCAAAGGCGGCCACACCCGGACCGGCCTGGAAGACAATGTCCGGCTGGACCGCGATAGGCTCGCGCCCTCCAACGCCGCATTGGTCAAGCGGGCCGTCGCACTTTGCAAGAAATACGAGCGACCTGTCGCGACTTGGCAAGAGGCGCGGGAGATATTGGGGCTGAAGACGAGAGAGAGTGCTGCGCCAAAGTCCGCCTCTGCCGCCACCCCATGATGTTCGCCACCCTCAACGGGATAACACACCACTATCGCTATCGGCCCGGAACCGGCGTGCCTGTGGTGTTTCTGAACTCACTTGGTACGGACTTCCGGATCTGGGACAAAGTCATTGATCGGCTGCCGTCACAAACGCCAGTGCTTTGCCTTGATAAGCGCGGCCATGGGCTGAGCGACGATGGGCCAATTACGATGGACCAGCTCATCGACGATGTTGCTGCCCTTGCTCTGCACCTTGACCTGCCTCCTGCCCTGATCTGTGGTGTATCCGTTGGCGGCCAAATCGCTCAAGGTTTTGCCGCTGCTTATCCGGCGCAGGTGAGAGCGCTCATGCTATGTTGCACCGGAGCCAAGATCGGTGACGCGGGAAGCTGGAATGCGCGCATTGAAAGCGTTGGGAAGTCCGGTATCGCTGCGCTCTCGGACGCCATTCTTGAACGCTGGTTCAGCCCAAACTTTCACGCGACACGATCGGCCGAATGGGCAGGCTACCGCAATATGCTGGCCCGCACATCTGCTGCTGGCTATAGCGGCGTTTGCGCCGCAATCAGAGACAGTGACCTCACGACGCGAGCTGGGGCGACCACGGTGCCGACAGTTTGCATCGCCGGAAGTGAAGACCGCGCGACCCCGCCGGAACTCGTCAGGGCGTTGGCGCAGATCATACCGGACGCCTCCTATCGCCTCGTGCCCGGCTGTGGTCATCTACCCTGCATTGAAAACCCCAAGGTTGTCTCAGATTTGCTGGAAGACCTGATGGAAAAGATTTCATGACCTCCCCTTTCGAGCATCCCTGGTTGAGCGGGTTATTTGGCGACGCAGAGGCCACGGAGATTTGGGGCCCCACGCGGCAGATGACGCATATGATCGCCTTCGAGAGAGCCTATACGCAGGGGCTGTGCAAAGTCGGCACCATTTCTGAAGATACCGCGAAAGAAGTCGCGCGTACTTTCGACGATTTCCAATGCGATATGGAAGCACTTCGTTCTGCGACAGCGCGTGACGGGGTGGTTGTTCCCGAACTCGTCCGGCAGATCAGGGGGTCCGCGGGTTCTCATGGTGAAGCCATACATAGCGGCGCGACTTCGCAGGATGTGATTGATACCGCTTTGGTCCTGACTTTGAAGGACTACAGTAACCTTCTGAAGCGGCGCCTTTTGGAACTGATGGAAGCAATAGACGCTTTGTCGGCGCGGTTCGGGAGCCGGAGGATCATGGGGCGCACCCGGATGCAGGCGGCGATGCCCATTGCGGCACGAGAGCGGTTCGCAACATGGTCTCAGCCTTTAGACGACCATCGTCAGCGGCTCACGCAGACCAGGCCCCGCGTCGAGCGGCTTCAACTTGGGGGCGCAGCCGGAGATCGGGCAGCTTTGCCCCATGCTGAATCTCTCGGGGCTGAAGTGGCTTTACGGCTCGGTCTCGCGAACCCGCCAAAGGCATGGCATGCAATGCGCGACGCGGTGGTCGACTACGCTGGGCTGCTGTCGCTGATCAGTGGAACGCTTGGCAAAATGGGACAAGATATTTGCCTCATGGCGCAACAAGGCGTCGACGAAATCACGTTGGACAACGCAGGGGGCTCTTCCGCGATGCCCCACAAACAAAATCCCGTTCTGGCTGAATTGCTTGTGACGCTCGCCCGGTTCAATGCCACTCAGGTGTCGGCCATGCATCAAGGGCTGGTTCACGAGCAGGAACGTTCCGGCGCGGCTTGGGCGTTGGAATGGATGGTTCTTCCGCAAATGGCTCAAGCAACCGCACGCAGCTTGGCCGCATCAATCGCAATTTGCCAGGCGATCTCCCACGTTGGCTCAAAGGACATCAGATGAGTTCCCAAACGATCCATATACTCAACGGCCCGAACCTGAACCTGCTGGGCACCAGACAGCCCGAGGTTTATGGGCGGGATACCCTGAACGATGTCGAAACGCTCTGCCGACGCGTTGCCACCGAGTATGATCTGGCCATTCTGTTTCGCCAAAGCAATCATGAGGGTGAGCTCGTAGAGATGATCCATGAAGCAAGAACCGAGGGGATGGGCATCGTCATCAACCCAGCCGCCTATACCCATACCTCAATTGCTATTCGCGATGCCTTAGTGAGTTGTGAAATCCCCATCTACGAAGTCCATATTTCAAACGTTCACCGTCGGGAGGCCTTCCGGCACCACTCCTACGTATCTGGTGTGGCGACGGGCGTCATAGCGGGGTTAGGGATCGAGGGCTACGCTGCTGCTATTCGCGCATTATCCCGGACGAAGAAAAGGCCAAACTTTGAGTTGAACCCCTGAATTCTACGATACGCACTTACCGATTATGAGCCGAGATTAATTCTTCCTTCGGAAACGATTTCATTGCAGCGATTGGGGGTGCGGACGAAAAGTTGGACTATCTTGGAGATAGTTCATGTACAGCTACGAAGATCGAATGCGCGCGGTTGAGCTTTATATCAAGCTCGGCAAGCGTTTGGGGGCCACCATCCGTGAGTTGGGGTATCCAACGAAGAATGCCTTGAAAGGCTGGCATCGAGAGTATGAACGTCGGCAGGACTTGCAAATACGTTCAGCGCCGCGCCCGCCTAAATTCTCGGCGGCACAAAAGCAGGTGGCGTTAGAGCATTATGCAAGCCATGGGCGCTGCGTTTCATGGACGCTGCGCGCTTTAGGCTATCCAGGCCGAGCCACCCTGACGGCTTGGGTGCGCGAGGCGTTTCCTGACACGAAAACGGTCTCCAATGCGACATATGGCCCAGGAAATCACTCTGACGCCGTGAAGCAGGCTGCTGTGGTCGGGCTCTATAATCGCCAAGAAAGTGCCCAGGCCTTGGCCGAAAAGTTCGGACTTAGTCGGCCGACGCTCTATGCTTGGAAGACTCAGATCCTTGGCCCGGAGGCTCCTGCCATGATGAAACGCAAGAAGAGTGCCCCTTATCCAGAGCTTGAAGAATTGGAACGTCAGCGTGAAGCCCTGCAGCGCGACATCCGCGAGATCCAGATTGAGCATGACCTGCTCAAGACTGCGAGTGAAATGATAAAAAAGGAACTTGGCGGCGATCTGCAGGACCTGAGCAATCGGGAAAAGACCATGCTGATCGTCGCCCTAAAAAAACGGTATAAGACACCAGCCCTGTTGGCTCGGCTGGGTCTCGCGCGCAGCTCTTACTTTTACCACCGCGCTCGCATGAAACTGGAAGATAAGTATCTTCCCATTCGACACGCCATGAAGGAGGCCTTCGAAAGCAACCATCGCTGCTACGGCTACCGTCGCCTCAAAGCCTGTATGACGCGGAATTCTATCTCGATCTCCGAGAAAGTGGTGCGGCGCCTAATGAAACAGGAAGCTTTGATCGTCCCAAAGCCTAAGCGGCGGCGTTACAGCTCATATCTTGGTGAGATTAGCCCTGCGCCGAAGAATATTATCAACCGGGAATTCCAGGCGGCCGCGCCAAATGAGAAATGGCTAACGGACATCACGGAGTTCCACATCCGAGCGGGAAAAGTTTATCTTTCCCCGATCATTGATTGCTTCGACGGCCTCGTCATAAGTTGGACCATTGGGACCAGACCGGACGCCGATCTTGTGAACACCATGCTTGATGCAGCGGTAGAAACCATCGCTGACAGCGAAGCGCGGCCCGTAGTCCATAGCGATCGCGGAGGCCACTATCGCTGGCCTGGCTGGCTGGAACGTATAGACGCGGCAAAGCTGGTTCGGTCGATGTCGCGAAAGGCGAGCTCGCAAGACAATGCCGCCTGTGAAGGCTTCTTTGGACGCCTCAAGACTGAGTTCTTCTATCCTCGTGATTGGCGGGCCTTCACCGCGGCCCAGTTTGTTGACGAGGTTGACGCCTACATCCGCTGGTATAACGAAACACGCATCAAGATGTCCCTTGGTGGCAGAAGCCCCATCGAATATCGTAAAAGCCTCGGCCTTATGCCGTGAAAACAGTCCAAGTTTTTGTCCGCACCCCCGCCGGGTCAGTTCTCGGTGACAATCAACATACAAATCGTTACTCAGTGGCGCACGGCAAGTATTGAGATTGAACCAAATTCTCTCGTACTGAAGTACGACGCCGTGATGCACGAAGTGCGAAATCACCGTGCGACAGTGCGATTTCTCATGCAGAATAGAGACGCGCGCCAAATTGCGGAGTTTGGTTTTTTCGATGCCGAGAAAAGTATTCCCCTAGACCTGCGCGCAAGCGGGCTCGAGTGATCTAGCCTTCTTTGCGCCGTTCACAAATGCCCAATCTGGCCCGCTAATGTAAATGTATCCCACACCAGCCAACATTCTGGGAGGTCAGTTCTTTACGCACAGCGGACCTCGGCCAAATACGCAGTGAACGTCTGGAATGCGCCTTCGTGTCGGATTTGTTGAACGGCCCAAAGCTGCTGCTGGCGCAGTGCTGCGATGTAGTATTGCCAAACCAGCCGTTCCACAGATCGCGCCAAAATGTTTTTCTTGAAGAGTTAATATCCAGTCATTGGGTGCCGCCCCCTTGCGGCGAATGCCCACAAGGGGGCGCTTTGACCTATAAAAGCCAGTTTGCTTCCGCTTTAGGTATACTTTCCGAAAAGGACATTTCGTAGATGATGTTGCCGGTTGCAACCTCGGTTCCGCCCGCTAGCGGCACCGTCACCCATATGTCGCCACCAAGACGGATATAGCCTGGCCGTGCAGTTTCGTCATCCGGTTTCTGCTCGGAATTGAGCGCGTCGCTCAACAGGTGATTGCCTGAAATCTCGATACGGATCATGTTGTCATTGTAGGGCGCTTCGATCAGGAAGCCGTCAGGCCAGCCGTTGCCGGACTGCGGGCCGACATGGATTTCACCAACGAAGCTGTCCTCGAATTCACCCGTGCTGAGCAGGATTTCACTATCCTTTGCCAACACGAACTTGCAGACGACCTTGTTGCCGTAATCCGCGTCGTGAAAGATATAGGAGAAGTTCAGCGTGAAATCGTCGCATTCCGCACGGCCCCAGTGCCACGCCTTGAGAACACCTTCGATACCGGCATTGCCCCAATTGTGGTCGTGATAGCCGTGACCATCCTCGATAGCGATGGTTTCGCCCGCGACCTGAATGGTGCCGTTCACAACTGCGCGTGGTGCGGGCACGACATGCGCGTTAAACACCGTCAGCGCCTCGTCGAAATACATCGCACCGGATCCGGCACGCCAGGATTCAACGGTCGCGACAAACTCAAGGTCGACGACAAAAGGGATCTTCGGGAGATTTCCATGGTCTTTCCTTTTGGAAATTGGGTTCAGCCGCGTTCTGATCAGCTTTCAGGCCGGTTCAGCAACTTTGCGTATTTCTTGAGAAACAGGTCCGCCCCCTTCATCTTGCGGGTCAGGAAGTCTCCTGCCGTGAAGAAAATAAGGAAGGAATTCCCCTGTTTGGGACCAAGCGGAACGAGGATCGGCGCCTTGCTGCCCCATGGCTTATAGGCCTTTATGTCTTCGATCTCCTTGCCCTCTGCCAATCCGGACAGCGTCGCCTTGAGCCAAGGGAGTTGGCGGCTTGTGGCCACGATTGTCATGGCGTCGCCGACATCCGCAACATCGCCCGCCGCAAACACGTTCGGCAGCGAGGATGGGCGCATCCATGGGTCGACCTTGATCCGGTTGGCCGTCGTTTTCTGGACACCGGCAAGCGTTTCAAGCACCTCGGAATTCGCGCGCGATCCGATAACCGGAAAGATCAGGTCGAAGTCGTGCTGTGACCCATCGGCAAGTTGCAGGCTGCCCGCGTAGGGCTCGGTCAAGCTTTTCAGGTTCTCCGCCCGCTGACCGAGAATGAGCGTGACACCGGCCTTTCGCAATTTTGCCGTGAGAGAGGTGCCCAGCTTTGACGGCATCGTCGGGAATAATGCCTCGTCGCCTGAGATCAACGTCACCTTCTTGTCCGGCATGGCATAGGCGATTTCGCCCGCAAGCTCGGTGCCAACGGCACCAGCCCCGACAATGCCGATGCGCCGCGCCGCTTTGAGTTGCTGATGAATGCGCTGGTTGTCGCACCTAAGGCTCGCAATATCGGCACCTTGAGGCTTGAAGGGCATCGCATTGCTGGACCCGGTGGCAACAACGATTTGATCCGCCTCTACCCGAGTGCCGTCCTCCAACGTGACACCTTCCGCGTCGATAACCGTCGCCTTGGACGCGATGACCCTGCCGTTCGCGAGCAGCCGATCATAGGGGATGAGAGCGCGATCCAGCAGCGAAGGGTCGACAACCGCGCGGATCATGGCCGGCGCGTGAACGAAGTGACTGCGCGGCTCGATCAATGTGACGTCCGCTGTGTCGTCGAGAGACTTCGCGAGTTCGGCGCCTATGTAGCCGCCGCCGACAATGGCAATTTTCTGTGACATGATTTCTAACCTTCTTGGTCGCCTTACGGCGTTATTCTATGATTTGTGGGCAGCGTGATCGGCGGGATAGGTAATCTGCCCGAATTTCCCGGCGCGATACGCGCGGAACGCTTGCGCCAGCTCGCTGTCGCTATTCATGACAAACGGGCCGCGCATGGCGATGGGGTCGGTGATCGCCTCACCGCCAAACAGCAGCAGATCGAGCGGTTCAACAGCCGGGTTAGTGATCTCCAACGTCCCATCCGGGGCGTCCAATCCGATGAGGGTCTGAGCGTCGATCTTGGCATCACCGACCACGGCCCCATGCGTCGGCAGGAACCCCACGACTGGCAGACCGGCGTGCAAGGCGATGTCGACCGTCGCAAGCGGCTCGATCCTGACGTGCCAGATGAATTCGCCCGCATAGGTGGGGATGGGCGAGGATTGTCCATCATACTGGCCAAGCAGAACTTTGACCTCCCCACGTCCACCCGCGAGCATTGCTACGGGCAAGTCCGGGGATGAGACGGGCATGTATTGCGCAGGCTCGCGCTTGTTTGCCGCGGGCAGGTTGATCCAGAATTGAAAGGAATGCAGCACCCCGCCATCCCGGCGCAGGGGCGCCGCAAGCATTTCGTCGTGGACAATGCCATTGCCCGCGTTCATCCATTGCACGCCTCCCGCCGAGACGGAGCTGTTGTTTCCCAGGCTGTCAAAATGGGTCATCGCACCTTCCATGACATACGTGAAGGTCACGATACCCGCATGGGGATGGGCAAAGCTGCCGTCCGGCTCAGGTAACTCACCGGCAGAAATTTCGCGCTTGGGAAGATGATCAAGAAGCAGGAAAGGGCCGACCGCATTCACAGCCCGGTTCGGAAGGGCACGTCCGATGGTAAATGTACCGACCTGATCGGGCTGCGCTGGCTCTTGAAAAGAAACTTGTTTCATTGAGTTGCTCCGGTTGTTGATCCGATGATAAGAGAAACGAAACTTGATTGATATTTATACTTATTTCGCATCTATATAATCTAATCTTAACTTCTGGTGCCTGATGAAACTCGATCAACTGAATGTTTTGCGCGCTGTTGTTGAAACGGGCTCGGTCAAAACGGCTGCCGAACGTCTCAACCGGACACAGCCGGCGATCAGCCAGGCATTGAAGGCTCTGGAATTCCAGACTGGGACCGAATTGTTTGACCGGTCAGGGT
Source organism: Sulfitobacter sp. CB2047 (assembly GCF_000735125.2). Lineage (NCBI taxonomy): Bacteria > Pseudomonadati > Pseudomonadota > Alphaproteobacteria > Rhodobacterales > Roseobacteraceae > Sulfitobacter > Sulfitobacter sp. CB2047. The sequence goes on along the minus strand of NZ_CP072613.1, from coordinate 144,290 downwards.
ATCGGCTTGAACTCACACCCGTCGGCAAACGGGTCTATCTTCAATCCTTGCGCGTTTTGACGGAGGCAGAGGATCTGGGTCAACTGATCCATCATTTCGAAAAAGGGCAGGAAGAGACGATCACGATCGCGGTGGATGCCATCGCTGACCTCAACGCACTGACCCCCGTCTTATGCAAACTGCAAACAGGTTTTCCCGAGACCCGCGTGGTCTTGCGCCCCGAGGTACTCTCCGGTGCCATCGAGGCCGTAAAAACAGGAACCGCGGCAATCGCTGTTTCGCCAATGTCCTCGGTCATGCTCGAGGAAGAGGGTTTCGACTATATCCCCCTCGGTACATCAACGTTGCGCAATGTTACGTCACCCTCCCTTTGGGCTGAGATGGACAATCCCAAGCGCCTCGCAGACTTGCGGCGCTTCCATCAGGTCATCGCAAGCGACAGCGGGCAAGCCGGAGGACTGTTCGACCGCGAAATCGGCGTCCAGAAAGGCCAACGCCGTTGGTACGTCAGCGACCTTCAGACAAAAAAGCACCTTTTGATCGCAGGCCTCGGTTGGGGCCGCCTGCCAGAGCACATGATTGCGGAAGAGTTGAAACAAGGGCGGCTGTGCGAGATAGATTTGCGACACACGCATCTTGCGTTCGACGTCACCATCTATGCGTTTCGCCAGTCCAAGCCAATCGTCCGCGCGGTAGCGGCATTGCTGTGGAAAGAATTTGAAGCCCATGCGATGTAAGACATGTGTATCGTAAAAGCCGGCTTTGATGGCCGATTTTCCGACGCATTTCTGCGGCTAATCTTTTATGAAAGTAATGCGCCGGCTATCCCCGAAATACCGACAAGGCTATCATTGAAACCCCTGCCAGTCTAATCGCAGCTTCGGCGACAGCGTCCGAAATGCCTGCCATATCTATGCCGCCCTGCCCTTTGCCCTGGTCTTTGATGCGGACACGACCCTGCGGCGGATCACGGGCGGTATCCTGGCGGCGCTCGGCGTTGCCGCCGCACTTTGGGTAGCACTCAACATCGATGTGCTCGGGGGCCAATATGGCTTCATTGAAAGCGACTTTCAGCTCGCGGTCGCGGTGACGCTGCTCTTGGTGGTGCTCGAAACGGCCCGGCGCGGGGTCGGCTGGCCGCTGCCGCCGGTGGCGGGACTTGCGCTGCTCTACGGGTTGTTTGGACAGTATATTCCGGGTGAGTTCGGACATTCCGGCACGCCGGTTGAAAGTTTCTTCTGGACGCTGACCATTGCCGAGGGCGGCATCTGGGGCACGCTGACCGGGGCTTCGGTGTCGGTCGTGGCGATCTTTGTAATCTTTGGCGCGGTCCTGAACGCCGGTGAAGCGGGTCAGGGTTTCATGAACGTTGCGGCAGCAGCAGCGGGTCGGCTGAAGGGCGGTGCCGCCAAGGTTTTGGTGTTGTCGTCAGCCCTGTTCGGCTCCATCTCGGGCTCTGCCTCGGCGAATGTCGCCTCCACCGGCGCGATCACCCTGCCCGCGATGACGAAGCTTGGCTATCCCGCGCCTTGCCGCCGCGGTCGAGGCCGTAGCCTCCTCCGACGGGCAGATCATGCCACCCCTGATTGGTGCCGGTGCCTTTGTCATGGTCGAGCTTACCGGCGTGCCCTACACCGGCATTATGGCCGCCGCAGCCCTGCCAGCGCTGCTGTATTTCGTCGCGGTCTGGATGGGCATCAACACCTATGATCGGCGAGAACTGGTTGAAGGTCGCGCTGACAGCAATGGCACTTGGCATCGGGCTTTATATCATTCCATTGGGCATGGTCGCCAATCCAGACATGCTGCGGCTCTCGGACGCTCCACTGGCCGCTTTCTTGGCGGCGGCGCGCGTGGCCTTGGGTCTGACGTTACTCTCGTCCGGTCTGATCGGAGCGCGCCGACCCATACCGACGATCGCGCTCTGTGCGGCCGGGCTGATAGTTGTATTCTCAGGACTATGGTTTTGACCAATTTAGTGTAGTTGCTGCTGGCTTTGACAGATACAGGCATTGCCAATTTGTTCAGCTTGCATGATCCGGCTATTTCAACGTCGTGAAACCCCAACCAGCGTCCTGCGCCTGAGGGGTTTCCAGTTCCCTCGCGCAATCATCGCATACGTTGTTTGGTCTTACCATCGCGTCGCAATGAGCACGGCCGACATCGAAGACCTGGTGGCCGAACGCGGTGTGATTGTAAGCCGGGAAGCAATCCGGTTGTGGGTCACTCGCTTCAGCCCACAATTCGCATATTGCGGCGGGCGCGTTCGTCCTCGACATTCTCGTGCAAACGCGACGAAACGCTACAGCAGCCAAGCGATTTATTCACAGGCTGATCACTCAGTTCGGTGAGCCGAGGGTCATGATCACCGACAAGCTGTGCAGCTATGTCAAGCCGATCAAAACATTGGCACCGGACGCTGACCACTGCGCCCACGAGGGATTGAACAACGCCATCGACGGATCACACAGGCCGACCCGCAAGCGAGAGAAGATATTCGGCCGGTTTAAGTCACATCGGCAGACTCAGAGGTTGCTATCCGCTTACGATCAGACCAACCTGATTTTCCGTCCCGCCGATTTCAACGCGCCGCAAACTCATATCGCCATGCCCGAGATGACGCGTTCAGCCTTTGGGCAGAATACACCATCGAAGTGGTGGCGTGATTTACAGACCAGCAACACCCTACGACACGCGGCCAACAACTTGGCACAGCCGAAACAGCAAACGGGTATGATCATGTCTCTATACACGAAGTCTTTCACCATATGGCTTCTGGCCACCCATTCTGCCTTGGCGCATGAATTTTGGATTGAACCTCGCGCCTATACTTTGCCGTCGCAGGCAACGATTGAGGCGGATCTATTGGTCGGATCCGAGTTTGTCGGGCAGGATTATATCTTCATTCCGAAGGGATACAGCTCGGCCCTGTTTTCCAGAGGTGACGTTGAAACAGAGCTGGCGTTTACCGGACAAGATAACCCGTCGTTGAGCCTCCAGTCGGGCGAAAACGGGCTGCACGCTATTGTACTTGTTTCAAATGCAAGCAGCCTAAAGCATGACACGCTGGCCGACTTTCGTGAATTTGCTGAAACCGTAGGGCGTGGTACCGAAGTATTTAGCACTCGGCCGGGTCAGCCTATCAGAGAAGCCTATTTCCGTTACGCGAAAACCTTGGTGGGGGTGGGCGACAAGCGCGGGCAGGATCGTGCATATGGCGCAATTTACGAGTGGGTAGCGCTGGATAATCCTTATGTTACTTTGGACGGGCCGGTCCGCTTTCAGCTGCTCTTGAATGGCGAAGCAAACGCCAATCAACCGGTTCAGGTATTTGCGCGGCCTGTTGGGTCCGAAGCCGAGACAGGACCGCAGCATATGATGACGGATGCGAATGGCATATTGACGCTTTCGGATGACATTCGTGGAGAGATCATGATCAACAGCGTAAAATTGCTGCCGGTAAAGCATAATGACTTTGATTGGGTGAGCTATTGGGCGTCGCTGACTTTTGAACGGTAGCAGCGTCTTGGGGGCAAGTGCCACTGGCTTGGGTCAATACAAACCCTGAATTTCCAAAGGCAACTGCTGTACTTCTTGTTTTTTAAGGATCGTTCTAGGCTGCTGTGTGGCGTCGGCTGCTTTCAGGCGGTTGAACCGGCGCGAAGAAGCCTCGGTGATATCTTCACGGCTGCGCAGGATCGTGGGTCTTAGAAAGACAAAAAGTGTACGCTGGGTATTGCGGGCATTACGCGATTTGAAAAGCTCTCCGACCACCGGTAGATCGCCAAGACCGGGCACCTTGCTGCTGCCGTTGATGCGGTCGTCGGTTATCAGCCCACCAAGCACAACTGTTCCGCGGTTGTCGGCCATTACGGTTGTATTAATCACCCGCCGGTTGGTCACTAGATCCGCGGCACCTTCAACATTGGCATTTGTTAGGCTCGATATTTCCTGTTCGATGACCAGCTGCACCACACCTCCGGCCGTGATCCGGGGCACGACATTCATCGTGATGCCGACATCGCGTCGTTCAATCGTGGTAAAGGGGGTCGCCGTATTCCCATCGGTGGCGAAGCTACCCGTCCGGAAGGGAACGTTCTGGCCGACGACGATGGTCGCGGGTTCATTGTCCAGCGTCGTGACCGATGGCGTCGACAAAAGCCGTGCGCTCGTAGACTGCGACAGGGCCTGCACCAAAATACCAAAGTCATTGCCACCGGCACCAAGCGTCAGTCCCGTAGACAAGGCCGAGCCGGCGGGGACACCAACAGCAGCAAGCACGGACCCCAGCGATACCCCTCCCCCATTAGAGAAGTTCGAGGCGGCGATTGCTCCGTTCGGCACATTCGGGCCAAGCCCCAGTTGGACCCCAAGCCGCTCTGCGACCTCGCCGGACACTTCGACAATAGCTGCCTCGATCATCACCTGCGGGCGACGCACATCAAGGGCATGAACGAGTTGCCCGACTTCTTGAACCTGCGCCGCAGTGCCGCGAACAACGATAGAATTCGTTTCGACAGAGGCGGTGATATTGACAGCATCCGGGGCGACGACGCGGTTTAGCGGCACAAATTGTCCGTCCGACGTGGCTTCGGCTGATTGTGCGCCCACATCGGCGGCAACTGCGTTGGTAATGTCGGTGGCATCCCCCACCGTACCTTTGATGATGTCTGCAATGATCTGCGCGTCGCCATACTGGAGGTTGAAAACTGTGGTAGCGACGGCCTCGCGGGGGTCTTTACGTGGCGCAACGTCCATGGCGATGGCAAGGCTGCGAATTTCTGCAATGTCTTCGGGCGTGCCACGGACAAGCAGTAGATTGGACCCTGCATCAACGGACAGGCGCGCGCCTGTGCCCGCTTGACCAAGTACCTCTAGGATAGCACTGCCGACGGTGACCGCATCGGCACTGCGAAAGCGCAGCACCTCAGAGCGGACAAGGGCATCTCCGTCAAAGCTGCGCGCGATGGCCATGATCCGGTCCACATTGGCGCGGGTATCGGTAATGACCACGCCATTAGGATCTTCGACGGCTTCGATATATCCCGATTCCGCGACAAGCGGGCGCAGGACGCGCACGGCTTCGGCAGAGGGCAGCCGGTTCAGGCGCAACATCTCGGTGACGAAGTCTTGACTGCCAGCGATGACTTCTTCGCCAAGATTAGGTCCGCTCGCAGTGCGCGCTTCGGCCTCCGGGATCACTTGCCAGATCGATCCAGCCTGAACGGCAACGAATCCGCGCACACGCAGAATGGATTGGAACAACGACCAGACGCCTTCTTTGTCCAGCGCCTCGGCAGAGACGACAGTCACTTCTCCCACCAACCCCGGATCAAGCACCAAGGTGCGGCCGGTTATTTCGGAAATCTGTTCAACGAGCAAAGAGATGTCTGCGTCTCGCAGATTGATGACAAAGGTTTCCTGAGCGCGCACAGGGGCGGGCAGCATCAGTAAAACTGCGAGGGCAAAGGCTGCTATATGGCGAAGCGCAAGGTTCACTGCAGCGGAAATGACATAACGATCGTTCGGCCATTCCTTTCGACTTCGATACGGGCCAAGCCAGACGCCGCGATCACGTCATACAGTTCCCGATCCTGATCGACATTGCCGACGCTTTCACCATTTACACTTGTCACGATGTCACCTGCTCTCAGACCGGCGCGGTTTACGCCTACGTCGTGCTTTTCAGCGATGGTATATCCTTTTTCCCCTGGCACCAAGCCAATCGTATCCAGAACCTCAGCGGGGTTGGCGATGATGCGGTCGCGCCACATGTCGATGTAATCCTGTGTTGTCACGGGCTGAGCGCGTGCAGCTGCATCCACCTGTTCACTGATGGAACTACCCTGCCCAGAGGTCATAAGCGCCAGCAGCCGTTCCGCGCCTGTCGGGACTTGCGGACCATCGGCGACCAGATCCGCACCTGCAAAATAAAGACGGCTCTCGGTGTCTTTTGTCAGCACGGTGACATGGTTTTGTGAAATAGAGGTGAGCATCGTACCGGGGACGACCTCATCGCCGATGCGATAGTTGCCTTCAGTCGTGTCCGACCGCAGCAATGCAAGCGAGCGGGTCGGATCATCACGTACGATGACCCCGAGCAAGATCAGGGTCTGCGGAATAGCGGCCGTCTGAGCATCTGCCACCGCGACTTCCGCAGCGCCGAACGGCGCAAGAGCCAGCGCAGGCGCAAGGTCGGGCAGTGCCTCGGGCTCTTGTGCGGGGGGGCGAAGCTTCGCAATAGGGGGGATAACGCGATCGTGGCCCAGCACACGCCAAGTCGCTTCGGCACCCGCCGCGGCCACGCTGGAAACGGCCGTCAGGATCACGCCCAATCGAATCCATTTCGCCACATGGTCAAAGCGCGTCATGATGGGCCTCCTGATGCGACATATCCATCCAGAATATACAAAACCCGATCCGTCCCTGAAACGGCGCTGCCGACAGAGACGGCCTGCACGTCGGGGTCGCTGGTCGGCCGGCGCGTCACGTCGAGATCGAATTCAATGCCGTATACCTCAAGCGGCTCTGCGCCGATTACCACCCCTGCCCGGACTTCTGAAAGGCGGTATTCGGCGGCCCACCGTGCCGCGACCCGATCCGAGAGATCAGCGATGCGTTTACTGTGCCCCTGCGTGGCCGACAGCAGCGATACGGCGCCCAAGGCAAGGACGGCCATCGCCACCAGCGCTTCGATCAACGTGAACCCTGCATCGTCCTGACGTGTCATTCTACCTCCTGAAGATGCGCCGCGCTGACGCCGTCGAACCGAACATACTCCGCCGCGCCGTCACCCGCACGCAGTTCAAGCGACAAGGGGCTATCCCCAGTCGGGCGCGAATCCGTGGAAACGACGATCGCGCCATCACTTCCAACGATCCGCGTGCGACCGGCCAGCAGATGGGGCTCTTTCAGGACTGGTAAAGGATGCGGCACCCAGATTTCCCCGTTATAGACATCGAACCTATAGCCCTCCGCGCCCCAAACGAAGCCCATTGGCACCCCCGTTAGGATCACATCGTCCGCTGCCCGATTTAGCCTGGCGACAAGAAGGTCGGCCTCTTGCTTGGCAATATCACCACGTGACCCGCTGCCGATGCTAAGCCCGACAATCCCGGCCATTATTCCCACCAACACCAGTACCACAAGCACCTCAACAAGCGTCACGCCCGCGTCTTGGTGTCGGTCAGGGGCGGCCGTGGTTTTCACCTGCTGGCCTGCAGCTGCCCATGTGCCAGATCTGCCGCGACCCCTTCGCCGCCGGGCGCCCCATCTGCCCCAAGCGACATCAGATCGAACCCGCCATTCGCACCCGGAGAGACGTAGATGTAATCATTCCCCCAAGGATCGATCGGCACAGCCGTCAGATACCCACCCGCGACCCAGTTGCGGGGTTCGGGCGGCGCGGTGGGACGCACGGCCAAGGCCTGCAATCCCTGTGCGGTCGTGGGATAGGTGCGGTTGTCCAAGCGGTAAAGTTCGAGCGCCGAGCCGACTGCGCGGATGTCGGACTGCGCAACGGTCACCCGTGCTTCGTCTGGGCGCCCGATAACGTTGGGCACGATGATCGCCGCCACCAGCGCGATAATGACCAGCACCACCATCATCTCGATCAGAGTTACGCCCGCTTCACCGTCGCGGCGGCTGCGGTCGGACGCGGTGCGGCCCCCCAGCATTTTCCAGTGACGCATGAAACTGTTTCCCTATCTGTTACGTGGCTTTCCGTATACTATGGCAACAACGGGACGATTGAAAAGGTAATTTTTCGTGATAAGTCAAGGCATTACGCCAGATTTAAACGCCTCGGAGCGCCCTGTACGGCTGCCCGCGTCTGACGCTTTAAAAGTGCCTTTGACCACGAGAAATTCGGCCATGGTTGCACGGGCCGAACTTTATTGCCCGCAGGTTGACGGGCTGGCCGCCCGTCCGGTCAGTGCAGAACACGTCAGTAGTTTTATCGTTCATGTACCCAGATCCAATGCGCGGCAACGGCAGGCGTTGATCACCTTTGCTGTCGAAGAGCGGATTGCCGCACCGCTGCAGTCCGTCCAGATCATCCAAGGCCCGCTTGCCGATGCGTCGCCCGGGGATCACCTGGCGTTTGTCCTGTCCAATGACGTGATGACGCAGGTGACACAGGAAGACGCGCCGCACCTCCCCGAATATCTATTAATCCCCCGTCCACCGTCCGACAATGGTCCCGCGTGGGCCGTCTGGAAAGAAGGCAATCGTGCGGTTGTGCGCTGTTCTGACGGGACGGGTTTTGCCGCCAATGTGAATATGCTGCCGCTTTTATGGCAGCGCGCTGGCCGGCCGTCGCTGCGCGCGCTTGGTGAGCCGTTGGGAGCGGATCTTCCAGCCGAAAATCTGTCAGCCACACCACCCCCACCGGACCCGATAGACGTGGCCTTCAGCTTCGCTCAGCCGCGCAAGGCTGCAACACGGGGGTTGGCTGCGTGGAAGTGGGCTGCCGTCGCTGTGGGGGCTGCGTTAGCGCTGCACATGACCATCGCGGCTTTGAACCTGCGCACACTCTCTCAGATCGCACAGACAGAGCGCCGCGCTGCAGAGCTGGCCATTTCGGACATCCTGCCCGGCATGACCCTAACCCGAGAGGTTGGCCCCGTTCTCGCACGCCTGACACCCGCGCAGGTGGTTGCAACGGAAAGCAGCTTTTTGCCCCTGCTCAGCGATGTCTCACGCGTGCTGACGGACGCGCCGGTTGGTTTCAGGCGCATGGCATGGGGCGCGTCAGAGAATACATTGGTGGTGCTCATGCAGAGCCCGGGCCTGGACGACCTGCAAGGCATCGAGCAGACGCTAGAGGCATCGGGCTTTGCCGTGCGCAGCGGTGCCGCCACAGCGGGCGATGGCGGTGCAGAGGTCGAAATGCGGATCGCGAGAGGGGATGGCGGATGAAAGCTTTTGCCGCGCTCAACCCGCGTGAAAGGCGTCTGGTGAGCATTGTGCTACCTCTCGCCATCGTGGTTGTGGGCTATCAATTCCTATGGGCGCCTCTGCAACGGGCGCAGGCCGAAGCGCGCGCAGACATTCAAGCATTTCGCCTTGTTCAGGACACAGCTGCGCTGGCGTCCGTAGACACGATCGTGTCATTGCAACCGCTCAACGAGACGCCTCTTGCCACGCGGATCACCACCTCGGCATCCGTGGCAAACCTGACCCTGCGGCGCATTGAGCCTGAAAACGACAGCATCCGGGTCACTTTGGACGATACGCCCTTTGCGACCATATTGCTGTGGCTCTCTGATCTGGAAGAGCAGCACGACGTGAGGGTAGAGGCGCTCGAGGTGGATCGGCGCCCGGCACCGGGCCGTGTTTCGGCGCGTTTGCTTTTAGGATCGTTGCAATGACCCATGCCAGCACCCAGACCCGCCTTTCCTATGGTTTCGCGCAAAGCCAAGGGGTCATTCTATTACCTGCCTCTGAAGACCGTGCGGAGCCACGCTGCCAATATCGCCATGATGCCTCTTTCGAAGCCCTGATCGAAGCACAGCGCGTGTCTGGCACCGCTGTGACATTCGAGGAAATATCGCCCGCCGATTTTGAAGCGGCTCTTGGTACGATCTACCGCGATTCCGCGTCCGAGGCGGCGCAGGTGGCCGCGGATGCAGACGATGATCTGGCCTCATTGGCGGACACGGCCGCTTCGATCGACGATCTGCTGGCCCAAAACGACGATGCGCCCGTGGTGCGGCTGATCAATGCCCTGCTGCTGGAGGCGGTCAAGGAAGGCGCGTCTGACGTGCATATCGAGACGGAGGAGCGGCGACTTTTGGTGCGCTTTCGGGTCGACGGCATTCTACGCGAGGTAATCAGCCCGAAACGCGCACTCGCACCGCTGCTTGTCAGCCGGATCAAGGTGATGGGCAAACTCGACATCGCTGAAAAACGCCTTCCGCAGGACGGCCGTGTTTCGTTGCGGGTCGGAGGCTATGACCTGGACGTGCGCATCTCGACGATCCCCTCTCAATTTGGCGAGCGCGTGGTGCTGCGACTTTTGGACCGGGGGCAGACATTGCGTGGGATCGACCATCTTGGCCTGTCGGATCGCGATAATACGGTGCTGAAACGGATCCTGTCCTTGCCCGATGGGATGGTGCTGGTGACTGGACCGACCGGTTCGGGCAAGACCACGACGCTTTATGCTGGTCTGGATATGCTGAATGATCGGCAGCGCAACATCATGACCGTCGAGGACCCGATCGAATATACGATGGACGGTGTTGGCCAGATGCAGGTCAACGCAAAGACTGATCTCAGCTTTGCCAGAGGGTTGCGCGCCATTCTACGGCAAGATCCGGATGTGATTATGGTCGGCGAGATCCGGGACCGCGAGACGGCACAGATCGCCGTGGAATCCGCCATGACCGGGCATCTGGTCATCTCGACCTTGCACACCAACACGGCCATCGGTGCCGTGTCTCGACTGGTCGAAATGGGTGTCGAACGATTTTTGCTGGCTCCTATGCTGCGCGGGCTGATCGCACAGCGGCTGGTGCGGCGCAATTGCGCCGACTGTCTGGGCGACCACGAGGTCACGCAGGCGGAAAGCGATCTTTTGGGGCAAAAGATTAAGCCCGGAGAGATCGTGAAGAAGGGGCTTGGCTGCGATACCTGTCAAGCCAGTGGCTTTCGCGGACGTCTGCCGCTGTATGAAATTATCGAGGTCGACGGCGCGCTTGAACGCAAGATGCACGAAGGGCGATCCGAAGCCGAGCTGATCGCCGCGGCGCGGGATCGCGGCCCGAGCATTCTGGACGACGGCATCGCCAAGATGCGTTTGGGCCTCACCACTGCACAGGAAGTCGCGCGCGCCATCCACGACGGTGCCCCACCGCAACCCAGCATATCGCTTGCCGCATCACAAGAGGATGAATAATGCCAGCCTATGCCTATGAAGCGATGACGCCCGCAGGCAAGTCGACCAAGGGGATCATAGAGGCCGCAAGTGCCGCCGCCGCGCGCAGCAGTCTGCGCCAGCGCAACCTCGCGCCGCTGTCGGTTGAACCAACCGTCGCAAAAAAGGGGAAAGCGACGAAGGGGGCGGGATTTGGCAGGGCCAAGATTTCGCGCCGCGCGCTGACCCTACTGACCCGACAGCTTGCCACGCTGATCGGTTCGGGGATCGGTGTGGAGCAAGCGCTCAAGACAGTGGCAGACCAGCAGAACAAGCCTGCTGTTACATCGTTGTTGTTGAACCTGCGCGCCTCGGTGCTTGACGGGCGCAGCTTTGCGCAGGCGCTTGGCGAGTATCCTCAGGTGTTCGGCGACTTTTACCGTGCGTCGGTCGCTGCGGGGGAAACCTCGGGGCAGCTCGGCCAAGTGATGGAACATCTGTCCGGCTTCGTGGAAACCCGCGCAAAGAACCGCCAGACGGTGCAGCTTGCGTTGCTGTATCCCGCGATCCTTGCCGTCGTTTCGCTTGCGGTAATCGTCGCGCTGTTGACCTTTGTGGTGCCTGACATCGTGCGCGTTTTCACCTCTCGCGGGGCGGAGCTGCCGTTCCTCACCCGTTCGTTGATTACGGTAAGTGATTTTATCAATGCGTGGGGTATTGCAATACTCGGCGTTCTCGCTGCCATTATCCTTGGCGGGGCCAGCCTGCTGCGGCAACCGGCGATGCGGCTGCGCTGGCATCGATTTCTATCGCGTTCGGTGCTGACGCGAGGGTTCTCTCTCAAGACAAACTCGGTGCAGTTTGCGGGTACCTTGGCAACCTTGACCGTCAGCCGCGTGCCGCTTGTAGATGCCTTGACCGCTGCTACGCAGACCGTGCCAAATTTGCACGTCCGCGAAAAAGTCGCCCAAGCCACGGCACGCGTACGCGAAGGGACGGCGCTTTCACGGGCGCTGGACGATGCCAAAGTCTTCCCCCCGATGCTGATCGCGATGATCGCAAGTGGCGAAGCGGGGGGCGTGCTGGGGACAACGCTGACCCGCGCAGCCGACGATCAGGAGCGTGATCTGAATGCATTGGTAGCCGCATTGGTGGCACTGGTCGAACCGGCCGTACTGCTGATCATGGGTGGGATCGTGATGCTTTTGGTGCTCTCGATCCTGCTGCCGATCGTTAACCTCAACAATCTGGTGAATTAGAATGGCATTTCTATGATCATCGGCCCGCTCGTCGGCATGCCCGGCACAAGCACGGCGCCTTCGGGCTCAATGCGCGCGATCAGCCGCCGTTCCCCTGTCACCGTGACCTTGGCCAGCGTGCTGTCACGGTCCGTCAATATTGCTATGGCGTCGCGGCCTTGGGTTGTCAGGTCCAACGTCATCTGTGGCACTGTTGTGTCGCGCCCCAATAGATCTTTGCACCGCCCTTCGCTGATCAGAACCGCGCCCGCAGCAGCAGCGGCCCCCTTGCGCCAGCTCAGCCGTTGCACATCGACGACGGCCTGCGACGTGCAGTTTTTCAATGCGGCCCCGGGGATCAGGTCGACCAAACCGGGCCCGATACGCCCCACAATGTCCGTCGCGCTCATGGATGCTGGGGTAAAGGTCGCAACGCCTGTCAATTGGGTGTCGGGCCCTTGCAAGGTCCAGTCCGCAACCCCGCGAGCAGCGAACAAAGGCCAGCCGCGCAGGTCCCAATCCAGCGAATATCCACCGTCCAACACAGCACGCCCTTCCCACAGGCCGCCATACAGGTCAGTAATCGGAGCAGGGATGACGGCAATACGGCGCAAGGCCGATGCCGGGAGGGTGACAATCAATGTCGTCACGTAAACGAGGAATGCAAAAGATGCCAAAAGCACAGCCGACAAGATCCATCGAAACCGTGACTTCCGGTGCCTTTTCCCCTCTGTCGCGGCGGCGGGTATTGTTGGGTCTTGGTGGGTCATCGGCGCTCATTGGTTTATCGGGCTGCGGCGGGTTGTCTTTGACAGGTGACACTGAACTGCCGCCTGAAAATGCGGTAGGACAGGCCGTTTTGCTGGCCCCGCTTACCGGCCCGCGTGCGTCATTAGGACAGATCATGCTGGCAGCCGCAAGCCTTGGCGGCAACGCGACCGGCCCAGGGGCCGAGGTCGAGGTGGTCGATGCTGGCGATAGCCCCGAAACAGCCGTTGCTGCCGCGCAAAAAGCGATGGACGGCGGGGCGAAGATGTTACTTGGTCCGCTTTTCTCAGGCCAGAGCCGCGCAGTCGCCGAAGCTGTCGGGCGCGGTACGCCCGTTGTTTCACTGTCGAACGACAGCTCTATCGCCGGAGATAACCTGTTTGTATTCGGCATCACACCGCAGCAATCAGCGAAATCGATCCTCGGCTTCGCGGCAACCCGCGGCAAGCGCAACGTTGTTACTGTTGTTCCTCCGGGGCCATTTGGTGCCTTGTCCGCGCAGGCAGCGCAATCCGTCGTCGCGGCGACAGGGGGTACCGCTCCGCCAGCGATTGTTGCCGCATCCGCCGCTGGCCTGATCGACAAGATCCGGGCCGCGAACGGCGGTGCGCTGCCAGATGCGGTTTATCTGCCCGTTGTGGGTGGTCCCTTTGAAGAACAGGCCGCGGCGATCAAGAGCGCGGGGGTGCAGCTGCTTGGCTCGGAACAATGGGCATCGATCACGCCTTACCGGATCGACGCATTGCAGGATGGTTGGTTTGCCGCACCCGACCCTGTTCGTTTCGAAGCCTTTGCTACGGCCTTTACCGCGTTCAGTGAAACCGAGGCGGGTGTGCTTGGCGGGTTGGCCTTTGATGCCGTCGAAATGGCGCGAATTCTTGGTCGCATCGGCCAGCAGAACCGCAAAGGGCTGCTGCGCGACGCCGGTTTCGACGGGGTCGTCGGCCCCTACCGTTTCCAAAAGGACGGACAATGCGCACGCGGGCTGGCTATCCTGAGCGTAACAACCGGTGCGAATAACCTGATTGGCTCTACCGGGGCATGACCGTCATCCGCGACCAAGAGGCTGGCGTGACCCTGATCGAGATGCTGGTCGCTCTTAGTCTTTTCGCTTTGGTGGGTATTGCCTCGTTTACCACACTGGACACGATCTTGCGTGTCCGCGAACGCACCGATGGCCGGCTCGAGCATCTGGCACAATTGGATCGGGCGTTGCTGGTCTTCGGGCGCGATATCGTGCAGGCGGACCCCGGTACGGTGACGCTTCGGGATGGGGTCCTGTCCACTCTCGGGCATGATGGCCAGACCAGACGCCAGTATCTGCACGATGCAAATACGCTTAGCCGCGAGATAGGCCCCCGAAATGCGGATGATCTGTTGCGGCAAACCCTGATACTGGATGTCAGCGCGCTGACGTTTCGCGTGCTTGATAGGGATCGTAACTGGCATTCAACGTGGCCCCTCCCCGACAGCGAGAGCGAAGCGCTGGCCGTGGATATGCGCGTGGACATTGATGGAATTGGCAGTCTGAGGCGGCTTTCGTCTTTGACCCGCCCTGCGCCCCGATGAGCCGCGCCGGTATACGATATCCGGACGCCGGCGTCGTGTTGATCAACGTGTTGGTGGCGCTCGCCTTGGGGTCTGCGATCGTTGTCTTGATGTTCACCTCGCAAGAATCCCTGATGGAACGCACCCAGCGAGCAGCCGCAGCGACCCAGGCCGAGGCGCTGGCCTTGGGCGCGGAGACCTCGATTATCGTGGCGTTGCGCCGGGATATGGACGTCGCACCCGAGACGGATCATATGGCCGAACCATGGGCGTTGGCAGCACAAGAAGAAGTGCAACTAGAGACGGGTAGCTTTGCGATCAGCGTGTCAGATGCCCAAGCGCGGTTTGATTTGAACGGGCTTGCAGCGGGGCGCCTCTCGCAACAGCAAATCCTTGCGCGGCTGGTCAAATCTCTGGACCTGCCCGACAGTGTGGCATTGGACATCAACGACCGAATTTCCCGCCGCGGCCCCATACGCGCGTTGTCCGAGGTCGAGCTTTTGGACGCGCCGACGCGTGCAATACTGGCCCCCAACGTCAGCCTGCTACCGCAACCCGGAGATGTGAACATCAACACCGCAAGTGAAGCGGTCATCGCGGCAGTGCTGGGATCGCCAACCGCCGCAAGACAACTGGTCAAGCGGCGCGAACAAAACGGTTTCCTCACGCGCGGGGACGTGACCGACGCCGGCATTGTCGCGCTGAACGGCATTGGTTTTACGTCAGACGTCTATGATGTGGAAAGCCGCGCAGAAGTCGATGGCACGACGGTTATCCTGACGTCCCGGCTGCTGCGCGAAGACAAGCTGGGGCGAAAAGACACCTATGCGATCGAGCGCAGCTTTTCAAAGCATCTGGGATCGAAGGGGAGCTTGCCTGCCCCAAAGCCCTTCCGTCCCTAAGGGTAAAATGCGAAACGCGGCCACTCTATGGAGCGGCCGCGCCTCTTTCTTGTTCTCACACCCCCGAAAAGGAGCCAATCAACCTAGGGGTTGAAAGGTTCGCTCGTCGGGAACCGTGGCACTGTGACCCCCGCGAGGGAGATCGGCTGGGCATTGCGATCCTGGTTGAAGGCGCGCACAAAATCGGCCCCCAATTTGGAAATGCCGTTTAGTCCGCCGCTGCTACCACAAGCGACTAGAAAGCCGGCCACAACCACAAGAACTGAGATACTCTTCAACATCGGAATTCTCCTATTCTATGGGTTTAGTTGTTCGGCGAGCCAGCAATCGGTGTGTTCAAGTAGGGGAACACGGTTTGCAACTCGGTGGCGCGCAAAGGTGCCCCATCGGTCAACGGCACTAGGCCCGCAGGCGCGGTATCGTTGGGATCGCCTTTGCCACAAAGACCTAGGTTTACATTGTCTTCGGCACTTGGGTCTCCGCTAAGCTCTTGCCCTAGAGGCACGTCATGGCACAACCGGCCCATCATCACGCGCAGCGCAAGATCGACAGTGTCATCCGCCGGACGGCGACCATTGGGAAAGCCCGCGAGGTCTTCAGCCAAAAGGCCAAAGGTATGCTGCTCGGATGCGGGTGTCGCCGGGAACGCTGTATTCAAGCGCAGCATTTCAGACAGGTCTGTCTTCGTGTCGAAGCCAGCAGGCTGGTTTACGCCCTGAAAACCGCTGAGGAACGCGGTAACAAGGTCGTTCCGGGGGAAGTTCGACGGAGCGATATTGCCCGATGCACCCAACGCATCGCGGAACAGGATATCCAGTAGCGCTGGCAGGGTCGGATTGGTCACATAGACAGCCAGTGCCTCGTCAATTGTAGGCTCTGCTGCGTTAAACAGATCCTTGTCGGAAAGGCCGATGACCACCTCGTTGACCAGCGGGTTGGACAAGCGCGACTGCTGTACCCAAGCGCCACCATAAATCGAGGTCTTCTCGTAGGTGGGCGACGGGTCTTCCAACTCGCCTTGTGGCAGGCTGGCAGTCGTCCATGCCCCGATGACCGGCTCATCCCCTTGGGTCAGACAGGAGATTGGAACTTCCAAAGCCAGGGTTGTGACATTGGCTTTACCAATCAGGTCGTCATTGGCGCGGTCCTGCACGATCCCGTTCGCATTGAAATTGGGATCGTTATACTGGGACCACATCGGGTTATCTGGTCCCTGCACCGGAACGAGGTTCACCAGATCAAAGATTTCGCCAAGGTTCACCGCGAAGGCCTCTGCGCGCTGGCCAGCAAAAACCCGGCCCGTTCCGCAGCCCGGAATTTTTACATCGTCATAGATATAGGCGTTCGCGTATTCGGCATAGTCAGGCAGGGTCTTGTTGCCAACGTTGTCGAGCGGCTTGGTAAAGGTCGTCCCGCCGCCATGTGAAAGAGACGTTCTTTTGCCGCTGCGACGGTCCCCCGTGATCATGGTCACGCTATAGCTTTCGGTTTCACCCAGAGCAGCGGTCGGGCTGCTGGCTGTGATCTGGCCTGCAGCGCGCAGCGGAATGCCCACTTTCTCGCCGCCGATGTCCAGCTGGATACCAGTGCCGTCTTTCAGATTATTGTCGAATTGAAACTGAAAGGTGATCTCTTCTTCGGCATCGGCGTCATTGCTGACATGGATCTCGTAGATCGCATCAGGGTCCATGGTGAAATAGTTGGGTCCACCATAGGGGGCCTGCAAAGGCTGGTAATTTGCAATGAGGGTCACGTAGTCGCCGCGGTTTGCCTCGTAGCTTTTGAACATGTAGAAATCTGTCGCGTCGATCTTTGGCTGCTCGGTAATGCCCGGCGCCTCACGGTGCGATGATGCAGTTGCAATGCTTGCTGTCAGGCAAAGCGCTGTAGCGCAGCTTCCCTGCAACAAGGTACGAATGGTAAATGTCATTTTTCACTCCCAAGTTGGCTTATTTTATGTGCCGAGACCAATGGTCATCGGATCGCCCTGCGAGTGCTGAAAAAATTCTATTCACTACCCGCATTGAATGAGACACGTGCTGCCGCCGAGAAAGTTTCACCGTTTATGATAGAATATCTCATTTAGATGGAATCTAGGCACACTGGCGTTTTTGATGCTTGCCGTGTTTTATACGTGAATGTCTCTGTTCATCTTATCCTCGATCATTCTGATTCCGATTTTGGGTCAGCTTGTTCGTATTGATCTGCGCCAACACCGCCTGCCGGATCGCTATACGCTTCCGCTGATCTGCGTCGGACTAGCCACGAATGCCCTCGCGCAGCGTGCCCTCCCGACGGAGGCGATCTGGGGCGCTATCATTGGCTATGTAGTATTCTGGCTGATCGGAGCGGTCTATTTCCGCAGCCGTGGGCAGGAAGGGTTGGGCTTGGGCGATGCAAAGCTGCTGTCGGCAGCGGGTGCATGGGTTGGGGTTTTCGCCTTGCCTTGGGTCGTGCTCCTGTCGGCTCTGGGTGCTCTTGGGTACGCAGTGCTCTCGGGCCACGGGCGCCAAGAGCGCCTCGCGTTTGGTCCATGGATTGCCGGAGCCCTTCTTCTTATTTGGTTAGGAAAAGGGATTTTTTCAGAGGTATAGAAACGCGTATTACCCCTGTGAACGGCATTTTGCGCCGCCATCTCGCGGAGTTTCCAATCGAAGGACGTCAACCATATGCCCGGTCAGCGTTGAGGGTCTGCACGTTTACGTCTGAATAAGCTCGACAACCATGTTCTCCTCGGCCGTTCCGCTGGCGTCGCCTCGTCCCCTTGCAGGCTTCGCTTTTGTCCAAACATCAGCATGGCAGGTGTCAGGATGAGGGTCAGAAGGGTCGCGACAACCAGCCCCCCTACAATCGCGCTCGACAGTTCGGTCCAGTATTGGGTCGATGGCGCGCCAAAGACGATTTCGCGCGTGAAGAAATTCAGGTTGGCCCCCAGCACCATCGGCATCAGGCCAAGCGCCGTGGTAATCGATGTCAGAAGAACAGGCCGCAAGCGTTGTGCGCCTGTGCGCAAGGCGGCCTCGCGCGGGTGCATGCCAGAGGATCGTAGATCATTGTAGGTATCAATCAGAACAATGTTGTTGTTCACCACGATGCCCGCCAACGCGATAATCCCGATGCCCCCCATCACAACGCCAAAGGGGCGCCCCGTGACGATCAAGCCAAGCAGAACACCCGCGACCGAGAAGATGATCGCGCTCATCACGACGAAGGCTTGGTAGAAGCTGTTGAACTGAAGAACCAGGATCACCAGCATCAAGACAATCGCGGACACGAAGGCACCAACAAGGAACACCATCGCTTCGGTCTGGTCCTGCGCCTCGCCGGCAAAGCTATAGCTGACCCCGTCGGGCAAATCCGCGGCGTCCAGGGCTTGTTGCAACGCCGTCACCTGATCGTTGACCAACAAACCGGGTGCAACATTTGCCTCTATCGTCACGACGCGCTTTTCATCGACGCGTGTGATCGTGCCCGTCCGCTCAACCGGCTCGAAGGTGACAAAGTTGGAGATCGGCACCAATCCGGCAGAGGTGGGAACGCGCAGGTTTCCAAGCTCTGACAAAGACCGTTCCTCGGCCGGGAAACGTACGCGGATATCCAGCTCTCCGTCCGCGTCTTCGGGCCGGTAATCCGCGACGGCGATGCCTTGGGTCAGCAGCTGAACGGCCTGCCCCAAAAGACTGACATCTGCACCATATCGCGCGGCTTCCGCCCGGTTCACGCGGATGGACACCTCTACCCCCGGCAGCGGCAGCGTGTCGGTCACATCCGTGAAGCCGCCGATCTGCTCCATGATGGACAAGACCTGCGCGACAGCATCACCCTGCACGGCCGGATTGCGCGCCGCGATCTGAAGGTTGATCGGCTTGCCAGCAGTGGGTCCGCCGCTTTCGGTCTGGACCTGAACATCAATGCCCGCAATGTCTGCGACATCACGCCGGATATCGGTGCCGATGGCTTCTGCCGCGCGCCGCCTGTCCCATTCGGTGAGCTCAAGCTGTATCGTACCGATGGTTTCTTCGCTGCCCTGCCCTGCGCTCATCGTGGATCGGGCATAGACAGTGGCCACTTCATCGTAGCCCATCAATCGCTGCTCGACTCTGCGCACCAACGCGTCACGCTCGTAGATAGAGAAGTTGTCACGAGCGAGCACCTGCACCTGCATGAACTCAGGCTCTACCGAGGGGAAAAACGACAGGCCGGTGCCGAACTGCCCGTATAGACCAAAGCTGCCAAGCAGCATGGCAAGCGCCAGAAACGCCGTCGCACCGGGCCTGAGGATTGCCCATTCCAACAGACGCACATAGGCCCCCGTCAGCCCGCCAATGCGCCGTGGGTCACCGTTTTCAGCTTCGCTGAGCGCACGTTTGGCCGCCGCATTTTGCGGCTGGCGTTTCCCGATGAGGCCACCCAGCACCGGGATAAAAATAAGCGCCATGAAAAGGGATGCGAAAAGGGTCAGGATCACAGTAATGGGCAGGAACTTCATGAACTCGCCGACCATGCCGGTCCAGAACAGCAGCGGAAAGAACACGCTTAAGGTCGTGGCGGTTGAGGCGATGATCGGCCAAGCCATGCGCTTGGCGGCATAGGCATAGGCTGTTTGCGCATCATCCCCCTCTTGCAGACGACGGTCCGCCAGCTCGACCGTTACGATGGCCCCATCGACCAGCATCCCGACAACCAAAATCAGCGAAAAGAGTACCACGATATTCATCGTGAACCCCATCGCCCAAAGCGCCGTTACCCCCACCAGAAACGCCCCCGGAATGGCAAGACCGACAAGGATAGCCGATCGAAGGCCAAGGGCAGCCACGATGACGATCATAACAAGCAAAACCGCTGCAATGACGTTTGCCTCCAGGTCGCTCAGCAAAGTCTCTACCTGCTCGGACTGATCTTGCAGGTAGGTTACCTCGATGCTTTCGGGCCAATCCTTGCGCAGCTCTTCCAGCGCAGCACGCGTGGCCGCGACTGTTTCGATGATATTCGCTCCGGACCGCTTTTTCACCTCAAGCGCAAGCGCCGGTTGCCCGTCGATGCGTGCGTAGCCCGTCGGATCTTGGAAGGTGCGGCGGACGGTTGCGACGTCTTCGAAAGTCACCACCGTATTTCCGCGCACCTTTACCGGAATTTCCATGACGTCTTGCAGGTCCTCGATCAGGCCCGGCACCTTGAGCACGATGCGCCCGCCCCCCGTCTCGATGGCCCCCGCCGCAATCAAACGGTTGTTCCGCTGAAGCTGGCCGATCAGCTCATCAAAGCTCAGGTTGTAGGTTTGGAAAACGGTCGGGTCGATCAGTACCTCAAGGAATTCGTCCCGCGCGCCGCCAATCTCGACCTCCAGAACGCCGGAGAGCCCTTCGATGGCTTCTTGCGCGTCATCGGCAATTGCGTTCAGCGTTCGCTCTGGCACCGGCCCCGAAATGAGCGCGGTGATAATCGGGAAGAGCGCCGTGTTGATCTCTGTCACCGTGAGGTCATAGGCGTCTTCGGGCAAATCTCCCTCGACCCTGTCTGCGGCTTCCCGGACTTTGCGCAGCGCTTCGTCGATGTCTCCGCCGGGGGTGAATTCAAGCTGGACGTTTGCATAGCCTTCGGATGCGTTGCTTTGGATCTTCTCAAGCCCGGCAATCGCGGCGAATTCGGATTCCATCGGCTCGATCAGCAGGCGTTCGGCATCAGACGGGCTGATCCCTTCAAGGCCCGTGGAGACGTAAACAAGCGGTAAAGGTACCTCGGGGTTGGCTTCTTTGGGGATGGCGACATAGGCGACCGCGCCTACGCCCAAGAGCATAAGAAGCACCATCAGAACGACCCGGCTACGCGAGAATGCGGCGTCAATAATCGTATTCATTCCCGCTGCCCTTTGTCGCTTGCCGCGTCACTATCGGGAATGGGAAGCGCGGGCTGCCCATCTTGAGGGGGGCTGTTTTCCTCACCGTCATCCGCGTTGGTCTGCAACGACGGTGCCACCTTTTCGCCCTCGTTCACGAAACCCTGACCGACAGTGATGATGCGCACCGCGTCCGACAGGCCGCTGACATACAGGCCATCGATCTCTGCCCGCACGATGCGAATGGGGGTGAACACAACCATATCATTGTCATCAACGGTTTTGACGCCCAAGCGCCCCTCTGGGCTCAGCGATATCGTCGAGGGCTGCACGAAATGCGCGCTTGTCGAACCGGTCGGGATCCGAATTTCGGCGGAAATACCGGCGGGAATGGCACCGTCTTCGTTCGGCACGGTGATCTTGGTGAGGAACGTGCGGGTTTCGGCATTTGCAGCCGTGCTGACAAAGCTCACCGTGCCTTCACGCTCTTCCCCAGTGATGAAATTCACCGTCGCCGTCTGGCCGCTTTTGATCTTACCAAGCGCCTGTTGTGGTACCTGCAACGCAACTGTCAGCGGCCGATTATCAACGATGCGCCCGACTTCGGCACCCGCCTGAATAAACTCACCCGCATCAAGTGACAGCTCTTCGACACGTCCGGTAAACGGGGCCGTGATAACAAGTGCCTCTATCGCCTCTTGCGCTGCGGTCACGGATGCTTCGGCGGCGGCAAGCGTGGCGCGTGCTTGGCTGACCCGATCGGCAGTCGCCACCCCTCTGTTCAATAGCTCAGTCGCGTTGTTGAACTCTCGGTCCGCACGGGCGAATTCTTCGCGGGCCCGCGCAAGATCTGCCTGAGCTCCCGTCGCAGAGAGCCGAGCAATCACCGCGCCGCCCTCGACCTCTTCCCCCTCCATCACCAAGACATCCACGACGTCGCCTGACGCCTCGGCGCGGATCGACGTATCGCGGTCAGGTTGAGCCTGTCCTTCCGCCTGAAAGGATATCGTGACCTGTTGAGGCGTCGACTTTTCAACCGCCACGGCAACCGGCTTGGCGGGGGCAGTTTCAGCTTGCCCTGCGTCTTCGTCACCCGAGGGCAGGATATACCCGCTGCCCATCCAGCCGACGATGGCGACAACCAAAGCTGCAGCAATCCACGCCGACCGCGACGCGCCTTTATCGTCCTCGAAAGACAATTGCTCTTTGTTTTCGCTGTCGCTCATTTCCAGTTGGCCTTCACTCTCACACACAGGGTTCCTTTTCAGACATGCATACCATGTAGGCCGCCGTTCAAAGAGGTCGCATCATATGACGCTTTTTAGAAACAGACCAGCAGTCTGTAAGCGGGAAATAGACGGTGCGCATGAAACGTCAATGTGACGTCGAGGCATCCAGCGATCCTACCGCTGAAACGAAGCGCAATCGCGATGGATCAAACGCGCTTTGCTGACCACGTACGACCTCATTCGGCATTTAGCTGCTCATGGGTCTTGAACAGTGAATGACACGGGCCTAGGTGTTTACCGACCAACGATCTGTATGGCTATGGAGACGTCGCATTGTCAGAGACCGGTACAAAAAGAGACAGCCGTGTGCGTATGGCGCCAGCGGTAAGGCGAGACCTTATCCTTGATGCGGCCCAAGCGCTGTTTATGGTGCGGGGCTGGGATGCCGTGACAATCGCGGATGTTCAGGAAGCGGCAGGCATTTCACGCGGCGGTTTCTACCACCACTTTGCTGCAAAAGAAGACCTGTTGAGCGGGCTTATCGCGCGCATGACTGAACAAGCGATGCAGACCACTGAAGCCGCGATGAGCCAGAACAACGGCGATGCATTGGTCCAGTTGAACGGTTTGCTGGATGGCGCGGCGCAATGGACGGCCGACAACGTCAACGAACTGCGCGGTTTGGTGCAAATCTTCTCACGGCCCGGCAACGAGATCCCCTACCGCCGGATCTGTGACGCCGAGGCGGCGGTCGTGATGCCGGTCCTTAAAGCCATCATTGAATCCGGTATTGCTGAGGGAACATTCAACCCCGTTGACGCAGGGCTGACCGCCGAGCTGATGCTAAGCCTTTCGCAGGGCCGTCGGGAGGTTCTCATCGAGGTATTTGACCTGGCGAGCGCGAACGATCTGGACGCGGCAGTTGACGCACTTGACAGGCGTCTTCGATCTGAAGGTGAAATCTGCGACCGATTGCTCGGACTACCCGTAGGTAGCGTCGCCCTGGCAAACCGCACCGAATACCGCCGAATGCTGGCCGGCTTGGTCCAGTAGCGGCGGATGATATGCGCGAGTTTGCAACGCGACGCTCCGACTACATCCCAGGCAGCCATAGCGCCAGTTGCGGGAACAGGATCAACAAGAACACCAGCAGCACCGAACATCCCATATAGGGGAAGGCAGATCCGTAGATCTCGCGCATGGTTGTGCCCTTGGGGGCGACGCCCTTCATCACGAAAAGCAATAACCCGAAGGGCGGTGTCGTAAAGCTGATCTCGAGCGCCAGCAGGATCACCAGACCGAACCACACCGGATCAAATCCCAGCGTTGTGGCGAGCGGGAAAAAGATCGGTACGGTCAGCAACATCATTGAGATCTGCTCCATGAACATACCCAGCAGCAGCAGTACCCCGAACATCACCAGCAGCATCGCCACAGGAGCCAGATCAAACGACGTCGCCCACCGGATCAACCCGCTGGAAGCACCGGAAAATGCCAGCAACTGGCTGAAGGTGGCCGACCCAAAGACGATGAGATAGGCCATCAGTGTCACGCGCATCGCGCCGATCACCGATTTCTTCATCGCTTCCCATGTGAGGCAACGGAAGGCCACCGCCAAGATCAACACACCAAGCGCCCCGAATGCCGCGGCCTCGGACGGGGTGATCAGCCCGCCCACCATGCCAATCACGATCACGACCATGACTGACAGCATGGGCACCACATCGCCGAAGAACAGGCGCATCTTCTGGCCAAAGCGCAGGTCTTCAACCTCGTAAGCGGGGGCGGCGTCGGGATCGATACGGGTCTGAATATAGATTGTCGCGATATAAAGGCTGGCAAGGATGAGCCCCGGAATGATCCCCGCGATCAACAATGCGCCCACATCGATCCGCGCTAAGGTTGCCAACAACACGGCCAGCGCCGAGGGCGGGATGATAATCGCCAGACCACCCGTGCCAAGGATCGGACCGATGGACATATGCTTTTTATACCCGCGTTCCGTCATCTCTGGCACCATCAGGCTGCCCAGCAACGCGGTGGAGCCCATGGACGATCCAGACAGCGTTGAAAATGCCGTGCCGCCCAGAACCGTGACATAGGACAGCCGCCCCGGCAGCTTGCCCAGCAAACGGTCGATGGCATTGAACATGCGCTTGCCCAAACCGGTGTAGAAAAAGATTTCGCCCATCAGCAAGAACAACGGGATCGGCACCAGCGCATAGTTGGTCAGCCCGCCGAACCCATTGTTCAGCAGCAGCGTGACCCCTTTGGCTCCGCCCATAAAAAACCACGCCCCAACGATATTGGCTGCGAGAAAAGCCAAGGCAACCGGCATCCCGATGGCCATCAGCACCAGAATAGAGCCCAGCAAAAGGGCCAGCGATTCAAACCATTCCATTATTCGTGTACCCCTGCTTCGCCGGAGTGCATCAGGTCATCGCCAAAAATAAATCGGGAAAATTCAATCGCCATCAGGCCAAAGCTGACCGGAAAGGCCAGCGTCAGTATCCATTTCGGAAAGTAATACGCACGCACATCCAGATCATTGCGCGCGATGTTGTTCAGGCACAGCTCTGCCCCTTTCCACGCCAGTATCAAGGACACGACAACACAAAGCACCGCGACCAGCCGGCTGACAAAGCGCCGTGCCGCTTCGGGCAGCGCCGCGGTCACCAGTTCGATATGCACATGCCCTTTCTCGCGTACCAGCCAAGGTGCGCCGAGCATGGTCATATACAGGATCGCATATTCAGAAGAGGTAAAGAGCCACGCAAAGGGCTGCATCCCGCTGTTGCGCATCACCACTGACAGAATGACCGAAATCATCAGCCACACCAGCATGGCCCCAGCAATCCCCGCCATCGCGTAAAGGAAACCTCTGTAAATTTGTCCGACACGCGCCATGGCTGCCCCTTTTGAACGAAAGCAGGCGCGCCCCATCAGGGCGCGCCAGATGTGGCTTACTGATTTTTCTGCGCGTCGTAGAACAGCTCGATCAGTTTGTCGTAGTTCCCGTCGCCTTGGGGGCTTTCGGCCATCAGGCCCTTCATCCGGTTCCACGTATTCTCTGTCGCCGCTCCCAGATATTTTTGCGCCGCTTCGCCTTCCAGCGTCACAACGGTCATGCCTGCCTCTTCGAGCTTGGCGAAGTCTTCATCACGCACCGCGCCCAGCTTCTCGGCCGAGGCTTTCTCGTGCTCGATCGCCACGTCTTGCAGGATTTTGCGTGCCTCGTCCGAGAGAGAGTTCCACTTGTCGAGGTTCACAATCGTGCCAAGATCGGTCGAGAAAAAGCAGGGTTCAATCCGGTAGTTCAGGAACTCGTTCCATTTAAGGTCAATCAGGCCGATCTGCGTCCAGCCTGTTGCATCGACCACGCCACGTTCCAGCGCAGAATAAACCTCGGTTGTGGGCAGATCGATCACCTGCGCGCCCAGATAGTCGGTGAAGAAGGCGTTATAGACCGCGTTGCCCCGCAGCTTGAGCCCCGACACATCCAGGTTCCCCTCTGCGTCAAGGCTGG
The DNA here is from genome assembly GCF_000735125.2 of Sulfitobacter sp. CB2047. NCBI lineage: Bacteria > Pseudomonadati > Pseudomonadota > Alphaproteobacteria > Rhodobacterales > Roseobacteraceae > Sulfitobacter > Sulfitobacter sp. CB2047. Next base: position 118,385 of record NZ_CP072613.1, on the reverse strand, counting down.
GCTCATTACGGGTCCACAGGTTGTAGCATACACCGGAATCGAACCAGCCAAGGTATTTGACGCCCATCTTCTCTTGGTGGATCTGGTCGATCAGGTCCAACCCGCCATTGGCGCGGGTTTCGACCGCGGTTAGGTTGGATGTGACCAGCGCGTCTTTTTCAGGCAAAGCCCCTGCGTAAAAGCTGCCCGGCGTATAGACCATATCGACCACACCCGACCGGACGGCGTCGGGCTGCTGGAACATGCCAATGGCTTCGGGGCCACCGCGCACTTCGATCTGCACAACGCCTTCACCGGCGGTGTTCACCTTGTCCACAAATTCAAGGAACGACTTGGTATAGATCAGGGATTCAGGAAAGGCGTGTACTGCGGTCAGCGTCTCTTGCGCAAAAGCCGCCGTGGTCAGCGCCGTCGAGGCGAGGATACCGCCAAGGATTGTCTGTTTCATCGTATATACTCCCGGTTGGTGGGGCTGTTGGACCCCGTTATGTTGCCGTCCTGTCCCTCTTGCGGGGATCAGCACGTCTTAGGATGCGGGCACTGCCCACGGGTGCGCGGCAAACCGTGCCGTGCGAAAATTTTTGATGCGGTCGTTATGCTGGGCGGTCAGGTCGATATCATCCCAACCGTTCACCAGTTTCTCTTGCCAGACGGGATCCAGTTCGAACGTCAGGGTATGCCCCGCGATCACCGCTGCACATTTTTCCAAATCCACTGTCGCGCTGACAGCATCGGTGCCGATCGCGTCCAGCAGGGCGTCAATCTCTGCATCGCTCACACGGGCGGGCAGCAGTCCATTGTTGACGGCATTGCTTTGAAAGATGTCGCCAAAGCTCGGGGCAAAGACGGCCCTGATCCCGAAATCAACCAGCGCATAGACCGCCGCCTCGCGGCTTGAGCCGCTGCCGAAGTTGCGCCGCGTGATCAACACATCTGCCCCCGCATGGCGATCAAGCACATGATCCGCCGCATCCTGACGCAAGTCATGCAACAGGAACTTGCCATAGCCGTCAGCCCGCGGTGCCGACATAAAGCGCGCCGGTATAAGCTGATCGGTATCGACGTTTTCCTGCGGCAGCGCGACGGCGGTGCCATTGATCTGTGTCCAGCCGGTCATGCGCGTCCCTCCAGCAGCGGGCGCACATCGGCGAGGTGCCCGGTCACTGCGGCGGCGGCGACCATGGCGGGGCTCATCAGATGGGTCCGCGCCCCGCGTCCCTGACGGCCCTTGAAGTTACGATTAGTCGAGGACGCGCAGCGTTTCCCCGCCTCGACCCGATCGCCATTCATGCCGACACACATCGAACAGCCCGATGCAGCCCATTCAAGCCCCGCTTGGGTAAACACGTCGGCCAGCCCTTCGGCTTCGGCCTGCTTCTTGACCTGCGCCGATCCGGGCGACACCAACCCCGGCACAACGGCCTTGCGCCCTGCCAATACTTTGGCGGCTAGGCGCAGGTCTTCGATCCGGCCATTGGTGCACGATCCGATAAACACCTGATCCACTGCAATCTTGTCCAGCGCCATTCCCGGTTCCAGCGCCATATACTCCAGCGCCGCGCGCGCCTGCGCCTGTTTGCTGCCCGACAGCCGTGCCGGATCAGGTACATGTCCGGTGATGGGCAGCGCCTCTTCGGGGGAGGTGCCCCAGGTCACGGTTGGCGCGATATCGCTGGCGTTGATTGCAACCTCGCGGTCGAAACGGGCATCTTTGTCAGTCGCAAGCTGGGACCAGTCCCGCAGGGCCGCCTCCCAATCCGCGCCTTTCGGGGCAAAGTTGCGCCCTTTGATATAATCGAATGTCACCTGATCCGGGGCCACCAACCCCAACCGCGCACCCCCTTCGATGCTGAGATTGCACAGCGTCAGGCGCCCCTCCATGCTCAATGCGCGGACAGCGGGGCCGGCATATTCAATCGCGTGGCCGCGTGCGCCATCGGCCCCCAGCTCTGCGATCCAGTGCAGCGCCAGATCTTTGGCTGTGACACCGGCCCCCAGTTCGCCGTCCACGGTGATCCGCATCGTTTTGGGGCGTTGTTGCCAGATTGTCTGCGTCGCCAGAATATGCGCCACCTCTGTCGCACCGACGCCAAAGGCCAGCGCACCAAAGGCCCCATGAGTAGAGGTATGGCTGTCGCCGCAATTGATCAGCAGCCCCGGCAAGGTCAGCCCCTGTTCGGGGCCGATCACATGCACAATGCCCTGCCCCGGATCGCGCAGATCGAATAGCCGGATGCCCTGCGCCTTGGCGTTGCGCCCCAATGTGTCGATCATCCGCCGGATATCCGCCGCCATCTCGCCGGCGCGGGTGGGGGCATAGTGATCGACGACCCCAAAGGTCAGATCAGGGGCGGCGACCTTCATGCCGCGGCTCTCCAGTTTCACAAATGCGTGGTGCGATCCTTCGTGCACCAGATGTCGATCGACCCATAGCAGTGACGTGCCATCATCGCGTCGCATCACCTCATGTGCGGCCCAAAGCTTGCCAAAGAGGGTCTGCGGCGCGGTCATTCTGCAGCCCCCTTCCGGCCCGGTTTCACCACCGGTTCCCAATGGCGCGCCTCGCCTGCGCCGACACGGCTCAGCGCCATTTCAAGGCGGAACATATCGGGGCGGTAGAGCGCAGACAGGTATTCAACCCCGCGTCCATCCTCATCCTTCACCACACGGTCCAGCGACAGCAGCGGCGCGCCGACGCTGACCCCGAGGGCATCCGCCACATCGGGCGACGCGAGGGTCGCGCTTACCGTTTGATGGGCTGAATCAACCTTGACGCCAGACCGCTCCAGCAAGCGGAAAAGCGGCGTCGTCGCCAGCTCTGCCTCTGTATAGTTATGTGCGATATCTTCGGGCACCCAGGTGGTCAGGTGGGAAAACGGCTCCCCTTCCACCAACCTCAGACGCACCGCAACCTGTACACGCGCTTGCGCATCCAGCCCCATCGCGGTGGCCACACTGCCCGGCGCGGCACCATAGCTAAAGGATAAAAGCCGCGCGGTGGTGTTCTGCCCCATCTCGACCAACTGCGGCATCAATGTATTGAAATCCGCTGCAAGCGCGGGCTGCACCTTGGGCGCGCAAACAGTCGTCCCCGATCCGGCACGGCGCGAGATCAGCCCGTCCCCTTCCAGCGCGTCCAGCGCACGGCGCACGGTCACCCGCGATACATCCAGCGTCACCGCCAGCTTTTGCTCGCCGGGCAAAACCGCACCGGCAGCGTAGACGCCGCGCATGATCTCTTCGTGCAGATGCAGGTAAACGCGCCGCGCCTTCCCCCCTTCGGGAAGCCCCCTGCCCTTCGAAGATGTGCTTTGAAGTGTCATTTGAATCCTTCCAATCCCTTCCAACCCTACAAAGAGTTTTTTCAAAAGCAAGAAATCTATCTGACAAAAATCAAATTATTTGATCTATGCACATTTAATTATCTGTATTACAAAAAATACAGATCTGACGCAGGAGGCTTTATGCCGATCATCGAGATTCATGTGCTGCAAGGGTATGACGCAGCCCAGAAAACAAGGCTGTGCAAGGCGCTGACCAATGCCGCCCGCACGGTGATTCCCGCGACACCGGATGCGGTGACAGTGATGATCAAGGAGATGCCCGCCACCGATTATATGCGCGGCGGCCAGCACCGGTCGCCCGCCCCCGCCCTGCCGGATGCCCCGTCGATGGTGGCGCGGTACCTGCACTCGATGGAGCAGCGCGACATCGTTACCGCCCGCACGCTTTTAGGCGACGGGTTCACCATGCACCTCCCCGGTGCCGCGCCTATGACAGAGCTTGATGATCTGCTGGAGTGGGCCGCGCCGCGCTATCGCTTCGTCAAGAAAACCATTGCCTCCATTGACCTTGCGCCCGGCGACGGGCCGGCCACGGTCGTCTATTGCCACGGCACGCTGTCAGGCGAATGGCCCGACGGGACCGCCTTCTCCGATATTCGCTTTATCGACCGCTTCGAAGTCACCGACGGCTTCATCACCCGCCAAGACGTCTGGAATGACATCGCAGAAACAAAGGCCCAATCATGACCCAAGACATCGACCCGATTACACTGGCCGTTCTGGCCGGACGGATGGAACAGATTGCCGACGAAATGGACGCAACCCTGTTCCGCGCCGCCTTTAACCCGATCATCGCCGAAGCACATGACGCGTCGCACGGGCTGTATCATGCGGTGTCGGGCGACACGCTGGTGCAGGGCAAGTCCGGGCTGCCGATCTTTGTCGGGGTGATGTCATTTGCCGTGAAGGCGGTGATCGACAAAGCGGCCGAGAATGGCGATCTGGAAGACGGCGACATCTATATCTTCAACGATGCCCATCTGGGCGGCACTCACCTGTCCGACATGCGGTTGGTGCGCCCCTATTTTCACGACGGCAAACTGTTTTGCTATCTCGCCTCGGTCGGGCATTGGCATGATGTGGGCGGCGCGGTGCCGGGCAACTACAACCCCGCCGCAACCGACGCCTTCCAAGAAGCCTTCGTCCTGCCCCCTGTGCGTCTTGCCAAAGCGGGCAAGGTCCAGACCGACATTATCGACATCCTGATGCGCAACACCCGCCTGCCGCAATCGGCCCAAGGCGATCTGAACGGCCAGCTCGGCGCGCTTGATCTGGGCAAAAAACGTCTGGACGAACTGCTGGCGGAATACGGTGCCGACACAGTGCGCGCGGCGTTGGATGCGCTGCAGGACCGCGCCGAAACCCTGATGCGGACAGAGCTGACAGACCTGCCAGATGGACGCTGGGAGGCAGAGGATTTTCTGGATAACGACGGCATCACCGATACGCCGCTGCCGATCAAGGTCGCGCTCGAGATCAAGGGCGATCAGATGCTGCTGGATTTCACCGGCACGGCAGACCGCTGTGCAGGGCCGGTCAATATCGCGCTCCCCACGGCGGTGGCCACGGCCTATGTCGCGATCAAACATATCTTTCCCAGCCTGCCCGCCAACGCCGGTGTGATGCGCCCGATCGAGGTGAAGATCCCCGAAGGGTCGCTGCTGTCCGCCCCCTTCCCGGCGCCGGTCGGCGGCTATACCGAAACGATCCTGCGGATGGTCGATGTGATCTTTTCCGCCGCGTCGCAGGCGGCACCGGACCGCGTGGTTGCCAACGCGTATGGCACGATCAACGCGCTGTCGATTTCGGGCAAACGCGCGAATGGGCAACCCTGGGTGATGTTCAGCTTTTACGGCGGCGGGCATGGGGGCTCTCCCGAAGGGGACGGGCTGAACCACGGCAATGCGCCGATCTCCACCGCGACCATCCCCCCGATGGAGATCCTCGAATCCGCCTATCCGGTGATGTTCAAACAATGGGCCCTACGCCCCGACAGCGCCGGTGCGGGTCAGCATCGCGGCGGCATGGGGGCCACCTACGAGATCGAAGTGCTTGAGGAATCCGCCACCGCCTTTCTGTTCGGCGAACGCGGACGCTTTGCGCCGAAAGGGGTCGCAGGCGGGGGCGACGCGGCGCTGAACCGGTTTGAGTACGAACAAGACGACGGCTGGCACGCCCCGCCCATGGCCTCGAAAATGGTGGGCATCAAGCTGCAACGCGGCCAGTCCGTACGGCTCGATACCCCCGGCGGGGGCGGCTATGGCGCGCCCGCAAACCGTGCTGCGGCCGATGTGGCCCGCGACGTGGCGGGCGGCCTGCTGACACCCGACTACGCGACACAGACCTATGGCCCTGACTGGAAAGAGGTGACCCAATGACCAGCGCAAACCGCATGATCGGCGTCGATGTCGGCGGCACCTTCACCGATATCTTCGTTCTGGACGAGGCGACAGGCAGCGCGCAGGTTGCCAAGGTTCCCACCTCGCGCCCCGACCAATCGGCGGGCTTTTTGTCGGGCATCGGATCGCGGGTCGATGATCTGTCGACTGTCTCTGTCGTCGTGCATGGCACCACGGCCGGCACCAATGCGCTGCTGGAACGCAAAGGTGCCAAGATCGGCGTGATCACCACGATGGGCCTGCGCGACGTGCTGGAAATGCGCCGCCGTGACCGGCCGCGCACTTGGGGCCTGCGAGGGGATTTCACGCCCGTTGTCGATCGCGCCTTGCGCCTTGAAGTACCGGAACGCACGCTTGCCGATGGCACGATCCGTCAGGCGGTGGACCTCGAGGCGGTGCAAGCCGCCGCGCAAGAGCTGCTGGATCAGGGCTGTCTTGCCTGTGCGATCCTCTTTGCCAACAGCTATGCCAATGCCGAAAACGAAAGACTGGCGGTCGAAGCCGTGCGCGCCATGTGGCCGAATGCCCATGTCTCGGCCTCAAGCGAAATCCTGCCCGAGATCCGCGAGTTCGAACGGTTCTCTACCACCGCGTTGAACGCCTATCTGCAACCCGAAGTCTCTGGCTACCTCGCGCGGCTTGAAACCGCGCTGAAACAGGACGGGTTTGCAGGCGAGTTCATGATCGTGCAGTCCAATGGCGGGGTGATGGACGCGGCGACCGCAGCGCGTCTGCCCGTGCGCACGGCGCTGTCGGGTCCGGCAGCGGGGGTCATCGCCGCGGGTTACATCGCCGAAGCCGCCGGTTTTCCCGATATCATCACCGGCGACATGGGCGGCACCTCTTTCGATGTGAGCCTGATCGCCAAGGGCCAGTCGATGCTGTCGCAGCAGACCTCGATCGACTTCGGCATGGTGGTCCGGTCCCCCATGATCGAGATTGCGACAATCGGCGCGGGCGGTGGCTCCATCGCTTGGGTCGATAAGGGCGGCTTGCTGAATATCGGGCCGGAAAGCGCCGGGTCCACGCCCGGCCCTGTCGCCTATGGTCAGGGGAACACGCGCCCCACTGTGACCGACGCCAATGTCGTTCTGGGCCGTATTGATCCCGACAACCCCATCGGCGGCAAGCTGGACCGGCTGGACGTGGAGGCGGCAAAGGCCGCGATCCTTGAACATGTGGGCACCCCCCTTGGGCTTGACGCCCTACAAGCCGCCGAGGCGATCTTGCGCGTGGCCAACAGCCGCATGGCCGGCGCGCTGCGACTTGTCTCTATCGAGCGCGGGTTTGATCCAAAACGCTTTGCGTTCATGCCCTTTGGGGGCGGTGGTGCGCTGCATTCCGGTGCCATGATGGCAGAGGTCGGTCTGGCGCGGTCCATCGTGCCGCGTTACCCGGGGGTAACATCTGCCATGGGCTGCGTCATCGCGGATATGCGGCAGGATTTCGTGCAAACCATCAACTCGACTCTGTCGGGCATCGACCTTGGGGCGCTGACCGGTTTCATGCAAACCCACGTTGATGACGGGCTTGCCACGCTTGAAGCCGCGCGCACCCATTTTGAACGGCGCGATACGGAGTTCACGCTTGATATGGCCTATCTCGGCCAGACGCATACGGTATCGGTGACACTGCCGGTGACCGTGACCGATGGCACAGTGACACCCCCGACAGAGGACGATATCTCGGCGGCATTCGACAGCGCCTACCGCGCCACCTATGGGCGGCTGCTTGAGAATGGCACGCGACGGGTGATCAACCTGCGCTCTGCCATCACCGGACGGCGCCCGCGCTTTGATCTGTCCACGCTCGCCCCCGTCGGTGGCAGCGTTGAAGACGCGCTGAAAGGCACGCGGCAGGTCCACTTTGACGGTCAATGGCACGAGACGAAGCTCTATCACCGTCTTTCCTTGCCGGTCGGTGCCGAAGTCCCCGGCCCCGCAATCCTTGAACAACCTGACACAACCGTGTTGATCGAACCCGGACTGGTCGGCAAAGTCGACGCCTACGGCAACACTCTGATCGAAAGGGCCACCGCATGACCCCTGCCACGACCGCTTTGCTGACCATCGACCTGCAAAATGATTTCCTGCATCCGGAAGGCGCCTATGGCCGTGCGGGTCAGGCGGCCGAGAGCATCCTCGCCCTGCCCGACCGGATCGCGCCGCTCAAGTCCGCGCTGACCAAGGCGGGCGGCACCTATATCTCGGCGCAGTTCACGCTGGTACCGGGACGCGATGACGAACCGCTGATCGCCGCGCATCTCAAGAAACTGCGCCCCTTCCTGACCAAGGGCGACTTTACCCCGGGCGGCTTCGGCCACGCGCTGGTAGATACGCTCGCCCCGGCGGATTTCACGATCGAGAAAGTCGCCTACTCCGCCTTTTACCAGACACGGCTTGAATATGTGCTGCGCGCGATGAAGATCGACACGCTGATCATCGGCGGCATCGTCACCAACGGCGGTGTCGCCAGTACCGTGCGGGATGCCCATCTGCGCGACATCCATACGGTGCTGCTGTCGGACGGTTGCGCCGCGTTCAAACAGGACGTGCACGAGGCGACGCTGACCTCGCTGGGGTCGGTGACGCAGGTGATGACCTGCGCCGAAGCCACCGCCGCTGTCGGAGGTGCCCAATGACCCTGCGCCAACGCCTGACCGCCCCCGATATTCTGATCGCCCCCGGTGTCTATGACGGGCTGACCGCCGCCCTTGCCACCGACGCGGGGTTCGAGGCGCTGTATCTTTCCGGTGCAGCGGTTGCCTATACCCGTTTGGGCCGCCCCGACATCGGGCTCAGCACCGCGTCCGAGATGACCGATACGATGGCGTTGATTGCCGATCGCACAGACCTGCCGGTGATCATGGATGCCGACACCGGTTTCGGAAATGCACTGAACGCGCGGCGCACGATGCAAAGCTATGAACGCGCGGGGGCCTCTGCTTTGCAGGTAGAGGATCAGACCTACCCCAAAAAATGCGGCCATCTGTCTGATAAATCGCTGATTTCGAAAGAGGAAATGGCTGGCAAGATCGCCGCCATGGCCGATGCGCGCCGCCACGATACGCTGATCATCGCCCGCACCGACGCCATCGCGGTAGAAGGCTTTGACGCGGCGATTGATCGCGCGGGCAGCTATATCGACGCCGGTGCCGATGTGCTATTCATCGAGGCCCCTCGCGACAGCGGAGAGCTTTCGCGCATCGCCGATACCTTCAAGGGGCGTGTCCCGCTGCTGGCCAATATGGTGGAAGGCGGCGCGACCCCGATCTCTTCGGCGACCACGCTCGAGGATATGGGCTTCGATATCGTGATTTTCCCCGGCGGCATCGTGCGCGCTTTGGCGAGATCGGCGCAGGACTATTACGCGAGCCTGAAGGCAACCGGCTCTAACAAAGCGTTTTCCGACCGGATGCATGATTTCGACGGGTTGAATGCCGCGATTGGCACCCCCGAGATGCTGGCCCTTGGAAAGCGGTTCGATGGCAAATCCTGATGTCGCCGCCCCGCCGTCGGCTTTCGATCTAAAGGTCGAAACCCTGATCATCGGCGCGGGGGCCTGCGGGATGATCGCGGCGCTGGCGGCGCATGAGGCGGGTCAGGATGTGCTGCTGCTAGAGGCCGACGCGATCCCCACCGGCTCTACCGCGCTGAGCGCCGGGTTGATCCCCGCGGCAGGGACGCGCCTGCAACAGGACGCGGGGATCAGCGACAGCCCCGACGTTTTTGCCACCGACATTCAGGCCAAGGCGCACCACGAAAACGATGATGCGCTGGTCACCGCGATGGCCCGCACCGCCCCTCAGGTCATCGACTGGCTTGTCGAAACACATGGGCTGCCATTCTCCCTCGTGCGTGACTTTGATTACCCCGGTCACAGCCAACGGCGGATGCACGGGCTGCCCTCACGGTCGGGGCGCGAATTGATCGACGCCCTGCGCGCGCGGATCGAGGCGCTTGATATTCCGCTGATCTGCAACCGCCGCGCCATTCGGCTTTATGCGGCAGGGGCAACGCTCGCAGGGGCGCGGGTGTCGTTGCCTGACCAAAGCGGCGAGGATATCGGCTGCGACCGGCTGATCCTTGCGTGCAACGGGTTCGGCGGCAACCGCGCCATGGTCGCCCACCACATGCCGGATATCGCGGACGCGATCTGGTTCGGCCATGACGGCAACCGGGGAGAGGCGATCAGCTGGGGCGAGGCGCTTGGCGCCCGCCGCCGTCATCTGGGTGCCTATCAGGGGCACGGCAATGTCGCCCACCCTCATGGCATCCTGATCACATGGGCCACAATCACCGAAGGCGGCGTTCAGGTGAATACCAGCGGCACGCGGTTCTGGAACGAAGCGCAGGGCTACTCCGAAGCGGCGCGGGCAGTGCTGGCGCAGCCTGACGGCGTGGCGTGGACCATATTCGACGCCCGCATCGCCGAGATTGCCCGCCAGTTCGAGGATTTCAAGAACGCCGAGGCCCAAGGGGCGGTGATCACAGGGGATACGGTCGAAACACTGGCTGAAAAGGCCGGATTGCCCGCAGATGTTTTGGCGAAAACGATCACTGATATTCCGGCGGGCGGGCGGGATGCCTTTGGCCGCACATGGGGTGCGGCGTCCCTTTCTTCCCCCTTCTGCGCGGTGAAGGTGACCGGCGCGCTTTTTCACACGCAAGGCGGGCTTGAGGTTGACCCGACGACGGCCAAGGTGCGCAGGGCAGAGGGTGGCACATTCGACAATCTATATGCCGCTGGCGGGGCCGCTTGCGGAGTATCAGGCAAGGGCGACAGCGGCTATCTGTCGGGCAACGGCTTGCTCGCGGCTGTCACGCTCGGGTACATCGCGGGGGGCGGATAGGGTTTTGCCACCATCCTGCGTCTCGCGCGGTCGTTGACCGCTTTGTCCCTTACTCGGCTGTCCAACCGCCATCGACCATCAAGGCTGTGCCCGTCACCATGGCAGAAGCATCGCTCGCGAGGTAGACGATCGGGCCCATGATATCCTCGATCTCGCCGACGCGGCCCAGTTTGATCTTTTCTTCAATCCAAGCCAGACGCGTGGGATCGGATAAGGTTTGCTCTCCCAAAGGCGTACGGATGAAGGTCGGGCATAGCGTGTTGATGCGCACCGCCTTTGGGCCCCATTCGATTGCCATCGCTTTCACCATCCCTTCCAAAGCGTGCTTCGATGCGCAGTAGACCCCCCGATCAATGCCGCCGACATGGCCCATCTGACTGCTCACATGGATGATCGAACCGGGACGGCCCGCTGCGATCATTTGGTCGGCGGCGGCCGTGGAAAGGAAATAGGCTGCCCGAAGGTTAACATTCATGACGGCGTCGAAATCCTTGGGCGTGGTGTCGAGCGCAGGCCCGTGGCGGGCCATGCCGGCGGAATTGACCACGATGTCAACCGCCCCAAGGCCGGCAAACGCCGCGCGGGTCGCATCCACATCGGTGATGTCGAGCTCTTGCGTCTCGCAGCTCAGGCCCTCGGCCTTCATCGCCGCGTGCAACTCTCCCAACGGCCCGGCCCTGCGCGCGGCGCAGACGACATGCGCCCCCGCCCTGGCCAAGGCCGTCGCGGCCCCCAGGCCGATGCCAGACGTGGCACCGGTCACAAACGCGCGTTTCCCCGAAAGGTCAAACCCGGCAAAGGACGGAAGTTGCATCAAGATCTCCTATGTTAACAGCGGTCTACTCGGCCGCGTCGCGGTAGCTTGCGGCTTCGCCATACGGTACGTTCTCACCGCCATAGCGCCGCACGCGGACATTGCATTGTTCGGCGTGCCCCACAAAGCCTTCCAACATGCATAGACGCGAACCATAGGCCCCGACCATTGCTGCAGCCTCATCCGTCATAATCTTCTGATAGGAATGGGTCTTGAGGAATTTACCAACCCAAAGGCCCCCTGTATAGCGCCCCGCCTTATGCGTGGGCAGCGTGTGGTTGGTCCCGATCACCTTATCGCCATTGGCGACATTCGTACGCGGGCCCAAAAACAGCGCGCCATAGCAGGTCATGTTTTCCAAGAACCAGTCATCACGGTCCGTCATGACCTGCACATGCTCCGACGCGATATCATCCGCCACCTGCAACATCTCGTCGTAGGTATCACAGACGATCACCTCGCCGTATTCCTCCCAGCTTGTCTGGGCTGTGGCCGCTGTCGGGAGAATGTGCAGCAGCCGGTCAATCTCGGCCAAAGTATCCTCGGCCAATTGACGCGAATTGGTCAGCAAAACGGCAGGGGAGTTATAGCCGTGTTCCGCCTGCCCCAAGAGATCGGTCGCGCACAGCTCGGCATCCGCTGCTGTCTCATCCGCGATAACCATCGTCTCGGTCGGGCCGGCGAAGAGATCAATACCCACCCGTCCGTAAAGCTGGCGCTTGGCCTCGGCGACGAAGGCATTGCCGGGGCCAACCAGCATGTGTACCGGATCGATCGTCTCTGTGCCAAGCGCCATAGCCCCGACCGCCTGGATCCCGCCCATGACATAGATTTCATCCGCCCCGCCCAAATGCATGGCGGCAATAACAGCTGGGTTTGGTTTCCCGTTGAAGGGCGGCGTGCAGGCCACAATGCGCGGTACTTCGGCAACCTTGGCCGTGGCGACGGACATATGCGCGCTGGCGACCATGGGGAATTTCCCGCCCGGAATGTAGCAGCCGACGGATTGAACCGGGATATTCTTGTGCCCCAGAATAACCCCCGGAAGCGTCTCTACTTCGATGTCGGTCATGGAAGCGCGTTGCGCGCGGGCAAAATTCACGACCTGCTCTTGCGCAAACTGAATGTCCTGCAATTCGCGTGGGCTGAGCTGACCGATCAGGCCGTCAATCTCTTGCTGGCTTAGCCGGAAGGTTTCCGGGCTGTAGCTGTCGAACTTTTCGCTCAATTCGCGCACCGCTGTGTCGCCGCGCGTTTCGATGTCCTGCAAGGTCTGCTCGACGACCGCACGGGTCTTGGCGTCGTCATCGGCACGGGCAGCATCGGATTTGCCCTTCTTGAGGTAGGTAATTGTCATGGTTCGGTCCTTTGGTCAGGCGCTGGCAGTGATAGGTCATTTGTAGGCTGACCAATCCGAGTTGCAATATTTTCTGAATATGCTGCAATTATTTCATAGTCATGTCAGCGCGCGTCTCTCTTTTTGAAATCTTCCACAAGCGCTGCACCGCCCAATTGCATGAGCGTGTGTTCGGACCCCACGACAAAGAAGCTCCCGCCGGCGTCGCGGTGCGCGTCTAGGGGCTCTGTCGGGGCGCAATAGAGTCCCGTGGCCGCCCCTGTCACGGAAAGGATGTCCCGCGTCATCTTTGCCACTTCAGGCGCAAAGAAATCGGACAGACCATGAGAAACGGCCAGATCAGCGCGCCCGATAAAGAGCGCATCTACGCCGTCTACATCCGCAATTTCACTGTGGTTGACCACGCCGTCGGGGTCTTCAATCTGGCAGATCAAGGCGACTTCACTTCGCGCCACGGACAGATGCTCTTTCAGGCTGCGGCCTGCATAGTCGGCCGCCCGTGACGTGCCGGCAAAACCACGCCCGCCGGGCCCGTAAGTCACGGCGCGCGCCAGTTCTTTGGCCTGCGCTGCGGTTTCGACATGAGGCACCATGACACCGGCCGCGCCGCCGTCCAGCACATTGAGCACCCAATCCGCTGTTGCCACTGGCACGCGCACCACGATGGGGCACCCTTCGGCACGTCCGGCCATTGTCATGGCGTCAACGGTGCCCCGATCAAAGGGCGCGTGCTCTGCATCGACGACGAGGAAATCGAACCCTGCCCGGGCCATGATTTCGATCACGATCGGATGGGGCGTTTTGATGAAAGCCCCGAGCATGGGCTCTCGTGCGACCAGCCGCGCCTTGAATTCAGCATTCGTCATCATTTCCAGTACCCTCCTTGGCCCTCAAGCCGTTTGCATTTCGATATTTTCCGCAGCGCCCAAGGCTTTGCGAGAGAAGACCACCAAGACCGCGAACACGATCGCGGCTGCCGCCGTCGCCGGCCAAGGCGGCATCAGCGCAAGCCCAATCGGCACGACCCAAAGCAGCCGCGACAAACCGCCCCAAGGCAGCCGTGCGCCGCCCAGAAGATGCGCAACGCCCAAGGCGAAAACGCCCCCTGACAGGATGGCACGCAAGATGTCTCCGGCTTCGCCACCGCCCAACATGCCGGGATAGGCGAGGAACAGCATTGGCAAGGCATATGCGGTCGCCCCAAGGCGCAACGTCTCGCCCGCGACCTTCATCCACGGCGCCTGCGCAATGGTCGCCGCAACGAAAACACCAAGGCAGACAGGCGGCGTGATGACCGACAGCGCCGCGTAGTAGAGCACAAACATGTGCACCACGAGCGGATCAATACCCTGTTGGATCAGCGCCGGTGCGAAAACAGCCGCGACCATGACGTAGGCTGCCGAGGTCGGCAGGCCCATGCCCGCGATCAGGCAGACAATGGCCATGAGCCCGGCAATAAGCCAGATTTGCCCCTGCCCGATCGCCAACACCGCTGCTGTTACCGCGACGCCAAACCCGGTGAGGTTGATCATGGCGACAAACACCTGTGCGCCGACCAGAAGGATACCGACAATGACAACACCTTTTCCGCCCGCTTCCAGCGCGCGAATGATAATGCCGATGACGGCACGGGGATCCTCACCACTCGAGATCCGCGCGACAAGGACAGCCACCAACATGGCAATCATGCCGTAACAGGCCGTCAGCTCGACGGAATTGCCGTTGAGGACGCCAAATCCAAGCCCCAGCAAAGCGGCGACAATAGGGGCGAGCCGCGCAAAGGTCATGGCACCGCGCCAGTCGGGTAGATCTTCGGACGTCACCGGACGAAAGCCCTGACGGCGCGCGATGACGTGAACGGTTGAATAGATGCCAAGGTAGAACAACAGCGCAGGCACAACGCCCGCAAGCGCGATTGACCAGTAATTCACGCCCACAAGCTCGGCCATGACAAAGGCGGCAGTCCCCATGATCGGGGGGGCGAGCTGCCCGCCGGTCGATGCGATAGCCTCTACCGCGCCGGCATAGGCAGGGGGGTATTTCAGCCGCTTCATCAGGGGAATGGTGAAGTTCCCCGTCGTTGCGACATTGGCGACGGTCGAGCCGTTGATCGCCCCAAAGAAGCCCGATGCGAAGGTCGCGATTTTCGCCGCCCCACCGGGCCGGGAGCCACCCAAACGGGCCGAGAGGTCAAAGAATGTCTCGCCTGCGCCCGTGTGCAACAGGATCGCGCCGAACAGCACAAATGCTGCCAGCGTCGTCGAGGCCACATTGACCAGCATACCCCATAGGCCACGGTCGGACAGGAAGATGATCTCGGTGAGATAGCCGGCGTCAAAGCCACGGTGCCCGAATTGGCCGGGGATCAAATAGCCGAAGAATGCATAGGTCACAGCCGCGATGACGATAAGGGGGAACACCCAGTTGGAGCTGCGCCTTGCCAGTTCAAGCACGCAGGCCAATGTGCCGAACCCCATGACCATATCCCAACCGTTCGCCCAAGGCAGATCGTTCATAATGGTTTCGTAGTTGGCTATGATATAGGCACCTGACACCGTCACCACGCCGACGATTACCGCATCGATCGCGATACCAAGCGGGCGCAGGCGGCTGCCTTCGAAAAGCGGGTGCATCAGCACAGCAAGGGCGGTGATCATCATCACAAAGATCGCACGCTGCACGAGCGATTCAAACGGCCCGTTGAAAGAGGTGTAGAACACAAACACCCCCAGAAGCACTGCAAGAGCCGCGATGGCGGTCTGTCGAAAATGAGCGAAGATCGGAAGAGTATGCATCACGGCACCTTGGCGAAAATGGTAAATAGAGGGGCGACACACGCCGCCCCTTTTGAGGTCAGGTCTTTTACTTGAGGCGCGCAGGCACGGTCAGGCCGATTTCCTCGTAGTAGCGGATGGCACCAGGATGCAGCGGGCTGGTTGCGTATTGCAGGGTCAGCTCTGGCAGGTTCAAACCCTTTACCGTCGGGAAAGCGGCGGATTGCTCGTCCATATTCTCCATCACGGCTTTGGTCAGGTCATAGGCCGTCTGGTCGTCCATATTGGGGCGCGCAGAGACACCGATCATGAATCCCCAGACCTTGTAAGGGCCTGTGTTCTCCATCTCGCCGCCCGGCATGTCCACGATGGAAAGCTCCGGCAGCGCTTCGCGGATCTTGGCTTCTTGCGCGTCGTCGATGCCAAGCGCTGTCAGCGGTGTGAAGGCCGCGATATCGGTGGTAAGCGCATCGAAAGACGTTCCCACGGCGCTTTTGACGAAGCCTTCGGACCGGCCGTCTTTGATGGCGTTGGCCTGTTCACTGTTGGTCCCGCGCACCCAATCAGGCGAGATTTCCAGCAGGTCGAACACAGCCAAGGCCGTGGCCTCGGTCGACGACCCACGCATGCCCGGTCCGAACTTCTTGCCGTCGATATCCGACAGTTTCTCGATACCGGAATCGCGGCGAACGACGACGTTCTGCGGTGCCAGAGAATAGGCCCACAGGAGTTTGGATTCGATCGGTTTGCCGTCGAAGCTCTTGATGCCATTGTAGGCGTGATACAGCGTCGACGTCGTGATCAGCCCGATATCCAGCTGGTCGCGCGCCATGCGTTTGAGGTTATCGACCGTAGCACCCGTTTCCACGACCGACGCCTGATAGGCATCCGGATAGGCAGAGTTGATGATTTTCGCGAGCGAGGCGAAATAGGCATAATGCGCGCTTTGCGAATTGGTCGCACCGAAAGCGAGCCGCGTTTCAGCCTGAGCGGGCAAAGCCACCCCAAGCCCGGCAAGGGACAGTGCAGCGGCGACAGCGAAGTTGCGTAGTTTCATGGGTATCCTCCAAATATCATGAAACGATCCCGATAGGGACGTTCGAACGGAGGTTAGCCACAGTGCATAGCCGCTATGCAATTCCTGTCTGCGTTAATGAAATAATTTCACTACCCGCTTTGACGTTCTTGGAGTTCACCCGCCAAAACACGGATATCACCGGTCCCGACATAGCTCTCGGCGCTTAATATGATATCTACAGCTTGATCCAGCATGCGGCGCAGTGGCTGGCGCATTGTGGTCAGCCGGTAGGATTCCCACGCCGCCATCGGAATGTCGTCGAACCCGATGACAGCCAGATCACCGGGGACCGAGATGCCTTTGTTTCGTGCAGCATCGAGCATGGCAATCGCCATGATGTCATTGGCGCAGAACACGGCGTCCGGCATCGGACGCTGGACCAACATTTCTTGCGCAGCGGCATAGGCTTGGCGGTAGCTGAACCCGCCGTCGAACTGGACAGCGATCTCGCGTCCGGCCTCTTCCAACTGGTCGCGAAACCCTCGCATGCGTTCCAGATGCGTCGAGGTATCACGCCGCCCACCGATAAAGGCGATGCGCTGTCGGCCACCGTCCAGAAACCGCCGCGCTATCGTTCGCGCGCCCCCGTAATTGTCGCAGCACACCGCCATCATGGTACTGTCGGTCTGTACGCGATTCAGCAACACGGCGGGAATTCCGTTCTGACGACAGGCACGCGCGAGCCCGGAGGTGATTGTGGAGCTTGCCAGAATGACCCCCTGCGTGCGGAAGTCGATGACTTGACGGATCATCGTGTCCACATCTTCGGCCGCTGGCACCACATGCATAATCGCCTTGAGCCCGCGCCCTGGTAGCATTCGGGTCAATTCGTCCATCACAATGGGATAGAACGGGTTTCGCATTTCGCTCACCACCATCGAGATCGTGTTGCTGGATTGTTTGGCCAACACCTGATCGACCTTGCTGACGTAGCCAAGCGCCGTGGCAGCAGCAAAGATCGCTTTGCGCTTATCCTCGGCAATCGGGGCATTCCCCCGATACGCGCGCGACACGGCAGACACCGAAACGCCCGCGCGGGCGGCAACATCTTTGGCAGTGACCTTTTTCATATCGATTGCCTCACCCGATTGCTGCGCTTGCCCGAAATGGGGACTGACGGCTGACCTCGCGCATAGTTTGACGAAGCAATGACATGGGTGCAATTGTGAAACGTACCCGCCATTGTGTTCAAATACTTGGATGAAAGCTGCCGAAAAGTAGCACGCTCAGAAAGCCCCCATGCCAGACCGCACAGATTTTTCGACCATTGTTTTCGACGTAAACGAAACCCTTTTGGATATCGCGACGCTAGAGCCGTTCTTTGACCGCGTGTTCGGCAATGCCGCGGTCCTGCGCGAATGGTTTCCAGAGCTGATCTTGTACTCGCAAACAGTGACCTTGTCCGGGCTCTATGTTCCCTTCGGCGATCTGGCCGGCGGTGTCCTGCGGATGGTTGGCGACAATAGAAACATCGCCATTCAGGACAGCGACGTATCCGAGCTGAAGTCACTGATTGGATCGATGCCCGCCCACGCCGATGTGACCCCGGCCTTGACCAAATTGCGCGACGCGGGGTTCACGCTTGTGACCCTGACGAACTCCGCCCCATCCCCCGCACCGACACCCCTTGAAAAAGCTGGCATCGCTGCGCTTTTTGACCACCACTTTAGCGTAGCCGAGGTTGGTCACTTCAAACCACATCCGTCGACATATCAGATGGTTGCCGACCGTCTGGGCGTCGACATCTCAGGCCTGTGCATGGTCGCATGTCACATCTGGGACACCATCGGCGCGCAGTCCGTGGGGTGCCGCGGTGCCTTTATCGCGCGGCCACATAACAGCATCCTGCACGTGCCCGGCGTACCGGAACCTGACTTTACCTCACATGATCTCGCCAAGCTTGCCGAGCAGATCATCCAGGCACAGAAGTTGACTAAGTAGGCAGCAAAAAGCCCTGTTCGCCGTCGCGGTGCCGCAGGGCGCGGCCGTGTCGTAACGTCACCATTGTCTGTGACGCGGTACATGTTGTCGGGTACATTTAATTCATATACGAACAAACTAGTTCACATGCGAATTGATTTATGGCCAATACATTCAAGGTTTTCCACAAGCTCCAGATCGCACATTCAGCGCTCTTTCGCGCTGCCGACCGCCGGACGCGCAACAAGATAGGGCTTACCACGTCACAGCTTGCGGTGCTGTTGATCCTGTCGCGAAGGGACGGGCAGCCCATCAGTGACCTCTCTTCGACCCTTGCAATGGGCAAGTCGAGCTTGACCGGTCTTGTGGATCGCATGTGCGCAAAGGGTCTGGTGCGGCGGTCGCCGTCGCCGGTGGATGGCCGCGTCATACACGTCTACCTTGAACAGTCGGGCCGCGCGGTGCTTGAACAAGGCGCGGGCGAAATAAGCCAGTTCAATGCGGCGCTGCTTGCGCCTTTTCCTGCTGAGGAACAGGTCATTATTGAACGGTTTCTGACGCATCTGGCAGACAATGCGGACGGCATTGTGAACGGCCCTACCCCGCCGAAGAAAGGGCCAGCCGATGACTGAAGACATTACCCAAACGACGATCCGCTTCGCCGCCACCGATGCATGGAAGCTGGAGGCGGACATCTATACCTCACCCTCGCCCAAAATTGCGGTATTGATCTCGGCCGGCACGGGGTTCCCGCGTCAGTTTTATACGGGCCTCGCGATGTATCTGGCCCGCCAAGGTGCCGTTGTCCTGACCTATGACTATCGGGGGATTGGGGGATCAAAGGGCAAGGATCTGGCCGGATCCGGGATCGACTACCCTGACTGGGGACGGCTTGACGCACCCGCCGCCCTTGATGCGCTGGAGGAGGCGGCACCGGGCCTGCCGCTTACCCATCTGTGTCACAGTGTCGGCGGGCATTTTGTCGGCCTCATGCCGAACCACTCCAAGATCACCAGACACGCGTTTGTTTCTGTCGGGACCGGATTTTTCGGCGGCCACCACCTGCGCAATATCCCGTCCGAGCTTTATTTCTGGTGGGTGTTGGGCCCCTATTTGCTGCTGCGCTACGGCTATATCAAACCGGCGGGCGGCTGGCGGGGCGAAGCGCTGCCGCCGAAACTGTTCAAGACATGGCGCCGGTGGAGCCAGCGCCGCAGCTATTTTCAACCGGACCTCGCAACGAAACTGGCCCCGCATCACTACGACGAGGTCACAGCCCCTATCCGGTCTTGGATCTTTCCCGATGACCCGATTGCGACGCCGTCAACCGCATCCGACCTTTTAAAGTGTTATCCAGCCGCCCCGCACGAGGAGATCATCCGCACACCATCGCAGGTCGGTGTAACGCGGATCGGGCACGAAGGCGCATTGCGAAAAGGCCGCGACGCTTTATGGGCCGAATTCAGCGATTGGCTCATGGGCGCGTCTTGAACCGCAACCGATTTCCACCGCCATTCAAATCAACAGGATCAAACATGACCGAAAACATCAAGCTACACACCGACCAACGCGTCACGACCATGACCATCGCGCGCCCCGAAAAACGCAATGCCATCACGCAGGATATGTATGCCGCCATGGCCGACGCGCTGGAAGACTATGCCCAGTCCGACGCGGTACGCGCCTTCGTGATCACAGGTGCGGAAGACTACTTTACCTCCGGGAATGACTTGCAGGATTTTGCCAAGGGAACCCGCAGCGACGGTGTGCCGCCCGTTATCCGGTTTCTGACCGCAATCTCCACCTGCCCCAAACCCTTGATTGCCGCCGTAAACGGCCCGGCCATTGGTGTCGGGGTGACGATGCTGCTGCATTGCGACCTGATTATCGCCGCCGACACTGCCACATTCAGCACGCCATTTGTCCAACTGGGACTGGTGCCAGAGGCCGCCTCCTCGCTTTTGCTGCCCGCCACCGTCGGCTTGGCCGTGGCGAACGATATGTTGCTGGCCAATCGCGTTCTTGATGCGGCAGAGGCGCTGCGTTTTGGGTTGGTGTCGCGTGTCGCTCCCTCGTCCGATTTTGCCACCGAAGTCGCGTCGCTTGCGGCTGGTTTGGCGCAGGCGGCACCGACCTCGGTTATCAAAACCAAGGCGCTGATCCGTCATGGCAAGGACCAGATGACCGCCCAAATGGAGCGTGAGTCAGTGCTGTTCGCCGAACAACTGAAATCTCCGGAATTCGCAGAGGTCGTCGCCGCCAAGATGCAAAAGCGTCAGCCGGTCTTCAAATAACGCGCCGCTTTGCCCTAAGGCACCCGGCGGGCAAACCTGACGGTTCAACCCGGTTTTCCGGGTCGGCCGCAGGTTCGCTTGCCGGGTTGCGTCGCGGCGCGTCAACTCGCCAGCAGATGCATCGGCCGGCTGACCTTTTCGGCATAGCGCACAGCCGCGATCTGCGCGATGACGGCAAGTCCGCTTGGTGGTCATGGCGTGAATGCAGCGTTTTTCTTACCCTTGCGCATCGGCGTAGAGCTTTGGGAGAAAGCCTGCCAGAATGGTCATCTCATCAAAACAGTGGTTTAACAAAGCAGTTGCCGACGCCTCTTTCACGGTCAGCAGACGTGCCAGATAGGTGTTCCCAAGCGTTCCGATGACAGAGGGCACCGCCTCGTTTCCCTCACGCGCGGCCACTATCCCAAGCCAAAAACGGCTACGCATTTCGGCACCGCCTTCGACATTGCGAACAATGTGGCACATTTCGCCGCCATAGATGGGCTCTTCCAGCAGGCCAACGCGGGCGCATACGGCGACGTCGCCGTCAGCCAAGTTTACCTCCCCCAAAACCTCCTCAGGTTCAACAAACTGAATTCTCAGCTTATTCAAGTCTTCACCGATGTATTCATGCACTAGATGGCTCGCCCCGATGAACTGGCCATCAACCTTGTTTTCCCAATCCATCCAAAGATGCGCGTCCGGGAACCAACGTCGGTAGTGTTCGGTCGTTTCCATGTAATCGCCAAACCACCAACCAACCATTTCGGGTGAAACGCCCGGCATCGGGGTCCGTACAGAAACCTCATAAATACCGTTGGGTAGGCGTTTCACCCCGGTCTCAAATCCAGGTTCACCTTCCGCAAACCCAGCGGTGGGCTGACCGCTAAAGGGCGGGAGGCCGAATATCCCGACACCAAGCGCAAAGACAACTGCGCCCCCTACAATCCATCTCATCATGTACTGACATCCTATCGTGCTTGTGCGCCCAGCTATTCTACGTTCGTGGAATATGTCAATATTATTCTTCGAGCGCAGAATATCGTGTTGTAAGAGATCACGCTGGAAAGCTAAGCTGACCCGGGCTAAGCGAGACGGAGTTCTCGCGGCTCAAACATGGAGATGTCATTCAAATGTCCAAGCAACGTACGAGGACCGAGGTCAAAACCGCCATCGACGTTTCTGAGACAGCCGAAAGAAAACGCGGCCGTCCGCAGGCCGCACAGGGTACAGATTTGAAGCTGGCTTTGCTTCGCTCTGCGATTGATCTGTTTGCGGAGCGCGGTTTCGACGGCGTTTCACTGAGCAACGTTGCTGAAAAAGCCGGGGCCGACAAAGGCCTTTCACGGTATTACTTTGGATCAAAAGAGGCGCTTTGGATCGCAGCGATGGAACATCTTGCCGACTGTTTTGCAAGCGACCTTAACAAAGCTCTTGTCGTCAATACCGCGACCCAAACGGAAGCACTGAAAGCGCTCATTCGCGCTTTCATCACCGCATCCGCCCGCTGGCCGCAAGTGAGCCGTGTTATCGTTCATGACGGGGCAAAACACAGTGATCGCAGTGATTTTTTGCAAAGGCACCTCGTTGTGCCTTTTTACACGGCACTGAAAGATCTGATCACAGGTGCAAAATCAGAAGGCACCCTTCCGAACGTCTCGGACCGGACTATCTTTTTCATGATCACCCATGGTGGGTCATTTCCAATGGCCCTGCCCATTCTCACTAACGCGATCGAGGGTGGGGATATTCGATCATCCGACGCATTGGAACATCATTCCGAAGCGATCATCGAACTGCTATTTTCCAAGGCATGAAGATGAAATGGGGCTGTCGCAGTTCCCACCCTATCGTTGGTGCGTGCGCAGGGGGCAACCGGCGTCGGCACGCGCTGCGTAGTAACGACCAAGCACGACCGAAACCTATGCAACCGGGCAGCGACTTAGGGCCGAATTTCTTCAAAACGATCGTGTCAGGCCGATGCTGGCAGTGGCGTTGCGAAACCTGTTGATCGAGATGGTGGAGCGTTGCTCTTCAAACCCGAGCCTCAGAACCTGGGTAAATCCCTTGTAGCTCCAGTTCTGGTTGGACAGGTTCAGCATGACGCTTGATTTCTTATCGACGCGGGCAACGCCGAAAATGGGATGCACGCCGTCAAATTCGTTCCGGTCAAACGACAGATCCAGCCCGACCCGAAGACCGCCGGCAAAGGAATAATCGCCGCCGATGGTGACGCCCGCCGCATGGCCCGCGACGGGGCTGTAAGAACTGGCACGGTTTTCCGCGCGCATACCTACGCGAAACACAAGCTGCGACGATGCCGCATAAGCGAATTGCGCTGCACCAGCTGTTCGGTCCACGTCGACACCGCTGCCATCATAGGTGATACGTTCGCGCTGAAGCACCGCCGTGGCGCGGGCGCGGGTGCCGAGGTTGCGCGTATAGGACAGACCAAGGCCGTAGGTATGCGCATAGGCCACGTCATCAATCCAGCGCTGCGATCCATAGATCTCGGCCGAGACAAGACGCCCCTCATCGGCGAAATGCAGCAGGGATGCACTGGTCCGAAGGGTCACTTCATCGGGTGCACGCCCGTCGAAAAGCCGGGCATCCAGATCCAGTGCGAACCGGGCGCGTAAGGCGTCCGTAAGACGCGGCACGGTCGCAACGCCCGTGCCAATCTCGAACGCCGTGGCGGATTGGGCGCGGGAATTCGGGTCCAGCCGCAGCACAAAGCCGCTGAGGTTCACCGTCTCTGCAGAGGTCCGGCGGGCGGCATTGCTTTCGGGCACAATGGCAAAACGGAAATAGCCCTGCCATTTTTTCGGTTTGGCCAAACGGTCAAGCTCCGCCTGCACTTTTGCCTGGACAGAGGGCGACAAACCCGCACCTTTGGCCAGTTCAAGGTGATATCGCGCCCGTTCGATCTGGTCGCTTTTCACCAATGCGTTCGCCAGTTCAAGCCGGAACGTGGGATCGTCTGGCCGCAAGATCACAAGCCGCGCCAGCGGGGCAACGGCTTGGTGTGATTTTCCCGAACGGTTGTAGGCGACCCCAAGGATCCACATCCGGCGCAGGGTCTCTGTCTCGGTCTTGGGTGAATACCCCTCAAGCAATGGAATAACCTCTGCGGCTTTTCCCTTGAGGATGCTTTGTTCTGCATCATCAAGGGAAAAGGCCGCTAATGGCGAGGCCAGTAAGATTAAAAATAGATTGTATAAAATTCGCCGCATCAAAGACCTCGGCTGCCGCGGGGAAAGCGGGTTTTTGCGGCCGGTAATTGACCGCATCCAAGAGACCCGCTTATCCGTCGCTTCTATTTCTTGTTGGCGTAGAATGTACCACCGACGCCCGCATCGAAAATCTGCGGCGAGGGATTGTTCACATCGTTGATACCGCCAGATACCGGTCCAAGCATCGATTCTGCACCCGGACCCATGAAGTTGCCGCCGAACTGCAAGGTGGCGTCTCCTTCATTCTCGCCATTGCTGAGCCGACCGGACATGTGGAACAGCATCGCGCCGGTGTTCTGCTCGGGGATATTGACGCCCGCGACGACCTGCGCCGGAATGGTGGTGCGGCTGAGCGAGGCTGGCAAGCCTTGATCGACCGTCAGCGTCCCGTCCAGTTTGACGGAGTTCGAGGTGCCCGCCTCTGTCGCGACGATGTTGGAGGCGGTTCCGGTGAACGGATTGGTGGTCTGCCCGTCGGTCCAATCCACATCGACTGCCAGATCGCCAATGATTTCCGCGCTATTCGCATCGATATCGGTGCCGAAAATCTGGGCCGATCCGCTGTTCACGCCGACCTTCATCTGACCTTCGTAGCTGGCTTTCAGCGACGTGGGCATATCCGAAGTAGGGGCCTTTTGACTGACAGCGTTAAAGGCTGTTTCAAAATCCTGCCCGCCGCCTGCGACGCCGCCAACAAGCCCGCCGGCGGAGCTGCTTCCATTGCAACCAGACAAGACCGTTGCCGCCCCAAGGCTTGCAATAACAATACTAAGACGTGCGTGTTTCATGAAATTCCCCTTGCTTGATTTAAAAAATTCTTCTTCACTTTTTAGATACCTACTTCATGAAATCGTCTCCCCCCCGTTCAGGGGGTGTCCTCGGACAAGAGTATTTTGAGAAGATGAGCCGTATAGAATGATTAAATTTGCAATTATAAATTCCGCTGTGTGGTCCATAAGATGACACGTCCACATGTCGCCCCCGGAGCCGCTTTCGCGCTTTGCGTCGTGCTCTATCTGGCCGCCGCCGCTGCCCTGACGTGGGTGGCGACGGCCCAGCCGTGGCTCGGGCTCAGGCTTGGCGTGGTGGGGCAAAGCGTTGTCGTCACTGACATCGCGCAGGGCAGCGCCATGGATCGCGATATGATTGGCAAGACGCTTCTTGGCCTTTCAGCGGATAACCAGCCCACAATCCCGGTGACACCCCTAGACCTGATAGAAGAGCCCGACGGGATCGGTGATCAAGAGACCCTGCGTCGCTTCTTTAACCGTCAGGATCGCTTGCATGACGCGTTGCGCAGCGGCGCAGTCACCCTGACCTTCGACCAAACCGACGGCCCTGAAAGCGTATCGGTAAGGGTCCAGGAAAGCCGTCCGGTTTCGGATCTGCCGATGAAATTCTGGACCCAAATTTTTGTCGCGTTCGTGGGCATGTTTATCGGGACTTGGGTCGTCTGCCTACGCCCTCATGAACAGGCCGGATGGTGGTTTCTGCTGTCCGGGATCGGGTTGGCTTTGGCATCGTCGAGCGCCGCGATCTACAGCTCTCGCGAGCTCGCGCTTAGTCTGACGGCCTATTCGGTGGCCTGCCGGGTAAATCCCGGTGGATCGCTGCTGTTCGGGATTGGTATGGTGACATTGTTCCTCTCGTACCCGCGGCGCATTGTCCCGAAACCCGTGCTCTGGCTACCGACACTTCTGATCGGCGCCTGTATCCTCTTGGTGCTTGGCTCCGGCTGGCCGGACAAGCTGAACAATGCCCCCGATTTCATCGCGATCATCATGGTGGTCCTGTTGCTGGTCATTGCCGCCCAAGTCGCCGCCAATCGCCGCGACCCGGCCGCGCGGGCGATGCTCGGCTGGCTTGGCGTGTCGGTTGCGGTCGGTGCGGGTGGCTTTGTGTTAACGTCCATCCTGCCGACGCTTATAGGGTTGGCCCCGGTGATCGAACAAAGCACTGCGTTTTTGTTTTTCCTGATCATCTACGCCGGTATTGCCCTGGCGGTGACGCGCTACCGGCTGTTCGACCTAGCGAATTGGTCCTACGGCATTTTGTTCTACGGCCTTGGGGTGGCTTTGCTTCTGGGGCTTGATGCCGCGCTCATCTACGGGCTTTCGCTGGGGCGCGCCCCTGCCTTTGGCATCGCGCTCGCGGCGATCTGCACGGTTTACCTGCCCTTGCGCGACAAAGTCTGGGTGCTGCTCAAACGCAACCGCCAGATCCCGGCGGAAGAGCTGTATCGCAGGGTAACCCAGATCGCCCATGCGAGAGACCCCGAAGACAAGCAGAGGCTGCTGCGTAAGTTCTGGTCCGATATTTTCAATCCGTTGCGTATCAAGGATCAACCGGCGTCTACCACGATCACCGCACTGCAAGACGATGGCCGTATCCTGACGCTCGCGTCTATCGGCAATCTGCCTGCACTGTCGCTTGAGCTGGCCGGGCAAGGATCGCGCCTTTTCTCGTCGCGCGATCTGGCGCGTGCCGATGCGATCCTGTCGTTGCTTGATGCCAGCCTGTCCCAGCACGAGACCTATCTTCAGGCCGTCAGCGCAGAGCGGCTGCGCATCAATCGCGACATGCATGACAATATAGGGGTGCTGCTGCTCAGCGCCCTGCACACCGGCCCTCGGGAACGCAAAGATCTTCTTATCCGCCAGACCCTCGCCGATCTACGAGAGTTGATTTCAAACCCGGATCAGACTGATTGGGAACTCCGCGATCTGCTCGCCGATCTGCGTGCCGAAATCATCACCCATTTCGAGGCCGCCCATATCACCGTCACGTGGCAGGCCGACGAGATCACCACAGGCCGTATATCCCATCGGTTGGCGCATGCGCTGCGCGCCTTCCTGCGAGAGGGGACCAGCAATATCCTACGCCACTCTGGCGCGACAGAGGCGAAGGTCCGGATTGCCCTGCAAAGCGATGGATTGCAGCTCACGCTAAGCGATAACGGCTCGGGCTTTGACAGCAGCGTCGCCTCGCTTGGCAATGGTTTCAGAAACCTGAGAAACCGCTTCACCCAGTTGCAAGGTGCCTTCAGCTACAGCACCGGTGCCAAGGGCACCACCTTGACCGCGTTTCTACCTCTTTTCAGCACTCAGAAAGAGGCCGCAGCAGAATGAAGCGTATCCTGATTGTCGAAGATATCGTCGAAACCCTGCGTTGGCTGGTCGAGATCGTACGATCAGCATATCCGGCGGCCACGATATGCACGGCCAATTCGGTACGGATGGCGCTGTCAAAACTGGATGGCCAGATAGATCTCGCCCTGATTGATCTGGGCCTGCCTGATGGGTCGGGTCTCGAAATCCTGCGCGGCCTGAACAAGGCCAGCCCCTCTGCAATCAAGGTCGTAACCACGGTAATGGGCGACGACGCGAGCATTGTTTCCTCGCTCTCGGCCGGGGCGGACGGGTATTTGCTGAAAGAGACAGAGGCGGCGGTGCTCTCTCGCCAGCTGACACAGCTTTCGATGGGGTTACCGGCGATATCACCCTCTGTCGCCCGCCGCATCATGGAACACTTCCGCCTCACCGGGCCAGTCGCCAGCCTGGACGGGCGCCTGACGGAGAGGGAGACCGAAGTGCTCACGCTCATCTCCAAAGGTCTGCGCAACGCCGAGGTCGCCTCCGCATTGAACATCGCGGAAACGACGGTCGCGGGATATATCAAGATCGTCTATCGCAAGCTCGGCATCTCCTCACGGGCGGAAGCTGCATGGCACGCGAACCGCTTGGGGCTTGGACTGAAACCGGAATAGCGCCTTTGTCGGGCAATTCGATTTCAACGACGGCGCGGCTGCCGTTGGCGCGTTGTAGGGTCTGTCACACATGAGATACTAAGGCTTTTAACTTCAGCTCCCGATAAGGGTGCCACAAAACGCACCCTTACCCATCACACTGTTCAGTCGCCCTACGCCACATCAACCCCGGCGGGAACAAACCTACGCCAATCAACCCCGCGGCCCGCTGCGTAGTCCAGACCGATTTGCACCCAATCGATGGCACCCCCTGCGGCCACCGATGACGGGGTGCTGCCATAGGTGACCTGCCGCGTGCCTTCCTCGAACGTGTCGATGGATTGGAGCCAGACCTCATCGTCCCAATGCAGCGTCATCTTCCGGCGTTTGGGTGCGTATTCGGCGGTGAAAAGCGTGCCAAACCCTTCGGCGTAGCGGTCTTGCTTGAGCGGCGCTTGGGTGAACTGACCTGCCAGCGCTGACGGCGTGACCCCTTCGGATAAGACACTCACAAGGTGTTTTGACCGTTCAAACGTGCGGGTAAAACTGCCTCTGTCGGGCGTGCTGCCGTCGGTCTGGTGGTTTGTGGCGACCAGCCGCGGCTGCACCTTTGCCCCGCCTCCGGCGTACATCTCGACGCTCGCACCCGCGCCCGAGGCATCGGCGACCACCACATTATACGGCATATGCGACGGCACGCGTTGCAGCACGCGCAGCGCTTGGGGCACGGTTTCGCAGGTTTCCAGAACGTAGCGCAGGATTGTGGTGATACCGAACCCGCGCCCTGTTTCCTGCCGTCCGCCATAAGCCAGCGCGATGCTGAGCCCCGCATCATTGATGCCATCGGACAGACCCCAAAGGAATTCGACCATACCCATCACGCGCCGCCCGGTCCAAGCGCTGTGCAGCAGTAGGCCTTCGTTCAAGTCAGGTGACAAATCGTAGTTGCGCACCAGGCGGATGTCGTCGTCCGACGTGGCCACGGCGAGGGAGCAGCCGCCCAGATAGCTTGGCGGGCACCACGTGGACAGGAAGCGTGCTGCACGGTCCGACCCGCCCGCGAGCGCTGTGAGCTTGGAGTGCACAGGCACTAACTCGGGCATATATTGCTTTAGGGCCGCCTCGCAGGCTGCACGGTCAGGGCCGTTATCGCCGCCGCGTGCGGTGAACCATGCCTCGTAGGCGGGCCATGAACGGGCCCATCGGGCTGTCCATTTCGGGCCCGGCGTGGCTTCGCTGATGGCGTCAAAGGTAAGGGAGTGTGTCATATCATGCGCCTTTCCTAGGCAAATCGAGGAAGAACCGCAGCATTTCGCGGCTGGCATCTGGTCCTGTGGGGTCCGTGTATGACCCCGCGCTGTTGCCGCCCGACCACGCGTGACCGAGGCCCGAGATGGTCCATTGTTCCATCACGACATGGCCTTTCGGTGCCATCACGCTGCGGCGGGAAAAACGGCGCCCGCCCGTGTTGCCGTCATCCAGAACCTCGGGGCTTTTTGGAGCGTGTTTGGCGATCGCATCCGCATTCGCGGCACTCACAGTGGTATCCGCATCGCCCTGAAAAATGATCGTCGGGATGAAATCCCCTGTGTCAGAGCCTGTTGCCCCCTGCCCCATGGCCGCAAAAGCCGATGGCACATCATGGGCCGCACGGTAGGGCAAACCGGAATGGGCACCCACCGCATCAAAGACATCCCTATAGGTTTGTCCCAGCACCACAGCCATCGCCGCGCCGGCCGACAGCCCCGCAACAAAGCTGCGCCCTTTGGGAATGGCATGGTCGCGCTGCAGCTTTTGCATCAGCCCCGCAAGGATCGCCGGTTCACCCGCGCCGCGCATCTGGTCGGCGGGATCAAACCATTTCCAGCAGTTCTGCATATTCGCCATGCGCGATTGCGCCGGATAGACCACGATCAGCCCATGCGCCTCTGCCAGTTGGTTCATGCCCGTGCCGTTGGCAAAATCCACAGGGGATTGTTTGCACCCGTGTAGCATCATCACCAAACCTGTCGGCGCAGAGCCTTTGAGGTTGGGAATATAAAGCCGATAGTCACGGCTGCCTGCGCTGCAGGAAAAGCTGCCGCTGCCGAATGTAGCACCCTCGGGCAGGTCCGGCTCGGTGCTGTCACCGCCGTTCAGGGTTGATTGCGCCAGCCCCGAAAGCGTCTCGCGCAGGCCGCGGCCGATCTTGGATTTTCCAAAGGGGCTTTTGCCACCTTTCGCCATGCTCCCCAGCCCTCCGGCGCCAAGCGCGTTCTGGATGGCTTCGGTCGCCGCTTTGGGGTTACCAGCGCGCACAAGTTTTCCGGCACGGCGCAGGGCCGCGTTAAATTCATCTGTCATGTCGCATTCCTTTTAAGGATGATGCCGGAGCTAACTGATCCGGTCGCCGAGTGCTTTCTTGACTTCGGTGCTGGCTTGAAGCGCCCCCAGCACGTTGATGGAGCCGATGGTCGCAAGGGCCAGCTCTGGCGTCACATCCCGCGCGATACGGGCCAGTCCGACAACCTTGATGTGCAGCACTTCATTTGCTGCCTGCACCGCCTCGAGGTCCGCGACGGAGTAATCGCGCAGACCCATTTCCATTGTGTGACGGTCGATAGACCGTGTCACCGTCTCCGATTGATGATCCAACTGCTTGCGGATCGCCGTACGGATGAAATCGCTGCGGTTGGAATAAAACCCCTCCTGCACCAGCAGGTCGATCCGCCCTAGATCGACAAAGCCGAGGTTGATCGTGATCTTTTCGTTCTCGGGTTGCTTTTCCCGTAGCTGCCTGACGTTGCTCATCTCAATTCTCCATCCATGTGGATGGTATATGGCATCCCATAGCCATATTGCAACTGCCCCCTACGAGAATACGCCTTTTCAGGCCAACATTCGTACGGCGGCGGTCAAATCGTCTTGAAATTGGGCAGTTGCGTCGGCTTTGGCCTGAGGGTCGGGGAGGCGCAAAAGATACGAAGGGTGTAGCGTCAGCAGAACCGGCGTGCCTGACCGCGCTTGTTCGACCGTGCCACGGCGTGCGGTGATGGCGTCGCGCCGTCCGGTCAGCGCTTCGGCAGCCGTCGCCCCCATGCCCAAAATCAGCTTGGGTTTGACCTGTGCGATCTCGGCATCCAGCCACCAGCGGCAATGCTGGAT
The DNA here is from genome assembly GCF_000735125.2 of Sulfitobacter sp. CB2047. Taxonomy (NCBI): domain Bacteria; kingdom Pseudomonadati; phylum Pseudomonadota; class Alphaproteobacteria; order Rhodobacterales; family Roseobacteraceae; genus Sulfitobacter; species Sulfitobacter sp. CB2047. The sequence goes on along the minus strand of NZ_CP072613.1, from coordinate 87,452 downwards.
TTCGGACGCATTGGGCCGTTGGTGCAGACGGCGTTTACCGCGCGGGGTGAATTTAAAGTGTTTCACCGCATTGGTCACAAACGCCTTGTCCCGCTGCAGCCCCGCCCGCCCTGCGATCTGATCAAAGAGCTGCCCCGCAGGCCCGACAAAGGGCCGCCCGCTTAAATCCTCCTGATCGCCGGGCTGTTCGCCCACGATCATCAGATCGGCATCCATCGGCCCCTCGCCCGGTACGGCCTGTGTCGCATTGCAATGCAAGGGGCAGCGGGTGCAGGCGGCAATATCCTTGGCCAGCGCGTCTTTCGGGCCCTCCCATGCGGATTGATGCGCGGCGAGCTGCGCTTGTACCTGCGCCAATCGCTGCGGCGGAAAGGACGGTGCTGCCTCGGCCATCGCGTGGGCACGGGCGGGGGCGTCGGCGATCATCTGGGGGATATGCGCCGCCTCGGGCATGTTCTTCCAGTATTTCTTGGGCATCTCGGACTGCATGGCTTTGGCCATCAGCCGCGCGGGGTTAAAGATGTTCTGGAAATAGGTGATCCACAGCTGTTCGCTCGCGTCTTCGGGCAGCGCGGGCTTTTCCCGCCCCTCGTGGAAAGTCAGTTTCCCCCCCTCGAAAATCGCGCAGACATCCGGCGTGAGAATGCGCCAATCCATATCGCTGAACCGACGCAGGAAGAAATCGGCAGTGGGTTCTACCGTGTGATACGTCGGCTCGAACCACGCGGCAAAGGACCGGCGAGGGGCATCGGGCGCGCCAATCTCGCGGAAACGGACGAAGGCTTTCATCTTGTGCTGGCAGCGATGCACGTTCTTCTCCATCCGGCGCAAGCGTGACAGATCAGCATCACCGCGATCCGTCATCAACTGCGGCGCGTCTTTCAACCGCCAAAGAAATGCATAAAGCCGCGCAAACCGTTCGGGGTCACTGTGCCAGACGACACTGCTCGCCATGCTGATGAAGCTACGCGGCACGGTCACCTGCCCGCCCGTTTGCACGGGGGAGGCACCACCAAAAAGATCGGGCGCCGTGCTGGTATCGCCCCACAGGATCGCCTCGGGCGGGATGCCAGCGGCCAGAAACTGCCGCGCCGCATCACGCCACGCCTGCGCCGTGCCGATCTTGGGCATGACCGCGCGGTGCATCAGAACAGGGTCAACTGTTCGGGCGGCGGCGCAAACCGCGCGCGCAGGTCGATGCTGTCGGTCAACCCGCCGGGGGACCAGCCCCCAGCAGTGACAAAGCTGCGCGCCTTTTTCATGGATGCGCCCATGCGGATCAGATCCTCGTAGCGCAGGGTACGGTGGCGGCGAGTGGACAGGATGCGGTTCACCGTCTTCACCCCGAACCCCGGCACCCGCAGCAGCAACTCGCGGGTGGCGCGGTTTACATCCAGCGGGAACACCGCGCGGTGCACCAGCGCCCATGCGAGTTTCGGGTCGACCTCAAGATCAAGGTTCCCGTCTGCCGTGACGGATGTAATCTCGTCCAGCTGGAAGTCATAGAACCGCAGCAGCCAGTCCGCCTGATAGAGCCTGTGTTCGCGTTGCAACGGCGGCCGGATCAGCGGCAGCTTGGCCGAGCTGTCAGGGATCGGCGAGAAGGCAGAATAATACACGCGTTTCAGCTTGTAGCTGGAATAGAGCCGCGTCGACTGGCCCAGAATGGCCGCATCATTCGACCCGTCCGCCCCGATGATCATCTGCGTCGACTGCCCCGCAGGCGCAAACCGCGGCGGGCGCTTACCGGTGTGGGATGTGTCTTTCGACACCTCTTTACGCAGCCGGAAATCGGCCATCGCTTTGCGGATCTGATCGGGCTTCTTTTCGGGCGCATATTGCTGAACGGCGGCATCGGTGGGCAGCTCGACGTTGATAGATAGTCGGTCTGCCAGCAGCCCTGCTTCGGCAATCAACTCTGGCGCGGCGTCGGGGATGGTCTTCAAATGGATATAGCCGCGAAAATTCTCTTCGTGGCGCAGCTTGCGCGCGATCTGCACCATGTCCGACATCGTCGCATCCGGTGACTTGATCACGCCCGAGGACAGGAACAGCCCTTCGATATAATTGCGGCGGTAGAATTCGATGGTCAGCTTCACCACTTCATCGACACTAAACCGCGCCCTAGTGACGTTGGACGAGGCACGGTTGATGCAATAACTACAATCATAAATGCAGAAATTCGTCATCAGAATTTTCAGGAGTGATATACAGCGCCCGTCCGGCGCATAGGCATGACAGATGCCCGACCCCTCGTTCGACCCCACGCCCCTGCCATCGCGCGAGTCGCGTTTCGTCGACCCCGAAGAAGCGCAAGACGCGTCATATTTCGCCGCGTCGCTCAGAATTGCCAGTTTTTGCTCTACAGATTGCTTAGCCATATGTTCACTATATGTTCACATATGACCGATGTCACGGCGTCAAAGCAGCCCGGCCCTGCGCCGCAGTGTCGCGGCGCGCGGGTTTCTGCCTGCGGGTCCTTTTGGGAGGCCTTACTCGGTCTCTAGGCTTGGATAGACGCGGCGCAGCGTCTCGATCAGCTTCTGGCTGCTCACGGGCTTTTTCACAACACGGTCGTCCGGCCCGAGAAAGCTGATCTGGTCGGCGTCATATGCGGTGATGAACACGAAAGGGATACCCCGTTCGCGCAGAATATCCGCGACGGGTTTCGATGTCTTGTTGCGCCCAAGGTTCACGTCAAGAAAGGCGATATCAATATCCCCGTCACGCGCTTTTTCCTTGGCGTCTTCCAGATGGATACTGGGGCCGACAACGTTAAAGCCGATGTCTTCCAGCAAGTCGGACATCTCGAATGCGACCACGACCTCATCTTCGACGATGAAAATATTCTGAGGATGGTTTGTCATTCTACTGCCTGCTCTTCCGTCTGTTGCGGCATCTTCAAATGCCATTCATATCCATCTGGCCCGAAAACCGTATCGATTTTCCCGCCTGTTTCCGCCTCGAGGGCACGCCCTGTGATGAAGCTACCAAAACCTGTCTCGCTGGGTTTCTCGGCGGCAGGGCCGCCTTGTTCCACCCAGTGGAGTTCAAGGGGAGAACCCTCGGCGGCACTTCCTTGTTCCCAAGATAAATTCACAACACCGTCAGGAACCGACAGGGCACCGTATTTCATCGCGTTTGTCGCCAGTTCATAAAATGCCATCGACAAGGACAGCGCCTGGCGCGATGGCACCTCTACCTCCGGCCCCGTCAACGTGATCCGACCGCCGCCTATAGGGTCGAGCACATCGGCAGCCACGGTGCCAATCGCAGCACGGTCCCATGTGGTGCCCACCAGTTTGGAGTGGGCCGTCGCATAGGCGTTAAGCCGTTGGTCAATCGTTTCGCGGATACCGCGTTGAATGCTCATCTTGCGCAGCGACTGGCTGACGATGGATTTCACCACACTAAATGCGTTCTTCACACGGTGGTTCAACTCGGCAATCAGGATGTTCTGCGCCTCGCGCAAGCGGCGTTCTTCGTCGATGTCGATCAGGGCGACGGTCGCGCCGATCCGCTCCCCCTCGCCGTCGAGCACCGGCTCGCCAATGATCCGCATCCAAAAACGGGTGCCGTCGCCGCGTTGATAATCCACGTCGATCTCGACATGGTCCTCGCGGTTCTGGATCACCCGCGCCAGAGGGTACTCGTGGCTTTGTACACGGGACCCATCAGCGTGGTACGATACCCATTCGCCATAGGCGTTCACGTCGTCCGAATGCAACACAGGATGGCGCACCATCTTTTCGACGTGGCTGTTGCCGTAGATAATCTTGCCTTCGGAATCGGCCATGACGACCCCGACGGGCACCGTCTCCATCATCGCTTCGAGGAAGTTCAACCGATGCGACGCCCGCTGCGCCTGTTTCTTCGGCGCATCCGCGTCAACATTCTTTGCCGCCAGCTCTTCTTGCACATGCAAAAGCTCTGTCGCCATCTTATCGGTGGGCTGTGTCGGCATGGTTTGTCCTGGGTGATTGGTGTGGTGTGTCGGTTGACATAGACCGTCAGACGCTGGTGTCTAGGTGTAGTGTCACATTTGCGTCATTCTGTCGAAGCTCATACGTCAACCGATATATATGTCAGCGCGCTGGCGTGGTGCCCGCCCCTACCCCATACGCTCCTGCGCGACGTGTGGCAGGATATAACTTTGACCCGCTGCAGCGGGCGTATTGACGGTCAGGGTGCAACCATAGGCTTGGGACAGGATGGCGTTTTGCATCACGTCGGCGGGCGTTCCGTGTTTCAGGATCTGGCCGTCTTTGATCATCGCCATGTGATCGGCGAACATGGCCGACAGGTTCAGATCATGCATGACCGCGACCACGCCGCCGCCGCGATTGGCGAAATCTTTGAGAAGCCGCATCACCATAAGCTGATGGCCGATATCCAGACTGGCAACAGGTTCGTCCAGCAGCAACCAACGGGGCAAGCCGTTCTGCACCGGATGCCAAACCTGACAGAGCACGCGCGCCAGCTGCGTGCGTTGCTGCTCTCCGCCCGAAAGCTCTTGATAAAGCTTGTCTGCGTAGCCCTCTAGCCCCACGGCATGCAGGGCGCGGGCGGGGATATCGTCGCGGTGTCCCGATATGCCGCGGCGTAGCCCCATGCGCACGACCTCGGCCACGGTAAAAGGGAACGCAAGGGTGGCTGACTGCGGCAGCACCGCGCGCATGGCGGCAAGTTCCCACGGGTGCAGATCAGCGACGTTTTCGCCGTTCAGCAGAACACGGCCGGTGAAATCGACCTCGGCCGTGATCGCCCTAAGCAGTGTCGATTTGCCCGAGCCGTTGGGGCCGACAATCGCCGTAAGCGCGCCGGCATTGGCAGTAAAATCGACCCCATGCAGAATCTCTTTCTTGCCGATACGGGCTACAATATCGCAGGCGCGCAGCATCACAGGTCCACCAACCCACGGCGCCGCAGCAGGATCCAGAAAAACACCGGTGCGCCCAGAATGGCGGTGATCAACCCGATGGGCAGTTCCGCGGGCGCAATAATCACGCGGCTGATGATATCGGCGGTCAGCAACAGCGTGGCCCCCAGCAGGGCAGCGTTCACCAGCAGGGGTTTGTGATCGGGCCCCGTGGCAAGACGCAACAGGTGGGGCACGACGATCCCGACGAAACCGATCCCGCCGGACATGGCAACCGCGGCACCGGTGGCGGCCGCGACCGTGAGGATGGCGGTATGCTTCACCCGCTGCACCGGCACCCCCATATGCGCGGCGGTTGCCTCCCCGAAAGCGAGTGCGTTCAGCCCGCCGCCCAAGCGCATAGCCACACCCGTCGCCAGAAGGATCAGCGGCCCCGCAATGGCGACTTTGGTCCATGTGGCACCGGCAAGCGAGCCGAGCCCCCAGAACGTCAGATCGCGCAACTGCGTGTCATCGGCGAAATAGATCAACAGCCCGCCCAAGGCCCCTGTCAGCGCGCCCAAGGCAATCCCCGCCAGCAGCATCGTCGCGACAGAGGTGCGCCCGCGCCGAGTCGACACGCGATATAGCAGCAAGGTTGCCGCCCATCCGCCCAGAAAGGCAGCCAGCGGGATCAGCCAAAAGCCCGCCACGGTGAGAACAGCCACCGGCAACAGCCCGCCCAGAACGATTGCCACGATCGCGCCCAATCCGGCACCCGCACTTACCCCAAGCAGACCCGGATCCGCGAGCGGGTTGCGAAACAGCCCCTGCATCACCGCGCCTGACACAGCCAGCGCGGCCCCGACACAGATGCCCATGATCAGCCGCGGCAAACGGATATCCCAAAGCACCACGCGTTCAAGCTGCGTCAGCGGCGCACCGGTCACGATCTTGGCCAGGGCATGCCACAGCGATGTGCCCGACGCCCCGATCGCAAGGCTGCTGATGGCGGCGACTGCCAGAACAGCCGCCATCCACACATGCGCCTTGCGCGCAGCACGACGGCGGTCGCGGGGCGGGGCGAAATCTGCAAGCGCTGTCATCGGATCAGTCGGCGTAAAGCGCGGCGTGCAGATCGGCGACCGCATCTGCCGTGCGCGGCCCGAACCCCAGCAGATAAAGCCCGTCCATCCGCACCACCGATCGGCTGTTCGCCGCAGGGGTGACGGATATGGCAGGCATCGCGAAAAGCTCTGCCTCGGTGCTGTTGTGATCGCCTTCACGCGCCATCATCACCAGCACATCGGGCGCTGCGGCCAGCACGGCTTCGTCTGTGATTGGCTTGTAGCCCGCAAACCCCGTGACCGCATTGACCGCGCCAGCCAGTTCTATCATCGACGCGGCCGCGGTATCCGTGCCCGACGCCATGATCCGCCCGCCTTGGGTGCTGAGGATAAACATCACGCGCTTGCGCTCTGCCGCGGGCCGGTCTTGCGTCGCACGGGATACGGCTGCCAGCTTTTGCTGCAATTCCGCAGCCAGCGCTTCGGCCTGCGGCTCTTTCCCAAGCGCCTGCCCGACGGCGCGTATCTTGGCGCTGACCCCTTCGGCGGTATAGTCGTCAGGGACGGTGACAAAGGGGATATCCGCCTGCGCTAGCACCTCGATTGTTTCGGGCGGTCCGGCACCTTCCTCGGCGATGATCAGCTTGGGGCCTGTGGCCAGCACCCCTTCGGGCGAGAGCGCGCGCATATAGCCCACGTCCGGCAAGGCAGCGGCTTCAGGCGGATAGCTAGAGGTCGTATCCCGCGCAACCAGCTGGTCCTGCGCGCCGAGGGCAAAGACGATCTCTGTCACCGCGCCGCCGATGGAGACGACGCCCCCCACGGGTTCCTCTGCCGTGGTGGGCAGTGCTGTGATCAGGCCAAGCGCCGCGACGCTGATAGCGGTCGTGAAAGCGCGGATCATGCGGGCACCTCGACGTTCAGGCTCTCCAGCCCCGCGACAAGCTTGCCCCATGCGGGACGACAATCGCGCCCTTCCTTGCCGACGCCAAAGACCTGAAGGATAAGCCCCCCGTCCTTGTTGAAGGCCTCGACCGAAACAGCGGGGCCGCGTTGTGTGGGCTTGTCGACGGCCCAGACCTCGGCGATGTGATCAAGCCGCAGGTGCAGGTTAAAGCGTGGGTCCAGCACGTTTTGCCACGGGCCCATGGATTTCAGCGTGGTGATCGGGCCCGAATGGATCTGGATACACCCGCGATTGCCGGTAAAGACCATGATCTCAAGCTCTTGCGCGACCACCTGATGCAGCATGGCATCGACAGCAGAAGGCTGCAAAGCGCGTGCAAAGGGCTCGCCCGCGATGCGGTAGGCCCCTAAGCGGTTCATCTTGAGCTTGGAGGTCAGGCGCAAGAACTGATGCGTGTCGGTCAGCCGCGCCCATTCCTTTCGCAGGATGTCCAGCTTCGACAGATCGGATTTCGGCACCTCGTCAGGGTCGCGCGGCACCACGTCAAGGCTGGGGGATTGATCTTCCAGCGTCAGCCCAGCTTTGGCGCGATCAAAGGCCGCCACATCGGACCCGTCGCGCAGAAAGATCTTATGTACCGCATCGCCCGCCGCATCGAACACCTGCAGGCTGCGGCGCGTACCGGCGTCCGTCTCCTTCTCTACGGCAAAGGCATGATGCCACCGGCTGGGAAAGAGGCGCAGGTCGATGTCATCGGTGAGGATCATCGATGCATGGGGACCGGGGTGATAGTTATCATAGGTGCCGACCTTTTCGTTCACGCAGGACGGGTTGCGGGTCAGCGCCATAACCTCGCCCAGGGTCTGGGCGGCGCGCATGATTTGGTCGGGGTGCGGATTGATACGCCGCACGCCATCGCCGGTATAGGCCGCCAGCAACTGCGCCTCGCTGATCTTAAGCTTGTCGGCCACATCACGTTCGCGCAGCTTTGCGTGGTCAGCGCGGAAGGCGCGGATATCCTCGGGGGTCGGGGGAACGGAATGGGTCATGCAGCACCTTCGCCATATAGATTGAAAGAGAGGGGGCTGGCGACGCGCGTCGGGCATCCGCTGGCAAAGGCGCAGATCAGAAGCTGCCCTTTAATGTTGACACTTTTAGTCGGTCTTTTTAGAACCCGCAAGAGCGCAACCCGTCTACGCCCCTTTTTTCACCGCCAGCCCCTCGCAAGCATTCCGTCAAACCTATTGCTTGCAAGGATGTCTTCGATGACCAAAGCCGCTGGAACCCGTGCCCTATTGAGGGGTACGACAAGCCTGATACTTCTTTCCCTTACCCCGCTCCCCCTCGCTGCGCAGGAGGGCTTTCTAGGCACGCTCGTTCTGGGCGAAAGCAAACGCGAGGTGCAGACCGATACGGCAGTATCCATCACCACAGTCGACCAAGAGGAGATCGACGACCGTCAGGCAGGAACCGTGGCAGAGCTGATCGATTCAGTTCCCGGCGTGAGCCTTGTGAACGGGTCCACCCCGCAAGGGTCCGGCATCAATATCCGCGGCTTCGGCGCGAACGATATCTACGGTGCGGATTCCAAAGTCGCCGTGCAGATCGACGGGGCCACCACCGGGGCAGAGCGGCTATACCGGATCGGCACCCAGCTGTTCACCGATCCGTTCCTTTACAAGTCGGTCGATGTGATCCGCGGGTCCGTCGGCAGCTTTGAATACGGATCCGGCATCGTGGGCGGTGTCGTCCGGCTTGAGACGAAAGACGCGTCGGATCTGACGAATGGTGAGCTTGGCTATGTGCTGGGCCAAACGCTGGAGTTCAGCACGAACGGCGACGGCATCACGTCTTCCAGCGTGCTGGCGTGGCAACCGACCGAAGATATGGAATTTTTGCTGAACTACACGTGGCGCGACCAGAACGATCAGGTGGATGGTGACGGGGCGACTATCGGTAACAGCGCCTTCACCCTGCCGTCGGGTCTGATCAAGGCGAAATACAGCTTTGGCCAGAACCGCGATCAATCGCTGACCTTCAGCCTGTCGCACACTACCGCAAGCGACCGCGACGTGCCTTTTGACAGTTTTACCACCACGGCGGATTCCTTTGGCACCGTTGACCGCGATACGGAGTCTACGACCGCGGTGCTCAAGTACAACTTTAACCCAGCCGATAATGATCTGGTGAACCTTGATGTCGTGCTGTCCTACGCCGACCAACAGATCGACCAAAGCTATGTCTCGGGCAGCTCCCCCCTTGAAGGCACCCCACAAGGGGCCGGTGTTCTTGCCTTGGCGAATGCGGATCATCGGTATCAAACAACGAAACTGGCGTTCAAAAACCAAAGCCTGTTCACCACAGGCGTTGTCTCCCATGATCTGCGGACCGGGCTTGAACTGATCCACAAAGAACGCCTTGATGCCAGCAACGCACCCGGCGGCAAGGACCGTCGCGTCGCTGTCTATGCGGTGGACGATATGCGCATCACTGATGCATGGACCGTGACACCGGCGCTGCGCTACGAGACATCGAAGATCACCGGATCAGCGGCCCCGAATGATGGCACTTATGAAAACAACGCGCTGATGGGCGGGCTGTCTGTGCGCTATGCCTTCGGGAATGGTTTGGCCCTGTTCACCAGTGCCGCCTATACCGAAGGGCTGCCGATGATCGACCATCTGGGCACCGATGCCGCGATCACCTCGTCCGAGAAGGCCGAGACATACGAGATCGGCGCCTCGTTTGACCGTCACGATCTGTTCCGCAGCGGGGACCAATTCGCGATCAAGGGTGTCTACTACGAGACCACCTTGACCGATGTCAGCAGCTATTCGGTCTCGGGGGTACGCCCGCCTGCACCGGCGCTGGACCGGGTCGAAACCTCGGGGCTGGAGCTTGAAGCCTCTTACGCGTTGGACACGGGTCTTTACTTTGACGTGAATGCCAATGTGGTGCGCGGGACGGAGTATGAACCGAGCGGCTCTTCCGGCGACTGGCGGTTGCTGCCTGCGGACAGTCTGCGGGTCACCGTGGGCAAGAAATTCGGCAAAGAGCTTGACCTGAGCTGGGAGGTCGTGGGCAACACATCCGTAACAGACGACGGCGAGACCTCGGCAGGCTTTGGCGTCCATAATCTGCGCGCCACCTATGTCCCGCAAAGCGGTATCCTCAAGGATACGCAGTTCCGCGTCGGGCTAGAGAACGCTTTCGACAAAACCTATACGCCGCATCTGTCGACCCGCACGGCACCGGGTCGGAACGTGAAATTCTCGATCTCGCGGATGTTCTGAAACGGCACGGGCCCCCGGGGTGTGACGTACCTCGGGGCCTGGCCCTTGGGTTTAGTCGATCCCGTTCTCGCGCTGAAGGCGGCGGATGTAGGCCACAATATCCATCACATCGGCCTGCGTGATCCCTTCGACGGGAGGCATGTTTCCGAACGGCCAGTGATGCCCCCGCACCCCGTTTTGCGCGGCCAGCAGGAACGCCCGGTCGCCGTGGTGGCTGGGTTCGTAGATCACATGCACCAAGGGCGGTGCGACGCCGTCCTGCCCCTGACCATTGGCCCCGTGACAGGCCGCGCAAACCGCATCATAGGCGCGCTTTCCCAGCTGCTCCTGATCGGTGAAACTGTCCGGCACCTTCACGGTTGCCAAGGCACCCTCCGCAAGCTCGGTCGGGCTGGTCTCGGGTTGATCATGATGCGAGAAATACCACCCGCCCGCCGCTGCCGTCAGCAGCGCAAAGGGGACAACCCACAGCAATACACGCGATGTTTTCATGTCTTCGCCTCTTATGGGGCGGGCACCGATACATGACCGGAGCCCGCGCGTGGATTACTTCAACTCGACGACGGTCAGCTTGCCTTTGACGGGCTCTGCGACGAATTCGATGCTCTGACCTGCAGAGAGCTTGCCGATCATGGTTTCATCGGCGCGAAACACCATGGTCATCGCGGGCATATCAAGGTTGACCAATGGTCCGTGATCGATGGTGACCTTCCCGCCTTTGGTGTCAACTTTCTTGACGGTGCCCTTGGTATAGACGACCTCTGCCGCTTCGGTTTCTGCCTCGGCTTTGGCGCTGACTTCGATGGGGCCGTACATGCCGGATTCATAGTGACCGGGGATCAGGCAGGCGAATTCAAACGAGCCAGCATTGGCAAAGGTCCAGATGACCTCGCCCGACTGGCCGCCCTCAAGACGGACCGAATTGGGGTCGTCATGTTCCATATCCATCTTCGCCATCATTTCCTTGTGCTTGGCGTTGCCTTCGGCGTTATCGATCACGAACTCATGCTCAAGCTCGCCCTTGTTGGTGACCTCAAAGCGGATGGTTTCCCCCTGCTCGAACGCAAAGTTGTCGGGTTCAAAGATCATATCCCCGTCTTCGGTCTCGCGCATGGTGACCGCGATGGTCCGGGTGACGTCAGCCGCCGTACCGGGTTTGCCCACTGCCATCATTTCGGCATGCTTGTCGGCGTGGTCGTCATCATGCCCGCCAGAGTGGGAACCCGCCGCAAAGGCAGGGCCGGTCAAAGCAATGGCGAAGGCGGTGGTCATCAGAAAGTTTTTCATCGTGTTTTCCTGTATTGTTTTCAATGTTTTATATGGATGCAAAAGGGGTTATCCCTTTTGCGTTGGTTTCGGGGTCAGGATGGTTTTGGGGCTGTTGTTCGTGGCGAATTCCGGTAGTTCTCCGGTCCACTCATAGGCTTCCTCGCCGGGGGGGTTGTCGTACCATCCGGGGTCGGAATAATCGTCCGGCGCGATGCCGTCGCGTACCTTCACGACAGAGAACATGCCGCCCATTTCGATCGGCCCGTGTTTGCCCCAGCCGTTCATCATGGGGATCGTGTTCTCGGGCAGTTCCATCGACATCTTGCCCATGTCCCCCATGCCCGCCGTGCCCATCGGCATGTAGCCCGGCTTGAAGCTGCGCATCTTGGGGGTAAGCTGGGATTTATCGACACCGATAAACGTCGGCACGTCGTGGCCCATGGCATTCATCGTGTGGTGGGACTTGTGACAGTGGATCGCCCAATCGCCCAGGTGGTCCGCCGTGAACTCATAGGCGCGCATCGCGCCGACAGGAATGTCGATGCTGACCTCGGGCCATTGCGCGCTTTCCGGCACCCAGCCGCCGTCGGTGCAGGTGACCTTGAAATCATAGCCGTGCATGTGGATCGGGTGGTTTGTCATCGTCAGGTTGCCAACGCGCACCCGTACCCTGTCGCCCTTGTTCACGACCAGCGGATCAATATCGGGGAAAATCCGGCTGTTCCATGTCCATAGGTTAAAGTCGTTCATCGTCATGACACGCGGCACATAGGTACCGGGGTCAATGTCGAACGCGTTGAGCATGATCAGGAAGTCACGGTCCACCGGCATGAACGTCGGGTCTTTGGGGTGGACGACAAACATGCCCATCATCCCCATCGCCATCTGGACCATCTCATCCGCATGGGGGTGGTACATGAAGGTGCCGGATTTGGTCAGGTCGAACTCGTAGACAAAGGTCTTGCCCGGTTTGATCCCCGGATGGCTCAGCCCGACCACGCCATCCATACCCGAGGGCAGGATCAGCCCGTGCCAGTGGACGGATGTGTTTTCTGGCAGTTTGTTGGTGACATAAATCCGCACACGGTCGCCTTCGACCGCTTCGATCGTGGGGCCGGTGGACTGGCCGTTATACCCCCACAGATGCGCGATCATGCCGTCGGCCAGTTCGCGTTCTACGGGTTCCGCGACAAGGTGGAATTCCTTGACGCCGTTGTTCATGCGGTAGGGCAGCGTCCAGCCGTTCAGCGTGACCACGGGCGTGTAATCCACCCCCGTCGAGGGGCGCGCCGTGACCGCAGTCGCAGCGCTGTCCATATGCGCCGCTTCCGGCAGCCCCATGTTCAGAGTTTTGCCCCACGCCTGAGAGGACACAAGTGTCGCCCCCGCCGCACCGGCACCGAGTAGTTGACGTCTGTTCATCATATCGTTTCCTTTCAGTGTCCTGCGCCGCCACCAGCGGCCAACGTGGCGCCTTCGGAGCCCCCTCCACCGCTGCCTGCACCGCCGCCGTAGATGGCCGCGGTCAGATCCGCCTGCGCCATAAAGAACGCCCGCTTCGCATCAGCGGCTTCCAGCTCGGCACCGAGCTTTTCACGCACATCAGTCAGCAGTTCGAAGGTGTTGGTGATCATGCCGTTGTAAGACAGCAGGGCTTCGTTCTCGACGGTCTTGCGTAGCGGAACAAGAACATCGCGGTAGTGGCGCGCGATCTTGTAAGAGGCATGGTAGGCCCGTTCGGCCCCCCGCGCTTCTGAACGTACATTGACCGCCCGTTCCGCCAGCACATTCGCCGCCTGCAGATACGACAGCTCTGCCTTGCGCATCCGCGCCTTGCCGCTGTCATAGATCGGGATCGCGAATTCCAGCTCTACCTGAGGCGTGATCTCTTTCTCGATATCGCCGCCTTCGGCTTCACGCTCAAGCTCGGCCCCTGCGACGATCTCAAGATCGCTGACGATGCGGGTCTGATCCGTCAGGCCAAAGGCTTTTGCCTGCGCTTCAAGACCCAGCTTTGCGACACGCAGATCGACACGGTTGCGCAGCGCCTTGGCTTCGACATTGGCAACGCCGCCCACGGACCGCGGCAGCCCCGGCAAGGCATCAGGCACGTAATAGTTCACGTCAGCCCCCCAAAGCCCCATGAGGCGCGTCAGCTCTTCCTTCGCGGTGGTCGCATCCAGCCGTGCCTTGGCAAGCTGTCCGGCCAGCTCCGCGTTGAACGCCTGCTCGCGGGCTTGGGCAGCTTTATTGAGCGCGCCGGTTTCCCCCAGCTTGCGGGCCAGCTCCGATCCGGCGTCCGAGGTCGCCTTGGCGCGTTTCAAATACCCCACCACCTCAAATGCGGACACGGCATTGACCCAGGCCTGACGGGTCTGGTTGGCCAATGTCAGCGTATCGTTCACCGCCGTCAGCTGCGCTTGACGAAAGCTCGCGTCAGCGATTGCGCGGCGTTGTTTACGCGTAGTGGCATCCAGAAGATTGGCGCGGATCAACCCTTCGATCGCACGGTAGGCCCCTAGCTCGGGCGCCCCGATCCCGAGCACGCCAATGGACACGATCGGGTTTTCCGGCGTCGATTCCTGCCATGCTTCGGCGGCGGACAATCCGACATTCGCATAGGACGCCTGAAGCCCCTTGTTGTTGAGCAAGGCAACCTGAACCGCCGTATCGGCCGAGATTGTCTTGCCCTGCACCATCGCGCGCACTTCGCGTTTCACCGCTTCGTTTTCGGCTTGGGTCTCGGCAAAGACGGTGCGTTTACCAAGCGCGGGCGTGATCTGGCTGGCGACATTGGCAAAGCCGGCTTTGGGGTCGGTATAAGCGCTTGGGATCGCCGTGGCGCAGGCCCCGAGCACAAGGGGAAAGCCGATGATCAGCGGCAGTTTACGGACGTGCATCAGTTCCCCTCCGATTGTTCTTGATTCACGGTGCGCCAGTCACGCGGACCGGTGGGCCCACGATACGTATAGCCGGCCAGCGGGTTCGGGTGGCTGATGGGAGAGACGACGGTCGTGCTGAGCGTGGCTTCTTGCGTGGCCACGGCAGGCAGCGGTGTCGGCGTATAGGGCAAGGGTCTGACATCCTGCGTGCAGGCGCCAAGGGTCAGGGTGCAAGCCCCCAAAACGAAATGGATTTTCATGTGATGTACCTGATTGATCTTCTAGGGATCGCGCCAGAAACGCTGGCGCGACGCAAAGACCCCAAAGCGGGTCTAAATCAGATCAGGATTGGGGAGGACGCAGAAAGCCTTGCACCTCAAGCGAACGCGCCTGCGCATGGCCGATCTTGTAGGTGCCCGCAGTGACCGCATCGTCTTGCGGATGCGCATGGTCCATCAACACGACGGACAGGCACATCCCGTTGCAGCAATTACCTGCACTGTCGTCAGGCGCGCTTGAAGGGGATTTGTCACTGTGATTGTCGACAGCGGCACGATCCATAGTGCTATGATCATGCAGGGCGTCTTGCGCGTTTATATCGGCCACATCGTCCATGACCGCGGCATAATGCCCGTCATGCATCCCCGACGCCGCGTGGGACGCGGACGGCGGAAACAGCACCAGCGCCGCAGCAAAGGCAAGACATGCCACTGCGTTCAGCCAGAAAGATATGGTGCGCTCAAAAGCCATAGGAGACAGTTGATGCACCTGCCCCTTCCTGTCAATCGGTCCTGCGCTGGAAGGTTTCGAAGTTTTTTACCCGGTGGGCGGCGGAAAGCCGCTATGCTTTTTTGGCACCGGCGTTTGAAATGGCGCTGACACTGCGGTGGGTAATCTCCTCTCCGGTGACACGGTCCACCAGCATGGGCGCGATCGGCGTGCCCGCGCTGCGCGAGACCAACGTGACCGACGGGCTGCCTTCAATCGGGACATGGGCGTTGGCCCAATCGATCAGCGACACCAGCATCGGATAGAGCGCCTTGCCCCGTTCGGTCAGCCGGTATTCGTGGCGCAGGGGGCGCTCCTGATAAGCCTCGCGGCGCAGCACGCCGGCCCCCTCAAGCTTGCGCAACCGGTCCGCCAGCACATGCCGCGTGATCCCCAGCCGGTCCTGCATCTGCTCGAACCGGCGAATGCCCAGAAAGCAATCGCGCAGAACCAGCATGGTCCAGCGGTCACCCACCACGGACAGCCCCCGCGCCACGGGGCAGGATTCATTCTGTAGTTCGTTCCATTTCATGCCTTGATCCTAGCAGGCATTGACAGGTTCTGAAAGAGAACTTACCCGTAGTGCATTCCAAAAAGGAACCGAGAGGCGAAAACTCGCCACTCCAAGCATTCGAACGGGGGGTAAACCATGCCACATCAGGTCGCCACATCGCAGCTCGGCAAGGCCGGCTGATGGCCCGCGTCACCCCGAACGCCGCCCCTGCCCTTTCCGCCGCAGCGACGCAGGCTCGCGCCACCCGGACCCGTGCCCTGCTAGAGGCACCAATCGCGCCAACGCTGGCCAAGCTTGCCGCACCCAACGTCTTGGCGATGTTCGTGCAAACCGTGCAAAGCATATCCGAAGCGTATTTCGCCAGCCTCCTTGGGGTGACAGCGCTGGCCGGTCTGGCGCTGGTGTTCCCGCTTGTCATGCTGACGCAAATGCTGTCGGCGGGGGCCATCGGTGGGGCGATCTCCGCCGCGGTGGCGCGCGCACTTGGCGCGCAAGACAGCGCGCGGGCGGCCACATTGGCAGTAGTCGCGTGGATGATCGCGGGTGCCTTTGCCGTGATCATGGCCGTTCTGGTCGGGCTGTTTGGCGTGGCGTTTTTCACCCTGCTGGGGGGCGGTGCCGATGCCGTCTCTGCCGCCGCGACCTATGCGCTGGTCTTCTTTCCCGGCTGTATGGCGATCTGGCTGTGCAATGCGTCGCTCAGCATTATTCGTGGCACGGGCGACATGCAGACCCCTGCCGTGCTCTTGCTGCTGGTGTCCGTCATCTCGATCCCCTTGTCGGGCGGCTTCGCCCTGGGGTGGGGCCCCCTGCCCGCACTTGGCATGGCGGGGTTGCCCATCGGCGTCGTGCTCGCCTTTGCGATCGGGGCTGTGCTGGCGATGGCGCATATCCTGTCGGGGCGCACGGGGCTTAGCTTTGGCGGGGCCTTGGGCCGGATCGATATCAGCATGTTCCGCGATATCCTCAGCGTTGGGGCGCTGGCGGCGGTGAATACCCTGCTGACCACGATCACCATCATCATGATGACAGGGCTCGTGGGCCAGTTCGGCGAAGAGGCGCTGGCCGGTTACGGGCTTGGCGCACGGCTCGAATTTCTGATGATCCCCGTGATCTTTGGCATTGGTGCCGCGATGACGGCGATGGTCGGGGCGAATATGGGCGCCGGTCAGGTGGACCGCGCCCTGCGCGTGGCCTGGACCGGATCTTGCGCGGCGGCGGTGATCGTCGGCGGTATCGGGCTGCTGCTCGCGGTGTTTCCCGACCTTTGGCTTGGCATGTTCCTTGACCCGTCCAACACCGGCGCGCTGGACGCGGGGCGCAGCTATTTCCGCCTCGTGGCACCGTTCTACGCCTTCTTCGCCCTCGGGCTCGCGCTGTATTTCGCGTCGCAGGGGGCGGGGCATATGGTCTGGCCGGTGGTCAGCAGCCTCAGCCGGATGGCGGTAGCGCTGATCGGCGCGTTGATCCTGATGCAAACCGGCGGCTTGGGCCTGCGCGGCATCTTCATCGCCATCGGCGGCGCGATGGTGGTCTATGGCTCGGTGATCGGCCTTGCGATCTGGCGTAAGGGCTGGCGCGCGCGGGCCTAATCATAGACCTCTGCCGTGAGCCCCTGCTGGATCAGCGCGGTGACCAAAGCCGCCAGCACCTCGGCGCGGCGCGAGGTGACCCGCTGCACCAGCCCCAGACGGCGATGGATCGGCGGCGCCCCGAAAGGGAACCAGTCAAGCGAGGCGGTCTCGGCATCGTGCAGCGCGATCTGCGGGATAATGGCAAAGCCCAGACCCGCGCGCACACAGCCCACCACGGCCGGCATCGTATTCACCGACACGATCTGGCGCGGCGCGGCGCCAAGGCGGGCGATTTCGGTATCGATCTGGCGCGCCAGCGGCACCTGCGTGCGATAGCGGATATAGGGCACGTCGCGGATCAGATCATCCAGCGTGATCGTCCCCGTGCCGGGCGGTGTGAGAACGATCAGCGGTTCGGTCAGCACTGGGGTCCAGCGCAGACTGCTGGGCACCGCCACGTGATCCGCCACAACCGCGGCATCCAGCTGGCCCGAGACGACCTCGCTCATCAGCTCCTCGGACACACCGACGCGCAGCCGAAAATTCAGATACGGAAAGCTCGCGCGCAGCGTCGCAAGCGCCTGCGGCATCAGTGAATTTGCCCCGGTCCGCAACGACCCGAGCGCCACGGTGCCGCGCATCTGCTCCCCCGCGACGGAGGCTTTCGTGTCCGACACGATCTGCAGGATCGACTGGGCCGAGCGGACCATCTCTGCGCCCTTGGTGGTCAAGGCGGGCGGGCGGCGAGTGCGGTCGAACAACTGCGTGCCGATCTCTGCCTCTAGCGCCGCGATCTGCTGGCTGACGGCAGAGGCGGTCAGGTTCACGGCCTGCGCCGCCGCAGCAAAGCCGCCGTGCTGGCTAATGGCCAATAAAGTCTCAAGCTGACGTGTATCCATACCTCAAGATAAGATATACTAAATGTAATGGCAAGAATTACGCGCTTTGCTATGGTTATTCTTGTGTTATTCACGAAACTGACACCAAACCCGTGGCGGATAAACCGCTGCTTCTCTCACAGGGAGTCCTCCTATGACGTTTCGTTCGGGCCTTGCCGCCCTTTTCACCGCTGCCAGCCTGATTGCAGCCCCCGCCACAGCCGACACCTACCCCGAGCGCGCGGTAGAGTTCATCGTGCCCTGGTCGCCCGGTGGCGGCTCTGACACGCTGATGCGTCTTGTGGCCAACAACGTGCAGCCGTTTCTTGGCGTGGAAATGCCCGTGATCAACATGCCCGGCGTCGGCGGCACTGTGGGCCTGCGCGAGGCCTCGCGCCGCGCCGCGGATGGCTATACCATCAGCCAGGTGCACGAAGGACTGCTGGTCGCCACCGAAACCGGCATCACCGATCTGGCATGGGATGACTTTGACCCGATCGCACTGATGACAGCATCGCCCCAGTATCTGGTGGCGGGCAAATCCGACAACTATAGCAATTTCGAAGAATTCGTGACCTACGCCAAGGCACATCCCGGCGAGATCTCCATGGGCGTTACATTGGCCGGCGTCCCGCATCTGCACGCCGCGATGATCGAACAGGCCTTCGGGCTTGAATTCAAATACGTCGGCTATGAGGGCACGGGCGAACGCGTGCGCGCGCTGGTCGGCGGCAACCTTGATGTGGCGATTGGCGACATCAGCTCCTCCAAACAATTCGTCGACAACGGCGATCTGACCTTCCTTGCCGTCGGCGCGACTGACCGGGTGGACGCCGCCCCCGATGTGCCGACCTTCAAAGAGCTGGGTCAGGATCTTGAGCTGAACGTGACCCGCGGCATCGTGATGCCCAAAGGGGCCCCGCAAGAGGTCCGCGACACGCTCGAAGCCGCGCTGCAAGAGATGGCCCAAGACCCCACCTATATCGAGCAGACCAACAACGCGGGTGCCGATGTCGGGTTCCGCGGTCAGGAAGACTACCGCGCCTATCTGAGCAAACTGGACGAGACAGTGAAATCGCTGTCGTCGGTTCTGGCCCCATGAACGGGCACGACCCCATGAAGGCGCAGGAGGCGGGCTTGGTTGCCCGCCTTCTGAGCTATGTCTTCCTCCTGCTGGCCTCGATCGCATTGTTCATCTCGGCCAGCGGCATTAAGACCTCGCGCTTTGAAAAGCTTGGCGCGGGGGCGTTCCCCAAGATCATCTTTGGCGCGATGGCGATCGTATCAGCCATCGCGATCATCGACGCGCTGCGCCAGATCCCCCGCCACGCTTACGGTGATTTCGCAGCACAGGCCGTAGCATGGGCGAAACGCTGCTATCTAGTGTTTGTCTGCCTTGGCGCGCTCACCGCCTATCTGCTGGTCATTCCGGTGCTGGGGTTTTCCATCGCCAGCCTGATCTTCCTTTTCGTGCTTCAGGTGATCCTGATGCCACGCACGCCCAAGTCTATTGCCCTCGCCGCTGTGGTGGCTGTGGTTTTCTCCTTCGGTCTGAACTGGCTTTTTGCCGAAGTGTTCACCGTCTTCCTACCGCGCGGAGTGCTTTGAATGACTGATTTCATGACAGGGGCCGCGCAGATTTTCACGCTGGCGACGCTCGCCTATATGCTGGCGGGGTCCGTCGCGGGCATCGTTGCGGCGGCGATCCCCGGTTTCACCGTCACCATGGCGATTGTGCTGACCCTGCCGCTGACCTTCACGATGGAGCCTTTGCAAGGCATCGCCGTGATGCTCTCGGTCTATGTGGGCGGCTATACTGGCGGGCTGATCTCGGCGGCATTGCTGGGCATCCCCGGCACGCCATCGTCGGTCGCCACCACCTTTGACGCCTTCCCCATGGCGCGCAACGGCGAACCGGGGCGCGCGCTGTCCATCGGGGTCTGGGCGTCCTTCTTTGGCACCGTGATCTCGACCATCGTGCTGATTTTCGCCGCACCACCGCTCGCGCTTTTCGCCGTGCGCCTTGGCCCGTGGGAGTATTTCTCGCTCATCGTCTTTGCCCTCACAATCGTCGCCAGTCTTGTCGGCACCTCTGCCATGCGCGGCATTCTGGCGGGGCTGATCGGGCTTGCAATCTCTACCGTGGGGACGGACCCGATCATGGGCCGTCCGCGCTTTGATTTCGGCATAGAGATGCTACAGGCCGGCCTGCCGTTTCTGGTGGTGCTGATCGGGATCTTCGCCATTTCCCAGCTTGTGTCAGAGGTAGAGAATGCCGACAGCGTGCGGTCGGGCAATGCGCTGGTCACAGGGGCCATCGATTTCCAGACGTGGACCGTGATGAAGGAAGTGTTGATGCGGCCCGTCAACCTGCTGCGGTCCTCCATCGTGGGGGTGCTGATCGGCGCCCTACCCGGTGCGGGCGGGTCCATCGCCAACCTTGTCGCCTATGACCAGGCCAAGCGCGGGTCCAAGAACAGTGAAAAATTCGGCACCGGTGAACCCGACGGCATCGTCGCCTCCGAGGCGGGCAACTCCGCCACCGCGGGCGGCGGGCTGATCCCGCTTATCGGTCTGGGCATCCCCGGATCGGCTGTCGATGCGATCCTTATGGCGTCGCTGATGGTGCATGGCATCTCGGTCGGGCCACGGCTGATCATGGATCACGGTGACCTTGTCTATGGCATGTTCATCGCGATGGTGGTCGCGTCCTTCATGATGTTGATCGTGTCGATCTGTTCCATGCGGCTGTTCCTGCGGGTGACCGAAGTGCCCAAATGGCTGATCGTGCCGGTGGTGATGACCTGCTGCGTCGTGGGCACCTTTGCGTTGAACAACCGCGTGACCGACCTTTACCTGCTGATCTTCATCGGCATCACCGGCTACACGCTGCGCGCCCTTGGCTATGCGCTGGCACCTTTGGTGCTGGGGGTCATTCTGGGCCCAATCGCAGAAACCAACCTGCGGCGCGCGTTGATGACGGACGAAGACCCGACGCTGTTCTTCACCCGCCCCATCAGCCTGATTTTCCTGATTGCGGCTTTCGTGTCCATTGTCTGGGCCATCCGCAGTCACCTCAAAAACCGTACATCTACAGAAAGGCCATCCCATGCGCCTACGTCATGATCCCGTCTACCCGTCGCGCCGCTCGCCCATCCTGGCCGAGAATGTCGTCGCCACCTCGCAACCGCTGGCGACCCAAGCCGGTCTGTCCATCCTGCAACAAGGCGGCAACGCTGTGGATGCGGCCATCGCCACGGCGGCGGTGCTAACAATCGTCGAGCCCACGGGCTGCGGCCTTGGCTCTGACGCCTTCTGCATCCTGTGGGACGGCAAGCAGCTGCACGGGCTGAACGCCTCGGGCCGCGCGCCCGCCGCCTGGACGCCCGAATATTTCAAGAACGGCATCCCCGAACATGGCTGGGACGCCGTGACCGTCCCCGGTGCCGTCAGCGCCTGGGTTGAATTGTCTGAAAAATTCGGCAGCCTCGGCCTGTCGACCGTGCTGGCCCCCGCGATCCGCTATGCTGAAGACGGCTTTATCGTGTCGCCGGTCGTGGGCACGGCATGGGCCAAAGGGGCCGCGGTGCTCAAGGACCAGCCCGGCTTTGCCGAGACTTTCATGCCCGAAGGGCGCGCGCCCAAACCCGGCGAACGCTTCCGCAACCCCGGCGCCGCACGCACCCTGCGCGCCATTGCCGAAACCAAGGGCCGCGCTTTCTACGAGGGCGAGATCGCGCAAGAGATCGCGGCCTTCGCCAAGGCCAATGGCGGCGCGATGACAGCCGACGATCTGGCAGCGCATCACAACGATTGGTGCGGCACCATCAGCCAAAGCTTTGACGACTTGGAATTGCATGAGATCCCGCCAAACGGTCAGGGCATCGCCGCGCTGATGGCGCTTGGCATGTTGCAGCACACCGACATCCGCGATCACGGCCCCGACGATCTGGCCGCC
Source organism: Sulfitobacter sp. CB2047 (assembly GCF_000735125.2). Lineage (NCBI taxonomy): Bacteria > Pseudomonadati > Pseudomonadota > Alphaproteobacteria > Rhodobacterales > Roseobacteraceae > Sulfitobacter > Sulfitobacter sp. CB2047. The sequence continues at coordinate 65,484 of NZ_CP072613.1, read as the reverse complement.
GTGCATTTGCAGATCGAGGCGATCAAGCTCGCCTATGCCGATCTGCACGCCTATGTCGCCGATCGCGATCACATGACCGATGTGGACGAAGCGGCCCTGCTTGACCCCGATTACCTTAAATCCCGTGCCGCCTTGATTGATGCCAACAAGGCGCAGGACTTTGGCGCGGGGGCCCCGAAACAGGGCGGCACCGTGCTGCTGAACGTCGGTGATGCCTCGGGCATGATGGTCAGCTTTATCCAGTCGAACTACGCGGGCTTCGGCTCTGGCGTGGTGGTGCCGGGCACGGGTGTGTCCATGCAGAACCGCGGCTTTGGCTTCACGACACAGGACGGCCACCCCAACCAGGTCGCACCCGGCAAACGCCCCTTCCACACGATCATTCCGGGCTTCGCCATGAAGAACGGCGTGCCGCTGATGGCCTTTGGCATGATGGGCGGGCCTATTCAGGCACAGGGCCACATGCAGCTCTTGCTGCGCACGCAGTTGTGGGACCAAGACCCCCAGACCGCGGCCGATGCCCCCCGCTGGCGCGCGATCGAGGGGTTGGCCGTCGCCTGCGAACCGTCGATGCCTGCCGATCTGCTCGACGGGCTCAAGGCGCTTGGCCATGCGATCCAGATCGAGGCACCGGACAACGCCTTTGGCTTCGGCGGCGCGCAACTGGTGCAACGCAACGCGGCAGGCGGCTACGCCGCGGGCTCTGATCCGCGCAAGGACGGGCAAGCCGCAGGCTTCTGATCCCGCGCCACATGGGCGAGCGGAGGGTCACGCCCCCGCTCGCCCTTTACGGGCCGGCAGCGCCCCTATATCGATCTTTCGACAACGCAGGCATTCCCATGAACTACATCAAACGCATCGGCATCGACGCCTATATGATCTTGCTGCTGGCCACCGTGATCGCGGGCATTGTGCTGCCTGCCACAGGTGTCGCCGCCGAAGGCCTGCGCGGGGTGACCTTCTGGGCCGTCTCGTTGCTGTTCTTTCTGTATGGGGCCAAGCTGGACCCAAGTGCGGTCAAGGCTGGCATCACAAACTGGCGCCTGCAGGGGATGACCTTTGGCGCGACCTATGTGCTGTTTCCGCTGATTGGCCTGCTGCTGGCGACGCTGTGCAGCCCGATCCTCGGGGCGACGGTGACCATGGGGCTGCTGTTCTTGTCGGTGCTGCCCTCGACCGTGCAATCCTCTATCGCCTTCACCTCGATTGCGGGCGGCAATGTGCCTGCGGCGATCTGCGCGGCCTCCGTCTCTAACCTCATCGGGGTCATTCTGACGCCGGTGCTGGTGACCTTGCTGCTGCATCAGGGCGACGGCGGCGTCAGTATGGATGCCATCGGCAAAATCGGCGTGCAGATCTTGCTGCCTTTCATCGTCGGGCAGGTAATGCGTCCGCTGGTGGGCGGGTTTGTGCAACGCCACAAGCTGCTGACCATGATCGTGGACCGCGGGTCGATCATGCTGATCATCTACTCCGCCTTCAGCGCGGGCACAGTCTCGGGCCTGTGGTCCGCTATTCCCGTCACCACGCTGATGCTGCTCTTTGCCGTGGTCTGGCTGTTTCTGGCCGTGGGCATGTGGTCGATGATCGCCCTTGGCAAGGCTGCGGGGATGCCCGACGCGGATCGCGCGGTGCTGTTCTACTGCGGGTCCACCAAAAGCCTTGCCAGCGGGTTGCCCATTGCCACGGCGCTTTTTGCGCCCGATCTGGTCGGTGCCATCGTTTTGCCGCTGATGATCTACCATATCTCGCAGCTTCTGGTCTGCGCCTTCGTCTCGCAGCGCGCGTCGCGTCGGGCCGCTGCGGCACCTGCCTAAAGTTACCCATGGGTATCCTTTTTGCCGATCACCCCCGCGCCCGCGCGCGGGTCTTTGCCTGTCGGGGCACCACGGCCTAAGCCACAGCAGAAACACGCAATTTTCCGCCGAAATTTGGCGGGGTCGCGGCGTGCATCGATAGGGGATACGCGTTACGAAAACGCGAAAAGGCAGCAGGCTGCCCACCCGACAAGAAGGACCCTATCGATGGCAGATAAAACAAAACGAAGCTGGTTTGGCCGTACTGTACTGGCCGCGGTGATGCCCGTGGCCGCGCAGGCCCAGACCGTGCAGGACGGCATGGCCGCGTTCGAGCAAGGCGATTATACCCACGCGCTGGAACTGCTGCTACCGCTGGCCGAACAGGGCGACGCCGAGGCGCAATGTCAGGTCGGCCGACTGTACTATCGCGGCGGCGATGGTGTGCCGCAAAGCTTTGATGATTCCGTCGCATGGGCGAAGAAGTCTGCCGAGCAGAACAACCCCTGCGGGTTGAACTCTCTGGGCGTGTCCTACCGCTTTGGGCAAGGCGTCGACCCCGACGCGAAAACCGCGTTCGACTATTTCACCCGCGCTGCGGCTCAAGGGTTTGACAAGGCACAATTCAGTCTGGGCAACATGCATGAACTGGGCGAAGGCACAGCGCAAAGCGATGCGGAGGCCCGCGCCTGGTATCGTAAAGCGGCAGAGCAAGGCAATGCTATGGGCCAGTACCGCTTGGGCATCCTGTTGCTGGAAGGTCGCGGCGGAGACGCGGCCCCCGAAGAAGCACAGCAGCTTTTGCGTGCCTCGGCGGAACAGGGTCTGGCTGACGCGCAATATTCGCTGGGGTGGATGGCCAATCACGGTGTCGGGGTAAAGCAGGACCACGGCCAAGCGCTTGAATGGTATCGGCTCGCGGCAGAACAGGGCTATGCCCCCGCGCAGATCAATCTGGGCAACCTCTATGCCGAGGGGCTTGGCACCTCGCAAGATGACGAGAAAGCCGTCGGCTGGTACTATGAGGCAGCGCGCAATGGCGTCCCCGCTGCGCAGGTCAACATGGGTAAGCACTATGCGCTTGGGCGCGGTGTGCAGCAGGACTTTGACGAGGCGATGGTCTGGTATCAGCAAGCTGCGGAATATGGCGAACCCGTTGCCTATCTGAACGTAGGATTGCTGTATGAAAACGGTCAGGGCCGTCCCGCCGATCCGGCAGAGGCCGCGCGCTGGTACCGTGCCGCCGCCGAACGCGGAGAGCCCCGATCCCTTGCCAAGCTCGCGCATTTCTATGCCGAAGGGATCAGCGTCACACCGGACCCCGTGACCGCATGGGCGTTGCAGGATACCGCGATGGCCTATGACCGCGACGGCGCGCTGGACGCGCCCGAAGAACGGCTGATGCAAATGGGCCAGCAGTTGGCACCCCAGCAAAAAGGTGAGGCAAAGGCGCTGGCACAAAGCTGGCAGAACGGGGAAGAGCTGGTCTTGCCTTAGCGATTTAGCCAAAGCTGTGACCACGGCCCATATGGACAAAATGTCCATTTTGCCTATATTGTGCGGTGACGCTACAGGAGAGCCCCATGACACGTGTCACCGCCACCGAATTCAAAAACAACATCGGCGCATTCAGCGATGCGGCGATGAGCGAGCCTGTCATCATCACCAGCCATCAACGTGACCGTCTGGTGCTGTTGTCAGCGGATGAATACCGTCGCCTGACCGCCCTGACCGAAGGGGTGACCGCGCAGGATAAGGACCGCGTGGCGCGCGGGCTTGAACGGCATCGCAGCACGATCCTGGAACTCGCCAAACGATGACGGAGCCCCGCTGGGTCACCCGCGAACTTGTTGAATACATGCATGATTGCGTTCTGGAGCTGGCGGGCGGCGCGCGCGGGTTGCGCGATGGTGACCTACTGGAATCCGCACTGGCCCGCCCGATGAACCTATATGCCTTTGGCGAAACGTCGCTTTTTGAATTGGCCGCCTGCTATGCCGAAGCCATCGCCCGCAACCACGCCTTTGTCGATGGCAACAAGCGCACGGCCTTCTTTGTCGCCAGCGATTTTCTGGACCAGAACGGATACGAGCTGCAAGCCGCTGTGGATCAGGAACACGCCGATATGATGGTGGAACTGGCCCAAGGCAAAATGACCCGCGCCGACGCTGCCGCACATTTACGCAACCACAGCATCAAGACCTCTGCGACCTGACGTTTCGCGTTGGCGCGTAACTTTAGATAGAATTAGTCATTGTTTCCCTGCTAGAAACACCGGTGTGATAAACGCCACCCGTGGGCCGGCAAGGAGACGACAATGAATACACAGAATATGCCTGCGCCCGATGGGGCGACACCGGCGCACCCGATCCCTGTCGAGGCGGATCTGGCCAAGGCCGATGTCGGGTTGATCGACTTTGCCAAAAAAGCGGGGAAGAACATCTTTTCGGTGATCCCCGATGCGACGCGCACGCAAAGCTATCTGAAAGGGCCGGCCAAGATCCATTATGTCTGTGACCCCGATATGGTGACCGAACTGCTGGCCGGTGTCGGGCGTCGCTTTCCCAAGGCGGAGTTTACACATAACGTCATCGGCCCCGTTGTCGGCAACGGCATGATCCTGTCGGAAGGCGAGAAATGGCGCGCGCAACGGCATCGCTATGCCCCGCTTTTTGCCGCGCGCAACCTGCCCGTGCTGACCCGACATTTTGCCCAGACCGGCGACGAGCTGGCGGATTTCTTTGCACGCACGGCGGGCGAAGTCGATGTATCGGATGCGGCGCAAGAGGCGACGCTCACCAATATCTCGCGGGTGATGTTCTCGGGGAACGAGGCTGTGTCCAAGCAGGATGTCCGTCAGGGGATGCGACGGTTCACCGACTATATCAGCTATATGTCGCTGTTCGATCTGATGGGGCTGCCGAAGTGGGTGCCCCGTCTGAAATGGCTGCGCAGCAAGAAAGCGATCCGTGATCTACGGCAGTTGACCCATGACGTGATCGCCAACCGCCGCGCGCAGCGCCATGCAGAGGCGGTCGATTTTCTTGACCTGCTGATCGAGGCGCTTGAGACGGATAAGGAAGATGTCGAAACGACGGTCGATAACCTGCTGACCTTTGTCGCGGCGGGCTATGAAACCTCGGCCAATACAATCGCTTGGGGGCTTTATCTGCTGGCGATGCACCCCGAGGTACAGACCGATCTGCGCGCCGAGGTGATGGAGGCCTGCGGTGGCGGGCCCATCGGCTTTCACGATCTGCCCAAGATGCCCAAACTGCACGCACATGTGCGTGAAACCCTGCGGATGTACCCCGCAGGTGCCTTGTTCGCCCGTGATGCGACGGATGAGGTGACGATCAAGGATGTGACGTTTAAGAAGGGCGACGTGATCATGTTCCCGGTCTATGCGCTGCACCGGAACGAGCTGCTGTGGGACAATGCGGCGCTGTATCAGCACGACCGGTTTCTGGACCGTAAGTACCCGCGCGGACAGTATATTCCCTTTGGGGACGGGCCGCGCATCTGCATCGGGGCGCAATATGCCGAGACAGAGATTATGGTGCTGCTGGCCTCGGCGCTACGGCGGGCGTCTTTTGAACTGACGGACCACCCTGTCGCGCCACCGAACCTGACCTTTACCATGCGGCCCGATGGCCCGCTGATGTTGCGGGCCGTGCCGGTAGATCAGGCGGCGGTGGAATAGCTTTCGGGTTTGGCCGCCTTGGCCGCATCCGCTGCCTTGAGCACGACACAGAAGGTGGTGCCCACGCCGAGCTTGCTTTTATAGGCGATGCTGCCGCCGTGGGCATCCACGATACGTTTCGAGATCGACAAGCCAAGACCCGTGCCCTGGAACTTGCGTTGATCGCTTGAATCGATCTGGCCGAATTCCTCGAAGATGACGCTTTCACTGCCTTCGGGAATCCCGATGCCCTGATCCGCGACCGAAATCACGAGGTTCTCGTCCTCGCGTTTGAGGCCCACACGGATGGTGCCCCCCGCCTCGGAGAATTTGGCGGCATTGGACAGCAGGTTCACGATCACCTGATCGAGCCGTTTCTTGTCGCCGCGCACGATGGGCTGGTCTGCGGCAACGTTGATCTCTACCGCGACGCCAAAGCGGCTGGCATAGGGCTGGAACGAATGGGCGGCCGTGTTCACGACCTCGGCCAGATCCACGTTACCCAGATCAAGCGAGAATTTCCCCACATCCGCTGATTGCAAAAGCAGCAAATCCCCGACCAGATCCCCCAGACGGTTCGAGTTGCGCGTCGCGATATCGAGCAGCCGCGACATTTTGTCCGGCACCTCGCCCGCTGACCCTGCATTGATCAGGTCAAGCGCACCGCGGATAGACGTGAGCGGCGTGCGCAATTCATGGCTAACGGTGGACAGGAAACGGGTCTTGGCCTCGCTTGCGGCGAGGGCATTCTTGTTCTCTGTCTGAAGCGCGAGGCGGTTCTTCATCAGCGCGGAATACCCTTTGATGAAGGTCCGGGCGAGTTCGAACACGAAGCCCAGAACAAACAGCGCGGTAAAGAGGTTCAGCCAGATTTCAGAGTCCAGCGAGGGGCGCGCCACGACGACATCGCGGATCGGGATATAGAGGATCGCCCCGATGTAGATCGCCAGCCGAAACCCCAGCACATACAAAAACTGGTGGTTGTTCATCGCCGCGAAGATAGAGGCGGAAATCAACAGGAAAAGCGGCAGAAAGTGGCTGTTTCCAACGCCCTGCTGGATCGCGATCGAGATGCAGAACATCGCAATCGTCGTCGCACTGAGCGCCGTGGTCATGTAGATATGGAACAGCGATTTGCGGATCTTGAGGGTCTTGGACCGGGTGTTGCGCAGGATGTAGCGCAGCACGACGATGTCATAGATTTCGCATAAGGCGATCGCGAAAAAGAAAAACAGCGCGACCCTCAGTTCATAGTAATAGCCTGCCAAAGCAATAGCTGCGGTATAGATGATCGCCCGCTGGCCAAACGCCCGGCTGCCCACAAGCGCATAATCCCGCAGCCGGCTTAGAACCGGGCGGGCCTGAGGCAAATTAACATTGTCAATTGCTTCCATGTTGCGCTTCCTCCGTCAGCCTGGCGCGGAATTGAGCGCCAAACGAATCTGCTGATATTTCACTACGATACACCTCAACTATTGGTGGAAAATTTGTTGCGATCATGGCAGAACCGTGGCTGTATGCATTTTGTTAACTTTTTCGTTACTTGAGCGGAGCTTTAGGCAGAGAACAATGGGTATCCAGAACGCAAAATCGCACCAGCGTGCAGAGACGATCCAGTTGGAGCCTTCGGTTCAGGCCGCTCTTCAGACACGACCCGTTGAAAGTGATGTCCCTTCATACGCGACACGGCTGGAAGAGACAGTGGTGCATATCGGCAACCAGTATCGGTATGGCCAACTCTATTCAGATTTTCTGAAAGCACGCAAATCAGTTTTTATCGATCAAAAGGAATGGGATCTGCCCCATACCGAAGGGATGGAGTTTGACCAGTACGACACCCCCCAAAGCCGGTCTGTCGTGATCCATGAATACGGCCGGGTGCTGGCGGGCGTGCGGTTGCTGCCGACCACGGCGCAATGCGGCTGTTATACCTATATGCTGAAAGACGCGCAGCGCGGTATGTTGCCGGATATCCCTGAATATGTGCTTTACGAAGACGCGCCGGTGATGCCCCATGTCTGGGAAGCCACGCGGCTGTTTTTATCAAAAAACGAGCCCGCGCACCGGCGGCTGGCGATCCAGACCAAGCTGATCCGGGGCATGGCGCGTGCCGCGACTGAACAAGGGGCGACCCATGTGATCGGGATCGTGCCTGCCGTGTTCCAACGCTGGATGAACCGTCTGGGGATGAGCGCGCTGCCCTTGGGCCCCAAGCTGAACATCAGCGGCGACAATACGCAGGCCGCGATCATGCATGTGGCGAATTACGCCGACCCGACCCCGTCTGACGCGCGGTAAGCGACCAGAATGGTATCGACCGCACGGGTGACATGCTGGTCGATATCCTTGTAGGGGCGCGTCGTCAGCCCCAGTTGCGCACGGACCATGCCAAAGCCCTTGAGCAATGAAATAAGGTCTTCGGCGACATCACGCGGGTCGAAATCGTCGCGCAGGTCGCCGCTTTCCTGCCCTTGCACCAGCAGACCGCAAACGGCGGCGCAAACCGCCTCGAAGGCGGCGGTATAGAAGGTGCGACCGATCTGCGGGTAGTCGCGGGCGACCTCGTGGATCAGACAGGTAAATTCGACCGAGTCCTGCTCCCCCAGAAAGCTCAGAAATTTCCGCCCGAACGACATCAGCGCGGTGCGCAAATCGGGATGGTCTGAGATATCTCCCAACACCTCGGCGCGAAAAACCTCTGCCTCGGCCTCGAGCACATTTTGCAGGATCTCCGACATATTGTCGAAATGGCGATAGATCGTCGCCTTGGACACAGAAGCCTCGCGCGCCAAAAGGTCCGTCGTGACTTTTTCAAAGCCTTTGACGAAGAACAGGGCGCGCGCTGTCGACAGTATTCGCGATTTTGATGCGTTTTCATTCATATTGCAGAACTAGGACGTGTATGGGTGAAATAAAAGTGCTGAACGGTACCAAGGGGGGTTGAACTGTACGTCACTGCGCGTAAGTACCGCCCAGTACTCGAAAGGCCTTTGACATGAAGCAGCTGATTTCCGTTCTTTTATGCGCCACCCTTGCGACGCCTCTTGTTGCACAGGACGCAGATGACCTGACCCCCTCGGGCACGCCCGCGCCGATCAGGTCGGTCAAATTGATAGAGGCGGGCGGTGCCGCGTCGCAGGTGCAGCGGGTCTTTTTCGGCAAGATTGCAGCGCTGGAAACAGTGGACCTGTCGTTCGAGGTCGGCGGCCGCATGGTGATGTTCGACGCCCAAGAAGGGCAGTTCCTGCAAGAAGGCGTGCAGATCGCGGCGCTGGACCCGGTGCCGTTTGAACGCGCGGTACAACGTGCCGAGGTGCAGTTGACTCAAGCCGAACGGGATTTCGAACGCTCGCAAACGCTGGCCAAAAGCAATGCCGTGTCCACCGCACAGGCACAGGACACGGAAACCGCCCGCGATCTGGCGCGGATCGCGTTGAGCGAGGCCCGCGAGGCGCTGGACCACGCGACGCTGATCGCCCCGTTTCGCGCCTTGGTCGCCTCGCGTCTGACACCGAATTATGCCAATGTCTCTCCGGGTCAGGCCATTGTGCGACTGCATGACATGTCGGAAGTGCGGGTCGAGATCGACGTTCCCGAGCAGATGTTCCAGATGTATTCAAACACGGCTGACGTCGAATTTACCGGCACGTCGCCGCTATTTGCCGGTGGTGTGCCGCTTGAATTGCGCGAGTTCAACGCCGAAACGCAAAGCATCGGGCAAAGCTACCGCGTGACGCTGGCGCTCCCCTCTGATCGGGTCACACCGAAACTGATCCCCGGCGCATCGATGAGCGTCACCGCGCGGATCGCGGCAGGTGACGACACTGCAACGACCCTGCCCCCTTCTGCCGTGGTCATGGCGGACGATCAGGCGCGGGTCATGGTCTATACCCCTGACGAGACCGGCGAACAGGGTCAGGTCAGCTGGGTCAACGTCGACGTGTCCTCCAATACCGGCACAGATATCATCGCCACGGGGCTTGAGCCGGGCACCCTGGTTGTCGGCGCTGGCACACAGCTGCTGCGCGAGGGCGACACCGTGCGCCCCTTCAACGGGTTGAGCATCGAGTAAACTATGAAAATCGCACGTTTCTCCATTGAAAATCCGCTTTATACGTGGATTTTCATCCTCTTTGCCCTGTTTGGGGGTGTGTTTGGCTACCTGTCGGTCGGCAAGCTGGAAGACCCGAGCTTTACCTTGAAATCCGCCATCGTCGCCACCGCCTATCCCGGTGCCAGCGCGGCAGAGGTGGCGACCGAAATCTCTGAGGTGCTAGAGGCTGAAATCCAGCAGATGGACGAGGTCAAGACCGTCACCTCGCGCAACACCCACGGTCTGTCGGTCATCGAAGTCGAGATGCAGGATGAATACGACGGGACCGAGCTGCCACAGGTCTGGGATGATCTGCGGGATCGTGTGTCTGACGCGGCAAGCTCACTGCCCTCGGGGGCCTATCCGTCACAGGTGAACGACGACTTCGGCGATGTTTTCGGTATCCTATATGCCGTCTCCGCCCCCGGCTTTTCGGATTCCGAGATCTGGGAGATCGCGACCTTTATCCGGCGTGACCTGCTGACGGTCGACGGTGTTGCTAATGTCGATATCGACGGGCTGCCGGAAGAGGCGATTTTTGTCGAACCAGCGTCGCAAAAGATGTCACAGCTTGGCATCGATCCCAGCGTGATCATCGGCGCGATCAGTGAATCCACAGCGATCAACCCCACCGGCTTTGTCGAAACTGGCGATACCAACCTGCGGATCGACGGTCCTTCGGGCGATGATAGTGTCAATGAAATCAGCGCGTTGACCTTCGGCTTTCAGGGCGAGGTGCTGAACCTGCTGGACGTGGCAACCGTGTCGCGGGGCCGTGTGGACGCCCCCGACCATCTTTTGCGTCAAGACGGGCAAGAGGTCTTCACCCTTGGCGTTTCGGGACTGGAATCGGAAAATATCGTCGAGGTCGGCAAACGCGTCGAAGCGCAGCTTGAGACCTTGCAAACTTTCCTTCCCGTCGGGGTCGAGATCACGCCGATCTACGAACAACACCGCGTCGTGGACGAAGCCAACAACAGCTTCCTTTTGTCTCTTGCCATGTCCGTGGGCGTGGTGATCGGGGTGCTCGCGCTGTTCATGGGGGTCCGCGCCTCGGTTGTTGTGGGCGTATCGCTTTTGCTGACCGTGCTGGCCACGTTTTTCTTCATGTATCTGTTCGGCGTCAAAGTTGAACGGATCAGCCTTGGGGCCTTGATCATCGCGATGGGGATGCTGGTGGATAACGCCATCGTCATCGCCGAGGGTATGCAACAGGAAATGCGCAAGGGGCGGCCCTCGGTCGCCGCCGCGGATACCGCGGCGCAGAATACGCAGATCCCCCTGCTGGGTGCCACGGTCATCGGGATCATGGCTTTTGCCGGGATCGGTCTGTCGCCTGACGCCACGGGCGAATTCATGTTCTCGCTTTTTGCGGTGATCGCGATCTCGTTGTTGATGTCGTGGATCGTGGCGGTGACTGTGACGCCTTTGCTGGGGCACTATATGCTGAAGATCGGCGGGCTGGCGGATGACGACAGCGGGTATAACGGCCCGATTTTCCGCAGCTATGGCAACCTTGTCCGGCTGGTGCTGCGGTTCCGCTGGCTGGTGTTTGCCGGCCTGATCGGCACCACGGTGGCCTGTGTGATGATCTTTGGTCAGGTCAAACAGCAGTTCTTCCCTGCGTCCAACACGCCGTTGTTCTACTTTGAATATAAGGCGGAGCAAGGTAGCTCTATCCAGTCGACCTCCCGCGATCTTGCGGTGATCGAGGATTGGCTGCTCGCGCGCGACGACGTGGACACGGTGACGACGACCATCGGTGCCGGCCTGACGCGCTATGTTCTGACCTACACGCCCGGGGACAGCGACCCTTCGATCGGGCAGCTGGTGGTGCGCGCCACCTCGGCTGACGCAATCCCCGCCCTGCGCGCCGAGCTTGACCAGTTCGCGATCAACGCGCTGCCTTGGGCAGAGGTTCAGACCAAGCGGATCATTTTCGGCCCCGGTGGCGGGTCGGATATTGAGGCGCGTTTTTCTGGCCCTGACCCCGAAGTGCTGCGCGATCTGGCCGATCAGGCAGAGGATATCCTGCGTGACGCGACCCCGCTGCTGCATACCGAACATGTCGATTGGCGCGAGAAAGTGCTTGTGACCCGCCCTGTCTATGCGGAGGATCGTGCGCAGGCCGTGGGCATCGGGCGCAGCGATGTGGCGGATGCGATTGCCCTGTCGACCAATGGGATCACGGCGGGCACCTACCGCGAACGGGACCGGCTGATCGACATCATCGTGCGGGTGCCACGTGCGGAATCCGCGAGCAACGGGCAGCTGCCCGACCAGATCGTCTATTCCGCCGCGCTTGGGGACTACCTGCCGCTGAGCCAAGTGATCGACGGGTTCAAGGTCACCGCCGAAAACGCGGTGATCGAACGGCGCAACCGCGTGCAGACGATCACGGTACAGGCCAACGTCATCGAAGGCGTCACCCCGCCCACCGTCTTCCCGCAGATCCGCCCGCTGATCGAAGAGATCGAGCTGCCGGTCGGCTATACCCTTGAATGGGGCGGAGAGTTCGAGAACGCGGGCGACGCGCAGGCTTCGCTTGGCAAGCAGATGCCGCTGAGCTTCGGGACCATGTTGCTGATCACCATCCTGCTGTTCGGCAAACTGCGTCAGACGGCGGTGATCTGGACCATTGTGCCCATGGCGATCAACGGGGCGGCACTGGGGCTGTTGTTCTCGGGGTTGGCGTTTAGCTTTACCGCGCTGCTGGGGCTGCTGTCGCTATCAGGTATGTTGATCAAGAATGCCATTGTTCTGGTCGAAGAGATCGACGTGCAAAAAGAAAACGGCCTGAACCAGCATGACGCCATTGTCACCGCCAGTGTCAGCCGTTTGCGCCCTGTGGTTCTGGCGGCGGTCACAACGATCCTCGGGATGGTGCCGTTGCTGGCCGATTCGTTCTTTGCCGCGATGGCGGTGACGATTATGGGCGGTTTGGGGTTTGCCTCTGTTCTGACACTGATCGGTGTACCGGCGCTATATCACACCTATCTCGCGAAAGAGCGGCGCGCGGATGCGGCGGCCAAACCGGCCTAGGAAAACGGATTATGCCGTGGTGCCATGCACCACGGCATGCGCCAAAGCACGGGCCAGCGCGTCGCGCTCCCCCTCGGATTGATCGGGACGGATACGGTACCAGTCAACCAGCCCGTTCAATGCACCCATCAACGCACGGCTGGCGATTTCGATGTTGGGCACGTCCAACTCCCCCTGCGCCACACCCGCGCGCAGCACCTCGCGGTAGAGATTTTCATAGTCGTTGCGCAGGGTAATCAGCTCGCGCAGCACGCCGCGCTCTGCCTCTGTGGTGGAGCCGCGCAAATAGACCTCTACGCCCAAGCGGATACTGCGCTGATAGGGCAGTGTATCCATCATCACCCGCGCATGGGCATGGGCCATCAATTCAAGCTTGCTGATGCTGGAAGTATCCAATGATATCAGCGGGGTAACCGCGTCAAAACAATATTGCATCGCCTGTCGGTACACCGCGAAATAGATCGCGTTCTTGGACCGGAAATGGTGGTACACCCGCCCCTTGGTCGCACCCAGAACATCGGCGATATCGTCCATCGTCGCCTTGTCGAGCCCCTTGAGCATAAAGCACTGCGCCGCCGCCTCGATGATCTCACGGCGGCTGTCGGGCTTGGGCGCGGCACCCTCGGTGGCGTCCGTCAGCGTGTCGTCATCGATGTGTTCGTCCATTCGGTTCAGCCTTTGACAGCGGGTGCGCAGTAAAGAACGGGGGGTTTTGCCCGTGTAGCGTGAATACTGAGCCGAAAAAAACGGTTGTGACAAGCCGTTGCGTCACCGGACCCCCCGTAATTATCCGTTAGCGCACTTACATCACCGACAGCTATTGACACCTGCGCGCCCTGTTACGAGAGTAACATACTACTCGGAATGTTGGGCCGGGAAATCACAGGCTCAACACATCAGACCGTGGGAATGGACGGTGTGCCGAGTACCGAAAATCAAGGGGCAACCACGCATTTTGCGCGGTTGCGTGACCCTAAATATATGTTTGGGAGGACATACATGACTTATAAATCATCCGTCGCAGTCACCGCATTGGTCGCTGCTGTTGCCATCGCCGGTCAGGCCAGCGCTAAAGAGCGTCTGAACTTTGCCTACGGCTATCCGAATAACTCTGCCATCGGTCTGGCCGTTGACGCCTATGCCGAAGCCGTGGCCGAACGCTCTGACGGTGAAGTCGACGTAACCGGTTTCGCGATGTCCCTGCTGAGCCTGCCTGAAACCTCGCCCGGTGTGCGCGACGGTCTGGCGGATGTCGGCTTTGTGCTGCCGCCCTACTACCCGGCGGAATATTCCACCAACCTCTTCCTGCACGAGATGAACCTGCTGGTGAACCTTGTTGAAAAACCCACAGGTAAAGAGCCGCTGGCCTTCACCGGCGCGATGGTCGAATACACCTTCACCAAATGCCCCGAGTGTCTGGAAGAATATAGCGCACAAAATCAGGTCTATACCGGCGGCGGCGTGACCCCGCTGTACAACCTGCTGTGCAAGGACGTCAAAGTCACCTCCGTCGAAGACCTGAACGGTCTGCGTCTGCGTGCCGGTGGTGCGGGTTTCGTGCGTTTCGCCGAAGCTTTCGGCGCCCAAGGCGTGCGTCTGCCCGTTTCCGAAGCCTATGAAGCGCTGGATCAAGGCATCATCGACTGCGCCATGCTGTCCGCGCCCGAGCTGACAAACTACAACCTGCACGAGGTCGTCACCGACATCACGCTGGCCGTACCGGGCGGTGTGTTTGCGGGCGTTTCCTCGGCGAACGTGAATGCGGACCGCTGGAAGGGCATGGACGACGCATCGCGCGAAGCCCTGCTGTGGGGTGGCAGCCAGATGACGGCGCATACCACATGGAACTTCTACACCGACGATGCCGCGGCGATCGAACATGCGCGCGGGGCCGGGATCAACATCCACGAACCCGACGCAGAGCTGCTGGCAGCGGTCAAGGAATTCAGCCGTCAGGACCTCAAGACCGTTTCCGCCCTGTTCAAAGACACTTATGACGTTGCGCGGGCCGATGAAATCGCCGCCGATTTCGAGCCGCTGTTGGCCAAGTGGAACGATCTGGTGGTCGACGTGGACAGCGCTGACGCGTTGAACCAAGTGATCTGGGATCAGGTGATTTCCAAAGTGGACCCAGCGACTTACGCGCAGTAAGCCGCCCATCCGCTGATCACAACGGGGTGCTGCGCCGATGCGCGTGGCCCCCCGACGGCCCCTTTTGCAAACGGATACTCCGATGAAACTTATCGCGTCAGTGATCTCTGCGGTGATCACGTTGACCGCTTCGCTGGCTGGTATCATTGTTCTGATGCTGGTTGCCCATGTCACCATCGACGTGGTCATGCGCTTTGCGTTCGATACGCCGCTGAACTCTACTATTCTTTACGTCTCGGCCTTTTATATGGTCGCGATCGCCTTTCTGCCTCTCGCCGCGGTGGAGCAAAACGACAGCCACATCGCCGTTGAACTGCTGGTCGAAAGGTTTCCCACCAAAGTACAAAGCTTTCTCGCGGGGCTGGCCTTGCTGCTGACCTGCATCGTGACTGCCACCGTCGCGATCCGCACCGGAGACGAGGCTTTGGCTAAATTTATCGGCGGCTCCTATTCGATCGAGGCAGGCGGGAAGGTGACCACATGGCCCACCTATCTGGCGCTGCCCTTAGGCTTTGGCCTGATGTCGATCGTCGCCGCGTGGAAATTCATCTGTCACCTTACCGGCCGCCCCCACGGGTTGAACGCCTTGCAGGTTGAAGACCCCTATCTAGCCGGCGGAGATGCACAATGACCGAGTTACAAATCGCAGGCATCTTTATCGCGATCCTGCTGGCGATGATCCTGATGCGTATCCCGATTGGCATCTCGCTGATCGCCGTGTCCTTTGGCGGGCTTTGGTCCATGTTCAACTGGAACATCGCTTGGGGTAGCCTCGGGATCGTGCCCTATAGCTTTGCCAATTCATGGGTGCTGAGCTCTATCCCCGCCTTCCTGTTCATGGGGTTCATCTGTTATCATACAAGGCTGACGCAGGGGCTGTTCAACGCTGCGCAAATCTGGCTGTCGAGCCTGCCGGGCGGCCTTGCGATTGCGTCGGTCTTTGGCTGCGCGGGTTTTGCCGCTGTGACCGGATCCTCGGTCGCCTGCTCTGCGGCGATGGGTAAAATCGCGGTGCCTGAAATGGTGCGTCACCGGTACAGCCCCGAACTGGCGACGGGCACCGTTGCGGCGGCGGGCACCATTGGTGCCCTGATCCCGCCATCCATCCTGATGATCCTTTACGGCATCATCTCGCGCCAGTCGGTCAGTGCCCTGTTCCTGGGGGGTCTGGTGGTCGGGGTGATCACGCTGGTCGCCTATATCGTGCTGATCCTCGTGCGGGTGAAGATGAACCCTGATCTTGCACCTCCGGTCCAGATCAGCGCGACGCGCGCGGAAAAGATCAAGGCATTGGGTCAGACATGGCCGGTGCTGCTGATCGTGATCGGTGTGTTCGCGGGTCTGTTTGGCGGGGCGTTCACCCCGACCGAAGCGGGTGCCATCGGGGCCATGCTGTCGACCATTGTCGCCCTGCTGTACCGCACGCTGACGTTCAAGGCACTGCGCATGGCGATCACCGAAACGCTGACCACCACCGCCGCTTTGCTGATCATCGCCGTGGGTGCCAGCCTGCTGACACGCTTTCTGGCGCTGTCGGGGATCGGGGACGCGCTGTCCGATGCGATCCTGGGCTTTGGTGCCGCGCCGCTGTTGATCATGATCGGCATCGTTTGCGTCTATCTCGCGCTTGGCATGATGCTGGAGCCCGTCGGTGCGATGTTGCTGACTTTGCCTATCGTTCTGCCCATCGTCGAAGAGACGGGCTATAGCCTGCTGTGGTTCGGCGTGGTGCTGGTCAAGCTGCTCGAAATCGGAATGATCACGCCGCCCATGGGGATGAATGTCTTTGTGATCAAAGGTGTGGTCGGCAATACCGCGTCGCTGTCCACGATCTTCAAGGGTGTGTTCTGGTTCGTCATCGTTGATCTGCTGATCGTGGCGGCGTTGATTGCCGTGCCCGATATCGTGATGTTCCTGCCCGATTGGGTCGGCCGCTAAGACATCGCCTCCGGCGCGGAGATTTCCGCGCCGGAGCCCTTCACAGCGTGATGGCCTGCCCGTGAGGCGTCCGTGCCGCAGCTTCGTGCCATGCGTCTTTACATGCCGCCAGCTCGCCCGCCGTTGTCAGCTGCTTTTGCGCCACGATCTTTTCCAGCGCAGTCAGCCAGTGCTGGTAGTAGTCACGCTCTGTCCCTGAATGCACCTCTGCGGTCAACGCCTGCGCCCATTCGGCCCATGTAAAGGCCCCCGATTGATGCAGGGACACCGCCATCGCAAAGGCCTGCGCCTGCCACGGCGCGTCAAACACCGGTTCATCATCCGACAACGCAATATCGGGCAATAGCGAAAGATCGGGCAGGGTCATGATACGGTCCTTAGATAGGGTTCCCACAGATCAAGGGTCACGCTGTCATCCGCGCGCGCCTGATCGCCCCAAAGCGTGCGCGCCGAAAAGGCCACCTGATACAGCCATTGCGAATCCTCGCCCTGCCCTTGCGCATTGCTATCGGGAAAGACGTGAAACCCGTGCACCTTGGTGATCGTGCCGATCTTGTCGCGGGCATAGCGTGCCATACGGGTGTGGGTTGCGGGATGGTTGTTGATCGTTCTGATCTGATCCCCGACGGCAAACGCCGGGGTCCCTGTCGCGGGTCGGTCCGCCGGACCACCGGCCGCCAACATGGCGTCGACATCTTCGGCAGCAAGCTTGCGTTTGATCGGCGCGGCGGGTGTCAGCGGCACCGATTGCGCGATCTCTGCCTCGGTGAGCATCCCCTTTTCCACCATCAACCGCTTGGCCGCTTTCAGCCAGATCGCGTAATAGGGCGTGCGGGTATAATCGCCCGGATGCATATCCTCGCGCGCGGATCGCGCAGCATCGATATTCCACTGCCCGCAGGCCCCAAGCGCCACCACGATACCAAGTGCGCGGGCCTCCCAGGGGGCGTGAAACAGCGGTTCGTCCTCTTCTTGCACCACGGGGCCAAAGCCCATCATCCCGCCAAGGTCCGCCCCGCCGTTCATGATGCCACCTGCGGCGCGCGCGCCAGCCCTGTCCCGATCATCGCATTGCGGGTCACCAGATCGGCCAACTGTTCCAACGAATAACCTTCGGTTCCTGCGGGGCGCTGCGGGATCACGAGATAGCGGATCTCGGCGGTTGAATCATGCACCTCCACCCGCGTTGCCGGATCAAGGATCACGCCGAACTCCGCCAGCACCCCACGCGGATCAATCACCGCCCGCGACCGGAAGGGAGGCGATTTATACCACGTCGGCGGCAGCCCCAGCACCGACCACGGGTAGCAAGAGCACAGCGTGCAGACGACCAGATGATGCACCTCGTCCGAGTTGAACACCGCTTCGATATGCTCGCCCTGACGGGAATGATACCCAAGCGAATGGATCGCTGCAGAGGAATCGCGCCTTAGCCATGCCTCGAATTCCGGCTCTACCCATGATTTCGCCACCACATGCGCGCCGTTGCGTGGGCCGATCTTGGTCTCGTAGGTCTGGATGATACGGTCCACCGCCGCGCTGTCGATATAGCCCTTAGCGCTCAGCAGGCTTTCCAGCGCCCTCACCCGCGCCTCGGTTTCTGTCAGATGTGAATGATCGCCGTCGTGATCATGCCCGTGGGATGTCATCGTTCCGCCCCCTTCGCCCTGCGTGTTGATGCAACGATAGGAGGGAACGCCGCGATTGGAAACCACCATATGTGTGGGCGGCCCACCGTGACTTCCGTGACGTCAACATACCTTACTTATCCCCCCGTCCTGACACGAAGCGACCGCAGGAATGCCTAATTTGTTAACCAAGTTGACCCAAAGCCAAGGAGCCCCGCATGAGAACCTATCCGATCCCCTTTAACGAAGAAGCCCGCCTGCGCGCCGTTTTTGATATTCCGGGACTGACCGCACAAAACGAAGCGTTGTTTGACACGATATGCGAGGCGGCGCGCACCCTGCTCGACTGCCCGATTGCGCATATCAGCGTGGTCGAAGAGGACAGCCAGTGGTATAAATCCGTTGTTGGCATGCATCTGGACCCCATGCCCAAGGACACCGGTTTTTGTGCGCACACCATTATGTCCGATGCGCCGATGATCGTGCCCGACCTCAGCAAGGACGCCCGCTTTGAACGGCACCCGATGGTCGCCAAGGGCGGGCCGGAGGCGCGCTATTACGCGGGTGTGCCGCTTATCCTCTCCTCCGGTCACCGCTTTGGAAGCCTGTGTGCGCTGGACCTGAAGCCCCATGAATACCCTTCGGAAAAGCAGATTGCCCTGCTCACCGATCTGGGTCGTATCGTCGTTGCAGCACTAGAGCGGAGCCAACCCGAAGCCCCCGAGGTGCAGCAGGATAAAACCGCGCAATCAGCCTTCCTGACCTTGGTCGGGCACGAGTTGCGCACGCCGTTGACCGTGCTTTTCGGCAGTCTCAAGCTGTTGGAGGCGACAGCAAGCACCGGCACCAACCCCACGCTGATCCATTCGGCCCGTCGGTCGGTGGATCACCTGACGAAACTGATTGAAACGATCCTGTCCTATAGTAACGCCAGCACCGGCGAGCTGCGGTTGAACGAACAAAACTGCGACCTTGCCGCGATCCTGAGCGCGGTTGCAGGGTTGCAGTTCCCCACCACGGATGTGGCGGCCAAAACGGTCACGCTTCGTGATACTGTGATGCTGGATACGCTGCATGTGGACGCCGAACAGATCGAGCTTGCCGTCACGGCCTTGGTGTTGAATGCCGTGATGCACGGCGGGACCGACATCAGCCTAGAGACGTTTCAGGACATGGACGGGAATATCGAGATTTCGGTGCGGGACAACGGCAGTTTCGACGAACATGTCGAACTGGCCGAACTTTACAAACCTTTTGTCGTGGGCGGGTCGCTGGACCACCGCGCGACCAAGGGCGGGCTGGGTCTGGGGCTGCCCCTGACCCGCAAGCTGGTCGAGATGCACGGCGGCGATTTCGAGGTCCACGCAGAAGCGGATCACAGCCGCGCCGTCATCCGCCTGCCCGCATGGCGGTGCAAGATCGCGATGATTCAGGCCGCCAAGATGGCGCCCGCCACTGTCCCTGATGCGCGGCAGAAGCTTATCTAGGAGGCGCGCTTAAGCGCTTGTCTCGGCGTGGTGTATGAACCGGGCCTCAAGCGCGCTTGGCTGGCGTTCGGCATGGGTCAGGATGTGAAACTGTCGCTGCGGGGTGTCGATGGGCACGTCGACCATCCGCCCCGCCTCGATCGACCTGCGGACCACCAGATCGGACAGCAGCGCGGCACCGATGCCCGCTTCGACCGCGCTGCACACCGCCTCGTTTGACGGAAGCTCTAGCGTGCTTTCCAGTTCCTCCAGCCCCAAACCCTGCCGCCCGAGCCACTGCAGAAAACTGTCGCGCGTGCCCGACCCTGCTTCACGCAGGATCCAGGGGGTCTGCCGCAAGCGTTCGGGCGAAAGATCGCCCCCCGCGGCACCGCTTGGGAACACCAACCGCAGCGTATCCCCCGCCACCGCCTTAGCGCGGAGTGTGGTGAGCTGGCAGTCCCCTTCGATAATGCCGATGTCAGCTTCCAATGCCTCGACCGCGCGAGCGGCGTCGTCGCTGTTGCCGATCCGCACCGTCAGCGCGATCTCGGGGTGCGCCTCGCGGAACCGCGCGATCACCGCGGGCAGCCAGTAGTTCGCGACCGTCTGGCTTGCCGCAAGCCGCAGCTTTCCGCGTTTCACCCCCGCCAGATCATCCAGCCGCTGGCTGGCGATGGCGGCGCGGGCCAGAACGGCGCGGGCTTCGCCCAGAAAATCGCGCCCCGCATCGGTCAGCACAATCCGCCGCCCGATACGATCAAAAAGGCGCAGGTTATGACGCTCTTCCAGCGCGGCGATGGCAGCGCTGGTCGCACTTTGGGTCTGGTTCAATGCTTCGGCGGCGCGGGTCATGTGTTCACGCTCTGCCACGGCAACGAATATGCGCAACTGGTCCAGTGTCATCAGGCGGCCCCCGTCAGGATGATCAGCGCAAGGCTGACCCCCATGATAAAGACCCAAGCCGCCGCCCCCAGCAAGGCCGGACGCCCCCCCGCCGCAGCAAGTTTGCGCAGATCGGTCTCAAGCCCCATTGCCGCAAGCGCCATCGCCAGCAGGAATTGCGTCACACCGGTCGCGGGGTCCAGCACCGCCTGCGGTACCCATCCGGTCGAGGCCACGCCGACCATCGCGATGAACCCGAAAACAAACCACGGGATCGGGGCCTTGCCGCCACCGCCTTGCCCCTGACGCCGCCGCGCGGCAAAGGCGCCCAGACACAGGATCATCGGGGCAAGCATCATCACCCGCGTGAGCTTGGCAATCGTGCCGAACTCGCCGGCCTCCTCTCCGCGCTGGAAGGCGGCGGCAACGACCTGGGCGACCTCGTGGATCGACGCACCGGTCCAAAGGCCAAAGCCGCGCGGGCCAAGGGTCAACCAGTTTTCAGCCAAGGGCAGCAGGATCATGGAGAGCGAGCCAAAAATCGTCACGCAGGCCACCGCATAGGCGACATCTTCGTCGCGGCCACGGGTTACGGTATTGGTTGCAATCACGGCAGAGGCCCCGCAGATCGACGTGCCCGCCGCGATCAACTGCGTCAGCTTGGCATCCACCCCCAGCACGCGGCCCAGCCATGTGGTGAACCCGAAGGTCAGCACCAGCGAAAGCGCGATCACCGCGACCCCCACCCAGCCGACAGCCGCAACCTGCCCCAGTGTCAGCTGCAACCCCATCAGGATAATCCCCGCCCGCAACACCGGTCGCATGCTGATCGCAAGCCCTGCCTTCGCCACCTCGGGTGTGCCAAGAGTATTGCGCAGCGCCATGCCCAGAAGGATCGCGAGGATCAACGGGCTCAGCATCCCCACCCCCGGCAGATACCGCAGCGCAAAGGCCAGCGCGGCGATCATGGCGGCAAGCGCCAGACCCGGCCAGATCGATGGCGTGGTTTTATCGGCGTGGACAAGGTCAGAGAGGGTCGTATCAGTCATAGCGTGCCTAAGTATCGTCGTGTCCTGTGCACTATCGGCCATTCCGATACATCAATCCAACGGATTATAATTGTCCAAATGATCGGAATGGGTGATTGATTAGTTAGGCCGAGGCAGTCGCTTGATGCAGCGTCTCTCTTTACGCTTGGGGTTCTGCGCCCCTATCGTTAAGGGACTGCCGAAACCGGCATCGCTGCGCAGAAAGGGAAACCCATGGTCCCGATCATCTTTGGCCCCCTGCGGACCCGTGAAACGCCGCGCCAGTCGCGTGCGGTGACCCGCGTGCATGTCATCCTGAACGCCACGGCGGCGCTGCTGGCCGAGAACCGGTTGCAAGACCTCACCACCACCGCCATCGCGACCCGTGCCGAGGTGCCTGTCAGCTCTATCTATCGGTATTTTCCCACGCTTGATGACGTGCTGCTTGAGCTCTATTCGCAGACCGCCAATGAATTACGCGCCAAGCTTTTTGCCAGCCTTGATGATGTTCACGCCCATACGACATGGCGGGACCGGTTGCGTGCCGTGCTGGATGTGCAGCGCAGCTATCTGGCGCGGCATCCCTACTACCGCCCCCTCCTGCTGCATTTCGCGACGAAACGCGGGCCGCTCGCGATCGAGGATGACGACCACGATGATCTGGTCCGCTTTCTATGCAACAGATGGGAAAGCGGTGCCGACGGGTTTCAGGGCGGCGATCCGGTGGTGGTGGCCAAAACCACGATCCAGATCTCCCTTGCGATGGAAGATCTGGTCGCGGCGCAGGCGGATCGGCGCAGCTCTCGCCCCTATTCGCAAGAGCTGACCAAAGTGCTTGAGCATTATCTGGCGCAATACCTGTCGGATTAGCGCCTGCGGGTCAGGGGATGGTATCCGCCCGCCCCGCCTGCCGCCCCGAAAAGATGCAGCCGCCCAGAAACGTCCCCTCAAGCGCGTTATACCCGTGATACCCACCGCCGCCAAAACCGGCGACCTCGCCCGCCGCGAACAGTCCCGGGATCGGCGTGCCAGAGGCATCCAGCATCTGGCTGTCAAGATTGGTCTGCAACCCGCCCAGAGTTTTGCGCGTGATGATGTTCAGCTTGACCCCGATCAACGGGCCGTTTTCAGGGTCGAGGATCTTGTGCAGTTTCGCCGTGCGTTGCAGCTTGTCGCCGCGATAGTTCCGCGCCGCATGGATCGCCATGATCTGCGCGTCTTTGGTGAAGTTGTTATCGACCTGACTGTCGCGAGCCCTGATCTCGGCCTCGATCTTGTCAAGCGACAACAGATCATTCCCCTCCATCCCGTTCATCTTGGCGATGAGCTCGGGCAATGTTTGGGCGACCACAAAATTCTCGCCATGCTCCTTGAAGGCTTCGACGGCGGGGGTCGCGGCCTTGTTCAGGATACGTTGCTGCAAGACTTTGACCCAGCTTTTGTCGGCGAAATCGGGGTTCTGCTCTGACCCTGACAGGGCAAATTCCTTTTTCACGATCTTCTGCGTCGTGATGAACCACGAATAATCAAAGCCCGTATCAAGGATCATCTTCAAAGACCCCAGACTGTCGAACCCCGGCAGCGACGGCGCGGGAAAGCGGTTGCCCTTTGCATCGAACCACATCGACGACGGGCCGGGCAGGATACGGATACCGTGGTTGGGCCAGATCGGGTCCCAGTTCTTCACGCCCTCGGTATAGTGCCACATGCGGTCATTGTTGATCAGCTGGCCGCCCGCCGCCTCGCTGATGGCGATCATGCGGCCATCGACGTGGGCGGGCACGCCGGCGATCATCTCTTTCGGGGCCGGGCCAAGACGTGCCGTCGGCCATGACTTGCGCACCAGCTCGAAATCTCCGCCGATCCCGCCAGAGGTGACAACGACAGAGGGCGCGCGCAGTTCGAAATCGCCCACGATATCACGGTTGGTCTTTTGCCCGCGCGATGCCCCGTCCGTCGCCAGCACCTCGCCCGAGACACCGACCGCGGCACCGTTTTCCATGATGATATGCGAACAGCGATGGCGGAATTTCAGCGTGATGCGACCGGCCTGTTCGTGTTCCCGCACGCGGCGTTCGAATGGTTCCATTGTTCCGGGCCCAACACCCCAGGTCAGATGGAAGCGCGGCACCGAATTGCCGTGACCCGACCCAAAGCTGCCGCCGCGTTCGGCCCATCCCACGACGGGAAACCACCGCATCCCCATATCGTACAGCCAGCTGCGCATCGGGCCTGCGGCAAAATCGACATAGGCCTCGGCCCATTTGCGCGGCCATGCGTCTTCGGGTCGGTCGAACTGCGCCGATCCCATCCAGTCTTGCAGCGCAAGTTCGCGGCTGTCCTTGATGCCCATCCGGCGCTGTTCGGGGCTGTCGATCAGCATCAGCCCGCCAAGGGACCAGAAGGCCTGCCCGCCCAGAAAGGCTTCGGGTTCCTGATCGATGAGAGTGACCTGTTTACCACGATCAGCCAGTTCGGCTGCGGCGACCAGTCCGGCCAGACCGCCGCCCACGATAATAACGTCAGAGGTGTTCATGCAAAGCTCCTTACGCTGTGCCGATGCGGCGGTATTTCAAAACGACGGGCAGGATGATCAGATACATCAGGATGCCGTAAACAGCCGACGGCAGCGCATAGGCGGTGAAGCCACCCTCGCCGCCGACAATGATCGCGGCGACGGCGATCCCCAGGGTACTGTTCTGCACCCCCGTCTCGACCGAGATGGTCTTGGCCTCGGTCACCGACCGGCCAAGCAGACGCGGCACGACAAAGCCGATGGTGGTCAGCGCGGCCAGCAAGACCAGCAGCGCGGGCCCGATCACCACGATATTTTCCACAAACAGCGCCCAATTCGCCGCCAGCGCAGCCAGCACGATCACCGCAAACAGGATCGTCGCCACCGCGCTCAGCTTCGGCTCGGCCCGGGTCATCGCGGCAGGGGCCATCGCCCGCGCGCCCAAGCCAAGCGTGACCGGCACCACTGTCAGGGCAAACATGGTGACAGCGGTTTTGGTGATATCGATCTTGGGCGCGGCATCGCCCATGAAATATCCCATCGACAGGCCCAAAATCAGCGGCACGGTCACCACACTGGCAAGGCTGATCACCGCCGTCAGCGACACCGACAGCGCCACATCCCCTTTCGCCAGCTTCGAGATCACATTGCTGGTCACCCCACCGGGGCAGGCCGCCAGGATCATGAAGCCCACGGCCATTTCCGCGCGGATGCCGAAGGCCAGCACACAGATAAAGGTCACGAGCGGCAGCAGGATGCTTTGGTTCAGCGCCCCGATGAAAAATGCAAGCGGCCGCTGCCCGACACGCGCGAAATCCGCAGGTGTCAGCCCGACACCCAAGGTAAACATGATAAACGCCAAGCCAAGCGGCAAGACGACCGAAATCAGTACATCCACGATTATCCCTCCCAAGACATCTGTGAAAAACAGAATATATTTCCGGTATAGCCGTCAAGTGCCGATTCACCTAAGAGAAATCCGCTCTGCCGTAACGTCGCGCACGGGCCCCCGATGGACCCTTCCCCAAAGTAAGGTTACCTTAGCGTAAGGGAACGAAACAACCTGCGCGCCCGAAGGTGGCGGGCGGGCATTGGCACGATGGGAGTACATCTAATGTCGGATACGGTGATTGCGGATTTTGATCGCAAGCTTGCACGAGAGGCGTTTGAACAGCGTGCGGCGCAGGGCGCTGCGGCGTTGACGCGTCTGGGGGCGGGGGCGGATGTGCCTGTGGCGCTGATCATGCGCAACGATCTGACCCAGCTCGAGGTTATGCGCGCTGCGGCCATGGCCGGCACGGTCATCGTGGCGCAGAACTGGCACGCTGCGGCAGAAGAGGCCGGCGCCATTTGTGACGACAGCGGCGCACAGTTCGTGATCATCCACCGTGACCTGATCGACGCTCTGCGCCCCGCCCTTGAGGGGCGAACGGTCATCGCGGTCACCCCTGATACAGCGCTGCGTCAAGCCTATGGCATTGATGACGCCGCCGCAAAGACCGACCCCGAGACGCCGGAATGGTCCGCGCTGGTAGATGCCGCCGACCCCATCACCCCGCGCGAGATGATGCGCCCGCTGATGCGCTATACCTCGGGCTCGACCGGCAAGCCGAAGGGCGTGCGGCGTTTGGGGGGCGGGCCCAAGCGCGACTTTGAAGAGGTGCTTTCGCGCGTGGGCACCGAGATGTTGCAGCTCAAACCCGGGTCGCGGTTCTTTACGGCAGCGCCGATCTATCACTCGGCACCGTCAACGCTGACCTCTGCCGCGCTGGTCACCCCGGGCGTGTCGACCTTTGTCGCGCCCAAGTTCGACCCCGAAAGCTTCCTTGCCACGATCGAGGCTCAGCGCATTACCCATATCTATCTGGTCCCCACCATGATGAGCAGGATGCTGAAGCTCCCCCAAGAGGTGAAGGCGAAATATGACCTGTCCTCGGTGGAATTCTGCGTCTCGACGGGGTCACCGTGGCCACATGACCTGAAAGTAGCGATGATCGACTGGTGGGGGCCTGTGTTCTGGGAAAGCTACGGCGCGACAGAGATCGGGTTCATGACGATGGTATCCTCGGCTGACGCTTTGGCCCGGCCCGGCACCGCAGGGCGGATGCAGATGGGCGGCACGCTGATGATCCTTGACCCCGATGGGAACGAGCTGCCCGCCGGTCAGGTGGGCGAGATCTATGCCCGTATGGATGCCTTCGGCGGGTTCGACTATTCCAACGATCCCGAAAGCCGCGCCTCGGCTGAAAAGCACGGGCATTTCTCTGTCGGGGATCTGGGATCGGTGGATGAGGACGGGTTCCTGTTCATCACGGATCGCAAGAAAGACATGATCATCTCGGGCGGGGCCAATATCTTTCCCGCCGAGATCGAGGCGGTGCTGATGCGCGCGCCTTTCATCCGCGATGTCGCCGTCTTTGGCGCGCCTGACCCCGAATTTGGCGAACAGATCGTCGCGGCGGTTGAACTGGCCGACGGGCATAGCGCCGACAAACAGAAGGTGCTTGATTTCCTTGACGGCAAACTGGCCCGTTTCAAAGCGCCAAGGATTGTCGATTTCCACGAGGCCCTGCCCCGCGAAGACAGCGGCAAGATCTTCAAACCCCGCCTGCGTGCGCCCTACTGGGACGGGGCCGGCCGGTCGATCTGACCCTGACCTGACGCCCTTACACCAACTAAGACCGGTGCGAAGTGCGCCGGTCTCCTTGTGTTGGGGCGCGGGGATTCCTACATCGCGCCGGTACACACGCCGCCCCGAGGCGGCCAAAAACAGGATGATCACGATGACCAGCACCCTACTAGAGCAGTTGAACTGGCGCTATCCGACCAAGAAGATGGACCCGTCCAAGAAAGTCCCTCAGGAAAAAGTCGACACCATCGTCGAAGCCATCCGCATGACCCCCACCTCAAGCGGCACCCAGCCCTTCGAGCTCCTGGTCGTGACCAACCCCGACAAGCTGGCGCAGATCCAGAAAGCCGCCAGCGACCAGACCCAGATCACCGAAGGGTCACATCTGCTGGTGTTCGCGGCGTGGGATAACTACACCAAAGACCGCATCGACGCGGTCACCGATCTGAATGTCGAAGCCCGTGGCGACCTGCCCTTGCTCAGCGCCTATTACGAGAACCTGAAAAACAACTACCTGCCCCGCGATGCCGAGGTAAACTACGCCCATGCCGCGCGTCAGGCCTATATCGCGCTTGGGGTGGCACTGGTTGCCGCCGCTGAACAAGAGGTCGACAGCACCCCGATGGAGGGTTTCGACCCAGCGAAGGTAGACGAGATTCTGGGCCTGAAAGAGCGCGGCCTGCGGTCGGTGATCCTGCTGCCTCTGGGCTACCGCGACGCGGAATCCGACTGGCTGGCCCCGATGAAAAAGGTACGCAAGTCGGCGGAAACGCTGGTCACCCATATCGAATGATTATTGCGGGGCGAAGGGGCGAACACCCTTTTCGCACCGCCAGAAGCATACCAACGCGGGGCCGGTTCTTTGCGATCGGCCCCGCGGTTTTCGTTAGACCGCCGCCTCGCGGGTCAGACGTTTTGACGCCATCCCCGGCTCTGCCCCCCAGACCGCCACATAGCGGTAGAAGACCGGCGTGAGGAACAGGGTGAAGACGGTAGCAAAGCCAAGCCCGCCCACGATCACCCAGCCCACGGCGATGCGCGCTTCGGCCCCCGCGCCCGAGGTCAGGATCAACGGCAAGCCGCCAAAGACGGTCGATACCATCGTCATCATCACCGGGCGGATCCGCAGACGCAGCGCGTCACGGATGGCGCTATCGATATCCTGCCCCGCCTCGCGCAACTGGTTGGCAAACTCGACGATCAGGATACCGTTCTTCGCCATCACCCCGATCAACATCACCAGCCCGATCTGACTGTAGTAGTTCAACGATCCACCGCTGAGCGAGATCGCGAAAAGCGCCGCCGCCAAACCAAAGGGCACGGTCAGCATGATCACGACAGCGCTGGCGATGCTTTCGAACTGCGCGGCCAGCACAAGGAACACCACCACCAACGCGACGCCGAACACCATATACATCTCTGCCTGGCTGTCGCTCAGCGTCGCCGCCTCGCCGGTAAAGATGATCCCCATCCCGTCGGGCAGCACGCTATCGGCAATCGCCGTCAGACGGGTCATCGCGACGCTAAGATCGATACCGTCGTTCAGGTTCGCCTGCGCCGATACCGCCAGCGACCCGCCCTGCCGTTCGAGCGTGGACTGGCTGACCACGGGCACCAGCTCTGCCGCCGCGGACAGGGGCACATAGGCACCGCCCGGCAACTGCAACTGGATGTTATCAAGATCAGACGGGTCATCGATCGGCGGGCCACCGGGCACGACATTCACATCCGTCTCGATCTCGTCCGCAAAGACGGTGACGGCGACCTTGCCTTGGGTCATTGCGCCGATGGTCTGGGTGATCTCGGCCTCTGTCAGGCCAAAGACGCTCGCCATTTCGGGATCAACGCGGACCTCGTATTGCGCCTGCACCGCGTCGTTGGAAAGTTGCGGGTTCAAAAACGCCTCATCCTGCGCCATCGCCGCGACCAAAGCCTCGGTTGCCGTGGTCATGGCCGCGATGTCCTTGCCTGTCACCGCGAATTGCAAGCCCTGCCCGCCGCCGCGGATATTGAGGCTGTTGGTCCCCCGCGCAGAGGCCTGAACGCCGGGCACTCGCGCCAACTTGCCGCTGATCTCGGCGACCAGTGCGGATTGGCTGCGGTCACGATTGCTCCAGTCATCGAGCCGCACGATGATAAAGGCGCTGGTGCCACCGCCGACGCCAACGATGCTTTGAACCGAGGTAACCTCGCCGCTTTCCTGATAGGGGGTCAGGATCTCTTCGATCTGATCAACCTGGGTATCAAGGTAGTCGATCGTGGTATCGGACGCGCCGCGCGCCTGTACCAGAAAGAACCCGCGATCCTCGTCGGGCGTGATGGCAGAGGGCAAAGTGCCCGCCGCCCCCGCCGCCACGATCACAAAGGCCCCCGCCGCCCCCAGCACCACCAACGGCATGCGGATGGCTTTATCCATCACCGTGTCAAACATCCGCCCGGCCCAGCCTTGCGGCTTCGCCGTTGCCTCAAGCGCGGATTTCCCCGGATCAAGAAAGGCCGCCAGAACCGGTGCCAGCGTCAGCGCGGTGATGGACGACAGCGTGACAGCAAAGGCCAGCACAAAGCCGAACTCGCTGAACACCCCACCGGCCTGACCGGGGAGGAAAGAGATCGGGATAAACACCGCCGCCAGCGTCGCGGTGGTAGAGATGACGGCAAAGAACACCTCGTTCGTGCCCGCCGCAGCGGCAGCAAAAGCCCCCATCCCCTGTTTGCGCTTGCGCACGATATTCTCGATCACGACAATCGCGTCATCCACCACCATCCCCGTCGCCAGCACCAGTGCCAGCAGGCTGATGGTATTGACCGAAAACCCCGTCAGCCAGATCGCGGCGACTGTGCCCACCAGCGACACCGGAATGGTCACCGCCGGGATCATCACCGCACGGGGGGAGCGTAGAAAGGCAAAGATCACCACAACCACAATCCCCGTCGCCAAAGCGATGGATTTCATCACCTCGGTCAAGGATCCCCTGATGAATGTCCCGTCGTCAGAGGTCACGAAAAGCCGAACGCCGTCGGGCAGCGCCGATTGCAGATCAGCCACCGCAACGGCCACATCTTCCGAGATCGACAGCGTGTTGCCCACGGATTGCCGCGTGATGTCCATGCCGACGGCGGTCTGCCCGTTCACGCGGGTCAGCACGGCGTCCTCTTCCGGCAGCAGCCGCACGAACGCCACGTCAGAAACGCGCGTATTCGCATCAATCGGGATCTGGCCCACGGTATCAACGGTGACATTCGCGTTGCCGACCCGCAGCGCCAAGGTTTGCGCATCTGAATCCAGCGATCCCAGCGGCGTGTCATCGCGCAGCGCTGCCAGCGCGTCAGAGACATCGAACAGGGTCATACCCCGACTAAGCAACGCGGGCATATCCAGCGTCACGCGGAACTCGTTAGGTTGCTCGCCGCGCAGGGTAACCTCTGCAATGCCGTCAATGGTGGACAGCCGGTCATAGACGACGCCCTCGGCCAGCTCGGTCAACGCATCAAGACTCGCGTCGCCCATCAGCGCCAGCCGGATGATCGCATCCGCGTTGCTGTCGCTTTTGGTCACGGTCGGATCATCCTCGATATCATCGGGCAGGTCACGCAACGTGGACGAAACGATCTCGCGCGCCTCATTTGCCGCGACATCGACATCGGTGCCTTCGGACAGATCAATGGTGATCCGGCTCGACCCCGTGGTCGAGGTGGATTCCATATAGGATAACCCCTCAAGCGCGCTCAGGGCATCCTCAAGGACTTGCGTCACCTCACGGTCGACGGTTGCGGGCACCGCGCCTTCATAGGTGGTGCGCACGGATAGAACCGGCTGGTCAACGTCGGGCATTTCCCGCACGTCGACAGCCACAAGCGCGGCGAGACCTGCGATCAGGATCAGCAGGTTGATGACGATCCCGAAAATCGGCCGCGAGACGAATAGATCGGCGAGCCCGCCACGGGGCTTTGCAGGGGTATCGCTCATGACGGTGCCTTTTCAGTCTCGGCACCGACCGCGGTGATTTTCGCCCCGTCCCGCAGCTTTTGCGCGCCTTCGGTCACAACCATCGCGCCATCGGCGATGTCGGCCTCCACCCAGACGAATTCGTTTTTACGGTAAAGGATCGTGATCGGCACCCGCACCGCCGTCCCACCGTCATCGACCCAGACCGCAGCACCCATGCGCGACCACGTCACCGCGGTCGATGGCAAGACCGGCAGCGGTTCGCTTTCATGCAGCAGGCGCACCGCAAAGGTCATGCCCGGCCAGAGGATGCGTTCCGCATTGTCGATCTTGGCCTTCACCGTGACCGAACGCGTGACCGCATCGATCCGGCTGTCGAACGAAAGGATCTCTCCGGTGATCGACCGACCGACAAAGGCAGAGGTAGAGACCAGCACCTCATGCGCCTGCCCCAGCACGCCAATGGCGCGTTCAGGCAGTTCGAATTCGACCACCAGCGTTTCGGTCTGGTCAATCGTTGCAATCACGTCATTCGCGCCAAGGATATCGCCGACCTCAACCTCACTAAGCCCCAGACGCCCCGAGATGGGCGCGCGGATCGTGCGGTCTTCCAGCGCGACTTCGGCCAGACCCACTTCGGCATCGGCCAGTTGCTGCGCCACGCGCGCCTCTGACTGTGCGACATCGGTGATGGTAGAATTGCCACCGGCCCGCAGCCGGTCATAGCGGTCGACCGTATCGGTCGCCTGCTGCAGATTGGCGCGCGCGATTTCAAGGTTCAGCTCTTGGGTCCGCGCATCCAACCGCACAAGGACCTCGCCCTGTTCAACGTCGCGGTTCGCGGTCAGCCGGGTTTCGACCACTGTACCGGCGGTTTCAGTCACCACATCCGCACTGCGCAAAGAGGATGCTGTGCCCGTCGCGTATAAAGTTACCTCGTAGGGGCGTTGTTCCAGCGCGGTCGTCACCACCGAAGTCGCCCCCCGTGCACGCCCGCCCCCAGGGGGGCCACCTGCAGGGCGCCCACCCGCCGCGGACTGAGGCTGCGCCGCCTCGCTTGTGGCATCCGTGCCGGGCAGGCCAAAGGTGATGGCATAAGCCCCGAACAAAAGCCCGACGGCCACCAGCAAACTCACAAATTTCCGCATTATTCCAACTATCCACATCAGGTCATCAAGCCATTTAACGTGGGCCTTGAAAATTCCGTCGCTGAAAACACGACGAATTGCAGAAAAAATTCCAGCGGTCCCGCGGCAGCCTAGTTTTCGGGCTTCACGCTCAGGGTGACCACGCGCCAGGCGTCATCCTCGCCCACCAGCTCTTTCGCGCGCGTCGCATCGGGCAGCAATTCGTCGTCGTCACCGATCACCACGTGCAGATAGCGTCCGGCCTCGCGCAGCTTGACGACGGGCGCGCCGTCCATGCCTTTTTGAACACGATCCGCCAGATCTTGACGCTCGGCAGAGCCAAGCTTGCGCGGCGCACCGTCCAACAGCTCCGCGACCGAGATACGCAGATTGCGCCCACCGTCTTTCAACACGTCCAACCCGATCAGCCCCGCAGCCACGGCATCGGCCCACCAGAACCCCATCGAGATACCGATGATGCCCAGAATACCCGCAACGCCGGTCTTCCAGTCTGCGGCGTTCATGTCAGCATCCGCATGTAACACCTTGTCCTGAATATCAGGCGCGATGGCCAGCTTCTTGCGGCCCAAGATCACTGGCGGGATGATCGAATAGACCAATGCCGCCACCATCAGCCAGCCCATCCAGACCTCGGTGCCGAACAGGTCGATACTGCCGATGGTGGGATGTTCCTGCCGCACCAATGTGACCACCGCGTCATACACCAGATAGCCGCCCATCAAGGTCAGCGCCGCCGCCGAGAGGGCAAAGGCCAGGGTACCGATGCGGTGCAGGCCAAAGGGGTACTTCGGGCTTGGTGGCATCCGTTCAAGCCGCGCGGCGATCAGGAACAGGATCGGCGGCAACAGCGATAGCGTGTCTTCGATCCACGCCGCCTGCATCGCCTGACTTGATCCCATGACCATGAACATCACGAAAATGATCGTCACCAGCCAGAACAGCGTCCACCATTCCAACCGACGCGCTTTCGCGATTTTGTTGGCGATCTCTTGCGGCAGCGGGGGGTAGCGGTTCATTCCTGCGCCTCCCGCGTCAGCGGACGCAGCGCCATATTGGACCGCATGAGAAACCGGTTCTCGCCGCGCCGCAGCAGCAAGACCCGTTCGGGACGGTCGGCCCCGACGGTCACATATCCGATGGGGTTGGTCATGCCCGTATGCTCTGTCAGCGGTGAATCTTTCGGTATCCCGCCCGCCAGCAGATGCAGATCACCCCCCTCAAGCGCGTCAAGCATCTGGTGCGGGTTCTCGCGATGCCATTCGATCTGGGCATCCAGTGCCGCGGCGATCATTGTCACCGCCTGCAGGTCTTGATCCGGCAAAGGATCTTGCAACGCGCCGACCTTCAGCACGGCACCCTGCACGGTATCAGTGGTGTTTTCGGGGTCTTTCGGCAACTGGCAGGCAGCCAGAACGACCAAAAGAGCAGCGGCGATGAGGTGGCGGTACATGATCAAAACCCTTCAGGGCGACAACTGCACAGATCATGATTTCGTTCCCGCGGACCGACACCCGCAGGAACCAGAGGGGTCACAGCCCCCCTCGACAACAGATCACCCGTTAAAGCGGGGTGCCCGTTTTTCGAGGAACGCGGCCACGCCCTCTTTGAAGTCGGGGGTATTCCCCGCTTCTTTCTGCCACTTGCGCTCGTTCGCCAGTGCGGTGTCAAAATCAGTGTCGGCAGCGCTCCACGCGGCTTTGCGGATCAAGGCAAGGCTGCGCACCGGCCCGTTCGCCAGTTTGATCGCGATCTCAAGCGCGGTGGCGTCAACCGCGTCATTCTCGACCAGCCGCGTCACCAGCCCCCAGTCAAACGCCGTCGGCGCGGGAATTTTCTCGGCCAGCAGCATCATCTCCATCGCGCGCACGCGGCCCACGGCGCGTGTCAGCAACCACGTCGCCCCGCCATCGGGGATCAGCCCGATCCGCGCAAAGGCCTCAAGGAAATAGGCATCACGACCGGCGACAATCACATCACAGGCCAGCGCAATCGACGCGCCCACACCCGCGACCGCCCCCTGCACGGCAGAGACCACGGGCACCGGCAGATCGCGAAGCGTCATCATCAACGGGTTATAGGCATTTTCAAGCGCGGCACCCGCGTCGAGCTCTTTGCCGCTTTCAATCGTCCCCTGCTTGAGGTTCGCCCCCGCCGAGAACGCGCGCGGCGACCCCGCCAAGACAATCGCCCGCGCTGTCTGTGCTTCTTGTTGCAGCAGGTCACGCAGCTCTAGCGCCATGGCAGAGGTCAGCGCGTTCATCGTCTCGGCATCATCAAGCCGCAGCACTGTCACCGGCCCGTGCCGTTCGACCTTGATCTTATCCGTCATCCTGCTCTCCTCCCACGCATTCTACGGTCTGTGTCGGGGTATCCCACCACGGGAACAGGGCATGGTAAAGGCGCCATCACCGGAACCCGCAGCGTCGAAGGCTCACTGATCAGGTATCGCCAAACGTCGCGGCGACCCACTCCGGCAAGGTCACCCGCTGCTCGAACACTGTCGATTTCGCCCGCAGCACGTTTTCTTTGGTGTCGCGCACCGGATCCGCGCTGATCGTGGCATAGGCGTGATCGCGCGCGACCTCCCATGTCTCGTCGCGAAATCCGGCCAATCGGGCATAGAACCGTGCCGCCGTCTGGTCCGCCTCTTTCCACGCGGCACCGGGCAAGCCGCGCCCCGGCATGTTTGCCACATCGGTCCGATGCTGGTTTGCCGTCTCTAACGCGTCGATATTGGCGTATTTCAGGTGCATCAAATAGACACCGCGCGGCAGGTCAAACACCGCCGTTTCAATGCGCTTGGGCCCGACCCATATGCCGTGGCGCCACAGCCCCGTGCCGCGTTTGGTCACCCAAGCCTTGCTGTAGTGCCCCGAGAACACCGCCGTGCGCCGATGGCCAAGAGCCATTTGCCCCGCCGCGAGCACATCATCCTCCAAGGTCTCTGCCACATTGAGACCAAGCGCGAACATCGACTTTGCCGATGCCGTCTCTAACACCGCGTGCAGTGACGTATATAGTGCGGGATCATAGCAGATCAGCTCGTCCGCATCGGTGCGGATCACCCAGTCGAAAGACACGGCCAGCCCATCGGCAAAACTGTTCAGCACTTGCCCGCGACGCCGGTCGAACCCTTCCAGCGTTTCGCGGGGCACGGTGATCACGGTCGCACGCGGGCAAAGGCTGGCGACCTTGGCATCGGCCCCGTGGGCGACAATATAGAGGTTATCAAACCCCAGCATGCGCCCATAATGCGCGTACCACTGGGACAGCGCCCAGTAGTCTTTGTAAACCATTGTGATCGCGCAAATATTCATGGTCTCCTTTTACGCGCTTTGCGATTTTCCGAACAGGGTATTTTGTCACGCACCGGCCTGCCGCCTTCGAATTCCCTTACGCAAAAGGGTGAACGCCTTGTTCCAGCCATATTTTATGTTGCTTTTTGGCGACACCGTTGCCATTATGTTGCTCAGGCCGGGGGGCGAACATGTCATTGGAAAAGCTGATTGATTTGGCAGGTGCCGCGAAAGCGGGCACGGGCGATGTTGCGTTTTGGGACAGCTGCACCCAAACCTTCGCCGATCTGGGCGTCACCGGCATCGGCTATGGCATCATCCCTTACGCCAGTGACGCGACCGTGCGCGGGTTTACCCAAGCCGGTTTCTTTCGCCACACCTACCCCCAAGACTGGGTCACCGCGGTCGAGGAACAGGCGCTGGTGGATGACGACATCTCGGTCGAGTTGATCGCCAATGGCACGAAAGAGGTGCTGTGGAATGACGCCAGCCTGCTGGACCACGCGACCGAGCCGCAACAGATGCAATCCGAGCTTGAGAATGACATCGGGATGCAGTTCGGTGCGTCTTTCGCGCTGAACCGCACGCCCGCGGGTCAGGCCATCTCCGGCATCGGTCTTTGGGTGAGCGAGACACGCACCGACCGCGAATTCGATCTTTACTGGCAACAGCATCGCAGCGCGTTACGACGTTTGTCCTTTGCGATGGATGAAGGCATCCGCCGCGATCACATGAGCGTGCTGGTTAACCTCACCCCGCGCGAGCGTGACTGCCTCAGCTATCTTGCCATCGGTCTGCGCCCGGCCGAGATCTGCTGGACCCTCAAGATCAGCGAAAAAACCTTCGAGAAACACATCAAGGGCGCGAAAGAAAAGCTGCGGGCCAGCACACGCGATCATGCGGTCGCCAAATCACTGGTTTTAGGGCTAATCCAACCGTAGATGGGGGTTTTCCCCCGCTTGATCTACCCTTGGGTTACTGGCAGGTAGAGCGCATAGAACGGCATCACGATTTTCTCCAGGCAGGCCGGTGAGATAGGGCATATTCACGCTGCCTTTTCTCGTCATACTGGCATTGCTTCGCAAGTAATTCTTAGACCAAAGCGCGGGGTGGCAGTAATGCCGCCCCCATTTTGTATCCACTGGTCGTAAAACGTGAACCATCGCCCCATCCACAACTGACGCGAGAAGGCCGCTACGTCAACTTATCACAAAGCCGTCAAATCCGTTGCCAGATGCGCATACAGCGATAAAAAGAACGCCAGTTTTTTCACGATTTGCGAAACCTTTGCCGACTTTGGACCGTGGTTTCTTGCAGAAATCACGCGGAGCAGACGACAATGGCAGCGATCAACGGCACGACGGGGACAGATACCCTTCAAGGTACAGCAGAAGACGACCGGATCGATGCAGGTGCCGGCAACGACCGCGTGTCCGGCGAAGGCGGCGACGACCGGATCGACGGTGGCGCGGGCGATGACCTGCTATATGGCGACGCAGGCGTCGGAACAGCACCGGGCAACGACGCGTCTCCGATCACGCTGTCTTATGCCAGCCGCCTTTTCAACACGGGTAACTCTGCCGACGAAGGCGACAGCGTCTTTTATGACAACGTGGCAACGTTGGACAATGGCGGCGGCGTTTTCGCGCGGCTGGTGCTGGTCGACACCTCGAATGACGACATGCCCATCGACCTTACCGGTGGCACCGGCTTCGAGATCCTGCTGAACTCCGGTGATGGAAGCAGGAGCAGGTATGCCGGTGAAACCGCGACCTTCCGGCTCGAATTCTACGACCGTCAGCACTACATCGATACGGGCGAGTTCAAGCCGATCGCGCTGAATTCCACCGCGACCTTCAACGATCTCGATCGCAACAACCCCGGCGATCAGGAATCCGTGACGCTGGACACCAACAGCTTCACCTCCTTTGCGACCAGCGATGACACGTCGTTGAATGTCACCAATGCCGATGGCACCGTGACCGCAGCGGGGACCGAGGCGAACTCCCCCGACGATCAGGATGCGTGGTTCTCTGGCCAGTTCGAGAACCGCGAGTTTATCGAGTTCACGCTCGAAACCCGTTCCACGCAGTCGGGCTTCACCCTGTCTGGCGACCTGATTGATGACGCCGTTGTGACCCCGATCGAAGCGGGCAATGACACCATTCTGGGCGGCGAGGGCGACGACACGATCTTTGGTCAGGGCGGGAACGACAGCCTGGACGGTGGCGAAGGCGACGATCAGATCGAAGGCGGCGACGGGCAGGATACAATCACCTCGGGTGGCGGCAACGATCGCGCCGAAGGGGGGCAAGGCTCCGACCTGTTCAACTTTACCTCGGGCGGTGATCACACCATCGTGGGCGGCGAAGATGCCGACGGAACAGATGTCGACGTTCTGAACCTCAGCGGGCTGGATCG
The DNA here is from genome assembly GCF_000735125.2 of Sulfitobacter sp. CB2047. Lineage (NCBI taxonomy): Bacteria > Pseudomonadati > Pseudomonadota > Alphaproteobacteria > Rhodobacterales > Roseobacteraceae > Sulfitobacter > Sulfitobacter sp. CB2047. Next base: position 27,820 of record NZ_CP072613.1, on the reverse strand, counting down.
GTCGCAGTACACACTGACCAAAACGGGCCCTGAATCCGGCACCATCGAATTCCGCGATGCCGATGGCAACGTGACCGGCACCACAACCTATTCCGAGATCGAAGAGGTCGTGATCTGCTTTACCCCCGGCACCACCATCGCCACGCGACGCGGCGAGATTCCGGTGCAGCAGATCAAGGTCGGCGATCTGGTCGTCACCCGTGACAACGGCCTGCAGCCGGTTCGCTGGGTGGGCCGCCGCAATCTGGGGCGCGACAACCTGCTGCGCACCCCCGGCTTCAACCCCGTTCGGATCAAGGCCGGTGCCTTTGGTGAAGGCGTGCCGCAGCGCGATATGATGGTCAGCCCGAACCACCGCATGCTTGTCGCCTCCGAGACGGCCGAGGTCATGTTCAGCGAACGCGAAGTTCTGGTCGCGGCGAAACATCTGGTCGGGCTCGACGGGATCGAAACCATCACGCCGGACAGGGTCAGCTACATCCACATGCTGTTTGACAACCACGAGGTCGTGTTTGCGGATGGCACATGGGCCGAAAGCTTCCAGCCGGGGGCACATTCGATGGCCGGCATCCAGTCCGAACAGCGCAGTGAGATCCTGTCGCTGTTCCCCGAACTCGAAGCGGCTGACGGCATGTCCAACTTTGTCGCCGCCCGCCGGTCTTTGCGCGCCCACGAGGCGCAACTGCTGGTATCCGCCAGCGCCGCGTAAGGCGCGCCATCCGGTGCAAGTAACGAAAAGGCAGCCCTTTAGCAGGCTGCCTTTTTTTGCGTCGATGACAGGGTTTTACCAAAAGGCCGAGATATAGGACCGCTCTGCCGCGCCGCCGTGCTCTTTCCACGTCTTGCGCACCTGCGTCGCCATCGCCTTTTGCCCCGCGAACCATAAAAACCCGTCCGCCGCGGATGAAATCGCGTCGCAGGCCGCCTGCCCCATCGTGGCACGCTTGGCCTCGCTGGCGATAACGACCTCCAGACCTTTGTGCTTTGGGAACGGATAATGCGCGGCATCTACATGCGATGGATACAGCATGATGCGCCCGGTCAGATCGGGGTTCGCCTCCATAATACGGGCGATGGCCGGAAAGGCGGTATCATCGGCAAATCCCAACACCGGCCCCGTGATCGTACAACCGCCGCCGCCCGGTCCGGTGACAAGGATCTGCGTCCCCAGTTCAACGCTGCGCGCCCAATCGGTGGTACGCCCGCCTTCGTGGATAAAGAGGTCAAACACCAGCAGCCCGTTTTCCCGATCCACCCGCCGCGCGGTATAGACCGGCAGATGCAGCTTGTGTTCACCCTTGGGCCAAACGGTTGCCCCGTTCTCTCCGATGCGGGGCCATTGGGGGGTCTTGCCCGGTTGCGCGATGCCAAGGCGGAAATGGATCGCACTGTCAGAGAACCGCGCCACATCGCCCGCCAGCGTGACCCGCATAAACCCGCAGTCCAGCATCTCGCGGTGCTGCACCGTCATCAACCGTGCGTTATCGGGCAAGGCCCCCTGACGCACCCCATCCGACCAGCGGATCGCCTGCGCCGCATCGGGCATGACGCTGCCGATCTGATCCACCAGACTGTCCTTCAACGTCTGCAGGAAATCGGCGCGCGCGGTCGATATCTCGGCCCTGCAATGGGCACCCGACGGGGCAAAGGCGATCCGCCCATAATAGGTGCCCACGACAATTCCCTGTGCGCCATCCTGTTCGACGTGCAGGTCATGCTCTGCCGCTTCGGCCAAGGTGGCCTGTCGCAGGGCGGCGAAATTGACGCCGGGCAATTCGGTTTGTGCAGTGTGATCAGACATGGGCCACCCCCTGTTGCGGTGCGCGCTGCCCCGAGACCCGCCAGATCAGCGGCAATGCCGCAAGCGAGACGGCACAGGCCACACCAAAAAAGAAACCGTAACCAAGATGCTCGGCGATGACCCCGGCGACCATGCCCGAGACCATGCTCACCGCCGCATCCATACATTGGAACAAGGTAAAATCGACGCCGCCCTGCCGCGGGTCGGACCAGTTCATGAACTGCCCGTAAAGGGCGACGAACCCAAAAGCCATGACGGCCGCGCTGCTGACCATCGCAATCGGGGCCACCGTTGCGGCGGCGAAAACGCCACCCGCCGCCGACAGGCCAACCACCCCGAGGATCAGCGCCTGAAGCGCCACCGCGCCGGCCAGCACCACGCGGGTGCCGAAACGGCGCACCACTGCGCCGCCGGTCATCGCCCCCGCAAAGCCCAAGGTCAGGCTGCCGACCCCGCTGAGCAGTCCAAGCTGACCCAGATCATAACCCGCATCGATAAAGTAAGGCCCGAACATCCCCATCGCGGTTTTCTGCGCCACGACATAAAGCGCCGCGACCAGCAAACCCTGACGCACCTCGGCGCGGGCCAAGGCGGTATTTAGCCGCGGTTGATGCGGTCGCGCCTGCGCGGTTTTCGCCCGCGCGATGATCGCAAAGGGGACGCAGAGCACAGCAATCACCGCCGCCATCCCCCATGCGCCCACCAGCCATCCGGCGCGGTCCACGAGGATTAGGAACACGCCCCCGCCGATCGCAGCCCCCAGATAGGCACCGCCCACCTGCGCCGCATTGCCCCATCCGTATTGCGTGTCCTTCAACGCCGCCACGGCATAGCCGTCGCAGGCAATATCCACCGTGGCCGTCGCAAAGGCTGCCACCATCAGCACCGCCAGAACAGGCAGCACCGGCGACGGGCCGATCAGCCCCACCACGAAAAGCGCCGCGATCACCACCGCAGCGCCTAGTGTTACAATCGTGACCGACCGGTCCCGCCCGCCATCCGGCAGCCGGAACCGTTCAACCCTCGGTGCCCAAAGGAACTTGAGCGCCCAAGGCAGCACCAGCACCGAGATCAACCCGATCTGGTCCAGCGGCAGCTTCTGCGCGCGCAACACCCCCGGCAGCCCCGACCATGTGACGCCCGCAATCACGCTTTGCGCAATATAGATGCCGCCGATCGCGCCGACGACACCCCAAGCTCCCCCGGACCGCGCCATCAGAAGCGGTAGCTGACGCTGGCCGTGGCGGTGCGCCCTTCGTAGCGATAGCAATAGTCCGCGCTGCAGGTCTGGTCGGTGTTGTCAAAGACGTTCTTGACGTTGATCTGCGCGCTCAGCCCGTCATAGCCGACTTCGCCAAAGTCATAGGACATCGACAGGTCGGCAAAGACCTCGGCATCGTTCTTGTAGGTATTTGCATCGTCGCCATAGCTTTCGCCGACATAGCGCAGACCCGCCCCGAGGCCAAAGCCCTTGAACGCCCCGCTTTGCGGCTCGTAAAAGCCCCAGATCGATGCGGTGTGATGCGGCGTGGCCGACAGCTGGTTGCCCACGGTGCCGGTGGACCCTGCCTCGATCTCCATATCCAGATAGGTATAGGCGCTGGTCACGCGCAAACCATTGGCAAAGTTGAACTGGCCTTCAATCTCCAGCCCGCGCGACCGCAGGTCATAAGGCACTTGCACCTGGTTCAAGCCATTGAACGTCGCCGGATCAACCGTCTGGAAGACAACACCGTCCTCTTGACGGATGTCAAACAGTGACGCGGTGACCAGGCTTTCCGTGCCCGGCAGTTGGTATTTGACGCCCACTTCCTTTTGCAGCCCGCGTGTCGGCTCTGCCGAACGGCCGCTGTTGGGGTCGGTGCTATCGTCATAGACCAGCCCTGTGGTCGGCACGAAAGAGCTCGACACATTGGCATAGACAGACAGGTCGGTGTTGAACGCATAGCTCAGACCGACACGACCGGAGAACCCGTTATGCGATGTATCGGTGCCGTTCTGATTGGCATCAAAGGTGGTCATGTCGACCCAGTCGTAGCGGCCGCTCAGGAACATCGTCCAGGGGCCGGAGCTCAGCTGGTCGTGCACATAGACGCCATACTGGTACATTTCCTGACCGTTGGAATAGGGCTGATCCACCGCGTCCGTGTCGGCAGCAGAGACATAGCCGACACCCCCATAATAGGCGTCATAGGACGACTGGGTATAATCGAAACCGGCCACAACCGTGTGGTCAAACGCACCGGTAGAGAAATGCCCCTCGGCATAGGTATCGACCGAGAAATTCTCGGAGTTCTCGAGGTAATGGCCCCAGTAGCGCCCGAACCCCGTGCCCGCCGCATAGATGCCGCTGAACTCAAGATCCGCATCCACTTCGGAATACCGCAGGTTTTGGCGCAGGGTCACGCCATTGTCCATTTCGTGCTCAAGCTCGTAGCCGACGCGCCATTGTTCGTTCACAAAGTCATTATAATCAGGATCGCCGACATAGATATCAGACGCTTCGCCCTGCGACGGGTTGTAGTAAGACGCCGTACCGCCGCGGGTTGATTCAGAATATTCTGTCAGCACGGTGATCTTGGTGCGGTCCGTCAACTGATAGGTAAATGACGGGGCCAGCAGCGCCAGATCATCGCTATAGCCCGGCAGCGGCGTATCCGCATCCCGCGCCACACCGGTCAGGCGATAGCTAAGCCGTCCGTCGGTGCCGACGGGACCGGTGAAATCGAACGCCAGCTCTTTGCGGCTGTCTGTGCCAAAGGTCAGCTTCAGCTCGTTATAGGCGTCGTCCTTGGGGCGTTTGGAGATGATGTTTACCAGACCGCCTGCGCCGCTGACGCCATACATCGACGACGATGGACCCTTCAGCACGGAAACCCCTTCGAACGTGTAGGGGTGGTTCTGGAACCACGCCGACGGCCCGTTCACCTGACGCAGGCCATCGCGGAACAACCCGTCATAATAGGCCGAGAAACCGCGCAGATAGACCGCGTCATAGCGCGAGTCGAAACCGAAGTTGGTGACATTCGTCCCCGAGGTATAGCCCAAGGCGTCCAGCAGCGTGCGCGGCTCCTGATCTTCGATCTGGTCCTGCCCGACGGTGCTGATCGCTTGGGGGATGTCACGGATGGGGGTGTCTACGCGCGTGGCCTGACGCCCCGATTCGGCCACGTACCCGTTTTGCAGCAGCGTCGCATCGCTTTCCGCCTCAAGCGTGAGCGTCCCCAGATCAAGCGTATCCGCCTCCTGCGCATAGGCGGGGTGTGATGCGGCCAGCGCGGCCACCAAGGCAATCCTTGAAATTTGCATGGAATTCTGTCCCTTACTGTTTTAGTCGGAAATGAACCGCCCCGCGGCCATTGTCAAACTGAAATAGTAAGGTATTCACTTGCCCGAGACCTAATCAGGTCAGCGCACCGGGGCAAGCCGCTGCGTCACAAACTTGGCCGCCACAAGCGGCATCCTGCCTACATCCATGTATTTACATAATATTTTCAAATACCACACTAAAACACTCCCCCTTGTCGGGGCGATGCTTATACCCTATAAATAAAGTAAGATATTCAACCGGACAGGCCCGACCCCTGCCCCATGTATGGACTTCTCTTGATATGGCATCTTTGGCGACCCTTCCGATCCTCGACCGCGACGACGCACCGGCACAGGCTCCCGCCCCCCGTATCACCCCCGAACAACGCACCGCGCTGACCCATTTCCGGATGTCGGCGATGGCCTGCCGCGTCGCCGCGCGCACGGATCTTTACGAAGCCTGCGCCCTGCTCAGCCTTGATGGCGAGGACGCGAAACGCACATTTGTGGATACGCTGATCAAATGTCTGCCGAATGCGGTGCAGCGCAAGGTCGTCTGGTTCGCGCCGGGCACAGACACGCTATCGTTCGACGAAGCATGGATCCTGCGCTGCCTGACCAGCATCCGCGAGGACGATCCTGCCAGTCTCAACTTCCTGATCAAGTCGCGCGTGGCCCCTGCGGACCGACGCTATATCGGCTATCTACTCGGCCAGATTTCCGAGCAGTTTTCTCAAGTTTAGAATAATTCCAAAAAGACCTTGGCAAACCGTTTTTGGTGTCTATGTTGAATGGACAGCAAGCTAGTACCGTGCCAGCCAGTCAGAATTTTAATCACTTGGGGACGAGAAAATGAACCAGACAGCAGCTGCTTTGACAACCGATGCAAAAACAGCAATCGCCGATGCATTGAACCAATGCGTTGCGGAAACCGCCGTGACGACAATGCTGGCGCAAAACTTTCACTGGAACGTAAAAGGCATGGGTTTCGGCCCGCTGCACGACCTGTTCCAGAAGATCTACGAAGACCACTTTGTCGCGCAGGATGATCTGGCAGAGCGTATTCGCGCCCTTGATGTCCATGCCGAAGGGATGCTTGCAGGCATGCTGAAGCGGTCCAAGATCAACGAACATGATGGCCACGCCAACGACAAGGAAATGATCCGCATCATGATGGAAGCGCAGGAAACGCTGGCCTCCACCATCGCGGGCGCGGGCCAATTGGCCGCCGACCACGGCGACACGCTGACAGAAGATCTGTGCATCGCACGCGGGACAGAGCACGAGAAATTCGCGTGGTTCCTGCGCGCACACCTCGCAGGCTAAATAGCCCGCCCGCTGATCCCGTCAGCACCCAAAATCAAATCGCGGCTAGAGAAGCTTCTCGGCCGCGATTTTGCGTTTTGCCAGCTTCTTGCGATAGGCCAGATCCCAATGGCCGTATTTGCCCAGACGTTCCTGTTGTGCGGTCAGCATCTGGATAAAGCCCACGCGGTGGCTTTCTTTCTTCAGCGATTTGAACATGGATTTCTGCGCCTTGGTCATCGAACACCCGATGCAATGGCCTTCGCGTTTGAACTTGCACACGTCGATGCAGGGGCTGGGTGTTTTTGCCATGGGAAACCTTGCTGATTGATCCGGCGGTTTGCTCCCTGTCCGTGCAGGGTGCCAGCGGTAGCCTATGCCAGCAAAACCACGGCCGCGCCAGTGGGGGCGCGGCCGTGGTCGTTCAAATCATCGTTTGCCGAAGGGGGATCAGGCGGGATCAGCACCAAAGACACCGCAGGCAATCCGGTCGCCCGCATTGCCTGAAGGTTGCGAGCTGTAATCGTCCTGCCCGCCGTGGATCACAAAGGCAGCGCCGTCGTCATCCATCAGATGCTCTTCGACATTCAGGAACGGCAAGAACACTTCCTGCTCTACGGTGCCATCACTGCCCACCGTGACATTCGGCATATCACCGGGGTGTGGGCCACCGGCGGTCAAAACGCCATGCTCGCGGTCCCCCGCGATATGCCCGCCAGCGGATTTGAACCCGTCGCCGGAACAATCACCGGTTTCATGCAAATGCACCGCGATGCCCCCTGCGGGCAGGTTGGACAGCGACAGTTTTGCCAGCGCCACGCCGGACTCGGTATCCTGGACCGTCACGGTTCCGACCTCTGCCCCTTCGGCATCCATAACCGGCGCAGTCGTCTCGGCGGCGAAAGCGGCGCTTGTCATCAGCCCGCAGGCCACGGCGGTGGTGAGTGCGAATTTCATTGGAATCTCCCTTTTCATGCTTGGGTTTGAACCGGCCAGCTGTGGTCGATTGGTCAAAGACCAACCCGCCGCATTTACCCAAAGTTCCAAGCCCTCTCGCCCGCACGGCCAAACAACGCCCATCGGCAGAAGTTAGCCGCCCGCCGAAGGACGCGGAACCGCTGTGCCGCCTCTGTCGTTTCAACTACAGGTAACCACAACACAGGAGAGTTTCGACATGACTGCGACATCACATTCTAGCCTCGTATCTTCCTCTGACGTGAATGGTACGACTGTTTACAGCCGCGACGGCACGCATATCGGGTCCATTGATCATCTGATGATCGACAAGCAATCCGGCAAGGTCGCCTATGCCGTGATGGGCTTTGGCGGGTTTCTGGGCCTGGGCGAGGATCACCACCCCGTGCCGTGGGGCAAGCTTGAATACGACACCGCCAAAGAAGGCTTCGTGACCGACATCACCGAAGAGCAGGTTAAAGGCGCACCAACCCGCAGCGACGGTTGGGTGACAGACCGCGAATGGGAACGCCGGACCCACGAACACTATATGGTGCCGAACTACTGGATCTGATCCACAGAAGTTAACAACCGCAGACCGTCCCCACATCGGGGGCGGTCTTTTACTGTCACCGCCCTACATCCAGACCAATAGCTTTCAAGATACCGGATTGCCCCCATGCCCAGTTCCGCCCCCTGCCCGCCTCTCCCGCACCCGTCTTGCGCGCAGGAGACACGCTGATGTGGGAAGATCTGCTGAACGAATTCTCCCTCGCCCCCAGCCTGCCCCTGTCGGTCGTTGTGGCTCGCACCCTTGCGACGGTGGTATTCTGCGGTCTGATCGGGCTTGAACGCGAAACCTCCAAACGGCCCGCGGGTCTGCGCACGCATATGCTGATCGGCCTCGCGTCGTGCATCTACTGTCTGCTGACCCTCGCCCTGCTCGCCCGCAGCGCCGAATTCGGCGATACCATCCGGATGGACCCCCTGCGTATCATCGAGGCGGTGACCAGCGGCGTCGCTTTCCTTGCCGCGGGGCTGATCGTCTTTTCCCAAGGCAAGGTGCGCGGCCTGACCACGGGGGCCAGCATGTGGGTCGCCGCCGCCGTTGGCGTGGCTTGCGGCTTGGGCGAATGGACGATTGCAGGCATGACCGTGATCCTCGCGCTGATCATCATCGCGCTGGTGCGCAAGCTTGAAAAACGCGCAGGCACCTATGAAGAGCACGACTAGCCGCGGCCATCGGCAGCAATGCAACAGTTTGTGACCCAGAAACACGCGCCCTTGTTTTACAACCTCGGCGAAATACCCTAGCTGCATAGCAAATTCATATGAGGAATATCACGATGAGCGTTCGGGTTTGGATTGCAGGCTGTGCCGTATTGGCGCTGGCTGCTTGTGCGGATGTACAGACCACCACTGACAAGATGACAACGGACGACGGGTTCTTCAAGGAACTGCCCGAAGGGGTGCGCCTGGTGGCTGCCAAGAACCAGGATCTGACCGCGGTTAAGATCGACCCCAGCAACGGATGCTACGTCTATCGCTACCGCGGGCCGGTCGAAACAACCTTCCTGCCCCTGCGCGCCGACAATGGCCGTCCGATCTGCACCCAAACGATCGCGGCAGCTGCGGCGGGCTAATCGCGCCCCTCGTCTTGACGTAAAAAGGCCGCCCGAAGCATCTCGCTTCGGGCGGCCTTTTCATATCTGCAAAGGTCGGGACTTAGGTCGCAGCCGTCACCAGCTCTTCAGGCGGGTACAGGACCGCGCGCGATCCGGTGTTCACGTTCTCGTACAGATCGTTGATATGCGCCATGATCATCCGCACGCAGCCAGAGCTTGCACGTCCGCCGATCGATTGCGGGTTAGGCGACCCGTGGATGCGCAGATAGGTGTCGCGGTTACCGACGAAAAGATACAGCGCACGCGATCCCAAGGGGTTCTGCGGGCCTGCGTCCATCCCATCGGCGTGTTGTTCATAAAGCTCTGGATCGCGGCGGATCATGTTCTGCGTCGGCGTCCAAGTTGGCCATTTCGCCTTGCGCTTGATCGTATAGGTGCCGGGCTCGTACAGGTCACCCCGCGCGATCGCCACGCCATAGCGCATGGCGGTGCCATTGTCCTGAATGTGATACAGATACCGCGCGACCGCATCGACGTGGATATCGCCCGGCGTCAGACCGGGGTTCGCCTCGACCAGTCGGGGCAGAAAGCGGGGCGCGACGCCCCAAGGGTTCGTCGTTGCAGGATCGTAGCCCGCAGGCGTTACCTGCGCATCCCATGCGTCCCACATCGACTTGTCTGTTGTCGCCGCGGCGGCGAGACTGGGGGCCAGAGGGGCAGAAAACAACGCGGCAGCGGAGCTGGTGATAAAATGGCGTTTGGTCAGCATGCGTGCACGCTCCTATTTAGTTAGTGCTTGACGATGTAACCCCCAATAGCGCGACCCTGTTCCCAAGAACCAGTCACATGGCTGTGTGAGTTTGTTTCGGCCCGCGCAAACTAGACCGCCCCCGGCAGAAACGCCACGACTAGTTTCGCCAAAATTTTTTGCAAAACTGCGGAACAACTCGTTCACGCGGGCGTTATTTAGACAAATGACCAATCATTTGGGTTTCGTATGCCAACGTATTCCAGACGATCAGTTCTATTCGGCTTCGGTGCCGCAGTCGGCCTTGCGTCCCTGCCGCGCCATGCCTTTGCCGCTCTCGATGGCACCCCGTTCACCTTCCTGACCGATTCCGAGGCCCGAAGCCTCGCACTGCTCTGTGACACGCTGATCCCGCAGGATGATTTCCCCTCGGCCAGTCAGGCTGGCGTGGTCGATTTCATCGACCTGCAACTTGCGGGCGGATATGGGCGCGGGGAACACCTGTATATGGACGGGCCCCACCCCCAAGGCACGCCCGAGCAAGGCTACCAATCTCCCCTACGCCCCGCCGAGCTCTGGCGCGAGGGGCTGGCGGCGATGCAGACCGTCATCGGCCCGCTTGAAGGGCAACCGCAATCCGCGCTCGACCAGCTGATGACCGACCTGTCCGAGGATAGGCCCGCGCTCGCCGGTCGTGTCGGGGCCAGAACATTCTTTACCGAACTCCACGCCCTGACGAACCAGGGCTATTTTGCCGACCCGATCTATGGCGGCAACAAGGGCTATGCCGGTTGGCAGATGGTCGGCTTCCCCGGGGCCTTCGGATATTTCACCGATACGGTTGACGCCCACAATCGCCCCTACCGGCAGCCCCCCATGGGCATCGGGCATCAACCGGGCACAAGCGACTTCAACTGGGAAAGGTAGATCATGGCACGGCGGCTGGCGAAAACAGATGTGGTCATCATCGGGGCCGGTTGGACGGGTCTGACAGCTGCATATGAACTTGCCCATGCTGGCAAACGCTGTGTGGTGCTGGAACGCGGATCCTACCGCCACGACGCCGATGATTTCGCCGCTCCCAAGGAACATGACGAACTGAAATATGCGGTGCACCACGCGCATATGATCAACACCCGCAAAGAGACTCTGACTTTCCGCAACAACGCCAGCCAACAGGCGTTGCCGATGCGCAGGCTCGGGTCGTTCCTGCCCGGTGTCGGGCTTGGCGGCGCGGGTATCCACTGGAACGGCCAGCTTTGGCGGCCCCTGCCCTCCGACCTCGAAATGCGCACCCATTACGAAAACCGCTATGGTGCCGACTTCATTCCCGATGATCTGAATGTGCAGGATTGGGGCGTTACCTATGACGAGCTTGAACCCCATTTCGATTTCTACGAGAAAATCTGCGGCACCTCCGGTACAGCAGGCCAGATGGCAGACGGCCCGCGTGAAGGCGGCAACCCCTTCGAAGGGCCGCGCAGCGCCGATTATCCCAACCCACCCATGCGCCAGCCCATCGGCCCCACCAAATTCGGAGAGGCGGCGCAAAAGCTCGGCTACCACCCCTTCCCCCTGCCCGCCGCCAACGCCACCAAGGAATACACCAACCCCTACGGCGCCAAGCTGCATCCCTGCACCTATTGCGGCTTTTGCGAACGCTTCGGCTGCGGCTACTACGCCAAGGCCGACCCGATCATCTGCGTCTATGACCAGATCAAATCCCACGAGAACTTCGAGATCCGCTATCAGGCGCAGGTCCTGCGGGTCGAGAAGTCAGAGGACGGCAAGACCGCCACCGGCGTCACCTATCTGACCGACGCGGGCGAAGAGGTGTTCCAGCCCGCCGACATCGTCTGCATGAACGCCTATGGCCTGTGGAACGTGCATCTGATGCTGGTCTCCGGTCTGGGCAAACCCTACGACCCGAAAACCCGCACGGGCACCGTGGGCCGGAACTATGCCTATCAGACGATGGCAGGCGTGAACGTATTTTTCGATGATCAGGTGGTGACCAACCCCTTTATGGGGGCGGGGGCGCTTGGCACGGTGATCGACGACTTCAACGGTGACAACTTTGACCACAGCGATCTGGGGTTTCTGGGCGGCGGCTATATCGCCTGCACGCAGACCAATGGCCGCCCGATCAACTACCAGCCCACGCCCGAAGGCACGCCCGCATGGGGCGCCGACTGGAAACGTGCCGTGCGCGAGAATTACCTGCACCACGCCAGCCTGACCGTCCACGGGTCATCCATGGCGACGCCCGATAACTACCTTGACCTCGATCCCACTTGGAAAGACGCCTATGGCCGCCCGCTGCTGCGGATGACCTTCAACTTCCCCGAAAACGACCGGCGCATGGCCGACTATGTGATGGGCAAGGCGCATGAGATCGCGCGCACTATGGAGAACGTGACATCCACCTCCGCCAGCAACCGCGCGGCAGAGGGCAGTGACTATTCCATCGTGCCCTATCAGACCACCCATAACACCGGCGGCACGGTGATGGGCACGGACCCGACCACCAGCGTCGTGAACCGCTTTGGCCAGATGTGGGATCATCACAACGTCTTTGTCTTTGGCGCAGGGCTGTTTCCGCAGAACCTTGGCTACAACCCCACGGGGCCGCTGATGGGCGTCGCCTATTGGACGCTCGATCACATGAAGAACGACTATATCGCCAACCCGCGCCCGCTGATGGACGCCTGAAGCAGAGGAGCCGCCATGAAAATCCCTCACCGCCCCCTGCTCTGCCTCGCCCTCGCAGCCTTTTTGCCCGCGCTGGCCACCGCGCAGGCGATCCCTGCGGATCAGCCCTATGGTACGGCGCGCGATCTGTTCAACATGACGGTCGATACGCCGCCCGACGCCGACACGCTGGCACGGGGGCAGGCCATCGCCCTGCAAGGCGCGGGCGGTGTGCAATCCTGCGTGACCTGCCACAGCGTCGACGGTCAGGGGGACGGGTCGGGCAGCTTCCCACGGCTTACCGGACAACCGGCGTGGTACCTTGACAAGCAGCTGGATGACTATGCCAGCGACGCGCGGCCCGACGACCTGATGACGCCCGTCGCGCAATCCCTCTCTCAAGACGACCGCGCCGCGGTCAGCGCCTATTACGCCTCTCTCGCCGCGCCGCTGCGGGTGGCGCGCGGGCAGGTCTCGGTGCAAGATATCCAGAAAGGGGCCGCCATCGCGCGGGCCGGATCGCCCGACAAGGGCCTGCCCGCCTGCACCAACTGCCACGGCCCCGATGGCACGGGCAACCCGCCCTCGGTGCCCTATCTTGCCGGTCAATACGCCAACTACATGGTGCTGCAACTGGACCGCTGGAAACGCGGCCAGCGGGACAATGACTTTGGCGGCATGATGTCCGCCATCGCCCGCAAAATGACCGCCGAGGATATGCGCGCCATCAGTGAATACTACGAGCGTGTGGCCAACCCGCTGACGACGAAAGACCCTCAATGACCCTCAACGCCCCCTCCCCCGCAACGCAACAGAACAGGAGGCCCCATGTTTGACTGGATCACCGGCCTGCTGGATGCCGCAGGCTATCTGGGCGTCGCGTTTTTGATGTTCGCGGAAAACGTCTTTCCACCCATCCCGTCCGAGCTGATCATGCCGCTGGCGGGGTTTCTGGCCTATCAGGACCAGATGAACTTTGTCGGCGTGGTGATCGCGGGCAGCATCGGGTCGCTGGCGGGCACCTACCTCTACTACATCATCGCGCGCAAGATCGGGCACGACCGCGTGCGGCACCTTCTGGAAAAGCATGGCCGCTGGCTCACCATGTCCCCCGAGGATCTTGACCGCGCGTCGGACTGGTTCGACCGCCACGGCAATCTGGCCGTGCTCATGGGGCGCATGGTGCCCGCGATCCGCACATTGATCTCGGTGCCCGCGGGGCTGACGCCGATGCATCACCTGCCGTTTCTGGCTTTCTCGCTGGCGGGCACGGTGATCTGGAACACATTGCTGACCGGGCTCGGCTACGCGCTCGGGTCGCAATACGATCTGGTCGCGGACTACATGAACCCCGTGTCCAACGTTGTCATCGGCGCCTTGGTGCTGACCTACATCTACCGCGTGATCCGCAAGAAAGGCGGCAGCGCACAAGACGCCACGGGCTAGCCGTCGCTACGGGCGTGAACTGGTGACGGCTGTGATGTCGGGGCCACGCCCCCGGCAAGGGGGGGAAGGGAGTGTCCCATGACCAAGGATGTTTCAACAACGCCGGATCAAGACGGCGAGAAAACCGAACTCAAACGCGTGATGGGGCCCGGCTTGCTGCTGCTGTTCGTGGTGGGCGATGTCTTGGGCACAGGGATCTACGCGCTCACAGGCGAAGTCGCGGCAAAGGTCGGCGGCATCGTCTGGCTGCCGTTCCTCGTGGCCTTTGTCTTGGCCACCGTGACCGCTTGCAGCTACCTTGAACTTGTCACCAAATACCCCAAGGCCGCCGGTGCCGCGCTTTATACGCAAAAGGCCTTTGGCGTGCATTTCCTCACCTTCCTTGTGGCTTTCGCTGTGATGTCCAGCGGGATCACCTCGGCCTCTACCGCCTCGCAGGCTTTTGCCGAGAATTTCGGGAAAAGTTTCGGTCTGGGCGACGGGGCCTTCCTGATCACTGCCATCAGCATCGGCTTTATGGTGCTGCTGGGGCTGATCAACCTGCGCGGCGTCGGCGAAAGCGTGAAGGCAAATGTGGTGCTCACCTGCATCGAACTGACCGGCCTGCTGATCATCATCATGATCGGGGCCGCCGCGCTCATGGGCGGGCAAGGCGATTTCGGGCGCGCGTTCGATTTCAGCAGCGCCGGAGAGCAGGGGCTGTTCTGGCCCGTGATCGCCGCGACCACGCTGGCCTTCTTTGCGATGGTCGGCTTCGAGGATTCCGTGAACATGGCCGAAGAAGCCAAGAACCCCTCGCGCATCTTTCCCAAAGTCCTGCTCGGCGGGCTGCTGATCACCGGCGTGATCTATCTGCTGGTGTCGATCACCGCCATTGCCCTTGTCGACGCAAAGGCCTTGGGCGAAGGGGCCACCCCCCTGCTCAAGGTCGTCGAAGCCGGCGCGCCCTGGTTCCCGCTCAGCGTCTTCGGCATCATCACCATGTGCGCCGTGGCAAACTCCGCGCTGATCAACATGCTGATGGCCAGCCGCCTGCTGTACGGGATGGCGCAGGAAAAAGTCCTGCCCTCCATTCTGGGCAAGGTGCTGCCCAAGCGGCGCACGCCCTATACGGCCATCGTCTTTACCACCGGGCTGGCGATCGCGCTGATCACCTTTGTCGGCACGGTGCCTGATCTGGGGGGCACCACGGCGCTGCTGCTGCTTGCGGTGTTCACGCTGGTCAATATCGCCGTGCTGGTGCTGCGCAGCGATACGGTGGACCACGACCATTTCACCAGCCCCCTCGGCCTGCCCTATATCGGCGCGATATCTTGCGCCTTTTTCGTCGGCCCGTGGACGGGGCGCGACAGCGTGCAATACCTCATCGCCGCGGTGCTGATCGGCTTGGGTGTGGTGCTCTGGGGCGCGACCGTGTTCTACATGAAATCAAAGGGGCAAGACCCGCTTGCCTCGGACATGGACAAATTGTCAGAGTGAAAGGAGCCCCCTTGCAACACCCTTGGCGCATCTGTGTAATCGCCCCGGCCGCCCTGCTTCTGGCAGGCTGCGAGGGGCGTCAATCCGTGCTGGCCCCCGCCGGTCAGGACGCGTCGGATGTGCTGAACCTCTTTTGGGTGATGCTGGTCGGCGCGGTGATCCTGTGGGGGCTTGTCGCGCTGCTGTTCGTCTATGTCACACGCATCAACCCCGGTGCCATGCGCCGCCGCACCGCCGAGATGCTGATCGTCGGCGGGGGCATCCTCTTTCCCGTGGTCCTGCTGGGGGGGCTGCTGATGTATTCCCTGCCGCTGATGGGACCGACCCGCGCCGAAGGGGACGGGCTGGTCGTGCGGGTCACCGCCGAACAATGGTGGTGGCGCGTCGAATACCAACAGCAAGGGGAGACCAGAACAATCGTCTCGGCGAATGAACTCCGCCTGCCCGCCGGTGCCCGGACCGAGCTAGTGCTGAACGCCCATCGGGTGATCCACTCCTTCTGGGTGCCGGCCCTTGGCGGCAAAACCGATATGTTCCCGGGGCGTGAAACCCGCATGACCCTCGCGCCCACCGATCCCGGCATCTACCGTGGCCAATGCGCCGAATTCTGCGGCGCCTCCCATGCGTTGATGGCCTTTGAAACCGTGGTGATGCCCCCCGATGAATTCGACCAATGGCTGAGCGCAGAGGCGCGCGATGCCAAGCCACCCCAAGGCGCGCTGGCCCAAGCCGGCGCGACCCTGTTCCTTGAGGAAGGCTGCGGCGCTTGCCACACCATTCGTGGCACCAAAGCCATCGGCAAGACCGGCCCCGACCTGACCCATCTGGCAAATCGCCACTCGCTTGCCGCGGGCACCCTGCCCCTGAACGCGCAGGCCATCGCCACATGGATCGGCCACACCGACACGATCAAACCCGAGGTCAATATGCCCACCTATGACTTCCTGTCCGACGACGACCTCGCGGCGCTGGCCGCCTATCTGGGGGGGCTGGAATGACCCGCAGATACCCCGATGTGCTGCAACCCGAAGGCACCTACCCCCCGACCGAGGATATGCTCGCCGAACCCGTCCCGCAGGATGTTCAAGAGGCGCAGAAAAAACGCCTGCGTGCAGCTTGGATAACGCCGCAAGGCTGGCGCTACTGGTCAGCGGTGAACAACACCGAGGTCGGCATCTGGTACACGATGACCGCGTTCTTTTTCATGCTCTGCGCCGGTATTCTGGCGGTGCTCATGCGCACCCAGCTTGCCGTGCCCGAGAATGATTTCCTCGACGCCGACCGCTATAACCAGTTCTTCACCATGCACGGCTCGGCGATGATGTTCCTCTTTGCCGTGCCCATGTTCGAGGCAATCTCGATCCTGCTGCTGCCCGGGATGCTGGGGGCGCGCGACATGCCGTTCCCGCGGCTCAGCGCCTATGGCTACTGGTGTTTCCTGATCGGCGGCATCTTTGTCTTCGGGTCCATCCTGTTCGATTCCGGCCCCAAGGCGGGCTGGTTCATGTACCCCCCGCTCGCCACGAAGGAAGAAGGCATCGGCCCCGATATCTGGCTTCTGGGCCTCTCGTTTATCGAGGTCGCCTCCATCGCCGCGGCGGTCGAGCTGATTGTCGGCGCGCTCAAATGTCGCCCGCCGGGGATGCGCGTCAACATCATGCCGCTTTACGCGTGGTATGTGATGGTCGTGGGCGGCATGATCCTCTTCGCCTTCCCGCCGCTGATTGCGGGGGATTTCCTGTTCGAACTCGAACGCTCCTTCGATTGGCCGTTCTTCGATCCCGTTCGGGGCGGCGACCCGATGCTCTGGCAGCATCTGTTCTGGATTTTCGGCCATCCAGAGGTCTACATCATCTTCCTGCCCTCCATCGCGATCGCCGCGATGATCGTGCCCACCGTCGCACGCACGCCCATCGTGGGCTATTCGTGGATCGTGCTCAGCGCGGTCGGCACCGGGTTCTTGTCCTTCGGGCTGTGGGTGCATCACATGTTCACCACCGGCCTGCCCCAGATCAGTCTGGGGTTCTTCTCTGCCGCGTCCGAGGCCGTGGTGATCCCCACCGGCATCCAGCTTTTCGCCTTTGTCGCGACGCTGATGGTGGGACGGGTCAAGATGACCCTGCCAATGCTCTGGATCGCGGGGGCGCTGGCGATCTTTGTGGCGGGCGGTCTGACAGGGGTGATGCTGGCCATCGTGCCCTTCAACTGGCAGGCCCATGACAGCTACTTCGTCGTGGCCCACCTGCATTACACGCTGTTTGGCGGCATGGTCTTTCCGGTCATGGCGGGGGTCTATTATTTCTTCCCCTTCTTCCGCAAAAAGCTACTGTCCGAAACCCTTGGCCGTTGGGCCTTCTGGCTGATCTTTGTGGGCTTCAACGTCACCTTCCTGCCGATGCATCTGACGGGGCTCAAGGGGATGCCGCGCCGGATTTTCACCTATCCGGGCAGCGCGGGCTGGGACTGGCTCAATATGATGTCCACCGTCGGGGCCTATATCACCGCCGCAGGCTTTGCCGTCTTCGTCTACGATCTGCTGCGCCCCAAAGCGTACCAAGGCCAGATCAAGCGCAACCCTTGGGGCGGCGGCACGCTGGAATGGGCCCATGATGTGCCCGAAGAAGCATGGGGCAACCGTTCGGTGCCCTATATCACCTCGCGCTACCCCCTGTGGGACCAGCCCAAACTGGTCGAGCGTATGGACGCGGGCCGCTACTATCTGCCCGACGCCCCCGAGGGCAAACGCGAGACGCTGATCACCTCGGTCATCGACGCGAAACCGCTGATGGTACAGCGCGTCACCGGCCCCGCGTGGATCACCATGCTCGCCGCGTTCTTTACCGGCGGTGCGTTCATCTTCCCCACCTTCCACATCTACGAACCCGCCATCGTCTGCGGCGCCTTCGCCATTGTCTGCGTGCTCTACTGGCTCTGGACCAGCACGGCACAGGTGCCGGATCAAGAACGCAAGGACGTGGGTCTTGGCCTCAGCCTGCCGACCTACGCCTCGGGGCCGACCTCTGTCGGATGGTGGGCGGTCTGGATCACGATGCTGGGCGACAGCACCGCCTTCGCCAGCCTCGTCTTCGGGTTCTTCTTCTACTGGACCGCGCGCCCGGACTTTATCACCATCGGAGCGGACCACGCCACGGGCGCCGCCGTCGCGCTCGGGGTTACGCTGTTTGTCGTCTCATGGGCCGCGACCGTGCTCGCGCGCGAGGTCAATAAACGCAGCCATATCACGCTGGCACGCATCGCATTGGCACTGGCGGCGACCTGCACCGTGGGCGGGGCGGGGCTGATCATCCTGTCGGTCCTCGACCTTGAGCCCACAACCCATGTCTACCCCGCGACCATGTGGGCGCTGATGGTCTGGCTGGTGGCGCATTCCGTGCTGGGGGTCATCATGCAGCTTTACGCGCTGGCAGGGTCGATCTTTGGCAAGGTGACCCCGCAATATGACGCCGATCTGTGCAACGTGACGCTGTTTTGGCACTTCATGGTGCTGACCGCATTGGTCACCGGCTTTATTCTGGGCGTGGCCCCAAGGTTGCTGGCATGAACCAGATCTCCACCGAAGAAGAGCAAGAGGAATTCCACGAGGAACAAGACAGCCTCTGGCGGCTCGCCCTCAGCCCCACGCTTTGGGCGCTGCATTTCGTGATCTGCTACGGTGCCACAACCGTATTCTGCGCCGATCACATCCTCGGCGTGGATTACCTTACCACCCTGCGCCTTGGCATCGGGCTGCTGACCATAGGCGTTCTGGCGGCGATCGTCTGGCTGGGCTGGGGCGCGTGGCGGCAATGGGATGTGGTGCGTGACCGCGAATGGGAAAACGACGCGGGCAACAACGAGGACCGCCACCAGTTCATGGGCCACGCGGCCTTCCTGCTGTCGCTGATCTCGGCGGTCGGGGTGATCTATGTCTCGCTCCCCGTGCTGCTGATCGCCAGCTGCGCATGACCCGCGCCGCGACATATCTGGGGTTTGCCCTGCTTGGCCTGCTCTGGCTGGTGCCGCTGGAACGGCTGACCGGCGCCGCCTTCCCCGTCCATATGCTGCGCCATATGGGGCTGGTCGCCGTGGTCGCACCGCTGCTCGCCTTCGGACTGGGGGACCGGCTGCGCTGGCTGATGATCTCTCCGCTGATCGCGACGGTGCTTGAATTCATGGTGGTCTGGGCATGGCACCTGCCGCAGCTGCACGGGATGGCCTATCTGCTACCCGCGGGCTTTGCGCTGGAACAGGGAAGTTTCCTGATCGTCGGACTGCTGGTCTGGGTCAGCGCCCTGCGCGCGCACAACGGGCTGGCAGGGGCCGGATCGCTGCTGCTGACCTCGATGCATATGACCCTACTGGGGGCGCTGCTGATCCTCGCCCCCCGCGATGTCTTTGCCGAGATTTGCGGCCGCGCCGCCGACCTTGGCGGGCAACAACTGGGCGGGCTGCTGATGCTGGGCATCGGCACACCGGTCTATCTGATCGCCGGATTGTGGCTGGTGGGCCGTGACCTGCGCAGCACCGACCCCGCACCCCAAACGTAACGGAGCAAACGCAATGAGAACCGTGATCAAAACCCTGATCGTTCTGGCCCTGCTGGGGGCTGTCGGCGCGGTGACCATCGTGGGGCTGGGGCTGTTCAACGTCTCTGCCCGCGCGGGCCATATTCCGGGCGTGTCCTGGGTGCTGCACACCGCCTATCGCCAGTCGGTCAAACTCCGCGCCCCTGACGCCGAACAGGTGCCCGACCTGTCCGACCCCGATCTCGTCGCCCTCGGCGCGGGGCATTTCGACAGCGCCTGCAGCTTCTGCCACGCCGCCCCAGACCGGATCCATTCCGCCACCGCCGACGCCATGTCGCCCGAACCGCCCCATATCACCGACGCCGTCGCTGACTGGCAGCCGCAACATCTGTTCACCATCGTCAAAGACGGCGTCAAGATGAGCGGCATGCCCTACTGGCCCGCCGAAAACCGCGAGGACGAGATCTGGGCCATGGTCGCCTTTCTCACCCATGTCCGCGAGATGGAGGGCGCGGGCTTTGACGCGCTGCTGGCGTCAGACGCACCGTCCGACGACACCGCGCTGACCTATTGCGCGTCCTGCCACGGCGCGACGGGCGACAGCAAAGGCAACGGCCATATCCCCCGCCTCGATATCCTCGATGAAGGGTACATGCAGGACGCGATCACCGCCTATCGCACCGGCGCGCGGGACAGCGGCTTTATGGCCCATGCGGCAACGCAGCTTCCCCCCGATGACCTGACCCGCGTGATCCGCCACTATGCCGCATCCGCGCCCGATGGCCCGACCCCGACAGCCCCCCTGCCCCCGGCAGAGCTTGATCTGATGGAGCAAGGGGCCGGCGTCGCCGCCATCGGCAATATCGACGCGCCGTCTTGCGCGTCCTGCCACGGCCCCGGTCTGGACCAGACCAAACCCGGCTTCCCGCGCATCAGCGGCCAGCCCCGCCCCTATCTGGCGCAGCAGCTGAAGCTTTGGCGCGAGGGCACACGCGGCGGCGGCCCCCGCAAAGAGCTGATGGAAAAAGCCGCCCGCAATCTGTCAGATGCCGAGATCGACGCGCTGGCGCTGTATTATTCCCAGCTTCCGGCGGAGTAGGCAAAAAGGGTAACCCTAGTCGAGCGCGTCGTAATCGTTGCGCAGAAACATCTTTTTGCGCCGCGACCAATGCAGCCCGACATCGCGGGCCGTCCGCTCCATCCCGCGGTGCAGGGCGCGGTGCCGCAGATAGGGCACCCAGCTGCGCAGCTTGATCACATTCGGGTCGCCAAACCCGTCCACGATCAGCGGTTGCCACTTACCCTCCTGCTGTCCCCAGACGATGCTGCGGGAGTTCAACCCCGGGGCCACCACCCCAAGCGCAAAGACCGCGCGCGAGAAATCGTTCAACGCCTTCAGCGCTGCCGTATCCAGCAGATCCCGCGCGACGAATTCGTCCAGCGTCATCCCCAGACCGCCGCCTTCCGGCCCGACCCGCTGCATCAACAGCCCCAGCCCCATATCCGTCCGCATCACCCCGTTGGTGAATGCAATCGGCGACGCAATACCCGCGTCATGGCTGCGAATCCGCACTTCGATGTCATGGGTCAACTGGCGCAACAGCATGCGGTGTCGCGTCGTCGGGAAATGTTTGTAAAGAAACGGTCTGACCCGCCCCGTGTCCGCCGCCCGCAGCGCTTTCATCGGTACTTTCACAACAAGATCATCGGGCGCTTTCACAGCAAAGACCGCCCGGCCCTGCTCTTGTTTAAGCAACGTACCGGTTTCCATCTGAAGCAATTCGGCTGACTGTGTCATCTACACTATTTATCTTTAACTGTTGGTACTTACTAAGCAGAGCGTGTCACAGCGCATGCGTAACCTAAAGTTGCGAACACTGTCAAAAATTATCTTAAAAAGGGCGGTCGAACGCCGCGGATGCGCAATATTTCGCACAGCGAAATGCTGAGACCCCGCTTGACATTCCCCTGCGGCACTTTGATTGACATGCGTTAAGAACGATAGAAACCATAGAAAAGGGTGGAATGTGCGTTTTCTCGCTGGAGTAGCATCCCTCATCTGCGCTGTTAATCTGATTATCGGAAAAGTCTTTTCCTGGCTCGCGCTGGCCATTGTCGTCGTCTGCTTTACCGTAGTGGTACAAAGATACCTCTTTGCCACCAGCTACGTCTGGATGCAGGATCTCTATATCTGGCTGAACGGGGCGATGTTCACCGCGGTGGCAGGCTTTGCCCTACTGCGCGACGATCACGTGCGCGTCGACATCTTTTACCGTCCCGCCAAACTGCGCACCCGCGCCATCACCGACCTGATCGGGGTGTTCGTCTTTCTGCTGCCCTTCACATGGATCGTCTACATCTATTCGATGCCCTTCGTGCAGCGCGCATGGGGCTATCACGAAGGCTCTGCCAATGTGGGCGGGATGCCGGGGCTTTATATTCTCAAAACCTTTATCATCGTCTTTGCAGCCCTGATTGCGGCGCAAGGCATTGCCATGGCAATCCGGTCCATTCTGGTGCTTGGCGGCAGGGCTGATCTTGTGCCCGCCGCGATGCAATACAGCCCGGACGCCATCAAACCCGCCACCACCGAGGGAGCCGCCTGATGGACCCGATCATGATTGGCGAGATGCTCGCCGCGCTGATGTTCTTTGGGGTCATCGGCTTTCTGCTTCTGGGCTTCCCCGTAGCCTTCACCCTTGCCGGCACTTCGTTACTATTCTGCGGTGTAGGCATGGCTTTGGGCGTGTTCGACCCGTCCAACTTCGGGTCTTTGCCCAACCGATATATCGGCTTTATGACGAACGAAGTGCTCGTCGCCGTGCCGCTGTTCATCTTCATGGGCGTGATGCTGGAACGCAGCCAGATCGCGGAACAACTGTTGCTCACCATGGGCAAGATGTTCGGCAATATGCGCGGTGGGCTCGGGATCTCTGTGGTGCTGGTCGGGGCCATGCTCGCGGCCTCTACCGGTGTGGTGGGCGCGACCGTAGTGACGATGGGGCTGATCTCGCTGCCCGCGATGCTACGGGCGGGCTATGACCCGAAACTGGCCACCGGCGTGATCTGCGCCAGCGGCACTTTGGGCCAGATCATCCCCCCCTCTACCGTGTTGATTTTCATGGGCGATATGCTGTCGGGCATCAACTCGCAGGTGCAGATGGCCAAGGGCAACTTTGCCCCCACGCCTGTTTCTGTCGGGGATCTTTTTGCCGGGGCCCTGCTGCCCGGGCTGCTGCTCGTATCGCTCTACCTCGGGTATGTGCTGTTCAAAGCCGCAACAGACCCTAAGTCCTGCCCTGCCACCCCCGTTCCAGCGGATGAGAAATCAAAGCTGCTGCGCGAGGTCTTTGTGGCGCTTGTCCCGCCTTTGGCGCTGATTTTGGCCGTGTTAGGGTCTATTCTGGGCGGCATCGCCACCCCGACAGAGGCCGCATCCGTCGGTGCCGTCGGGGCCATGATCCTCGCCGCATTGCGCTGGCGTCTGTCCTTTGGCGTGCTTAAGGAAACGATGGTATCGACGGCAACAATCACCAGCATGGTCTTTGTGATCCTGCTCGGGGCCTCGGTCTTTTCGGTCGTATTCCGCATGATGGGCGGCGACAATCTGGTGCATGAATTCCTCAGCAATCTGCCGGGCGGGACGCTCGCTGCGGTGGCGGTGGTGATGATCATCATGTTCTTCCTGGGCTTCATCCTCGACACCTTCGAGATCATCTTTATCGTGATCCCGATCACTGCACCGGTGCTGCTGATGCTGGATGTCGATCCGATCTGGCTGGGGGTGCTTGTGGGGGTGAACCTGCAAACGTCCTTCCTGACCCCGCCCTTCGGCTTTGCGCTGTTCTACCTGCGCGGCGTCGCCCCGGCGGACCTGCCCACCAGCGCGATCTACAAGGGCATCCTGCCCTTCGTGATGCTGCAGGTAGTGGCGATTGCGATCCTGTTCATGTTCCCGCAGATCGTGACCTGGTTGCCGAAACTGATCGCAGGCTAAAGCCCCTGCCCCAGCACGAAAAAAGGCCCGGTGGAAACACCGGGCCTTTTCTGTATCCGACGGGCGGATCTTAGTATTTCAGGAAGCTCTGACGCGCCTGAATGTAGGGGCTGTCGATCTTCTCTGTCCGGGTGCGGACAAGGTTCAGCGCTTCGACAAAGCTGTCTGCGGTTTTCTTGACCAGCGGGTCGTCGCTGCTGCGCAGTTCCTCGACCACCTCGACCGAGGCTTTGGCACCGGCTTCCATGATGTCGTCGGGGAAGTTGCGGACGGTCACGCCGTGCTCTTCCACCAGCGTTTTCAGCGCGCGTGGATCGTTGGCATAGAAGTCCGCCGCAACCTGATCGTATTCCGCTTGGCTCACATCACGAATGATCGCCTGCAGGTCTTCGGGCAGTTCCTGGTACTTCTTCTTGTCGACGACAAGCTCGGTCGCGAGGCCGGATTCAACGAAGGACGGCATGTAGTAATTCTTGGCAACCTGATGGAAGCCGAGCGCCAGATCGTTGTAGGGGCCGACGAATTCGGCCGCGTCCAGCGTGCCCGATTGCAGCGCCTGAAAGATCTCGCCCGCGGCCATGTTGGTGACCGTCGCGCCCAGTTTCTCCCATACGCGACCACCAAGGCCGGGGGTCCGGAAGCGCACGCCTTTGACATCGTCAAGGCTGGTCAGTTCGTCGCGGAACCAACCGCCTGTCTGCGTGCCGGTGTTGCCCGACAGGAAGCCCTGAACGCCGAACTGGTCATAGATCTCGTCCCAGATTTCCTGACCGCCCATATAGCGCATCCAGGCTGTCAGCTCTGGCGTGGTCATGCCGTAGGGCACGCCGGTAAAGAAGGACAGCGCGGGCGACTTGTTCTGCCAATAATAGGCCGCACCGTGGCTCATCTCGGCGGAGCCATCGATCACGGCGTCCAGCGATTGCAGCGGCGGCACCAGCTCACCAGCGGAGTAGACCTGCACGGTCAGACGGCCACCGGAGGCCGCTGTGATACGGTCGGCCAGACGCTGCGCGCCGACACCCAGACCGGGGAAGTTTTTCGGCCAGGTGGTAACCATGCGCCAGGTAATGTTGCCTTGGGCGACGGCGGGTGCGGCCAGCGATGAAGCAACGGCCCCTGCCCCCGCAACGCCTGCGCCACGAATAAATGAACGACGATCCATGATGTTTCTCCCGAGATCAAAAATATGTCGATAAGGTCTTTCTGACATCTGCCAGCCCTCCCCTATGGGCGCACGTTAATCCCGCGTTTCAGGGGATGTCCATGGGTCAACGTCGGGTTCTAGTGCCGATATGGCGGAATCACGGTGAAATCTGCATCTTTCAACCGCAAAGCTGTTTTGAATCAAAGCGTTAAGCCTATATTCGCGCCTAAAACCCCTTGTTTTATTGGAAAATGGGGCAATTGCGCTCTTTGCCATTCAACGCACAAAAAAGGGGACGCTTCTGCGCCCCCTTCCCCGCCATCTTTCTCATTTACCCTTGCCGGTTACCCATGGGTAACCCGACGCGCGGTGGTTACCCATGGGTAACCGGGTGGGCAGTGGTTACCCATGGGTAACCGTTTACCGGATGCGCGGCCCGTTGCTGAGCACCTCTTCAAAGGCGCGCACCGCTTCTTCCAATTGCTTCTTGGGCATGGTGGCAAAGTCGATATCGCTCATCAAACGGCATTCGCCGTGGCGGGCGGTGACCTTGGTCTGACCGACGTAGAATTCAAATTTCTGCTTTGGCTCTGCCTTGGAGGCGGGCTTCTCTGTCGGCTCGTTCGAAGTGGTCAGAAAATCCTTGAGGATTTTATTCTGCTCGTCCGGTGTCGACGCATCGGAGAGTTTTTCCTGCAAGACGCTGGCTTGATCCGGTGTGCGCAGCGCGCGCGCGACATCGACGCCCAGATTGCGCGGCACGGCCTTGGGCCACTGCAAGCTCCCTTCCAGAGCAGAGAGAAGGAAGACGAAGCTTTTGATGTAAGACCGCTTGGTCTTGTGCAGCGCGCTGTACAGACGGGTCACCAGCTCTGCCGGGTCGATTTCTTCGACCGCGTCGTCCTTGGCGGCGGTGATCGCCACCTGTGCCATCTCGGCAAAGGACAAGTCTTCGCGCACGACGTTCTCTTCGACCATATCCACATAGCGCGAAATGCGGTCATCCTCGCCGACCTCTACCCGCGCGGTGATCGTGCCAAAGCGGTCGTCTTTGGTTTCCGAAAACAACTGAGACAGGGCGGTGAAACGGCGCCAGCCTTTCTTGAGCTGGTAGCGCCCGTTCGGCCCGACATAGACCTCGACGGGTTCGCGCTGCCCCCGTTCGCGGATCGAGGATTTAAGCTCCTCCATCTCGTCGGACTGCGCGACTTCTTCCAGCGCGAGCCGATCGCGCGGCAGATCGTCGGTGAAGATTTCCGACAGGTCGATCTGGTAGAGCACGCGGCCTTCGCCTTGGGCCTGCCGGAAAGTCTTGGCGTCTTCGGCGTTGCGCCGGCGCTGTTCGATTTTGGCTTCGGTTGCCTCTTGCAGGTTTTCAGCCACGTCCCGCACGGCGGCGCCCATGGGCCCTGGCTGGCGGTTGCGGCGGCTGCCGGATGTGGGGGCTTCTACCGGGGCGAAGCCGAATTTGTTTTTACTGCTCATTCTGCCTTCTCCTTACGTTTTCCGTTTTCTTTCCACGCTTCGAGCACGGTTTGCAAAAACTCGTCATAGGCACGGTCGAAACTCTGCCGCGCCCGTTTCCATGTTTCGCGCGTCATCTGGCGATAGTCCTGTTCGTAAACCGACATCTGGAACCGGCCCGACTGTTCGACCGCGCGGGTCATTTCAATCGGGTGGGCGCAGACGTCGGCACCGAAGACGTTCTTGAACGCGTCGATCATGGCGCTGTGCAGCGGATTGTTGGATTCAAAACGGGTCATAAGTAAACGGATGTCGGAAAACTGTTTAGGAAGCGTAATGCCTGCGTCCGCTGCGAGGCTTGCAAACCCTTCCGAGATATCGGCCATCGCGTCGCCAAGCTGGCCCAGATAGCTGGTCGTACTGTCATATTCCCAGTAGCCCGGGCCCGAGGGGATATAGAGGATATCAGCCGCAAACGCGGCGTTTAGGGACTGATAGCCGATGGCGGGCGGGCAGTCGAAAATGATGATGTCATATTGATCGTCGGGCAGTTCATCGAGGTAGCGCGCGACGCAGCCGAAAAAGCTCCATGCCTTGTGGAGCGCGCGGTATTGGGCCGAGGCAAATTCGACGAAGGCCGCGTTGGCGCAGGACGGGATGATGTCGATCGTGGGCCAGCAGGTTGGCTGGATGAATTCCTGGAACCGCTGCGCGCCGATGGATTGCACGTCTTCAGGCAATTCGTCCGCGGCGGGGTAGGGGCAGTCATCCGGGTCATCATAGCTTTCCATGATCCGGTTGGATTCACGGCAGAGGTCGCGACACATGATGCCCCAGACCGTGTGGCTTTCCTTGACCTCGGTCAGCCCCATCGAATGGGTCAGCGTCGCTTGCGGGTCGAAGTCGACGCAGAGCACGCGGTAGCCGTCAAGGGCGGCGGCATGGGCGAGGTGTTGTGCGACGACGGTCTTGCCCACGCCGCCTTTGAAGTTCGACACGGCCACGCGCATGGCACGGCCCCGGGGGCGTTCGGGCAGCAGCTTGCGGCCGCGGAATTTGGCACGGCGGCGCAGCTCGTTGATCTCTTCGAGGCTGAACCAGCGCTGGCGGCCATCCTCTTCGGTGAGCCCCTGGGGCAGGGTCGGGTCGTCCGCCAGCTTCTTGCGCAGGGTGTCGGCGGGGACGTCGAACATGAACTGGCTGATCTCCCAGATCGAGAAGGGGCGCAGGGCCTTGATCTCTCCGGGGGAGAAGGTGGCGCGGCGCACGGCGGCCTGTTGTTCCAAGCTGCGCTCGTTCATGTTAAGAAGGTCGTTGTGATTTCTCAT